>NZ_VCBA01000001.1:0-263704 GCF_007995245.1 Tateyamaria sp. syn59
GGTTGGGTGCGTTTTCAGCCCGTTTTGTCAGACGATGTAAATTGCGCAAGTGACCAGCATTCCTTTGATTTGGTTTATTATTTGTGAGACTATTTCCCAGTATCAATCCTAGACGAGCCCGCGAATGAAAGCCGCTTTTGTGACCGTTTTTTCAGTCATTAGTCTGGCGATGATTTTCACAAGCTCAGCGACGGCAAATCTGTCCGGAAGCCAAATCTGCGATAAAATGATGGCTGATGGACGCGGCGGAGGTTTTTCGCGAAGCGATTGCCTATGCACGTACCGGGTCGCGGATGCGGTTCTGGACGAAGACTTAAAGTCTTTGCTGTTCGACTCTTGGTACAATGGAACGAACAACATGCGCGCAATGGAAAGACTGCCAAGACAGAACCGGGTCAGAAAACAGCTTCGAACGATGGAACGTTCACTCAACACAAATTGTGGATTGAGGAATTAAGACTGCCGCGTGCGCAACGACACTGCGCCTTTTGTAAAGACTGTTCAAGCCATGCCATGTTGCGAGGTGTCGCAAAACTTGGTGGTGTAGAAGAGCACCAGTCAGTTCGCGCCCGTATCCAGCCAAATTGTCACTGGTCCGTCGTTTGTGAGACCTACCGACATTTCCGCGCCGAATTTACCTGTTTCAGTTTTGATACCCAGATCACGCAGGGCTTGGGCAAATTGCAGGTAAAGCGCCTCGGCCTCATCCGGATTGCCCGCTCCCGAAAAGCCGGGGCGGTTGCCGCGTGATGTGTCTGCGGCCAGCGTGAACTGGCTGACCACCAGTGCGCTGCCGCCAGATTGCAGGATCGAGAGGTTCATCTTGCCCGCGTCATCCTTGAACAGTCGCAGTTTGGAGACCTTCGTAGCGAGCGTCTTGGCCGTGTCAGACGTGTCGCCGGGCATGGCGCAAACTAGGACCAGGAGGCCCGGACCGCATTGGCCGACCACTGCGCCGTCGACTCTGACGGAGGCTTCGGACACGCGCTGTAGGAGCGCTCTCATTCCTTCCACTCCATGACGTCTGCGACCTGTGCTCGGTCTGTGCGGAAGCTGTTGGCAGGGTGGTCTGTATCGGGATAGCCGAGGGATATGGCGCAGAGGATGTGTCGATCTTCTGCGATGTTGAAATGCTCACGTACAAACGGGGCTTGGGCGGCGATGGCGGCTTGGGGGATGGTTGCGACGCCCAAAGCCTGAGCGGCGAGGCAGAAGGCTGTGACAAAGCCGCCCGTGTCCATGGCGCCGTAGGGGCCGAGCACTTTGGGGCTGGTGATGATTGCAACGTGGGGTGCGCCGAAGAGGCGATAGTTCTCCATCATCTGCTGGGCAGAGGAGGCGAGGTCGCCTTTTTCGATGCCCACCGCGTCGTACAGTTGGAAGCCGCAGGTGCGGCGGCGGTCGCCATAGATGCCGGGGTAGCCTTCGGGCCAGGGCATGTCCGGGGCTGGTGGTGTGGTGCTGGCAGCGGTGTAGAGTGCGTCGCGGAAGCGGTCGGTTTCGGCCCCGGCGGTCACGATCACCTGCCAGGGCTGGGCGTTGCACCAGCTTGGAACCTTTTGTGCGGTTGCGATGATGCGTTCAATGTCGGCGCGTGGTACTGGATCGCCCCGGAAGGCGCGGCATGAGAAGCGGGCGGACAGGAGCGCGTCGAGGGTGTCGAAATCGGTCATTATTGGGCTGCCGCAACAAGGCCTATGGCGGTCGCCACGATCAGGCCGATAACGACGGCGATGGCGATCTTGATCGTGGACCACGGCCGTTCACCCTGCACCCGGCCGGTGCGTCCGTTCACCACAAAGCGGTAAGTCTCGCCCCGGTACTTGTAGGCGGCGAGCCAGACGGGCAGCAGCACGTGTTTGAAGGTGATGGCCCCCAGCTTGGTGTCGATCGAATGGATGCGCTGGCGGTCGCCGCCGATGTCGAATTTGACGTCGCGGGCGATCACGCGGTCCATTTTCGCGCGGGCTTCCTCGAAGCCCTCTTCCAACTCGACTGCATAGCCTTCGGCCCTGAAACCTGCCAGGAATTCGGGGGCGTAGGGCTCCATTTCGCTCAGGTCCCAAGGCTCCAGCGCGTCGGTGAAGCGGTTGGGGAGAGATTTGGAGGCCAGCACCAGCACGTCGTCGAAGAAGCGGGCGACCTTGCCCCGGGCGGGGCGCCAGCGCACTTTGGCCACCTGCACCTGCTGGCGTTTGCCGTCCCGCATGACGGTTTTTGTCTCATAGTAAACGGTGCCACGTTCGCCGGAATAGCGGCTGCGGGTGTCGGCATCAAAGGTCCAGTAGGGGACGTAAATGCCCTGCATGGCGCGGCCCTTCCGGGCGTAGTCTTGCAGGCCGTTCGGGGCGAACCAAAGGCTGCCCAGCCAGTTGGTCATGGCGTCCCGCGCCTCCGCCTCTGTTAGGGCGAAAGGTAAGACGGCGCGCGGCTTGATGTGCCGGTGTGCGCCGGTGTCTGTGACGACGGGGGTGGCGCAGAACGGGCATTCGGTGGCGTGGAGGGTGGCGTCGAATTCCACTTGCGCCGCGCAGTTGGGGCAGGTCGAGACGCGGGTTTCCTCGATCTCTGTGCTGGGCAGGTCAGCGGTGAGGGCGGCGCGGTAGTCCAGTTCGGCAATTGGGGCGAGGGTGCGGGGGGCGTCGGTGTCCATGGGGGCCGTGTTGCCGCAATGGTCGCAGACAAGGAGCCCCGCGCGTGGGTCAAAGCGGAAGTCGGCCCCGCAATTGTCGCAGGGAAAGCGGTGATCAGCCTGGGTGGCCGGTGTGGTCTGGTCGGGAAGATTGGTCATAGGATGGAGTGCATCGCCTTGGGCGTGATGCGACGCAAGGCGCCGTCGCCAAGTGCGGTGTGTCGCCAGAGGTGGAAGATTGCGTGCAGGGACGAGGCGGCGATCAGGTAGGAGTAGAGATCGACGAGTGCCGGACCGCCCCAACGCCCGCCGAGCATATACCAGGCGGTGAGGGCGGCCACGAGGCCAAGCGCTGCGTACATGCCACGGCTGAGCCAGGGATGGGCGGTGCGTAAAGCGCCTTCAAGCTTGGGGCCGGGACCGTTCAGCAAGCCCTGCGCGACGGCAAGCGCGCACATGCCGAGGCCAGTCAGCACAAAAGCCCAAGCAACCACCGGGATCGGCCCGCCTGCCACCAGCAAGATTAGGAAAACGAAATTCGCCCAGTGCAGGGCAATGGTGGCTGCGCGGCGCATGGCTGTTCCTTGTCCAGTCGCGGCGAGGGTATCGGCCTTGGCCGGGGATGGCTACTGTGAAAGGGGCGTGTATCAGAGTGCAGCGCCTGCGTCGGTGACCCGCCCTTCGATCAAGTGCAGCCGCTTGGCGATGGTGAACTCGCCGTCCGAGCGCTTCATCGTATCATGGACGGCTCTTTCGATCTTTTGTCGGGCTCTCGCACCCGCTGCGTCTGCCTGTGGGGTCGACAGGAGATAGCTGACGAGGTCCTCAGCCTCGGTCACCACCATGACATCATAAAGATCGTGGCGCACCACGTTCGAGAAGGTGCTGCACATCAGGGTTTCGGTAGCCTTTGCATCCAGGGTCGTGTCTCCCCATCCGCCGTTGGCTGTTCCAAAGACATGAGCCGCGAGTGCGCGCAGTTCGGCCATGTTGTCGGTGCCATTGACTGTCACGCAACACCGCCCAGCTGGTCGTAGAACGCGGGCAAGCTCGCGCAGGGCGCCTGCGGGGTTTGGCACGTGGTACATCATATGCATGGCGAGGACTGCATCGAAACGTGCCGCAGCGAAGGGGAGGGCAGTGGCATCGGCAGCGATATAGGCGATGTTGTGCGACGGGTGTGTGATGCTCAATGATGCTTGAGCCTGTGCGACCATGCCCGGCGACAGGTCGGTGAGGGTCAGTGACAGGTTTGAGGGTGTGGCAGGCAACGTTGCCTGCCAAAAGGTGCCTGTACCACAGCCGATATCCAGCACGTGTTCTGTGTCACCCGGTGCCAAGTGCTCGGACACCCAGGAAAACCAGTCGACGTTTGCATACTTCGCGTGCAGGGTCTGACGCGCCATAAGCCGGTCTGGCGTGGCGTAGTGTTCAGGAGCAGCTTTGGACATGGGGCGAGGTTAGCCGCGCGCGTGTTGGGCGACCACTGCGGGTACGGCTCTGGGCTTTTTCCCGCCGCTGGATCGGCCTCAGATCCCAGGCGGAGGCGGCGGGGGCAAGATTGTGAAAAGCTGCGCCAGTTCGGTGACGTCCTCTGCCTTCATCCAGCCGTCCTGACCTGCCGTCCAGACATAGCTTTCGCGGCTCAACTCTCCAGCTTGAGCCATGCGGCCAAGCTGGGCTTTTGAGAACGGGCCTTTTGTTTCGCCATTCTCGGCCACGTGCCAGACATGCTCGACCGGGGGCGGGGGTGGCGTTGCGCCGCCGCGTGCGGGTTGCGCGCCCCACGGGCCTGAGCTTGCGGCCTGCTGGCCCATTTGCAGGCCCATCGCTGCGCCCAGCCCGGCCTGCATTGCATCTGATGCGCCACTGCCCTCGCGCCCGAGCGCTTCTGCCGCCTGGAACTGCATGTATTCGTTCAAATTTCCGATCACGCCCATGGAGGAGCGCTTGTCCATCACCTCTTCCACCGCGGGCGGGAGCGAGATGTTTTCGATGTAAAGCTCGGGCAGGGTCAGGCCGTATTCAGCGATCTGGGCGCTGATCTCCTTGGCCACGAGCTGGCCCAGCTCGCGCGTGTTGGCGGCCATGTCCATGACGGGGATGCCCGATTTGGCGAGGGACCGCGACATTTCCTGCACGATGATGTTGCGGATCTGGAAGCTGATCTCGTCCATAGTGAACTCGCCATCGGTGCCGACGATTTCCAAGAGGAAGCGGGCCGGATCCGCCACCTTGACCGAGTAGGTGCCGAATGCGCGCAGGCGGACGGGACCGAATTCCGGGTCGCGGCAGATGATCGGGTTCTTGGTGCCCCATTTCAGGTCGTTGAAGCGGGTGGTGTTGACGAAATAGACCTCGGATTTGAACGGGCTTTTGAAGCCGTGGTCCCAGTGCTGCAGCGTTGTCATGATGGGCATGTTGTTGGTCTCAAGCATGTAGAGACCGGGGGTGAAGACGTCGGCCAACTGTCCTTCGTGCACGAAGACGGCGGCCTGGCCCTCGCGGACGGTCAGCTTGGCGCCATACTTGATTTCGTGGCCATGACGCTCAAACCGCCAGACCATGGTGTCGCGGCTGTCGTCCACCCAATGGATGACGTCGATGAACTGGCCGGAGAGGAAGTCGAAAATGCTCATGCTGAGCCTCCTTTGGTCTGGTCGTCACGATGGGCCGATGGCGGTGGCCTCGGCCGCGAGGGTGCGGACGATGGGCTGCGCCTCGGTCAGGCCGATGCCGGGGCGCAGGCGTTCGTCGTAGAGCATCCCCAGCAGCTTCACGTCATGGCCTGTGAGCAGCGCAAACTCGTCGTCATCGTTGAAGATGGACGGGCGCGCGTCGGGGCTGTCATTGGCAAGGCCCAAGCCCTGTGCCAGTTCCTCGTGTATGCAGGACAGGCGCAGAAGATCTGGGTTTTCGGCACGGATCACGGCCACGGCGGCGGTGTAGGTCGATCTTTCGGGGCCGCTGGAATACGCCGCGACCGCGCAATAGGCGTCGCGCGGCAGGTCGCGGACGGGGCCGACATTGATGCGGTTGACGCCCGGCAGGCGCGTGGCGCGGGCATTGAGTGTGTCGGCCCGGTCGTCTTCGGACACGAAGAAGACCAGGAAGTTCGGGTTGTCGGACACGGAGACGGGGTGGCCCGTCGCCTGCGAAAGCCTCCGCGCATAGGCGATCACGTCGTTGGTGTCGCGTGTGCGTTGGCTGGGCGGGACGGATGGCCCAAATTCGATCCCGATGCGCACGGGCGCGGTCCAGCGGCGCAGGGCGCTGGCCGATCCAGGCCGCACGCCGGGCCCCGCATATTCGTTGAAGAAAACGATGTTTTCGAAGTTGCGCGCCAACATGTCAGCGGTGAAGGGCGTGTCGGGCCCGCCGCCATCCTGCCGCAGCAGCCCGGCGGTCAACTGGCTGGACTGAACTTGCGCAAGATATGCGCGCAGTGCGGCGCTTTCCTGCGACGTGGCCTGAATGTCCGGGACCGGAGGAGGGGCAAGTCCCGCGGGCCTGGCCCGTGGGGTCAGCACTGGCTCGACCGGTTGGAACATCTCGCACGCGCCAAGCAGGCCCAGGACGATCAAGCCGCCCCAGGCTTTGATACCGCGTGTGATCCGTGTCGCCGTCATCGTCGTCTGGTCAGTTCGGCACCGACGTGCCCGCGGTGTCGCCCACGCCGTCCTTTCGCGCCTTGGCGGAGGCCAGCGTGTCGCGCAGGTCGGCCTCCATCTTCTTCAGTTCTTCTTCGGCGGCGGCGCGCTTGGCTTTGCCTTCGTCGGCAATCTGGAGGCTTTCCTCGATGGTGCCGATCAGGTCGGCGTTGGCCTGTTTGACGGCTTCGATGTCGAACACGCCGCGCTCCATCTCGGTCCGGATCGCCTTGTTGCTTTCGCGCAGGTTCGCGGCGTTGGCCGTGAGTAGTTCGTTGGTCAGGTCGTTGGCGTCACGGACGGCGGCAGCGGCTTCGGCGCTGCGCTGGATCGTGACAGCCTGCGCCAGTTGAGTTTCCCACAGGGGGACAGTGTTGACGAGGGTCGAGTTGATCTTGGTCACCAGCGACTTGTCGTTTTCCTGCACCAACCGGATTGAGGGCAGGGATTGCATGGTCACCTGACGGGTCAGTTTCAGGTCGTGCACCCGCCGCTCCAAATCATCGCGGGCGGCGCGCAGGTCGCGCAGTTCCTGCGCTTTCATCACTTGATCATCTTCGGCAGCGGCGTCCACTTCGGCCTGTTTTGCCGGGATCACCTTGTCGTCCAGTTCCTTGATCTTCTCCTCGCCCGCGGCGATGTAGAGCGCCAGTTCGTCGTAGAACTGCAACGTCTTTTCGTAGAGCAGGTCGAGCGACTTGATGTCCTTCAAGAGCGTGTGTTCATGCGCCAGCAGGTCGTCGGTGATCTTGTCGATCTGGCCCTGCACCGTCTCGAACTTGGCGGTGAACTTGGCGAAGGGGGCGGCACGGCCCAGCAGCTTCTCCCAGAAGCTGCGCTCGCGCCGCACGTCGAGTTCGGAGACCGAAAAGCCACGGATTGTGGTCACGATGTTGCGCAAGCTGTCGCCTGCCGGGCCCACATCCTTGTTGCGGACGTCCTGCAGCATGGACTGGCTGATTTCCTGCAATTCGGCCTGCGCGGCAGAACCGAAGGACACGATGGATTGCGTGTCTTCCATGTCGATCTCGTCCATACGGGCGCGGATTTCTGTGCCCACGGGCGCGTCGGCCTGTTCGAGCAGGACAATCGCGTTGGCGTCCTTGGGTTCGGGCAGCACCACGGCGGTGACTTCCTCGACTTGGGCGAGGGCGGCTTCGGCCTTTTGGCGGACTGTTTCGGACATGACGTGATCCTTATGTTTAGACATCATCGGCGGGCGACACGCGCACGCCTTCGCGCTGCAAGCGGTCGCGCAGCACGTCGATTTCGATGGTGAGGTCGGAGCGATCCTCGGTGAGCAATTTGCGGGTGCGCGCGGCGAAATTCTCTTCCAGATCGTCCAGAAGGGCCGCGTAGTCGGCGCGGGCTTGTGCGTCGCGGCTGCGCCCGTAGATGTCGGCGAACTTGACCGTCGCGTCACGCGCGCCGATCAGGTAAATACCCAGATATTTGCGGGCGGCGGTCAGGTCGCGCGGATCTTCCTCGACCGTGCGGATTAGGTCGCGCACGGTGGTCTGGAATTGGTCAAGCCGCAGTTCCATCTTGCGGTCCTCGGCCCGTTTCATGGCGTCGCGCATGTCGGCCAGCAACTCTTCGGCCCCGTCCACGACGCGGGCCACGCGGTCTTGTTGGAAGCTGTCGACGCCTTCGAGCCCCTTGGATTTCAGGGGGTCAATGCCGAAGGCTGCAAAGTGCAGGCCGAAAGCTGCGAGGCCGTAGAGGAGCGGTGCGATGATGCCGGGATCAGAGCGGTAGGCGGCCAGGGTGATGCCGAAGCCGACGAGGAAGGCGGCGATGATCTTGCGCGGCAGGGCCGGGCGGCGGGCGACCTTGCGTGCGTGGTAGGCCGCTTCGGCCTTGAGCCCTTCGCGCAGCATGAAGGCACCGCCGGTCAGAAAGCCTGCGGACACCAGTGCGGTGACAAGGCCCGCGGCACCGTCGTTCAGCGCCAGAAACACCATCGGAACGGCGGGCACGAACATCAGGTTGGCGCGCGCACCGACGGGATCGACCTTGGCCCGGTCAAAGGCCGGGCGGTTGCTCGTGTCGGGTGCGTCGGTGGGGGCGGGGCTGAATTTGCCGCCAAAGCGCTTGGCCATTGTTTCAGCTCCTTCCCGCGCAGGGAACGGGGTAGGTCAGCGTTCCGGCGGGGTATGCGCGCCCGGATTCAAAACAGGTGACACGGTTGGGACCGTCGGCCCAGTATTGATGCGGATTGGTGCCGCGCTTGCCGTCCTGCAGATAGCGCATGTGGCCCCAGAAGGTCCCCTTTTCCGGCCCGCGCCAGGCACGACCCAGTTGGAAGTGCAGGTGGCGCACGGCCACGATACATTTGAAATCTCTGTGGTTGTTGCCAAGCACACCGATGGTCTGCCCGCGCCGCACGCTCTGGCCCGCCTTGACCTTCATCTGGCCGAGATGCCCGTAGGCGGCAATCAGGCGTTTGCCGTCGGTGCCAGTGCCATGATCGACCACGATTGTCGGCCCCCAGCAGGACCCGATATCGGTTTCGAGTACGCGCCCGTCGGCGGCAGCGATGATCGGCATGCCGTTGGGGCCCTTGATGTCGATGCCCTGATGTCGCGCTCCGCGGCGCAAGCCGTTCACGCCCATGCGCGACTGGAATTCGGAGGCGATCTTGGGCGCGCCTGTCGGGTACGTCACCTTGGCACTGTTCTGCGCCTGCGCGGTCGTGTGCGGGATGGCAAGCAGGGCGCATGCGGCGATGGCCAACGCCTTGACTGCGTGCCGAGCTTTGACCCGGCGCGAGATGAGTGCGATGGGCTGCGCCAACCTACAGACCGCCCAACAGGCCCAGCGTCACGCCAAACATCAGCGCAAGCAGCGCGGCAAAGGCGATTTTCTGAAATGCGGTTGGCTCCATCCCGGACTTCCCTGTTGGCTATCAGACATATAGCCCCTTTGCTGATGCGGCACTAGGGGGGCACGCGTCCGCTCCTCTGCATGAGAGGTGTGATGCGCAAACGACTGGCGCAAGGGGAAAGATTTGCGCATTGCGTCATATGCGGGGCTAGCGCCGCGTGGGCTTGCGTGTGCGACGCGGTTTGCCCTTGGGTTTCGCCGCGCCGGTCTCCGGTTCGGGGTCGAGACCCAGCTGGTCGCGCAGGACGCGGCGTCGAACTTCTTCGACCGTGCCCTGTTTCAGATCGCCCAGTTGGAACGGGCCGTAGCTGACCCGGATCAGCCGGTTTACCGACAAGCCGATGCTGTCCATGGCGCGCCGGATTTCGCGGTTCTTGCCCTCGCGCAGCCCCACTGTCAGCCACGCATTGGCGCCCTGTTGCCGGTCAAGCGTGACTTGCATGGGTTGGAAGCGCTCACCCTCGACCGTAATGCCCTTTCGCAGTGGCTCAAGCTGTGGGTCGGTGGGCCGCCCGTTCACCCGCACACGGTAGCGGCGCATCCAGCCGGTGGAGGGCAGTTCCAGCTTGCGCTTGATCCCGCCATCATTGGTCAGGAGCAGGAGCCCCTCTGAATTTAGGTCCAGCCGCCCGATGCTCATCACCCTTGGCATGTCTTCGGGCAGGGCGTCGAAGATGGTCTTCCGCCCTTGTTCGTCTTTGGTTGTCGTCACGAGGCCCGCGGGCTTGTGGTAGAGCCAGAGCCGTTCCGGCTCGGCCGCTTGCAGGGGTTTGCCATCGACGCTGATCTTGTCGGCATCCGTGACGTTCAGCGCCGGACTGTCGATGCGCTTGCCGTTCACGCTGACGCGGCCTGCGGCAATGATCTCTTCGGCGCCGCGGCGGCTGGCGATGCCGGCGCGGGCGAGAACCTTGGCGATGCGGTCGCCTTTCGGGGTGCTGTCGGTCATAGGGTGCCCTTAGCGGTGGGTTGCGCGCCACGCAAGCGGCGTGGCAGTGGAAGGAGATGGAGTTTCGGTCGTTCATGGATCAGGCGCTGGAAGAGGCGCGGGCAGCGGGCGCGCGCGGCGAGGTGCCTGTGGGCGCGGTGGTCGTGTCGCCCGAAGGACAGATCGTGGCGCGGGCCGGGAACCGTACGCGGGAGCTGAGCGATCCGACGGCCCATGCAGAGGTGCTGGCAATCCGCGCGGCCTGTGCGGATGCCGGGTCGGAACGGTTGGTCGGTCATGATCTTTACGTGACGCTGGAGCCTTGCGCGATGTGTGCGGCGGCCATTGCGGCTGCGCGGATCGGGCGTTTGTATTACGGGGCGTCTGATCCAAAATCGGGCGGTGTTGCCCACGGGGCGCGGGTGTTTTCGCATGCCCAGTCCCATCATGTGCCGGAGGTTTATGACGGGATTGGTGGAAGCGAGGCTGAAGAGATGTTGAAACGCTTTTTTGCATCTCGCCGGTAGCCGTTTTCTTTGAAAGAAAACGGGCCAGAATTTCTGGAAAATTTCGGGTACGCGGTCAGAGAGAGATGGGTTTCATCACCTCGGGTTCGATCACCTTGACTCCGGGCAGACCTTCGCGCAGCACGTCTGCGGATTGTTCGAGAAGCGGGAACGTCCTGTAATGACACGGGATTACCGTTTCGAAGTGGAAGTAGTGGCGCGCGGCATATGCCGCCCCTGCCATGTCCATCGTATAGTAGCCGCCCGCCGACAGGAGGCCGATGTCGGGTTTGTGGTAGTCCCCAATCCATTGCATGTCGGCCATGATATCTGTGTCGCCGGAGATGTAGATCACCTTCTCTTCGCCCCGGATGATGAAGCCGCATTCCTGGCCTGAATAGCGCGGATTTGCGTCCTCACCGATGGAGGAAGAGTGCGAGGCTGGCACCAGGGTCGCGGTGACATTTCCGAGGCTGATCGTGCCGCCGCGACCGTATGCGTGACCTTGGATCGCTCCCTGTGCAAAGAGGAGGTTGCCCAGTTCGAAGATGGCCGAGACGGGCGCGCCGGTTTTCTTGCTGATCTCGACGATGTCCGAGGTGTGGTCGAAATGGCCGTGCGTCACGAGGATATGTGTGGCGTCTTGGAGGGCCGCTTCATGCTGGTCTTTAGCGAGCATGGGGTTGCCGGTGAGCCAGGGGTCGATCAGTAGGACCTGGTCCTCAATCTCGATGCGGAAGCTGCCGTGGCCAAGCCAGATGATGTTCATGTTAGTCTCCCTTTTTGGGCGAGTTTAGCGCCTGTTTCCGGCTGCGGGAGCCTCCGGCGGCGGTTTTTTTGGCAAAGTGAAGAGGGATGCGATTCGCGGCGTGATTTACTCGGTTTTAGAGAAGGTTAGGCGACGGAAGTGTGATGCACCGCACATGCACAACCTGTACACAGCCCGTGCACTGCATTGGAGCATCCTGTGTCGGGCTAACCTGGCGTGCGGTGCCCCCTCTTGAACCGCGCGGGTTGAAGGGTAGGTGAGGTTTTATGGAACTCTTGCGTCAGATTGACGGGTATTGCGAGCGGGTGGGGCCGCACTATTGGGCCGAGCCGGTCAATGCGGTGACCAATGCCGCCTTTGTTCTGGCCGCGCTCTGGATGTGGCGGCGTAGCGCGGGGGTGCCGTTGGCGCGTGCCTTGTGCGGTGTTCTGGCGCTGATTGGGCTGGGCAGTTACCTGTTTCATACCCATGCGCAGGTCTGGTCGGCCATTGTTGATGTGGTGCCCATCGCGGCGTTCATCCTTTTGTACATCTTTGCCATCAACCGGGATGTGTGGGGGATGCGGACGGGCTGGGCGCTGGGCGCCACGGCGCTGTTTTTCCCCTATGCCGCCGCGACCGTGCCACTGTTTCAATACGTGCCTGTGCTGGGTGTATCGGCGAGCTATTTACCTGTTCCAACCCTGATCCTGATCTATGCCGCGCTGCTGTATCGGCGTCACCCGGATCTTGCGCGCGGGTTTGCTATTGGGGCCGCCATCCTGCTGGTGTCCCTGACGGCGCGTTCCGTCGATGAAATGCTTTGCGCGCAGATCCCGCTGGGCACTCATTTCCTGTGGCACATCCTGAATGGCGTCATGCTGGGCTGGATGATCGAGGTGTATGTGCGTCATATGCGCAGCCAATAAGGGGCCAACAGGCTTGAAGGCGCACCCGCCCCGCGATAAAGCCGCCCAAGACGCAAAAGAGGGATTTCATGTCCATCGATCAAAGCACCGCCGCGCGCGTGGCGAAACTGGCCCGGATCAAGGTCGAGGAGGATCAGCTTCCGGCCCTGGCCGCTGAATTCAATACGATCCTTGGCTTCATCGAGCAGCTGAGTGAGGTGGATGTCGAGGGCGTGGAGCCGATGACCTCCGTCACACCGCAGCGCCTCAAGCGGCGCGTGGACGAGGTGACCGATGGCGGCCAGCAGAACAAGGTGCTGGCCAATGCCCCCGACGCCCGCGAGGGGTTCTTTGCCGTGCCAAAGGTGGTTGAATAATGGCTGATTTGAACAAGCTGGGGCTAGCAGAGGCCCGTGATGCACTGCGCAAGGGTGATGTGACATCTGTCGACTTGACCGAGGCGTGTCTGACCGAGATCGAAGGGGCAGGGGCGTTGAACGCTTTTGTCCACAACACGCCCGAGATTGCGCGTGAGCAGGCCAAGGCGGCGGATGCGCGGATCAAGGCCGGTGATGCGCCTGACATGTGCGGGTTGCCCATTGGCATCAAGGACCTGTTCTGCACGAAAGGCGTGCCGAGCCAGGCCGGGAGCCGGATTCTGGAAGGGTTCCTGCCGGAATATGAGAGTACGGTCAGCGGCAACCTGCTGGATGCCGGTGCGGTCATGCTGGGCAAGTTGAACATGGATGAGTTCGCCATGGGATCGTCGAACGAGACGTCCGTGTATGGCAATGCTGTGAACCCATGGCGGCGTGGCAATGATGAGGCGGCGTTGACGCCGGGCGGGTCGTCCGGCGGGTCGGCTTCTGCTGTGGCCGCTGATCTGTGTTTGGCGGCCACTGGCACCGATACGGGCGGGTCTATTCGCCAGCCTGCGGCCTTCACCGGCATCACGGGCATCAAGCCTACCTATGGGCGGTGTTCGCGTTGGGGGGTGGTGGCCTTTGCCTCGTCCCTCGATCAAGCGGGGCCGATGACCAAGTCGGTGCGCGATGCGGCGATCATGCTGGAAACCATGTGCAGCCACGATCCGAAGGATTCCACCAGCGCCGATCTGCCGGTGCCGAATTTCGAGGCCATGCTGACCGGCGACATCAAGGGCAAGAAGATCGGTATTCCAAAGGAGTACCGCATGGACGGGATGCCCGATGAGATCGAGACGCTGTGGACGCAGGGCCGCGAGATGCTGGCCGATGCGGGTGCGGAGATTGTCGATATTTCGCTGCCCCATACCAAGTACGCTCTGCCTGCTTACTATGTCATTGCGCCTGCTGAGGCGTCCTCGAACCTCGCCCGCTATGACGGGGTGCGCTATGGGCATCGCGCCAAGCTGGACCAGGGCGATGGCATCACCGAGATGTATGAAAAAACTCGCGCCGAGGGCTTTGGCGACGAGGTGAAACGTCGCGTGATGATCGGCACCTATGTGCTGAGTGCCGGCTTTTACGACGCCTACTACAACCGGGCGCGGAAGGTGCGGACGCTGATCAAGAAAGACTTTGAGGATGTCTTTGCCCAAGGCATCGATGCGATCCTGACGCCTGCGACGCCGTCGGCCGCTTTTGGATTGGGCGAGGCGTCGGATGATCCGGTGCAGATGTATCTGAACGACGTGTTCACCGTGACCGTCAACATGGCAGGTCTGCCGGGTATTGCCGTGCCAGCGGGAACCGATGCGCAGGGTTTGCCGTTGGGCCTGCAGTTGATTGGCCGTCCATGGGAAGAGGGTGATTTGCTGAACACCGCTTATGCGCTAGAGGCACGGGCGGGATTTGTAGCAAAACCGCGGAAATGGTGGTAGTTCGGTTCGATCAAAACCCAAAAGGGTAGCGCAGATGATACGTTTCCGCAGTTTCCTGATCCTCGGCGCCGTGGCCGGACTGGCCGCGTGCCAGCCCGCAATCCCCGACAGCAACCCGGATGAATTTGTCAATCCGGGCCGTGGCGTGGGATTTGACAATCCCAATACGCTGGCCGCCCGCGAGGCCCGCGATGCGCAACTGACTGGACCTGTGGTACAACCCGCCCCGGCTGTGGGTGCGCAAACGCTGCCGCCTTCTACGGCCGGGCAAGCCTCTGGCGCGGCGGGGCGCCCGGTTCAGGGTCAGACGCCGCGTGCTGTGTCGAACCCTGCATCGCTGGATGCCGAGCTTGCACAGATTGCCGCCGAAAACGATGCCGCGGCAGCGCAGGCCAATTCCGGTAGGGCGGTCGTCAATGCAAGCCCTTCCAATGCAGCGCCCGTGATCCTGAACAATCCGGGCATTTCGGATGAGAATGACTTTGATGCGGTGTCGTCTCGCCAGTCCATCGAGAGCGATGCCGCCCGTTTGGAAGCGAACCGGCAGCAGTATCAGGTCGTGCAGCCTACCGCCTTGCCCTCAAGAGCGGAAAGTGCGCAGCCGAATGTCGTCCAGTACGCCCTGCAGACGCGGCATCCCAAGGGCACGCAAGTGCATCGCCGGTTCGGTGTCGGTTCAGCTGCGCGTTTTGAACGCAATTGCGCAGCATACAATTCCGCCGACGAGGCGCAGATCGACTTTCTGGCCCGCGGCGGGCCTGAGCGGGATCGCCAAGGGCTGGACCCCGATGGGGATGGTTATGCCTGCGCATGGGACCCGGCCCCGTTCCGTCGGGCGGCTGGCAACTGATCGTCCACCAGCATACATCGGCCAATTGCGGACTGCGCCGTGACGGGCTGCGGCCCACCCATGTTGTGCTGCACTACACGGCCATGGCGACGGCCGAGGCGGCGATTGAGCGGCTGTGCGACCCGGCGGCCGAAGTCTCGGCGCATTACGTGATCTGCAAGACGGGGCGGGTGACCCAGCTGGTGCCGGAGGGCCTGCGCGCCTGGCATGCGGGGGCTGGGGAATGGGACGGATTGCAGGACATCAACTCACGGTCGATCGGCATCGAACTGGATAATGATGGGCAGGGGCCTTTTGCGGCGGCGTTGATGCAAAGCCTTGAGGCGCTGTTGGCGAGCATCCTTGCGGGTTGGGCGATCCCGCCTGAAAATGTCATCGGGCATTCCGACATGGCGCCGGGTCGTAAGTTCGACCCCGGACCGTTCTTTGATTGGGCGCGGCTTGAGGCGCGCGGCTTGGCCGCGCGACGTGTGGTAGAGGTGTGTCCATCCAGCACGGACAACGTCGCGTTTCGACATCTGGCGCGGGCTGCCGGATACGCCGCTGACGTGTCAGACGATGCGCTTCTTGCTACGGTACGCCTGCGCCATCGGCCAGACGCGACTGGGCCGCTTGGTCCCGAGGACTTCGCCGCATTGACACGCAGAACGCCGGTCTCCATTTGAGCGCCGCGATCCATCTTCATTTCGCCAGATAAACCGCCGCCGGAGGCTCCCGCACCCACCACTGGCGCAACACCACCCATTGACGCGCCCCCGGTTCCACACGTATGCGCGTCCGGCGCGGAGGGGCGGATGGCCGCGGCAGTGATGTCGAGGAAAGTCCGGACTCCCAGAAGCAGCGGTGCCGGGTAACACCCGGGCGGGGCAACCCGACGGAGAGCGCCACAGAAAACAGACTACTCCGGTCCGCCGGAGAAAAGGTGAAACGGTGGGGTAAGAGCCTACCGCCGGGCTGGCGACAGACCGGGCATGGCAAGCCCCACCGGGAGCAATGCCAAATAGGGATCGCGTGGACCGGCAACGGTCCGGGGCCGCTTCTGCCCCAGCAGGTCCGGGTTGGCAGCTAGAGCGGCACTGGCAACAGTGTCGCAAGATGAATGGTCATCTCGGGGCGGGCAACCGCCCTAGACAGAATCCGGCTTACAGCCCCTCCGCGCGTTTTTTCTGCTCCTGTGGCTGAACCCGCTCCGGTCGGGGTTGACTCGAGGCGGGGCGCGGGTAAAAGCGCGTTTCAAGATGAATTTCCCGCTGGCGGGCCGAGCAGGCTTTTCTGGCGATGCAGGAGACAGAACATGGCCAAGCCAACCACGATCAAGATCCGCCTGAATTCGAGCGCAGGCACCGGCCACTTCTATGTGACCAAGAAAAACGCACGCACCATGACCGAGAAGATGGTCGTACGGAAGTACGATCCCGTGGCGCGCAAGCACGTTGAATACAAGGAAGGCAAGATCAAGTAAGATCGCCCTCTTTTGATTTCAAAGGCCGCGCCCTCCGGGACGCGGCCTTTTTCTTTTCCTGGAGATGGATCATGGACAGCTTTAGGCTCACCCGCCGGTCAGATGGCCTTGTGTACCGCTTTGCGCGCGACGCGCAGGTGGCGAGATGCTATCGGCGCGCGGATCGGTCGGATCTGACCCTTGTCTGGGATGAGGTTCTAGGCTGGATCATGCGCGATCCGCAGAGCGTTGCGCTGGTTGGCCGGACATGGGAGGTGCGGGTGGCAGAGCAGGGCGCCCGCCCGCCCGCCCGAGGGCCCTTGGGTCACGGCGAAAGGGGCCAAGAGCTATGTCCTATGCATTAATAGAATAGGAGCAGACATGATGCAGGTCAGACCCACGACCAAAGCGGATTTGGCTGCCGTGGACGCGCTGTTGGCACGGACTTATCCTAAGTTGCTCAAGGCTGATTATCCCCCCTCCATCCTGGTGACAGCCCTGCCGATCATCAGCCGTGCGCAGCCTGCGCTGTTGAGTTGTGGAACTTACTACGTGGTCGAGGAGCACGGCGTGGTGCTTGGGGCAGGTGGGTGGACGGCGGACAAGTCCGACCCAACCCGCGCGTTTATCCGGCACGTTGTGACCGATGACCGTGCGCTGCGGCGCGGGATAGGACGCCGGCTGATGGCACACATCTTTGATACGGCGCGGGCGCATGGGGTGACGCGGATGGAATGCTGGGCCACGCGCACGGCGGTTCCGTTCTATGCGGCGGTGGGATTTGAAAAGATCGGTCTAATTGATGTGCCCTTGGCCGATGGGATCACGTTTCCATCGGTGCGGATGATGCGCGATCTTTAAGGTCGGCGGGGTGGTCTGTTTTGCGCCTGTGCGCAAAAGGCGCCCGCCCACCGACCCGTTCCGGCGCCCCTTGGAAACGAAAAAGGCCGGTCACGAGGACCGGCCTTTCCCTAGTCTATGTGAGGCAGGTTATTCCTGCTGTCCCATAAACATCAGCAAGAACTGGAACATGTTCAGGAACGAGATGTAGAGGCTCAGCGCGCCGTCGGAGGCGGCTTTGTCCAGCCATTCCTGATCGCCGTGCGATGCGTGGGCGATATACGTGTTCTTGATGTCCTGCGTGTAGAACGCGGTCAGGCCTGCAAAGATCAGGACACCGATGGCCGAGATTGCCATCATCATCACACCCGATTGCAGGAACAGGTTGATGATCATCGCGACGATCAGACCGATCACACCCATCATCAGGAACGTGCCCATGCCCGACAGGTCTTTCTTCGTGGTGTAGCCGTAGAGGCTGAGACCCGCGAAGGCGATTGCCGTCACCAGGAAGGTCTGCGTGATCGAGTAGGGCGTAAACACCAGGAAGATCGAGCTCATCGACACGCCCATTACGGCCGCAAAGATGAAGAAGCCTGTCTGCACGGCTGCGGCAGAGCCACGGCGCATGAGCGCGCCCCAACCGAACAGGATGAATGCCAGAGGGGCAAACATCACGACCCAGCGCAGCGGTGTCGTGTAGAGCACTTCACCAAGCCCTGTCAGGTACTGGCCTTCGCGCAGCGCGACTGTTGCGCCCGTTGGATCGGATGTCACAGCCAGGCCAGCGATGGACCAGGCCGCCAGAGCGGTGATCAGCATGCCGCCGGACATCGTGCCGTAGACTTTATTCATGTGGGCGCGTAGGCCCGCGTCGATCTGGGCGGCGCGTGTACCGGCCGCGGACCGGATCGTATTCAACTCAGCCATTGTTGACCTCCAAATTGATACAGGTTCCGGTGGCACAGCCACCGGTCGCGGATTTCCGCCCGCGTTGCATCAAATATCGGGTCAGTGCGTGGGTCATTCAAGGGTTTTTCAAGGGTTTTGCGCCTCTGACGTGCGACATTCCGACCGTTTTTGTCATAAATGCCGCACGACGGGGTTGTTTGACCGTTGCGCCGATCAGGTGCGCCAAGTTGCGGGCACGTCCCAGATTGGTTTTGCGCTTTCGCGGGCGGCCTGGCGCGCATTGACGCCGATGTCGTCGAGGGCGCGGTCGTCAAGCTGGGCAAGCGCCCGGCGGGATTTCCAAACGCTCAGCAGCGTGCGCAGCGAAAAAGGGTGCCGCGCTGCCGCGGTGAGGGTCGTGCTGCGGGTAGTGATGTCGGTGAGGGCCATGATCTGTCCTTTCTGCATTCGTGATTGAATTGTCTGATCTCATCGTTTCTGTTGATATATATGGAAGAGGATGGCACATTCGCAAAACGAATGTTTTTGATGGAACGCATCAGGAGGTGTGATGTGAGAAACCTGGACATAACCACCCTGCGGTCGTTTGTGGCGGTTGCTGAAAGTGGGGGCGTGACGCGGGCGGCCGGATTTCTACACCTGACGCAATCGGCTGTTTCGATGCAGTTGAAGCGGCTGGAGGAGTTGCTGGGCCTTGATCTGTTCGACAGATCAGGCCGTACGATTGCCCTGACTGCCTCGGGCGAGCAGCTTCTGGTCTATGCACGCCGCATGGTGGCATTGAACGATGAGGTGATCACGCGGCTGACCGATCAGGCCTATGAGGGCGAGATCACCCTGGGTGTGCCGCATGACATTGTGTATCCCGCTATCCCCCGCGTGCTGAAACAGTTTCATGCTGCCTTTCCGCGGGTGAAGGTGCAGCTCGATAGCTCGTACACACGGCGGCTGAAGTCGGAGTTTGCCAAGGGGGCCTGCGATATCATCCTGACCACGGAGACCGGGATTGATGCAGGGGGCGAACAGCTCTGCACCAAGCCGCTGTGCTGGGTTGGCGCCCCCGGCGGGTCCGCATGGCGCCAGCGGCCGCTGAAGCTGGCCTTTGGTCGGCAATGCACCTTCCGCCCGCGCGTGGTCGAGCGGCTGGACGCGGCGAACATTCCCTGGGACGTGGTGGTGGAGACCGAAAGCGACCGTACAATCGAGGCGACCGTGAGCGCCGATCTGGCCGTGCACACGATGATTGAGGGGACCGAGCCGCCACATCTGGACCGTATCGAACATGGTGGGGCGCTGCCTGATCTGCCAGCGCACAGCATCAACCTCTACGGTGCCGGTGGTGCCACTGGCGAGGTGCATGAAGCGCTTGTCGGATTCCTGCGCCGGGCGTTCCAGACGGGCGATGCGGTGGCGCTGCGCGCGGTTGCCGGGGTGTGATCATGTGCGCCGAATCGATGATATGAGCGGAAACTAGCCGATGGATAAAGCCAGCGCTTATCCCTTATTTGGTTGGGAAAGGCGCGCTTTGTGCAGGAGATTTATGCTCACATTTCAATTATAGGTGGCAAAATCGGTGCGCGTTTTACCGTCTAACGTGTTGAAGCATCCGAACAAACCGCCGCATCCCTGTGCCATATGTAACAGTGCAAAATGCACCCTGTTTCGGTCTGGGCCGTGAAAAACATCCCCAGGATCGGGGGCGTTAACGTTTTGAATTCGCGCGTTGCGGGTGGATTTCATTGAAAACGGACAAATGAGAAGTTAGTATTAAGGTCAATACTCAGCGCGCAATTTCTCTTAAGCGCTCTTTTCGCGGCGCTGACGACACACTGAGCATCAAGGTTGGAAACACATGGCACATCTGGTGGATACACATGTCGGCAAGCGCATCCGACAGCGCCGATGGCTGATCGGCATGACGCAGCAGAAACTTGCTGACATGGTCGGCATCAAGTTTCAGCAGATCCAGAAGTATGAGACTGGCGCAAACCGTGTCAGCGCCTCCCGGCTTTGGGATATTGGCGAGGCGATGGGTGTTCCGGTTGCCTTTTTCTTCGAAGGGTTGAAGGAGGATGCCGCGCAAGAGGCGACGTCCGGCAACGTCCCTTCGGACATGCTGAGCGACAAGGAAGCGATGGAATTGGTGCGCACGTACTACGCCATTCCCGAAGCACAGCGCAGGCGCTTGTTTGAACTGGCGCGTGTGCTGACCGACGTCGCCTGACGCGCATTCAAATTCAGTTCTTGCGCAAACCGGAGCACTCTGGCACCCGGTTTTTATGGCGCACTCTCTTTCCGAGCTGACAGATGTGGCACACGCGATGGCGGATGCTGCATCCTCTGCAATCCTGCCGCATTTTCGCGGCGCTGATCTTGGCACCGAAAACAAGGATGAAGGCGGGTATGATCCCGTGACCATCGCAGATCGTGCCGCCGAACAGGCAATGCGCGCGGTGTTGGCAGAGAAGAGGCCCACAGATGCCATCCTCGGCGAGGAGTACGGCGCGCAATCGGGCCAAAGCGGGCTGACCTGGGTGCTTGATCCCATCGATGGCACGCGCGGCTTTGTGTCTGGAACACCCACTTGGGGGGTTCTGATCGCGGTCGGGGACGAGGCTGGCCCGGTCCTTGGCATGATCGACCAACCCTATATCGGCGAGCGGTTTTGGGGCATAGACGGGTCGGCCTGGTTGAAGGGCCCCCGCGGTACAGGCAAGATCGCCACGCGCCCGCCGCGCGCCTTGTCGGAGGCCGTGCTTTTCACCACATTCCCCGAGATAGGCACCCCAACCGAACGCGCGGGGTTCGAAGCCGTCGCGGAGCGCGTCAAGCTGGTGCGCTACGGCATGGATTGCTACGCCTATGCGCTGCTGGCGGCGGGGCAGATTGATTTGGTGATCGAGGCGGGGCTGAACAGCTATGACATTCAGGCGCCCATCGGCCTGATCGAGGCGGCAGGCGGGGTTGTGACCGACTGGTCCGGTCAACCGGTGCACGAGGGCGGGCGCGTCGTTGCTGCATCGCACCCTGAGATGCATCGCGCGGCGTTGGATATCTTGGCGGGCTTCGTTTGACCGAAACGTTGATCCGCGCTGCGTCTCATGTCGTTTGTATGGACGATGACCGGCGCGTGTTGCGGGATGCGGATGTCTTGCTGCGCGATGGTCAGGTGGTTGCGCTTGGGCAGAGTTTGACCACGGCGGGTGAGGTTGTTGACGCGGAGGGCTGTGTCGTTACCCCTGGCCTCGTCAACACGCACCACCATTTGTATCAGACCCTGACGCGTGCGGTGCCTGCGGCACAGGATGCGTTGCTGTTTGGCTGGTTGCAGACGCTATATCCGATCTGGGCACGGTTCACGCCGGAGCATATGTATGTCTCCGCTCAGATAGGATTGGCGGAGCTGGCCCTGTCCGGGTGCACGCTTTCGTCGGATCACCTATATCTCTATCCCAATGGCGTGCGGCTGGAGGACACCATCGCGGCGGCCGAAGAGGTCGGGCTGCGCTTTCATCCGACCCGCGGCGCCATGAGCATCGGTGAAAGTGACGGCGGACTGCCCCCCGATGCGCTGGTCGAGGAGGAGGCGGTGATCCTGTCCGACATGGCGCGTGTTATCGACGCTTTTCATGACGCGGCACCGGGGGCGATGTGCCGGGTGGGTGTGGCACCGTGTTCTCCGTTCTCGGTCAGTCGGGAGTTGATGCGCGATGCGGCTGTGCTGGCGCGGGACAAGGGCGTGATGATGCACACCCATCTGGCCGAGAATGACGAGGATATCGCCTATTCCCTCGAACAGTTTGGCTGCCGTCCCGGCCAATACGCCGAGGATCTGGGCTGGGTTGGCCTCGATGTTTGGCATGCCCATTGCGTAAAATTGGACGCGTCGGAAATTGACCTTTTTGCCCGCACGGGCACCGGCGTGGCGCATTGCCCCTGTTCGAACTGTCGGCTTGGTTCCGGCATCGCGCCGGTGCGCGCGATGCGCGATGCGGGTGTGCCTGTTGGGTTGGGCGTGGATGGCTCGGCCAGCAATGATGCGGGCAATCTGGTGGCCGAGGCCCGGCAGGCGATGCTGTTGCAACGTGTGGCGCGGGGGGCTGACGCCATGAGCGCGCAGGAGGCATTGGAGATTGCCACGCGGGGCGGGGCTGACATTCTGGGCCGCCCGGAGTGTGGGCGTTTGTCCGTTGGCGCGCGGGCGGATGTTGCGATTTGGGATGTGAGCGGGATCGAGGCGGCTGGCAGTTGGGATCCGGCGGCTCTGTTGCTTGCGGGGCCGAACACGGTACGCGACCTGTTTGTCGAGGGGCGGCAGGTTGTTCGGGATGGGCAAGTGACCACGTTTGACCTGCAGGCGGCGATGCGAAAGCAGGCGGTCCTCGCGAACGGGTTGATGGACGGCTAGCGCTTCTGTCCGGCAACCCAGACATCAGCAATGGCCCGGTCGTCGCCCATCATGATGGTCGGAAACACCGCATCCCAGATGTCCTCGGCCCGTGCGTGGCGTTGCGCGATGGCGGAGGTCGAGGCGAGGTTGAGAACGCAAAGGTCTGCGGCAAGGCCTGATGCGATCTGCCCGATCTCGTCGCTGTGGTGCAGGACGCGGGCAGATCCTGCAGTGGCAAGCCAAAGGAGCTGAGCGGCATGCACGGCGACCCCGCGCAATTGCGCGATCTCGTAAGCGGCTGCCATGGAGCGTAGCATCGAAAAAGACGACCCGCCGCCCGTGTCCGTTGCTAGCCCCGCCCGCAGACCCTGCGATGTCAGCCCCATCAGGTCGAAAAGGCCCGACCCGATGAAGGTGTTTGATGTGGGACAATGCACCAGCCCGGCACCCACTTCGCGCAGGCGATGGATCTCGCGCGGTTCAAGGTGGATGGCATGGCCGTAGAGGCCGCGCGTCCCCAGCAGCCCGTGCGCCTCGTAGGTGTCGAGATAGTCGCGCGCTTGGGGGCAGAGGTCACGGACCCACGCAATCTCGTCCACCTGTTCGCTGAGGTGGGTTTGCATCAGCGCATCGGGGTGTTCGGCCCAGAGCGCGCCGAGGGCGGCCAACTGGTCCTCCGTCGACGTGGGAGAGAAGCGCGGCGTGATGGCATAGCGTGCGCGGCCTGTGCAGTGCCAGCGTTCCAGCAGCGCCTTGCTGTCGTCATAGGCGGATTGGGCGGTGTCGCGCAGCCCGTCGGGCGCGTTGCGGTCCATGCAGGTCTTGCCCGCGACCACAGCCATGTTGCGGTCGGCGGCAGCCGTGAACAGCGCATCGACGCTTGTCGAATGGATCGTGCAGAAGCTTGCAACGGAGGTGGTCCCATGATCCAGCAGCAGGTCGAGATAGGTGTCCGCCGTGCTTTGTGCGTAATCCGGATCGCCAAAGCGCATCTCTTCGGGAAACGTATAGGTGTTCAGCCAGTCGATCAGCCGCTTGCCCCATGAGGCGATGATCGCCGTCTGCGGGTAGTGGGCGTGCGCGTCGACAAAACCCGGGCAGATCAGGTGGCCGGGGTAGTCGTGGCGCTTGGCGTGCGTGCCTTGGGCCGTGGCTGCGGTGCCCGTGGCAACGATATGACCGTCCTTCACCAGCACGGCGCTGTTTTCCTCGATCCGCACAGCGTCGGGCCAAGGGACAATGAACGGGTCGTCGGTGAATGTCAGCACATGGCCGGTCAAAAGCTGGGCAGTCGTCATCCCCGCCTTATGCCGGGGTGGGTGCACCTGCGCAAAGCGAAATGCGGCCCATTGTCAGCCTATGGGGTGCGCCCTATGGTCTGGCCAGACGCGTTGGAAGGGAGATAGAGGCCATGTCAGATCAGACCGACGTGCCCGAACCCGGCCAGGACGACAACGCCTATGTCCTTGAGCGCAAAGACGTCTCTGCCATCCTCTATGCTGTCGATATCGAGGACCGCGATCAGCTGACCGCGCTGATGGAGCCGCTGCATGCGGCCGACATCGCGGACCTTCTGGAACAGATCAACGCCTTTGATCGGTCCCGCCTGATCCGGCTGTATGACCGCGAATTTGATGGCGACATCCTGTCGGAACTGGACGAGTCGATCCGGGAAGAAGTGATTTCCGTTCTCAAGCCTGCGGTGCTGGCCGAGGCGGTGCGGGATCTGGACAGCGACGATGTGGTCGACCTGATCGAGGATCTGGATGATGCGCAGCAGGAACAGATCCTTGATGCGCTTGAGGACACCGACCGCGCACTGGTTGAACAATCGCTGACCTTTCCCGAGTATTCGGCCGGGCGACTTATGCAGCGCGAGGTCGTCATGGCGCCCGAGCACTGGACCGTGGGTGAGGCCATTGATCGGTTGCGCAGTGCGGAAGAGGATGAATTGCCGGGGCAGTTTTACCACATCGTGCTGGTCGATCCGCGCCTGCACCCGGTGGGCAATGTCACCTTGGGCAAGCTGATGCGTTCGCGCCGTGAAGTATTGCTCGCCGATCTCGTTGAGGAGACGTTTCAGGTCATCCCGGCAAGCCAGGACGAAAGCGATGTGGCCTATGCCTTCAACCAGTATCACCTGATCTCGGCGCCGGTTGTGGATGACGAGGGGCGGCTGATCGGTTTGATCACCATCGATGACGCCATGGCTGTGCTGGATGAGGAGCACGAGGAGGACATACTGCGTCTGGCCGGTGTGGGCGAGGAGTCGGCCCTCTCGGACTCTGTGCGCGAGACGACAAAGCGGCGTATTCCTTGGTTGGCGGTGAACCTTGTGACGTCGATCCTGGCCTCGCTGGTGATTGCTCAATTCGATGCAGCCATTGCGCAGATCGTGGCGTTGGCGGTGCTGATGCCCATCGTTGCGTCCATGGGCGGCAATGCGGGCACCCAATCGCTGACCGTGGCTACCCGTGCCCTGGCGACCAAGGACCTGACGGGCGCCAATGTGTGGCGCGTGATCCGGCGCGAGGTGTTGGTGGGGCTGATCAACGGGGTTGTCTTTGCCGTGGTTATGGGCGTCGTCGGCATCATCTGGTTCGGCTCGCCCGCGCTTGGCTATGTGATTGCGGCGGCAATGGTCGTGAACATGGTGGTGGCGGGGCTGGCCGGCACCGGCATACCCATCTTGCTGGACCGGATCGGGATCGACCCGGCGCTGGCGTCCGGGGCGTTTGTGACGACGGTGACCGATGTGGTCGGGTTTTTTGCCTTTCTGGGCCTTGCTGCGGCGGTGCTCTTGTGACGGGGGCGGACGCTGTTTGCGCTGGCGCGCAAAGTCGCCCCACCCGCCGTCCCGTAGGGGTGTCCGCATGGGACTGACCGAGGATAAGGCGGCCATCCGCAAGGCGGCGTTCGCTGCGCGCAAGGCCGCGTTCGATCTGGATGCCGGTGGCGCATCGGGCCTGTTGTCCTCGGTTCTGGCAGGCTACCGCGGCGTGCCGGTGTCCGGTTACATGCCCATCCGGTCCGAGATTGATCCGCTTCCTGCCATGGCCGAGGCGGCAGCGCATGGGCCCGTGGGCGTGCCAGTGATCCGGGCCGCCGGTCAACCCTTGGTGTTTTCGATATGGACGCTCGATGCGGAGATGGCGGAAGGACCGTTTGGGGCGCAGGTGCCCGCGGTTGAAGACTTGATGCAGCCTGAGATCGTCATCGTGCCCCTCGTGGCCTTCACCCGCGCGGGCGCGCGGCTGGGTTATGGTGGCGGGTTCTATGATCGCACGCTCGAACAATTGCGCGCCGAACGGGCCACACTGGCTATCGGCTTTGCCTACGGCGCGCAACAGGTGCAAGACCTGCCTGTAGAGCCGACCGATCAACCGCTCGATATGATCGTGACCGATACCGAAATCATCGAGGTCTGAGGGGGCCAGCCCCCCGGCCTGCGGCCGTCCCCCGGGATTTTTTGAAACAGGGAAGGGACGCGGGTCGGCGCATTTCGCTTGCCGTTCTTGTCCGTCGGGGCATATGGGCGGGTATGAGATTGCTTTTTCTGGGTGACGTCATGGGCCGGTCTGGCCGTCAGGCGATCACCGATCACCTTCCGCGTTTGCGCACCGATTGGGATCTAGATTTCGTCGTGGTCAATGGCGAGAATGCGACCTCGGGCATGGGGCTGTCGGGGGCGCATGCCCGCGTCTTGCTGGATGCGGGGGCGGATTGCGTGACCCTGGGTGATCATGCCTTCGATCAAAAGGACATGCTGGGCTTTATCGAGCAGGAGCCGCGCATCATTCGGCCCCTGAACTATTCGAAGGCGGCCCCCGGTAAGGGCGCGCGCCTGTTTACGGCCCGCAACGGCAAGAAGGTTCTGGTGGCGCAGGCCTTGGGCCAGGTGTTCATGAAGCGCCCCTTTGACGATCCGTTTTCCGCGCTGGAGACCGTATTTCGGATCCACCCCTTGGGTGGGCAGGCGGATGCGATCATGGTGGATTTCCATTGCGAGGCGACATCCGAGAAGATGGCCATGGGCCACTGGTGTGACGGGCGGGCCAGCTTGATGGTGGGCACCCACACCCATGTGCCGACGGCCGACGCGATGATCCTGTCGAAGGGTTGCGCGTACCTGACCGATGCGGGGATGTGCGGCGATTACAATTCGGTCATCGGGATGCAGCGGGACGAGCCCCTACGCCGCTTCATCACCGGCATGCCAAAGGAACGCTTTGCCCCGGCCCTTGGGCCTGCGACACTGTCGGGGGTGTATGTCGAGACAGGCGATGATGGCCGCGCCACACGGATCGAGATGGTCCGCGACGGTGGGTTGCTGCAGGCCGGCGGTCCATGACGGGCCGCGCGGCGCTGGGGTTTACCGCCGTGCTGATCCTTTTGGGGGCAGGGTGGGGCTTGACCATGCCGCTCACCAAGATTGCTGTCAGCACCGGCTACCAGCATTTCGGGCTTTTGTTCTGGCAACTCGTCATTGGCGCTGTGGTTATGACGGTGATCGCCGCTATGCGCCGGGTCCACCTTCCGCTGGGACGCCCGCAGATACGCGTCTATGTGGTTATTGCGTTGATCGGGTCTGTGCTGCCCAATTCGGCGAGCTATCAGGCCGCCGTGCATCTGCCGTCCGGCATCATGTCAATCCTGCTGAGCATGATCCCGATCTGGGCTTTTCCCATTGCGCTGTCGCTGGGGCTCGACCGCTTTGAATGG
The DNA here is from genome assembly GCF_007995245.1 of Tateyamaria sp. syn59. Classification (GTDB taxonomy): domain Bacteria; phylum Pseudomonadota; class Alphaproteobacteria; order Rhodobacterales; family Rhodobacteraceae; genus Tateyamaria. The sequence goes on from NZ_VCBA01000001.1 coordinate 27,275, forward strand.
CGCAGGTTCGGGGGTATCTTTGCCGGACTGACGGCGGTGATGCTGATCGTCTTGCCTAATGCCAGTGTGGCGGGCGGTATTCCGATCCTTTGGGTATTTGTCGGGTTGATCTCTGGTCTGTTCTACGCGTTTGAGGGCAACTATGTGGCGCGCTGGGGCACCGCGGGGCTGGATGCGATCCAGGTGCTTTGGGGGGCCTCGATCGTCGGGGCCATCGTGGCACTTCCGCTCGCGCTTTTCAGCGGGCAGTGGATTGCGCTGCGCCTGCCGCTTGGGGCGGCGGAGATGGCGCTTGTCCTCAGTGCAACAACCCATGTGCTGGTGTACGCGGGCTATGTCTGGCTGGTGGGCCGGGCCGGTCCTGTCTTTGCCGTGCAAGTCAGCTTTCTGGTGACCCTCTTTGGCGTGTTCTGGGCCAAGCTGATCTTGAGCGAAGATTATGCACCCACGGTCTGGATCGCCCTTATCCTGATGCTTTTGGGGATGTTTCTGGTTCAGCCACGCAGGAGCCGGGTTGAAGACGCCGGCCCCTTGGGGGACAGTGTCCGCTGACCTGCGCACGTTGAAGGGCCGCACCATGGGGCTGATGGAGCTTTCGCAAACCGGCAATGCCGTCCTGACACTGGTCGTGGTGGCCGTGATGTTCGTGCTGTTTCTGCGCGAGCTGTTCCCGACCGAGGTGGTGGCGATCAGCGGAACGGCGCTGCTGCTGGCCACGGGTGCGCTGCCCTACGAAGATGCGCTTGGGGTGCTGTCAAATCCGGCGCCGTGGACCATTGCGGCCATGTTCATCATCATGGGGGCACTTGTGCGGACCGGCGCGCTCGACGCCTTTACTGGGCTTGCCGACCGAAAGGCGCGCAGCAACCCGGCGTTGGCGGTTGTCATGCTGATGGCCTTTGTCATTCTCAGTTCTGCCATCGTGTCGAACACCCCCGTTGTTGTGGTGATGATCCCGGTTATCATTCAACTGGCCAAGACGATGGGGTTGGCCCCGTCCAAAATGCTGATCCCGCTGAGCTATGCCGCGATCCTTGGTGGGACACTGACCCTGATCGGCACGTCGACCAACCTGCTGGTCGACGGCGTGGCGCGGACGCAGGGGATGGCGCCGTTCACGATTTTCGAGGTGACGCCGCTGGGCATCATCCTCGTCACCTGGGGCATGATCTATCTGCGCTTTTTCGGCCCCATGCTGTTGCCCGAGCGCGACAGCATGGCGGGGTTGCTGAGTGATCGCAGCCGCATGAAGTTCTTTACCGAGGCTGTCATCCCACCGGAATCGAACCTGGTTGGCCGCGACGTGACGGGTGTGCAGCTGTTCAAGCGAGACGGCGTCCGCCTTGTTGATGTGATCCGGGGCGATCAGTCGCTGCGCCGGAACATGGCTGACGTGCAGCTACAGGTGGGCGACCGGGTGGTGCTGCGCACGCAGATGACCGAGCTGTTGAGCCTTCAGCGCAACAAGGAACTCAAGCGGATTGACCAAGTCGGCGCGGTCGAGACAACCACGGTGGAGGTTCTGATCACGCCGGGGTGCCGGATGGTCGGCCGGTCTCTGGGCGCGCTGCGGCTGCGGCGGCGATATGGTGTCTATCCGCTCGCGGTGCACCGGCGAAACCAGAACATCGGTCGCCAGTTGGATGATCTGGTGGTCAAGGTTGGGGACACTCTGCTGCTTGAGGGTGCGCCGGAGGATATTCAGCGGCTCGCCGCAGATATGGACATGGTTGACGTGTCCAAACCGTCGCAGCGGGAGTTTCGGCGCAGTCACGCGCCCATCGCACTGGCCGCACTGTTGGGGATCGTGGTGCTTGCCGCTTTCGGTGTGGCGCCGATCCTGATGCTGTCGATCCTCGCCGTGGCCACCGTTCTGATCACCCGCTGCATTGACGCGGACGAGGCGTTTTCCTTCGTGGACGGACGGCTTTTGGCGCTGATCTTTTCCATGCTGGCCATTGGCGCCGCACTGGAGGCGACGGGGGCTGTCGCGCTGATCGTGGATGCCGTCGCGCCGGGGTTGATGGTGTTGCCGCCGTTCCTGATCGTGTGGGCGGTGTACCTACTGACGTCGGTCCTGACGGAGCTGGTCAGCAATAATGCCGTGGCCGTCGTTGTGACGCCCATCGCGATCGGATTGGCAGGCGCCTTGGGGATCGACCCACGGCCCCTTGTGGTGGCGGTGATGGTTGCCGCATCAGCCTCGTTTGCGACGCCGATTGGGTATCAGACCAACATGCTGGTCTATGGGCCGGGCGGATACAAATTCACGGATTTTATGAAGGTCGGGATCCCGTTGAATTTGAGTGTCGGTTTGCTGGCCTCAGCTGTCATTCCGTTCATTTGGCCGCTGTGATTGAATGCAAACTCCGAGGTGGTCGCGCATTTATATAAGAAAAACAGAATTTTGTACAATTATTCTCAACTAAGATCTAAACTAAGGTGACTGGCCGCTTAACATAGTATTCGGGGCGTTGTGAGGTGCACGCGACCGGACAAGTCGGACTGGATCGGTGCCGGGAGATGGGCGTAATTCTGCCTTTTGAGAGAGGCAAATCGGATGCAGATTGCTTGTGGTGTGGCCAATGCAGCACTGCACAATTCGGCAACTGCGGCCGTAAGACATTTTTTACGCTCGGCTGTTACCGATCAGGCATAACGCCATGTCTGATCTTCGCCGCCCCACGCACCTTGTCACGCCCGCTTACGAGGACAACGGATTGTTCCGGTCGCCCGTGCGCCGGGTCACAGTCGGTCTTGTCCCGCAGGCGCATCGCAACAACCGGCAGGATCTGGTGGTCCGCGGCTTTCTTCCCGATGGTGCGGTGATCGAGGTGGTGTTCGCGGGGCGCCGCAACGCGCAGGCGGTGAGTATTGAAAAGCGTTTGCGGGCGCTTTTGTTTCACGCGCGGGCGAACATCCCCGGATGGCGCGCCGAGGGGCTGGACACGGTGCAGTTGCCCCTGCGGGTTGAAGGTGTGTGGCGGTCACGCTTTACCCGCGATGCATGGGGTTGTGAGACGCGACACTACCAGCTGATTGCTGCGCGCTGGGCGATGTTTGACGAGGCGGGCGTCGCGCACCTCTTCGGAGAGGCGCCGGTGCATCTGGCGCCACCGCGCCCTGTGCAGATTGACGGATAACGCGCCGCTGAGTGCAGTGTGACGGACGTCCTTTCGGTGTGAATTGATGTCTGCTCCGTGCGTGTACCGATCCGAGCTCTTGTCCGAGCTTGACCCGTTCAAGTTTAGAAACCGTCGGCTGGAGAGCGCAAATCATGGCGCCGCCTGTGATTGGCGGAGGGTCGATTGAGGTAATACCCGCTGGTCCGAATAAGGTGGTGCGGCCTCCGATGCGAACTGACGGTCAGTGAAAGCTCTGAGCCTGTGTCAGCAATGCGCGTCTTATACGGGTTACCCGTTTTCGTGGCCGTGCGGCGTCAGGTGATTGTCAGCGGGCGGCATGGCTCAATTGTTTCGCGCGAAACGGCCATGATCTCGGACAGTCCCCCTTGGGCGTTCGGGATCCCGATCACTGTTACGTCCCACCGTGCCATACGCTTGCGTCCGGTTGGGCAGTCGGCCACGAAATGCGCCATCTTGCCCGCCTGTGCTGCGGCCACGGCACCGTTGATCAGGTCCGTGCTTTGGGGCGGCCACAACTCGGCCCAGTATTTCCCCAGCACCTGCGCGAGATCGTCGATGTCCATGGCGCAACGGCCATTGTGGCTCATGTAGGTGATCCGCCCATCGGACGAGAGCAGCTTCACGCAATCGCGCGTGCAGGCCATCATGGCCGCACTGCGTTCGGGCGCAGGGAAGCCGAGGTCGTTCATCTCTATCAGGTCAGCGTTCTGGGTCATGGTCTTGCACTGTTTTGGCTGTGTCGCTTGCGCGCATGGCTAAGGTGGTGCGGTAAATTGGCGTGTCGCGTGCAACGATGCAAGTTTTGGAACAGGTTACATAGCGTCGCAGGTTTGGGTCAGGCGATGGCGGTTGAGCGGCCCGCGTTGCGGCCCGAGAAGATGCAGCCGCCGAGGAATGTCCCTTCGAGCGCGTTGTAGCCGTGATAGCCGCCGCCGCCGAAGCCTGCGACCTCGCCTGCTGCGAAGAGGCCGGGCACTGGGGTGCCGTCCGCGCCGATCATCTGGCTGTCGAGCGTCGTGTGCAGCCCGCCGAGTGTTTTACGCGTCAGCACGTGCAGCTTGACCGCGATGAGCGGGCCGTTGGCGGGGTCGAGGAACTTGTGCAGTTTGGCTGTCCGCAGCAGCCTGTCGCCCCGGTAGTTGCGCGCGGCGTGGATCGCCATCATCTGCGCGTCCTTGGAGAACGGGTTGTCGATTTGTGCGTCGCGCGCTTCGATCTGTTTGCGTAGTTTGGCCTCATCAATCAGGTTGCCGCCTGCGATCTGGTTCATGCCGCGCACGAGGGTGGTGAGGTCATTGGCAACGACGAAATCCTCGCCCCGTTCCTTGAACGCCTCGACCGGGGCGGTTGCGTTTTTGCCGGACAGGACGCGCTGCTTGATCACCTCGGACCATTTTTTCGAGGTGAGGTCGGGGTTTTGTTCGGAGCCCGAGAGGGCGAATTCCTTTTTGATGATTTTCTGCGTGAGGACGAACCAGCTGTAGTCGTAGCCGGTCGCCAGGATCTCGCGCAGGGTCGACATGCTGTCGAAGCCGGGGAGCGCTGGGGGTGCGAACCGGTTGCCGGTCGCGTCGAACCACATGGAGGAGGGGCCCGGCAGGATGCGGATGCCGTGGCTGGGCCAGATCGGGTCCCAGTTCTTGACCCCTTCGGTGTAGTGCCACATGCGGTCGCCGTTGATGACGTGGCCGCCTGCGGCTTCCGAGATGCCGATCATCCGCCCGTCCACATGGGCGGGTACGCCTGCGACCATGGAGGCGGGTGCGGGGCCGAGCCGGTCGGTGGGCCAGACCTTGCGCACCATGTCGAAATTGCCGCCGATGCCGCCGGAGGTGACGATGACAGAGGGCGCTTTGAGGGCGAAGTCGCCGATTGCGTCGCGGTTGGTTTTCTGGCCGCGTGCGGCGCTGTCGTCGGCGAGGAGGGTGCCGCTGACGCCTTTGGCTGCGCCGTTTTCCATGTCGATCCGGTCGACCTGGTGGCGGAAGTTGAATTGGATGAGGCCGGTGCGTTCGTGTTCTTCGCAGCGGCGGATGAAGTGTTCGATGATGCCGGGGCCGGTGCCCCATGTGATGTGGAAGCGCGGGACAGAGTTGCCGTGCCCATCGGCGTAGCTGCCGCCCCGTTCGGCCCAGCCCACGACGGGGAACCAGCGCAGGCCCATGGCGTGGAGCCAGGGGCGCATTTCACCGGCGGCGAAGTCGATATAGGCCTCGGCCCATTTGCGGGGCATGGCGTCTTCGTCCCGGTCGAACTGGGCGCTGCCCATCCAGTCGTTGAGGGCGAGGTCGCGGCTGTCTTTGATCCCTATGCGCCGCTGTTCGGGCGTGTCAATCATGAAGAGGCCGCCGAGCGACCAGAAGGCTTGACCGCCGAGGAAGCTGCGGGGTTCCTGATCGACGATGATCACCTTTTTGCCCCGGTCGCCCAGTTCGGCGGCGGCGGCAAGGCCTGCGAGGCCGGAGCCCACGACGATGGCGTCTGCTTGATCCATGAGTGTCTCCTTAGGCTCTGCGGAACCACGCCACGAAGGGCGCGGCGACGATGTACATGAGGATACCATAGACGCCCGAGGGCAGGGCCATGGCGCTGAGCCCCTCGGCCTGGCCCGAGATCAGGGCGGCGAGGGTGATACCGAGGGTGGCGTTCTGGATGCCGGTTTCGACCGAGATGGTCTTGGCCTGGTCCCAGGGCAGGGCGAGCGCGAGGGCGAGACCCAGGCCGATGAGGAGGAGGGCAGCGTTCAGGACGATGAGGGCGGGGCCGAGCGTGCCGAGATTGGCGGTGAAGACATCCCAGTTGGCGGCGAGGGCTGCGACCACGATGATGATGAAAAGGAGCGTGGCGAGGCAGGACAGGAACGGCTCGATCCGGATGGCGAAGCTGGCAGCGAAGTGGCGGATCAGTACGCCGATGAGCACCGGGAGGGTCACGATGATGAAGACCGAGATGGCGAGGCCGGTGACCGACACGTCCGGGGCTGCGTCGCCCATGAAATGCACGACGGACCATGCGGCGAGGATGGGCACCGTCAGGATGCTGAGCAGGCTGACCACGGCGGTGAGAGAGACGGACAGGGCGACGTCGCCCTTGGACAGCCGCGCGATCATGTTCGATGTCACGCCGCCCGGGCAGAAGCTGAGCAGCATGAAGCCCACGGCGATTTCGGGGCCGAGGCCGAAACTGAGGACGATGGTGTATGTGACGACGGGCAAAAGGATGATTTGTGCTGTTGCGCCGGTGGCGAAGGCCTTGGGCGTGCGCAGGACGCGAGCGAAATCGGCGAAGGTCAGGCCCACGCCAAGGCTTAGCATGATGATCGCCAGCGACAGTGGCAGCACCACGTTGATTAATATGTCCATGATGTCTTCTCCCTGATGGCGAGGTTAGACGGGCAGATTGGCGGCGCGCAACGTTGACGCTTGGTCAGCCGTTTTCTGAGACAGAAAACAGACCGGAATTTAAAAAAAATTCCGGCGCCCGGTCAGAGCGGCCAGAAGACGAGGATGGCGGGGATCGACACGGCGATCACGATGACCTCCAGCGGCAGGCCGATGCGCCAGTAGTCCCCGAACTGGTAACCGCCGGGGCCGAGGATCAGTGTGTTGTTCTTATGCCCTATGGGGGTGAGGAAGGCTGAAGAGGCCGCGACTGCGACGGCCATCAGGAAGGGGTCGGGGGACACGCCCAGCGTCTGGGCCATCTGGATGCCGACGGGGGCGGCCACGATGGTTGTGGCTGTGTTGTTGAGCACGTCAGACAGGCTCATCGTGACGATCATCAGTACCGTCAGCACGGCCCAGGCGGGCAGGCCGTCGGTCATGGTGACGAGCCAGCCTGCGATGAGTTCGGTGCCGCCGGACTTTTCCAATGCGGCGCCCAGTGGGATCATGGAACCGAGCAGGACGACGACGGGCCATTCGATATGGGTGTAAAGCTCGGAGAGCGGGACGATCTTGGACAGCACATAAGCCACGACCACAAGACCGAGGGCGATGGGCAGGTAGAGCAGACCCACGCTGGCGGCGGCGACGGCGCCTGCGAAAAGGCCGATGGCGAGCCAGACTTTTTCATCCGCGGTCACCGCAAGCCCGCGTTCCGCCAGCGGCAGGCAGCCCAGCCATTGGGTGACGTCATGGCCGGTGTCGCGGGGCACGAGCAGAAGGAGGATGTCGCCTGCGCGGATGGATGTTTTGCGGATCTGCTTGGTGATCCGTTTGCCGCCGCGCGAGATGCCCATGAGCACGGTCGATTGCCGCCAGCTGAGCCCGACGCTTTGCGCGGTGCGCCCGATCAGGCGGGATTGGTCTGTGACCACGACCTCAATGATTTCAACGCCTTCCCCGGCGGCGTTCAATTGCTTTTCGCGTTTGGCGTCGGCGACGGACAGGCCGAGGGCGGCGCGGAATTCGTCGAGCGCGTCTGGCGTGGCTTCGAGCACCAGCGCGTCGCCCTCTTGCAGCAGCGCGTTGCGGGCGCGGCCATAGCGGCGCTGGCCGTCGCGGATCAGGCCGATGATTGCGACGTCGGCCTTTTCGGCGTCTTCGTAGAGTTCGCCGACGCGCTTGCCTGCGTGTTTGGAGCCTTCGGGGATAGTGAGTTCTGCGATGTATTCGGAGAGCGCCTCGGTCGGGCCTTCAGCATCGGCGCGGGCAGGGATGAGCCGCCAGCCGATGAGGGCGACAAACGCGAGCCCGGCGATGGCCGCGAGCCCGCCCACGGGGGCGAAGTCGAACATCCGGAAGGGCTCGCCCAGGGCATCCTCGCGGATCGTGGCGATGATGATGTTGGGAGGCGTGCCGATCAGCGTGACCATGCCGCCGAGGATGGTCGCGAAGCTGAGCGGCATGAGGCTGAGCCCCGGTGATCGCCCCGCCTTGCGCGCGGTTTGCATGTCCACCGGCATCAGGAGCGCGAGGGCCGCCACGTTGTTCATGAAGGCCGAGAGGACGCCGCCGATGGCCCCCATCAGCGTGATATGCGCGCCGAGGGAGCGGGACGCATCGACCAGTGTGCGCGTGATCAGAAAGACCGCGCCGGAGCGCACCAGACCGGCAGAGACGACGAGGACCAGTGCCACCACGAGCGTGGCCGGGTGGCCGAAGCCGGAGAAGGCATCTGCGCTTGGCACCACGCCGAGAACCACGCCGAGCATGAGCGCCGTGAAGGCGACGATGTCGTAGCGGAACTTGCCCCATAAGAGCAGGCCGAAGACGGCGCCGAAGAGAGTGAAGAGGATGATCTGGTCTGTCGTCATCCCGGCAGGGTAGGGATGTGGGGGTTGCGGTGCCAGTTGTAATTCGGTCACGCGGTTTTGCTGCCGCGCTGAAGCGCGACGACATTTTGAAGGGGGCTCTGCCCCCGGCGCTGGCGCGCCTCCCCTGAAGTATTTTTAGCCAGAAGAAGGGGTTAGGCGGGCACTTGTATTGTGCGGTGGGGTGGTTGGGTCCAGTCGACTTTTGGTCCTGCGGGGATGATACCCAGCGGGTTGCGCAGCTCGGATGGGGAGAAGTAGCCCGCCTTGTAGATGTCGGGTTTGACCGTGTCGGCCACGTCGGGCAGGGCGTAGAGGGCGCGGGCGTAGTCCCAGAGCGCCGGGTAGTCGCTGAGTTTGGCCAGGTTGCATTTGAATGCGTAGTGGTAGGCCACGTCGAAGCGGGCGAGTGTGGGGAAGAGGCGGAGGTCGGCTTCAGTGAGGGTGCCGCCTGTGAGTGTTGTGTTGTTGGTGAGGTGGGTTTCGAGCGTGTCCAGCGTGGCGAAGAGGTCGGTGACGTCGGTATCGTAGGCCTCTTGCGTGCGGGCGAAACCGGCGCGGTAGACGCCGTTGTTGACTTTCTTGTGGATGAGGGTGTTCCAGCGGTCGATTTGCGCCTCGTGTTCGGGTGGGCAGAGGCGGCGGTTGGGGTCGAAGGCGGTGCCCAGCATCCGGGCGATGTCGGCGCTTTCGTTGGAGACTATTTGTTTTGTTTCCTTGTCCCAGAGGACCGGGACCGTGATCCGGCCTGTGTAGGCGGGGCGGTGCCGGGCGTATACGTCGTGCAGGGCGGTGGCTTGCAGTTCGGGGTCGGAGAACGGACCGTCTGTGTCGAAGACCCAGCCCTGGTCCGTGCGGCGAGGTTTGGCGATGCTGATGGAGATGGCGTTTTGCAGTCCGAGGATTGCGCGGACGAGGAGGGTGCGGTGCGCCCAAGGGCAGTTCCAGGCGACGAAGAGGTGATAGCGGCCCGGGGCGGGGGTGAAGGTGCCGTCCGGGGTGATCCAGTTGCGGAGCGTGCTTTTGGCGCGTTCGTAGGCGCCGTTTTGGGTGGTGCCGTGGCCCGGGTCTTCGGCCTCGTACACGCCGTTGATCATGACGCCCATGGGCTGTCTCCTGTTTGTGTGCTTGCACGGTAGCGGCGGGGGCGGCGTGCGCCACGCACGGGGGCTCTGCGCGGGTGCACAGCGTGGCCTTGCCCCTGTGGTGGGCGATGTCTTATAGACGCCCGGACCACCGAATTTGCGAGACAGGAGGCGCGCATGGCCGGGCACTCAAAATGGGCGAACATCCAGCACCGCAAGGGGCGTCAGGACAAGCTGCGCGCCAAGCTGTTTTCGAAGCTGTCGAAGGAGATCACCATCGCCGCCAAGATGGGCGATCCCGATCCCGACAAGAACCCGCGCCTGCGTCTGGCGGTGAAAGAGGCCAAGTCGCAGTCGATGCCCAAGGACAATATTGACCGGGCGATCAAGAAGTCGGTTGCGGGTGAGGGCGAGGATTACGAGGAAATTCGCTATGAGGGTTATGGCCCTAATGGTGTGGCTGTGATTGTCGAGGCGATGACCGACAACCGGAACCGGACGGCGTCGACCGTGCGGTCGACCTTTACCAAGAATGGCGGGAACCTGGGTGAGACGGGCAGCGTGGGCTTTATGTTCGACCGCAAGGGGGCTGTCAGCTACCCGGTTGAGGTGGGTGACGCGGATACCGTCATGATGGCCGCCATCGAGGCCGGGGCCGAGGATGTGGAGAGCACGGAGGACGGGCATGTGATCTGGTGTGCCGACACAGATCTGAATGAGGTGTCCAATGCGCTGGAGGCGGAGTTGGGAGAGTCGGAGTCCACCAAGCTGATCTGGCGTCCTACAACGACCACCGAGATGGACCTGGAGGGCATGCAGAAGCTGATGAAGCTGGTGGATGCGCTGGAGGATGACGACGACGTGCAGACTGTCACCACCAATTTCGAGGCCAGTGACGAGGTTATGGCGCAGCTCGACGGGTAATCGGGCTCGCCTCGGTGTGGGGCAATTGCGAGAATTGAGTTACGAGGCGTCTGATTTTGTCAGGGGGCAGGCTGTCCTCTCTTTACGATCTTTCCGTCTGAAGCCGTCTGGCAAACCAAAAGCGCAGGCAATCATTTTCCGACAGTTAACCTTGCGCGGCATCGTTACGCTTTGTCGGGGCCACACTCGGCGCTCAGTCAGGGCTCCTTAACATCGGCGGACGCCAATGGGGCTTTCTTCGGTGATGCGATGCGTTTGGATGTCTCTTTGAAACCCCTTGATATTTTGAGCGGCCGTTGCCGCACGCATGACTAGATCTGCAATGTTTTGCGACACTGACAAAGCCGTACGGCCTGCACTTGCTTTGCGATGAGTCGATGGGCCGTATGCGGCCCCCATATCTAACATATCCAGACCTACACCGGCGTTTGTTCAGAAGACGCGTTTGACTCCGTTCTGAACGCGCGGCTTTTCAGACGGTTCGGAAATTTTCGGGGAAGTTTCGGAGAACTTTCAGGTCTTGGACGGCCCAAAACTTCATCTTCGTCTCAGCCGTTCTCGTGCTGCGATTGGGTTTTGAGTGTGGGCCAGACTGTTCCGTTTGCTGGCAGAGACCCCTTCAACATTTGGCGGCACCGCAGATTCCAGGGCTGTGGCCCAGACGAATTGATCCAAATGGAGACGACAATGATCAACATCCGTGATGCCAAGACCGTCCGATACGCCAATGACACCCGGCTCGCCACGGTCTATCCCGACTTCTCCCAATCCGGCATGTGGTACATCGTGCCCGAGCCACTGTTTGCCAAGCGCACGGTCGCGGGTCGTGAGATCCCTGTGTTCAGCCTAGTGGAATACACCACGCAATCCGGCGACGTGATGGCCACCTGCACCTTTACCGTGCGGCTTGATGTGTCGCCGGAGGCGCTGGCTGCGGTGCGTGCGGCTATTCCCGGTGCAACATTTGGCCAGCTCGACTGGATTTCGAGCGCGGTGACAGCGACCTTTTCCATCGAAGGTCAGGAATATGTGTTTCTTGCCGAACCCAGCATGGCGGGCACCAACGAGGCGACGTTCATCATTCCCCTCGAAAGCCAGGCCATGGTCAACTTTTTCAAGGCCAATTTCGGGCCGAACGCGCCCGCCACATCCGGGCTGAGCATCGACTATGACGTGACCACGCTGGCCAAGCTGCAGGCCGTGAAGGCGACCGTGTCGTTCAACTCTGATCAGGCGTACGAGTACGAAAAGACGGTTGATGTCAAAAAGAACATGTGGGGGTCGGTTACGGAGCGCAAGACCACGATCCGCCAGTCGCTGAATGCGTCCGAGGCCGGATCGACCGAGATCGACTACAACATCGAAAACCCGTCTGAAGAGTTCAAGCGACGCATCGAAAACTGGGCGTTCAAGGCGCTTGAAAGCCTGGTGGATCAGGCAGTTGAGACAGCTGCCAATACGCTTGGGCCCGGCAACGCGGACCGGATGAGCGCGAAATTCGTGGCCTCGTTTTCCAAGGAATACAAAGAGAACCAGGTGATCGAGTGGGTGATCTCACCGCAACAGCAGCTGCCCGCGGACGAGATTAGCGCCAATTGGGGCGAGCACTATAGCACCGCGGATTTCCGGCGACTGATCACCAATTTCAACATCCTTGGAGACTTGAAAGATGCCGAGGTCGAGAGCGTGAATCTGTCGGCGGTGTATCACGGGACCACGAAAACCCATGAATTCAAGCCCGGGGCATCCACCCAGTGGACTTTTGACGTCGACGGTCAGAAGGACGGCGGTGGCCACTTCGATCCCGAATACGAGTTTACCTACAAGGTGACGCTGACCGACGGGCAAAGCTTTGAGGTCGGGCCGGAAAAGACGGCGGACACCAACATCTCGATTGGGTTCTCTGATCTTGGGCTTGTGAAGGTCAATTTCAGTGGCGATGCGTTGGACTTCGATGTGATCGACAAGGTCGGCATCGACTTCATGTTCAACACGCCTCTCGGCGCGCCGAACGTGCGTAAATACGAAGAGATCACCAAGGAAAAAAGCGTCGCCAAGTTCAAAAGCGACACGTCCCTGCATCTGAAGAACTTCGATTACTACTACCGGTTGACCTACCACGCGTCGGTGAAGCCGGGGGAGGAAGCGAAAGACGGCGGTGGTAGGGCGACCTATGTCATGGCCCCCATCGTCAACAGTGGCGGCAAGGCCAAGACCACCGTCTTGCTAGAGGATCCGTTTCAGGAGGTCTCCTACGGCATTGTCACCAGTGACAGCAACGACAGCGACAAAAAGGTGGAAATTGAGCAGGTCCTGCTGACGGCCACCTATGATGATGACATCAATGGGATGAACTTCCGGGAGCAGGTGCAGTTCAAGACCGAGGACACGCAGTTCCAGGACATTACACTCCTGACGGTGGACAATCCCAACGGCTCCTACGTGCGTCTGAATGGGCTTGTTCGTATCAAAGATGGCCCGAGCCAGCCGGTGCGCGACGTGTATGTGCCTGGGCGGTCGTCGTTCCTCGAATTTGTGCCCGGACGCCGCCAGTTTTCGGCCAAGTTCGACGCCACGCTTGTGGATTGGGAAACGGTGCAACTGGTCAAGGTGGATGCCTTTACCGTGCTGCCTGAGCAGGTGCTGAGCCGCCATTGCACGGCAAACGAGATTGAGCACAAGAAGGATCTCGTGCAGTCCATCTCGTTCGGTGCGCAACCGAAGCAGGAGGATGGAACGCGTCTGCCGACGCCGGACCAGTTCTTTACCTTCTCTTACCCCGAAGGCCAAAGCCCGTCCTACTATTATGAGGTGACGTATTATCACGTCGGCAAAGCCGCCAACACGCATGTGGCGGAGGTCGAAGGTGATCTGGCAACAGTGATCCTGCCACGTGACGGCAATACCCCGGATCGAGTGGTTATGGAGGCCGTCGCGGACCGGCATGGTGCCTTCACCGTTCTGCCGGCGTTGCAGTAAGAGCGGCGGGGGATTGGTGCGATGCTAGAGACCTTTTCCATACCCGCCCCCGGCCACGGCGCTGCCCCGTTTTCGGGGTGGCCTTTGGGCCCGGGACGTCCGTTGACAGCGTTGGTGGCGGATTGCCTGGCACCCGCCACAGACATGAAGTCGGTCCTGACCGCAAATGGCAGCCCGCTCGAGATCGGATTTGCCGCACAAGGCGGCACACCGCGCTACACGCTTGAGGCCGCGTCGCCCGACACACCAATGCTTGCCCGGGTCGGCGCGGTGCATGCGAGAGCACTTCGTCACGGACTTGCCTTGCCCTGCGACGAGAGATTTGTCGCGCTCCAGAGGGCTGCGCCCGATGCGCTCGAATTTGGTGCCTGGTTGGGTCTGAGGATGCGCGGAGGCGACGTCGCGCCCAAGCTATATATCGAGATGCCGCGCGATCTGGATCCGCAGCTCCTGCAGATCTCTGGCCATCCTGCCTGGCGGGGGCTGATGCCCCGTTTGGTGGGGCTGAGCGATGATACGGACGGTGGGGTCGTCACAGAGCTTTACTTTGGTGGCGCGCCTGCCACGCGCGGCGGGCTGAGCGGCCTGCTTCTTGAGGCTGGTTTCTACGACGTGCGCGCCGTGCCGCGCTTGTTCGATCTGCTTCAAACGGTCAATCCCGGCGCCGCAGACAAGCGTTTGGCCTGCCACGATGTCGGTGTCAGTTTTGCCCATGGACCAGATGGCAAGCTGTTGGCGATTTCCATCTTGCTCTACGCAGAGCAGGTGTTTGGCGGAGGGCCGAAACTGCGACTGCGCGTTGCGCGTCTGTTTGAATTGCTGGGCGGCAATCCGACTGCGTATCTGGCCGATACAGCGGCGGCGCCGGATCCCGCGCGGCATGGAATTCTAAGCCTGACGGTGACGCCGGATGGGACCATGGCTGCGCATATCGGCCTCAGCGCCGATCCCCTTTCTTTGAACATTCAACAGGAAAGATTGATCTGATGACCCAAGCTCCTTTTGCTGTCATGGCACAATATCCTTTCGCGGCCACGGCCAACCCGGCAAGCGACAACGTCCTGTTCAACACCCGCTTCACCGAAGTGCTGGAACCCGTGCAGACCGTGGCGCCGGGCACTGATTTCAGCCTGCATCTCAACGACGCCGGACGGTTGGATCTGTATACGGTCGGCACCGGTCAGAACGTGTTTCGGATGCGCCGGACGTCCGGCAAGGCCACTGAATATGACCGCGCCGATCTGGGGTTCGAGGCGCGGGCACTGGCCGTTTTTGATGCGCCGGGCAAGGTCAAGGGGGCCGATACGCCTGACATCATGGGCGTCGATCAGGCCGGATCGCTGACGCTGGCCAGGTTCAATGAAGAGACGGGTGCGTATGTTCAGAAAGTGTCGCAACCTGAAAAGGCGAACGAGGTGCTGTCGCAGTTCAAGGCGGTGGCCTTGGACGATACGGTTTACGCCTATGTGGTGTTCGATGACGGAACGGTCGCCAACAACTATCTACAGTTGAGCGACGGGGCATGGGCCTCCGAACACTGGGCACCCTTGTCGGCGCCGGGTGGCGGACCCGCGAAGGTGCTGAAGATCGCGACCTGTCAGAACAACATGCGCCAGAACGCGATCTATGCCATTTCGCCCGATAAATCCGTCTGGTTCGCCGACAGCCGCAACCGGTTCACCGAATTTCAGGATCTGGGGTTCCTGACGGTGCGCGACATCGCAGTCATCGAAGACAGCGACAACCTGCTGAACATCGTTGCCATCGGACATGACAACCAGACGTCCGATCCAGATGGGGTCTGGGTCAAGCGTCAGAAGAAGTATCCCTCGGAGCCGGGGCGGATCGAGTGGGACGACTGGCAAAAGATCTCGGACAGGGTCGAAGGCGAAGCGCTGCGCGTGTCGCTGGATGCAACCGGGCTGGTCACGATCTTCGTTCTGGGGGACGGAGAGGAAAACCGGCTGCACGTGATCCGTGAAATTCGGGATGCGCGGCGCGGCCGCACGGGTTGGACCATAGCATTCCCGCTAGGCAATCCCGTGCCTCATGCTGTCTTTGCCGTGGCGCAGGACGCTCAGGATCTGGCCGAGGCGTTCCTGATCTCGACCGATGTGACGGGGGGGACGCAGGCCGTCACCCGGTTCTGGCAGGACCCAAGCACGACGATCTGGTACTCAGAACATCTGCGCATTGCGCAACCCGACGAGGCCATCCGCCTGCCGGTCCATTCCGTCGAGATCACCGTGCAGGATGGCACGCAAGTGGCGCTGCCGGATGCCGGAGTGTCGATCAAATGCGACACGGCTGGCACCTTGCGGTTGAACGGCCGCAGCTATCCGATGGGTCCGCTTGAAGCGCCGGTGCGGCTGGTAACCGACCCCGGCGGCGTGATCCGGGCCACGTTCGTGACCAGTTCGCTGTCGTCGCCGACGCTCGTGATGCGCCTCGATGGCATGAGCGAGGACGAGGCCATCACCTGCGAGATGAACGCCGATCTGCAGGACCGGCTGGGTAAGGTGACCGAGGATGAGCTGCTGGCCCAGACCAAAGCCAACGGCGAGCCGCTGGTGCCGGGCACGACCGAGGATGAGCGTAAGGCAAACGCGCAAGCCATGGCCGAGATCAGCCAGAAGACGATGTCGCTTGGCAAGCCCCAGGATCAGCTGCGCCTGATGTCACAGACCCCCTATCTGTGGGGTAATTCGCGACCCGGACCGCGTTACCATTTCCGGGCGCGCGACGACAATCCGGCGCATCTGGACCTGGCCGCCATCCCCGAACAGCATTGGCGCATCCGCTTTCCCGATCAGGGCAGCGTGCGCGTCGAGGACATAACGCCCGATGAGGCGCATGCCACCCTGAGTGCCGCCGCCAACAAGAACACCCTGCCCGATGATGGGGCCTTGAGATCCTTGGGTCTCGGCCAATCCATCGGGGAGTTTTTCGGTGATCTTTGGCAGGCAGTGAAAAACGGAGTGGCCGAGATTGTGGAGGGGCTGAAAGAGATCGTGGTGACCACGATCATCGACCCGATCAAAAAGATCGTTTCAGCCGTCAAAGCCGTTGTTAAACTTGTCATCGACGGTATCGAGTATCTGGTTGAGCAGACGATCAAGCTCATCCAGCAGGCTTTTGATTTCCTTGAAGGCATTTGGGCCAAGCTCAAAGCGTTCTTCGAGGACCTCTACAAATGGCTCGCCTTCCTGTTCGACATCAAGGACATCGCGCGCACCAGTGAGGCCGTGGAACATATGATCGAGGTCGGCATCGACTTTTCGATTGTGGCGGTCAAACACATCCGCGGTCAGGTCGAGGAGGGGCTGAACACCATCTCGGACCGGGTGAAGGAGGCGATGGACGCCTGGGCCAAGGACCTTGCGGGGGAATCGTTCAACTCGTTCTCCAACAAGGACCAGACCCCCGCTGACAAGGCGCGCGCGGACGATCTTTCGGCCCACAATCCGGTCGGGGGTGCGTTCCGCGACAATTACCAGCAGGCGCGCGATCCCTCTGGAGCGCTGGCCGGGCAGGCGTTGGCCTATGAGGATGACACCGCGCTGGGCGAAATCATCTCGACCCTCGATCAACTGAGCCAGAACTTTCAGTTCGGTGACGGCAAGCAAGCCTTTGACGATGCACTTGGCTATTTCAGAAAGATCGGGTCAAGCCGCGGTGACATGATCAATCTGGCGATGGCCGGGATGGTCAAGGTACTGGAGGCGGTGTCATTGACGGCCATTGCGCTGGCGCGCGGCGTGATTCTGTCGATCTTTGATCTGCTGATCCTGCTTTTGAAATTGGTCAAGCGAGCCGCGACGGCGGATATCGAAGTGCCGATTGTCGGGCCGATCTACAAGTTCTTCACCGGCAAAGATCTGACCTTTCGCGTGACCGGCCTGATGGCGTTGCTGGTCGCTGTTCCGGCCACCATCGGGTACAAGGCGGGCACAGGTTCGGCGCCGTTTGCGGATCAGGCCGCCGTCGATGAATTCAAACGCAGTGTGACTGTCGAAAGCTTGGCGCAGTCTGCCGGGTTCAGCGTCAGCAGCGGGACCTTGGCCAAGGCCGGCAAGACGGTCGGTGTCAGCCGCACGGTCAAGAAGGTCATGCAATGGTGCGCCTTTGGCACATTTGTCTTCCGCATCTTTGTCGAGCCGCTACAGAACATGATCGTTGGCGCCAAGCAGCTTGCAAATATCAACTCGGGCCCAGGCATCAGCAAGATCAAGGTTTTTAATTTCGGAAACACTGTCACAGGGCTGGTGGGCGCGTGTACCTGGATTTTGAGGCTGTTGTCTTCCGTGTTTTCGGCGCCGTGGTTGAATTCAAGTGATGCGCCCGCGCCGGGCTGCGGGTCCGGCAAGGCCTATGGGGCAATTGTCTGGATCATGCAACTCGCATTGGGGCCGGTGTTGGGCGCGATCCTGTGGTTTGCCAAAGTCGTCTTTGACAAGGACACCGGGGTTGTGAACATCATCCGACTGATCATTTGGGGGCTGGTGCACACCGTTATGGTCATTGCGCAGGCCATCGCCGGGGGCTTTTCCTCGGGCCTGGCGATTGCGCGGGGCATCATTTCGCCCATCGTCGCGCAGTTCTTCTGGTTTGGCCTTCTCAAGGAGGTGTCAAAGCCGACAAAGACCATTTCGATCTGGGCGGTTGCGGGATGCTCTATTCTGGGCATGGGAGCCAATGCCGTTATGATGGCCATTGAGGCCAGCGCCGACGACGAGGTTGCGGTTGCCCATGCGGTCTGATCCTCACATCCCGCCCCGCGATGGATCGGGGCGGGATCGTTTTTACCAGAAAAGTGGATTTAACGATGTCGATAGATGAGGCCGCCGATACGCTTGTTCTGACCTACAACGTATGTTGGGAGGCGATGACCCACACCTCTGGTCGCGGGTATTGCGGGCCGATGTGCCAGGCCTGTCCCATCGTGCCGGGCCATGAAAAGCTGACCGAATGCGCGCTGAACATGGCGCAGTGTATTGATGCATTACCGTCACGGCTGGGCGTGCCGAACTATGCCTTTATCGGGCTGCAGGAGGCGAGCCGCTTCTGGGAGTTGACCTACCATGCGCCGCGTACGCTGGCGCGGATGGAGGCGGTGCATGGCAAGTCGCGGCAGGAAACCATCGCCTGCTTCTATGATCCCGAGCGGTACTACATGACCCATGAACCCATCGAGAGTGCGCTGAGTGGCGGGCGCCCCTTTCAGATCCTGATCTGCGGTGAGACCGAAGGGGACGACGGCGTGATTTTCGTCAATGTGCACAATGGTCATGGCGCTGAATACGGGTTCGACCTTTTGACCGAAAAGCTGAGTGAGGCCATTAAGTGGCGCACCCTGAGCCCTGCTGAGCGTGGGTACCGGATCATTGTGACCGGGGATTTCAATGAGGCAGGGTGGGACTGGTCGCGCGGTGTCTTGACGAGCCGGTCATGGCGCCCGTTTGCGCAAGCGGACATCGCGACCGAGGTGCATATCGGACCGGAACAGCCCTTTAGCTGCTGTCAGACAAACACGGGCGGCAACTGGAACGCGCCGGGCGGTGGCATCGCCAAGGGCAACCGTGCAGGCGACTACATTTTCGACAGTCATGCACCCGCAGAGGTACGAATCCCGCCCAGCTTTGACCCGGCCTACACCCAATCGGACCATTTGCCGGTCATAGCGCTTTTGGATGCGTGCGCGAGGCAGGATCAGACGTGAGCGCGTGCGGGACGCTGCCCGGTGCGGCGCCCCGTTTTTAAGTGAATTGAAAACAAGACGGAGCCTATGCAGATTACGACCCAGACAGTTCGTGACATTACGATTTTTCCCTATGTACCTGGCGTCGCCGCCACGTTCGAGCCGGTTGTGTCCGGGGCCAGCGGGGTTTGGCAGCAGCGGCGTTTGCTGAACCACGGACAGGAGCGGCTGGTTCTTGATGCCGAAGTGGCGCCAAACGCGCTGCGTGCGGGTGCGAGCTATGGGTGGCGGGGGCATCTGGCCGATGGCACGTCGACCGGTGCAATGTGGACGTTTTGCACCGACCTGGCGCCGCGTGTCGGATTTGGCGTCACGCGCAATTGGGCCCGGCCGGGCTGCGCGTCACCGCTCTACGGGGCGCTTGAGGACGCGGTGTTGCGGCTTGAGCCGGTGCAGGACGTGATTGTCATGATCCCATCGCCCAACCCGACCGTCGGTCTGGCACAGGCGCAATTGGGTCGGGCGGGTTGGTTGGTGATGATGTCATCTGTTGTGCCCGCATGCGTCGGCTTTCTGATCGAGGAGGCAAAACTGCCATCACACCTGTGTGAGGGGGCAGAGGGCGTCTCGATCAAGGCCACATCGCTGCGCACCTTGCAAACCATTGGTTTGCAAGAATTGCGGTGCGTACAGGCCGGTGACACAAGTATGTTCCTGCGCGAGATATCCTCGTGTTGATGGCTCTGAAAAAAAGAGTTGGTCCGCCCAAGGAATTGCGGCACTTTCAACCCCGGGGGGAGGCACGAACGCAGGCGTTACACCCTTGGAGGGGAGCGTTTCGGCTTATGGACGGGACAGGCGATAGGGGTGACTTGGTCCAGCTGGGCCAGGTAACGTATGTTCCGGTCTCTGATCGGCTGATTGATCCGCACGGGCGCGACATATCCCTGCGTGCGCAGTCTCTGCAGGTTCTGCGGCATCTGGCCAACAAGAATGGCACGTTGGTGTCGCGCGACGATTTGATTTCGACCGTCTGGGCGGACGTCGCTGTAACCGATGACAGCCTGACGCAGTGCATCAAGGATATCCGGCAGGCGCTGGGCGACAGTGGCAAGTCCATCCTGAAAACAGTGCCAAAGCGCGGTTACATGCTGCAGGGCGATGTCCAGCCCTCATGGGGCACGGCGCAGACTGCGCCCGGATTTGCACAACCCCAAACGCCTGTGACCAATCGGGCCATCGTGCCGCAGTTGGACCCGCGGGATATGCTGCCGACCCTGGTCGTTGTCCCGTTCATATCGAAGGGCGGACAGGACGCAGATGTCTTTGGCACGTTCTTTGCCAGTGAAATCGCCAAGGCACTGAGTGCGCTGGACGATGTCAACGTTATCTCGCAGCTCTCGACCCGGACGCTCGGTCAAAACGATCTGAGCCACGAAGTGCTGGGTCAGAAACTGAACGCGGATTTTGCGCTGACCGGGTTCGTGATGGCGCATGGCACGCAAATCGTTGTTTCGCTTGAATTCGCCGAGATCGAAAGCGGGTTCATGCTCTGGTCGGACCGGGTGCAAACAACCTTCGATCCGCTTGCGACAGAGACCGAAGGCGTTGAGATGATCGTGGCGCATATCCAGCGCGCCATCATGCTGAACGAGGTACGCCGGGTCGGTGCGCAGCACCTGCGCGATCTCAAGCTGTTCAGTATCCTGCATGGTGCCGTTGGGTTGATGCATCGTTTTGTGCCGCGCGACTTCCAGATGGCGCGTGTGCTTCTCGAACATGTGATTGAGCAGGCGCCGAACCACCCCACGCCCCTGGCCTGGAAAGCCCGCTGGCACGTGCTGAATTCCGTGCAGGGCTGGACGGATGCGCGCACTGGGTCGGAAACCGCGCTGGAACTGACGGCCATGGCGCTGGATCTTGATCCGCAGCATACCCATGCACTGGTGTGCGAGGGCCAGGCACTGGTGCATCTGGCCCGCCGGTTGGATGCCGCCGAAGACCGCTACAGTGCGGCCCTTGCCTCTAATCCGAACGACGCCAATGGCCGCGCTTTGCGTGGCATGCTGCGGTCGTTCACGGATCGCGGGGACGAGGGCAAGCGCGACACCGAACGTGCGCTGCATCTGACGCCGTTGGACCCGCACCGTTTTTTCTTTCTCGCGCTGGCTGCGGGATCGTGCATTGCGGTGGGCGACTACGACCGCGCAGTGACACTGGCCAAGGAGTCGCTGCGGCTGAACCGGACCCATGTGTCGACCATGCGCATGCTGGCGGTGGCCCAGTTGGGCGCCGGGGACGGCGATGGCGGGCGGCGGACGGCGGCCGAACTTATGGACATGCAACCGGGGCTGCGCGTCAGCTCCTGGCTCAAATCATCGCCGAGCGCAGACTACGCCAATGGCGCTCAATTCGCGACGATGCTTCGGGATCTTGGGATCCCGGATTAATTTCAAAGAAGGAAAGGGTGGGGCTATGCCGAGAGAAAGTGGATACAGCGGTTATTCGGGTTACAGCGGATACAGTGGTTACAGCGGATATAGCGGTTATTCGGGTTACAGCGGATATTCTGCGTTTGGCGGCTTCGGCGGCGAAAGCCCGGATGCCGCACTGGCGCTGACAACCAATCGTGACGGGATCGTGTCGAGCAAACTCGACAAGATCACTTTCCCTGCGCCGGGTGGCTGGGATGATCCGGAAACGATCAAACGTCTGTCGCCCGAGGTGCGGGCGGCGCTTTACCAGTCCGAACTGGCCCCAAGCGTCGAGGTGACCGCATCGCTGTCCGAAGCGGGTCCAACCACGACCGTATGGCGCCGTATGGGGCGCAAGCAAGGAGGCGAGCGCGAGGTCAAAATGGTTGAGATGACCGCGCCCGACATCACACAGTTGGCCACACAGCTGGACTACGTGATGGGCTATGCGCAGATCCGCACCGATCGTCTGGCCGAGGTCACGGCACAAATCGGTTTGTCAGAGCCGTTTTATGCGACCATCGGCTATATGGGCCCGGACCGCACGCCATACACGTTGGCGCTGCTGGACGCCGCTGCTGCCTTTTCCTTTACCGTGATCCAGCGCACGAAGTTTTCGCTGGGCGTCAAGCGGCCGATCGAGTTTTCGCCGCAGGTTCAGCCGATGATCCCTACGCCGACCCACGCGACCCTGCCCAGTGGGCACGCGACCGAGGCATTCATGATCGCACGTCTGCTGTGGAAGCTGTTGCTGGCCAGCAAGGCGCCGCAATACCAGGAAAGCTACTGGGGCGAGATGCTGATGCGCCAGGCTTCGCGGATCGCCATCAACCGCACCGTGGCGGGTGTGCACTTCCCCGTCGACAGCGTCGCAGGTGCAATTCTTGGCCTGACGCTGGCGCAGCATATCGAGGCAGAGGTGAAGGGCACGCAGTGGACCTCAAGCAGTTTCGACGGGCCCGCCTTCAGCGCCAAAGAGGATTTCAACTGGACGCAGATCTACGATGTCAGTGACGACATGATGTTCCCGCGGATGGAACATGACGGCTGTGTCTGGGGCACGTCCGTGGCCGACCGGAAGGGCACGGGCCAGGTCTCTCCCATCCTGTCGTGGCTGTGGGACAAGGCGGTCAGCGAATGGGCCGACATTGGCGGCGCAGGGTAGGGGGCGGTCATGTTGAAATGGATCGCGGCCGACCCCGCAGAAGACGATGTGCTCAGTCACACGGCCGACTTTCGGCTTGGCCGTGCCATTCACCTTGATGAGCCGAAGGACTGGTGGTCCGTTCTGTTGGAGATCGAGGGCAGCATCGACGCGTTTGCAGAGCGGGCGGCGCCGCTGGCCGAAGATATCATCATTCCCGTGTCCTATGACTCGGAGGACCGCGAAGCACCGGCGTCACGCCAGCCCTTTGTCCTGTTTGCCCGCCAGCGGGCCGTGACAGCGTTCAATTATGAGCCGGAAGCCTTCGGCATCCTGTCGCTTCTGCTTGGGGCAGAGACACCGGCGCGGTTTCTGGATCGACACGCGACGCCCCCGCCGATGACGGAGATCCCGGTGAGCGATGATACGGTGGTGATGGCGGTGATTGATGACGGCATCGGCATTGCGCACAACCTCTTTCGCACCGGTCCAACGACCAGCCGTGTGCAGTTTGCCGCCATTCTGGAGGCAGAGCCATTGGCCACAGGATCGCACGCATCGGTCGGCCGCGCGCTGTCACAGCAGGATGTCGAGCATTTGCTGACCCAGTGTACCAACGGCGCCTACCTGGACGAGGATCTGTTTTACACGGCTACGGGTCAGGTCAATTATCTGACGCAGGTCTTTTCCACCGTTGCCTTGCGCAGATCGCACGGCACACATGTCACTGCGCTCGCAGCAGGCTACGAGATGGAAGCGAATGTTGCGAACAGGCCGATCATATGTGCCGCGCTTCCCGCGCGGGTGGTGGAAGACACCACCGGTGTCAGCTTTTTGCCGAGCCTGTATCTCGCCTTTCACATGCTGGTGAAACAGGCGCGCCGGTTCAAGACGTCCGCAGGCCGTGCCCCGGTGCAGTTCAACTTTTCCTACGGTAACTCGGGCGGGCCGCATGATGGCACCGGTCTGTTCGCGATGCTCTTCGAGCATTACTTTGGCGCGCACACGCAATGTCCTCAAAAGGCCTGGCTGACCTTGCCGGCCGGCAACAGCAACCTGCAACGACTGCACGCACAGGCCACGGGCGCTAAGACCAAGCTTGACCTTGATGTGCTGCCAGATGATCGCACGACGTCGGAGGTCCAGTTTTGGACACCGTTCAACGAGGGCAGGGAGCCTATGCCGGTTCAGGTGACTGTCGAAACGCCGCATGGCGCCGTGAGCGTGCTCGGGACGACCGATACGATGTCGCAGCGTTTGATCGACGAAGACGGGCGCGAAGCTGCGCGATTGTCCTATGAGTTTATCGGCGCACCTGTGATGCGCGGATTGTTCACGCTGAACATCAATGCCACGGCCAGTCATCTGGACGAAGTGCTTGCCCCGTCGGGCACCTGGCGTCTTGAGATCACCCGTGACCTTGGCCAGAAGCCGATCGAGGTGCCGCCGGTCGAGGTCTGGATCCGGCGCGACGAGACGTTACCGGGCTTTCAGCCGGGCGGCAGGCAAGCTTTTTTCAGCAACGATGATTATGAACGCTTTGGCGCATTCGGTCTGCCTCTGCCCGTGGATCCGAAACACACAACTTCGCCCATCCGGCGCGCGATGACGATCAGCGGCTTTGCCTGCGGACAGGCCCCCATCACCGTCGCAGCATATACCGAACGCGAAGAGGTCGTGTCGCTTTACTCTGGTGCCGGTCCCCTGAACCGTCCGTCATCCCCGCAAGCCTCTGATCGTGAGGGCCCGGATATGGCGGCCAAGGGCGATGACAGCTTTGTTCTTCCCGGTGTGCTGAGCGCGGGATCGCGCAGCGGTACAATCGTGCGTCAGGGCGGAACAAGCGTCGCCGCTCCGCGCGTCGCGCGCGCGGCATCGTCTGCCATCGCGGCGGCGTCCGGAACAGCGCGGGAATGGGCCAGTGATCCGCTGCGCGACGACCCCCACGGTATCACTCGGTTTGATCTGAAGGACGGCACGTCCCAGCGCACGGGGTCCGGAGGATACGCCATCGCTGTGCAGGACCACCTGCCGCGTCCGGATGCCGAACGCTAATTAGTGAACGGTTGCAAATATTGGGCGGTCTGCGTCGCCCGCGATGCCCAATCTCTCTCGTCCGTGTCGTACTCTTTGAAAAAACAAAGCGCCGCCCAGTCACCAAGGGCGGCGCCTATTCCTGCCGTGAACGACTGTAATTCTGGTGATCAGAAGAACAGTTGCCGCGCCACCTGGCTCCAGCTTTGTGTGCCATCTGCATGAGGTGCGGGTGTCTGACGGCGCAAGCGGCGCATCAGGCCCTTAAGGTCATTCAATCGGGTGCGCGCGGCGGCACCGCCCGCGCGGCTTTGCACGGACAAAATCTTTTCCTGGGTCTGTAACGCAGCCTCGATCAATTCGAGGTCCTGCTTGGTCAAATCAACGGTATGTGTGTCGTCGAGCATCGGAATTTATCCTTGTTATCGTTGACCAGCATATGGGATCTGCAAGGTGATACGCCAATCATCATAGATCAGATCAACGTGATACCTGTGTCAGGTGACATATACCGGCAGTAGTTTGCGCGTGATCCGTCACGCGGGTTGCAGGGATATAGGGAGCGTTTTCAGAGAATGCTCTGCACATTTGCGCAAGGCTGCTGTGCAAAAAACGTATAGCTCGTGCGGGCTTGTGGTGCGGAGTTGATATGGCTCGGCCTCATCGGGCTGGCCTGTGGGTTCAATGATGGCGTCATTCCTTCCCGGTTTTCATAACCTCTTTGTCTCTTTTCCTCGTAATCGGGGCGCAGACTGCGTTTGTCTTGAGACACGGGTTGCGCGGTGCACACGTGTTTTTTGCTGTTGTTGCCTGTTCTGTATCGGAGGTGATCCTGATCACTGCAGGTGTATTTGGATTTGAGATCCATCGCATCTGCGGTGCCGAGTTTTGCTGTGCTATGTGTGGCAGAATGCTTAGTCGGCGTGGTGTGAAAGGGCCGTTCTGCATACATGTCGGGTCTGAGACGCAATCGCTGCGCGTGACGGTGGCGATCACGTGGTTAAACTCGCATGTCTACTTGGATACCGTGGTGTTGATCGGATCGGTGTCGTTGCAATACTCCGACCGTGGGCACAGCAGCTGCTGGACGCCATCATCGCGCTGACTATGCGGGCCCCCGAATTGAAATTGCTGCTGCTCTGACGCCTTGTGCTTGACCCCGCTTTTGGGGTTGATGGGCGCATGACGTCTTCCCCCTCCCGTCCACTGGTGGCCATCTTCTGGATGCTTGTCACAGGCTTCTGCTTTGTCGCCGTGACGGCGCTGGTCAAGTATATGGGCGATCGTATTCCCCCGGCAGAGGCGGCGTTTTTGCGGTATCTGCTGGGTCTGGTGTTTCTGCTGCCGATGCTGCCTGCGCTGCGGGCGGCGCATCTGACAGGGCGTCAGTGGCGGCTTTTCACGCTGCGGGGGGCCTGCCATTCGATCGGCGTGATCCTGTGGTTCTTTGCCATGACGCGCATTCCCATCGCCGAAGTGACGGCGATGAATTACCTCGCTCCTGTCTACGTCAGCATCGGCGCTGCGCTGTTTCTGGGTGAGAGGCTGGCGATGCGCCGGATTGCGGCCATTGCCGTCGCGCTGATCGGGACGGCGGTGATTCTGCGTCCGGGCTTTCGCGAGGTGGCTCCCGGGCATATCGCGATGCTGTTCTGTGCGGTCAGCTTTGCAGGGTCCTACCTGCTCGCCAAGATCATGGCGGATGAGGCGAAGCCGGCGGTGGTCGTGGCGATGCTGTCCATCGTGGTGACGATCTGTCTGGCACCGTTCGCGGCCGCCAATTGGGTGTGGCCGACGGGAGCAGAGTTGGGGCTGCTGTTTCTGGTCGCCTGCTTTGCGACTGCCGGGCATTACACGATGACCATGGCTTTTGCTGCTGCTCCAGTGACGGTGACGCAGCCGGTGACGTTCCTGCAGTTGGTTTGGGCCGTGCTATTGGGCGTGCTTGTCTTCGCGGAGCCGGTGGACATCTGGGTGATCCTGGGCGGCGCGCTGATCCTGGCGGCCGTGTCATTCATCACGTGGCGCGAGGCGGTGTTGAAACGCCGCCCCATCACGCCACCGAGCCCGGCCACCAAGCTGTAAATTATTATTGATTGACGGATCAATAAAAAACGGCATGCTACAGGGCGTCTGCACAGGTGGGGGGCGTATGCCCAAAGTTGGAATGGAGCCGATCCGGCGCGCTGCGCTGGTGCAAGCGACGATTGCCGAGATTGGCGAGGCCGGGTCGCTGGATGTGACCGTGGGCCAAATCGCCAAGCGAGCGGGCATGTCCACAGCCCTCGCGCACCATTACTTTGGGGGCAAGCACCAGATATTCCTGGCAGCAATGGAGCAGATCCTGCGCGATTTTGGTGTGGAGGTTGTTGAGGCGTTGCGCGATGCGCGAACCCCGCGGGGCCGTGCCGAGGCGTTAATCGAGGCAAGCTTTGCGCCGTCATCCTTTGCGCCTGCAACCGTCGGGGCATGGATGACGCTCTATGCCCATGCCACGACCCATCCTGAAACACACAGGTTGCTGGTGCTGTATCAACGCCGGTTGCGGTCGAACCTGACCCACGCGCTGCGCGGGATCAGCAGTGATCCTTATGGCGATGCCGAGATGCTGGGCGCGTTGATTGATGGGCTGTATCTGCGCGCTGCTCTGGCCAAAGATGCATCGCGAGACGCGGCCAAGGCGACTGCGTTGCGAGCGCTGGATACTTTGACAGGACAACATCAATGACGCAGCCGAACATATTGATTTTCATGGTAGACCAGTTGAACGGGACGTTGTTCCCGGACGGTCCGGCAGACTGGCTGCATGCGCCAAACCTCAAGAAGCTCGCGGCGCGGTCGACCCGGTTTCGCAACGCCTACACCGCCTCGCCGCTTTGTGCGCCGGGACGTGCGGCGTTCATGTCTGGCCAGTTGCCAAGTGCGACCGGTGTCTACGACAACGCGGCCGAGTTCCCGTCCTCGATCCCCACCTATGCGCACCATCTGCGCCGCGCTGGGTATCAGACCTGCCTGTCAGGCAAGATGCACTTTGTCGGCCCTGACCAGTTGCATGGGTTCGAGGAAAGGCTGACGACCGATGTGTACCCGCCCGATTTCGGCTGGACGCCGGACTATCGCAAGCCGGGTGAGCGGATTGACTGGTGGTATCACAATATGGGCTCTGTCACGGGCGCGGGTGTGGCCGAGATCACCAACCAGCTCGAATATGATGACGAGGTGGCCTACCACGCGACGCGCAAGATCTATGATCTGGGTCGGGGGCACGACCCGCGGCCATGGTGTCTGACGGTCAGTTTCACGCACCCACATGATCCCTATGTGGCGCGCAAGAAGTACTGGGACCTCTACGAAGACTGCGAGCATCTGATGCCGGAGGTGGGCCCGATCCCCTACGAAGATCAGGACCCGCATTCACGGCGTATTCTCGATGCCAATGACTGCGACAACTTCACAATCTCGGAAGAGGATATCCGCAGGTCGCGACGCGCCTATTTCGCCAACATCTCCTATCTCGATGACAAGATCGGTGAGGTGTTGGAGGCCCTTGAGGGCACGCGGCAGGAGGCGATCATCCTGTTTGTGTCCGATCACGGTGACATGCTGGGTGCGCGCGGGCTGTGGTTCAAGATGTCCTTTTACGAAGGGTCGGCGCGGGTGCCGCTTATGATCTCGGCCCCGTCAATGGCGCCTGGGCTGATCACTGATCCGGTGTCGAACATCGACGTGTGTCCGACGCTTTGTGATCTGGCTGGCGTGGATATGTCCGACGTGATGCCGTGGACAACCGGGCAGTCGCTGGTGCCCCAGGGGCAGGGGGTCGCGCGGACCGAACCTGTGGCAATGGAATACGCGGCCGAGGCGTCCTATGCGCCCATGGTGTCGCTGCGCT
Source organism: Tateyamaria sp. syn59 (assembly GCF_007995245.1). Lineage (GTDB taxonomy): Bacteria > Pseudomonadota > Alphaproteobacteria > Rhodobacterales > Rhodobacteraceae > Tateyamaria. Next base: position 55,905 of record NZ_VCBA01000001.1, read on the forward strand.
ATGGCAAGTGGAAGTACAACAGATGCGCGCTGGATCCCGATCAGTTGTTTGATCTGGAAGCGGACCCGCATGAACTGAACAATCTGGCGGATACACCTGCACATCAGGGCACGTTGATGCAATTGCAGGCAAAAGCGGACGCGCGCTGGAATCTTGAGCGATTTGACGCTGATGTGCGCGAAAGCCAAGCGCGGCGCTGGGTTGTTTATGAGGCTTTGCGCCAAGGTGGGTATTATCCCTGGGATCACCAGCCGCTGCAGAAGGCGTCAGAGCGGTATATGCGCAACCATATGGATCTGAATATTCTGGAAGAAAATCAGCGCTTTCCGCGCGGAGAGTAAACTGTCACATGAGGCATTTGGTGCGGGCCGGTGATGGAAATAGAAAAAGCGCCGCCGCCAACGGGTCAACATGGAGGGACCTTATTCATGCTAACGACAATTATCTCATTCGGGGTGCTCATGGCCTTTGTGCTCGTGGCCTTCGTCACCATAAAATACTGGAACGTACGCCTGACCGGTCCCCAGCCGGTCAGCCTGTTCGTGTTCATCGCGATCCTCTTCACGTCCGGTCTGGACGTGGGATTGATCATGTTCCCGATTGCCTTTGACTTCCCGCTCTATGCCGACACGGCAACCGAACCGGCCTATGCGTTCACCAATCCGCTGGCGCTTGAGTTCGGGTTCTGGGGCTTTCTGATCTGGGCCTTTTATTTCCTGACGGCGTTCTACTTCTGCGCCATCGAGCCGCGGGTGAAGTTCTTTGAGAACGGCATCGTGAAATTGCTGAACAACCTGGTGATCATCACCACCTGCGCGTTCACCGGCGCGCTGTTCCTGATCTACATGCCTTACTACATCCCCGAAGTGGGCGATGGCGAAACAGTGATCCCGGCCTTCTACGTCATCTGTTTCCTGGTGATCCTCGCGGCGTCCTACTCCTCGACCGACATCAAATACGTCAAGGTTCTGTCCGTGGCCTCGACGCTTGTTTTCTTTGCCCTAATCGCGGGCATGTGGATCAACGCTGGCATGGGCTTTGGCGAGTTCCTGAGCACGGGCAGCAATATCGGCGGGTACTTTGCCAACATTCACAAGTTCATCATTCCGCTGACGGATTATCACGAGTTCTACCTGTTCTGGTGGTTTGCGTGGTCGATCATGATCGGTCAGTTCACCTCGCGCTTTGTGGGCGGGCTGCGGACGTGGCAATTGCTGGCCGCACTCCTGATTTTCCCGTCGATCCCCTTGGGCATTTGGTTCACGGTGGCCTATTGGTATCACCTGAACAGCATCGACATGACCGGGCTCGTTAACTGGTCCATGACCGTTGTGGGCATCCTGTTCGTCATCAACTCGTTTGACTCGCTGATCCGGCTGTACACCGACAACCTGAACGTGACCGCCGACCGCTACGGCAAGGTGCAATACGTGCTGGGCAATGCGGCGCTGCTGTTTGTGCTGACCCTGCTGTTCCAGAGCCAGTGGTTGCAGATCCAGTGGGTCGGCACCGTGGTCATCGGTATGTACGTGGCCTGTCTCGCGTGGGTGATGACGCACCGTGATACGCTGGGTGACTTGCGCCGGGTGAATCCGGCCCCGGCAGAATAAGCATCGCGCGGGCGGTGGGCCTCGCCTGCCGCCCCGCTCAACTCATGAGGACTTGAATGCAGACCCAACCGACCGCCAGCCATTTCATCAATGGGGCCTATGTTGAAGATACGGAAGGCACGCCGATCGACGTGATCTATCCCGCCACCGGCGCGGTGATTGGCCGTGTCCATTCGGCGACGCCCGCCATCATTGATCACGCCCTGAATTCCGCGCGTACAGCGCAGGCGGCGTGGGCGGCGATGACTGGCACGGAGCGCGGGCGCATCCTGCGCCGTGCAGCCGACATCATGCGCGAGCGTAACCACGATCTGTCGGTGCTGGAGACGTTTGACACCGGCAAGCCCTATCAGGAGACAAGCGTTGCTGATGCCACCTCGGGCGCGGATGCGCTGGAGTATTTCGGTGGCATGGCGGCGACGTTGACGGGCGAGCATATCCAGTTGGGCGAGGACTGGGTCTATACCCGCCGCGAGCCCCTGGGCGTGTGTGTCGGCATAGGCGCGTGGAACTATCCGACCCAGATCGCCAGCTGGAAGGGCGCGCCCGCGCTCGCCTGCGGCAACACGATGGTGTTCAAACCATCCGAGACGACGCCGTTATGTGCCTTGAAAGTGGCCGAAATCCTGCACGAGGCGGGTGCGCCTGCCGGTGTGTACAACGTGGTCCAGGGTTTGGGCGATGTGGGGGCGGCGCTCGTATCAGACAGCCGTGTCGACAAGGTGTCGCTGACCGGATCGGTGCCCACAGGGCGCAAGGTGTACGCCGCTGCGGCCTCCGAGATGAAGCACGTTACAATGGAACTGGGAGGCAAGTCCCCCCTGATCATCTTCGACGACGCCGATCTTGAGAACGCCGTGTCAGGCGCGATCATGGGCAACTTCTATTCCTCGGGCCAGGTCTGTTCCAACGGGACACGGGTCTTTGTCCAGAGCGGTATCAAGGAGGCGTTCCTCGCGCGTTTGGCGGAGCGGTTGGGCAAGGCGGTGATCGGCGATCCGCAAGACCCGGAGACGAGCTTCGGTCCCATGGTCAGCGAAAGCCAGATGGAAATCGTGCAGGGCTACATCGCCAAGGGACAGGACGAAGGAGCGCGGCTGGTCACAGGCGGTGCGCGGCTGGACCGAGACGGGTTCTATCTGGAGCCAACCGTGTTTGCTGATGTGACCGACGGCATGACCATTGCGCGCGAAGAGATTTTTGGCCCCGTTATGGCAGTTCTGGATTTCGAAGATGAGGCGGAGGTTCTGGCGCGGGCCAACGATACCGAGTTTGGTTTGGCCGCTGGTGTGTTCACGCGGGATCTGGTCCGCGCGCACCGTGTGGTTGCAGGCTTCGAAGCGGGAACGTGCTTCATCAACAGCTACAACGATGCGCCGGTCGAAGCGCCGTTTGGTGGAGTGAAGGCCTCCGGTGTTGGGCGGGAGAACTCGAAGGCAGCCATTGAGCACTACAGCCAAGTGAAGTCGGTCTATGTGCGCATGGGCGATGTGGAAGCCCCGTTTTGATAGGTTGGGACGCCCTTTTTCGGAGCGCGCCCGCCCACCCACCGCGCACTCCGAAAAAGGGCGGGCAGGAGGCGGATGCTGCGCGAGTTGAGATGTGAAGGATTCTGCTGAGAGGTGCTTGGCGGCGCTGTGTGCGTCTCGAGCACCAGTTCAAGGATGAGATGCGATTCCCCGAAGCCTCAAGGACGAGCCGCGCCTGCGCGCGGTGCTGCGCATCCTTGACCCTTCGCGGAATCACGGAAGGTGAGAGATGGAAGCGGATTATGTGATTGTAGGGGCCGGGTCGGCGGGCTGCGCCGTGGCCTATCGATTGGCCGAGGCAGGCAAGTCGGTTTTGGTTGTCGAGCATGGCGGCACCGATGCGGGGCCGTTCATTCAGATGCCTGCGGCCTTGTCCTATCCGATGAACATGAAACGCTATGATTGGGGTTTCATGTCCGAGCCGGAGCCGCATCTGGGCGGGCGCAGGCTGGTCTGTCCGCGCGGCAAGGTTGTGGGCGGGTCGTCGTCGATCAACGGCATGGTCTATGTCCGTGGGCACGCTATGGACTACGACCACTGGGCAGAGAGCGGGGCTGACGGATGGGCGTATGCCGATGTGCTGCCCTACTTCAAGAGGATGGAGGCGTGGGACGGCAACGGGCATGGTGGCGACCCGACGTGGCGCGGCACCGATGGCCCGCTGCATGTGACCCGCGGACCGCGCCGGAACCCACTGTTCAAGGCCTTTGTCGAGGCCGGGCGCCAGGCGGGTTATGAGGTCACCGACGACTACAACGGGCACAAGCAGGAAGGCTTTGGCCCGATGGAGCAGACCGTGCACAAGGGCCAGCGCTGGTCGGCGGCGAATGCATATATGAAACCCGCCCTGAAGCGGGACAATTGCACGTTGGTGCGTGGTCTTGTCGAGCGTATCGAGATGACCGACGGGCGTGCGACGGGTGTCATGCTGGCGGGCGGCAAGGTCGTCAAGGCGCGGGTTGAGGTGATCCTCGCCGCATCCTCGATCAACTCGCCCAAGATCCTGATGTTGTCGGGGATTGGACCGGGCAGGCATCTGGCGGAAAACGGGATAGAGGTTGTCGCGGACAGGCCCGGTGTGGGGGCGAATCTGCAGGACCATCTGGAGATGTATATCCAATACGCGTCGAAACAGCCGATTACGCTCTACCGGTATTGGAACATGATCTCGAAGGCTGTGATCGGGGCGCAGTGGCTGTTCACCGGCAAGGGGCTAGGGGCGTCCAACCAGTTCGAGAGTGCCGCCTTTATCCGCAGTCGGGCAGGGGTGCCTTATCCGGACATCCAGTACCATTTCCTGCCCATGGCGGTGCGGTACGACGGGCAGGCGGCTGCCGAGGGGCATGGGTTTCAGGCGCATGTCGGTCCGATGCGGTCTACCTCGCGCGGATCCGTGACGTTGCGGTCGGCAAATCCATCGGACGATCCGGTGATTCGCTTCAATTACATGAGTACGGAGCAGGATTGGGAGGAGTTCCGCACGTGCATCCGACTGACACGAGAGATTTTTGCCCAGGATGCGTTCGCACCGTTCGTGAGGCATGAGATCCAGCCGGGTGACGCCTATCAAAGCGACGATCAGTTGGACAATGCGATCCGCGAACATGCCGAAAGCGCTTATCACCCGTGTGGCACGTGCCGGATGGGACGAGCCGATGATCCGATGAGTGTCGTGGACCCCGAAGGGCGTGTCATCGGCGTGGATGCGTTGCGCGTCGTGGACAGCTCGGTGTTTCCGCAGATCACCAATGGCAACCTGAATGGACCATCGATCATGACGGGCGAAAAGATGGCCGACCACATCCTTGGGCGCAGCCTTCCGCGCAGCAATGACGTGCCATGGCTGCACCCCGAATGGGAGACCGCACAGCGTTAAGGATGGTGCCAAGCACCGTTTGAACTTGGTCAGGTCCGTTGTCATATTAACGGAATGTTAAGATTTTTTTCAGCGCTTGTTCTTTTGCTTCTTCCCACATGTGTCAGCGCCGAGGTGCGCGGTGCTGTACGTGTCATCGACGCAGATACTATAGATGTGGGCGATATACGGGTGCGTCTGCACGCGATTGACGCACCTGAAACAAATCAGTCCTGCGAGACGGAACACGGCATTGTCTTTGCATGCGGTGAATGGGCCACCGGGCAGGTGAAGGACCGGTTTGAGGGGCGCATTGCGCAGTGTGTGGGGCGTGATGCCGATCAATACGGGCGTCTCGTCGCAACCTGTTCGGTCGAAGGCGCGGATATGGGGCAGACGCTCGTTCGTGCAGGCCTCGCCTTTGCATATCGGCGCTATGGTATGGAGTACGATCTGGATGAAAGGGCAGCCTTTGTCGCCGGTCAGGGGTTGCACGGCGTGCGTGTTCAATCGCCCTCGGATTTCCGCAAAACCCGCACCAAGGGCAGGATCCCGTTGGAGCCGGCCTGCCGGATCAAGGGCAACATTTCGGACGACGGTCGTATTTTCCACGTGCCGGGGCAGGGGTTTTATGACGAGACGGGTATCAATGCGGCGAGGGGCGAGCGATGGTTCTGTTCCGAAGCCGAAGCGGTCCAGGCGGGGTGGCGGCGCGCGCAGCGCTGAACGTGGTTCAGTTCACCGCATAGGGCAGGACGCCGCGCGTGTCGGGATCGACCGACAGCCTGCGTTCGAGCGGCGGAACCGACCGCTGATGGCACATCTTGCGCTCGCAAATCCGACAGGAAATGCCGATGGGCTCGAATGCCTCGGCCCGCGTGATATCGAGTCCATCCGCATATACCAGTTGTTCGGCATGGGCCACCTCGCATCCAAGCGCGATGGCGTAGCGCCGGACGGGCGCACCAAAGCGACCGCCTGACTTTGAGACATCCCGCGCGAGACTGACATAGCGCACGCCGTCAGGCGTTTCGGCAAGCTGCCTGAGGAATTGGCCGGGCTGTTCAAAGGCGCGGTGGACGTTCCACAGCGGGCAGGCACCGCCGAAGCGTGCAAATTGCAGGCGTGTGGCCGAGTGGCGTTTGGTGATGGTGCCCGCCTGATCCACACGCACGAAGAAGAACGGCACCCCCTTGGCGCCGGGGCGTTGCAATGTCGACAGCCGGTGGCAGACCTGTTCGATCGACGCTCCAAAGCGTGTGGCCAGCTGTTCCAGATCATGGCGCGTGTCCTGGGCGGCTTGCAGAAAGTCCCCGTAGGGCATCAGGGCGGCACCGGCGAAGTAGTTGGCAAGGCCGATCTTGGCGATGGCGCGGGCCTCTTCCGTTTGGAACCGGGCGAGGTCGAGCGTCGCCTCCAGCAACTTGTCCTGCCGCAGGAGGGCAACTTGCAAAAGCAATTGGAAGGTCTGGCTTTGCTGGCTTGCGCGATGCGACAGAACCAGGGACTGGCTGTCTGGATCGTAGCGGCGCAGCGTGTCGGTGTCGTCGAACATGACCTCGACCCCGGCCTTGGCCAGTGCGGCCACAGCGGCGACGCGAATGCTTTGGTGGTGCCCTTCGGCGCGCGCGAAATGCTCGGCGGCGCGGTCAACCGCGTCGATGTAGTTGTCGCAGTAGTGGAAAAAATCACGCACCTCTTCCCACGGACTGGGACGCGCGCGGGCGTCTTCGCGCCCCAGCGCCTCGTCTAGGGATGCGAGCCTTTCGTGGGTTTGCCGGTAGGCGCGGTGCAATTCGAGGAACGCGTGCGCGAGCGCAGGAGCGTTTGATGCGGCCAATCGCAGGTCGGCCATGGGAGGCATATCGCTTGAAAAGACCGGGTCGGCCAGTGCCTCGCGCATGTCAGAGACGATCCGTTCGCCGTCTCCCGAACTGAGTTCGGTAACATCCAGCCCAAACTCCTGCGCCAGCGACAGAACCACCGTCGTGCTGACGGGTCTGTTGTTGTTCTCCATCTGGTTCAGATAGGGCAGGGATATGCCCAACTTGGCCGCGAAATCCTTCTGCGTGAGGCCGACGCGGGTGCGTACCTCGCGCAGCTTGGCGCCTGCGTAGAGTTTTGGGGTGGCCATGGCAGTCTGTCTTTGCAGTTTTGCAGTGGCGCGACACTAGGTTTGCAAAGCTGCCAGCGCAAGGGTTAAGCCACGGCGAGCCTGCGTTCGCGTCGGTAGACCGCGCCGATGGCAAGCAGCGCACAGACCGCAGTGATGCACATGATGTAGAGGAGGGGGTAGGCGCCTGTTTCAGGCGTGAGGAGGAAGCCCGCCAGCGCCGACAATGCAGCGCCGCCGCCGATCATGATTGCGCCGCCGAGGCCCGAGGCCGTGCCCGCCAGATGCGGACGCACCGACAGCATCCCCGCGGTGGCGTTCGGGATCACCAGACCGTTGCCTAGCCCGACGAAGGTCATCATGCCGAAGAAGGACAGTGGCGTGCCCATGCCTGCGAAGAAGATGCCCAGCGACAGGAATGTACCGAACGCATTTGCGATGGAACCCCAGAGCACGAGACGGTTCACGCCAAACCTGGTCGCATACCGTCCGCTTAGCCCGTTTCCAATAAAGTATCCCACAGCCGGAGCGCCGAAGAAGAAGCCGAGCACCGCGGGGGTCATACCGAAGACCTCGGTACCCACGAAAGGCGCACCGCCCAGATATGCGAAAAACGCGCCGGAGCAGAAGGCTGCCGCTAGCGAATAGCCCCAGAAACGTGGCGAGCGCAGGAGTTCGGGGTATTCCTTGAACTGACCGATCAGCGATTTGGACGATGGTTGGGCGGTTTCGCCAACATCCTTATGGACGAGCCACAGGAGCAGGGCGCCGGTTATAAAGAAGAACCAGAAGACAGACTTCCATCCCAGCCCTTCGTCCAGCAGGCCGCCGAAGAAGGGCGAGATCATCGGCACGACCGCCATGCCCATTGTGACGTATCCGATCATGGAGGCCGAGTGATCCTGGTCGTAGAGGTCGCGAATGATTGCGCGGCTCAACACCATCGCGACGGCGATTACCGCTTGGCACATACGGAAGAACAGAAAGACTTCCGCGTTGGGCGCGACGATGCAGCCCAAGGTTGCCAGCATGAAAAGCACGATGCCCCACATCAGCACTTTGCGGCGTCCGAGGTTATCGGAGATGGGTCCAATGATGGTCTGCATAATGGCCGAGACGGCAAGGTAAAGGGCCACGGACAACTGCATGAGCCTGTATTCCGTGTCGAAATACGACGTCATGTTTGGCAAGCTTGGCAGAAACATGTTCATAACCATCGCCGACACTCCGGCCAGGAGGATCAGGGTGATGATATGTGGCGGGGTCGTGCGGTCCAGAAAGCGGACCTTGGGCGGCGCTTGCATGACGCAGAGGTATGCTGGGTCTATTACACTGTCCAGTGCAGTGGCGCACGCATCGGTATGCTTTGCGAATTTGCAATTTGCATTATTGTTGATGAATAGGATTTGCAAATATTCCGATTGACACTTCATCTTGGCCTATTTGCACTTGTATAAGCCAAACAAACCACCAGCGGGGACAGCATGAAAGATATTCTGACCGAATTGGAATCGCGGCGCGCGGATGCGCGTCTTGGCGGCGGGCAAAAGCGCATTGATGCGCAGCACGGGCGCGGCAAGCTGACCGCACGGGAGCGTATTGATCTGCTGCTTGACGAAGGATCGTTCGAAGAATTCGACATGTTCGTCAGCCACCGCTGCACCGACTTCGGGATGGAACAGCAGAAACCCGCCGGTGACGGTGTTGTCACCGGCTGGGGCACGATCAACGGGCGGCAAGTCTATGTGTTCTCTCAGGACTTCACAGTGCTTGGCGGGTCCGTGTCGGCCACACACGCCGCCAAGATCTGCAAAATCATGGACAAGGCGGTCGAGAACGGCGCGCCAGTCATCGGTATCAACGATTCCGGTGGTGCGCGTATTCAGGAGGGGGTCGATAGCCTTGCTGGTTACGGTGAGGTGTTCCAGCGCAACATTATGGCGTCCGGCGTGGTGCCGCAGATTTCCGTCATCATGGGGCCGTGCGCCGGTGGCGCGGTGTATTCCCCGGCGATGACCGACTTCATCTTTATGGTCAAAGATAGCTCCTACATGTTCGTGACGGGGCCGGATGTTGTGAAAACCGTGACCAACGAACAGGTCACGGCCGAGGAATTGGGTGGCGCGTCCACTCACACCAAGAAGTCGTCGGTGGCGGATGCGGCATTTAACAACGATGTGGAGGCGCTGGCTGAGGTCCGTCGCCTCGTCGACTTCCTGCCGCTCAACAACCGAGAGAAGCCGCCCGTCCGCCCCTTCTTTGACGAGCCGGACCGCATCGAATCCAGCCTCGATACGCTGGTCCCGGAAAATGCAAACACGCCCTATGACATGAAAGAACTCATCGTGAAAATCGCCGATGAGGGCGATTTTTATGAGCTGCAAGAAGAGTTCGCGAAGAACATCATCACCGGTTTCATCCGCCTTGAGGGGCGTACAGTGGGTGTGGTCGCGAACCAGCCCATGGTGCTCGCGGGCGTGCTGGACATCGACAGCGCGCGCAAGGCGGCACGTTTTGTGCGGTTCTGCGACTGTTTCGACATTCCGATCCTGACCTTGGTCGATGTGCCTGGTTTCCTGCCCGGCACCACGCAGGAGTATGGCGGTGTGATCAAACACGGGGCCAAGCTACTCTATGCCTATGGCGAGGCGACCGTGCCGAAGGTCACGGTGATCACGCGCAAGGCATACGGCGGGGCCTATGTTGTGATGGCGTCCAAGCACCTGGCCGCAGATTTCAACTACGCCTGGCCGACATCCGAGATTGCCGTGATGGGGGCGAAAGGCGCGACCGAGATCATCCACCGCGCCGATCTGGGTGATGCGGAAAAGACGGCGCAGCACACCAAGGATTACGAAGACCGCTTTGCCAATCCGTTCGTGGCCGCAGAGCGCGGGTTCATCGACGAGGTGATCCAGCCTCGCTCGACCCGGAAAAGGGTCAGCCGTGCCTTTGCGTCGCTGCGCAACAAGAAGACCCCGATGCCGTGGAAGAAACACGATAACATCCCGCTCTAGATCTGAGGGAACGGCCATGCCCGTTGCTGCGTTCGCTCCGAAAGGAGCATCACATGACAGCCGACCACGGACCGTCCATCAAGGACGAAGAGACGTACGAAGCGCTGCGGGAGCAGGGCGCATCGAAACAGAAGGCCGCGCGCATCGCGAATGCGCAGGCCAACGACGACCAAGACCCATCGGCCAAGGGGGGCAAGCAGCCGCCTTACGAGGATTGGACGAAAGATGCGCTCTACGCGCGCGCTCGGGAACTGGACGTGCAAGGTCGGTCCGATATGACCAAGGACGCGTTGATCAAGGCGCTGCGCAACACCTGATCTTGTGCGGGGTCAACTCGTGACCCTGTGGAAGAACCAAGCGTTTACGATTGCTCATGCCGATGCGGGCGCCTTCGAAAGCGCCGGATTGCGGCCGTTTTTCGAGTATCGTCAGCTTGGCATCGCCGAAGCGACGAATGGCGCATACGGCGCCCATGTAATCCGCGCCGTGCCTGGCATGGAAAGTCTGGGCACCTGGCATTCTCATGACCTCGAGTTTCAGATGGTCTATGTCACCCGAGGCTGGGTGGTCTTCGAATATGAAGGGCAGGGTGAACACGTATTGCGTGCAGGGTCATGTGTTCTACAACCCCCTGGGATTGTGCATCGTGAAGTTCGGCATGCCGAAGACCTCGAATTGATCGAAATCACCTCACCTGCCACCTTTACAACGCAAGAAGAAGATGCACGATGAAAAGTGGCAGGCAGCATACGATGCCGAATGGAACAGTGCGACGGGTTATCACCGCACGCACAGCAGCCCCGGAGGGAGGAGCCCGGACCTGGAGACGGGGATGGGGCCGGGGCTGCCTTCCGGTTCTGATGTTGGCCGCGTCCCCGATATTTGCGCAAGAGGTGCCTTCGGGCCAACAGGTGACGCTTTCGGAAGTGCTGGTGGATGAGGTCGGGGCGGAACGCTGGCTGCGTTTCCGGTTTCTGGCACCCGACATAGCACGGGACGGCGGCACCGTGAGCTACGCCGAGGCCGAACAGGACTTCCAATCGCTCTGTGATGATTTTGCGTTATCATACATCGCCAGCTTCGAGTTGAGCGCAGACGTCGTCGTCATTTCGTTCATGGACCGGCCGGTGCCTTTCGGCACGCCTGATCCGGATGCGACACAGTTTTTCGAGGCGTTCCGCCCCGGCCCTGACGGGTGCGAGTGGGAGGAGTTGTGATGTTTCAGCGGAAAATCGCATATGCGTCTTTGCGGCCACAACATGTGCAAGCCTGTCGGCACCCGTATCTTTCGGGGCGAAAATCACGTATACGCTCGCCAAGGGGTCCCCACGGCCCCGAGACCTCGCATCAGGCGCGTTGTATCGCGTGCCTGCAAGTTGAATACAGGAGAGACAGATGTCGAAGAGCATCAAAGTGTTGGGCATGGTTAGCCTCATGGTTCTGGTCGCAGCATGCGCCCGTGACAACAACGAAGAGTTCGTCGTTGTTGAGCCTGAACCCATCAGCACAGAGCCGGTCCACACGGGCAAGTTCAAGTAATTCTACAGGGCGGGCGGTTCAGCCCGCCCTGACACCCCTCACCGCGGGGGGCAGCGTATGCTGAAACATCGCGGTTTCCCCGGTCGGCTGACCGGCACGGATTTCCAATTCACAATTCGCCGTCCGAACCCGAAAGGGGTGACACCGCTCCAGCGGCGCGAACGGTTTGCCGACCGCAAACCGGCGGACCGTCGAGCAGATGCGGCCTTTATGACGGCCTTGTGGGCCCACTTTGGCACCGATCCGTTTGAACGCGGCAACCTCGATGCCGGGCGCTTGTCCTGGCTGTTTGGTCGCGAGGTGGTTCCCGCGACGGATCCCTTCGATCCCGCTGATTACGAAGCACTTTTGCAGATTGATGAAAATGTGGCGCGGATGTCCTTCCCGGAAGCGTTTGAGGAGGGGCGGGAATGACTTACGCGTCCGCTATCGGCGCTTTTTTGCCGGTCGATTCCCGCATGCGGCGAAACATGGCTTATTCCCGCCGGTCGGGAAACTTGCCCTTTGTGCGTGCTGAAAAACCGTGCGACCGTTGCTCATCAGCGTCGCTTCCCCAGGTTATCTGCGGCGCTGTGTACCATTTCCGTACCCCTTCCCCTGGTGGGCAGCAGATGTCGAAAGCCATCATGCTGCCCACCTTTTTTTTCGTCCTGCACCGTTGGCTTTGCGCGACCGGTCGCGGTCCCAGTTGGGTCCTGCAAAGCGTTATGTGCATCGGACGCGTCGGGCCTTCGGCTGGGGACCAGCAAGGATACTGCAAGGAACGAATGATTGACCTTGGCGTTTGTTACCCGACACGGACGTCAAATAAAGGAAGATCAAAATGCGTATCAAATTCGCAATTCTCGCCACCGCAGCAGCCTTCGGACTTGCAGCCTGCGGTGACACGGTGGGTGAGCAGGCCGTTCTGGGCGGTGCCGTTGGCGGCGTTGGCTCTGCCGCATTGGGCGGCAACGCTGTCGCGGGTGCAGCCGTGGGTGCAGGCGCCAATGTCCTTTACTGCGAAGCCAATCCCGGCAGATGCTAATTCTCTGACGCGCCGCGCGCGCGTTTTTCAGTCACACGCGAAACGCCGTCTTGCTTTCGGGCAGGGCGGTGTTTTGCGTTTCAAGACCCCAAGAAGTGAGGCCCTATGTTCAACAAGATCCTGATCGCCAACCGGGGGGAGATCGCTTGCCGCGTCATCAAGACGGCGCGCAAGATGGGCATCCCCACCGTCGCAATTTACTCCGACGCCGATGCCAAGGCGCTGCATGTGCAGATGGCGGACGAAGCGATCCATATCGGGCCGCCGCCCGCCAACCAGTCCTACATTGTCATCGACAAGGTAATGGATGCGATCAAGCAGTCTGGCGCGCAGGCCGTGCACCCCGGCTATGGTTTTTTGTCGGAAAACGCGAAGTTTGCCGAGGCGCTTGAAGCGGCCGGCGTCGCCTTTGTCGGCCCGCCCAAGGGCGCCATCGAGTCGATGGGCGACAAAATCACCTCTAAGAAAATCGCGCAGGACGCAGGCGTCAGCACGGTGCCCGGTTACATGGGCCTGATCGAAGACGCGGACGAGGCTGTGAAAATCTCGACCGAGATTGGCTATCCTGTGATGCTGAAAGCCTCTGCCGGGGGCGGCGGTAAGGGTATGCGCATCGCGTGGAACGACGAAGAGGCGCGTGAGGGCTTCCAGTCGTCTAAGAACGAGGCGGCCAACAGCTTTGGTGACGACCGTATCTTTATCGAGAAATTCGTCACCCAGCCCCGCCACATCGAAATCCAGGTCCTTTGCGACAGCCATGGCAACGGCATCTATCTGGGCGAGCGCGAATGTTCGATCCAGCGTCGGAACCAGAAAGTGGTTGAGGAAGCGCCGTCGCCTTTCCTGGATGAAGCGACCCGCAAAGCTATGGGCGAGCAGGCGGTCGCTCTAGCCAAGGCCGTTGGGTATGCCAGCGCAGGTACAGTCGAGTTCATCGTCGATGGGGACAAGAACTTCTATTTCCTCGAAATGAACACACGCCTGCAGGTGGAACACCCGGTGACCGAACTGATCACTGGCGTCGACCTTGTCGAGCAGATGATCCTTGTCGCTGCGGGCGAAAAGTTGTCGATCACCCAGGACGATGTGAAGCTGAACGGCTGGGCCATCGAAAACCGGCTTTATGCCGAGGACCCGTATCGCGGCTTCCTGCCGTCGATTGGCCGTTTGACCCGTTATCGTCCCCCGGCCGAAACCGAAAGCTACAGTCCCGGCGTGACGCCGGAAAGCATTGTTATCCGTAACGATACCGGCGTCTACGAAGGCGGCGAGATCAGCATGTATTACGACCCGATGATCGCCAAGCTCTGCACATGGGGGCCGGACCGCGCGGCGGCGATCGAAGCGATGCGCGTGGCGCTCGACAGTTTTGAGGTCGAGGGGATTGGCCACAACCTGCCGTTCCTGAGCGCTGTGATGGACCATCCCAAATTTATCTCAGGCGATATGACCACGGCCTTCATCGCCGAAGAGTACCCGGAAGGGTTCGAAGGGGTCGATCTGGCCGAGGATGATCTGCGCCGCGTGGCGGCTGCATGTGCCGCGATGCACCGTGTTGCCGAAATCCGCCGTGCGCGCGTGTCGGGCCGTATGGACAACCATGAACGCAAGGTTGGCAAGGACTGGAACGTCACTTTGCAGGCCCAGTCGTATGACGTTGTGGTCAATGCCGATCAAGACGGCGCGACGGTGTCTTTTAACGGTACAGCAATGCGCGTTGCAGGTGATTGGACGCCGGGGGATCAGCTGGCTGAGATGACCGTGGATGGCGCACCGCTTGTGCTGAAGGTTGGCAAGGTGTCGGGCGGGTTCCGCATCCGCACCCGTGGCGCTGACTTAAAAGTCCATGTGCGCTCGCCGCGGCAGGCCGAACTGGCGCGCCTGATGCCAGAGAAGCTGCCGCCCGACACTTCCAAGATGCTGCTTTGCCCTATGCCCGGTCTGGTCGTGAAGATCGACGTGGCCGAAGGCGACGAGGTGCAGGAGGGGCAGGCGCTTTGCACCATCGAGGCGATGAAGATGGAGAACATCCTGCGCGCCGAGAAGAAGGGCATCGTGTCCAAGATCAACGCGGGCGCGGGCGACAGTCTGGCCGTCGATGACGTGATCATGGAATTCGAGTGAGTACCACCCGTCATATCCTTGACGGGTTTGCAGCCGTTGATCCCCGCATCTGGCAGGCTGTCATTGCGGGGCTCTTCGTGGCTGTGGGGTGGATCGTCAACGGTTGGCAAAACCGCCGTGACGCGGCCCGGCTGCGGCGCGAACAGCGCGAGGATGTGCAGCGCGCGCTCGTGGCCGAAATCAAGCATTACCTTGAAGTGCTGGAAGGTGAGGACCTGAATGCGGCGTGGGAGGCCATGCAACCGCGTATTGCCAATGGCTACGTGCCGTTTCTACCGACCGAATACAACGACATGGTTTTTCAGTCAGTGCTGGAGAACATCCACATCCTGCCGAAGGAAGTGATTGATCCGGTGGTGAAATACTATTCCCAGCTGAACGCGATCGAAGTCCAGATTGCCGACTCACGCCTCAAGCCGTTTGTCGAAGGTACAGACGAGGCTAGCCGCAAGCGGCGCGAAATAGCATATTTTCAGTATTTGCAGATGAAACAGCGCGCGCGCACATATGCTGTCGAGGCGCTCGCGCAATTGGGGGGCGACCCGGCTGTCAGTAGCCCGGGCTCGGCCCGTTCCGACCAGTGACGGGGGTGGTACGTTTGGGTGTATCCGACATATCCGTCTCCTTTTCTGTGAGATGGCGCATGCCATCGCGCTGCGTGTCAAACATAGGTGATCTACCTGTTTTTCACAAGCGCTGGATGACGGTTAGCGCGCAAACGTTAACGCGTCGTGACGCGACCGTTCAGCTGTCTTGCCTGCGGCGTTCACGAATTTCGCGCTGTCGAATGGGCATCTTGTCGATAGAGCGTGTGATCTCGCGCACATCCCAAGGGAACGGCTTGCGCAATTTCACGCCGCCATCCTTGCCGACAAGCACCAACATGAAGCCCCGAGGCCGGAATGTGAGCCGCAGATCGCTATCGACGGAAGGGTCCGTGTCGGTCAACACGATCACGTCCCGTTCGGCCAATTCGTCCGCGCGTGCTTCGAGAAAGTCCATCTGCTGCGCGAAATTCGGGTCGTTCGGGCTGTCGGCAAACACGATGATCGGCCGTTTTTCCCAGACAAGTTCATTCAAATCCGGCACATTACCGGTCACAAAGATGGAAGACCCCGGTGCATCATCGCTTGCTGCAGCGACCACGGAACCGCCGAAAAGTCCAACCAGAACAATGGGTAGTAGCTGTTTCATCTGCCCTCCTGCTGAAATCAATGTAGCGGCTTTTTCTCCAATTGCGACGGCTGCTCTGCTCAATTTTAGTTTTAATCGCTCTGCAAGGCTTTGCGTGCGAGCCCTTAACCAAGTGTGTCGGTCCCATTCGGGGCACTTGACGCGCGTGGCAAGGGATCACAGTCGTATGCAAGTCATTCTGCACCTCGGTGCGCATCGTACCGGAACAACGTCTTTTCAGGCCTATGTCCGGCGGAATTCGGATTTTATGCGGGCGCGTCGCATCGGCTTTTGGGGGCCACTTCGGACCCGCAAAGGTTTGTTTGCCGGTATCCAGCCAACCCTTACCGCGACGCCGCCTGCTGCAAGGCGGGCGCGGGGACGTATCCAGTTTCATCTGGACAAGGCTGAGCGGAACGGGGCCAAATCGCTTCTCATTTCCGATGAAAACATGATCGGCACAATGCGTTTGAACATGCGTCGGCGGTCACTCTATGCCGATGTGGGTGAACGCATGGCCCGGTATGCGGCGGCCTTCGACGGGCGCATCGACACGGTTGTTCTGTCCGTGCGGTCGCTGAACCACTACTGGACTTCGGTGGCGGCGTATTTGGTCTCGCGTGGGCACCAGGTGCCGGAACCGGAGCATTTGTTGCGCATCGCGTTCGGGCCGCGCACATGGCGCGATGTGGTCGCCGATGTCGCCTGTGCAGTGCCCGGTGCGCGCATCGTTGTCGTGCCGTTTGAACGCACGGCAGGTCGGCCGGACGCGATGTTTCGCGGTGCAACTAGGTGGCACGGGCCAAGTAGCGCCTCGGAAACCTGGCTGAACCGCTCGCCCGGCGTGACGGAACTGCGCGATTTGCTCACCGAACGCGGTGATGATGCTGACCTGATTTCCGGTGCCACGGATCGCTGGACACCGTTCGATCCCGCCGCAAGCGCAGCCATGCGCGAGGCGTACCTGGACGACATGCACTGGCTGACCGCCGGTGCAGATGGACTTGCAAAACTGACAGAGGATTTGGGCCAGAGAGGAGCGGGGCAAACCCTGCCGCATGGTCCGCTGACAAGAGGACATGGATATGACGAACAAGAAAGACGAGTGGCAGAGCCTCGCGGAGGGTGAGCTGCGCGGTCGCCCGGTCGAGGATCTGACCTGGAATACGCTGGAGGGGATCGACGTCGCGCCGATCTACACCGCTGACGATCTGGAAGGTGTGGATCACCTGGGCACCATTGCGGGCGAGGCGCCGTTTACCCGCGGTGTGAAGGCCACGATGTACGCGGGCCGTCCCTGGACGATCCGTCAATACGCAGGCTTTTCCACAGCCGAAGAATCCAACGCCTTCTATCGCCGCGCCCTGGATGCGGGCCAACAGGGGGTGTCAGTCGCCTTCGATCTGGCCACGCACCGTGGATATGACAGTGATCACGAACGGGTCGTTGGTGATGTTGGCAAGGCGGGCGTCGCCATCGACAGTGTTGAGGACATGAAGATCCTGTTCGACGGTATCCCGCTCGACAAGGTGTCTGTGTCGATGACCATGAATGGGGCAGTGATCCCGATCCTCGCCAATTTCATCGTCGCGGGTGAAGAACAGGGGGTGGATAAGGCGCAACTGTCCGGCACGATCCAGAACGACATCCTCAAGGAGTTCATGGTTCGCAACACCTACATTTACCCGCCCGAACCTTCGATGCGGATTATCGCGGACATCATCGAATACACCTCGAACGAGATGCCGAAGTTCAACAGCATCTCGATCAGCGGTTATCACATGCAGGAAGCGGGGGCGAACCTGGTGCAGGAGCTTGCATTCACTCTCGCTGACGGGCGCGAATATGTGCGCGCCGCCATTGCGCGCGGCATGGACGTGGACAAGTTTGCCGGGCGGCTGTCCTTCTTCTTTGCCATCGGCATGAACTTCTTCATGGAAGCGGCCAAGTTGCGTGCCGCACGTCTCCTCTGGCACCGCATCATGTCCGAGTTTGAGCCGAAGAACCCGAAATCCATGATGCTGCGCACCCATTGCCAGACCAGCGGTGTGAGCCTTCAGGAACAGGACCCCTACAACAACATCGTCCGCACCGCGTTCGAAGCGATGAGCGCGGTGCTGGGCGGCACGCAATCGCTGCACACCAACAGCTTTGACGAGGCCATCGCGCTGCCCACGCAATTCTCAAGCCGCATCGCGCGTAATACGCAGCTGATCCTGCAGAACGAAACGGGCGTCACCAATGTGGTCGACCCGCTCGCGGGCTCCTACTACGTCGAAAAACTGACCCACGATCTGGCCGAGGAAGCCTGGAAGCTGATCGAAGAGGTCGAGGAGATGGGCGGCATGACCAAGGCCGTCGGCTCCGGCATGCCCAAACTGCGGATCGAGGAGGCCGCGGCACGTCGTCAAGCGATGATCGACAAGGGTGACGAGGTGATCGTCGGCGTCAACAAGTTCCGGCTCGAGAAAGAGGACGAGATCGACATACTCGATATCGACAACGCTGCTGTCCGTGACAGCCAGATCGCGCGATTGACCCGGATCCGGGCCGAACGGGACGAAAATGCCTGCCAGGCGGCCCTTGATGCGCTCAGCGCCGTCGCAGCCGCAGACGGCAACTTGTTGGAGGCTGCGGTAAACGCGGCGCGGGCACGTGCAACGGTGGGAGAGATCAGCATGGCCATGGAAAAAGAGTTCGGTCGCCACCGGGCAGAGGTAAAGACGCTCGCCGGCGTGTATGGCGCAGCCTACGAGGGCGACGAAGGGTTCGCCGCAATCCAGAAGTCGGTTGAGAATTTCGCAGAAGCCGAAGGTCGCCGTCCCCGCATGCTGGTGGTCAAGATGGGGCAGGACGGTCACGACCGAGGGGCCAAGGTCATCGCGACAGCCTTTGCCGATATCGGGTTTGACGTGGACGTGGGCCCGCTGTTCCAGACCCCGGCCGAGGCCGCCCAGGATGCCGTCGACAACGATGTCCATGTGATCGGCATTTCGTCTCAGGCGGCGGGTCACAAGACGCTGGCACCACAACTGGTGCAGGCGCTGAAAGAGGCGGATGCCGAGGATATCATCGTCATCTGCGGCGGTGTCATTCCGCAGCAGGATTACCAGTTTCTATATGATGCCGGGGTCAAGGCAATCTTTGGACCGGGAACCAACATTCCAGATGCCGCGCAAGAGATCCTGTCGATCCTGCGGTCTGCGTAAAAAGAACAGGGGCCGCGCGTGAGGCGCGGCCTTTCTTTCGATGGCGCTGCTCATCGCCTTCGCACTGCGTGTTTCTGGACGTGCGTACGTGTTTTGAACTGAGCGTTATTTTGCGCGCCTTGGCCTCTTCAATTTCAAGCGATGCACTGCGATACTTCACCGACGGCGGAAGAGCGCGCCGGTGCATTGCATGTTATTGGAAAGCTGATGTTATTTGACCATCTGGTTGTCGGCGGGCGAACGCTTGAAGCCGCGCGTGCGCATGTAGAAGAGGCCCTGGGCGTGCAGATGCAGCCGGGCGGGGAACATGCGGTTTTTCAGACCCATAACGCACTAATGGGGTTGGAGGATGGGCTGTACCTGGAAGCGATTGCACCGAACCCGAATGTGCCCGAACCCACCCGTCCTCGCTGGTATGATCTCGACCGGTTCGAGGGTCTTGCACGGCTGTCAAACTGGGCCTGCGCGGTCACGGACATGGACAACGCGCTTGATGAAATGCCAGAGGGCGCGGGTGCGCCTGTGGCTATGCGTCGTGGCAACCTGTCGTGGCGGATGGCCGTGTCCAAAGACGGCACGACGCCGTTCGACAATCTGTGGCCGGCACTCATTGAATGGCCAACAGGCGTGCACCCCGCGCGGCAACTCGTCCCAACCGGTGTCCGTCTGCGCCGGTTCACCGTATCGCATCCGGATGGCGACGCCCTGGCCGCTGCACTTGAACAGCATTTCGCTGATGACCGGGTGTTGATTGAAACTGGTCCGGTCGGGCTTCATGCGCAGTTCGACACGCCACACGGGCTCCGCAGCCTATGATACGTGCCGCCACGCCAGATGATGCCGGGTGGATCGCCGACATCTGGAACGATGTGATCTTGCACACGCAGATCACATTTACCACCACACCTAAACGGCGGAGTGACGTCGAAGATTTGATCGATACACGCGCCGTTCTGGTTCTGCCGGATCAGGGCGGCTTTGCCACATACGGCCCGTTCCGGGGTGGGCCAGGCTACGCTGCAACGGTTGAACATACGATATTGTTGGCCCCGCGCGCGCACAGACGCGGCCAGGGGCGCGCACTATTGTCAGCGCTGGAAGACCGCGCAGATGCCGAGGGGCATCATGTGATGGTCGCAGGGATCAGCGGCACAAACGCCGCCGCCATCGCCTTCCATACGGCGGTGGGGTTCAGAAAGGTTGCCCACATGCCCGAGGTTGGGCGCAAGGATGGCATGTGGCTTGATCTGATCCTCATGCAGAAAAAACTCGGTTTTGCAGCAAGCGCTGACGCGGCGCCTCAAGATAGGATATAGGGTGTGACCATGTCCCTTTGGGCTCGCATATCTGATGCGCTTGCTGCTCTGACCGCTGGCGAAAGCCTGACGGACATCTTTGACAAGCTGCGCGCGCCGCCCGAACGCAGCGTGGCCTTTGCCATTGCCGTCATCGGACTTGGCGCCAAGATGGCCAAGGCCGACGGACAAGTCACGCGCGATGAGGTGACAGCCTTTCGCGAAGTGTTCCATATCGCGGCCAAGGATGAGGCGGGTGCGGCCAAGGTATTCAACCTCGCCCGGCAGGATGTCGCGGGATTCGAGGAATACGCGACCCGTATCCACGCAATGTTCGCAAGCCAGCCCGAGACCCTGACCGACCTAATCGAGGGGCTGTTTCACATCGCTATGGCAGATGGGTTCTACCACCCGAATGAGGATGCGTTCCTTGAGGAAGTGGCGCATATCTTCAACATTTCGGATGTGGATTTCCGGGCCTTGCGCGCCCGCTTTGTGCCGGATGCCACACCGGATCCGTATTCCGTCCTTGGGGTCGATCCGGCATTGGACTTGAACGACCTCCGCATGGCCTGGCGCAAGCTTGTACGCGAAAACCACCCCGACGCGATGATGGCCCGCGGCGTGCCGGAAGAGGCCGTGCGCCTGGCCGAGAAGCGGATGATTGACATCAACCGCGCCTGGGAAGAGATCTTGAGCACGCGAAGCTGATGCGCATCGCCACCTACAATGTCGAATGGATGAACAGCCTGTTTGATGATGACGGGGCTGTGCTTGACGACGGTGAGTGGTCATCGCGCCATGACGTGACGCGGGCCGCGCAGCTTGGGGCCTTGCGCACGGTCTTCCGCGCGATGGATGCAGATGCGGTGATGGTCATCGAAGCGCCGGACACCAGCCGCAGCCGCGATACAGTGCGCGCGCTCGAAAGCTTTGCGCGTTTTGCCGACCTGCGCGCCGACCGTGCGGTCATCGGGTTTTCAAACGACACCCAGCAAGAGATCGCGCTGCTGTACGATCCGGACGTGCTGACTGTCACCCATGCCCCACAGGCGCATCCTACGGCCCCCCGTTTTGATGGCAGTTTCCGCATTGATCTGGATGTTGATGCCACAGAAGACAAAGTGGTGTTTTCCAAACCACCGTTGGAAGTGTTGGTGGAGACGTCAAACGGTACGATGCTTCGCATGATCGGCGCGCATCTGAAATCCAAAGCCCCCCATGGCGCGCGCGATCGAGACGAGGTCATGCGCATCTCGATCGCGAACCGCCGCAAACAATTGGCGCAGGCGATCTGGCTGCGGGCACGTGTTGACGCCGTGCTGGCGGATGCCGATCCGCTGATCGTGCTGGGGGACCTCAATGACGGTCCTGGGCTGGACGAATACGAACACCTGTTCGGCCGCTCTTCGGTCGAGATCATTCTTGGCACTGGTGACAAAGCGCTGTTTGACCCCCACGCGCGGCAGGCTTTGCAACGCCGCTTGGGTGCGACACCGACCACAGCACGGTTCTGGATCAGGCCCGAACAGCGTTTCCTGCAAGCGCTGCTTGACTACATCATGGTGTCGCCGGATCTGGCTGCGCTGGCGCCCACCTGGCGCATCTGGCACCCGCTTGATGATCCGCAGTGCTGGGCCGACGCGGACTTGCGCGATGCGCTGGTGACCGCTTCGGATCATTTTCCAGTCAGCTTGGATATTGCGCTATGATGCCCATATGGATGCTATGAAACCGGTTTTAGCAGCAATGTGTGTTGCGGCCCTCGCGGCGCCCGCCGCCGCGCAAGAGGCCGAAGAAGAGCGCGGCCTGTCGCTGATGGAACGCGGCGCGCAGATGCTGATGGAAGGTCTGATGCGCGAGATGGAACCCGCGATGGACGGGTTGCAGGGTATGGCCGAAGACGTCGGACCAGCACTTCGTGACTTTGCGGCGCAGATGGGTCCGGCGCTCCGCGATCTGATGCAAGAGGTCGAAGACTGGAGTGTCTATCACCCGCCTGAGATGCTGGAGAATGGCGACATCATCATTCGCCGCAAAACGCCGCAAGAGCAGCAAAATGCACCGGATCCCGATGCGCAGATCGACATCTAGTGCCGCCGCTTCTTGACCGTGACCTGCGCGTTCAGCGAACCTGCCAGCGAGTTCAATCGCGCCTCTGCGACTTCCCCAAAGAGCGGCATGGCGTCAGGTGACAGGTGCAGTTCCAATTCACGCTTCTTTGGAAACCAGCGGAACTCCCCACGTTCCGCATCCTTCTCCATCCACAGCATGGCGCCAAACCGCATGGCCTTGCCCAGTATCTCGGCATCCCGCTGTGTCTTTTCGTCGATCAGATCGTACAACTCTTCGAAATGCGTGCCCTCGCGTTTGTTGGTGTAGCGGTGCAAGAGAGCGAGGCCGAGGAAGATGCGTTCGGAGTGTTTCAGCCCGCCAAGATTGGCGCGCGTCGCGTTGTCAAAACAGACCTCGGCCCGGTAGTCGGGATGCGCGCGCCAACTGACGTCATGCAAAAGGCACGCGGCCTTGATCAAACGCTTGCGCTGTTCTGGCGCTGATTTGAACAGCGGTTCGATGAACTGGTACAGTAGTTTGCCAAACCCGGGCATGCGCGCGTCCTTGGCCTCGGCAAAGCGGCACGCTTCGATCAATGGGTCACGGTCGCGCAGGCGCTGGGGCATCTGTTCATAAAGCATCCCTTCGCGGATGCCATAGCTCGACACCGCGATGTCTTTGGGGCGGAAGGTCTTGACCAGACGCCACAGAACTTCCGCCGCGAGGGGGACCAGGGCCATACGGGCAGACGAGATGCCGCAAGCGCCCCGCAGGGCCTCGTGATCGTCGTGTTCCTGAATGAACTTTGCGGTGCGCTGGACCGATTGCGGCGTCATTCGATATTCGTGCAGCACATGCAGCGGGTAGCCGCGGCGGTGCATGTCGACCCGCGCAATGGCGCGCCAGGACCCACCGACAAGGAACAGGCGGTCGCGTTGCGTGCCCATTTCTCCCTGCAACTGCTCCATCACCGTCTTGATATGGGCGCGGCGCCCTTTCTTGCCGCCCTTGACGGTCTGCAGTTTCAGGGGCCCCAGATCAGAGGTGACCCTGCGACCGACCTCACCATCGGAAATCTCCGCCAATTCCATCGAAGAACCGCCAATGTCGCAGACAAGGCCGTAAGAGCCGGGCCAGCCCAGCAAGACGCCCTGCGCCGACAACCGCGCCTCTTCCCGCCCGTCGATGACACGGACGTTCAGCCCGGTTTCACGTAACACGTCCGAGCGGAATTCCAGCCCGTCGCTTGCGTCCCGAACCGCAGCGGTTGCCACGACAGACAGATCCGACAGGCCCATCCCCTCGGCCAGGCGTTGAAATCGCGTCAGCGCATTTAATGCGCGTCCCCGTCCTTCGGGGTTCAGGTGACCCGTGTCGGACAGGCCCGCGCCCAGGGCGCACATGATCTTTTCATTGTAGAAATAAGCGGGTGAGCGTGCAGCACCGTCAAACACCACCAACCGGACGGAGTTCGATCCCACATCGACAACGCCAACGCGCGACAATGCACGAGCTGAAGGATCTTCGAACAGCGGCTTGCCAAAAAGGCTCCCGTCGCCGGTCTGTGGCGAAAGCGATACGTTCATGGGGTCCCCGCACTGCGCACTTGGCCCCTTTGATGGACTAGCGCGTAAGTTGGGTCAATGACGGCGTCGGCCTGGTGGTTCCGTTTCGGCTTGCGCCGAAAGGCGCCCGCCCGCCGACCCGATTGCGGCACCTAGTCCTCAGTATGTGTGAGTTTGGGCACATCCGCGGCGCCAGCAGACCCGCGCCCCGACAGCGACGGGTTCTCCATGAAAAAGCGGTGGCAGTTGAAGGCGAATTTACCTTCTGCCACATTCGGACGGGAAAACGTGCCCTCGGGCGCCATCACCCAGCTTTGCGCCACGTCGGCCAGGTTGGCCGCCATCACCTGGCTGACGATCTGCGCCTTGACGGTGTTGTTTTCAATTTCGACCAGGGTTTCGACCCGCCGGTTCAGGTTGCGTCCCATCCAGTCAGCCGAGGAGATGAAAACACGCGCCTTTTTCGATGGCAGCCCCTGACCGTTGCCGAAGCAGACGATGCGGCTGTGTTCCAGGAACCGCCCGACGATGGATTTAACCCGGATGTTGTCGGACAGGCCCTTGATGCCCGGCCTCAGCCCACAGATGCCGCGGATCACCAGGCTGATCTTTACCCCAGCCTGGCTGGCCACGTAGAGCGCGTCAATCACCTCGCTGTCGATCAGCGAATTCATCTTGGCCCAAATCTCTGCCGGTTTTCCAGCGCGCGCGTGTTCAGCCTCTGCCGCTATCATGTCGAGCAGCCGAGGCTTCAGCGTCGTCGGAGAGATGGCAAGGTTGTCGAGCCCTTCGGGCGGGGCGTAGCCGGACAGGTAGTTGAAGACCTTGGTGGCATCGCGCCCCAGCTTCGGATCGCAGGTGAATAGCGACAGGTCGGTGTAAATGCGCGCTGTGATCGGGTGGTAGTTGCCGGTACCGTAGTGCGTGTAGGTGACCAGCTCCTTTCCCTCGCGCCGCACAACCGTGCTGATCTTTGCATGCGTCTTGAGGTCGAGAAAACCGTAGACAACATGCGCGCCTGCGCGCTCCAGCCGTCGGGACTGCCGAATGTTGGCAGCCTCGTCAAAGCGGGCTTTCAACTCGACAAGCGCGGTGACCGACTTGCCGTCCTCGGCGGCCTCGCACAGCGCCTCGACGATGGGGGAGTTTTTGGAGGTGCGGTACAGCGTCTGCTTGATCGCAACCACGTTCGGATCGCGCGCCGCCTGCTGGAGGAAACGGACGACCATGTCGAATGTCTCGTATGGGTGGTGTAGAAGCATGTCCTTCTGGCGGATGGCAGCCAGCATATCGCCATCAAAGTCGGTGACCCGTTCGGGCACACGCGGGGTGAAGGACGGCCAGAGAAGGTCGGGCCGGTCATCCAGCACCAACTCGCCCAGATCGGCCATGCCCAGCATGCCGTCCATTTCAATCACCTCGGCCTCGCTCACGGCCAGCTCTTCCATGATGACGGATTTCAGGGCCTTCGGTGCGCCCGCCGAGTGGGTCAGGCGCACGACCTCGCCGCGGCGGCGACGTTTCAGGGCGACCTCGAATTCGCGCACGAGGTCTTCGGCCTCTTCCTCAACCTCGAGATCGCTGTCGCGCAGCACGCGAAAGCCGAAATGGGCCTTCAGCTTATAGCCGGGAAACAGGCTGGGGATGTGCAGGATCAGAAGCTCTTCGAGTGGCAGGAAGCGGTGTCCGGGGCCGGGCAGGGCGACGAAACGGTCAATCTGCGCCGGGATCGGCAAGAGCGCTTGCAAGGGCCGTTTGTCCTTGGACCGTTCCAGTTGCAGCGCGAGCGCGTAGCCGGTGTTCGGGATAAACGGGAATGGATGCGCAGGGTCGATAGCCAGTGGCGACAAGACGGCAAAGACACGATTCAGGAACACTTCGGCCAGATGTGCGGTGTCTTCGTCAGTCAGGTCCTTGGCGGTCAGGACAGAGATCCCTTCTGCCTCCATCGCAGCCTTGAGGTCTGACAGCACCTCGGTCTGCCGCTGGATCAGGCGGCGGGCGTTTTCGTCAATTAGCACCAACTGTTCGGCGGGCGTCAGCCCGTCGGCCGCCGGCGTTGTGTTGCCCGCGATGGCCAGTTCGCGCAGGCCCGCGACGCGCACAGTATAAAACTCGTCGAGGTTCCCCGCGCTGATCGACACAAAACGCAGTCGTTCCAGCAAGGGCACGCGCGGGTTCTCGGCTTCTTCCAAGACCCTCCAGTTGAAACCCAGCCAGCTGAGTTCGCGGTTGAAGAACCGGCCCGAGCTGCTGGTGTCGAGGTCAGGAAGCGGTGTGGGCGCGGGAAAGTCCGAGCCAAGAAAGTCAGCATTTGTCATGCGCGGCTTATGTCTGTGGGGTGTAAACGTTGAGTGACAACTATCCGCCGGATCACCGGGGATTGTCCAGACATGCGGCGGCAAGTGACCGTGTGATAGGCTTTTTCTGCGCAAGACTGCGCGCATCAATGGCAGCCACCACTGTCCGCGCTGTGGCAAAGCTGCGTTCCATATGGGTGACAAGGTAGGGGATCACATCCGGGCGCGGTGTGAGCTGCCTGTCCGCAAACAGCTTGGCCAGAACGGCGGCCAGCAAGGTGTCATCGGGGGCATCGAGGGCCGCGTGCCCCGCCGCATCCACGCGGCTTTGAAGATCGGGCAGGCTGAGACGCCAGAGGTTCGGTGCATGTTCACCGGTCATCAGCAACGGATGGCCCGCGGTCTGCAACGCATTGTGGATGTGAAACAGCGCCGTTTGGCAGGCATTGTTCTGTGCAATCCGGTCCACGTCCTCGACCGCGAGGGGGGCGTCGAACAACGTGTCGGGTGACGTCTCTTCCAGTGTCTCCGCGCCTACGATCCGGGCACCACTGTCTGCAGCCCAGACATGGGCCAGATGGGTCTTGCCCGCGCCCGATGGCCCGGTCAGCGCCAGCTTGCCGTTGGGCCACGACCGCCAGGCATCTACCATTGACAGGGCAACGGCATTCGAGGGGGCAACAAGGAAGTCGTCCCGCCCCAGTGCCACGCGCACCGGAAGGTCAAAGCCAAGCTGCTGGGCCATGATCAGTCCTCGGCCCCGGTCTCAGAGTGGCTTTGGTGTTCGGGCGCTGCTGCTTCGGTCTGATCCGAAATCCCGGTGTACAAGCGGCTGCTTTGGTATTGTTCGATGACGAAACGCACGATCACCCCAAGGGCAGCGGCCATCGGTACGGCCACCAACATACCGACAAATCCGAACAGCGCGCCAAAGACCGACAGGGCCAGGATCAGCCAGACGGGATGCAGCCCAACGCTGTTACCGACGAGTTTAGGGGTCAGAAAGTTGCCTTCAGCAATCTGACCAACCTGAAAAACGACGGCGACGGCCACGATCCACCACCACTCACCCCAGAACTGGAACAGCGCCAGCCCGATGGCCAGCAAGCCGCCGACGATCGCGCCCACGTAAGGAATGAAGGTCAAAAGACCTGCCACAAACCCGACGACAAGGCCGAATTGCAGCCCGATCAGCATGAGCGCGATAGCGTAGTACGTGCCCAGGATCAGGCACACGGTGCCCATGCCACGGATGAAGCCCGCGAGGGTCTTGTCCACGTCCTTGGCAAGGCGCCTGATCACAGGGGCGTGGTCGCGGGGCAGCAGGTCATCGACCCGCGCAGTCATACGGTCCCAGTCGAGCAGCAGATAGACCGCGACAACCGGCACGATCACGAACAGCACGATAATGTTGATGAGGCTCGCCGCCGACGTGAGCGCCGTTTCAAGCAACTGCCCGCCACGTTCAGAGATTGTCTGGCCCAGCGAATTGATCGTCTGCCGCACGGTCGAGCCTTCGTCCAGTAGGCTAGGAAACCGTTCGGTCAGGAAGGCGCTCAGGTCGCGCGCAAACTGGGGCGTGGCGCCAAAGAGCTGGACCGCCTGTTCGACGAGGGTTGGAATGACCAACAACGCCACGATGACGAACACGATGATGGCGCTGATGGTGATGATGCCCGTGGCCAGTCCACGGCTGCACCCGTGCGCCTCCAGCCAATCTGCGACGGGATCCAGGAAATAGGCGATGGCCGCCCCCAGGAAGAAAGGCAAGAGCTGGTCGCCCAAGGCGTAGAGCAGCAGAAAAAAGACCGCTGCCGCGATCCCCCAATACTTGAACTGTTTGCGGACGGGCAGGGCCATGAACGTTCCGTTGCTAGTGTTGCGCCTAGAGATGCGGGGTTTTGGCCGCAGCTTCAAGGGTCTTGGTGTCACGCCCTAACCCCGATGAGCGCTTACGCGCACGACATTTTTTAGGGGCATCGCCATTGTCTCTCGGACCAATGGCGTTCCAATAGCGATCCCCGTCGCTGACGCGACTCACCGGGATTTTTCTAAAACAGAGAAGGGGACGTTGCGGGCGTTTGGGCTTTGTCCTAATCAGGGCGAAATGTTGTGAGGGAGCGCATAGATGCGTTTGAGCCGTTATTTTCTGCCCGTGCTGAAGGAAAACCCGAGCGAGGCGCAGATCGTCAGCCACCGTTTGATGCTGCGCGCAGGCATGATCAAGCAAGCGAGTGCGGGGATTTATTCCTGGCTGCCGCTGGGCTTCAAGGTGCTGCGCAAGCTGGAAAACATCGTGCATGAGGAGCAGGTGCGCGCGGGCCATATCCCGATGCTGATGCCGACGCTGCAATCGGCGGATCTCTGGCGCGAAAGCGGGCGCTATGACGACTACGGCCAGGAGATGCTGCGCATCAAGGACCGGCATGACCGCGACATGCTGTTCGGTCCTACGAACGAAGAGCTGATCACCGACATCTTCCGCGCCCATGTGGGCAGCTACAAGGACCTGCCGCTGACGCTCTATCATATCCAGTGGAAGTTCCGGGACGAGATCCGTCCGCGCTTTGGCGTGATGCGCGGCCGCGAGTTCTTTATGAAGGACGGCTATAACTTTGACCTGACGAAAGAGGATGCACTGCACGCCTACAACCGTCACCTTGTCAGCTACCTGCGCACCTATGAGCGGATGGGCTTGCAGGCCATTCCGATGCGCGCGGATGGAGGACCAATCGGCGGCGATTACACCCACGAATTCCTCGTGCTGGCCGAAACGGGCGAGAGCGAGGTGTTCTATGACAGTGCTGTCACGGACCTGACCTTTGGCGATCGCGACATCGACTATGACAGTGTCGATCAGTGCCGGGCGGTACTGGAAGAGTTCACCTCGAAATACGCTCGCACGGACGAAACCCACGACGAGGCGCTGTTCAACGACATCCCGGAAGAACGCCGCCGCGTGGCGCGTGGCATCGAGGTCGGGCAGATCTTCTATTTCGGGACCAAGTATTCCGAAGCGATGAACGCCGTCGTCCAGGGCCCGGATGGCAAGCAGGTTCCGGTCCACATGGGCAGCCACGGCATCGGTGTCAGCCGCCTGATGGGTGCTATCATCGAGGCGAGCCATGACGACAAGGGCATCATCTGGCCCGAGGGCGTTACACCCTATCATTGTGGGATTGTGAACCTGAAACAGGGCGACGAAGAAGCGGACGCCGCCTGCGATGCGCTCTATTCCAGTCTGACGACGCTGGGGCTTGAGCCGCTCTACGACGACCGGAACGAAAGGGCAGGGGGTAAGTTCGCCACAATGGACCTGATTGGCCTGCCCTGGCGCATCACGGTCGGGCCGCGTGGGTTGAAGAACGGCGTGGTCGAACTGACCTCACGCCGCACCGGCGAAAGCGAGGAACTGCCGCCCGAGGCAGCGGTGCAAAAAGTGGCGGAGATCTACGCGGAGTTGTGATAACCTGATGGCAATGCAGGCGTTTTTCAGATCGGCTCTATGCGCGGTGATCTTGTCCGCGCCGACGATACCACACGCGGGCGAAGACCCGTCCGCGGTGCATCAGGCTTTGGAAAGCGCCTTCGTCGACTGGCTGGGCGCCAACGAAACCAGCGGCCTGATCGGCGCGATTGTCCTCGATACGAACGGCGAGTGGCAGGCCTATCGCCGCATCGCACGCGCAGATTCAACAGCAACGGTGGCAGAGTTGGCGAGCGTGTCCAAATCCATCACCGCCGTCTGCATGATGGACCTTGTGGACGACGGCCTTGCCGACTGGTCCAACCCGCTGCACAACTTCGTTGAGCCTGCGCCGGATGTCACCTTGGGCGAACTGGTCACGCACACGTCCGGGATAGGGCCGGATGTCACCCAGATCGCGATGCTGGGTTGGTTGGGCCAGACGGCCGGTGACAGCGGCCATTTCAGCCGCCAAGTGCTGGACCTGGTGAACGCGCGGGGGGAGCCAACCGGCCAGCGCGGCCAATACGCCTACAACAACGAAAACTACGCGATCCTCGGGTTGGTGATCGAAACCATCACCGGCCAGCCGTTCTTTGAGGTCTGTGCCGAGCGGCTGAACCTGCCATCCAGCATTCAGCCCGGCCCCGAAAGCGGTGTGTTCCAGCCCTGGGGTGGCCTTGTATCGGACGTAGATGGCTACTTGCAGTTCATGCAGACGCATTTCGGGGCAGGCAGCCGCATCGCCTCCGATCCCTTTGCTCTGCCGCACGTGGTTCTGGGCGGCGGTGCGTACTACGGCATGGGTATGGTGTTTCGCCCGTTCCGCGACAGCTACAACTTTTGGCACTTCGGTGCTCTGTGCTTTCCCAAGCGGCTGCGCACCGGCAGCTTTGCTGTGATGTGGGAAGGCAAGGTGAGCGCGCTCGCCATGTATGACGCGTGCGTTGACGACAAGGCTATGGGTAATCTGGACGCGGTGCTCAGCGCTGCTGTCTATGGAGATTGGCCGTGATCTTTCGCGCCATCGTGCTGGCGGGCGGTCTTTTGGGCGGTGCCATGGCGTCGCAATTCCCCGAGTTCTCCCAGCAGTACCAGCAAAGGCTCGGCGGCGCAGTCGATGCGCTGGGCGAGGTGGTCGCCGATTTCGACGCATCGGCGCAGGCGGCGGGCCTGACCCGTGACGCGGCCCTGGCCCAGATGCAGGGCACCGACTTTCTGGACCGCAGGCGCACCGACATGACGCGCACCTTCGACCGGTACACGCGATTGCGCACCGACCTTGAAACGCTTGCAACCGCCGGTCCCTTCATGCGCGTCTATCACGCGGCCCACTCGACGGACACAGAAGTGGCAAGCGCCGCACTCAGCGCCTTCAAACCCGCGATACCGCTGACGCTGGCGGGGGCAATCTTTGCCGGGGCGGGTTTTCTCACAGGTGCTGCGGCCTTGTCGCTGTTGCTTAAACTCCTGCTCTGGCCCCTGACAGGGTGGCGACAGACCGCGCGCGGGACTTGACCTTGACCCCTGACCCGGCCACATCTCACCAAGCCCGAGCAGGAGCCGTAAATGGCCAAACAGACAGCCCCTTTTGCCCCGTTTGAGTGGATGATCGCATGGCGCTACCTACGTGCCCGCCGGGCGGAGGGCGGGGTTAGCACTATGACCTGGATCAGCCTGATCGGCATTACGCTGGCCGTCTTTGCCCTGATCGCCACGCTGGCCGTGCGCTCGGGCTTTCGGGCGGAATTCGTCGACACGATCCTGGGCGCAAACGCCCACGTCACAGTCTACAATATCGGCGAAGTGACCGAGACGGGGAGCATCAACCGCACCATCTCCGACTACGATGCGCTCGCTGCATCACTGGCCGAGGTACCGGGTGTCGTCCGCACCGCGCCCCTCGTGCGCGGTCAGGTCATGGCCAATCTGCGCAGCCGCAACGCAGGCGTGCAGGTGTTCGGGATGAGCGCCGAAAACCTCGCCGGACTGCCCCGCATCGCGGACCCGGAAACGTCACAGGGCGACATCGCGCGCTTTGAACAGGGCGTCGCCATTGGCTCGGGCGTCGCGCAGGAACTGGGCGCGCAGGTGGGCGACCGGATAAAGCTCATCTCGCCCAACGGTGTACGCACCGCCCTTGGCACCAGCCCGCGCATCAATGCCTATGAGGTGACATACATCTTCTCTGCAGGCCGCTATGACATAGACCGCGTGCGCGTTTATCTGCCGCTGGCCGAGGCACAGAGCTTTTTCAACCGCGAGGGCGTCGTGGACGAGATCGAGGTGATGGTGGACGAGCCTGAATCCATCGACCAATACCTGCCGGGCCTTCTGCAAAACGCGGGCGAACGCGGGCAGGTCTGGACATGGAAAGACGCCTCAGGCGGCTTTCTCCGCGCGCTCGAGGTCGAGGACAATATCATGTTCATCATCCTGTCGATCCTTGTGCTGGTCGCGGCGATGAACATCGTCTCGGGCCTGATCATGCTGGTCAAGAACAAGGGGCGCGACATCGGCATCCTGCGCACCATGGGCCTGACCGAAGGGTCGGTCCTGCGCGTCTTCTTCATCTGTGGATCGTTCACCGGGATTATTGGAACGGCCATGGGCGTGATCCTCGGCTGCCTTTTTGCGATCTACATCGACCCGCTCTTTGCACTAGTGAACCAGATCATGGGCGGCGGCGTGTGGGACCCGTCAATTCGCGGTATCTACGCCCTGCCAGCCGAGTTGCACCTGCGCGACGTTCTCAGTGCCGTCGCCCTGTCGCTCGGCCTGTCCTTCGTCGTCACGATCTTTCCCGCGCGCCGCGCCGCCCGCATGAACCCGGTGGAGGCGCTGCGCTATGAGTGACGCGGTCCTGTCCCTTTCTGGGATCACCAAATCCTACAACAAAGGGTTGCCTGGGCAGGTGGACGTGCTGCGCGGCGTTGACCTTCAGGTCCAGCGCGGAGAAGTCGTGGCCCTCGTCGCCCCCTCCGGCGCGGGCAAGTCCACGCTCCTGCACATCGCCGGTCTGCTCGACACGCCCGACGCAGGCACGGTCACGCTGCACGGCCAGAACCTCACCGGCCAATCCGACCGGCGCCGCACGCTTGCGCGCCGGGCCGAGGTCGGGTTCATCTACCAATTCCACCACTTGCTGCCTGAGTTTACGGCCCTGGAAAACATCGCGCTGCCGCAACTGGCCGCGGGCACGTCGCGCACCGACGCAGACGCGCGCGCGCTGGACCTGCTGGAAAAGGTCGGCGTCGGCCACCGCGCAACACACCGGCCAGCCGAACTGTCCGGGGGCGAACAACAGCGTGTCGCCTTTTGCCGCGCCCTTGCCAACGGCCCGGCGTTGCTCCTCGCGGATGAGCCCACAGGCAACCTCGACCCGGCCACATCTGACCAGGTCTTTGACGCGCTGATGGGCCTTGTCCGGGACACCGGGCTGTCGGCTCTTATCGCCACGCACAACCTCGATCTTGCCCAACGCATGGACCGCACCGTCCGGTTGGATGCGGGTTTTCTGGCGTCCGAAACATCAGCGCCCGCTTGACGCCTGCGATTGGGTTTGGTCTGTCTTGACCTCGCAGTATTGGCTGCGGGGGACAGAACGACGATGACGGCAATCACACAGGCCGAGATTGAACGCACCGTGCAGGCGGCCCTGATGGCGCACGGGGCCGGCGCTTTCCCTGCGGCCGAGGTTGCCCGTGCCGTCGCACAGGCCGAGGCGCTCGGGAACCGGATCTGCGGTCTCTACTACCTCGAAAGCTACTGCCAGCAGCTTCAGACAGGCCGGGTGAAGGGCGACGTCATCCCCGTCGTGTCCGCACCCCGCCCGGCGACGGTCTATGTGGATGCGCTCATGGGCTTTGCGCAGCCCGCCTTTGCCTACGGGCTTGCTCCCGCCCTTGACGCCGCACGGCAATACGGTATCGCCAGCCTCGCCGTCGGTCACGCACATACCTGTACGGCGCTTGGCTACTTCACCGAACAGATCGCGCGGGCGGGCATCATCGGCTTGGGCATGACCAACGCTTCGCCCATCGTGGCACCCCCAGGCGGCAAGACCCGGATGATCGGCACCAACCCGATTGCGTTTTCTGTCCCCGACGGCGACGGCGGGCTGGCGATGCAGTTCGACCAATCCACCACGACCGTGGCACTGGGCAAGATCACCATGGCCAAGGCCGCCGGGCAATCGATCCCCGAAGGCTGGGCCGTCGATACTGACGGCAACCCGACGACAGACCCCGAAGCCGCTCTTGCCGGATCGTTGGTCTCCACCGGCGGGCCCAAGGGCTGGGGTTTTGGCCTCATGGCCGAACTGCTGACGGCGGGCCTGACGGGCGGTGTCCTTAGCCGCGATGTCAAACCACTCAAGGCGCCCGAGGGGCCGCCGCATGACTTGGGCCAATACTACATCCTCATCGACCCCAGCGCGTCTGGCGCCTTCATGGACCGGTTGGAGCAGTTCAAAACCTACCTGGCCGAAGACACCGTAGGCCGGATGCCGGGCCAGATGCGCGATCCCACTGACCCGGTGGACGTCGATCCCGCTGCCTGGGCGCAAGCGCAAGCGCTTGCAGGTATCGACACCTAAGCCAATTGCGTTAGCCACACTCCTGCAGCCATCAGGGCAATCCCGCCCATCCGTGTCGCACTCAGCGCCGTGGCCTGCGCGCCAAACAGGCCGAAATGGTCAATCGCCGCGGCCGAGATCAACTGCCCCAGCAGCACGAAAAACACCGCATTGCCCACCCCGAAATGCGGCGCGATGTAGGTGATGCTGAGGACGTAGAACGCAATCAGCACACCCGCGAGCAGCAGGTGCTTCGGCGCGGACGCAATCTTGGACAACCCCTGCGCGCCGGTCAGGACGAAGACGGTGGCCGCCGTACCAAAGGCGATGATGAACAGCACCGTGGCGGCTGCGGCGGGGCTCCCCACGCGCGTGCCAAGGGCGGCGTTCAACGCGGCAAGGATCGGAATGCCGATCCCGGCCAGCAGCATGATCAGGGCGTATTGGGCCATGGAATTCCTCCGGGTGGTGATGGCTCAGCTGCAGATGCCGTTCACCTGTACCCCGTCCCACGGCAGAAGCACGTCGCTCTGGCGGGACTGGGGCAGGGGGGCCACGGGCATCGACTGCGAAATCAGGGCGTGCAGGCGATGCGTCCGCTCGCCCTGCGGATCAAGGGCACGACAGCACACGAACTCCTCCACGATGGAGCCCTGCTGTTCAAAGCCGAAGTCCAGGAACCGGCGGTTCTCAGACACGTCAAACAGGTACGGATCATCACTGATCCGATGCTCGCGGGCTGCGCGCAGCGGGGAATACCCGGTCACCTCCCGGTTCTGCCACTGCCAGACGTGGGTCAGCTCGTGGGCCAGCAGCATGGCGGCGATAAGGTTGATCTCACCCGGATAGTCGGGAACGTAGTCGTCCAGATACCAGTCCTTGTCGAACAGCACGGTCTGCCACAGCGCCACGGCGGCCGGCTTGGCGGTGACAATGTCGGTGGTGGGCGGCGGCAGGATCTTCTCCCGACAGGTCGTGCGCGGCCGCGCCTTGCGCTTGAAGGTCACAGCGCGGGTCGGCGCACCATCCACCAGACGCACACGGTCGTGGTTCAACTGATCGCCATGGATCGCGCTGGCAAAGGCGCGCTCGGCATCCGTCATGGGGCGACCGCAAGCGGCCAGCAGCGTCAGGATCAAAAGGGCGCGCAAGATCATGGCCGCAGTAGGGGCCAGATCGGGACGGGGATCAAGACACGAAAGCGCGTTTATGCTCGCGCAGGTGTCGCAACCCCGTGATCAGAGGTGATGGATGCGGGGGTGTTTGTGTCAACGGGGCGCCCCCACGTCTTTACCATCATCGCGGAAACACCTTCCGCGGACCGCACCGCAGGCCACCACTCACGGGTTCCCGGCCTGCCTGGAAAGGAGAAGATGAGATGGCAAAAGTCATTGTGCCGACCCTGTTCGGCTTCGCCAGCCTGATGAGCCTGTGGGCCATCGTCGGCGTTACGATCTGATGGGGTTCGCCCCCGGTTGTCTGGACGTCCCGGGGGTGATCAGCGCGGCGGAGGGCCCTTTTCGTTTGTCCCCCCTTAACGAGTATGTCCCCCGCCGCCTTTGACACGCCCCGAAGATGCCCCGCTTTGGTAAACGCTCGTTAACCATTCGAGAGGCATACAGTGGCAACACGGGCCACGTTGGCCCGGCTGATTAGCGAGTACCGGCGGAGGCGAAAGCCTCCGTCTTTTTTCAGCGTAGGGCGAAGCCGTGCGCGTCGCCCGGCAGCGTATCAAGCGTCAGCTTGCTGGCGCGTAGCCTGACAGCGTATCGCACAGTGATGCGCGAGACGGTGCATAGCGATGCGCGAGAGGGTTCGTGCCAATGGGCGAAACGCTATTTACAGGCACCTTTCGAATTGAACACCAAAGGGCGGAATCAAGGCCACAGGCCGCCGCCCCATCGCCGGGCCGCCCCCCGGCACGGCGATATGGTTGATGTCTGCGCGTCGCTCAGATCGAAGATGTACCTGGCAACCATATAGCACTGCTGCGGAGAGGCCGGATCGCCGCACCGCGGCCCGTCAGCCACGTGGTTGAAGCCGCTCACTTTGGGATTTCATGTTTGCCAATTAGACCGTCGTCTTCTTGGCTTCGAAATCTCGCAAGCTGCTCCTGCGTTCGTTCTTTCATGACATTTGCGTCGAAACCGTCATGGAAAGTCCGAGAGTCAGCGTTTGCATTTATTCTTGCAGGTACTTGGAACCCTAAAGCGCTTTCGAGCACTTGCCGCATTGCCTCACTGCGGGAGCAGTTCCATTCGAAGGCTTTCTCGTCCAGTGCCTTTATCACTTCTTCGCTTAACGTAACTGACATGCGTCCACTTTTTTTCATCCCTACCTTCCTTTAAACACAAGTTGGATTAGGGCCACCAAAGCCGACGTTCCAAAAAACAGCATCCCTAATTGTGCCATGGGACTACCTCCAAGAGGTAAGAAACTGGCCGCAACAAGCTCATCCGCAATCGTCAAAAGCATTGCAATTGATGTAGTAAAAACCAAACTAAACTGCATCCTCTAACTCCCATTTGCCTTTGGAATCAGGCTAGGACGAAAAGGTTAACCACACGTTACCTTATGCACCACTTTGGACGCACCACCTTAAGTTGAGATAGTCTAGGGCCAGGACATGCTCTATCTTTATGAAAAAATAAATTTCTTCTTCTGTGTTTAAAAGCCGGCAATCAAAGCGTTAGATTGA
Organism: Tateyamaria sp. syn59; assembly: GCF_007995245.1. Lineage (GTDB taxonomy): Bacteria > Pseudomonadota > Alphaproteobacteria > Rhodobacterales > Rhodobacteraceae > Tateyamaria. The sequence continues at coordinate 93,056 of NZ_VCBA01000001.1, forward strand.
GTGTTCTCTACGAGTGGGAGCTCACTCAAACATCCAACTCCTCCACAAACCGCGCGTTCTCTTGGATGTATTGAAACCGCATCTCCGGCTTCTTGCCCATCAAACGCTCGACCAGGTCGCCGGTCTCGCCCGGTTCATCCTCGTCAATCGACACTCGGATCAGCTTGCGTGTCGCGGGGTTCATGGTGGTGTCTTTCAGGTCCTTCGCGTCCATCTCGCCCAGACCCTTGAAGCGGGACACGTCGATCTTGCCCTTGCCGCCCAGACCGCTCTCCAGCATCGTGTTCTTCTCGATCTCATCAAGGCAATAGACACGCCGGGCCCCCTGCGTCAGCCTGAACAGGGGCGGACAGGCGAGGTACAGGTGCCCCGCATCAATCATGGGCCGCATCTGGGTGTAGAAAAACGTCATCAAAAGGGCTGCGATATGCGCGCCGTCCACGTCGGCGTCGGTCATGATGATGACCTTGTCATAGCGCAGATCATCCAGATTGAACTTCGCCCCCAGCCCCACGCCAAGCGCCTGAGTCAGATCGGAAATCTCGGCATTCGAGCCCAGTTTGGACGAGGCCGCGCCCAACACGTTCAGGATCTTGCCGCGCAGTGGCAGAAGGGCTTGTGTTTTGCGGTCCCGCGCCATCTTGGCCGATCCGCCCGCAGAATCTCCTTCGACAATGAATAATTCCGTACGGTCCCGTGTTGAAGAAGAGCAGTCCACCAATTTGCCGGGAAGCCGTAGTTTCTTAGTGGCGGATTTGCGTTGTGTTTCCTTCTCGGCCCTCCTGCGCAGCCGTTCCTCGGCGCGCAGGACCAGAAAATCAAGGATGGCCCCGGCAGATTTGGTGTCGGCGGCCAGCCAGTTGTCAAAGTGGTCGCGGACCGAGTTCTCGACCATCCGCTGCGCCTCGACCGTGGCGAGCCGGTCCTTGGTCTGGCCCACGAATTCAGGCTCGCGGATAAAGCAGGACACCAGCGCACCGGCCCCGGTGGTCAGGTCTTCGCGCGTGATGGTGCTGGCCTTCTTGTTGTTCACCAACTCGCCATAGGCCTTGATCCCCTTCAGGATCGCGGCCCAGAACCCGGCCTCGTGCGTGCCGCCCTCGGGCGTGGGTACGGTGTTACAATAGCTCTGGATGAACCCGTCGCGCGACGGCGTCCAGTTGATCGCCCATTCGACCTTGCCCGGCACCTGGAACTTCTCGAACGACACCGACCCGGCAAAGGGGGCTTGCGAATAGGTGGTGGCCCCGCCCAACGCCTCGGTAAGGTAGTCGGACAGACCGCCGGGAAAGTGGAACGTCGCCTCGCGCGGTGTCTCGCCATCGTCGATGCCGGACTTCCAGCGGATTTCCACGCCTGAGAACAGATAGGCCTTCGACCGTGCCATCTTGAACAGGCGGGCAGGCTTCAGCTTGAGCGACCCAAAGATCTCCGCATCCGGGTGAAAGGTGACAGCCGTGCCGCGCCGGTTGGGCGCTGCGCCTACCTTCTCCAGCTTTCTCTGAGGCACGCCCCGCGCGAACTCCATCGCATACAACTCGCGATTCCGCGCCACCTCGACCCGGAGATGGTCCGACAGGGCGTTCACGACGGAAGACCCAACCCCGTGCAGACCACCCGACGTCTCGTAACTGTCGCCCGAAAACTTGCCGCCCGCGTTCAGCGTGCAGAAAATGATCTCAAGCGCCGACTTCGACGGATCTTTCGGGTGCGGATCGGTGGGAATGCCACGCCCATTGTCGCGCACCGACACATGGCCGTTCTCGTGCAGCTCAACCTCGATCCACGTGGCATGCCCCGCGACCGCCTCGTCCATCGAGTTGTCGATGATCTCGGCCACCATGTGGTGCAGCGCGCGGTCATCCTTGCCCCCGATATACATGCCGGGGCGCAGGCGCACGTGCTCCATATCCTCCAACACCTGGATCGAGGATGCGTCATAGTCGGAAGACTTGGGTGTCCCGCTCAGAAGGTCGGTCATGGCAGCTGCTCTTTGTTGATTGGCGGCCACTATGCCAGAGCGGATCAGACGGGGGAAGAGTGATCAGGCAGGCCAGTGGGTGCCAAGCACGCCCGCTGCCTGCTGAGCGGTCACCATCTCCTGATACCGGTCCATCTGGTGATCAAAACGCAGGAACCTGCGCTCTCCTTCACCGGCATGCACCTCGCCCAGATGCTGAAAGCTCGAGGGCAGGTCGCAGACCTTGTCGTCGTTGCGGTTCAGGCACAGGCATTTCGAGGCGGGCGCCGGTTGCACGATCCCCCGCGTCACGCGCGGCGCGGCAAAGGCGATGCCCGGCACATCATGGGTGCGCACAAGGATCTGCGTGGCCGCGGCGCCCAGCGAATGACCGACGATGTACTTCGGACGGTAGCCCTTCACCTGCATCCAGTCAGCGATCACCTTGGCATGTCGCATAAACCCTTGGTGCCAGATCACGTCATGTGCCCCCCACTTGTCGGTCAATTCGTCATTCAGGCGGTACTTCTTGCCACCGAAATTCAGAACCCGCAGGTTGAACTTCATGTAGTCGGCCACCGAATTCGACCCGGGGATCAGTAGGATATTCTGTTTCAGAAACACGGCCTGAACGTGGTTTTTGTTCAGCTTGTCCTTCACATGCGCATCCAGCGATGTTCTGGGCGGGCGGCGCTTGAACAAAAGGTATGAGGCTTCGACCATCTTGGCCGCTCGTGCGATTTCGTATCTATGGGTCACTGAAAACATCCGTCATTTAAAAATATGCACGCGACTATGGCGCGAACAAACGGGTCTGTGAAGCCTGCTGGTCTAAGCCAGCCAATTCCGAACGATGCTGGCAACCTCGCCCGGTTTCTGATGCAGCAGCCAATGATCTGCGCCATCCACATGCGCGCGGGTCAATGCGGGGGCAAATTCTTCCAGTCCTTCTGTCGACACGGGCAGCAACGCAGTGTCCCCGTCGGCCCAGACCAGAAGGTGAGGACAGCGCACCTGCAACCGGTCCAGTGGCAGGTCTGGCATGGGGACTGGGACACCGGGATCCGCCACGATCAAGGGTGAGGCGCGATACCAGTTGATCATGCCCTTCAACCCCGATTGGCGCCATACGGCCTTGTAGGCGTATAGCCGTTCGCCATGCAGCCACGACATGTCCATCTCGGCGGAAAACAGGCTCAGCAACTTGCTAAAGTCGTCCGCAGCCAAGGCATCCTCTGATCCCGGACTGCGCAGGAAGTTGATGTATTGCGACGCCTCAGATTGTGCGCCGCCCGCAGCCATGGCGCGTTGGAACGGCACCGGGTGCACGCCATTGGCAATGATCAGATAGGACACCAGGTCAGGGCGGAACATGGCGAGGGCATAGGCGACAGATGCACCCCAATCATGACCCATGACGATGACAGGCCCTGCGTCGCCGATGAGGTCGGCCATGTCACTGACCAGCTTTGATGTGGCATAGGCTCCAACATCATCCGGTGCATAACTTGCGCCATATCCGCGCTGATCTGGGGCAACACAGTGATACGTATCGGCCAGGCGCTTTGCGACCTCGTCCCATGCACCACCGTATTCGGGAAACCCGTGCAGCATCAGCAGCATCGGCAACCCCGGATCACCCCAACTGCGGATCGTGAATGCGTGCCCGCCCAAATTCCGGGTGCTGACCTGCATCATTGCCCTTGCGGCAACGTCTCGAACCGCAGGCCTTTGGCCGTCCGGGGCGCAAAGCCACGCCAATAGGTATGATCCTCGGTCGGTGTGCCCGCGTCATCCAGCGCCACGATCCCGTCCGCGGCGTTTGGCACCAGCTCAAGGTATTCGGCTTTCTCGCTGTCAGATTTTAAGTGCAGGCCGAAAAAGGCCGTCGCGAAGTGCTGGGCGATGTTGTTCATGCGCGTCGTGTCCCACACCGCATCGGCATAATGCTCGAACGGCACAAACTCGAGGCCCTCAACCGGCTCCCAGCTTTCCTTGGGCGCGGGCATGGGGGCAGCGGCGTTGTGGTTGGCATAGTCAAATGTCAGCAAATGCCGGTCCGTCCCTGCGGCACCGGTGAAAAAGGCGCGCATCGCACCATAGACAGACACATCGTCATCGCTGCCTGCCATGAACAGGGTTGGCACCCGCAGGTCGGCCACGCCGCTTGCGTCCCAGAACCCTGCGTTGTTGCCCCAGGGGCCCACAGCGATGATGGCCTTGACCCTGCTGTCCATCAACGCCTCATGGCTTTCGGATTGCTCAAGATGTGCCTCAAGCAATCCGTTGGGCGCGCCCCAGCTGAACTCGGTTGAGGCTTGCGTCACGCCCGCCCCGCCAAAGATCAGCGCACCATAGCCCCCCATCGAATAGCCGATGACGCCTGTATTGTTGGCATCAATGATATCGCCGATCGGGCCGGTCAGCCCCGCCATGTGATCCAGGACAAAGGCCTGGTCCAAGGGGCGGTTGTAGAGGGTCGAGCCAAAGGCCGCCTGATCCGAATACAGGCTGTCCGTATGATCAATCGAAACGGTGACATAGCCTTTTGAGGCAAGATTCTCGCCCAGATGGCTCATCAGGTAGCGGTTGCCGGGATAGCCGTGGCTGATGATCACCAGAGGAAAGCGTGTGCCTGTCGCGGGTGGGGCGTCGCGGGCGGCACGACCGGTCAATGTCACTTCGGATGTGCCGTCGCGCAACATGGCGGTGTATGTTCCACCCTGCGCGGTGCCTTCTGCCGCCGGATACCACACCTCAAGCGTCAAGGGCCGGTCATACCTCGGAATGACACCTTCCGACACGTTCAGCACATCAACGCTGTCGGGCATTGCAACCTCAAGCGTTTGCACCCCGATGGGCAAGGGGCCATAGGGTGCCAGCTCGGGTGCGTCAGGTCGGATCTGATCAATCGGATTGCCCGACGCAGCAGCGCCTGCCAACGTCGCAACAACGGCCAGACCAGTGGCGCGGGGGATGGTCATTGGAATTTCCTTTGGCAAGATTCAACCTATGGTAACATACCAATCAACTATAGCGCCACTTTGACAGAGCTATTTTCGAGTGCAAGCAATGTCTTGCGCTAAAAGCCAGGGGGGTGGGGCAGCGCAGCTTTGCCCAGATGCCGAAACGGGGTTGAGGCTGCATGCACCTGCCCCTAAATCTGGACGCATGCGTTTAAGTCGTTCCCTTGCCCTCGCCACGGCTCTCGCCTTGCCTGCAACGATGTCGGCGGCGCACCCCCACGTCTTCGTCGATACAAAGCTGCGTGTCGTGGTTGCCGACGACGGCAGTTTTGAGGGGTTAGAGGTGCAGTGGACCTATGACGACTTCTATTCCCTGCTTCTGCTGACCGACTATGGCATGGACAATGACGGCGACGGTCAGCTCACCGACAGCGAGCTCAAGCGGCTCGACGGGTTCGACCTGCAATGGATACCGGGGTTCGAAGGCGACAGCTATGCGCTGCTGGAAGGCACGCCGGTCAAACTGGGTAAACCGCAGGGGCGCGGCGTGTCCGTTGATGCCGGTCGCATCACTACAGTACACTTTCGGCCCGCCAAGGCATCTGCGGACGGGCTGGTGCTCAAGGCATATGACCCGACCTTCTATACGGCGTATGACCTGATCGGACCGGTCGCTGTCGATGGGCCCTGCGATGCAGCGATCCAGCCAGCCGACCTTGATGCCGCCTACACGCTGGTCGAAGAACTGCTCTACGCCACGCCAGCCGCAGAGGTTGAGGCGGCCTATCCCGAAGTGGGCGAAGCGTTCGCCGATACGGTCACGCTCTCATGCTCTGGCTGAGGATCGGCGTCGCTCTTTGCATCGGCGGCGCAGTTTTGTGGCTGTTTGGGTTCGGTGGTTTGGCGGACATTGGCCAGTGGGCGGCGATCCAACAACGCGACACCCAGAACGCCCTCGCGGGTAGCTTGCGCGCGGTGCGCGCCGGTGACCCCGGAGCCTGGCTGGCGCTGATGGGGCTGTGCGCCGCCTATGGCTTTTTCCACGCGGCAGGGCCGGGGCATGGCAAGCTTGTTATAGGCGGTTACGGCGCGGCGGAGCGGGTCACGGCCCGGCGACTGTCCGTGCTGGCCGTGGCGTCGTCTTTGGCGCAGGCCTTGATGGCGATCCTTCTCGTGGCGCTTGGCGCCTTCGTGTTGGGCTGGGGGCGCAGTGAAATGACGGACACCGCAGACCGTATCCTCGCACCGGCAAGCTATATCGCGATCGCGCTTGTCGGCTTGTGGTTGGTGGTGCGCGGCCTGCGGCGCACCCGTGGCGCTGCGGTCCACGTGCATCACATTGATGAAGACGGTCACTGCAGCAGCTGCGGCCATGCGCATGCGCCCAGTCCCGCACAGGCGGCGGCGGTGACATCCTGGCAGGACGCGGCGGCCATCATCGGTTCAATCGCGATCCGCCCCTGCACCGGCGCGGTGTTTCTCCTGATCTTGTGTTTCGGGCTAGGTATCCCGTGGGCGGGTATCGCAGGCGCCTTGGTCATGGGCCTCGGCACGGCCAGCGTTACGGTTCTGGTGGCACTTGCCGCAGTGGGCGCGCGCCAGTCCGTGCTGGCGGGCTGGTCGGGGGCCGGAGCGGTCCGGGCCATGGGCGTGATCGAGGTGGCCGCAGGCGCCCTGATCGCCCTGATCGCCACTGCGCTCGTCCTTCCGCTTCTCTGAGCATTACGCCACGGGCAGTATCCCATCACCCGCATCACGCGAGGTCTTCACTTGCTCAAAAAGCAGGCGTAAGGGTGGGGTATGTCCACAACACAGATGTCATATCTGGCCCACGCACGTGCGGTCCTTGTCCTCGGTCTGCCACTCATCGGCGGGCATCTGGGGCAGGTGGCCATCGGCGTGACGGATACGGTCATGCTGGGCTGGTACGGGGTCGAAGAACTTGCAGCCCTCGGCGTCGCAGGCAGCCTGTTCTTCGTGATGTTCCTGATGGGCTCGGGCTTTGCCTGGGCGGTGATGCCCATGGTTGCTTCCTTCCACGCTGAAGGGGACGAGACGAACCTGCGGCGCGCGACGCGCATGGGGCTCTGGCTGAGCCTTGGCTTTGCGGTGTGCGCCTTGCCGGTGATGCTGATGGCCGAACAGGTGCTGCTTGCACTTGGGCAGACGGATCAGGTCGCAAAGCTGGGGGCGGAGTATCTTTCCATCGCAGGCTGGGGGATCGTGCCCGCGCTCTTGGTGATGACGATCAAAAGCTATCTCGCGGCACTGGAGCGGACACAGATCGTGCTCTGGATCACGCTTGCCGCGGCTGTTGCAAATGCGCTTGCGAACTACGCCTTTATCTTCGGCAACTGGGGGGCGCCGACATGGGGCATCGCGGGGGCGGCGGTGGCGTCCCTTCTGACCCAGTTCGTGATGCTGGCAGGCATCGTTGGTTACGCCCTGATCGCGCTGCCACAACACCAGCTGTTCAAGCGCTTCTGGCGCCCCGACTGGGAGATGCTGGGCCGGGTCTTCCGCCTCGGCTGGCCGATCGGGCTGACCAACCTCAGCGAAGTCGGGCTCTTTGCTGCCTCCGCCTTCATGATGGGCTGGCTGGGAACGATCCCGCTGGCGGCGCACAACATCGCGCTGCAATTGGCCTCGATCACCTTCATGGTGCATCTGGGTCTCAGCAACGTGGCGACCATCCGGGCAGGCAATGCCTATGGGCGCGGAGACCTTGACCACATGTTGCGCGGCGCGCGCACCGTGATCGTGATGAGCCTCGCCATGGCACTTGCGACGATCGTCCTTTTCATCGCACTACCCGAGCCGCTGATTTCGCTGTTCATGGAGCGGGACGAGCCCGCACGCGACCAGATCCTGGAAATCGGGATCGTCCTTCTGGCCCTCGCAGCCCTCTTCCAGCTTGTGGACGGGGCACAGGTCATCGCACTCGGGCTCTTGCGCGGGGTACAGGATACGACGGTGCCGATGGTTCTGGCGGCGGTATCCTATTGGCTGGTCGGTATGCCTGCATCCTACGTGCTGGGCTTCGTGCTGGGCTGGGAAGGGGTGGGTGTCTGGCTCGGCTTGGTCTTTGGCCTCGCCTGCGCAGGTGTTGCGCTGATGATCCGCTTCTGGACCGTGTCCGTGCCCAGGCTGCGCGGCCCGGTCGGACCGGGCGCTGTTCCCGCCCCCTAAAGAGGGGCGGAAAGACGCCCCGCCCGCCGTCCCGTCAGCCCTTGATCAACCGGTCCGCCTTTTTGCGCACCAGCACCGACCGCAGGTCGTGCATGGCCAGCAGCAGCGCATCGGTCACATTCTCCAACTGATCATCTGTAGCCCGGCTTTGTGCCCATTGGGTCGTCAGGTTCAGATAGTCCACCGCCCGGTGAATGTCGTCGATGTCACGATGGGCCAGCACGTCTGCGCGCTCTTCCATCCACGCTTCGATCCGCGTCAGATCCTCTGGCGACAGGGTCCTGTCGCCATGGGGCTTGATCTCTCCATTGCGGATATTGATGACCGCGATCTGGTCCATCTCGATCCGACGCTGCCGGTTTTCGGTATCGACCCGGAACACGGCCGCCCCGTTTTCGCGCACACGGAAATAATAGTCAGGAAGCTCCGCGCCCATATACCAACCCTCGTTATGTGAGCCCCGCACAGAATGTCTGGATGCGGGTGCAGGCCTCTTTCAGGGCCTCGTCTGAGGTAGCGTAGCTGACGCGGAAGTTCGGCGATAGTCCAAAGGCGGCACCGAACACGACGGCCACGCCGGTCTCTTCCAAGAGCGCAGTGCAGAAATCCTCGTCATTCTTGATCTTTACGCCCCCGGCAGATGTCTTGCCGATGCAGCCCGCGATGGACGGATAGACATAGAATGCCCCGTCCGGCACCGGGCAGGCGATGCCGTCGGCGGCATTCAGCATATCGACCACCAGATCGCGGCGACGCTTGAAGACCTCGTTGTTGGGCGCGATGAAGTCCTGCGTCCCGCTCAGCGCCTCAACGGCGGCATGCTGGCTGATCGAACAGGGGTTCGAGGTTGATTGCGACTGCACCTTGCGCATCGCCTTGATCAACTCTTCGGGGCCCGCCGCATAGCCGATGCGCCAGCCGGTCATGGCATAGGCCTTGCTGACCCCGTTGACGGTCAGCGTCCGGTCATAAAGGCGCGGCTCGATCTGTGCCGGGGTCGTGAATTCGAAATCGTCATAGACCAGATGCTCGTACATATCATCCGTCATCACCCACACATGCGGGTGCCGCATCAGCACATCGGTGATCTCTTTCAGCTCTTCGCGGGTGTAGCCTGCGCCCGTCGGGTTCGACGGCGAGTTGAAGATCAGCCACTTGGTCTTGTCGGTGATGGCGGATTCCAGCTGATCGGCGGTCAGCTTAAAGCCGGTTTGCAACGACGCCTCGGCCACCACAGGCGTGCCGCCCGCGAGCAGGACCATGTCCGGATAGCTGACCCAATAGGGCGCGGGGATCACCACCTCGTCGCCCTCGTTCAGTGTCGCCATCAGCGCATTGTACAGGATCTGTTTGCCGCCCGTGCCCACGGTGACTTGGGCGGGTGTGTACTCCAACCCGTTGTCGCGCTTGAATTTATCGACGATGACCTGCTTCAGTTCTGGAATTCCATCGACCGGAGTATACTTCGTCTTGCCAAGCGCGATGGCCACCACGGCGGCGTCCTTGATGTTCTGCGGCGTGTCGAAATCCGGCTCGCCCGCGCCCAGGCCGATGATGTCCTTGCCCTGCGCTTTCAGGGCGGCCACCTGGCCTGTCAGGGCGACAGTCGGGGACGGTTTGACGCGGTCGAGTGTCGCGGAAAGGAATGTCATGTTGGCCTCTGGGTGCTAGCGCGGTATCCAGCCCCTCATAGGCGGCAGCCCCCGCGCAATCAAGCGCCAGGACCACGAAGGAGAAGACCACATGGACGATCTGCAGGACTGGTACAGCGCCGATGCGGCAACCTTTGGCGACCGTGTGGCAGGCGCGCGCGAGCAGGCAGGCATGACGCAAAAGCAGCTCGCCAAGCGGCTGGGCGTGCGTCTGGCGACCCTGCGGTCGTGGGAAGACGACCTGAGCGAGCCGCGCGCCAACCGCCTGTCGATGATGGCCGGGCTGCTGAACGTGTCCATGATGTGGTTGATCAACGGCGAAGGCGAAGGGCTGGACGCACCGATAGAGGAAGAGCCGCTGACCGCAGACATGCGCGACCTGCTGACCGAAGTGCGCGACATGCGCTCGGACATGCTGGCGCGGGCCGAGCAGCTGGGCCGTCTGGAAAAGAAACTCCGCGCCGCGATGCAGGCCCCCGCCGATGTCTGAGGAACTGCGCGAACACCGCCTCAAGCGGCTGCACATGCGTTCCATGCGCCGCGGGATCAAGGAAATGGACCTGATCCTGTCAGCCTATGCTGGCCGTCATCTGGCGGACATGACAGATGCCGAGCTGGATACCTATGACGCGATGCTGAACGAAAACGATCAGGATTTGTATCGCTGGGTCACGGGACAAGAGGCGCCTCCGGCCCGTATCGCGGCCCTGATCGAAGACGTCTCACGCACGTTTCAGCCCGAAAAATAAGGGCTCTGCGGCATTTAACTGAATATTTCCGAATCATCCGCATTTTCTGGGCTGAGCAGATCAGGTCGGAGAAGACGGATGAGCATTCAGGACCCCATTGGCCAGGTCCCCGGGGTGGCCGAACGAAACGCAGCGAACGCGGGCTTCATGGTCGGGTATCTTGAGGCGCTGTCGCTGGTGGAGCGGTTGCACCGGCTGCTGCTCGACGTCATCAAGGACGAATTCGAACGTGTCGGCGTGCTGGAAATCAACGCAGTTCAGGCGCTCCTCCTGTTCAACATCGGCGACAACGAGGTGACGGCAGGCGAGCTGAAAAGCCGCGGCTACTACCAGGGCTCCAACGTCAGCTACAACCTCAAGAAGCTGGTCGAAATGGGTTACATGCACCACCAGCGGTGCGAGATTGACCGCCGCTCGGTCCGGGTCAAGCTGACCGACAAGGGGCGCAAGATCCGCGACGTGGTGAACGAGCTGTTCCTGCGCCACGCCGAAGGGCTGCAATCCAAGGGTGTGCTCGGCCCCGAAGGGATCATCGACATTACCGCGTCGCTCAAGCGGATGGAACGGTACTGGACCGACCAGATCCGGTACATCTACTGACGACTACTTGGATGACTGCGCGCCATCAGGCGCGGGGGTCGCATCGGGAAACCGGGGCAGGGGGCCCTTGCCCAGAATAAGTGTCTCCAACTCGCGCTCCAGCTTGCGGGCCATGGCGGCGGCATAGTCCTCAAACCCCAGCGCAGTCTCCACAAAGCTGTCAGAGCCGACAATGACATTGTTCTGGAAATAGGCCGAGAGTTCCGAAATCTCCGCCTGCCGTGCATCACCAAAGCTGGGTGCATCCGCGCCAATGACCAGCGCATTGATGGTGATGCCCGTGGCCTCCACCTCCGGCTTTACATCCACGGGCCGGATGCCCAGGTTCGACTTCCCATCGCCGGAAATGTCCAGGGTCAGCTTCCAGCAATCCCTCCGCTCCATGAGATGCGCCACACCCTCGCGCATGGCCAGACCCAGCGCGGTCCCAGGACTGGCCAGCCGCCGCTCGGTCGCGCGCAAATGTCCGATCACGGCGTCCAGAGCCGATGCGCTGTCAATGGCCGTCCAGGGCAGGATGACGGCAGGGTCTTCGGGCCCGCTCCACTCGTAGACCAGCAGATGCACCGGCGCTGATGGCATCTGCAACAGGGCCTGCCGCACGCGGCCGCTGTCCAGCGCCTCGGCCAGCCCGTCCATCTGCAATTGGTATTCCAGCGCGTCAACCGACCCCGACACATCCAGCCCCAGCGCCAACGCCTGCCGACAGGCCCCCTGCGCGCTGGCACCGATCATCCCCGCACAACAGGCCATGATCAGCGCTGCCGCCCTCATCCGCCGCGCTGTCCGGTGTCGAGGCTGCCAATGATGGGCGGTGTCAACTCACGCTCCAGCTTCCGGCGCATCGCGCGCTGGTAATCTTCAAACCCCTGGGCCACTTCCAGAAATGCTCCGGGCCCGCGCAACACTTCGCGCTCATAGAACTCGATCAGCATGGTTTCGGACGTGAACTCGGCAGCGTTCACCACCAGTCCGTTCACCGTCACCTCATCAAAGGGAAACTCGCGATAGGCCAGTTGCGGCCCAAACCCTTCGTTGTTCTGCCCGTCGCCCGCCATGTCGATGGTGCGATACAGACACTCCGGCGCGCGCCCCAGCATCTCTGCCCCAAAGCCCAGTGCATAGCCCATGGCCGTGGGAAACTCATTATGCGACCGCTTGCTCGCGGCGACAGTCTCCGCCGCGTCCAACAATGCCGCAGGGCTGTCGATCAGCGTCCAGTCCAACACCACTTCCTGATTGTACCGGCCCGACCACTCGTACACGGCCAAGGCCACCGGATCATCGGTGGCAAAGAACGCGGCCCGCACCTCTGGCGCGGTCAGCGCCGCGACCAGACCGCCGCGCTGCAACTGGTCTTCTGTCGCATCGACCGAAGACGACACGTCCAGCGCCAAAAGCAGCGCCAACCTGCACGCCGCGGCAGGGGATGCCGCGACGCACAAGGCCAAACAGACCGCAGGTCTTACCAATGGCCCGTGTTTTCCATGCTCGCCCATGGCTCTTGCGCGGGCAGGGCATCACCTGCTTGCAACAACTCGATCGAGACGTTGTCGGGCGACCGGACAAAGGCCATGTGCCCGTCGCGCGGCGGACGGTTGATGGTCACACCATTGTCCATAAGGTGCTGACACATCTCGTAAATATTGTCGACGCGGTAGGCGAGGTGACCAAAATGCCGACTGTCGCTGGGCAACTCATCATCGCCATCCCAGTTGTACGTCAGCTCGACAGGACATTCCGGCTGGTCCGGCGGTGCCATGAAGATTAGGGAAAACCGCCCGCCCTCGCTGTCGTGGCGGCGCGTCTCTTCGAGGCCCAACAGCTTGTAAAATGCCATTGAGGCATCAAGGTCCTTCACGCGGACCATTGTGTGCAAATAGGTCAAAGCCATGTGGGCGGTCTCCGTCAAACAGTGAATGTTGACGCTAACCTAGCATAGCCCCCGGCGGGTACCAGCGGCTCTCAGAACTTTGATTGAATGCCTACCGAGATCGTTGTCTCGTCAATCTCGAACCGGTTCACGTTGGACGTCCTGCGCCCCGTACGCAGACGCACAGTCGGGGCAAACCCGGCAAAGTCGTAATCCTTGAAGAACAATGACACGTCGCCATAGAGGCTTTCATCCTGCCGGCCGCCTTCGACGGTGCGCACAAGCCGGTATTCGTCGTATTCGGTGTGGCCAAGAGTCAGTCCAGTCGAAATTTCCACCGGCCCTAATTGCTTGCCAAACGTGTAGCTCGCCCGCACGCTCGCTGTCTGGTACGCGGCGTTCACGAAATCGCCCTGGATGTCCTGAACCGTCAGGCCAATGCTGAACCTGTCGCCGCCGTCCAGCTTGTGGCTGTACGTGGCCCCCAACGTCAACACATCCAAATCGCGCAGACTGGTCGCTGTGGAAAAACGTTTCTCGACACCGCCGCGCAGGGTCAGGCGGCTTGCATCACCCACGGTCAGGCTCCGGCTCAGCGACAGCTTTGCAAAATCGTAAGACCGCTCACCCCCCGACCAGCTTGCGCCAAGGGCGCCTCCCACCGTTACAAAGTGACCAGGCGCTCCAAGCGCGATCAGATGTTCAATGCCGGTTTCTACATAGGTGGACCCGAAATCGCTGTTGCGCAGATCCGGCACACTGGCTTGCGCCTCATCGCTCAGGTCAACGCGCCGCGTATACAGGCGCCCCGTCGCGGTCGTTCGGCTTTTTTGGCCTTGCGCCAGGCGATATTGCAATTGCACGTCCATGGTCCCGACTGTTCCGTCCAAGGCGCGTGAACTGGGCCGGAACACTCCCAGCGTCGGCACGTCGTTGACCACCTCAAGCACATTGTCGGTGCCGTTATTGACGTTGTCGGATGGGGCGACTGAGAAGTTGATGTTGAACCGAAGCGGGTTGGCGGCCCTGACGCGACCGTAGTCCTGAGCCAGCGCTTTTTCCTGCGCGTCCGTGTCTGCATGTGTCGCGGCCAGACGCAGCCAGCCTTGAGAGACGGTGGGGCGGTCCTGCTGAAACGCGACGCTTGCCGCGGTGCGTGCCGCGCCAAATTTTTCTGTGCGTGTATCGCTGTATTTGTAGGACAGGCGTGCTGCCGCCCGCGCTAGCTTCGGATCGTTCAACCGCGAATGCGCCGCAGCCAGGACGCCGTAGGCATAGGCATCCTCTGGATCTGCGCGCACAAGCACCATCGCGACATCACGCGCCAGATCAAACCGCCCTGCATAGAGTGCCTGACGCGCCAGAATGCGCGCTTCGTCCAGATTGAAGGTCCGGTTGCCGTCAGATTGCTGTGGATCCGTTGCCCCTGCCGACGCCCATAGGGTCAGCAGGGCACCAATAAGCGCGCGTTTCATCCGCCCTTACGGCTGCAGCGCGTTCACGCAGACCGGGTCAGTGTCCGCGGCCGTACACAGATCAAGGACAAACACACCACGCTCGATTTCGTTGTCAAAGGTTTCCAGAACGTCCGTCACTTCGGTGCCGCCCGCCATGAACTGGCCCTCGCTGCCCCCGATGACGCCAGCAAAGTCGCCAATGTCGGCCCGTTCAGTCGAGCCGGGGAAGGCCGGATCTCTCGTATCCACTTCGATGTTTCCGCTGAACGTGCCCTCGCCGGTGAGGGTGCCGTCCACCAGCACAATGTCCTGCATGTCGAAGTTTCCGCCGCTTGTGACGGCAGTCCGGTTATAGATTTCGCCCTCGACCGACATGTCGTTGAGGTCGACGTTCACAAACATCAGGCCACGTACATAAGCCGCCTGGTTCGGCGTGTTGACATCCGGGTCAATGCCCGGTGTCGGGAAAATGTCGGTACGAGGGCCGTCCAAGTTCAAACCCGCAGCGTAGTTGCCATAATAGGTGACGTCGAACCGGCTTTCCGGCGCGGTCGGCGCAACATAGTCGCCCGTCCTGTCAAAATAGACGCCGCCGAAAAATGTGTTGAACTGGGGACCGGTCAAAACCACCCCCGCCTGCACACCGTCACGGCTTGCCACGAAAGCCGTGGCATGGCGGCCCAGCGGATCGTTCTGGCCGGTAAATGTCTCGTACCCGTCGACAAAGCTGGTGGCCACGTGCCGGTACTCGTTGACCAGCGGGACACCATCCTGGCTAAGGCCCGTGACCGTCAGCGTGTTCGTCGCCGCGTCAAAGCTGATGCTTTCCAGATCGCTCGCGATGGCTTCCGGCACGGCCAGTGGGTTCGTTGGCGTGGTTGGCTCCGTCGGCGTCGTGGGATCAACCGGGGCCGTCGGTGCACCACCGGCATCCGCGTCGTCCGTTGAAGTAAAGGGGTTACCGTCCCCGCACGCCGCCAAAAGCGCGGCAAGCGCAAGCACTGCTGCTGTCCGTGTCATGCCTGAAAACCTTTGCGGTCTATTTTACTGCCTCTTTTGTAGAAAGAATCCGCCGTAACCCCCGAAAAGTCAACGCTTTCGTATGGACGACGATTCGCGCGGGCCAAGAACCGTTGCCAAAAAACGACCCTTATATAGCGGTTCTCATAGGTGCATCCCCAAGATAAGGTATAGGCCTGACAGATTCTGTGGATAAAGGACGCGCCCCATGCCGCTCAGCCCCGAACAACAGTCCGAAATCGACGCCCTGCGCGCCCAATCCACCCAAACGCTCCGTGCCACCGTCCCGGGGATGGAGGCGCATCTGTATAAGGCGCGCGAGGTCCTCGACCACGGCTTTGTCCGCGTTATCGACTACATGGGCGACGACGCCGCCATCTGCCAGGCCGCGCGGGTCAGCTACGGCAAGGGCACCAAGTCGGTCCAGAATGACGAAGGGCTGATCCGCTACCTCATGCGCCACTGGCACTCGACGCCCTTCGAGATGTGCGAGATCAAGCTGCACGTCAAACTCCCCGTCTTCGTCGCCCGCCAGTGGATCCGCCACCGCACCGCCAACGTAAACGAATACTCCGCCCGCTACTCGATCCTCGACCGCGAATTCTATATCCCGGCCGAGGACGCACTCGCTGCTCAATCGGTCGTCAACAACCAGGGCAGGGGCGAAGCACTCACTGGCGACGAGGCGCAGCGCGTCCTCAACTACCTGCGCGACGACGCCATGCGCTGCTACGACCATTATGAAGAGATGATTTCACAGGACGGCCAACAGGGGCTGGCCCGAGAGCTCGCCCGCATGAACCTGCCCGCCAATGTCTACACCCAATGGTATTGGAAAGTGGACCTGCACAACCTCTTCCACTTCCTCCGCCTGCGGGCCGATGCCCACGCCCAATACGAAATCCGCGTCTATGCCGATGCGATCTGCGAAATGGTCAAGGATTGGGTGCCCGCGGCCTACAAAGCGTTCGAGGATTACCGGATGGGCGGCGCGACACTTTCAGCCACAGCCCTTGCGTGTATTCAGCGGATGTTGAAAGGTGAAGAGGTAACGCAAGAGAATTCCGGCATGTCCAAGGGAGAATGGCGGGAGTTTATGGGGGTTATTAGTGGGAAATGACTTAGTACCGGTGAGCCGTGACGATTGTTTTGAGCTTAAAGTCTTGGTGGACGATAAAGGCCACTATACAATCGAAGTTGACTTTTTTGACGCCTTTGATCAATCGCCCACCGCGGACGAGGTTTTAGCAACGCTTTCTAAAGAAGATTTACTGTTCGCCGATTTTGACAAGTTGCTCGATCTTTGGGTTTCGACGTCAATGGGTTTCTTTCAAGCCTTTCCTCGGCTTACAAGCGAAGCTTTTACGAGTGCGAATAAAGAGTCTAGCGCGGCGCTAATGGGGTTCGCCAATTCTGTTGCTTCTGAGATCTCTGAGGTTAAAACCAACGGAGACGTCGTAACGCGATATCTGATTCCAAACGAGTGGCTGATCGCAACAGCTGGACGATTGGGTGCTTCAGTAGAAATTCTTAAGTCTGCCCATCTACTACGCCGCTCTTCGCTCAGCGCTCTCGTCGCCGAGTATGAAGTTTTTCTCAGACAACTCTTACTGCTGGTGTCTCAAGTTCAGCCACAAGCGTTTGTTTCTGAAACAGAAACGATATCGATGTCTGAGATAGCCCGTCATAGTAGTTTTGAGGATCTCAAAAGATCGGTAATTGACCAGAAAATCGATCAGCTTCTTCAACAAAAGAATCACGTTGAACAACTCGAATGGATCGAAAAAAAGTTCGGGGTGAACCTTACCTCCGACAAAGCAATCATTTCCCAGTTTAACGAAGTATGCCAGCGGCGCCACCTTATCATTCATAACGGTGCGGTTGTAAATCAGAGGTATCTGGATAGCTGCGGTATTCTGGGGCACAAGATTGATGATCTGGAGCCTATTGGTGCAGAGTTGCGTGTTTCTGCAAAGTATCTCCGGAGAGCAACAGCTAGGCTATTTTTAGTAGGCTACTTTACGGCGCATATATTGATGCAAAAGGTTTCACCATCTATTGTCCCAGTCTCGTTTAGCAACATTATTGAAAATTCGCACGGTTTTTTGACAGCCGGCTTAACTAAAATGGCCCGTAGAGTTTGTGAGTTTGCCCTTGCTTCTAATGCGGACCGACCGCGTGTAACTGACGCAACTTTGACTATTAATCTTGCTCTGAGTTTCTATCTTCAAAGCAACGGCACGGGAGCAAAAGACCCAGGTGTAGAGAGTTCGTTAAACAGGTATGACTGGTCTGACACTTCACCTTTGTATCGGCTAGCGCTGGCCTGCTTGCGGGAAGACTATGAAAACTTGTCAGCCTTGACTGAAGCGGCCAAAAATGAAGGTCTGACCAAAGTCGAAGCGCAGACATGGATCATATTTTTGAATGTCCGCGACCGACAGGATTTTTCGAAGCACTTTGAATAGCACGGAATCAAGGCCAAAGGCCGCCGTGCCAGCGCCGGACCGCCCCCCGGGCCGGCGCTACATCACCACCAGCGCACCGCCCCACCAAACTCGACAAACGATCACCATAAACCGCGCCGCAGCCCCGTCGCTGCGCCAACCCGCGGCCCGGCGCTGCCCCGGCTCCGCGCTTTGAACACGCGCCCCGGGGCTCCGCCCGTTCGCATCTCAAACCGTCCCCCAGACGGTTTGCCGCTGTGCGGACCGATGCTCACCCCAGCGGCCCGGCGCTGTCCCGGCTCCGCGCACAATCGAAACGTCGAATGGCGGGATGAAATCCCGCCCTACCGCGGTGCGCGAAAGGGGCCGTAGGGCGGGGTTTCACCCCGCCATCTTGCTTCCCGGTCCAACGCCGACGCCCCGCAAAATGCACCAACCTAGTGTACGTCCTGTGCACGGGTTGTGCACACCTTGTGCATCGCCCAAATCGCCGGATCTGACGCGCGGTCGGACGAACTCATCACCACATTAGAAACAAATCGTGAAGGGATTGTACGGCGCAGTCTCCGGAAATCTATCCACAGCCCGTCATAAAACTGTTACGCTTAGTTCATGCTTCGTTCAGCCGCCATATTGACCCTTCTGGCCACGCCCATTTCGGCCAATCCCATCGCGGAAATCCTCTGCGCGCCCACCAAACAGATGCAGCAAAAGCTGGAACAGCAGTTCCATTCCGCCCGCACGGCTAGCGGAATGCGCAGCCCCGATCAGATGATGGAAGTGTGGACGGATCAGCGCGGTGATTGGGCCATGGTGGTGCGCTACGCCAGCGGCACCTCATGTATCGTTGCGATGGGAGAGCATTGGGAAGAAACGGAAAATCCGACCTAGCGCGTCGCGCGGTCCCGCAATTGGGCGACCAGCGCACCGTTCTCATCTTCCCACATTTTCCAGGCCCGATACCCTTCGATCTGCGCCTGCGGTCCGGTCAGATCACCCGCAAAATGCGCCTTGACCGCGTGGTAATGCCCCATGCATCGCGCCCATTCGGACGGGGACGGAAACTGGGTTTCGGCAGACACCTCGCACGCGTAATACAGGGCCAACAGTCGCATCAGTTCGGTCATCTCAGGCGCCGTTCCTTCGAAAATCTGTTTCCAGCCTAGTCATAATTCCGCAAAATTTGAGTAAATCATGCGTGCGCAGGCTGCAAAATTCAAAAATTCTGGACTTGAGCCCATGTCGCAGGCATCGTTCCGGCAGGTATCATCGGCGTTTCGTTCATAGATGTCGTGGTGCGTTGAGAGAACGAGGGAAAATATGCCATTCACAAAAGTGATTACAGCAGCAGCGCTTTTTGCACTTCTCGGCAACGGTGCGGCACTTGCACAAGGCCATAACGGCCCGAAGATTTATGCTTATCATAGCCAGCACAACTTCTGTCCTGCAGGGTTGCAACCTGTGACGATGGATGGCGTGATCTGCTGTGGACGTCCCAATCAGAACATCACTTACCAACAGGCGCTGGCCCATCCTGTGAAAAAGCGTGTGCGCCACGTGCGTCAAAGCAGCTGCCCTGTCGGGACCAAAGGCTGCACTTTCGACTGATAAGATCGCAGCTTGATCAAGCGGCGCAGGATGACGTGTCATGCGCCGCTTTGTCGTGTGGGGGGGCGCTAAAGCAGTTTCAGATCGCCTGCCATCTGGCGCCCATCGCGACCTTCAAGCAGTTCAAAACTGACTTTCTGATTGTCGGCCAAGCCGGTCAGCCCTGACCGCTCAACCGCTGAAATATGAACAAAAACGTCTTTGCCGCCCTCATCCGGGGCGATAAACCCGTAGCCTTTCGTGGTGTTGAACCACTTCACGGTGCCAGTTGGCATGTTCCCGTGCCTCCTTTACCTTGCAGTCTCCCCCGCGTCGGTCCTTCGGGCAGGGGCCTTGTGCGACGCAGTC
Source organism: Tateyamaria sp. syn59 (assembly GCF_007995245.1). GTDB lineage: Bacteria > Pseudomonadota > Alphaproteobacteria > Rhodobacterales > Rhodobacteraceae > Tateyamaria. Next base: position 112,925 of record NZ_VCBA01000001.1, read on the forward strand.
AAAACGACTGAGCGCTCACTCAGAGATTGCCCTCAGGACGGGAAAATCAAGGTTGGGCCTCGCATTCCGCGCGAGATGCCGCTTAATTCAACGCAAAAGTGAGGTCGAGATATGGAAATATACGGATTGAAAACATGCGACACCTGCCGCAAGGCCATCAAGGCATTGCCAGATGCGCAGTTTGTGGATGTGCGGGCCGATGGCGTACCTGCCGATGTGATGGACGCAGCACTCGCCACCTTTGGGGATGCGCTGGTCAACACACGGTCAACGACGTGGCGCGGGCTGTCCGAGGAAGAGCGCAAGGGCGCTCCGAAAGACTTGCTGGCGGCGCACCCGACATTGATGAAACGGCCGCTGATTGCGGCCAACGGGAGCTTGCACCTTGGTTGGACCAAGGACGTGCAAGCGGCCCTAGGGGTGGCTTAGGCGGCGGCTGGCGCAGGTTTGGGGGCAAGGGCCCGATCAAACGAGATCGGCCCGGCCCCTTTGACCACCAGAAGCAACAGCAGGAACACCCACAGCGCGCGCTGGTCCATGATCAGGCTGTTTGAGGGGGCATCGAACCACGCCCCCAACACCAGCGCGTCGTCCCATTTGCCGTGGCCGTTCAGGTCGGTCAGCGATTGCACAACGATAAACCCGATCATGCCCAGTGACGCGAGCCGCGTCAGCAGGCCAATGATGATCAGAAGGGGCAGAACAAACTCTGCCACAGTGCCCGCAGTCACCACCGCCCAATGATAAAAGCCCAGTTGCGTGACGTCGTAGCCGACATTCTCCATCACCTTGGGAAAGATCTGGGCATAGGCCCCCAGCGACGGTTGGAAGATGCCAAAGATGCCGTCACCCAGCTTGGTCATGCCCGACACCCAGAAATACACCGCCAAAACAGCGGCGAACAGGAAACGGGCGAGGGTTGGCAACAGCCAGTCCGCGCGTTCAAGCGGGCCAAAGATCGCGTCATGCAGGCGGGATAGGGCAGTCATGGTTCAGTCCTTTGGAGTGGAGATGTCAGTCAGGGCGTTCTGCTGGATCAGAAGGGTCAGCAGCGGCCCAAGGTCGAATTCGGCGTCGTGCGCGGTCGCCGCATCCACGGCTTTTTCCAGCGGTGCGTTCTCAACAATCGCCTGCAGCCAAGCGGCCTGGGCGAGTGTGAGGGCATGAGGCTCGGGGTCAAACGCGGCCCGTGTCACGAGGACCGGTTGAGCAATGCCACGCGGCTTTGGCGCGTCCGCTTGAGTGTTGTACCGCCAGATGTCGTGAATGGGCCACCGGGAATGGACCAACTGAACGGCCGGTGAGAGGTGTAACCGTGTTTGCATCAGAACATCCGGTGCAAGCGCGCCCAGCCGGGCCGGATCCAGAGCCGTACTGTCCGCCGCATGATATGCGCGGCGCAAGGCCAGTTCGAGGCGCGCGACATCCTGCAGATACGCGATATGCGCAAGCGGTTCGAAGTCGTCGAGGAAGGCTGGCAAGGCCTCACCATAGTGCATCATCAGCGGTGATGTCGGTGGATGTGCGCGGGCAAAGAGCCGGGCAAGTTGATCAAAGTTCTGATCACCCAAAAGCTTGCACAAAACCGGAAACCCGGTGCGCAAGGCGTCGATCAATGCGACCGTGACATTGTTGCGATAGACGGCAAAGCGGCGGCTGGTCGGCTCACCCTTTGGATCGGTCAGTCCATCCGGCACGGCGCGCGCTGGGTCAAGCAATGCGGCGCGAAACTCGGCTTGCGTGGTGGTCATTGCGTCACCCGGCGGGCACAGAGGCCAAGGCACTGGCAGCACGCTCGGCCTCGGCCCGCAGGGTGGGCCAGTTGGGTACATCGTTGTCCCATTCGACCAGCACAGGTGCGGGTCCCGTCCCAGCAAGCGCGTGGTCGAGCAAAGCCCAGACAGGTTCCGCCGCCTCGCGTCCGTGGCTGTCGATCAGCAGCGGCGCGCCGTGGTCGTCTTCATCCTCATCATGCCCGCCCACGTGGATTTCTCCAACAGCGGCAAGAGGATAAGCGTCGAGATATGATTGCGGCGTGTAGTCGAGATTGGTGGCGGAGATGAACACGTTGTTCACATCCAGCAGCAGACCGCAGCCGGTGCGGCGCACCAGTTCGGCCAGAAAATCAGTTTCGGACCAAGTGCTTTCAGCAAAGGCCAGATAGCTTGACGGGTTCTCAAGCAGCATCCGGCGGCCCAGAACCTCCTGCACCTCGTCAATATGGTCAGCCACGCGGGTCAGGGTCGCGTCGGTGTAGGGCAGGGGAAGCAGATCATCGAGAAACTCGGCCCCGTGCGTTGACCAGGCCAAATGTTCGGAAAAGCTGGCGGGTTCCAGCCAGGCCACCAGATGCTTCAATCGGCCCAGATGGTCCGGATCAAGGCGGCCTTCACCGCCGATCGACAGACCCACGCCATGGACCGAAATGGCGAAATCCTCGCGCAGTGCGCGCAGTTGGGCATGCGGGCGACCGCCATCGCCCATGTAGTTTTCCGCGTGTACTTCCAGCCACTTCACCGGACCGGGCGCTTCGCGCAGGTCGGCAAAATGCTGGGCCTTGTATCCCACACCGGGGGCTGCGGGCAGACGGGGCGGTGTCAGTGTCGCATCCAGCATGTCGGACCCTTTGAAGCAGTGGGATTTGGTAGGGGGCGCCGGACCCACCGAGGTCCGGCGCAAGCGTGTGACGCGCGCCTTATGCGGAGGGCAGGTCGCGGTCCAGCTCTTCAAGCGAGCCCTGACGTGCGGTGCCGTCTGCCATGGCAGGCAGCTCGATCTCGGCGCAGGTGCCGGCGTCAACCAGTGTCCAGGCGTTGCCCTGGTAGTCGACGGTCGATGTGCCCGCGCATGTGGTGCCTGGGCCTGCGGCGCAATCGTTCTCACCTGCCAGCGAAATGCCATAGCATTTCTCTTTACCGGCGGCCTCGGCTGATGTGGCCGAGTGGGCCGTCATGGCAGCTGCAACGGCGCCGATAATTGCAACGGATTTCATGGTCTTCGACATCTTCAACTTCCCTTTCGGATATCGGTTTCTGTGCGTTCGTGAGCCATACATAAGATGGCTTCGCGGCAAGTTACCACTCACGAGGTGGTGTGTCACAGACCCGTTATCAGATGTCAGAAGATGGGCCGAAATCCCCTTGGATTCCGGCCAATTGTTGCAGTCTGCTGCATCTTTTGTTGCAAAAACTGATGTTTATCGCAGGTCTGGCGGTGTTGCGTCTTTACCGAGTTGTGCAGCAACGTCGGTCAGTGGTTGCACGCTGGTCTGCTTTTCGCCGAGGCGGCGCACGGACACGGTCTTTTCCTCAACCTCGCGCGCTCCAACAGCGAGGATGACAGGCACCTTGCCCACCGAGTGTTCGCGGACCTTGTAGTTGATCTTTTCATTGCGGATATCGGCCTCGGCCCGCACGCCTGCTGCGCGCAAGGTCTCCACGACCTCTGCGACGTAGTCATCCGCTTCCGAGGTGATGGAGGCTACGACGACCTGACGCGGCGCGAGCCAGAAGGGCAGCCTGCCTGCGTGTTCTTCGATCAGGATGCCAATGAACCGTTCGAACGACCCAAGGCAGGCGCGGTGCAGCATCACCGGCCGATGTTTCGCCCCGTCCGCGCCGATATAGGTCGCGTCCAGACGTTCCGGCAGCACGAAATCCACTTGGAAAGTACCGCATTGCCAGTCCCGGCCAATCGCATCGGTCAGCACGAACTCCAGCTTCGGGCCGTAAAACGCGCCTTCACCCGGGTTCAACTCGGGCTCTACCCCGGCTGCCCGTGTTGCGGTCAGCAGGGCCTCTTCAGCCTTGTCCCAAGTCTCGTCTGATCCGGCGCGGGTCTCTGGCCGGTCCGAGAACTTGATCGAAAAGTCTTCGAACCCGAGATCCTTATAGATCTCGGTCAGGAACCCGATGAACCGCGCGCATTCGCTGCCGATCTGGCTTTCCTCGGCAAAGATGTGGCCATCATCCTGCGCGAAGCCGCGCACACGCATGATCCCATGCAGCGCGCCCGACGGCTCGTACCGGGCGCAGGACCCGAATTCGGCCATACGCAACGGCAGGTCGCGGTACGACTTCAGTCCGTGCTTGAAGATTTCAACATGGCACGGGCAGTTCATAGGCTTCAGCGCGTTGATCGCCTTTTCGCGTGCGTTGTCCTCGTCCACTTCGACAATGAACATGTTTTCCTGGTACTTTTCCCAATGCCCGGACTTTTCCCACAGGTTCCGGTTCACCACTTGCGGGGTGTTCACCTCGACATAGCCGCCTGCATGCTGCTTGCGGCGCATATAGTCTTGCAGTTGCGTGTAAATGGTCCAGCCGTTCGGGTGCCAAAACACCTGACCGGGAGCCTCTTCCTGCATGTGAAACAGGTCCATTTCACGGCCCAGCTTGCGGTGGTCGCGCTTGGCGGCCTCTTCCAGCATGTTCAGGTGCGCGCGCAGCTTTTCCTTGCCGGTGAAGGCCACGCCATAAATGCGCTGCAACATCGCGCGGTTTGAGTCCCCGCGCCAATACGCGCCTGCGATGGACATCAGTTTAAACGCATCCCCCGGCACCTGTCCTGTGTGCTGCAGGTGCGGGCCCCGGCAAAGATCCTGCCAGTCGCCATGCCAATACATGCGCAGCGGCTCGTCGCCCGGAATGCTCTCGATCAGTTCAACTTTGTATGGCTCGCCCCGGTCTTCGTAGTACTTGATCGCCACATCGCGGTCCCACACCTCCGTCCGCACGGGATCGCGCTTGTTGATGATCTCTTTCATCTTCTTTTCGATTAGGCCGAGGTCCTCGGGAGTAAAGGGCTCTTCCCGGTCGAAGTCGTAGTACCAACCATGCTCGATCACCGGGCCGATGGTGACCTTGGTGTCGGGCCAGATCTCCTGCACGGCGCGGGCCATGATGTGGGCGAGGTCGTGGCGCACGAGCTCATTGGCTTGCGCTTCGTCCTGCATGGTGTGGATGGCGACCGTTGCGTCGCCCACAATGGGCCACTGCAAATCCCAGTGCTGACCGTCCACGGTCGCGCTGATCGCTTTCTTGGACAGGCTCTTGGAAATGCTCTCTGCAACGGCAGCGGGGGTCACGCCTACATCATAGGCGCGTGCATTGCCGTCGGGAAAGGTAAGGGAAATCTGGTGCTGATCCTTGGCCATATCGGCATCCTCGTCAGTTTGGCGCCCACGGAACGCCCGGTTGCTAGGGTATGTGTACCGGCGCTTTGACAGGCGCAGCGGCGTCCGTCAAGCGGTCTGTGCAATCGGCGCGCGTTTGATCGACACGGTGAGATGCAACAGCGCCAGTGCCGATCCGATCCCGGCAGCGAGACCGATATAGATAACGCCAAATTTGTCGATGACCCATCCGCCCAATGCGGAACCCACGGCCGCGCCGACATAGATAGCCGCTGCATTCAGCGCGAGGACAACAGGGGCCTGCGCTCCGGCCAGCCCGATCAGACGCATCTGTTGCCCCGCCATAAACGCCCAGCCCGACGTGGCCCATCCCAGCGCGAGCAGGATGACCGCAAGGTCCGATTGTGGGAGAAGCGAAAACATGGGCATGAGCACGATCTGACAAAGACACAGCAGCGTTAGCGTCTTTGCCCATCCGATGCGATCCGCCATCATGCCACCTGCGATGTTGCCGATGACCGCACCCACACCAAAGATGGCCAGCACCAGCGTGACGCCGTCGCGGCCATAGCCCATGGTTTCGCTCAGAAGCGGCGCGATGTAGGTGTAAAGGATGTAGATGGCCCCCAGAAATGTCCCCGTAAACAGCACGGCCAGCATCATCCGCCCGTTGCGCAGCACGCCACCAAGATCGCGCAGGGACACGGGCTGAAAGCTCAGCCCCTTGGGCACAAAGATCCAGACCAGGGCGATAGCAGGCAGGGCGAGCGCCACGACCACCCAGAAGGCCCACCGCCACCCAAAGGTATAAGCGATCCAACTGCCCGCCGGCACGCCCACGACCTGGGCCAGCGTCAACCCGAAAAAGACCGCCGCCAGCACGCGCGCGCGCATCTCGACGGGGTAAAGCGCTGCAGCCACTGCTGCCGCGACAGGCGTGAACATGCCCGCACCTGCGGCTGCCATAACGCGCGCGATGCTCAGGACCACCATATTGGGCGCAAGCGCCGACAACAGCGCTGCAGCAAGGAACACGGACAGACCAAACGCCAACACGCGGCGCCGACCGACAGCGCCCGTGAGCGACACCAGCACCGGGGACAAAATTGCATATCCGAGCGCATACGCAGTCATCAACACGCCTGCTGACGCAGGCGAGATCGCAAAATCCGCGCCCAGCGGTTCCAGCACGCCCACAACGACAAAGCCCCCAACCCCGATCAGGAAGTTGCAGGCGGACAGGATGGGGATCAGCAAGCGCGGTGGGTTCATAGCCCGGTTATGGCGCATATTGAGGCAGCTTCAATGCAGCATACAAAGGCATGCCGAAAAAACGACAGAAACACGTGAAAAACCGACCTTTTGCACTGGACGGGAGGCGACGAATCCGTGATTACAAAGATGTTCACTATCGGAAACTTCTGATCGCAAGAGGAACGCGCAGTGCCCAAGTACAACAAGACGTTTGAATTGTCCGTTGAAGACCTGGACCTGATCGAGGATGCGCTGCGCGCGTCCAAAAACGCAGCCATCAATGATGATCTCGCTTCGAAAGCGGCGAATGACAATGTGCGCCAGATCCACGATCTGCTGGGGCGGCTCCACAATCAAAAGACATTCTACCGCCCCGCCAAGGGGCCTTATGTTGGCGGCTGAACCAGTTTCAGACTGAAGCGCGGGCCTGACCCGCTTCGGCGCAGGAAACCGCTGCGCTCGTAAAATCGCATGGCCTTATGATTTTCGGGATGCGTTCCGACGGTCATGAAGCGGCACTGTTGCGCCTCACACTCGTCCCGACAGCCTTGCACCAGCGCGGCACCGACACCGTTTCCGCGCGCATCTCGGGCCACAAACAAATGGTGCATGTCCATGCCGCGCGCCCCAAACTGCAGCTGCGCCATGGGCAAAAGCGCTGCGTATCCCACCAGTTGCGACCCTGCATCGGCCACCAGCACCGTCATCCAGGGGCGGTCGCCCAGCACATCGCGGGCCAGCGTGTCCGCGTCTATGTTCGGCGCGTCGTCATGGCAGGCGGCGAGCCCCTTGATCATTGTTACGACCTGCGGGACGTCCGCTGCCGTCATCTTACGTATGTGTATGGGCATCTCTGCCGTCTCCTTTTGAACGCGCCGCGTTCGGGAAGGCAGGGAGAAAAGCCGCTCGAACGCGGCTTTGGTGTTATGCAGACACACCAAAAGCACGCAGGGTATGCGTGCCAAAGTAATACCAGTGTGTCATGCGGTTGTTCATACGCCTACTCAAACCGGCAAAGCCGCGCCCGTCAAGGGCGCGGGCCGGCATCAAGCCGCAAAAAGCGCCCAACCCATGAGCAGGCAACACACCCAACCGCCGGTAAAGATCAGCGGTCGGGCGGGAAAGCCCGCCGCGCCAGTGATGTAGCCGACCGCATGTGCGATCCGCAGCAGCAGAAAGGCGATGCTGGCCCACAGCGTAAGCGCCGTAAAACCGTCTACACGATCCACCAGCAGAACCAGCACGGCAAATGGCGCCGATTGCTCCAGCAGGTTCAGATGCGCCCGGTATGCCCGACGCACCCACGGGCGGTGCACATTCGGGTCGGGCGGGAGGACAAAGCCGTCAGGCGCATCAGCCGGGATCGATCCCTTGGGGGCGGTGTTCACGCCGACGATGTACGGAATCCAGAGGGACGCCGCCATCAGCGCGAGGATGCCCAGAACACCAAGTTCGGTCGCCATGAGTTACGCCTCCGCCTGATCCATGGGGCCGATATGGGCGTCTTCGCCGGTCTCAAGCCAGGTTTTCAGGCCCGCCGCCCAGCGCACCCAGCCATCGGCCACGCCTTCACCGGGCACGGCGGGTTCGCCTAAGTCGTAATGTTCGACGGTCAGGCGGACAAAATCACCCTCGGGACGCATCAAATACACCACGCGGCTGGCCGGGATCTCGGTTGTGGGGTCCCAATGCGGCTCAAACGTCCATTCCTGGCGGCTTTTGGGGTCCGATGACAGCAGCCGGTTGGTCAACATGGGCGAGCCATCGGGAAAGTGCATGGTGATGGCATCCCCTTGGCGCGTCGCCTTGCTGCAAATGAAGTGGTAGTGCGGTACCGCATTTTCATCGAGCAGCACGTCCCACAGCCGGTCTTGGGTGGTCTTGATATATGTCTCCATCACGAAATCGGGTTTGGACATTTCGGGGTCTCCTTCGTCTTCAAGCTGATGTTTGAGGTCGAGTACCGCTCGGGCCGCAGGTTTGACCCGGTAGGGGTCGATCCAACGGTCAATCGCTTCCTGCAGTGGCAGGGCGTTGAGGTAGTGGTGCTTGAAGCGCCCCACCTTTTTCGTGGTGATCAGCCCGGCCTCTTCCAGCACGCCCAGATGCTTCATGACCCCGAAGCGGGTCATGTCGAGCAGCCCCTCCAAGTCTTGCAAGGTCTGACCGTCGCGGTCCCGCAAGCTGTCGAGCAGTTTGCGGCGGGCGGGGTCGGACAAGGCTTTGAACAGATCATCCATCCAATCCTTATATGTGATTAAATAGTCACGTGACAATATGGTAACGTATAGAATTTGCAGCGACCGGGATGGACAGTCGCCAGATGCTTGCGGATGATCCTCCAAAACGCGGGAGGGTGGACATGAGTGAACCGGACTATCTTGAGACACCGCAGGGGCGGCGGCTGGCCTATCACTGGACAGACGGGACGGGGCCGTGCGTCGTGTTTCTGGGTGGTCTGAAATCAGACATGGAAGGGACTAAGGCCATCCATCTCGAAGCATGGTGCCGGGCGCAGGGTCGCGCCTTTCTTCGGTTCGACTATTCAGGCCACGGTGAAAGCTCCGGCACATTCGAAGAAGGATGCATCGGCGACTGGGCTGAAGACACAGCGCACGCTCTGAACACGCTCACAACCGGCAAGCTAGTCGTCGTTGGCAGTTCCATGGGGGGGTGGCAATCGCTGCTTTATGCCCGCGCGCATCCGGACCGGGTCGCGGGCCTCGTCACAATCGCAGCAGCCCCCGACTTTACCGAAGACGGCTATTGGGCCAGCTTCACCGACGCACAAAAGGCCGAGCTGGAGGCCAAGGGCCAGATCGCCATGCCCTCGGACTACATGGAGCCTTACATCATCACCAAGCGGCTGATCGAAGATGGGCGCAACAAGCTGGTCCTGCGCAGCCCTTTGTCGCTGCCGTTTCCCGTGCGCGCGTTGCAAGGCACCGCGGACACTGCCGTCAGTACCGAAACGGCCATCCGTCTCCTGAACCACGCTGACAGCCCCGACATGCGGCTGACACTGGTCAAGGACGCCGACCACCGCTTTTCCGACGACACATGCCTGCGCCTGATCAAAAAGGCGGTGACAGAGGTGAGCGGTCTGGGAAGGTGACGTCGCGTTTTGTTGGCGCTGGCGGTGAATTTGGACAAGGTGGCGCGCACACGGACCGGGGGAGGGGACGATATGGCGCTGTCACGCGGGCAAAAAGCGGGCTGGGGCCTTGCCGATATGGGCATTGTGGTCTTTGTAGTGGTCAAGCAACTGCTGGTGCTGGCCTTTCTCACCTCGGTCCTCGGAGTACCAGTCGGCCTCGCAGGTGCCATCACCACCGGAATCCTCGCCTTCGACATCATCACTGATCCGCTCATCGGCTATTTGTCGGATAACACGCAAACCCGTTGGGGTCGCCGCGCACCCTGGATGATCGTGGGCGCCGTGGTGATGACTGCAGGCACAGTCGCCATGTTCATGTCGCCCTCGACCGGCACGTCCGGTGCCATGTGGGTCGCCGTGTTTTTCGTCGTGGCCACCATCGGCTTTACCATGGTCGTTATTCCCTATGGCGCCACGGCAGGTGAGATGACGCAAGACCCGCGCGAACGCTCTGCCATGACAGGCTGGCGCATGGCCTTTGCCTCGATCGGTATCCTGATCGGTGGCGCACTGATCCCCGGCCTCGCCCAAGGCAACGGCTATGATGGGGCTATGTTGATCGCTGCCCCGCTGATCGTTTTGCCGATCTGGGCGTCGGTCTGGTTCACGCGCAGGGCTCCTCGGATCACGCAGCGCAGCGAGGTTGGCTTGCTGGCTTCCCTGGGCCTCGTCCTGTCGAACCCTGCCTTTGCAACGCTTGTGGCGCTATACGGCGTGATGACACTGGCCGTCGCCACGATCACAGCCGGTCTGCCCTTCGCTGCGCTATACCTGGTGCAAGACACGGGCGACACGTTGCTGAGCGCCGCGGCCCAGGCGCTGTCGATGCTTTCACTGCTTTTTGCCGCCTTCGTAGCGGGTGCAATTCTCAGCCAGGTCATCTGGGTGCTGGTCTCCGGACGTCTTGGCAAACTGTTCGCGCTGATCCTCGGTCTCGCCCTCTACATCGCGCTCCTAACGACGCTCTACACCTTCCTGCCCAGTACCAGTGCGACGGTGATGGCGGGCATGTTCGTTCTGGCGGGTATGACGAACGGCGCCTACCAGCAGATCCCCTGGGCTATGTTCCCGGACCTGATGGACGTGACGCGGCGTGAAACGGGGGCCGCAATCGAGGGGGCCTTCTCCGCCATCTGGATCTTTGGCCAAAAGGTCGCCAACGCCATTGCGCCACTGTTTCTGGGGCTTGTCTTGTCTGCCTATGGCTGGGAGGAAACGACCGAAGGCTTTACCGATCAGACCGATGCAGCCATCGGCGCCCTGCGCGTGTCAATTACGCTGCTGCCCGCGTTGATCATGGCTGTGTCGATCCTGGGCCTCCTGCTGATCTACCGCCCTCGCGCGCGCGCCCTGCTCGGAGCCGACCATGCCCTTTGACCCTGCATCCATCGGCCCAGACATCGACGTCTATTTCGCTGACGCCGAAGCACGGTTCGCCGATATCAAACCCGGCACGGAAAAGCGCGTCGTCTGGGCTTCTGCCCCCGGAACGCGCACGGACTGGGTCGTCGTCTACATCCACGGCTTCTCTGCAACATCCGAAGAAATCCGTCCCGTCCCGGACCGCATTGCAGCTGATCTTGGTGCAAACCTCGTCTTCACCCGGCTGGCGGGTCATGGGCGCGCGCCCGACGCCATGGCTGAAGCAACAGCCGACGCCTGGACCGACGACGTCACGGAAGCGCTGACGGCGGCACGTGCGGTGGGCGACAGGATTATCGTGATCAGCACCTCGACCGGTGGCACCATCGTGACGGCGCTGTCTCAAAACACAGCAGTGATGGAAGACGTCGCCGGTTTCATTTTCGTCGCCCCAAACTACGGCATCAACAACCCGCTGGCACCCCTGCTGAAATGGCCGCTGGCACGGCACTGGCTGCCCTGGATCGGTGGCAAGCGGCGTACATTCGTTGCGCGCAGCGAACGGCATGCGGCCTTCTGGACGCTCGACTACCCAAGCGTCGCGGTCATGCCGATGGTGCCGCTGATCGACCAAGTGCACGCGCTTGATCATGCCAAACAAACCATACCGGCGCTGTTCTGGTACGCGGAACAAGACAACATCGTCCTGTCTGACCGGACCAAAACCATCGCCGCCAAATGGGGCGCACCAACCAAAACAGTCCACCCGGTGATGACACCGCAGGACGATATCGAAAGCCATGTGGTCGTCGGCGACATCCTATCCCCGGGGCAGACGGAAACTGCGGTCACTGGCATGTGCGACTGGATCAGGGGGCTCGACTGATGCGACGTCCGGGCAGCATGTGGAGCCTTGAAAACCTCGGGCGCGTCCGGCTGTCGAAACACTTCTACATGCGCGACTTTCTTTATTCGGAAATCGGCAACTACCACCAGATCCAGAACCTGCCGCGCGACCCCGACCTAGCCATCGCCAACGGCTCGCAACTCTGCACCCAACTGCTCGACCCGCTCGAAGAAACCTTCGGTCGGCTCGCTATCCGCTCCGGCTACCGCTCGCCGGAGCTCAACCAATACGGCAATGACAACAAGCTGAACTGTGCCCGCAACGACAACCCCATCGAATGCCACATCTGGGACTGGGGCGATGGGGACAAGTCCATCGCAGGCACGTCACTCGCCATCCCGTGGTTCACGGACCAGTACGAACAGGGGCGTGACTGGCAGGACCTCGCGTGGTGGATCCACGACCACTTGCCTTACTCCGCCATGTGGTTCTTTCCCAAACTCTGCGCCTTCAACCTTGATTGGCGGCCCGTCCCGCAGCGCATGATCGGCAGCTACATCGCGCCCAAGGGCCTGTTGCTGCGGCGAAGGGAAGAACCGACCGAAGCACCGGAACAACGCCAAGCACGATATGCTGATTTCCCACCGTTCCGAGGAATCGCATACCCCTGATGCGGTGGCCGCGATCCGCGCAGTGTCAATAGCTATACTTCCCCACAACATTTGGTTTGTGAGTTGACTGCCGCCAGCAAAATAAGGGATTTTGCCGCCCAATAGAACCTGGGGGAACAGGCAATGAAACGATTCTTGGGGGCGGTGGCGCTGGTGCTGGCGGCAACTGCGACCACTGTGGCAGCGCAGGCCTGCGGCGGGGTGTATACGGTGAAACGGGGTGACAGCCTGTCTCTTATCGCCGACCAACAGTACAAGAACGCGTCTACCTGGACCGAAGTGCATCGCAACAACGTATCGGTCATTGGCGAGAACCCGAATTCTATACGCGCTGGTATGGAGTTGCGATTGGGCTGCATCGACGGCCTGCCAAAGGGCCTGCCAGGCGGGGCTGCAGTTGTGGCAACCACCGCCGAAGCCAAGCCAACGCGTCGCAAGCTGGAGCAGTCGATCAACATCGTCACGGCGGGTGACTTCGCCCCCTTCACCGATCAGGCGCTTGAAAATGAGGGGCTGATCACGGACGTCGTACGCACCGCCATGCAAAGTTCGCAATCAGCGAACAACTACAAGGTGCACTGGGTCAACGACTGGTCCTCGCATCTCGATCCGCTGATGACCAACGCCATGATGGACATGGCCTTTCCCTGGTACAAACCCGATTGCGCAGGCTCGCCCGACAACTACCGTTGCACCAATTTCCACTTCTCCGACCCGATGTTCGAGATGCTGATCCTGCTGTTCGTGGACAAGACGCGGCCGATCCCCTTTGCCCAGGACAGCGACATTGAGGGCCGCACGCTCTGCCGCCCGGCGGGCTACTTCACCCACGATCTCGACCGCGCCGACCGGCGCTGGATCAGCGATGCGAAGATCACCTTGAAACAGCCGCAAACGGTCAAGGGCTGCTTTGACATGCTGGTCGCGGGCGAGGTGGATGCCGTGGCCATGAACGAGTTTACGGGCCGCGCCGCGATCAAGGATCTGGGGCTGAAGGACCGGGTCGAAGTGGTGCAGGGCCGGCCCATCTCTATCGAAGGGCTGCACGTGCTGGTCCACAAAGAGCACCCGCAGGCCGACGCGCTTCTGTCCACGATCAACGGCGGCCTCGACGCGATCAAGCTGTCGGGCGCGTATCAGCAGGTCATCGACAGGCACATGTCCAAGATCTGGGCTGGGTTCTGATGCCGCTGCGCAAGGTTGCTGCCGCTTCCGTTATGTCGCTTGGCTTTGGGTCGGCGGCCGCGGCATGCCAGCCATCGGTCCTGGTGGCGCCGGGCGACACACTTTTTTCGATTGCCGAAGATCAGCTTGGGGACCTCTCGCGTTGGTCGCTGATCTTCTACAACAACCCCGACATTCAAGGTGGCAGCCTGCTCGACCTGCCCGCAGGTGCCGTATTGTCGATCCCGTGCCCCGACGTGGCCGCGCAACCTGCAGCACCAGCACCGTTGGTTCAGGCGGATCCTAAACCGCTGCAACAAGAGACCGAAGCCGAGATCAAACTGGTCACCGCCTCGAACTATGCCCCGTTCACTGATCTAAACTGGCCGGGGCAGGGGATGCTGACCGAGCTGGTCAATGCCGCGTTCGAAGCGACGCCGAACCCGCTGACATACTCCATCGAATGGGAAAACGACTGGTCCAGGCACCTCTTCCCCATGCTCGACAGCAAGGAGTTCGACATGGGGTTCCCGTGGTTCAAGCCGGACTGCGATGGCAACCCGTCGAACGAACGCTGCGCGAACTTCCATTTCTCAGACCCGCTGGTCGATCTGGTGATCTTGTTGTTCGCCCGGAGCGATGCACCGCTGACGTTCGAGCAAGACAGCGACCTGCACGGTAAGACGCTTTGCCGACCCGAAGGGTACTTCACACATGATCTGGACCGCGCCGACCGGCGTTGGCTGACTGACGGGCTGGTGACGCTGAAACAACCCGCCACGCCGGATGACTGCTTTGCCATGCTGGTCGCGGGCGAGGTCGATGCGGTGGCCTTGAACGAATTTCTGGGCGTCCAAAAGATGTTCGAACTGGGCCTCACGGATCAGGTCGCGCCCCTCTCCCGCCCCGTGTCCATCGAGGGGCTTCATGTGCTCATCTCGAAAAGTCATTGGCGGGGGACCGCGCATCTCTACCGCTTCAACGCAGGTCTTGCGCGACTTAAGCAATCGGATCGCTATAACGAGATTGTCAGCCGCCATTTGGCGCTGTTCTGGGATCAAATCAAAAGCTGAAACCGGACAGGGCTTGTCGCTCTTGCGGTGTCGGGCCATGGTTAACAAAAAGTAAACGACAAAAGACGGCAGGCAGTGCATGAAGAGACTGACAGGGCAGGGGCATGGCTGAACCCCTTGTTTTTCTTCCCGGAATGATGTGCGACGCGCGGCTATTCGGCCCGCAGATCGCTGAATTGTCCGCCGAGTTCTCGGTGATGGTGGCGCCCGTCACGCGCGGCGAGCGTATCGAAGAGATTGCAAGCGGGCTTCTTGACGAGTTGCCGCAGCGCTTTGCGCTGGCGGGGCTGTCCATGGGCGGGATCGTCGCGATGGAGATCCTGCGCCGCGCGCCCGACCGGGTCACGCGTCTGGCGGTGATGGACACCAATCCCTTGGCTGAGACGCCTCAAATCGCCGCCGCACGCGAACCGCAGATCGTCAAGGTGCGCACGGGCAAGATGCACGAAGTGATGCGGGACGAGATGAAGCCGAACTATCTGGCCCCGGGTCCATATGTGAACGAAATTCTGGATCTGGTCATGGACATGGCCAACGCCTTGGGGCCCGATGTGTTCATCCGGCAATCCCGCGCGCTGCAACGGCGTCGTGACCAACAGGGCACATTGCGGAAGTGTAAGGTGCCGACGCTTGTCCTGTGCGGCGCGCATGACGCGCTCTGCCCGGTAAAACGACATACGTTCATGGCCGAATTGATCCCCGGCGCCGAACTCAAGGTGCTGGAAGATGCCGGACACCTACCCACGCTCGAAGCACCGGCAGAGACCACACAGGCCCTTCGCGACTGGCTGAAGCAACCGCTGATCCTACGATAAGCCGGATGTGTCCCCGCGGGGACAAAACCCGTCGCCCGTCTAATCTGCTGGGGTTTCTTGGGCAGGAAGGGGCCTGTTGAACAGCTTGAAGCCCACGTCGTCCCACATGCGCGTCCATACCTCGTAATCGGTGAAATAGCCCAGGTGACCGGCCGCATTGACGTCGAGGTTCTGATGCACGCCGGTGTCCTCGTCGATGCGCGTGCCGACATAGTCGTCAATTCTGTAGATGTTGTGCCATTCCAGACCGGTGGGCATCTTGTCGGTGGACACCTTAAACGCATGGGGAAAATAGTGGCGATACACATGCGTGACAGGAGATCCCATCGTGATCAGCGTGACGGGTGGGCTCCCGTAGTCTTTCAGCAAGTCATGCACCCTGCCGCTTTGAAGCATCTGTGTGGCGATCACTGTCCCCTGTGAATGCGAGATGATGGTGATGCGTGACGGTGTTATCGCTGCGAGCGTGTAGTGCAGCACCTTTGTGAAACGTCTGTTGATGTCGTTGCGCAGAGTAAAATTGGCGCGGTACTTGCCCGGTTTTACGCGGCAAATGCACCGCTCCTGAACGGCGTAGGATACGATATCGCGCACCACGCCCAAGGCACCGGCCACAAAGGATGGAAAATTGTAGATCAACACGCCAAGACCGAGGGCAATGGCACCAATGATGCCGTTGCGCGCCTCGTTAAAGGCCACGAAGTCCATTGCGCTGCGCGCATAGGTGCCCTCTGCCAAGATGGCCGGTTTGAACTGCTCGTCCAGAAACAGCGCAACGGCCAACGCAAAAACGGCAGCTACGAACAATTTGAGAAAGAAGGACAAAAAGGGATGCAGGATGACCCGGCCGATCCAGGGCGAAGGATCTGGTTTGCGCAGCGATGCATGTTTGAACCGCCGTAGGATCACCAGCAGAAAGGCCGTCGCGAGAAAAACGCCCATTGCGTAGATCGACAGGCCCAGCGTATCCTGCGCGTCACCGAACTGGCGCTCGAATATGCCATGCAGGAAGCCGGCGGGTTGATGCGCCTCGTGTATCGGTGTGTGGGCGGGATGGCCCCGCGCCGTGCTCAGCCGCGCCACCAGACTGGTGAACAGAAGCCAGAAGGATGACGTGAAGGTCATCCAGAACATGATCATTGCCCCCACGATCGCGGGATATAGCGTGTCGGATTGTCCGTTTGCCGGTTCGTTTCGCGACCGGGGCGAGACCCAGCTGCTGACGAGGACGGCAAAGCCGAGGCCGATGGTCAAAAACCACGACGCCTCGAGCGCCTTGACGGTGAAGGTCACAAAGCATTCAAGCGTCCCGTTCGGGTCTGCGCGCAACTGGAATGCGTCCAGATCATCGGGCGGTGCTGGGCAAAGCGGGCCGCTTGTCCCCCAAAAGAGCGACATGACTGAGGCGTGCACACTTTCGATCCCGTGGGCCACCCAGCCCATCATAGGCCAATGATAGCCCAGCCAGATCAGGACTATGAGCGCCCCGAACCCGGTCAGCCCAAGAGTGAAGATCTTGATCAGGTAACTCAACCGGGCAACGGCCCAGATCAGTGCCGAGATGGCCAGCGCGATAAGCCCCTGCGCCAGCAAAGTGGCCGCCGTCGGGATTTGCACGCCGATGTCCAGCGGCGTCGTATCGATCAGCAAAATCACTGCGCCGATCAACAGGATCGCATTGAGCGGCGCGACCAGCCCGTAGAACGCCCATGTGAACCCGTGAAACAGCGCAATGGAGGGCTTGGTGCGGGTATTCTCGACATTGTCCATCCCGATGTAGCCAAGACCGAGGATCACGCTGAGCAGGTCAAACGCGGTGCGGAAAAACCCCTGCGGTGCGGGCGATTTGTCGGCCCAGAACACCTCCGCAAAAACCGTTTCGGTATCACCGTCACTGCTTTGGGCCGGGCGCACGCGGCGTAGGTTCACCGGAAACAGCTTGGCGTTGCGCGGCGTGCCGTCGAATTCCCGTTCGGGCAGTTCGATCAGGTCGCGATAGACATCGACCGGTCCATTGCCCCTGCGAGCTCTCGGGACGGTCGTGCTTGTGCCGTCGACAAGATCGGTGGTCGCCGCGCCGACAATGGCATCGACCGTGTCGCCAGGCTTCTGTTCGCCGATGCCATGTACCGCCAGGATCAGGTGCCGACCCATATCGTTCCCCAATAAAATTAACCAATAACGGGAATTCTGTCGTAAGCGCAGGCGCTGCGTCAAGGCGTGGCCCTAATTTGGGCTAGTTGGCGGCTGGATAGAGTGCTGCGCGCTCCGCCTCGGGCACCACGTGGATGTCGCGCACAGGCCGACCGTCTGCCGTGAAGAACGGCGTTTGTTTCCATCGCCCCGTCAGAAACCGAGGGAGTGCACGGCCGATGAAACCGGCCATGAATTTCAAAGCGCCTTCATGTCCGCGCTTGCCGTTGGCCTTGCGCACGAACGCGCGTGCCTTCACCGGGCCAAGAGGGCTGTCATCTGCCAACCTGTCCGTGCGGAACGATGCAAAAGCGATCTTCGGTTTGCGCGCGGTGTTGAACAGGATCGCACCGCAGCATCGGACCTGCCAGCGCAGCAGCCCGGTGTCTGAAAGGGAAAAGACGGCCAGTTGATCCTCGCCCGCGTCAAAACGCACGCGATCCGGCACTGTTTGATAGAGTTGTACACCGCCCGGCGCCGGATCGGGTTGCCCGGCATAGAGTTCTGTGGCGCGGCAGTCGTGGCAATAGCACTCAATGCGGGTGCCGTTCGTGGGAGACACACTCAGGAGCGTCCCCCGCAGTTTTCCGCAGTCGCAGGCGAAGGGAAGATCCACGCCTGCCACGATCTACGCCGCCTTGTTTTTGTTTGCGGCTTTCTTGCCGGGGGGCGGGGGGGAGTTCGCGTCGATGAAATCCAGCACCAGCGGACGGATATTATTGCGCCAGCTCTTGCCCGCGAAGATGCCATAGTGACCGGCGCCCGGCTCTACATGACTGGCCTTTTTCTCATCCGGTAGGCCGGTGCACAGATCCAGTGCCGCCACGCATTGACCGGGGGCAGAGATGTCATCATTTGCCCCCTCGACAGTCTTGACAGCGACGGTCGTGATCTTGCCGATGTCAACGGCCTTGCCGTTGACGGAAAAGGTGTTTTTGGCGATCTCGCCGCGCTTGAAGATGCGTTCGACCGTCGACAGGTAAAACTCGGCCGTCATGTCCATCACGGCCAGGTATTCGTCGTAAAACCGGTTGTGCTTGTCGTGGTCGCTGGCTTCGCCGCGCGCGGCGCGGCCGATCTGGTCGGTGAACGCCTTCGAGTGTTTTTCTGCGTTCATCGACATGAAGGACGCCAGTTGCAAAAGGCCCGGATAGACCATGCGACCGACGCCGGGGTATTTGAAGCCGACGCGTTGGATCATCATTTCCTCAAGCTGGCCCATGGTGACGCGGCGGCCAAAATCCGTGACATCCGTTGGCGTCGCATCGGGGTCGATCGGCCCGCCAATCAGTGTCAGTGACGCGGGCTGCGCCTTGGGGTCTTCCTCCGCCAGGTAGGCGGTGGCCGCCAGCGTCAGCGGAGCCGGTTGGCAGACCGCGATCACGTGCGTGTCGGGGCCGAGCTCGCGCATGAAGTCCACGAGGTAGAGCGTGTAGTCCTCCACATCGAACTTGCCTGCGCTCACCGGTATGTCGCGCGCATTGTGCCAGTCGGTGATGTAGACCTCACAATTGACCAGCAGCGATTTGACGGTCGAGCGGAGCAGGGTCGCATAGTGACCCGACATCGGTGCGACAAGCAGGATTTTGCGGGGTTGGGTCTTGCGCCCAGAGACATTGAAGTGGATCAGATCGCCGAACGGTTTTTTCATCACCTTTTCGATGTTCACCAGATGATCGCGACCGTCTTCGCAAGTGAAGGTGCGGATGCCCCAGTCGGGTTTGGCCACCATCCGCTCAAAGGTGCGTTCCGTGACCTCGCCCCACGCCGACATGACCTGAAGGGCGGGGTTGGGCAGAGCGGCAAAGGCGGGGTACGCGCCAATGGCTCGCGCGGTTGCACCCAGCCACTGGTTCGTGTTCCGGACGGTCTCCATGAGATCATAGTTCAACATGTAGCGCATGGCGCTCTCCTTCACTCTAGGGGCGGGTACGCACTCCCGCATCGGACGGTTTGTCGCTTTGCCCCCTGAAACATGCGACCATACATAGGCGGCGCCAGTGCAAAGCACGGATGCTGCATGTGCAAAGACTACGGGGAAGACCTTTACATGACAACCAACGACACAACCGATGGTGCTGTCACAAGCGAAAACCTCGACAAATTGAACACAAATCTCCGCAAGGTTGAGGAGCTGACGCAGCGACTCACCCAGGTTTTGACGCACCGCAGCACGCACAATGCAGCCCTCGACGGTCCGAATCAGGAGCTGTTTCAAAAGGCCGCGACGGCCTATTGGACCGAAGCGTTCCGCGATCCGGCCAAATTGCTCGAACATCAGTTGCAGTTCTGGTCCAAGTCCGTGACCCATTTCGTGGAAGCCCAACAGGCGCTGGCGCAGGGCAAGCTGCAAGCGCCCGCCGACCCCGGTCCCAAGGACCGCCGCTTTGCCAATCCGCTCTGGGACACGCACCCCTATTTCAACTACGTCAAGCAGCAGTACCTGATCAACGCGGATGCCGTTGCGCAGGCGGTCGAGGACGTGTCGGAGTTGGAGCCGGTCGAAAAGCAGCGCTTGGCCTACTTCTCGCGCCAGATCGTGGACATGATGGCACCCACCAACTTTCTGGCCACCAACCCGGATGCACTGGAAAAGGCGGTCGCGACCGAAGGGCAAAGCCTGATCGACGGGCTTGAGAACCTGATTTCAGACCTTGAGGCCAACAATGGCGAGCTGATCGTGAAGCTGGCCGATGATAAGGCGTTCGAGTTGGGCGGCAACATCGCCACGACGCCTGGCAAGGTCATTTATCGCAACCGCATGATGGAGCTGATCCAGTACACGCCGACGACCGAGAAGGTGCACAAGACGCCCGTCGTCCTGTTCCCGCCGTGGATCAACAAGTTCTACATCCTTGATCTGAAACAGCAGAACAGTCTGGTAAAATGGATCGTTGATCAGGGGCACACGCTGTTCGTCGTATCCTGGGTCAACCCTGATGCGGCCTATGCTGGTGTCGGGCTCGAAGATTATGTCGAGGACGGGTATCTGGCCGCGATCCGCGAAGCCAAGGCGATCACCGGCGAAAAGCAGGTGAATGCCATCGGCTACTGCATCGCCGGCACCACGCTGTCGCTGGCCCTCAGCCTGCTGAAGCAGCGCAAGGACAAGTCGATTAAATCGGCCACCTTCTTTACGGCGCTCACCGATTTCAGCGATCAGGGTGAATTCACGCCCTTCCTGACCGACGACTTCATCGACGGGATCGAAGCGGAGTGTCACGACAAGGGCATCTTGCCCTCGATCATCATGGCGCGGACATTTACATTCCTCCGCTCAAACGATCTCGTTTATACCCCGGCGATCAAAAGCTACATGATGGGAGAGACGCCGCCAGCCTTCGATCTGCTGTATTGGAACGGGGACGGGGCGAACCTGCCTGAGAAGATGGCGATGCAGTATCTGCGCGGTCTCTGTCAGCGCAACGAATTGGCCGAGGGTGGGTTTGACCTGCTGGGGCACACGCTGAAACTGTCGGACATCGACGTGCCGCTCTGCGCCATCGCCTGCGAGACGGACCACATCGCGCCGTGGAAAGACAGCTATCGTGGCATTCAGCAGATGGGGTCCAAGGACAAGACGTTCATCATGACCCAGTCGGGCCACATCGCAGGGATCGTGAACCCGCCCACCAAGAACAAATATGGCCACTATACGAACCCGGATCTTGCGCTTGATCATGTGGCGTGGAAGGCGACAGCAGACTTCAACGAAGGGTCGTGGTGGCCGCGCTGGGGGGCTTGGTTGAAAAAGCGGGGCGGGGCCATGGTCAAGGCGCGCGAGCCGGGTGATTCTAAGCACCCCGTATTGGAAGACGCCCCCGGCACCTACGTGACGGTCAAGGCAAGGCCCTGAATTCCCTACTGCTTTCCGCTACGGAAATTTTTTGTGCTGCACTGCAGCATAAGGCTTGATTTGCTGCGTTGCAGCATGTATATCTTTCGCAGACGCAGAAACACCGGGATGACCCGGCAGGGCGCAAAAGGATTGAATACAATGGCTAAGCAGACACAAGACATGACCGCAATGTTCAAAGACATGATGGGCGCATTTCCCGTCGACACAGCGGCCATGGAAGACGCATTCAAAACAGCTTCCACGCTGAACGAGAAACTG
This sequence comes from Tateyamaria sp. syn59, assembly GCF_007995245.1. Lineage (GTDB taxonomy): Bacteria > Pseudomonadota > Alphaproteobacteria > Rhodobacterales > Rhodobacteraceae > Tateyamaria. The sequence continues at coordinate 134,712 of NZ_VCBA01000001.1, forward strand.
AGCCACGTGGCAATCGACGCGGCTGAAAAGTCGACCGAGATTTCCTCGAAGTGGACGAAAGAAACGCTGGCCAAACTGGGCGACATGTCCAAAGCCAAGGCAGAGCCTGCCGACTACGCCAAGGCGATGACAGACTTCGCGTCGTCCTACGCCGAAGTGACAGCCGAGCACATGGCCGCCTTCGCTGAAGTTGCGAAAAAAGTGCAGATGGACACCGTCGAGCTGATGATGGCCGCAGGCAAGGACATGAGCGAAGACGCGCAAGCAGCCGTCAAGAAAGCGACCGGCGACATGACCGCCGCGGCCAAGAAAGCTGCTGCTGCGAAGTAAATCGCACAACGAGATATCGCATCAACTTTCCTCCCTGAAAGATGCGATGACTTTGGCGGGCCACACTTGGCCCGCCTTTTTCTTTTCCAGCATGTGAGAGAGAGCGCACAGCATGACTGTCCGCAAGGCGCTGGTTTTCATTCTTCGCGGCCCGGACATCTTGGTGTTTCGCCACCCGCTGGCGGGTGTGCAACTGCCCAAGGGCACCGTTGAAGCGCATGAAACCACACTGGCAGCCGCACGCCGTGAAGTCTTTGAGGAGGTGGGGCTGGTATTGACCGGGCCATTGATCCCTTTGGGCGCTTGGGTCTGCCCATCGCTGCCTGCGACATGGCATGTTTTTGTCGCAGACGCGCCATCCGACGCGCCAGACGAATGGCGTCATGCGCCAACAGGCGGGGGCGAAGAAGATGACCTGACGTTCGACGTCTTTTGGACAGAAGCCGCCAATGCGCGCACTCTTCTGCACCCGTTGTTCCTGCCTGTGCTCGACATGTTGGAGCAGTACGCGCGGTCACGCTGACAATGCCTGCGCCAGCCAGTCGTACACCCGCCGCACCCGCGGAATGCGCCGCAGGTCGGGATGGGCCGTCAACCACAGCGGCATGCTGCCTGCGTCCCCATCCCGCGAAACCCGGACGACGCGTGGATCCGCATCCCCGACCTGCACTTGAGCAAACCCAATACCATAGCCCGCAATCACCATGTGCCAGCACAGCACCTGATCATCGCTGCGAAAGGCAAAAAAATCGCGCCCGACATTCAGGCCAAGTTCCGCAAACCCGTCGATGATCAGGGTGCTGCGATCATAGCCGATAATTGTGTGATGCCGCAGATCCTCCAGCCGCTCGGGCGCGCCATGTTTCTCGATGTAGGCAGGCGTGGCGTAGGCGCCCAGGGGCAGGTCCGTGATGTGTCGCGCGATTACGTCGGGTTGCGTGGGCCGGTACATGCGCAAGGCGATGTCGGCCTCTCGCCTCAGCAAATTCTCGGTGCTGTCCGATGCAACCACCTCGATCTGGATTGCCGGATAGGCGTCATGCAGCTCCATCAGGATGGGCGGCAGGATGAAGTTGGCGACGACGTGGCTGGCTGTCAGCCGAACCGTGCCTGCGATGTCAGAGCCATGCCCATCCCGCGTCCTGTCAAATCGCGTGGCTGCGTCCGCCATCGCAGTGGCATGGACGAGCAGATCGGTCCCGTCATCCGTCAGCACCATGCCACCGCTTGATCGGTCGAACAGGCGCGTCCCAAGCGTTGCCTCAAGCTGTGCGATATGTCGGCTTAGTGTGGGCTGGCTGCTGCTTTGCGCGCGGGCCGCAGCGGACAGCGAGCCGTGCTCGGCAACAGCCGCAAAGGATTGGATCTGGGACCAGTCGGGTTGGGACATCTATTCATTTTTGAATGATCAATTTCGAATTGGGGCGGATTATATTCGAAAGTGGTTCCCTTAGATAGAGCTCAGATCAACAGATAAAGGGCGTTTCACATGTCATCAGTCATTGTTTTGGGGGCCAAGGGCCGGTTTGGGCGCGCAGCGGTGCATGCGTTCGCAGAGGCCGGCTGGCGCGTGACGCGCGCGGGGCGTGGGCTGGATGGTGCAGCCTGTGTGGAGGTCGATGCCACTGACACGGCCGCACTCGTGTCTGCCTGCGCAGGCCAGGATGTGATCGTAAATGCTGTCCATCCACCGTATCACCATTGGGTCACGACTGTGCCCCGCATCACGCAAGCGGTAATCGCTGCGGCCCGCGCATCGGGTGCGACGGTGATGATCCCGGGCAATATCTATAACTATGGGCGTGAGATGCCGTCGGTTTTGCGGGAAGACACGCCATGGGTCGCCAATACACGCAAGGGCGGCGTTCGCATCCGTATGGAGCAGGCCTTCCGCGATAGCGGCGTGCGCACCATTGTGCTGCGCGGCGGCGACTTCATCGACACGCAACCCTCCGGCAACTGGTTCGAAAGCTACATCGCGCCCAAGGCGGGGCAGGGCAAGCTGACCTATCCCGGCCCGCCCGACCTGATTCACGCCTGGGCTTACTTGCCTGACATGGCGCGCGCCATGGTGGGTCTGGCTGAGCGGCGCCGCGACTTCGACACCTTCGAAGAGTTTGGTTTTGGCGGCTACGCGTTGACCGGCGATGACCTGATTGCATTGGTCAAACAGGTTATGGGCAAACCGATGCGCGTGTCGCGCCTGCCCTGGTGGGCGGTGCGCGTGATGGGGCTGTGGTCGCCTCTGATGCGCGAAGTGGTCGAGATGCGCTATATCTGGTACCGCCCGCATCAGGTTGACGGCACCAAACTGGAAAAAGCCCTACCGGACTTTCGCGTCACGCCGGTCCAGGACGCGATTGCGACATCCCTGCAGAAAGATACGGAGGCGTACTGATTCACGCAGAAAACGCTGAAATTGCCGCATCTGCACACACCCTTTCTTTTTGTCCACACCCCGCCTAAGCTGCAATGCAGCACGCGGCATCGGGGAGATCAGGCACGTGACAGAAAAACCAGCACCTTTGTTGATCAAGCGATATGCCAGCCGACGGCTCTACAACACCGAAACCAGCGACTACGTCACGCTTGAAGACATCTCTGGCTTCATCCGCGACGGGCGCGAGGTGCAGATCGTGGACCTCAAGACCGGGGACGACCTGACGCGGCAATACCTGCTTCAGATCATCGCCGAACACGAAAGCCGTGGCGAAAGCGTGCTGCCGGTCGACGTGCTCAACGATCTTGTGCGCAGCTACATGGGCGGTGGGGCGTCCGTGGTGCCGCAATTCCTGCAAGCATCGTTCGAGATGCTGCGCGACGGGCAAAGCAAAGTGATGGAAAACATGACCGCGATGAACCCCATGACCAAGATGCCGGGTTTCGAGGTGATGCAGGCCCAGCAGGAAGCGTTCATGAAGGCTATGACCGGCGGGCTTGGCACCGCTTGGGGCGCGTCCGGTCCGGTACCGGAAACAGACGAAAAGGGCGAGGGCGAGGATCTGGACGCGATCAAGAAGCAGTTGGCGGAATTGCAGGACAAGTTGTCGAAGCTGTCGTGACTGCGTTGGAAATATGTGTTTTGCAACGCTGCGGTTTTGAACATGGAAGACCGTAAGCGCAACTTGCCTGTCTGAAACTTTGACATTCGGGCCTTTGATCGATGCCATGGCACCCGACGTTGCGTAACGCCGGGTGCCTGTCAGTTTAAACTTCAAAGAAGTCGCTGAAGGTCAGGCCAGTCACACCGCTCACTAGAATACTGGAGTCTGACGAGCCGTCACCGTTAACATCCAAGATCACCTGAGTGGATGTTCCATCAATTATCCTGAGAAAGAACTCAGCGCCACCGGATCCCGTGAAACTGTCAACCAGTTCGTAAAAGGAGTCCGTCTTGTTCGTTTCCTCGATGTCTATCTGGTCCACACCGCGCTCGAAGTCGGCAATGATGTCGGCCCTGCTTAAGTCCCAATGGCTATCGCCGCTACTTCTGAATTCAAAGATATCTGGGCCATTGCCTCCGTACAGCGTGTCCTGCCCGCCATCTCCGACAAGAAGGTCAAGTCCATTGCCACCCATCAGAAGATCGGCGCCAGCACCGCCGTAAAGGACGTCAGATGAACGACCGCCATCCAAAACGTCGTTGCCAACTCCACCATCCAAAATGTCAAAACCATTACCGCCAATGAGCGTATCCTGACCCTCCTCGCCGTATAGACTGTTGATGAAACCGTCGCCGGCGACCAGACTGTCAGCCTGTGCACCTCCATGAAGAGTGTCACTGCCGCCGCCGCCGATCAGTGTATCATTCCCGGCATCACCGGAAATCTCGTCATCGCCGGCGCCGCCCTCAATTCGGTCGTCGTCGTCGCCACCATGCAAGGTGTCGTTGCCATCGTTCCCAAACAGGGTGTCCTTGTTGTCTCCGCCCGACAAGCTGTCATCGCCAATTCGGCCATAAAGCTCGTCTCGGCCCGTGCCACCGAACAGAGTGTCGTCGCCTGCGCCACCGGACAGCAGATCGTTGCTGGCGCCGCCGTGCAGAATGTCATCGTCTTGGCCGCCAAATATACGATCCTGGTTCGCGCCACCGATGAGCGTGTCTTCACCATTTCCGCCAGAGAGGAAGTTTTCGCCGTTCCCGCCGACAATACTGTCGTTGCCTTCGTCGCCATAAAGTTGGTCGAAGTCATCGCTGCCTAGTAACGTGTCGCGCCCTTTGCCACCATAGACAGTCGCACTTTCACCTTGCCGTCCGTCAAAGAGGTCGTTGCCGCCTTCGAGGCGAACTTCACCGTCAATCTCACCCGAATTGAACACTTTCTGGGCTGTGTCGTTGCCCAGGATCGCGGTCTCTTCCCTGACACTGATACGTCCGCTGTTTCGAATGATACCGCCCAAGGCCTCGTCGGTGAATTCGATGGCCATGCTGTCCCCTACAATGACGCTGAAGTTAACGATTTCAGCGTCTTCGGATGCGACGACAATCGCCGTGCTGGCAGAGATTACACCAAGCCTCTGGTTCAAAATGTAGTTGTCTTGCCCCTCAATCATGAGGCCGATGCCGCCAAAGTCGGCCTCGATCCTGCCGGAATTTACCACAGTGCTAAATGCCGAGTTGAGTTTGACCCCGACCTCACCCCCGCTGATCCCGAAAACGCTCTCATTCACGAGCGTATTCAGGACACCCACAAGCTCCAGCCCGGTCTCGGTCCCTCGGATCGTGCCGCCTTCATTTGCGCCGTCACGATTGTAGACGACGCTTTCGGACACAGCGGCCTTCAAACCGGTCCCATTTCCTAGAATCTTTCCGAAATTGGTGATGCTTTGTCCGGCACCTCCGCTGATATCAAGTGCTGCAGGCCGGTCGCCGACAGAGTTGCCAATGGTCACCTCTGTCCTGATCAGATAAGGGCCGTCATTGCCGTCAAAGACCAGTCCTTCGTCGGTGGACTCCAAAAATCTCGTTGCCATTTTTTGCTCCTGAGTTGCGCCCGGTTCAAATGTGTCCGGACAATTCGCAAGGCCCCCCAGACAGCGGTGCCGCCATGGGGAATAGCGCGAAACGTCTTTGGCGCGCGCAACAGACATGCCTACAGAACCCGGTGAAGCCGGGCGAAAATCATTCAAAATACAATGGTCGTGCCGCAGGATGGCCCTTGGTCAATAGCAAAGGTCGGGTCAGTCCGGTGCGGTGGCGATGTCAAAAGTTACACGTCGAAACGCGTGCCTTGCGGCGTATAAAACCCCTGAAATTCTAGTTTCGCGATAGTGGTTTGCCAGCGGATGCTGACAGCCGAAGACGTAGCAAGGGCGGATCCGGGTGAAAATGGAGAAAGCAAGGGTCTCAATCTGCGGTGGGCGGTCATTCGCGCCCGTCTGGGCGCAGGTTTGCGCATGACGTTACGATAACGATTTAGTCAGCTTGAAACGACAGCACTGTTCACAGCGCCGGGCCCCGCGCAACAGCTGCACAACGCATCCCATGACATGAGGAATTTTGCCCCTAGGCCGCGCGCTGCTCTGTCGCTTTTGTCACCGCAGCGCACAAGACGTCCGCAACCGCATCAAGCGTGTCTGCCGGCAGATGCACCGGCAGCCGCACATCACAGGCCCGCATCAACATGGCCCGGGTCTGCGGCAATTCGGGCAAATCCGGAATAAACTGCCAGTTCCAGAAGGCACGCGCATTGTCGGTGCTGGCCCCGAATACCTGCACCTTGACCCCTTGCGCGCCCGCAGCGGCAACAAAAGCATCTACTTGCGCGTCTGTCATGTCGACCAAGTTGAATTGGATGGAATCCGGTGCGCGCACCTCGCCGGGCAGTGGGTCGGGCACATGGATGTGATGGCTTTGCTGCAGCAAGGCGGCCACATGGTCATGGTTGCGCCGCCCATCCGTCACCCGCTGCGCGAGGTGGGGCAATTGCGGGCGGATCACTGCTGCGCTCAGGTTCGACATGCGCAGGTTGTAAAGCGGCCACTTGTTCTGGTGCGGGGCAAAGGCATCCTGCAGCACCGGGTGCTTCTTCCAATTGTGTTCGTAGGCGCCGGACATGATGATGGCGCGCGCCACCAGATCGGCATCGTCGGTGATCATGATCCCGCCTTCGCCCGCGTTGATCATCTTGTAGGACTGGAAGGAAAAGCACCCGATTGTGCCAATCGTCCCGATCTTTTGCCCGTTCCAAAGCGTGCCAAGCGAATGCGCCGCGTCCTCGATCACTGGAACATGTGCGGCGCGGCACAGCGTCATGATCGCGTCCATGTCGGAGGTATGACCGCGCATGTGGCTGATGATGACGGCCTGGACGGTGGGCAGCTTCGCCACGAAATCGTCGATGTCGATGCGGTAGTCGTCGCGCACTTCGCACAGCACTGGCAGGCAATCAGCGTGGAGGACCGAGGACGGGACAGCTGCAAAGGTAAAGCCGGGGATCAGCACGCGCGCATCGCGGGGCAGGTCCAGCGCCTTGAGCGATAGAAAGAGTGCCGCCGAACACGAGGATACGGCTAGCGCGAACTTGCTGCCCATCATCTCGGCAAATTCGGCCTCCAGCAGAGACACGGGTGCATCCTGTGGCGCGGTGTAGCGAAACAGATCGCCTGAGTTCAAAAGCCGGTCAATCTCGGTCCGCGCGGCTGCGGGGATGGGTTCGGCAGAGTGCATGTCGGGCAGAGGCATATTTCAGAATCCTTATGCTCGGTTTTGAGTTTTCTAAATCCGATAGGCGCAAAAGGAAACGGTTTTGTGACGGGCGGGTCCGTTTTTAGCTAGAAACCAAGCCTGTCGCGCAGGCTATACCATGTCATGGCAAGCACCAGCAGCGGGCTGCGCAGCCGGACCCCGCCCGGAAAGGGTGCCGCAGGAATGGCGGCCATGACATCAAATCCGTCCGACTGCCCCTGTACTGCCTGAGCTATCAACATACCGGCATGCGTCGCGGTGCCGACCCCGTGGCCGGAATAGCCTGACGCGCTCACCATATTGGGGCTAAGCCGCGCCACATAGGGCAGGCGCTTCATCGTGATGGCCAGTGTGCCGCCCCAGGCGTAGTCTATGGGCACGTCGGCGAGGTGGGGGAAGATCTCGGACATCGGCGCGCGCACCTTGGCCGCGATGTCGGTTGGAAAGCGGTAGCCATAGGTTTCACCGCCGCCAAACAGCAGGCGGTTGTCATGGCTGAGCCGGAAGTAGTTGATGACGAACCGATCATCGGCGACGGCGATGTCGCGAGCCAGCACGCGGTCAGGCTCATCCAACGGGGCTGTGGCTGCGATAAAGTTGTTGATGGGCATCACGCGGGCTGCGACGCGGGGGTTCAATTGGCCCAGGTAGCCATTGCACGCCAGAATGGCGTGGTCGGCGGTGACAGTGCCTGTACCCGTCCGCACTGTGATCTGCGGACCCTCGGTGATGCCGGTCACCGTGCTGCCTTCGCAAATCGTGACGCCCGCATCCTCTGCCGCACGCGCCAGACCCAGGGCAAACCGCAACGGATGCAAGTGCCCGGATTTCGGGTCGATCACCCCGCCTCGATAGGCAGGCGACGGGCAGATGGCATGAAATGCGTCGCGGTCCAGCACCTCGACCTGATAGTCATAATGCTGATCCATATGCGCGGCATAGGCGTGCAGGTCCTCGACATCACTATCGCTCTCGGCCGTCCAAGCTACGCCGGGCCGATAGAAACAGTCGATCCCGTGCGCGTCGATCAGGTCGCGGACAAGGTCAGTGGCCTCCAACCCCATATCCCAGAGCGCGCGCGCGTCCACCTGCCCAACCAGCTTTTCAAGGTACGGCTGCTCGACCCGCTGCCCGGTGCCAAGCTGGCCCCCATTGCGCCCCGACGCGCCAAACCCGATCCGTTGCGCTTCAAGCACCACCACCTTACGACCCGCCTGCGACAGATGCAGCGCCGCGGACAGCCCTGTATATCCTGCACCCACGATACACACATCCGCACGTACCTCGCCCTGCAGCGGCGCGCGCATGTCCGGAATGTCAGCCGTGGCTGCATACCAGCTGCCGGGATACCGGCCGGGACAATCATTGGCCGTAAGAAGGTCCATGCTTCCCTGTTTCCAAAAAATCCTCCCCGAAGGACCGGGCTGCTGCCTAGACGTTCAGCAGCAAATGCTCGCGCTCCCAAGGCGAGATCACCTGCAGAAACTCGTCATATTCGGCGCGTTTCACAATCGAATAGACGCGCGCGAATTCTGTTCCCAAAACCTCGTGCAGATCGGTGGCTTGATCAAACATATCAAGGGCCGAGCCCAGAACGCGCGGAATGTCCCCATCGCCCTCATACGCATCCCCCCGGAACTGGGCTGAGGGCCTCTGTTCCTGGATCAGACCTAGATACCCGCAAGCCAGTGAGGCCGCGATGCCAAGATACGGGTTACAATCCATCCCTGCGATCCGGTTCTCGACCCGCCGCGCCTGCGGCTCGGATAGTGGGATGCGGATGCCGGTCGTTCGGTTGTCGCGCCCCCAGGCGAGGTTGATCGGGGCGGCATGGTCCTTCACATAGCGGCGGTAGCTGTTGACGAAGGGGGCCATGACGGCAAGGGCCGCGGGCAGGTGGGTCTGCAAGCCAGCTATGAAGTGAAAGAATGCGTCGGTGTCACCTTCCTGCGGGCCGACAAACAGGTTCTGGCCGGTCTCCATATCGATGATCGAGTGATGGATGTGCATGGCACTTCCGGGCTCGCTCGCGATGGGTTTGGCCATGAAGGTTGCAAAGCAGTCGTGGCGCAGCGCCGCCTCACGGATCAGACGCTTGAAATAGAACACCTCGTCGGCAAGCTTGACCGGATCGCCGTGGCGCAGGTTGATCTCAAGCTGGCCCGCGCCGCCTTCCTGCGTGATCCCGTCAATCTCGAACCCCTGCGCTTCGGCAAAATCATAGATGTCGTCGATCACCGGGCCAAACTCGTCCACGGCCGTCATCGAATATGCCTGCCGCGCGGCGGCCGGGCGGCCAGAGCGGCCCACCATCGGTTCGATCTCTTGCGCCGGATCAAGGTTGCGCGCGATCAGAAAGAATTCCATCTCGGGCGCTACCACGGGTTTCCAGCCCCGATCCTTGTAAAGCTGCACCACACGCTTCAGCACATTGCGGGGGGAGAAGGGCACCGGGTTGCCCTTGCGGTCATAGGCGTCGTGGATCACCTGCAGCGTCCAGTCACCGGTCCAAGGCGCTGCAGTGGCCGTCGACATGTCCGGCTTCAGGATCATATCCTTTTCGATGAACCCATCGTCATCCGCCGCCTCGCCCCAGTCACCGGTGATGGTCTGGTAAAAGATGCTGTCGGGCAGATGGAAATAGTCCTGCCGCGCGAACTTGCTGGCGGGCACTGCCTTGCCCCGCGCGATGCCGGGCAGGTCCGCGATGATGCACTCGACCTCGTCCAGCCGCTTGCCTTCAAGGTAAAGCCGCGCTGCTTCGGGCAGCCGTGTGGTCCAGGGTTCAGACATCGACGCGCGCCCCCTGTTTCAGAAAGGCAACCATGTCTTCGGCCACCTTTTGGCGTTGGGTTGGCACGCCCAGTTGGGCGCGGGCCCCCTCGATCAACGGGGCAGGCACGACGCCCGGCGCTCGGTGCTTCGCCAGCGCTTCGACCATCTCCGAACCGAATTCGGGGTGGGGCTGGATGGTCCAGATACGGTCGCCGTAGACAAGCGCCGCGTTCTCGCAAAAGTCGTTCGAACCAATGACCTTGGCTCCTGGCGGCACCTCAACCACCTGATCCTGATGCCATGCGTTTACCGCTACCGTCTCGCCTTTGTAGGTGTATTCGCGCCGACCCACGGACCAGCCGCCATCGAACTTGACGACCTTGCCGCCCATGACTTGCGCGATGATCTGATGACCAAAGCAGACGCCAATCATCGGACTGCCCGAGACATGAATGGCGCGGATCAGATCCTCGAGCGGCGGTATGAACGGGTGATCCTCATACGCCCCATGTTTTGAGCCTGTCACCAACCAGCCGTCGCACACTTCCGGTCCGTTGGGAAACTCCATGTCGACCACGTTGAAGGTCTGGAAGTTAAAGCCGTGCCCGTCCAGAAGGCGCGCGAACATGGCGTCATAATCGCCCAAGCTGCCCAACACTTCGTCGGGCGCGTGGCCGGTTTGCAGAATGCCGATTTTCATGGATCACCTGATGGTTACGCGGCGAAGATAGTGCGCGGCTCAGACGCTGTCGAGGTAGATTTCGGTTTGTTCCTCAGGGCTGAGATCGGCCATGTGCTTCGCCTCCTGCCGCTTGGTCATCAGCATGTTTCGGATCAGTTCTGCATCGAAGATGCGGGCGATCTCCGCGCTGTTTTCAAAAGCGGCCATGGCCTCGTCCCACGTGCCAGGCACTTGCGGTAGATCCTGCGTGTAAGCGTTGCCGGCGATCGGCGCGGGCGGTTCCGTTGCGTCTTTGATCCCGTTCATCGCCGCCCCCAGCACTGCGGCAATGGACAGGTACGGGTTGACGTCGCCCCCGGCCAAACGATGCTCAATCCGCCGCGCGACGGTCGGACCAGAGGGTACACGAATGGCCGCCGTGCGGTTTTCGTAGGCCCACGCGATGCCCGTCGGCGCATGCGCGCCCGGTACAAGGCGGGCATAGGAATTGGCGTGCGGCGCAAAGACCAGCATGGACGCAGGCATCGCCGCCAGACAGCCCTGAATGGCGTGGCGCAATGCGTCACTGCCTGCGTCGGTGCCGTCATCAAAAATGTTCTTGCCGTCCTGATCCAGCACCGAAAAGTGCATATGCAACCCGTTGCCCGCATAGTCGGGGTAGGGTTTGGCCATGAAGGACGCTGCAAACCCGTGCTTGCGCGCCAGCCCCTTGACCAGCATCTTGAACAGCCACGCATCATCCGCCGTCTTCAGCGCATCGGGCTGGTGCACGAGATTGATCTCAAACTGCCCAAGCCCGCTTTCGGAAATCGCGGTGTCGGCGGGGATGTCCATCGCCTCGCAGGCGTCGTAAAGCTCGGTAAAGAAGTCGTCGAAAGCATCGAGTGTGCGCATCGACAGGATCTCACCCGCCACACGGCGCTTGCCCGAGCGCGGCGATGGCGGCACCCGCAACCTGCTACCCGCATCGTCGATCAGAAAAAACTCAAGCTCGACCGCCACCACCGGGACCAACCCCTTGTCGGAAAACCGCTTTTGTACGTCAGCCAAAGCATGACGCGGATCGCCCATAAAGGGGCGGCCGTCCTCGTGGTACATCCAGATCGGCAGCAATCCCGTGGGCGTATTGAGCCAAGGCATCGGGACAAAACCACGCTCGGTCGGGCGCAGAACGCCGTCGCGATCGCCGCTCTCCATGACAAGCGGGCTATCCTCAATATCCTCGCCCCAGATGTCGAGGTTCAGAACAGACATGGGAAAGCGCGTGCCGTCCCGCGTGACCTTATCGGCAAAGCGCACCGGCATCCGTTTGCCACGTGCCACGCCATTCAAATCCGCCGCCGCCACGCGGATCGCGCGGATTTCCGGATTATCGACAAGCCAATCGTGCATCATGCTCTTCTTCTGACTAAAAATACCAAAGCCGGAGGCACAAAATCTTCACCTGATCAGGTTCATGCGCAGTTTCATCTTTTGGCGCGTATTGGCGGGCAGATGGCGGTTCAGCCGCCGGTTCACGAGCCCGAAGATACCGATGATCACCAGCGTCAACAGGATGAAATACCCGGCCAGGATCGGGTAAGGAATGAACGGGTTGAAGGTCTTGTCCGCAAAGTAGTTTGCGTAATAAAGCGCATCGCCCCGCTGCTGCCACGCCGGAAAGCCCGAGAAGTACACGAGCGTGGTAGCGTGGAACAGAAAGATCGCTTCGTTCGTATATGCAGGCCAACCCAGCCGCAGCATGGTGGGCCAGACAACGCGCTTGAAACGTGGCCAGCCGGACAGGCCATAGGCATCCGCCGCTTCGACCTCACCCTTGGGGATAGACTGCAGCGCGCCATAGAAAATCTCCGCCGAATAGGCGGCCGTGTTCAGGAACAACACGATCAGCGCGCCCAGCCATGCGGCGGAGAACGGGTCGAAGAAGGGGTGCACGCCCTTCAGTTGCAGGAACAGGAAGTAGGCAAAGAAGAACTGAATAAACAGCGGTGAGCCGCGGAAGACAAAGATGAACCATTCCGAGGGTTTGCGGATCAGCTTTGACTGCGCGTTCTTGCCCATGGCAACCGCCGTGGCCAGCATGAAGCCAAAGACCAGCGCCAGAAGGCCGAAATAGATATTCCAGATCATGCCTGACCCGATCAGGGTGAACTGCTGGCACAGCGTGAAGTCCTCACGCGGCAAGAGCCGCTCGCCAATGCCGATGGAACGCAGGCCGTAGTCGGCGATGGTTTGCAGACAACTCATGTTGCCGCCTTCCGCTGCGCTTCACCGCCCGTTGTGGCCTGTCCACGGGTCAACCGCACCATCAGCCGGTCCAGCACAATCTCGGATACGCGGGTGAACATCAGGTAGAAGACGAGGAGCGCAAGGAAGTACCACATGCGCCAGTCACCATGTGGATACTCGGTAAACCGCGAGGTTTTGGTCCCGCCCAGCTCGCGCGCCCAATAGACGATGTCCTCGACCCCCAGAAGGAAGAGAAGCGGCGTCGCCTTGATCAACACCATCCACAGGTTCGACAGGCCGGGCAGGGCATAGACCCACATCTGTGGCACCATCACGCGCCAGAATGTCTGGCGCGGGGTCATGCCGTAGGCTTCGGCGGTCTCAAGCTGCGCCTTGGGCACGGCGCGCATGGCGCCAAAGAGCACGTTGGCAGCAAAGGCCCCAAACACGATGGCAAAGGTCAGCACGGCCAGGCCGAAACCGTAGGTTTCGTGGATCCATTGCGGCGCGTTGCCCAGCGGCATCTTGGCAGCCGCACAGACGACAAAATCATTGCCCTGACGGACAGGCTCGGTCCAGTCGGGACAAATGGCGCGGTGGCGCAGGTATTCGATGGCCTGGTCCAGCGCGATCACGAAGAACAGGAAGAACGCGATGTCGGGCACGCCCCGGACAATCGCGATGTACCCGCGTCCCAGCCACGAAACCGGCGCGATGCGCGAGCGTGCGGCAGATGCCCCGGCAAAACCGAATGCCAGCGCCGTTGGTGCCGTGATGGCCAGCAAAAGGAAAACAGTCAGCACAGACCAATAGATCGACATGTGCTTGCCTGTGGTCAGGTAACACGCCATCCACTGCCAGTCGGGCAGGATGCTGGGATCGGTACAGAAGGAAAACATGAACGCCAGAAAAAGGAGGGCGGAGGTGTCCTCCGCCCTACCAAGAGGTCTTTAGAAGCCGTCGCCGATTTCCCATTTGGCGATCAGCGCGTTCAGCGACCCATCTTCCTTCATAGAGGTGATGGCGGCGTCGAACTTCTCTTTCAGCTCGGTGTCGCTTTCGCGCAGACCCAGACCGATGCCGCCGCCGATCAGCTCTTCCTTGTCGAGCATCATCAGGTCGGCGTCTTCGTCCGCGATGGGCGTCAGGAACGCCTTATCGGCCAGAACCGCGTCCGCTTCGCCGTTTTTCACAGCAGCGATGGTTTCTTCAGGCGTTGCGAACTCGACCAATGTCGCGCCGGTTTCGGCGATGAAGGCGGCCTGGATCGTGTTGGCCTGTGCGGCCAGCACGCCGCCCTCCAGATCGACGTCAGCCGACATTGCGACATAGGCGGATGGGTCGGGCAGGGTGTAGTTCTGGGTGAAGTCGATAACCTCGTCCCGCTCATCCGTGATGCTCATGCCCGCGATGATCGTGTCGTAGTTGCCGGACACGAGGTTGGGGATGATGCTGTCCCATTCGTTGGTGACCCACTCGCAGGTCAGCTCGGCACGTGCGCACAGCTCGTCGCCCAGCTCGCGCTCGAATCCGTCCACTTCACCGGCATCGTTGATGAAGTTGTACGGAGGGTAGGCGCCCTCGGTCCCCATGCGGACAACGTCCTGTGCCATGGCCATGCCGGCGGTCATCGCCATGGCCGCGGTGGTCAGAAGAATGGATTTCATGAGTGATACTCCCGTTGATTTGTATGTTTACGCAGCGTGGGTTGCAGAGAGAAACCCGCGCAGTCGTTCTGATTTGGGGGCGCCGAACAGATCGTCGGGCGCCCCTTGTTCTTCGATCCGGCCCTGGTGCAGAAACACGACATGGTCGCTCACGTCATGGGCCAATTTCATGTCATGGGTGACGATCAGCATCGTGCGGCCTTCGGCGGCCAAGTCCTTGATCACCTTGACAACTTCCTGTTCAAGTTCAGGGTCCAGCGCGCTAGTCGGTTCGTCAAAAAGTAGCGCCTCGGGTTCCATGCAAAGCGCGCGCGCGATGGCCGCACGCTGCTGTTGTCCACCGGACAACTGCGCCGGATAGACGTCGCATTTGTCCCCGATACCCACCTTGTCGAGGTAAGCCCGCGCCGCCTTTTCGACCTCCGCCGGGTCGCGGCGCAGGACGGTGACCGGGGCCTCCATCACGTTCTGCAGGATCGTCATATGGGCCCATAGGTTGAACTGCTGAAAAACCATCGACAAGTTCGTGCGGATGCGCATCACCTGCCTGGCGTCGGCAGGGCGACGGCCGTGATCGCGACCTTTCCATGTGACCGGTTCACCCTTGAAGAGCACCTCGCCCTGCTGGCTGTCTTCGAGCAGATTACAGCAGCGCAGAAGCGTGGACTTGCCTGATCCGGACGAGCCGATCAGCGACACCACATCGCCCCGTTTTGCCCGAATATCCACGCCTTTCAGCACCTCAAGGGAACCATAGGCTTTGTGCAGGTTGCGGATTTCAATAACAGCAGTGTCGGACACGTGGGGCAGCTACGTCTGTTTCGATCAGACGGTATAAGGGAGGAAAAGATGTGCCTTGTCCACGGGCAAAAGGAACGTTTTGCCTGCCATTTGCGCAAATTGACGTTGGGTGACGCCGGATTGATCAGGGCGCAGGCGGTATGGACAATGCGAGGTAGGCGGCGGCCGCGATGTCGACCAGCCCCTTCAGGCGCAGGGCGGATCTGTCTGCCGGTGATAGCCGCGCTATTGCCATGCGCAGGGCGTCTGCCAGTGGCGCGGGGTCTCGGGTCTGCGCGGTGATGTAGGGCAGTGCCGGGGTCGGTTCTGTCCGGTCGAATGCGTCGAGCCATGCTGCACTGTCCGGGTGAGCATCTGCCCAGAGCAGGTAGGTCACAGCGTCAACGGCAGCGTAGTCGGCGCGTCCGTTGCGGACCGCTTCGAGGCTGGCGACGTGACTGCCTGTGGGCCGGGTCTGCCTCGGAGTATCCGGTGACATGTGTGCGATGGGTGCTGCCCAGCCGGATTGCGACAGACCATCGTTGAAGGCCATAATGCCCTGATTGCAAAGGGCTTTGAGGCTGCGTGTGTCTTCGCGCCTTCGAATGAGGTAGCTGAAATAGTGGCCGGGCGGACAGTCTGGCAGATCGTAATCTGGCGTGCCGACCAGCGCCACATTCCCATGCAGCTTTGCCCGGTAGGGCAAGCCGCAAGTCTGGGCCAGAAGCAGGTCGGGCGACTGCCAGATGCGCCAAAGATCATCGTTCCGGGTGAGGGTTTCGGGACCATATCCAAGGGCCGCGCGTATGTCCGCCCAGAGCCGATCATGGGCGCCCCGAATATGCGGCATGTCATACATGCCGAGCGATGCGATCATCCGCTGACGCGCTGGCGCGCCTTTGCGCTGTCTTGGTCGGTGATGCCCAGTAGGTTGGTGACGAGGCGTAGGAGCGCGTCTTCTTCCTGCGCGCGTTGCCCGTCGGCCAGAACGACCTTCCATAGCGCTTCTATCACGGCGAGGCGGTCCTCGTAGGCGACGGCGTCTTTGATGGCGCGGGTAAAGCGCACGGTGTCGGGCGCCTCGGTCTCCATTGCTTCTGCTTCGGCACGCAAAGCCTTGGCATCATTGATAGAAAGCCCGAAGCGGTCCTGCGTGATCTGGTCGATCAGCGTCTGTTCGTCGCCGGAATAGTCGTTGTCAGAGCGGGCCACGCGCACCAACAAAGCCGTGAGGGCCAGCCGGGCATCGGCGTCTTGCAAGGGGGCGGGCTCGGGCTGGATCAGCCGCTTTAGGAGGTCTTGGAACATGTGTGCGATATAAGCCGGAAGCGTCTAGTCGCCAAGCGCTTGCGTGCGGATCGCGGCACTGTCATCGGGCGTGATGGCGAGGGCGGCTTCGATCTGGTGCAGCACGTCCTCTTCGATACGGGCGTGCTCTCCGTCTGCCAGAAGTACCTGCCACATGGCCGATGCGAGCATGAGGCGATCCTCGTAAGCGACTGTTTCCCTGAGGATATCCGTGAACTCCGGCGTGCCGGGCGCGTGCCGTTCCAGCGCTTCGCAGGTGGCGCGCAGCTTGGCAGCATCGAGCGGTTTGAGATTGAAAGTGGCGGCGAGTATCTTGTCGATCGCGGCCACTTCGGGGGCCTGATATTCACGGTCGGCCATGGCGACCCGCACCAGCAATGCGCCGAGGGCGAGTTGCGGTGTCGGTTCCGGCAGGGGTTTGGTTTCTTTAGGTCTTTTGGGAAAGAGGCGTTCGAACATGGGCGGTCACTTCAGCTTGTCGAAATGAGTTTTCAGAATTGCGGCCGCTTCGGCAAGACCGAAGGGCGGGCGGATCACAAACAGGCCGGATCCCACCATGCCGTGGCCTGGTTTTGCTGGGAGGAAGCGGACCTCGTGGCGGAGGGCGTCAGGGTGATCTTTCACAAGGGATTTCAACATGTTGTCATGTGCATTTGATGTCAGGATCGGATACCACAGGGCGATAATACCCACATTCCAGGCGCGTGCATATTTCCGGATATGGCCGGGAATGGTCTGGTAGTCGTCCTTCACCTCAAAGCTCGGGTCGATAAGCATCAGGCCCCGGCGCGGCGTGGGTGGCAGGATCGAATGCGCCATGGCGAAGCCGTCGGCACAGTGGACCTTGGCCGTCGGCAGCGCCAGTTCTAGGGCGTTGCGCTCGGCCGGGTGCAACTCGGCGATGGTCATGCTGTCAGTGTCGCGCAGCGTTTGGGCGGCGATGAGCGGCGAGCCGGGGTAGGCGTTTTGTCCATGTAAGTCAGTGGTTTGTGTTAGGCACTTCGTGTAAGGATGGTCGGTGGAAAACCAGTCCTTGGCGCGTGCAATGCCTTGCGCGGCTTCACCGGTTTTCACTGCTTCCTCGGCGCTCAGATCATAGAGCGCACGCCCCCCATGGGTCTCGACATAGCTGACCGGTTTGTCCTTGCGCGTGAGGTAGGCGAGCATCCAGGCGAGCAGGCAGTGCTTGTGAACGTCGGCGAGGTTTCCGGCGTGGTAGATGTGCTGGTAGCTGAGCATGGGCGCTTATGGCCCGAGGGGCACTATACGCGCAACGGTTAACGGGCCATGCGCGGGATCGAGGTGAAAATGCGGGTTAACGCAAGAAAAACAAGGGAAATGTGCTACGCACCGCGCGTACATCCCCTGTGCACCCCCGGTACACCGGTTTGGCGCAAATCCTATGGTTAACGGTGCGTACGCTCCGAAGTGTTGCCAAAGCGTAAACGGGGCCAAAGCCCCTTGGTCCGCAGAATGCGGCCCATGGCGAGCAGGATCAGGAGGCCGAGGATCCATTTTGTGACAGGCTCCATCGTGCCCTCGATCTGCAGGGCGTGGAGGACGGTGCCGCCCGCAACCGCAAATGTCAGTGCGACGTGCAATCTGCGCCAGTTTTGCAGCCGGATGGGCAGGCGCTTGCGCAGCGCGGCGACGAGGGCAGCGGCGAAGACTGCCCACATGGCGATGGCGCCCCAGATGGCGAAAGGGGTTGGCGAGCGGAACAGCAGGACGTCGACCACGTCCGGTGGGCTGGTGATCCACAGGCCCGCCACATGGCCGACGACGGCGAGGACGAGCAGCACGCCGGTGACGCGGTGGACGCGGCGGCTGCGGGCCGGGGGGAGGCCGGGCAATTCGCCAAGCGCCAGGAGCTGTTGAAGAAAGATCAGCGCCATACCGATGATTCCTGCAAAGCCGGACGCGATGTAGATTCCCTCGCGCCATTGCAGAAGCGGGCTGAACGCCGCGGCCACAATCGGGGTGAGGAGTGCAAGGGCGAGGCCGGTCCAGATCAGGGCGGCGCGCATGGGGCTGGCTCAGGCCGGGACCAGCACGAATTGCACGTCGAGCGTGGTGTCAGAGGCGCTGGCCATGATCGGGCGCAGGAACACCGTCTCGAACCCGTTGTCGTCAAATTCGGCGTCATAGGCGAGGTGCCCGTGGGGCTGGCCGAAGGCGGGCACGATTTGCGGCATGTCCATCTGAAAGCGACCCTGTGCGTCTGTGAGCGTCGCGCCGTGGCTGCGCTCGTCCCGCTCATGCCCTTCGGTTGTGTGGGCCCACATCTGGATGCGCGCGTTTGGGATTGGTGCGCCATCGCCTGCGCGCAGGACGGTGCCGGTCATCAGAAAGCCGCCACCGCCGATGCGGTCCACGATGGGCGCGCCGGGGCGGTAATTGTTTGCGCCGCCGCGCATCGTTGGCGTGGGGGCGAGCCCCTGGGCGCGGGCAGGCAGGGTGAGGCCGGTGGTGAGCATCGCGGCGGAGCCGGTTGCAAGCAGGGTACGTCGGGGCATTGAGGTGGTCATGGTCATGTCTCCTCAGTTGGCGTTGCCATTGAGGTAAGAGGGTAACACGCCAGATAAACCTGCGTCACGCGGTCGTGATGCAGGGTAGTTGGGCCGCGCCCTAGTCCCTGCGGTTGCTTCGGAAATGGGACCGGTATCGCTGTTCTTCCTGCACCTGGCGGGCGTAGCGGCGGTCCATATGGGCCATCTTGGCGACGAAGATGGCCATTGCGAGGAAGATGTTCAGGGCGATGAGGAACGGGATCAGAACAGACATGCACAACCTTTGCCGAGAGAGTGTTGGCAAAGAGTGTAGGACGGGTGGACAGAATGTCGCACCATTTTTGCGGTTTGGGTGCGTGGTGCGCGAACCCGGCATCGTCGGGATGCCGGAACCGCACACCCTACGGGCGTTTTGATGTCCGATGTGGCAGATTGCTGAAGGGTAAGTCAAACCAGTCGGCTGACATCCTTGGCCGCGCGCACGAAATCCTCGAAGAGCGGGTGGGGATCGAAGGGCTTGGATTTAAGCTCGGGGTGGAACTGCACGCCGATGAACCACGGATGATCCGTCCATTCCACAATCTCGGGCAGGCGACCGTCAGGTGACATGCCGGAGAAGCAAAGGCCCGCTTTTTCAAGCTGTTCGCGGTATTTGATGTCCACCTCGTAGCGGTGGCGGTGGCGTTCGTCGATGGCCGTGGTGCCATAGACTTGTGCTACCCGTGAGCCGTCGGTCAGCGTGGCGTCATAAGCTCCAAGCCGCATGGTGCCGCCTTTGTCGTCGCCGACCTTGCGTTCGACCTTGTGATTGCCCTGCACCCATTCCTTGAGGTGGTAAACAACCGGCTCGAAGCGCTTTTTGCCCGCTTCGTGGTCAAATTCCTCGGACCCTGCGGCCTTGAGGCCCGCGACATTGCGCGCCGCTTCGATCACGGCCATTTGCATGCCCAGACAGATGCCCAGATACGGCACCTTGCGGGTGCGGGCGAATTCTGCGGCCTTGATCTTGCCCTCGGTCCCGCGTTCGCCAAAGCCACCAGGGACGAGGATGGCGTTGAACCCTTCGAGGTGGGGTGCCGGGTCTTCGTTGTCGAAAAGTTCCGCGTCAACCCATTCGACTTTCACTTTGACCCGGTTGGCCATGCCGCCATGGGTCAGCGCCTCGGCAATCGATTTATAGGCGTCTTCGAGCTGGGTGTATTTGCCGACGATGGCAACCTTTACTTCGCCTTCGGCGTTGTGGATGCGGTCAGACACGTCTTCCCATTTGCTGAGGTCGGGTTTGGGCGCGGGCGAGATCTGGAAGGCGTCGAGCACGGCCTGGTCCAGCCCCTCGGCGTGGTAGGCGAGGGGGGCATCGTAGATGGTGCTAAGGTCTTGGGCGGCAATCACGCTGTCGGGGCGCACGTTGCAGAAGAGGGCCACCTTCTCGCGCTCCTTGGCGGGGATCGGCCCCTCGGACCGGCAGACCAGGATGTCGGGCGCGATGCCGATGGAGCGGAGTTCTTTCACGCTGTGTTGGGTCGGTTTGGTCTTCAACTCGCCCGAGGCGGCGATGTAGGGCAGCAGCGTCAGGTGCATAAAGATGCACTGGCCGCGCGGTTTGTCCTGGCTGAACTGGCGGATGGCTTCGAAGAAGGGCAGACCTTCGATGTCGCCCACGGTGCCGCCGATCTCGCAGAGCATGAAGTCGACCTCGTCATCGCCGATCTCGATGAAATCCTTGATCTCGTTCGTGACATGGGGGATCACCTGGATCGTTTTGCCCAGGTAGTCGCCGCGCCGCTCCTTTTCGAGGACGTTGGAATAAATGCGGCCCGAGGAGACGGAATCGGTCTTGCGGGCGGCGACGCCGGTGAAGCGTTCATAGTGGCCGAGGTCGAGGTCGGTTTCGGCGCCGTCGTCGGTGACAAACACCTCGCCATGCTCAAACGGCGACATGGTGCCGGGATCGACGTTCAGATAGGGGTCCAGCTTGCGCAGACGTACGGAGAAGCCGCGCGCCTGCAAAAGCGCACCCAAAGCGGCTGAGGCGAGCCCCTTGCCCAGCGATGACACAACGCCGCCCGTGATGAAAATATAGCGTGCCATGTTCGGTGCATCCCCCGTGGTTCAGTCTGGCCAAAAGCCGCTGTGAGTGAACGCGCAGAATGCGTTCCCCACGGGGCCTCAGTATAGCAGGATTCGGTTCAAAGGGGCAAGGATGCCGCAACATGATGTTGCAGCTTTTCCCGTGCCCGCAAGGTTTTGTTTAGTCGGCGCTTGGCACCAGCGGTGCGCTGTCATCCGCACTGGGGGGCAGCAGGTCACTGCCCGGCGGCACCAGATCGTCCCCGGGCACGTTCTGTGCGGGCGGCGTAATGCCCAGTTGGTCAATCACCGAGGTGCCGGACGCATTTTGCGCCGCAATTATCGTGAGCGTGATCGAGGTGATGGTGAACGCAATGCCCAAAAGCCATGTCACCTTGCCCAGTGCCGTGGCCGGGGGGCGTCCCGCGGTCGCGCCGCCGCCACCGCCGCCCATGCCAAGCCCACCCCCTTCGGAGCGCTGCATCAGCACCACGGCGATCAGGCCGAGGGCGAGGATCAGGTGGATGATCAGGACGACGTTTTCCATGGAAGCGTTTGGCTCTCTGCTGCGCGATGGGCGGTATCTAAGCAAGTTTGGGATGGGGGGCAAGGGCGGTTTGGGCCTCTGGACAATTGACGGTGGGGCGGCCCATGATCGGGTCATGCCACATGACCATTCCGACCACGATCACCCGCATTCGCTGCTGCCCCCGGACCCTGCGCTGCGGGTCAAGGCGCTGGAAACCATCCTGACGCAGAAGGGGCTGATTGATCCCGCCGCTCTGGACGAGATCATCGACACCTATGAAAACAAGATCGGGCCAAAGAACGGCGCGCACGTGGTCGCGCGTGCCTGGTCCGATCCTGATTTCAAGGCTGCGTTGCTGGAGAATGCTGACCCGGTGCTGGCGGAGATGGGGTACTATGGCCGTCAGGGCGAACACATGGTGGTGGTAGAGAACACGGAATCCGTCCACAACGTGATCGTCTGCACGCTCTGCTCTTGTTACCCGTGGCCACTGTTGGGCATCCCGCCGGGCTGGTACAAATCGGACGCCTATCGGGCGCGGGCCGTGCGTGAGCCGCGCAAGGTGCTGGCGGAGTTCGGTGTGACGCTGCATAAGGAGCAGGCTGTGCGGGTTTGGGATTCGACTGCTGAGGTGCGGTATCTGGTGCTGCCTAAGCGGCCCGAGGGCACCGATGACATGGACGAGGCCGCGCTGACGGCGCTTGTCACACGC
Organism: Tateyamaria sp. syn59; assembly: GCF_007995245.1. GTDB lineage: Bacteria > Pseudomonadota > Alphaproteobacteria > Rhodobacterales > Rhodobacteraceae > Tateyamaria. The sequence continues at coordinate 156,992 of NZ_VCBA01000001.1, forward strand.
GACAGCATGATCGGCTGCGGATTGGCGGCCCGCCCATGACACGCATCCACGATATGGGCGGACGGTTCGGTGATGGACCGGTTGTGTCCGAGCCTGAACATGTGAAGTTTCACGCCGACTGGCATCCGCGTGCGCTGGCGATCACTCTGGCTTGTGGATCGCTGGGGCTTTGGAACCTCGACATTTCGCGCCATGCCCGCGAACGGCTGACGCCCAAGGATTATGGGCGGTTCTCCTACTATGAAAAGTGGATGGCCGCTCTGGCGGATTTGCTGGTCGAGACAGGGGCCGTGACCCGCGCGGAGTTGGAACAGGGCACGTCCGATGGCGCGAGTGACCTGGCTGACAAACGATTGGCCGCAGCGGCGGTCGCGGGCGTTCTGGCCAATGGCGGGCCTGCGACGCGCGACAGCAATATCGCCCCGATCTTTGCTGTGGGCGATGAGGTCCAGATCCGTTCTGTCCCCGAGAACGTGATGGTGTCCGGCGGGCACACACGGCTGCCGTCTTACGCAGCCGGGGCCACCGGGACGATTGTCCGCCTACATGGCGCGCATGTCTTGCCCGACAGCAATGCACACCGGCTGGGTGAGGCGCCTGAGCCGCTTTATGCGGTGGCTGTCAAGGCGCGGGACCTCTGGGCGCACCCGGAACATCCCGACGACGAGGTGATCCTCGACCTTTGGCAAAGCTATCTGTCGGCACCATGAGGCCCGAACCTGTTTTCGAAGCGCCGTGGCACGCGCAGCTTTTTGCGCTGACCGTGCATCTGAACGAGGCGGGGCATTTTGCGTGGTCCGACTGGGCGGAGCGCTTCGGCGCAACGCTCAAACGGCACGGGCTGGAGAAAGAGCTGAACGGCGGCGACGACTATTTCATGGCGTGGCTCGCAACACTGGAAACCCTTCTGACGGAAACAGGCGCTGCCGAGGCGACGGCGCTTCGCGACATGCGCGCGGCGTGGGAGGCGGCCTATCTCCGCACGCCCCATGGCGCACCTGTCACGCTCGATTGAGCTTTCACTTTGCCAGATAAACTCCGGGGGTGAGGCCGCAAGCCGAGGGGGCAGGCCCCCTTACAGCTCGTCGACATCATCCATGTCGGTCTGACCGGAAAGCCTGCGGCGCACGTGGCTCCAGTTCAGGCCAATGCCCAGAACCAGAGACAATGCAAACAGCCCCAGCCATGTGTTAACGCTGTTGTTATCGAGCGCGAGTAGGCCCAGATCGGAAAGCACCCAGAGCCCGGCGCCGACCACTGCAAGCACCAGTGCCACCCCAAAGCCGCCGATGGAGCGGAGCGTGGCGCGCAGGTAGATGATGTAACAGATCAGCAGAAGTAGCCCGCACAACACGGCGATGGACAGGTTGGCCGACCCATACTGCAGGGCCCAGGACACGTAGTTGTATTCGGTGGGATTGTATGTCGCGGCGAGGAGGCCGAAGGCAAAAAGCCAGCGTGCGAGAAAGCCCATAGTGCGGTTCCTTGGTCGTAGTGATGCTTTGATGGACCGGATGTGGCGCGTGCTGCAAGCTGCGGGAGCCTCCGGGGCGCGTATTTTTAGTAGGAAGAAGACGAGATAGCGGTTTGCCTCTGGGCCGCGCATCGGTATACGGGCGCGGGTTTGCTTTCTGAAAGGGCATCAAATGGCCAATGTGGTGGTTGTCGGCGCGCAATGGGGCGACGAGGGCAAGGGCAAGATTGTCGATTGGCTGAGCGAGCGGGCGGATGTGATCGCGCGCTTTCAAGGCGGGCACAATGCCGGTCACACGCTGGTTATTGATGGCGAGGTCTACAAGCTCCATGCGCTGCCGTCTGGTGTTGTGCGCGGCGGCAAGCTGAGCGTCATCGGCAACGGTGTGGTGCTGGACCCCTGGCATCTTGTGTCCGAGATCGAGACGCTGCGCGGGCAGGGGGTCGAGATCACGCCCGCGACCCTGATGATTGCCGAGAACACGCCGCTGATCCTGCCCATTCATGGCGAGTTGGACCGTGCGCGGGAATCGCAGAATTCTGTGGCGAAGATTGGGACGACGGGTCGCGGCATTGGCCCGGCTTACGAAGACAAGGTGGGCCGCCGTGTGGTCCGTGTGGCGGATCTGGCCGACCAGACGACGCTGGAATTGCGGGTGGACCGTGCCTTGGTTCACCACGATGCGCTGCGGCGGGGACTGGGTTTGGACCCCGTGGACCGTGATGCGTTGATTGCCAAGCTGAAAGACGTGGCGCCCGCTATTCTCGAATATGCGGCCCCCGTTTGGAAAGTGATGAACGAAGCGCGCAAGGCGGGCAAGCGTATCCTGTTCGAAGGGGCGCAAGGCGCACTTCTGGACATTGATTTCGGGACATATCCCTTTGTCACCTCGTCCAACGTGATTGCGGGGCAGGCTGCGACCGGCGTCGGCATGGGCCCGGGCAGCATTGATTTCGTGCTGGGGATCGTAAAGGCCTATACCACCCGTGTGGGCGAAGGGCCGTTTCCGACCGAGTTGGAGGATGACGACGGGCAGCGCCTGGGTGAGCGGGGGCATGAGTTTGGCACCACCACGGGGCGCAAGCGGCGCTGCGGGTGGTTTGATGCCTGCCTTGTGCGCCAGACCTGTGCCACGAGCGGTGTGAACGGGATTTCGCTGACCAAGCTGGATGTACTGGACGGCTTCGAGACGCTGAAGATCTGTGTGGGCTACGAACTGGATGGCGAGACACTAGATTACCTGCCCACCGCCGCCGACCAACAGGCGCGCTGCACGCCTGTCTACGAAGAGATGCCAGGCTGGTCGGAATCGACCGAGGGTGCGCGCAGTTGGGCCGACCTGCCCGCCAACGCCATCAAGTATGTGCGCCGGGTCGAGGAGTTGATCGACTGCCCGGTCGCCCTACTCTCAACCTCGCCCGAGCGCGAGGACACGATCCTGGTCCGGGACCCGTTTGCCGACTAGGGAGGCCCCATGGCGCTGCGCTACAAGACCCGAAAACGACTGTCGCTGCTGATCCTGATCGTGGGGCTGCCACTCTATATCATCGTAGCGGTCAACATTGTTGCTCTGTTCGAGCGGCCCTCTGTGCTGGTGGAGTTGCTTGTGTATGTCGGGCTTGGGGTGCTTTGGGCGTTCCCGTTGAAGGCGGTGTTCAAGGGGATCGGTCAGGCGGACCCTGACGCCTGAACATGTGCTATTGTGGTGGTGCCCCGGACAAAGGACACCTCCATGCCCCGATTTTCCTCACCGATCCCGATCCTGCGTAGTTTTAACGAGGCGCAGGCGCGCGCGTTTTACCTAGATTTCCTCGGGTTCGAGGTGACGTTCGAGTTCCGTTTCGAACCAGGCACGCCGCTCTACATGGGTGTGCGCCTGGGTGCGTGCGAATTGCACCTGTCGGAGCATTTCGGGGATGCCAGTCCGGGTGCGTCTATTCGGATCGGCGTAGACGACGTACACGCTTATTGCGCGGCGCTGAATGCCAAAAAGTATCGGCATGCGCGCCCCGGAGTGCAGCGACAGCCCTGGCATATGGACGACATGACTATTGATGATCCCTTTGGCAACAAACTGATCTTTTGTGCGGACGTGCCGCAGGAAGCCGAATAGGAAAGGGCGGCCCGTTGGAACCGCCCTGATTTTCGGTTCTATATTGGGATCAGCCCGCTTCGCGTTGATCCGGGCGGTAGCCGATGTCGCCGGTGACGGCAAAGCGGCCGCCTTTGATCTTTTCGATCTTGCCCGCGCGCAAGAGCTGGCCGAAGGAGCGCAAGCCATCTTCGCGGCTGAAATCATCCTGCTCCACCTGACGCACCTTGGTCATCAGTTGCGGGCGCGAAAACTGGTCGCGGCCCTCGACGAAACTCAGGTAGCTTGCCGCCGCTTCAAGCAGGGCGGGTAGGTCGGTCGCGCCCATTTCCGCGGCGTAGTCTGCAAAGCTGCCTGCGTCCTCGGAGTTGGCCGCCTCTTGCACAGCGGCAACGCGGCGGGGGCTGACGGGGCCTTTGGGGGCTGCGTCGATGTCGACGCGCTGTTCGGCCACCAGCTTGAGCGGCGCCGGGCGGTCGGTGCCCGGGCGTGCGGCGCCGTCCCGGCGCGCGGCGGGGCGGCGCGGTTTGACGACGGATGCCAGGTCGGAGCGGAATGCGCCCTCTTCCTGTTCGTCCTTTTTCCCGATATCAGCGTCGGCCTTTTTCGCCATGACGGCGGCCTTGAGGTGTTGGAAGGCATTGCGGCGGCGCGAGCCTTCGGGCTCTTCCATCTGATTGTCGGCTTCGGCCATCAGTCGTTGCACGTCGTCATCCTTGACCGCTTCGGCATCCGCGTCGGCGGCGACCTGATCCGTCGTGTCTTCGAGCGTCTCATCCTCAACGGCTTCAACTGTGTCAGACACGGCGTCATCGGCTGCGGTGTCGCCTTGTTCGGCGCCGTCCACCTCTGGCAGTTCGGCCTCGACCTCGGCCAAGTCGGCGAGGAGTTCAGCCTCTTCCGCCTCGGACAGGGTGCTGCCCGCAGGTGCGTCGTCTTCTGTCACCTCTTCGAGTGCGCCGCTTGCAATGGCGGCGTCGATGTCGGCGCGCTTGACCTTGATGACACGGGCGCGGGGTTTGGCCGGGGCGACGTCCGCTGCGGCTTCCTCCGCCGCCTCATCAAAGATGTTGTCATCTTTGTCTTCGTCCGCAATGGGCTGTTCATCATCTGCGGCCATCAGGGCAGCGAGTGTGTCGAGACCAAGACCTTCCTCATCGTCCTGCGCCCTTTCAATCATGGGCTCAGGCTGGGTTGGATCTTCGGCTTCCGCCTCAGTGTCTACCTCTGGCGCCGCTGCTGTGAGCGCGGCATCCGCGGCGGCCTCTATAGCGTCTTCGTTCGCGCTCTCGTTTTCGAAACGGGCAAGGATGTCTGCGATGGGATCGTCGTCTTCATCTGCTGCGGTGGGTGCAGCGTCCTGATCCTCTATTGCAATTTCCTGTGTCGGCTGCGGTTCTGCGTCGGCCTCATCTGCAGTGGCGGTGAAAGCATCGGCGTGTTCGTCTTCGAACATGTCGTCTTCTTCCGCCTCTTCTTGGCTTTGCGACACAACGGCGCGGATGCGCTGCAGCTTCGCGGCGATGCTGTCGGGCGCAGGAGGAGCGTTGGAGACAGGCGCGGCAACAGGTTCGGCGTCGACCGTTTCGTCCTCGAAGGAGGTTGTATCCGCCTGTGCGCTGGCAAAGAACTCTTCGGCTTCGGCTTCGGCTTCGGCTTCGGCTTCGGCTTCGGCTTCGGCTTCGGCTTCGGCTTCGGCTGCCTGTACTGGTTCAGCGTCCACTGCTTCGACTTCTACCGGCTCTGCGGCAACGGGTGCTGCGTCCAGCGGTGCGGCCTCTTGAGGCGCCTCGGCGACCTCCAAGCCCGCTGCTTTCTCTTCCTCAATGGTCGGCGCTGCCTGCTCCGTGGCGGCGGCTGCGTCGACTTCCGGGGATGCTGCCTGAGGTTCCGGTGCCGGATCTGCTGCGCGGGCAACTGCGGGCGCTGCGATTGCTGCGGCGAGGGCGGCGGGAGATGCCACGCTGGCCTCTGGCGTTTGCGCTTCTGCGCTCAGGAAAATGCGACCTTCCTGTTGCCGTGCTTCGACGCGGCGCGAGATCTCGCGTTCCGCGATACGGGCCAACATCTCGGCATCGGGTTGGGGCGGTTCGGCGCCGAAATACCTGTCGTCGGCGGCAAGGTCGCGGAAATACTCCGCAATCGCCTTCATCGTGCCAAAGCTGTCGTCGAATCCTTCCAACGTGCACGAGAACGTGCCGTAGGAGACTGTCAAAATCTTATTATTATTCATCATCGGATGCTCGTCCTCTGCTGATATGCAAAGATCTGACTAGGGGTTATGCCGGGCGAAACCGGCCCGAATCTGTGCCATGAACGGTATCATTTCAGGGCGACATTGTGATCTATTTCCGAAAGTTGCATTAATTTGCCATGATTCCACCCCTCATTCAAAGTGATGATCCCGTGGCCCTGTTCGGCGGCGGAGAGGCCAGCATGGCCGATGTTGAAGCCGTGCAGGCCCTAGCCCGCCACTTTGTCGCCGCCGACGGCGGTGCCGCCCTGACCGTGCAGGCTGGGGTCGCGCTGGATGCTGTGATCGGGGATTTCGATTCCGTGTCGGCGGACGTTCTGGCGCACATACCGCTAGAGCGGCAGCACCATATCGCGGAGCAGGACAGCACGGATTTCGACAAGGCGTTGCGTCATATCTCTGCCCCGATTGTGCTGGCCGTAGGGTTTCTGGGCGGGCGTGTGGATCATCAGCTCGGCTGTCTGAGCGTGCTGGCCCGGTATCCGGAGCGTGCGTGTATTCTGCTTGGGCAGGACGAGATCGTGATGCTGTGCCCGCCGCGACTGGACCTGCCGACCCTGCCGGGTGACGTTGTGTCGCTGGTGCCGCTGGCGCCGGTTCAGGGCACGTCCATCGGGCTGCGCTGGCCAATTGACGGGCTGCAGTTTGATCCGATTGAACGGATCGGCACATCCAATGAGGCGGAGGGTCCGGTGTCGCTGACCATGAAGCAGCCAACCATGATCCTGATCGCGCCGCGCCGTTGTCTGAAGCCTGTTACGCAGGCGCTGGTGCAGGCGCTGCCAGACGCGCGATGGCCCGCTCGCGCAGCACGATGTATAACCCCGCCGCAATCGTGATGCAGATGCCGACCGCGGCAAGCCCGTTCGGTAGGTCGCGGAACACGATGAAGCCGATGATCGTGGCAAAGGGGATTTCCAGATATTGCATCGGCGCCAGTGTGGCCGAGGGCGCGTAGCGCAGCGACCATGTCATCAGCAGATGCGCGAGAGTGCCCAGCAAGCCGATCGCCAGCAGCAGCGTCCATTCCATGCTGTCGGGCCGGATCAGTTCGATGCCAGGGATGTCGCGGCCCTGCAGGAGAAACACGAGCGGTCCCATGATCACGACTGCCATCATACCGCTGACGGCCTGCAGGCCGATCGGGTCCGTTTCCTTTGCAATCTGGCGCGTGACGAGCATGAAAACCGAAAAGTTGATGGCCACAAATACGGGCAGCAGCGCGGGCCAGCCCACCTCGACAAAGCTGGGCTGTACGACCAGCAATGTGCCAATGAACCCGACGATGCAGGCCATCAAGCGGCGGCTGCCGACCTCTTCCCCCAGGACGTATTTGCCCAGCAGCAGCATGATGAAGGGCATGACAAAGGCGATGGCGACGGCGTCCGCGAGTGGTAGATATTGCAGGGCGGTGAACATGGCGCCGATGCCGAGGATGTGCAGGACCGTCCGAAACAGTGTCAGTCGAAAGACGCGCCCGCGCATCCGCCACAGCCGGCGTCCGGCCCAGACGATGGGGACGAGGATGATGACCTGCACGGCAAAGCGGATCAGGACGAGCTGGCTGAGCGGAACCGATTGGCCCAACACCTTGGCCACCGCGTCCCCGACCGGAGCCACGATGCAAAAGCCCAGCATCAGAAGGATGCCGAGAAGAGGGCGGTCCTGAGCCATGGCGCTACGCTAACCGCTGGTGAACGGAGTGCAACAATTGGTTTGGGGCGTTGTTGACGCGGTTCGGCGTCAGCGGTTTGGAGTTCTGGCCGGGGGTGCTCTCTTGGCTGTGCCAATTCGCCCACCCGCCGACCCTTGGATGCGTCAGCTTCGGCTTCAGCAAGACAAATTGGCCGCGGCTGCGCAGGCAGACGCGGCCAGTGGTAAAAGCTGCCAGCCACCCCGTGGAGCATGTATGCGCGGAAGTCTCCTGGCTGCGCAGACAAACGTCGCCGATGGCTCGCGCGGCTTTCGCTTTTCACGCGGAGAAAGGCTTCAGCAGTTGGGCACGTTGACCGCGAGGCCGCCGAGCGACGTCTCCTTGTACTTCTCGCTCATGTCCGCCCCGGTCTGTCGCATAGTTTCTATGCAGGCATCGAGGGGCACGAGGTGGGTGCCGTCGCCGCGCAGGGCGAGGCTGGCGGCACTCACCGCCTTGATCGCGCCCAGGCCGTTGCGTTCGATGCAGGGCACTTGCACCAGCCCTTTGACCGGATCGCAGGTCATGCCGAGGTGGTGCTCGAGCGCGATTTCGGCGGCGTTCTCGATTTGCTGCGCCGTGCCGCCCATTACGGCGCAGAGCCCGGCGGCGGCCATGGCGGCGGCACTCCCGACTTCGGCCTGGCATCCTGCTTCAGCGCCCGAGATCGAGGCGTTGTATTTGACCAGCCCGCCGATGGCGGCGGCGGTGAGCAGGAAGTCCTCCACATGCGCTTCGGACGCGCCGGGGACGTGGTCGAGATAGTAGCGCAGGGTGGCGGGCAGCACGCCGGCGGCTCCGTTTGTGGGCGCCGTCACCACCTGGCCGCCTGCGGCGTTTTCCTCGTTCACGGCCATGGCATAGACGCTCATCCAGTCGTTGATCGTGTGGGGCGCGGTCAGGTTCATGCCGCGCTCAGCCATCAGCTTGTCGTGGATCCCCTTGGCGCGGCGTTTGACCTGCAGACCGCCGGGTAGCGTGCCTTCTGTGCTCAGTCCCCGGTCGATACAGTCGCGCATCACCTGCCAGAGCCGCTTTGTCCCGGACCGCAGATGCGGATCGCCGTTGCGCGACACCTCGTTGGCGCGTTTCATCTGGGCGATGGATTTGCCCGACGCTTCGGCCATGTCCAGCATCTCGGCGGCGGACTTGAATGGGTAGGGGACTGGCGCACCTTCGTCCGTGGCTTTGCCCGCGGCCAGCTCTTCCTCGGTCATCACAAAGCCGCCGCCTATGGAATAGAAGACCTGGCGCAGGGTCACGTCACCTTGTGCGTCGGTCGCCATCAGGATCATACCATTGGCGTGGCCGGGCAGGGGCGTGTCGTAGTCGAAGATCAGGTCAGTATTGGGATCAAAGGTGAGGGGTGGCAGGTTGTCGGGATGGAGCGTGTGCGTCTTAGCAAGTGCGGCTAGCGTCGCTTCGGCCTTGTCGTGATCGTAAGTGTCCGGCACGAACCCGGCGAGGCCGAGGATCGTTGCCCGGTCCGTGGCGTGGCCCACGCCCGTAAACGCAAGCGAGCCGTGGAGTGACGCCCGAACGCCTGCGAATTGAAAGGGCGAGGCACGCATCATGTCCAGAAAGCGTGCAGCAGCCACCATGGGCCCCATCGTGTGGGAGGAAGAGGGGCCGATGCCGACCTTGAACATTTCGAAGACGGACAGGAACATCAGACGGCGGATCCTTTGGGCGGGGTGGGCAGGGTTGGGCGGGAGAAGGGCGTTGGCCCGAGACCCTCGGCGGTTGCGACGGCTTGGGCCGCGGGTCGGGTTTCGATCTGGACCGCCAGCCGGGATAGGGCGGGATACGCGGCAAGGTCAAACCAGGACGTCAGGCCAGGCGGGTAAATCGCACACCACCGGACAATCGATGCCATGTAGCAGTCAAGGATCGATGGCATGGCAGAGATTGTCTGCGTGGCAAGGTAGTCATCCACCATGTGCAGCGCGCCCGGTAATGTCATTGCGCTGCCGCGCGGCGCGGTGACCTGCGTCCGCAGTCCGTGCTGCGCCTGAGCATCGTCGCTGACATATTTCGCAGGGTAGAACAGCATGCGTAACTGAGCGTGTAGCGTGTTGGAGACAAAGAACAGATTGCTCAGAAACCGCGTGCGTGCCGGATCGGAAGGTGCCGGTGCCATGCGGCCATGGGTGTCTGCCAGCCACAACAGGATGGCAGCGGTTTCGAACATAACACCGTGCGGCGTCTCAAGCGCGGGGATCAGTCCTGCGGGGTTGAGCGCGCGATAGGCTGCAGCGTCGTGGGCGCGCGCAGCACGGTCCACAAGCGCGGTTTCATAGGGAACACCCAGTTCTTCGAGCGTAATTCGCACGATGAGCGAGGCGTTGTCGGGCGCGTAGTGCAGAACGTAAACCATGAGCGCTATGTAACCTTTGCCCTGCCGTGTCCAATGTCTCAAAACGACCAATTTGCCGATGAATGGGCCAGCATTAACCGTGCGTTTACCGCGCTGGGCTTGTCTGTGGGGCAGGAGGATGTGCGATGCGCTGGATTCTGATTTTGATGTCTGTCCTGGCCTGCCTGATGCCGTGGCGTGCGGCGCTGGCGCAGGAGCTGTCTAGGCAGGATCTGGTCGATGTGTTGGTTGCGCGCACGCCCGGTGCCACGCTGGACCGGATGCGCGACCGGCCGGACCGGTTCGTACAGGAGGCGGCGGGGCTGATCCTGGGCTATGGCGGTCCGCTGGGCCTGAGCGCAGAGGATGTCGAAACGGCAATTGATGCAGAACGGGCAAGGCTGCGGGCGCGCGAGATGCGCCGCCTGTTGGAGGCCGATTTGAACAATGACCTCAACGTCACCCGCGCCGAACTGGATGTTCTGGTGCGTGCGGCATCTGCAACCATGCGCGGACGGCTTTTGGTCTGGCACCGTGCCGCTGATGCTGATGGCAACGGCACGGTGCGCTGGGCCGAGTTGCGCAGCTTTGCCGTAAAGCGCGCCGATGCGGACATGTCAGAAAGCGCAGTCGCTGCAATGCGCGGGATGATGACATTCGACCTGAATGGCGATGACCGCGTGTTGCTGGACGAGGTTTTGCAGGCGATGCAATTGCTTGGCGCGCCCGCCTGAGCGGTCTGGCGGCGTGCGTCTTGCAGCAATTTGCCGCCTTTGGGGTCGCATGCCGTGCGGTGCCTGCGTATAAGCCCCCCACACTTTGGGGAGTCGTCACATATGTCCGGAGAGTTGTCGCCCATCGACAAGGCCAAATTCGTCGCCGCAAAGCGCGCCGCCGACTATGTCGAGGATGGGATGCGCGTGGGCCTCGGCACCGGATCGACGGCGGCGTGGCTGGTGCGCTGTCTGGGCGAGCAGGTGCGCGAAGGCGGATTGCGGTTCAAGGGCGTGCCCACATCCACCCGCACGGCGGACCTGGCCCGCGAGGTCGGGATCGATGTGATCAGCCTTGATGAAGCCAAGTGGCTGGACCTGACCATTGACGGGGCCGACGAGTTCGATGGCAGCCTGAACCTGATCAAGGGAGGTGGCGGCGCGTTATTGCAAGAAAAGATCGTGGCGACCGCGTCCGATCAAATGGTGGTGATCGCCGATATCGGCAAGGAGGTCGAGCATCTGGGTGCCTTTCCCCTGCCGATCGAAGTGATCCCCTTTGGCTGGCAAACCACGCAGGCGCTGGTCGAGGAAACGCTTGTGTCCATGGACGTTCTGGGCCGCCAGTCGACGTTGCGCATGAACGGCAGCCGCCCCTTTGTCACGGATGAGGGGAACCACATCCTCGACCTGCACTTGCAGCGCATTGGCAACCCCCGTCAGCTGAGCCTTGTGATCAACCAGATGCCGGGTGTGGTTGAAAACGGTCTCTTTATCGATATCTGTGACGCTGTCGTAATCGGCTATGGCGACGGTCGGGTCGAATTGCGGGACATCAATGAAGGCACGGTGGAGCAGGACAGGCTTGATTTCCTGGAAAGCGACAATCTGTTCACCGATCTTGCAGACTGAGGATCAGGCCCATGGCGGAGTATGACTACGACCTCTTTGTAATCGGGGGCGGCTCCGGTGGTGTGCGCGCGGCCCGTGTGGCCGCGGGCGAGGCAGGGGCCCGCGTGGCGCTGGCCGAAGCCGACCGCTATGGCGGCACTTGCGTGATCCGCGGCTGCGTGCCCAAAAAGCTGATGGTCTTTGCCAGCGAGTTTTCGGGCACGGCAGACGTCGCCAACGCCTACGGCTGGACCATGAATGCGGGTGAGTTCAACTGGCAGGGGTTCCGCGACCGCCTGAACACCGAGCTTGACCGGTTGGAAAGCGTGTACCGCAGCCTGCTCGCAAACTCTGGCGTCGACATGTTCGATGCGCGGGCCAAGCTAAAAGATGCCCACACTGTCGAGCTGTCCACTGGTGAGGCAAAGACCGCCAAGACCATTCTGATCGCCACCGGTGGTCATCCCGTGCGGCCGGATCTGCCCAATGCCAACCTGGGCATTGTCAGCGACGACATCTTTCACCTCGAAAAGCTGCCCAAGTCGATGCTGATCATCGGCGGCGGCTATATCGCGTGCGAATTTGCCTGCATCATGCACGGGCTGGGCGTGGAAGTTACCCAATACTATCGCGGTGCCCAGATCCTGCGCGGCTTTGACGACGAAGCGCGCGGCTTGATTGCGGAGTCCATGCGCGAGCGGGGGATCAACCTGTTCACCGGCACCAACATCATGCAGATGGGACCGGCATCCGAGGATCACTCCGGTGCTATCCCCACCGCGTCTGACGCGGCCATGGGAGCGAGCGCGCAGCAGGAGATGGTCATGGCGCATGGCGGCGTCTTGACCGAAGAGCGGCCTGATCATACCGGGCCGATCTGGGTCAAATCGACGACAGGCCACGAAAACGTGTATGACACAGTTCTGTTCGCGACGGGCCGGGATCCCAACTCCAACGACATGGGGCTGGAGGCTCTTGGCATTGAGATCGGCCGTCGGGGGGAGATTGTCGTGGATGAGTTTTCCAAAACAGCCGCCGACAGCGTCTACGCCATCGGTGATGTGACCAACCGCGTGAACCTCACGCCCGTGGCCATCCGAGAGGGGATGGCCTTTGTCGAAACGGCGTTCAAGAACAACCCCACCGCGGTGGATCACGACCTGATCCCGTCCGCCATCTTTACCCAACCAGAGATGGGCACAGTGGGCCTGAGCGAAGAGGATGCGCGCGATCAGGAAGAGGTCGAGATCTACTGCACGTCCTTCCGCCCCATGCGCACCGCTTTTGCAGGTCAGCCCGACCGCGTTTTGATGAAACTCGTCGTGTCCAAGGCGACGCGCAGAGTGCTGGGTTGTCACATCGTCGCACCGGATGCGGGCGAGATGATCCAGCTTGCAGGCGTCGCCATCAAAATGGGCGCCACCAAGGAGGATTTCGACCGGACCGTGGCGGTGCACCCGACCATGTCCGAAGAAATCGTGACCATGCGTACACCCATGCGGACTGCTTGAAGTTTCGGGCAAAAAGCACAGTTAAGGAGCAAGGTGCAGCACAGGCTGCACGGCAAGAGGAGAACAATACCACATGGCTGGCAATACAGGCGGCCCCTGGGGGGGTGGCGGAAACTCGGGCGGCAGCGGCGGCGACAATGGTCGCGGCAACGGCTCGCGCGGCGGCGGTGGCCGCGGCAATGGCGGGCGTGGACCCGGTGATGAGGGTCCGCAGATCCCCGAAATCGACGAACTGGTCAAAAAGGGCCAGGAACAGCTGCGTGTCCTCATGGGCGGTCGCGGCGGTGGCAATTCCGGCGGCGGACGTGGCGCTGGCGGGGGCGGTGGCCCGTTCCTGACGCGCGGGACCATCGGTCTTGGCGCTCTGGCGGCAATCATTCTGTGGGGGCTGGCCAGCTTCTACACCGTGCGGCCCGAAGAACAGTCAGTCGAACTTTTCCTAGGTGAATATTACCGCACTGGCGATCCGGGCCTGAACTTTGCCCCCTGGCCCATTGTGACGGCAGAGGTGATCCCGGTCACGCGCGAACAGACCGAGGAAATCGGTGTGGGCGGTCGCGGCAGTGACGCGGGCCTGATGCTGACCGGTGATGAGAACGTGGTCGACATCGATTTCCAGGTCGTCTGGAACATCACTGAACCTGATCAGTTCTTGTTCAATCTGCGCGATCCGCGTCCGACCATTCGCGCGGTATCCGAATCGGCCATGCGCGAGATTATCGCTCAGTCTGACCTCGCACCGATCCTGAACCGGGACCGTGGTGCGATTGCGGGCCGTCTGCAGGATCTGATCCAAGAGACGCTCGACAGCTATGGCAGTGGCGTCAACATCATCCGCGTGAACTTTGATCGGGCTGACCCGCCGGACACGGTGATCGCGGCCTTCCGTGACGTGCAGGCCGCCGAACAGGAACGTACGCGCTTGCAGAACGTGGCGGATGCCTATGCCAATCGTGTGCTCGCCGAAGCGCGCGGTCAGGCGGCCCAGCTGCTGGAGGAGGCCGAAGCCTACCGCGCCCAGCAGGTCAACCAGGCCGAAGGTGAAGCCAGCCGCTTTGCCGCCGTTCTGGAAGAATATGCCAAGGCGCCGGGCGTGACCCGCAAACGTCTCTATCTCGAGACGATGGAGCAGGTGCTTGGCCGCGTGGACAAGATTATCCTGGACGAGAACCAAGGTGCCGGTGGCCAGGGCGTCGTGCCTTACCTGCCGCTCAATGAGTTGCGCCGTAACACAGCGGAGGCAAACTGATGCGAAAATCAGCGTTCCTTTTGCCCATCCTCGCGGTGCTGGCCGCTGTGGGCCTGTCATCCATCTATATCGTGGACGAACGTGAAAAGGCACTTGTCCTGCAATTCGGTCGCGTGGTCGCGGTCAAGGAAGACCCCGGCCTGGCGTTTAAGATTCCGCTCATTCAGGAGGTCGTACGCTATGACGACCGCATCCTGAGCCGGGATGTGGAACCGCTGGAGGTGACCCCGCTGGATGACCGTCGTTTGGTGGTTGATGCGTTCGCGCGGTACCGGATCGTGGATGTGAACCAGTTCCGTCAGGCCGTGGGTGCGGGTGGCGAGGCGTCCGCCGATCGCCGCATCGACGGTATTCTGCGGAACGAGTTGCGCGAAGTGCTGGGTTCGGTGTCGTCCAACGACATTCTCAGCTCGGACCGTGCGGCACTGATGCTGCGGATCCGCAATGGCGCCATCGCAGAAGCCCGTGCGCTAGGCATCGAGGTGATCGACGTGCGCGTGAAGCGGACGGACCTGCCGCCTGAAAACCTCGACGCCACATTCGAACGAATGCGGGCAGAGCGTGAACGGGAAGCGACCGACGAACGCGCCCGCGGTAGCGAAGCGGCCCAGCGGGTGCGTGCTCAAGCCGACCGGACGGTGGTCGAACTGACCTCGGACGCGGAACGCCAGGCCGAGATCATCCGCGGTGAAGCCGACGCCCGCCGCAACGCGATCTTTGCCGAAGCCTTTGGTGCGGACCCGGATTTCTTCGAGTTTTACCGGTCGCTGACCGCATATCAGCGCTCGCTGCAAGGGTCGAACTCGACCATGGTGCTGTCGCCGGACTCGGAGTTCTTCAACTATCTGAAGTCGCCGACCGGCAACCCGAACAATGCCTCAACAGGGATTGCGCGTCAGTAATGGCTTGGGTCCTTTTGGCCCTCGGTCTTGTGATGTTGGTGGAGGGGCTGGCCTATGTGCTGGCCCCTTCGCTTATCGAACGGGTGCTTGAGGTGTTGCGCACGCTGCCCGAAAGCGCGCGCCGGCAATTTGGCGCCCTTGTTCTTGTCAGCGGGCTGATCTGTATCTGGCTGGCGTTTTTCATTGGATTGTAAGGGATTGCGGTCAGCTTAGATCACGGGCCGATCACGGCCTGTTGACACGTGTCAGGGGTGATCCATCTTTGATGTTGCAAGCATGCAACCCTACATGCACCCTGTGCGCAGCCGCGCACGACCCCGTGTGCAAGCGACCGATCAGGTCAATAATATTACGCAGGAGTACCCTGATGCAGCGACAGGCAATCGCAGTTTCACGACAGATGTCCCCGGCGCCATTCGTGCGCGCCCTCTGGCTCGGCGCGCTTGGCCTCGCCTTTGTGCTGGTGCAGGCGCTTATGGCGCAGGCCCGCCCCGAAAGCCTGGCCCCCCTGGCCGAAACGATCAGTCCCTCGGTTGTCAACATTACCACTTCGACCGTGGTCGAGGGCCGGACGGGCCCGCAGGGAATCGTACCCGAAGGCTCACCGTTCGAAGATTTCTTCCGTGAATTTCAGGACCGCAACGGGCCCGGCGATCGGCCCCGCCGCTCGTCGGCCCTCGGTTCGGGCTTTGTGATCTCGGAGGACGGGTTCATCGTCACCAACAACCACGTCATCGACGGCGCGGATGAGATCAACATCGAGTTCTTCAATGGCGATGAATTGACGGCGGAACTGGTCGGCACCGACCCCAACACCGACATCGCCCTGCTCAAGGTCGAAGCGGACGGACCATTGCCGTTCGTGCCTTTCGGCAATAGCGACGAGGCCCGTGTGGGCGACTGGGTGGTGGCCATGGGCAACCCGTTGGGACAGGGCTTTTCCGTCTCGGCCGGGATCGTATCGGCCCGCAACCGCGCGCTGAGCGGCACATATGACGACTACATCCAGACCGACGCTGCCATCAACCGCGGCAACTCGGGCGGCCCGCTCTTTAACATGGACGGGCAGGTGATCGGCGTAAACACGGCCATCCTGTCGCCCAATGGCGGCTCCATCGGCATCGGCTTTTCCATGGCCTCCAACGTAGTGACCCGCGTGGTCGACCAGTTGCAGGAGTTTGGTGAAACCCGCCGCGGCTGGTTGGGCGTGCGCATTCAGGACGTGACCGACGATATTGCAGAGGCCATCGGTCTTGAAACGGTGGCAGGCGCACTGGTGACGTCCGTGCCCGAGGGACCCGCATTGGAAGCAGGCATGCAGGACGGTGACGTGATCCTGAGCTTTGCAGGCGTCGACGTGGAAGACACGCGCGGCCTTGTGCGCCAGGTGGGCAACAGCCCCGTCGGTGAAACCGTGCGCGTCGTTGTTTTCCGCGAAGGTGAAACTGTGACCCTGCGCGTCACGCTGGGCCGCCGGGAAGAAGCTGAAGGCGCCGTGCCTGCCGCAGCGCCCGCACCGGACGAGCCTGCCGAAGCCGAAACCAAGGATGTGCTGGGCCTGACGCTCAGCACGCTGACGGACGAGTTGCGCGAACAGCTTGGCGCGGACGCAGACCAGGAAGGCTTGGCCGTGGTCGAGGTCGATGAAACCTCGGAAGCCTACGAAAAAGGTCTGCGCGCGGGTGACATCATCACCGAAGCGGGCCAGCAAAAGGTCAACAGCATCGGCGAGTTCGAGACCCGTCTCGAAGAGGTTGGCGAAGCCGGGCGCAAGTCGCTGCTGCTGCTTGTGCGCCGTGCGGGCGACCCACGCTTTGTGGCCCTCAGCCTGGCTGAGTAAACCCGCATTACCTTGAATGACGAAAGGCGCCCCGCGGGGCGCCTTTTTCTTGGGGCAGTCAATTGTAAGGCGCACCTGCGGTGCGCCCAACCGTCACGTGTCGCGGGCGACGGCGACCAGACCTAGCTTGCGGGCGGCAGCAATGGACAGCGCCTTGCTCTCCAACCCTTCGGCGCTTTGATACCGCCCGATGGCGGCGCGTGTGCGCGCATCCATCTCTCCGGTGATGGGACCGGTATAGAGCCCCCGTGCCTCCAGCGCGCGCTGGACTGAGGCGATGAAATCCGGGGTCACGTCGTCTTCGCAGATGATTTCGTACCAGGTCTCGCGCCGTGGCTGGACGACCTCCTGTCGGGTCTCGGTCTTGTAGATGGGCGGCGTCTGCACCCGCCCGTCGCTGCTGATCTGGGCGGGCTGCAACAGGACCTTGCGCGTCACCGTCTCGATCACGGCGGGGGTTACAGACTTGCCCCAGCAAGTGCCGGGGGCGGCCCCCGGAGGCGCGCTGGCCAGCGAGATCGGGTCGATATTGGACGCCGATGTGACGGTTCCGTTGTCGGCACAGGCCGTCAGCGCAAGGGCCGCCGCCATAACGGGGAAGAAGGATTTGACTGTCATGCTCGGGCCTCTGGATGGGCTTTTAACGCCACAATAGCGGTGCCTGTATCCCCTGCATAGTCTTGCCTTGACCGCAGAGGGCCCGTGGGCTTCAGCGATCCCGGCGGCTGTCCCATGTATCAGTCCGCGCCTCGGCCCCCATCTGCCGTCCCGTGCCCTCGGCCAGAAGCTGGTCGAGCAGGGGGGAAATATCCTCGATCTCTTCGGCCAGCACATGGGTGACATTGTGGGCGCGCTGCATCCGCCCCGTCACCTTCAGCATCCGGCCTGCCACCACCGCGCGGCGAAAGCGCTCGTAAATATGGCGCCACACGATGATGTTCACCACCCCCGTCTCGTCCTCGAGCGTGAGAAAGATCACCCCCTTGGCCGTGCCGGGGCGTTGGCGCAGGATCACCAGCCCGGCCACCGCCACCCGTGCATTCAAAGGCGGCAGGTTCAGTTCGGACGCACGCATGCAGGAGGGCGGGCGCGGCCAGGCGGCAGGCCCCCGTGACGGAGCATGTGCGTGTATCTGTGATCTGGGCGGTGGGAAAACCTGCATGAGAACAAAAATAGAACAAATGCACGGTGTCGCAAGGGGAAAAGCAGGGGGTCGCAAAAGGGGCTGGCAGCCTTATCTCCTGCCCGGTAGAGATATGCGAAACGCGGAATTGAAGGGGCAGAGAGATGGCCAAGATCACTTATATCGAACATGGCGGCACCGAACATGTGGTGGACGTTGCCAATGGCCTGACGGTCATGGAAGGCGCGCGTGACAATAACATTCCCGGGATCGAGGCTGACTGCGGTGGCGCCTGCGCCTGTTCGACCTGTCACGTTTATGTGCACCCCGACTGGGTCGAGAAGCTGCCGGAAAAGGACGACATGGAAACCGACATGCTCGACTTTGCCTACGAGCCGGACGAGACCCGCTCGCGCCTGACCTGCCAGTTGAAGGTCACCGATGCGCTCGACGGTCTGGTGGTGAACATGCCCGAAAAGCAGATCTGATCATGGCGGTGGCGCCGCGTCTGCTGTCTCGACTTTGGCGCGGTTTCGCCCGCGGCGGGCGGCAGGCGGCGTGCTCTTGGCAGGCGGCAGCGGCGCTTGTTGCCGTTGTCGCACCCGCATGGGCCGACACGGTTGTCGAGGCGCGCTATGCGGACCCGACCGACCGTTACGCCCATGGTGTTCTTGGTGATGCAATCGAATGGGGCACGCTTGAGCTCACCCTGCAAGGCGGCGAAATACGCCGTTTTGTGTTGCCGCGCGATCACGTGTTCGAGGACATCGCCCCGCGCCTTGCCGATCTGGACGGCGATGGCACGTCTGAAGTGGTGGTGGTCGAGGCCGACATGTCGGCGGGTGCCGCCTTTGCCATATACGGTGCGCAAGGCAAGATCACCGAGACGCCGCATATCGGCACGCGCAACCGCTGGCTGGCGCCTGTTGGGGCTGCCGACCTTGATGGCGACGGCGTGGTCGAGATCGCCTATGTCGACCGCCCGCACTTAGCCAAGACCCTGCGCATCTGGCGCTATATGGATGGCGCGTTGCAGCACGCCGCCGACCTGCGCGGCGTGACAAATCACCGGATCGGAGAGACCGACATCGCGGGCGGCATCCGCACCTGCGGCCAAGGTCCGGAGATGGTTCTGGCGACCGCGAACTGGTCCGATCTGGCCGCAATCACATGGGATGGCGCGCAGTTCGCCTTGACATATCTGGGCACCGACACGACCCGCCCGGCCTTTGCCCGAGCCATGACATGCGACTGATCTGCCTGAGTTTTGAAGCGGCCTTTATCCCGGGCGTTGTTTTGGGCCTCGCTCTGGGTTTGTGGACGTCGCCGGTTGAGGCGCAGGAGCGGCTGAGCCCCGAGCAATTCCTTGACCTCGTTGAAAAACGCACCGCTTCATTTTCAACCTTTCCGGACCGCCAGCCGGTGGGGACGGAGCAATTCTTGTCTCGCACCCGCACGGTCTGGGCCCGTGCCAACGGCACCTGCGCCTATGGTCTTGTCACGGCGGAAGAAGGTCAGGTCTGTTTCGACTACGACGACGATCCGCCCGGCGTCACTCATTGCTGGGTGCCGTTCCTGCGCGATGCGCGACTGTTTGTAGCGTCCACCGACGATCTGGGTGAGGTGCAGGAAGTGGTCGAGATCAGCGATGAACCGGTGGCCTGTACCCAAGCGCCGACGTCCTGACCGGCGCTTTCCTGGTGACCGGTCGCGCGGGTTGATAGTGCAGGAGCCTCCGGCGGGGATTTTTTGAAACAGGGAATGCGGACCGTCTCGGACCGTCTCCGGGGGTGGCTTTCAGGTTCGAACGGGCAGAGCCGCAGACCGTCTTGGGCACAGCCTCAAAACTGAGCCTGGGTCGAAGGGGGCAGCGCCTGTGATCGCGCTGTTCAGTCCAGCGCCCGCCACCCGATGTCGCGTCGGCAGAAGCCGCCCGGGAAGTCGATGGCGTCCACCATGGCGTAGGCTGCATCCGCGGCCGCACGCAGGGATGGCCCCCGCGCCGTCGCGTTCAGAACTCGGCCACCGGACGCGGTGATCTTGCCGTCTTGCGCGGTCGTGCCTGCGTGGAACACCATCTGGCTGCTCGTCTCGGGCAGGGCGTCGAGCCCGCCGATCACCGCCCCTTTGTCGTAGCTGCCGGGATAGCCGTCTGCTGCCATGACCACCGTGATCGCGTGATCATCCGCCCAGTTCACCTGCGCCGTGTTCAGCCGCCCCTCTGCAGCCGCGTGCATCAGATCCAGCGCCTGCGCGCCCAGCCGCATCATCAGCACCTGGCACTCCGGATCGCCAAAGCGCACGTTGTATTCCACCAGCCGCGGGGCGCCGTCCTGGATCATCAACCCGGCATAGAGCACGCCCTGGTACGGCATCCCACGTGCGGCCATCTCGGCCATGGTCGGGCGGATGATCTCTGACAATGCGCGCTCGGCAACCGTATCCGTCAGGACCGGAGCAGGGGTGTAGGCCCCCATGCCGCCCGTGTTGGGGCCGGTATCGCCTTCGCCCACGCGCTTGTGATCCTGCGCCGTGCCGATAGGCAGCACCTCGGTCCCGTCGCACAGCACAAAGAAGGACGCCTCCTCGCCCTCCATGAACTCTTCGATGACAACCTCGGCCCCCGCGCCACCAAAGGCACCGCCGAACATGTCGTCGATGGCGGCATGGGCGTCGGCGACGGTCTCGGCGATGATCACACCTTTGCCGGCGGCCAACCCGTCCGCTTTGACGACAATGGGCGCACCCTGCGCGCTGACATACGCCTTGGCTGCGTTGGCTTCCGTGAAATGCCCATACGCCGCCGTCGGCGCACCTGCCACGTCGCACACGGACTTGGTAAAAGCCTTCGACGCCTCCAACTGGGCCGCCGCTTGGCTGGGACCAAAGACCAGCACACCCGCATCGCGCAACCGATCCGCCACACCCGCGGCCAATGGCGCTTCGGGCCCAACGATGACGAAATCAATGCTCTCGGCCTCTGCAAAGCCCACCACGGCCCCGCCATCCTCGATGTCCAAGGCGGCACATTCCGCAATCGCAGCGATCCCCGCATTGCCGGGTGCGACCACCAACCGGTCGCATTTGGGGTTCTGCAACACCGCCCAGGCCAAGCTGTGCTCGCGGCCGCCGCCACCCAAAATCAGAATGTTCATCGCTTGCTCCTTGGCCTTTACTGGGGCGCGTTCTAAGCTGGTGGGACCTCCGGCACAAGGACAGCCCATGGACCTGATCGACGACCCCGTTCCCGGCTCGAACACGCCCGAATTCTCGGTTTCGGAAATCGCGGGGCGCGTGCGCAAGCTGATCGAGGGCGAACTGGGCTGGGTCCGGATCAAGGGCGAGGTCGGGCGCGTGGTCCTTGCCCGGTCAGGCCACCTCTATTTCGACCTCAAGGACGACCGGAATGTCCTGTCCTGCATGACGTGGAAAGGGCAGGTGCCGGGCCTCGGCACCATGCCCGAGGAAGGGATGGAGGTCGTGGCCGAGGGGCGCATGACCGCCTCGGGCTTCCAGTCGAAATTCTCGCTCAACGCCGAACGGATCGCCATCGCGGGGCAGGGGGCGCTTATGGCGCTTCTGGAAAAACGCAAGAAAGCGCTCGCGGCCGAGGGGCTCTTTGACGATGCCCGCAAACGGCCGCTGCCCTATCTGTCCGAGGTGATCGGCGTGGTCACGTCCCTACAGGGCGTCGTAATCCGCGACATCCTGCACCGCCTGCGCGACCGCTTTCCCCGTAAGGTATTGATCTGGCCGGTCGCGGTTCAGGGAGCAAATTGCGCCCCCGAGGTCGTGCGCGCGATCCAAGGTTTCAATGCACTTACACCCGGCGGCGCACTGCCGCGCCCCGACCTGCTGATCGTCGCCCGCGGTGGCGGCTCGGTCGAAGACCTTTGGGGCTTTAACGAAGAAATCGTGGCACGCGCCGCCGCTGCCTCCGACATCCCGCTGATCTCGGCCGTGGGCCACGAAACGGACACCACGCTGATCGACTTCGTGTCAGACCGCCGCGCGCCAACGCCCACGGCAGCAGCGGAAATTGCGGTGCCCGTGCGCCACGAATTGCTGGCCTGGGTCGAACAGGCAGGCGCGCGCATGACCGGTGCGGTCAGCGGCGCCATGCAACGGCGCGAACAGCGCCTGCGCGACCTCGCCCGCGCATTGCCCCGCGCCGACGCGCTGGTCGAAGGGCCGCGCCAGCGGCTCGACGTGATTGGCGGACAGCTTGGCCCGGCCCTGATTGCAGGGGTACAGCGGCGCAAGGTGCGCCTGTCGGACGTATCGGGCAGCCTGCGCCCGGTCACATTGCAGCGCAGTATTGAAGCCGAAAAACGGAGGCTACAGGCCCTCTCGGCCCGGTTGGAACCCGCACTCGCCCGCGTGGCGGCAGCGAAACGCGAGCGGTTCGAAACCCGCGCCACCCGTCTGACACCCGCCCGGATCGCACAGGATGCGGCGCGCAAATCCGAACGCCTGCAAGATGTCACAACGCGCCTGCAGGCGGCGGGCCAGCGACAGGTCGATGGCCTGCAACGCAAGCTCGACGCCATGGACCGCCTGCGCGAAACCCTCAGCTACAAGGCGACGCTCGCGCGCGGCTATGCCGTGGTGCGCGGCGGGGGCGAGGTGCTGACGACCAAAGCGCAGGCCGAACAGGCCAGCGGGCTTGAGATTGAATTCGCCGACGGGCGGCTCAAACTGGGCGGCGGCAAGACGGCTGTGAAAAAGGCAGCCAAAACCCCCGAACAGGGATCGCTGTTCTAGGGCGCATCAGGATGCGCCTTACGGGTAAGGCGGATCTCGATCCGCCTCAGACCCCGATCTTGGGACCGTGACAGATCATTTCCTCGCCCAGATCCTGCGCCTCGTACAACTCCGTGCTCGCCGGATCGTTGGCAAAGGTCGCGATCAACCCGCGC
This sequence comes from Tateyamaria sp. syn59, assembly GCF_007995245.1. GTDB lineage: Bacteria > Pseudomonadota > Alphaproteobacteria > Rhodobacterales > Rhodobacteraceae > Tateyamaria. The sequence goes on from NZ_VCBA01000001.1 coordinate 180,009, forward strand.
GGGCCTTTTTCAAAGGTCCAGCATTGCGGATCGGGCCGATCCTCGTAGACGAAACAGATCAGTTCGCCCTCCGGATACCAGCGCCCCTCCTTGCAGTCCCCATCCAGGAACGACCACGTCACGCGCCGGTTTTCGTGATAGATTTCAGCGCCATAGGCTTCGCCTGCGCGTCCGAAATACAGCGTCTTGCCAGTGACATAGGCCTCGAACTCGGCGGCACTCATGGGCTCCGACGACACAGCGCTGGCGCAAAGGGCGAAGGCGGCGATCAACATGCGAAAGAACATGCGCGCACTCTGCCAGAGGGCGCGCGCGCCCGCCAGTGCCTCAGGCTAGTTCCGGCATCAACTCGCCTTGAGGTCCGGCATCGGTCCAGCGATCGACCCGTTTGTCCATCACACGCCGCCAGAGCGGCGGCACCAGCGCCAGCACCGCCATCACAGGCAGGGAATGGGGCAGCATCGGCATCCGGTCTGCATCCAGATCAAGCTGGGGAAAGGCCGTGGCAGGGCGCGCATGATGCGCCGAATGGCGCGGTGCGTTCAGCATCATGGCCGCCGAATACCAGTGCGGCGCGTTCCACGAATGGGCCGGACCCATCGGCTCCCGCCGCCCATCGGGCAGGGTTTTCCGCACCAAACCATAATGTTGCACGTAATCCGACAGCATAAGCTGCGCCTGCGCATAAAGGCTGATCAGGATCAGCCCGATCAGCCCCGGCACCCCTCCAATCAGCAGGGCGACACCCAGGCTCGCTACCGCACCAACGCCATAGAACAGGTAAGGCAGCGGCACGGCGACACCCCCGTGCCGCTGCCGTTCCGCCCTTAGCCCGGCGCGAAAACTGCCACTCCAGGTGCGCGGCAGATAGGCCCAGAACCCTTCACCCCGCCGTGCCGTGGCCGGGTCCTTCTCGGTCGCTACGTGGATGTGGTGCACCAGCCGGTGCGCGCTGGTGTGATGGCCAAATAGGATCGAACTGTAGCACGCCGCCCCCAGCCGAAATGCCCAGTGGTCGGCCCTGTGGATCAACTCATGCGCATTAGAATTGGACACTTGTCCAAAGAACAGACCCGCCGCGATAACGATCAACCCCTTGTCGTGCAACGGAAAATCCGCCCCCATCGCCGACACGCTCAGGCCCAGCAGCACAAAGTGGGCAAGCCCCAAAACCTCCGACAACCGATGCCCCTTCGCGTCCGTCCCCCCAGCCCGCACCGGCAGCTTGTCGAGAAAGAACACCACCACCGTGATCACAAGCACCGCAACGCCGGGCCATGGCCCGCCAAACAGGCACGCCGCCGCCAGGCAAAAGCCCGGCAAAAGGCTCGCAATCGCAAAAGGCACCAGCGGTGGCAGGGTCACAGAATCGCTCCGGTTTCAGCCCACGCGGCCTCCGACACCGCGCTGGCGGGGGAGGCTAACGCCAATTTGCTGCCAAAGCGTGACCGATTGGCGGCGACATGGTGACGATAGGCGCGTCGATTGGATCGCAGGGCGTCGCTTTTGGGCTGAACGCGCCCGAAGGGCGCTGATATTCTGCGCGCAACACGCAGGCAGGAGAGGTGCAATGGCACTCGATCAATCGACCAACGGAAAAGGCGTCTGGAAATCCGGCAAGGGCAAGGGCCGCGTCCGCCCCAAAGGCCGCGCGCTCGAAGATCAAGCCTGGGACGAGGTCCGCGCGCTCCTCGGCGACCAACCCCGCCGCCGCGACCTGCTGATCGAGTTCCTGCACCTGATCCAGGACACCTACGACCACCTCTCCGCCGCCCACCTGCGCGCACTCGCCGAAGAAATGCGCCTGTCGATGGCCGAGGTCTACGAGGTCGCCACCTTCTACGCCCATTTCGACGTGGTAAAAGAAGGCGAGACGCCACCCCCAGCCCTCACAATCCGCGTCTGCGACTCGCTCAGCTGCGAACTCGCAGGCGCCCAACAACTCAAAGCCGCCCTCGAAGACGGCCTCGACCCCACCCAAGTCCGCGTCCTCCGCGCCCCCTGCATGGGCCGCTGCGACACCGCCCCCACGCTCGAACTCGGCCACAACCACATCGACCACGCCACGGTCGAAAAGGTCCAAGCCGCCATCGCCGCCGACGACACCCACGCCCACATCCCCGCCTACGAACCCCTCGACGCCTACATGGCGCAGGGCGGCTACGACGCACTCAAATCCCTCCGCGCAAACGGCAACTGGGAAGACGTCCAAGCCAAAATCAAGGAAAGCGGCCTCCGGGGCCTCGGCGGCGCAGGCTTCCCCTCCGGCACCAAATGGGGCTTCGTCCGCGCCAATGCAGGCCCCCGCTACCTCGCCGTCAACGGGGACGAGGGCGAACCGGGCACATTCAAAGACCGCTACTACCTCGAACGCACGCCGCACCTCTTCCTTGAGGGCATGCTCATCGCCGCCTGGGCGGTCGAGGCCGACACCTGCTTCATTTACATGCGCGACGAATACCCCGCCGTCCTCAAAATCCTCGCCGATGAGATCCAAAGGATCGAAGAGGCCGGCCTCGCCCCCAAAGGTTACATAGACCTCCGCCGCGGCGCAGGCGCCTATATCTGCGGCGAAGAATCCGCCATGATCGAGTCGATCGAAGGCAAACGCGGCCTCCCACGCCACCGGCCCCCATACGTGGCGCAGGTCGGCATCTTCAACCAGCCCACACTGGTCCATAACGTCGAAACGCTGCACTGGATCGCGCGGATCTGCCGCGAAGGGCCAGAGGTCCTGAACAGCACCGAGAAAAACGGGCGCACCGGCCTACGCAGCTACTCCGTCTCGGGCCGCGTCGCCAATCCGGGCGTCTACCTGCTGCCCGCAGGGTCAACAATCACCGACATCATCGAGGCCGCAGGGGGCATGGCTGACGGCCACGTGTTCAAAGCCTACCAGCCGGGCGGTCCATCCTCGGGCCTGCTCCCGGCCTCCATGAACGACATCCCTCTCGACTTCGACACCCTGCAACCGCACGGCACGTTCATCGGCTCGGCCGCCGTGGTCGTGCTGTCAGACCACGACCGCGCCCGCGACGCCGCCCTCAACATGCTGAAATTCTTCGAAGATGAAAGCTGCGGCCAATGCACTCCGTGCCGGGTGGGCTGCGAAAAGGCGGTCAAGCTGATGCAGGCGGACACATGGGATCAGGACCTGCTGGGCGAGCTCTGCACCGCCATGACCGATGCCTCCATCTGCGGTCTGGGGCAGGCGGCCCCGAACCCGATCAAGCTGACGATCCAGCACTTCGCAGACGAAATCTAAAGACCTAACAGGTCCGGTGCTACCAATTCTTGTAAACGGCGCAGGGACACCCCTGCGCCCGCACATCCTGACAAATCTTCGACACGGCACCACGGTCATTCCCCGACACACGGGCCATGTGATATCCGGGCCGCCCCTGCACCCGGTTCTTCACAAACACGATGTCGACCTTCGCATCGCCTAGCGCGCGACAGGACCGCGCCACCGCCTGCGCCTTGCGCTCCGCCGCCGCCTTGGTCGCACCAAACCCGATCTGCGCGCCCCACTTCGGGAGCGTAGGTTTGCCCGGTATCCCCTTGATCTTGCTCACCTTCCGGCTGCGCGCCATGGCAAGGCACGCGGGCATGAACGGCTTGCCCGTCTCCAGCGCAAAACCATGGGTGTCAGGCGGCGCATCCCGCCACTCCTCCGCCGTCAGGCCGGTGATGATCTGGACATAGTTGACGGTCTCCCGCGCCAGCCCGCCGCCTTCCATGAACCCGTCAGCCCGCCGCTCGCCGCCGTTATAGGCCACCGCCGCCAACCCCGCATTGCCATAGCGGCGCTGCAACTCGGCCAGATACTGCGCCGACCGCTCCATCGCCTCTGCCGGATTGTAACTGTCTGAAAAACCGCGCAGTTTCGCCGTCCCCGGCATAAACTGCGCAATCCCCTGCGCGCCCGCAGGGCTCAGCGCATTGGCATCAAACCTGCTCTCCTGCCACAAGAGCCGCGCAAAGAACCCGGCATCCAGCAGATGCCTGCGGCTCGCATCCTCGATATGCTGGCAGATATCAAACGCCGCATGTTCGGGCCGGATACAGGCCACAGGTCCCAGCGATCCGTCCGAACACAGCGTACCCGGTGACCGCGCCGCCACCGGCATCGGCAGGGCCGTCGCCACAAACAGCAGCAGAACCGCCCAGAACTCATACCTTTTCATGCCAGCGCGCTCGTATTAGGTGAGGGTCAGGTCAAGTATCGGGGCATCATGGCATTTTTCAAGAAACTCAAGGACCGGCTCTTCAAATCCTCGTCCAAGATTGACGAGGGGCTGGAGGCGATCGTCGAAGATGGCGGCGTGGAAGAGGCCGCAGCCCCGGACCCCGAGATCATACCGACACCCGACCCGACCCCAGCGCCCACACCTACGGAAATGCCCCCGCTCGCGGACCCCGTGCCCGCATCCGCGCCAGCGGAGGTGCCGCAGATTTCCGATCCGGAGCCGATGTCCGAACCGGTCGATCCACCTCTTGCACCCGAACCGGATCCGATTGTCATTCCAGAGCCAGAGCCAGAGCCAGAGCCAGAGCCAGAGCCAGAGCCAGAGCCAGAGCAAGAGCCAGAGCCAGAGCCAGAGCCAGAGCCAGAGCCAGAGCCAGAGCCAGAGCCGGAACCCACCCCGCGCCCGACCGATCTTGCCATGGAAACCCCCGCCGCAGCGGTCGAGGAACTGCCGCAGGCCGTGGACCCCGAACCGGCCACCATGGCTGCCGTCGTCAATCCCTCCGCACTGGTCGAAACAGCACCCGCACCCGACCAGCCTAAGCGGGGCCTGCTCGGTCGCCTGCTGGGCCGCCGTGACGCTGCCCCCGTCATGCGGCGCGAACTTGACGACGACATGCTGGAACAGCTTGAGGAGCTGCTCATCGCCGCCGATATGGGCGTCGACACCGCCCTCCGCGTCACCGCAAACATGGCCGAGGGGCGCATGGGCAAAAAGCTATCGGTGCAGGAAATCAAGGAACTCATGGCCCAGGAAATCGCCCGGATCATGGACCCCGTCGCCAAACCCCTGCCGCTCTATCCGCAGAAACCGCAAGTGGTGCTCGTGGTAGGCGTTAACGGTTCCGGCAAGACCACAACGATCGGCAAACTTGCCAGCCAGTTCCGCGCCGCAGGCAAATCTGTGGTGATCGCCGCAGGCGATACATTCCGTGCCGCAGCCGTCGAACAATTGCAGGTCTGGGGCGAACGGGCAGGGGTGCCCGTGCTCACCGCACCCGAAGGCACCGACCCCGCCAGCCTCGCCTTCGACGCTATGACCAAGGCTCAGGCCGACGGCGCCGACCTTCTGATGATCGACACCGCGGGCCGTCTGCAAAACCGTGGCGACCTGATGGAAGAGCTCGCCAAGATCGTCCGCGTCATCCGCAAGAAAGACGAAAGCGCCCCGCACAACACGCTGCTGGTGCTGGACGCCACAACGGGTCAGAACGCTCTGGCGCAGGTCAAGGTGTTCCAGGAGGTCTCGGATGTCTCAGGCCTCGTCATGACCAAGCTCGACGGCACGGCAAAAGGCGGTGTGCTGGTTGCGCTCGCCGACAAGTTCGGCCTGCCCATCCACGCCATCGGCGTGGGCGAGCAAATCGACGACCTCTCGCCCTTCGACCCCGAAGAGTTCGCGGCGGCGTTAACGAATTTGGAAGGTTCTTAAGTCAGCAAAATCAATGATTTGCAAAATGTCCTACGCTGGGACACCCTAGATATGACCGACTGGCTCGCAAGCATCGAAGGCACCGAAACGGGCCACACGGTAGCCCTTTATCTCGCCATTTCCGCGGCCTTCCTCCACGCCGTTTTCGGCGCCCTCCAAAAGGGCCGGCACGATCCGTGGCTGACCCGCGGCGCCATCGACGCCTCCTACGGCCTCATGGCCGCCCCCTTTGCCCTGTTCGTGGTGCCCTGGCCCGAACCCCACATGTGGCCCATCTTTGGCGTCGTTTTCCTGATCCACGTGGCCTACAAAGTCCTGCAGGCTTGGGCCTACACCAAGGGCGATTTCACCGTCGTCTACCCCGTGGTCCGCGGCACCGGCCCCCTTTTCACAGTCATCGGCGCCTACCTCCTCTTCTCCGAAACCTTCACGATCATCCAATGGCTCGGAGTGGGAGTCCTCCTAGCCGGAATCTACGGCCTCGCCCTTTACAACCTCCGCCACCTCGAAACCAACCGCGACACGCTGCCGATGGCCCTCGGCCTCGCCGTGATCACGGGGCTTTTCGTCGCCCTCTACACCACCTATGACGCCTATGGGATCCGGGCGACCGAGAATCCTTTCACCTTCCTCGCGTGGTTTTTCATGATCGACGGCATCTTCATGCCGCCCGTCGCTTACATGCGCTGGAAACGGATGAAGAACCCACCCGCATTGCCGCCGCTGATGCTCAAAGGCGTGATCGGCGGCATCGTTGCCTTCCTTTCCTTCGGCTCCATTATGATGGCGACCCGGCTGGACAAGGTGGGGGAGGCGGCGGTGCTGCGGGAAACATCCACCGTATTTGCCGCAATCATCGGTTGGCTGGTGCTGAAAGAAACGGTAGGACCGCGCAGAATTGCCCTGATGGCGCTGATCGCCGCTGGGGCTGTGATCGTCGAGATGGGCGGGTAACAAGAGGCAGAACATGGCAGAGGCACGCGAGATCAACCCCTTGCTCAAACAGGTGCTGGAACTGGGCCCGCCCTTGGTCTTTTTCCTCATCTACCTGCGGATCCGCGATGAAACCTATGAATTCGCGGGCACCGAATACTCCGGCTTCATCGTCGCCACGCTGATCTTCGTGCCCATCATGCTGACGGCAATGGGTGTCCTCTGGGCGCTGACACGACAGCTGAGCCGGATGCAGGTCTTTACCGCGTTCATGCTGATCTTCTTCGGCGCGCTCACGGCGTGGTTCAATGACGAACGGTTCTTCAAAATGAAAACCAGCATCGTCTACGGCTTCTTTGCCGTGCTGCTCGGGATCGGCCTGCTGCGCGGGCAAAGCTGGCTGGCCTATGTGCTGGCCGACGCTGTGCCCATGCGGCATGAGGGATGGATGATCCTCACCCGCAGACTATGCGCGATGTTTGCCACGCTCGCGGTTGCGAATGAGATCATTTGGCGCACCATGTCGACCGATACGTGGGTGAAGATCGAAACCTTCGGCTTTCCAATTGCTATGATCGCCTTCATCTTCCTGCAATTCGCAGCGTTGCAAGAGCACTTGATTTCCGAAGAAGACGACGAAAGCTCCAAGGCCTAGGCGCGCGCGCTACGGATCTTTTCCGCGTCATGTTGCCAATTCCCCTGACGGGGCGCGACGGCAAACGCGACCTTGAGCGCAAGATCACGCGAGATCATCGCCTCCAACGCCAGCTTGAACCGCGACTTGCGCGCGGCGCGGGCGCGCAAGTCTGCCACGTCCCATTCCAGCACCTCTGCACCCGCCTCCAGCCGGGTCGTGGCGGCGCTGGGTTGATGTGACAGATACGCCACCTCACCCACGAACAGGCGGGGCGGCATTACAAAACGCTCGCCGCGTTTCTCGATCTGGATTGCGCCGGAGATGACATAGAACAGCGACGTCATGGCCGAACCTTCGGTCGAGATGTCCCGATCCGCGTCCAGGGTGTAGCGGCGGGCGCGCACGACCAGTTCCCGGAAATCGCCGGGTGGCAGACCTTCGAACTGTGGATAGATGTCGCGATGTGCTATCGGGACGGCCAGCGGCGAGTTCCGCCAGAACAGGCTGCTCAGTCCGATCACATTGGCGACGCCCATCACGATGGAGGTATAGATTGCCTCCCAAAGCGGGACATCGGCAGCCACCGCGTAGTACCAGATATACAGCAACGTGCCGGTCAGGATCATCAGCCGCAGAATGACCTGATTGATGATCAGATAGCCCAGCGTGAACACAACACCTGCCGCCAGCACGATCCACTCTGGCGGCACCACATCGTTCAGCATTTTCGTCTTCCCGTTTCCCCGCCGCGCAGGGTGGACCGGAAGGCGCAATTTTCAAAGCACTTTTTGAGACGTCAGGCGTCAATAGTGGCGTCAGGCTTTGCGACCGAACAGGTTTTCTTGTGATGTCTTGTTCTGCTTGGCGGTCCGCAGATCGAGGTGCAGGGCATGGCCCCGCTGCACGGCTGGGCGGCTGCCCACCAGATCAAGCCAGCGGGCGAGGTTGGGTTTGTCGTCGAGGGTCTGTTCCTGTCCTTCCCACAAAGACGCCCACGGCCAGATCGCCATGTCGGCGATGGAATAGTCACCCGCGACATACTCATTCTCGGCCAGCTGCCGGTCCAGCACGCCGTAAAGCCGCGCGGTTTCACTGCGGTAGCGGTCCTTGGCATAGGGGATGTCGTGCCCCATTTGCGGTGCGTATTTCAGAAAGTGGTGTGTTTGTCCGGCCATCGGGCCGACGCCGCCCATCTGCCACATCAGCCATTGGTCGACGGCGATACGTTCCCGTTCAGTCTTACCCCCGAAGCGGCCGGTCTTTCGGGCGAGGTATTGGAGGATCGCGCCGCTTTCAAAAATCGAGATCGGTTCGGCGTCCGGCCCATCCGGGTCGGTGATTGCTGGCATCCGGTTGTTGGGCGCGATTTTCAGGAAGTCCGGCTTGAACTGATCTCCGGCGCGGATGTCGATCAAGTGAACCTTGTATGGCAGGCCGAATTCCTCAAGCGCTATGGAAACCTTCCAGCCGTTGGGCGTGGGCCAATAGTACAGGTCGATCATCATGTCCTCCGGGCAGTCCGGGGCTCATGTTGCGGTTTTCTGACCGGCGGGCAAGTAAGAGGGCAGGTGCGGCGCTGCAAAGATACGTGACCAGCGCGGTGCTGCGTGATCGGGAAGGGCATCTTGCAGGGCATCAAGAGGCACGGCATCCGCATGGCGCAGGGCGCGGGCGTAGAACCGGAGCGCGCCCGCGCGGGTGTAGCCGGACCAGTGGCAGATGCGCCGCTGCGGCGCGTCTATATGGCCCCCGAACCGGGTGAGGGCTGCGAGGGTGCGGGTGCAGTCGAGTTGAATATTGACGATATGAGGCAGGGACAGGCCGCTGCCCATAGCGCGATCCTGCGCGACATCGGGCGCAATCAGGCGTTCAAACATTAGGTCGAACAGGTCGTTTTCGCGGCTGGTGATGTTGAGCAATTCGACCGTGCGTCCCGCGACGGTCTCAAGTGCGGTTTCGGCCACGCTGGCATAGCTGGCCCCGGTGATCGCGATGATCCGCTGGAGCGCGTGGGGCGGCAGGTGGTGCAGCGCCTCAAAGATCACTTCGGAGCCCATGGAATGCGTGATGGCGTGGATGGGCCGATCTGGTGCAGTGGCGCGGAGGATGCGGATGGTCTGGGACAGCGCCACGCCCGCTGCGCGCGCCGACCGCTGCGCGCGCCACAGGTTGCCGCGTGCGCGCCAGCCGAAGGCGATCGCCAGCCCTTCATCGGCATGGCCACAGCCAAATCCCAGGGGCCGCAGCCATTGGCGGTGCGTGCTGTCCAGGTGTCGAGTGCGGCCAAAGATGCGGGCGTGCGGGCAGAACCTTGTGTCGCTGGGGTCGTATTTGAAGCCGTGGATCAGGATGATGATCGGGCCCGTACCGCGGGCCGCGTGGCGCAGGGCGGGCAGAGCAGGCACAGGAGAGCCGTGCAAAGCCAATCCGCCCGCACCGGCATTCAGTCTCAGGATGGGCATGTCCGCGCCTCCTACCACATGTTGTGGGGCTCCTATGGCGCAGGCATATGACGCGGCGATGAATTTTAGGTTACAGCACCGTGACGGTGTTGACGCTGCGATGCGGCAGGCGTACTCCCTGAAATGTGGCGATTTGTTACCGGATTGCGGGCCACGTTAAACACTTCCGCTAAAAGGTCAGGATGAAAGCCCCCCTTTCGCTTGACCCGCGTCTGGGGGTTTTTTGTGGCCTGACCCCATTCCAGGCCCGCGATGGAGACTGAACATGTCCGACACATGGAATGCGCGCACCCGTGCTGTCCACGGCGGTACCCGCCGCAGCCAGTATGGCGAGGTGAGCGAGGCGATTTTTCTGACCCAGGGGTTTGTTTACCCGACCGCCGAAGCGGCGGCGCAGCGGTTTGAAACGTTGGGTGAAGACGAGTTCATCTATGCCCGCTACGGAAACCCGACCGTGCGCATGTTCGAAGAGCGGATCGCGATGCTGGAAGGGGCCGAGGACGGCTTTGCGACCGCTTCGGGCATGGCTGCGGTGTCGGGGGCGCTGACTTCGATGCTCAAGGCTGGGGACCGGGTTGTGTCGGCCCGCGCGCTGTTCGGGTCCTGCCTGTATGTGCTGGAAGAGGTGCTGAACCGCTACGGGGTCGAGGTTGAGTTCGTGGACGGCACCGACATCGAGGCATGGCGCGCTGCGATCACGCCCGGCACCACGGCGGTGTTTTTCGAAAGCATCTCGAACCCGACACTAGAAGTCGTTGACATCCAAGCGGTGTCTGACTTGGCCCATGCGGTCGGCGCGATGGTCCTGGTCGACAACGTCTTCGCTACGCCCGTGTTCTCTGACGCCATAGCGCAGGGCGCGGACGTGGTCATTTACTCCACCACCAAACACGTGGACGGGCAGGGGCGCGCGCTGGGCGGTGTGATCCTTGGCACCCAAGAATTCATCCGCAAAACGGTCGAACCCTACATGAAGCACACGGGCGCGGCCATGTCGCCGTTCACCGCTTGGGTCATGCTCAAGGGGCTGGAAACGATGGAGCTGCGAGTGCGGGCCCAGGCGGCGTCGGCTCTGCAACTGGCCGAAGCCCTTCAGGGCCATGCGGCGCTTGCCCGCGTGATCTATCCCGGCCACCCAAGCCACGCGCAGCACGATCTGATCAGCCGCCAGATGGGCGGCGCGGGGGGCACCGTTCTGTCACTGGATCTGTCAGGTGGGCAGGATGCGGCGTTCAAGTTCCTGAACGCGCTGACGATCCCGGTTATCTCGAACAACCTGGGCGATGCGAAGTCGATTCTGACCCACCCGGCTACCACGACGCACCAGCGTTTGCCACAGGATCAGAAGGATGTCTTGGGCATCACACCGGGCCTCGTGCGCATGTCCGTGGGCATCGAACACGGCGACGATCTGGTGGCGGACATCCTGCAAGCCTTGGAAAAGGCACAATAATGCACAATGTGACCCTGCCGCGAAAAAGCGGCAGGGGCCCCATCTAAATGTCATCCATGTTGCAGGATCACACGTATCTGTAGGCAATATTGGAAAAGTGCTGCGCGGGGCATACCTCTAAGCGGCACGCAGACAGAAAGGGGGGCTACTTTATGAACATTCATACGCCCGACATCACCGCAATACCCGAGCGCGACGAGGCCGAAGCAGCACTGGAACTACTCCGCCGCTGGGCCCAAAACGCCACAACCACAGATATTATCGAGCTTGATCCGTCGGTCGCACGGCTTGTGCCGGGCAGCGATGGCGTCGATTATCCGTCCTTTGCGCGAGACTACCCGGATGAGTTCCGAGTCGATGCCGATTACAAGGACACGCTGCCAGACCTGCAAAACGGCCCATCGAGCCTGATCCGGGGCGCCAAGACGCGCATCCAGCACGTGGGCATCTCGAATTTCCGTCTGCCGCTGCGGATTGAAAGCCGCGATGGCGCGCCCCTGACGCTGGAAACCTCCGTGACCGGTACTGTCAGCCTTGAGGCGGACAAGAAGGGCATCAACATGTCCCGCATCATGCGGTCCTTCTACAAACATGCGGAAGAGACGTTTTCCTTTGGCGTGATCGAGGCGGCTCTGGACGACTACAAGGCGGACCTCGACAGCTTTGATGCGCGCATCCAGATGCGCTTTTCCATGCCTGTGCGGGTAGATAGCCTGCGCTCTGGTCTGTCGGGCTATCAGTACTACGACATTGCGCTGGAACTGGTGGAGCAGGCGGGTGTGCGCAAGCGCATCGTACACCTTGACTACGTCTATTCTTCGACGTGCCCTTGTTCGCTGGAACTGAGCGAACATGCGCGCGCCGTTCGTGGCCAGTTGGCAACTCCGCATTCGCAACGCTCGGTCGCACGGATTTCCGTGGCACTCGAAGACGATGCGGATACCATGTGGTTCGAAGACCTGATCGACGCCTGCCGCCGCGCTGTGCCGACCGAAACGCAGGTGATGGTGAAGCGCGAGGATGAACAGGCCTTTGCCGAGTTGAACGCCGCCAATCCGATCTTTGTCGAGGATGCCGCGCGGCTCTTCAGCGAACAGCTTTTGGCAGATGTGCGCATCGGCGACTTCCGCGTGGTTGCAAGCCATCAGGAAAGCCTGCACAGCCACGACGCCGTGTCGGTCCTGACTGAAGGTGAGACGTTCGAAGCGGACAGCATCGACCCGCGGATGTTCCAGACCCTGTTTCACACAGGGTAAGACGGGCGGAGAGCACATCCGACCTGCGAAATGAAAGCGCGCCTGACCCGGCGCGCTTTTTCTTTTGCGGGCACGCATGCAACCCGGCCATGCAGTATCAGCATTGGTAAGTTGCGGTAATAAAGCCTATGTATGCGTCAACGGGAGGAAACAGATTTACGCAAGATTTGCGAGGTACTCCAATGGCTTACGTCTCCCACTCGAACACTTCCATCCTGAGCAGCTTGCTGGATCGCGTCACCGCGTTCTTTGCCGCTCTTGGCCACTCCGCGGCCATGTCGGCCGCCGCCGAAAGCCGCTTTCGCCGCATCGAAGCGCTGCGCGCCAAGTCGGATGAGGAACTGGCTGCCATGAACCTGCGGCGCGAAGACATCGCGGCCTATGTGTTCCGGGACATGATGCACCTGTGACCCGTTTGCGGCGCTTCTGGCGCGTGCAAACAGACTGACCTGACGGCGCGGTTCCAGTTGCTTGACACCGCCCGCGCGGCCCGCCAACGCTGAGCGCAATGATCGACCTGCGCCCCGTTGGATATGTGATCGGCCTGCTTGTGGCCGTCCTTGGACTGGCCATGATCCTGCCGATGCTCGTCGATGTGGCGGAGGGGCGGGGACATTGGCCGGTTTTCCTTGAATGTGCCCTGATCACCGTGTTGACTGGCGGTATGATCGCGCTCAGCTGTCAGAACGGCGTGCGCGAAGGGCTGACGATCCAGCAGACCTTCCTTCTGACAACTGGCGTGTGGCTGGCGCTGCCCGTTTTTGGCGCGCTGCCGTTCTTTTTCGGCGTAACCGAGGCGCGCTATGTCGATGCGTTTTTCGAGGCGATGTCGGGCCTCACCACGACTGGTTCCACGGTACTTTCGGGGCTCGATACATTGCCCAAGGGCCTCTTGCTGTGGCGCGGCATCCTGCAATGGCTTGGCGGCATTGGCATCATCGTTGTCGCCATGGTGTTCCTGCCCGAACTGCGGGTGGGGGGTATGCAGATCTTCCGCACCGAAGCCTTTGACACGATGGGGAAAATCCTGCCCCGCGCCACAGAGATCGCGAGCCGCATCTCGGTGATCTATGTTGCCCTCACGCTGATCTGCGCCTTGTGCTACATCGCGGCGGGCATGAACGCCTTTGACGCGACGGTCCACGCGATGACAACCATCGCGACAGGCGGGTTCGCAAATTACGACGCCTCCTTTGGCGCGTTTGGTCCGGCGCCGTCCTATGTTGCGACCGTGTTCATGATCCTGGCCGCCTTGCCTTTTGTCCGCTTTGTCCAACTCAGCGCAGGTACAGCGCAGCCACTGCTGCAAGACCGGCAGATACACGTCTTCCTGATCACCGCCTTCACCATTGTCGCTCTCATCGCGGGCTGGAACCTCTGGCAACAGAACGCCGTGAACGAGGGGGCGGTGCGCACCGCCCTGTTCAATACGGTGTCGCTGATGACGGGCACCGGTTACGCGAACGCAGATTACGGCCAATGGGGCAGCTTTGCCGTCGCCGTCCTGTTCTTCACTGGCCTTATCGGCGGCTGCGCTGGCTCGACCGCGTGCTCGATCAAAGTATTTCGCTACCAACTCCTGTTTGCCTCGATCAAGGCGCAACTTCAAAAAACCCGCAGCCCTCACGGTATCTTCACGCCACGCTATGCGGGCCGACCAGTGGGCGAGGATGTCCTGAACTCAGTCATGTCCTTCTTCATGTTCTTCGTCGTGACACTTGGTGTGCTGTCCGTGGCCCTCGCCATGACAGGGCTCGACTTCGTTACGTCGCTGTCGGGCGCCGCAACAGCGCTCGCCAATATCGGCCCCGGCTTCGGCGACCAGATCGGCCCGTCGGGCAACTTCGCGGGCCTCAACGACACCGCCAAATGGCTGTTGGCCGCCGCCATGCTGATCGGACGGCTGGAGCTGATGGCCGTGTATGTGATGTTCACCATTCACTTCTGGAGAGCGTGATGACGCAAACTCGCCCGCTCGGCGCACAGATCTCCCACATGCTCAAGGACCGCGGGGTCGACGTGATCTTTGGTATTCCCGGCGTGCACAATCAGGAAATGTACCGTGGGATCGAAGAGGCGGGGATCACCCACGTGCTGGCACGGCACGAACAAGGAGCAGGCTTCATGGCCGACGGCTATGCGCGGGCGACGGGTAAGCCGGGGGTGGCTTATGTAATCACGGGGCCGGGGCTGACGAACATCATGACGCCGATGGGACAGGCCTACAGCGACAGCGTGCCCATGCTGGTGATTTCAAGCTGCCTCGATGAAACGGCTTCGACCAACGGCCAGCTGCACCAGATGAAGGATCAGCGCGCGGCGGCGGAAACCGTATGTGACTGGTCGGAAGAGGCGCGGACGGCACAAGCCGCCTATGCCCTTATTGATCGGGCGCTGATGGAGTTCGACACCAGGCGTGCCCGACCCAAACACGTGCAAGTGCCGATCCATCTGCTCGAAGCGGACGCTGCAGCGCCACCCCCTGTCGCCAATCAGGAACTTGCAGGCGACATGAAACGCGACGAACTTGCCGTGTCGCGGATCGTGGATGTGCTCAAGTCAGCACAGAAACCGGTTATGGTTCTGGGGGGCGGCGCCACAACAGGCGCGTCGCTCTACCCCAAACTGGCCGAAGCGGTGGGCGCAGCCGTCTTCACGAGCTATGCGGGCCGTGGGATTATGCCGCCCAGGCATCCGCTGTACTTTGGCGCATCGTTGGCCCGACCGGAGTCAGCGCGCGTACTGAACAGTGCCGATCTGGTGCTGGTCGTAGGGTGCGAGTTGGCCGAAGTCGACATGTGGCGCGCCGAACTTGGCAGCGATGCGCCTGTCATCCGCCTCGACATTGATCCGGTTGTCCTGGCGACGCATCAGCGGACACAAGATCGCGTCATACTCGGTGAGGCCTATGAAATCATGAGAGCGGTCCTGGACGATGCGGCGGGGCATGTGCCAGCGACTGGATGGAAACCCGAAGACATCGCGCAGACCCGCGACCACTGGCGCGCTGAGGTTGATGCCGAACGTCCCGGCATCGTTCCCGTCTGCGACGCCCTGCGCGATTGCCTGCCCGACGGCACGATGATCTATTCTGACATGACCCAGTTTGCCTACACCGCGAAAGAGGTTTGGGACATGGACCGCCCCGGCTATTGGCACCACCCCACGGGCTTCGGCACCCTCGGCTACGCGACCCCAGCCGCCATCGGCGGTGCGGTCGCGCGCAAGGGCAAGCCAACCATGGCCATCATCGGCGACTACGGCTTTCACTACACCATGCAGGAACTCGGCGTCGCCGTCGAACTGGGCCTGCCGCTGCCGATCATCCTGTGGGACAACGGCAAACTGAAAGAGATCGAGGAAAGCATGGTCCGCGCCCAGATCGCGCCAAATGCCATCGTCGCCCGCAATCCCGACTTCTGCAAACTGGCCGAAGCCTTCGGCGCCAACGCCGCCGCACCCAAGACGCTGTCAGAGATGCAAACCACCGTCCGCACCGCGTTCGACGCAGACGGCCCGACGCTGATCTATCTCACGCCCGAGATCAGCCAGACGACCTGATCTTCTTCTCTTTTGAAAAATACGGCGGGAGTTTGGGGGCAGCGCCCCCATTTCACTCAGAAATCATGTCGCCGACAGGCGGCTTTTGGATCACATCTTGGATCCTTGCGCACGGTAGACACCGCCCCAGGTGTTGCCGGCGATGTACGATGGGCAGCCTTTCTTGCGGGTGTTGACGATCAGAAACCACATCGTCTCGCCGGGACGGCCCGCGCGACTGTATTCGCAACCGAGGGGATGGGTCCACCACTGGCCCTGGTGGGACGCGGGTGGCTTTGCGACGGCGGTTGCTGCTGTAGCTTCAACAGCAGGCCCGATAAGAAAGGCGGCGGCCGCCGCAGTAGAGATAAGGGTTTTGAACATGACACACTCCGTTCACTGAAAAAGGATCAGCGCCCCCACGCCTCGCCCTGACAGTGAGCTTTCGTGCGTTAACGCGGCACTAACAGCGCGTGTCGAAATGTTGTTGATTTTAACGAATGGCGGTCAGTCCCAGCAACTGACGAGAACGGTCATACCGGTCGCCGCATCCGACAGATCAACCGGATCAATGGGTGTGGTGCTGTTGGTGCCCGCAGCGGCCATGCCAGCCTGCGACAGCACGTCCTGCAGCACCGCCCGATCAAGGGCAAAGCGCACGCCGTCCGGCAACGCACGCCCGGTCTGTGCATCGGGCAGAAGCATGCCAAGCACGCCGCCGCCTGCATCTAGAACCGGGCCGCCCGCATCGCCGGGCAGCGTATTCATCGCCAGCCGCGACAGGTCAGGCTCACCATTTAGACCGCGTACATCGCTGAGCGTGCCGAAGGTCATGGATGGCGCGCCAAGAACGCCCTCAAAGCTGAAACCAGCCGCGGCGACTTCCGATTGCAGGCGCGGCTGCGCTTCGGAGAAGCGCGCTACTGTTCGGGGCGCCAGGGCTGTTTCAGGCTTCAGCACCGCCACACCCCGCGCGTCGTCCAGCACTGAGACCTCCGCCTCGATGTCTGAATCAAGGGTGACGCGGGTGCAGCTGTCAACTGCTTCTGCCGTGGTCAGGACGGTCCCGCGCCGATCCACGAAAAAGCCCGAGCGCGAGAGCCGTGGCTTGCGGATTTCCAAGCCCGAGACAAGGTCGATGGCCTGCTCCGAGGTGCCAGCGCTGGCCGGAATGACCCCGTCGATCCGGGCAAAGCTCTGCTCCATCTCCTCGATCAAACGCGTGCGTCGCTCTTCGTCACCGGCGGGCCAGACAACGGTAAAGCCTTTGATCTGCCCATTTTCAAGCGCCACGCGGGTCTCGGAAACGCGCGTTGCGTCTTTACCCACCAGCGTGAACGACCGGTCCTTGCGCTCGCGCGGCCCGTCCAGGGGGACGATGTCCAGCGTCTGCATGATGTCATAGAGACCAAACAGCGTTGTCTGATCGCCCTCCTGGCTGATCAACAAAACAGTCGCCTCGATATCGCTCGTGGCCGTGTAATGCGCAAACGGATACTCATACTTCTCAAAGGACACGACATCCGTGGGTATCAGCATCTCGATCCCGGCGGTCTCGTCCCGCACGACATCCAAACCCAGCCCGTCCAGCACGGAATTGTAGTCCTGCAAGAGCACCGCGCGCTGGCTTGTGGTCAGAATTCCGGTGGCCTCAAAGCCCTTGCGCTCTTGCCACTGAGCCATCGCATTGCGTGTGCCACGGCCAAAGGCGCCGTCGATGGCCCCCTGATAAGTGCCTGCCCATTGCAGGGCGATTTGCAGGTCTTCGCGCTCGGCGCGGCTCAGTTGCCGCTCACTGCGCTGTGCCTGTGCCGGCGTTTCGTCGGCGGGTGCGGGGGCTGGTGCTTCCACCGTGGGGGTCGGCGCCGCAGGTGTGGCGGGCAGTGGCGCATCGACGACACCACGGTTCAGAACATTCGCCCCGACGGGCCAGAACTGCTGCCGGAAGGCAGAACTGAGCGCGATGTAGCTGTCGCGGGGGATCACACCTTCGGACCGATAGACACGCAGCACTTGCTGCGCATCGGACCGCGCATAGGGGCCAAGCGCGATGCCGTACCAGCCACCACCAAGCGCAAAACCATTCACATCCGGCAGTTCGGCGGCGTAGGCGCGCGCGCGGTCCGTGGCCGCCGTCAGGTTCGGCTGCGCTTCGATCTGGATCCAGACGGGATCTTCCTGAGCCGCCGCCCCGGCAACCGATGCAAGCATCACCACCCACGCCAGAATCACACGCTTTAACATCCGCCCATATCCCCTTGGTTGGTCTTGGTGCCATTCTTGTACTGCGGCGCAGATTAAGCAGGAATTCGCCACAATGGAAATGGTGGAATACCCGCAAAAAGCCTCCTCGCGCGCAATTGACCATTCGGGGGGCGGGCCGTAGGTAAGGCACGCAGAATTAACCGATGGCAGCCCCCATGTCCGACACCGTGACCACGCCTAAATCCTTTCAGGAGATCATCCTGCGCCTGCAAAATTACTGGGCGGCAAAGGGCTGCGCCGTGCTGCAACCCTACGACATGGAAGTCGGGGCAGGGACGTTCCACCCGGCCACCACGCTGCGTAGCCTCGGCACCCAGCCCTGGGCCGCCGCCTATGTCCAACCCTCGCGCCGTCCCACCGATGGGCGCTATGGCGAGAACCCCAACCGGCTCCAGCACTACTACCAGTACCAGGTGCTGATCAAACCCAGCCCGCCGGACCTGCAGGACCTCTACCTCGGCTCCCTGCGTGCCATCGGCATCGACATGGACCTGCACGACATCCGCTTTGTCGAGGACGACTGGGAAAGCCCCACGCTCGGCGCCTGGGGTCTCGGGTGGGAGGTCTGGTGCGACGGCATGGAAGTGTCGCAATTCACCTATTTTCAACAGGTTGGCGGCCATGACTGCCACCCGGTGTCCGGGGAGTTGACCTACGGCCTCGAACGGCTGGCGATGTATATCCTCGGTGTCGATCACGTCATGGACATGCCGTTCAACGACCCGCAAACGCCCATCGCGCTGACTTACGGCGACATCTTCAAGCAGACCGAAGAGGAATACGCTCGCTGGAACTTCGACACCGCGAACACCGAGGTACTGCTCGATCACTTCGTCGAGGCCGAAAACGAGTGCAAGGCGATCCTTGCCGCCGAACACGACGACCCCAAGACGGGCAAGCGCATCATCATGGCTCACCCGGCCTATGACCAGTGCATCAAGGCGTCCCACATCTTCAACCTGCTCGACGCAAGGGGCGTGATCTCGGTTACCGAACGGCAAGCCTATATCGGCCGCGTCCGTGCACTGGCCAAGCAATGCGCCGACGCCTTCGTCCAGACCCGCGCCGGCGGCTGGCAGCCCGAGGACGCAGCGTGAGCGGAAAAATCATTGGAATTGTCATCGTGCTGAGTGGGATCATCGCGGGCGCGGCCCTCTACTACCTGCAAGTCTATGGCTTCTACGACGAGGTGGTCGAGGCGGACGTCCAGCTCGTCTCGGTCGTCACGGACGCACCTGAACCCATCCCCTTCGACAACTTCCAAGCCATTGACGCCGACAGTTCGCCCATCCGCTACCGGGCCTGCTTTACCACCGACATGTCGCTGGCACTCCTAACGGAAACCTACGTGGGGCTCGACGACGCCACCCCCCGCAACGCGCCAGGCTGGTTCGACTGCTTCGACGCCGCCGCCATCGCCGCCGAGCTTGACGCAGGCACGGCGCTCCCCTTTCTGGGCCAGAAAAACGTCGATTTCGGCGTCGACCGCATCGTCGCCATCACCGAAGACGGCCGCGGCTATGTCTGGCACGAACTCAACGATTGCGGCGAAAAAGCCTATGACGGGACCATCGTCGGCGAAGAATGCCCGGAACGAGAAACGAACTAATGCCTGACCTCCTGATCGAACTCTTCTCCGAAGAAATCCCAGCGCGCATGCAGAAACGCGCGGGCGAAGACCTGCAAAAACTGGTCACGAACGGTTTGGTCGAGGCGGGTCTGACCTACGCCTCCGCCGCCGCCTTTACTACGCCCCGCCGCCTGACACTGACGGTCGAGGGGCTGCTGACCGAAAGCCCCTCCACCCGCGAAGAGCGTAAGGGCCCCAAGGCAGACGCGCCCGAAAAGGCGATCGAAGGGTTCCTGCGCGGCGCGGGCCTGACCCGCGATCAGGTCGAGGAGCGCGAAACACCCAAGGGCAACGTCCTTTTCGCCGTGATCGAAAAACCCGGTCGCCCGGCTGCTGAGATCATTGCCGAGGTGCTGTCCCAAACCGTCCGCACCTTCCCCTGGCCCAAATCCATGCGCTGGGGGTCGGGGTCGCTCAAATGGGTGCGCCCGCTGCACTCGATCCTCTGCATCCTGACCGACGAGGCCGGGACCGAAGTGGTGCCGGGAGAGGTTGACGGCATCGCCTTCACCGACACGACCGAAGGCCACCGCTTCATGGCGCCAGGCCGCTTTTCTGTAACCTCTTTCGAGGATTACGAGAAGAAGCTCAAGCGCGCTCATGTGGTGCTGAACGCCGCTGACCGGTCTGAGGCCATCTGGCACGACGCCACCAACGCGGCCTTCGCCAGCGGCCTCGAAGTGGTCGAGGACAAGGGCCTCTTGGCGGAGGTTGCGGGCCTCGTCGAATGGCCCGTGGTCTTGATGGGCAAGATCGGCGACGACTTCCTCGACCTGCCGCCCGAGGTGCTGCAAACCTCGATGAAGGAGCATCAGAAGTTCTTTTCCGTCCGCAATCCCAAAACGGGCCGCATCGAACGTTTCATCACCGTCGCCAACCGCGAAACGGCAGACAACGGCGCGACGATCCTCGCAGGCAACGAAAAGGTGCTGAGCGCCCGGCTGGCCGACGCCAAGTTCTTCTGGGAAAACGACCTGCGCGTCGCCAAGTCCGACATGAGCGTTTGGACGCAAGCCCTTGAAAATGTGACGTTCCACAACAAACTGGGCAGCCAAGCCGACCGCATTAACCGCATCGCTGCACTGGCCAAGGAACTGGCCCCCATCGTCGGCGCCGATGAGGCCCAAGCCGAAGAGGCCGCCCGCCTGGCCAAAGCCGACCTCAGCTCCGAAATGGTCTACGAATTCCCAGAACTTCAAGGGCTTATGGGGCGGTATTACATCACAGCCTCTGGCCGGAACACGGCTATGGCTGCTGCTGCAGAAGAGCACTACTCGCCGCTAGGGCCGTCCGACGATGTGCCCACCGCGCCGGTGTCGGTCGCGGTAGCATTGGCGGACAAGCTGGACACGCTGACGGGTTTCTGGGCGATTGATGAGAAGCCGACCGGGTCAAAGGATCCGTTTGCACTTCGGCGCGCGGCGTTAGGGATTATACGACTAGTTCTCGACAACAACTTGAGCGCTGATTTGCTCGGATTATGCCGAAAGCATATGCAGACGTTTGAAGGTTTCGAACAGGAAAAGCCGTTTGACTTGCTCGGCTTCACGCATGATCGCCTCAAGGTTCTTCTGCGAGATCAAGAGATCAGACACGATATTGTGGATGCAATTCTTGCAATGAAGAAAGGCAACAACGACCTGAAATTTGTGGTTGATCGCGCCCGCGCCCTCTCCGAAACCCTCGCCACCGACGATGGCGAAAATCTGATCCAGGGCTTCAAACGCGCCAACAACATCCTCACGCAAGCCGAGGATGCAGACGGCGTCGAATACTCTTACGGCGCCGACATTAAATTCGCCGAGGAAGCTGAAGAAAAGGCGCTTTTCGAAGCGCTGGACGCCGCCGAAGCCAAAATCGCCCCGGCGATGGAGGCACAGGATTTCGCATCGGCCATGCAGGCCATGGCCACCCTGCGCGGCCCCATCGACGCCTTCTTCGAAGCGGTGCAGATCAACGCGGACAACCAGACCGTCCGTCGCAACCGGCTCAACCTGCTCAGCCGCATCCGCACCCTGTGCCTATCCGTCGCGGACCTCACCAAGATCGAGGGCTAACACCTTCTTCTGACTGAAAATACGACTGGGGTGAGGGCGCAGCCCGAGGGGGCTGGCCCCTTCATAGCGCCTAAACATCTGCACTGACGCTCAAAATCCTTGTCACACCTATGTCACAAGGTATGGTGCGCGGCGAAAGGATCGCCGCAGTGCAGAATAATCCCAACACAACGCTGGTCACGCCCAACGCTCCTATCGCAAACGACACGCATGGCGGGCGCGCAAAGTGCTTGCAGCGCCTCAAGCGGCTGGACCTGCCGGTGCCGACAACGGTCGCGCTGTCCTTCAGCGCGGTCCACGACATTGCCAGCGGTCACTTGCCGGACATCCCGGCGATCCTCGACCAATTCCCGAACGACGCGCTTTTGTGCGTGCGCCCCTCGTCCGAGGACCCCGATTGGGGTGGTCCATCGGCCATTCTCAACATCGGCATGAATGACGCGCGGTTCGAGACGCTATGCGGCACGCTTGGCGTGGATGCCGTCTCGGCGCTCTACACCCGCTTTGTGCAAAGCTACGCGATCCACGTGGATCGGCTGGACCCCGACATGTTTGATGATGTGACGGGTGAGGGGCCACAGGCCCTGTTGCAAACGCTTGAAGCTTACGAAAGCGAAACCGAAACCCCGTTCCCGGCCACACGGGCCGAGCAGTTGGCGGGCGTTCTGAAATCCATGGCCCGCGCGTGGGAGGGGACATCGGCTCGCCTTTTGCGTCAGGCCAAGGGCGCGCCTGCGGACGCGGGGCTCGGCCTCGTGGTCCAGCAGATGGCGTTCGGAGTGGGGCAATGCGAAAGCGGATCCGGAGTGCTGCAGCTTGTGTCCTCCAAGACGGGCATGCCTCAGATCACCGGGCGCTACCTGCGCCAGAGCCAGGGGCGCGACGCGCTGCGCGGTGATGCCAACAGCCTGTTTATCACCCGCGACCCGCGTGGTCCCTCGCTCGAGGATCAGGTGCCCGACGGCTTTGCCCAATTGGTCGACCATGCCCGCCTGATGCGGGTCAAACTGCGCGAAGAGATGCAGGTCGAATTCACCATCGAAAACGGGCACTTGCATATTCTAGACGGCGTTCGTGTGGCTCGGTCATCCCGCGCAGCGGTTCGCATCGCGGTCCAGCTGGCCCGTGACGGCGTCATCCCCCGGCAAGAGGCTCTGATGCGGATCGAACCGCGCACGCTCAACGAGCTTCTGCACAGGCAAGTGGACCGCCACGCCAAGCGTGACATTCTCGGCACCGGCATTGCCGCCAGTCCGGGCGCGGCCACCGGTCGTTTGGTCTTTTCATCGAATGAGGCCCAGGCCAGTGCCGCCCGACGCGAGGATTGCATCCTCGTGCGTCGCGAAACCTCGCCCGAGGACATCCGCGGCATGCATGCCGCCAGCGCTGTCATCACCGAACGCGGCGGCATCACCAGCCACGCCGCCGTGATCGGGCGGGGGATTGGCCTGCCCTGCGTGGTGGGTGTCAGCGACATGCGCTTTCAGACGCGCAAGGGGCAATTGACGACGCAGGATGGTCGCGTCCTTTCTGCGGGCGACATCGTGACGGTGGACGGCACGAACGGCACCATCCTGCTTGGCGCGCCTGAGATGCAGGAGGCAGCGCTCGACGATGCCTTTACCGACCTGATGGACTGGGCCGATGCGGAACGCGATATCGGCATTCGCGCCAATGCCGACACACCTGCCGACGCGCAAACGGCACGCAATTTCAATGCGCAGGGCATCGGCCTTTGTCGCACGGAGCATATGTTCTTTGAACCCGGTCGCCTGACCGTCATGCGCGAGATGATCTTTGCAGCCACCAGCGACGACCGTCGCGCGGTGTTGGCGCGGCTGCTGCCCATGCAGCGGGCCGATTTCATCCAGCTGTTCAAGATCATGCAGGGCAAACCGGTCTGCATCCGACTGTTCGATCCGCCCCTGCACGAGTTCCTGCCCACGGACCGGAACGGCCAGCGCGAGCTGGCGGATGCGCTGAACCTGCCGCTGTCGGACGTGACCCGTCGGATCGAGGCGATGATGGAATACAACCCTATGCTCGGCCTGCGCGGAGTGCGTCTGGGCGTGACCGTGCCCGAAATCTACGAAATGCAGGCCCGTGCGATCTTTGAAGCGACAATCGAGGCGAGCCGCGACGGCGATCCGGTCGTACCGGAGATCATGATCCCCCTCGTCAGCGCCAAACGCGAGGTCGAGCTGGTGCGCGCACGTGTCGATGCCGTGGCCACGACCGTTGCGATGACTGCGGGGGCCGCCTTCGACTACAAGCTGGGTGTGATGGTCGAAACGCCCCGCGCTGCTTTGCGGGCTGGCGACATCGCGCAGCATTGCAGCTTTCTGTCTTTCGGCACCAACGACCTGACCCAGATGACCTATGGTCTGTCGCGGGACGATGCGGGGCGGTTCATGTCCGACTACGTGCGCCAGGAGGTGTTCGTGGAGGATCCGTTCCATTCCCTCGACATCGACGGGGTGGGCGAGCTTTTGCAGCTTGGATCGGAGCGTGGACGTGCCGCGCGTCCGGAGGTGACACTGTCACTCTGCGGCGAGCACGGCGGCAATCCCGAATCAATTGCGTTCTGCCGCAACGCGGGATTCGACTATGTTTCATGCTCTCCGTTCCGGGTTCCAGTGGCTCGGCTGGCTTCCGCTCAACTGGCAATTTCCCACAAAATCAAGTAGCCGAGTTCAGGCCGATCCTCAGCATTCTGTGCTGGGTAACAAGCCATATTACGCTGATGCATAGCGGCCATGTGCGACCAAATCGCCCCAAAACTGGACGTAAAGGTCAATTTTTACTAAATGCCGCGGGTCAAGAATGATCCTGGGGTTGATCAATGCGAAGTTTGGTGAAGGCGCTTCTGGCGTGCTGCATGCTCGTGGGCACTCCGCTTGCTGCATCGGAAGCCGATGAAGCGGCGGCAACGGGCGAAGTGCTGCGCGCGGCCGAGGCGCGTGGCTTGCGCGGTGTATCGCAAGCGCTGTTAAGCGATCTGCTCACACCGCCGGCACAGGCAACGAATGTTTCTTTTTCCCGCAGTTGGCTGGACGGCCAGCCCAAGGCCAAAGGTGGCGCCCACTGGAAGTGCCTGAGCGAAGCGCTGTATTTCGAAGCGCGCGGTGAGACGGTCAAGGGTCAGTTTGCCGTGGCCGAGGTGATCATGAACCGCGTACGCAGCGCGCGTTTTCCTGACAATGTGTGCGGTGTGATCAACCAGGGGACAGGCAAGCGCTACCAGTGCCAGTTTACCTATACCTGCGACGGCAATCCCGAAACCATCCGCGAACCGCGCGCTTTCGAGCGTGTGTCAAAAGTGGCCCGAGCGGTGCTTGACGGTCGAGCCCCCGACCTGACCAAAGGCGCCACGCACTACCACACCACGGCCGTGCGCCCACGGTGGGCCCGGGTCTACACCAAGACGGCGTCCATCGGCGTGCACGTCTTTTACCGCCACACCTTCCGTACCGCGTCGAATTGACGTTTTCTGGCGCCGGGGCGGCGTCTTTGCCCCTGTCCCCGCGGGGACAGCTTGTCTAGAAGGGCGCGAGTTCTTCTGCAAAGGCCGCGCACCCATGGCATCCGAAATCCGCCTCGCCTTCTCCCACCCGTCTGAACGGTCCGAGGCAACGGCAACCTCCGCCCCGCTCGACCGCATCTCGGTCCGCGATCACACCGTCGAGGTCGAGATCGGGGCCTTCCAGGCCGAGCGTGGCGTAACCCAGCGCATCTGCTTCAACATCGTGGTCGAGGTGCGCCCGCTGACAGGCCCCATTGATGACGACGTGGACCGCATCCTGTCCTATGACAAGGTGACCGAGGCCATCACCTATGAACTGGCAGCCGAGCGTCTGAACCTGTTGGAAACCCTTGCTGAGCGTGTCGCCGACCGCATCCTGATGGAACCGCAGGCGATGCGCGTCTTTGTCCGTATTGAAAAGCTGGACCGGGGGCCGGGCGCCCTGGGGGTTGAGATTGTGCGCAGCCGGGGCACGACACGGCCCGTCGCCGCCGAAGATCTGGAAGAGGACGTGATGCACCCCGAACTGGTGTATCTGTCGAACGCGGCCATCGCTTCGGATCACCTGAGCGGGTGGATCGACCAGTTGGCAGCGATGGGCCGACCGGTGATTTTTTGTGTGGGGCCCGCCGACATCGCAGCACCTGAGGCCAGCCATCCGCTCGCACAACGGCGCATCGACCTTCTGGCCATTGAACAGAACGCGTGGGTGCTGGCCGCGCGCGATGCGCGCTGCAAGGTTGTGGACACGCGCACCGAACTCGATTGGGCCATGCGCAACGGGCAGGCCTGTGTCTGGGCGCCGTCCAAGATTGTGCTCGATGCAGTTGATGGTCCCTCGGCGAAAGGGGCAGATGCAGTGGCGCTCGCCTCCTGGTTTGCCGCAACTTTCGACGTGCGCGAGATGCTGGTCATTGGAGACGATGGTCCCACCGATGCGCCTGTTGCCTTGCGCGCAATCCCGGTGGATCAGGCGACGCTCTGATGCGTTATATCCGTCCGTTGATGCAGGTTGGACCAGCCCGGCCGGATGGGGCGGTGGACTGTGGCCCGTGCTGGTTCACGCATGCCGAGGTTCTGTCAGGCGATGCAGCTCCCTACGTCGTCAATGCCGCCGACCTCACCGACAGTGAATGCGCGCGCTTCGACCGTGAGTGGGATGCGCCGCAGATCATGGGCATTCTGAACACCACGCCCGACAGTTTCTCGGATGGCGGCCAATACACCGCGCGCACCAATGCCGTCGCGCATGGGCAGGCGTTGATCGCGCAGGGAGCCGAAATCCTAGACATCGGCGGAGAAAGCACCCGGCCCGGTGCGCACAACGTGAATACGGACGAGGAAATCGAGCGCACTGAACCCGTGATCCGTGACCTGCGCGCGGCAGGCGTGACCACACCCATCTCCATCGACACGCGCAAAGCAGCTGTGGCCGAGGCAGCACTCGACGCCGGAGCGAGCATCGTCAACGATGTCTCCGGCTTCACCTACGATCCCGACCTGGCGCCTCTGTGCGCGGCACGCGGCGTGCCGGTCTGCGTCATGCACGCCCAGGGCGATCCACAGACCATGCAGGACAATCCGACCTATGACGATGTGCTGCTGGATGTGTACGACTTCCTCGCGAAGCGGATCGAAGCTTTGCAGGCTGCAGGCATCGACAAGGACAAGATCATCGCCGATCCCGGCATCGGCTTTGGCAAGACCCTTGACCACAATCTGGCGCTTCTGAACCGGATCAGCCTGTTTCACAGTCTCGGCGTACCAATCCTGTTAGGCGCGTCGCGCAAGCGGTTCATCGGCACCCTTGGCAACGCGCCGGAGGCATCGGCGCGTGCGCCCGGTTCTGTCGGAGTGGCGTTGGTTGCCATCGCCCAAGGCGTGCAGATCATCCGTGCGCATGACGTCGCCGACCATGCGCAGGCCATTGCGCTGTGGCGCGCATCCGTGGCACATCGCTGACATGACAAAACTCTTCGGGACGGACGGCGTCCGGGGCACGGCCAACGTTGCCCCAATGACGGCCGAGATGGCGCTGCGCATTGGCGCGGCTGTGGGGCGGTATTTTCGCAGGGACGGTGACAGCGTGCACCGTGTGGTCATCGGCAAGGACACGCGCCTGTCTGGTTACATGTTCGAAAACGCGCTGACGGCTGGGCTGACCAGTACGGGCATGAATGTTCTGCTGCTCGGGCCGGTGCCGACCCCCGCCGTTGGTTTGCTAACCCGCTCCATGCGCGCTGATCTTGGCGTGATGATCTCGGCCAGCCACAACCCGGCGCATGACAATGGCATCAAGTTCTTTGGCCCCGATGGTTATAAGCTGAGTGACGCGGCCGAAGTTGAAATAGAAAGCCTTGTGTCTCAAGGGGTTGAGCCTGTCCCCGCGGGGACAATCGGGCGGGCCAAGCGGATTGACGACGGCCGGTTCCGCTACGTCGAGCGGGTCAAATCCTCGTTTCCCCGGCAAATGCGGCTGGATGGACTGAAGGTGGTGGTGGACTGCGCCAACGGTGCGTCCTACCGCGTGGCACCCGAGGCGTTGTGGGAATTGGGCGCAACCGTAATCCCGGTGGGCACGTCGCCAAACGGGCATAACATCAACGAGGGCTGCGGCTCCATGCACCCGCAAACCGCCGCCGAAGCGGTGGTCGCCCATGGCGCAGATGTGGGCATTTGCCTTGATGGAGACGCGGACCGGGTGATCCTGCTGGATGAAAAGGGGCGCGTCGGGAACGGGGACCAGTTCATGGGGCTGATGGCCGCCCGCTGGGCCTCCGAAGGGCGGCTGCGCAACAACGCGCTGGTGGCGACGGTGATGTCGAATCTTGGTCTTGAGCGCTACTTGCAAGGCCACGGCGTGCGGTTGGAGCGCACGGGTGTCGGCGACCGCTACGTGGTTGAGCGGATGCGGCAGGGGGACTTCAACCTGGGTGGCGAGCAGTCGGGTCACATCGTAATGACGGACTACGCCACCACCGGTGACGGGCTGATGGCAGGTCTGCAATTCCTCGCGGAGCTGGTGCAATCCGGCAAAAAAGCGAGCGAGGTGCTGCACGTCTTTGACCCGGTGCCTCAGCTTTTGAAGAATGTGCGCTTTGCCGCAGGGCAAACCCCGCTTGAGGTGGAGAGTGTGAAAGCCGCGATTTCCGAAGCGGAAGGGCAGTTGAATGGAAATGGTCGTCTCCTGATCCGCAAGTCCGGGACCGAGCCACTGATCCGCGTTATGGCGGAAAGCGAGGATGAGGCCGTGTTGACCGCGAGTGTTGATCATGTGGTCAGCGCGGTAGAAGCGGCGGTCGCGACCTGAGGCTGCCCGGCCCTCCGGGGGCGGTTTATCTGGCGAAATGAAGCGCGGGATCAGCGCTGAAAGAGCCGGCGCAAAGCGCCATATTGGCTGAGGCCGACACCGGCAAGGATCAGCGCCATCGCCGACAGCAAGCTGGGCGGTAGTGGTTCGTTCAGGATCAGGGCACCCATGACCACGGACCAGACAGGCACCTGGTAATTCGTGATCGACATGAACACCGGGCCTGCGCTGCGGATCACCAAGACGCGCAGCATGTTGGCCGCTGCTGTGGGGATCAGGCCAAGGCAGGCGATGACGATCAGGGTTTGTGTGTCGGGTAGGGGTGGCGGCCCCTCGACGATCCATGCCGCTGGCAGAGTGATGCAGGCGGCGATCAGAAGCAGTACAGCAGAGAGGCCGATGGGGTCCACCGCAGGCAGGCGCCGCATTAGGATGGATGAGATGCCATAGCAGCAGGCTGCACTGATGCAGGCGATGCGGCCCGCTGTTTCAAGCTGCGCGCCGCTGGTTTCGAACGCTTGTCCGCCGATCAGGATGCAGACGCCGACAAAGCCGATGATGAAGCCGAGGCTGCGCCGCCACGTCATCCGTTCGCCCGGTACAAAGAAATGCGAGAGTGGCAGAACAATCAGCGCGACGGATGCCATTGAGACGCCTGCGAAGCCCGAGGTGACGTATTGTTGGCCCCAGGCAAGCAACATGAAGGGGATGGCGGAGCTGAAGGCGCCGATGGCCACAACTTGAAGCCGGGTGATCGGCTGTGTCGCGTCGTGGAACAGTTTTCCGCCCAAGCTCTGCCAGATGGCCACCATCAACACAGCGGCAAAGCAGATGCGCCCGGCAGCTAACCAGAACGGCGTGATGCCCCGCAGCGCGATTTCCGTCACAAGGAAGGTGCCACCCCAGGTAAATCCCAGGATGGCAACCATCAGCCAACTTGTGCCCGTGATCTTTGGGCTATCGATCATGCAGCGCCTTGCTGTCGGTGGGTGCCTCGTCCCGTTCTGTCATGCCGTAGTCGCGGATGACGCCAGCGACGCGCAGGCGGTAGTTGTCGAAGTGGATCTCGCGGCCCGCGCTTTGGGCGTCCCGGTGTTCGGGCAGCTTGCGCCAATGCTCGAGGGCGGCCTCGTCTTCCCAAAAAGACAGGGACAGGAGCTTGCCCGGCTCAACGAGGCTTTCGAACCGCTCGACCGAGATGACGCCGGGGATGTCGCTCAGGTGGTCCTTGAGGGCTGCGGCCCGGTTCAGATAGGGCGTGCGATGGCCGTCTTTCGGCCAGACCTCGAAGATGACAGCAATCATGTGGAGCCTCCCTGTGGTGCGGACACGTTTTGCAGCCATGTCCTGTCTTCCTTGAGAATGAATTTCTCGGATTGTGCAAACAGGTAATTTTCACGTCCTTGTGGGTCGGCTGCGAGGCGGGCGCGATACTGTTCATAAGCGGCAAGGTTTTCAATGTGATAAATGCCGTAGGCAAGGGTGGAGGAGCCTTCGTGCGGTGCAAAATATCCCACGAGGCCCGCGCCGCAGCGGGGGATGCACTGGCCCCAGCGTTGCCCATATTCGGCGAATGCTGCGCGTTTGGTGGGGTCGATCTGGTACTGGATGATGCAGGTCAGCATGATTGGTCCTTTCGTTGCTGCGCTTGGCCTAGCACTTTGACGGACCGGAATGCTTCGGCTACGGTCAAACTATGAAGGAAGGTCCAGACATCTCTCACATCGCAGCGCTGATCGGTGATCCGGCGCGGGCGAATATCCTGACGGCGCTGATGGATGGGCGTGCGCTGACGGCGTCTGAACTGGCGGAGGAGGCGGGCGTTGGTCTGTCGACGGCCAGTGGGCATTTGTCGAAACTGGCCGAGGCGGAGTTGATCGCACCGCGCAAGTCGGGGCGGCACAAGTACTTCAATTTGGCGGATGCCGAGGTCGCGGGTGTGCTTGAGGCGCTGATGGGCCTTGCGGCACGGAAGGGTGCCACGCGGGTGCGGACGGGGCCGAAAGATGCGCAGATGCAGGTGGCGCGGGTGTGCTACAACCATCTGGCCGGGCGGATGGGCGTGCAGATGTATCGGAGTATGATCGGGCGCGGTTTGCTGGTCGAAGACGGCGAGGACGTCGCACTGACTGGCGCGGGCCGCGACTTTGTGACGGGGTTCGGGATTGATGTCGCCGGTCTGGAAGCTGGTCGGGCGCTTGTGTGCCGGACCTGTCTGGACTGGTCAGAGCGGCGGAACCATCTGGCAGGATCGCTTGGCCGTGCCATGCTGACGCGGATGGAGGATCAGGGCTGGATGCGCCGAGATCCGAAAAGTCGCGCAATTCTTGTCATGGAAAAAGGAAAGGCCGCCTTTGCGGCGGCCTTTCCCGAAACATGAAGAGCCTGATTTAGTTCTTTGATTTGTCGACCATTTTGCCAGCCGAGATCCACGGCATCATGCCGCGCAGGGTCTCACCCGTGGCTTCGATCTGGTGTTCGTCGTTGATGCGGCGTGTGCCTTTGAAGAAGGGCTGGCCGACCGCGTTTTCCTGCATGAAGTCGCGCACGAACTTGCCGGTCTGGATGTCGGTCAGGATCGCTTTCATGCGCGCCTTGGTCTCGTCATAGGGCAGGACGCGCGGGCCGGAGACGTATTCGCCATACTCGGCCGTGTTCGAGATCGAGTAGTTCATGTTGGCGATGCCGCCTTCGTAGATCAGGTCCACGATCAGCTTCACTTCGTGCAGGCACTCGAAATAGGCCATCTCGGGGGCGTAGCCCGCTTCGACCAGTGTCTCGAAGCCCATGCGGATCAGCTCGACCAGACCACCGCAGAGCACGGCTTGTTCACCGAATAGGTCGGTTTCGCACTCTTCGCGGAAGTTGGTCTCAATAATGCCCGACCGGCCACCGCCGATGGCGGAGCAGTAGGATAGACCGATTTCCAGAGCGCGGCCCGAGGCGTCGTTGTCGACGGCCACGAGGCAGGGCACGCCGCCGCCTTTGACATATTCGCCGCGCACGGTGTGACCGGGGCCCTTGGGGGCCATCATGACGACGTCGATGCCGGGCTTGGGTTCAATCAGGCCGAAGTGGACGTTCAGGCCGTGGGCGAAGGCAATCGCAGCGCCTTCGCGGATGTTGTCGTGGACGTATTTCTTGTAGGTTTCGGCCTGCAGTTCATCGGGCATGGTGAACATGATCAGGTCGGCCCAGGCGGCTGCTTCGGCGATGCCCATGGTTTTCAGGCCTTCGCCTTCGGCCTTGGCGATGGATGGCGAGCCTTCGCGCAGGGCGACGACCACGTTTTTTGCACCGCTGTCGCGCAGGTTCAGGGCGTGGGCGTGGCCCTGGGAGCCGTAGCCGAGGATGGCCACGTTCATGTCTTTGATCAGGTTGATGTCGCAATCGCGGTCGTAGTAAACGCGCATGGTTTTCCCTCCGGAGTTTCAAGTCTGGGCCGCGTTATAGGGAAGGGTTCGCCACTGGTCAGCGTTGCAATTTGCATATTTTTGGAACAATGAGGTTATGATCATTCGTCCTTTTAAGAATATGCGAGGAAATCATGCTTGATGATATGGATCGTCGCATTCTACGCCAGTGGCAGGCTGATCCTTCCTTGGCACCGGCGGAATTGGCCGAGCGGGCGCGGGTCAGCCCGGGGCAATTGGCGCGGCGTCAAGCCAGGCTGCGTGATGCTGGCTTGGTCAAGGGGGTGCAGGCGGTGATTGATTGGGCCGCACTTGGCTATGCGGTCGAGGTATCGTTGCGGGTGACGCTAGACAAGACGCAGGCGCGGGCCTTTGACGAATTCATTCGGGCCGCGCGCGAGGTGCCGGAAGTCATCGAGATCCAGACCTTTCTTGGCCGGGTTGATGTACGCCTGTCGGTGATTGCGCGAGACATGGCGCATTATCAGCACCTCTATCGCTCGCGCATCCTCACCCTGCCGCATATCGCAGATATTGAGGCGTTGATGCATGTGGCCCGGATCAAAAGCGATGAGGCGTTGCCGCTGTGATCGATCTCGACAATACGGATTTTGCCATACTCCGCCTGCTGGCCGAGGATGCGGGGCAAGGGGCGGGGGCGATTGGCCGGGCGTGTGGCCTGTCGCAACCCGCCGCGTGGCGGCGCATCAAGCGGTTGCGCGAGGCAGGTGTCATCCGGGGGCAGCGATTGGCTTTGGATGCCGAGAAGTTGGGATTTGGCGTGACCGTCTTTCTGGGCGTGAAGCTGGCAACGAAAGGTCGCGTGAGCCTTGAGGACTTTGAGCGTGCCGTCGCCGCCATTCCCGAAGTGCAGACGGTGGAGCACGTGCTGGGCCTCTATGACTACCGTTTGCGTGTTGTCGCGCGCGACCTGCCGGATTTCGAGCGCGTCTTGCGCCGTCGCATCATGACGCTACCCGGAGCGGGCGAGGTAGAGGCCAATGTTTTGTTGAGTGAAGAGCGCCGTCCGGGGCCGATTGGCTGACAAGGTTTCCCATTGGCGACGGGCCATGCCGCACTGCCGCGAATGTATACCGTGATAGGCTTTGTTTGCCGCGGCGCGACCCGCTATGTCGTGTCGAAAAGAGAAAAGGACACCACTATGGCCGCTTTGCTTGATACCGTTGACCCTCAGGGGCTTGAGGAGTTTTCCGTCGTCTTCACCGACCGGTCGCTGAACCATATGAGTGCAGCATTTCAGGGCGTGATGAATGACATCTCTGCCATGTTGAAAGAGGTGTATGCCGCCGACGCCGTGGTCGTCGTGCCCGGTGGCGGTACGTTCGGGATGGAAGCCGTGGCGCGGCAGTTTGGGCGCGGCGCCGACGTGCTTGTCGTGCGCAACGGCTGGTTCTCCTATCGCTGGAGCCAGATTTTCGAGACGGGCGGGCTGACAGCCAACACGACCGTATTGAAAGCGCGCCAGACCGGAAATGCGTCGCCGTCTCCTTTTGCGCCAGCACCCATCGATACCGTGGTGGATGCGATCCGCGAGCAGAAGCCGGATGTCGTCTTTGCCCCGCATGTGGAGACGAGCGCGGGTGTGATCCTGCCGGACGGCTACATTGCCGCGATGGCGGCTGCTGCGCATGAGGTAGGTGCGCTGATGGTGCTGGATTGCATCGCGTCAGGTTGCGCCTGGGTCGATATGCGCGCCCTTGGCGTCGACGTGCTTATCTCGGCCCCGCAAAAGGGATGGAGCGCGTCGCCCTGTGCCGGACTTGTGATGCTATCGGACCGGGCTATGGCCCGGATGGAAGAGACGACATCCGACAGCTTTGCCATCGATCTTAAGAAATGGCATCAGATCATGGCGGCCTATGAAGGTGGCGGGCATGCCTATCACGCGACGATGCCCACCGATGCGCTGCGGGATTTCCGTGACACGATGAAGGAGACGCAGGCGTATGGTTTTGGCAAGCTGAAGGATGCTCAGTGGGCGTTGGGCGGTGCCGTGCGTACGATGTTGGCCGAAAAGGGCGTGACGTCAGTAGCGGCGGATGGTTTTGGCGCCCCCGGCGTTGTTGTCAGCTATACGGCCGATCCCGATATACAGACTGGCAAGCGGTTCGCAGCAGAGGGCATGCAAATTGCGGCCGGGGTGCCCCTGCAATGTGATGAGCCTACCGATTTCAGGACCTTCCGGCTGGGACTGTTTGGCCTCGACAAGCTCTATGATGTCGACGGCACCGTTGCGCGGCTGAAGCGGGTTGTTGACCAGGTGTTGTAAGGTGCTCGTAAGGCGGAGGTGTCCTCTGCCTTAGCCCGCTGCCTGAACGCCGAGGCCCAGTTTCATAAGGGTTTTACGCACGGGCGCGACCTCGTGCAGTGCTTTCAGCCCCATGGCGCGCGCGTCGCGCATCATGGGCGACGTTGCCTGGCTCGTGCGGTTCAGCAGATCAATACCAGTCACCCGCATCCGGATGTCGCGATAGCGGGCGGCGTGATACGCGCCCAGCATCTTCGCATCGCCCATCGTGTCGGGCGATGCAACGGCCAGATCCAGCAGGGTGGACGTGTCGGCCAGCGACATGTTCAGTCCCTGTGCACCGATCGGGGGCACCACATGTGCCGCCTCTGCAATCAGGGCCAGCCGGGTGCCATTCAGACGCTCCGCGATTTGGCTGATGATGGGCCAGATAGACCGGCGCGATGCAAGCTTGAGTGGGCCGAGGATGTGGCAACTGCGCTCGGTCATCTCAGCCTCGAACACCTCTGTCTCAAGCGCCATCCGCGCCACGGATTTTGGCCCCTCATCCATCCAGACAACGGCAGAGCAGGGCATGCCATCCCGGTCGGGCAGCGGCACAAGCGTGAACGGGCCGCCGCTGCGGTGCACCTCGGTCGAGACGTTGTCGTGCGGGATCGGGTGCGTGACGGCGAAGGCAAGTGCCTTTTGACCGTAGCGCCGTGTGGTGACGCCGATCCCGGCCGCCTGCCGCATGGGCGAATTGCGCCCGTCGGCCGCAATGACGAGGCGGGCCTTCACGGATGTGCCATCGCTCAGCCCGACGCGCGCCTCTGCCGTGCGGCCCAGAAATCGTGTGGTGCCGGTGCCGGGGCGAAAGTCCACGGTGTCAAGCGCGTTCAACCGTGCCATCAATTCACGCCGCAGGCGCCAGTTCGGGAAATTCCAGCCGAAGGGCAGGTCGGATACGTCCGATGCCCGAAATGCTTTGACCTCGCGCACGGCACCGGTTTCGGTCGCGGCATCCGCAATCTGCATCACATCGAGGGCGGCGGCATGGGGTGCAAGTGCATCCCATACGCCGGCCCGGTCCAACAGCCCCCGTGCGGGTTGCAGCATCGCCGTCGTGCGCATGTCGGCGCCGTCCGCATCGCTATCAGTGATGGGCGGTGTTGGATCGACGCACATCACGTCGAAACCGGCTGTGCCAAAGGCTGCAGCCGCCGTCAGCCCGGCAATGCCGCCGCCGGAAATCAGAATGTCACATGTCTGGGTCATGTCGCGCCTCCAGAGCCAAACTTATGCTGCCATGTCGCGCGGCCAAGGCGGCATCCTGTCCTACCCTGTCAGCCGCGCGAGGAAGTCGCCAAGGTCATCGGTATGGTGATGGATGTGGTCACCGTCCGCGCGCGCGGGCGCCACATGGACGGTGCGCATGCCCATGTCGTGCGGCACGGCGAGGTTGCGGGGCTCATCTTCGAACATCGCCGCTTCTTCCGGTGCCAGCCCGTCGCGGTCAAAGACACGGACAAATGCAGCGCGCTGAGGCTTGGGTTGGAAATCTGCATGCTCCACGCCGTAGGTCGCATCGAAAAGGCCGCTCAGCCCGCGCGCCTCAATCACCCGTTGGGCATAGGGTGCAGAGCCGTTGGTGTAGACGATCTTGCGCCCCGGGAGATCGCGAATCCGGGCGGCGAGGTTGGTGTCGGGCGTCAGCTGATCGAATGAGATGTCATGCACGTCATCGAGGAACGGGAGCGGGTCGAGGTCATGTTCGCGCATCAGCCCGGCGAGCGTCGTGCCATGGGTGTGCCAGTAGTGGACGCGCAGACGGTCGGCCTCGGCTCGTGTCACGTTCAGGGCGTCCATGACATAGGCTCGCATTCTCTCCTCTATCTGGTCGAACAGACGCACGGACGGCGGGTAGAGGGTATTGTCGAGGTCAAAGACCCAGGTGCGGACATGTGTGAAATCGGCGGCTGGCATGGGTTCGGGCATAGGCCGTGGCGCCTGCATCTGCAAGCCGTTGGGGTTGCGCCGGGCGGGGTGCCCGCACTACGGTATTGAAAAACAACGACTTGCGAAGATGCCATGCCTGCCCCACGCCCCAACAATACCGATGCATATTCCATGATCCTCGAGGCTATCGACATCGGCACCTATCGCCCCGGTGACCGGCTGGTGGAGAGCGAGTTGGCCGAACGCTTCGGCGTGTCCCGCACGCCGGTGCGCGAGGCGTTGCAGCGCCTGGAAACGCAATCGCTGTTGTCGCGTGACGGGCGCAGTCTGATCGTGGCGTCGCTGGATCACAACCAGATGTCCGAGCTTTATGTCGTGCGCCGCGAACTGGAAGGGCTCGCCGCGTCGCTTGCTGCGCAGCACGCGACGGCAGAAGAGGTCCGTATCCTGCGCGAGATGGTCGAGGCCGACAACGCACTGGTCAACGACCCGCCTGCGCTGGCGCGCGCCAATCGGCGGTTTCACACGCAGATCCACCTCGCCTCTCACAACCGCTATCTGGTGCAACAATTGGACCTGGTGCACCGGACGATGGCGCTGATGGCGACGACGTCGCTGGCTGCTGACGGACGGACCCGTATTGCACAAGAAGAGCATGACCGGATTGTCCGGGCCATTGAGGCCAAGGATGAAGCGGCAGCGGGCAAAGCGTTGCGAGACCATATCTCGGTGGCCTTCATGACGCGGCTGAAACAGGATGCCGAAACGCGGCGAGACGAGGCCTAGGGCATCTTTCCATCTTCGGACCCCAGGGGCCGCACAATGTCGCCCGTGGCCGTGCCGTGTTGGGTCTTGTCCCAGTAAAACGGTGCGCAAACCATCTCGTACAGGGCCTTGTAGCTGGCAACGGCGGCCAGCGGAAAGTAGAATGGCAGCGTCAGAACCCAAGGCACAAGGTGCCGGTGGTTCCGATCTGAGACGGCCATGATGCCTATGGTCAGGTTCAATATCTCAGCGAAAATAAAGAAAATGGTGATGGGCAAGATCACCGCCTGACCGAGTGTCGCGACCACCGGGTGCGGCAACCCGGCGGCTGGCAGCCAAAAGCTCCACAAGATGGGCAGGGCTGCAAATTGCGAGACGGTGGCGAAGAACATCGCCTGCACGCCACAGAACCGTTTGAACCCCAGATCGCGTAGCAGGTCGCCAGGCTTGCGCATGTGCACGCAATAGGTGATCAGGTACCCCTTCAGCCAGCGCGAGCGCTGCTTGATCCAGGGCCAGGCCCGGCAATTGGCCTCTTCGTAGGTGACTGTGCGGATCAGTTGGGTGCGGTACCCACGCCGGGCAAGACGGAGGCCAAGATCGGCATCCTCGGTCACGTTGTGGGCGTCCCATCCCCCTAACTCCTCAAGGATGTCACGGCGAAAGAACAGGGTCGTGCCGCCCAGCGGCAGCACCATGCCAAGCTGCTCTACTCCCGGCAGGACAAGGCGCCACCAGCTCGCATATTCGATGGTGAAACAGCGCGCCATCCAGTTGTGCCGCGCGTTATAATAGTCGAGCATTCCCTGCAGACACACCACATCCGGTGGCGCTCCTGCAAATTTCGCGACGATCTTTTCGATCTGGTCCGGCTCTGGCGCGTCTTCAGCATCCCAGACGCCGATGATGTCGCCCTTGCAGAAGTCGAGCGCATAGTTCAAAGCGCGCGGCTTGGTGGTAATGGTGCCGTCATCCGGCACTTCGATCACCCGCATCCACTGGGGCAATTGCGTGCGGGCCAGTGTGGCGCGGGTCACATTGTCCTTGGCTTCGAGGACCAGCACGACATCCAGCAGAGCCTTTGGGTAGGTCAGCCGGGACAGGCGTTTGATCAGCGCGTCGGCAATGCGCTCCTCCTTGAAGAGCGGCACCAGTACAGAGACGCGCGGCAACCGTTCGGGCAGCTGCGGTGGCATCGGCTCGGTCTGTGCCGGGATGTGGTGGGTCAATCGCGCGACCAAGGCGGCCAGTTTCAGCGCTGTTGTCATCATGAGTGTCAGAACGGCCCAGCCGATGGCCAGTGTCGCGACCCAGGCAGGGTACAGGACGCTGACCAACAGCACCGCTATGAGGATGCAGATCGCCAGACCGCGCGCATGTCTGCGCGGCGTCCAGTTTCGGCAGCTTAGCGCCTCGGGCACCTTATACGCGGCGTTGTGCGCCAGTGCGGCCCCGTAAATCGCGGTGATCTGGTCATGGATCTGGTCGATCGGCGCAAGCACGGGCAGCACGGCCCATGCAGGTTGATCGAGGGCGCGCGCCAGATCGGGCAAGCGGTCCGGACGTGTCGTGGCCACAAGCAGCGTGTTGCCGATCCACCGCCACGGGACCACGCCGAAACTTTGGCACAGATGCACCGGAACGGCCTGCGCCATCAGCGGGTTTGGCGGATCAACGGTCAGATCCACGCGGTCAGCATCGTGTTGAACCGCCAGCGCGTTCAGCACGTCGTCCGGGGCAACATGGCCATCTGCCACCAGGATCTCGCCCAGCGGCGCGTCGAGCCTGTGCTGTTTGCTGAGCGCATCAAGCAGCGTTGTCTGATTGATCAGCCCCGCGTTCACCAACTGCCGCCCCACAGGGACTGCGGGACGTGGCCGCCGCGCGACAGGCTGCGGCGATGACAAACGTAAGAGCGGATCACTCATGAACGGGTCCTGAAATCAGGGCCCTTCACCCATGGCAATCCATGGTTAACAAGCGGTTAAAGTTGTGCTTTTACCGCGAGTATTCAACCTGTTCGGGAGGCCATCGCCTCTGCGAAGCGCTCAAACAGGTAATAGCTGTCCTGAGGGCCGGGGCTGGCCTCGGGGTGGTACTGGACGGAATAGA
Source organism: Tateyamaria sp. syn59 (assembly GCF_007995245.1). Lineage (GTDB taxonomy): Bacteria > Pseudomonadota > Alphaproteobacteria > Rhodobacterales > Rhodobacteraceae > Tateyamaria. Next base: position 219,253 of record NZ_VCBA01000001.1, read on the forward strand.
CCGGTTTGCCCTCGACCCGGATGCCGCAATTCGAGCCGTCAAAGAGGGAAGTGTGCGTCTCAATCACACCGTCAGGCAGGGTTTGTGCATCCACGGCAAAGCCATGGTTCATCGACGTGATTTCGACCTTCCCGGTCTCCAGATCCTTGACCGGATGGTTGGCGCCGTGGTGGCCGTGGTTCATCTTGACCGTTCTGGCGCCAAGGGCGAGGGCCAGCATCTGGTGACCCAGACAGATGCCGAAAACGGGTAGGTCTTTTTCCAGCACGTCGCGGATCATCGGAACCGCATATTCACCGGTCGCGGCTGGGTCGCCGGGGCCATTTGACAGGAACACCCCGTCCGGGTCGTGGGCCATCACCTCGTCCGCCGTCGCGGTGGCGGGCAGGACGGTGACATCGCAACCGGCCGAGGCGAGGCAGCGCAAGATGTTACGCTTGGCGCCGTAGTCCACGGCGACCACTTTGAACTTTGGGTCCGTCTGTGGCGTGTAGCCCTCTGGCCAGGCCCAGCGTTTTTCGTTCCAACGATAGGACTGGGCGCAGGTGACGTCCTTGGCGAGGTCCATGCCTTCCAGCCCGGCGAAATCGCGGGCCGCCGCGACGAGCGCTTCGATGTCAAACGTGCCGTCTGGGTTGTGCGCGAGGGCTACGTGCGGTGCGCCCGCCTGGCGAATGGCGCGGGTCAGGCGGCGCGTGTCGACCCCACCGATCGCGATGCGCCCCCGTGCCGCGAGCCAGCTGGACAGGTCTTGTGCGGCGCGCCAGTTCGACGGGTCGGTCGGCATCCACTTGACAACCATGCCCGAAGCGACCGGATCGCCGGTTTCGTCATCTTCAGGGTTCACGCCGACATTGCCGATATGAGGGAAGGTGAAGGTCACGACCTGACCGGCGTAGGAGGGATCGGTCATGATCTCCTGGTAACCGGTCATGGCGGTGTTGAAACACAGTTCAGCCTCGGTCTGTCCTGTGGCGCCAAACCCTTGACCGTAAAAGAGAGTTCCGTCGGCGAGGGCGAGGCAAGCGGTCGGTTCGGCAGGCGTCATGGCAGGGTTTCCTGGTGCAGGCAAAAGCGGATGGGTGCAGGCAAATTGCGCGGAAACTAGTGTGGGCGTGAGCGTTGGTCAAGTCTGTTCATCAATTTACTTTGTGCAGTGAAAACAAGTGTTTAGGTGATTACCATGCACTTGCCACAACCGTGCGTATGACCTAGTTTGGTCATTCAACACGTGCCATGGGGATGGACATCAAATGGATTTGCGCACCAAGATTTCGGCCGCGCTCAAGCAGGCCATGAAAGACAAGGATGCAGACCGACTATCCACGCTGCGCCTGATCAATGCCGCCATCAAGGACAAGGATATCGACGCCCGTGCTGCCGGTCAGGACGACGGCGTGGGCGAGGGCGAACTTCTTACGATCCTTGGGAAAATGGTCAAGCAGCGTAAAGAAAGCGCCAAGACCTATGAGGAGGGCGGGCGGCTGGACCTGGCCGAACGCGAGATGGCCGAGACTGAGGTCATCGAGGAGTTCCTGCCGCAGAAACTGGACGATGCAGCCTCCGCCAAGGCAGTCGATGATGCTATTGCCGAAGTGGGTGCCGACAGCATCCGTGACATGGGCAAGGTGATGGGTGTTCTGAAGTCCAAATATACCGGTCAGATGGATTTCGGCGCGGTGGGGCCGATGGTCAAGGATAGGCTATGCGCAGCGTCCTGAGTTGGGGGCGCTCGGCCTTGATACTGGCGGTGGATGTATGAGGTAGCGCCGGGCTAACTGCTGCGTTTGAAAGGTAGCACCCCATGCTTAATGGGTGGGCCAGTCGCCTTTGCACCGTTCATTCCGATGTGCGCCGAAACGCGCGCTGCAGCTCATCGTAGAGCGCTATGCGCTCCTCTTCGCTCAGGAACGCGCCAATCTCGACCTCGCGGCCCTTGCCTTTGAGCGTGACGTAATGCGGCACTGGGCCCTGGTCGTCGTATTTTGTCACCTGCGTCCAGTAGCGGTTGCAGTCCCATTCCTGCACCTGCCCGTTGGCTTCGGTCCGAGTGAGGTGCGTTGCGTCGGCGTCCAGCGTCAGCACCTCGATGATCTGGCGCGCGCGGCGGTTGCGGCGAAGCGCGAAATACATCGCCCACACAGCCCCAAGCACGAAGGGCAGAAGACCCCACAGGACAACAGAGCCCAGAAGCGGCAGGGCGGGAATCAGGATCAGGGTAAAGGTCGCCAGCACGAAAGCTGCCATGCCGTGTTGCGGCAGGGAGTTGTGCGGCCAGAGGTGCAGTTCCTGCACCTGTGCGTCGGGCGGTGAAGTCCAGCGATAGGGCATGTGATCGTTATATGCCGGACATGCGCGAAGTCGAAGGGCAGGATGTCGCGGGGCGGCATCGCTGTGCCGCCTCGCCTGCTCGGTGCTCGTTTAAAGGTCGGTGAAGGCCGACGAGGACGACGACGACGGCTCTGGGCGCAGTGTGCGCTCACGGGTGCTGCCTGCGGCCAGATCGTCGCGGTAGATTTTGAGCAGTCCGCGTGTGCCATCGGGATGCGAGGCGATGTCTTGGAAGGTCCGGTTGCCGCCCGCTTCGGCGCGGAAATAGGCCGAGGTTAGCAGGTGCTGCTGAAAGCTGGTGAGCGTGCCGGTACCCTCGTAACCCATGTAGCGCTGGTAGTCGGCGATGGCGTCGCGGGTGCGTGATCCGACCTTGCCGTCAATCGTTCCAGCGTCAAAGCCGAAATAGTTGAGCGAGGATTGGATCTCGCGCCCTTCGGGGGTCGCCGGGATCGAGGGACGGTAAGTCTTTTGCGCTGGCGCCCGGTAGGCGCGTTGGGTCGTGGTGGTGGTGCGTGGCGCAACGGCGCGGCTTCGTGCGGCTTGCCGTGCTTTGTTCTTGCGCACTTCGTTGTTGATGATCGCGCCACCGATTCCGCCGATGATGGCGCCAGCGATAAAGTCGCGGGTGTCCGCTTCGGCACGGGTGGTAGGCACGAGGGCGAGCGAGGCCGCGATGGCGGCTGAGACAAGAATTTTGGACAGCATGACTGCTCCTTTCGTTCGTATCGCCTGGTTCCGGGTTGTTCGGGCAGCACGGTGGTCAGGCAGCTATATGATCGGCATATGGGGCAGGGGAGTGGTCGTGGAAGATGGTTTGAGAGCCTCGCGCGCGCGTGGGCGGCGGTTCGCGCGTTTTGGTTGGGTCTTGGGCGGGAGATGGCCCAGTTTTGTTACGTGATATTGCATAACAACGGGGGTGGGGGTGCGGTTTTACATTGTTTCTTGGGGCGCTGCCCCGAATTCCGGAGTTTATCTGGCAAGATGAAGGTGGATCAGGTGCGCCCATCGACTGGCGGCCCAATGCAGAACAAAGGTATCGCGAACAAGAGCGCTTCGCTGATGATCCAATGTCCGTGTGCGTAGCAACGCAGTAGGTGTCGCGATACACCTCATCTCTTGGCTGTGACATTAGAACAGACGGCGTTGTGATCGCGGCACTCAGCCTGCCGGCAACAACAAGTGCCAAAGCTTTTGTGGCAAGAATTCCGTGCAACTGTAGTTTGTGCAACGTGCCGACGGTCAGTGGGAGAAGCGTTATGAGTGCTGCGGCTGCTTAGACAATCTGCATTAAGACAGCCTCAATAAAAAAGGGCCCCAGTCGCCACCGGAGCCCTTTGGTTTTTTTACATCAGACCGCGCTTAGTGCGAGGGCTGCTTGTCCCAGTCTTCCTGCTTGGGCAGGATTTCGAACGTGTGTTCCGGCGGCGGGCTGGGCAGGGTCCATTCCAGCGTGTCCGCGTATTCGTTCCACGGGTTGTTTTCTGTCACCTTGGCACCGCGCAGCAGCGAGTAGGCGATCACCCCGAAGAAGAACAGGAACGAGGCGAAGGACAGGAACGCACCCCAGGACGACCAGGCGTTCCAGTAGGCGAACTGCTCCGGGTAGTCGATGTAGCGGCGCGGCATGCCCTGACGGCCCAGGAAGTGCTGCGGGAAGAAGGTGATGTTGGCACCGACGAACATGGTCCAGAAGTGAACTTTACCAGCCCATTCGGGGTACATGCGGCCCGTCATCTTGGGGAAGTAGAAGTAGATCCCTGCGAAGATGGCGAAGACAGCACCCAACGACATCACGTAGTGGAAGTGTGCCACCACGTAGTACGTGTCGTGGTAGTAGCGGTCCACGGCGGCCTGCGACAGCACGATGCCTGTCACCCCACCCACGGTGAAGAGGAACAGGAAGCCGAAGGCCCAGAGCATCGGTGTCTTGAACTCGACCGAGCCGCCCCACATCGTGGCGATCCACGAAAAGACTTTCACCCCTGTGGGTACGGCGATGACCATCGTGGCCAGCATAAAGTAGGCCTGCTGGTTCAGCGACATGCCGACCGTGTACATGTGGTGTGCCCACACGACAAAGCCCAGTGCACCGATCGCGATGATCGCCCAGACCATCGGCAGGTAGCCGAAGACAGGCTTGCGCGAGAAGGTGGCAATCACGTGGGAGATGATGCCGAAGCCGGGCAGGATGATGATGTAGACCTCGGGGTGGCCGAAGAACCACAGGATGTGCTGGTAGAGCACAGGGTCACCGCCGCCTGCCGGATCAAAAAAGGTGAAGCCGAAGTTGCGGTCCATCAGCAGCATGGTGATCGCGCCAGCCAGAACCGGCAGAGACAGCAGGATCAGCCACGAAGTGACAAAGATTGACCACGAGAACAGCGGCACCTTGAAAAGCGTCATGCCCGGCGCACGCATGTTCAGGAAGGTGGTGATCATGTTGATCGCACCCAGGATCGAGGACGCGCCCGAGACGTGGACCGCGAAGATCGCGAGGTCCATCGACATGCCCTGTTCGTTGGTCGACAGCGGCGGGTAGAGCACCCAGCCTACGCCAGAGCCAAGCTGGCCATTACCGCCCGGCGCCAGAACCGAGCAGACCGCGAGGGTAGTGCCCGCAACGTAAAGCCAGAAGGACAGGTTGTTCATGCGCGGGAATGCCATGTCCGGCGCGCCGATCTGCAAGGGCATGAAATAGTTGCCAAAACCGCCAAACAAGGCGGGGATCACGACGAAGAACATCATGAGGATGCCGTGGCCGGTGATCAGCACGTTCCACAAGTGCCCGTTGGGCGTACACTCACCCGCGGCAGCGGCTGTCAGGCGTGCGCCTTCCATACACATGTACTGAACGCCCGGATCCATCAGTTCGAGGCGCATGTACACGGTGAACGCGACAGAGATGAAGCCGACGAGGGCCGAGGTGATCAGGTACAGGATCCCGATGTCTTTGTGGTTGGTGGACATGAACCAACGGGTGAAAAAGCCCCGTTCGTCTTCGTGCTCTTGCCCGTGAATGGCTGCGTCTGCCATGCGGTGCCTCCTGGCTGTTGGTTTAGTTCGCACACGGGGTTCCCGCTCCGCGCACGGATTCTTGAGTGGTTCTAAAGTTTTGGCCCGCGCGCATCAATGGAAGATAAGCGCCAAAGCCGGGATGAATTGTCGCGTGTGAATCATGCTGCACATGACACGTGACGTGCCGTCGTGACCTCACTCTGGTCGTGCAGGCGCATCGGAGCGGTGATACAATCCCTGCGTGTATCGCGGCACCGTGTCCAAATCCGCGGCAAAGACATCGAAACGTCACATTTTCGGACCAGCAAGGGCAATATTCATCCCTCGTACGGCCCGAATTTTCGGCCATTGCTGGCCCAAACGCGCCCACGCGCCTCAAGAACCGAGTGCAGGATAATGGCAACGAACGACAACACGAACCCCGGGACCGAGGGTGATCAGGCCATCTCGGGCAGCAGCGGCGCAGATACGCTGACCGGCGCCTTCGGGAGCGACACGATCACCGGTGGCGGGGGGGCCGATGTCCTGCGCGGTGATGGTCCGGTCGAGGGTGCGTGGCACTTCGAGACGTTCGACTTCAACTTTTCCTCGTCCGCCGGGCAGGCGTTCGATATCGAAAGCGGCACGCGCACCGGGTCGGGCTATGTCACTGACTTCAATGAAGGCGGTCTGACCAATACGGTGCGGGGCACCTCGAACAACCCGGCGGATTTCGGGGTCATTTACACCAGCACCCTCAATGTCACAGCGGGTGGCACTTACCGCCTGACCACATCATCCGATGACGGGTCCACCATTCAAATCTTTGATTCCAATGGAAATCCCGTCCAGTTCGCGAACCAAACCGGCGGTACGCTCGACTATCTGAACAATGACTTTCACCAGGCGACGACAACCCGCTTTGGCGATGTGACGCTGGATCCAAACGAAACCTACACGATCCAGATTCGCTATTGGGAGAACCAGGGTGGAGATACCCTGTCGGCGACGATCAGCGGGCCGGACACCGGCAATGCGACCCAGAACCTGCTGACCTCCCCCATGATCGGGACACCACCGGGGCCGGAATATTCGGTCACGGGCACGCCTGCGGGCGTCGAAGGCGATGACGTCATCGCCGGGGGCGGAGGTGACGACACCATCTTTGGTGATGGCGGCAATGACACTCTGTCGGGTGGAGCCAACAATGACAGCGTCGATGGCGGCACCGGCGATGACGTCCTTGCGGGCAACGGTGGCGCAGACACGCTGATCGGTGGGTCTGGCGATGATTCCATGTCGGGCGATGGCGGCAGCGACAGCCTGACCGGTGGAACCGGGGACGACACGCTGGAAGGAGGCAACGGCGCCGACACTCTGGAGGGCGAACAGGGTGCCGACAGCCTCTTGGGTGGTGGTGGCGCGGATGTGCTGGTGGGCGACGACGGCTCGGACAGCACAACGCTGTACGAGGACGATTTTGAATCGGGCGCCAGCGGCTGGTCCAACGGCACAACCGAAACCGATCCCGACCTCGGAACGTCTTTGGGCCGCTTCGGTGCAGGCGACGGGGTCGTGGCGACCGAGCGCACTTTCGAATTGGGCTCTGATTCCGAAGAGGTGCAGGTCGAATTCGACGCCTTGCTGCTCGACAGCTGGGATGGCGAAGACTTTGTGATCACACTCAACGGTGAAGAGGTACGCTTCTCGCACCTGGCGGGTGATACGTCGTCTCCAGCCAGCCAGAGTTTTGTCGGCGCAGACGGCGCGACCTACACGATCGACTTCACCAACGTGCAGACAGGTGAACTGGGTTACACAAACGGCGGATCGGTGTCCAACTCCCAAGACACGATCATGAATGTCGTGATCACGATCACGGACGCGCCCGAAGAATTGACGGTCGGCTTCGGCAGCACACTCAACTCGAGCATCGCGAACGAGAGCTTTGCCATCGACAACTTCTCGGTCGTGCGGGTGGATGCAGTCAACGACACGCTCGAGGGCGGGACGGGCGACGACACGCTGACAGGCGGGGCAGGGGATGACACCTATGTGTTCAATCCCGGCGATGGTGATGACGTCATAACCGATTTTAACGCGGGCAACACTGGCAGTATCAACGACGGCGACCAGACCAACAACGATTTCATCGACCTGAGCGCCTATTACACCAATATCTTCGAGTTACGCGACGATATGGCCGATGACGGGGTCCTGAATCAGTCCGTCGGTGACTTTAGTGACAACACGAGCCTCGGCGGGTCGCTGACCTTCACAGGAGCCAATACCGGGGACCTGACCTTTGACAATACCAATGTCGCCTGTTTCACCGCTGGCGCACTGATCGATACGACCGAAGGACCGGTTCCGATTGAAAAGCTGCGCCGTGGCATGCGTCTGCGCACCTGGGACAATGGCGACCGGCCCGTGCGTGCCGTGTTGCGGCGATCCGTGGATGCGCGGACCACGTTTGCGCCGGTCCATATCTCGGCCGGTGCACTGGGCAACATGCGGGATTTGCTCGTCTCGCCAGCCCACCGGATGCTTATCTCTGACTGGCGGACTCAAATGCTCTTTGGTGCAGATGAAGTGCTGGTGAGTGCGGTCAATCTGGTGCGCGGCGACCTGATCTATCGCGCGCCGCGGCCACGGGTCACGTACTACCACATCCTGATGGATCGGCACGAGGTCATCTATGCAGAGGGCGCACCTACCGAAAGCTTCCACCTCACCCGAGAAGCGGTTGAAGCCGCGGAATTCGGCGACTGCGAAGAGGGCGCTGTCGCCACCGAAATCGCACGGCTGTTTCCCGAGCTACTGATTTGCGCAAGCCGCTGCGTCCGCCCGGTGATGAAGGGCTACGAAGCCAGGGCATTGGCCGGTATGCTAGGCTAGGTCTTTCTTCTGACCGAACATACGTCGGGGGAGACTGCAAGGCGAGGGCAGAGCCCCCAAAAGAATGGCGTCGCGGCACGCGGCCTTGGTACTACGGCTGCGGAGAGAACACGGTGTCGAATGTCTGACGCAGCGCCACGTCCACATCTTCCATTGTCACCGGCAGGCCAAGATCGACCAGTGATGTCACCTCATGCTCTGCAATCCCGCAGGGAACGATGCCATCGAAATGGGACAGGTCCGGTTCCACGTTGATGCTCAGCCCGTGAAAGCTGACCCATTTGCGCAACCGGATGCCGATGGCAGCAATCTTGTTCTCGGCCACAGCCCCGTCAGGTTGGCGCGGTTTTTCGGGGCGCTGTACCCAGACACCGACGCGCCCTTCGCGGATCTCGCCCGTGACGTTGAAGGTCTCGAGCGTCGCGATCACCCAGGTTTCCAGCTGCTGGACAAAGGCGCGGACATCCCGCCCGCGTTTGCCTACGTCAAGCAGGGTGTAGGCCACGCGCTGGCCGGGTCCATGATAGGTGTATTGCCCGCCGCGCCGCGTGTCGAACACCGGGAACCGGTCGGGATCGGTCAGGTCCTCCGGCTTGGCTGATGTCCCCGCCGTGTAAAGCGGTGGATGCTCGACCAGCCATATGCATTCGTCTGCGGTTCCGGCTGCGATGGCCGTGGCACGTGCTTCCATCCACGCCTCCGCCTCGCGATAGTCCGTAAGACCCGGTGTCGTGATCCATTCAACCATCGTTTCAGGCGGCCTCTTGCGCGACCTTGCGCAGAACGTGGGCATAGGTGTCGGCCCCTTGGGCGCCGGTGGTCAGGTAAGTGCCGCCAAAGATTATCGACGGCACGCCGGTGATGCCGTGCCCCGCCCAGAACGCTTGCTGTTCGCGCACCCGATCTTGGTGCGACCCGGTTGTGAGGACGTCATGGGCGGCATTTCGGTCCAGCCCCACCTGTTCAGCCACATCCAACAGTACCGCGTGGTCCGACACGTCACGCGCCTGGGTGAAATGCGCATCGAACAGCGCCAGCTTGAGCGGGTGTTGCCTGCCGTGGGCAAGCGCGAAGTCCAGCAATTGATGCGCAGCGAAGGTGTTGACGATTCGGCTGTCTGGGGAAAATAAGAAGTCGATCCGAAGGCTCGCGCCAAGTTTTTGCAAATGCGCGCGGGTCTCTTCGGATTGCGCGGCGGTGGCCCCGTACTTTTCGGCAATGTGTTCGGTCAGGTTTTGACCTTCCGGTGGCATGTCGGGGTTCAGCTCAAACGGATGCCAGCGGACGCGCGCGCCTATACCTGTGATGGCAAGTGCTTGTTCCAGTTGACGAAATCCGACGATACACCACGGGCACATCACGTCCGAAACGATGTCGACGTCAATCACGGCGGAGGCGCCTTGAGGTGTGGTATCGGGTGCGTTCATCTGCGTGCTCTTGTTCATTTTCAGCACTTTGCCTCTGTCCAATTCCCGGTTTGCGCGAATTTACCAATATCGCAACGGGCGAATTGGTCTGGAATTAATGACTTCGCGAATCCCAATTCGCTGTTACAGTCAGTATATAGTCTTTGGAGATTTAACCATGTTCAGAAAGCCGATTGTCGCTTCCGTCCTTGCCTTGTCCGTTGCTGTTGTTCCTGCCTCACGTGTTGCCGCCGATGCGGGTGATTTCGTGGCTGGTGCTATTATTGGCGGTATCGTGGGTGCGGCTGCAAATCAAAACCGCAAGAAATCGACGGTCAAACGATCGTATTCGAAGAAAACCTACAAGCCGCGTATTCCCTCCACGCAGGAAGGGAGGCAGATTCAGACCTCTCTTAACTATTTCGGGTTCAACGCGGGTGGTGTCGATGGCCAGCTTGGTCAACGGTCGCGCAACGCCATCTCAGCTTATCAGAGTTTTCTTGGCTATCCAGCAACCGGCCAGCTGACCCCGTATGAGCAAAGCCTGCTGATCGGTGCCTATAACAAGGCGCAGGCAGATCCGCTTGGCGCCTCACAGCAGATTGCGTCGCTGGGGCAGGGCAGCCGCGGGCTGCTGATCGCTTATCGGTCCGACCTCGCCGGAGGCACCCACACATCGCCCATCGGTGACACCTATGGGTTGCCGCGCGAAGTGGCCGCATCCGTCAATGAAATCGCGCGCAGTTCGGACCCAAGCGCCCGGCAGCTCGTGCAGCGGTCAGGTTTCATCCAATTGTCCGACATCAACGGCGATGGCCAGACCGACTATGTCATCGACACATCGGTCACCGGCAGCGCATTCTGGTGTAACGCCCAAAGCTGTGCAGTTCGCGTGTTTGCGTCCACCCCGGAAGGGTACGAGCGGAACGATTTCCAGGCGTTCAACGTGACACCGGCCATGTTCACCTGCCAGCGCGGCAATTGTTCGAAGACGGACGGCGCGACCGTCGCCGTCGCTGCGCCAGCACCTGCGCCGGCCCAGCCTGCGCCAACATTGCCCGAGGTGCAGTCGGCTTCTGCCGCGACACTACCCGTGGCCACGGCCATCCCGGCCTCGCCGGGTACGACGGCAGCCGCCGCTGCGGCCCCGTCGGCCTTGCCAAATTTCTTGGGAGGCACCGGATCGGCGCAATCGCTGGCGTCGCATTGCAACACCGTGTCGTTGCTGACCAACACCAATGGCGGCTTTACCACGGCGGACAAGATGACTGACCCGAACGTCGCGCTGAACGAACAGTTCTGCCTGGCGCGCACATACGCCATCGCCAAAAGCGAGGACATGATTGCCAAGGTTCAGGGTTTTACCCCCGACCAGATCGCAGCGCAGTGCGAACAGTTCGGTCCGGCCATGCAGCCCTATGTGGCAGCCCTTGCCCTGAAATCGCAGCCCGAGGTTGTGCAGGATGTCACCAGCTTCATCCTGACCACCGGCATGTCGCCTGCGCAGTTGAAGGGCACGGCCCAGATTTGCATGGGTGTCGGCTACCGCACCGACAACATGGATGTGGCGCTGGGATCCGCGCTGATGATGTATGCCATGGGTGACCATGTGTATGGCGAGATCATGGGCCACCACCTGGCACAGGGCTTCGGCACCGCGCCGCGCGTGGACAATGCGCGCGTCTGGTATGCCGAGGGGCTGAAAGCCATCGATGCAGGGGCCAAGGCGGAGTTTGCGCCCGGCCAGCCCGAGCGTGTTGAGCTGCTGCGCAAGGCATCGCTGCAACTGGGTGTGTCCAATTCGGGCGTCGCACCTGCGCAGCCGACCGTGCAGCCCGTGGCCCTGCCCACATTCGGGATTGCGTCTGAGTGATCCATTCGGATCAGCGTTGAGTGATGAAACCGGGGCCTTTTGCGGGCCCCGGTTTTTCTTTGAGTTTTCGGCTTGGCAAGGGGCGCGTTCGTCGCTAAACCCCGCTCACCAAGTCAAGGCGTGCGGCCGTGGCGGAATTGGTAGACGCGCAGCGTTGAGGTCGCTGTGAGGTAACACTCGTGCGAGTTCGAGTCTCGCCGGCCGCACCACTTCTTCCCCTTCTCTTAAGGTTTTCGCGTGTTCCTGCGGTTTTGCGTCGTTGCGGGAAACATCTTGATTTATGAATTTGTTTGAGAAACATTCAGATATGAGAATTTGAATGTGGGGGGATGCAGATGGATCGGCGATCTTTTCTGGCGCAAAGCGGTGCGGCTGCGGGGTGTGTGGGCCTGTCGCCTTTGGTCGCGCGGGCGGAGTTGGGGGCGGCGTCGCTCACCACTGTGAGCGACGGGAGCCTGACCCTGCCGGGCAGCTTTATCTTTGAGCCGATGCCGCAGGATGCGTTGCAGCCGATCCTTGCGTCTTATGACCTGTCGCCCACGCAATTGACGCCGGAATGCAATCTGGCGCTTTACCGGGATGAGGAGCGGACGGTGCTGTTCGATGTGGGCTCTGGTCCCGATTTCATGCCGACGGCGGGGAGCGTTGTGGACAGTCTGAACGCCCTTGGTCTGGCACCCGACGACGTCACCCATGTGGTGTTCACCCACGCGCACCCGGATCACATCTGGGGTCTGCTCGACGATTTCGATGAACCGGTGTTTGCCGATGCGACCTATATGATGGGCCGCGCGGAGTGGGAGTATTGGTGGAACCCAGAGACGGTTGACACCATTGGCGAGGCGCGGGCGGCCTTTGCCGTTGGGGCGAAGCGGCGGATGGAGATGATTGAGGACAGCGTTGTGCTGTTTGAGGGCGGGCAGGAGGTGCTGCCGGGGATCGCTGCCGTTGCCACCCATGGCCACACGCCGGGGCATATGAGTTTTGAGGTGCGCAACGGGCCTGACGCCGCCCTGATCCTGGGCGATGCGATTGGCAATCATCATGTGGCCTTTCACAAGCCGGAATGGATCAGCGGGTCGGATCAGGATGGCGCGCAGGCCGCAGCAACGCGCGCGATGCTGTTTGATCGTATCATCTCGGAGCAGATGCAGATCGTCGGCTTTCATCTGCCGCAGGGCGGGATGGGGCGCGTGGATCGGACATCGGAGGGGTACGTGTTTGTGCCGGAGGGCGCATGATGCGGGGTGCTGTGGCTTTGGCGCTGTTTGCGGCGCCCGTTTTCGCCAGCGAGGATATTGCGGATCAGTATCCGGGCTCAGTTCTTTATTCCAAACCGGTCGAGGTGATCCCGCATGTGTGGTCCGCCATCGGCGCCACCGCGCCCCCGACCTATGAAAACAGCGGGCACAACAACAACCTGAGCTTCATCGTGACCGGCGACGGGGTGGTCGTGATCAATGGCGGGGCGGCCTATCTGCTGGCCAAGGCGCTGCATGATGAGATCAGTGCCGTCACCGATCAGCCGGTGAAGCTGGTCATTGATGAGAATGGGCAGGGGCACGCGATGCTGGGCAACTCCTATTGGGCGGAGCAGGGCGTGCCAATCCTGGCCCATGTGGATGCGGCACATGAGATTGATGAGCGGGGCAACCGCATTCTTGAGAACATGAAGACGTATAATCGCGACAAGGCCGAGGGGACTTTTGTTGCGCCGCCCACGCGGACCTTTGAGGACAAGGAAGTCATCGAGATGGGCGACTTCCGGATCGAGGTGCTGCACCTTGGTCCCGCCCATGGACCTGGTGACACGCAGGTGTGGCTGCCCGAGCAGGGCATGGTCATTGCGGGTGACATGGCCTTTCACGAGCGGATGTTGCCGATTTTCGAGGATACCATCGCGCTCGATTGGATTGAGACGTGGGATTGTTGTTTTGAGGCGTTGAACGCCACCTATGTCATTCCGGGGCACGGCCATCCGACGAATATGGCGCAGGTGCGGCGGTACACGCGCGACTACCTTGTTCATCTGCGCGAGGTTGTCGGTACGCATCTGGAGGACGGCGGTGATCTGGCAGAGGCTTACTATGTCGATCAAAGTCCCTATGTTCATCTCGATACCTATGAAGAGCTGGCCACGCGGAATGCGGGGCGGGTCTATGAGCAGATGGAATTCGAGTGACGCAGCAAAGCCTTGCGGACTACGCAGATCAGGGTGATCCGATTGCCGCCCCGGATGGCGCGTGCCTGTTTCGGCCCGGTGATGAGGGGCGGGCGTTTCTGATCGTGCAGTCCGGTGTGGTCCGGGTGGAGCAGACGAATGCGGCGGGGCGCACCGTGGTGCTGTACCGCGTGCATGCAGGTGACAGTTGCGTGCTGACGACCACCTGTCTTTTGTCCGGGCGACCCTATTCCGGGTATGGCTATGCGGAGGGGGCCGTGACCGCCGTGGCGATCAGCGCGGCGCGGTTTCAGGCGTTGATGGCGCGGGATGCGGGCTTTCGCGAGCTGGTGTTTCGCGGCTTTGCCCAGCGGGTGGGCGAGTTGACGGATGTGATTGATGCGTTGCTGCTGCACCGCACGGATCTGAAGCTGGCGCGGTGGCTGAGTGGGCAACCGGCGACGGTTGCGCGGACGCAGCAGGACATTGCGCAGGAGTTGGGGACGGCGCGCGAGGTGGTCTCGCGGACGCTCAAGTCGTTTGAACGGCAGGGGTGGATTGCGGTGGAACGTGGCACGATCACCGTTCTGGACCGGGCGGCGTTGGAAAATCACGGATTGCAGGACGGCGTGTGACGAAGTCACAGACGGCTGCGGTGGATCGGGGCAGGGTGCGCGCGTAACCGCAGAATGGAGAGCTTCACATGACCCGCAACCTTGGACAGATTGACCGTATCGCCCGTTTTGTCATTGGCGCGCTTTTGATCGTGCTGGCGGCCGTTGGCACCATCGGTGTCTGGGGCTTTGTCGGTGCGATCCTCGTCGGCACCGCGTTTGTCAACTTTTGCCCGATCTACCGGGTGCTTGGCCTGAAGACGTGCCAAGACTGCTGACGCGCCTCTTTTGGATCATCGCGGCGGTTGGGTTTGCCGCGATGATCTTTCTGATTGGGACATTGGTTGTCTTTGCTTGAGGTCACTGCGCCGCGATAGGACGGCGCGCAAGTTGGCATTGGGTCCAGAGGGTTTCCAAGGCCGAGACGAGATGGTCCACGTCTGCCGCCGAGTGTACAGGCGACGGTGTGATGCGCAGCCGTTCGGTGCCTTTGGGCACGGTGGGGTAGTTGATCGGCTGGATGTATATCCTGTGGTCGCGCAGCAGCGTGTCCGAGATGAATTTGCACTTCACCGGGTCGCCCACCATCACCGGGATGATGTGGCCGGGGTTGTCGATATGCGGCAGGCCGATGGCGTCTAGGCGCGCGCGGACTTCAGCCACGCGGGTCTGATGGCCGGTGCGTTCGGTGGTGCTGGATTTGAGGTGCCGCACCGCTGCGGCTGCGCCTGCCGCGACGGTCGGGGGCAGAGCGGTGGTGAAGATGAAGCCGCTCGCGAAGGAGCGGATGAAGTCGCAGAGTGTTGCGTCTGCCGCAATGTAGCCGCCCATGACGCCGAAGGCTTTGCCAAGCGTCCCTTCGATCACCGTCAAGCGGTCCATCAGCCCCTCGCGTTCGGCGATGCCGCCGCCGCGTGGGCCGTAGAGGCCGACGGCGTGCACCTCATCGAGATAGGTCATGGCGTTGTAGCGGTCGGCGAGGTCGCAGATCTGAGCGATTGGGGCGATGTCGCCATCCATGGAGTAGACGGATTCGAAGGCGATCAGCTTGGGCGCGTTGAGAGGCAGGGCAGCGAGTTTTGCTTCGAGATCGGCGAGGTCGTTGTGCTTCCAGATTTGCCGCGCGGTCTTCGAATGCCGGATGCCTTCGATCATGGAGGCGTGGTTGAGTGCATCGGACAGGATCGTGAGGCCCGGGATGCGGGCACCGAGCGTGCCGAGCGTAGCCCAGTTCGCGACGTAGCCGGAGGTGAAGAGGAGCGCGCTGTCCTTGCCATGCAGGTCGGCGAGTTCGGCCTCAAGCTGCACATGATCATGCGTCGTGCCGGAGATGTTGCGCGTGCCGCCTGCGCCCGCGCCGGTGCGGTCGAGTGCGTTGTGCATGGCGGTGAGCACGTCGGGGTGCTGGCCCATGCCGAGGTAGTCGTTGGAGCACCAGATGGTGACCTCGCCCGGCCCGTTGTGGCAGGTGGCGTTGGGGAAGGTGCCGCGGTGGCGTTCCAGTTCTGCGAATTCGCGGTAGTTGCCGCTGTCGCGCAGGGTGTCCAGTTCGGTTTTGAAGAAGTCGGTGTAGTTCACGTCAGAAATCCGTTGCCTCGGCCACGATGTCTTTCAGCAGGTCTTCGACCACCTGCATGGGGCCGTCGGGGTAGTCGCGGTGGCCGATCATCACGCCATCAGCGTTTTCGGCCACGAAGATGCCATAGGGACAGTGGACGATGTTCATCGGATCAGCCTCCATCACCTGGCGTGAGATCACGGCGGAGCAGAAGATGAAGATGTCGGCATTGGTGAAGATCACCGTGTCGCTGCCGACATCTGCGCCCGTACGGTTGAGCATGTCGCCCACGTGGCTGACATAATCGATGACCAGCCCGCGGTTCACGATGGCGGTTTCGACCGCGAAGGTCGCGTCGTCGAAGGTGCCGTCATAGGGGGTGACGTGCGCTTCCTCCGCCCATGTGGGCGTCGTCAGCAGTGCCAGTGCGAACACGGATCGCAGCATCGTTTCCCCCTATGTGGTGCTTTATGCCTTGGCCCCGAACATGTCAGCGGTGATCCCCGCGTACCAGCCTTCGGATTCCTCGTAGGTGGCTTTGCGCACATCCGCGCTTTCGCCGGTTTTCGAGATGAAGCCGTCGACCTTGGCGATCTTTTCTGCTGTCGCCTCGTAGGTGGCGCCGACTTTGACCCCGTCATTGGTCTCTATCAGCGACCAGCAGGTGTTGGAGAACTTGGCCGGGAAGACCTTGGACCCCGTCAGCGCACCGCGCACGGCGTTGGCGCAGACCTTGGCCTGGCTGTTGGCCGAGAAGCCGGATTTGGGCATGTCGCCCTGTTGGCTGGCGTCGCCCAGCACGTAGACATCTGGGTCAGCCTTGGTTGACATATCAGCGGCGTTGACCGGAGCCCAGTTGCCGTCCGTCACGCCCGCGATGTCCGCGATGCGGCCCGCTTTCATGGCGGGGATGACATTGGCGACATCGACCTTGGTTTCTTCGCCGTCGATGGAGACCGTCATGGCCGCAGGGTCCACGGTCACATTGCCGCCGCCGAAGTCTTCACCGACCCAGTCGACCATGCCCTCGTAGTGGTTGTTCCAGCCTTCTTGGAACAGCGCCATTTTGGAGAATTTGGGCTTGGGGTCGGCCACGATGATCTTGGCCGTCGGGTTGTTGAGTTTGAGGTAGTGGGCCACCATCGACACACGCTCGTACGGGCCGGGCGGGCAGCGGTAGGGGTTGGGCGGGGCGACCATGGCGAAGGTGCCGCCTTCGGGCATGGCTTTGAGCTGCGCCTTGAGGAGTTCGGTTTGCGAGCCTGCTTTGTAGGCGTGGGGCATGGCGTTTTGCGCTGAGATGTCCCAGCCGGGGACGGCCATGTCGACAAAGTCGATGCCGGGGCTGAGGATCAGCTTGTCGTATTGCAGCGTGCCGCCGCCTGCGAGGGTAACCGTCTTAGTGTCGCGGTCCACGCCCACGGCCCAGTCGTGCACGACGTTCACGCCTGCGGCGGCGAGGCCGCCATAGCTGTGCCCGATCTCGTCAATCGTTTTGAAACCGCCGAGATAGAGGTTCGAGAAGAAGCAGGTGTAGTAGGTGCGCGTGGGCTCGATCAGCTTGACGTCGATGTCGCCCTTGCTGTCCTTGGCGATGTAGCGCGCGGCCGTGGCGCCACCTGCGCCGCCGCCGATCACAACCACGCGCGGTTTGCCCTGCGCGCGCACCATGGGGGCGGCGAGGGTTGCTGCCGCTACGGCGGATGTTCCTAAGAATGTCCTTCTGTTCAATGTCATTTTAATCTCCTCCCTAGTGTCGCCTCAGTTTTCGAGGTCTTTGAAATACGCGGCCAATGCCGCGATTTCTTCATCGCCCAGCCGTCCGGCGATCATCTGCATGACCGGGTGGTTGCGCTGTTTGCTTTTGTAGGCGTGCATGGCAACGACGAACTGATCCTCGGGCCAGAGCGTGATGGACGGGATGCCGTCATCGCCGCCCGCCGCCTGGTGGCAGGTGGTGCATTCGCCGCTCAGGTATTCGCCATATTCCGGATCACCCACGAGGGCGAGGATGGCCGGGTCAAGGTCGTGGTCGATGCCTTGGGCGGTGGGGTCGGCCTCGGGGATGTTGGCGGGGTCGTCGGAGTATTGCCGCAAGAAGGCGATGAGATGTGTGCGATCCTCTGGGTTCTTCACACCGCGAAAGCTCATCCGTGTGCCGCTGGTCATCGCGCGGGGATTTTCAAGAAAGACGTCGAGTGTTTCGGCGTGCCATTCGAGGCCGCCTGCGCCTGCGCGCTGGAAGCTTTTGGAGTAGCGGAAGCCGTCGAGGCCCGCCGCCTTGCGTCCGAAAAGACCGTTGAGATGCGGGCCGCTGCGGTTCGTGGCGCCTGCGCCGATCTGGTGGCAGCCCTTGCACTGCTGGAACAGCTTTTCGCCCTTTTCGACGTCACCCGGGTCGGCAAGCGCGGGCAGGGCGGCGAGAGCCGCCGCTGCCAGATATGCGGCCAGTGCCCTCACTCGGTGAAGCTTTCAAGATAGGCGGTGATGGCGGTCAGGTCCTCTTCCTTTTTCAGACCGGCGAAGGCCATCTTGGTGCCTTTCATGTACGCCTTGGGCTTGGCGAGGAAGGCGGCGAGGTCTTCGGGCGTCCACGTGCGGCCTGCGGCGTTCGCCTCTTGAAACACGTCGGAGTATTTGAAGCCATCGGCGGAGCCCATGGCGCGGCCCATCACGCCGTTGAGTTGGGGGCCGGACTTGTGCTTGGCCCCGTCGCCGACCGCGTGGCAGGCGGAGCATTTGCGGAAGACCTTTTTGCCATGAGTGAGCAGGGCGTCGTCATCGCTGACTGCCGCCTTTGTCACGGTCGGGGCAGGGGCGTCGGGCCTGGGCGCCGCCTCGGGGATGAAGGACGGGCCGTTGGCCGAGAAGGTGGGCAGGTCTTCGACCGTTCGCGCGTGGTTCATGACCGAATTGGACCCACCCTCTGGCGGGGTTTCCACGAGGAAGACGGAGCGCATGGTGACTGCGACCTCTTCTTTGCAGTTCTCCATGCAGGGTTCGGTCCGCCACTTGGCGTATTCCTGTTCGGCCCTGTCATCCACGATAAAGCCGTCCGCGTTATGCATAGGTACGTCGAGGAAAGTGTCGCGGCTGAGGACGAAATCATCGTCCACAAGGTCGTTGGAATAGAGGATGTAGGCGACGATGGCGTAGGTGTCGTCGGGTGTCAGTGTGCCCGCCGCGCCAAAGGGCATGGAGCGGTGGACGTAGTCCCAAACGGTCGAGAGGTACGGCCAGTAGCTGCCCACCGTCTTGACCGGATCCTTGTCGCCCAGCGTGTCAAAGCCGCCCGCCAGCACGGGCCAGTTGTCGACCCCTTCGGCAAAGTCGCCGTGGCAGGAGGCGCAGTTTTCGACATAGACCTCTTCGCCCGTCCAGACATCGCCGCTGCCTTCGGGCAGGCCACGCCCGTCGGGCAAGACGTCGACATCCCATGCGGCGATTTCTTCCGGCAGGGCGGCGCGGCCGAGTCCAAGGCGACCGTCAATCTTCGGTGCGGGTTGGTTAGCACTGGCGGTCAGGAGCTGCGCCTGTGCGTTGGCTTGGATCTCGGCCACCTTGGCTTCCAGTTCGGCGGCGCGGATCGCTTCGGCTTTGGCCTTGTCCGACGCGGCAGTCGCTTGCGCGCTTATCTGATCCACCCGCGTCTCAAGCGTGTCGATCTTGTCGGCGGCGTAGTCGCGGTTCATCACGCCGAATGCGACGCCCAGAACCAGTGCCGTGCCCCCAAGCGCGGGGAGGAGGAGGTTAGGAGACTTCGACATTCTCGGCGATCCCTTCTGCGTTCACGTACCAGGTCTGGATACAGTTGTTGTGGTAGACGGAGTTCTCGCCCCGCATGTCGCGCAGCTGCGCCTTGGTCGGCTGGACATATCCGGTGTCGTCCATCGCGCGGGATTGCAGCAGCATCGGCGCGCCGTCCCAATCCATGTCGAGGTAGAAGCGGGTAAGCGCCTTGGTGTCGCCCTGCTTGCCCAGACGGGCGGTTTCCCAGGTGATGCCGCCATCCTTGGAGACGTCAACGCGGGTGATTTTGCCATGGCCGGACCAGGCAAGGCCCGAGATGACAAGCGGCCCCTTGCCATGGGTGATCGGCATTTGCGGGCTGGGGGAGGTGATGACGGATTTGGCGTCCATCTCCCACGTCCATTTGCGCGCGGTGCCGTCTTCGAGCACGTCGGTGTATTTCGAGGTTTCCTCGCGGGACTCGACCGCCATGTCGGTCACTTCGATGCGGCGTAGCCACTTGACCCACATGTTGCCTTCCCATCCCGGCACGACGAGGCGGACGGGGTAGCCATGCTCCATCCGCAGCGCCTCGCCATTGGCCTTGAAGGCGACGAGCACGTCGTCCAGTGCCTTTGCCATCGGGATGGAACGACCGTTGGAGGAGGCGTCGGCCCCCTCGACATAGACCCACTTGTCGGCGCTGATGTCCGCGCCCGCCTCTTGCAGCAAGGTGCGCAGGGGGACGCCAGTGTATTCCATGTTGTGGATCATGCCGTGGGTGAACTGCACGCCGTTCAACTGCGCGCCTGCCCACTCCATGCCGGTGTTCGCCGCGCATTCGCAGAAATAGACGTGGTTTTCGCGCGGGAAGCGCATCAGGTCGTCATAGGTGAAGACCAGCGGCTGATCGACGAGGCCGTTGATCATCAGGCGGTAGTCGGGCTTTGATAGCTCAATCGCGCCCGAGTGGTGCCGTTCGAACGCGCAGCCTTGGGGCGTGATCGTGCCGTCAAGCGCGTGGATGGGCGTGAAGTTGATCGACGAGATGGGGGAGGCCGTGAGCCATTCGACGTTGCGGCGAACGACGTGGGACTCAAAACTGATCGGCATGCCGTAAGGTGTCTCGTCGACGCCGACGCCGGTGTAGCTGGCCCAGTCCTGCAATTCGGTGATCAGAGGGTCCGGGCCGTTGGCGCTGGCGGCACCTGCCACGGTGCCCGCGGCGACGGCGGCGGAGCCGCGTAGAAATGCACGCCGAGAAGGTTTAAACATGTCATCCATGGTGTTGAATCCCTTGGTCAAACGCCTGTGACGGTTACGCTGTTGTTGTCGGGTTGGACGGTGACGGTGCCCATTTTGCGGATGTGGCTTTCGACCACGTCCCAGATCTGCGGCCCTTCGGTCCCTTCGTTGACCGAGGCCCAGCCAGCGACCACGTAGCTGCGCGCCGGGTCGATGGCTTCGCCGGTCGAGAGCAAT
Source organism: Tateyamaria sp. syn59 (assembly GCF_007995245.1). Classification (GTDB taxonomy): domain Bacteria; phylum Pseudomonadota; class Alphaproteobacteria; order Rhodobacterales; family Rhodobacteraceae; genus Tateyamaria. The sequence goes on from NZ_VCBA01000001.1 coordinate 240,302, forward strand.
GTCATGTCGCTGATCCGGCTGCCCTGCGGTTCGCGTACGTCGATGTGGTAGCCGAGGCCACCGGTGCGCACCATATCGCCGCCCTGTTGATAGTACGGGTCGGGGTTGAAGATGTTGTCGGCCACATCCTCCAGAACGACCTTCAGGAATTCGCCCGTCATTTCCGTGCGATAGGCTTTGCCATAGGTCATGGAGGTGACGTTGAAGATATCCTCGCGTGTGATGTCCTGACCGGGGATCAGGGACGGCCCCCAGCGGACGCCGGGGCTCAGCGCGATTTCTGCGTCCCGTTCGGACAGCAGCGCGTCGCAGATCAGGTCGTCCCACGTGCCGTTGAAGTTTCCGCGACGGTAGAGAAGGCTGTCGGTTTGGCCGATCACCTCTGACAAGTCGGCCGCGAACGGCGCGCGCTGTTCGTCGATCAGCGCGGCCATGTCGGCATCGGGAGAGATGACGTCGGAGAAGATCGGGATCAGTTTGGACCGGTAGCCCATCATCCGACCGTCGCGGATATCGAGGTCAATGCGCGTCACGAACTTCCCGTTCGAGCCGGAGGGGAAGATCAGTGTTTCGCCTGACAAAACGGGTTCGGGCAGGGCGTCATGGGTGTGGCCCGACAGGATCACGTCGATACCGCTGACGACCGTCGCCATCTTCTTGTCGACGTCAAAGCCGTTGTGGCTGAGCACGACGACGCATTCGGCACCGGCGGCGCGGACCTCGTCCACCATGGCCTGCATGTTTTCGTCCCGGATGCCGAACGCGTATTCGGGGAACATCCAGCCGGGGTTGGCGATGGGCATGTAGGGGAAGGCCTGGCCGATCACGGCGATCTTGGTGCCGCCGCGTTCGAACATCTTGTAGGGTGGGAAAAGGTCGGTCGGTTCGTCCCATTCGACGTCAAAGATGTTCTGGCCGAGCGCTGCGAAGGGCAGGCCTTCGACCAGTTCGTTCACGCGGTCGGAGCCGAGGGTGAATTCCCAGTGAAAGGTCATCGCGTCCGGTTCCAGCGCGTTCATGACGTTGACCATGTCTTGGCCTTTGGTCTTGAGGCAGGTGTAGGAGCCGTGCCACGTGTCGCCGCCGTCGAGCAGGATGGCGTCGGGGCGGTCGGCGCGGATCGCCTTGATCACGGTTGCAACCCTGTCCATGCCGCCGACGCGTCCGTAGCCCTGGGCGAGGGCGGAGAAGTCGCCAGAAGACAGAGCGTAGTGGCTGGGGCTGCCGTCTTCGATGCCGTAGAGCTTGCGGAACTCGGCGCCTGTGACATGAGGCACGGCCCCCTTGTTGCCGCCAACGCCGATATTGATCGACGGTTCTCGGAAATAGATTGGTTTCAGCTGGGCGTGGATGTCCGTGACGTGGATCAGGGAGACATTGCCGAATGTATCGAACTGCAAAAGCTGGTCCTGCGTCAGCTTTTGTTGCGCCGCGAGCCGCGCCCAATTGCCGAAACCGGATGTGCCCAGAAGGGCCGAGGCCGCCATGCCCACCTGCAAAAAGTCACGCCGCGAGATCATGTGTGATCTATCCTTTTATACATATGCGTATGTTTGAATTTATACGCGAAGAAAAGGCCCCGCGCTGGAAAACGCGAGGCCCTTGGATTGGTTAGTTGCGCACCGACGGTGTTTCGACCGACAGGCCCTGACCGCGCGAGGCAAGGTACAGTTCCAGCGCCTTGAACTCGTCACCGCCCTCGGCAAAGGGGGTGGCGCGGATGTTCTTCATGCAGCCCTTGAAGCGCCCGTGGATCGAGTTCAGCTTGGCGTTTTTCAGACGGTAGGTTGGAAAGCCGTTGATCTGGCCTTGGCTGAGGTGGTCGGCCCGGATCATCATGCCGTAGTTGTCCTCGTGACAATTCGAGCATGACATGTCGAGCTGACCGACGCGGGTGTAATAAAGTTCCTTGCCCTGTTCCCAGAAGGGGGCAGCCTCACCATCAATCGCCACGTCCATGGGCATCCCGCGCGATTGCAGACCGATCAGAGCAGTGACGGCTGTCATCTGGCCGCCCGACCACTTCCACGGCTCGGCACCCATACGTTCAGTCCGGCAGCTGTTCACGAGGTCTTCCATCGCGAGAAGCTGGCCGTCCTGAACCTTGGGCAGTTGCGTGCGCAGACCTGCGAAATCTTCAACATTCTCATGGCAGGAGGAACAGGCCTTGCCCTCGGTTCCGTCGACCTTGTCAAAAAGGTCAATGCCCTGATCCACAAAGACAAAGGCGGGGTTGTCGAAATCGTCGGTTTCCAACGCCTGCGTCTCGCCCGAGCGGAAGCGCCAGCCGGAGTAGATGGTGTCGAGATTCTCCATATGGGCCGGGGCCGCGGCCTCGGTCACCATATCCTCACCCTCGATGCTCAGTCTATTGTCGTCCTGGGCCGCGGCGGCGCTGGCAAATCCAGCAACCACCACTGCAATCCATGGTTTCATGTTCATGTTGTCCCTCCCTGGCTGACCCGTCCGGGCCTGGCTGGATCGTGTCCCTTGTTGATCAGGAGACTTCGATCTTCTTCGATGTGTCGTAGACGTCGCCGTCGTCGTCGTACCAGGTGAAGGTGAACTCACCGGACTCCGGCACGACCGCTTCGAACTGGAAATACGGGTTGGTCGAGATCGCCGGTTCGAGCGTCACGTCGATCACGTTCTGGCCGTTAAAGTCAGCAGTGAAGCGGTTGATGATCGAGCGGGGGATTATGTTGCCATCATCGTCCTTGCGCTGACCGCTTTCCATTTTGTGGCTGATCAGGGTCTTGATGGTGATCGTTTCGCCAGCCGAGGCTGTTTTCGGGACTTTAACGCGGGGTTTTACGCCGGATGCCATATTCTTACTCCTCGTGTCTCTGAGATCAGCCGCCGCAGCCGCCGATGGTCACTTTGATGTTGGCCGATGCCTTCTGGAACGACCCGTCTTCCATCTGTGCGATGGCGACGACGTTCTGGGTTGTGGCCAGACGGATGCGTGTGGAGGCGCTGCGCGAGGCGCTGAGCGGTCCGAACTTGAAGGTCGCCACGTTGGGCACTGGATTGCCGTCGGCAAAAAGCGTGATGGCCACCGCACCCGGGGCGTCGACCTCGATCGGGACGGTGTTTCCGTTCTCGGCAATCTCGGGTGCGGTCAGGGTGATCGCCCCTTCGCCCAGGGCCGCACCACCGGTCAGTTCGGTAATGGCGTCATCGGTCAGCGAGGCGAAGGCGGGCAGGGAGCCCATGGCCGTCGCAGCCACCCCGGCAGAGCTGAGGATCAGCAGGTTGCGCCGTGTCAGTTTCATGTCATGTCTCCTCGGGTCTCGGGAAATTACTGCTCTTTGAGCGTCATCAAGTAGGCGACCACATCCTCGACCTGTTGGGCGGTCAGGATGGATTGGCCGGCAAAGTCGTCGAGCGGGCGGGTGTAGCCTGCGTCGACATAGAAGGCGGGCATGATCGTACCCTCGAACATCATCTTGGAGTTGGTGACGATGCCGCGCAGTTCGGCCACGGTCCAACGATCCGCAACGCCGTCCATGGGCGGGCCCACCTCACCGTGAAAGCTTTCCTCGGCCAGATCGGCGTTCATGTGGCAGGCGAGGCAATTGCCCTGCTTGCGGTTGGCGAACACCTTGCGGCCTTCGGCTGGGTCACCGGGCTGGCCGGTCAGCGATTGCTTGACAGTTCCGTCGACGAACGCCACAGCGGTTGGTTTCACGTCTTCTGCGATGGCGACCGTGCCAGCCATCAGTGCAGCGAAGACCCCTCCAAGAGCATGTTTCATGCGCCCTCCCTTGGTCGATTCTTGGCTTTGTTGATTGCACACTATCGTACACTTTCTCGTGCACGCAACATCAAATTCAACTACTTGAATTTTTATATCTGTTCGCAAGCGCAGCATTTGCCGCAAGATTTTGGCTGCAGGTGCAGAAAGGGTTCAGCCCTTCTGCGCTTCGAATTTGCGCGCGTGGTACTTCTGGAACGGCTCGTCGCTATCGTAGCCTTTCTCGACCACCCAGTTCAGCATGTTGAACGTGGTCCAGCGGCCAAAGGCGCCCGGCATGTTGGCGACGGCGGCCTCGCTCGCCTTCTGATCGGCGCTCACCTCTTCGGGAAAGAAATAGATGTTTGGAGTAAAAAGCGCGCCCCAGCGTTTCACCATATCCTTTTCCGGCAGGGTGGTGCCGTCGAAATCCGTGACCTCCACATCGCCGAACATATTGATCTGCACGACAAAGAAGTTGTCTTCGATGTATTGCGCAATCTCGGGGATGACGAACACCTCTTCGTGCATCTTGGTGCAGTAGATACAGCCGCGCTGTTCGACCATGATCATCAGGCGCTTGCCCTCGGCGTTTGCCTCTTCCAGATCCTCGGTCAGGTCCTTGAACGTGTCGCGCATCCACGGCGCTTTGTGCAGGCCGTCATCGCCCAGTTCGGCAGCGGCGACGGGCAGGGCGAGTGCGATTGTGGTCAGCAGTGCAATCAGGTGTTTCATGGTCTCCTCCCAGGATTAACCAATGGCGCTGAACCACGGGATATGTTCCAGCATCCATTGCGCGATGTAGTTGATGGAATTGGTGGCGATCAGCACGCCGAACAGGATCAGCAGCGCGCCCATTGCCTTTTCGATGTGCCCCAGATGGCGGCGGAACCGGGCCATCCACGACATGAACGGGCCGATGAAGAGGGCAGCGGCAATGAAGGGCAGAGTCATGCCGAGGCCGTAGACGAAGAGCAGGCTGGCGCCTTGGCTTGAGGTGTCTTGCCCTGCGGCAGTGAACAGGATGGCGGCCAGCACGGGGCCGACACAGGGCGTCCAGCCAAAGGCGAAGGCGAGGCCGATGACGAATGCGCCCAGCAGCCCGACATTCGATGTATTCCCCGCTTCAGCCCGGAACTGGCGGTACAGGAACCCGATGCGCACCACGCCCAGAAAGTGTAGGCCCATGGCGATGATGATGGCCGCCGCAACCCAGCGCAAGATGTCGAAGTATTCGCGCACCATCTGGCCGAAAGCCGTAGCCGTTGCGCCAAGCCCCATGAACACGGTGATCACCCCAAGGGCGAAACAACAGGCGGCGAGAAACGCACGCATCCGCACCTCGCGCGAAATCTCCGCCTCGGCCGAGATCTGGTTCATTCCGACGCCAGCCAGATAGCTGAGGTAAAACGGCACGATGGGCAGGATGCAGGGCGACAAAAAAGACAGCAGACCGGCCAGCAGGGCGCCCAAAAATGTCACATCAAACATCGCCCTTGCGCCCCTTGTCTTGAGATATTCAAGAATTAGATTATGATTAATTGTCGAACGGCGTCAATCGGAGCAGTCTGTTGAAACTCTTGCGCATGATGGCGGTGGCGGCCCTCGCGGGCCTGCCGCTGGGGGTTTGGGCGGACACCTATCTGCTGATGGCGGAAGAGGATGGATGCTATTGGTGCGGCAAGTGGAACGAAGAGATTGCGCACATCTATCCCAAGACTGCAGAGGGGCAGGCGGCCCCGCTGCACCGCTATGACCTGCACAGCGAAACGCCCGATGTGGCGTTTGTGCAGCGGGTGCATTTCACGCCCACTTTCGTCCTGGTGCAAGACGGGGCAGAGGTGGGCCGGATCGAAGGCTATCCGGGAGAGGATTTCTTTTGGGGCCTTCTCACCATGATGTTCGAGCGCGCGAACATTCCCTTGGAAAACAGAGGTTAACACGGTATGTCGCTGGATATGTCAACCGAGCCTGACACACATGGCACCACGCCTTCGCGCCTTCCTGTCTTTGATCCGGACATGTGTCCCGAAGACATAGACAAGATGATGCGCAACGCCCAAGCCGCATCGAACTTCCTCAAGGCGATCAGTCATGAGGGGCGGTTGATGATCCTGTGCCACCTGGTGTCGGGCGAAAAATCGGTGACCGAGCTTGAGGATCTGCTGTCGGCCCGACAGGCGGCGGTGTCTCAGCAACTCTCCCGTCTGCGGCTCGAAGGGCTTGTCAAACCCCGCCGCGAGGGCAAGGCGATTTACTACAGCTTGACAGACGACCGACCCAAGCAAATCATGGAAGTCGTCTATGACCTGTTCTGCAGGGACGACTGACCGCACGCTTCGCCAGCGTACGGTCCTCGGGAGGAAGCCGTTATGCTGGACACGCTCGGAGAAGCGAACACCGTTGCTTTGATTGGACTTTTGGGCGGGATCGCCTTGGGGCTTGCCGCCCGGATCGGGCGATTTTGCACGCTCGGCGCATTCGAAGATGTCCTCTACGGCTCCGATGACAGACGTTTGCGTATGTGGGCGCTCGCCATCGGTGTGGCGATCATCGGTACACATTTGGCCATCGCGACGGGTCTGTTCGAAGCGTCAGAGGCAGCCTATCTCGACCGCGTCTGGAACCCTGCGGGCACAATCGTCGGTGGGCTGATGTTCGGCTACGGCATGGCGCTCAGCGGTAATTGCGGCTACGGGGCGCTGGCCCGTCTAGGCGGCGGTGATCTGCGGTCCTTTGTCATTGTGATCGTCATGGGCTTGTCGGCTTATTTCGTCATGTCGGGTCCCTTGGCACATGCCCGCGTGTGGCTTTTCCCGGTTGAGTTGGATGCATCCAGCCCCCAAGGTCTGAGCCAGTTGGTTGAGGCGCAGTTCGGCCTGTCGGCGGCAACAACCGGGATCGTGATAGGAACCCTTGTGACCGTGGCGGGCCTGTCGAGCGCGCACATGCGCCGCTCGCCCCGGCATCTGTTCTGGGGCACCGTGGTCGGCCTGGCGGTCGTGTCGGGCTGGATCGGCACCTATTGGGTCACGACCACCGGCTTCGAACCCGAACCGATCGAAACCCACAGCTTCGTCGCACCCATTGGCGATACGCTGTTTTATGTCATGACGGCATCTGGCAACACGCTGTCCTTCAGCGTCGGCTCCGTCGTGGGTGTGATGCTCGGCGCGGCGCTCGGGTCCTATTCCAAGGGACATTTTCGATGGGAAGCCTGCGAAGATCCGCGCGAACTCAAGCGGCAGATCGGCGGCGCTGCGCTGATGGGGCCAGGGGCCATTCTTGCCGTCGGGTGTAGCGTGGGGCAGGGGATTTCTGCATTCTCGACCCTCGCGTTCAGCGCACCCGTTGCGTTTGTCGCCATGTTCATTGGCGCGAGCGTGGGATTGAAGCAGTTGATTTCCGGCTTCACACCCGCCGAGTAGGCTGGCCTAGGCTGTGGCGGACAGGGGAACAGATCCCGGAGCAACATGCCCCACCATCGTGATCAGCTCGCGCAGATCGACCGGTTTGCGCAACACCATGCGGGCGTTCTGGGTCATGTTGAACAACTCACCCTTCGCAAAAAGGCCGCTGCCCGTGACATAGATCACCTCGGCATCGGGCGCCGAATATCCGGCATAGTTCGCAACGTCCGTGGACAGGCCGCCGTCCACCATCAGGTCAAGCAAGAGCACATCAGGATTGCAGCGGCGCAATTCATTCATGGCTTCCTCGTTGTCGGAGGCGATATGCACCTCGTGCCCCGCGTCTTCCAACGCTTCGCTGAACGTGAACTGCAGGCCAGGATCGTCTTCAAGCACCAGAACTACAGCCATGAACAACTCCGCTTTTCTACAAGGATTTCTATGTTTCACAGATTAAAAAAAAGTTTAACACGCCGTCCAACCCGTGAAGAAGTCCAACTTGTAAAAAAGTTTAGGAATTTTCACCTCCTGCTTACGAATCACATAAGTTGTTGAAAACGATTTGAAATGTAGCGCCCGCTTCGCCGTCTGACGCGGCAGAAATCGTCCAGCCATGGCGTCGACACACCTCCGCACAGGTCGAAAGGCCCATCCCGGTTCCTTCAACTGACGCGTGCAGACGCCGAAACGGCAGAAATATCGTCTCGGCCTGCTCTGGATCGAATCCGGTGCCGTTGTCGGCAATGGTCAGCGTGCGGGTGCCATTCGTGTCGGCGTGCAGCGCAATGTCGATATACAGCTTGCGATCAGGGTGCCGGTACTTGATGGCATTGCCCAGCAGGTTAGACAGCACCATGCGCAACAATGTGGGTTCCGCCATGACCGTCCAGGTCGGGCAAGTGATCTGCAAGGTGAAGTCTTCTGACATCAGCCCGTTTTGGAGATCCCGCCGCACATCTTCCAGCATGGCGCGCAGATTGACGGGTTCCGCCGCGACCTCGGCCGACACTGACCGCGCATGTTCGAGGAAATCACAGGTCAGGTTGTCCATCTGCTCGGCCGCGCGGCGCATCACGTTCAGGTATTCATGCGCCTTTTCCGGCAACCCGTCGCCAAAGCGGGACGCGAACAGCTGCAGCATGCCTGACATCGTGCTGAGCGGTGTGCGCAGGTCGTGCGACGCCTTGTGCGCAAAGGCTTCCATCGCCATCAGCGAGGCTTGAAGGTCTACGAACCGTTCCTCGATCTTGGCAAGATCGTTGCGCGCCGCCACGTTGCGACGGTTCATTTGCCCCAGCGCTTCAGCCGCCGCTTTCAGATGGTCCTGCGTCAAGAGATACAGGCGCCGGCCGAGCGTGCTTGACCGCAGCAATGCGACCCGGAACAGGGTCGGGCGCACAACGCTTGCGCCGTGCGCCGTGACCATCGGCAATTCCATTGAACTGCTGGCGGCACCCTTCCGCAGCGCGGCCATGAGTTCCTCGTGGGTCAGCTGTGTCAGCTTGTGCAGACCAATGTCGCGCAAGCCCCCCTGTGGATCTGCCTGCGGGCGGCAATACAGCCGCTCGGCGCGTCGGTTGAACACCAGCACGCGGCCGTCCTGATCCACAAGAAAGCACGCATAGGGTGACGCAAGAAAGGCCGCGCTTAGCGTGTCGCGGTCCACATCCGCATCGTCGGGCAACAGGCTCAGCGCCCGGTCTACATCTTGCGCATATCGGTTTTTCACAAGAGGGGCCGCAGGCATCATGTTCATGTTCTATGTTCCGCTCAACTCAGACCCAGGCGATATTGACCCCAGTTGGTGAACGGAGCGTTAACCGGTCGAGGTGATTTGGACGGCGTCGTCCTGAACACCCACGGCGTTTGCATCGGTCGTGACGCGCAGGCTCCCATAGACGTGACTGATGCGGCCGTCTTCTGTGGATCGCGCGCGACCCAGACAGCTGCAGCTGACCATCGTGCCCGCGTCATCACTCATCGTCACGGTGCGGTCAAACGGTGTCCCCTGTTCCAGTACGGCCTGGAAATCCTCGGCAAGGGCGTCGCGCTCGTTCTCGACCACGCGGGTCAGCAGCGCCTCGACGGATGGCGTGCTCCGATCCGGGGTAAACCCGAGGATGTCGTACATTGCCTTGCTCCAGTGCCCGACATTGTTTTCGACATCAAACGAGAAGAATCCGATGCCCAGATCGTCCTGCACCGCCTCCAGGCTCGACAACTGAATATCCCGGTCAAGACCCGCAGCATCATCCCATGTCACGCCAACAATCTGCACCGGTTCGCCTTCGGAGTCGCGGATGATCGTGATGCTGCCCTTCACCTTCAGGATCCGCCCTTGGGGACCAAAGACGCGCGCCTCGTAGGTCTGATACGTCCCCTCCGCCAGAAGCGAGTCAATCATCGTCCGATAAGCACCCCGATCAGCCGGGTGAACCAGGTGAAGCGCGTCGTCCCATGTCGGCATGTCGCCTGAATCCGAACGTCCATGCATCTCAAACATACCTGGCGACCAGACCAGCTCCTCGGTGTCGAGGTTGTAAGACCAGTGCGCGATATTGCTGGCTGTGCTCATCATCTCGACGACCAGGGTCATCGGGTCGCTCACATCCTTGGTGATGGTGATCGACAGGCCGATCAGTTTGCGGTGCACGTCATGCACCGGCGACATCAACATCGTGTAGTAGCTGCCACGCGACAGCACAGGCACGCGGCGCTGTTCCTGCACGCGCAGAACGGTGTTGGCGATAGGCGCAAGCGCCGGAAAGCCCGAGGGCAGGTTGCACTGGCTCAGATGGATGCCGGTCGGTGGGATTTCACTCACGTCAAAAAAGTCCATGGCCGCACGCGACATGCGCCGCACCATGAGCGCCTGATCTGCCAGGGCCACCGCATAGGGGGCCGACGTCATCGTCGCCTCCAGCTCTGACGCCAGCGCCTGCCGTTCGGCCGAACTGATCTGCAACTCTTCGTTGACGGTCAGCAACTCCTCGTTGGTGGACTGCAACTCTTCGTTCGAGGTTTCCAACTCCTCGTTGGTGGCCTGGAACTCTTCGTTGGTGGACTGCAACTCTTCGTTCGAGGATTGAAGTTCCTCGTTCGCGGTCTGCAATTCTTCGATGGTCTGCTGCAGCGCCTCCTGCGTCGACTTGATCTCAAGCTCCATCTTTTCGACGTAGGCGCGGTGATCGAGGTCGGCGATGTCTTCCAATGAGGTTTCAGTGACCTCTTCGAACTTCGTGTTGACGGCGAGCAGGCATTGCGGCTCACCACCGCGTTGGCTGATGAAGGGGAACACCTGCAATTGCACGCGATTGCCCACCGGCAGGGACACACGGTGCCAGCGTCCGGTGCGGCGTGCACTGTTGCGGATGGCAACCGCCATCAGGCTCATCGCCTCGGTCCTCAAGGGGTCGATCAGCATGCGCAGGTTCAGCGATGTCGACGCGCCCGCACGGATTTCCATGAACGGGCTCAGATCCCCGAGCACTTCGATGATATTGCCGTTCTGGGTGCAGATCATGCCGTTCGGCGCCACAGTGCGGGCCAGGGACAGGTCACGGAATTCGCCCTTCTCGGACTTGGCCTGCGCCTGCTCACCCGCGGGGTAGGCGCGCATTCCTCCCTTATAGCCGCGCACGGTCGGGTCAATCGACAACTCCCCGGAAATGCCGCGGCGCTTGATATACACCTTGTCGGCGCCCTGACGTCCCTCAAAGAAGACGCCCATTTCGCCCACCGTCTCGGACGTGCCGACAAACAAGAGCGCCCCCGCCGCCATGGCATAGTGCAAACGGCTCAGCACACGCTCCTGCAAAGCCAGGTTGAAGTAGATCAGCAGGTTGCGGATGCTGACGAGGTCCACATTGATAAAGGGTGGATCCTGAAACACGTTGTGGTGCGAAAACAGCGTGACAGCGCGCAATTCGGGGCGGACCGTGATGTCGGTGTTGCCAACGCTGAAATACTGGCTGAGCAGCTTGGCAGGTATGTCAGACGCAGCGGCGATGGGGTACGTCCCCTTGCGCGCCACTTCGATGGCATTCTGGTCAATGTCGGTGGCAAAGATCTGGACGTTGCGGCGGGCCAGCATCTCGATCCCGCCAAGAACTTCGGCAAGGATGATCGCGATGGTATAGGCCTCTTCGCCGGTGGCACAGCCCACGACCCAAACCCGGATCGGACCGTCTTCGCGGCCATTGAATTTCGCCTCGACTTCGCGCTGCAGCTTGTCGAACTGGTCGGGATCCCGGAAAAAGCGGGTGACCGAGATCAGAAGATCCCGGTGCAATGCGTCGACCTCGGGCATGTTGGTGCGGCAGTAGTCGACATAATCGTCGTAGTTCTGAATGCCGAGGGCCGTCATGCGCCGCGCGATACGGCGGTTGAGGGTGCTTTCCTTGTAGTCGGCAAAATCGACCTGCGTGCGGGCCAGCAGGATGCCGAACAATTCGCCTAACGGCTTGGGCTCATCCTGCAGGCTGCGCAGGCCAGCCAGGTTGCGCGGCTGGGCGAGGATCTTTTCAAGGTGGGTGCCGATCTGCTCCGGCGACAGGGTCAGGTCCACGCACCCCGTCTCGATGGCCGAGGTGGGCATCCCATCGTATTTGGCGCTGGCCGGGTCCTGCGCGATGGTGATGCCACCAACCTCGCGAATGGCCTGCACGCCATAGCTTCCGTCCGACCCCGTGCCCGACAGCACGATGCCCATGCAGTTTTCCCCCTGCTCATTGGCCAGGCTCTTGAACAGACGATCCGCCGAGGGTTTGGGCGACGCGGCGTGACCCGAGGGGTTGCGCAGCCGCAAAATGCCGCTTTCCAGAACCACATCCGTGTTCGGCGGCGTGACATAGATGCTGCCGCGCTCAGGCTCTGTTTCCGGGCCCAATTCCACAACAGGCAGGCTGGTCTCGCGCGAGATCAGGGTGGACAGAACGCTCTTGTGCGTGGGCGACATGTGCTGGGCTATGATATAGACGGCATTCGCAGCCTGCGGCAGGTTCTGCACCAGCAGTGACACCGCCTCCAGCCCGCCCGCCGACGCGGCAATGCCAATCATGCGTAAGGGTTCGTGCGTTCCCGTATCGGTGGTATCATTAGACGGAGTTGTAGTGGGGTCAGGCGTATCCGCGCTCATTGAATCCTCGGGTCTTTGTGGCGGCTATGCGCTGGTCTCTCTGGTATGTGGATAGGTGCAGGTCAGTGCACGGGGCAATACTGGTCGATCAGGTCCATCAGATGACCCGGCGACACCGGCTTGCTGGCATAGCCGTTCATGCCCAGTTTTTCGACGACTTGCGCATCGTGGTAATCCACATCGGCGGTGACGGCGATAATCGGCACGGCATTCGGGGGGACACGCGTCCGGATATACTTGGTCGCATCGATCCCGGACATTTCCGGCATGTGTAGATCCATCAGAACCAGCCCGTACTCTTCCGGGTTTTCATCCAGTGTAGCGCAGCCCTGTTTGCCATTTGCTGCAATGTCCACACCGACGCCAAGCATATCAATCACTTCCTTCATCATGAAGCGACTGAACTGATCGTCCTCGATCAGCAAAACCTTCTTTTGCTGTTGCATTGATGGTGTCCTGACTGACGGACCAAACCGCCCAAAATGGAACTCTCGTATGACGATAACAAATAATAGTTCGGCCCACCATCCTTTTACAGAAGCAGCCTATCACAGATTCTCGAAACGCTGGCTATGGGCCCATGAAAAGCCCCTCAAAATTGCGCATCGCGTTGGCCCAAGGCCCTTGCACACCGCCCGCACCCTGCATAGAAGGGCGCGAATTTACGAACAGCCCCCATCGACGGGGCTTTAATGCTATGGGAGCGCACATGCAGGTCACCGAGACGCTGAACGAAGGGCTGAAACGCGGCTATGCCATCACCGTGACGGCGGCCGAGCTGGACGACAAGGTCAACGAAAAGCTGACCGAGGCACAGCCCGATGTCGAGATGAAGGGCTTTCGCAAGGGCAAGGTGCCCATGGCCCTGCTGAAAAAGCAGTTCGGCCAGCGCCTGATGGGCGAAGCGATGCAGGAAAGCATCGATGGTGCCATGAACAAGCACTTCGAAGACAGCGGCGACCGCCCCGCCATGCAGCCCGAGGTCAAGATGACCAACGAGGACTGGAAAGAAGGCGACGACGTGCATGTCGAGATGTCCTATGAGGCACTGCCCGAGATCCCCGAGGTTGATCTGGGCAAGGTGTCGCTGGAGCGTCTGGTCGTAAAAGCTGACGACGCCGCGGTTGATGAGACGCTTGGTTCGCTGGCCGAGAACGCGCAGGACTTCAAGGCCCGCAAGAAAGGCTCCAAGGCCAAGGACGGCGATCAGGTCGTTATGGACTTCGTGGGCAAGGTCGATGGTGAAGCGTTCGAAGGCGGCTCGGCCGAGGATTACCCGCTGGTACTGGGATCCAACTCCTTCATCCCCGGCTTCGAAGATCAGTTGGTCGGTGTGAAGGCGGGCGAAGAAAAGGCCGTGACCGTCACATTCCCCGAAGACTACCAAGCCGAAAACCTGAAAGGGAAAGAAGCCGTCTTTGATTGCACCATCAAAGAGGTCAAGGAACCCGTCGCCGCCGAGATCGACGACGAGCTAGCCAAGAAGTACGGGGCCGAGGATCTGGACGGTCTGAAATCCCGCATCTCCGAGCAACTGGAAAGCGAATATGCCGGTGCCGCCCGCGCCGTGATGAAGCGCGCGCTGCTCGACCAGTTGGACGACCTTGTGAAGTTCGACCTGCCGCCCTCGCTGGTGGAAGCCGAAGCCAAGCAGATCGCCCACCAGCTCTGGCACGAGGAAAACCCCGAGGTGGAAGGCCACGATCATCCTGAAGTCGAGCCCACGGAAGAGCACAACACCCTGGCCGAGCGCCGCGTGCGCCTTGGCCTGTTGCTCGCTGAGCTGGGCCAGAAGGCCGAGGTCGAAGTGACCGATGCCGAGATGAGTCAGGCTATCATGCAGCAGGCGCGCCAGTACCCTGGCCAGGAACGCCAGTTCTTTGAATTCGTTCAGCAAAACGCCCAGATGCAGCAGCAACTGCGCGCCCCGCTGTTCGAGGACAAGGTGGTTGATCACATCGTCGAGAACGCCACTGTCAGCGACAAGGAAGTCAGCAAGGACGACCTGCAAAAGGCCGTCGAAGCGCTGGAAGAAGAAGACAGCTAAGCCAACCTGTCAGACGTTACACAATAGGAGGGTCGCGCCGTCATCGGTGCGACCCTTTTCTTTTGGCCGGGTGCGGCACCGGTCGGCGGTCACGCGCGGGTCCAGGCGGTCCACCTGTTGTGACGGAGCACGCGATCCTATCTGTTGCCTATCGTCGTCATGAAAGGACAAGACATGGCCGCAATGCTCACCCGCTTGAACCCCGACACCCTGCCGGACCCGAGTGACCTCGGCTATTCGCAAATCTCGATTGCCGGTCCGGGCAGGCTGGCCTTTGTGTCCGGTCAGGTCGCCCTGGCCGCCGACGGAGGCGATGCCCCGTCATCGCTTGACGGGCAGGTGGCACAGGTCATCGAAAATCTGAAGCATGCGCTGACGACCCTCTCGGCGACACCGCACGACATCGCGCAAATGCGTATCTATATGACGGACCTTGATGACGAAGCGATGTCGGTCGCGATGCCACTGCTCACGGCATTCCTGCAAGGCGCCCGACCGAGCGTCACCGGGATCGGTGTTGCCGCTCTCGCGATGCCGGGGCTCAAGATCGAAGTCGAGATGGTGGTGCATCTGCCAGCTGAGAGCGCAGGCTAGGTCAGAATGCGCTAAGATCCTGCAGCGTATAGCGATTGCGGACCGGAAAGTTCGGATCCTCCTCGAACCGCACATCACTCACCAGACAGCCCGCCCCGCAGATCAGCCGCGCCTCCTGCGCGCGGGCATCGATGTACCATAGCCGCCCGCCCGGGGTGGCGATGTAGCCATCGGTGCCGTCCTCAATGTCCGTGCGCATGTCATCAAAGGACGGGATTTCGGTCAGGTAGTCCGGATCGTAGGCCGCATGGGTATGATAGGATGCCAAAACCGTCACATCCCGTCCCGCACCTTGGGGTGGCAGACAACTGATCGCCGTCCCGCGCCGCGCCGTCGTCGCGACGTAGTCGCCAGACGCATCAACCCCGATCAGGCCGCAATACTCGCGCCCCTCATCAATCGACCGCACCTGTAAGTCATTGAAGAGGTCGGTGGCAAAGGCGACTTCGGCAGCAGTCTGCGGGATGGGGCGGGGGGCCATCACGATGTCGGCGACATTCACATCCGAAGGCAGGGCATCGCAGGCGGCAGTCAGAAAGAGGCACAGGCCAAGGTATCGTGTCATGCGGCGCACACTGGCGACAGGACCTGCAAAGGTCAAACCGCATCGGCAAAGAAAAACCGCGCCCGAATGGGCGCGGTTTCTATTCGGTCGGTTGGGCCGAAGATCAGGCTTTGGGCTCGTCTTCTGCCGGTGCCTCTTCGGTGGCGATGCCAGCGGTCTCGGCCAGCTCTTCGTCGTCGGAGGCGGCAGCGCCGATGTCGTCGAACAGCTCCTGAATTTCGAACTCCGCAGCGGCTTCCTCTTCGGCAGCCAGCTCCTGGATCGACTTGCCCGAGGCTTGCAGCTCGGCTTCTTCTTCCGAGCGGGCCACGTTCAGCTTGATGACCACGTCCACTTCAGGGTGCAGGGTCACGTGCACGTCGTGCAGGCCCAGTTCCTTGATCGGGTTCGGGATCACGATCTGCTTGCGGTCCACGCTGAAACCTTCGGCAGTTGCCACGTCGGCGGCGTCACGCGGCGTCACGGAGCCATAGAGGTTCCCACCGTCGGAGGCTTGGCGAATCACGACGAACTGCTGGCCGTCCAGCTTTTCACCGAGGGCCTCGGCTTCTTTCTTGGTTTCGAGGTTACGGGCTTCTAGCTGTGCTTTCTGCGCTTCGAAATCGGCGATGTTCGCCTCAGACGCGACCAGCGCTTTTTTCTGCAGCAGCAGGTAGTTGCGGGCGTAGCCAGGCTTGACGTCAACGACGTCGCCCATCTGGCCCAGCTTGGCCACACGTTCGAGAAGGATAACTTGCATGTCAGTCGCTCCTTATTTCACGGCGTAGGGCAGCAGCGCCAGGAAACGGGCGCGCTTGATGGCACGGGCCAGCTCGCGTTGCTTCTTGGCCGATACGGCGGTGATGCGCGAGGGCACGATCTTGCCACGCTCAGAGATGTAGCGTTGCAGCAGGCGCGTGTCCTTGTAGTCGATCTTGGGTGCGTTCTCGCCCGAAAAGGGGCACACTTTACGACGGCGGAAAAATGGTTTTGCAGCCATGGTTTAGCTCCCTGTCCTTAGCGGCGCTCGCGACGGCTGTCGCGTTCGTCACGTTTCTGCATCTGGATCGAGGGGCCTTCGGCGTGCTCGTCCACCTTGATCGTCAGAACGCGCATGACGTCGTCATGCAGGCGCATCAGGCGCTCCATCTCCTGCACGGCGGTCGCCGGTGCATCGGTGCGCATATAGGCGTAGTGGCCCTTGCGGTTCTTGTTGATCTTGTAGGCCATGGTCTTCACACCCCAGTACTCGTTGTCCACGAGGGTGCCGCCATTGTCCGACAGGACGGTGCCAAAATGTTCGATGAGACCCTCGGCCTGCGTGTTCGACAGGTCCTGACGGGCAATCATCACATGCTCATAAAGAGGCATGGAATTCTCCACTTCTATCAAGGCGCATTTCAAAGAGCGTTCCATGATCCCCTGCGGAACGCTCACGAGAGACTGCGCGGCAAAACGGGTTTGCAGGGATGCGCCCGTATACACCGCTGGGCCTGCGGTGCAAGGGTCGAATGGCAATGTACCGCGTCCACGGCCTTTCCTTGGACGGGCCGCATTTTTGTCACCTTTCGCGGACACGAATGCAGCAACCACGTAAGAGGATCACTGCCATGACTGCCACTTTCGATGCCACCACCGACACCACCGAGGCCAAAGGGATCAAGTCCGCGCTGGGCATTGGGACGATCACCGTCTTCGCCACACGGGCGGCAGGTGCCATCCTGGTGCTTGGGGCCATCGGCGTCTGGCTTGAACCGACCAATTATGCAGGCGCGGACCTGGTGGTGATGAAGCTGGCCGTGTCGCTGTTTCTGAGCCTTGCAGGGTTCATGATCCTGCAGGATCGGCGCGTGACGGATTCACCCGACGTGGAGATTGACACCGTGCGGCGCGAGCTGCGCGTGGTCACGGGGGCAGGGCGCCACCGCAAAGTGACGCGGCGCACCGCGATCCGGGATCTGGGCAAGGCCCAGGTCATCGGTGACACCGTCCGACTGAAGGCCGCCAACGGTGATGTTTTGGCCGATGTGTCAATGAGTGACGCGCGTGTGCGGCGTCATCTGTGCGGTGCGCTGCACGACGCGGGCAAACTCTAACACTTACAAGTCATGCTTTATGCGCATGCGCGATGTTCAGCCATGCGCACAATCTGTTGAGCGATGTGCAGTTGTCTCTGCGTCAAACTGCGACATCTTGGTCTCATACAGTAACCCTTCCGGAGCATGTCCATGAAATCCCTTCTCCTCGCCACAACACTGGCCGCCTCGGCCTCCCTTGCCGCAGCGGCAGAGCGTTATACGCTGGATGCAAGCCACAGCCAGGTCATCTTCTCCTACAGCCACCTCGGCTTCTCGACGACATTCGGCATGTTCTCAGGCTTTGAAGGCGAGATCATGTTCGATCAGGAAAACCCCGCCAATTCCAGCGTGACCGTGTCGATGCCCACGAAGTCGATGTTCACAGGCTGGGAGGCGCGTGAAGAACACTTCATGTCTGACGATTTCTTTGGCGCCACGGACGAAGATCTGATCACCTTCACGTCGACCAGCATCGAAGTGACGGGCGAAGATACAGCCCTGATCACCGGCGATCTGACCATGAACGATATCACGAATTCGGTCGTGCTGGACGCCACACTGAACCAGACCGGCCCTTATCCCTTTGGCCCGAAACAGGGCACGCCCACCGCAGGCTTCAACGCAACCACAACCATCCTGCGCTCTGACTTCGGCGTGGGCGCATTCGCCCCTGCCGTCAGTGATGAGGTGGAGGTGCAGATCTCCATCGAAGCCCTGCAGGCCGAAAGCAGCTAAGACACACTCACGGAACGACCCTAGAATGCAAGAAGGCCGCGTTTTTCAGCGCGGCCTTTTTCGATGTCGTCTGTCGAAAGGACGCGCCAGAGGCGCGACATCATTTTATGCAGGAGGGCCTTTTCAGACCCTCCTGCGACATGCCTCCGGCGGTCGTATTTTGGGTCAGAAGAAACGCATTTTGCGCGTCATTCGGTAGCGGGTGCGCGTGTCGCCGTCAGGTCCACATCCACCCCTACTGCAAAGGCGAGCGAGCTTTCGTCGGCCATCGTCTCACCCACATTGAAGTCAAGGCGGTTCAGTGTCAGCCCCCCGGCCATCGAGGCGGTGTCGCTGTCGATAGACAGGCCAAAGGGCAGGTTGATCGGCATCGACTGCCCCTTGATCGTCAACGTGCCCTGCGCTTCGTATCCGTCCACGACCGGCACGATGTCGGCCACGTAAGTCGCCGTCGGAAACGCCTGCGCGTTGAAGAAATCCGCGCCCATCGCCTGATCCGTCACCGACCCGAGCGTCAGTGACCCGATGGACACCGTCACCTCGACCGTGCCCGCAACGCCGTTTTTCACCGTCTCGTCAAAGCTGATAGAAGCCGTCCAGTCGGCAAACTGCCCTTCGACCTCGGACCCCAACTGCGTCACCGTGATGGCCAGCGTGCCGTCCTGCACTTGCCAGTCCGACTGCACCTCTTCCAGTTCGGCGGCTGCCACCACGTCGCTGTGGGGTGCGTAGACACCCAGCGCGGCACCCCCCGACAGGGCCAGCGTCCACAGAGCCAGGGCAGCGGTCACAGGCGCAGCATGCTTATGCTCTTTTCCCGTGACGGGCACCTCGGTCCGACCGAACCACATGCGCTTCAGCGTCGCGTCTTTGTCGATGAAATGGTGTTTCAGCGCGCCTGCCACATGTAGGATCAACGCCGCGGCCAGCACTTTGGTCAGCACCCAATGCGCGCCCGCCATGGCCCCGGCAATGGCTTCGGATTTCGGCACCAGCGGCAAGTTCTGACCAAAAGGCCACCAGATCGGGGCAAAGCCGCTGGCCGCCGCATGGTGGATCCAGCCCGACAACGGGACCACCACGAGGCTGCCGTACAGCAGCCAATGCACGGTTTCGGCGGCAAGGCTCTCGACCTTGCGGTCGGGGTGCAGCAAGCCGGGCTTCGGCTGGCTCAGCGCCCAGGCGATCCGGGCCAGCGCCACGAAGAACACGGCCACGCCAAGCGTCTTGTGCAGCGAAAACAGCCATGCCGTCCGGGCTATGAATGCGTCCGACGTTTGCACCCCCGTCTTGATGTCATAGGCCATGTCGTTGGCGACGACGCCCAGCGGGATCAGGGTGATGATCAGAAAGGCGGTCAGCCAGTGAAAGGTCTTGGTCAGGCTGCCATACCGGTCAGCAGTGTTGGCGAGGGCCATGAGAGGTCTCCAAAGCGTATCTGTGTGTGTAACACCTTTGTCCCTAATGTTATGCGCATGCCGACGACGACAACCTGCAATTGGCGCACATATGTCGTGCGGCCCTCTCTTGTCTGGCCCGAGCCGTGACATTACACCCGTCGTCGAACAAAAGACCAAAGGGGGGCAGGCCATGAGCGTGGCATTCGTATTTCCGGGGCAAGGCGCCCAGACCGTGGGCATGGGCAAGGCACTGGCCGATGCCTATCCCGCAGCCAAAGCCGTATTTGATGAGGTGGACGAGGCACTTGGCGAAAAGCTGAGCGCGCTGATCTGGGAGGGTGACTTGGACACGCTGACCCTGACGCAAAATGCGCAGCCCGCGCTGATGGCCACATCCATGGCCGCAATGCGCGCGCTTGAGGCCGAGGGGATCACCATAGACAAGGCCAGCTTTGTGGCCGGTCACTCCTTGGGCGAATACTCCGCTCTCTGTGCGGCCGGTGCGCTGAGCGTTGCCGACACCGCGCGCCTCCTCCGCACCCGCGGCAAGGCCATGCAAGAGGCGGTGCCGGTTGGCGTCGGTGCCATGGCAGCGCTTCTGGGTCTTGATTTCGAAACGGCGACTGACGTGGCGAATGAGGCCGCCAATGGTGAGGTGTGCGAGGCCGCCAATGACAACGACCCCAGCCAGGTGGTCGTGTCGGGCCACAAGGGCGCCGTCGAGCGCGCTTTGGACATCGCCAAGACGCGCGGTGCCAAGCGGGCGGTTCTGCTTCCGGTCTCTGCCCCGTTCCACTGCAGCCTGATGGAGCCCGCCGCGGGGGTCATGGCCGAAGCACTCGGCGACGTGGATATCGAAGCGCCCGCCGTGCCCCTCATTCCCAACGTCACCGCCCAGAGCTGCCAAAGCGCCACGATGATCCGCGACCACCTCGTTGACCAAGTCACAGGCTCAGTCCGCTGGCGCGAAAGCGTACTTTATATGGCCTCCGAAGGTGTGACCGAGATCTGGGAGGTCGGTGCAGGCAAGGCGCTGTCAGGCATGATCCGCCGCATCGACCGCTCGATTGCGACCCGTGCCGTGGGCACACCCGACGACGTCAAGGCGGCCCTCGGCTGATCGTGCGGGATTTCCCGGTGCCAACAACGTGAGTTGAAATGCAGCCCCGAGCGCTTTGATGGGCTGCATCACAACTCGGGACATCATCATGCAAGACACGCTCACCCTCAGCGAAGCCATCGCACTGCAACCGGCCTGGATCGGCATCTGGCTCAACGTCCTGTTTTTCGGGGCATTCATCCTGCCGATCAGCTTGTTGATCTGGAAAGCGACACGGCTTGCGGCAGTGATCACTGTGGTCGGCAGCTTTGCCTCGGCATTCCTGACGAACCTGATGTATGAACAGCTGGGCTATGTGAAGCTTCTGGGGCTGCCGCATATGCTGTTCTGGTTTCCGATTGCGTTCTATCTGCTGCGCGTCCGGTCGCGCGACACTACGCCGATCTGGCCGCGACGTATCATTTTGGTGATCGTGGGCGTCATGGCGGTGTCGCTGGCCTTCGACACCGTTGACGTGATGCGTTACGTTCTGGGGGAACGAACGCCACAAGTGTTTGAAAACATATAAATCAAGGGACAGACATGTTTGATCTGACAGGAAAATCAGCGCTGATCACCGGCGCATCGGGCGGCATCGGTGCCGAGATCGCGCGCACGCTGCATGGCGCGGGTGCCACGGTGGGCCTGAGCGGCACCCGCACCGATCCGCTTGAGGCGCTGGCAGGAGAGTTGGGCGAGCGCGCCCATGTGCTGCCCTGCAACCTGAGCGATTTCGAAGCGGTGGATGCGCTGCCGAAGCAGGCGATCGAAGCGATGGGCAGCCTCGACATCCTGGTCAACAACGCAGGGATCACCCGCGACAATCTGTTCATGCGCATGTCGGACGACGAATGGCAGTCGGTGATCGACGTGAACCTCACCTCCACCTTCAAGCTCTGCAAAGGCGTGATGCGCGGCATGATGAAATCGCGCTGGGGGCGGATCGTGAATATTTCGTCCGTCGTTGGCGCGACCGGTAACCCGGGCCAGGCCAACTATGCGGCATCGAAGGCCGGCATGGTGGGCATGTCCAAATCCCTCGCCTACGAGGTGGCAAGTCGCGGGATCACGGTGAACGCCATCGCACCGGGCTTTATCGCGACGGCCATGACAGACAAGCTGACCGACGACCAAAAGACTGGAATCATGGGCCAAATTCCAGCCGGACGCATGGGCGAGGCGCACGAAATCGCCGCTGCAGCGCTCTACCTTGCGAGCCCCGAGGCGGCCTACGTCACCGGCACCACCTTGCACGTCAATGGCGGCATGGCCATGTTGTAGGCGCTAACACGCGCTGTATTGCCATCTTATCGGGATATGCTATAGGCGGCGCAGATTCCGGCAGCGGGCCACCACTTGGCCCAATGTCTCACCGCCCCAAGGGGGCAAGACCAGAGCCCTGCTTGCACGGGGACACCACTTGGGGGCGGGAATATTTGCCCCGGACAGAATGAGGACAGTCATATGAGCGACATCGCCGATCGCGTGAAAAAGATCGTTGTGGAACACCTGGGTGTGGACGAAGACAAGGTGAGCGAAAACGCCTCTTTCATCGACGATCTGGGCGCCGACAGCCTGGACACCGTGGAACTGGTGATGGCCTTCGAAGAAGAGTTCGGCATCGAGATCCCCGACGACGCGGCCGAAACCATCCAGACCTTCGGCGACGCAGTGGGCTTCATCACGAAAGCCTCGTAAGTCATTCAGGCCCTTGCCTGATCCGGCGGCGTTCTTTCATGCGAAAGGACGCCGTTTTTTTATGTGCCTGCAATGTCCCCTTGCCTTTGACGTCCCCGCGGGGACAAGATCGGAAAAAATCAAAAACATGTTCGGGCAGGACAACAGACATGGGCAGACATGTGCCGACCATCAACACGGCGCGCGTGACCTTGCGCGCAATGCGGCCGGGCGAGTTTGATCGCTTTGCCGAGATTTGGGCGATGCCCGAGGTGGCCATCTATATCGGTGGCAAGCCGCGCACACGCAGCGAAAGCTGGCGGGCCTTTCTGGTCAACGCGGGCCATTGGCAAATGACGGGCTTTGGTCAATGGGGCATCGAGGAACACGCGACCCAACGCCTTGTTGGGCAGGTCGGCTTTTTCTACGGCGCGCGGGGCTTGGGCGATGATTTCGATTCCATCCCCGAGGCGGGCTGGGTTCTGGCGCCTGAAGCGCAAGGCAGGGGCCTTGGACTTGAGGCCGCGCAGGCGGCGCATGATTGGTTTGACCGGGTCGTCACGGGGCCGGTGGTTTGCATGATGGACCCTGACCATGAGGCT
Organism: Tateyamaria sp. syn59; assembly: GCF_007995245.1. Taxonomy (GTDB): domain Bacteria; phylum Pseudomonadota; class Alphaproteobacteria; order Rhodobacterales; family Rhodobacteraceae; genus Tateyamaria. The sequence goes on from NZ_VCBA01000001.1 coordinate 263,361, forward strand.
TCGGCGCGGATTGCAGAGCAGTTGGGCTATGAGGATATGCGGGAGGCCGAGGATGATGACGGACCGATCCAGTTGAAGCTGCGGAAGTCTCCGCCCCAGGCGTGATCCAATTGAGCGCCTTTCGGCGCACGACATAATGAATTTGGCGCTGCTGGCTCACCAAAGCGAATATCTTTCGCGTCTGACCCTCCTTTGATGCTCTGGACATGACAGATGATCCGATCCGCCCCAAGTCAAATAGCCGTCTCCCCGCGAGCGGGGCCCCTCGGCGATTTAACTTGGCTCGTATCCGCTCATCCGTCTTATCCGACGCAGCAAAGGCGGCTCCGAAGCGAAAGCGGTCG
>NZ_VCBA01000001.1:263729-650556 GCF_007995245.1 Tateyamaria sp. syn59
AGTACCTAGAAGAACCGGTTTCCGGCTGAGCAGGCAGACGCGGCCAGTGGCAGGGGTAGCTTTGCTTGCAAAGCTGCCAACCACCCGATGGAGTATCTGGGTGCCGATCACCCAAGCCATCAGCCACACCGCTGAGCATCTGCGCGCGCCTCCCTCGGGACTTGAACAGGGGCCAGCGGGCGCGGTAAGAGGCGAGCCAGAAAAGAGAGGGGCATGAGCAGATGCGCAGAGTTGTCGTGACAGGTCTTGGACTGGTGACGCCGTTGGCGGACGGGGTCGAGGCAAGCTGGAGCCGTATTCTGGACGGCCAATCGGGTGCTGGTCCAATCACGCAGTTCGATCCAGAGGGCCTGACGACGACATACGCTTGTGAAGTGCCCCGCGGGGACGGCACGGATGGGACGTTCAATGGCGATGCCTATATGGCGCCCAAGGAGCAGCGCAAGGTCGATACATTTATCATGTTTGGTCTGGCCGCAGCTCAGCAGGCGGTCGAGGATGCGGGCTGGATGCCCGAGGACACCGAGAGCCTAGAGCGGACGGGCGTTCTGATCGGCTCGGGGATCGGCGGTTTGAACTCCATTGCCAACACGGCCGTGATGATGGAAGAGAAAGGGCCGCGCCGCGTGTCGCCGTTCTTTGTGCCGGGCGCGCTGATCAACCTGATCTCGGGTCAGGTGAGCATCAAGTACGGCTTCAAGGGGCCGAACCATTCGGTGGTGACGGCTTGTTCCACCGGCGCGCACGCCATTGGTGACGCGAGCCGTTTGATCCAGCATGGCGATGCGGATGTGATGATCGCGGGCGGGGCCGAGGCGGCGATCTGCAAGATCGGGATTGCGGGCTTCAATGCGTGCAAGGCGCTGTCGACGAAACGCGCCGACGACCCGCAATCGGCAAGCCGGCCCTATGATGAGGACCGGGATGGGTTCGTCATGGGCGAGGGTGCCGGTATTGTGGTGCTTGAGGAATATGAGCACGCTGTCGCGCGGGGCGCCAAGATCTATGCCGAGGTTCGGGGTTATGGCCTGTCGGGCGACGCTTACCACATCACGGCGCCATCCGAGGACGGCGAAGGCGGTGAGCGGTCGATGCGCGCGGCGTTGCGCAATGCGGGGCTGGAGCCGTCGGACATCGACTACATCAACGCGCATGGCACCTCGACCATGGCCGACACCATCGAGTTGGGTGCGGTCGAGCGTTTGCTGGGCAATCATGCGGCGAATGTGACCATGTCCTCGACCAAGTCCGCGACCGGGCATTTGCTGGGCGCTGCGGGCGCGATTGAGGCGATATTCTCGATCCTGGCGATCCGGGATCAGGTTTGTCCTCCGACGATCAACCTGGACAATCCGGCCGTGGACACGCCCGTCGATCTGGCGCCCAATGCCAAGCGGGAACGCAAGGTGGATGTGGCCTTGTCCAACAGCTTTGGCTTTGGCGGCACCAACGCCAGCGTCATCTTTGGGAAGGTCAGCTGATGTGGCGATCCATCGCCTCGAACGCGCTGACATTCCTGATCGTTGCCCTGTTCGTGCTGGGTGGGCTGATCCTGTGGGGGCGCGGCCAGTATGAAGGCCCGGGGCCGCTGACCGAAGCCATTTGTGTGCAGGTGGACCGCGGGTCGAATTTTCGCCGGGTGAGCCGCGATCTGGAAGAGCAGGGGGCAGTGGCCCACGGTTGGATTTTCCGGACGGGTGCCGACTATGCGGGCAAGACAGGTGAGCTGAAAGCCGGGAGCTTTCTGGTTGAGCCCGGTGCATCGATGGAAGAGATCGTCGATGTGGTGACCCGCGGGGGTGCCAGCACATGCGGGACCGAAGTGGTCTACCGCGTTGGGGTGAACCGTTTGAGCGCGCAGGTGCGCGAGCTGGATCCGGCCACTAACAGATTTGTCGAGCGCGCCGAGTTTGAACCCGGTGAGGAAGAGGCGCCAGCGGCCTATACCGAGGTGCGCGCCGAGCCGGACACACGCTACCGTGTTGCGGTGGCCGAGGGCGTTACGAGTTGGCAGGTTGTCGATGCGCTGCGCAACATGGATGTATTGGCCGGAGAGGTGACGGAGATTCCGCCTGAAGGGGCGCTGGCCCCCGACAGCTACGAAGTGCGCAGTGGTGATGACCGCGCCGGTGTGCTGGCGCAGATGGCGGAGCAGCAGGAACTGTGGGTGTCAGCCGCTTGGGAGGCGCGGGATGCCGACCTGCCGCTGGAGAGCCCGGAAGAGTTGCTGACCCTCGCCTCCATCATCGAGAAGGAAACCGGTGTGGCCGAGGAGCGGGGGCAGGTGGCGTCCGTCTTTGTGAACCGGTTGAACCGGGGGATGCGGTTGCAGACTGACCCGACGGTCATTTATGGCATCACGCGGGGGCAGGGTGTGCTGGGCCGGGGCCTGCGCCGGTCGGAGCTGCGGGCGGCGACGCCGTGGAACACCTATGTCATTCTTGGGCTGCCGCCGACGCCGATTGCGAATCCCGGACGGGCCAGCCTGATGGCGGCGGCGCAGCCGGATGAGACGCCGTATGTGTTCTTTGTGGCCGACGGGACCGGCGGGCACGCCTTTGCCGAGACGCTGGATGAACACAATCGGAACGTCGCCCGGTGGCGGGAGATTGAAGCCGAGCGGGCCAATCAGAATGATGGTGGGTAAGGGATCCGGTGGTGCTGGGCTGAAGCCCGGCCCACGACCGTCCCGTGCTCAAAAATGCGACTTGAGGGATTTGTCCCCGCGGGGACACGCAAGGGTTGTTTAATGTTCTCAGTCTCTTACTGGTTGTGTTAACCATATTTTAACCAGACGAGTAAGATTTTATTAATCGCACCGTACGCTTAGCGGTCGATCCTCATCTGGATTTCGCTTGACTCTGCGAACGGTCACACGTATAACTTGTGACAAGCTAGAAGAAGTGGGCAAGCGGCCCCGGGGTGACCCGGTGGTCGCTTTTTCGTTTCGCTCGTGCGGAGACAATCCCAACGCATGAGAGGTCATAACACATATGACATTGATTACCCCGGAGGCGGAAGAGGCCCGCAGCGAGGAGCTTGTCTCTTCGATGCAGGACACTCTGAAGACGATGCGAAAGCAGTTCAAAGCCTTCATAGAAGAGGCTGGAGCCGGGGAGGATTTCAAGGAAACCGAGGTCAACAAGCAGCTTGCGGCCATGCTCCGCACAGTTGGCAACCTTGAAGGTATGGAGAAGAAGCTTGACGAGTTTCGACAAGCCCGGAGTGGCATTGCCCAAAACGGATACGCTCTCAACCTTGACTTCGCCCGAGCTGAGGTACGGTGCGCGCTTGGTCGCCTCCGCGCCTGTGGAGGCGCAGGAGCGGTTTCTGAATGAGTTGGGAGAGGGCGCCATTGGCGCCCTCCCTTTTCTGTTCGAGTTCTGGGCCATGGAGCACCAGTTGCCGCCCGAGAGCGATTGGCGGACCTGGGTCATCATGGGCGGACGTGGGGCGGGCAAGACCCGTGCGGGTGCCGAATGGGTGCGATCAATGGTCGAGGGGCCGATGCCGCTGGACAAGGGTCGCGCGCGCCGTGTGGCGCTGGTGGGGGAGACAATCGAGCAGGTCCGGGAGGTGATGGTCTTTGGCGAGAGCGGGATCGTGGCGTGTAGTCCGACGGACAGGCGCCCCAAGTTTCATGCGGGGCGGAAGATGCTGGAGTGGCCCAACGGGGCTGTCGCCACCATTCATACCGCCTTTGACCCGGAAGGTTTGCGGGGGCCGCAGTTCGATTGCGCCTGGGTCGATGAGCTTGCCAAGTGGAAGAAGGGTCAGGAGACCTGGGACATGCTGCAATTCGCGTTGCGGCTGGGCGACGATCCGCGCTGTTGTGTGACGACGACGCCCCGCAACGTGGATGTTTTGAAGGATTTGCTGGCGCAGTCATCCACCGTGATGACCCACGCGCCGACCGAGGCGAATGCCGCCAACCTGGCGGGCTCGTTCTTGAAGGAGGTGCGCCGCCGTTATGCCGGGACGCGGCTGGGGCGGCAGGAGTTGGAAGGGATCCTGCTCACGGACGTCGATGGGGCGTTCTGGTCCACCGCGATGCTGGATGCGGTGCGGCGGAAGCGGAAACCGAAGCTGGATCGCGTTGTGGTCGGGCTGGACCCTGCTGTGAGTGCGGGGCGCTCCTCTGACGCCTGCGGCATCATCGTCGCGGGGGTGTCGATGGACGGGCCGCCGCAGGATTGGCGGGCGCATGTCATTGCCGATTGCACCGTGCAGGGTGTGGGGCCGAGTGGGTGGGCCAAAGCCGCGATTGATGCGATGGACACGTACAAGGCCGACCGGTTGGTGGCCGAGGTGAACCAGGGCGGGCAGTTGGTATCGGAGGTGATCCGGCAGGTGGATCCGCTGGTGTCGTTGAAGACTGTGCATGCCTCTAAGGGCAAGGTGGCGCGGGCGGAGCCGATTGCGGCGCTGTATGAGCAGGATCGGGTGACGCACGCCCTTGGCCTTGGCGATCTTGAGGATCAGATGACGCGGATGACGCGCACCGGGTATGAGGGTGAGGGATCGCCTGACCGGGTCGACGCGCTGGTGTGGGCGTTGCATGAGTTGATGATTGAGCCTGCGAATGCGTATCGGCGGCCGGGGGTGAGGCGTTTGTGAGCCGCGCGCGGTTTGAAACCGACCCTCCGGGGGCGGTTTATTTGGCGAAATGAAGGGCTGGAACGATAGGTTCCGGCGCTGGATAGAAGAGCGACCCTTCGGGGAGAGTTTTTCTGGCAAGATGAAGGAGCAGAGCGGTGCTCTGTTCGGTGAGGCGGTTCCGGTTTGGGCCGCCTTTTTCTTTGGACGGACGGGGGATTGGCCTCTCTCGGGATCATGTGAAGGAGACAGGTGTGTTTGATTTCTTTCGGAGCCGGGCGCAGGCGGATGTGCCGGAACAGAAGGCGAGTGCGACGGGTAAGGTGGTGGCCTGGCAGACGGGAGGCCGTGTGGCATGGTCGCCACGTGATGCTGTGTCGCTGACGCGTGCCGGGTTTTCCGGGAACCCCGTTGGGTTTCGGTCGGTGAAGCTGATTGCCGAAGCCGCTGCCGCGTTGCCGCTGGTCTTGCAGGATATGGAGCAGCGGTTTGAGACGCATCCGATCCTGTCGCTGATCAAGCGGCCCAATCCGGGGCAGGGGCGCGCCGAGTTGCTGGAGGCGCTTTATGCCCAGCTTCTGTTGTCCGGGAATGCTTATGTTGAAGCAGTAGCTGGTGAGAGTGGGGCGCCGCTGGAGCTGCATGTGTTGCGGTCGGATCGGATGTCGGTCGTGCCCGGGTCGGATGGTTGGCCTGTGGCCTATGAATATGCGGTGGGCGGCGCGAAGCATCGCTTTGATGCAGCTGGCGCGGTGAGCCCGATCTGTCATATCAAGAGCTTTCATCCGCAGGACGATCACTACGGGTTTTCGCCGATGCAGGCGGCGGCCATGGCGCTGGATGTCCATACGGCGGCGTCGCGGTGGTCGAAGTCGCTCTTGGACAATGCGGCGCGGCCGTCTGGTGCCATCGTGTATCGTGGGGCGGACGGGCAGTCGCAGCTGTCGGGTGATCAGTACGAGCGGTTGGTGAGTGAGATCGAGACCAACCATTCGGGCGCGCGGAATGCGGGGCGCCCGATGTTGTTGGAAGGTGGTTTGGACTGGAAGCCTATGGGCTTTTCGCCGTCCGACATGGAGTTCCAGAAGACCAAGGAGGCTGCGGCGCGGGAGATTGCGTTGGCCTTTGGCGTGCCGCCGATGCTGTTGGGCATTCAGGGGGATGCGACCTATGCCAATTACCAGGAAGCCAACCGGGCGTTTTACCGGCTGACCGTTTTGCCGTTGGCGACACGGGTGGCGGCCGCGCTGGCCGAGTGGCTGGGGGCGCATACGGGCGAGGATGTGGTCTTGGCACCCGATCTGGATCAGGTGCCTGCCTTGGCGGCTGAGCGGGATGCGCAGTGGGCGCGGGTCGCTGGGGCCGATTTCCTGAGTGTGGCCGAGAAGCGGCGTTTGCTGGGCTTACCTGCTGTGGCCGAGGACGGTGCTGATGGATGATGCCAAGCTGTGGGAGAAGTTCGCCTGTGGGCCGGGGCTGAAGCTGGAGGCCCATGAGCGGCTGACCGAGGTACATTTTGCCAATATTTCCGACCGCTTGCAGCGTCTGGAGACGTTGATGGAGCGGTTGGAGAAGCGGTTGTGGCTGACCGTTTACGGTGTAGTGGCGGTGGTTTTGGCGACCGGGTTTCAATCCATCATGGCGGCGATCCCGCATTGAAAAGGAGTAGGCAGATGCAGGCAGAGACCGGTCTGGAGACGAAATTTGCGCGCTTTGGCGAGGGTGTCGAGGTGCAGGACGGGACGGTGATCGAGGGCTATGCGAGCCTGTTTGGCGCCTGCGATCAGGGCGGCGATGTGGTGACGAAGGGGGCCTATGCGGCGTCTTTGAAGGCCATAGCCGCTGAGGGGCGGTCCGTGAAGATGTTGTGGCAGCACGATCCGGCCTTTCCCATCGGTGTGTGGGACGAGGTGCGCGAGGATGCCAAGGGACTTTGGGTGAAAGGCCGGCTGTTGCCGTCGATTGCCAAGGGCCGCGAGGCGGCGGAGCTGATCGGGGCGGGGGCCATTGATGGCCTCAGCATCGGCTATCGCACCGTGAAAGCCACGAAGAATGACAAGGGCCAGCGGCTCTTGACCGAACTGGAGCTTTGGGAGGTGTCACTGGTGACCTTCCCGATGTTGCCCAGTGCGCGGGTGGCGGCCAAATCCGAGGAGATGACCTCGGATCAGGACGATCATTTGCGCGACATGGCGGCGGCCTTGCGGGCTGCGCGCGCGGAGTTGGCGCAGCGCTAGGGGCGAAATCGTTAGTTCGGAATCAGATTTCCCTGCCTCTCGATCGGCTGATCGCCGACCGAGAACGGGAAATTTGATGATGATCTATGTGGAAAACGATTTCCCCCGAGACGCGCAGGGCCGTTTCACAACCAACCATCAAGGACATGCTGATGAGCAAGACCGAGATCAAGGCTCGGGCCGGGGAAGGTTTGTCCCCAGCCCAGGACGTTGCCGATGCCATGAGTGGTTTCGTCAATGAACTGAAAGGCTTCAAGGCCGACATTCAAACCAAACTTCAACAAACGGAAGAGCGACTGACCATGCTGGATCGGAAAAACATGACGGCTGCACGCACCCCTCTGGCTGGTGCGGTTGAGACGGGTGCCCCCCATCAGAAGGCGTTCAACGCCTATCTGCGTTCGGGCGAAGATGACGGCCTGCGTGGCCTGGAGCTGGAGGGCAAATCGCTGTCCACGGCGGTGAACTCGGATGGCGGCTACCTCGTCGATCCGGCCACGTCGGAGTCGGTGAAATCGGTTCTGAACGCAACCGCGTCGATCCGCTCCATCGCGTCGGTCGTGAATGTCGAGGCGACATCCTATGACGTCCTCGTGGACCACACCGATGTGGGCGCAGGCTGGGCCACCGAGACCGGCACGCAGGCCGAGACCGACACGCCCACCATCGACCGCATCACCATTCCGCTGCACGAGCTGTCGGCTTTGCCCAAGGCGTCGCAGCGTCTGCTGGATGACAGCGCATTCGATATCGAAGGTTGGCTGGCCGGTCGCATCGCCGACAAGTTTGCCCGTGCCGAGGCTGCGGCCTTCATCAACGGCGATGGTGTGGACAAGCCGCATGGTTTCCTGACCCACACGTCTGTCGACAATGATGTCTGGACCTGGGGCAACCTTGGCTACGTGCCGACTGGTGTGGACGGTGACGTGACCGCAGAAGCCATCATCGACGTCGTCTATGCCCTGGGTGCGGAGTACCGTGCCAACGCGACCTTCGTCATGAACTCGAAGACCGCTGGTCTGGTGCGCAAGCTGAAGGACAATGACGGTCGCTTCCTGTGGTCCGACGGTCTGGCCGCCGGTCAGCCCGCAACTCTGATGGGCTACCCGGTTATGATCGCCGAGGACATGCCGGATGCGGGCACAGGTGCCGACGCGATTGCGTTTGGCGACTTCAACGCTGGCTACACCGTGGCTGAGCGCCCCGATCTGCGTGTGCTGCGTGATCCCTTCAGCGCCAAGCCCCACGTTCTGTTCTATGCCACCAAGCGCGTGGGCGGCGACGTGAGCGATTTTGCCGCGATCAAACTGCTGAAATTCGCTGTCGCCTAAGGGCTGATAGCGGATGGCCGGGGGTGGGTGACTGCCCCCGGTTCCCGGGTGCGTGCTGATCAAGTGCGCCGTGTTGTCTAGCTGCTCCCCTCCGTCCGAGCAACGCGGACTGGCGCGCGCCCGGACCTTTTGGAGCCGAGGGGCAGAATTTTCCTGGAGATGTTCCATGATGTTGAACGAGGTGACCACGGTGCCCGATGGCGCGCTGCCGGTCGAAGAATTCAAGGCGCATCTGCGTCTGGGCAGCGGCTTTGGCAATGACAGTGTGCAGGATGCGGTGCTGATCAGCTTTTTGCGGGCTGCTGTGACTGCGATCGAGGCGCGGACAGGCAAGGTGCTGATCGCGCGTGACTTTGTTTTGTCCGTTGGATCGCTGACGGCGGTTGATGCTGTCGCGTTCCCTGTAGCACCTGTCGTTGCCGTGAATGGCGTGGCGCTTGTGGATCGTGCGGGCACCGAGACGCCCGTGTCCAGTGACGCGTTTTGGTTGGAGCGTGATATGCACCGTCCGCGCTTGCGGTCCGTGGGAGCAGCGTTGCCAACGGTGCCAACGGCCGGTGCGGTGAGCGTTTCCCTTACTGCGGGCTACGGCGCCGTTTGGTCCGAGGTGCCGGCGGATCTGGCGCAAGCGGTCATGCTGCTGGCCGCGCATTATTACGAGTTCCGGAACGAGACCAGCCTGAGTGAGGGCTGCATGCCCTTCGGCGTGACCAGCCTGATTGAGCGCTATAAGCCCATTCGTCTGGGCGGGGGTGTCCGGTGAAGACGCCGCGCCTGAACCGGCGCTTGACCCTGGAGAGCCCTGCACGTGTCTCCGATGGCGCTGGCGGCTTTTCCGAGAGCTGGTCACCGCTGGGCGTATTGTGGGCGGAGCTGACGGCGCGGACCGGCCGCGAGACTGTCGCCACAGGCGCGGCGGTGTCCGCAGTGCCTTACGCGATTGTTGTGCGGGGCGCGCCTGTTGGCCACCCGGAGCGGCCCATGGCGGAGCAGCGGTTTCGCGATGGCAATCGTCTGTTCCATGTACGGAGCGTGGCGGAGCGCGACCCTGAGGGCCGATACCTGATTTGCATGGCCGATGAGGAGATTGCGATATGAGCTACGCTGTTTCCGCCGCGCTTCAAAGCGCCGTTTTTGCCGCTGTGGCGTCAGACATCGCAGTCAGCGATGCCGTCGGTGATGCCGTTTATGATGCGCTACCCAGCGGAGCCGTTCCGAGCATCTATGTCGCCATTGGGCCCGAAACCGTGCGTGCCGCCGATGACAAAACCGGCGACGGGGCCGAGCACCGCTTTACCGTGTCCGTCGTGACCGAGGTGCCCGGTTTTTTTGCGGCCAAAGAGGTCGCGGGTCATGTCTGCGATGTGCTGCATGATGCCGATCTGTCGTTGGATCGCGGTCGCCTCGTGTCGCTGCGTTTTGATCGCGCCCGCGCCGTCAAGATCGACAAGGGCCAGGGCCGCCGCATCGACCTGACGTTCCGTGCGCGGACCGAAGACAACCAATCAACCATTTGAACGGAGAAAACCCATGGGTGCTCAGAACGGAAAGGACCTGCTTCTGAAGGTCGACATGACCTCGGACGGGCAGTTCGAAACCATTGCGGGTCTGCGGGCCACGCGCGTCAGCTTTAACGCCGAGACGGTGGATGTGACCAGTCTGGAGAGCCAGGGCGGGTGGCGTGAGCTGTTGGCCGGAGCCGGTGTGCGGTCTGCGGCGATCACCGGTGCGGGTGTGTTCAAGGACGAAGGCACGGATGAGCGGGCGCGCCAGATCTTTTTCGACGGCGAGACGCCAGACTTTCAGGTGATCATCCCGGATTTCGGCATTGTCGAGGGGCCGTTTCAGGTGACGTCGCTGGAGTATTCCGGCAGCCACAATGGCGAGGCCACATATGAGGTGTCGCTGGCATCGGCTGGCGCGCTGACATTTACGGCGCTCGTGGCCTGATGACCAATCCGTGGAGGGGAGAGGTCACGTTGCTGATCGACGGGCAGCCGCAAGTTATGCGGTTGACCCTTGGGGCCTTGGCGGGGCTTGAGGCTGCTTTGGCGGAGCCGTCGCTGGTCGCTTTGGTCGAGCGGTTTGAAAAGGGTCGGTTTTCTGGTGCGGATGTTCTGGCAGTCCTGAAGGCGGGTTTGGTTGGCGGTGGGTCCGGTTTTGATCCGGCTGCTCTGGACCATGCCGAGATCGCGGGTGGCCCGATGGGTGCCGCCCGCGCAGCCGCCGAGCTGATCGCCCGTGCGTTTGTGGTGCCCGAGGCATGACCAAGACACTGGACTGGCCCGCCTTGATGCGGGCCGGGATGCAGGGGCTGCGCCTGACGCCCGAGGCGTTCTGGGCGCTGACCCCTGCCGAATTGCAGATGATGCTGGGCACGCCCGGCCAGGCCGCACCGCTTTTGAGCGAGGGTCTGGACGCGCTGATGGTCGCCTGGCCGGACGAAAAGTCGGAAGGGGATCCCGTATGAGTGACTACAACGACGAGATCGAGAACCTTGAAGAAAACAGTGAAAGCCTGCGGTTTTCACTGAGTGCCACCGCAGACATGGTGACCGGGTTCGACAGTGAGCTGCGCCGAATGCGGGAAAGCCTGGCGGCCACCAACAAGGATGTGGCGACGCTGGAAAAGGGGTTGTCGCGTGGGTTGCGCAAAGCCTTTGACGGGTTGGTGTTTGACGGGATGAGCCTGTCGGATGCCTTGGATGGCTTGGCCAATTCGATGATCAACGCCACGTACAACGCCGCGATGAAGCCGGTTACGGATCATTTTGGCGGTCTGCTTGCGACGGGGGCGGGCAACATCTTTGAAAAGATCCTGCCGTTTGCCGACGGGGCGCCGTTCAGCCAGGGCCGTGTAATGCCCTTTGCCTCGGGCGGCGTTGTCAGTTCCGCAACCCCCTTTGGCATGCGCGGTGGGATGGGTGTGATGGGTGAGGCGGGGCCAGAAGCGATCATGCCGCTTGCGCGTGGGCCGGATGGCAAGCTGGGCGTACGCGGTGGTGGCGGCCAAAGCGGCCCGACAGTCGTGATGAATATCACGACGCCCGACGTGCAGGGTTTTGCCCGGTCACAAAACCAGATCGCAGCACAGATGAACCGCGCGCTGAGCCGCGCGAACCGGAACCGTTGAGGAATTGAAGGGGAGCCAACGCCATGAATTTTCACGAGGTACGATTTCCCGCGTCGCTGAGTTTTGGCTCGGTTGGCGGACCGGAGCGTCGCACAGAGGTTGTGACCCTCGCCAACGGGTTTGAGGAGCGCAACACGCCCTGGGCGCATTCGCGCCGTCGCTATGACGCCGGTCTGGGCATGCGGTCGCTGGATGACGTCGAGACGTTGATTGCGTTTTTCGAAGCCCGGATGGGGCAGATGTATGGGTTCCGCTGGAAGGATTGGGCGGACTTCAAATCCAGTCCTGCCAGCGTGGACCCGGATTATCTGGACCAGACAATTGCCACTGGCGACGGTGTTCAGGCGGCTTTTCCCTTGGTGAAAACGTATCGCTCTGGCGCGTTCTCGTATGCGCGGCCAATTGTGAAGCCCGTCGCGGGATCGGTGCGTGTGGGGCTGGGGCGCGACGAGATGCAGGAGGGCGTGGATTACGACGTCGACCTGGCCACCGGGCTGGTCACTTTTCAGCATCCACCAGAAGAGAATGAGGAAATCACCGCAGGTTTCGAGTTCGACGTGCCGGTGCGCTTTGACACCGACCAGATCCAGACATCGGTTGCCAGTTTTCAGGCCGGTACGGTTCCAAACGTACCCATCATCGAGGTGCGTGTGTAATGAGCGGGCAAAGCGATGCGTTTCTGGCTCATGCGGCGACAGGTATCACAACGCTGTGCCGCGCTTGGGCGATCCTGCGCAAGGATGGCAAAACTTTTGGGTTCACGGATCACGATACCGAACTGACGTTCGATGACATCACGTTCCGGGCAGACACGGGCCTTTCGGCAGCGGCGTTGGCCCAAAGCACTGGTTTGAGCGTCGACAATACAGAGGCGCTGGGCGCACTTACGGATGCCGCGGTCCGAGAAGACGAGATTGAGGCTGGCCGTTTTGACAATGCCGAAGTGCTTGCCTGGATGGTGAACTGGGCCGACACCGATGTGCGGTGGTTGCAGTTTCGGGGCACGATTGGAGAGTTGCGGCGTGCAGGCGGCGCATTTCATGCGGAGTTGCGCGGGCTGACCGAAGCACTCAATCGGCCGCTTGGGCGTATTTATCAAAAGCCATGTACCGCGGTGCTGGGTGACCGTTCCTGTGCCTTCGACCTTGATTTGCCAGGGTACCGGTATGAGGGCGCCGCTGACCGCATCGTCGATGGGCGCATCTTTGAATGGGATGAACTGGGCGGGTTTGAGCCGCAGTGGTTCATGCGCGGTCGGCTTGATGTGGTGTCGGGGTCCGCGGGCGGTCTTTGGGGCATGATCAAGCGTGACGTGTTCGAAGATGGGGTGCGCCGGATCGAGCTGTGGGAAGCGATACGCGGAGAGATCACCACGGAGGATCAGATCCGTCTGACCGTCGGTTGCGACAAACGGTTCGAGACCTGCCGTTTGAAGTTCAACAACCTGATCAACTTCCAGGGTTTCCCCGACCTGCCCAGCGACGACTGGATGATGGCGTATCCGACTTCGGGCGGGTCGAACAGCGGAGGAAGCCTGAGATGACGCGTCAAGCTTTGCTGGTGGTCGAGGAAGCGCGCCGTTGGATCGGCACGCCTTATGTTCACCAAATGGCAGTGTGCGGGGCTGGCACGGATTGCCTTGGCCTTGTGCGTGGTGTTTGGCGCGCTGTGATTGGGCAAGAGCCTGAGCGGCCCCCTGCCTACAGCATGGACTGGTCCGAGCCGCAGGGGCAGGAGTTGCTTTGGGGAGCCGCTCTGCGCCACTTGGAGCCGAAAGATCTTGCTGAGCAAGCGCTGGGCGATGTGATCCTGTTCCGTATGCGCGATGGATCTGTCGCAAAGCACCTGGGCATTCAGTCCGGGGTTGGAGATGCGCCGCGCTTTGTCCATGCGTATAGCGGGCACGGCGTTGTCGAAAGCCCGCTGAGTGCCCCTTGGGTTCGCCGTGTCGTGGCCCGTTTCCAGTTTCCTGATGTGGAGGCCAGCTGATGGCGACCGTTGTACTTTCTGCCGCTGGTGCGGCTATTGGCGGCTCGGTTGGTGGGTCTGTTCTTGGGCTGTCTTCCGTTGCGATTGGACGGGCTGTTGGTGCGACGCTCGGGCGCCTGATTGACCAACGGGTCATGGGCCAAGGCTCGGAAGTTGTGGAACATGGCAAGGTTGATCGCTTTCGTCTGTCCAATTCTGGGGAAGGCGCGGCAATCTCTCAACTCTACGGCCGTATGCGGTTGGGTGGACAGGTCATCTGGACCTCGGACTTTTTGGAAACCGTGACCGTAACTGGTGGAGGTGGCGGCGGCGGTGGCAAAGGGTCACCCTCCACTCCGCCCGAACCGGAGCGGCGTGAATACTCTTACTCGGTGAGCCTTGCGCTGGCGGTGTGTGAAGGCGAAATCACCTCGATTGGACGTGTTTGGGCAGATGGCGAAGAGCTGGCGCTGAATGATCTGAACATTCGCGGCTACACTGGGACAATGGACCAGCTTCCAGATCCGCTGATGGAGGCGATCGAAGGTCAAGGCATGGTTCCGGCCTATCGCGGCACTGCTTACGTCGTGATTGAAAATCTTGCGTTGGGTCGTTTTGGTAACCGCGTTCCGCAGTTTTCCTTTGAGGTCGTGCGACCTGAACAGCCTGAGCAGGACGATGCCGACGAGGAGATGTCACGGGCGATTGAAGCCGTTGCGCTGATGCCTGGGACGGGCGAATACGCGCTGGCAACGACGCCTGTGAATTACGTGGATGCCAATAACGGACGGTGGAGCGCCAACATCAATACGCCTGCCGGGCGACCGGATTTCAGTGTGTCGTTGGATGCGTTGCGGATCGAGTTGCCGAACTGCGATGCCGTATCGCTGATTGTATCCTGGTTTGGGAGCGACTTGCGCTGCGGAAACTGTCGATTGCAGCCGAAAGTTGAACGTTGGAATGTTGAGGGCGAAAACATGCCCTGGTCGGTCAGTGGCTTGCCGCGAACGTCGGCCCAGGCCATTTCGCAGATCAATGGCCGTCCAATTTACGGCGGGACCCCGTCCGACAGATCGGTCATTGAAGCAATCCGCGCGATGGCTTCATTCGGAAAGAAGGTGATGTTTTATCCCTTCATTCTCATGGACCAACTGGAAGGCAATGCGCTTCCAAATCCATACAATCCGGAAGAAAGCCAACCGCATTTGCCGTGGCGTGGTCGGATCACGCTGTCGACTGCGCCCGGGGTAGAAGGATCGCCCGATGGAACCGCAGCCGCTGAAGCGGAAGTCGACGCATTTTTTGGCACGGTGCAAGCCAGCGATTTCTACATCGGCAATGAGATTCAGTATACTGGACCAGCAGAATGGTCGCTGTCGCGCTTTATCTTGCATTACGCGGCTCTGTGCCGTGCCGCCGGTGGTGTCGACTCGTTCTGCATCAGTTCTGAAATGCGCGGACTGACCCAGATACGGGGCGTGGCCAATCGCTTTTACGCAGTCCAGAAGTTGAGATCACTGGCCGCACAGGTGCGTCTTCTTCTTGGGCCTGGTATCAAGATCAGTTACGCGGCTGATTGGACTGAGTATTTTGGGTATCAGCCCCAGGATGGGACCGGAGACCGCTATTTTCACCTGGATCCGCTCTGGGCCGACGACAACATCGACTTCATCGGCATCGACAATTACATGCCGATTTCTGACTGGCGCGACGGCGAGGAGCACGCAGATGCAGATTGGCGCAGCATTTATAACCTAGACTATCTGCGGGCCAACATCGAGGGAGGTGAAGGATACGATTGGTATTACACCTCGGACGAAGCACGCGTCGCGCAGATCAGAACGCCGATCACAGACGGTGCGCATGATGAGCCTTGGGTCTATCGGTTCAAGGACTTGCGGAACTGGTGGAGTCATGCGCACCACGAACGCATTGCTGGTGTGCGCTCCGAAACTCCAACAGCATGGGTGCCCCAATCTAAACCAATATGGTTTACTGAAATGGGCTGTGCCGCAATCGACAAGGGCACGAACCAACCCAACAAGTTCCTCGACCAGAAATCATCCGAAAGCAGTTTGCCGCGATACTCGAATGGTGCGCGCGATGACTTGATCCAGAAACAGTATCTGCGTGCGATGCACACCCATTGGCGTGCGCCGGAGAACAACCCGATGTCCGATGAATACGCTGGGCCGATGGTTGATATGTCGCGGGCATTCGTATGGGCCTGGGATGCGCGGCCCTATCCGTTCTTTCCAAACGCGCTGCGGCTCTGGTCGGATGGAGAGAATTATCCGCGTGGGCATTGGATCAATGGCCGCACGTCGGGTCGTTCGCTGGCGTCCGTTGTGGGAGAGATCTGCGACCGTTCCGGGTTGGTGCACTATGATACGTCCGAGCTGTACGGATTTGTGCGCGGCTATGTTGTCGATGACGTCACGGATGCACGTGGTGCTTTGCAGCCCTTGATGCTGCGCTTTGCGTTCGACGCGGTGGAGCGGGACGGGGTTCTGAAGTTCATCACGCGAACGGGTCGGAACGCTGTTGCGTTGCCACCCGATACATTGGCCCTGCACTCTGATCTGAGCGGAACGCTCGAACAAGCTCGCGAGTCCGACGCCGATCTGGCAGGCCGCGTTCGATTGAGATTTGTGCAGACCGACGGCAACTTTGATGTCTTGTCGGAAGAGGCAGTCCTGACAGATGATGCCACGCACTCGGTGTCCACCAGTGAAGTTCCGATGGCCTTGACCCGTCCTGAAGGGCGGCAAGTGGCTGAACGCTGGCTGACCGAAGCGCGGATTGCGCGGGAGGGCGTCAAGCTGGCCCTGCCGCCCTCGCTCATCGGCGTTGGTGCTGGTGATGTCATCGAAGTTGCGGCGGACAAATCCGAGGGTCCGGGGCTGTACCGGGTCGATCGGGTCGAGCAAGGTGAAATGCAACTGCTTGAAGCTGTCAGGATCGAACCCGAGGTCTACACGCCGTCTGAACTCTCTGACGAATTGGCAGGAGTCCGTGAGTTTGTGCCTCCGGTTCCGCTGACATCTGTGTTTATGGACTTGCCGCTTTTGACCGGTGATGAAGTTGAACACGCACCGCATGTCGCGGTCACAGGAACGCCGTGGCCCGGTGGGGTTGCCGTCTACCAGTCATCTTCGGGCTCGGATTTCCAGCTGAATTCCATCATTGGAGCCCGTTCAAGTATCGGTTTTCTGAACCGCCCGCTTTTGCGTGCAGGAACCGGTCTGATTGACCGCGGAGAACCGCTTGAGGTGAAGATGATCCATGGCACGCTGCAATCTATTCCGGATGCAGGGCTGTTGAACGGTCGCAATCTGGCAGCGATTGGCGATGGTTCGCCCGAGAATTGGGAGCTTATCCAATTCCGGGATGCGGAGTTGATCGCCGAGGACCAATACTTGCTATCTCACAGGTTGCGCGGCCAAGCAGGCACTGATGCTTTCATGCCCGAAGAATGGCCTATTGGCTCTTGGTTTGTCCTGCTGAACGGCGCTCCGTCCCAAATCTCGCTGCAGCGTACGCTACGCCGCATATCTCAGACCTTTCGTATCGGACCATCTCGTCGCAGCTATGATGACCCGTCCTACACCGAGGTTCAGCACGCATTTAACGGCAATGGTTTGCGTCCCTATTCGCCAGTTCATTTGAAGCTGTCGCGTGGATCAGATGGTGTGAACGCGTCGTGGATCAGGCGGACGCGACTTGATGGTGATGATTGGGACTTGCCTGACGTGCCGCTTGCGGAGGAGAGCGAGAGTTATACCGTCCGTGTTTTACAAGCGGGCCAGGTCTTGCGTGAAGCAACGGTTCCTACGCCAAACTGGGTGTACTCGACTGCTATGCAGCAGGCTGATGGCGTGTCGAGAGCGTTCGCAGTCGCTGTCGCGCAGAATTCTGCCCGTTTTGGTCCGGGGCCGTTCACCACTGCAAATTGGGAGGAAGCCAGTGCGTGATTTGCTGGGTGATCGCGCCATCAATCGTGTTTCGGAATACGGGTCATCACGGCTTTGCGTTTGGAGAATTGGCCTTATGTAGGTTAGGGAGAGCGTGAAAGGACGCATCATGGCTGACCTACGTACGAATGTCTCTTCCATTGATCCGGTTTGGGATCAGATCACAGAAGAAGCGCGACAGGCCGTCTCGGACGAGCCCCTTATCGGTGGATTTGTCCACGCGTGCATCCTGCATCACAAGTCGGTTGAAAAGGCACTGTCTTACAGGATTGCCGCGAAACTGGCGTCAAATGAGATGTCGATGGTTGTTGTCCGCGAGATTGTGGAAGAAGCGTACCAAACATCGCCTGCCCTGGTTCAAGCGGCGCGCGCTGATCTGGTCGCGGTTTACGAGCGCGATCCGGCGTGCCATCGTTTGCTGCAGCCTATCCTTTATTTCAAAGGGTACCAGGCGATGCAGGCCTACCGTGTTGGCCATTACCTGTGGACGGAAGGGCATCGGGATCTTGCATATTTCTTTCAGATGCGGGTGTCAGAGATTTTTGGCGTCGACATTCATCCGGCGGCCCGCATTGGCAAAGGCATTATGATTGATCACGCCCATTCCATTGTCATCGGTGAGACTGCGGTTGTAGGTGACAACGTGTCGATGCTGCATTCGGTGACATTGGGCGGGACCGGCAAAGAGGAAGAAGATCGTCATCCCAAAATCGGTAACGGTGTTCTTATTGGTGCGGGCGCAAAAGTTCTCGGCAACATCAAGGTTGGCAACTGCAGCCGCATTGCTGCGGGGTCTGTCGTGTTAGAAGAAGTGCCGCCGTGCAAGACGGTTGCGGGCATCCCGGCCCGGATCGTGGGTGAAGCCGGATGCGATCAGCCGTCGGTTTCAATGAACCACATGCTGGGCAAAGATCACTGAAACGTACGAATGCTTAAAAAAGGCCGGAGCAAAGCTCCGGCCTTTTTTCGTTCGTTTTTCGTTGTTTTACGCCAGCATTGTCAATGGGTTTTCCAGGTTGTCCACGATTGCCTGCAGCAGTTGTGCGCCAAGCGCCCCGTCGATGACGCGGTGATCTACGGACAAGGTGACAGACATCACTGTCGCGACGCCCAATTCCCCGTCCTGGCCCACCACCGGTTTCTTGACGCCTGCGCCAACGGCAAGAATGGCGCCATGAGGTGGGTTGATGACGGCGTCGAAATTGTCGATGCCGAACATGCCGAGGTTCGAGATTGCAAAGCTGCCACCTTGGTATTCCTGCGGCGCCAGTTTTCGGTCGCGGGCGCGGCTCGCCAGATCTTTCATTTCGGCGGACAACGCTGAAAGAGACTTTTGGTGAGCGTCCTGCAACACCGGGGTGAACAGGCCCCCTTCGATAGCGACCGCAACCGCGACGTCAGACGGTGTCAATTTCAAAACCTTATCACCAGCCCAGACGGCATTGGCATCAGGCACCTGTTGTAGAGCCAGCGCGCACGCCTTGATGATAAAGTCGTTCACTGACAGCTTGACGCCGCGATCAGCGAGTTGGCCATTCAACGTGCTACGGAACTCAAGCAGCGCGTCGAGCTTGATGTCGCGGCGCAGATAGAAGTGCGGCACGGTCTGTTTGGCTTCGGTGAGGCGCGCTGCGATGGTTTTGCGCATCCCATCCAGCTTGACCTCTTCGTAGTCGCGGCCTGCATAAATTTTCACAATGGCATCGGTCGAAGGACCGCTGGGAGCTGCAGCCGCTGCTGTGGGTTGGCCCGCGTCAACGTTGGGTTCTGCCGCCGTTGCAGGTGTTGCTTCTGCCTTTTCAACGTCCGCCTTGACGATACGGCCACGTGGGCCCGAGCCCTTTATGGCGCCTAGGTCCAAGCCCTTTTGCGCGGCGATGCGGCGTGCAAGAGGGGAGGCAAAGATGCGCTTGCCGTCACTATCTTTTGGTGCGGCTGGGGCAGGCGTTGTGTCTGTTTCGCCAACACTGTGGTCTTTGGCCGGCGCGGTTGCATCCGACGCTTCGGTAGCGGCTGCAGTGCTGCTTGCCTCTTCCTTAGGGGCAGACGCCGCACCGATGTCATCCGCGCTTTCGCCATCTTCCAAGAGGACCGCGATCGGCGTGTTCACCTTGACGCCTTCAGACCCTTCCGCCACCAGGATCTTACCCACGGTGCCTTCATCGACCGCTTCGAACTCCATGGTCGCTTTGTCTGTCTCGATCTCGGCCAGCAGATCCCCGGACGATACCGTATCCCCCTCTTTCACCAACCACTTCGCGAGCGTGCCTTCCTCCATCGTCGGAGACAGCGCGGGCATGAGAATTTCTGTCGGCATGTCTGCGGCTCCTTAGCGGTAGGTGACTTGCTTGACGGCTTCGATGACCTCAGCCGTTGTGATCAGTGCGTGCTTTTCGAGGTTCGCGGCATAGGGCATTGGCACATCCTTGCCCGTGCAGTTGATCACCGGCGCGTCGAGATAATCGAATGCCTGCTGCATGATGACCGAACTGATGTAGTTGCCGACGGACCCTTGTGGCCAGCCTTCCTCGACCGTCACGCAGCGGTTCGTTTTCATCACTGAGTTGAGGATCGTGCTGGTGTCCATGGGGCGGAGTGTGCGCAGGTCGATGACCTCGGCGCTGATGCCGTCCTCGGCCAGTTTGTCCGCCGCTTCCAGCGCGTATTGCATGCCGATGCCAAAGGATACGATGGTGACGTCATCGCCTTCACGCCAGATGCGGGCTTTGCCAAAGGGCACGGTAAAGTCGTCCATGTCCGGCACGTCGAAGGTGCGGCCATAGAGGATTTCGTTTTCCAGGAAGATGACCGGGTTGGGGTCGCGGATTGCCGTTTTCATCAGCCCTTTGGCGTCCGAGGCCGAGTAGGGCATGACCACCTTGAGGCCCGGCACCTGCATGTACCATGCCGCGTAATCCTGAGAGTGCTGGGCGCCCACGCGGGCGGCCGCACCGTTGGGACCGCGGAACACCATGGGCGCGCCCATCTGACCGCCTGACATATACAGCGTCTTGGCGGCAGAGTTGATGATCTGATCGATCGCCTGCATGGCGAAGTTGAAGGTCATGAACTCGACGATGGGGCGCAGACCGCCGAACGCCGCACCTACACCGATCCCGGCAAAGCCGTGCTCGGTGATAGGGGTGTCGATCACGCGCTTGGCGCCGAACTCGTCCAGCAGCCCTTGGGACACCTTGTAAGCACCCTGATATTCGGCCACTTCCTCACCCATCAGGAACACGGTGTCGTCGGCGCGCATCTCTTCGGCCATGGCGTCGCGCAGTGCCTCGCGGACGGTCTGTTCCTTCATGGCCGTGCCTTCAGGCCAGTCAGGCGTCAGATCCACCTGTGGTGCGGCAGGCGCTGCCGCGACAGCGGTCGGCGCAGGGGCTTCTGCAGCGGGGGCTTCGGCTGCTGGGGCAGGGGTAGCGGATACGTCGCCAACCTCTTCACCTTCCTCAACCAGAATTGCGATAGGCGTGTTGACCTTCACCCCCTCGGTGCCTTCCGCGATCAGGATCTTGCCGACGATCCCCTCATCGACCGCTTCGAACTCCATCGTGGCCTTGTCGGTTTCGATCTCGGCCATGATGTCACCGGACGACACCGTATCGCCCTCTTTCACCAGCCATTTCGCCAGCGTACCTTCCTCCATCGTGGGGGACAAGGCGGGCATCAGAATTTCGGTTGCCATGTCAGTGTCTCCCTTCAGGCGTTCTGCGGCGCCGCGTCGGCGTAAATGTCAGTCCAAAGCTCGTCGAGATGCGGCTCCGGGCTCTCCTTCGCGAACTCGGCGGACGCGTTCACGATTTCCTTGATCTCCTTGTCGATGGCCTTCAGGTCATCTTCGCTGGCGTGCTTGCCGGTCAGCAGCATCGACCGCACCGCCTCGATCGGGTCACGTTCATCGCGCATCTTCTGCACCTCTTCGCGGGTCCGGTACTTGGCCGGATCGGACATGGAGTGGCCGCGATAGCGATAGGTCTTGATCTCCAGGATATACGGGCCCTTGCCAGCCCGGCAGTGGGCAACAGCTTTCTCGCCCGCGGCCTTCACCGCCAGCACATCCATGCCGTCCACTTCTTCACCCGGAATGCCATAGGCGGCACCACGCTCCCAATAGCTTGGGGACTTCGTTGACCGTTTGGTCGACGTGCCCATGGCGTACTGGTTGTTTTCAATGACAAACACGACAGGCAAATCCCACAGCTCAGCCATGTTGTAGGACTCGTAAACCTGCCCCTGGTTTGCCGCGCCATCGCCGAAATAAGTGAAGGTCACGCGCCCGTTCTCAAGATACTTGTCGGCAAAGGCCAAACCCGCACCCAGCGGTACCTGCGCCGCGACAATCCCGTGCCCCCCATAAAAATGCTTCTCTTTCGAGAACATGTGCATCGAGCCGCCCTTGCCCTTGGAATAGCCGCCCTCGCGGCCCGTCAGCTCAGCCATCACGCCATTGGGGTCCATGCCACAGGCCAGCATGTGGCCGTGATCGCGATAAGAGGTGATGCGCTTGTCGCCTTCCTCGGCGGCCGCTTCCAGGCCGACAACCACGGCTTCCTGCCCGATATACAGGTGACAGAACCCGCCAATCAGACCCATACCGTAAAGCTGCCCCGCCTTTTCCTCGAACCGGCGGATCAAAAGCATGTCGCGGTAGTAGCCTTTCAGCTCCTCCGCCGACACGTTCGGTTTACTTGCGGCTTTGCGTGCGGCCATGCGGCAACCTCCCGTAAATGAAATAGTTTAGCGTTAAACTATTCCCTACAGGATTCGGTTCCCATACGCGACAGTCAATTTGCCGCAACGGCAACTGCGCGCATGGCAGCCATGTTTTATTGGTAATTCAGCGAATGACGATCTCGTCGCTGCGGAGCATACCGAGGATCGACCGGGCCTGTTCATCCAGCAGATCAAGGTCCAGAAAGTCATCCGACAGCCGCCGCGTCAGGTTTTCCATCGTGGCGACTTGTGCCTGGACCTCGGCCAGTTGCCGTGACAGGTCGCGCGCCTCTGCCTCGATCTCGGCCCGGCGGAACACGCCGAAATCCCCCTGCACGGCGGCAAATGTGAAGTAGGTCGCCAGCGCGAACGCGACCGAGAAAAAGACGAATGTGCCCAATGCGGGACGTGCGGTACGGGTCATACTACTCTGCCTCTGCGCCGCCTCTCTGGGCGGTTTCCGTCACTATGACACAGGTGATTCGCGCTGTGAATCCCCTTTGTTTTATTTGGTCAAATTAGGCGGATGACGCATCCGCCTTACGGCGTAAGGCACATCCTGATGCGCCAGAGCCCTCAGTGCTTGCCCATCATCTGCGCTGCAATCCGTGTCGTGATCCCCCGCGGGCTGATGCGGGGCAGAAAGGCCATGATCTTGTTCATCACGCCCGGCACCACGATCCGCTTCCCGATCCGTGCCTGAAGCCAGCCGTCCTCGGCCACATCCTTGGCTTTCATGGGCTTGGTCATCTTCAGCAGGCGCACGCCATCCATACCCGCGTCTTCAAAGAAATTCGTGGCGGTCGCACCGGGGCAAAGGGCAGTGACGGTCACCTTTGAGCCGCGCAATTCCTCAGCCACCGCCTCGGACAGCGACAGGACATACGCCTTGGTGGCGTGATACACCGCCATGTTTGGACCGGGGGTAAAGCTCGCCACAGACGCGACGTTCAGAATGCGTCCCTTGGGCAGCGCATTCATATGCGGGATCGCCAGCTTCATCAGCCGCGTCAGCGCCAGCATGTTGACGTTGATTGAGGTCAACTCGCGGGCCCATCCCTGACCCTCGTCAAAGGGGCCATTATAGCCAAGGCCCGCATTGTTCACGAGCACGTCGATCTCGCGCCCGTCCGTGGCCTCAGCCCACAGCCGCTCCACCTCGTCCATGTCCGACAGATCGGCGGGGATGACCACGACGTCGACACCCCGCGCGCGCACCTCGTCCGCGACGGCGTTCAGCTTGTCTTCGGACCGCGCTGTCAGGATCAGGTTGCGCTGTTCCTTGGCTGCGATGCGCGCAAATTCCACGCCCAAGCCTTCGGATGCGCCGGTGATAAGTGTCCAGGCCATGTGATGATCCCCGTATTTACTGCCTCAATATGGGGTCATATGGGGCCGGGGTGTCACGCCGCCAAGCGGCGCGCGCGCTTATTGCATCAATGCCGCAACGCCGGGCAGTTCCTTGCCCTCCATCCATTCCAGGAAGGCCCCCCCGGCGGTGGAGATATAGGTAAAGTCGTCGGCCACGCCCGCCTGGTTCAACGCCGCCACGGTGTCACCGCCGCCGGCAACTGTGACCAGCTTGCCCGCTTTCGTCAGCTCTGCCGCCGCTTTGGCAGCGGCCATGGTTGCGGTGTCGAAGGGCGCAATTTCAAAGGCCCCCAGCGGCCCGTTCCAGATCAAGGTTTCCAAATCGTCAAAGCACCGCGCGATGGCCTCCGCCGCTGCATCGCCCGCATCCAGAACCATTTGATCTTCGGCCAGCGCAGTGTCTTGCCCAAGGGCAATCACCTCATGTGCTGCGCCCGCCTTGAACTCCCGCGCGACACGCCCGTCACTGGGCAGGATCACCTCGCACCCGGCCTCTTTCGCCGCCGCCATGATGTCCCGCGCGGTGTCATGCAAGTCCGCCTCTTGCAGCGACGCCCCAAGGTCCGCACCCTGCGCGGCAATGAACGTGTTGGCCATACCGCCGCCAATGATCAGCACGTCGATCTTCTTCACAAGGTTCTGCAGCAGGTCCAGCTTGGTCGACACCTTGGCTCCGCCGACTACAGCACCAACGGGGCGCTTGGGCGTGGACAGCGCCGCCTCCAACGCCTCCAGTTCGGCCTGCATCAACCGGCCTGCACAATTGGGCAGCAGATGCGCGACCCCAGTGGTCGAGGCATGCGCCCGGTGCGCGGCCGAGAAGGCATCGTTGCAATAGACGTCGCCCAGCGTCGCGAGAAACTGCGCCATCTGCGGATCGTTGGCTTCTTCCATTGCCGAGAAGCGGGTGTTTTCCACGAGGATCACCGCGTCGCTTGGCTGCTGATCAATCCAGTCCCGGCTGGGACGCTCAACGAAAGTGACGGGGCAGCCAAAGGCTGCTTCGAGGGCAGGGACCAAAGGCTGCAAGGACATCTCCGGATTGGGCTTCCCCTTGGGCCGTCCGAAATGCGCCAGCAGCACCGGGCTTCCGCCTTTGGCACGGATGTCGGTGATGGTTGGCACGATCCGTTCGATCCGCGTGGCGTCCGTGACGCGGCCGTTCTCCATGGGGACGTTGATGTCCACACGGGTCAGCACGCGTTTGGACTTGAGGTCCATGTCGTCCAGCGATTTCCAGCCCATCTCGCGCACTCCTCCATTCAGCGGTCGGCCCTTCCATCGCGGCAAATGCCCCTTGGGTCAACCGGGTGACTTGTCCCTCGGCGTCCACAGGCTTAGGTAGGTGCCCAACCTGAACGGAAAGAGGCAGATATGGCCGAGATCAAAGACCCCGAAAACACGATCCTGATGGAGCTGAAGGGCGGCACCGTCACCATCCAGCTGCTGCCCGACGTGGCCCCGCAGCACGTGGAGCGGATGAAGGAACTGGCCCGTGCGGGCGAGTATGACAACGTCGCCTTCCACCGCGTGATCGACGGCTTCATGGCGCAGACGGGCGACGTGCAGCACGGCGACATGGAAGACGGGTTCAACATCCGCATGGCGGGCACCGGTGGCTCGGACAAGCCCGATCTGCCAGCCGAGTTCTCCAAGATCCCGCACGCCCGCGGCTCGCTGGGTGCAGCCCGCTCGGCGAACCCGAACAGTGCCAACTCGCAGTTCTTCATCAACTTCAAGGACAATGATTTCCTGAACGGGCAGTACACAGTCTACGGCCAGGTGATCGAAGGCATGGAACATGTCGACGCCATCACCCGCGGCGAGCCGCCAGCCGAGCCCGACCGGATGATCAGCGTCAAGGTGGCCGCCGATGTGGCGTAACCTGATCGCCGCTGCAGCCCTCGCTGTCCCGGCGGGGACAGCGCTGGCGTCGGGACTTGAGATCGACGTGGCGGGGGAGGCCAATGGCACCATCGCCATTGATCTGCTCGAGGATACGGCGCCGCAACACGTCGCGCGCATCACGGCCTTGGCCGAGGGTGGCGAGTATGATGGTGTGGCCTTTCACCGCGTGATCGACGGGTTCATGGCGCAGACGGGGGACGTGCAATTTGGTGACACGACTGCCGACTATAATGGCCGTCGTGCGGGGACTGGTGGGTCGGATCAACCCGATCTGCCTGCGGAGTTTTCGGACATCACCTTTGACCGTGGTGTCGTGGGCATGGCCCGCTCCCAGAGCCCGAACAGTGCCAACAGCCAGTTCTTTATCATGTTCCAGCCGGGGCCGTTTCTGGACGGGCAATACACCGTGGTGGGCCGCGTGACATCGGGGCTTGAGGTGCTGGATCAGATCAAGCGGGGGCATCCTCGTTCCGGGGCCATTACAGGCGCGCCGGATGTGATGACGAAGGTCACTGTTACCGAATAAAAATCTGTCCCCGCGGGGACAGATTTGGAGGGCGCGAGTTTTTCGCGCCCTTTTTTGCTGTCAGAGCAGACTCTTATCTGGCGATCTTCACCTTACTCGCAAATTAACGAAGGTTAGGATTTGGTTACGCCACGGGTCAGCCAGCCGAGGGCGGAGCTGATCAGGGCGAGCGCAGTGGCGACCCAGGCGAGGCCGGAAAAGGCTGCTGTCATGGCTGCGCCATGCCCGGCCGTATCGCTGTCTATCCCGAAGCTCGCCAACCCACCGGCACCCGTATAAAGCGCGGCCACGACCCCGCCCACAGCCGCGACGGAGATCAGGCCCGCCATGCGGGTAACGGCGTTATTGATGCCTGAGGCTATGCCGGATTGATCCTCTTCCACTGCGCCCATGACGGCGGTGGAGAGGGGGGCGACAACCGCGGCCATGCCGAGGCCCACAAGGCACATGGCGGGCAGCACGTGGGCCCAGAAGTTCTGATACGGCGCGAGGAGGGCCATGGTGGCGTAGCCCATGGCCACGACGAGCGAGCCGCCCATGAGAAGCGGTGCGGGGCCGATGCGGTCGGCGAGTTTGCCCGCGCGTGCAGAGAGCAGGGAGATGAACACGGACATTGGCGCGAAGGCGGCGGCGGTTTCGATCTCGGTCAGGCCCCAACCGGCGATGAAGGTCATGGGCATGAAGAAGAACATGATCGAGAGCGCGGAATAGAGCGTGAAGCTGAGCGCGTTCGCGGCAGAGAAGGAGCGGGACGCGAAAAGCGTGAGCGGCATCATGGGATGGTCGCTGCGGCTTTGGCTCCAGAGGAAGACGAGGAGCATCGTGCCGCCGCCTGCGAGCCAGAGGGTGGCGTCGCCGCCATGGTCGAGCGAGGTGAGGCCCCAGGCAAGGGCGAGGAGGGCGACGGTTGCCGTGAACGCACCCGGAATGTCGACGCGTGCGTCGTTCTTTGTCGGGTCATCGCCCAGATGCCGCCAAAGAAGGTAGAGCGCGAAGCCGCCAAGAGGCAGGTTGATGGCGAAGATCCAGCGCCACATTTCCGGCCCGCCGATGGTCAGGGCAAGCCCTCCGATAATGGGTCCGGCGGCGGTTGTCAGGGCCGAAGCCGCAGCCCAGATGCCGATGGCGCGACCGCGGCTTTCGCGGGGGTAGGCGCGGGCGATCAAGGCCAGTGAGCCCGGCACCATAATGGCGGCCCCGATGCCCTGCACGGCGCGGGCGATGACCATGAACCACGCGCCAGGTGCTACGGCGCAGAAGATGGAGGCCACCACAAAAAGCGCGATCCCGAGGCCAAAGACGCGGCCCAGTCCAAAGCGGTCGCCCATGGCTCCGCCGACCAGGATCAGCGCGGAGAGTGTGAGCATATAGGCGTTGTGGATCCACTGCGCCTGCACCAGATCCGCGCCGAGACTGTCGCGCATGGCAGGCAAGGCGATGGCAACGACAGTGCCGTCGATGAAGCCCAGGGCAGAGGCGAGTATGGCGGCGACAAGGATGTAGGGACGGCTGCGTTCGGCGCAGAACCCCGCATGAAAAACGGGCGCCGCAGAGGTCTGGGGCGCCCGTGTTTCGGTCATGTCGGAGACCTTAGCCGTTGTTTGGCTGCGGGGCCGGTGCCGGTTGGTGCTGTGGCTTGGGCTTGGCGCCGCCCGCGTTCAGCGGATCGTCCTGACGTTGCACGGAGCCTTCGAAATGGGCGCCGGATTCGATGGCGATGGTCTTGTGGATGATGTCGCCTTCGACCCGTGCGGTCGAGGTTAGGCGCACCTTGAGGCCACGCACGCGGCCCACGATGCGGCCGTTGATCACGACATCGTCGGCGACAACTTCGCCCTTGATCGTGGCGCTTTCGCCGATGGTCAGCAGGTGGGCGCGAATGTCGCCTTCGACCGTGCCTTCGACCTGGATGTCGCCGGTGGTTTTCATGTTGCCGGTGATGTGCAGATCAGCCGACAGCAGCGAGGCGGGTGGTTTCGCTTTGGGCGCGCTGGCCTTGAATTCGCTTTGCGGTTTGGAAGCTGCGGGGGCAGGGGCGGCCGGTGCCGCAGGTTTGGCCGCGTCCGTGCTCGGGCCAGGTTCGTTGATTTTGCTCTTAGAAAACATCGTTGGCTGCCTTGATATAGATCATCGGGTTGACGGCTTTTCCGCCGACGCGGACTTCGTAGTGCAGGTGCACGCCAGTGACCCGTCCAGACGCTCCCATATCACCTATCCGGTCCCCGCGCGAGACCTTTTGACCAACTTTCACACGAAGCCGTGAGAGGTGCGCGTAGCGGGTTTCAATCCCGAATTCATGTTGAATTTTGACAAGTCGTCCGTAGCCCGATTGCCAGCCTGCATGGGTGACGACGCCGTCAGCTGTAGCATAAAGCGGGGTGCCGACCGACGCGGCGAAGTCGACGCCGTTGTGCATCCGCCGCCCGCCGGTTTTGGGGTCGCGGCGGAAGCCGAAGCCGGATGTGAAGCGGAAGGAATCCTTGACCGGTGTTGCGAATGGCGCCTTTTGCGCGGCAATCCGGTAGAGGTTGAGCGTGTCCATCTGGTTCAGCAGACGGTTGGCGCGGCGTGTGTCTGGGCTGGGCTCTTCGCCGCGGGTCGAGAACGACAGGGGCGTGAGCGGGCCGCCCTGGCCGGAATAGCCGCGCCGCACCTCTTCGATGATCCGGTCGGTCGGCATGCCTGCGGCGCGGAACATCTTGTCGAGCGGTGCGACCGAGACGGTCATCGCCTCTTCCAGCTGGCGGAAAATCTGGTCGTTCTGCTCTTTCATGAGCGCAATCTCGGTCGCCATCTCGTCGGCGGCGAGCAGGGCGTCTTGCGCGTCTTTCTCGATTTGGTCGCGTTCGGCTGCGGTTTTGGCGAGCGCCTCGGCCACGAAATCTATGGGTGCGCCACCAGAATTTGCGGCCAGCGCTGTGCCGCCCCCTCCGCTTTCGACCTGCTCTTGCAGTTCGGCAAGCTGGTTTCGGGCGGCTTCGCGGTCTTTCATGGTGCCGCGCAGGGTGGACTGGATCACCTCGATCCCCGTCTCAAGTTCGCGACGGCGGGTTTCGGACGCCAGCAGTTCGGACTGCATGACCGAGATCTGTTCGAGGGCTGCGTTGAAGCGGTTCTGGGCGGCGAGCGCTTCTTCGGCGCGGGCGTCACGCTGGCCGGCAAGGTCGTTCAGACGTGCCTCGTAGGTGCGTTGATCGCGCTTGGCCTGTTCGCGGAAATTGCCCGACCCGATGCTGTCCATCAGCAGGATGGCGGTGGCGATGATGGCCCAGGCGACGAGGAAGGAGCTGCCAGTGAATGCGATCAGTTGCGTGCCGGGACGCAGGCGGATGAACCGGGTGTCATTGTCCGATTTCAGGAAAACGCGCCGTTCGGGAAAATAATGTTCCAGCAGGCCGTGCCATTTGATCGCGAGGCGTGTTCGCAAGATCCTCGTCCTTTGTCCCATCCCAATCGCGGCGTTCATATCCCCAAACACGACGCCTTGACGCCTGTGCATAAAGTCACAGCGCATTGGCGGCAAGTCTGACGTGGCGATCTGGCGGAAAGCGGTGCGGAAATGTACCAGATTGGCGGAAATCCGCCCATCTTGCCATACGTTTACGTCTG
This sequence comes from Tateyamaria sp. syn59, assembly GCF_007995245.1. Lineage (GTDB taxonomy): Bacteria > Pseudomonadota > Alphaproteobacteria > Rhodobacterales > Rhodobacteraceae > Tateyamaria. The sequence goes on from NZ_VCBA01000001.1 coordinate 293,104, forward strand.
GTCAGTCGGCAACCGCGAGGGGCCAGTAGAAATCGGGCGGCAAGCCTGCCTCGGCCCTCTTTTCCTCGTTGAAGGGAGGTTTGAGGGGGCTGTGGAAGTAGCGTTGGACGAGGCTGTGAAAGGCGTCCTTGGGGTCGAGGTTGTCGCGGCCGCACAGGAAGTGGAACCATTTTGAGCCGTAGGCGACGTGGGCGACTTCTTCGGCGTAGATGGTTTCGAGTGCGGCGACGGCGCTGTCAGCGCCTGCCTTGCGGAAGATGTCGATCATACCCGGCGTGACGTCGAGGCCGCGGGCTTCGAGCACCATGGGCACGACGGCGAGACGGCCCATGAAGTCCTGCGCTGTGTCTTCGGCGGCACGCCACATGCCCGCGTGGGCGGGCAAGGCGCCGTAGTGGCTGCCCAGCTCTTCGAGGCAGTCGCACATCAGATTGAAGTGCTTGGATTCTTCGTCTGCCGCCTTCACCCAGTCGTCGTAGAAGCCCATGGGCATTGGCACGTGGGTGAAGCGGGCGATGATGTCCCAATGCAGGTCAACCGCATTGAGTTCGATATGCGCCACCGCGTGCAGCAGGGCGATGCGGCCCTGGGGTGAGCCGGGGCGGCGGCGGGGGACGTCGCGAGGGCTGAGCAGCTCGGGCTGATCGGGCCGTGCGGGGTGCAAGGGCGGATCGGCGGTGCCGATGTCGGGCGTCTGACCATCGGCGCGGGCGTCTTTCCATTCGGCTGCGAGTTTGCGCGACAGGGCGGTCTTTTCCCGACCATCCGCGGTGCGCAGCACGGCCTCGGCCATTTGAGCGAGCGGCATCATGGTGCTGGGGTGGGCAGGTTGGCCCTGGACGTTGCGGAGGTGTGTTCGAGCTTTGGCATGTGTCCTGATCCCGGCAATTCCGTCAGCGGTGGCCCGCTCATGACTTTTAGCATAGGCGTCCACGGTTCAACGGTATCCACGGATCGTGGGTGTCCTACAAGGGGGATGGTGTTGTGGGCCCGGTTAGGCTGCTTCTTGAATGCCGTTGTTCGGGGCGCGTCAGATTGGGTGAACTGAGTGCGGAAGGCAGTAGGCGTCGGGCGGTCGCGGCATAGGGATGCGCGGTGTGTCATATTGTTCTTGTGCGCATGCGGTGGATGGCGGGTTGGAGCCTGTTTTTGCCAGTTCCGCGGCTTGGGTGAAGGCCGATCCTTCCAAGATTGAGACGTTTTAGGTCACGCAAACAAACGAAGTTTTTATGTGCGGTGAAGAGGTCCAGGCGACCTCGCGTGAGGCAGCGAGAGCGCTCAATATTTCTCTTTTAAATCAGGGCAGCGTCGCATTGGGAGCGATCAACTAAAGCTGTTTAATCTGTTAAGTCGACGTGATTGGCAAATACTTGAGAACGATTGCGAAAATCTAATTTTTATTCCGTGCCCTGTCAGAAAACCAACTCAAGTTTTGATTGGGCCGACCTGAACCAACTCGACTGACACCAACTGGAGGAAGACTATGACGTTTCTGAAAAAAGTGGGACCTGCGGCACTCTTCGCGACCGTTTTCGCAGCAAGCGGCGCTTTTGCAGCGGATGAAGTGTTCATCTCGGACGCTGACAAAGGGATTGCGATCAACGGGTACGATCCCGTCGCTTACCACACGGATGGGAAGCCGGTGAAAGGCAGTGCCGACTGGAAGTACGAACACGAAGGTGCGGTCTACAAATTCTCCTCGGAAGCAAACAAGAAAGCCTTCAAAGCTGAGCCTGCAAAGTTCGCGCCGGCATTTGGCGGTTGGTGCACAGTAGGCACGAGCAAAGGCAAGAAAATCGCGACCCAGCCTGAGCTTTTCGCGATCGTCGACGGGACGCTTTACCTGAACTCGTCTGACGGCGCGCACAACCTGTTCAAGAAGGACAAGCCCGGCACAATCGACACGGCAGAGTCGAAATGGACCAAAATTGAAAGCACGCCTGCCGCAGAGCTCTGACGATACGGTTTTACCTTTTTTGGGAGCGCGAGTTTTCTGCGCTCCCATAACGAATTGCGATGCGCGGGCAATCTGTAAGTGAAAAATGGTCGGTTTTGATTTCGGGATGGGTCGTCACCGAAACTGGCCATTGCAGTAGCGTTGGCTTTCGCCACTTTTTTCATTGAGATGAGATTTTAGCTGAGAACCCAAGGTCAGCGTCGGGTTGGCCGCAGCTAGGGTTTCCAGTCCATCGCAAGGCAGAAAAATCCGCACATCAGACGCCACCCTCTGGGCGACCCGATGACCAAGAAGCGGACCAGTCCTGAACTTCACCGCTGGTTTGTTCAGTGATACCTAGTGCTGAATGGCCGACGAAGTCACACCAACACTCTACTCAACTGTATCACGCCAGTTCATCGCAGATTGGCTGTCCGCGTTGCGTCCCCTTTGTACGGGCGCCGAATACCGCTCATTCTTGGATCGCGCTGATCTAATGGTGGAGCGCATGCCGTCGCAAGGCCGGGTGACGTTGGATCAAATCGTTTGTCTGTACCAACTTACAGCGATTGAGACCGGCGATGAAATGATGGGGCTTTGGTCGCGCCCCATCCGTCCGCGCGCTTTGCAGCATCTTCTGGCGTCGGTCCGCGAAGCGACATCTTTGGCCTCTGCACTGTTTCGGTTTTCGACGTTCTGGAACCTGCTGCTTGATGACTATCAGTTCGAATTGATTGAAAATGAGGCGGAGTTGGCACTGGCGCTCATGCCAAAAGGTGATCAGACGGCACAGCGTTTTGGGCATATGCTGATCCTTAAGCTGGCACATGGTCTGCTGTCTTGGCTCGCGCGGCATGAGGTGCCTGTAAAACAGGTAGGTTTTGCCTTTGAGCGACCTGAGTTCGAAGAAGACTATGCCGTCGTCTTTCCCGCGCCTGTTCGGTTCAGCCAACCGGCAACTTCGATTTCCTTTTCACACGATGTGTTAGGACAGGTTCAGGCGCGCAGTTCGGCAGATCTGGATCGCTTTCTGGAAAACGCGCCGCGCGATTGGATCTTCACACGGTCCCAGCAGCATACACAGTCTTTGCGTGTCCGGACCTACCTGAGCCAGACAGCGTGGGACAAAGCCAACCTTACGGGCGCTGCAACTGCGATGCACATGACCCCGCGCACGTTGATCCGTAAGTTGGAGGCTGACGGGACGACGTTTCAGTCCATCAAGGATGCCTTGCGTCGCGATATCGCGATTCGCCATCTGCAAATGGGCCAGCACAGCATCGAGGCCATCGCCCATGAGGTCGGGTTTTCGTCGGCTGCCAATTTCCACAAAGCGTTTCAAAGGTGGACTGGAAACACGCCGAGTTCGTATCGGCGCGCTCTTTCACCAGATGGTTGATTTGTCACTTCTCGACAATACTCTGTCACCTCGAGAGAAAGACGCAGTCGATCCAAGTTGCTACAGTGGCAGCAGAAATATCGACCCCAACCTCTTGTACGCACCTTGCGCGCTTCGCGTCGTTTTACCTTAGAACGGCAGAATACGACAGCGTACGCCTCTCAGAAGGATGAATGCCATGTCGGACAAACTAGACGCTATTCTCGCAGCAGCCCGTAGTCACGCCACCAATGTCATCGCGCCCAACGTGGATGCCTGGAACGCCTCAAAGTCATGGCCCCGCGACGCATCGGACAAGGCGGGGGCCGCTGGTCTGACCGGGCTTTATGCCCCCGAGGAATGGGGCGGGCAGGGCTTGTCTTTGTCGGAAGGTATTCAGGTTTACGAACAGCTGGGGCTTGGGGATGGCGCCTATGCCTTCGCCCTTTCGATGCACAATATCTGCACCTTTGCCGGCTGCGGATATGGCACCGAAGCGTTCAAGGAAAAATGGGCGCGCGATTTGACCTCGGGTCGCAAGCTGGCGAATTTTGCACTGACAGAGCCTCAATCCGGCTCGGACCCGATGAAGATGTACACACGTGCCACGATCAATGACGATGCCACCTGGACAATCAGCGGCTCGAAAGCGTGGGTCAGCTTGGCGACCGAGGCGGATGTTTACTTTACCGTCGTCAAGACCAGTGATGCCCCCGGCCACAAAGACATGGCAATGATCGCCATTCCCGCAGACGCGCCAGGGATCAGCTTTGGCCCGCTTTATGACACCCCGTCTTACAACTTCCTGCCGATGTCCGAGATGTACCTCGACAAGGTGGTGGTCAGTGAGGAAAACATCATCCTCTCCATCGGTCAGGGTCTACAAGGATCTCTGATGGCGATCGACATTGCGCGGGTCTCCATCGCGTCCGGCTGCTGTGGTTTGATGCAAGCCGCTCTTGATACTGCGCTGTCTTATTCCAAAAACCGTAAGATGTTTGGGGGTAAAAACCTCGACCTTGATGGAATACAGTGGATGCTGGGCGAAGTAGCAACGGACCTCGAAGCATCCAAGCTGCTCTACCGCAAAGCCGCCGAGGCGCTTGGCACACCAGAGGGCCCTTTGATGGCTGCCCATGCCAAACGCTTTGTCCCCGATGCTGCTGTGAAGGCCGCCAACACCTGCACGCAGGTGCTGGGTGGGATGGGGCTTTTGCAACCCTACGGATTGGACCGTCTTTCCCGGCTAGCTCAGATGCTACGGATTGTTGACGGCACGACCGAGATCAGTCGCGTCGTTATTGGGCGCGCTTTGCAAAAGCGTGCAGCAAGCCTGCCGGATTTGACGGTACCTCGAGGGTTTGGTGAGAAGGCAACAGCTCCTACCGCTGTTGCGGCTGAGTGAACCGCTTTTATTGGCAGAGACTAGTAACGGTCGTTTATAGTTCAGCTTTAAACGGCCGTTTAGCCTTGTAAATCCGCCGTTGGCGAAAACCGGCAAAACGGGGCTCGCCATTGCCCAAGGCTCGGTTTCGGATTGCTGGGAGCTGGCGTTGACAGTGTTCCAGACGGCGAGCTTGGCGGCTGCTTTCGATGTGCGGCGCTCGCGTGACCGCAAGCGCCGCATTGTTCTGTGCGCAGCAGGGAAGGCACGTTCCGCAGCACTCTCCCACACGAATACGCTTGCCGATACGTTGGAACGCATCGGCAGGCTGCAGTGGATCACAAGGCTTTGACCGCGGCCAGAACGGCCTCGGCGTGGCCGGGGACCTTTACCTTGGGCCAGGTCATTGCCACGTTGCCCGCCGCGTCGATCAGGTAGGTGGTGCGTTCGATGCCCATGTACTTTTTGCCGTACATGTTCTTTTCCTTCCACACGCCGTAGTCCTCGCAGACCGAGCCGTGTTCGTCCGACAGAAGCCCCACGGTCAGCTCGCGTTTCTTGGCGAATTTGGCGTGGCTGGCGACGCTGTCCTTGGAGATGCCGAAGATCTTGGCACCGGCGGCCTGGAATTCGGACAGGTGTTCGGAAAAGGCGATGGATTCCTTGGTGCAGCCGGGCGTGTCGTCGCGCGGATAGAAATAGAGGACAACCGGGCCGCCCTGGAGTGCCGAGAGCGTCACGTCGTTGCCGTCCGCGTCGGGCAGCGTGAAATCAGGGGCGGGCGAAGCGATGTCGAGCATGTTTTGGCCTTTTCATTACTCTTGGGAAAGATGTGACTGGCATGATAGGGCTGAGCGGACAAGAATAAAGACATGAGCAGTGCCGACCCCGTAACCGACCCGCCGCCCGCGCGGAAAAAGAGCCTGTGGCGCCGCCTTGGGTTGGGGAGCATGTGTGCCAGCCTGGTGTTTGCCGGGGTGATGGGCGCGTTGATTTACGTGTTGATCGGGCAGCCTGTGATGGCCCCCGGTTGGTTGCGCGACCGGATCGAAACACGGGCGGGTGAGGCGCTGGGGGCGGCATCGCTGCGCTTTGACGCGCTGGATCTGGTGGTTGAGGACAGCACGAAGCCGCGGGTGCGCATGACCAATGTGCAGGTGCTGAACGACGCGGGCGTCGAGATCGTTGGCTTTTCCGAGATGCGGATTGGTCTGTCGGTGGCCGATCTTGTGCAGGGGGAGTTCCGCCCGACGGAAATTGGCATAACGGGCGTGTTTGCCAAGCTGCGCCGGGAGATCGACGGATCGGTGATCCTGTCGGGGGGGCTGGACCTGGGTGCGCCATCGCAACAGGCGGACACATTTGCCAAGCTGATCGAAGGCATAGACGATCTTTTGTCGATCCCCGGTCTGTCTGCGCTGACGCAGGCCGATGTGCAGGCGCTGACCCTGGAGATCGAGGATGTGCGGTCCGCCCGTGCCTGGACTGTCGATGGCGGGCGGATGCGACTGACCCGCGCGGGCGAGATGCTGCGTGTTACGTCGGACCTTGCCTTGCTGAGCGGCGGGCAGGGGGTGGCCACGCTGGAGGCCAATTATGAGAGCCTCGTGGGTGCCTCTGCCGCGACCTTTGGTGTGTTGGTCAACGACGTGGATGCGGGCGACATCGCCGTGCTTGCGCCAGCCTTTGAGTGGCTCGACGTGGTGCGTGCGCCAATCTCTGGCGCGGTGCGTGGTGTGTTTGGCGTCGACGGGACGCTGGCCCCGATCAATGTAGCGCTGAATATCGGCGAGGGCGTTATTCAACCCAACGACGCGGCCCGTCCGGTGCCCTTCCGGTCGGCCCGCAGCTATTTCAGCTATGATCCGCAGGGCACTGTGCTTGTGTTTGACGAGTTGTCGGTGGACAGCGCCTGGATTACCGCGCAGATCGACGGGCAGGCGGTGCTGGGCATTGATGCGCGCGGTGGGCTTGATGATCTGGTGGGGCAGTTCCGCGCCTCGTCCCTGCGGGCGAACCCGGATGATCTTTATCCCGAGCCCATCACGATGGAGGCGGCACAGCTGGATTTTCGGTTGCGCCTGGATCCGTTCCGATTGGACATCGGCGAGGCGCTGTTTCAGGACGAGGGGCAGGATCTGATTGCGCAGGGCGCGTTGCTGGCGGATGCGGACGGGTGGAGCTATGAACTGGACGCCCATATGGCGGGCATGGCGCCCGACCGCCTGCTTGAGTTGTGGCCGGATCGCTACGCGCCGAAGGCCCGCAAGTGGGTGCTTGAGAACCTGCTTGGGGGGCAGATGCGCGACCTTGCGCTTGCGTTGCGCGACACGCCGGGCAGCGATGTCGTCGCCTATACCAGCTTTGCCTACGAAGACGCGACGGTGCGGTACCTCAAGACCTTGCCCCCGGTGGAGAAAGCGCATGGCAGTGCCAGTCTGCTGGATGGTCGGTTCGTGGTGTCGGTCGACCAGGGCCATGTGACAGCACCTCAGGGCGGCCGGATTGATGTGAGCGGGTCGTCCTTTATCCTGCCGGATGTCCGCGCGCGGGAAGGCGTGCCTGCTGTGGTCCGGCTTGCCACCGACGGCACGGTGACCGCAGGTCTGTCACTGCTGGATCTGCCGCCGCTGAATGTGATGGAGCGGGCGGGGCTGTCGCCGCGCATTGCGGACGGGCGGCTGGCGGCGGAGGGCACGCTGGCCTTTGCGATCAAGAAGGGATTGACGCCGAAAGATGTGCAATATGACGCCACGGGCACAGCCCGCGATGTGCTAAGCACCGCGCTGATCGAAGGGCGGCGGCTGGCGGCGGAGCGATTGCAGGTCGTGGCCTCGCAATCCGGTGTCGCGGTGTCGGGGCCGGGCACGCTCGACGGTGTGCCCTTTGACGTGACCTGGGCCCAGCCATTGGGACAGGGGCCGCAACCAAGCACGGTGCGCGGGTCCATCGAGTTGTCGGAGCGAACGATTGACGCCTTTGAACTGGGCCTGCCTGCGGGGCTCGTGTCGGGGCGGGGCAGCGGGGATATCGAGATCACCTTGCCTGCGGGCGGCGATGGTGTGCCTGCCTTCGCACTGACGAGCAATCTGCGCGGTGTGCGGCTTGCCGCTTTGCCGCTGGGCTGGTCGAAACCGGCCTCTGCGCCTGCGGCGCTGTCGCTGACCGGGGCGCTTGGTCCTGCGCCGCGTGTGGACCGGATGCTTCTGGACGCGCCTGGCTTGCGCGCCGAGGGTGCCATCATCGCTGCGCCCGGCCGTGGGCTGGAGCGGGCGACCTTCAGCAATGTGCGCGTCGGCAACTGGATGAACGGGCCGGTCGATCTGGTGGGGCGGGGCCTGGGGGCGCCGCCTGCGGTTGTGGTGCGCGGCGGAACGCTTGATCTACGCGAGGCAGATTTTGGCGGCGCAAGCGCGGGCACAAGCGGGCAGCAGGGCGGTGGGCCGCTGAGCCTGACGCTGGACCGTTTGCAGATCACCGACACGATTGCGCTCGACGGGCTGTCGGGTGAGTTCAACATGTCGAACGGCCTTGATGGCGCCTTTACCGCGCGGGTCAACGGTGCGACGCCCATTCGCGGGCAGGTGCTGCCGCAAAGCGGGCGCAGCGCCATTCGCATCACGTCAAGCGATGCGGGTGGAGTTGCGGCGTCGGCGGGGATCCTCAAGCAGGCGCGGGGCGGAACGCTGGATCTGACGCTGCTGCCTGTGGGTGCCGCCGCATTTGACGGCACGTTGTCTGTGAGAGAAACGCGCATTCAGGATGCTCCGGCCATCGCCGCACTGTTGAACGCGCTGAGCGTGGTGGGCCTGCTGGAACAGATGGGCGGCAGCGGCATTCACTTTCAGAACGTGAACGCATCCTTCCGGCTGACGCCATCGACCATGACATTGACCGAAGCGAGCGCCACGGGGCCCTCCATGGGGCTGTCGATGGATGGCATCTATGACGTGGCAGGGGGGCGGTTGGACATGCAGGGCGTGATCTCGCCCCTGTTTCTGATCAACGGGATCGGCAGCATCTTTACCCGGCGGGGTGAGGGGCTGATCGGCTTCAACTACACCTTGCGCGGACCGGCTGTGGATCCGCGTGTGCAGGTCAACCCGCTGTCGGCGCTGACGCCGGGTCTGTTCCGCGAGATTTTCCGTGCGCCGCCGCCCGATCTGCCGAGGGTCGAGGGCGAAACGCAGCCGCCGGTCACGCCCGAAGCCTTTGCCCCGGTGGACCCCGGACCCAGCGAAACGGACCAGCGGCGCATAGAACGTCAGCAACGTATTGATGCCCGCTGAGCGTGCCGGTAGAGGGCGCGCATGAAACTGGATGATTTCGATTTTGATCTGCCCGAACGCCTGATCGCGACCCGCCCTGCATCGCCGCGGTCGTCCGCGCGTCTTTTGGTGGCTGAGGGCGATACGATCCATGACCAGAGGGTCACCGACCTTGTATCCTGGCTGCGCCCTGGCGACCTGCTGGTGCTGAACGACACCCGTGTCATCCCGGCACGCCTGTTTGGCACGCGGGCGCGGGAAAGCGCGCAGGGCCTGACCGAGGCGCGGATCGAGGTAACGCTGCTGGAGCCGCGCGCCGATGGCAGCTGGACGGCGCTGGTCAAGCCGTTGAAGAAGGTGAAGCCAGGCGAGGTTGTCCGCTTTTCCGATGACTTGTCAGCGACGCTGGAGGGCAGTGCTGACGGGCAGGGGCATTTGCGGTTCAACCTGACAGGCGATGATTTCGATGCCGCATTGGCCGAGGCGGGGGCGATGCCCTTGCCCCCCTATATCGCTGCCAAACGTGCCGCTGATGACAAGGACAAGACCGACTACCAGACGATCTGGGCCAGGAATTCGGGTGCTGTTGCCGCCCCCACGGCGTCCCTGCATTTTGACGAGGCGTTGATGGCGGCGCTGGCGGAACGGGGTGTTCAGACCACCTATGTCACCTTGCATGTTGGGGCGGGGACGTTCCTGCCGGTGAAGGTCGATGATGTGACCCAGCACAAGATGCACGCGGAATGGGGGCAGGTGTCGGAACAGGCAGCAACGGACATTGCCGAGGCCAAGGCGCGTGGCAATCAGGTGATTCCCGTTGGCACGACCGCACTGCGGCTGATCGAGACGATGGCGCGCGATGGCGGGATTGCCCCGTGGGAGGGCGAGACGGACATTTTCATTTATCCCGGTTTCGTCTTTGGCGTGGCAGACGGGCTGATGACCAACTTTCACCTGCCCAAGTCAACGCTGATGATGCTGGTGTCGGCCCTGATGGGGCAGGACCGGATCAAGGCGATTTACGACCATGCGGTGCGATCCGAGTACCGCTTTTTCTCTTACGGCGATGCGTCGCTTTTGTTGCCGCAAACGTGACACCGGAAGCCGACATTTGAGCGTAGCACAGATCTGCGACTGCCACCCAAGACCCGGATGATACCGGTCCTACAGATCCAAGGAGGTCAGCGATATGTTCCAGGTACTGACAAGCGCGTGGGCCCTGCTGTTTGGCATGGGATTGCTGATGATCGGCAACGGGATGCAGGGCACGCTGCTGGGCATCCGGGGCGAGATCGAAGGGTTTTCGACCGCCGAGATGTCGATCATCATGTCCGCCTATTTCCTTGGGTTCCTGGGCGGCAGCCGGTTGGCGCCCCGCATGATCCAGCGCGTAGGGCATGTGCGGGTGTTTGCAGCACTTGCCTCGCTGATCTCTGCCGTGATGATCATGTACCCGACCTTTGCCGATCCGTGGGCGTGGACCGTCGGGCGGGTCGTGATCGGGTTCTGTTTTTCCGCCGTTTACGTGACGGCCGAGAGCTGGCTGAACGATGCCGCCGACAACTCGAACCGTGGCAAGGCGCTCTCGCTCTACATGATCGTGCAGACGACGGGCATCGTGGTCAGCCAGTACCTGCTGCTAACGGCTGATCCTTCGGGCTTTATCTTGTTTGTGATTCCGTCGGTGCTGGTGTCGCTGGCGATCACGCCCATCCTTTTGTCCATCTCTCCGGTGCCCGCCTTTGCAACAACCAAGCCCATGACCCTGCGCGAGCTGGTGGGCTATTCGCCGCTGGGCTGCGTGGGCATGTTCCTGCTGGGCGGTGTGTTCGCTGCGCAATTCGGGATGGCAGCGGTGTACGGCACGGCGGCGGGCCTGAGCGTGGCGCAAATCTCGGCCTTTGTGTCGACCTTCTTTATTGGAGCGGTGCTGCTGCAATATCCCATTGGCTGGATTTCGGACCGGATGGACCGGCGGGTGCTGATCCTGATCGTGGCGGCCATTGGCGGAGTGGGGTCGGTCATCGGTCTCATCCTGGGCGGTAATTTCGTGATGCTTCTGGTGTCGGCTTTTGTGGTGGGGGGCATGTCGAACCCGCTCTATTCGCTGCTGCTGGCGCACACGAACGACTTTCTGGAACATGACGACATGGCTGCGGCGTCGGGCGGGCTGGTGTTCATCAACGGGCTGGGCGCCGTGTTCGGCCCGTTGATCGTGGGCGCGTTGATGGAGTCTGTGGGGCCGTCGGGCTTTTACATGTTCACCGGTGTTTTGTTTGCCGCGCTTGTTGCCTATGCCGCCTATCGGACGACGCAACGTGCCACGATCCCTGTGGACGAAACGGGGGCGTACGTCGCCATGTCGCAGGCCACGACCACACCTGTCGCCATGGAAATTGCGCAGGAATACGCCATTGAGACCGATTTGGAGGGCGAAGACGACAACAACCGTGCCGCGTAATGTGTCGCACCTGTTGTATTTCGTGATTTGGGACCCAACGTAAACTGTGTAACGCTTTTTGGTAGGACATGGGCAGGGAGATTAAACGCCATGATGGGTCCGGATGATATATTGAGTTTTTGGTTGGACGAGTGCAGTCCGGAGGATTGGTTCAGATCCGATCCTGATTTTGATCAAACCATACGCGACCGTTTTGGCGCGACATGGAAGGCGGCGACCGAGGGCAAGTTTGCCTTGTGGTTGACCTATCCGTCCGGGGCGTTGGCCTATATCATCCTGACGGACCAGTTTTCGCGCAATATGTTCCGCGATGATGCGGCGGCGTTTTCGACCGACAAGGCAGCGCTGGCCGCTGCCAAATCCGCCATCGCCAAGGGCTGGGACATGCGTATCGACCCGCCCGCGCGGCAGTTTTTCTACATGCCGCTCGAGCATTCCGAGAACCTGTGTGACCAGGACCGCGCCGTGCGCCTGATTTGCGAGCGGATGGAGGACGAAACCTTCCTGCTGCACGCCCGCGCGCATCGTGAGGTGATCCGCCAGTTCGGGCGCTTCCCGCACCGCAACGCGGCACTGGGCCGGGCCACGACAGGCGCCGAAAGGGCGCATCTGGACGCCGGTGGCTATGGTGAGGTGGTTCGTGGCTTGCAGGCAACCGAAGCCGCCTGAAAGCATTTTCTATCTTGGCACGTTGATGGCGCAGGGGCTTCCCCTGCGTCAGTCGATTTGTCGCGCTCGGCCGTCGTTGAGAGTTGTCTGAAAATAGTTTAACGGTAAACTAAATCTGACGCAGTGCTTTTTGAGGAGCTTGATATGGCAGCGAAATCCTTTGACCTCGTGATTATCGGCTCTGGACCCGGTGGGTACGTGGCGGCAATTCGGGCCGCGCAATTGGGGCTGAGCACCTGCGTGGTCGAGCGTGAGCATCTGGGCGGTATCTGTTTGAACTGGGGCTGCATCCCGACGAAGGCGATGCTGCGGTCGTCCGAGGTCTTTCACCTGATGCACCGGGCGAAAGAGTTTGGGCTGAAGGCGGATGGCATCGACTATGATCTGGACGCTGTTGTGGACCGGTCCCGCAAGGTGGCGGGGCAGCTGTCGGGCGGCGTGCAGCACCTGCTGAAGAAGAACAAGGTGACCGTCATCATGGGTGAGGGCACGATCCCCGCCAAAGGCAAGGTCAGCGTCAAGACCGACAAGGGCACCGAAGAGCTTAGCGCAAAGAACATCATCCTAGCCACCGGCGCGCGGGCGCGCGAACTGCCGGGGCTGGAGGCGGATGGCGAGCTGGTCTGGACCTACAAGGCGGCGCTGACGCCGAAACGGATGCCGAAGAAGCTGCTCGTCATTGGATCGGGCGCCATCGGCATCGAGTTCGCCAGCTTCTACAATACGCTCGGCGCTGACACGACGGTGGTCGAGGTCATGGACCGGGTGCTGCCGGTTGAGGATGAAGAGATCAGCGCCTTTGCCAAGAAAGCCTTTGAAAAGCAGGGCATGAAAATCATGCAGAAGGCGATGGTCAAGCAGCTGGACCGGGCCAAGGGCAAGGTCACAGCCCATATCGAGGTGGGCGGCAAGGTCGAGAAGCACGACTTCGACACCGTGATTTCCGCCGTGGGCATCGTTGGCAATGTCGAGGGGCTGAACCTTGAGAAGTTGGGCGTGAAGGTGGATCGGACCCACGTGGTGACCGATGAGTTCTGTCGGACCGGGGTCGAGGGCATCTACGCCATCGGCGACATCGCGGGCGCGCCGTGGTTGGCGCACAAGGCGAGCCACGAAGGCGTCATGGTTGCCGAGTTGATCGCAGGCAAGAACGACGTGCACCCGATCAAACCTAATTCCATCGCAGGCTGCACCTATTGCCACCCGCAGGTTGCGAGCGTTGGTCTGACCGAGGCGAAGGCCAAGGAGGCGGGTTACAAGATCAAGGTCGGCAAGTTCCCCTTTATCGGCAATGGCAAGGCGATTGCGCTCGGCGAGCCGGAGGGCATGATCAAAACGGTGTTCGACGAAAAGACCGGCGAGTTGCTTGGGGCGCATATGATCGGGGCCGAGGTGACCGAGCTGATCCAGGGTTATGTCGTGGGCCAAGCGCTGGAGACGACGGAAGAAGATCTGATGCACACCGTCTTCCCGCACCCGACGCTGTCTGAAATGATGCACGAGAGCGTGCTCGATGCCTATGACCGTGTGATCCACATGTAAAAGACGCACGCTTCACGAAAGCGCCGGTGCCCGCTATTCTGCGGTCACCGGCTTTTTTTGGAGTGATTTTCATGACGTCTTTGTTCATGCGCCTCGGCGCAGCAGCCATTGCGTTGACCTTGAATTTCGGCCCTGCGCAGGCACAGCAATTAATCGCGGAATACTACACCCTGCTGACGGGCGCGGATCTGCGCAATTCGCGCGGCGTGCCGATCGGGGATTTCTGCGGCATCGTTCAGCAGGACCGCGCCAACCATCACCGGTTTGGGATCCGCCACGATGGTGATCAGTGGGACCCTATCTTTGCTGACCGCGCGGCGCGGGCGCAGATTGCATCCACCTGTCAGCTTGCTGCCGGGTCCGAATATATACCGTCGATGATCGCGCAATATGGAACGCGATATGTCTGGGTGCGCGTTTACGGCAGCGGTGGATGGCCGACGCTTGTGCTGGTGTCTGAAGGCGCCGGCTGAGGGGGGCTGGGCCTGCTCCACAGGTCCGCCGTCTGACACGCACAGAACACCGGGTTGCGGCCCCTGCGGTTCAGGCATAGCCGGGAGGGATGACCGACCGCACCTCATTCCCGCTTGTCTTCGCCCTTTGGGGGGCGGGCCTTGGTGCGGCTGGGCAGTACGCCAAGATTTCGGTGATCTTTGACCAGCTTCCGAGCGTCTACCCGGATGCCGGTGCGGCGCTCGGGTTCATCGTGTCGCTGGTTGGGTTTGTTGGCATCGTGCTGGGTGTAGTCGCAGGGCTGGTTGTGGCCCGCATCCGCTATCGCCGGGCGATGCTGTGGGCGCTGTGGACCGGGGCGGGTCTGTCGTTGTTTCAGGCGACGCTGCCGAGCTTGCCGTGGATGCTGGTGAGCCGTGCGCTGGAGGGTGTGTCGCATCTGGCGATGGTGGTGGCTGCGCCGACCCTGATTGCGCAATTGAGCGCAGAGCGGCATCGCGGGTTTACCCTAACGCTCTGGAGCACGTTTTTTTCGGTCGCTTTTACGCTGCTTGTGGTGCTGGGCTTGCCATTGGTCAATGCGATGGGCCTGTCCGCGTTGTTCGTGGCGCACGCGATCTGGCTGGCGGTATTTGCCGTGATCCTGGGCCTGTTCCTGCGCCCGCTTGAAGTGCCAGCGGAGGGGCGGCTGACGTTGGGCGGCATTCTGCGTGATCACGTGACCATCTATGCCTCACCGCGGATCGCTGCGCCGGGGGCGGGCTGGATGTTCTACACGTTCTGTTTTCTTGCGATCCTGACGGTGCTGCCGCCCTACATTGCGCCCGAGTGGCGGGCTTGGGTCATTGGGGCGATGCCTTTGGTGTCCATTGGCGTGTCGCTGACGTTTGGCGTGTACATGCTGCGCCATATCTCGGCCGTGATGCTGGTGCAGATCGGTTTTGCCTTGTGCATCGCGTCGCTGTTGTGGCTGTGGATGACGCCGGGCCTGCCCGTCGCCTGTTTGGCGCTGGCGGGTGCCTTGGGGCTGGTGCAGGGGGCGAGCTTTGCCGCGGTGCCTCAGTTGAACGACAGCGCTGCGCATCAGTCACAGGCCTATGGCGGGCTGGCGCAGACGGGCAATCTGGGCAATACGCTGGGCACGCCTGCCTTGCTTGCGGTGCTGAGCGTGGCGGGGTTTCCGGGCCTTGTCTGGACCTGCATCGCCGTCTTTTTGTGCGGGATCGCGGCGCATGCGTGGATGGCGGCGCGCCGCTCCTGACAGGTTGCGGCAGCAAGCGACATGTTCACGCCTTGTTCTTATTTTTCCGTTGGCTGTTTCGGCCATCTGACCTATGTACAGATCGTTAATCCGGGGGGCTAACATGGCCGAGCAAAAGAACATCGAGGTGCGCGGCGCGCGCGAGCATAACCTCAAGTCCATTGACGTGGACATCCCGCGCGACCAACTGGTTGTGATCACTGGGCTTTCGGGATCGGGCAAGTCGAGCCTCGCCTTCGACACGATCTATGCCGAGGGGCAGCGCCGCTATGTAGAATCGCTGTCGGCCTATGCGCGGCAGTTCCTGGACATGATGCAGAAGCCGGATGTTGATCATATCTCCGGCCTGAGCCCCGCGATTTCCATCGAGCAGAAGACGACGTCGAAAAACCCCCGGTCAACCGTCGGCACCGTGACCGAGATTTACGACTATATGCGGCTGCTCTTTGCCCGCGTGGGCACGCCGTATTCCCCCGCCACCGGCAAGCCGATTGAGGCGCAGCAGGTGCAGGACATGGTGGACCGTATCATGGCGATGGAGGAGGGGACGCGCGCCTATTTGCTCGCCCCCATCATCCGCGACCGGAAGGGCGAGTACCGCAAGGAGTTTCTGGAGCTGCGCAAGCAGGGCTTTCAGCGGGTGAAGGTCGACGGGTCGTTCTACGAGCTGGACGAGCCGCCGACGCTGGACAAGAAGTTCCGCCATGACATCGACGTGGTGGTGGACCGTATCGTGGTGCGCGAGGGACTGGAGACGCGGTTGGCGGATTCGTTGCGCACGGCGCTGGATCTGGCGGACGGGATTGCGATCCTAGAGACCGCGCCGAGTGAGGGTGATCCTGAGCGGACGACCTTTTCCGAGAAATTCGCCTGTCCTGTCAGCGGTTTCACTATCCCCGAGATCGAGCCGCGTCTGTTTTCTTTCAACGCACCCTTTGGCGCGTGTCCGTCCTGTGATGGGTTGGGGCACGAGCTGTTCTTTGATGAACGCCTCGTGGTGCCGGATCAGAACCTGAAGGTCTATGATGGCGCTTTGGCCCCGTGGCGGAAGGGGAAAAGCCCGTACTTCCTGCAGACCATCGAAGCCATTGCAAAGCACTACGAGTTTGATCCCCAGACCAAGTGGAAAGACCTGCCTGCCCATGTGAAGCAGGTGTTCCTCTATGGCTCGGGCGATGATGAGATCCCGTTCCGCTACGACGAGGGCGGCCGTGTGTACCAGGTGACACGGGTGTTCGAGGGGGTCATCCCGAACATGGAGCGCCGCTACCGCGAGACCGACAGCAACTGGATCCGCGAGGAGTTCGAGCGCTATCAGAACAACCGGCCCTGCGGCGATTGTGGCGGGTATCGGCTGCGGCCCGAGGCGCTGGCGGTGAAGATCGGGCCGCGGGATGATCCCGACCGCCTGCTCCACGTGGGGCAGGTCGTCGAGATGTCGATCCGCGAGGCTTATGCTTGGTGTCAGGAGGTGCCAGAGCATCTGAGCGACCAGAACAACGAGATCGCGCGCGCCATTCTGAAAGAGATCCGTGAGCGGCTCGGGTTCTTGAATAACGTGGGTCTTGAGTATCTTACGATGTCACGTTCAAGTGGCACGCTGAGTGGTGGCGAGAGCCAGCGCATCCGTTTGGCGTCGCAGATCGGATCGGGCCTGACCGGCGTGCTGTATGTGTTGGACGAGCCTTCCATTGGCCTGCACCAGCGCGACAATGATCGGCTGCTCGGCACGCTCAAGAACCTGCGCGATCAGGGCAATACCGTCATCGTGGTTGAGCATGATGAAGAGGCCATTCGCGAGGCCGACTACGTGTTCGACATCGGTCCTGGCGCGGGTGTGCATGGCGGCCAAGTCGTGGCCCACGGGACGCCGGACAAGCTTGCTGTAAGCGGCTCCATCACGGGCGATTACCTGTCGGGCAAACGTGAGATTTCCGTGCCGCTGGAGCGGCGCAAGGGCAAGAAAGGCAAGAAGAAGCTCACTGTCGTGAAGGCGACGGGCAACAACCTACGGAACGTGACGGTGGACTTTCCTCTGGGCAAGTTTGTGTGTGTGACGGGTGTGTCGGGCGGCGGCAAGTCGACGCTGACCATCGAGACGCTGTTCAAGACGGCGTCCATGCAACTCAACGGTGCGCGTCAGACGCCTGCGCCCTGCGAGACGATCAAGGGCCTCGAACATCTGGATAAGGTGATCGACATCGACCAGCGGCCCATTGGGCGCACGCCTCGGTCGAACCCGGCCACATATACCGGCGCCTTCACACCCATCCGTGACTGGTTCGCCGGTCTGCCCGAAGCCAAGGCGCGCGGCTACAAGCCGGGGCGCTTCAGCTTCAACGTGAAGGGTGGGCGCTGCGAGGCGTGTCAGGGCGACGGGGTCATCAAGATCGAGATGCACTTCTTGCCTGACGTCTATGTCGAATGCGAGACGTGCAAGGGCGCGCGCTACAACCGCGAGACGCTTGAGATCAAGTTCAAGGGCAAGTCCATTGCCGATGTGCTGGATATGACTGTCGAGGACGCGCAGGAGTTCTTTCAGGCGGTGCCGTCGATCCGGGAAAAGATGGACGCGCTGATGCGGGTCGGCCTTGGCTATATCAAGGTGGGCCAGCAGGCGACGACCCTGTCCGGGGGTGAGGCGCAGCGGGTGAAGCTGTCGAAGGAGTTGTCGAAACGGTCAACAGGTCGGACGCTCTATATTCTGGACGAGCCGACGACCGGTCTGCATTTCGAAGATGTGCGCAAGCTGTTGGAAGTGCTGCATGAATTAGTCGATCAGGGCAATTCGGTTGTCGTGATCGAACACAACCTCGACGTCGTGAAAACCGCAGACCATATCATCGACATCGGTCCCGAAGGCGGTGATGGCGGCGGGCAGGTTGTTGCGACAGGCACGCCTGAGGATGTGGCCGAGGTCGCGGAAAGCCACACCGGTCGCTACCTCAAGCCGATGCTGACGCCGCGCAAGGTGGCAGCAGAGTAATTCCCGTTTTCCGTCTTGAATGTGAATCGGATTAACACCATCTCATCTTCACAATCACGTCAGGAGAGTGAAGATGAGACCATCTTGTTTAGCCGCGTCAGTGCTGTGCGCTGTCGCGTTGACCTCCCCCGTGGCCGCGCACGAAACCGTGCATGACCTGACCGGGTTTTCAAAAATCGTTGCCTCAGATCACGTGAAGGTCGAGGTGTTTTCCGGCTCTGATTTCAGCGTTGTGTCGGACGTGTCGGGCACCGGACGCGCCCACAAGCTGGTCATCGAACAGGATGGCGACACGCTGATCGTCTCGCGCAAGGGGCGGTCGTCGATGATTTTGATGGGCATGGCGGACTACTATACGGTCACCGTTCACCTGCCCGAATTGTCGGCGCTGACCGCCAATCGCGGGGCCTATGTCGAGGCCTCGGGCATGTTCCCCGATGTCTTTCAGGCGCGCACGAGCAGCGGGGTCGAGGTTGATATCGACGGGTTGGAGGCGGCAAATGTGATCCTCACCTCGAGTTCAGGGTCCGACATGGATGTCCGCGGCACATGCGGATCGCTGTTGATTGAAGCGTCAAGCGGTTCTGATATTGATGCCGAGGATTTCGAGTGCAAGGACATCGAGGCCAAGGCCTCCAGCGGGTCCGACATCGAAATCCATGCGACGGGCAGCCTTGTGGCGCGGGCGTCCAGCGGTGCGGATATCGACGTGGATGGCACACCGGTCGATGCGAAAATCACCGAAAGCTCGGGGGGTGATGTGAGCTTGCCTGGCTCGTAAAGCCGGGAACGCGGCGCGCACCATGTACCTGCGTCAACCTGTCTGACCGCATCGCCGGTTTCGGTCAGAATGCCGCATTCAATCCCGGGGCAGGGCGCTTACCTGATGCGAAACTTGCATAAAGGGCCCCGATCCATGACCACGACCAGCACGCATGTCCCACCACGAACGTCCATCCTGCGCGGTGGACTTGAGGCAGCGAAAGATGTTGCCAAGACGATCACGCCTGCGTTGATCGGAACGGAAGCGCGCATTCTTTACGCCATCCTCGCGCTGGTCACCCTGTGGGGATTGGCGATTGCCACGTGGGGTTATCCGGCGCTGATCATCGTCGCTGTCGGCCTTGTGCCGGTGATGTTTGCTGTTTTGCTGTTGATCACGGTTGGGAAGTAGCCGTCAATTGCGCCCACGGGCGGAGAATCGGGGCAGCATGGCGCTGAAGTCCCTGCCTTTTCCGCCTTCGTCCTCGACGAACTGGCGGTAAAGCTCCAGCGCGCGTTGGCCCATTGGCGTGTCCGCGTTCACCGCCTCTGCTGCTTGCTGGCTGAGGCCGAGATCCTTGAGCATCAGTTCTGCAGCAAAGCCCGGCTGGTAGCCATTGTCCGCAGGGCTTTGCGGGCCGACGCCAGGGGCAGGGCAGTAGGCGTTCATGGTCCAGGAATAGCCCGAGGATGTGCTGACCACGTCAAACATCTTTTGCCGGTCGAGGCCGAGCTTATCCGCCAGCGCGAAGGCTTCACATGTGGCGATCATGGTGGCGCCGAGGATCATGTTGTTGCAGATTTTGGCCGCTTGACCGGCGCCTGCGTCGCCGCAATGCACGGCCTTTTGGCCCATGATGTCGAAGAGCGGTTTGGCGGCTGAGAAGGCCTCCGTGCTGCCGCCTGCCATGAAGGTGAGCGTGCCGCCTGCTGCGCCGCCGATCCCGCCGGAGACAGGGGCGTCAACGCAGCCCAAGGCAGCCGCGTCAGCCTGCGCCGCCACGGCGCGGGCGCTTTCGACATCGACGGTGGAGCAGTCGATGAGGGTCGCGCCGGGTTTCATCGCCGGGATCACGTCGTTCGCCACGGCGCGCAGGATATCACCGTTGGGCAGCATGGTGATAACGATGTCCTTGTCTGCCGCAGCCACTGCCGCGCTGTCCGCATCCGCGACGCCTTCCGCCGTCGTGCCTGCGACGTCGAAGCCCGTCACGTCATGTCCTGCTTTGGCAAGGTTTGCGGCCATGGGCGCACCCATATTGCCCAGCCCGATAAATCCGATCTTCATGCCTGTTCCTCCCAGCTCAAGCGCCATTTTGCCCAGTGGTATCAGCATCTTGCTGACGGCCATGGGCGGGACCGACCCGTCGGCGTATTGCCATTGTGGATTGCGGTCCTTGTCGATGATGGCGGCGCGGATCCCTTCCAGGAAATCGCCATGTTCCATCGACCGCGCGGTAAAACGGTATTCGAGGTCGAGCGCCTTTTCCAGCGTCAGGGAGGGGCCGCGCAGGCGGTTCAGAGCCTCGATCGTGCAGGCCATCGCCAGCGGGCTGTTGCGGCCCATGCGTTTGAGCGTGTCGCGGGCAAAGTCGCTGTCTTCGCCTTTGAGCGTTGTGAAGACGTCGCCGAGTGACACGCCGTGAAAGTGTCTGTCGATGTCCGCCATCGCATTTTGCAGAGGGCCGGGGGCAGGGGTGACGGCTGCGTCAACAATGTTGTTGGTGTCGCCGTTTGTTTCAAGCGTTGCGATCAGGTCGGGCCATTGCGCTTCGGGGATGTAGTGGTCTGCGAAGCCGGCAAAGATAGCGTCGGAGGCGTTCATACGGGCCGCCGTCGTGCCCAGGTATTCGCCCAAGCGTCCGGGGGCGAGGGCCAGCATCAGCGAGCCGCCGACGTCGGGGATAAGGCCGATGCCGCATTCAGGCATGGCGATCTGGCTGCTGTCGCCCACGATCCGGTGCGATCCATGGCAGCCGATGCCGACACCGCCGCCCATGGTGAAGCCCTGCAGGAAGCTGACAACGGGTTTGGGGTAGTGAAAGATCTTGTGGTTCAGGCGGTATTCGTCGGCCCAGAACTTCTGGCCGTAGGCGTAGTCGCCCTTGGTGCCGGTTTCGTAGAGTTCCGCGATGTCGCCGCCGGAACAGAAGGCGCGGTCGCCTTCGGCGTCAAAGACCACGAGTTTGACAACATCGTCAGTGGCCCACTCATCCATGGCTGCCTCAATGGCGAGGCACATGTCGTAGGTCATCGCATTGAGCGCTTCGGGGCGTTGCAGCGTGATGCGGCCCGCGTGGCCAGTGATGCGAATGGAGATGTCAGTCATTGCCCTGCGCCTCTTTGTTCCAAATCCCGGACGACAGATGACAAACGTGCGCGTGCTGCGTCTGGGTTTCCCGACCAAACCTTTGCCGCTGAAAGCAAACCATCAAAAAAAATTACGGTTGCGCTAAGGACAATTGGTGCAACGGCAATCACATAGCCAAACACAAACAACGGCAGCATGTCTAAGAAGTCTGTTGAATGCAGTAAGAGCGTCAAAACGAGTAACAGGAAAAATGCGATAATTATCGGAACAGCAACCCAAGTCAGGATCACGGAACCAACAACAAACGGCGCCAAAACAGGAACCCTCAGCATTGTCGTCCACATCCACTTCAAATGCCGCAAAAACGCGAGATAGATCGAACTCCGATACAACCAGCCGTACATCACCTGTTCTTCAGCATATCGCGCGCCACAATGACCCGCATAATCTCGTTTGTGCCTTCGAGGATCTGGTGGACGCGCAGATCACGCACCAGCTTCTCGATCCCATAATCGGCCAGATAGCCGTACCCGCCGTGCAATTGCAGGCATTGGTCGACCACTTTCGATCCGGCCTCCGTCACGAACTTCTTGGCCATGGCGCAGAACTTGGTTGCATCCGGTGCCCCGTTGTCCAGCTTCCACGCGGCTTGACGGAGGAAGGTGCGGGCGGCTTGCAGCTCGATCTCCATATCCGCGAGGCGGAATTGCAGCCCCTGGAACTGGTCGATGGGCTGGCCAAAGGCTTTACGCTCACCCATATACGCCAGCGTCGCGTCGATGGCTGTCTGCGCCGCGCCCAATGAGCAAGCCGCGATGTTCAGGCGACCACCATCCAAGCCCATCATCGCATATTTGAAGCCAGATCCCTCTTCGCCCACCAGATTGCCGCTGGGAATGTTGCAATTGTCGAATTGCACTTGCGCTGTGGGTTGGCTTTTCCAGCCCATCTTGTCTTCAAGTCCGCCAAAGGACAGCCCTTCGGTGCCGTCTTCGACATAGACTGTGGAGACGCCTTTTGGTCCGTCTTCGCCCGTGCGGACCATACAGACATACGCATCGGAATAGCCGCCGCCCGAGATGAACGCCTTGGTTCCGTTTAGCACATAGCCCTCGTTGGTGCGCTCCGCACGGGTGCGCAGGGCTGCGGCGTCAGAGCCGCTGCCGGGTTCGGTCAGGCAGTAGCTGAGCACGGTGTTCATGCTCAGCACGTCTGGCATCACACGCGCCTTGAGGTCGTCATCTGCAAAGCTGTCGAGCATCTTGGCGCACATGTTGTGGATCGACAGGAAGGCGGCGACTGAGGGGCAGGCCATCGACAGCGCCTCGAACACCAGCGTTGCATCGAGCCGCGACAGACCCGCGCCGCGTGCCTCTTCGGAGACATAGAGGGAGGCGAAGCCCAGTTCGCCCACCTTGGGCCACAAATCCTTGGGTATTGTGCCCGCCGCTTCCCACTCGCGGGCGTGGGGGGCAATCTCGGATTGGCCAAACGCGTGGGCCACGTCGAAGATTGCCGTCTGTTCCTCGGTCAGTGCGAAATCCATGGTCCCTCCCGTCGTACCACGCCTTGAATTGAACGCACGTTAAATTCCGATGTTTGCAGGACTATTGCAAGGCTTGTCGGCCAGCCGCAGGTGTCAGCAAAGTTTCGACGGTCTCGTCCGCTTCGCCCAGCAGTGTCAGTGCCTCGATCTCGCAATCCTGAACAATCGGGACAACGTTGTGCACGTCGTTCCAGGACTTGAAGAAAAGCGATGCCAACTCCTGACTGATCGCGGTGGGCGCGATGTAGACAACAAGCGATTGCGTGCGCGAACTGGCAAAGCGCCCGGCCTTTTCGGCCTGCATCTGCATGAAGCGAACATAGTCTTTTTCGTATCCGGTGATCGGACCGAAATCGACCAGCTGTTTTTGACCGGGCGCGTAATGCGGATGGCTGACATAGGCGCGTGTGGCGCGCATCGTGTCGTCAATGGCCACATGGCCCGAATACCGAACCACGACAAGGCCGCGGTCCGGCAGGATACGAAAACGTACTGGCATTTTACTCCATAACGGGGATCGAGAATTCTCCGCCTTCCTTGATACCTGACGGCCAGCGTGCCGTCACTGTCTTGGTGCGCGTATAGAACTTAAATGCGTCAGGACCGTGTTGATTCAGGTCCCCAAATACGGATTTTTTCCAGCCACCGAACGTGTGATAGGCCAATGGCACCGGAATGGGAACATTGATCCCCACCATCCCGATATTAATGCGATTGGCAAAGTCGCGTGCCGTGTCGCCATCGCGCGTGAAGATGGCAGTGCCGTTGCCGTATTCGTGGTCCATGGCGAGGCCGATGGCCTCTTCGTAGGTCTGGGCACGTACGGTGGTCAGGACAGGGCCAAAGATTTCCTGTTTGTAGATGTCCATGTCTGGCGTGGCGCGGTCGAACAGGTGCGGGCCGACGAAATAGCCGTCTTCATAGCCCTGCAGTTTGAAATCCCGCCCGTCCACGACCAGTTCGGCGCCCTGGTCGATCCCGGTTTGCACCAGCCGTTCGATGTTGGCCTTAGCCGCACCCGTCACAACGGGGCCGTAGTCCACGTCATTGCCGGCCGTATAAGGGCCGACCTTCAGCTTTTCGATACGCGGCACCAGCTTTTCGATGAGCCGGTCGGCGGTTTCATCCCCCACCGGTACGGCAACTGAGATGGCCATGCAGCGTTCGCCAGCGGCCCCGTAACCTGCACCGACCAAAGCGTCGGCGGCCTGATCCATGTCCGCATCTGGCATGACGATCATGTGGTTCTTGGCCCCGCCAAAGCACTGCACGCGTTTCCCGTTCGCGCATCCTGTGGCGTAGATGTATTCGGCGATAGGGGTGGAGCCGACAAACCCGATGGATTGCACGACACCGTGGTGCAAGAGCGCATCGACCGCTTCCTTGTCACCGTTGACGACCTGCAGGATGCCTTTGGGCAGACCCGCTTCCTCCATCAGCTCTGCCAGCATCAGCGGCACCGATGGGTCGCGTTCGGACGGTTTGAGGATGAAGGCGTTGCCGCACGCGATGGCAGGGGCGAACATCCACATCGGGATCATGGCGGGGAAGTTGAAGGGCGTGATACCAGCCGTCACACCCAGCGGCTGGCGCATGGAATACATGTCGATGCCGGGGCCTGCGCTGTCGGTGTATTCGCCCTTCAGTAGGTGCGGGGCGCCGATGCAGTATTCGACCACCTCAAGCCCGCGTTGTACGTCACCGGCTGCATCTGGCAGCGTTTTGCCATGCTCGCGGCTGAGCGCTTCGGCCAGCTTGTCCATGTCGCGGTTCAGCAGGCTCACAAACTTCATCAGCACACGGGCGCGGCGCTGCGGGTTGGTGGCGGCCCATGCGGGTTGGGCTTTGGCCGCGATCTCGATTGCCTTTGCGACCTCTTCCGTAGACGCGAGCGGCACTTTGGCCTGCACCTCGCCGGTGGCAGGGTTCATCACGTCGGCGAAACGGCCCGAGGTGCCGCTGACATGGGCGCCGTCGATATAGTGGGAAAGCTCTTGCATGGGATCCTCCTGATCGCTGTTGAGTGCAGGATAGTCTTGCAAAATAGTGTGCAAAAGGGGCAGTTGGGCAAAATGGATCTGCATTTTTGCATGATGGAGGGGGCATGCTGCCGCATTGGGATGATCTGCGCCTGTTTCTGGCGGTCGCACGGGCCGAGACGCTGTCGGCTGCGGCTAAAACCACGCGCAAGGATGCAGCGACCCTCGGGCGGCGGGTCGCGCGGTTGGAGAGGGATCTCGATACCGTTCTGTTTCGCAAGTCACCGCAAGGGTATGCGCTGACCGAGGCGGGGCTGCGATTGCGCGACAGGGCCGAGGCGGCCGAGGCTGCGATGCGCGCCGCGACCGAAGGCATCAGCGGGACAGGGCGGCCAGAGACGGATGCGGGTCTGACCGGTCAAGTGCGGATCGGTGCGCCCGATGGCTGCGCCAACTACGTGCTGCCGCAAGTGTGCGCCGCACTCGGTCGCGCGCATCCAGGCCTGGACATCCAGATCGTGGCCTTGCCGCGCGTGTTCAACCTGTCACGGCGCGAGGCCGATCTGGCCATCGGGGTCAGCGCACCGACCGCAGGGCAGTTGACGGTGCAGCGCATGACCGACTACCGGCTGCATTTCGCGGCCAGCGAAAGCTATCTTGCGGAGGCGCCGCCGTTGCGCGCGCTCGCGGACCTGCAGCAGCATCGGGTCGTGGGGTATATCCCGGACATGATCTTTGATCGCGAACTGGACTATCTGGCGGATGCCGGCGTGGCGCGTGTGGCGCTGGCGTCGAACTCTGTCGCGGTGCAACTCAACTTGCTGCGGCAGGGCGGCGGGGTCGGCGTTGTCCACGATTTTGCCTTGCCCTTTGCGCCCGGTTTGCGCCGCGTGCTGCAGGATCACCTGTCGCTGTCACGCAGCTTTTACCTCATCCGTCACCAGTCAGATACGCGGGATGCGCGGTTGAACCGCTTTGCCGAATTGCTGGTGCAGGCGGTGCGGACGGAGTTAGCGCGACTTGAAGGTAAAGTATCCTTGTAAAACAATAATCTGAGATGCAAAGCTCACGTCATACTCGGGCATTGCTCCCGCCTAAATGTGACCCAATTTCAACTGGCGGTAGATTGCCGCAAGGCCTTCATACTCTTGACATGAGGGCGGTTGGCGGCGGACGCTGCATTACACCCCATCGTTGAGAGGCCCACACCCATGCTTGTGCACCAGATCCTCAAGTCCAAATCGGACGACGCCGTTGTCACTGTCCAGCCCGGCACAAAAGTGTCCGACGCGGCCAAGATCCTGGCGGAACGCAAGATCGGGACGGTCGTGGTGTCGGGCGATGGGCAGACAGCGGATGGCATCCTGTCAGAACGCGACATTGTCCGCGTCCTGGCGCAAAAGGGCGGGTCCGTACTGACCGATCCGGTCGATACCTACATGACGACGCAACTGGTCACGTGCGGGCGGCAGGACGATGCTGATGCCATTCTGGCCACGATGACGGAGAAGCGGTTTCGCCATATGCCGGTGGTCGAGGATGGGCATCTCGTGGGCCTGATCACCATCGGTGACGTGGTCAAGGCGCGCCTCGCGGAACTGTCGATGGAGAAGGATGCCCTGCAGGGTATGATCATGGGGCACTGACCAGACGCCTGCGTTCTGCCCGCTTGCAATCGCGGGCGTGAAATGCTGCATTGCGGCCACGACGACTGACGGAGCCGCCCCATGCGCATCGGCCTTTACCCTGGCACCTTTGATCCCATAACGCTGGGGCATATCGACATCATCCGCCGCGCGAGCCCAATGGTCGACAGACTGGTCATCGGCGTGGCCATCAATCGCGACAAGGGGCCGTTGTTCGCGCTCGAAGAACGTGTCGCCATGATCGAGGCGGAATGCGCCAAGCTAAGCGGGCAGACCGGGACCGAGATTGTCGTGCACCCCTTCGAAAACCTGCTGATTGACTGCGCGCGTGATGTGGGTGCGCAATTCATTTTCCGCGGGCTGCGGGCCGTGGCGGACTTTGAATACGAATTCCAGATGGTCGGCATGAACCGGCGGCTCGATGACAGCATCGAAACTGTGTTCCTGATGGCCGAAGCGGAGCATCAGGCGATTGCGTCGAAACTGGTGAAAGAGATCGCGCGGCTGGGCGGTGACGTCAGCGAGTTCGTGACGCCCCTGGTGAACGACGCGCTGAAAAAGCGGTTCGGTTCGTAAGCGGCTGATCTACGGCAGGTTTTTCAACTTCTGTGCGGTTTCCGGCATGCGTGTCAGCGTCGCATCGATCCGTTGTCGCCAACGCGGACCCCGTTCCAGCGCGTCGGTGTATGCATCCGCTAAGTCCTCCGGTCGGTCCTGCGCCAGAACGTCGATCAAAAACGCCGCCTGCGCCCGGTCCTTGCGCGCTTTGAATTGGTCCGGACCGTCCCGGCGACGGTCTGCCACGATCAGCTTGTGAATGGCATATTTCTCGGGTCGCGGCACTTGGACAAGGATGCCCGATCGGTAGAGTGCAACCGCGTGAATAGGGTCCGCAATCAGGTAGTTGAGGTAATTCAGCGCCTGTGCGCTGACGCCAAGCGCGGGCAGCGCTTTGACCGTTTCATCGCCGAAAGCGGGGGTCAGGAATTCGACCATCGCCGTCCCATGGCTTTGCCGCCAGCGCCAGACCTGCGTGTCTGTCACGCCGGGTACGGGGTCGAATTTCAGCGCGCTCAGGATGTCGTTCGGCGCTGCGTCGACCCGGTCATCCAGTGCCACGGACAGCCGTTCAAAGCTGGCAAAGTCGATGTCGCCGGTCTGCGCCAACTCGTCCGTGTCAAAGCGTACGCCCAATTCACCCTGATAGAGCGCATAGGCGCCCGTTCCGATCATCGTACCGCCCAGACGGAACAGGCCCGCCCGCGCAAAAGCGCCCAGCAGCGATCCGGTGTCGCGATCGGTGGTGATAAACCCTTCGGCCCGCAGCATCCGGGCGAGGCGCGCCATGGCTTTGCGCCGGGTGTCGCCCTCGGCCTTCAGCGCTGCAGCGCGGTCGAGGCGCGCACGCAGCTCGGGCGTGTCTTCGCCCAGATAGCGCGCCTTCATCTCGGTCCCGATGCGGAAGCGGTCGTACAGATAGGTGCGCCCATTGCGCGTACGCGCTTCAACACTGCCGATCAGGTCTGCGGCGCGGTCATCACGGTGCAAGCGCAACAGATCCTGATAGGCGACCTGCGCCGCGCGCGAATGAGACATGATGAGCATGTGCATCAAATATATTTTTGCTGCATACAGCGCAAGGTGTGCATCAGAAAATTATTTGCTGCACACGAGGAGCGACAAATAACAAAGGGCGCCTGAAAAGACGCCCCTTTTTCAATGGTTTCAGTGGGTCAGAGGTATTTGCCCATCTCAACGGCCGTGTCGGCCATGCGGTTGGAAAAGCCCCATTCGTTGTCGTACCACGACAGGATGCGGACCATATTGCCGTCCATCACCTTGGTCTGATCGGTGGCAAAGATCGACGAATGCGGGTCGTGATTGAAGTCCATGGACACCAGTTTCGCGTCCGTCACACCCAGCACGCCCTTTAGCGGGCCAGAGGCAGCTGCCGCGGTCATCGCCGCGTTGATCTGGTCAGCGGTCACGTCGCCATCCACCTCGACCGTCAGGTCGACGCAGGACACATTCGGGGTGGGCACGCGGATCGCCACACCATCGAGCTTGCCGTTCAACTCCGGCATCACCAGTCCCACGGCCTTGGCCGCACCGGTGGAGGTGGGGATCATGCTCATCGCGGCAGCGCGCGCTCGGTAGAGATCCTTGTGCATCGTGTCGAGCGTCGGCTGGTCGCCGGTGTAGCTGTGCACGGTGGTCATAAACCCACGCTTGATGCCAAACTGGTCATGCAGGACCTTCGCCACAGGCGTCAGGCAGTTCGTCGTGCACGAGGCGTTGGAAACAATCACGTCGTCACCGGTCAGCGCGTCATGGTTGACGCCATAGACGATGGTCTTGTCCGCATCCTTGCCGGGGGCCGAGATCAGCACGCGGCTTGATCCGTTTTCAAGATGCGCCTGGCACGCTTCTTTCGAGGTGAAGATGCCGGTGCACTCCATCACGATGTCCACGTCGCTCCAGGGCAGGTCTGCCGGATTGCGTTCTGCCGTGACCTTGATGGGGCCGTGGCCTACGTCGATGCTGTCGCCTGAGACCGTCACCTTTGCTGGGAATCGGCCATGCACGCTGTCATATTGCAGCAGGTGAGCGTTCGTTTCGACTGGCCCGAGGTCATTGATCGCAACCACCTCGACATCTGTCCGGCCGCTTTCCACGATCGCGCGCAGCACATTGCGCCCGATGCGCCCGAAGCCGTTGATTGCTACTTTGATGGCCATGGTGTCCCCCATGTCTGGTGTCAGAAGTCTGTCTGAGCGCAGCCCCGTCATCCGGATGTGCGCCGTTACCGCTAACAAAGGCAAACCAACGCCGTTGTCAACCGTGAACGCCGGTCACGGTTGCGTTGCGTTTGGGGCAGGGATCAGCGCCAGAAGGCGATCCACTCCAGCAATTCGGCGAATTTCTTGCCCAGAAAAATCAGGTGTTCGGTGCCATAAAGCATGACGTCTGCCGCAATGGCGCCCAGGATCAGCAGGGCAAGAACAAGGGCGATGCTGTTGGTCATTCGGGCGTCACACAAGAAAAGGGCAGGGCTGTTGTGACAGCCCCGCCCGATGCTTGCAAGTTGTGCGCTGGGTCAGTTCAGGCGGCCCATGGCGACGGCTACATCTGCCATGCGGACCGAGAACGCCCATTCGTTGTCGTACCAGGCCAGCACGCGCACCAGCCGGTTGCCCACCACCTTGGTCTGGTCGGGGGCAAAGATGGACGAATGTTCGGTGTGGTTAAAGTCGATGCTGACCTTCTGCTCATCGTCATAGGCCAGCACGCGACCCATGGGGCCTGCGGCAGCCTCGGCCACGGCGGCGTTGACCTCTTCGGCGGTCACATCACGGCTGGCCTCGAATGTCAGGTCCACGGCACTCACGTTCGGCGTAGGCACGCGCATCGCGGTGCCGTCGAGCTTGCCCGCAAGGTTGGGCAGCACTTCACCGAGCGCCTTCGCAGCCCCTGTCGAGGTCGGGATCATCGCCATTGCCGCCGCGCGCGCGCGGTAAAGGTCGTCATGGCGGCGGTCGAGCGTCGGCTGGTCGCCGGTGTAGCTGTGGATCGTGGTCATCACGCCACGCTCAATGCCCACGGCGCGGTCCAGCACCTTCGCCAGCGGGGCAAGGCAGTTCGTTGTACAAGACCCGTTCGAAATCATCCGGTCATTGGCGGCCAGCTGTTCGTCGTTCACGCCGAAGACAACCGTCTTGTCCACGTTCTTGCCGGGCGCGGAAAGCAGCACTTTCTTGGCGCCGCGTTCAAAGTGCACCTTTGCCTTTTCGCCGTCGTTGAACTTGCCGGTGCATTCCAGCACCACATCAACGCCGGTCCAATCAAGCTCGTTCATGTCGTAGGTCGACATCATGCGGATCGGGCCGCGGCCGAGATCCATCGTGTCGTTGGTCAGCTTCACTTTGTTCGGGAAGCGGCCGTGCACGCTGTCGTATTTGATTAGGTGGGCTGCAGTCTCAAGCGGGCCAGTGGCGTTCACGGCGACAACGTCGATGTCGTTGCGCAGGGAGGTGGCGATGTGGCTGAGCGTGCAACGCCCGATGCGTCCAAACCCGTTAATTCCGACTTTGATGGTCATGGTCCCGGTTGTCCTTCCGCTGGGGCAGTTAAACTGTTGCCTGCTAGATAGCCGCCGCACCGCAGCGTGAGAAGGGGGAAATCGTCAGAAAATCAGAGTGTTAGCGATAAACGTGTTCCATCGTATGCAGTTCGCGCTAACAGTATGCGGAACGATCGGGCTGTGTTATGCGCTAACGTAACAACACTATGAAGGGACAGGCGGAATGAGCGGGCTTCTTGCGCTT
Organism: Tateyamaria sp. syn59; assembly: GCF_007995245.1. Taxonomy (GTDB): domain Bacteria; phylum Pseudomonadota; class Alphaproteobacteria; order Rhodobacterales; family Rhodobacteraceae; genus Tateyamaria. The sequence goes on from NZ_VCBA01000001.1 coordinate 324,011, forward strand.
TTGGATGATGTTGCGGGAATCGCCAAAGTGGCCGCCGCATCGGTCGATGACGTGATCGGGCAGGCGGCCAAGGCCGGGTCTAAGGCGGCGGGCGCCGTGATCGACGATGCAGCCGTGACGCCGAAATATGTCGCCGGATTTTCCGCAGATCGCGAATTGCCGATCATCTGGCGCATCACCAAGGGCTCGCTCAAAAACAAGCTGGTGTTCCTGTTGCCCATCGGCCTCCTGCTGGCGAACTTCGCGCCCTGGGCCATTCCGCCGCTGCTGATGCTCGGCGGTGCGTATCTGTGTTTCGAAGGGGCCGAAAAGGTCGCCCACGCCTTGGGGTGGGGGCACGGGCACGAGGATTACGCGGGCAAAGAGACCGAGATCGAGGATCCCGCGCATCTGGAAGAGCAGAAGGCGCAAGGCGCGATCAAGACCGACTTTATTCTGTCGGCCGAAATCATGACCATTGCGCTGTCCGCCATTCCGAAAAGCAATTTCTGGATGGAGGCCGCTACCCTGGCAGCGGTGGCCATCATGATCACGGTGGCCGTTTATGGCTCGGTTGCGCTGATCGTGAAGGCGGATGATGTCGGCCTCGCACTGGCCACCCGTGGGCAGATCGGCCCGGTCCGCGCATTCGGGCGCGGCCTAGTCAAAGTCATGCCGGGTTTCATGAAGCTGCTCACCATCGTCGGCACGGCTGCCATGCTTTGGGTCGGAGGCGAAATCATTGTGCATGGAACGGCGCAGATGGGTTGGCACGGGCCAGAGAACTGGATTTACGGCGTTGGCAAAAACATCGGCAGCGAATTTGTCAGCGGAAGCGGCTTTGTCGCGTGGCTGATCAAAGCAACCTTGCACGGGCTCATGGGCCTCGCCATTGGCTTTGTTCTGATCCCGGTAGGCGAGCGGGTGATCACGCCCATCTGGCGCTCGGTCGCACCCAAAGCCGTTTGATCCTGTCGCACCGCAAGTGACGTTTTCCCGCGCCGCGCGCCTTGAACTTCGGTGGTGAAGCGCTGCGCAGGGCGTGAAGCCTCACAGGATGCAGGCGGTATACCCACTGCCCACCTTGGTCTATGCAGACAGGATCACACGTCTGCACAGGATGCTGAGGGCACAATAATGGTGTCGACCACGAACCCAAATTGGTCGGCAGCACCGCGTTCAGCCAAGCTGAAAGCCCGTGCCCGCCCTCAGGTTACAAACGGTCTGCCTTGCGGGCGAGTACTGAGGCGCCGCCACTTTGCCCTGGATCCTGACGTTTCAACTGCGGATCCGACGCTGAGGCGCCACCCGCGCTGGCGGACAGATGGTCAGTTGCACTCTGCGGGGACATGAAATCATCAATATCTGTCGCAGCTCCCGAGCCGTTGCGTTTTGCGATGATCCAGGCAAACAGGAACGTCAGAACCGTTCCACCACCCGCGTAAATCGCCAGAGCCAGCCACCAGCTGCCGCCCAGAAGCAGTGCGATGACTGCGGCTGCCGCTGCGATCACTGCGGCCAGAATAAGAATACCAAGCAAATTTGGCCTTTGGCTACTCTCTACGATTCCCCTTTGGATATAGCGCATTCGCGCTTGGAACACAGTAAATCTATGTGTTGCATTGTCAGGAGGGCATGCGCTGCCCTCCCATGATCACAAAAGCGCCTTGGCTTTTTCGACCACCGCGTTCGCCGTGATCCCGAACTTTTCGAACAGCACGCCAGCCGGGGCAGATGCGCCAAAATCGTCCATGCCGACGAAATCCGCCTTGTTCGCCTTGCCACGCTCGCCCAGTAGCCACCGGTCCCAGCCTAGGCGCACGGCCGCCTCGATCCCGATGCGGACGGGCCCCGCAGGCAGTACCTTGCGCCGATAGCTTTCGTCTTGCTCCGCAAAAAGCTCCATGCACGGCATCGACACGACGCGGGTGCCAATCCCGGATTCTTGCAGGGCGGCCCGCGCGTCCATTGCAACCGACACTTCGGACCCGGAGGCGATCAGGATGACCTGCCGCTTGCCTTCGGCTTCGGCAAGAACGTAAGCGCCCTGCGCCGTCATGTTCTTCAGCTTGTGCTCGGTCCGCACAGTGGGCAGGCCCTGACGGGTCAGGGACAGCACCGACGGCGTCTCGGTCGAGGACAGCGCCAGTTCCCAGCTTTCCGCTGTTTCCACGGCATCCGCAGGGCGGAACACGTGGGTGTTGGGCGTGGCCCGGCTGATCGCCAGATGCTCGACCGGCTGGTGGGTCGGGCCATCTTCACCCAGGCCGATGCTGTCGTGAGTCATGACGAAGACCGTTGGGATCTTCATCAGCGCAGCCAGGCGCATGGCCGGGCGGGCATAGTCGGTGAAGCACATGAACGTGCCGCCATAGGGGCGCAGGCCGCCGTGCAAGGCCATGCCGTTCATGGCCGCCGCCATGCCGTGCTCGCGAATGCCCCAGTAGATGTAGCGCCCACCGCGATTGTCGATATCAAACACACCCAGATCGGTCGTCTTGGTGTTGTTGGACCCGGTCAGATCGGCCGAGCCGCCGACGGTTTCGGGCATGATCGGGTTGATGACCTCCAGCGCCTTTTCAGATGCAGCCCGTGTCGCCACCTTCGGCGCACTTTCGGACATCTGCTTTTTGAACGCCTTGACGGTGGCCGACAGCTTCTTGGGCACCTCGCGGGCGAGGGTACGGTTGAACAATGCCTGCTTGTTGCCCGAGATCGACGCGAACCGGTCTTCCCAGGCCTTGCGCTCGTCTGCACCACGGATGCCAATGGCCTCCCACGCAGCCTTTACGTCAGCGGGCACATCGAAGGGGCCCGTGGTCCAGCCGTAGCCAGCCTTGGCCTCGGCCATCTGGTCTGCGTCTGTCAGCGCACCGTGGCCCTTGGATGTATCTTGTGCCGCGTGTCCCAGTGCGATGTGGGTCTTGCAGGCGATCATCGTCGGTTTGCCCTGGCTTTTCGCCTTGGTGATCGCTGCATCAATGGCGTCGGGGTCGTGCCCGTCAATCTCGATCACGGCCCAACCTGCGGATTTGAAGCGCTGCGGCTGGTCGGTCGTGTCGGCAAGGGTCACTGGCCCGTCGATGGTGATGTTGTTGTTGTCCCAGAACACGATCAGCTTCGACAGCTGGTGGCGCCCGGCCAGCGTGATCGCCTCCTGGCTGACACCTTCCATCAGGCAGCCGTCACCGGCGATGACGTAAGTGTAGTGATCGACAATCTTCTTGCCGTACTGCGCGCGCAGAATCTCCTCTGCCATGGCAAAGCCTACGGCGTTGGAAATGCCCTGGCCCAGCGGCCCGGTTGTCGTCTCGATGCCTTTGGCATGGCCGTATTCGGGGTGGCCTGCGGTGATGGACCCCCATTGGCGGAAATCCTTGATCTGCTGCAACGTCATGTCCTCGTACCCAGTGAGGTGCAGCAGGGAATAAAGCAGCATGGAGCCGTGGCCCGCCGATAGAATGAATCGGTCGCGGTCGGGCCAGTCGGGGGCTTTTGCGTCGAATTTCAGATGCTTTTCGAACAGCACGGTTGCCACGTCCGCCATCCCCATGGGCATGCCGGAGTGGCCGGAATTGGCGGCAGCGACGGCATCGAGGGTCAGGGCACGGATAGCGGTGGCCTTGGACCAGTGGTCAGGGTGGGCGGTGCGAAGAGCAGTAAGATCCAGGGGCATGATCGTCCTTTGGAATATGGGTTTGGCGCTGCATATCAGGCAAAAGCCAAAGATCAAGGTGATCCCGACCGGCGAAAAGGCGCACATGGGCGTCGGCGGTGATGCGCGACTTCAACGCCGCCCGCCAAGTGGTTGATCGTAAAGGGGGGCGCATTTCAGAACTGCTTTGGCTAGACTTGAGCGCAACCAGACGGGAAATCGATTCGATCTTCCCGGTCAGTGGATGGGAAAGCGCTGGCGCGCCATAAGAAAAAGGGGACAGGCACCGCACATGAGTGACATTGACGGATTGCAACAGCGGCTCACCGCCGCGATGGACCGGATCGCCACGGGCCTTGGCGGCCTGGATGCTGCGGGTGCTGATGATACGGCAGCCCTGCAAGCAGCACTTGATGATGAGAAGGTGGTCAACGCGCAGTTGACCGAACGGGTGCGGCAGCTGTCCGAACGGCAAGAGAGCGCGGCCGCAGAAGCCAAGGCCACGGCTGATGCCGCCCGCGCCCGGGTCGAGGAACTGGACCTGGAATTGCAGCGCCTGCGCAAGGCCAACGACCAATTGCGCGCGTCCAATGTCGCCTTGCGCACCGCAAATGAAGAAGGGGTGGGCGAACCGCATCTGATCAACAATTCTATGATGGCCGAGCTTGAGGGCCTGCGCGCCGCCCGCGCTGCCGATGTCGCCGAAGCCAGCAGCATTATCTCGGCGCTCACGCCCCTGCTTGATCAGTTGGAAGCCCCGGAAGAGGAGGATGCCGATGCCTGAGGTCACCATTTCTATCGGCGGTCGCCCGTTCCAGGTGGCCTGCCAGGCGGGCGAGGAAAGCTATCTGCACGCAGCCGCCAAGATGCTCGATGACGAGGCGCAGGTGCTTGCTGATCAGGCGGGGCGCATGCCCGAGGCGCGTATGCTGCTGATGGCGGGCCTGATGCTGGCTGACAAAACGGCGAGCGTCGAGGATCGCGTGGCCGAGGTCGAAGGCAAGTTGGCCGAGCGTGAGGCCGAACTGGAGGGCCTGCGCAACATGGGCGCGCCCGAGCCTGAACGGATTGAAGTGCCGGTTGTGCCGCAGGCGGTGACGGAAACGCTGGCCGAGCTTGCCGCACGAGCCGAAGCGCTGGCGGCAGAGGTCGAGGAAAAGACCGCCAGCTAGGCGCGCGGTTCAACTCTGATCCGAAGGAAAGCCGCGCCCCCATGGGACGCGGCTTGTTTCATTCTTTATAAGGCGCAGGTGCCCTGCGCGGCACCCGGCCTCAGCCGTTGGCTTCGCGGATCTTGTCGGCGGCGTCCTTGTCATAGGTCACGCCGTTCTCGTCGAAGAGAGTGTCCAACTCGCCCGACAGTGTCATCTCGGTGATGATATCGCAGCCGCCCACGAACTCGCCCTTGACGTAAAGCTGCGGGATGGTGGGCCAGTCCGAGAAGTCCTTGATCCCCTGGCGGATCTCTTCATCGGCCAGCACGTTCACATCGGCAAAATCGACGCCCATATAGTTCAGCACACCCGCGACCCGGCTGGAGAAGCCGCATTGAGGCATGGACTTGGTGCCTTTCATGTATAGCACCACGTCGTTGGTCTTGTTGGTTTCAGTGATCCGGCTTGCGGCGTCGGTCATGTCATTTGCCTTTCTTCTGGAAGGCGCGGTGGAACCGCGCGGCATAGGTTTCGTCTTCGGGCATCGCGTCCACGTGGGTGCTCGCTTGTGCCGTGTACGTTTCATGTTTTGCGTCGGAGATGCGCACCGCATTTACACGCTCCAATGCGTCATTCTTGCGGTTTACGCGGTTGACCAACGCCATGTTCGTTGCCTCCATGCCAAGTGGCACGGATCCGGTTTGCCCCATCTCGTTCCGTCCAGGGCGCCGCGCAGCCAAAGGCCGCCGTGGCTGGCGTGTGAACGCACGCTTGATAAGGGCAAACAGCGCCATCAGGGCGCCTTGGTCGTCAGGGCCAGCGCGTGCAGCTCACCATGGCTGCCATCCATCTTGCCCTTGAGCGCCTTGGTCACCGCCCGGTGCTGCTGCACCCGGTTCAAGCCTTCGAACGAGGCGTCAATGACCTCCGCAGAATAGTGGTTCCCGTCACCGGCCAAGTCGGTGATGGTGATCTTGGCATCGGGAAAGCTCTCGCGGATCAAGTCTTCGATCTCTTGCGCTTGCATGGGCATGAATGGTGTCTCCGGCAGGTCTTGATCCAAGATGTAGGCCGCAGGTCGGGGGCGTGCAAGCACTAGCGCGCGCAAGGGCATGTGCTTAAGGCGGGGTTGTCTTCTTTCCGGCGGCATGACTACCTTTCAGGCGGGAGACAATCAGCAAAAAACGGAGCCCCATATGCCGTCGGTAGAAACCGCACCGGAACAGGCGCTTGAGTGGGTCAACGCAGGCAAGGGCGCGGCCCTTGCCACGGTGATCGAGACCTGGGGCAGCGCGCCGCGCCGTGCCGGTGCCCAGATGGTGGTGTCGGGGGATGGCGACATGATGGGTTCCGTGTCGGGCGGATGCGTCGAAGGCGCTGTGGTGGTCGAGGCGATGGAGGCGCTGGAGGACGGCGCGCCGCGGTTGCTGGAATATGGTGTCAGCGATGGCGATGCCTTCGCCGTGGGCCTCGCCTGCGGCGGCACGATCAAGATCCTCGTGGAACCCATTGGTGCCGCCATGCCGGGCGCACTCCTCGAAGATCTCGTCGCCGCGCGGGCTGGCAGGGATCAGGTGGCCTATGTCGTAGACACCGAAACCTGGGATCGGCGGCTCGACCACGACGGCCATGCCGCCCGCTTCGCCAAGGACCGGACGGGGATGGAGGAGGACGGCAAGACCTTCGTCGCCATCCACAACCCGCCGCTGCGCCTCGCCATCGTCGGCGGGGTCCACATCGCCCAAGCATTGGTGCCCATGGCGAAACTCGCAGGCTACGACCCCTACATCATCGACCCGCGGGAGGCGTTCGGCTCCGAAGCCCGCTTCCCGGGCGAGCCCGTGATCAACGACTGGCCGGATGACGCGCTGGCCCAAGTGGGCGTGGACGCCCGCACGGCGCTTGTCCTGCTCACCCACGATCCCAAGCTGGACGATCCGGCGCTGCACATCGCGCTCAACTCCGACGCCTTCTATATCGGCGCGCTCGGCTCCACCCGCACCCATGCCAAACGGGTCGCTCGACTGGAGGAGGCTGGGTTCAGCGCGGACCAGATCGCCCGGATCAAAGGGCCTATCGGCCTCGACATCGGCGCTGCAAGCCCGCCCGAGATCGCCGTGTCGATCCTCGCCCAGATGATTTCGATCCTCAGGCAAGGCGCATGAAGTTCGGCCCACAGCCCGCGGATGACGCGGTTGGCACCATCCTTGCCCATTCGCTGGCCGGGAACACGGGGCGCGTGCCCAAGGGCACGGTGCTCACCAAAGAAGACATCGCCAACCTGCAAGCCGCGGGGCACGAGACGCTCACGGTGGCCGCACTGGATCACGGCGACGTCGAAGAAAACACCGCCGCCCAAAAGCTCGCCGCCGCCGTGGCACCGGATCCCGGCGCGCAGGGGTTGCGCATCAGCGCAGCCGGGGCAGGGCGGGTGAACCTCTACGCCACCGGGCCGGGGGTCGTGGCACTCGACGCCGACCGCATCGCCGCCATCAACAGCGTCGATCCGATGATCACCATCGCGACGGTCCCCCCGTTCCACCGCGTGGACGAGGGCACCATGATCGCCACGATCAAGATCATCGCTTATGCAGTGGCCGAGACGGCGCTGGACGCTGCGACCGCACATGCCGCACACACGATCCGCGTCCTGTCCCCGCGCTACGCCACCGCCACCCTGATCGAAACTCAGGTGGGCAACGCCGAACCCGCCGGCAAAGGGCGCGCGGCGCTGACCGGGCGGCTCGACCGGATGGGCATCAACCTGTCGCCTCGCGTGATCGTGCCCCACCGTGACGCCCCGCTGGCGCGAGCGATGGCAGAGGCCACGGGCGATTTCATCTTCATCCTGACGGCCTCCGCCACCTCCGACACCCACGACGTGGCCCCCAACGCGGTGCGTGACGCCGGGGGGACCGTCACCGCCTACGGTATGCCCGTCGACCCCGGCAACCTGCTGTTTTTCGGTGCGTTGGGCGACAAGCCGGTCATCGGTCTGCCCGGTTGCGCTCGCTCACCCGCGCTCAACGGGGCTGACTGGGTGATGGAGCGGCTGATCTGCGGCATCGCTTTGACGCAAGCCGACATCTCGCACATGGGCGTCGGCGGTCTGCTGAAGGAAATCCCAACCCGGCCCCGCCCGCGCGACGGTTGAGCCGCTGCAACATCGTGCACTTCGCGGATGTGGCGAAAATTTCTGTTCTCAAGTGCCGTGCCCCATGCTTAACTCCCTGCAAAACAAGTATGCCAATAGGGAGGATGCCATGGCACAGGTCTCGATGACCGTGAACGGAAAGGCTGCGTCTGGCGAGGTTGAGGGGCGCACATTGCTGTCGTCCTTCCTGCGCGACCAGCTGATGCTGACAGGAACCCATGTGGGCTGCGACACGTCGCAATGCGGGGCCTGCGTGGTGCATGTGGACGGGCAGGCGGTCAAAGCCTGTACGATGCTGGCGATGGAGGCTGACGGCGCCGATGTCGCGACCATCGAAGGGCAAGCGAATGCCGACGGCTCACTGAACGTCATCCAGCAGGCATTCCAGGATCACCACGGCCTGCAATGCGGCTTCTGCACACCCGGCATGGTGATGTCGGCAGCAGCACTTCTCAAAGAGAATCCCAAGCCGTCCGAGCAGGAAGTGCGGGAGTACCTTGAGGGGAACATCTGCCGCTGCACGGGATACCACAACATCGTCAAGGCGATCATGGCGGCATCCGGTCAGGACGTAACGGCCATCGCCGCCGAATAGCCTCAAGAATTCCGCAGTCCGGATATCCTTCCGGGCTGTCAGTCAGCAGGCGCGCGGGGAGGCGCGCCACGCCAACAGGGAGGAATAGATATGCCAAAAGACGGAGGCATCGGCGCCAGCAGCAAGCGGCGCGAGGACGTACGGTTCCTGACAGGGGCCGGAAACTACACCGACGACATCAACATGCACGGGCAGGCTTACGTGCATTTCCTGCGCTCTGACATCGCGCACGGAACGATCACCAACATCGATACGAGCGCTGCGGCGGGAATGCCCGGTGTGGTGCGCATCTTCACAGGATCGGATTTCGAAGGTGTGGGCGGCATGCCCTGCGGCTGGCAGGTCACTGACAAGCACGGCCAACCGATGCAGGAACCGGCCCATCCGATCTTGGCACAGGGCAAGGTCCGCCACGTAGGCGAACCCATCGCCGCCGTGGTGGCCGACACGCTCGAACAGGCGCGTGACGCAGCAGAAGCCATCGTGCTGGACATCGACGAACTGCCCGCCGTCGTGGACATGAAAGACGCGCTGCAAGACGGTGCCACCAAGGTGCACGACGATCTCAACGACAACCTCTGCTATGACTGGGGTTTCGTCGAAGAGAACAAGGACGCCGTGAACAAGGCATTCGAGGATGCAGCGCACGTGACGTCGCTCGAACTCGTCAACAACCGCCTCGTCGCCAACCCGATGGAGCCGCGCGTGGCCGTCGGCGACTACGCTCGCGGTACGGACGAAAGCACGCTCTACACCACGTCCCAGAACCCCCACGTGATCCGACTGCTCATGGGTGCATTCGTTCTCGGTATCCCGGAACACAAGCTGCGCGTCGTGGCGCCAGACGTGGGCGGCGGCTTTGGCACCAAAATCTTCCATTATCAGGAAGAAGCCTTCTGCACCTTCGCAGCCAAGGCGTGCAACCGTCCGGTCAAATGGACGTCGAGCCGGTCCGAGGCGTTCATCTCCGACGCCCATGGCCGCGATCACGTCACCAAGATCGAACTGGCGCTGGACGCGGACAACAACTTCACCGCGATCCGCACGGAAACCCACGCCAACATGGGCGCGTATCTGTCCACCTTCGCGCCGTCGGTGCCGACATGGCTGCACGGCACGTTGATGGCCGGGAACTACAAAACTCCGCTGATCTACGTGAACGTCAAGGCGGTGTTTACCAACACAGTGCCCGTGGACGCCTATCGCGGCGCGGGCCGGCCAGAGGCGACGTTCCAGCTGGAGCGCGTCGTGGACAAGGCCGCGCGGGAGTTGGGTGTCGATCCCATCGCGCTCCGCCGCCAGAACTTCATCACCGAGTTCCCCTATGCCACGCCGGTCGCCGTCGAATACGACACCGGCGACTACCACGGCACCATGGACAAGCTCGAAGAGATGGGCGACTTCGAAGGCTTCGCCGCCCGCCGCGCTGAAAGCGAAAAGAATGGCAAGCTGCGGGGGCTTGGCGTCAATTGCTATATCGAGGCGTGCGGCATCGCGCCCTCAAACCTCGTTGGCCAACTCGGCGCGCGCGCGGGTCTCTATGAGAGCGCAACCGTTCGGGTGAATGCCACCGGAGGTTTGGTCGTGATGACCGGCTCTCACAGCCACGGGCAGGGGCACGAGACGTCTTTCGCTCAAGTGGTGGCCGAGATGATCGGCATCGACGAGAACATGGTCGAGATCGTGCATGGCGACACCGCCAACACGCCGATGGGCATGGGCACCTACGGCTCCCGCTCCATCGCGGTGGGCGGGTCCGCCATGGTACGCGCGACTGAAAAGATCATCAACAAGGCCAAGAAGATCGCGTCCCACCTGCTCGAAGCGTCCGAAGCGGACATCGAGTTGAAGGACGGCGCATTCTCCGTCGCGGGCACCGACAAGTCCGTGGCCTGGGGCGATGTGACCCTCGCGGCCTACGTGCCCCACAACTACCCGCTCGAAGATATCGAGCCGGGGCTGGAGGAAACAGCCTTCTACGATCCATCGAATTTCACCTACCCGTCAGGGGCTTATGCCTGTGAAGTTGAAGTGGACCCGGACACAGGCAAAGTGACCATCGAACGGTTCGCCGCGGCAGATGATTTCGGCAACATCGTCAACCCGATGATCGTGACCGGACAGGTGCATGGCGGGCTTGCGCAGGGGATCGGGCAGGCGCTGCTTGAAAACTGCGCCTATGACGAAAACGGCCAGCTTCTGAGCGCGTCCTTCATGGACTACGCTATGCCGCGCGCCGATGATCTGCCGATGTTCGATGTGGATCACTCGTCACAGACACCCTGCACCCACAATCCTCTTGGGGTGAAGGGCTGTGGTGAGGCCGGGGCCATCGGCTCACCCCCAGCTGTCGTGAATGCCGTTGTGGATGCGCTGCAATCGGCGGGCAAAGATGTGACCCATATCGACATGCCTTTGTCGCCGGATCGCGTTTGGGCGGCGATGAACGGTTGAATGGAAATGGCGGTACCGGGGGCCAGCCCCCGGACCCCCGGGATTTTTTGAAACAGGGAAGAGGGAACCTCGTTCTCTGTTTCGGATGAAAGGACCACGAGATGTACAACTTCGAATTTGAAAAGCCGGGCTCTGTCGCCGATGCGATCGCAGCGCTGGGGACCGAGGACGCGCAAGCGCTGGGGGGCGGGCAGACTCTGATCCCCACGCTCAAGCAGCGTCTGGCGCAACCATCGAAACTGGTGAGCCTCAAAGGCATTGCCGAGATGCAGGGGGTTTGCACCGGCGATGACGGTGCGATCTGCATCGGTGGCGCAACCAATCACGCGACCGTCGCGTCGGAGGCTGGGGGCTATCCGGCGCTTGCCGCGACAGCGGCGCATATCGGTGATCCGGCGGTGCGCAACCGGGGCACGATCGGCGGCTCGCTCGCCAACAACGACCCCTCCGCTTGCTATCCCGCAGCGGCGCTTGGATCAGGGGCGACCATCGTGACCAACACGCGCGAGATTGCCGCCGACGACTACTTCCAGGGCATGTTCACCACCGCGCTGGACGAGGGGGAAATCATCACCGAGGTCCGCTTCCCCGTGCCGGAAAAGGCGAACTACCAGAAATTCGTCCAGCCTGCCTCGCGCTTTGCACTGGTGGGTGTGTTCATTGCCAAATACGCCGATGGCGTGCGCGTGGCGATCACGGGGGCGAGCAACGACGGTGTGTTCCGCTGGGCGGAGGCCGAGGCGGCGTTGTCGTCGAACTTCTCTCCCGACGCCATCGACGGTCTCAGCCTGAGCGGGGACGACATGATCAGCGACCTGCACGGTACCGGTGACTACCGTGCGCATCTCTGCGGCGTGATGACCAAGCGGGCGGTGGCTGCTGCCGCCTGACATTCGCTTAGAACAATCGCAAGGCTCGGGCATGCCCCGGGCCTTTTGCATGTCTGAGGAAGGATAAAATGCCGCCACATAAGGATATTCAACGCTGGCACGCCCCGGTGTGGGGGCGCAGCCTAACCGTTGCGCATGGCGGGCTGGTCTACGCCGTGGCCTACGACCCAGACGCCGCGCAGAGCATGGCGGCGCAAACTACCAACGCTTTGGCATTTCTAGACGACCGTCTGGCCGAGACGGGCAGCGACAAATCCCGGCTTTTGCAGGTGACCATCTATCTGCAGGACATGAGCATGAAACAGGACATGGACGTCGTATGGACCGAATGGATCGGCCCACCGGAGAACTGGCCGCAGCGGGCGTGCATGGGCGCCGATATTGGCGACAACGGTACCACCTTGATTGAAATCGTGGCCATCGCCGCGCAAGCCTAGCGGGTCAGATCGAGCCTGCCTCGACCATAAAGTTGTTCGCCGTACACATCGCCGCATCATCCGAGGCCAGCCACAGCACCATCCGCGCCACATAAATCGGATCGATCAGATCAGGCAGGCACTGGCGCGCGCGGTGCGCCTCCAAAGCTTCGGGCGTGGCCCACAACTCCTTCTGCCGGTCCGTCATGATCCAGCCGGGCACCACCGTGTTCACTCGAATGCGGTGATCGCCCAGATCGCGGGCCATGGTGCGGGTCAATCCGTGCACCGCCGCCTTGGCGGTGGTGTAGGCCGGGAAACCGCCGCCAGCTTCCCACCAGGAATTGGAGCCGAGGTTGATGATCGACCCACCGCCAGCCTTGATCATGCCCGGCGCCACGGCCTGGATGGCAAAGAACATGTGGCGCAGGTTGGTCTGCATCCGCTCGTCCCAGTATTCGGGCGTCACGTCCTGCCAATTGTGGCGGTCATCGCGGGCGGCATTGTTGACCAGCACGGCAAACGGACCCGTCTGCGCGGCAAGATCCGCAATGGCCGCGCGCGTGGCGTCGATGTCGCGCAGATCGCACAATGCGTGAGTCGCCCCCGTGGCAGCGCTCACGTCTGCCGAAGCCTCCGCATCCCGATCCAGAAAGGCGACCTTCGCCCCTTGCTCGGCAAACGCCTCGACCGTCAATCGACCGATCCCCGACGCGCCGCCGGTGATCAGGACCGGCGTGCCCTCCAGGCTGGGATAACGTGCAAAATCTGGCATGGCTCACCTCCGGTTGATGCGTCCTCACCTTGTCTTGCGCCCCCACACAGAGGTCAAGACACAGACAATTGCACAAGATGTCAGCATGTGATCGCCGCGCTCCGCTCAGGTTGAGGACGATCAACAAGAATCGCGCGCAGACGTGGTATCATTCAACCTTCAGTGGAGGAGACATCATGGCTCAGACAACAGTCACCAAATCCAAATCGAAAGAGACATCCAACGCCACCGGGACGATGATCAACGCAATGGCAAATTGGCAGGCGGCGGGACTGGGCGCGCTGAACTGGTTCAGCGCCTCGACCGTCGAACGCATGGGCGACATGGGGGCGGAATGGATGACGTTTGTCGCCGAACGCGTGCGCGAGGACGTGGCGCTGCAACATGCGCTCATGCACGCCAAATCGCCGGGGGAGGTGCAACAGGTGCAGATGCGTTTCCTGCAGACGGCGATGGATCAATACACGGCAGAGACCGGCAAGATGATCGAACTCAGCTCAAAGCTGTTCGACACGGTCGAAGAGGATGAAGCACCTAACGAGAACGTCAACGTCTGACCTCGGGCGGGAGACGGAGGAGGCAGCGCCGCCCGGTCGCGCTCCGGCACAGCATCCAGCCAAAGAAAAAGGGGCGCAGCCAGTGCCACGCCCCTCTGGAATACTACGGTCCGTCCATCACTTCTGCGGCAGCGGCCCGATCATCATGACCATCTGGCGGCCTTCCATCTTGGGGAAGTTCTCAACCTTGCCGATGTCCTTGGTGTCGTCGGCGACCCGTTCCAGCAGCTCGCGGCCCAGGTTTTGGTGCGCCATCTCACGGCCCCGGAAACGCAGTGTGACCTTCACCTTGTCGCCGTTTTCAAGAAACTTGAAGACGTTGCGCATCTTCACGTCATAGTCGTTGGTGTCGGTGTTGGGGCGGAACTTGACCTCCTTCACCTCGATGATCTTCTGCTTCTTGCGGGCTTCGGCTTCGCGCTTTTGCGTCTCGTACTTGAATTTGCCGAAATCCATGATCTTGCACACGGGCGGATTGGCATTCGGCGAAATCTCGACCAGGTCCAGCCCGGCATCGTCGGCCATATCCATGGCGCGGCTCGGGCTGACCACGCCGACATTCTCGCCGTCGGCGCCGATCAGGCGGATTTCAGGGGCACGGATCTTGTCGTTGACGCGCGGGCCGGTGTCGCGTTGCGGCGGCGCGTTGTGAGGTCTGCGAGCGATGGTGGTTGTCCTTTGATCGTTCCAAAATGTGAGGCCGGAAAATACCCTTTGGACTGGTTTTCTTCAACCCTATGAATCGGCCATCCTGCGCCGAAATCGACGATTTTCCCCCTTGAACCTTTCCATCGGCCCCCGCATCTGAAAGCGGGAACCCATCAAGCGGTCACAGCGTTGATCGTCAGACGTACAAAGGATAGGGCAATGAGAAATCTGATCTGGATCATCGTGGCAGTTGTCATCGCGGGTGGGGCGTATCTGCTCTACTCGGGCCAGACCCCGCAAGAGGTCGCAACCCAGGCCGCCGATGCCGTGAACGCGCCCGAAGCGCTTGACAGCGCCAGCGACGCCGTTGGGGACGCGGTAGACGCCACCGAAGACGCGGTTACCGAAACTGTCGATGCTGCCACCGCCGCCGGGGAAGAGGCCGCCGCGGTGGTCGAAGATGCTGCCACAGCTGCAACTGACGCCGCCTCCGACGCGGTCGAAACCGCAACCGAAGCTGCCTCTGATGCCGTGGAAGGCGCCCAGAACCTCGCCGAAGATGCCGCAGCCGCTGCGGGTGACGCAGTGGACGCCGCGACCGACGCCGCAAGCGCTGCGGTCGATGACGCAACCGACGCGGTAAGCGATGCGGTCACCGCGCTGACAGAGGGTGCCACTGACGCAGCCGAGACGGCGACAGACACCGCAACGGATGTCGCAGCGGCAACCGCAGACGCCGCAAGCGATGCTGTTGATGCCACAACCGAGACAGCAACAGATGCGGCCGAAGCCACCGCCGATGCGGCGACAGATGCAGCGGATGCGACCACCGACGCCGTAGAGACTGGGACAGACACAGCGACCGAGACCACCACCGAAACCACAACCGAAGAGGCCGTAGACCAAGCTGCCGAAACCGCAACCGACGGCACGGAAGAGGTCGCAAGCGCAGGTGGTGTGGCGGATCTGCTGACCGTTGACGGGTTCGACTTCGACCGCGTGGCCGAGATGATCGACAACTCTGACGCCCTGAGCATCGTGCAGAAAACCACGCTCAAGGCCGGGATCGAAGAGGCGCGGAACAACCCCGAGGTCCTGCAAGGGCTGCTGGATCAGCTGAAGCAGGCAATGGGTCTCTGATCCACCACGATACACCCAAAAAGGCCGCGTTCCTCTTAGGAGCGCGGCCTTTTTCATGCCTGTCCGTTGGCAAGCGTAAGCGCGTCAGGTAACGCAACAGCCACTGTGACACCGTCCCCCGATCTTCTACGCGCCTTCGCGTGCACCGACCCACACCTGGTGGCCGAAACCGAGCGCGCCCATGTGTGGCGCGTCGCGCAAGCGGACGGCACCCCGGCCTGCCTCAAACAGTACCGCGCCGCGCTCCATGCGCAGGACGAAGCCCCCGGTCTTGATCTGCTTGAGGCCTGGAATGGTTCCGGGGCGGTCAAGGTGTACGCGCGTCACGCCGATGCCGTTCTGATGGAGTGGTTGCCCGGTCCCGATCTCGGCGATCTGGTCCGCGCGGGTGACGACGCCCAAGCCACGGCGCGTCTTGCCGAGGTGGTGATGCAGTTGCGGACGCACCCCGATGCGGTGCCGAGCAGCCTGCACAGGCTGGAGGTGCGGATGCAACCGCTTCTGCATGTGCGCTTTGACGCAGATGCGTCCGAGGACATCCGGCGCACGATACGCGCCGCGCAGGATTTGGGGCAAAAACGGCTCAGTGACGGGGCGGAGCACAGTCCGCTGCATGGCGACCTGCATCACGACAACATCCGGGGCAGTGCGCGCGGCTATCTGGTCATAGACCCGAAGGGCGTACTTGGTCCGCTCGGCTACGAATTCGCCAACGCATTTCGCAACCCACTCGGGGCCGAAGATGTCTTTGGCTCTCCGCAGGTCATTGCCCGGCGGGCGCAGCACTGGGGCGCGGAGAGTGGTCTGGCGCCGTCACACCTGCTGGACTGGGCCGTTGTGCAAACCGGCATGTCCGCCACGTGGCGACACGGCGGATGTATCGGCGCTTCTGCCGCACAGGACGCAGCGCTGATCGACACGTTTCTGTCGGTGCGCTCTAAATTTGGATGATCTACGCGGCAGCCCCGGCGAAAGTGGCGGGGTAAACGCCGCCTTACGAAAAATGGTCGTAAGGCGGAGGTGTCCTCCGCCCCTGCGGGATCAATCCAAGAACGCTTTTTCCACGACGTAATGCGCGGGCTTCGAATTCGCGCCTTCCTCCAGCCCATACTCTTCGAACATGTCCTTCAGTTCGAGGTTAAAGGCCAGGTTCCCGCAGATCATCGCGCGGTCGCTTTCCGGGTTCAGCGGTTCCACACCCAGATCGGCAAACGCTTCACCGGATTTCATAAGATCGGTGATGCGGCCCATCTTCGGGCTCTCTTCACGGGTGGTTGTGGGGTAGTACTTGATCTTCTTCCAGAACCCTTCGCCGATCAATTCGTTCAACAGCTCGTCGTGCTTCAGGCTCTCGATTAGATCACGGCCATAGGTCAGCTCGCCCACCTCGCGGCAGGTATGGGTGATGATGACCTCGTCATAATCCTCGTAGGTCTGCGGCTCGCGCAGCAGGGACGCAAAGGGCGCAAAGCCGGTGCCCGTCGCAAAGAACCAGATGCGCTTGCCGGGCAGCAAGGCGTCATGCACCAGCGTGCCCACGGGCTTTGGGCGCAGGATAATCTCGTCGCCCGGCTGGATGTGTTGCAGTTTCGAGGTCAGCGGCCCGTCCTGCACCTTGATCGAGTAGAACTCCAACTCCTCGTCCCACGATGGCGACGCGATGGAATAGGCGCGCAAGAGCGGCTTTTGCTTGCCGGTCTCGGGGTGCGGATCACCCATCAGGCCGATCATCACGAACTCACCCGAGCGGAAACGCAATGACGCAGGCCGCGTGCAGCGAAAGCGGAACAGGCGATCGGTGTAATGCTCGATCTCCGTCACCGTCTGGGCGTCGGGCAGGGTGGGGGTGGCCTTGACGGCGGTTGTCTCGTTCACGGGGCTTTGCTCGGTCATGAATATGTCAACGCAGGCTTACACCTACGCCTCTCTATTTGGGAAGGATTTTTGTGGATGGTAAGCGCGCGAATGGTCGCGCGCCTTGATCTGGCTCAGATGCGCTTAGTGATTGGACGCACCGCGCAGCCGAGCCTGATAGTCGTGGCTCTGCCAGTCGGCGCGGAACTGCCATTGGTCCTCGGGCTGACGCGCGGCGAGCGCCTGGCTGATCTCAACCTCGTCAAAGCCCGACCGGCGCGCCATGGCGTACTGATCCGAAATCACATGCCCCTTGGCCCGCAGACGCCCCTGATAGCCGCGCAAGCGAAGCATCCGCGCAATGGTAAAGCCCCGCCCATCGGCAAAGCTGGGGAAATCCACGCGGATGATGTCCGCGTTCAGCGGGATCTGGTCCGGGTCGGCATCGCTCGGCACATCCAGCGCGACCGCATCATTCGCCGCCTCACCCAGCGGGGTATAGCCGCGCTCCCATGTGTCGGGGCCAAAGCCCTGATCGGTCACTACGATTGTCATGTCTCTTGTCCTACTCGTACAAGTTTTCCGTCAACGAAGTGGATCCCACATTCGTCCTTGTCCTGATCGCGCCAGCGCCCGGCACGTTGGTCTTCGCCCTCTGTGACGGGCGAGGTACACGGCGCGCAGCCGATGCTGGGATAGCCCTTGGCCACCAGCGGATGCCGGGGCAGGCGGTTCTCATCCATGTAGTCGCGTACATCTTCAGGCGCCCAACGGGCCAGAGGGTTCACCTTGATCCGCCCGGTGGCGTCCTCGACCTCGAAGAATTCGAGGCTCGTCCGCCCTGCGGATTGATACCGCTTCCGCCCGGTCATCCAGCCGCCATAGGGTGCCAACGCCTTTTGCAGCGGCACCGTCTTGCGCAACGCACAGCACGCATCGGTGTCGCGCTGATGCAGCGTGCCATCGGGATCATGCGCTGAAATGTCATCCGCCCGGATCACAGTCACGTTTTCCAGCCGCAACCGCTCTGCCACCTCCTGCTGATAGACCAGCGTCTCGGCGAACAGCATCTCGGTGTCGATAAAGATAACCGGCACGTCCCGCTTCACCATCGCCGCTAGGTGCAAGAGCACCACCGATTCCGCCCCAAAGCTGGACACCAGGGCGATGTCCGGCACCGCGTCAAAAGCGGCGCGCAGCACATCCGTGGCGCCGTGATGAGTCAGCCGCGCGTTCAGCGCGCTGACCATCACGTCGGCTTCCGGGTGGGCGGGCCCTCCGGGGGTGAGCGACGTCTCGGAAACGCTCTGGGAGAGCGTTTCAGTCGCGAACGGGCGGAGCCCTTTCTTGGCGAAATGAAGCATGGATGCTTACTCCGCTGCCACCTTCGTCTCTGGGTAGAGGGCGGCTTTGAACGGAGCGAGCCCTGTGCGGCGGTAGGTGTCGATGAACGCCTCGTCTTCGTCGCTGCGGAGTTCCAGATACGTGTCCACGATCCGCTCGACCGCGGGCACGACCTCATCGGCTGAGAAGCCGGGACCCACGCGGTCGCCCACTTTGGCCTGCTCGGTGTGATCGCCACCCAGCGTGATCTGATAGTTCTCGACACCAGCACGGTCGAGACCAAGGATGCCGATATGGCCCACATGATGGTGCCCGCAGGCGTTGATGCAGCCCGAGATCTTGATCTTCAGCTGACCGATATCATGCTCGCGCTTCAGGTCGTCAAAAGCCGTCGCGATCTCTTGCGCAATCGGGATCGACCGGGCTGTGGCCAGCGCGCAGTAGTCCATGCCCGGGCAGGCGATGATGTCGCTGATCAGCCCGATATTGGCGGTCGCCAGCCCCTCGGCTTTCAGAGCCGAATAGATCGACGGCAGCGATGCCTTGTGCACATGCGGCAGGATCACGTTCTGCTCGTGGCTGATGCGGATCTCGTCATAGCCATAGGTCTCGGCGAGGTTCGCGATCAGGCGCATCTGCGCGGCAGAAGCGTCACCGGGCGTTTCGCCATGTTTCTTGAGGCTGATCGTGACGATAGCGTGGTCCGCGTCGCGGTGCTCGGTCACGTTGGTGTCGGTCCAAGCCCGGAAGGCCGGGTAGTGTTGCAGGGCCTGCGTGTAGGGGGCGGTATCCGCTTGCACAAAGGCGGGCGGCGCAAAATGCCCCTCGATCTCGCGCAGCATCTGCTGGTCCACGCCCGAGAACGCCTTGCGCGTCTCGACAAACCGCTCTTCGACCAAACGGCGGATCTCATCAATGCCATGCTCATGCACGGTGATCTTGATCCGCGCCTTGTACTTGTTGTCGCGGCGGCCGATTTGGTTCCAGACAGACACGATGGCCTCAAGATAAGGTAGCAAGTCAGCTTCGGGCAGGAAGTCGTTGATGACCTTGCCGATCATCGGCGTGCGGCCCAGACCACCGCCCACGATGATCTCATAGCCACGCACGCCATCGCGCTCGACCATACGGATGCCGATGTCATGCGCCTTGGTCACGGCGCGGTCATTCGGGCTTCCGGTGATGGCGATCTTGAACTTGCGCGGCATGAACTGGAACTCGGGGTGATCCGTGGACCACTGGCGCAGCAATTCCGCCACGGGGCGCGGGTCTGCAATCTCGTCCGCGGCAGCCCCAGCAAAATGGTCGGCGGTCACGTTGCGGATCGTGTTGCCGGAGGTCTGGATGGCGTGCATCCCCACCTCCGCCAGCGCGTCCAGCATGTCCGGCACGTCCTTCAACTCGGGCCAGTTGTACTGGATGTTCTGGCGCGTGGTGAAGTGGCCGTAACCCTTGTCCCACCGCTCTGCGATGTCGGCCAGCTTGCGCATCTTGGCGGACGACAGCGTGCCATATGGGATCGCCACGCGCAGCATGTAAGCGTGCAGTTGCAGGTACAGACCGTTCATCAGGCGCAGCGGCTTGAACTCGTCCTCGGTCAGCGCGCCGGAGATGCGGCGCTCCACCTGGGCACGGAACTGACGGTTGCGTTCGGCCAGAAAGGCGGTGTCGAACTCGGAATAGCTATACATCACTGCAGCTCCACTTGCTTGCCATGGGCGTAGTTGCTGGGGCCTTTGGCCCGGAAATCTTCGCGGAAGTGGGTGGGGACCGGCTTGCCATCCTCGACGGCGACATCGGCCAGATAGGCGCCCACGACTTCATCCACTTGCTGGGAGGCTTCGATCAGACGCAGATCGGCATCAGCCTCATCAGTCAGCACCTCGGCCTCTTCCAGCTTGCGGGTCCAACCATCAGCGGTCTGGTAGATCACGTCGCCCGCGAGCAGGTGGTTGGCGGTGACGACTTTGGGGGTAAAGGCTTTGGGCATCACTGTGCCTCCTGCATGTGGGGCATGGGAATCTCGGGGAGTGCGGCAAGTGCGGCGCGGGGTGCCAGGCCGATGAAGGTCAGGGCAGGGCCGCCAAGACCGGCTTCCGTCAGCGTCGGCTCCATCTCGGCCACGGTGGTGGACAGGACCTGCTGATCGGCACGGCTGGCGTTTTCGACAAAGGTTACGGGTGTCTCGGGATCAATCCCGTGCATCATCAGGCGGCCCTGAATGAAGCGGGCGGACTTCTTGCCCATATAGATCGCGGCCACCTCACCGGCTTGGGCCAGCGCCTTCCAATCGTGATCCGCAAACCCACGCGTGTCATGGCCGGTCAGCAAGCGGACGGAGGAATTGCGGCCCCGCCGCGTCAGCGACTGGCCAATGGACGCAACGGCAGCAGAGGCGGCGGTGATGCCCGGCACGATGTGATACTCTACACCGGCCTCGGTCACGGCCTCGATTTCCTCGTCGAGACGGCCAAAGACGGTGGCATCGCCGGATTTCAGACGCACAACCTGCGCACCTTTGACGCCATGTTCAACGATCAGGTCGTTGATGGTCTCTTGCGGGGTCGAGGGGCCAAACGCCTCCTTGCCCACATCGATCATGGTCGCCTCGCGGCGGGCCAGTTCGAGGATTTCCTTGGAAATCAGACGGTCGTAGATCACCACATCCGCCTCATCCAGCGCCTTGCGCGCCTTCAACGTCAGCAGTTCGGGATCACCCGGACCGGCGCCGACAAAGGCGACATGACCCTTGCGCGCATCACGCATCAGGTGATCGGCCAGCAGATCATCAAGTGCAGGCTGCACAGCCTCTTCGCCTGCGCTCATCGCCTTGGGACCGGCGTTGAAATAGTAGTCGCGCCAGAAGTCACGGCGCGGGCGGCCAAAGGGCAGTGCGTCTGCGGCCTTGCGGAACGCCTTGCCGATGCGGGCGAGGGTGCCGAGCGACGTGGGCAAACGCTCTTCCAGATCGGCCTTGATCGCGCGGGCCAGAACGGGGGCGGCCCCTTCGGTGCCGATGGCAACAGTGACGGGGTCGCGGTCCACGATGGCGGGGGTGATGAACTGGCTGTCGGCGAGATTGTCGACGATGTTCACCAGCGCGCCGTCCGCATGGGCGATGGCCGCGGTGCGCTTGTCTTCGGCGTCGTCCTCATCCGCGGCATAGAAGAGGGCGGCGCACAGCGCATCACCCGGCTCCATCGCGCGGTTGATCAGGCGCAGCTTGCCTTCGCTGGCCCATGCCTTGATCTGATCATCGGCCTCAGGCGCGAACACCGTGATATGCGCCGTCGTCTTCATCAGCAGGCGCAACTTGGCCAAGGCCGCATCGCCGCCACCGGACAGCACGATCCGGCGGCCTGCCGTGTTCAAGAAGATGGGAAAGTGGTTCATCTGGGCCTCGATCCGCGAAAACTGACCCTCAATATAGGAAAATTTCCCCCTTTGACGCTAGACAGCGGCGCAGATAAGGATGATTGTTCTGTCTCAATGCAGGTGCAGAACGCCTGTTTCCTGAATCGGAGCGCTTTGGAATGTCTGTTCGCATCGACGACGTGGATCGCAAAATTCTGGCCGAGCTACAGCGCGACGCCAGCCAATCACTGGACGATATCGCCAAGGCGGTGGGGTCGTCGAAGACGCCCGTGTGGAACCGGATTCGCAAGTTGAGAGAGGCCGGTGTGGTGGGCCAGCAGACGGTCGTTCTGGACGCCGAGGCGCTGGGGTTCGAGGCCTGTTTCTTTGTGCTGATCCGCACGTCCGAACACGAGGCGGACTGGCAGGCCAAGTTCCTGCAGGCCCTGCGGGACAGGCCCGAGGTGCAGGAGGCGCACCGCCTTGCAGGCGACATCGACTACATCCTGAAGGTCCGCGTGAAAAATGCCCGCGCCTATGACGCCTTCTATCAGGCCCTTATCTCCGAGGTCCGCGTGCACAACGTCACCGCGCTTCTGTCGATGGAAGAGATCAAGTCCACCACGATGCTCCCGCTGGAGACGTGATCCAATTGCGCGCTGCCGC
This sequence comes from Tateyamaria sp. syn59, assembly GCF_007995245.1. Lineage (GTDB taxonomy): Bacteria > Pseudomonadota > Alphaproteobacteria > Rhodobacterales > Rhodobacteraceae > Tateyamaria. Next base: position 346,646 of record NZ_VCBA01000001.1, read on the forward strand.
GCATGATTTATTCAGCCAGTGGTAAAGCGACGCTTTGTTTTTAGCGCTGTGTTGGTTGTGCCGTTTGGATGTTCTGCTGAGAGGTCGTTTAGGGCGCAATGCGTCCTAAACAGACTTGTTCGAGGGTGAGGTGAGTCGCGCCCGCATCAAGGACAAGCGGCGCACAGCGCCGTCGCTGCGCGATCCTTGACCCGGTCACGACTCACGCGGTCGACACGATCAGCCGGTCGAGTTTGTGGAAGTGGTAGCTGTCGGCGTAGACGGGCGGCTCTGTGATCTTGAGGTCCGGCAGCGCCTCAAACAGCATCGGCAGCGCGATCTGCATCTCAAGCCTTGCCAGTGGAGCGCCCACGCAGAAGTGCAAGCCTCCGCCAAAGGCCACATGCGCGTTCTTCACTCGGCCCGGATCGAACTGATCAGGCCGGTCAAAAACAGCAGGATCACGCCCAGCAGCCCCCAACATCAGCGCAATCTCGTCGCCGGGACCAAGGCTATGCCCACCCACCTCGATCGGCTCATAGACATGCCGCGTGAACATGTGCAGCGGCGGGTCAAACCGCATGACCTCCTCGACACACCGCTCCGGGTTGGCCAGTGCCTTGGCAGGGCCGTAGTCCGCCAGCGCCTTCACCGCATTGCCCAGGGAATGCACCGTCGCCTCGTGCCCCGCATTCAAAAGCAGCACACAGGTCCCGATCATCTCTTCCCGGCTGAGCGTCTCGCCCCCATCCTCTGCCGCGATCAACTCGGTGATCAGATCGTCGCGGGGGTCCCCACGCCGCTCTTCGATGTAGCCGCTCAGGAAAGCCGAGAACTCCCCCGCCGCCGCATTCGCCGCCTCCTCGATGACCCGATCACGCCCCGCCTGATACATCGCCACCATCGCCGCCGACCAGCGCAGCAGGTCCGGCCCCATCTCCTCCGGTACGCCCAAAAGCCGCGCGATCACGCGCACCGGCACCAGCTGGCAATAAGTCGGGATCAGGTCAAACGGCCCCTCCGGCAAGCCCGCCAGCAACTCCGCACAGATGGCACGAATATCCCCCTCCAGCCCAGCAATCCGGCGCGAGGTAAAGGCATGCAGCACCAAGCGGCGCAAGCGCGTATGCTCCGGCGGCTCCAACTCCAAAAGCGAATACCGCTCCACCGCATCGAAATCTGCCAAGTGCGGCGCAGCCGCCCCACGCCCCGGCACAGCCCGGCCCAACCGACGATCCCGCAACAACGCATGCACCGTCGCATGATCAAAGGCCGCGTGCATCCCGTAGTCCTGCCAATACGTGACCGGCCCCTCCGCCCGCGCACGGTCGTAAAAGGTATAGGGATCCTGAACAAAGGCGGGGTCGTGGGGGGACTGGATCAACATCGGCCAACATGTCTCAGGCCCGCGCCGCCTTGGCAAGCGGCAAGGGGCGGGGCTAGGGTGCGCGCCATGTCGAACGGGTATGTCAGACGGATCAGCGTTGTGCTGGGCTTCATTGCGCTTGTCGCCGCCGCCTCGGCGGGGGTCTGGCGCTACGGCTACTTCCAGGCGCTCGACCAACTGGCGCGCCAGGGGCAATCCGACCTGGCCCTCGCCTCCGACCGGCTGACGGGGCAACTCCAACGCTACCGCGAACTGGCAGTACTTGTGGCCGACCACCCCCGCGTCGCCGCGGCCCTTGCGGGCGAGGATACTTCCCAAACCGAAGAGCTGTTCCTGACCATCGCGGACAAGACGGCAGCGCAGGACATCCGGCTGACGGATGCAAACGGCCTGATCCTCGCCGCCGCACGGCCTGGCGTGCCGGGGCTCGACATCGGCCCGCTGGTCCAGCGCGCGGCTCAGGGCGCACTCGGCTGGGGCAACGGACGGACGGGGCAGGGCACACGGGTCTTCGCCTATGCCGCGCCCGTCTTCAACAACCGGTCCGACGTGGTGGGTACGGTGGTCGTCACCGTCGACCTCGCCGGCATCGAATGGGACTGGGTCGGCTCCAACCCGGCCGTCTTCTTCACCGACGCACGCGACCGTGTCTTCATCACCAACCGCTCCGAAATCGTCTATTGGCAACGCTCCGAAACGGGGGCCGAACTCAAGCCCACTGACGGCCCGGCATTGCCCTTTGACAGCTACGAACTTGGGCGGCACGAGGTCTGGCAACTGGGCTGGGGGCCGTACCTGCCGCAAAACGCGCTGCACCTTGTCCGCCCGCTCCCGGTCATCGGCATGACGGGCGAGGCGCTGGTGGACGTCGCCCCCGCCCGCCGCCTCGCCACGCTACAGGCCGCTGCGGTCGCCGGGCTCTGCCTCGCCTTCGGCGCGCTCCTGTTCCTCGCCACCGAACGGCGGCGCACATTGGCCGAGGCCAACGCCTTGCTCGAAGCCCGCGTGACCGAACGCACAGCGGAACTCTCGGACACCAACGCAAGGCTGAGACGCGAGGCCGAGGAACGGGAAGAAGCCCAAACCGCACTCGCACGCGCCCAAGCCGACCTTGTCCAGGCGGGCAAACTCAGCGCGCTTGGCCAGATGAGCGCGGGGCTTAGCCACGAACTCAACCAGCCGCTCATGGCCATCCAGACCTATGCGGACAACGCGCAGGCGTTCCTCGACCGCGACAAACCCGACCGTGCAGGCGACAACCTGAACCGCATCGCCGACATGGCCCGCCGCATGGGCCGCATCATCAAGAACCTGCGCGCCTTCTCGCGGCAGGAAAGCGAGCCAGCGGTGCGTGTGGACCTTGTCCACGTGATCCAAAGCGCCGTCGAACTCACCACGCCCCGCATCCGCAACGAAGACGTCACACTGACCCTCGACTTGCCTCAAACCCCCATCTGGGTCTCGGGCGGCGAGGTGCGGCTGGGCCAGGTTTTCGTCAACCTCATCTCCAACGCCATCGACGCCATGGCGGGCCGCGACACACGCCACCTGACGATCACGGTCCAAAACACCTCCGTCACCATCGCCGACACCGGCCCGGGCATCGAAACGCCCGACCGCGTCTTCGACCCGTTCTATTCCACCAAAGAGGTCGGCGCGTCCGAAGGCATGGGGCTGGGCCTTTCCATCTCCTACGGCATCATCCAGGGCTTCGGCGGCGAGATCCACGGGGTCAACGGCCCGCATGGCGCTGTTTTCACGGTAGATCTGCAACCCTGGACGCAAGAGGTCGCTGCATGACCACCAAGGTGCTGCTGGTCGATGACGACGCCGCCGTGCGCGACGCGCTGGCCCAAACGCTGGAACTGGCGGACTACGAACCGATCCCGGCGGGCAGCTTCATCGTCGCCAAGGACCACATCGCAAGTGACTTCGACGGGGTGATCCTGTCCGACATCCGCATGCCCGGCCGCGACGGCTTCCACCTGCTGGCCCACACCCGCAAGATCGACGCCGACCTGCCCGTGATCCTGCTCACGGGCGAGGGCGACATTCCCATGGCGGTGCAGGCGATGCGCGACGGCGCGTTCGGTTTCCTCGAAAAACCCTGCGCCCCCAATGAATTATTGGCTGTCCTTGAACGCGCGCTCAAAACCCGCGCCCTTGTCCTCGAAAACCGCCGCCTGCGCCAACTGGTCGAAAGCGGCGACCCGGCGGCGCGCATGCTGTTCGGCGAATCCGAACTGGCCGAGGGCCTGCGCGACCGCGTCCGCCTGCTCGCACCACTGGAGACCGAAGTCCTCGTCACCGGCGCCCCTGGCTGCGGCATTTCCAAAGTGGCCGAGGTTATTCACCTCTCCTCTCTCCGCTCCAAAGCCCCCTTCGTCAAACGCGCCGCCGCCGATCTGCGCCCCGGCGCATTGGCCGAGGCGATGGACACGGCCAAGGGCGGCAGCCTGTTCCTCGACGAGATCACCCAACTGCCCCACGCCAGCCAGCTTGCCCTGCTCGAAGCGTTGGAGGCCAGCACCGACCCGCGCCTCATCGCGGGCAGCACGCGCAATCTCGGCTCCGCCGTGGAAGAAGGCGCGCTGAACGCCGATCTCTACTACAAGATCGAACTCTTCCCGATCCGCATACCATCCTTGCGCGAACGGCCCGAGGACATCCCGATCCTCTTCCGCCACTATGTCGCCCAAGCCGCCGAGCAGGCCGGGCTTACCGCGCCCGAGGTGGCACCGGATCACATGGCCGCCCTCATGGCGCGCGACTGGCCCGGCAACGCCCGGTCCCTGATGAGCGCCGCCATGCGGTTCGTGCTGGGCATGCCGGAAGATGCGTCCAAAGCCGTGGATCTCGGCCTCGCCGAACAGATGGCCCGCGTGGAACGCTCTTTGCTTGTCGCAGCACTTGGGCGGCAGAATGGTCATGCCAGCGCCGCGGCAGAGGCGCTGAAGCTGCCGCGCAAGACGTTCTACGACAAGCTGAAGAAATACGGGATTCGGGCAGAAGACTACCGGCGCTAACACTGTGTGGAAATCCGCACAGTGTTGCGTGGTGCAGTGCGAAAATCCGCACAAAGCCGTGATGCGCAACACCTAAGTCACTTTAAGTACAAGTTCCAGGGGTCTGAAAAGGTACTAAAAGTATGCCCTTCCGAAACGTAAACAAAAAGAAAACGTGAACCCCACCGTACGGTCTGCTTTTCTCCGGATCGCTGTCCCCGCGGGGACACCACCTGACGTCCCCGCGGGGACAGCGATAAAAACACGACCTCTGGGAGGAGACAGACCATGAAATTCCTGACCGCCGCCGCATTGGCCCTGACCGTCAGTGCGGGCGCCGTGGCCGCTGCCTGTGACGATGGCGAAATCGTCATCAAGTTCAGCCACGTCACCAACACCGACAAGCACCCCAAAGGCATCGCCGCCTCGCTACTGCAAGAGCGCGTGAACGAGGAAATGAACGGCAAGGCCTGCATGGAGGTCTTCCCGAACTCGACCCTCTACAACGACGACCAGGTGCTCGAAGCGCTGCTGCAAGGCGACGTCCAGATGGCCGCGCCCTCGCTGTCGAAATTCGAGCAATTCACCAAGCAATTCCGCATCTTCGACCTGCCGTTCATGTTCAAGGACATCAACGCCGTTGATGCCTTCCAGGCGTCCGAAACAGGTCAGGCGATGAAGGAAAGCATGACCCGCCGCGGCCTCTTGGGCCTCGCATTCTGGCACAACGGCATGAAGCAGATGTCGGCCAACACGCCGCTAAACTCGCCCGCTGATGCAAGTGGCCTGAAGTTCCGCGTCCAGAACTCTGACGTGCTGAAGGCGCAGATGGCCGCCCTTGGTGGCTCGCCCCAGCCGATGGCATTCAAGGAAGTCTATGGCGCGCTGCAAACCGGCGTTGTGGACGGCCAAGAGAACACCTGGTCCAACATCTACGGCCAGAAATTCTTTGAGGTTCAGGACGGCATCACAGAAACCAACCACGGCATCATCGACTACCTCGTCGTGACCGGCACCGACTTCTGGGACGGTCTGCCCGACGACGTGCGCGACCAGCTGTCGACCATCCTCGCCGAAGTGACCGAGATGCGGAACGGCGAGTCGACCCGCGTGAACGAAGAGGCCAAGCAGGCCATCATCGACGCCGGTGGCGTGGTCCGTCAACTCGACGCGGCACAGCGCGAGGAGTGGGTCGCGGTGATGAAACCCGTCTGGGACCAGTTCAAGGATGACGTCGGTCAGGACAACATCGACGCAGCACAGGCGTTCAACGCCGCTACGAACTAAGGCACACGCCTGACGTTCCCGCGCCTCGGGACTTTGACCCCGGGGCGCGTATTTCCCAATAAAACCTGAGGTTTCCGTGATGTCCGGGGCGTATGTACCCAAAGGGCCTGTGGGCCGCTTTGTCCATGAATTCGAGGAAACGATGATCGCCCTGCTGCTCGCGGGCATGACCATCGTGACCTTCATCAATGTCGTGCTGCGCTACGGCTTCAACACCGGGCTCATCTGGGGCCTCGAGATGGTGACGTTCCTGTTCTCGTGGCTGATCCTGTTCGGTGTGTCCTACGCCGTGAAGATCACCGCGAACCTCGGCGTGGACGCGGTCACAAACCTGTTTTCCAAGCCGGTCCGTCGCATCCTCGCACTGATCGCAGGCGCCATCTGCATCATCTATGCTTTCCTACTGCTGAAAGGCGCGTGGGACTACTGGGCCAACTTCGCCAACCTGCCACAGACGACCGGGCGCTGGTTCCCAACGGGGTTTGAAGAGATGAAACGCACGTCCTTCCGCGGCTGGTACGAGGTGGTGGACATCCCCATGCCCGAGTGGCTGCGCTGGATTGAGCCGCTGATGAATGAGGGGGAGGAATACGAGAAAATCCCGCGTTTCATCCCGTATTTCATCCTGCCCTTCGGCATGGCGCTGCTGCTCTTTCGCTTTGTGCAGGCCTTTTTCCGGGTTTGGAGGGGGGAAAACACCTCCTTCATCGTCAGCCACGAAGCCGAGGACGCCATTGAAGACGTCCGCCACATGAACGCCGGAGACTGAACCCATGGAAGTCGCTATTCTTTTTGCGCTCGTCATCGGGCTGATGCTGATCGGCGTGCCGATTGCGGTGAGCCTTGGTTTTTCGTCGATCCTGTTCCTCTTGGTGCTGAGTGACACCTCGCTCGCCTCCATCGCGCAGACATTGTTCCAGGCGATGGCGGGGCATTACACGCTGCTCGCGATCCCGTTCTTCATCCTGGCGTCGACCTTCATGTCGACGGGCGGGGTGGCCAAGCGGATCATCCGGTTTTCCATTGCCATTGTGGGGCATTTCCCCGGTGGTCTGGCGATTGCGGGCGTGTTTGCCTGTATGCTGTTTGCCGCTTTGTCCGGATCCTCACCGGCTACAGTGGTCGCCATCGGGTCCATCGTGATCGCGGGGATGCGGCAGGTGGGGTATACCAAGGATTTCGCGGCCGGTGTGATCGCCAATGCGGGCACGCTGGGCATTCTGATCCCGCCGTCCATTGTGATGGTGGTTTATGCTGCCGCAACAGACGTGTCCGTAGGGCGCATGTTTCTTGCCGGCGTCATTCCGGGCCTGATGGCCGGGACCATGCTGATGGTCATCATCTATGTCATGGCGAAGGTCAAGAACCTGCCGAAAGGCGAGTGGCTTGGCTGGGGCGAGGTTTGGGAGTCGGCCCTGCACGCGAGCGGCGGTCTGTTCCTGATCGTGATCATTCTGGGCGGCATCTATGGCGGTATCTTTACGCCGACTGAAGCTGCGGCTGTGGCCGCTGTCTATGCGTTCCTGATTGCTGTCTTTGTCTACCGGGACATGGGGCCGCTGGCGACGCCGGAGGGGGAGCGGAACCATTCGTTGTTGTCCAAGCCCTGGGCCATCGTCACCGCCTTTGTTCACCGCGACACCAAGAATGCGCTGTTTGAGGCGGGCAAGCTGACCGTGACGCTGATGTTCATCATCGCCAATGCGTTGATCTTGAAGCATGTTCTGACGGATGAGCAGATCCCGCAGCAGATTGCCTCGGCGATGCTGGATGCGGGCTTTGGCCCCGTGGTGTTTCTGATCATCGTGAACGTGATCCTGCTGATTGGCGGGCAGTTCATGGAGCCGTCTGGCCTGTTGGTGATCGTCGCACCGCTGGTCTTTCCTATCGCCATCGAGTTGGGGATCGACCCCATTCACCTCGGGATCATCATGGTGGTGAACATGGAGATCGGGATGATCACGCCGCCTGTGGGGCTGAACCTGTTCGTGACCTCCGGCGTTGCGGGCATGCCGATGATGCGGGTGGTGAAGGCGGCACTGCCGTTTCTGGCCGTTCTCTTCGTCTTCCTGATCATGGTGACCTATATTCCGGCCATTTCGACCTGGCTGCCGACCCTGATGATGGGACCGGAGGTGATCATCAACTGATCTGAATGACGCCTTTGGCGACACGATTCATTTTTTCTGACGAGGGGGCTCCGCCCCCTCGAACTCCCCCGCGGTTTAGTGGGCGAAATGAAGTGGATCAGGACGCGGCGAGGGCGTCGATGATAGGCTGGAAATCCGACGCTTTCAGAGAGGCGCCGCCGACAAGGGCACCGTCGACGTTTTCGGCCTCGAAGATCTCGGCTGCATTGGTGGGTTTGACCGAGCCGCCGTAGAGGACGCGCATGTTTGCACCTGCGTCGCCGAAGCGGGCGGTGAGCTTGGCGCGGATCATGTCGTGGGTTTCCACGATCTGTTCCATGGTGGGGATGCGGCCGGTGCCGATGGCCCAGATGGGTTCGTAGGCGATGACTGTGTTGTCGGCGGTGGCCGTGTCGGGCGTGGAGCCGTCGAGTTGCGCTGCGATGATGTTGAGGCAGTCGGGGCCGAGGCGTTCCTCTTCGCTTTCGCCGATGCAGATGATGGCGGTGAGCCCTGCGGCGTAGGCGGCTTCGGCCTTGGCCCGGACCTGGGCGTTGGTCTCGGCGTGGTCGGCGCGGCGTTCGGAGTGGCCGACGATGACGGACGTCGCGCCTGCGTCCTTGAGCATGGAAGCGGCGATATCGCCGGTGTGGGCTCCAGAGGCGTTGGCATGGCAATCCTGGCCACCGATTTCGACCGCGCTGCCCAGGGTGACGTCGGCGGCGCGGGTGAGCAGAGGCGCAGGGGGGCAGATGAGGATTTGCAGGCTGTTCTCGCCGCCGGTGAGCGTGGACAGTTCTGCCAGCATCTCGGGCGTGCCGTTCATCTTCCAGTTGCCTGCTGCCAATTTGCGCCGCATCGTCATCCCTTTCCTTGGTTGGGTTGGTCCTAGCATCGGGGCATGGGCTGCGCTAGGGCTGCGCCAAAATGGAGTGTGTGACATGATCCCACGGTTGGATGCGGCGGCTTTGGCAGCAGGCGATGCGGAGAGTCTTGCCGCACTTGGTGAGGCGGCGACGGGGGTTGGCTTTGCCACTGTTTACAGCACCGCGCTGTCGGCAGAGCGGGTGGAGGAGGCGATTGAGACCTATCGTGCGTTCTTTCATTTGCCCGAGGCGGAGAAGCGGGCCGTGGACATGGCCCGGACCGGGTCGAACCGGGGCTGGGGCGCGCCGGGATCGGAGCAGGTCGATCCGGAGGCGAACCCGGATTACAAGCAGTTCTTTGATGTGGGGTTTCAGCTGCCTGAGGGACATCCCCTTGGGGACAAGCGATTTTATGCGCGGAACCTGTGGCCGGAGGAGCCCGCGTTTAAGCGTGTGATTTCAGAATATTACGGCGATGCGCTGGATGTGGCAAAGGGGCTGCTGCGCGCCATTGCGCGGTCCATCGGGGCGGATGCGGCGCATTTTGACGGGGCGTTTGAGACGCCTATGGCGCTGTTGCGCGGCAACTTTTATCCGGCGCGGCCCGATTGGGCGGGGGCTAAGGATTTCGGGATCGCGACCCATACGGATTATGGGTGTTTGACCCTCTTGGCGACGGATGGGTCGCCGGGGTTGGAGGTGCGCAAGCGTGGCGGAGGGTGGATCCCGGTGAGTGCGCCGCCGGGGGAGTTCATCATCAACTTTGGAGAGATGCTGGAGTTTTGGACGGCCGGTCGGGTCAAGGCGACGCCGCATCGGGTTGTCGGTGGGCTGGCCGAGCGCATCTCGATCCCGATGTTTTTCAATCCGACCTATGATGTGAATGTGGCGCCGGAGGGGTCGGGGCAAGTGATGCTGGCGGGGGATCACTTGTCGGCGCGGTTTGAAGAGACCTATGTGCATTTGCAAGGGAAGTCATAGAGTTATGGTGCGCAGTGAATGCGCACCCTACAGATGGGTGAGCGCTTCGCGGGCGAGGTTGGAGGCTTCTTCGGCGTCTTCGAGGGCGCTGTCGGGCATGATCCAGTAGGGCATCGCGGTTTCGGACTTGCCGGGGCGCTGGTAGGTCCAACGCTCCATGCCGAGGGCGTCATAGCGGTCGATCATGTCGCCCTGGCCCTTCAGCATCAGGCGGCCGTCGCGCATCATCACGGCAAAGATCGTGCCGCCGGAATAGACGCCGATGCCGCCGAACATCTTGCGGGTGGTGAGATCTGGTACGCCGGAGAAGAGGTCGAGGACGTGGTCGATCTCTTCGTCCGTGAGGGCCATGTCAGCCTGCGTTTTGTTCGGCTTGCAGTTCTTCGACGTCTTTGAACGAGATCGACTCGCCGCAGCCGCAGGCATCGGTGACGTTGGGGTTGTTGAACTTGAACCCGCTTTCGAGCAGCGAGGTTTCGTAGTCGATTTCCGTGCCGAAGAGGAACATCTGGGCCATGGGCGCGATCATCACGCGCGCGCCATCCTGTTCGACGGTCTCGTCGTTGGGGTCGGCTTCGTCGACGTATTCCATGGTGTATTCCATGCCTGCGCAGCCACCCTTTTTCACGCCGATGCGGAGGCCGGAATGGCCCTCTTTCTCCATCAGTTTGGAGATTTGCGCGGCGGCGCGGGGGGTTATGCTGACGGCGTTTTTGCCGGGGATGGAAAACATGGGAACCTCCGGGGTTATCCGACCGATAAGGTAGGGCTTTCGGCGGCGTCCCGCAAGGGGCGGGGGCGTTTGAGAAAGCCGCTGATGGCGTCGAGGGCGGCGCGGATGGCGGGGTCGTGGCGCGTGTCCTGGTGGCAGACGAGCCATTCTTCGGATGTCAGCGCGTCGACGATGCCGGAGACGCGGACGAGGCCGGGGGCCGTGTCGGCGGCGAAGGTGGGCAGGACGACGCGGCCCACGCCGCTTTGCGCGAGCGCCATGCGTACTTGCGGGTCGTTCGAGACGGCGACCATGTCGTCGCCGTGGTGGGCTATGGTCCACGCTTCGGAGGGCAGGGTGGCGGTGTCGTCGCTGGGGCCGATCCAGCCCTTCACGTTCGCCGAGGTGGCGTAGATGGCGTGTTCGACATGACCGGTGCGGCGCCCCGCCAGCCAGTCGTGGTTTGGGCGGCGGTTGCGGATGCCGATGTCGACCTCGCGCCGTTCGATGTCCATGTCGAGGTTGCAGCTGACGAATTCGGGGGTCCAGCGGTCACCCTGGCGCCAGTAGGTGTCGAGGTGGCGCGCGAGGTATAGCATGGTCCAGGTGCCCGCCGAGATGCGCACGCGGGGCGGGCCGGACTGGGCGGCGGACCAGTGGGCGATGCCGCGGGCGGCGGCCTCCATCTTTTTGGCCTGTTCCAGTAGGGCGCGCCCTTCGGTGGTGGGGGTGTAGCCCGCCGCGCCGTGGGCAAAGAGCCTGCGGCCGGTGCGCTGTTCGAGGGCCGTCATGCGGCGCGAGAGGGTGGCCTGGCTGAGACCTGTCTCGTGCGCGGCACGGGCGAGCGAGCCGTGGCGGGCCACGGCGGCGAAGAGCCCGTAATCTGTCCAGTCGGTGATTTGCATGATTGCAAGTGTAGGTGCGGAACCGGGGTCTGACAATGCGGATCGCACTGCGCCATATAGGGTGCAGAACGAAAGGACATCCTATGCTACATCCTTACAAGTCCTTGGAAACGCAAAGTATTTATACACAAGAGCAACGCATATTTACAGAAATGCAAGAGGCAGAGCAAAATCGCAAGCGCAGGCGGCGTCGTCGCCGGATGCTGATGTGGGTTCTGCGCCGTCTGTGAGCCGAGAAAAAAGGGCCGCCGGGGAAACCGGCGACCCTTTCGAGCCTGTGGCGCGCGGGGATGGCGCGGGGGTACGGGTTACAGGCCCATGCAGTTTGCGTAGTAGGTGACCGTGGCAGGCCAGTCGGAGAAGACGCCCACGACGCCCACGTCCTGCGCCAGCACATCCAGCAATTCGTAGTAGACGCCGTCATGTGTGGTCGCCTCGGCAATGGACTGGAAGTACCAGCCGCCGCCCGAACCTAGTGGGCCGGAGCGTTCGAGCGTCCACGTGATGATGTTCAGACCGGCGGCCTTGGCTTCCTTGGCGTAGGCCGAGGGAACGATTTGGCCGTTTTCCATCGTGACCAGCATCCAGAGCGGCGGGGCCACGTAGCGCACGCCACGCTCGTAGAGGCTCTCCATGCTGTCGGGGTAGGTGGCGGGGTCGTTGGCGTCGAACCCGTCGATGTTGTAGCTGTCATCGAGATAGACGGCCTGTGCGCCGAATTCGGGCTCGGCCTCGATCCAGTAAAGCACGTCTTCGAGATTGAAGCTTTGCAGCCAGACGTCGGAGGCGGGGATGCCTGCGGCCTTGTATTCATCGACCAGCTTTTGCGCGTAGTCTTCCTGGCTGAAGCCGTTATGGGGCATCTCCACCGAGGGGGTCTTGAGTTCGGGCGTGAACTTGGCGCCAAGGGAGGCGAAAAGCTCGATCGACTCCGCGTGCGTCATCAGCGTGGCGCCATCGGTGTAGAGGTCGGTGCGCCAGTCGGCGATGCCGCCCTGAAACTCCTCGGCCGTGGTGGCAGAGGCGTCTGAGCTGTCCATTTTCGGTGTCAGTGTCTGGAATTCGGCGAGCGTCAGTTCCGATGTGCGGCACTCGGCTGTCGCATCGGTGTCGCCGCTGGCGGGCGAGAAGGGCGTGACGCAGGTGTCGGCCAGATCGGTGAGCAGGATGTTCGTGGTCGTGTGCAGGTCGTTCTGCGCGTGGCGGCAGACCAGTTCGTGATCTTCGGTAAAGGTCACGTCACATTCGAGGATGCCTGCGCCCATACGCGCCGCCGCCACGTTCGATTCAACCGTGTGTTCGGGAAACAGTAGGGGCGCGCCGCGGTGGCCGATGGAGAAGTCGGATTTGGCGGGCGTCTGGCCCTGGCAGCTTTGCAGCTTGGACTTCAGCTCGCCCTCGGGCAGCTTGTCGATGAGGAAGGCCGGACGGGGGCCGTAGTCGATGGCAACGGGTGCCGTTTCGGCGAGAAGGGCAGCAGGGGCCGACGCGAGCAGCAGGCAGGCAGCGGTAAGGCGCATTTTTCGTATTCCTTGCAAGGGTCTTGACCCAGACAAGATGACGATACCGTGTGACGGTTTCTCAATGCGTTGATGATGGTTTTGTGACGGTGGGCGATCGGCCGCCGATTACATGAAACCCAGTTCGAGCCGCGCCTCGTCCGACATCATCTCCATGCCCCAGGGCGGCTCCCACGTGAGTTCCACGTCGACCTGTTTGACGCCTGGCAGCGGTTCGACCGCATCGGCGACCCAACCGGGCATTTCGCCCGCGACGGGGCAACCTGGGGCTGTGAGTGACATGATCACCTTGACCTCATTCTCGGGCGAGATGTCGATCGTGTAGATCAGGCCGAGTTCATAGATGTTCACCGGGATTTCAGGGTCATAGACCGTGCGGCACGCTTCGACCACCGCCTCGTGCAGCGGGTGGTCGGTGGAGGAGGGCGCGATCAGCGGCGTGCCTTCCATCTGGTCTGTGGGCTGGTTCATGGTGACCCCGTACTGGTTCCTGACCGTTTATATAGGGAAACGGGATCAGGGGGTAAAGGGTTTGGATGTCGGCTGCACCCAACTGGCGGTGGTCCAGCCGACACCCGGTCCGGCACGCCTGCCGGAACTCTGCTTACGCGTCTGCGGGTTCTTCAGGCGTAAACGGAATAGAGGAGTGATGCAGGACGATCTTCATCTCGCCATCGTCCATGTGCTGGATGCCAAAGGTGTATTCGACCTTGATCTCTTCGCCGTCGGTCGTTGTGAAGAAGTAGTTGCCCATCGCCATGGCTGTGTCACCGATGATGGTCGTGCCTTCGTTTTCCCAGCGCACGGCGGTGTAGGGTGCGATGGCAAAGCCGCCGTCTTCTTCGATGCTGCCGCCGACGAAGTAGGACAGCGCCTCGTCAAAGGTGCCGCGGAACTGGTCTTCGCTCGCGAGGGTGGGTTTGAAGAGGACGTCCGCGTCGCCGTAGGCATAGAAGGTTTCGATGTGCTCGCGCGCGGCGGCTTCGTAATCGCCACCATCGGTGTGGACCTGGCCGATATTCACGATCCCTTCGCCCCAGGCGGTTTTGAATTCGGTGACCTTTTCCGGGGTCAGTGCGTGTTTGTCGGCGGATCCGGCGACGCCCGCGGTGGCGGCGATGGCAAGGGCGGACGTGAGGGTCAGTGTCTTCAGCATACGGCTCTCCTTGGGTTGGGTGTGCCCGGCGTTGGGCGCAGTAGCCAAGATGTGGGAGGGCGGTGTGTGCGAAACCAATCGAAAGAAGCGTGATTTCCCATAGCTTTTCTGTATGGAGCGGGTGTGGCCGACATGTGTGCCGACGAAAATGGGCGCATCCGATGTGGATGCGCCCGCCCTCCGTGAGTGGTCGCAAAGGGTCGTTAATGCAGTCCGGCGTGAATTTCCCAAAGCACAGATCTGTGCGTGCCGGACTGCGGGGTGGTGACGGGTCGGTCGCATTGGGTGCTGCCGAAAGATGGAAAAGAGGTGCAGCGCGTCGATAGCGGGAGGTGCGCGGCTGCCGATGTGCTTTGATCCCGTGTCCGGGCGATGCCGGTCGTGACGTGGGCGCGCGACAGGGGGTGTCTGATGACCTGTCCTGCAGGATCGGACACATGAGGGAAGATGCCGGGTGCGAGACAGGGTGTGCTTGGCCCAAAGGACGGGGACGCAACGGCAAATGATGGCTCTCGCGCATCAATGTCCCGGCCTGTGGGCATCTTGCTGGTCTCCTAAAGTCGCATTCAAAAAGGTCTTGGTGTGGGAACACGCAATAAGCGTCGTGGCTTGACGTTGTGTCAGCAACCCCGGCAAAGGCGGGCTGGCGGAGCTTTGCCTGTGTGCTGGCGGTGCTTTGCCGAATGGCGTCAATTCTACCAGAAAACGTGAACGCAGTCGGTGTTTGATGCGCAATGCGCCGCCGCATTTGAGGCAGCGGTGCCCATTTATTGTGCACGCGGAGCGGGTGCCGGATCTTTGCGTTGGCGGGCTACCGGGCGATATGTCCGCCTGTTGCAAGGGCAGCGAGGCACGCATTTCCGTCCGGCCAACGGTGTTTAGGAGGCCAAGCCGGTGCCGTTTGGCAGATGTGGCAAAGCGCGGGCGCGCGACCGCATTTTCCGCCGTGTGCGTGGACGCGCAGCAGGGGCTTGGCATTTTCGCGTCTGCGCGGCATGAGGGCGCATGAGCAGTTTCTCCTTTGATCTTCAGGCGACCGATGGGCGTGCGCGCACCGGTGTGATCTCGACCCCGCGGGGCGAGATCCGCACGCCTGCCTTCATGCCTGTGGGCACGGCCGCCACCGTCAAGGCGATGATGCCGGAAAGCGTGCGCGCCACGGGTGCGGACATTCTGCTGGGCAACACCTATCACCTGATGCTGCGCCCGACGGCCGAGCGGATTGACCGCTTGGGCGGGCTGCATAAATTCATGAACTGGGAGCGGCCCATTCTGACCGACAGCGGCGGGTTTCAGGTGATGAGCCTTGCGGGGCTGCGCAAGCTGACCGAAGAGGGCGTGACGTTCAAATCCCACATCGACGGCTCCAAACACGCCCTCACGCCGGAGCGGTCGATGGAGATCCAGCGCCTCTTGGGATCCGACATCGTGATGTGTTTTGACGAATGCCCGGCGCTGCCTGCGGACCGGACCCGTATTGCCGACAGCATGCGCCTGTCCATGCGGTGGGCACAGCGGTCGCGCGATGCCTTTGGTGACAGGCCGGGCCATGCGCTGTTTGGCATTCAGCAGGGCGGGCTTGAACAGGATCTGCGCGAGGAAAGCGCCCAGGCGCTGAAAGAGATCGGGTTCGAAGGCTATGCGGTGGGCGGCCTGGCCGTGGGCGAGGGGCAGGAGGCGATGTTCGGTTGCCTCGACTATGCGCCGGATCAGTTGCCCGTAGACAAGCCGCGCTATCTGATGGGCGTGGGCAAGCCGGACGACATCGTCGGTGCGGTCGCGCGCGGCATCGACATGATGGATTGTGTGCTGCCGTCACGGTCAGGGCGCACGGGACAGGTGTTCACCCGGCGCGGGGTCATCAACATCAAGAACGCGCGCCATGCTGACGATCCGCGCCCTCTGGACGAGGCGTGCACCTGTCCGGCCTGTTCCAATTATTCCCGAGCCTATTTGCATCACGTGTTCCGGGCGCAAGAGATGATTTCGGGGATGCTGCTGACCTGGCACAACCTGCATTACTATCAGGAGATCATGCAGGGCATGCGCGACGCGATCGCGGCGGGCACCTTCGAGGCGTGGCAGGCAGAATTTCATGCGATGCGCGCGCAGGGCGATATAGACCCCCTTTGACAGGGTCTAACAGCGCATGGTTTTCCAACATTTGATCGCGTAGCAATTGAGAGGTGCGTCATGATCCTGAAACGGCTGCTGCAAAAACTTGGCGATGTAATCGGGCGGCCGCGCGCCGAAGCGCCCTGGCTGGACATGCTGAACAGCGGCACCTTTCCGATGGGTCATGAGGAGGCGTTCAAGTACACGTCGGGTCAGATTCCGATCCCGAACGAAGTGTTGCGCCAGACGGTCAGCCGCCCTGATCTGGGCGGGTTCTATTTCATCGGCGAAAGCTGGTCGTTGGTTATTTCACAGCTGTTGCAGGGCCTGCCGGGGCCGCACTTCAACGTGCTGGATGTGGGATGCGGTGTTGGAAAGACGGCGCGTTTTCTAACGCTGGATCCCCGGATCAATTATATCGGCTTTGACATCTTCAAACCGGCCATCGACTGGGCGAACGATGCCTTTTCGCCAGTTGTGGGCAGGCGGTTTCAGTTCGTGCATTTCGACGGCATTTCCAAGTTCTACAATCCCGGCGGCACGATCCCCGCGACAGAATACCAGTTTCCTGCCGAGGATGAGACTGTCGATCTGGCCTTTGCCGCAAGTCTGTTCACGCATCTTTATGAAGATGACATGCGGGCCTATCTGCGGCAGACGGCCCGCGTGCTGACACCGCATGGTCTTGCGCTTTACTCGATCAAGGAGGTGCGGGGTGATCAGGCGCAGGAACCCATCAGCGGAACGGAGCAGAGCATCGAGATGACCCGCGACTTCTTTGTGCAATGCGCACGGGAGGAGGGATTGGAATTGCATGACCCCGGGCGCGTCATCTGCGGGCAAAGGGCTGTTGTCCTGCGCAAAGCCTGAGGTTTCGCAGTCAGGGTCAGGAATACCTCCATCGTGTGTCGTGGGCGGCGCTGCTAGGGTCAGCCCAGTCACGCACCCTGGGGGGGACCGCCATGCAATTTGCCGTGTTTTCGTTTGTCTGGTTTTCAGTATCTGCTCTGGCGGTCCTCACTCTGGTGTGAGTGGCGGGGTTGGTGCGTTTCGCGCGTGCCAGCCCTTCGCTTCATCGGAATTACGCTGCAATCAGCGCCAGCGCCCATCCCGCCATGCCGATCTGCGCAAGCTGGATCACGACGCTGACCCCATGCAGCATCTTGAACCGTCCCGCATTCTCCGCATCGGTCGCCGCGTTGATCTGAAGCATCAGCATCTGGCGCGCATAGACTGTGCTGAGCGCGATGCCGATCAGCAACCAGGCGGCCAACGTGCTGACAAAGTAGGCGACAATCCCGGTTATGGCAGCCGTGCCGATCACCCACAGGTAATAGTGCGGAAACGTGTTGCGGATGCCGCGCCGCGCGTCGTCCGGGCCGTAAACGGCAAAGAGCACGGCGGCAAAACCGAAGGAAAACAGCGTCATCCCGCCAAAAAGCAGGGCGGTGAGCAGCAGCGCGAACGTGGTCATAAGTCAAATCCTCCTGAGCGATGGGATTTAGGCCGTCTGCCCACGGATCAAGCAGTGTGCGGAGGCGCAGATTGCCGCACAGTCATGTGCTTTTTCAGGTATCTTGGGGGTGTTGTGGCGCGGACCACGACAATTTGTGCCAAAAAACTGGGGACAGTTTGCCCGGCCCCATTGCACCCTTGCCCCGTGCGCGTCAGGATACACCTTGAAACCCGAGGGCTGGGATCACAGATCAGACAGTCCGAACCACGGAGACAGCCAACGGTTGCCGCAAAGCGGGGCCACGCTGTCTTGCCAATGATAAGGAACTTTTGAGCATGCAAGAGCCACTCAACGCCTCTTACCCGGTGCTGCCGTTACGCGACATTGTGGTTTTCCCCCACATGATCGTGCCCCTGTTCGTGGGCCGCGACAAGTCGGTGCGCGCGCTGGAAGAGGTCATGGCAGACGACAAGCAGATCCTGCTGTCGAGCCAGATTGATCCGTCCGAGGACGACCCCGAAGCCTCCGGCATCTTCAAGGCTGGCGTGCTGGCCAATGTGCTGCAACTGCTGAAATTGCCCGACGGCACCGTGAAGGTGCTGGTCGAAGGGCAGGCGCGGGTGCGCATCACCGAATACCTGGACAACGACAACTTCTTCGAGGCGCGCGCCGAGTATCTGACCGAGATGCCGGGTGACGTCGCCACGACCGAGGCGCTGCTGCGGTCCGTCGCCGACGAGTTCGAGCGTTATGCCAAGGTGAAGAAGAACATTCCCGAAGAGGCGCTGGCCGCTGTCGGAGAGACGACCGAGCCTGCGAAACTGGCCGACCTGGTGGCCGGGCATCTGGGCATCGAGGTCGATCAAAAGCAGGACCTGCTTGAGACGCTGGCGGTGAGCGAGCGTTTGGAGAAGGTCTATGGCCTGATGCAGGGCGAGATGTCTGTGTTGCAGGTCGAGAAGAAGATCAAGACCCGCGTGAAGTCGCAGATGGAGCGGACGCAGCGCGAGTATTACCTGAACGAACAGATGAAGGCGATCCAGCAGGAGCTGGGCGATGGCGAGGACGGCAAGAACGAAGTTGCTGAACTTGAAGCGAAAATCGCCGAGACCAAGCTGTCGAAAGAGGCCAAGGAGAAGGCCGAGGCGGAGCTGAAGAAGCTCAAGAACATGTCGCCGATGTCTGCCGAGGCCACTGTGGTGCGCAACTATCTTGACTGGATGCTGTCGATCCCGTGGGGCGTGAAATCCCGCGTGAAGAAAGATCTGGGCCGGGCGCAGAACATTCTGGACGCCGACCACTATGGCCTTGAGAAGGTCAAGGAGCGGATCGTCGAGTATCTTGCGGTGCAGCAGCGCTCGAAGAAGATGAAGGGCCCGATCATGTGCCTGGTCGGTCCTCCGGGTGTGGGTAAAACCTCGCTCGGGAAGTCGGTTGCAAAGGCGACGGGGCGCGAGTTTATCCGCATCTCTTTGGGTGGTGTGCGCGATGAGAGCGAGATTCGCGGCCACCGGCGGACATATATCGGCTCGATGCCAGGCAAAATCATTCAAGCGCTGAAAAAGGCCAAGACGACGAACCCGCTGATCCTGCTCGATGAGATCGACAAGATGGGGCAAGACTTCCGGGGCGATCCGGCTTCGGCGATGCTTGAGGTGCTGGACCCGGAGCAGAACGGCACGTTTGTGGACCACTATCTTGAGGTCGAATACGACCTGTCGAACGTGATGTTCCTGACCACGTCGAACAGCTACAATATGCCTGGGCCACTGCTGGACCGGATGGAGATCATTCCGCTGGCCGGCTACACCGAGGATGAAAAGCGCGAGATTGCGAAGCAGCATCTGATCGCCAAGCAGGTCAAAAACCATGGTCTGAAAGCCAAGGAGTTTGAGCTGCAGGACGAAGCGCTGAGCGACATCATCCGCTACTACACGCGGGAAGCTGGCGTGCGGAACCTGGAGCGTGAGATCGCCAAGGTGGCACGGAAATCGCTGACCAAGATCGTCAAGAAAGAGGTTGAGGAAGTTGTTGTAACCTCTGAAAATCTTGATGATTTTCTTGGTGTGCGGAAACACCGTTACGGGTTGGCCGAGCAGGACGATCAGATCGGTGTGGTGACCGGGCTGGCGTGGACATCGGTGGGCGGTGATTTGCTGCACATCGAGGCGCTGAAGCTGCCGGGCAAGGGTCGGATGAAGACCACCGGTAAGCTGGGCGATGTGATGAAGGAATCCATCGACGCGGCGTCGTCCTATGTGCGGTCAATCAGTCCCGAGATCGGGGTGAAGCCGCCGCAGTTCGACAAGATCGACATCCACGTACACGTGCCGGATGGTGCAACGCCCAAGGATGGGCCGTCTGCGGGCCTCGCTATGGTGACGTCGATTGTGTCGGTGCTGACTGGCATTCCGGTCCGCAAGGATATCGCCATGACCGGCGAGGTATCCTTGCGCGGCAACGCGATGCCCATCGGTGGCCTCAAGGAGAAGCTGCTGGCGGCGCTGCGCGGCGGGATCAAGACCGTTCTCATTCCCGAAGAGAACGAGAAGGACCTGGCCGATATTCCGGACAATGTGAAGGACGGGCTGGAAATCATCCCCGTCACCCACGTGACAGAGGTGCTGAAGCGCGCGCTTGTGTCGAAACCCGACGCCATCGAGTGGGACGAGGCAGCCGAAGAAGCGGCGGCGGCCGCTGCGGCGACTGCGCGTGACACGGGCACGGGTGCCACGGCACACTGAGCTGGATGAAATCGAGAAAGGCGCGTAAGCAATTGCTTGCGCGCCTTTTTTTGTGGCAGCGGCCCTGGCGCAGTGAGCAGGATCGCGTAGAGGTGGCGCAGCACCGCAACCGGATGTCACGGTTGTGGAATAGGAAAGGGTTTCACGGTAGGGTCGCGCGCAAGCAGTCCTGATAAATGAGGCCGAAAATGGCGACCCGCACCACAAAGTCCACAACCAAGACAACGAGCAGCCGCACGCGCAAGCCGCGTGCGACATCGACAAAGACCAAGACGTCGACAACCTCCCCGACATCGAAAACCGAAACGACGACGACATCTAAAACCACGGTCGTCGTCGACGCGCCGACACCGGTCGTGTCCGGCCCGATGATGCGCAAGAAAGAGTTGGTCGAGGCGGTCGTCGCGCGCAGCGGATTGAAGAAGAAGGATGTCAAACCGGCTGTCGAGGCAACCCTGGCCGTGCTGGGGGAGGCGTTGAAAGAGGGGCGTTCGATGAACCTGGAGCCCATGGGCAAGGTCAAGATCAATCGCGAAAAGAAGCTGGCATCGGGCCGCATGATGGTGGCGCGCATCCGGCAGCGTGAGCCGAAACTGAGAGATCTGGCAGAGACGCCTGACAGCCCTGCGGCACCCGATCCTGCGGCGGACTAGTTTTTGGCGCAGCCCCTCTTGCATGGGTCCGCGCAGTTGGCTAAGACGCGCGAACTTGGGTGATTAGCTCAGTGGTAGAGCGCTTCGTTCACATCGAAGATGTCAGGAGTTCGAATCTCTTATCACCCACCATTTACACCCGATGTGCTGAGCGGAACCGGGCCGAGTTTTGAGAGCCTGACCGACGCGCGCCGCCTGTGGCGGCACTTTGGGTCAGGCGTTCAGATCTCTTGTCTCCCACCGTCAAAAGCAGACCAAGCGGTGTGCTTTTGTTGTTTTTGAAGGGGCACAGAAGGGGGCACCGTGGCTTTTCAACCGATCTACGTGATGCGTCATGGCGAGACTGTCTGGAACGCCGAGGGGCGCTTTCAGGGCGCACTGAATTCACCGTTGACAGACACGGGCCGCGCGCAGGCGCAGCAACTGGCCGATACGCTGGCCAACCATGACCTGACCGGGTTTGATGTGCGCGTCAGCCCGCAGGGCCGCGCCTTTGAGACAGCGGCGATTGCGCTCGCACGGCAGGTTCTTGAACTGCACACTGACACCCGCCTGTGCGAGATCGGTGTCGGGCTCTGGTCCGGCAAGCTGAGAAGCGAGGTGGGGCCGGTCGGTGCCGTACTTGAGGACACGCCGGACGGCCCGCTGGCCTTGTACGAACATGCGCCGGAGGGCGAGGGCTTTGCCGCCCTGCGCGTGCGGTGCGAGGCATTTCTGGGCAGCTTGACCGCGCCCACGCTGTGCGTAACCCACGGGATCACGTCGCGCATGTTGCGCGCCGTTGCGTTGGGCGCGCCATCGGCCAGTCTGGGTGATCTTCCGGGCGGGCAGGGCATGGTCTATGTGGTCGAAGACGGGGTGCATCGGCGCTTGTGACATTGCACTTGCGAACCGGGTGCCCCTTGTCCTAAAAACGCGTCGGACGGGTCGTTAGCTCAGTTGGTAGAGCGCTTCGTTTACACCGAAGATGTCGGGAGTTCGAGCCTCTCACGACCCACCATAGTTCGCTCTGTTCCACTTGGTTCCATTGCTGCGCTTCGTTCGTAGGCCCGACCGACGCGCGCCGCTGTCCGGTACTGTTGGTCGGGACTGGGATACTTCATCACTTTGAAGATCGCACTCGCCCTGAGGCGTGTTTTTGAGCGGTATTGGACACCTGTTGCACAGATTGCGGGACTTGGGTGACCGTGGAGTGTTCCTTCTGCCTATCAGGGTCACGTTGTGGCAATTCTGGGGGGCAGGCGAGACATTTTGTGATATACTATAACCCATACCTGGGGGTTGGTTATGAGTTTGGACGTTCTGGAGGCCATTCGCGCCGAAACGGATACGGGTGCGCTGTGGAGGCTGATGCAGCGCTATTTCAATGACCGTGGCATCACAAAGATCAGTTACCACCACTTTGCAGCCAATGCGCAGGCAGAGCATGCGGTCAACGTGAATGCGAGCGGGTTCTCCAACGAGTGGGTCTGCCACTATATCGAGCAAAAGCTCTATACCATTGATCCCATCACCGAGTTTGCCCAAGCCTCCACCACGCCGTTTCTTTGGTCGGACATACGGGCGCTGGCGCGGCTGACGCCGGAACAGGCGACATATCTCAATGACATGCGCGAGGCAGGTGTCGGGGACGGGCTGGCGTTCCAGGTTTTCGGGCCGGGGTTGCGCAACGGGTATGTGGGTCTTGGAGTTGACAACCCGCGGGACTTGCCGACCGAGGCGGAGGTGTTGGATTTTCAGGTCGTGGCACAGGTTGGGCATGTGCGGTACTGCGAGTTGAACCCGCTGCCGGTGTCGCCCGGTGATCTGTCTCCGCGCGAGCGGCAGATCCTGCGCTGGATCGCACGCGGCAAGTCCAACAGCAGCATCGCCGATATCCTGCTGGTGTCCCCGCACACGGTCGACACGCTGGTGCGCCGCATCTTCGGCAAGCTGGGCGTGGCCGACAGGACCACCGCCGCCATTCAGGGGGTGGGCGCGGGGCTGATCCTTCCTTGACCAAGAACGCTGTCACGTAAGCGCGTGACATGACAGCGGCACATCCCGGCGCGTAGGTGGTGCCCAGTGTCAGTGCGGAGTGCTTGCTCATGATCCCGAACCCCATCGCGCAGAACGCCATGCTTGAAAGTCATGTGCAAAGGTTGTTGCAAGAACTGGATGCGATGCCGCAAGCAGTTCGGGCCAGTGCGGCCCTCGCCATCACCGCAAGCCTGTTGGAATATGCCGCCTACGAGATGGCGCAGTCGGACGAGGCACGGCAGGTGGCCCGTCTGATCCTGTTGGCGGCGGACATGGAGCGCACGGCACAGGACCTGTCCAGTACGCCCAATACATCCGAGCCGCACTGACTGGCCTTAGGGGCGCTTGCTGTTGTGAATTGATGCACAGGGTTGGTGATTGCGCGGCGGTTGTGTGCGCGGCCTCTTGGCTTATCTTGGTCGGTATCACGTCCAAGGAGACACACCGTGAGCTGGAACCCTGCCCTTGATCCGCATTGCCCAAAGGGTGATGCCGTCGATGCCATCGAAACCGTGATCGTACCCCGCGCCCGCGACCTAGGCGGGTTCGAGGTGCGCCGCGCCTTGCCTGCACCGCGCCGCCAGATGGTGGGGCCGTTCATCTTCTTTGATCAGATGGGCCCGGCGGAGTTCGTGACCGGCAAGGGCATCGACGTGCGCCCACACCCGCATATTGGCCTCGCGACCGTCACGTATCTGTACAAGGGCAAGATCCATCACCGCGACAGCCTGGGCACCGATCAGTGGATCGAGCCCGGCGCCGTGAACTGGATGGTGGCAGGCCACGGCATCACCCATTCCGAGCGCGCGGATGGCGAGATACGGACGAAGCCGCACAGCCTGTTCGGCATTCAGACCTGGGTGGCGCTGCCCAAGGATCACGAGGATCATGCGGCGGATTTTCAGCACGCACCTAAGGACACGCTGCCGGTGCTGGAGGGCGAAGGCAAGGAGGTGCGCCTGATCCTGGGCGACGCGTGGGGGGAACGCGCGCCAGTCGAGACCTTTTCCGAGATGTTCTATGCCGATGCCGTGTTGGAGGCGGGCGCCCGCATTCCGTTGCCCGACAACCACGAGGACCGCGGGGTTTATGTTGTCGACGGCTCGGTGTCTGTCGGGGGTGAGGTCTATGACGCGGGTCAAATGATGGTGTTCCGCCCCGGCGACGCGATGTCCCTGACCGCCGGTGATCAAGGTGCCCGACTGATGCTGCTGGGTGGGGCGACGCTGGAGGGCTCGCGCTATATCTGGTGGAACTTCGTGGCCTCATCTCAGGACCGGATTGATGCGGCCAAGGAAGCCTGGCGCGCAGGGGACTGGGCGCATGGTCGGTTTAATTTGCCGCCGGGGGATGACGAAGAGTTCATTCCGCTGCCGGAGAAATGACTGTTTCTGTCCGTGATGCGGAACCGGCAGATGCGCGGGCGCTTGCCGCCTTGCATGCCAAAAGCTGGCGGGCATCTTACGGTCCCTATGTGCCGAAAGCCGCCCTCGGCGCGCCGCTTGATGCCAATATGCGGGCGCGGTGGGAAACGTGGCCTTCTGATCGCTTGATCCTGCTGGCTGAGGATGCGGGTGCTGTGCAGGGATTTGCAGCTGTTGTGCGGGGCGCGGTGCCGCTGCTCGACAATCTGCACGTGGACCCGGATGCGCGCAGTACGGGGATCGGCGCGCGGCTTTTGTCCATGGTGGCCGCCAGGTTGCAGGGCGAGGGTGTCAACGCACTGCGCCTGATCGTGATCGCAGACAATGCCCGTGCGCGACACTTCTATGTCCGGATGGGTGGGCAAGAGGGGCCTGCGCTGGATGACACGTTGCTGGGTGCGCCGGTGCGCATGGTGCCGTTCCGCTGGTCTGGTGCTGCCTTTGACGCCTTGGCAGCAGAATTCGACGGCCAAGCCGGAAAAGACGCTTGACGGGGCGGGGGGCTGATCATAAACCCGCGAAACGCAGCGGGCGGTTGTAGCTCAGTTGGTTAGAGTACCGGCCTGTCACGCCGGGGGTCGCGGGTTCGAGCCCCGTCAACCGCGCCACTGCTGCCCTCTGGTCCCGGAGAAATGGGCGCGCCGAAAGGCAAAATGCGCGGTTGTAGCTCAGTTGGTTAGAGTACCGGCCTGTCACGCCGGGGGTCGCGGGTTCGAGCCCCGTCAACCGCGCCACTTCTCCTTACATCGCTGGATGGTTTGCGTCGGAACGAGGGGCCGGCCCCTCGCGCTCCCCGCGGTTTATTTTGCGAATTGAAGATGGATCAGTAGCGGTAGCCAAGCTGCGCTTCGAGCTCTGTGTCGATTTCTGTGCGCAGGTGGTTCATGTCTGCGTTCGTCCACGTATCGGGTAAGGCGGGACGATCTGGCACGGCCGCTTTGAATTTGGATCCCAGACGTTTGACAACGGGTCGATATGCGGCATTCGGCGGCGCGGTGCCAAAGGCTTTGGTGATGGCTTCAAGCGTTTCCTCGGGCCGGGCTTGGGCGTCTTCCATGCGGATCACGGCGCAGGTGCAGTCGCGTTTGATCAAGGACAGCATGGCCTGCAGTTTGGCTGTGCGCAGTTTGAACAGGTTGTCAAAGCGCGCGCCCGTGACCGGGTGGCGGTCATGTTGGAGGGGCGTGCCGATGCTGCCGTTTGGGATGAGCCCTTCGAAATAGCGGGGGCGGTCGATGATCGTGTCCCATGGGGCGCGGATGAAGTCGGAGAAGGGCAGGGCCTGCATCGCGGGCGTCGTGTGCCAGGGTTTGGAGAACATTGAGCGTGCCCAGGTGTCGGCGCTGCGCACTACGAGGATCACGGCCATGTCGGCAGGTATGGCGATCATGTGGGGGAAGCCGTGTTTCCAGCCGAGCGCTTCGGTCGGCTTTAGCTCGGTGTTCCGCCCAAGCAGGCGCTTGACGAAATTGGTGCCCGAGGACCGTTCGCCGATGACCTGGTAGCGTGTGATCGCCGTGTCGCCTGTGCGCACCACGTGCAGTCCGGTTTTGGCGAAGTCTGGGGGCAGGGGCATGCGCAGCCTTTGCGGCAAATTAACGATTCTCTTGGCAGGGTGCTTGCGGTAGGGTGCGCAAAAAGAACCCGTTTGGCAGGACCTTAGCAGATGCAGACAGTGGCCGCTGTGACGATGGTGCGCGATGACGCGTTTTTCCTCAAGGCGTGGCTGCGCCACTACGGTGATATGTTCGGGCGCGAGAATTGCTATGTCATCAACCATGGGCGCGGGGACGAGGTGGCTGAGCTGGCCGCCGGGTGCAATGTCATCGGTATTCCGGGCGATCCGCATAAGAATTTCGACATCAAGCGCTGGGGGTTGCTGAACAATCTGGTCGGCGGCCTGCGGCGCTACTACCGCCACGTGATCGTGGGCGATGTGGATGAGTTGGTGGTGCGCGACCCGGAGGCGGGTGGCGATCTGCTGGCGTTTCTGGAGAGTGCGCCGGAGGGGCGCGTACTGACGCCGCTGGGGCTTGAGGTCATTCACCGGATTGATGTGGAGGCGGAGGAGATCACCGATCACATCATCGGCCCGCGTCGCCACGTGCGCCCGGCGCCGCATTATTCGAAGCCGTGCATCATCTCGACCCCGGTCAAGATTGCGCGCGGGGGGCATTTTACCCAGGCAGACAAGCTGTTCACGCCGGATGAGCTGTATCTTTTGCACCTCAAGTTCTGTGATTTCGGTGCTTACGTTGGTGTGATGGATCATCGGAACGCTGTTACCAATGAGGTGAATGCGCCGGTCAAGGAGGCCTCGATCGGGCGCCATTGGTTTGCGGAAGCGCGGGGTGAGGATCGGGCTGTATTCGATGATTTTGCCACGCTGGAGATGGTGGACGGCTTTGACATGCGCCCGCTGCGCCGCAAGATGCAGCGCACGTTCAAGCCGCGCGGTGACACCGGGTACTACCATTTCGACCGGCCGGATTATGGCACCCAATATGTGCTGCCAGAGCGGTTTGTTGGCGTGATCTGAAAGGGGCGCAGGACAC
This sequence comes from Tateyamaria sp. syn59, assembly GCF_007995245.1. GTDB lineage: Bacteria > Pseudomonadota > Alphaproteobacteria > Rhodobacterales > Rhodobacteraceae > Tateyamaria. The sequence goes on from NZ_VCBA01000001.1 coordinate 373,539, forward strand.
CTGCGCCTTACGATTGAGCCGTCAGGAAGTCTTTTAGTGCCTGCACTGTTTCTGCTGGGTGGGTGTCTGGGAAGAAGTGACCGCCGGGCAGCCCTTTTGCCTGCATGTGTGTCAGCCTGTCTGCCCATGTGGTGGGGACGTTATAGGCGCGGCCCATGATGCCGTCAGCGCCGTAGAGGACGAAGGCCGGGCAGTCCACGGTGCGGTTCAGATCTGCGGCGTCGAGGTCGAAGTCCACGTCGATGGCGGCGCGGTAGTCGTTGCACATCGTGCGGATGCAGTCAGGGTCGCGCCAGGATGTGCGGTAGGCGTTGAGCGCGTCGGCATCGAACCCGTCCATCCTGCCACCCCAACCGGCGAGGCAGCTTTCGAAGAAGGCGTCGGGGTCGTGGCCGATCATGGTTTCGGGCAGTGGTTCAGGTTGGGCGAGGAAAAACCAGTGATAGTAAGCCTTTGCGACATGTTGTGAAAGTTGATCGAGCAGATGGTGGGTGGGCACGATGTCCATGAGTGTGAGCGACAGGATCGCCTCCTGGCTGTCGAGCGCCATGCGGTGTGCCGTGCGCCCGCCCCGGTCGTGGCCGACGAGGTGGAATTGGTCGAAGCCGAGATATGCCATCAACGCGCGCTGGTCGGCGGCCATGTGGCGGAAGCTCATATCCTCCATTTGGGCGGGCTTTGTGCTCGCGCCGTAGCCGCGCAGGTCGGCGGTGACGACAGTGAAGTTGTGCGCCAGTGTGGGTGCTATCGCGTGCCACATCATGCGGGTCTGGGGAAAGCCGTGCAGCAGGAGGACGGGTGGGCCGTCGCCCGCGACGTCGTAGGCGATGGTGATGCCGTCTTTGGTCGTGAACTCTGCCATGGCGGTGGTCCTGATTGTGAGCGGTGGCGGGGGGCCAGCCCCCGCGCGCGTGTCGCGCGCTCCCACGGGATTTTTTCGAAACAGGGAAGAGGACCGTCAGGTCAGTGCATCGAGTATGCGGGCCCAGCTGCGGATGCCTTTGTGGAAGCTCTCCATGTCGTATTTTTCGTTGGGTGAGTGGATCTGGTCGTCGTCCTTGCCGAAGCCCAAGAGCATGGGCGTGGTGTCGAGGATGTTCTGGAAGTGGCCTGCGATGGGGATGGAGCCGCCGCAGCCGACATAGGCGGCGGGGATGTTCCATTCGTCGGTGAGCGCCTTGCGGGCGGCTTCGAAGGCCGGGTCCGAGGTTTCTGTGACCGAGGCGCGGCCGGCGCCGTGGCCGGTGAAATCGACCTTGCAATCGGCGGGCAGGGCGTCGCGCACCATCTGTCGGAAGCTTTCGCGGATCACGTGAGGGTCCTGATCGCCGACGAGGCGGAAGCTGACCTTGGCGTGGGCTTGGGAGGGCAGCACGGTTTTGAAACCTGCGCCAGTGTAGCCGCCCCAGATCCCGTTGACGTCGCAGGTGGGGCGCGACCAGATCATCTCGATCGGGGTGCGGTCCTGTTCGCCTGCGGGGTCGGACAAGCCCACGTCACCCAGGAACTTGGCGTGATCAAAGGCAAGGCCCTGCCACTGGCTGCGGATGTCGTCTGGCAGTTCGGGCACGCCGTCGTAGAAGCCCGGCACTGTGACGCGGCCCTGGTCGTCGTGCAGCGAGGCGAGGATGCGGGTCAGCACCCGGATCGGGTTCATCGACACGCCGCCATACATGCCGGAATGCAGGTCCTTGTCGGGGGCGGTGATGGTGATCTCTTCGCCCAGCAGGCCGCGCAGCATGGTGACGATGGCGGGCACGCGGGATTCGAACAGGCCGGTGTCGCAGATCAGGGCGAGATCGGATTTCAGCTCGGCCGCGTTCTCCTGCATGAAGGGCACGAGGGAGGGCGAGCCGGACTCCTCTTCGCCTTCGAAGAAAAAGGTGATGCGGCAGGGCAGGGTGCCGTGCTCGGCCTTCCACGCGCGGCAAGCCTCGACAAAGGTCATGAGCTGGCCCTTGTCGTCGGATGATCCACGACCGCGGATGACCTTGCCTGCTTGTGTATCCTCGATCTGCGGATCGAACGGGTCGCGGTCCCACAGATTGAGCGGGTCCACCGGTTGCACGTCATAATGGCCATAGAACAGCAAGTGCGGGCCGTCGCCCGCAACATGACCCACCACCATCGGATGGCCTGGTGTGGTGCGTTTTTCGACATCTGCCCCGATGCTTTGCAGATCGGCCACCAGCCAGTCCGCCGCCGTTTGGCAATGGTCGGCAAAGGCCGGGTCGGTCGAGATCGACGGAATGCGTAGCAGTTCCATTAGCCGTTCCGTGGCTTGCGGCAGATCGCGGTCAATGCGGGACAGAACGGCGTCGAGGGTCATGGCGGGTCCTTTGGTTCGCGTGCTTGCCGCCACACTACGGTGCCTCATGCCTGTGTCCAGTGCTTGATCTGGGTCAAGGTGATCACGGCGCGGGTGAGGAATACCGGACCTGCGACATGACGCGCATTCGATTAGCATTGAAGCGCATAGTCGCAATCTATATTCGTTCTAAAGCGCGGTGTAAGTGCATCGCACCAAGACCAAAATGGAGTTTCGCGTGGACTACACCGCCAAATTGGACGACGCCCTGCAACGCCTGCATGATGAGGGCCGCTACCGGACCTTTATCGACATCGAGCGGCACAAGGGACAGTTTCCGCACGCGGAGTGGACACGGCCAGATGGGTCCAAGTCGCCGATCACAGTTTGGTGTGGCAACGACTATCTTGGCATGGGGCAGAATCCGATTGTCCTGCAAGCCATGCACGAGGCGATTGATGCCACTGGTGCTGGGTCCGGTGGGACGCGCAACATCTCGGGCACGACTGTCTATCACAAGCGGCTTGAGGCGGAGTTGGCGGATCTGCACGGCAAGGAAGCGGCACTGCTGTTCACCAGTGCCTACATTGCCAATGATGCGACTTTAAGTACGCTGCCCAAGCTGTTCCCTGGCCTGATTATTTACTCCGATGCGCTGAACCACGCGTCGATGATCGAAGGGGTGCGCCGCAACGGTGGGGCGAAGCGGATTTTCCGTCACAACGATGTGGAACATCTCCGCGAATTGCTGGCGGCGGATGATCCAGACGCGCCCAAGTTGATCGCGTTCGAATCCATCTATTCGATGGACGGAGATTTTGGTCCTATCGAGGAGATTTGCGATCTTGCCGATGAGTTTGGCGCGCTGACCTATATCGATGAAGTCCACGCCGTTGGCATGTATGGCCCCCGCGGCGCGGGTGTGGCCGAGCGTGACGGGCTGATGCACCGCATCGACATCATCAACGGGACATTGGCGAAGGCTTACGGTGTCATGGGTGGCTATATCGCCGCATCAGCGAAGATGTGTGACGCGATCCGGTCCTATGCGCCGGGATTCATATTTACCACGTCTTTGCCTCCTGCTGTCGCGGCGGGAGCCGCGGCATCGGTGGCCTTCCTCAAGACGGCTGAGAACCTGCGGGCGGACCATCAAGCCCAGGCCAAAGCGTTGAAGCTGCGGCTCAAGGGGATGGGTCTGCCCATCATCGACCATGGCAGCCACATCGTACCGGTCATGGTCGGAAATCCCGTTCATACCAAGATGTTGAGCGATATGCTGTTGGAAGACCACTGCATCTATGTACAGCCCATCAACTTCCCCACGGTTCCGCGCGGCACCGAACGGTTGCGTTTCACGCCGTCGCCTGTGCACGGCCCGAAGGAGATTGATGCGCTGGTGCAAGCCATGGACAAATTGTGGTCGCACTGTGCGCTGAATCGCGCCGAGAGCGCCGGGTAATTCACTAAAATTCGCAAATTGCGTTGCCATGTGGTACCGTCTGTTCAACAACAGAGGCGGGACGAATCGAGTGGGATCGGTTCGTAAATTCGTGGGAAAACGGGGCAGCGGTATGATCGGACGAAAATCCGATATCACCAAAATTGAAGAAAACGTCGAGCCAAAGGGTTTTGACGATTTCGAACTGCGTCTCGGCGACATCATGCGCGGTGAGCGCGCGACGATGGGCAAGTCCCTGCTGGATGTGCAGCGTGAGTTGCGGATCAAGGCGAGCTATATCGCGGCGATTGAAGCATGCAATCCCGATGCCTTTGACACGCCCGGCTTCATTGCCGGCTATGTCAGGTCGTACGCCCGCTATCTGAACATGGACCCCGACCGCGCCTTCAACACGTTTTGCGCAGAAAGCGGGTTTGCCGTGGCGCACGGCATGTCGGCCGAGGCGTCGGTGGTCAAGAAAGCGGCCCGTGAGGATCGCCTGCAAAAGCCGCATGGCGCTGATATATTTGCCGCGCCCGCCACGCCCTTTGTGCCCGCGGGCGAGGCGCTGTTGTCCAATATTGAACCGCGCGCCATTGGCTCGTCGCTGGTGTTGCTCGCGTTGATCGGTGGCATTGGCTTTGGTGGCTATTCTGTCCTGCAAGAGGTGCAACGCGTGCAGGTGGCCCCGGTCGATCAGACGCCGGTTGTGCTGTCCGATCTTGATCCGCTCGACAGCGCCACCCCGGCGACTTTGGATCAGGGCCCTTCCATCGAAACGCCGCGCGCGGATGCGCTTGACCGTCTCTATCGCCCGCAAGCGCTTGATGTGCCGGTCCTCGTCGCGCGCGACGCGCCCATCGCCACGCTGGATCCGCGTGAGTTTGGCACTTTTGCCGCGCCTGAACCTGTTGATGACGTACCCTCCTTTGGTGGGTCGCGCATTTCTGGCATCGACCGCGCGCTCGCGGAAGCAATCGCGCCAACCGTCCCCCAGGTCGTTGAGGAAGCAGCCCCGGCGCTCACCATGGTTGCGGTGCGCCCGTCCTGGGTGCGGGTGCGGTCTGCAGACGGCACGGTGATCTTCGAGGCGACGATGCAGGCGGGCGACAGCTGGGAAGCGCCGCTGACTGAAGAACCGCCGACCCTGCGGACCGGGGAAAGCGGTGCGATCTATTTTGCCATGAACGACAAGTTCTACGGCCCTGTGGGAGACACGGGTGCGGTGACATCCAACCTGCCGCTTGAAATTGCGGGTCTCAAGGAAGCGTATCTGCCCGTCGACATTGCCACAGACGAGGGTCTTGTCCGCTATGCAGAGGCCAAGGCCGCAGCGTTGACGCAAGACACCGAATAGTCACTGCTGCCCCATTGCCGGGCCGGTGCGCACTGTCTATCTTTCCTGACAACAGCAGATGCGAACGGGGCCCCTCATGTCGCTCAACCACATTCGTCCTTGGCGGAATATCTACCGCCGTGAAAGCCGCCAGATCATGGTCGGCAACGTGCCTGTGGGGGGCGACGCACCGATCACCGTCCAGACGATGACGAACACGCTGACCACGGATGTGGCCGCCACCGTCGCACAAGTGCAGGCGGCGGCAGAGGCGGGTGCAGATATTGTCCGCGTGTCGGTTCCGGACGAAGCGTCGTCAAAGGCGTTGAAAGAGATCGTCGCCGAAAGCCCCGTGCCCATCGTCGCCGACATCCACTTTCACTACAAACGCGGGATCGAAGCGGCCGAGGCGGGCGCCGCCTGTCTGCGCATCAATCCTGGCAACATCGGGTCTGAGGATCGGGTCAAGGAGGTTATCAAGGCCGCGCGCGACCACAATTGCTCCATCCGCATCGGGGTGAATGCCGGATCGCTCGAAAAGCACCTGCTGGAGAAATACGGTGAGCCGACGCCTGATGCGATGGTGGAAAGCGGCCTCGACCACATCAAGATCCTGCAAGACAACGACTTTCACGAGTTCAAGATCAGTTGCAAGGCGTCCGACGTTTTCATGGCCGCCGCTGCATATCAGCAGCTGGCAGAGGCGACCGACGCGCCCATTCACCTCGGCATTACAGAAGCGGGTGGGCTGACCACGGGCACCATCAAGTCTGCCATCGGCTTGGGCAACCTGTTGTGGATGGGCATCGGCGACACGATCCGCGTGTCTCTGTCCGCCGATCCCGTGGAAGAGGTGAAGGTGGGCTACGAGATCCTCAAGTCTCTGGGCCTGCGCCACCGGGGGGTGAACATCATCTCGTGCCCGTCCTGCGCGCGCCAGGGCTTTGACGTGATCAAGACGGTCGAGGTGCTGGAAGAGCGGCTGGCCCATATCAAGACGCCCATGAGCCTGTCGATCATTGGCTGCGTCGTGAACGGGCCGGGTGAGGCGCTGATGACCGATGTGGGCTTTACCGGCGGTGGAGCCGGGAACGGGATGGTCTATCTGGCGGGCAAGCAAAGCCACCGGATGGACAACGACCAGATGGTCGATCACATCGTCGAAGAGGTCGAGAAGAAGGCGGCTGAATTGGATGCCGCCAGCGCTGCGGAAGCGCACGCGGCAGAGTAGGGCTCCGTTTTCTTACAAAGAAAACGGGCCGGAATTTTTCAAAAATTCCGGCCCCTTACAGAACGGCTCAGCCGCGTTTTTCGTCGACCAGCGCCTGCATTTCGTCGAAGGGCAAAAAGCCGCGCAGCAACTCGTCTTGCAGCACGAAAGTGGGCGTGCCGGTGATCTGCAGCCGCTGGGCCAGGGCGCGGGTCTGGCGGATTTCATCCGTGACCTCTTCGCTGTCCATATGCGCTTCGATCGCATCGGCATCGAGGCCAAAGGTCGAGGCCATGCGGCGCAGTGTGCGCATGGACACATCGCCCGACATCTCCATCAGCGCGTCGGTGACGCCTTTGTAGGCCTCTGATCCCGCGATCTGCTTGGTTGCGACGGCAAAACGGGAGGCGAGCAGAGATTGCTCGCCCAGGATCGGGAATTCCTTGACGATCAGACGGATATTGCCATCGCTCTCAAGCAGCTTGGCCACTTCGCCATGGGCGCGTTTGCAGAACCCGCAACGATAATCGAGGAACTCGACCAGCGTGATGTCTCCATCAGGGTTGCCGCCCACATAGCTGAACCCATCGTTAAAGATGTCCTCGGCATTGTCCGCCACCAGCGACAGGTCCGCCTGCGCCTGCGCCGTTGCCTGACGTTCTTCAAGCACTTGTACCGCGTCCATGATGACCTGCGGATTGTCCATCAGGTAGGCGCGCACCTCCTCGCGGAAAATCTGGCGCTCTTCGTCCGTCATGTTGTTGAGGTCGAGCGCAAAGCCGGGGAGCGCAAGGGACGCCGCCAGCGCGGCAGAGGAAAGAGTGCGAAGGAACATCTGCTATCTCCGTTGGTTGCGCTTTGCAGCGCGTTCAGAGGCAAGGAGCACATCCTGCGCCCGTTGCCAAGGTCCGGACCCCACGGCCAGTAGACCGGTGGCGCGTTTTGCATGGATCCCGGCATCTTCAAGCCGACCGCGCAGGGCGTAGCGTTCGGCGGTGATCAGGGACGCCATGCCGCGCTGACCGGATTTGGCGTAGGCCACGCTCAGATCACGCAGCATGGAGCCGTCGCGAAAGTCGATCCGCCGGGCCTGCTCCAGCGCGGGCAGAGCCGCGCGGACATTGCCCGCCGCCAGCAGGGCCCGCCCGTAACCGGCCTGCAGCAGCCCGTCATTGGGCCGCAATTGCACAGCGCGCGCCTGGGTATTGGCGGCGGCAGCGAATTGGCGCGTCTCCATCAGGATTTGCCCTTTGAGGTCATAGAGGAAGGGGTCGGTTGGACGCAGTGCAATCGCCCGGTCGATGGCGGCCAGTGCGCGCCGTGTGTCCGAGTTTCGATGCCGCGCCATGGCTTCGCGCATCAGCGCGATGTCCTGGTACCCGGTCTCGCCCAAGCGGTTCAGGGTCCAGCTGGGCCTGCGGGTGTAAGCCGTCAGCTTGCCCTTGGCCCGCATGAACCAGTAGTCCCACGCGGCTGCATCTGCTGACCCGCCGGTGCCATAGGCTGCCGCAAACCCTTCGATGGCCCGCAGCCGGTCCCGGCTGAGCGGGTGGGAGCGCACGTAGGGGTCCTGCCTGCTTTCGCTCAGCGCCTCCTGCCCGCGAAACAGGCGAAACACGTCCAGCATGCCTGTCACGTCGACCCCGGCACTGCGCAGATACCGTGCGCCCGACTGGTCGGCCGAGCTTTCCTCGGCCCGCGTGTGGCGCAGAAATGCCCGCTCCGCAGCGCTTTGTGTGCCGAGACCAATGGCCACGGCCCCTTCGCCCGCCCCGGCCGCTGCGGCCAGAACGGCCAGTGCCTGGCCAAGCCCGGCGGCGGTGCGCGCATTGCCGATATTGGTCATGCGCCGCGTGAGATGTCCGTTGGCAATGTGGGCCGCTTCATGCGCGATCACCGCCTGCAGCATTGCGGCGCGGTCCATCCGGCTGAGCAGGCCCGAGTGGATGTAGATGGCGTCATTGCTGACCACAAAGGCGTTGAGCGACAGGTCGTCCACCACCAGAATCTTGGTGCGCGACGCGCTCAGCCCCGCGGCCTTGAGCACGGGGGCCGCCACCTGCGCCAGCGCGTATTCCATGTCGGCGTCACGCAACAGCGTCACGGCGCGCGCCGGCAGGGCAAGCGCAAGCGACACGATCAGGATTGACGCCACCCGCGCCAGGGTATGAAAGGTCATGGCCCGGATCATAGGAGACCCCATGCGAACCTCAAGACGCAGCGAAGTCGATCCCTTCATTGTGATGGACGTGATGGAGGCCGCGCGCGCCGCCGAAGCGGCCGGACGGCACATCATCCATATGGAGGTGGGCCAACCGGGCACCGGCGCGCCGCAGGCCGCAACCCGCGCATTGGCATCTGCGATGGCGGAGGGGCCGCTCGGTTACACGGTCGCGCTGGGTCTGCCCGCTTTGCGCGCCCGCATCGCGCGGCTTTATGGCGAGTGGTACAATCTGGACCTAGACCCGGAGCGTGTGATCGTCACCTCAGGCGCGTCTGGCGGGTTTATCCTGGCGTTCAATGCGCTCTTTGACAGTGGCGACCGGGTTGGCATCGGCGCGCCGGGCTATCCAAGCTATCGCCAGATCCTGACCGGGCTAGGCCTGACGCCTGTTGATTTGCCGACCAGTGCTGAAAACCGTTACCAGCCGGTGCCAAGCGACTTCGCTGGGTTGGACTTGCAAGGGCTGCTTGTCGCGTCCCCGGCCAATCCCACCGGCACGATGCTCGACCACGCCGCCATGTCCGACCTGATCGGTGCTGCCCAGGAGGCAGGGGCCAGTTTCATCAGTGACGAGATCTACCATGGCATCGAATACGAAGCCAAAGCCATCAGCGCGCTGAACGTCAGCGACGACGTCTACGTCATCAACTCGTTTTCCAAGTATTTCTCGATGACAGGCTGGCGCATCGGCTGGATGGTCGTGCCGGAGGATCACGTGCGTGTGGTCGAGCGGCTGGCGCAAAACATGTTCATCTGTCCTCCGCACGCAAGCCAGGTCGCTGCCCTTGCCGCCATGGATGCGACGGAGGAATTGCAGGCGAACCTCGATGTCTACCGCGCCAACCGTGCGCTGATGCTGGAGGGGTTGCCAGCGGCGGGATTTGACAAGATCGCACCCCCTGACGGAGCCTTCTATGTCTACGCCGACGTGTCGGACTTGACCAAGGACAGCCGCGCCTTTGCTGCGGAAATTCTGGACAAAGCGGGCGTCGCTGTGACGCCGGGCCTAGACTTCGATCCGGTGCGCGGGCACCGCACCCTGCGCTTTTCGTATGCGCGCACGACGGACGACATTGCCGAAGGGCTACGGAGGCTCAAGGAATTCATGTCAAGCCGCTGAACAGGGATTCACGGCGCGGCCCGAACCCGGTAGACTGCCTGCAAAGCAAAAAGGGCAGTGGCGATGCGGGCAGTCTTGATCGCGGTGATGATGTGGATCGGTGCGGCGGCAGTTGCGGCGCAAGACCTGTCGGGTCTGGCGCGCATCGACCCGGCCCGCAGCGAGATTTCAGATGGCTGGTTTGGCGGGGCCGAGGTCACGCTTGGGCTCAGCCAGGGCGTGCCGTTCCGCGTCTTTACTCTGGCCGAGCCGCCGCGCCTCGTTGTTGATTTCCGCGAGGTCGATTTCACCGGCATTGCACCCGAGACCCTGTTGCCAGACGCGGGGCGGATCGCAGCGCTGCGCTTTGGCGCGTTCAAACCGGGCTGGTCGCGCCTTGTCATGGACCTGGCCCAGCCGATGGTTCCCGAAGCCATTGCCATGCCGGTTGATACTGCCTCGGGCCGCGCGGATTTGCGGATCACGCTACGCGATGCGGAAAAAAACACGTTCGCGGCACAGGCCGGTCCTCCGGGTGATGCGGATTGGGGCGTGCAGGCCGCAGCCCCGCCCCCAGCCATTGAGGATGACAGTTTCGTCGTGGTGATCGACCCTGGCCACGGTGGCATCGACCCCGGTGCAGTGCGGGACACCACAAGCGAAAAAGACCTGATGCTGGACATCGGCATCGCGCTTCGGGACGCGTTGCGCCGGGCGGGCGGGGTCGAGGTTGTGCTGACCCGCGATACCGACACGTTCGTGTCCCTGACAGGACGGGTCGCGCTGGCTCACCACGTGGGTGCTGATGCGTTTGTGTCACTGCATGCCGACGCGCTCAGCCAGGGGCAGGCGCGGGGCGCCACTGTTTACACCCTGTCGGAAGAGGCCAGTGATGCCGCCTCTGCCCAACTGGCGGCGCAGCATGATCGGGCGGATATCCTGGCCGGTGTCGACCTGAGCGGCACCGATGATCAGGTGGCCGCGGTCCTCATGGACCTCGCCCGGACTGAAACGATGCCACGCACACACACGCTGGCCACGGCCCTGATCGAGGCGATGGATGTCGCAGGAGGGCCCATGAACAGACGCCCGCGCAGGGAGGCGGCCTTTTCCGTGCTCAAAAGCGCTGACATCCCGTCCGTTCTGGTCGAGGTCGGGTTTTTGTCGGACACGCGCGACCTTGCCAACCTGCGCGACCCGGTTTGGCGCGCCGTGATGGTCGAGGCGCTGGCAACCGGCATCCTGCAATGGCGCGACACTGATCTGGCGATGCAGCCCCTGGTCCGGCAATAGCCGTTCACATCGGCGGGATCACGCATGGGTCAGCTTTTGACCATGTTCGCCACCTCGCGTATACCGGCAGCAAAGCAACCGTAGATAACAGGTGCGAGCGGTCATGTTTCGGTTCATTCTGTCCTTCTTTGGCGGCATCTTCACCACGGTGACGATGGGTGTCGCAATGATCGCGCTGTCGGTCGGTGCCGTGTTCTGGATGTACGGGCGCGACCTGCCCAGCCACGAGTCGCTGGCCCAATACCAGCCCGCCACGATCAGCCGCATCTATTCTGGCGAGGGACAGATCATCGACGAGTTTGCCCAGGAACGCCGCCTGTTTGCCCCCGCCGATACAATCCCGGATCTGGTCAAACAGGCCTTCATCTCGGCTGAGGATAAGAATTTTTACACCCATGACGGCTATGACCTGCGCGGCATCGGCGCGGCGGCTTACGACGCGGTGCGCTCGCGCGGTCAGGACGTACGCGGTGCCTCGACCATCACCCAGCAGGTGATGAAGAACTTCCTTCTCTCCGGCGACCGGCAGGCGGAGCGCAAGATCAAAGAGATCATCCTCGCCGCCCGCGTAGAGGAGGCGCTGAGCAAGGAAAAAATCCTTGAACTGTACCTGAACGAGATTTTCCTCGGCCAGAACTCCTACGGCGTGGCCGCGGCCAGCCAGACCTATTTCAACAAGACACTGCGCGAACTGGAACCGCATGAGGCGGCGTTCCTTGCGTCCTTGCCCAAGGCACCCTCGGACTACCACCCGGTGCGCCGCAAGGACCGGCTGATGAACCGCCGCAACTTCGTCCTCAAGGAGATGAAGGAGAACGGATATCTGGACGAAGCGACCTACGAGGCGGAAAGGGCTATGCCGCTCCGCTCGGTCCAGAACGGCGATTTTGAGAGCTTCAAGGCCGAACTGCCGCCCCGCGACTACTTCACTGATGAAATCCGCCGTCAGTTGAGTGAGGATTTCGGCGAGGGCGAGTTCTTTTCCGGCGGCTACACCGTGCGCGCGACCATTGATGCGGAAATGCAGCCCGTGGCGGCCTTTGCCCTGCGCCGCCAGTTGGAAAGCTACGACCGGGGGCAGGGCCGGTGGCGTGGGACCGGCAAGAGCATAGAGGCCGATCAGTTGGAAGACTGGGAGGCGGCGCTGCGTAGTGTGGCCGTTGCCCGCGACATCGACCTGAACGGTGTCTGGCGGCCCGCCGTCGTTCTGGAGGTCGAGGACCAGCAGCTGCGCCTCGGCATCGAAGGCTGGACAGACGCGGAGCCTGCGCCGGTGGTGCCGCGCGAGGACATCCAGTGGATCGCCGGCAATTTCTTTGACAACTTCGAAGTTGGGGAAGTGGTGCATGTGCGCGCCATGACGGCCGACAATGACGGGTCTTTCATCCGCTGGACCTTGCGCCAGGTGCCGCGTGTGCAGGGCGGTTTTGTCGCAATGGACGTCAACACGGGCCGCGTGATCGCGATGCAGGGCGGGTTCAGCTACCAGAACTCGGTCTTCAACCGCGCCACACAGGCCAAGCGTCAGCCGGGCTCGTCCTTCAAACCGTTTGTCTATGCCGCTGCACTTGACAGCGGTTACTCGCCCGCAACCATCGTCGTGGACGCCCCGATCGAGATCAACACGCCCCAGGGCCTCTGGCGACCACGCAACTCTTCGAACCAGTTCTATGGGCCAACCCCGCTGCGCACCGGGATCGAACGCTCGCGGAACCTGATGACCATCCGTCTGGCGGAAGAAGTCGGGATGGACATCGTTGCCGACTATGCCGAACGGTTCGGGGTCTATGACAATATGAACCGCTTCCTCGCCAACTCTCTGGGGGCGGAAGAAACGACGCTTTACCAAATGGTGTCAGCCTATGCGATGTTTGCCAATGGCGGCGAGCGGGTGGAGCCGACGCTGGTTGACCGCGTGCAGGACCGCTTTGGTCGCACGGTCTACCGCCACGACCAGCGCGAATGCCGTGATTGCACGCAACTGGCCAGCCTCGATCCCGGCTTTGCGCCCCGGATCCTGTCCAACCGCGAGCGGATCATGGACGGGGTCACCGCCTATCAGCTCACCTCGATGATGAAGGGCGTGGTGGATCGCGGCACGGCGTCCAGCACCGTGAAACTGCCGGTGCCCATCGCGGGTAAAACGGGCACGACCAACGACGCCAAGGATGTGTGGTTCGTTGGCTTTTCCAGCGACATCGTCGCAGGCTGCTACATCGGATATGACCAGCCGCGCAGCCTGGGCCGTGGGGCCTCGGGCGGCGGCATGTGCGGACCCGTCTTCAACACCTTCATGCAGGAAGCGATTGCCAAATATGGCGGCGGCGCGTTCGAGGTGCCCGACGAGTGTATGTTCATCAAGATCGACCGCTTCTCCGGCGCACGCCTCGGCGATGACGCTTCGGGTCCCAATGTGGTCAGTGAATGCTTCCGCGACGGGTTCGAGCCCACATTCGGCATCACCTTTGACGGCGGTTTTGCCATGGGTGCGGACCTGCCGCTCTTCGAGGAAGTGGGCGGCGGCGGCCGTCAGGTGACCACCTCGACAGGCCGCAAGGCCGTCGTTGGCCCCAAGGCGAATTTCGGCACGCTCAGCTCCGGCGGTCTCTACTAAGCGCGAGGCGCCAACTGATCTTGTCGCCCCGTCCGGCATGAGCTATCCCAAGGCTCTGTTGGGAAGGGTTCGATATGCGCGCCGAAATTCAAAACGTCGTCGAAGAGATTGAAAAGTCTGTGGCTTTGCTGGCCCAACGGCTGGATGTCGACACGGCCAAGCACCGGCTGGAAGAATTCAACGCGCGGGTCGAGGACCCCAACCTGTGGGACGATCCCGAAGCCGCGCAAAAGCTGATGCGCGACCGCCAGATGCTGGTCGACGCGATGGATACGCACGCCAAGATCAAACAGGACCTCGCCGACAATATCGAACTGATCGAACTCGGTGAGATGGAAGAGGACGAAGAAGTCATTTCGGACGCTGAAAACGCCATCAAAGCACTCGCTGAGACGGCGGCCCAGAAAGAGCTTGAAGCGCTGCTCGATGGCGAGGCGGACGGCAACGACACCTTCCTCGAAATCAACGCGGGCGCAGGCGGCACAGAAAGCTGCGACTGGGCCTCCATGCTCGCCCGCATGTATGTCCGCTGGGCGGAGAAAAAGGGCTACAAGGTCGAACTGCAGTCTGAGTCCGCAGGCGAAGAGGCGGGAATCAAATCCGCGACCTACAAGATCAGTGGCACCAACGCCTATGGCTGGCTGAAATCGGAATCGGGCGTCCACCGGCTGGTCCGGATCAGTCCCTTCGACAGCGCCGCCAAACGGCACACCAGCTTCACATCCGTGGGCGTCTATCCGGTCGTCGACGACAATATCGAGATCGAGGTGAACCCCGCCGACATCCGCATCGACACCTACCGCTCCTCGGGTGCGGGCGGCCAGCACGTGAACACCACCGACTCGGCCGTGCGGATCACCCACGCGCCGACAGGCATCGTCGTGACCAGCTCGGAAAAGTCGCAACACCAGAACCGCGACATCGCGATGAAGGCACTGAAGAGCCGCCTCTACCAAATGGAACTCGACCGCCGCAACGCCGCCGTGAACGAGATGCACGAGAACAAGGGCGACGCGGGCTGGGGCAATCAGATCCGGTCCTACGTCCTGCAGCCCTACCAGATGGTCAAGGATCTGCGCACCAACTTCGAGACATCCGATACCAAGGGTGTCCTCGACGGGGACCTTGATGGGCTGATGGCGGCCACGCTAGCCTTGGACGTGTCGGGCAAGTCCCGGGCAGAGGCGCAGGCGGACTAATCCACTCACCGGCCTGCCAGAGCACAGGGAGGCCACATGATGATCGAACAGGGCGCGCTCGCACTCCGGGCGCATATGGATGCGGGCGACACCAGCGCCGAGGCGATCATGGCCGAAACGCTCGCACGCATCGACAGGCTCAACCCGAGTGTCAACGCCATCGTCTCCCTGCGCGACCCCGACGCGCTGATGGCCGAAGCCCGCGCAGCGGATGCAGCCCCCAAAACGGGCTGGCTTCATGGCATCCCGATGGCGATCAAGGATCTCGCCAACGCAGCAGGTCTGCCCACCTCCATGGGCTCGCCGCTCTTTGCAGGCCAAATCGCGACATCCGATGACATCATGGTTGCCCGCCTCCGCGCCGCGGGCGCGATCATCATCGGCAAAACAAACACGCCCGAATTCGGCCTCGGCTCGCACAGCATCAACCCGGTCTTCGGCCCCACACGCAATCCTTACGATCCGTCGCGCAGCGCCGGTGGGTCATCGGGCGGGGCAGGGGTTGCGCTCGCCACTGGCATGCTCAGCGTCGCAGATGGCTCCGACATGATGGGCAGCCTGCGCAACCCGGCGGGCTGGAACAATGTCTACGGGATGCGGCCAAGCTGGGGGCTCGTGCCGTCCGAGCCGCTCGGCGACAGCTTCCTGCATCAACTCTCCACCAACGGCCCCATGGCCCGCACACCTGCCGACCTCGCCGCACTTCTCGACACCATGGCGGGGTCCGATCCGCGACAACCGCACGGCGTCGATGCGCCGCCAACCCTGCCTCAGATCAGCGGCGGGGCAGAGGGGATGCGCATCGGATGGCTTTCCGACTGGGGTGGCGCACTGACGATGGAGGACGGCATCCTCGCCATCTGCAAAGGCGCGCTCGCCGAAATGGAAACCCTCGGCGTCAGCGTGGAAGCGCTCGATGCCCCTTTCAACCGGGACGCCCTCTGGCAGTCCTGGACCACGCTGCGCAGTTGGGCCGTGGCCGGCAGCCTCGGCGTGCTGCACGCCGATCCCGGCAAACGCGACCACCTCAAGGACACCGCCATATGGGAAATCGAACGCGGCCTCGCCCTGTCGGCGATGGAGGTGCACCGCGCCAGCATCACCCGCTCCGAATGGTTCAAGACCGCCGCCACCCTGTTCGAGCGCTTCGAAGTGCTGGCCCTTCCATCCGCGCAGATGTGGCCCTTCGACGTGACTATTGACTGGCCGCGCAGCATCGCGGGCGACACCATGGACACCTACCACCGCTGGATGGAGGTGGTGGTGCCCGCCAGCCTCCTCGGTCTGCCCGCCATCTGCGTGCCCGCAGGCTTCGGCGGTCCGCACGATCTGCCCATGGGCCTGCAACTGATCGGTCGGCGCGGCAGCGACGCGATGTTGCTTCGACTGGCACAGGCGTGGCACGATGCGACAAACTGGCCCACCCGCCGCCCGCCACCAGACCTGCAAATAGGGATGTGACGATGACTCAAGCCGCCGACCCATACCCCGCCTTGCCCGCCGGTGTTCCGCCGTTTCAGCCGCCGCAACCTGCATTCATCCGAAATGCACTGACGGCGGGCTGGGCCGATTTTCGGGCGGCACCGGGCTTTGGCATCCTGACCGGGCTCGCCGCCGTGGTCGCAGGCTGGGCGCTTCTGGGCCTGACGATGTGGGCCGGGCACACCTTCTGGCTGATCCTCGCCGTCTTCGGCTTTCCGCTCGTCGCCCCGCTTTGCGCTCTTGGCACCTACGAAGCGTCACGCCGCATCGGACGCGGCGAAAGCGCGAGCGTCGGGGATGTCCTCTCACGCCTGCGCCGGGAACGCGGCCGCCAAATGCCGTGGCTGTCCATGCTGATGGTCGTGGCGCTGCTGTTCTGGTTCTTTCTCGGGCACATGATCTTTGCGCTCTTCCTCGGCCTGAAACCCATGGTCAACGTCACCACCTCGTTCGAGGTCTTCCTGACCCCCGACGGCCTGATGATGATGGCGCTCGGCACCGTGGTGGGGGGCATCTTTGCGTTCATCTTCTTTGCGATGTGCGTGCTGGGCCTGCCGCTGCTTCTGGCGCGCGAGGTGGATTACATGACCGCCATCCTCGCCAGTTGGGGCCACGTGCAGGCGCACCTGCTGCCCATGCTCATCTGGGCTGTCGTCATTGTCGTGCTTGTGTTCCTCGCGATGCTGCCCGGTCTATTGGGCTTGATCGTGGTGCTGCCATGGCTTGGCCACGCCTCCTGGCACATCTACGCCCAGATGGCCGCGGGCGAGCGCTAAAGCGGCGTTTCGCGCCCCATCTCGACCAACGTGTCTCTCAACCGCGCCGCATCGGGGTGCGCGGTTTCCATGGCAAAGACATGCGCCTGCGTCAGAAAGAACGCGCGTTCGTCCTCGCTGGGCGCGGCCTCCGCCGCTTCGCAGTAGAGCGCCACCATCGCTTTGCCGTCGCCTGCGGCATGCGCCGCAAGCAATCGCGCCTCCAGCTCGTTCATTCGGCTGCTTGCACCTGCCCGCGATGGGCCATCATCCGGTCCGCCACCCAGGCGTGGAACAGATGGGTGGGCCCGTCCATCGCCGGAGAGAACCGCCCCCCGTCAAAGCCCGGCGCATGGCGCCCGCGCTGCATCCCCTCCACAACAAAGATGTCCTCCTCGAACACCTGCTTCCACTGCGCGGTGTTGCGCGCCCGCAGGTCGGCATCGGTGTCGGGCTGCGCGTAGTACAGATGCACCTTCTCCGTGGTTTGCGCGTGCGAGTCCGGCACCAGAACGATGACAAAGACGTGGTCCCGATGCACGCCCAACAGCACGTTGGGGTAGGCCGTGATGTACTCCGCCGCCGTGTCCCATTTGGCATCCAGCCCCTCGAAATCGGGAAATACCTCGCCCGCGTCACTCTTGAGCTGGCGGTAAACCACTGTGCCCTGACCGGAATAGAGACCCGGCGCTTCGATATGATAGTGATCCTCCAGCCGGGAATAGGTGTTCAGATCCGGATGCACCCAGGGCAGGTGATAGCTTTCGCAGTAATTCTCGACCGCCAGCTTCCAGTTGCACTCAACGGTCAACTCAAACCGGCTGTCGGCGCCCCCGTGATACAGCGGGCGATCAAACTCCGCCCACCGCGCCAGCAGATCGGCGTGGGCCTCCTCAAACGCAGGCGCATCGCCCGACACGTTGATCCACACCACGTCCATCCACACATGGCTACGCACCTCGGTCAGTCCCAGCAGAGCCTTGTCGATACCCTCAACCGTGTTCTGACCCGGCCCGCCAACATGCGGCGTCGATACGAGCCGTCCGTCAGTCGCGTAGCACCAGCTATGATAGGGGCAGCGAATGGCGCCCTCGATCTTGCGGGGCGCATCGAGCAGGATCATGCCGCGATGACGACAGATGTTGTAAAAGACACGAACCTGACCGGCCCGATCCCGCAGCAGCAGCAGCGGCATGCCAAGAAAGGTCAAGGGAACCGCATCGCCCGGTTCGGGCACGTCTGACGCCACGGCCAGACCGGACCAACCCGCCATCAAGAGTGCTGACCGTTCCTCATCGAAGACGGCCGGATCGGTGTAATGCGCATTCGGCAGTCCGCGGGCTGACGCAATGGGCTGGCGCACTGCGTTCATGTCGGTGATGTCCATGCGTATTCCCCCTGTGCGATGCCGCATCAGGATAGTGCGGGCGTGGGTTTAAAACGCGTGGGTTTTCGACAGCATTTTGCTGTCTCCGACATCGGTGCGGGCTAGCCGCGGCGGCGCTGCTGCGGTTGTGCTGCGGGCATGGGGCGCGCGGCAGGGTTCAGTCGGAACGGAATGATCTCTGCCGAGTCAGACACATCCACCTTGGGTTGCTGCGGCTGAGGCGGCATTGTGATCAGGCTGTCGACAACGGGCTTGCCGATACCTTGCTGAACGGGCGTGACGCGGCTGACGCGGCGTACGTTCCGTGTGGCGATCACGTCGAATTCGACGACATCGCCCACGTCAAAAAACGCATCCGGAATGTCCGCACATGCGGCCCCAGACAAAAAGGCGAGATCCCCGTGATCCTCGCACCAGATCACAGCTTTCTCGGTTGCTGGATCGCTCCACAGTATGACACCAATCATTGCTCTACCCAGAGTTGGACACGGTTTATCAAACTCAATTCTGGACATTTGGAACATGACTAAGTCAGCAACGTGCGCTTGCATTTTGTGTCGGTAACAGTATCGTTAGGTTGCAAATTAGCGTCACCGTTGACGCTAAAACGCATCAGTGCACCGGCGACCAGAAGCTTAATGGCGTCACGTTAACGATCAGCATTCAAGACACAGCACGAACGAAGAGACGACCATGCCAGAAATGCGCAGATCACCAGCGGAATTGCGCAGCATGTTCGGGGAAAACCTGCGGATTCTCGCAAGCGATTATCCTTCCATTTCAGAACTGTCTCGACAGCTGGGTATCAATCGGACGCAGTTCAACCGCTATCTGTCAGGAGAGAGCTTCCCCAGACCGGATGTGCTGTCTCGGATTTGCGACTTCTTTGACGTCGATGCGCGGGTGTTGCTTGAACCGGTGCAGAATATCGCGTCCGGCGCTGACCCTCTCACGGGCCCATTTCTCAAGGAATATGTGGGGGTTGGCGTTAAATCGGTGGACGAGGATATGTTCCCGACCGGCTTTTATCGCTTCTCGCGCCGCAGCTTTCTGGAACTGGATCAATACGTGACCGGACTGGTCCGTGTGTTCCGCGACAACGGGGCAACCGTGGTGCGCGGTTACGAAACACGCGCGGCCCTCAGTACGCAGGGCATGTCCGTGACCCGGCAGGCGCGCGAGTTCCGCGGCCTTGTATTGCGGCAGGAGGACGGTGTCAGCGCCCTCATCTCTCGGCGTGGCGCCCATACGGCGTCGTTCAATTATCTCAGCCGCGTGACGTCGTTCGAAAACAATTTTTGGGTCGGCTACATAACGCGCACGATCAAGGAATCTATCGGCGACGAACGAATCGTTCGGATGGTTTATGAGTATCTGGGCACCGATTTCGGCCCTGCGAAAGAAGCCGCGCGTCGCGCGGGATACTGCACGGCAGACGAATTGGCGCCGTTTGAACGGCGCCTGCTCAAGGTCGGTGAGCCTTTCGCATAGGTTTTTGGCGAACCGGCCTGCTCGCGAATTAGTCGCCGCGGGGCAGGGCAGCGACACCCGTACGGGCCACTTCGACCAGCCCCAAGGGGCGCATCAGATCGGCAAAAGCGTCGATCTTGTCCGGCGCGCCAGTGATTTCGAACACGAAGCTTTCCAGCGTGCTGTCGACCACATTGGCGCGGAAGATGTCGGCAAGACGCAGCGCCTCGACCCGCTTGTCGCCTTGACCGGCCACCTTGAACATCGCCAACTCGCGTTCGACCGAGGGGCCTTCGACTGTCAGGTCATGCACCTCATGCACAGAAACAATCCGGCCCAGTTGCGCCTTGATCTGTTCAATCACCTGCGGCGTGCCCACCGTCACGATGGTGATGCGCGATAGGTGCCCAGTGTGATCCACCTCGGCCACGGTCAGGCTTTCAATGTTGTATCCGCGGCCCGAGAACAAGCCGATGACACGGGCCAGAACACCCGGTTCGTTTTCGACCAGTACGGCCAGCGTGTGGCGTTCTTCCACGTCCGAGAATGTTGGGCGTAGGTTATAGGCTGAGTGGCTGGTTGAGCCTTTTTTGATCTTTAGTGCGGACATCGTCTTTTCCTTGTCGTAGCCGGAAATTTACAAAATTTCCGGACCGTTTTCTTTGTAAGAAAACGGCGCGTTACACCAGCACCGAACCTTTGGCATCAATCACACCCTGCGTCTCGGCCTCGCCCAGCAGCATCTCATTGTGCGCCTTGCCCGACGGGATCATGGGGAAGCAGTTCTCGTGCTTCTCCACTAAACAGTCGAACAGAACCGGACCGTCGTGATTGATCATCTCCATGATCGCATCATCCAGATCATCGGGGTCTGAACACAGAATGCCCTTGGCCCCAAACGCCTCGGCCAGCTTCACGAAATCAGGCAAGCTTTCCGACCAGGAATGCGAATAGCGCTCGCCATGCAGCAACTCCTGCCACTGGCGCACCATACCCAGACGTTCGTTGTTCAGGATGAACTGCTTGACCGGCAGGTTGAACTGCATCGCCGTGCCAAGTTCCTGCATGTTCATCAGCCATGACGCTTCGCCCGCGACGTTGATCACCAGCGCTTCCGGATGCCCCATCTGAACACCGATGGAGGCGGGGAAGCCATAGCCCATTGTGCCGAGACCGCCCGAGGTCATCCAGCGGTTCGGATCCTCGAACCCAAGATACTGCGCGGCCCACATCTGGTGCTGTCCCACTTCGGTGCAGATATAACGGTCGTGATCCTTGGTCAGCGCCTCAAGCCGGGCCAGCGCGTGCTGCGGCTTGATCGTCTTGCCGGTCTGCTGGAACTTCAGGCAATCCACGGCCTTCCATTCTTCGATCTTCGACCACCATTGCGCGACGGCGGATTGGTTCGTCTTGCGTCCGCGCGACTTCCAGACCTTCAGGATGTCTTCCAGCACGTGGCCCACATCGCCCACAATCGGGATGTCCGCCTTGATCACCTTGTTGATCGAAGACGGGTCGATGTCGATATGCGCCTTCTTCGACTTGGGGCTAAAGGCGTCGATGCGCCCCGTGATCCGGTCGTCAAAACGCGCGCCGATGTTGATCATCAGGTCGCAGTCGTGCATCGCCATATTGGCTTCATAAAGCCCGTGCATGCCCAGCATGCCCATCCAATGCTTGCCGCTCGCCGGGTAGCAGCCCAGCCCCATGAGGGTTGAAGTGATGGGAAAGCCCGTCGCATCCACCAACTCACGCAGAAGCTGGCTGGCACCGGGGCCGGAGTTGATCACGCCACCACCGGTATAGAAAATCGGGCGTTTGGCTGTCTCAATGGCCGCAACCAGCTCCGTGATCGCCTCCATGTCGCCCTTAACCTGCGGCTGGTAATGCGAGGTCGATGGTTTCGGCGGCTGATACGTGCCTTGCGCAAACTGCACATCCTTGGGGATGTCGATCAGCACAGGGCCGGGGCGGCCAGCGGTCGCCACATGAAACGCCTCGTGCAGTACGCCGGGCAGCCTGTCCGTCTCTTTCACCAGCCAGTTGTGCTTGGTGCAAGGGCGGGTGATGCCCACGGTATCGGCTTCCTGAAAGGCGTCCGACCCGATCATAAACGTCGGCACCTGGCCCGTCAGCACCACAATCGGGATCGAATCCATCAGCGCATCAGTGAGGCCCGTTACCGCATTCGTCGCACCGGGGCCCGAGGTCACAAGACACACACCCGGCTTGCCGGTGGCGCGCGCATATCCTTCGGCGGCATGGACGGCGCCCTGCTCGTGGCGCACCAGAATGTGCTTGATCGAGTTCTGCTGAAAGATCTCGTCGTAAATCGGTAGCACAGCGCCACCGGGATATCCGAATACCGTGTCCACACCCTGGTCGATCAGGGCTTGGACGACCATTTTCGCTCCGGTCATTTGACGTGTCATGTTCCGCGTGCTCCGATATTGCGGTTTGTCATTGCGCATAAAAAAACCCCCGGGTTTCGGGGGCGCATGGGTGCCGGTCTGGATTTCCGTTACCGGCCCATGCGCGTGTCCAATACGATGACGACTAGTTCGGTCATACCTGACGGTCCTTCAATGCGTGGGCGGACATTATGCATGGCTCCAAGGGGCGTCAACAGCCGAAAACCAGAAAAATCTGTCCCGAGGTCAGAAAAATGCGCAATTATCTTGCGCAAACCCGCGGGCTGCCGAAAGGAAGCGAATTTAGCGGCGGGGTGACGGCCCCAAGTCAGCCGAATTGCCGGTCATGGCGGCAATGTCGCGGCGGGCCGTCGTGGCCAGCATCTGGATCTCTTCGGCCAATGTCTTGAACTCAACCGCGATCACGCCCAGGCCCCGGCCCGCATCACCAACGCGCGCGGCCTCAACCGAGGCGTTCAGCGACACCAGCCGCACATGCTTGCCGATCTGTTCCAGACGCCCCAGGGTCTTGGTGATGGCCTGACCGGCGGCAGCGGCATGTTCCAACTCCTGATGCCGCGTGGCATCCAGATCGGCCCACAAGCCGTCACAGAACGCGGTCACCTTTTCAAAGAACCCACCGCGCCCCACGCGCAGATGCTCGGCCAGCGCATCGCGCATCTGACGCACATCATCGCCCTCGGCGGCAATCACAACCGCATGGGTCAAATCCCGCATCTCGACAAAGGCCGCGACAGAGCGCGGGTGTGCTGCGCCATGCTGGCCAATCCAGTCACAAACCCAGCCCGGAACAGCCTGTAACGGGTCGCTGCCCTGCACCAGCGACGCTGCACGCGCCACCGCTTCACCCTGTTCCCGCAGAACAACGCGCCACTGCGCCCGCGTCTCCGCATCCTCGGGACCCAGCGGATTGACCCGAAACAGATAGCTGCCAAAAAGTGCTGCGCGGATCGTACGCGCACGGGTCGTCGCAATCAGATCAATGGCCGATCTGCGCTGCGCAAATCGTTCCGCGTCCGTTTCGGCAACCAAAGGGTTCGGCAAGGGGTGCACCATATACCCCACTTGCCAGCAATGAATGTAGAAATGGTTAGTGCCGGGCGGCTACAGCGCGTTTCCCGTCCCCTGCAGCACCCCATGCTCCAACGCATAGCGCGTCAAACCAGCGGTCGAGGATATGCCGAGCTTCCGCTTGATATTCTTGCGATGCGTCTCGACCGTCCGGACGGAGATATCGAGGGCAATCGCCACCTCCTTGTTCGACAGCCCCTGCGCCAGTTGCAAAAGGATCGTCTGTTCGCGCCCCGTCAGCGCACCCGCCGTGTCGGACCGCTTGGGCGCAATGGCCCCCTCGGCACCCGTACACAGGTACCGCTTGCCCTTCATCACGGTCTCGACCGCTTCGGCAATCTCTTCTGTCGGCACGTCCTTCAGGACATAACCCATCGCCCCATGGCTCAGCGCGGATGAAATATATTCGGGACTGTCATGCATCGACAGGATCAGGATGCGGGTGCCCGGACGCTTTTCCAACACCAGTTCCGTTGCCGTCAGCCCGCCCATCTCGGGCATGTTCAAATCCATCAGGATCACGTCGGGGTCAAAATTGTCCAACTGGTCCATCAGCATCCGCCCGTTGTTGAGGGTGCCGACAACGCTGATCCCGTCCTGATCCTCCAACACGGATTGAATGCCTTGGGCGACCATCGGATGATCGTCAACGATGAGAACGCGAATAGTGTCGGTCATGCGCGTGCGCGCTCCTTCTTGGTCGTCGCGGTTTCGGGCCGCAACAGATGGGTCAGGGGAACAGTCGCCTCGATCATCGTACCACCATCGGGCCCGGCACCTGAAAGAATACGCAAGGTGCCGTCCAGCTGCTCGACCCGTTCCTGCATGTTGCGCAATCCGATGCCCGAGGATCGGCGGCTCAGCGTCCGGTCCAGCCCGACACCATTGTCGGAAATGCGCAGAGTCGCGCCGCGCTTGTGACCGCGGATGTCCACTGACACATATGTCGCCGCCGCATGACGCTCGATATTGGTCAGCGCCTCCTGCGCAATCCGGTAAAGCGCGATCTTGGCGTCCTGATCCAGACGGTTGCGGAACACCACCGTGTTGAATTCCGTCTCCACCCCGGTCCGGGTCGCAAAATCCTCCACCAGCGCCTTCAGCGCCGGACCCAGTCCCAGATCATCCAGTGCACCGGGGCGCAGATCGCGGCTGATCCGGCGCACCTCGGAAATGGCGGTGCCGAGGTTTTCGATCCCTTGGGTCAGTGGCGTGGTCGGATCACCATTGCCCTTGTCCAGACGCCTGCGCGCACTGTCGAGCGCATAGCGCACCCCCACAAGGATCTGGCTGATCCCGTCGTGCAATTCGCGCGCCACACGGCCGCGTTCCTCTTCCTGCGCGTCAAACACGCGCTGGGTCAGCTTCTTCAGCTTGGCATCCGCCAGACGGCGTTCGCGGATGTTCAATGCCATGCCGGACCCAAACACCATCAGCAGCGCGGCCAGTGTGATGCCTGATATATAGTAGAAGGTGCGTTGCACCCGCGTCTCCACGTCCGCGCGCGCCTCGGCCACGGATGTCAGAACATCGTCGATGAACACGCCTGTACCCACAGCCCACCGCCAGGATGGGAAGGATGTGACATAGGTGATCATCTCCGCCTCTTGCCCGTTTGACGGCTTGGGCCACAGATGGGTCAGGTATCCGTCGCCCTGCCGCGCAATGTCGATCAGGCGCGCCACTACGCGCGTGCCATCGCTGTCGGTCAGCTCCAGATGATTGCGGTTGATCATGTTGGTCTGGCGCGGGTTCACAAGGTTCGTGCCGTCATAATCATAGACAAAGAAAAACCCCTCATCCCCGTAGATCATCGCCGACAGGATCTGGGCCACCTGATCCTTCGCCTCCTGATCATCGGGGGCAGCAGAGCCATAGATAAAGTAAAACCCGTTGCGGGCCTGCGTGACGTAGTTGCGCAACTCACGCTTCTTGGCCTCGATCAGTTGCGATTCCAGCGCCTGTATCTCGCGCTCGGCCAGCGCACGGGACTGCACGGCCACAAGCAAGGCAATAGCCGCCACCGCAAGGATCAGAGGCACCGCCGCCACAAGGGACAGCTTCTGCGCATAGCTCAGGCGCATATGGGAAAACATGTCGCGCACAGTCTGATTCGATACGCGGAATGGCGCTCGAATCAAAGGGGCAGGGCATGTTTTGATCGCGCTAACAGGATGACTTCGGTGTGTTTGGGCCGTGTCCGGGGTATGTAGCGATGGTGAAATTGGTGAAAAATCCTGACCAAAATCGGCAAATTGCCAGCTTTCTACGCAGTACTAGGTATTTTCATCGCGGACCTCATCACTAATGTGGCCGCACTCGAAACGATCCGCCCGCCCTGGGAGGGGATGGGTGTTATAATTGGGAGGAGTATCTCTATGGATCGTCGTTCTTTTCTAAAGACATCGGCACTGGGTGGTTCGGCTGCCGCCGCCACGACGCTGGCTGCACCGGCTTACGCGCAGGGCAAGCGCACGCTGACCATGGTCACCTCGTGGCCGCGCGGCTTTGCCGTTCTGGATGATGCGGCAACGTATCTTGAGCAATTCGTGGGCGCGATGTCCGATGGCCAGCTGACCATCGAAAAGAAAGCGCCCGGTGAGCTTGTGGGCGCCTTCGAAGTGTTCGACGCCGTGTCGTCGGGCCAGGCGGACATGTATCACTCGGCTGACTACTACTTCATCGGTCAGCACCCGGGCTACGCCTACTTTACCGCCGTGCCCTTCGGCGGCACCGCGCAGGAAGTGACCAACTGGTACGAGCACGGCGGCGGCCAGGAGCTGCACGACGAGCTGGGCGAAATCTTCAACCTCAAGGGTCTGCTGGCCGGTAACTCCGGGTCGCAATCCGGTGGCTGGTTCCGCAACGAGATCAACTCGGCGGCCGACTTCAACGGCCTGAAGTTCCGTATGCCTGGCCTCGGCGGCAAGGTGCTCGGCAAGCTGGGCGCATCCGTACAGAACATCCCCGGCGGCGAACTGTATCAGGCGCTGTCCTCCGGTGCTCTGGACGGTCTGGAGTGGGTTGGCCCGATGGCCGACGAACGCGCCGGCTTCCAGGAAGTGGCGAAAGTCTACTACACCGCCGGCTTCCACGAGCCGGGCTCGGCGCTGGCCGCCAACGTCAACCTCGACGTCTGGAACGACCTGACACCGCAACAGCAAGCGATCCTGACCAACGCATCGCGCGCCACCACGCACTACCAGCTGGCCGAAACACTGGCCAACAACGGTGCGGCCCTGGCACGCCTGCAACAGCAGGGCGTCAAGACGCTGCAATTCTCGGACGACGTCTGGGACGCATTCGGCGCCGCCTCGGCAGAGGTCATGGACGAGAACATGGGCGACGAGCTCTTCGCGAAAATCCGCGCCTCGTTCGAAGCCAGCCTGGCCAACTCGGCCAGCTGGATCAACAAATCCGACGGCTACTACGTCCAACAGCGCGTGCGCGTGCTGGGCGGCTAAGCCGACACCATCAAAATCAGCCAAGGGCCCCGATGATCGGGGCCCTTGGTCCACGTGAGGAACTGAGGCGATCCGCGGACTGTGACAGGACCGTATCGCAGGGGGCACATCCATGGAAAACGAGAACGGGGCGGAAGCCGCGGGCACCTTTGCAGCGATCATAGACGGCGTTCTGTGGTTCTTTCAGAACCTCGCAATGGCCTTCTACAATATCGCCTACGCGATCACCCACCCGGGGTCGTGGCTGGACTGGGTCACCTGGGCCAACACCGACGAAGACAAGCTGTCGCTGATGAAGTTCGTCTACTACGGCGGCTCGGTCGAGTTCTTCTTCGCCATCCTCGCGATCATCGTGGTGGTCACGGCCATCGGCCTCTGGCGCAACGAATTCATGTGGGGCTGCGTGCGGGTGATGGAAGGCATCGCCAACACATCCGGCCGCTTCTTTGCCTGGGCAGGGCTCTTGATGGTGATCCAGCAGATCATCATCGTCTTTATGCAGCGGATCTTTACTCGACCGGACATCTCGTTCGGCTTCGGCATCCCGCTGCAATTCGACATTTCGTGGTTCGCCGAAGAACTTAAGCTG
The DNA here is from genome assembly GCF_007995245.1 of Tateyamaria sp. syn59. Lineage (GTDB taxonomy): Bacteria > Pseudomonadota > Alphaproteobacteria > Rhodobacterales > Rhodobacteraceae > Tateyamaria. The sequence goes on from NZ_VCBA01000001.1 coordinate 400,913, forward strand.
TACAACGCTCTGGTCGTCTGCATGTGCGTGACCTACACGTTCGTGCAAGGCGGACATGTGCGGGTCGACCTGGTCTATTCGGCCGTCAAACACCGGACCAAGCGGGTCATCGACATGTGCGGCTGCATCCTGTTCATGATGCCGTCCGCCACGCTGATCTGGATGTACGGCTGGTACTTCATGTGGCGGCACCTGGTCACACCGAAACCGGCGGCCAGCTGGGACCTCGAGCGGGCAGAACGCTCGGCCCGGGCCGTGCGCTGGAATGTCGAAACCATCGGGTTCAGCCCCAACGGCTTCAACGGTTACTTCCTGTTCAAGATCCTGCTGGTGGCCTTTGCCGGGCTCGTCTTCCTGCACGCAATTGCGTTCTTCTACCGCTGCTTCCTGGAATGGAAGGAGGGCGAGGAAAGCGAAGGCAAGTACCTCGACCGCGACACGCTGGGCGAGGGCGAAGAAGCCTATGAGGGGACGCACTGATGAGCCTGCAGCACCCCAACACACCCAAGACGCGTGCGCTGCACGCCCAAGAACCGAAGTAAGGGCTGACCCATGTTGTTTGGACTTGATGGCGTAGAGATCGGCCTGATCATCGTCTTTATCTGCCTCTTCGGCGGCATTCTTTCCGGCTTTCCGGTGGCCTTCGCCATCGCGGGGGCGGGGGTCATCTCCTTCGGGATCATCGCTGCACTCGACAGTGCGGGGCTGCTGATTCACCAGGCGATTGACGAAAGCACGCAAGCCTACCGCGACCTCGTGAATTCGGGGATCAAACCCGACACGATCAGCGTCTTCCGATACCCGGACTTGCCGCGGATTGGCGAGCCGGTCTTCCCCAGCGGCTGGGAAGTGGCGCTGGACCGCAACGTGTCCTTTGTCGTGAACCGGATGAACGAACGGGTCCTTGCGGGCCAGTCGATCGAGACGCTGCTTGCGGTGCTGATGTTCGTCCTGATGGGCATCACGCTGGAACGGTCGAAAATCGCAAACGACCTGCTGACCACCATGGCGCGCGTCTTTGGCCCGCTGCCCGGCGGTTTGGCGGTGTCCATCGTGGTTGTTGGCGCGTTCCTCGCGGCCTCCACCGGGATCGTGGGCGCCACGGTCGTGACCATGGGTCTGCTCGCCCTGCCGACCATGCTGCGCAACAACTACTCGCCCGAGATTGCAACAGGGGTCATCGCGGCCTCAGGCACGCTGGGGCAGATCATCCCGCCCTCCATCGTGATCGTTCTTCTGGGCACGCTCGCCGGTGACCTCTATTCTGCGGCGCAGGAAAACCGCGCGCAGCTTGCGGGCTGTACCGACGCGCTGACCTATCTGGGCGAACCTGCCGTTGTGTCCGTGGGCACGCTGTTCCAGGCGGCGCTTTTGCCGGGGATCATGCTGGCGCTGCTCTATGCGCTCTATGCGTTCGGCTTTGCGCTTTTGAACCCGGATAAGGCCCCTGCAGTCGAAATGGGCGCCACCAACGCCGAACCGATCACCCGCAACGAAGCCTTCACGTGGTTCCTGGGCGCACCTGTCCTGATTATCGTGGGCACGATCCTGCTGGGCAACCTCAACATCGTGGGCAGCCAGTCCACGCAGGTCTCCGCCTTCTCCGACATTGGCCAGGCGGCCAGCCTGCGCACCAATGTGGGTGAGGAATGCAAGGCGTCCATGATCGAACTGCACGGACAAGCGGCATGGGACGATGCTGTGGCCCAACAGGAGGAGATTGACGCCGCCGGTGGTGTGCAGCAATCGCAGCGCCTCACGGATGAGGAGTTCGCCGCAGCCGTCGACGCCAAGGTCGCCAACGCAGCGCCAATTGGTACAGGCACAGCGATCCTGCTGGTGCTGCTGGGCCTGATCCTGACCACGGCCAAGGGCATCGCGCCCAGCCGCGAAAACCAGCCGCTGCTGATCGGTGGTATCGGCGTCGTGCTGGCGCTGCTTGTGGACATCATCCTGCTGGGGCCGACCAACAGCTCGGGCTTCTATGTCTTTGCCATGGCCATTCCCTTTGCGCTGATCTTCTATGGCGTGGTTGAGGGGGTGAAGCGTTGTGCCCAGAACGAGTTGGTGCGCGTGGTCTTCCCGCCGCTGATCCTGATCGTGGCTGTGCTTGGCTCGATCCTGGGCGGCATCACCAACCCGACACCTGCAGCCGCACTGGGGGCAGGTGGGGCGATCATGCTCGCCGCCTATCGCAAGCTGACGGATATGGACCGCAGCCCCAAGGTGATCATCTGGTCCACGCTGGCCATCGTGATCTGTATTCTGGTGGGGGTGAACTTCGATCTACGGATCAACCAACCGAACGTATCGGCCCAAAGCTGGTTCGCCTTCTTCGTGGCCTATGGCGCCTATCTCTACGCTCTGTTCGGTCTGCTGTTCTCCTGCTGGATCCTTTACACCTCGGGCGTCCTGACCCCTGTGGTGCGCGAAACGGCCAAGGTCACGTCGATGGTTTTCACCATCCTCATCGGCTCTCAGCTTCTGAACCTCGTGGTGATCTCCTTCGGGGGCGAGCATTACATCCAGCAGTTCCTCAAGTCCTTTGACAATGAGTTCACGGTCTTCCTGATTGTGATGCTGGTGCTGTTCATCCTGGGCTTCGTTCTGGACTTCCTTGAGATCATCTACATCGTGATCCCCATCGTGGGGCCTGTGATCTACGGCGGCACGTTCGATCCCAAATGGGTGACGATCATGATCGCGGTGAACCTGCAGACGTCCTTCCTGACGCCGCCCTTTGGCTTTGCGCTCTTCTATCTCAGGGGGGTCGCGCCGAAAGAGGTCACGACCGGCCACATCTACCGCGGGATCATCCCCTTCGTGTTGATCCAGGTGGCGGGGCTCGCGCTCCTGTGGACCTTCCCGGGTATCGTGACCTTGATCCCGGACCTGATCCCGAACTGATCCAAAGGAAAGGGCGGCCCAGAGGCCGCCCTTGCTTCATCATGAGGGGGCCAGCCCCCGTCGCCTTTGGCGACTCCCCCGGGATTTTTTGAAACAGGGAAGTGCGCAGCGTCGTCGGCCGGATCATGATTGACCGTTTGCGAGGGACGCCAACCGTTAAAAACGAGTTAATTTTACACCTTAAGGTGTTGATTTTGTTGATGCTGAATTTTGTCCCCGCGGGGACAGATCCGCAGTGTCAGCGCGTTGGGCGCGTGTCCGGCAGCGAGATATTGGCCACCTGTTCCGCGATGGGATCCGTCGACAACGGGTGCGTGTCGGGGCTGAAGTTTTCCGGATCCCGCATCTTCTGCCAGCGCCCGCCGAGGTACACCTCGAGTCCAGAAAACTTCGACTTGTAGCCCATCTTCTGGCTGCCGGGCACCCAATAACCCAGGTAGACATAGGGCAGGTTCGCCTCGATCGCGATCTGAACGTGGTCCAAAATCATGTATGTCCCGAGGGAGTGGCGCTGCATATCGGGGGCATAGAAACTGTAGACCATGCTGAGCCCGTCGCTCAGCACATCTGTCAGGCTCACCCCAATCAGATCGCCGGACGTCTTGTCGAGATATTCGATCACGCGGCTGCGGATCGGGGTCTCCTCGATCATTGCGGCGAATTCGAAAACGTCCATGTCGGCCATGCCACCATCTGCGTGGCGGCTGTCGAGATAGTCGCGGAAGAGGGCGTATTGATCCTCCGTCGCCCAAGGGGACGTTGCTCGACGTTCGAGGTTTTCGTTCCGCTTGGCGGTGCGTTTCTGACTTTTCGAGGGTTTGAACTCGGACACATCAATCCTGGCCGACAGGCACGCAGAGCAGTCGGCGCAGGAGGGGCGGTAGAGCACGTTCTGCGAGCGACGAAAGCCCTGCTGGCTTAGGCTGTCATTCAGTTTTTCTGCGTTTTCACCCTGCAATGCGGTGAACAGCTTCCGCTCCATCCGACCGTCCAGATATGGGCAGGGCTGGGGTGCAGTCACGTAAAACTGCGGAGCAAGGGGAAGCGTGTGGCGCATCGGGGTCCAATACAGGTTTGGCCAGATGATACCAGCGCCAATTGTGCTGACAAGTGTGTAACGTGCCGTCAGGCGCGGGCGCGGCGGTTCAGCGCTGCGCTGCCCATCACGATGTCCGTCAGGCCCTGGCCGCGGTTCGATGTCGCCATCAGGACGATAGAGACAAGTTGCAGCGGCGCGACCGCCCAGCTCACGGTGTAGCCCAGCGTGTGCAGAAAGGCCTGTCCCAAATCGAAACGGGCGCCGGACGCATCGCGCAGCTCGATCGCCATCAGACGCATGCCCCATGTGGCCGAGCCTGTGGCGAGCGTGATGGTGCGGTACATGAAGCTGACCACAGCGTAGAGCCCCATGAACACGAACAGCGCGAGAAAGGCCGTGAAGGGCACGATCAGCAGGCTGAAGAGGGCGATGATGATGGTGTCGATGATCCACGCCATAAACCGCTTGCCCGCTACATCGCGGTAAAACTGAGGCTGTGTGATTGGATCGGCGAGGTGCATTCGAGTGCTCCGATTGGGCATGAGTGCGGCCCCGGATTACGCCGGGGCCTTGTCTTGGGGTCTGGTGCTTAGTCTTCGGACTTCGCGGCCTTGGCGCGTTCGTCCATGAACTGGTCGAACTCGGCCTTGTCCTTGGCTTCGCGCAGGCGTTCGAGGAAGGCCTCGAAGTTGTGCTGCTCTTCTTCCAAGCGGCGCAGCGTATCGGCCTTGTAGGCATCAAAAGCCGAGTTGCCGGTCGAGCGCATCGTGGTCATCGCACCACCCATGCGGCGCGGCGTGCAGGATTTCGAGAACATGCGTTTGCTCCAGATCATGTAGGCCAGCAGGGCGAGGCCGACGGGCCAGAAAAAGATGAAACCGAGGACCATGGCCGCGATCCAGGCACCCTTGCCGCGTTCGTCAAGCCAGCGTTCGGTCTTGGAAAACCAGCCGCCTGCGCTGTGTTGGGCGGGGGCAGTGGTGGACATGGACGTCATTTTCAAACCTTTCGCAAAGGCGGGGTCGGCGCCCCGATGATGTGTGTGACTGTATGTGAAGCCGTTTCACATCATAGAAGATTGGGGTTGTGACCCAACGTTGCAAGGGTTGATGTGAATGTTTTTTACATATACTGAAATTACGAGGTAAAATCAGATGTTTGCGCGCCGGAAAGCCGTGCTAAATCATCTGGCGCGGCCCGAAAAACATGGTGTGGCGTGCCTGCAGCGGCCCAAACAGCGTCGAAATCACTCAGCTTAGGGTCGAAAAAGGCGCGGATCGGGTTGATATGGCCCACCGGTGCCACCCCGCCGATGGCAAAGCCTGTTTGGGCGCGGATCAGGGCGGCGTCGGCCTTTCCTAGCGCTTCACCGGCAACCTCTGTCGCCTTGGCCGCGTCGACTGTATTGCCGCCGGCGGTGATGAACAGGATTGCGGTCCCGCTGTCCTCGCCCCGAAAGATGATGGATTTGGCGATCTGGTCGATCTCGCAGCCGATAGCGGTTGCCGCATCCGCCGCCGTCCGGGCGAGCGGTGTTTCCATGATCTCGGTATCAATGTCCGCCGCCTCAAGAGCGGCGCGGACACGTTTCAGGCTCTTGCTCATTGCGCGACCCTGTCCCGAGCGCGCGGCGCATGCAAGAGGCATTGACGCGGCCGTGCGCGGCTTTGATGGTGCGCCCATGCGCTTGTCCGACCATATCACCCGCGTTCCGCGCCCCTTTGATCCCGAACGGGGGGCCGCGGCCGCGGAACTTGTGCCCGCGATCACTGACGATCTACGCGACGTGATTGTCGGAACCGCCGGATGCAGCCCCTATCTGGCCGGGTTGATCGAGAAAGAGGCCACCTGGCTGCCACAGGCGATGGACGACACAGATGCGGCGCTGGTGCAGGTGTTGTCACCGCCCGAAGCGGACCTCAATGCATTGAAGCCCGCCTTGCGCCAGGCCAAGCGGCGGGTGGCGCTGCTTGCCGGTCTGGCGGATCTGGCGGGGGCGTGGTCATTGGAAGATGTGACTGGCGCGCTCACGCGGCTCGCCGACATGGCGTGTGACGCGGCCCTGAGCGCTGCACTGGCCGAACAGGTGCGCCGTGGCAAATTGCCCGACACGGATGTGGGGGTGTTTGTTCTGGCCATGGGCAAGATGGGCGCGGGTGAGTTGAACTACTCCTCGGACATCGACCTGATTTGCCTGTTTGACGAGACGCGCCATGATCCCGCCGACTATGCCGCTATACGCAAGGCATGCGTGCGCGCGGTGCAGGACATGTGCAAGGTGCTGAGCGATCTGACCCCGGACGGCTATGTCTTTCGCACCGACCTGCGGCTGCGGCCAGACCCATCGGTGAACCCGGTGGTCCTGTCGGCGGGCGCGGCGGAGCGGTATTACGAAAGCCTTGGACGCACATGGGAGCGCGCGGCCTATATCAAGGCGCGGCCCTGCGCCGGCGACATCGCGGCGGGGGATGCGTTTCTGGAGGAGTTGCGCCCCTTTGTCTGGCGCCGCCATCTGGACTTTGCAGCCGTGCAGGACGCGCATGACATGCGCCTCGCCATCCGCGCCCACAAGGGCACCGGCGGGCCAATCACACTGCCGGGCCATGATATGAAGCTGGGCCGTGGAGGAATTCGTGAGATTGAGTTTTTCACCCAGACCCGTCAACTGATTGCAGGGGGGCGGGACGCTGACCTGCGGGTGCGCGACACCGTGACCGGCCTGAAGCGGCTGGCCGAGAAGGACTGGGTGACAGCAGGCACGCGCGACATGCTGATCGATCACTACCGCTTTGCCCGCAGGGTTGAGCACCGCGTTCAGATGCAGCGCGACGCGCAGACCCACAAGCTGCCGGGCAGCGATGAGGGCTTCGAACGGCTGGCCGCGATGATGGCGACGGACCGTGCGGCGCTTGAGGCAGAGTTGCGCGACCGGCTGTCCGCCGTTCATGCCGAAACCGAGGGGTTCTTTGCCCCCGACGCGGCTGAGCCTACCCCGACTGTCGCGCTGGATGCCGCCATGCAATCGCGTTGGCGCAACTATCCCGCGCTGCGCAGTGCCCGTGGGGCGGCGCTCTTTGACCGGATCGAGCCGATGCTGATGGAGCGGCTGGGCGCTGCCACGAAGCCGCAAGAGGCGCTCGCGGCCTTTGACGGCTTCCTTGCCGGTCTGCCCGCCGGGGTGCAGCTGTTTGCGCTGTTCGAGGCGAACCCGCAGCTTGTCGATCTGCTGGTGGATATTGTGGGCACGTCGCCTGCCTTGGCGCACTATCTGTCGCGCAACGCCGCGGTTTTGGATGCGGTGATCGGCGGCAGTTTCTTTGCCCCGTGGCCAGGGCTGGATGCGCTGACCGGGATGGCGGTGGACCGCCTCGCTGCGGAAGATGATTACGAGGCCAAGCTCGACGCCATTCGGGCCTGGGCCAAGGAATGGCATTTCCGGGTGGGTGTGCATCACTTGCGGCAACTGACCTCGGCTATTGAGGCGGGCAAGCAGTACAGCGATCTGGCGCGCGCCAGCATCGCCGCCCTTTGGCCCGAGGTGCAGGCCCAGTTCGCCAAGCGCCACGGGCCGCCGCCCGGGCGTGGAGGCGTGGTCCTGGGGATGGGCAGCCTGGGTGCCGGGCACCTGACGCCGCAATCCGATCTGGACCTGATCGTGGTCTACGACCCGCTCGACGATGAGCAGTCCGAGGGAAAACGCCCGTTGCCGGTCGGCAGCTACTATGCGCGGCTGACGCAAGCGATGATCACGGCGGTGACGACCCAGACGGCGCAGGGGCGTCTCTATGAGGCTGACATGCGCCTGCGCCCCTCTGGCAATCAGGGACCCGTAGCAACAAGCTGGCCATCCTTTCAGCGCTACCAGCGTGAGGATGCCTGGCTGTGGGAGCATCTTGCGCTTGTGCGGGCCACGGTCGTCGCGGGCCCAGAGGCGCTGGCCGGGGATATAGCCGCCTTTCGTGAAGAGATCATGCAGCGGCCACGGGACAAGGGCGAGGTTCTGGCCGAGCTGGCCCAGATGCGCGCGCGGATTGCGTCGGCCAAGCAGCCAGCGTCGATCTGGGATGCCAAGATCGGGCCGGGCCGCTTGCAGGACATCGAGCTTTTGGCGCAGACCGGTGCCGTTCTGATGGGCGAGCTGCGGTCGGGTGTCAGCGCTGGTCTTGACGCTTGTGTCGCCGCAGGTGTGCTGAACGACGCGGACGCACAACATCTGGCGCAGACCCATGCGCTACTCTGGACCGTGCAGATCGCGTCGCGTCTGCTGAGCACGCAGGCCGTGGACATGGATGATCTGGGTGCGGGCGGGCAGGATGTGTTGCTGCGGGCGGTTGGCTGCGATGTGCGCGACGTGGCAGAGCACAGATTGGCAGACGTCACGGCGCGCGCGGCACAGATCATAGAACAGGCGGTGGGGACATCAGAGTGATGCAAAAAGGTGATGATCTGGACCCCAAGGGCCTGATCTTTGAAGCATATCGCATTGACGGGATTTCGGGCCCCGAATGCCGGACCATCTTTCTGGACTGGGCGTTGAGCGTGCCCGGCACCCATGTGCCTGCCGATCTGATCGCAGCACTTTTGCAACGGTACGAGGGCGCCTATCCCGACCACCCGATGACCCAAACGCTGAAAGAAGGGCTGGAGAGGATCGGACAGCCGCGGCGCCGCGGCGGGTGGCGCAGTCGGCCACGGGATGCGTAACGCGTCAGCGGTCTCGCGCATTTCCGGCCTTTCGCAGTCCTGCCATTGGCACTAGAGGGTAGCGGCATGACTGCCTCTCCCATCTCCGACCGCCCCGTGTTGCGTATGCGTCCCAAGACGGACGCGCGGCGCATTCGTCATGGGTTCCCGTGGGTCTATTCCAACGAAGTGGTTCTGGACCGCCGGACGAAAGGCCTGGCGCCGGGCACGCTCGCGGTGCTTGAGGATGCCAACCGCAGCCCGCTTGGCCTCGTGGCGGTCAACCCGCTGTCAAAGATCGTTGGGCGTGTGCTTGACCGTGATCCGGCGGCGTCGGTGGACGCAGACTGGATGCGCGCGCGCATTTCAGGGGCGCTGGCCTTGCGGGAGCGGCTCTTTGATGCGCCGTTCTACCGTCTGATCCACGCCGAAGCGGATGGCCTGCCCGGTGTCATCGTTGACCGCTTTGGTGACGTGGCCGTGATCCAGCCCAATGCCGCCTGGGCTGAGATGTATCTGGACCTGATCGCGGCTGCGCTGGTTGAGGTCGCGGGCGTGACGCACCTGATCAAGAATGCCAGCGGACGGACCCGCGCGCTGGAGGGGCTGGACGATCAGACCGCTGTCCTGACCGGGCAAATGCCGGATGCGCCGATCCCGGTGCCGATGAACGGCGCCACCTACATGGCCGACGTGGCGGGCGGGCAGAAGACGGGCCTGTTCTTTGATCAGCGGCCCAACCACGCCTTTGCCCAGTCGGTGGCCAGCGGCGCGCGCATGCTGGATGTGTTTTCCCACGTGGGTGGGTTCGGACTGGCCGCGCTTGCCGGTGGCGCGGCCCATGCGACTTGCGTGGATGGCTCTGCTGCCGCCCTGGAACTGGCCGGGCAGGGGGCATCTGCCATGGGCGTCACGGACAGGTTTGCCACACGACAGGGCGATGCGTTCGATGTGCTGAGCGCGCTGCAGGAAGAAGGCGCGCAATTCGATCTGGTGATCTGCGATCCACCTGCGTTCGCGCCCTCGAAACAGGCGCTGGACGCGGGCCTGCGCGCCTATGAACGGGTGGCGCGGCTCGCGGCGCCCCTCGTGGCCGAGGGCGGCATCCTGGGTCTCTGCAGTTGTTCCCACGCCGCCGATCTGGCCAAGTTCCGCGCCGCCTCCGCCCGTGGCATCGGGCGGGCCGGGCGGTCGCCTGCGCTGCTGCATACGGGCTTTGCCGGGCCGGACCACCCGCAACTGCCGCAACTGGCGGAAAGCGGCTATCTCAAGGCGCTGTTCTTCCGCCTATGAAAGTGCTGATCGACGCCAATGTCCTCTACCCGACAGTCATGCGCGAGGTGGTGCTGGGCGTGGCCACAGCCGGACTGTTTGAGCCACAATGGTCCGACCGAATTCTTGAAGAATGGGCGCGTGCCGCCGCGCGGCTCGGGCCTGAAGGTGAAGTGCAGGCACGCGGTGAGATCGCCATGCTGTCGGCGCGTTGGTCGCGCGCCAATGTCCGATATGCGCCTGAACTGGAGGCGCGTTTGTGGCTGCCGGACCCGGCGGACGTGCACGTGCTGGCCGCTGCAATCGCAGGATCGTCCGACATCATCCTGACATCAAACGCCAAGGATTTTCCGCGCAATATTCTTGCCGAAGAGGGTCTGTCGCGCGCTGATCCTGACGGGTTCCTGCTGGGATGCTTCGAGGCGCAACCAGAGGCGGTGTCACGCGCAGGCCATGCGGTTCTGACCGAAGCAAGACGCCTGTCCGGCGACGATTGGACCATGCGTAGCCTGATGAAGAAAGCGCGCCTGCCACGTCTTGGCAAAGCGCTGGAGAGGCACGGTTAAGGCGCGGGCACCTGCGCCCATTTGGCTTCCAGATCTTGCAGCGCCTTGATCCGTTCTGTGGTTTTCGGATGGCTCATCAGCCACGCGGGCACGGCACCTGAGTTCGACTTCGTCAGCTTTTCCAGCTTTTCGAACAGGGAAATCTGTGGCCCGATCCCGATGCCGGCCTTGGTCAGCAAGGCGGCGGCATAGGCGTCGGCTTCGTATTCGTCGCTGCGCGACAGACGCGCCGCCAGCAGGGTGGTCAGTGCGTTGGCGATCAGCACGCCGATGCCGGGGATGAAACGCGACAACACCATTGCAAGCGCCGTGCGCAGCGCGTTCTGCCCCGAAAAGTCGATCATCCGGCGGCGGCTGTGGCCGAGCGCCACGTGCCCCAACTCGTGCGCAATCACACTCGCCATTTCCGAGGCGGACACGGCCCCTTGCCGGAACTTGTTGTAGAACCCGCGCGTGATGAAAATGCGGCCATCGGGGGCGGCGAGCCCGTTGACCGGGTCAATCTCGTAGATGTGAACCCTGATCCGCTCAAGATCCAGCGCGGCGGCCATCTGGTCGCACATCTGGCGCAGCATCGGGTCGGCCAGTTCGGTCGACTGTGCATCAAGCTCGCGCGCCGTGCGCCAGACCGAAAAACGGTACATGACCAGGCCATAAATGATGGCCAGCAGGATCGGGGTAAACTTGATCATAGGCCAGATATGGGGCTGTTTAGGCCTGTGGGCAATATGCAACGGGCTGCGCCCAAACGCCCTGTCTCTGTTTCGCGTCAGGGTTGCGTAAATTACCGTCTACATGCTGCTGCAAACTGGGGATCGGATATGGAATTCGCGTTGCTTGGCCTTATTGGGCTCGCTGCGGTCGTTTTCGGGGTTGTCGACGACGATGACCCTGATGACCAAAATGGTGATGCCGAAACACCGGTGCCGGAATCCGGTGCGGGTGGCCCGGACGTGCCGGATATTGTTGTGGATGGTACGGCCCAAGCCGACGAGTTGATCGGTGGTTCAGTGGACGAATTCATTCGCGGCTTTGCGGGCAACGACACGATTGATGCGGGTGCAGGTGATGACCGCGTCGCTGGTGGGCAGGGCGAAGACTCCCTGATCGGTGGCAACGGCAATGACACGTTGCTTGGCAGCCTTGCTGACGACACGTTGGAAGGTGGCGCGGGCGATGACGTGCTGGACGGTGGCTTTCGATGGGATCGCCTGCTGGGGGGGGACGGAGACGACTTGCTGCTGGGTGGTCCCGGAAACGACTCCCTGGATGGGGGCGATGGCGACGATACGATCGATGGTGGTGAAGGCAGCGGCTTTATCCGAGGCGGTGAGGGCGATGATCTGATTTACGTTGGCACAGACTACACCGGATTGGATTTCAGGTCCGGTCAGGTCATCTCCGGCCCTGGCGATGACACCGTTTATGCCGGTTTGGGCCAGGATGAGATCTCCACCGGTCTTGGGGATGACGTGATATTCGTCACTGACAACGACGGTAACGTTTCAGGCCAAAGGGAGGATTTTGTCACGCCGGGGCCGGGGGCTGACCACGTCATTGTCACGGCAGATGAACGTGCAACGGACACGAACGGTCCTTTGATCTTTCTTGCGGATTCCTTTGACGGGAGCGTGGAGGCGCAGGATGTTGTCGAATTTCGAGATGATGGCACGAGTGCCGGCGTTGTTTCATTCCATCTTGGTGCGCCCGGCGACGACGATCGTGATGTCTTGGACGTGTCGGAGCTTGAACGGCCGGGTGGCGGGCCAATCACTGAAGCCGACATTCAGATGGAAATTCAAGAAGATGAAATTGCCCCGCTGACCTACGATCTTAATCTGATCATTCGAACCGGCGATGAGGGCGAACGTGTAGGTGTCATTCTGTTTTGCGTCTCATTCGAGGAGTATGGAGACAACCCGGGGTCGGCCACTTTCGATGAGGCTGCATTCTATCGGCACATCGGGCTTCTCGCCGCCTAGCGCGTCAGCGCCCGCATGCCCCTGCTGAGCCCTTCGAGCGTCATGGGGACCATGGCGTCCTTGCCAAAGATCTCCTGGATCATGCCGATGGAGTGGGTGTAGCCCCAGTATTTCTCGGGCACCGGATTGATCCAGAGGTTTGACGTCCACTGATCCCGCGCGCGGGCGAGCCAGACCTGACCCGCTTCCTGGTTCCAGTGTTCGTTGGCGCCACCGGGATAGGCGATTTCGTAGGGGGACATGCTCGCGTCGCCTACGAAGATGCACTTGTAGTCGGGGCCGTATGTGCGCAGCACTTCATGGGTCGGTGTCTGAGCGTCCCAGCGGCGGCGGTTGTCGCGCCAGACCCCTTCGTAAAGGCAGTTGTGGAAGTAGAAGTATTCGAAATGCTTGAACTCGGACTTGGCGGCCGAAAACAGCTCCTCCACGATCTTCACATGGGGGTCCATCGACCCGCCGACATCTAAGAACAGCAGCACTTTGACCGCGTTGCGCCGTTCTGGGCGGGTTTTGACGTCGAGATAGCCGTGTTCTGCCGTGGCGCGGATGGTGCCGTTCAGGTCCAGTTCCTCGGCAGCGCCATCGCGCGCCCAGCGACGCAGGCGCTTGAGAGCCACCTTGATGTTGCGCGTGCCCAACTCGACCGTGTCGTCCAGGTTCTTGAATTCACGCTTGTCCCAGACCTTCACCGCGCGCTGGTGGCGGCTTTCCTTCTGGCCGATACGCACGCCTTCCGGGTTGTAGCCATAGGCGCCGAAGGGCGAGGTGCCAGCGGTGCCAACCCACTTGTTGCCACCCTGATGGCGACCCTTCTGTTCTTCAAGCCGTTTCTTGAGCGTTTCCATGAGCTTGTCGAAGCCTCCTAAAGCTTCGATCTCCTTGCGTTCTTCCTCGCTCAGATGTTTTTCTGCCAGCCTTTCCAGCCAGTCCTGCGGGATGTCCACGGCCTCCAGCACCTGATCAATGCTGATCTGCTCCAGCCCTTCGAACGACGCAGCAAAGGCCCTGTCGAACTTGTCGATGTTGCGCTCGTCTTTGACCATCGCCACGCGGGCGAGGTAGTAGAACGCCTCGACATCATAGGTGGCAAGACCGGCCTTCATACCTTCGAGAAAGACAAGAAACTCGCGCAAGCTGACCGGCACGCCGTTCTTTCGCAGGCTTTCGAAGAAGGGCAGGAACATATCAGCCCCGCATCGCGCGGTCGATCATGACGGTGGCGATCATGCCCACGATGACAAAGGCCAGCGCGTAGCCCACGGCATATTGCAGGATGTCGAGCCGGTTGCCGTTGCGCTTGCTTGCCGTGTATCCGCCGATCAGAGCGCCCAAAAGGGCCGCCACGATAACGATCATTTGCCTTGCCTCTCAATGCCTTGGGGCGGCAAGTTCACCCTTTCAGCGGGCTCAGCGAAGAGATCTCTCGCAGCTTGGCCCGCACCGCCCAGTCCGAGCCGAATCCGTAGCGCGCCCACCCCAGGCTGTCCAGCCTGACGGTGCGTGCCTCGGCGACGCGGCCCTGCAGGTCCAGCGCTTCGGCGCGCAAGAGCAGAAGGGTCGACAATAGTGCTGCGTTTTCGTTGCGCGCCGCCCGGTCGATATGCGGGGCAAGCGTGACCATGGCGGTATCACCGTCGCCGCGGCTGATGGCATATGCCGCCAGTTGGGTCGCGACATAGGCGCGGTGCAGGTCGGCACCGGGGGTTGCGGCATAAAATTGGTCGGCAGCCCGGAAATGAGACTGCGCAGTCTTTGGATCGGTCGACAACAGCAAGCGGCCGTTGGCGTAGTGGGCGAAGGCGCGGCGGTGATCGCTCCATCCCATCGCTTGCGCGATGTCGAGTGCGCGTTCGGCAGCTTCGCGGCGCTGTCCGGTGCTCGCACCGGGGCCAAGTGCGGTTTGGACTGCCTCGCTCCACGCGCGCGGCGTGCGGGTGGCGTAGTTTGCGGGCAGGTTCTCACCACCCGGATTGATGCGGGCAAAGATCTGCGGCAAGCGCTGTGCCACCTGTCCGCGCGTCATGCCGGAGCGGAGTTCGGGTGCGTAATACGCCTTGAGCATCAGCATGTCGAAGCCGGTCAGGACCGTGTGAACGTTGTCGTCGTTGAACACGCTGTCGGGCAGGCGGTACAGGTCGTTGAGCGGGCCGATGGCCTGCGCCAGTTCCTCGTGCAGGCAGTCGCGCACCTCTTGTGGGCTGGCGTCATTGGGCAGGAAGATGGCCAGCCGCTCACGCGTGCGCAGGTTCGACCAGCTTGTGCGCGGCGTGCGACGGTTGGGCTTGTATTCCGAGATGGTCGTGATGTTGGGCACGACGAAACAGGCGGCGTGGGGCAGGGCCTTGCGGATGTCGTTGCGCGACACCGCTTCGATGGTGATGTTGGCCGGATTGCCGGGCGCGGCCTCGTAGATGTCAATGTCCGCCTCGGTCCGCAGGCGGTGCATCAGGCGGCGCAAGTCGGTGCCCAGTGAGGCGGGGGGTGCCCCTGTCACGCGGACCGATATGGGCCCTTCGAACCGGGTAAAGACCGGCAACGCGCGTCCCGATTCCAGCTGAAAGCTCAGTTCGATGAAGTCGAGCGCCAGATCGTTGTTGGACCGGATCGGCTTGTCCGGGCGCGGCGCACCAAAGGTTTTCATCGGCGGCAGGTCGGTGCCGCCCGGCAGGGCGCGGGTGGGCGTGTCGCCGGGTGTGACCGGCACACAAGCATTGAGCAGCAGGACGAAGGGCAAAACAAACCGGCGCATCTGTTCTATCCCCGGTCGTACTTGATGAACGGGGTCAGCGTGCCCACGCGGTCGTAGAGTTTGCGTGCTTGCGTATTGGTGTCCTGCGTCAACCAGTAGACTGAGGGGGCACCTGCGGCATCTGCAGCAGCATACACCGCCTCGACCAGCGCGCGGCCGACGCCAAGCCCGCGAACAGACGGGTCGGCATACAGGTCCTGCAGGTAGCAGACGTTTTCGACTTTCCAGCCGTGGCGGTGAAACAGATAGTGGGCGAGACCGACGGCTTTGCCGTCAACTTCGGCGATCAACCCGTTGAAGTCTTGAGGATCATCGCCCAGCAGGCGGTCGAAATAGGTATCGAATATGTCTTTGGGACGAGATGTTTCGTAAAACGCGAGATACGCGGCCCACAGATCATCCCACGCCGGGCGATCCGACAACAAAAGAGGGCGCACTTTGAGTGCGTCTGTGCCTGTCATTGCTACTGCCTGCCTGCTTTTTAGCATTTTGGATGCGGGCGTTTTCGCCTCTCATCACGGTTAACGTATGGAGCAATTCAGGCAAAAGAAAGGTTTTTTGTCTTCTAATCAGACGGGTGTCGGGCGCGCATGCGGAATGTGACCCAAAAGACTCGCCTTTTGGGTCAGGTGCTTACGCAATGGGCTGTAACGTCAGCGTTGGCCGCGCGCCATGAAGGCGAGGCGTTCGAACAGGTGTACATCCTGCTCATTCTTCAAGAGCGCGCCGTGCAGTTTCGGCAGGGCCGAGGTGCCGCCAGATTTCAGGTCTTCGGCGCTCATATCCTCGGCCAGAAGCAGCTTGAGCCAGTCCAGCACTTCGGAGGTTGAGGGCTTTTTCTTCAGCCCCTGCTGTTCGCGGATTTCGAAGAACTGCGTGAGCGCCGTGGTCAGCAGGGCTTCCTTGATCCCTGGGTGGTGAACGGCCACGATCTGCTTCATTGTCTCCATATCCGGGAAACGGATGTAGTGGAAGAAACAGCGGCGGAGAAAGGCGTCGGGCAGTTCCTTTTCATTGTTGGAGGTGATGATGACGACCGGGCGTTGGCGGGCCTTTATCGTCTCGCCGGTCTCGTAGACGAAGAACTCCATCTTATCGAGTTCCTGCAGGAGATCGTTCGGGAATTCGATGTCGGCTTTGTCGATCTCGTCGATCAGCAGGACGACTTTTTCGTCGGCCTCAAACGCCTCCCAAAGCTTACCTTTCTTGATGTAGTTGCCGACGTCGTGGACCTTGTCCTCGCCCAACTGGCTGTCGCGCAGGCGGCTGACGGCATCGTACTCGTAGAGGCCCTGCTGGGCGCGGGTGGTGGATTTGATGTTCCACTCGATCAGCCGCAGGCCCAGGCCGCGTGCCACCTGTTTGGCCAGCTCGGTCTTGCCGGTGCCGGGTTCGCCTTTGACGAGTAAGGGCCGTTCGAGTGTCACGGCGGCATTTACGGCGATGGTCAGGTCGTCGGTCGCGACATAGGCGTCGGTGCCCTGGAATTTCATGTGTGTTCACCCATTTGCGGCAATCTCTTCATCACGCAGCTTTTAGCCAATCTGGGGCGGGAATGGGTAGTGACAATCCCATGTCCCTCGGATAGACGCTGCGGCAGGGAGCTGGTCGGGGCAAGCACAGGACCAACTGGGGAGCCGCTATGGCCAACGTCAGTCGTATTGAGGGGAATGAAATGAAACAGGAAGTATTCCTGCCGGATGACTATCGTCCGGCCGAAGACGAGCCGTTCATGAATGACCGGCAGGTCGAGTATTTTCGCCGCAAGTTGCTGAACTGGAAATCCGAGCTGCTGGCGGGCAGCCGCGACACGATCGAAGGGCTGCAGGACGGCACGCGGAACATTCCTGACGTGGCCGACCGCGCGTCCGAGGAAACGGATCGCGCGCTGGAGCTGCGCACCCGTGACCGGCAGCGCAAACTCGTGTCCAAGATCGACGCGGCGTTGCGCCGGATCGACGAGGGCGAATATGGCTACTGCATCGTCACGGGCGAGCCGATTTCGCTGAAACGTCTGGACGCACGGCCCATCGCGACCATGAGCCTTGAGGCGCAGGAACGTCACGAGCGGCGTGAAAAGGTCCATCGCGACGACTAAACGGTAGGTCGAATTTTGGGGCGTTCTGCGCCCCGAAAGTGCGCAACCATCAGCACGTGGTGCGCGCGGTTGGATACACTTCTGCGGTGTTTTTGCCAACTGCGCCATGCCCAACCAATCCACGTTTTTTGCTTCAGTGCCCTGAGCAACTCGGACCCGAGCCAAACCTCTGCACTTCGCAGCCAGACGGTCAGAACTGGATATCAAAGCCCGCTTTGACGCCGTAATTCTGGCGTGCGCGCCCACCGAGACCCTCCACAAAGCTGTCGATGACAAGCGAGCTGCCCGCGTCGGTCACATAGCTGAAACCGACATTGACGCGGCCGTTGCGCTTGCGTTCGACAGGCATAAGGAAAGTGCTGTAGCCATAGCGCCGCGTCGACGTATCAGACAGCGCGCCACCGCCTTTGATGATGAAACGCGCGCCATTCATGTGCCGCACGATGTGCCTGAAATCCAAGCCCACGCGGATATGGCGCATGCTCAAGCTCTGGCCGGTACCGGATCCACCTTGGCCGGGCGCGACCTCGTCCACCACGTGTGACACGAGCACGTTCGGGGTCAGCGTGGTGGCATCGTATCGTAGTTTTCCGGACAGCCGCAGCTGTGCCAGACCACGACGGGTGTCGGGCTGCCCGCCACCTTGCCCCGATAGGCTGATGCCGTCCGAGGCCTGCCCAACGAGCAGCCTGCCGTCGAAAAACAGCGGGTGGTTGGCATTGCGCGCCAGGAAGTAGGAGCCGGCCATTGCGCCAGTGCCTTTTCGGTCGGAACTGGCGCCTTTCTGTGCCAGATAGTCCGCCTCAATCATGCCGCCGACGATCAGGGTCGGCGCGACATAGGCATGTACACCCATCGCGCCAAAGCCGTATTTGTCGGTGCGCAGACCGTCTTCGCCCCATCGCCCCGTGGCGCGCGCCCACAGCCGCTGGTTCACGCCACTGGAAAAGGTCAAGGTGCCCTCGTCGTCTGTGATGTCCGCGTTCAGCGCGCCAGATCCCGCGCCCGATATAAAGGGCGTCAGGTCGGGCTGGTGCCGGATCAGCCTGTTCATGCGGGCGATTTGCAGCTGAAACATCAGCTTTTCTGCTTCGGCCGTGTCTGCCCGGGCGTGGCCCTGAAGCCCGGCCGTGGACATGAGTGCCACCAGCACGAGCACGACGTGGCGCAGTGCAGACTTCGCGCGCAGCACTGCTAAGGCGGCCGCATGCAAAGCATTCTGAGCGTGGGTCTTGTTCATCACAAAAGCACCTGGGGCAGATAGATCGGTATGGAAGGCAGCGGCCTGATGTGCAGTCGGATTTCAGGTGGCTGATATCCGCCTATCTACACACGCTTGGATTGATCTGTCAGCCGAAAGATGGGCTGAAGCCCACGGTGCAAGGCTCATTTATTGTGTCAGTTGGTAATACAATGAGATACGGGCGCGCCTTTTGGCCCGCGCGTTCGCCGTTGTGAGCCGATGGGTTATCCCTTTGCCCGTGTCAGCATTCCGAAGAGATCTCGCGGGTCATCCGGGTCGGCCAGCAGGTCGAGTGGGTGGTAGAAGGGTGTGCCGTTGATCCGGTCGCGGACGTAGCGCAGGGCGGAGAAGTCTTCGATCGCGAAGCCGACGCTGTCGAAGATGGTGATTTGTTTGTCGGACGTGCGGCCCTGGGCCTGGCCGGTGAGGACCTGCCAAATTTCGGTGACAGGGTGGTCTGCGTCGAGTTGCTGGATGTCGCCCTCGATCCGGGTTTGGGGCGGGTATTCGACGAAGATGTCACCGCGTTTGAGGATGGCGGGTGCGATTTCCGTTTTGCCCGGACAGTCGCCGCCGATGGCGTTGATGTGGACGCCTGCGCCGACCATGTTGTCGTTCAGGATCGTGGCGTAGGCTTTGTCCGCCGTGCAGGTGGTGAGGATTTGGGCGCCTTCGATGGCGTCCTCGGCTGTTTTGCACTGCGTGACCTTCAGGCCGGTCCCGGCGAGGTTGGCGGCGCATTTTGCGGTCGCGGCGGGGTCGATGTCGTAGAGGCGGACCTCTTCGATGCCTGCGATGGCGTGCATGGCCAGCGACTGGAATTCCGACTGCGCGCCGTTGCCGATCATGGCCATGGTCTTGGCCCCTTTGGGCGCGAGGGTGCGTGCGACCATGGCGGAGGTGGCCGCTGTGCGCAGGGCTGTAAGCATGGTCATTTCGGTGAGCAGGACGGGATAGCCGGTGTCCACATCTGCCAGCAGCCCGAAGGCGGTGACGGTTTGCAGCCCGTCGGCGGTGTTCTTGGGGTGGCCGTTGACGTATTTGAAGCCGTAGGTTTCGCCGTCTGAGGTTGGCATCAGCTCGATCACCCCTTCGGCGGAGTGGGAGGCGACGCGGGGCGTCTTGTCGAAGAGCTCCCACCTTTTGAAGTCGGCTTCGATATAGTCCGCCAGCCCGCGCAGCATATCGGCCACGCCGATGTGATGGATCAGTTGCATCATGTGATCGACGGAGACGAAGGGGACGAGGGCCTTGTCGGAGGGTTCTTGCATTGTCTGTCTCCTTAATAGGCGCGGGTGGGGCGGTCGAAGACGCGGCGGCCGAAGGCG
This sequence comes from Tateyamaria sp. syn59, assembly GCF_007995245.1. Taxonomy (GTDB): domain Bacteria; phylum Pseudomonadota; class Alphaproteobacteria; order Rhodobacterales; family Rhodobacteraceae; genus Tateyamaria. Next base: position 420,780 of record NZ_VCBA01000001.1, read on the forward strand.
GAGGCGGTGAGGTCCACCATCAGTTGTGCGGTGCGCCCGCGTTCGTCGAGGAAGGGGTTGAGTTCCACGATGTCGAGCGAGGACATAAGGCTGCTGTCGCAGATCATCTCCATCACCAGGTGCGCTTCGCGGATGGTCGCGCCGCCGGGGACGGTGGTGTCCACGGCGGGGGCAACGGATGGATCAAGGAAGTCGACATCAAGGGAGACGTGGAGGAGGCCGCCCGCTTTTGCGACCCGGTCGAGGAAAGCCGCGAGGGGCTTGGCGATCCCGTGTTCGTCGATGTGGCGCATGTCCACGTAAGTGACATCGGTTTCTTCGATGGCGGCGCGTTCTTCAGCATCGACGGAGCGGAGGCCGAGCATGGCGATGTTTTCGTGGCGGACCGGGTTGGGGACGGGTGGAAAGCCGTCGAACCCTTCGCGGCCCGTGACGTAGCCCATGGGTGTGCCGTGCAGGTTGCCGGAGGCTGTGGTGGCGGGCGTGTGGTAGTCGGTGTGGGCGTCGAGCCAGAGGACGAAAAGCGGGCGGTTGGCTTTCGCGGCGGCGTTCGTCATGCCGCGGACGGTGCCGAGGGCGAGGGCATGGTCGCCGCCCATGAAGATGGGGATGGTGTTTGGTGTAACCGCTTCGGCGCGGTCGGACAGGGCCGCGGTCCAGGCGATGGTTTCTTGCAGGGCGTGCAGGTGGGTGCCGGTGGTTTCCGTGAAGGCGGCGGGGGTGACGTTGCCGGTGTCGGTGACGCTGTGGCCGAGGTCTGACAGTGCCGTGTGGAGGCCAGCGGTGCGCAGAGCGTCTGGGCCCATAAGGCAGCCTTGGCGGCGTTTGCCGCTGTCCATGGGGACGCCGATCAGGTCGATTGTTTTGGGTGTCATCTGAGCCCTCGCGTGTGGTTGCGTGAGATGTCTGATCAATTTGTGTCGTGGACAAGCGGTCAAAGTGGACGTATCGGAACCTAGTTGATCATAACGGAGGTTTGAATGGACGATACTGACAACCGTTTGATTGCGGCACTGCGCCATGATGCGCGGGCGTCACTGTCGGATCTGTCTATTAGGCTGGGCCTGTCCCGCACCACTGTGCGGTCGCGGATCGAGAAGTTGCAGGCGCGGGGAGACATTGTGGGCTTTACCGTGGTGCTAAAGGCCGACACGGCGCGCGATCCGGTGCGGGGTCTGATGATGATCGGGATCGAGGGGCGGGGGACCGAGCGGATCATCCGCCAGCTTCAGGGCATGGTCGAGGTACGGGCCGTGCACTCGACCAACGGACGCTGGGATGTGATTGTCGAGATCGGGACTGAGACGCTGGAGCGGTTTGACACCGTGCTGTTCGACATACGGCGGTTGGATGGGGTCGTGGCGAGCGAGACGTCGTTGCTGCTGTCTACGCGGAAGTCGGCCTGACGCGGAGGGCGGCGATCCAGAGGCCTGTTATCACCAGCGACAGCACCATATTCCAGCCCGCCATGGACAGGCCTGCGAATTGCCACGCAATCTCGTCACAGCGGATGAGGGGGGCGGACATGATCTGGTCGAAAAGCGCGTCGGGGTCGAGCCCGCCAACCGCACCTGCGGAGCAGCTTGAGGGACCTTGCCACCAGCCTTGTTCGACGCCCACGTGATAGCCCCCGATCCCGGCGGTGACGAGAGCAGCAGCGGCGCCGAGGGCGATCAGGGTGGGTAGGGGTAGGAAAAAGGCAAGGGCGCCCAGCAGGATGGCGGCCACGTGGGGGTAGCGTTGCCAGATGCACATCTGGCAGGGTGCGAGGCCGCCGAGATGCTGGAACGCATAGGCGCCCAAAAGCAGCGCGGCAGAGCCGCCTGCGGCAAGCATCACGTAGGCGTTTCTTGTCATAGTGCCCCCACGGCCAGGAACCCGCCGATGAGGATTATGATGAAGAGCGTGAACATCAAGCCCAGGCGGCGTTCTATGAAATCACGAATTGGTGCGCCGAAGTGCCAGAGCAGGCCGGCAACAAGAAAGAAACGCAGGGCGCGGGCGAGGATTGATGTCGCAACGAAGGTGGCGAGCGGCATGGAGGTCCAGCCCGACATGATCGTGATCACCTTATAGGGGAAGGGCGTAACCCCGGCGGTGAGCACAGCCCAGAAGCCCACGTCGTTGAACCGGGTGTTGAAGGCCTCCATTGCGTCCGCCTTGCCCAGAGCGGCGAGGATCGGTTCGCCGATGGTCTCAAACGCGAAGGCGCCGATGGCGTAGCCCAGAAGTCCGCCGAGCACCGATGACACCAGAGCCACGCCTGCAATCAGGAAGGCACGATGCGGGGCTGCGAGGATCATGGGGATCATCAAAACGTCTGGCGGGATCGGAAAAACCGAGCTTTCGATGAAGGCCACGAAGGCCAAAACCCACAGCGCCCTCGGGTGGTTGGCCCAGCCCATGGTCCAATCGTAAAGTCCACGTATCATGTATGGCGGCAGATCATGCGGGCTGCGCCACGTCAAGGCGTCGCTTTGCCCTTGCCCCCGCATCGGCAGTTCGGTATCCGAAAGCTCTGAGGCCCAAGTGGCGGAATGGTAGACGCAGGGGATTCAAAATCCCCCGCCCTTGCGGGCGTGCCGGTTCGAGTCCGGCCTTGGGTACCAGCCTCATCCCTTCGTTGCCCGCGAACGCCGCGCGGGCGCTTGACGGCGCAACTGCCGCGCGGACGTCTGCGGCAGTCGTTGTGTAATCATTTGCCCGGGAACGATTCGTCCAAAACCCGTTCCTTGTTCGCCGTTGCGCACCATTTCAGGAAATCTTTCAGGATTGACGACAGTTCGTGAACGTATGTTATTCAAAAAGTGCTACAACCCAGGCTGGTTAACATCGGTTAACTGTTTCTATGCCAGAAACTCGACGTTGAAATTGCCGACTCTCCGGAAGTCACTGAAATTCTTTCTGTGCAAGTGCTTAAGCGATAATTCGCGCATACGTTTAAGTATGCTGTCTTAACTGTTTCAACTCTTGGTGGTGACACTGTTCGCCATAGGGGCGACACTGCTGTGCAGATTGAGGCAATGCTGACTTTTTTCAGACATTTTTCCCTTTTTTTGCCTCAACTGTGTCCGTAAGAACAATATTGCCCAACTGGGGGGCGATGTCTGTAGGTCAAGGGGGCGACCGCACAACACGCACTGGAAAAGTGCGGGAAATGTGTGTTCGCTGAGGTTGCGGAAGCAACATCTGATGCATGTGCGCGTCGGGCTATGCGCTCGTCCGCGCTGCTCTGTGAACCTTCATTTTCCCTCATTTTCGGATGGCACATGTGCGGGTCGCCCAGTGTCCGACCGCATCGCCGTCCTCCGGGCATCGAGTGAGTGAATGATGGAGACGTGTCCATGTGCCGGCCCAAGCAAAACAAAAGGTCAAATACCATCGCTGCAGGCCCGAGTGCCGCAGGGCAAGGCGTGCACGTGTCCTCTGTTCATTCTGTGTTGTTTTCGGTCGCGTTTCGTGCTGCGCGCAACCCTGCCTAGGAGGCCTGGCCCATGACCAAGTTTATTGATTTCAACAATCTGCCCGCGGGTACGGTGATTGATGACGAGTTTTCGGCGCAGGGTGTGACCGTTTCCGCAGCAGGTGGCTCGGGCAAGGCAATGATCTTTGACACGGCCGATCCGACGGGGGGCGACAGTGATCTGCGGACGACAAACCTGGGCAAGGCGCTGATCATCTCAGAAGATGGTGACCGCAATGATCCCGACGATAATGCGAATGGCGGTAAGCTCAACTTCGTCTTTGATGACCCGTCGTCGGTCAACCGCCTGACGTTTCTTGACATCGAAGAAGGCGCGCGGGTCAAGTTTTTTGATGCCGACGGGCGTCTGATCAAATCGGTCGCCGTCGACGATACGGATGACAACGGCCAGGCCATTGTTGATTTCGATGTCCATGGTGTGACGCAGATGGAGGTCACACTGAGCGGCTCGGGTGCGATCGACAACCTCGTGTTCGACACGACCGGCGACGGCGTGGTCGAGGGCGACAATGACGCCAATCTGATCGACGCAGACTACGCGGATGACCCGGACGGTGACATGATCGACGCAGGCGATGCGCTGCTGCCGGGTGAGGGGCCGGATGACGACATCGTAGACGCGTTGGGTGGCGATGACACGATCAAGTCCGGCGACGCGGATGACGAGGTTTATGCCGGGTCCGGTAATGACAGCGTGCTGGGCGGCGACGGGGACGACCTGATTTTCGGCGACAGCAACTATGCCGGTCCGGGTGCAGGTGTATCCCAGCGCGAAGTGTTCGAATGGGAGAAGTCACCCTTCGGCGATGGCAATCATCTGGGCAATTTCACGCAAGACACCGGCAATGTCGAGGTGTCGTTTAAGATCCTATCGCAGTCAAACGTGTCGCGCACGATCCAGTCCAATGACGACCAGAACGTGTCGAACATTGATGGTGACGGCAACCGGATCGACGACAACAGCTCTCTTGACAACGTGCTGAATGGCAACGGCAATTCAGCCGACTACGAGCTTTCATTCTCGAACCCGGTCGAGGACGTGTCATTCCGTATCAACGACATCGACGGCGACGGTGTCGTGCGCATCAAGGCTTATGATGCCGCCGGACAGCAGATCTTCGTCAATCTTGAGGGCGGCGACAGGCTGACCCTGAAAGACACAGATGGTGTTGCGGGCAACGACACTGCGGACAGCAACGGTGGTTATCTGGCCGACACGTCTGACGAATACTCGGTGCTGGTCAGCATTCCGGGCCCGGTGGCCCGCATCGTGATCGAGCATGACCAGGACGGCGGCAACAACTCCGGTATCAACATCACCGACGTCTATTTCGATGCGCCCATCGTTGATGATGGCGCGGCGGGCAACGACGTGCTGCAGGGCGGCGCGGGCGATGACACGATCTTTGGCGAGGACGGTGATGACACGCTGAAGGGCGAGGATGACGACGACAGCCTGGTCGGCGGGGACGGCGCTGATCGCCTCGAAGGCGGTAAGGGCAATGACACGCTGGATGGCGGTGCCGATGACGATATGGTGTTTGGCGCGGGCGGCGATGATGTCATCATCGGCGGCGCGGGCGATGACCTGCTGGACGGTGGCGCGGATGCCGACACGATCTTTGGCGGTGCAGGCGACACGGTTGACGGCGGTGCCGATGGGTTCAACAGCGACCCGCTGCTGAACACGGACAGGGATGTGCTGGACCTGACGGGTCAGGGGCCGTTCTTCCTCGACAACGTGACGACGGACAGCAATGGCAACGGCATCAACGGTACGGTGGTTTTTGTCGATGGTGACGGCAATCCGAACGGGTTGACCATCGCCTTTACCGAGATCGAAGAGGTCATCGGAGACGAGATCAACCGTGGACCTGACGCTGTGGATGACACAGCGACAGTGGACGAGGACGGCAGCGTCGACATCAACGTGCTGGGCAATGACAGCGATCCCGACAGCGGCGATGTCATAAGTGTGACCGACGCCACCTCGCCCGATGGTGATGTCGTCATCAATGCCGACGGCACCTTGACGTTCAGCCCGAATGAAAACTTCAACGGTCCGACAACGATCACCTACACGATCTCTGACGGGAACGGTGGTGAGGACACGGCGACGGTCAGTGTCACGGTAAACCCGGTGAATGACGCACCTGATGCCGTCAACGACACAGCCACGACGGATGAGGACACGGCCGTCACCATTGACGCGTTGCTGAACGACACGGACGTGGACGGCGATGCGCTCACGATCACAGGGGCATCTGTGCCAGCGGATCAGGGCACCGTGAGCGTTGTGGACAACAAGCTGTTCTACACGCCTGCGCCGAACTTCAATGGCGATGCGACCATTTCCTACTCCATCTCGGACGGGAATGGTGGCACCGACACAGCCGAGGTCACTGTCACCGTGACCCCGGTGAATGACGATCCGGTTGCCGTTGATGATCTGGCCGACACGATGGAAGACGAGGCGGTTGTCATCGACCTGATCGGCAACGACACCGATGTGGATGGCGACACGCTTAGCTTGGCCTCTGTTTCAGTTCCGGCGGATCAGGGCAGCGTGGTCGACAATGGCGACGGCACGGTCACCTTTACGCCCGCGCCGAACTTCAACGGCACAGCGACCATCGACTACACCGTATCCGACGGCCAGGGCGGCACGGCTGACGGGCAAGCCATCGTCGGCGTTGGGGCTGTCAATGACGGTCCGACGGCGGTTGATGACACGGCGAGCACGGACGAAGACACGCCTGTCACCATCGACGTGTTGGCCAATGACACCGACCTTGATGGCGACGCATTGACCATCACGGGTGCGACTGTCCCTGCCGACCAGGGCACCGTTGAGATTGTCGATAACAAGCTGCTCTTCACGCCCGCCGAGAACTTCAACGGCGATGCGACCATCAGCTATGCGATCAGCGATGGGCATGGCGGTACAAGCTCTGCAGAGGTTGCGGTTACCGTGAACCCTGTGAACGACGATCCTGTGGCCGTCGACGACATCGAGACCACGGACGAAGATGTTGCGGTTGTTGTTGATCTTCTGGGCAACGACACGGATGTCGATGGCGACACGCTCAGCCTTGGGACCGTAAGCGTTGATCCGACCGAAGGGTCTGTCGTTGACAACGGCGATGGGACAGTGACCTTCACCCCTGCGCCGAATTTCAACGGCCCCGCCACGATCACCTATACCGTCATCGACGGAAACGGAGGCGAGGATACAGGCGAAGCCGTCGTGTCTGTTGGCGCCGTCAATGACGGTCCGGTGGCCGAGGATGACACGGCAACGACTGATGAAGACACCGAAGTCACCATCGACGTGGTCGCCAACGACACCGATGCCGACGGCGACGATCTGACGGTCATTTCAGCCGTCGTGCCGCCGGAGCAGGGCTCGGTGGAGATCGTGGACAACAAAGTGGTATTCACGCCCGCTGAGAACTTCAACGGCGATGCGACGATCACGTACACAATCTCAGACGGGAATGGTGGCACGGATGTGGGCGAAGTGGCGGTTACGGTCACGCCGGTCAACGACGCGCCCGAAGCCGTGGATGATGCCGCCACCACGCCGTTCAACACGGAAGTGACCGTCAACCTTCTTGCCAACGACACGGATGTGGATGGCGACACGCTGCGCGTGACCGAGGCGACATCGGCCGATGGCAGCGTCCGCATCAACACTGACGGGACGCTGACCTTTACCCCGACCGATGGGTTCGAAGGGGATGCGGTGATCGACTACACGATCACGGATGATCAGGGTGGCTTTGACACTGCGCAAGTCGTCGTGACGGTCGAGCCGAACCCGTTGGACGGCATCGTTGAGGGTACGGACGAAGGCGAGCTGATCGACGAGACCTATGAGGGCGATCCCGAAGGCGACAAGGTTGACAGCGGGGACAACATCTTTTCCGACGATCCCGCAGATGAAGATGACGACATCATCGAAGCGGGCGGCGGCAACGACACGATCATTGCCGGGCAGGGCGACGATGTGGTCGACGGCGGTGACGGCGATGACCTTATCGACACCGGCAACGGCGATCTGAAGCCTGACCTTGGGTTCCCCAACGACGACGGCACGCCTGTGCCGGGCTTCCCATTCGGCTTCCCTGCAGATGAAGATCCCGACGACGACCTCGACTTTGTAGATGGTGGTGCGGGCAACGACACGATCAGCACCGGCGACGATGCCGACACGATCATCGGTGGCGCGGGCAACGACGTGATCGACGGTGGCATCGACGATGACGAGATTTCAGGCGACGAGGGCGCGGATCGCATTGTCGGCGGTGAGGGCAATGACCTCATCAAGGGCGGCATTGGCGACGACACGATCTATGCCGGGAACGATCCCGAACTGGGCCTTGATCGGCTGAATATCGAGGATGATGGCTCAAACCCGTTCTTCCCGGCAGACCCACGTCCTGACAACGGTAGGGACACGGTGTTCGGTGGCGACGGCAACGACCTGATCTTTGGCGCGGACGACGATGACGCGCTTTATGGCGAAGAAGGCGACGACACCATCGACGGGGGCATCGACGATGACCTGATCGACGGCGGTATCGGCAATGACAGCCTGCTGGGCGGTAAGGGAAATGACACTATCGATGGTGGTGACGGTGATGACTTTATCGACGGGGGCCGCAACGCGGACACGCTGAACGGTGGTGACGGCAACGACACCATCCTGGGCGAAAACGGCGCTGACTCCATTGATGGCGGTGCTGGCAACGACCTGATTGATGGCGGCACCGGTGATGACACGCTGAAAGGCGGCGCAGGCGACGATCGGATCCTTGGATCCACCGGCGACGACGTGATTAACGGTGGTGATGGTGCGGACACGATTGACGGCGGCAATGGTGGCGCAGACATCATGTCCGGTGGCGCCGACGAAGACCTGTTCATCAACGTCGATGCCGGGGAATTTGTCGACGGCAACGAAGAGGTCACAACCGGCCGCGACTTTGACACGCTGGACCTGCGCGGCTCGGCGCCGCCCAATGGGTCGCTTCAGGTGGTCGAAGACTTCCCCGGCGCGGAAAGCGGTGTGGTCAACTATTTCGATCAGAACGGTGATCCTGCCGGTCAGCTGACCTATCAGAATATCGAAAACATCATTCCCTGCTTTACGCCCGGCACGCTGATCGCGACGCCTGTCGGCGAACGCCTGGTCGAGGACCTGAAAGTCGGTGATCGGATCATCACCCGCGACAACGGCATCCAGGAAATCCGCTGGGTCGGTCACCGTGAGATGTCCGGAGAAGAGCTGGCCGATGCGGCACACCTGCGTCCGGTTCTGATCCAGCAAGGCGCTCTGGGCAAGGGCTTGCCGGAACGTGACATGCTGGTGTCGCCGCAACACCGGGTGCTCGTCGCCGACAAGAAGGCAGCGCTGTACTTTGATGAGAGCGAGGTTCTGGTCGCGGCCAAGCACCTGACGGGCATGGATGGCATCGACGTTGTGGACGTGTCGCACACGACTTACATCCACGTGATGTTCGACCAGCACGAAGTGATCCTGTCGGACGGCGCATGGACTGAGAGTTTCCAGCCCGGCGACATGACACTGGGCGCGATGGGCGAAACGCAGCGGGCCGAGATCCTCGAACTGTTCCCCGAACTGGAGACAGTGGACGGTATTGCCAGCTACGCATCCGCCCGTCGGAGCCTTAAAAAACACGAGGCAAAGCTGCTCACCCAGTAAGGGCCGCCTGGGAAAACAATCGAATCATGCAGCTCCTCCGCGATCTTTCGCGGGGGTGCAGGAAACGGGGCAGTGGGGGCTGTGCCCGTTTCTTGTGTTCAATGACCTCGATTCGGGCAGATTGTTTCCGTGACGCTACCGTATGGTGCCGCAATGCGGCATCGTTACGTCACAAAGGCGGTCAGGTTTACTATTTCTGCCTTTTTCCCCCTGAATTTTCGCCTCATTTGAATTAAACCGACGGCTCGGGTGTTAGATCTGTGGGGGCAGGTCACTGCCCAGTTAACTCGTACGTCTTCAAGAGGCAGCTGCCATGGCTAACATCAACGGAACGTCCAACAACGACACCCTGCAAGGGACCAATGACGACGACACGATCCGCGGCTTCAACGGCCAGGACTTGGTGTCGGGCGAAGGTGGCGATGACAGCATCCTTGGCGGGGGCGGCGACGATACCCTGTTTGGTGATGTGGGCGAGGGCACGGCGCCGGGCAATGATGCCACGCCCCTCGTGATTGCGCGCGGGAACCGGGTCACTCAAAACAGCCGTGACAACGATCCCGGTGACTCTGCGGTGTATCGCAATGTGGCCCAATTGGAAGATGGCACGCAGGTGTCCGCGCGTCTGGTGCTTGTGTCGAAATCCGATCCAAACCTGACCGTGGACCTGTCCGGCCCAACCGGTGCCGAGATTCTCATGAACGGCAATGGTAGTGGCGACACCGCAAGCTTCCGCCTTGAATTCTTTATTCCAAGCAGCCCGAACGCAACCTCCGGCACACCGGTTGCATTGAACTCCACCGCGACGGTCAATGATCTTGACCGGAATAGCCCTGGCGACCAGGAAGCTGTCACAATCGACGCAAGCAGCTTTACCGCCTTTGCGACCTCCAGCGACTCCGTCCTGAATGTGATTGAAAGCGGGGGGCAGGTGACGGCCGAAGGGCGCGGCAACAATGACCCCGACGATCAAGAGGCGTGGTTCTCGGCCTCTTTCGAGAACCGGACGTTCATTGAATTCACGCTTGAGGCGCGGTCGTCCAACTCCGGCTTTTCCTTTTCCGGTGACCTAATTGACGACTCGGTCGTCACACCGATTGAAGCGGGCGATGACACGATTGACGGTGGCACCGGCCAGGACGTGATTTTTGGCCAGGGCGGCAATGACAGCCTGTCCGGCGGCCAGGGCGATGACGATATTGACGGCGGCGAAGGCAATGATGTGCTGGATGGCGGTCAAGGCCAGGACGAGCTGATTGGCGGTGCAGGTAACGACACGCTGGTCGGCGGCACTGGTGACGATACCCTGCTGGGTGGTGCGGGCGAAGACCTGATCACCCTTGGCCCCGACAACGACAGGGCCGAAGGCGGCACCGGTTCGGACAGGTTTATCTTTGACGGGCTGGGCAACCATAACATCGTCGGTGGCGAAGACGCCGATGGATCGGACATTGACGTTCTCGACCTGACGGGCGTGCGCGCAAATGTGCTGCCGGATGGCCCGGGTTCGGAATCGGGTACGGTCGAGTTGCTGGATGAAAACGGCAACGTGGCCCGCCGTGTCACGTACTCCGAGATCGAGCAGATCATCATCTGCTTCACCCCGGGCACGCGCATTGCGACGCCAAGAGGCGAAGTGCCGGTTGAACAGCTGGAGGCGGGCGACCGCGTCTTTACCCGGGACAACGGGGCGCAACCCCTGCGCTGGGTCGGCCGTCGTGATCTTGGCCCGGAAGAGATGCGTGGCAATGACAGCTTCCAGCCGATTTTGATCCGGCGGGGGGCTTTGGGCAAGGGGCTTCCAGAGCGCGACATGCTCGTGTCGCCGCAGCACCGGATGCTGGTGAATTCCGACCTGGCCGAGGTGATGTTTGAAGAACGCGAGGTTCTGATCGCGGCCAAGCATTTGACTGGTCTGGACGGCGTGGACCAAGTGCAAACCGGCGCGGTCAGCTATCTGCACCTGATGTTCGATCAGCACGAGGTTGTGCTGGCCGATGGCGCGTGGTCGGAAAGCTTCCAACCGGGTGATCATTCGTTGCGCGGCATCGGCGCGGATCAGCGTGTTGAGGTTCTGGAACTGTTCCCCGAACTTGATACGCTTGTCGGTCTCGACAGCTATGGCGCCGCGCGCTTGTCACTGAAACGGCACGAGGCCCAGATTCTGGTGGATCGACTCAAGTGATCAGACGGGCCGCCCGCCAGGCGGCCCAATCCTCCGGCGTGTCGAGGTCGAGGCGCGCGCGCATATCCGGCAACCGCACAAGTCGCACCCGGTCGCCAGCGGAGGCGACCACGTCGCGCCCTCCATCATCACCGGTCAGCTTTTGCAAGGCTGGGAAGAGCGCCCGCGCAAAGACGATCGGGTGCCCGCCGCGTCCCTCCCATGTGGAGCCACGCCAGATCAGTGCGTCGGGGTGGGTGTGCACCGCATCCAGGACAGCGCGCAGATCGGCAGCGGTGATCTCCGGCAGATCGCCAAGCAGCAGCATCGCATGGCTGTGGGTGTCGAGTGTGGCAAAGAGCGTACGAATGCTTGCGCCCATCCCTTCTGCAGCCCCTGGAACCGGCACAGGCTGCGCGCGTGTGCCCTCAAGACAGGCATAACGCGGATGCGGCGGCGGGGGCAGTGCGACACGAATGTCGGAACTGACCGCCTCGGCCACACGGATCTGTCGAGCGAGCAGGGGCTGGCCGTCCACGTCCTCAAGCAGCTTGTCAGCGCCGCGCATGCGCGACGACGCACCGGCGGCTAGGATCAGGATCGGCATCATGGCCGAAGCGTATGTGTCTGGTCAAAGCCCTGCAACACTGGCGATCGCATGACTGCACGCTCCGGCAAAGCCAGTTTTTGATCGCAGACGTCATTGGCAAGGGTCAGGTCGAGGGACGTCAGCCGCGCATTCTGGCGCCATCCGCGTCGAATAGTGGTTTTGTTGCAAGGCGCGCGCTGCGCATCTGGCCGAGGATTTCGATCTGCACCTTCAGGTCATCCGCGACCCTGTCGGTGGGCACAAAGCCAAGAGCAACGGACGCCTCTGCATGGTGGGAGTAGCCGCCCGAGGTGCAGAAACCCACGACAGCGCCATCCAGCCAGATTGGTTCATAACCCTGCACATCTGCGCCATCCGCATCGACAATGAAGGCGCAAAGCTTTCGGGCGGTACCCTTTGCGCGTTCGGCTTCGGCGGCGCTGCGCCCGATGAACTGGGTGTTCTTCTTCCACGAGATGAAGCGGTCGAGGCCGGTTTCGGCAGCGGTGTAGTCGGGGGAAAACTCCGACAGCCAGGAGCCGAAGAACTTGTCGAGCCGCAATGACATCATCGCGCGCATGCCGAAGGGGGTGATGCCGTAGGCTTGCCCTGCCTCCCACAGCGTCCACCAGAGCTGGCGTTGGGCCATGGGATCGCAGTAAATCTCAAACCCCAGATCGCCGGTGTAGCTGACGCGCTGGACGACGCAGTCGGTCATGCCGACGGTGAGTTCGCGGACGTCGAGGAACTTCATGTCTGCGATGTCTGTGCGTGTGCAGGATTGCAGCACGTCGCGGGCGCGTGGGCCTGCGAGTTGGAAGCCGTTGCGTTTATCGCTGATATTTTCGATGGTTACACTAGGTTCTTCATGTATTTGGAAGTGGCGCATATGGACGGCTTGCGCGCCGTAGCTGGCGGTAAGTTGGAAGTCGGTTTCGCTGAGGCAGGACATGGTGAAGTCGCCGATCAGTCGCCCCTTGGCGCTGAGCATCGGTGTGAGCGAGATACGCCCCGGTTGCGGCACGCGGCCCGCCATGATGCGGTCGAGCCAGGTGCGGGCGTTCGGGCCGCTGACGCGGTATTTGCCGAAGTTGTGGACTTCGTTGATGCCGACGCTTGCGCGGACGGCTTTGACTTCGCGCGCGGTGGCGGCGAAGGCATCGGAGCGGCGGAAGGATGGGGTTTCGAAGGTGGGCTCGCCCTCTTGGGCGAAATAGTTGGCCACTTCCAGCCCGTATTGCTGGCCCCAGACGGCGCCCATGTCGGTGAAGATGTCGTACATGGGTGTGGTGCGGTTGGGGCGGGCTGCGGGCAGTTCCTCGTTCGGGTAGGCGACGGAGAATCGTTTTTGGTAGTTTTCGATGACTTTGGGGCGGGTGTAGCCGGGGCTGATCCAGTCGCCGAAGCGGGCGACGTCCATGGCGGTCACGTCGCGTTCGCATTCTCCTTCGGTCATCCATTGGGCAAGCATGAGGCCGACACCACCGCCTTGGGAGAAGCCTGCCATGACGCCGCAGGCCGACCAGTAGTTGTGCAGGCCCGGGACGGGGCCCACCAGTGGATTGCCGTCGGGTGCGAAGGTGAAGGGGCCGTGGATGACGGATTTGATCCCTGCGGTTTCGAGGACCGGGAAGCGGTTGTAGGCGAAGGCGATGGAGTCCTCGATCTTGTCGAAATCGTCGGGCAGGAGTTCGTGGCCGAAGCTCCAAGGCGTGCCGTCGACGGCCCAGGGGCGGCAGGGCTGTTCATAGAAGCCAATGCAGAGGCCGCGGCCCTCTTGCCGCAGATAGCTTTCACCGGCCGGGTCCATGACGTGCGGGTGTTCGGCATTGCGATTGTAGATGTCAGAGATGTCATCGGTGACGATATACTGGTGCTCCATCGGGTGGAGCGGCAGGTAAACGCCTGCCATTGCGCCGACCTCGCGTGCCCAGAGGCCACCCGCATTGACCACATGTTCGGCGTGGATCGTGCCCTTGTCCGTGACCACGTCCCATGTGCCGTCGGTGCGTTGGTTTGTTTCCTGCACCATGTTGTGGGTTTGGATCGTGGCGCCGCCCATGCGTGCGGCCTTGGCATAGGCGTGGGTGGTGCCTGACGGATCGAGATGGCCGTCGAGCGGGTCGTAAAGCGCGCCGAGGATGCCGTCGGTGTTGGTGATGGGGGCAATTTTCGCGATTTCGTCGGGGGTGACTATTTCTGTTTCCAGCCCCATGAAGCGGTGCTTGGCCCGTTCGGCGAGCAACATGTCGAAGCGGTCCTGATTGTCGGCCAGCGTCACGCCACCCACGTGGTGCAGGCCGCAGGACATGCCGGTGATCTCTTCCAGCTCCTTGTAGAGCTTGATCGTGTAGCCCTGCAGCGCGGCCATATTGGTGTCGCCGTTGAGCGTGTGGAAGCCACCGGCGGCGTGCCATGTCGATCCCGACGTCAATTCCGAACGTTCCAGCAGCATCACGTCGGACCAGCCGAGTTTTGTCAGATGGTAGAGGACAGAGGCGCCGACGACGCCGCCGCCGATGACGGCGACACGGGTGGTGGTTTGCATGGTTTCGATCCTTGGCTTTGGGGTGGCAAGCCGACCCTTCGGAGAGAGTTTATTTGGCAAGATGAAGCCGCGCGGGTGGTTATCTGCGACATGTTCTGTCGGTATTGGGAACGGCGTGGCGCTTCACGGAGTTTGCCGGGCATGGAGTTTATCAAGCATTTGCCGGCGACGGCCCTGTCCTTGGTTCGCCACTACGGCCGCAAGCTGTGGGTGCGCGTCGCTGCGATGGGCCTTTTTGCCTTCTTTGCGCTGGGGCTGAGCCAGTTGGTCGAGCCGCTTGTGCCGGAGGACATGGCGACCACGTTGCCCGGATCAGCGGCGGACCGGCTCTTGAACGTGATTGCCAATGCGATGCTGGCGGTCACGACCTTTTCGCTGACGGTGATGGTCAGCGTGTATCAGTCGTCCTCGACCCAGTGGACGCCGCGGGTGCATCAGCTGATCATGCAGGACAGCGTGACACAGAACACGCTTGCGGCGTTCATCGGAGCATACGTCTACGCGCTTGTGGCCATCGTGCTGCGCGAGGTTGGCATTTACGTCGATGATCGTGCGCTCGTCTTGTTCTGGTTGACGGTTCTGGTGCTGGCCTTTGTCGTGTGGTCCTTGATCCGTTGGACGCTGCACCTGCAGACGCTAGGCTCGCTCATCGACACGACCCGGCAGGTCGAAGAGATCACACGCCAGCAGTTTCAGGAGCGGCTGGACACCCCGTGTCTTGGGGCCTGTCCGTGGACCAGCGATTTGCCACAGAGCGCCTGGCCCGTACCCGCGGGTGACAGTGGTTACTTGCAATATCTCTACCCGGACGCGTTGCAACAGGTCGCTTGCGAGCATGATGTGACCCTGTATTTCCCGTGCAGCATCGGCAGCTTCGTCTTTGTCAACGAACCGATGGTTTACGTGGTCGGGGCGCCGGAGGATCGCGACGCTCTGGTCGAGGAGGTCGAGCGCCTCGCCGTTATCGGCGATGTGCGCACATACGACCAGGATCCGCGTTTTGGCCTGTTGGTGATGTCGGAGATTGGGTCGAAAGCCTTGTCGCCCGGCGTGAATGATCCGGGCACCGCGATTGACGTGCTGAACCGATCCGCGCGCATCCTGTCGCTTTACAAGGATGAAACAACGAGCGACCGGCCTCCCGACCACGACCGGTTGCACGTGCGTCCGCTGGCATCACAGGATCTGATTATTGATGCCTTTGCCGGAATTGCCCGCGACGGTGCAGGCGAGGTTGAGGTGCAGCAGCGGCTGCAACGGGTGATGGCCGGGTTGATGCAACACCCTGACCGCGGTCTGAGCGCGGCTGCGACCGAGTTGGGCGCCGAGTTCCTGGACCGGGCGAAAGAGGCGATCACCTGGGCGCCAGATCGGGACCGGCTGGTGTCCAAAGCGGCCAAGCGACTGCACGACTGAATTCGGCCCTGCTTGGTCCTCAAGCGACGTGCAATGTCGCCGCTGGGCAATCGGGCACCGACGGGCGCGCGCAGGGTACACGGCAGCGAAACACAGCAAAGGCATATCCATGCGCACCCACGCACAGGCCGTCGTGATCGGCGGCGGCGTTATCGGCTGTTCCATCCTGTATCATCTGACGAAACTAGGTTGGACGGACGTCATTCTGCTGGAGCGGGATGAGTTGACCTCCGGCTCCACCTGGCACGCGGCGGCTAATATCCACGGTCTGCATGACAGCACCAACATCAGCCGGATCCAGCACTACACGATGGGACTGTATAAGGAGTTGGAGCAGGAGACCGGGCAGGGATGCGGTGTATTTCAACCCGGTTCGCTCTATCTCGCGCAGACGGAGGCACGGGACCATCAGCTACGCTTGCAGGCGGCGAAAGCCAAGCTTTACGGCATGAACTTTCACGAGGTGAACCGGGCCGAGGCCGAAAGATTGCATCCGCTGGTCGACTACGACGGCATCCGCTGCATCATGTGGGAACCCGAGGGCGGCAACGTGGACCCGTCTGGTGTGACGGGTGCCTATGCCGCTGGCGCAAAGCAAAACGGGGCGGAGATTGTGCGGTTTTGCCCTGTCATTGGGACGGAGCAACAGCCTGACGGCACATGGATTGTGCGAACCGAGAAAGGCGATATTGCAACCCCCTGGGTGGTCAATGCTGCGGGCCTGTGGGGCCGCGAAGTGGCGGCGCTCGCCGGGATCGAGCTGCCGTTGCAGCCAACCGAGCATCAGTATTTTGTGACCGAAACCATTGTAGAGGTCGCAGCGATGGATCGCCGCTTGCCGTCTGTCGCGGATCGGGACGGCGAATACTACCTGCGGCAAGAGGGGCAGGGGCTGCTTGTTGGGGCCTATGAAAAGGATGTCCGCTTCTGGGCCGAGGGGGGCACGCCGCAGGGCTTTGGCCACGAGCTTTTCGCTGATGACCTCGAACGGATCGAAGAGAACATGATGCGTGCCATCGACCGCGTTCCAGTGGTCGGCACGGCGGGGATCAAGCGGGTGATCAACGGGCCGATGATCTGGTCACCTGATTCCAACGTGCTCTTTGGTCCAGTGCCGGAACTAAAGGGTTACTTTTGCTGTAACGGCATTATCCCCGGATTTTCCCAATCCGGCGGGATGGGGCTGCTCGCTGCGCAGTGGATGGTCGAGGGTGAGACGCAGTACGATATGTTCGCGTGGGACATGGCGCGGTTCGGACCTTGGGCTGGCAAAGCCTTTACCAAGGCGCGGGTGGGCGATCAGTATGCGCACCGCTTCAAGATCCATTTTCCGGGCGAGGAACGGGCCGCAGGACGTCCCGTACGCATCCGTCCGGCGCATGACATGCAGGTGCGTCTTGGCGCCAAGATGGGACTGAACTACGGATGGGAGCATCCGCTGTATTTTGGCGATGTCGAGGACACAGCGGGCTTTACCCGCCAACCATGGTTCGACCTGGTGGGGGCTGAGGCGCGCATGTTGCGTGACCGTGGCGGTATCATCGACATCTCGAATTTCGCAAAGTACGTGTGTCACGGACCGGGCGCGGAGAATTGGTTGAACGCCGTCTTTGCCAACCGGATGCCGGTCGCCGTCGGGCGATCTTGCCTGACGCCTCTCATTGGCAAGCGGGGCGGGATTGCGGGGGATTTCACCGTGACCCGACTGGGCGAGGATGAATTCTGGATCATCGGATCGGGGATGGCGGAACGCTATCACCAGCGGTTTTTCAACGAGGTTCCGTTGCCCGAGGGCACCAGTTTTGTCAGCCAGACAGAGGCGGTCTGCGGCTTTAACGTGGCGGGTCCCGACAGCCGAGCGCTGTTGCAGCGGTTGACCAACGCGTCTCTCGAGAAGGCAGATTTTCCGTTCATGCGATCGCAGCGGATCACCCTTGCCGGAGTCGAGGTCGTGGCGTTGCGCGTGTCCTTTACCGGGGATCTGGGGTGGGAACTGCATTGCAAGACCGAAAATCAGCAACAACTTTATGCGGCACTTGTTGAGGCCGGACGGGCATTCGGCATCGGACCGGTTGGCAGCCGCGCCTTGATGAGTTTGCGGGTGGAAAAGGGATATGGCTCGTGGAGCCGGGAATACAGCCCGGAATACTGGCCACAAGAGGTGGGCCTGGATCGCTTGATCAGGCAAGATAAGGATTTTCTCAACAAGCAGGCTGCAGTCGATGTGATGTCACACGCACCGCGCGAATCATTGGTCATGCTGCACGTAGACACGGCTGACACGGATGCGTCACAGGCGGATGCAACCGGAGGTGAGCCGATTTTCCGCGACGGTGCGGGCATCGGTCGCGTCACGTCGGGGACGTATGGTTACAGCGTCGGAATGAGCCTCGCGCTTGGGTTTGTGCGCGACGCGGTCGCAGGCGACGTGGTGGACGTGAGCATTCTTGGCCGCCCTCATAAGGCAACCATTCTTGGCTCTGCGCCGTTTGATCCGACCGGAGAGAGACTGCGATCCTGACCCGATTTTTTGAAGTTGGCGGGGGCACGAACAAGCACACATACCAACCGATACAGGCCTTTAACTCTCACCGAATGTGAAGCCTGTCCGCGCCCCGGTTAGGCCTGGGAATGCGTTTACTCTATTTAGCGTCACATGTTAGACGGGAGTTATGGATCGGTCGCTGTTTGATCACGAAGTGCAGGTTTATGTCTCGAATGGCAGCTCTGCGCATTTCACGATACGTGAAGTGTACGAGCTGTATTTGTCTTGGCAATTGTGGGTTCTCGTCATGGTTGGCTTTTTGATCATGGCGACGGGGCACCCGGTGACATTGCCGCAATTCGACAGTTTTGGACTGCGATTGGGGTTCTGGTTCGTCGCTCTGTTTGTGTATTTGCTGCTGTCACTGGTTTATACACCGTTCACTTATCGCGGGTGGTACGCAGTGTTTGGCCGTCCGATCCCATTGATCGTTTTGTCGACGCCGCTGGTTCTGGTGGCCACATATGTGACGTCGGGCGGGCTTACCGTCCTGTTTGAACCAGGCAATCCGCCGTTTTCGAGCATGACCTGGCAAATGAACGTCCGCAATGTGTTGGTTGCACATGTGTTCGAAACGGCGGCCCTGATGTGGTTGCTGCCAGCGCAGCGTGCGCGCAAGGCGGCGGCAACTGACGCGCGGGAGGTGACACTTTCAGGCCGTACGATGTCGCTTGATCGGGTTGTGCGGGTCAAGGCTGCTGAACACTATCTTGAAATCCACACGGCCGACGGCGTTGAAGTTCTGCGCGAGCGTTTGGCCACGTTTCTCGAACAGGTCAGGCCGGAAGATGGCATCCAGACGCACCGCTCGCACTGGGTTGCGCGGGACACAGCGCAATCGCTATCCGGGTCCAAGCTGACGTTGCATGACGGGGGCAAAGTGCCGGTCGCGCGCGGACGGATGGACGATGTGCGCGCCTGGCTTGATGCGCACGCGGATGACCAGAAAGTGGCGTGAAGCCCGTCGTCAGTCCAGGCCGCGGATGCGTAGCGCAGTGATCCTGTTGCCTTCGCGCTCGGTCACCTCGAACCGAAACCCATGAAAGCTGAACACCTGGCCCACCGTCGGGATCATCTGCGCCTCGTGGATCACAAGCCCCGCGACCGTGTTCGCCTCGTCATCCGGCAGGTTCCACTCCGTTGCCCGATTGAGGTCGCGGATCGTCATGGCGCCGTCGATGTAATAGTGCCCATCCTCGCCGCGCTGCACGACGTCATCGCCGTCGGGGTCAAACTCGTCCGTGATCTCGCCCACGATTTCTTCTAGGATGTCTTCGAGCGTGATGAGGCCCTGCAGTGAGCCATACTCGTCTACGACCAGGGCAAAATGCGTGCGCATCCGCAGAAACTGGCGCATCTGATCATCGAGCGTCGTTGTCTCGGGTACGAAATAGGGCG
Source organism: Tateyamaria sp. syn59 (assembly GCF_007995245.1). GTDB lineage: Bacteria > Pseudomonadota > Alphaproteobacteria > Rhodobacterales > Rhodobacteraceae > Tateyamaria. The sequence continues at coordinate 440,652 of NZ_VCBA01000001.1, forward strand.
GCATGGCCACTTGGCGGATGTCGAAATTCTTGAGCGCCGCGGCTTCGCCATCCGGTCCGCCGATCACCTGGTACATCGCGCGCAGCAGGTCCTTGGCGTGGATCACGCCGATGATGTTTTCCTGTTCGCCGCGGTAGACGGGCAGGCGGGTGTGGTTCGACTGCAGGCATTGTTCCAGTATGGCCTGCGGGTCGTCGTCGGCATTGATCATCTCAATGCCCGAGCGGTGGAGCATGATCTCTTCGACGGTGCGGTCACCCAGATCCAAGGCTCCCAGAATGCGGTCGCGGTCTTCTTTTTCAACGACTCCTTCGGAGTGGCCAAGTTGCAGCGCGCCTGCGATCTCTTCCCTGACCGCCATGATATGGCTGTCGGGGTCAATCCTGACGCCGAACACGCGCAACACGCCCCGGACCAACAGGCGCACCGCTGCCACGATGGGCGAGAACACCAGCACGACCACTGAAATTGGCCGCGACACGAGCGAGGCGGCCTTTTCCGCGTTGGTGATGGCGTATGTTTTCGGCAGCACCTCGGCAAAGACGAGGACGAGGATGGTCATCACCAGCGTGGCCAGCGCCACACCGGATTCGCCAAAGGCTCGCGTAAACAGGGCCGTGGCCAGCGATGTGGCGAGGATATTCACAAGGTTGTTGCCCAGAAGGACAGAGCCGATCAGCCGTTCGTTGTCTTCGGTGATGTCCAGCGCACGCTCGGCCCCGCGTGACCCCTTGTCAGCCTGTGCCCGCAGCTTCCCGCGTGAGGCCGCAGTCAGAGCCGTTTCCGAGCCGGAAAAGAAGCCGGACATGACAAGCAGGCCAAGGATAACCGCGCTGGTGATCCAGAAGGCTGCGTCCAGCGTCGATGTGGGGTCGTCCATTCGTGATTTATCCTTTGGTGGTGCATGGGTTATGGAGGTGCAAAGCGATGCAATCAAGGGATGCAGCGGGATGCGGGTGCACGATCTGGGTATGCTGGACGGACCTGTTCTTTTGTTCGGCGGGCCCTATTCCAATCTTCAGGCGACAAGGGCGGTTCTGGAACAGGCCAGCCGTTTCGCGGCAAAACCGGTCTGCACCGGTGATGTCGTCGCTTACTGCGCGCGCCCCGCGGAAACTGTTGCGGCCATTCGCGCGGCGGAGTGCGCTGTTGTGGCGGGTAACTGCGAGGCGCAGTTGGCAGCTGAAGCCGACGACTGCGGCTGTGGGTTTGAGGATGGCAGCACCTGCGATCTGTTGTCTGCCGGATGGTACAGCTTTGCCCAATCGCGGATCGATGCCGATGCGCTGGCCTGGATGGCCAGCTTGCCGGAAATCATATTGTTTACGCATGCTGGCGCACGCTACGCTGTGATCCATGGCGGCGTGTCGAACGTCGCGCGATTTGTGTGGTCATCCTCTCCGATGTCGGTGTTCCAGGCCGAGTGGGCGGCGGCCGAGGCGCAGGTCGGCCCCGTGGATCATGTTGTTGCGGGCCATTCAGGGCTCCCGTTTCAGCGCGATGTCGGAGCGGGTCGGTGGATCAATGCAGGCGTGGTCGGAATGCCGCCGCACGACGGATTGAAACAGACTGCCTTCATGGTTCTGGACAACGGTCAGCCCGTCCTACACCGCCTCGATTATGACGTGGATGCAGCCGTGTCCGACATGGAAAACGCCAGGTTGACCCAAGGCTATGACATCGCCTTGCGCACGGGCTATTGGCCGTCCGAGGATGTTCTGCCGCCCGATTTGCGCTTGTCCTTCGCCAACGGGTGATGATCCAGCACCAGCTGTGTCAGTCGTTCGTCTACCACATGCGTATAAATCTCGGTCGTGGCGACATCTGCGTGACCCAGCATCGTCTGGATCGCCCGCAGGTCAGCGCCGCCCGCCAACAGATGCGTGGCAAATGCGTGGCGCAGAGTGTGGGGTGTCACCTTGCCCGGATCGACACCGCCATGGACGGCGAGCGACTTGATGCGTGCATAGAACCAGTGCCGGGTTAGAAAGCCGGAGGCGCCGCGCGACGGGAACAGAAAGCGTGAAGGCGGGGCGCCTTCCGCTTCGACCATCTCGCGCCGTGCATCGCGGCATTTGAGCCAGGCGGCAAGCGCTGCACGCGCCGACGGAGAAAGCGGGACCATACGCTCCTTGCCGCCCTTGCCGAGGATCAGCAGCATTTGCGGATCCCCGCGGGCGGAAGATGCAGGCAGGCTGACCAGCTCGCTGACGCGCATGCCGGTGGCATATAGCAATTCCATCAGGCAGGTGTCACGCAGCCGGTCGTGATCGCCGCGCCCGAAGGTGCGTGCGGACAGCAGCAAGCGGTCAACCTCCTCCTCGTCCAGCGTTTTGGGCAGGCGTTTGTCCTGGCCCGGGCTGGCGATCTGGATGGCAGGGTTATCGGCGCGCCAACCTTCCTCGAACGCAAAACGGTAAAGCTGCTTGATGGCGGACAGGCGCCGCGCGCGGGTGGATTTGGCCAGCCCCTGTGCATCGCAATGGATCAGGTAGGCTTTGATTTGGGTCGTATCTGCAGTTTCAAAGTCCGCGTCCTGCCCGGCCAGCCACGCATCCGCGTCCTTGAGGTCGCGGCCATAGGCCAAGAGCGTATTGCGCGCGGCCCCAAGTTCGGCCGCTTGGGCGTCGAGGAAAGTCGAGATCCAACGGTGGCTCATCCCGCGCCTCGCAGCAAAAGGACCTGCAGGGCGGTGCGTCTGGCAACATCCTCCAGCCCAAGCGCGCGCAAGGTGGCAAGCCCGGTCGTCAGCCGCGCGACGTCGCCGCCCGCACCGCCGTGGGTTAATGTGATTGCGTTTGCCAGCGCCAGGCCAAGTTCACCGGCCTGTGCCGCGGCTACAATCCCTGCGTCAGGCGGTGCGTCGCGAAACGCGGCGAGAACAGCGCCCTGAACCCCGTCGGCGGTCAGGTTGGTTGGCACCTCACCCGTCGCGATGGCAATGGGGACCGGGCGATCCATTGCGCGCGCCGGGAATTGCGTTAGCGCCGTTTCATAGGCGGGTGACAGCAGCACCACATCAAATGCCAGATCGGCGGTCGGCCCGCTCAGAACGAGTTTGGTCAGATCCTCGGCAAACATGCTGGCAAAGACCGTCTGCAAGCCGATCTCACCCATCGCGCGCCAGGCGGCGGGCAAGGTTTTGGATACAGCCGCAGGGCTGCCCGTGCGCAATGCCGTTTCAAAGCGCTGGACCGCAGCCACCCGGTCCCAGACGCCGCCCGATGCCGCAGGTTGGCGCTGTGTGTACAACCCGAGGAGGCGATTGTCGCCAAGCGCACCGCGTTGCGCCAGCCGCTCGGCGGCTTCAAGTTGCGCCTTCCAACCTGCATTGGCCGACAGGTCTGCATTGGCATAGACAAGCGGCCAGGTGCGTGTCGGGATCGGCGTGCCGATCGCTTCGAACAGGCGGAAGGTCAGGGGATCCGGGGTCGCGGGGACAGGCAGGGGCGGCTCGCCCTCAAAGAGTTCTGGGTCTAGGAACCGCTCAAGTGCGGCGGCCTGATCTTCGGGTACGAGGTCCAGAACCCGCGCTGTGCCGAGGACAAGGGCGGCATCCTCCCAGTTTCCTGCACGCGCATTGCAAAACACCTCGTCCCCCTTGCCCGGAGACAGCTTGGGAGTGGCGAGGATTAACCTACAGGCTGTGCTGGGATCACCGGACACCAGCGACAGGTCCATATAGCGCTCAAGATGTCCGGCGCGCTTGTCGATGGCAGTTTGTTCCAGAAGCGCCAGCGCCGGGTCGAGCGCGCCGATTTTTGTCAGCGCATCCACGCGGGCGAGGTCAAAGCGCGACGCATCCCCCTGCGGCGGGTTCGCCTCCGCCAAAAGCAGGGTCAGGATCAGGTTTTGAAGCGCGGGCAGGGGCGCGTCGGGCAGCGCGCCGACGGCCCGCGTCAGGGTGGCCGCATCGGTCGATTGCCACAGCGTATCGGGCAGGCCCGTCACGTTCGACGGGGCCAGCCCAACCCGTTGGGCGGCGTCCGTTTGCAGGGGCTGCACAGTGACCTGGGGCACTGCGCCACTGGCTGCGATGTCTGGTTCGGGCGGGGCTGGCAGGGCCGCGTCGATAGCGCCTTGGGTGTCCAGCCAGTCGATCACGCTAAGTGGTGCCGTGGCCTCGCCCTGCGCGCCAAGTGTCGTGCCCGCGCAGACCAGCGCGGCAATCAGAGGGGCAAGACTATTCCGCATCCAATGTCACAGGCGTGCGCACTTCATCCTGGGGCGGCGAAAAGTTGGCGCCGAAATACTCTCCGACATAGGCATAGCCCACAAGCCCGACAAATCCGATGATCGCGAGAAAGATCAACAGCTTGAATAGACGGATCATGTGTTTGCCTGCCCCAGAAGTCTTGGTTGTGTTTCTTAGTTTTGCCCAAAGCATATATGGCCTTTTTTGCAAAATCACGTCATTGACAGCGATATGAGCGAAATTCAGCAGGACAGTGTGGTCGGGGCGACCTACCGACTGAAGAAAACCGTCGTGATGGTCGGCATGATGGGTGCGGGCAAGACCGCTGTCGGGCGTGCACTGGCCTTGCGCCTTAATGTGCCGTTTCTGGACAGCGACGCAGAGATTGAGACGGCGGCGAACATGACTGTTCCCGAAATCTTCGAACGCGATGGCGAGCCGTTCTTTCGCCGTAAGGAAACGCAGGTCATCTCGCGGCTTCTGGACGAGGAACGTGGCATCCTGTCGACGGGCGGCGGTGCCTTTCTGGCCCAGGAAAACCGGGCCAACATCACCGCGCGCGGGGTGTCGGTGTGGCTGAACGCGGATCTTGATCTGCTGTGGCAGCGGGTGCGCCACAAGGACACGCGCCCCTTGCTGCGCACCTCTGATCCTCGGGCCACTCTGGCGGAGATCTATGCCGCGCGCGTGCCGCTTTATGCGCTGGCCGACGTTACCGTGCGGTCTGAGGCGGAGAAGAGCATCGAACAGATGGTTGACAGGGTCGTCGGCACCCTTTTGACGGAACGCCCGGACGTGTTGGAGATGATGAATGCGTGAAACCGTGCATGTGCCCCTGGGCACGCGGGCCTATGACGTTGTGATCGGGCCGGGCCTGATGGCCGAGGCGGGCACGTTCATCGCGCCCATGCTGCCCCGCCCCCGCGTCGCTGTCGTGACGGAGAGCCGTGTGGCCGCTTTGCATCTTGCGGCCCTTGAACGGGGACTGTCGGCTGCTGGCATCGACTGTGTCGCGCTGGAACTGCCACCGGGCGAGAGCACCAAAAGCTGGACATATCTGTCGCAAGTGACGGAATGGCTGCTGGACCAGAAGATCGAGCGCCGTGACGTGGTGGTGGCCTTGGGCGGCGGCGTCATTGGTGATCTGGTCGGCTTTGCCTGCGCCATCCTGCGCCGTGGTGTGCGGTTTGTTCAGCTGCCCACGTCACTTCTTGCGCAGGTTGATAGTTCGGTCGGCGGCAAGACCGGGATCAACACCGCGCAGGGCAAGAACCTGGCGGGCGCCTTTCACCAACCGAGTCTTGTTCTGGCAGATACGGACATGCTGGCCTCGCTCGCCCCGCGCGATTTTCTGGCTGGCTACGGCGAAGTGATGAAATACGGCTTGCTTGGCGACGCCGCGTTCTTTTCCTGGCTTGAAGATAACGCCCCCGCAATGGCTGCGGGCGACGTTGGCATGCGCGTTTCAGCCGTCAAACGGTCGGTCGAGATGAAGGCCGACATCGTGACCCGTGACGAAACAGAGCAGGGAGATCGCGCGCTTCTGAACCTGGGCCACACATTCTGCCACGCGCTCGAAGCGGCGACCGGCTATTCCCAGCGGCTGCTGCACGGCGAAGGCGTCGCTATTGGCTGCGGCCTCGCCTTCGAACTCTCCGCCCGGCTGGGCCTGTGCAGTCAGGAAGACCCGAGCCGGGTGCGGGCACATCTCAAGGCGATGGGGCTCAAGACAGACCTCTCTGATGTTCCCGGTGAACTCCCGGATGCGCGCGGGCTATTGGATCTGATGGGGCAAGACAAGAAGGTCGTCGCCGGAACGCTCAATTTCATCCTCGCACGGGGGATTGGCGAGGCGTTTGTGACCTCGGATGTGCCGCCAGACACCGTGATTGCGGTGCTCGAAGACGCTCTTAGGGCTCGATAACAGATGACAGGAGGGACCAGCGGATGACGCCGGAAAGACTGCGTGAAATCTATGGTGACGTTCATGAAAGAGCGGCGGCCAAGGTCATCCATGCGTTCGATACACATTGTCGGCAATTCATCGAACACTCCTCATTTCTGATCCTTGCCACTTCGGATGGCGACGCGCTCGATATCTCGCCCAAAGGTGATCCGGCGGGGTTCGTGACCGTGGAATCCGACACCACGCTGTTGCTGCCGGATCGGCCGGGCAACAATCGGATCGACAGCCTGATGAACATTCTCGCCCACCCGAAAGTGGCGCTGCTGTTCCTGATCCCGACAGTGGACGAAACCCTGCGCGTGAACGGCACGGCCGAGATCAGCGAAGACCCCGCGCTGCGTGAACAGTTTCAGGTGAATGGCCGCAGCCCAAAGACCGTGCTGCGGATCACGGCTGAGGAAATCTACACCCATTGCGGCAAGGCGCCGATGCGAGGCGGTCTGTGGAAGCCCGACGGTTGGCCGTCGCAGCGGCCGGTTGCCACTCTATTGGATATGTTACGCGATCACACCGCGATACCGCAGGAGCGGACAGGGCAGGACGCGGTCGATAAGCTCTATCGCGATACGCTTTACTGATCCAAGAAAAAGGCCCTCCGGAATGGGCGGGCCTTTTGCAATCAGATTGTTTGTGGTTCAGAATGGAATTTCGTCGTCCAGGTCGCGGCTGGGGGCCGGGCTGGGCTGGCTGCTTCCGCCGCCATAGCCACCGCCTTGATCGTCATAGCCCATCTGGCCACCACCACCGCCACCAAAGGAGCCGCCACCGCCGCCGCCTTCGCCGCGGCCATCCAGCATGGTCAGGGTCGAGGTATAGGGGCGCAGCACCACTTCGGTCGAATAGCGGTCCTGTCCCGATTGATCCTGCCACTTGCGGGTTTCAAGCTGACCTTCGAGGTACACCTTGGATCCTTTGCGCAGATACTGTTCGGCCACACGCGCCAGCGGTTCCGAGAAAATCGCAACCGAATGCCATTCGGTCCGTTCCTTTCGCTCGCCCGTGTTGCGATCCTTCCATGTCTCGGATGTGGCGATGCGCAGGTTGCACACCTTGCCACCGTTCTGGAATGTCCGAACCTCGGGGTCGCGCCCCAGATTGCCGATCAAAATGACCTTGTTGACTGAGCCTGCCATGTCTTTTCCCTTTGTCCCGTGCCGGGCTGATTCCACGCCTCGGCCTTGCGTTCTGGCTAGACTACACATGGTTAACGCAGACTTAAATCTCAGAGGTGGCAAAGGTGTGAAAAACCCGTATATTGCGCGCAAAGAAACGGTGGCAGTGTACGAACTGGGGGACGGTCATGATGCGGGCACTCTGGGCTGGGGCGATAGTCGCCGCCTTCGTTGCAGATGCGGGCATGGCACAAAGCGTGTCGTCGAAAAGCCGGAATAGCCTGTTCAAGTCTCAGACCAAGGTCCTCGACACGCGCGCGGCCAAACAATACTCCAACTCGGTTCGCTTGCAGCCGCGCAAGGTCGTCACGCCGACCAAATGGGACACCGAGACGCGCAAGTTCAACGGCAAGTATCGGGGCCCGTACCTGAACATGGCTCGCGATGCGGCCCGCCGCCACGGCGTGCCTGAAGATCTGTTTCTGCGCCTTGTACAACAGGAAAGCGGCTGGAATTCCAAGGCCGTGTCGCACAAGGGCGCCTACGGTTTGGCGCAGCTGATGCCCGCCACAGCCCGCAGCCTCGGCGTTGACCGCGAGGACCCTGCACAGAACCTCGATGGCGGTGCGCGCTATCTCAAGGAACAGTACCGCACATTCGGCAGCTGGCGTCTGGCGCTTGCCGCCTACAACGCCGGTCCGGGCGCGGTGAAGAAGTACAACGGCGTGCCGCCATTCCGCGAGACACGCAATTACGTCAAGGTGATCTGGGGCAGCTGACCGATCGCTGCCGCGCCTTGGCGCCAGTTTCGCCATAAACCTGCCATGTCGCTTGCCTAACCCGTTAGACGAGAAGCAAAACGGGGGCGGGCATGAAGCCGGGACAATCCACTTTCGACGAACGGTTGGCACGGATCAACAAGGGGCGCACCCTGAACGCGGCGGATGTCGTTGTGGCCAAGCCCCGGATGATCCACCATAGCCCCTCGGCACGGCGCCTCCATCTCGACATGCTGGCGGCAGGCGGTATCGCAGGGGCCATCGCCGGAACGCTCTTTGCGGCGAATATTGGCTTTTTGTTTCTGATCGCGCTCGACCACCTGACCCTCTACGAGCTGGTCGCGGCCGACAACGTGATGGCCGCCTACATGGCCGCAGTTCTGATCGGACCGCTTGGCTTCCTCTGGACACTCATCCTGTCGCGCACGGCCAAAAGGGCTTGGCAGTTCTGGAGCGCGTATTGCATCGGCACCTTGGCCACCAACGCAACCGATCTGCGCTACTGGGCGGACACCACAGCGATCCCTGCATTCTGGCAGTTTATGGAGAATTACGTTGCCGCTGCAGATGCGCTCTGATCATTCCGCTGCAACTTTGATTACCGGTTCCATACGCTCAAGGATGTCGTCGGCGAGGTGGCACTTCACCTGATGTCCCTCGGCTAGATGGCGCACGGGCGGAACCTCTTTCTCGCAAAGACCGCCGGGCACATCCGACTTCCAACGGCACCGCGTCTGGAACGGGCAGCCGGATGGTGGGTTCATAGCTGACGGAATGTCGCCCTCAAGCACGATATGCTGTTTTTCGACTGATGTGTCCGCGATAGGCACCGCAGACAACAGGGCTTCCGTATACGGGTGGTAAGGCGGGGCAAAGACCTGTTCGGTCGACCCAAGCTCCACCACGTGGCCCAGATACATCACCATTACACGGTCGCTGAGATAGCGGACGATGGACAGGTCGTGGCTGATGAACAGGAGTGTCGTCTTCTGCTCACGCTGGATCTCCATCAGCAGGTCGGTTACGGCCGCCTGTACCGACACGTCGAGGGCGGAGACCGGTTCGTCCGCCACCACGATCCGCGCATCCCCGGCAAAGGCTCGGGCAATTCCCACGCGCTGTTTCTGACCGCCCGACAGTTGCCGCGGCATCCGTTCTGCAAAGGCGCGGGGCAGTTTCACCAGATCCAGAAGTTCCAGCATCCGCTGTTGCCGCTCGGCTTCATTCTTGCCGACCTTGAAAATCTCAAGCGCGCGAATGATCTGGCGGCCCACGGTCATGGACGGGTTCAGCGTGTCAAAGGGGTTCTGGAACACCATCTGCACATCGGCCACCGTCTGCGTATCGCGGTCCTCAATCGGCACATCCTGAATGGCCTTGTTGCCGATGGTGATCGACCCTTCGGTCGCGGTTTCAAGCCCCATCAGCACCTTGGCAAAAGTTGACTTCCCGCACCCGGATTCACCCACGATGGCCAGCGTTTCGGATTCCCGCGCCTCAAAGCTCAGCGTCTCGTTCGCCTTCACGACCTTCTTCTCGCCGGATGAGAAAAGGGCAGAGGCAGCCACCTCGTAATACTTCTTGAGCTTGTCCATCTTCAGGACGACGTCACCCACTTCGCCCTTCTCCTTCTGTTCGCCCACGGTCAGCGGGGCGTTCCAGTCGATCTCCTTGAACTTCAGGCAGCGCGTTTCGTGGCTGCCATCGTCATTGGCGGGGAACATCGGGATCGGCTTGTTCTCATTGCATAGGCCCTCCTCGAAATAGTCGCAGCGCGGGCCGAAATTGCAGCCGGGCGGGCGTTCGTGGGGCAGGGGGAAGTTGCCGGGGATCGCCACCAGGGGCCGCGCATTCTTGTCCGCGCCGGGCAGAGGGATCGAACGGAACAGCGCCTGAGTGTAAGGGTGCCGCATCTCGTCAAACACCTGCTTGATCGAGCCACGCTCGACCGCTTCACCCGAGTACATCACGCAAATTCGGTCGCAGGTTTCGAGCACAAGGCCAAGGTTGTGGCTAATGAACAGCATCGAGGTGCCGTATTTCTTGCCCAGATCCTTCACCAGTTCGACCACGGCCGCCTCGACGGTCACGTCAAGCGCCGTGGTCGGCTCATCGAGGATCAAAAGCGACGGCTCGGACATGAGCGCCATGGCGATCACGATGCGCTGCTGCTGACCGCCCGAAAGCTGATGGGGAAAGCTGTTCAGGATGCGCTTGGGGTCGGGTAGCTTCACGTCCGTAACCACCTGCAAGGCACGGTCGTAGGCGTCCTTTTCGCTCATGCCCTGATGGATCATCGGCACTTCCATCAACTGCTTGCCGATCTTCATGGCGGGGTTCAGGGACGCCATCGGCTCCTGATAGATCATGGCAATCTCGGACCCGCGGATGTCGCGCAACTCCTCCATGCTCATCTCACCCAGATCACGACCCTTGAACTTGATGGACCCACCCACGATCCGTCCGTTCTTGCCCAGATCCTGCATGACGCCCAAGGCCACAGTGGACTTGCCGCAGCCGGATTCGCCCACAAGCCCCACGGCCTCACCCGGTTGCACGGTGACCGAAAAGTCCATCACAGCCGGGATCTCCCGCAGCCGCGTGAAGAAGGAAATGCTCAGCTTGTCGATCTCCAGGATCGGGCCGTCATAGTCCAGTTTCGCCATTCTATCTCTCCCCGTCAGCCCGTGCCCTTTGGGCTTCTTCTGGCCAAAAATACCACGGGGGACCGGGGGCTGGCCCCCGGTCCCTCCGCTTCCATCAATCCTTGAGGCTTTCTTCCCGCAGCCCGTCGGCCAACAGGTTCAGGCCCAGCACCAGCGTCAGAAGTGACACCGCAGGTGCAATGGCCGCGTGCGGATACACAGACAGCAAGCGCCGACCCGCGTTGATGGTCGTGCCCCAATCCGGGCTTTCGCTTTCAAGACCCAGACCGAAGAAGCCCAAAGTGCCCAGAAGGATCGTGGTGTAGCCGATGCGCAGGCAGAAATCGACGATCAGCGGCCCACGCGCGTTGGGCAGGATCTCCCACAGCATGATGTACCAGGGCCCTTCGCCGCGCGTCTGCGCCGCCGCCACATAGTCCCGCGTTTTGATGTCGAGGGCGAGGCCGCGGACGATCCGGAACACGGTGGGCGCGTTGACGAAGACCACCGATACGAAGACCACGAGAATGCCAGGATCAATGTCAAAAAGATCAAGAAATTCCGGCAGCACCGCCACCTTCGATCCGCCGTCGGAGATCAGTGACAGATAGATCCAGCCCATAACTCCCAGCACCACGATCAGCAGCGGCGTGCGAAAGCTTGGCTGGGTGTAGTAGCGCGCATTCAACAGCACGCCGACAAAGATCAGCGGAAAGACGAACAACACCGTCGCCATGTAGTTCGGAATGCCCGTCGCCACGATTTCCGGTGTGACCAGCAGGTAGAACAGCAGGATCACGGGGAAGGCGAGGATCAGGTTGGCCAGGAAAGACAGGAAGGTGTCGAGGCGCCCTCCATAATAGCCCGCAGGCAACCCAAGCGTGATGCCGACCATAAAGGCAAAGAGCGTCGCCAGCGGTGCGATCTGCACCACGACCCAGGCGCCCTTGAACAGTCGACTGAACACGTCGCGCGCCAAGTTGTCGCCGCCCAGCAGATACCAGGCATATTCGCCCTCTTCGGCGCCGCGCATTGGCGTGCCGGGCACCTTGTTCTTCATGCCGGACACTTGGCTCAGGCTCTCGTGGGTGGTGATCCAGTCGAACAGGCCCGCCATGGCCCCGGCATAGACCCAAAACATCACCAGAGCGAAGCCGATCATGCCCACTGTGGAATCAAAGAGTTTGCCGTAAAGCCCCAGCTTGCGTTTGAAGGTGATCGACACCGCGAAGGTGGCGATCAGCGCGATCCAGACCGGGATCAGTTGCTGGCTCATCCCGCCGACAATGCCCGTGGCCGCCGGTCCGCCGAAGATGCCCAAAACCACGTAAGCCAGAATGATCAGCAACAGCGCCAGGCCCGACCACCGCGTCGCGCTTGCCGACAGGTCATAGGCCCCGCCCGCCGTGCTCAGCGTGCCGTCGGGGTTTGTGACAACACGCGTGCCGCCCGAGGCGATGCTCATCACGATCTGGATCACCACCGCGATCAGAAAGATGACAGCCAGCGCATAGAACACCGGGTCCAGAAATTGCCCAAGAGGGCCGGTCCATGTCAAAGGGTCCATGGGTAAGCCTCCTTAGGAAATGCGAATGCGCGGGTTGAGAAACACGTAGCCGATGTCGGAAATCAGCTGCGTGATCAGCACAACGACGACAGAAACGACAGACACGGCCAGCAGCAGTTCGATGTCATTGTTGCCTGCCGCTTGCACCAGCAACCAGCCAAAGCCCTTGTAGTTAAAGAGCGTCTCGACAATCACCACCCCGTTCAAGAGCCACGGGATCTGCAGCATGATCACCGTGAAGGGTGCGATGAGCGCATTGCGCAGCGCGTGCTTGAGGACGATGTTTCCGAAACTCACGCCCTTCAGTCGCGCCGTTCGGATGTATTGCGCCGTCATGACCTCGGTCATGCTGGCCCGTGTCATCCGCGCGATATAGCCCATCCCGTATAGCGCGATGGTCAGGACCGGCAGGGTAAAGTTCTCGAAGGTGGCGTTCTCGATGGCTTGCGTCGCCGATCCTTTGAACCATTTGAGCCCAAAGGCTGACGACGCGAAGACCGCGATAAAGATGACGCCCGACACATATTCCGGCGTCGCGGTCGTCGCGATTGAAAAGGTCGACAGCGACCGGTCCAGACCCGACCCCTCGCGCATCCCCGCAAGCACGCCAACCAGCAGCGACATGGGCACCATCACCAGAAGGACAAAGCCCATAAGCTTGCCCGTGGCGCCCAGCCGGGTCGCAACGATGTTGCTGACCTCGTCTTTGAAGACCAGCGAAAAGCCCCAATCGCCCTGTAGCACGCCACAGAACGTGGCCCGATCCTCGACCGGCGCGTTTTCCGCGAAACACTGGCCGGTGACGGTTCCGTCGTCCTTTTCCGTGACCCAGCCCGGTGCGACGCCCAGCCATCTGCCGTATTTGACAAAGGTATTGTCGAGGTATCCGCGGTCATCCAGCCAGCTTGCGACGGCCTCGTCCGACATGCGGAAGTTGCCTTGCGTCTTGGCCAGCTTTTCCAAGTTTGGATAGAGATTGGTCAGAAAGAACACGATGAAGGTCAGGCACAGGGCCGTTAGCAGCATCACGCCCAATCGTCTGAGTATGAAAAGTCCCATGTATCGCCCCTGTTGGGTGGCTTCGGGCGGGTAGGGTCCGCCGCTCTTTTGGCTGCCGGACGTTCTTTAGGTGACGTCTCTGGCAGGGCTCGTGTGAGCCGAATAATGGAGTGGGTGTTGAATCTGCCTACACTGACGCCCCCAGTGACCGAAGTAGACCAATATGTCGGCCCAGCGTGCGTTCATCCGGTTTGGCCCGGACGCATTCGTGCACATCTGCGGTCTTTGTTGTTCCCTGATCTTATGAGGCAACAGATATGCACACAGGTCAACGGGGACGTTTCAGAAATCGGAACACGTTTGCGACATTTGCATATCCTGTTTGCGACATCGCTGATCTCGCGTGCGAAATTCGGACCGACGGCTCAACGCGACGTTTTGCGCAGCGCCGTGGGCGTCTGCCCGGTGTGCTGCTGCATGAATCGGGTAAAATACGCGGCGGATCCAAAGCCCAGGTGGCGTGCTATGTCCTGAACCGGGACGGTGGTTTCGATCAGCGCCATGCGAGACGCGTAAAGGATACGTTCGGTCAACAGATCGGCGGCCGTGCGCCCCGTCGCAGCCTTGCACGCACGGGTCAGGTGGGTGGCGGTGACGCCCAGTTCAGCGGCGTGTTCGGCCATAGACAGCCCATCGGCGTGGTCGCGTGCGACACGCTCGCAAAACCGTGCGCTGAGGCGTGCGGCGGCATTCATGGCCACAGGCAGATGCTCGGGCAAAGCAATCTGGCGGCGCAACCACACCGACATCAACGCCATTTGCGCATCAATCGCGTCCTGGGCGAGCGCGCGACCTTGGGTCATTTCGCGGTGCGCGGCCTCGAAAATGCCTGTCAACTCGCCGATGGCATCGACCTCGCGTACCCGGAGCTGCCGCGGCCCGATCGGCAGGCGGACATCTGTTCCATCGGGGATCAAGGCCACCATTGCGATTCCCTGGCGACCAAGATCCAGCGAAAAAAGCGTGCGGGGCGGAATGGTCAGTGCATTATGCGTGCCAACGCCGCGCCGCGTCCCGTTCAGCAACAGCCGCCCCTGACCGCGTGTGATCCAGATGACAAGGTGTTCCGGACGGTCATGAGCCAGTGCAATACGCCAGTCCTGACCAAACGTCAGCTGGCTGAGCGGTTTGATCTCGACCGGGGGCAGAGACATGGGCAATGGTCCGTTTTGGACAAGTACATGGGGCGATTCCCTGCCGCATTGGCCGCTCCCGCTGCAATTATGTCAAGCCTCAACCATGGCGGGAGATGAAATCCAGTGCCATTCCGCCATCCGGCTGCGAAACCATGTGCGCTGCCGCTTGGCATATTGGCGGGTTGCAATCGTTGCCCGTTCGACGGCCGCTTCGTGATCCATCTCGCCCCGCACCACTGCCAACGCCTCGGCCACACCGATAGCACGGCACGAGGGCAGGGCGGGATTGTGGCGGTCCAGCATTGCGCGGGCTTCTTCAAGTGCGCCGCCCTTGAGCATCTGGTCGAACCGCGCCGCGATGCGCGGGGTCAGCCACTCTTTGGGGCTGTCCATGACGACACCGGCAAAAGCGCCCGGGCCCAGAACAGGGTCACGCGTCTGGTCCTGCCAATGGGACAGCGGCTGCCCGGTGGCGTGCTGCACCTCCCAAGCACGCTGGACACGGGCGCGGTTGGCAACGTCAATCCGCTGCAAGGTTTCACGATCCAGCGCCGCCAGCATCTTGCCCAGATCCAGCGCATCGGCCTGCGCGCGGACCTCGGGCGGCGTGTCAGGAATATCGGCCAGCCCCTCCGTCAGCGCGCCGAAGTAAAGCCCGGTGCCACCCACGATGATCGGGCGCGCGCCGCTCAATAGCGGCGTGACCTCGCGCAACCAATGGCCGGTGGAGTAAGGCGCGTCATACGGGATATGACCATATAGATGATGCGGCGCGCGCGCTTCTTCCTCCGCCGACGGACGCGCCGTCAGCACCCGCCAGCAGTCATAGACCTGGCTTGCATCGGCGTTCACGATGACCCCGCCCTGTGCCTCTGCAATGGCCAAAGCCAGCGCGGATTTGCCCGATGCGGTCGGCCCGGCAATCAGAACCGGCAGGTCCTTGGGCAATTTGGCGATCAGGTCGCGCATCATGTCGTCTCGTCCATTGAAACCTCGCCGCATTTAGGACAGGTTGCGCGCAATTTCAAAGAGCGGGGGCGCACCATGACCGAGACCGAAACACAGGCGACTTTCAAACGGGTCATGTTGAAGATCTCTGGCGAGGCGCTGATGGGCGATCAGGGCTTTGGTCTGCACCCGCCGACCGTCGAACGGATCGCAGGCGAGGTGAAGGCTGTCCACGACATGGGGGTCGAGATTTGTATGGTCATCGGCGGAGGCAACGTCTTTCGCGGCCTGCAGGGCTCCGCCCAAGGGATGGAGCGCACAACCGCCGACTACATGGGCATGCTTGCGACCGTAATGAACGCGCTTGCCATGCAATCCGCGCTTGAGGGGCGGGGGGTGTTCACCCGCGTGATCAGCGCCATCACGATGAACGAGGTGGCCGAGCCCTATATCCGCCGCCGCGCCGTACGCCACCTTGAGAAAAAGCGGGTCTGCATCTTTGCCGCCGGAACGGGCAACCCGTATTTCACCACCGATACCGCAGCGACCCTGCGCGCCAACGAAATGTCCTGCGAGGCCATCTTTATGGGCAAAAACGGCGTCGACGGTGTCTATGACAAGGACCCGAAAAAGCATGACGACGCCAAACGCTACGACGTCGTCACCTATGACGAGGTGCTGCAAAAGCGTCTGGGTGTCATGGACGCATCAGCCATCGCACTTGCCCGTGACAACAACCTGCCTCTGATCGTCTTCCCGCTCGACACGCCGGGCGGGTTCAAGGAAATCCTTGAAGGCAAGGGCACCTTCACGCGCGTACAGGGCTAGGCCACAACTCGCGCTGGTCATATACGCGCCGCTTGATTTATATGCATGTGAAACGCCTATTTGGCGACAAGAAGAAACACGGGGAATACCATGTCTGACGATTTCATGCTGGACACAGACGACCTTGAGCGCCGGATGGACGGCGCCATGGCCAACCTCAAAACCGAGTTTGCATCGCTGCGCACAGGCCGGGCCTCGGCCTCCATGCTAGAGCCGGTGATGGTGGATGCCTATGGCTCCATGACGCCGATCAATCAGGTGGGCACCGTCAACGTGCCAGAGCCGCGGATGGTGACGGTCAACGTCTGGGACAAGGGTCTCGTGGGCAAAGTCGAAAAGGCCATTCGCGAAAGTGGGCTGGGCATCAACCCGCAACTCAACGGCACCATCATCATGCTGCCGATCCCCGAATTGAACGAAGAGCGCCGCCGCGAACTGGGCAAGGTTGCGGGCAGCTATGCCGAGAACGCCCGCGTCAGCATCCGCAACGTGCGCCGCGACGGTATGGACCAGATCAAGAAAGCCAAGGCCGACGGCATGTCCGAGGACGACGAAAAGCTGTGGCAGGACGAAGTTCAAGAGATGACGGACAAATACATCAAGTCCGTCGACAGTGCGTTGGAAACCAAGCAAACCGAGATCATGCAGGTTTGACACTCGAACCTGCGCCGCAGGCGCAGGCAAACGCTCCGGGGGAGCGTTTGGAGTGTCAAAGGGCGGAGCCCCGGACAACCAAGGGCGGAGCCCAAACCGCAGGCACCAACAGCCCAAAGCCAAGGACAGCACCATCGCAGATGCCTCTCATAACGGTCCGCGCCACGTTGCCATCATCATGGACGGCAACGGACGCTGGGCCACCCAGCGGGGCCGTCCACGCCTGTTCGGACACCACGCCGGTGCGCGCCGCGTCCGTGAGGTGGTGGAAACATGCCCGGACATCGGCGTCGAGTACCTGACGATCTTTGCCTTCTCGACCGAAAACTGGAAACGAACCCAGGTCGAGGTGGCAGGGCTGATGAGCCTCTTTCGTCGCTATATTTCTAAAGAGGCGCGTTCGCTAAACCATTTTGGGGCCCGCGTGCGGTTCATAGGCGACCGGGTTCGGCTGGATGCCAAGCTGATTTCGCTGATGGACGAGCTTGAAAACCTCACGTCCGACAATACGACCGTAAATCTCACCATCGCATTGAACTACGGCGGCAGGGATGAGGTGGCCCGCGCCACGCAACGGCTCGCGCGCGATGTCTCGGAGGGCAAGCTGCACCCCGACAGCGTCGACGAGGAAACGCTGCCGCGCTACCTCGACACGTACGTCCTGCCCGACCCCGATCTGGTGATCCGCACCAGTGGCGAGGCGCGGATTTCAAACTTTCTGCTCTGGCAGTCGGCATATGCCGAATACGAATTCATCGACACGCTCTGGCCTGATTTCAGCCGCGAGGAGTTTACCCGCCTCTGTGCCTCATACGGGATGCGGGACCGCCGGTTCGGCGGGGTAAAGAAATGAACGAGAAGTGGTCGGATCTTGCCGCCCGCATGGGGTCGGGCCTGCTGATGGTGCTGGTCGGCGTCTGGGGCATTTGGATGGGTGGCGATGTCTTTCACGTCCTCGTGGCGCTCGTCTGCGGCCTGATGGTGTGGGAACTGGTGCGCATGGTGTCGCCGACCCAAGCCAGTCTCGCGCTCCAGCTTGGCGCGGTGTCGGGTGTGGCCGTTCTGCTCGCGATCTATCTGCCTGTCGGGTTCGCCCTGCCGATCCTGCTGGCCCCCTGCATGGTGGGTCTTGGACAACTGGCGCAAAACCGGTCCACCTACATGGTCTTTACCGTGATGGTCCTGATGGCCGGTTTCGGCATGATGCAGGTGCGCGACGATCTCGGTTTTGGCTGGATGACCTGGCTGGTCATGGTGGTCGTGGTGACTGATGTGGTCGGTTATTTCGCAGGCCGCGCCTTTGGCGGGCCAAAGTTCTGGCCCCGCGTCAGCCCCAAGAAAACATGGTCCGGCACGGTTGCGGGCTGGATTGGGGCAGGGGTCGTTGGCGCCGTCTTTGCCATCAACACCGAAGCGACGCTGCAACTGATCGGCGTGTCGGTGGCCCTGTCGATGGCGAGCCAGATGGGCGACATCGGTGAAAGCGCCATGAAGCGCCGTATGGGGGTCAAGGACAGCTCGTCCCTGATCCCGGGTCATGGCGGCGTGCTGGACCGATTTGACGGAATGCTGGGCGCTTCCGTGTTCCTGCTGATGCTCGGCCAGGTGGCGGGCTTTCCGGGCGGTGTGCTGTGACGCGGCGCGTGTCGATTTTCGGGGCGACGGGCTCCATCGGCCAAAACACTATCGACCTGATCGCGCGCGAGCCGGACGCGTATGACGTGGTCGCCCTGACCGGGGCGGCAAATATCGACCAACTGGCCGCCGACGCCATCCGTCTGCAGGCCGACATTGCGATCACCGCCGACGACGCACGGCTTGATGATCTACGCACTGCTCTTCATGGCACCGGAGTCGAAGCGGCAGCAGGGCAAACAGCCCTGACCGAAGCTGGCTGCCGCCCCGCAGATTGGGTCATGTCGGCCATCGTGGGCGCCGCAGGTCTCGCGCCCGGCCTCTGCGCGCTTGAACAGGGGGCGACACTCGCTCTTGCGAACAAGGAATCACTCGTCTGCGCGGGCCAGCTCATCCTGTCGACGGCCAAGGCGCACGATGCCCGGCTTCTCCCTGTAGACAGCGAACACTCTGCCGTGTTTCAGGCGCTCGTGGGCGAGGACATGGACGCGGTCGAGCGGATCATCATCACCGCCAGCGGCGGTGCTTTCCGCGATTGGCCGCTGGACAAGCTGGCGCACGCCACGCTGGCCGAAGCATCCTCGCACCCAAACTGGGACATGGGCCAGCGCATCACTATCGACAGTGCATCGATGTTCAATAAAGCGCTGGAACTCATTGAAACACGTGAGTATTTTGATGTTCGACCTGATCAGATCGAGGTGCTGGTGCATCCCGAATCCATGATCCACGCCATGGTCGGGTTCAACGACGGGGCGCTGATGGCCCATGTGGGCCCGGCAGATATGCGGCACGCCATCGGCTACGCGCTGCACTGGCCCGACCGCCGCGCGCTGCCTATCGAACGGCTCGATCTCGCGCAAATCGGCGCGCTCACCTTTCGCCCCCCGGACGAAGACCGCTGGCCTGCCTTGCGGCTCTCACGAGAAGTTATGGAGCGGCGCGGCCTCTCGGGCGCGATCTTCAACGCGGCCAAGGAAACGGCACTGGATGGCTTTATTGCTGGGCACATCGGCTTCCAGACCATGGCGCAGGTGGTCGAACAGGTGCTAAATGACACAGATCCGGGCCATATTGATGCCCCAATGACCCTTGATAACGTGCACGCAGCGGACCAAATGGCACGACAAGCCGCACGCAGCGTGATCGAGCACAGAGCAGGATAAAGCCTTGGACATTTCGGCCCTGATTCCCGCCTTTGGCGGTTTTGCCTGGACCATTTTCTTCTTCATTGTCGCGCTCAGCGTGATTGTGGCGATCCACGAATACGGTCACTACATCGTCGGCCGGTGGTCTGGCATTCATGCCGATGTTTTCTCGATCGGCTTCGGCCCGGTGATTTACAGCCGCGTGGACAAGCGCGGCACCAAATGGCAAATCGCGGCGCTGCCCTTTGGCGGCTACGTGAAGTTCGCGGGCGATTCCAACGCAGCATCCGGCAAGGACGAAGCCGCGATGGAGGCCGCCGCGAGTGATCCGGTCGCCCTGCGCCGCACGATGCACGGTGCACCGCTGTGGGCGCGTGCAGCGACCGTTTCCGCTGGCCCCGTCTTTAACTTTGTGCTGTCGATTATGGTTTTTGCGATCGTCGGCTATACCAACGGCGTGCCACGCGACCCGCTGACGGTGGGCGAGCTTTACACTCTGCCGACCGAGGCAGAGGGTCTGCAAGCGGGTGATGTCGTTCTTGAAATTGACGGCACACCAGTGCCCAGCCTGTCGGACCCGGCCTACGGCGACTTGATCGCGAACCTGCCCATCGCGCCACAGCTTGAGTATACGGTCGAGCGTGATGGCGAACGGATGGTGGTGCAGGGCCCGTATCTGCGCCCGCCCTTGGTCCGGTCGGTTACGCCCCGGAGCGCAGCGCTTGCCGCAGGGCTGGAGCAGGGGGACGTCATCACCTCCATCAATGGCGAGCCTGTCTTTGCCTTCCGCCAATTGGTGAACGCGGTGGAGGGATCAAACGGTGCAACGCTCGAACTCGGCGTCTGGCGCGATGGAGAGACTCTGGAAAAAAGCCTGGCGCCCAAGCGCGTGGACGAGCCGCAAGACGGTGGCGGCTTTACGACGCAATGGCGGATCGGCGTGGCAAGCGGCAATGCCTTTGACCCGGCAAGCGAGGCGCCGGGCGTCGTGGACGCGGTCACCGGCGGCGTTGAACAGACGTGGCGCATCATCACCGGGTCCATCTCGGGCCTTGGTCACATGATCACCGGCGCCATCAGCACCTGCAACCTGTCCGGTCCCATCGGCATCGCACAGGTGTCGGGCACCATGGCCAGCCAGGGCGCGCAAAGTTTCGTCTGGTTCATCGCGGTTCTGTCGACGGCAGTCGGCCTGCTGAACCTCTTTCCCATTCCCGCGCTCGATGGCGGGCACCTCGTGTTTTATGCCTACGAGGCGGTGACCGGCAAACCACCCAGTGACGGGGCGCTGCGTGTGCTGATGGCCTTTGGTCTGACGCTGGTGCTCAGTCTGATGATCTTTGCGGTGGGCAACGACCTGTTCTGTCCCTGACGTGCGTCTGGGGGCATTTGCCCCATTCCTGACACATTCGGTCCCATCTGCTGCCGCATTCGGCATCTAAGTCTGCACCAGTCAGAGGGTGGATAGATGCAGACACTTCAAAGCGGATACAGGGGCTTGAGCCTGTTGATGATGCTGAACTGGGATCGCGCCTTGTATTGCGCGACTTTGGCCGGTGCGCTTGCGGCAGGTGCCTGGGTGGGCAGTCTCTAGCTTCGGGCATTTATCCACAAGATGTGCTACCCGCCTCGTGGTCACCCACGGGGTTTTGCGCTTTTGACAACCCCTCGCAATGCCGTTACTCACGTTAATATTGTATGTCTGAACACGTGGGGCAAAACCATGGGACTGGGGTTGAGGGGCGCAATCGCGCAGGCACAGAGGTGCGGGCGCACGGCGTTTTTTAGAGCAGCAATTTTCGTACTGGTGTCAGTGTCTTGGGTCGGAAGTTTGGCTCCGGCACAGGCGCAGAGCTTTCAGTTTTCGCGCATTGTCGTGGACGGAAACCAGCGGGTTGGTGACGCCGCAGTTCTTGCGCGCGCAGGAATCGCAGCCGGTCAGACCCTGACCGCGGGTCAGGTCAATGACGCGCGCCAGAACCTCGAAAACAGCGGTTTGTTTGAAGAAGTGTCTGTCGCGGCTCAGGGCAGCACACTGCTGATCACCGTCACCGAATTCCCGACCATCAACCGTATCTCGTTCGAAGGGAACCGCCGTGTCGACGACGAAGCGCTTTCGGCCACTGTGCAAAGTCAGGAACGCCGCGTGTTTTCCCCCGCACAGGCAGAACGCGATGCAAGCGCCATTGCCGAAGCTTACAGCACCCAGGGCCGCGTCTCCGCACGCGTGACCCCGCGGATCATCCGCCGCACCGACAACCGCGTCGATCTGGTCTTTGAGATTTTCGAGGGCGACGTTGTAGAGGTCGAACGCATCAGCTTCGTGGGCAACCGCGTTTATTCGGATCGCCGCCTGCGCCGCGTGCTCGACACCAAACAGGCGGGCCTGCTTCGCCTGCTGATCCAAAGTGACACGCTGGTCGAGGACCGGATCGAGTTCGACCGCCAGGTCTTGAATGACTTCTACAGCTCGCGGGGGTACGTCGATTTCCGTGTTGTCAGTACAAACGCCCAACTGACCGAAGAACGCGACGGCTTTTTCCTGACCTTCAATGTGCAGGAAGGGCAACAGTTCTCATTCGGGGACGTCACCGTGGTCAGCGAGCTGCCAGAGGTTGATGGCGACGCATACCAAGAGCTGATCAGGGTCCGGCCCGGCGTTATCTATTCGCCCACGCTGGTCGAAAACGAAATCACCCGCCTTGAACGTCAGGGCCAGCGCGACGGCGTCGATTTTCTGCGGGTCGAGCCACGCGTGACTCGCAATGACCGCGCATTGACCCTCGACGTCGAGTTTGTCATCTCCCGCGGCCCGCGCGTCTTTGTCGAGCGCATCGACATCGAAGGTAACACGACGACGCTTGACCGCGTGATCCGCCGCCAGTTCCGCATTGCCGAAGGTGATCCGTTCAACCCGCGTGAAATTCGAGACGCCGCTGAACGCATCCGTGCGCTGAATTACTTCAGTGTCGCTGACGTCAACGCGCGCGAAGGCTCCACACCGGATCAGGTCGTGATTGATGTCGACGTGGAAGAGCAGCCCACCGGGTCGCTGAACTTCGGTGGCGCGTTCTCGCAGGAGAACGGGTTCGGCCTGATCGTCAGCTTTACCGAACGAAACTTCCTCGGTCGCGGACAGACGCTGGGTTTCAACTTCTCGACTGCCGAAGAGTCGGAACAGTACGGCATCAACTTTGTCGAACCAGCGTTCCTGGGCCGTGATGTCGCCTTTGGCCTGAACCTGCAATACAGCGAGGCTGACTCGAGCTTTACGAACTACGACAGCGAATCCCTGTTGTTCCGCCCCAGCCTGACTTTCCCGATCAGTGAGCGCGGGCGACTGCAGTTGAACTACTCGTATCTCGAAGATCAACAACTTGCACGCGATCCGGTCACGAACGGTGTGATCGTGCAGCGGGAAATTGATGCAGGTGAACAGGTGTCCTCCTCCATCGGGTACACCTACACCTACGACACGCGCGAAAGGGGCCTGAACCCGAACGCCGGCGTCCTGGTGGAGTTCTCGCAGGACTTCTCCGGAATCGGCGGCGATCAAGAGTTCATCCGGACCCGTGGCCGCGTCGTCGGTCAACGTCTTGCCTTCAACGAAGAAGTCACGCTGCGCGCCTCATTCGAGGCCGGGTACCTGGCCTGGAACGGTGGGACCAGCCGCAGCGTCGACCGCTTCATTCTGGGGCCAAACGTAATTCGCGGGTTTGAACCCGGCGGGATCGGTCCCCGCGACTTGAACGTGCCGGGCACCGAGGCCGATCCGCTGGGCGGCAACATCTTTGTCGCGGCCCGGTTCGAAGCTGAATTCCCGCTTGGCCTGCCCGAAGAACTGGGGATCCGTGGCGGTCTGTTTTACGACGTCGGCAACCTATGGGACCTCGACTCTGTCGACCTGTCGGGCGGCAATGTCGTTGGCGAAGGCGGTTCGTTCCGCCACGTCATCGGCTTTTCGATCCTGTGGGATACGGGCATTGGTCCGCTGCGCCTCAACTTCTCGAACGCCTTGAGGAAAGAGGATTTCGACCGCGAACAGTCCTTTGATCTGACCATCTCGACCACGTTCTGATCGTATGGGCAGGCTCGCGCGCGCGCTTGTGCTCTTGGCTGCGGCCCTGTTCTGGGCCACGGCGTTGCCCGCACAGGACGTGCGTAGTCCGATTCTGACCATCGACAGCGAACGGCTCTATCGCGACAGCGCCTTTGGACAACGCGTGCTCGACGAGATCGAAGCGCGCACAACGGAACTCTCCGAAGACAACCGACGCATCGAGGCAGAGCTTGAGGCCGAGGAACGCACCCTGACAGAGCAGCGCGCCGACATGACACCAGACGCGTTTCGAGCGCTTGCTGATGCGTTTGACGCCCGTGTCGAGGCCATCCGGCGCGACCGCGATGCCCGCAGCCGGGCCATCGCCGACCTTCTCGAAGAAAACCGCGACCGGTTCCTGATCTCTGCCGCGCCCGTGCTCGAAGACATCATGCGCGACACAGGCGCCGCCGTGATCCTGGAACAGCGCAGCGTTTTCGTCAGCGCCAACGCCATCGACATTACCGATCTTGCCATCTCGCGGATGGACGAGACGTTGGGCGACGGCGGCCAACAGCCATAGGCGCGCTTGCGGGCCTGCGCCCGTCTTGCTACGCAAAACCGGAACAAAGACCAAAGGGCCGAGCACGACATGACTTCTGAACTTAAAACCGCTGACATCGGCCTGATCCAGCGGATCATCCCGCACCGATACCCGTTTTTGCTCGTAGACAAGGTCATCGACATCGACGGCCACGCCAGTGCCACAGGCATCAAAAATGTGACGATGAACGAGCCGCATTTTCAGGGCCATTTTCCCGGTCACCCGATCATGCCCGGCGTCACCATTGTCGAAGCGATGGCCCAGACAGCGGCCGTGATGGTGGGTGTGGCGCTTGACCTCGCGGACAAGGACTTGCTGGTCTACTTCATGTCCATCGAAAAGTGCAAGTTCCGCCGTATGGTGACCCCGGGTGACGTTTTGAAACTCAATTTGACTACAACTCGGGGCAAGCCAGGTGGTAAAGTATGGAAGTTCGCCGGGGTTGCCGACGTGGAGGGTGAGATGGCTTGCGAGGTCGAATTTACTGCTATGATGGATATCCCCAAAACATGAGCGACGGTGGCGTCCACCCCTCGGCTGTCGTCGAACCGGGGGCCCGGATAGACCCGTCAGCCACGGTTGGTCCGTTTTGCGTCGTTGGCCCAGATGTCGCCATCGGGCCGGACGTCACGCTGAAAAGCCACGTTGTTGTGACCGGTCAGACCGAAGTGGGAGAGGGCACAACGATCTTTCCCTTTGCAGTCATCGGCGAAGTGCCGCAGGACCTCAAATTCAAGGGTGAAGCGAGCCGCCTGATCATTGGCAAGCGCAACCGCATCCGCGAGCATGTCACGATGAACAGCGGCACCGAGGGTGGCGGCGGCGTCACCCGCATCGGGGACGACGGTCTGTTCATGGCAGGCTGTCACATTGCCCACGACGCGCATGTCGGCAACCGGGTCATCGTTGTGAATTCTGCCGCCGTCGCGGGCCACTGCATTCTCGAAGATGACGTGATCGTGGGGGGGCTTTCGGGCATCCACCAGTTCGTGCGCATTGGCAAGGGCGCAATCATCGGTGCGGTGACGATGGTGACCAATGATGTGATTCCATACGGTCTCGTACAGGCGCCGCGCGGCGATCTGGACGGGCTGAACCTCGTAGGTCTCAAGCGCAAAGGCGTGGCGCGCAGTGACATCACAGCTTTGCGGGCCGCGTTCCAGATGCTGGCGCAGGGCGAGGGCACCTTTCACGACCGCGCCGAGCGGTTGGGCAAGGAAACCGACAGCGAGTATGTGCGCGAGATTGTGGCGTTTGTGATGGGCGACAGCGATCGGTCGTTCCTGACGCCGCGTTGATGCTGGCGCTGGTCACGGGAACAGGCGCACTGCCCGCCGTGGTAGCGGGCGCGCAATCGGCACCGCCGTTCGTGTGCGCGCTTGAAGGCTTCGCACCCGACGGGCTTGAGGTAGACCACTGGTTCCGGATCGAAACCATCGGCACGCTGCTCCATACGCTCACGCAGCGCGGTGTGACCGACGTGTGCCTGTGCGGCGCAATCCAACGGCCCGGCTTCAACCCGCTCCGGATCGACGCCCGTACGATGCCGCTTGTCCCCACCATCGCCAAGGCGGTGAAGGCGGGCGAGGACGCGGCTTTGCGCGCGGTGATTGGCCTTTTTGAAGCGCGCGGTATGACCGTGCGCGGCGCGCATGATCTGGTGCCCGACTTGCTGCCGCCATCCGGCGTGCTCACGCAGGTGCAGGTGTCGGACGACATCGACTTGCAGGTCAAGGCCGCCGAAGAGGTGTCCATCGAACAGGGCAGGGTGGACGAGGGTCAATCCTGCGTGATCCGGTCTGGCCAGGTCATCGCCCGCGAGGATGCGCGCGGCACCGACGCGATGCTGCGCGGGCTGCTGGAGCGGCCGGTGAAACCCATGCCGCCGCCGGGGGATGACCCCTTTGCCGCCGCGATGGATTTTGTTGGTGACATTTTGGATGACGCGGCCGATTGGCTGTCTGGTCCCGTGGCCGAGGCGCGCGCTCAGCCGGGCGGTGGCATCTTTTTCAAGGCGCCGAAACCGGGGCAGGACCGTCGCATTGATCTGCCGACCATCGGCCCAGACACCGCGCGCGCGGCTGTCGCGGCGCGTCTTGACGGTCTCGTGCTTGAGGCGGGCGGCGTGATGGTTCTGGACCGGGATGAGGTCGTACGCGTGCTGGATGAGGCGGGGCTGTTTCTATGGGTCCGCTGAAGGTCTTTGTCATCGCGGGCGAACCGTCGGGCGACGCCTTGGGCGGTGCGCTGATGGCCGGGCTCAAGCAAGAGGCGCAAGAGGTCAGCTTTGACGGCATCGGCGGTCCGCTCATGCAGGCACAGGGTCTCACCAGCCGGTTCGACATGTCCGAACTCAGTGTCATGGGCATCGCCGAGGTCCTGCCAAAATACCGCCACCTCAAACGCCGTATCGCCGAGACGGCGCGGGCCATTATTGACCTGAAACCTGACGTTTTGATCACAATCGACAGCCCGGATTTCTCGCTGCGTGTCGCCAAGCTGGTGAAGGCCGGATCAGACATCCGCACGGTTCACTATGTCGCCCCCACCGTCTGGGCGTGGCGGCCGGGCCGCGCCAGAAAGATGGCGGCGATGATCGACCATGTGCTGGCCCTGTTCCCCTTCGAGCCGCCCTACATGGAAGCCGAAGGGATGGCGTGTGACTTTGTCGGCCATCCCGCCGCAACCGTTCCCCGCGCCAGTGTCGCCGAAAGGGCCGCGTTTCGCGCACGTCACGGGCTGCGAGACGCTGATCCGCTGCTCTTGGTCCTGCCCGGATCCCGGCGGGGAGAGATCAAGCGCATGGCGCCTACATTCGGCGCGGCTCTGGGCCGGTTGGCTCAGAAAAGGCCGAACATGAAGATGGTTTTGCCGGCCGCCGGTGCCGTGGCGCCGCTCGTGCGCGAGGCGGTCGCTAAATGGCCGGTCAGCCCCCTTGTGCTGGACCCAACCGGGCAAGATCCGGGCGCGGCGGCCAGCGAAAAGCGGATCGCTTTTGGCGCGGCGGATGTGGCGCTTGCCACCTCCGGCACTGTGTCTCTGGAACTTGCTGCAGCGGGCACACCGATGGTCAGCGCCTATGATCTGCACTGGCTGAGCCGCGCGATCATCAGCCGGATGGTGACGACCGATACGGGCAGCCTGATCAATCACGTCTCTGAGACGCGGGTGGTGCCTGAAGTCGTCGGGAAGGACTTTACCGTCGACAACGTGGTGCGCGCGATGGAGGGGTTGCTAGCCGATCCGTCGGCGCAGCAGGACGCGATGGAGTTGACGATGGACCTGTTGGGCCGCGGCGGTGCGGACCCGGGATTGCGCGCAGCGCGGGCGGTTTTAACGCGGATGGGGTGATCTGTCCCCGCGGGGACAGATTTGACCGTACGGTCTAGGATTAACCGATTTGGACGAGCGCGTGCCGCTTTTTACCTGCCGACAGCTTGATCGGTTCCGAAAGTGTTAACGCGTCTATCATCGTCCCGGCTTCGGTGAGTGGGGCGTCATTCATCTTGGCGCCTCCTTCGGCGATGAGGCGCTTGGCTTCCTTGCCGGAGCCGGCGAGGCCGGATTTGACGATCAGCTGCACGATGGAGATACCGTCGCCCACATCCTCTGCCGAGAGCGTCAGTGTGGGCAGGTCGTCTCCGACGCCGCCCTTTTCAAAGACCTCGCGCGCCGTCTCCGCTGCCGCTGCCGCCGCTTGGGCTCCATGCAGGAGCGTGGTGACTTCCGTGGCAAGCCGCGCCTTCGCCTCGTTGATTTCGGACCCTTCGAGCGCGCCGAGACGGTTACACTCATCGAGCGGCAACTCGGTGTAGAGCTTCAAGAAGCGCCCCACATCGGCGTCTGTGGTGTTGCGCCAGAACTGCCAGAACTCGTAAGGGCTCAGCATCTCGGCGTTCAGCCACACGGCACCGGATTGGGACTTACCCATCTTCTTGCCGTCGGAGGTTTCCAGCAGTGGCGAGGTCAGGCCGAACACCTCTTTCTGGATCACGCGGCGTGTCAGGTCGATGCCGTTGACGATATTGCCCCACTGATCGCTGCCGCCCATTTGCAGGATGCAGCCGTAGCGACGGTTCAACTCCATGAAGTCATAGGCCTGCAGGATCATGTAGTTGAATTCGAGGAAGCTGAGCGATTGTTCGCGGTCGAGGCGGGATTTGACGCTCTCGAACGACAGCATCCGGTTGATCGAGAAATGCCGCCCGATGTCGCGCAGGAAATCGAGGTAGTTCAGATCGTCGAGCCATTCGGCGTTGTTCAGCATTTGTGCGCCGGCGTCGTAGTCGATGTAAGCGGAGAAGACCTGTCTGATGCCAGCGATGTTCGCCTCGATCTGCTCAGGGCCGAGCAGGGGGCGTTCGTCGGCGCGGAAGGACGGATCGCCCACCTTGGTCGTGCCGCCGCCCATCAACGTGATGGGTTTGTGCCCCGTCTTCTGGAACCAGCGCAGCATCATGATCTGGATGAGCGAGCCCACATGCAGCGATTTGGCCGTTGCATCAAAGCCGATATAGGCCG
Organism: Tateyamaria sp. syn59; assembly: GCF_007995245.1. Taxonomy (GTDB): domain Bacteria; phylum Pseudomonadota; class Alphaproteobacteria; order Rhodobacterales; family Rhodobacteraceae; genus Tateyamaria. The sequence continues at coordinate 469,488 of NZ_VCBA01000001.1, forward strand.
TTTGCCCCGGAACCAATAGCGTTTCGTCCAGCGCCTGCATGTCGGTGCAATCGGCCAGGAACCCGCGGCTTTGCATCACGTGCACAAAATCGGATCGGGGGGTGTAGGTCATTTGGCTTGTCCTTGGAACGGCTCCGGCGCAGTCTATAAGCGGGGGACGGGCAAAGGAAAAGGCCATGGATAAGGTCAAAGAGAAAGGGGCGGTTGTAACCGCGCTTGGGGCGATGTCGGGCACGTCGCTGGACGGGGTCGATGCGGCGGTATTGCAGACCGATGGTGTTTCGATTCATGGTTTCGGGCCGCAGGATTATCGGGAGTATGCGGAAGAGGAACGCGCGGCGTTGCGTTCGGCCCTCGGGCATTGGTCCGGGCCAGCTTTGGAGCCTGCGACTGAGGTTGTGATGGCCGCCCATGAGGCGTTGCTGTCCGGCTTTGAGGGCATTGATCTGGTTGGGTTTCACGGACAGACCGTGGCCCATGCGCCGCGTTTGCAGGGCACATTGCAATTGGGCGATGGGGCGGCCTTGGCGCAGGCTTTGGGCAATCCGGTTGTTTGGGATTTTCGGTCGGCGGATGTGGAGTTGGGTGGCGAGGGTGCGCCGCTGGCCCCGTTTTTTCACTTCGCCTGTGCCAAGTGGATGCAAGCCACCAGTCCGGTTGCGTTTCTGAACCTTGGGGGCGTGGGCAATCTGACATGGGTCGATCCGATGCGCGATGCGCCCGAGGAAGAAGGGGCGCTATTGGCCTTTGATACCGGGCCTGCCAATGCGCCGGTGAATGATCTGGTGCAGGCGCGGCGCGGCGTGCCCTTTGATGAGGGTGGGCGGATTGCGGCGTCGGGCACGGTGGAGACAGGGGCGTTGGAGTTGTTTCTGGCCGAGCCCTATTTTGCGCGGATGCCGCCGAAGTCTCTGGATCGAAATGATTTTGCTGAGATGGTAGGGCTGGTCCAAGAGTTGAGCGATGCGGATGCGGCGGCGACGCTGACCGCCATGTGTGCTGCGGGCGTGGCGGAGGCGATGCAGCATTGTCCGTCTCCGCCGTCTCAGGTGCTTGTGACGGGCGGAGGGCGGCACAATCCGGTGTTGATGAAGATGCTGGAGGTGTCTTTGGACTGTCCGGTGCGACCCGTCGAAGATGTCGGGCTGGACGGTGATATGCTGGAGGCGCAGGCCTTTGCCTATCTCGCCGTGCGGGTGGCGCGGGGGTTGCCGACGTCGTGTCCGGGGACCACGGGTGTGCGTGCCGCTGTCGGTGGTGGGACCGTTAGCTACCCCTAGGGATGTCGAAGCCTTCGGGGGCGAGCGTGAACCCTTCGAACTGGAAGCCGGGGGAGACGGTGCAGCTGACGAGTGTGTACTCGCCCGTGGTCCGGGCCGCTTGCCAGTGGTGTTCGGGGACGATGATTTGTGGTGCGCCCTGGGTCAGGTCCGGGGTCAGGAGGTGATCCTGGGCGGGGGTCTCTTCGCTGGCGCTCATCGACAGGATGAGCGGCGCGCCTGCGTGGTAGAGCCAGATTTCGGTGGCATCAACCTTGTGCCAGTGGCTGGCTTCGCCCGCTTTCAGCAGAAAGTAGATGCAGGTGCCTGTTGGGCGGCCTGCGTTCTCGGCCACCCAGGTCTGGCGGTAGTGGCCGCCTTCGGGATGGGGTTGTAGGTGCAGGTGGGCGATGATGTCGTCGGCGGTCATAGCGGATGCTCATAGTAGCGCAGGTGTGGCAGGAAGGCGGGCGGCACGTCGTAGTAGGGATCGCAGGGTTTGAAGCCCAGCCGCTCGTAGAGTGCGATTGCTTCAGTTAGTCGTTCCATCGTGTCGAGCACCATGCGGGTGTAGCCATCGGCACGAGCGTGGGCCATGGCAGTTTCGATCAGCTTTCGTCCCGCGCCGGTGCCGCGTGCCTTGGGGTCGACGTAGACCCGCTTGATCTCGGTCACGCCGTTGAGGGCGAGCGGGTAGTACATGGCGCATCCGACCACCGTGCCGTCCATTTCTGCCAGCAAGATGTCGCCGCGCGGGCGGGCGTGGATGCGTGGGAGGTCGTCGATTAGGGCGCGATAGGTGTCTTCGGGATAGAACTTGGCGGTCATGGGCGGCAGCCCTGCCTCGCGCTCGATCAGAAGGGCGCGGTAGGCCCAGCAGAGATGGGCGATGTCGTCCATGTCGTTGGGTGTTGACGGGCGGATGGTGAGGTCAGTCATGGCCTATGAGTAGGTCGGTGAGCAGGTCGGGTGCAATGGGGCAGCGGAGGGAGATTTCGGTGACGCTGTCGGGCGTGTGTTTGAGCCCGTGTTTTGAGCGGTTTTGGCGGAAAGCGTCGAGGCCAGCGGTGAGCGGGACATAGAGCCAGTCGCCCCGGCGGGCGTGTGCGCCGCCCTGGGTGAAGTTGCCGGAGTTGATGGGGCTGAGGTCGATATGCTCGGTGACGGCCTCGGCCAGTTTGACACTGTCGAGCCAGAGGATCGTGATGTCGAGATCGCGTTTGATGGAGGCGGCGAAGGCTTGCCCCTTGCGCTCGGGCCAAAGGAAGACGCGCTGGTCCAGTTGGTGTGCCCAGCTTTCGGGCGTGTGGCCGTCGAGGACGCGGTTGGCGGCGTTGAGGCCGCGCAGGATCGGTTTCTGGTGGTTCAGCGTGGCGGGGCCGACCTGCATTCGGTGGTTGCGCAGGGCGATGTCCGTAGGGTCAATTCCTGCGTCCGCTGCCAGCTGACTGGCGGGTCGAAGGCCGTTTGCGCGAATTGATCGCACGTTGGCAGAGGCGGTGACGTGGGCGAGCGTGCCGCCCACGGCTTTGACGAAGGCGTCAATCACTTCAGGATCGAACGGCCTGCATATTCGGCGGTTTCGCCCAACATTTCTTCGATGCGGATCAGCTGGTTATACTTCGCCAGCCGGTCCGAGCGGGCGAGCGAGCCGGTTTTGATCTGCCCGCAGTTCGTGGCGACGGCGAGGTCGGCGATGGTGGCGTCCTCCGTCTCGCCCGAGCGGTGGGACATGACGTTGGTGTAGCGGGCGCGGTGGGCCATATCGACAGCTTGAAGTGTTTCCGTCAAGCTTCCGATTTGGTTGACTTTTACCAGCATGGAGTTGGCGCAGCCGCGCGCAATGCCATCGGCAAGGCGGGCGGGGTTCGTGACGAACAGGTCGTCGCCCACAAGCTGCACCTTGTCGCCGATGGCGTCGGTCAAGGCCTTCCAGCCGTTCCAGTCGTCTTCACCCATGCCGTCCTCGATCGAGATGATCGGGTAGTCGTTCACCAGCGCTTCGAGATAGGCGACGTTTTCATCTGACGTCAGCGTTTTATCCTCACCCGCAAGGACATACTTGCCGTCCTTGAAGTATTCCGTGGCGGCACAGTCGAGCGCGAGATGGATGTCGTCGCCTGGCTTATAACCAGCTTTTTCAATGGATTTTAAAATGAAATCAAGTGCGTCGCGAGTGGAGTTGATGTTTGGGGCAAAGCCGCCCTCATCACCGATGCCAGTAGAAAGACCCGCAGCCGACAGCTCTTTCTTCAGCGTGTGGAACACTTCGGAGCCCATGCGCACCGCCTCGCGGATGTTGTCCGCAGCCACCGGCATGATCATGAATTCCTGGATGTCGATGGGGTTGTCGGCATGTTCGCCGCCGTTGATGATGTTCATCATCGGGACAGGCAGGATGCGGGCTGAGGTGCCGCCCACGTAGCGGTAAAGCGGTTGCGAGGTCCAGTCGGCGGCGGCCTTTGCGGCGGCCATTGATACACCGAGGATCGCATTGGCACCCAAGCGGCCCTTGTTGTCGGTGCCATCGAGTTCGATCATGGCGCGGTCAAGTTCGACCTGTTCGGTGGCGTCGATGCCGACGAGCGCCTCTGCAATCTCGCCATTCACCGCTGTGACCGCTTCTAGCACGCCCTTGCCCATGTAGCGCGCCTTGTCGCCGTCGCGCTTTTCCACCGCCTCGTAGGCGCCTGTCGATGCGCCCGAAGGCACTGCGGCGCGACCCATAGTGCCGTCTTCGAGGGTCACATCGACCTCAACTGTCGGATTGCCGCGGCTGTCGAGGATTTCGCGGGCGTGAATGTCGATGATGGTTCTCATGGGAGGGGGGCTCCTGTCTTGGAAAGTTACGCTGCGTCTAACGCGGTGTTTGCGCTAACAACAAGTGCTTTTACGCCGCATCGGGTGATTTCCTGATCTGCTCGCGCCACAGTGTATAAAGGCCGGACAGAATGATGATGGCTGCGCCCAGCAGTGTGAGCGCGTCGGGGCGTTCGTTGAAGACGAGCATGCCGAGGATCAGTGCAAAGACCATGCGCGAGTAGCGGAACGGGGTGACAAAGCTGATCTCGCCCACGCGCATGGCGACGGTGATTCCGAAGTAGGCGATGCAGCCGATGGCCACGGATGCAATCAACAGGCCGAGCTGCGCCTGGGTGGGTACGACGATCTGGTCGCCGCCGAGATAGAGTAGAATGGCGGCGCCGGGGATGGCGACCAGAAAGGCGAGGAAGCTGAGTTGGACCGAGCTGACATTCGCCTGGACCCGGCGGGTGGCCAAATCGCGGGCGGCGAGGCCCAATACGCCCACGACGGCGAAAAGCAGTTTCCAGTCGAAGGCTGCAGTGCCAGGTTTGATGATCAACATCACGCCGAAGAAGCCGACGAAGATGGCGGCCCAGCGGCGCCAGCCCACATCCTCGCCCAGGAACACGGCGGCGCCGAGTGTCACGAGCAGGGGGGCAGCTTGCAGGATGGCGGAGGCGGTGGACAGCGGGATCAGGGCAAGGGCGGTGACGAAGCCGATCAGCCCGACCACCTCTGCCAGGTTTCGGATCATGATCGCGGGCGTGAGGAACGCGCGGTCCCACAAGCGTTGTCCCTGCATCCGGGCGGTGATCGCAAAGACCAATGTGCCGCCGATGCCGAGAAAACCGATCACCTGACCAACCGGCAAGGCGCCTGCGAGGAATTTGATCACAGCGTCCTCTATGGCGAAGCCGAGCATCGCCAGCACCATGATGGCCGCACCGCGCAGGTTGTCCATGTGATCAGCCCGTCCGCTTGAGGCGCATCATCAGCTGATTGCCTTGCTTGCGGGTCTCGACGCCTTTGAGCGCCTGCACCAGTGCCGACAATTTGCGGTGCCCGTATGTGCGCGTGTCAAAGTCGGGGTGGGCGTTCTGGATGGCTTGGCCGATCTGGCCCAAAGCGTACCAGTCATCGTCCTGATCGATCTTGTTCATTGCGCTTTCGATCAAGGGCAGAGCGTCTTTGGGCGCAGCGCGGCCCTTGGGCTGTTCGGTTTCGCCCACGAGGTTTTCGATCAGGATGAAGCGGTTGCAGACATTGCGCAGCGCCTCGGGCGCTTTCGCCTCACCGATGCCGATGACCATCAGCCCGTCTTCTCTCAGGCGGTTGGCCAGGGCGGTGAAATCGCTGTCGGAGGATACGATGACGAAGCCGTCGAAGCGTCGCCCATGCAGAATGTCCATCGCGTCGATGACGAGCCCGATGTCGCTGGCGTTCTTGCCGGTGGTGTTCGACGTGTCCTGGTGGGCGACGAGCCCCAGTTCCAGGATGCGTTCCGACCACGCCTTGAGACGACCAGAGGACCAGTCACCATAGACGCGGCGCAGGGCCGGCTCGCCGATGGACGTCACCTCGCGCAGCACGGCGTCAGCGAATTTGGCAGGCACGTTGTCGGCGTCGATCAGGACGGCAAGCAGCGGGCGGTCACGGTCGGCCATGTGGCCCCTTTCATGCGGTCACCGCTTGCGCGGCACACCATAGAGTTCCAGCCGATGCCCGCGCAGTTCATAGCCCAGCTTTTCGGCGATCTTTTCCTGTAGCGCTTCGATCTCTTCATCGACGAACTCGATCACCTCGCCCGAGTTCATGTCGATCAGGTGGTCGTGGTGTTCGCGTTCCGCATCTTCGTAGCGGGCGCGGCCATCGCCGAATTCAAGCTTGTCGAGCAGCCCCGCCTCTTCGAACAGTTTGACCGTGCGGTAGACCGTGGCGATGGAAATCCCCGAATCGACAGCGCTCGCGCGGTTGTAGAGTTCCTCGACATCCGGGTGGTCTTCGGAGGCTTCAAGCACCTGTGCGATCACCCGGCGGGGGTGGGTCATGCGCAGGCCCTTGGCTTCGCTGCGGTCGGTGAGGGTGGCGCGTTTGCTGGTCATGGGCGCGGGTGTACCGAAAGGTTGAGGCCGGGGCAATTGCGGTTGACGCTGGGGGGCTATGGGTTCACTGGGGGCCATGAGCGATTTTGACATGATGAACCTGCCCGAGGCTTTGGCGCGCCGGGTGGCAGAGATGGGTTTGACCCAGCCGACGCCCATTCAGGCGCAGGCTATTCCCCACGCGCTGAACGGGCGCGACGTGATGGGCCTGGCCCAGACCGGCACCGGCAAGACGGCAGCCTTTGGTATTCCCCTCATTGCGCGGCTGATGGAGGAGGGCGGCAAACCGGCTCCGAAGACGGCGCGTGGTTTGATCCTTGCGCCCACGCGCGAGTTGGCGGGGCAGATCGCTGCCGTGTTGCGGGACTTGACCAGCATGCGCGTGCAGATCGTTGTGGGCGGCGTGAGCATAAATCCGCAGATCCAGCGCCTGTCCAAAGGGGCCGACATTCTGGTGGCCACACCGGGCCGTTTGCTGGACCTGGTGGATCGTCGAGCCATCAAGCTGGCCGATACCGGTTTTCTGGTGTTGGACGAGGCGGATCAAATGTTGGATCTCGGCTTTGTCCACGCGCTGCGCAAGATTTCTTCGCTGATGGGCGAGGACCGCCAGACGATGCTGTTTTCGGCCACCATGCCCAAGCAGATGAACGAGATTGCGCAAAGCTATCTTCAGAACCCCATCCGGGTCGAAGTGAACCCGCCCGGTAAGGCAGCCGACAAGGTGACCCAAGGCGTGCACTTCATCGCCAAGGCCGAGAAGTCGGCCTTGCTGATCGAGCTGCTCGACAAGCACCGGGAGAACCGGGCGCTGGTCTTTACCCGCACAAAGCACGGGGCTGACCGGCTGTCGCGTGCGCTGGAGCGCAAGGGATTTGCCGTCGCAGCGATTCACGGTGACAAGCGGCAGGGGCAGCGCGAGCGTGCGCTGGCGGCCTTCAAGGCGCGCGAGATACGGGTGCTGGTCGCGACGGATGTGGCGGCGCGTGGGCTGGATATTCCGGATGTGAAGTTCGTCTATAACTATGAGCTGCCCAATGTGCCCGAGGCATATGTCCACCGCATTGGCCGCACGGCGCGGGCAGGCAAGGATGGTTCCGCCGTTGCGTTTTGTGCGCCGGAGGAGATGGATCACCTCAAGGACATCCAGAAGGTGATGAAACTGTCGATCCCGGTGCTGTCGGGGCGTGCTTGGGAGCCGGTGCCGGATCCCGATGCCAAGCCCGCCGGTGGCCGGGGCCGTGGGCGCGGACGCCCCGGTGGCAAACCCGGTGGCGGGCGCCCCGGTGCGCCGGGCACATCGAAGCCGTCGAACCGGCGGCGTCGCAAGCCAAAGCCCAAGGGGCCGCGCGCGTAACGCGGCCCGCGCCGGTCAGGTGTAGAGCGACGGAACACCCAGTTGCGCATGGATGTCGTTGACGCTGGCGGCATCCATGTTCAGCGCCTGGGCCAACTTGTGCAGGTATTGCGCCTCAGCCTGACTGTCGAGATCGATGGCAAGCACGGACATGGCATATACCTGCGGGCCCATGGCGTTCGGCACTTGCCGGGCCAGGGCCTGGGCGTCCACGGGACGCTGCATTTCCGTCTTCAGAAACGCGGCCTCTTGCGCGTCGATGTCGCCACCAAGCTGGCCCATCAGTTTTTCCTGTTCGGCATCATCAAGCTGGCCATCGGACTTCGCGGCCTGGATCATCGCGCGCAGCATCAGTGCTGCGGCAGCTTCCTGATCTGCGGTGGGTTCAATGGGCTCTTCGGGCGTTTGGTCGAAGTTCGAGTTCAGGACCTGACCAAAGCTCGCGCCGTTGTCAGTGGGGCGTCCGCCCATGGCACCACCGAGGGCACCCAAGAGACCGGCAGCACCTGCGCCACCGGCCAAGCCGCCGAGCATCCCTTGCAAGCCCTGACCCGAGGCGCCCGCGCTGCCCAACCCTTCCAGAAGGCCGCCGAGGCCACCCGTACCACCGTGGGCCCCACCCATGAGCCCGCCCAGCATGTCCTGCAGACCTGCGCCGCCCTGAGCCTGACCACCGGACAGGCCGCCGAGCAGACCGCCGAGGCTGCCGCCCGCGCTGGCCGTCCCGCCGCGGTTTTTCATCATCGCGCTGGCGCCCTTGGCCACGGCCACGCCGATGGCCACTTTGGCCAGTGTTTTCATCAAGCTCATGGTGTCTCCTCCATCCTCCCGGGGATTCGCTGGCTGTCAGCTTGGCACATATCGCGCACCAAACGGCGGGGAATGTTTGTGCGCGATTGACATTGACCAGCAAACGAGCCGTTCTGCGCCGATGACCCGCAAGTCGCATATCGACCTGATCGGTGCCGTGGCACTGACGCTGTTTTCGCTGAACTTTGGGTTCAATCAGGTGGTGATCAAGGTTGCGAATGAGGGGTTTCAGCCAGTGTTCATGGCGGGCCTGCGGTCCTTTGGGGGGCTGGTTTTACTAGCCCTTTGGATGTGGGCGCGGGGCATTTCAATGCGCCTGCCTGCCGAGGGGCGCGTCGGCGGGATCATCGCCGGGCTGCTGTTTGCAGTTGAATTCATCTGCCTGTTTATCGCGCTCGACCTAATCAGTGTGGCGCGCACATCTATCCTGTTCTACTCGATGCCGGTTTGGCTTGCGCTTGGCGCGCATGTCTTTCTGCCGGGAGAGCGGCTGACCGGTGTGCGGGTGGTCGGCCTTGGATTTGCGATGGGCGGTGTTGTCCTTGCCCTTTTGGACCGCGATGCCGCACAGGGCAATCTGCTTGGGGACCTGTTTGCGTTGGGGGCGGCGCTATGCTGGGCGGGCATCGCGCTGTGCGTGCGGGTCACGCAGTTGTCGCGCATTCCGGCCGAGCAGCAGCTGTTGTGGCAATTGCTGATCTCGACCCCGGTACTGATCCTGCTGGCGCCATATTTCGGGCCGCTCTTGCGCAATCTTGAGGTCGTTCACATCATCGGCCTTGGCTACCAGATCGTGTTCATCGCCAGCTTTGGCTTCCTGTTCTGGTTCTTCCTGATGAAGATCTACCCGGCCTCCGGTGTGGCGTCCTTCAGCTTTCTGTCGCCGGTCTTTGCGGTGGTGCTGGGTTGGGTGATCCTGGGCGAAGACATCTCGGCCACGATCTGGTTGGCGCTGGGGCTGGTGGCCGTCGGGCTGGTGCTGATCAATCGGCAGTAAGGCTGAGGTGTCCTCCGGCCGTCAGGTGCCGCAGAATGTGGCCGGAACGATTTCGTCCTGCGTCGGTGGGCGGCGCAGGTCGTCGTAGCCCGCGGGCAGGTCGTAGGGTGCTGTCAGGGCCGTCATCAGCCGCTCGAATGGATTCATGTCCCCTGCAACGGCGGCGTCTATCATGGCTTCGATCCGGTGGTTGCGCGGGATGATCTGTGGGTTGGTGCGGAGCATCAGGTCCGTGTCGGGCCCGCGTGCGCGCCATTTCTGAGCCCATGTGTCAAAGGCGCCCCGATCGGTGAACTGATCGCGCGCCTGATCCGTGTGCAGCGTGGCGAAGGTGTTGGTGAAGTCGGCGCCGTCCGTTTGCATGAGCGTCAGCAGGTCCTCGATCAATGTCTGATCCTCGGGCGTGGGGTCGGACAGTCCGATCTTCGCCGCAAAGCGGTTCAGCCATTCCGCCTGAAGCTGGCCAGGCATGGCGTGGACGATGGCGGTTGCGTCTTCAACCGCTTTGTCCTTGTCCTCGAACAGCTGGATAAGGGCCGTCGCAAGCTGCGCCATATTCCAGACGGCAATGCGCGGCTGGTTGCCAAAGGCATAGCGCCCCATCTGGTCAATGGAAGAGAACACGCGCCCCTCGTGATAGGCGTCCATGAACGCGCAGGGGCCGTAGTCGATGGTTTCGCCCGAGATGGTGCAATTGTCGGTGTTCATCACGCCGTGGATGAAGCCCACGGACATCCAAGCAGCCACGAGTTTCGACTGGGCTGCGCAGACGGCCTTGAGCAATCCCATGGGACCATCCGCGCCCGGGTGATGGCGCGTGATGGCGTAGTCGGTGAGTGTGCGCAATTCGTCGATATGCCCGCGATGGGCAAAGATCTGGAACGTGCCCACGCGCAGGTGGCTGGACGCGACGCGGGTGAGCACGGCACCCGGCAGCGCGCCCTGTTCGCGGTAGACAGGCTCGCCTGTCGCAATGGCGGCGAGGGCGCGTGTTGTTGGGATGCCAAGGGCGTGCATGGCCTCACTCACCACATATTCGCGCAGGACTGGCCCGAGCCATGCGCGTCCGTCGCCCATCCGGGAATAGGGCGTGGGCCCGGAGCCCTTGAGCTGGATGTCGCGGCGCTGACCATGCTGGTCGATCACTTCGCCCAGAAGGATCGCGCGACCATCGCCAAGCTGTGGATTGTAGTTGCCGAACTGGTGACCTGCATACAGCTGGGCTAGGGGGGCCGCCCCCTTCGGTACGGTCGTGCCCGCAAAAACGCTGTCGTCGGCCCCTTCGATCCCAAGCTCTTGCGCCAGAGCGCTGTTCCACGCCAGCCGCTCGGATTTCGCCACAGGCGTGGGGTTCAGCCGGGTGTAAAACGCACCCGGCAATGTCGCGTAGGTGTTGTCGAAGGGGATGTGCAGGCTCATGCGCGGGATATAGGTCTGCGGGAGCCGTGATACCATCGAAAGGTTGAGATTGGTGCATGCGGGCTATCGTTAACTGAACAACACTTGTTCGGGAGATATGCGATGGCCACCTCAAACCGGGTCGGAATGCAACTGCGCGACCGACCAGAATACGAAAACAAGCCCAGACCGCTGACATTTGCGCCGGAGGCATCAGTCGCCGAGGCGGTCGATGCGATGTGCAAGAAAAACTTCGGGTCGGTGATCGTTGTCGATCCGGAGGACAAGGTGATCGGCGTGATGACCGAGCGCGATGTGATGCGTAAGCTGGTGCATGCCGGGCTGGATGCCAAGACCACCAAGCTGACCGAGATCATGACGCATGAGCCGCGTGTGGCGCAAGAAACGGATGATGTGGTCGACTGGCTGCGCATCATGTCCAACGACCGCTTTCGCCGCCTGCCCGTGGTCGATCAGGAGGGGCGGATCAAGGCCGTGTTCACCCAAGGTGATTTCGTCAGCTATACGTGGCCGGACCTCGTTTACCAGGCGTCGCAACTGGCGCGCGCGTCGCTGGCCCGTAACTATGCGGTGTGGCTGATTGGCGGGGGCATCGCCCTTTATACGCTGCTGATGATCATCGTGGTGCGGTCGCTCTAGCGCAGCGCTACAGTTGTCGTGTCATCAGCGCGTAGCCGTCGCGCAGTTTGAAGCCCGCGCGGGCGTAGAGACGCTGGGCGACGCTGTTTTCATGGCTGACTTCTAGGTGGAGCGCCTTGACGCCCGCCTCTCCCAACGCACGGGGCAGCGCCAACAGAACCTCCGTCGCGATGCCGCGTCCGCGGACGCCGGGCCGGATGAACAACTCGTCCACAAACCCGTCCATGCCGCCAAACTCGATGGACCAGCCGAAGGTGACAACAATGTATCCGATAGGTGCACGGGGCGGGCCAATGAGGTAAGCCGCGCCATGCGGTATACCATCGAGCAGCGGCTGAATCCCCGCGGCGCGTGCCTCGTCGGTGAGTGCGATCCCCTCCTCGGCGTGGAACGCTGCCACAAGGCTGTCGAGACGGTCAAAATGCTCGGGCGTGGCAAGGGTCAGGGCGGCGCTCACAAGCGGGCCAGCCGTTGAGTGAGCAGATCAAAGAAGCCGTCCGCATCCAGATCACCGATGAACAGTGCGTTAGCCGGACGATCCGTGACGCCCCACCAGTCGGCGACGGTCATGCCCATGGTCAGTTCCGACGTTGTCTCAATTTCGACGTTAATGTGTCGCCCGGAAAAAAGATCGGGTCGGATCAGGTACGCGGTCACGCAGGGGTCGTGCAGCGGCGCCCCGGCTGAGCCATATTTTTCCTTGTCGAAGCGTTCGAAGAAGTCGGTCATTTCTGCCACCGCCGTGCCCGCGCCCGTGCCAAGCGCCCGGAAGGCGTCGTTGCGGGTTTTGGTGACAAGCGCCTTGTGCGTGACGTCAAGGGGCATGACCACAATCGGCGCGCCGCTTTTGAACACGATATCAGCAGCTTCTGGGTCGACATAGATGTTGAATTCGGCCGCGGGGGTGATGTTTCCGACCTCGAAATAGGCACCACCCATCAGCACGATCTCTTGCACGCGGTCCACAACGTCGGGCGCCTTTTGAAAGACTGTCGCGATGTTTGTAAGTGGCCCAAGGGGGCAGAGCGTGACGGTGCCCGCATCATGGTTGCGCAGCGTGTCGATGATAAAATCAACCGCGTGCTGGACCTGCAGCGGCATTGTCGGATCGGGCAGGTCAGGACCATCGAGGCCGGTCTTGCCATGCACATGCTCTGCCGTGACAAGATCGCGGCGCAGCGGGCGGTCGCATCCCGCAAACACGGGGACATCAGGTTTCCCCGCCAGTTCACAGACAATGCGGGCATTCTTGGCCGTCAGGTCCAGTGGGACATTCCCGGCAACAGCGGTGATGCCCAGCACGTCAACATCCTCTGGGCTGGCCAGGGCCAGCAGGATCGCAACGGCGTCATCCTGTCCGGGATCGGTGTCGATGATTATCTTGCGCGCTGCCATGCCGCCTCCGCTTCGGGTTTGGCGCACCGTGGCCCCTTTGGCACCCCTTGTCCAGAAGCCGCGCGCGCCGATACGCAAATCCTTGCGTGGCCCGGATGTGCTGCGTTAAGGGCCGAAAGCATGGCCGACGCCCCCATCTTCATTCACGCCGGTGCGCACCGTACCGGCACGTCTTCTTTTCAGCTGTGCCTGCACGACAACCGGCAAGCGCTTGACGCGATGGGATGGACAACGGCCTATCCCGGTCGTGATGGAATTCCGTCTGGCAAGCTCGCGCTGCGGCTGCCTTCGGGTACGCGAATTGATGCGGATGCAGCTGCTGCCAAGGCATCGGAAACGCTGGAGCCTTACCGCGATGGCCGGCCTGTCATCCTGTCCGAGGAAAACATCACCGGGCGCATGTTCCACTTCATGCAAGGTCAATTCTATCCCTTTGCCGAGGACCGATGCCGCGCACTCCGCACGGCGTGGACAGGGCCGGTGGCGCATGTGCTGCTTGTTGTGCGCCCCTATGACGAGCTTTTCGTGTCCGCCTATCGAAAGCGGGCAGAAGACAACGCGATGCCTGATTTTTCCGAGGTTAAGGACAGTTACCTGAACGTTGACCGGGGCTGGCCGGATTTGGTGGGCGGCATATACGATATGTTGCAGCCAGACGTGATTACTGTTGTGCCTTACGCATCACGGGGCAGCAATGTGGACCTGTTGCGCCGATTGGTCCCGGACCTGCCCGTGGATGGGTTGGTCGAACCAGCGCGCGTCGTGAACAAAAGTGCCACCGACGCCGCCCTGATGGTCCTGCAAGAGCATTACCGTGCGGACAAGACACTGTCGCGGGCAGAATGGACGAAGGTCATCAACGCGCATACGGATGACCGTGAGGCACGCGGCATTGCAGAGTTTACAGCGGAAGAAAAATCATATTTGTCCGCGCGTTATGCGTCAGACCTAAAGCAAATCGAGTGGATGCAGCATATCAATTTCGTATAGCTTTTTCCTGAGCTTTGACCGCGTCCCAAAGCGCGTCCATTTCTTCCAGGGTGCTGTCCTGCGGGCGCTTGTCCCGCTCGGCCAGCGCCGCCTCGACCGCTGTGAAACGGCGGGTGAACTTGGCGTTTGTGCGCCGCAGAGCCTCCTCCGGCTCAACGCCGAGATGCCGTGCGAGGTTGGCGACGACGAACAGAAGATCGCCCATCTCGTCCACCATCTCTTCGTGACCCATCGTGTCGCGCGCCTCGACCAGTTCGGCGGCTTCTTCTTTGATCTTGTCGATCACATGTGCGGTTTCGGGCCAGTCAAATCCGACGCGGGCCGCGCGCTTTTGCAGTTTCACCGCGCGCAACAGCGCGGGCAGGTTCATGGCGACGCCGTCAAGCGCGCCTTTCTGCGCTCTGCCCGCGCGCTCGGCTGCCTTGATTGCCTCCCAATCGCGGGTCTGCTGTTCGGCGCTTTTGTCACGGGATTCGTCGCCAAAGACGTGCGGGTGACGGTCCACCATCTTGTTCGAGATGTTGGTGACAACGGATTGAAAGCTGAAATGCCCGGCCTCTTCGCCGATGGCGGTGTGGTAGACCGATTGCAGCAGGAGATCGCCCAATTCGCCCTCCAGCTCGGCCCAGTCCTGCCGTTCGATGGCGTCGGCCACCTCGTAGGCTTCTTCGATCGTATAGGGCGCGATGGTCTGGAACGTCTGTTCGACGTCCCAGGGACAGCCGGTGTCCGGATCGCGCAGGCGGCGCATGATTTCCAGCAGGCGCTCGATGCCTGCGTTTTGGTCGTGGATCAGGTCGTCGCCCATTGCAGCCCCCGCCGGTTTCAGGTTTGCTGACATCTGACGTATCCCATGGCCCGGAGTCCACCCATGCCCATCATCAACCGCATCGGCGATCTTGCCCCCGACATAGCGGCGTGGCGCCAGCATCTGCATTCGATCCCGGAACTGGCCTTTGACTGCCCCAAGACCTCGGCCTTTATCCAGGAGCGGTTGGCGGAAATCGGCGTGGATGAGGTGCATGCAGGCATCGCGCAGACCGGCGTGGTCGCGATCATCAACGGGCAGGGCGACGGGCCGACCATCGGCTTGCGCGCCGATTTTGACGCGCTGCCGATCGAGGAGGAGACGGGGGTGCCTTATGCCTCAACCCATCCGGGCAAGATGCACGCCTGCGGCCATGACGGTCATACGGCGATGCTGCTGGGGGCGGCGAAGTATCTGACGGAGACGCGCAATTTCTCAGGCCGTGTTGCGTTGATTTTCCAGCCTGCCGAGGAAGACGGCGGCGGTGGCGAGGTCATGGTGCAGGAGGGGATCATGGACCGGTTCGGGGTGGGCGAGGTCTATGCCATCCACAACGCGCCCGGAAAGGATTTCGGCAAGTTCCACACCCGTGCTGGTCCGATCATGGCAGCGGCTGATCAGTTTCATGTCCACGTGACGGGCAAGGGCGGCCATGCGGCGCGCCCTTACGATGCGGTGGATCCGGTGGTAGCGGCCTGTGCCATCGTGACCGCGCTGCAAACCATCGTCAGCCGAAATCACCACCCGATGGAACAACTGGTGATCTCGACCACCCAGATCCATACCGGCACGACCGACAACGTGATCCCGGAAAGCGCCTATATCAACGGGACAGTGCGGACCTTTTCCAAGGACGTGCAATCCATGGTCGTGCGCCGGATGGAGGAGATTGTTGCGGGCACGGCAGCAGCCTATGGCTGTACCGCGACGCTGAACATCGACTTTGGCTATCCACCCACGGTGAATGATGCAGACAAGGCCGGCTTCGCAGCGCAGGTCGCCGCTGAGGTCGCGGGCGAGGCCGGAGTGGAGCCGGACGTGGAGCCCGTGATGGGGGCGGAGGATTTCTCCTACATGCTGGAGGCCCGGCCCGGGGCGTACCTGATGCTTGGGCAGGGCGACGGGGCGGGCGTGCATCATCCGAAGTACAACTTCAATGATGAGATTGCGCCGATTGGGGCGTCGTTCTTTGCCCGGCTCGTCGAGACGGCGCAGCCGCTGCGCTAAGGGGCGCTGCCCCTCGGCGCTGCGCGCCTCACCCCGGGATTTTTTGAAACAGGGAAGTGGGATACGGGATGGCGTTGGAAGACGCGAAACATCAGATGGATCACGCCTTTACCCGCGATGATCCGAGAGGGCCGTCGTTCGAGCTGACCTTTGGCGGGGCGACGTCGTTCTTGCGGCGGCGGTACACCAAGGAGCTGTCCGGTGTGGATATTGCGGTGACGGGGGTACCGTTTGATCAGGCGGTGACGAACCGGCCCGGCACCCGGTTGGGGCCGCGCGCGATCCGCGAGGCGTCTTCCTTGCAGGCGCCTGACGCGCCTTATGGCTGGCCGTTTGATGTCGTCAGTGAGCGGGTGATCGTGGACTATGGCGATGTGGCGTTCGACTATGCTGACATTCCGTCTTTCCCCGATACGCTGACCGCGCATATTCGCGGTATTCTGGACGCGGGTGCTGCAAGTGTCGTGCTGGGGGGCGATCACTACATTTCTTTCCCCATTCTCAAAGCCTATGCTGAAAAGCACGGGCCGATGTCCCTGATCCAGATTGATGCACACACCGACACATGGGCCGACGACGACATGAGCCGCGTGGACCACGGCACCATGTTCTACAAGGCGGTGAAATCCGGTATCGTTGACCCTGCAACGTCGGTCCAGATCGGCATCCGCACGACCAACGAGGACACGCTCGGAGTGAACATCATCGACGCACCGGAGTTTCACCGCATCGGGGCGGAGGCGGCGGCGGCGCGGGCGCGGGAGATCGTGGAAGACCGGCCGGTTTACCTCAGCTTCGACATTGACGGCCTTGACCCGGCCTTTGCCCCAGGCACGGGAACGCCGGTCTGGGGCGGTTTGAGCTCCGCCCAGGCGGCGGCGCTGCTGCGGGGGCTTGCGGGCATCAACATTCAGGGCGGCGACGTGGTCGAGGTCTCACCTCCCTTTGACACGACAGGAGCCACAGCCATCGCCGGCGCGCATGTGGCGACCGAGATTTGTCAGCTTCTGGGGTGGAGGATGCGCGGTGGCGCCTAGGAACCAGCCGATCAGCGGCAACGATCTGGCCCGTTTCTCGGGACCCAACACGTTCATGCGCCTGCCGTTTTCCAACGAATTGCACAAACTGGATGCAGCAATACTGGGCGTGCCGATGGACATCGGAACCTCGTGGCGGTCCGGCACGCGGTTCGGGCCCAAGCAGGTGCGCAGCGAATCGGCGATGATCCGGCCTTACAACCTGCAAACCGGCGCGGCGCCTTTCGACAGCTTGCAGGTGGCCGATATTGGCGACCTCGCGATCAACACGTTCTCGCTGGCCGACAGTGTGCGCATCATTGCAGAGAGTTATGAGGCGATCCTCAATTTTGATGCAGTCCCATTGGCCATCGGCGGTGACCATTCTATTACCCTGCCGATCCTGCGCGCCATGGCCAAGCGGCACGGCCCGGTCGCGCTTGTGCATGTGGATGCCCACGCTGACGTCAATGACGAGATGTTTGGCGAGAAAGAGACCCATGGCACCGTGTTCCGCCGCGCCTACGAAGAAGGGTTGTTGCAGCCGTCCAAAGTGTACCAGATCGGTCTGCGCGGCACCGGCTACTCGGCCGAGGATTTCACCGAAGCGCAGGGCTGGGGGTTTCAGCATTTTACGGCGTCCGAATTGTGGGGCCGCAGCCTGAGCCAGTTGGGGGCGGAGATCCGGCGCGATATCGGGGATGTGCCGACCTATGTTAGTTATGACATCGACAGCCTTGATCCGGCTTTTGCACCGGGCACCGGCACGCCGGAGATCGGGGGGCTGACGACGCCCCAAGCCTTGCAATTGATCCGTGCCTTGCGTGGTCTCAACATTGTGGGTTGCGACCTGGTTGAAGTCTCGCCGCCCTACGATACATCGGGAAATACAGCGTTGACGGGGGCGAATATCCTCTATGAGCTGCTCTGCGTTCTTCCCGGCGTTGCCTATCGCTGACAGGGCGGCAGACTACTCAGCCAAGTGAAGGGAGTGAGATGAAAATTGCGATGTATCTGACTGTCATCCTTTGTATAATTGTCATTGGCGTGTTGGCCTTTGTTCGGCTTTCACCAACCGATGCAGCACAGTGGCACGTGCCTGTCGCTCAGACGGACAGCCAGGATATGGCGAGCGGGGCGATCCGTGTGATGGAGGCGGATCCAGATGCGTTGGCGCGTGTCGACGCAGCGGCACGCGATTTGCCGCGCACGCGCGTGGTCGCCGGATCGGTCGAAGACGGGCGCATCACATACGAGACGCGCAGCAAATGGATTGGATTTCCTGACTACACTACTGTCGAATACGCCGACGGGCTGCTCAAGATGCATGCCAGACTGCGCTTTGGCCAGTCAGATCTGGGAGTCAACCGCGAACGATTGGAGCGGTTGCTGGTCGCCGCCCAAGAGGGATGAGCTGAGGCATCCTTCCTCGACCTGGCGCCACATGGGCGAGTTCAGCGACATCTGGCATTGCGCCATGAACATGCGACCATCGACCTGCATGCAGATTGTCTGCCCCAATTCAATGCGGCTGCCGGTCTTGTCGGTGCAATAGCACTCGACCGTCTTGCCGGAGGGCGATGTCACATCCGCCAGTGCAGGGCTGGCCATCAACAGGAATATCAATGTTTTGCGCATCATGGATGGTAGTATAGCACAGTCCGCCCCTTGACCAATACCCGGGCTTGGATCAAACCGGCGTTATGATCCCCGAAGACCGCCTTGTTCAGATCACACAACGCTTTCAATATCTTGAGGCTGCCATGGCCGATGGGTCCGGCGATATTGCGGCCCTGGCCAAGGAATACTCGGACCTCAAGCCGGTCGTGGACCAGATCAGCGCCTACCAGCAGATCGTCGCCGACATGGCAGAGGCGGAGGCGATGTTGGCCGATCCGGACATGGCTGAGCTTGCCGAAGAAGAGCTACCGCGTCTCAAGGCCGCGCTGCCCGAGGCGGAGGCGGCGTTGCAGATTGCGCTGTTGCCCAAGGACGCGGCAGACGCCAAGCCCGCAATGCTGGAGATCCGGCCCGGTACGGGAGGCGATGAGGCCGCGCTTTTTGCCGGTGATCTTTTGCGGATGTACCACCGCTATGCCGAAGCGCGCGGCTGGAAGCTGGAGATCGTCGAAGAGCAAGCGACAGAGCTGGGCGGGATCAAGGAAGTCGTGGCCCATATCACCGGCGAAAACGTCTTTGCCCGGATGAAGTTCGAAAGCGGCGTGCACCGTGTGCAGCGGGTGCCCACCACCGAAAGCGGGGGGCGTATTCACACCTCTGCCGCGACCGTGGCGGTGTTGCCGGAAGCGGAGGATGTGGACATCGACATATCGCCCCAGGACATCCGTATCGACACCATGCGCGCCTCTGGCGCAGGTGGGCAGCACGTCAACACCACCGACAGCGCCGTGCGGATCACGCATCTGCCCACGGGTATCGTTGTTACCAGCAGCGAGAAATCGCAGCACCGCAACCGCGAGATTGCAATGCAGGTTCTGCGCGCGCGGCTCTATGATCTGGAGCGCAGCAGGGTGGACAGTGAACGCTCTGCCGATCGGGCGGCGCAAGTGGGATCCGGCGATCGGTCCGAGCGCATCCGGACCTATAACTTTCCGCAGGGTCGCATGACCGACCACCGGATCAACTTGACACTCTACAAGCTGGATCAGGTGATGCAGGGGGATCTGGATGAGGTCATTGACGCGCTGACCGCTGATGCGCAAGCGCGGCTGATGGCAGAGATGGGCACGTGACCACTGCGGCAGAAGCGATGGTGGCGGCCACCGCGCGGCTCCGTGCGGCCGGTGTGCCGGACCCTGCCCGCGACGCACGCGTCTTGCTGGCGTATGCAGCACAAGTGGATGCCGCGCGCGTCACTCTGATCGCGCCCGAAGACATCGCACCCGACATAGCCGACCGCTACGACCACCTGATCGCCCTGCGTGCAGTACGCGTGCCGGTCAGTCATCTGATCGGTCAGCGCGACTTTTACGGACGCGCCTTCAAGGTGAGCGCAGATGTTCTGGACCCAAGGCCCGAAACTGAAACACTGGTTGAAGCGGCGCTGAGCGAGGACTTTGCGCGCGTTCTTGATCTGGGCACCGGGTCCGGGTGTGTGCTTGTGACTCTGCTTGCGGAGCGGGCAGAGGCGCATGGGGTGGGCGTTGATCTGTCCGAGGCGGCCTGCCTGCAAGCGTCTGCCAATGCGGTGTTGCATGGTGTAACCGCGCGAGTCGCGATCCGGCAGGGGGACTGGTTCAATCCGGTCGAGGGGCGGTTCGACCTGATCGTCGCGAACCCGCCCTACTTGTCAGCCTTTGAAATGGAAGAGGTTGCACCGGAATTGCGCGACCATGAACCCCGCATGGCGCTCACGGACGAGGGGGACGGGCTGACGGCCTACCGCACCATTGCCGATCAGGCGGGCAGCTATCTGACGGCGCAGGGCCGTGTCCTGTGCGAGATCGGATGGCAACAAGGCCCCGAGGTGCGCGCCATTTTCGAGAACGGCGGGTGGGGGATCGTGGACATTCTGCCTGATCTTGATGGGCGCGACCGTGTCCTTCTTGCGCGGAATCCGGCGTGACTGGGTCAAAAAGTGTCGAAACTGCCCCTTTAACCCTTGTCGTCCGGGCCTGAGCGTGCATATTCGAGTTCAGACGCAGATCGCGCAGCTTCGGTGGTGCAGCAGCGTCCCATCCACAAGATCGCCAAGAGACTGTGACACGCAACCACGATGATGCGGCACAGGCGATCCCAAAGTATTGTGCCAGAGAGCTTAACACATCCATGAAGTCTTCGAGATCCCGGTCCCGGTCCAAGAGCAACCGCAACCGCAATTCCGGCGGTGGCGGCGGCAACGTCGTCAACCGCGTGTTCGACAGTTCCGGCCCCGAGGGTAAGGTGCGCGGCACGCCGCAGCAGATTATCGACAAATACAACCAGCTGGCCCGCGACGCGCAATTGTCGGGCGACCGCGTCGCGACCGAGAACTTCCAGCAGCACGCAGAGCATTACCTGCGCATGCTGGCCGAAGCGCAGCGCGAGATTGACGCCCGCCGGGAAGAGCAGGAGCGCCAGAACCGCGAACGCCAGGCCGAACGTGATCGCGAACGTGCCGCCCGGCAAGAGCAGGAGGCCAATGCCGCCGATCCCGCCCAAGCGCCGCAACCTGACGTGGTCGAGAGCGAGGGTGACAGCGGGCTGGTGGAAACGCCGGAAAGCCAACCCAAGCCCAAGCCGAAATCGACCCGCAGCCGGACCCGCAAGCCCAAGGCCGAGCCCGTGGCAGAGCAGGGCGATGCGCCGCCGCAGCCTGATGCGGACGGCCCTGCACCCGAAGCTGCCGAATAGCCAGCGATAGAGTTTTCGAAGACGGGCGTGCCATCGGCGCGCCCGTGTTCGTTTCAGCCCTTTGCCACTTCGCGGGCGAGGGCGCAGAACGCCTCCAGCGGGACCTGTTCGGCCCGGTCGGTCGGCTTGATGCCTGCGGCGATCAAACGGTCCTCAATGTCGGGGGCTGTCCCCTTGAGGGCCGCCCGCAGCATCTTGCGACGCTGATTGAACGCGGCAGCGACCACGCTGCTGAGCACTGCGGCGTCCGCGTCGAACTTCGGCTGAGGCAAAGCGTTCAGATGAACAACTGCACTGGAAACTTTGGGCGGCGGTGTGAATGCCCCTGGCGGCAGGGACAGCACGATCCGCGCCTCCGCGCGCCATTGCGCCAGCACAGCGAGGCGGCCATAGGCCTTTGAGCCCGGCTGCGCCACGATCCGTTCCGCCACCTCGCGCTGAAACATGAGCGTAAGCGATTGCCAGAACGGCGGCCAGTCGGGCGGAGTCAGCCAGCGCACCAGCAGTTCGGTGCCCACGTTGTAGGGCAGGTTGGCGGCCACGCGGATGGGTGCGGTCAGGTGGGCTAGCGGATCAACCTCAAGCGCGTCGCCCTCGATCACCTGTAGGCGACCCGGATAGCGGTCGGCAATCTCGGCCAGCGCTGGCAGGCAGCGGGCATCCTTTTCAATGGCGAGCACCTTGCGCGCGCCCTCCGACAAAAGCCCGCGGGTCAGACCGCCGGGGCCGGGTCCGATCTCAAGCACGTCCGACCCGCTCAGATCACCGGCCTGCCGCGCGATCTTGGCCGTCAGGTTCAGGTCCAGCAGAAAGTTCTGCCCCAGCGCTTTGCGTGCGCTCAGCCCATGGGTGGCGATCACCTCGCGCAGCGGGGGCAGGTCGTCGATGGCGCTCATGTGTCCTGCGCCATTTTGTGGGCCAGGCGGATCGCCTCGATCATGCTCGTGGGGTTGGCGATGCCGCGTCCTGCGATGTCGAAGGCGGTGCCGTGATCAGGCGACGTGCGGATGATCGGCAGGCCAAGCGTGACGTTCACCCCCCGGTCGAAATCGAGCGTCTTGATCGGGATAAGCGCCTGATCGTGATACATGCAGATTGCGGCGTCATAACGGCTGCGCGCGGCGGCGTGGAACATCGTGTCCGCGGGCCAGGGGCCGGTGACGTCCAGACCGCTCTCTGCCAGTTCGGCAATCAGGTCGACGATCCAATCCACCTCTTGCCGTCCCATGGCGCCGCCTTCGCCTGCGTGGGGGTTCAGCCCCGCGACGGCGATGCGGGGGGCAGGCAGGTGAAACTGGTCGCGCATGGCCTGTGCCGTGATCTCTATAGTCTCGCGCAGCAAGTCCGGCGTGAGGGCGTCCCGCACATCTTCCAGCGCGATGTGGATGGTGGTGGGCACGACCCGCAGCGCGTCAGAGGCCAGCATCATCACCGCGCGTGGTGCATCGGTGAGCGCTTCGAGATATTCGGTGTGGCCGGGATATGCGAATGCCGCACCGTCCATCAGCACCTTTTTGTGGATCGGCGCCGTGCACAGAGCCGCCGCGTCTCCGCGCCTCACCAACTCCACGCCGCACGCGATCACGTCGATGACACCTTGGGCGTTTTCAAGGGTTGGATTGCCCGATGTGACCGGCGCCGGGAAGTCGTGCCGCAAGACCGGCAGCGCTTCTGCCGCGTTTACGTCTTTGCAATCGGTAACTTCGGCCCACGGCGTATCCGTAGGAAGGTGCGCGGGATCACCCAACCACACCATCGGGATATCGTGGCGCAAGATGGCCCATGCTTTGGCTGCAATCTCTGGACCGATGCCTGCCGGTTCGCCACAGCAGATGGCGACAGGCCGTGCGGTCATTCGAAAATGCGCACGTCAGCCTCGGCCCGCAGATCCGCCAAGAGCGTCTCGGAAAAGGCGTTCAGGCGCTGGTTGCGCAGTTGCGACGCGACCGCCGCGCGGTCGACCTCCTGATCTTCTTCCAGCGCGGGCGTGCGACCACATAGCATCAGGAACACGAGCGTGTTGCCGCCAGCGCGGGTCAGCGCCGTAGAAACTTCGCCTGGGTCCAGCTTGGATAGCTCAATTGCGATGTCGTCTGGGATCTCCTCGGGCGGCAGGCTGCCACGGTCGAGCACGTTGTCGGGCTGGCCTTGGGCCACGCCATAAAGATCATCACAGCGGTCCACGCGGGCGGCAATTGACTGGGCGCGCGACAGCGCTTCGGGGGTGCGGCCGCCGTTGATGTAGTAGGCCGCGTATTCGATGGCCGAAAACGTCTGCTGCGGAGCTTCGGTCTCGCGGATATCGCGCAACTGGAACAGGGCTACGGCGTTCGGGATCTGCAACGGTGCCGTCACATCACCCGGCCCAAGCGCCAGAAGCAGCGGGCGCAAAACAGGCGGCAGTTCCGAGATCGGGGTCCAGGGCAGGCGACCACCGGCACCGCGCGATGCGGTCGCCGAAAAGCGGCGCGCAAAGCTGGAAAATTCGGCTTCGGTCGTGGACTGGGATATGATCTCGGCCTGCTCCAGCACGCCGTCCACTTCTTGGGGCGGGGCAGGGATGATGATCTCGGACACCAGGACCTCAATACCGGAATTGCCGCGCGCGGACTGGACGGCGCGGTCGATCTCGCGGTCGCCAACATTCACGCGGTTGCCAAAGCGGGCGCGGATGTAGTCGCGCCAGACCAACTGTACGACCACGAAATCGCGGAAGGTCTCTTCGGCAACGCCTTCGCTTGCCAGGCCCTGTATGAACTCTTCGGTGGTCAGATCAGCACGACCGGCAAATTCGGACAGCCCTGCAGCCACTTCATCGGGGCCCAGCACGATGCCCACGGCGCGCGTTTCCGCTTCGCGCAGGCGGTCGCGGATCAACTCTTCGATCACTTCGGTGCGAGTGCTGCCGCTGGCGCCCAGCAGGCGCAGAAAGCGCTGGCGCTGCTGCACCTCGAACTCGGTGATGGTGCGCTGGTCGACCTTTGCAACCGGGTCAAACAGGCCCTGAGCAGGTGCCTGTGCCGTGGACAGGACCAGCGCACATGTTGCAATCAACGCTTGCCGAAATTTCTTACCGCTCATCTCGCCTGCTTTCCGCATGATCGTGTTTCCACGCGCTCTCCGGTGTTGACCGAAAAACCACGCAGGGACACTGTTAACCCTAGACTGGTCGAGGGCTCAAGTGTTGTCGAGTCCGCGAAGGTCCGATTGACCGACAGGCCCACCCTGACGCATTCGTTGGTATAGGCAACGCCGGCGCCTGCCGTTGCGGCGCGGCCTGCCTCCAGATCATACCGCCAGGTCGCGTTCGCGGTCCAAAAGCGATCGATCTGGAACCCGCCGTCAAACGTGACCTCGCCGATATTCGATTCCAGGTCGATGGCGGAATCCTCGGATATCCAGACATAGCTCCCGCCCACCCGCAACCTGTCGCGGGTCCACGCGCCGCGCACTTCGGCCTTCGACACGTCAAAGCTTTCGTTAAAGAGCGTGCGCCCATAAAGCGCCAGCCCACCATTAAATTCCAGCTTGCCCGCCAGCAGGAAGTCCGATGTGGTGCCCGACAGGCCCGAAGTGTCGTTGAAATCGGCCTGGGCCTCTTCGCGCAGGATCTGGGCCAGTGTCACGCTTGCCGACCAGCCCTCCGGGTCCATGCGCGCCCAGGTGCCGCCATAGGCCAGCGCCCAGCCGCGCTCGCGCCGGTCCTCGGAGGGAAAGCGGCTGAGGGACAGCAGGTTGCCTTCGTCGAATTCGACGCGCGTGCTTTCGTCATTCGGCACAAGCAATCCGTCGCCGCCGACCCAGGACAGTTGTGCAATCGGCTCGAAGAACTGCCGCACGCCGTTGTCACTGCGCCGGACCATCGGGTAGCGCAGTGTGACCCCCGCCTGGGGCGCAAGGCCGCTGTCACCGGTGCCAAAGGTAGCGTCATCGCTGACCCGAATGACGTCCGCAGCCATCCCGAGCGTCGATTGCACCTGAAGACCACCGAACTGCATCGTCCGCAGCCATTCCGCATCAAAGCTGAAGCGCAGCACATCGGTGCCATCGACAAAGCCGTCGCCATCGGCATCGAAATCCACGTCTGAGGGGCGTTCATGCGCATGCGCTTCGGCCGCAAGGCGTATTTCACCTCCGATCCGGCCCGGATGAAACCGGCGCTCATAAAGGGCGTCGACCACGTCCGACGGCAAAAGGTCATCGTCTTCGCCATCGCGCAGCGACTTGAAGTTGATATAGGACAGGCGGATGAATTCGTCGCGCCGGGCGCGGGTCAGCTGGATCGTGCTGTCTAGGCGGTCTTTGCCGAACAGGCCGTAGTCGTTGAGGTAGGCATCGTCCGATACGGATTCGATATCGAACTCGAGAACAAAATCGCGGCGCAGCGCAAACTCACCCGCCGCGAACAGGTAGCCACGCGCGTCATCCGGTTGCAGGTCGTCATCTGAATAAGCGCCCTGCACGATGATCCGTCCGCGCCGAAACGCCTGGCGATAACGGAACTCGAGCGTGCGCGTGCCGCTTGAGAAATACGGGGTCAGCGTCAGATCCCGGTGATCGCCCAGCTTGAAGAAATAGGGCACCGCCAACCCCGTACCCAGGCGTGAATTGAACCGGATCTGCGGCAGCAGGACACCCGTCGCCCGTTCAAGGGTCGGGTCGGGCAAGCGAAGCCGTGGCAGGTAGAAGATGGGTGTGTTCAGCACCCGCAACTGCATGCCGTCAAAGTACAGCTGACGCTCTTCCTGGTCGTGGACCACGCGCTTGGCCCGGATCTGCCAAAGCGGTGGGCGGGGGTCGTTTTCGCAAATTCGGCAGGATGTGACGGCAGTTTTGTAAAGCTGCGTGTAGCGCCCGCCGACGCGGTTCATCTGAACCGACGCAAGCTGCAACTGGTCGTTCAGGACAAGCCGTGCACCGGTCAGCAGGCCGTTTTCGAGGTCTTCGCTCAATTCGGCCTGACTGGCGAGGATCAGGACACTGGCACCGTCCTCGATCACGATGGGGCCCGTGATTGTAAGGGCGCCGGTGTCAGGATTGTATTCGATGGCCTGCGCGCTCAGCCGCGTGGTGCCCTGGAATGCCTCGACATTGCCGCGCGCAATGAGGCGGCGGTCGCGCGTGACTTCGATGTCATCGGCCACCAGCACCGCTGCAGGGGTCTCGGTGCTAGGCGCGTCCGGTTGCGCCTGCGCAAGAGCGTGGCCGGTGAGCGCAGTCAGCAGCAGGCCCGCCACTGCGATATGTCGTAAGACCCGCCGCACCCTAGCCATCCTCCGCCCGCAACAGCAGGCCGAGCGCCAGCAGGATGGAGGCTACAGGCGGTGCCCATGCCGCCAAAAGCACTGGTATCTGGCCGTTTTCGCCCAGTATCTGTGCAAAGCTTCGGATGAAGTACAAACCAAACCCCAGCAACACCGCAGCCAGCACTGCCGTGCCGGTCCCCCCGAACCGGGTATGGCGCATCGTGAACGCTGCGGCAACAAGAACCATGCCCATCAGGAAAATCGGGCGGGCAAGTTCCGTCTGCATCCAGACCACGTGTTTGCGGGCGGAAAATCCGGCCTGTTCCAGCTGTGCAATGAAGTCCGGCATGTCCCAGATTGACACACCGGCCGGTGTGCCCAGACGTTCACGTATGCTGTCCAGAGTCAGGGTTGAGGGGATTTCGAGCAATTCATGTTCGACCGCGTTGGCCTCCGGGTTGATCCCGACGGTCAGCGGCCACGCCTTGGCCATGCGCAGCGACCAGGCGCCATCCCGCAGGGCTGCACTTGCCGCCTCGATCCGCCGGACCGGGCCGCCATTTGGCGCGTAGGCCACGAAGGTCACGCCATACAGTACGGAGGCGTCCGCATTCGACCGGGCCGCGCGGATCACCGTTTGCCCCGCGTCGCTGCCCTGGCGCAGCCACAACCCTTCCTCAGAGATGGACAGGGCAGACACGCCACCCGACCGGTAGGTTTCGGCCAAGGTCGCATAGCGCTTGGAGGTGGCGGCAACCATCGGGCCAAGGGTGGTTGTGGCCAGAATGCCCATGATGAGCGACACCACGACCGGCCCGACCAGTGCCCGCAGCGCCGAGCGCCCCGCCGCGCGTGTCACCACCAGCTCCGACGACCGGGCCAGCGACACGAACAGGGCCACGGTGGCCAGAATCATAATCAGCGGCAAGATCTGGTTCAGCGTTTCCGGCACGTTCAGCATCGTCAGTCCGATCCGCTGGCCAAATCCGATGCCGAATTGCGCGAATTTGCGGGTCTGGTCGATCAGGTCCACAAGGGCCACGAGGGCGGTCAGCACCGCCGCAATCCCCAGAATGGCCAGCGCAAATCGGCGCGCGAAATACATATGCAGGATCATGCCATGCCTCCCCGCATCCGGCGCAATCGGGCACTGCCGCCCGATGCCAGCCACAAGAGGACCCCTGTGAGCGTGAGGCCAAGCACCGAGGGCGCGTAGAGGATGGGCCACATGCGCGGGTTGTCGAGCACGGGCGTGGAGAGCGGGCTGCGCATCCCATCAAGCGCGATCAACAAAAGGAATGCGATCACCACCTCGCGCCAGGCCCCGAAGCGCGAATAGCCGCCCACCAGCAGCGTCGCAAACCCGATCAATGCGGTGACGAGGCAGAAGGTCGCGCGGGCAAAGCGGCTGTGCACTTCCTCGGCCACAGCGCCGGGCGTCGTGCCCAAAGCGCGCGCGATACCCTCCCAATTCTGCAGCAGCTCCCCGGTGCGCAAAAACGGCAACGACGGCGCGATCTGATCTTCGCCGCTCATCATCGGTGAGATATCAAAAGAGAAATCCTGAAACTTCGCCGTGGAGAGACGGTTGTCAGTGGTGGCCAGCCGCTGGGCCAGCCCATCAACCATTATCAGCGCCGTGCCATCCGCGTTGCGCACAAGATAGGCCTCGGCGGCGGTGTAAATGACCCGTTCGTTCGGCGTGCGGCGGTCTGCGAGGAACACGTCCTGCAAAACCCCGTCTTCATCGATGGCGCGGGTGTAGAAGGTGACACCAGGTGTGGGGCTGAGGAACGTGCCCTCGGTCAGCAGGCGCGAGGTGATGTTGCGCGAAATCTCGGCCTCGCGCTGGGTCAGCTGTTCGCTTGCGGCAGGCACCAGGATATGGCTGAGGACCGACATCATCAGGGCAGAGATCAGGCCGAACACACCCACGGGCCGCGCCAGCCGCCACGGCGACGTGCCGGTCGACATCATCACCGTCAATTCGCTTTCGTTGTTCAGCCGGTTGGTGACATAGACGGCGGCGGCGAATGTCGCGATCGGCAGCACGGTCGTGATCAGGCGCGGCAAGCCCAGAGCGGAGAATTCAAGAAAGACAAGTGCCGTCTGGCCGTCGCCGATCAGTCGGTCGAACAATTGCACGGCGCGATTGATCCAGAATACGGATACAAGCACGAGGGCGAAGAAGCCAAAGAGCCACATGAGCTGTGACAACATATAGCGGTCAAATCGGACCAAGTGCCCCCCGGTTGTGGTGTGTTCGTCTTTTTGAACGCGGCAGCGTGTGTCCCGAACCTACCCCAAGGGACCGGCGGGGAAAACTCTAAAACTGCGCGGTCGGCGCTGGTCAGTCGGGCGGTGCCGCGTTACCTGTTGTCCAATGACATAATCGGAGCACCCAATGACCGACCTGACCCCCGTCACCTTCACTGCCACGGACCTTGACGCCATTGCTGGGCACGAGGGCCGCGTCGCGGTCATCGTCACGCCCGAGGGCAAGCTGGAGCAAAGCGCGCGCCGCGCCAACCGGCTGACTAAGGGCGCCGTGCAGCGCTTTGTCGACAGCGAGGCGTTCGAAAAGGTGAAACCCGGTCAAGTCACCAGCTTTGCCTGGCCCGTGGGCATGGCGGCCGAAGCACTGGATGTCGTGTGCCTGGCACGCAACCACACCGTCGAAGACGCCCGCAAGGCGGGGTCGGCCCTCGGCAAACTGCGCAGCGGCAAGGCCGTGCTTCTTGCGGCGGATGGCGCCCGCCGCGTGGCCGAGATCGCCTTTGGCCTTGTCATGCGCGATTACGACTTTTCCGCACACAAGACGGATGCCAAGGACAGCGACACCGGCGTGACGGTCATGTGCTCGAAACCTGATGAGGCCGAAGCGGCTGCGGCACCGCTGATGGCGATTGCAGAGGGTGCGTTCATGACCCGCGACCTGACCAATGAACCTGCCAATGTGCTGACGACGACCGAGTTTGCCGACCGCCTGGTCGAGATGAAAGACCTTGGCCTCGACGTCGAGGTGTTGGAAGAGGCGGAGCTGGAAAAGCTGGGCATGCGCACGCTCCTGTCCGTGGGGCAGGGCTCTGACAGCCCGTCTAAGGTCGTCGTCATGCAGTGGAACGGGGGCGAGATGGGTGCGGCCCCTCTGGCTTTGGTGGGCAAGGGTGTTGTGTTCGACACCGGCGGCATCAGCCTAAAACCAGCCGCTGGTATGGAAGACATGACCATGGACATGGGCGGCGCGGGTGTCGTGGCCGGTACCATGCGGGCACTTGCCAAGCGCAAGGCCAAGGCGAATGTCGTTGGTCTGGTTGGGCTTGTTGAGAACATGCCATCCGGCAATGCGACGCGACCCGGCGATGTCGTGACTTCGATGAAAGGCGACACGGTCGAGATCATCAACACCGACGCCGAGGGGCGGCTCGTTCTGTGTGACGTCATGTGGTACGCGCAGGACCGGTTCGAACCCGCAGGCATGGTGGATCTGGCGACCCTGACGGGGGCCATCATCATCGGGCTGGGCCACGAAAAGGCCGGCGTGTTTTCCAACAATGACGACTTCTGCAATGCCTTCCTGAAGGCGGCTGACACGGAAAACGAGGGGGCGTGGCGGATGCCGCTTGGCAAAGCCTATGACGAGCAACTGAAATCCCGGATCGCAGACATGAAGAATGTGGGCGGACGGCCTGCGGGCTCGATCACGGCGGCGCAGTTCCTGCAGCGCTTCGTAAAAGAGGATACGCCGTGGATCCACCTGGACATCGCGGGTGTCGCTTCGGTCAAATCCGCCACGGCGCTGGCACCTGCGGGGGCCACGGGCTGGGGCGTGATGGCGCTTAACCGCCTCGTGGCCGACGGATACGAGACGGAGTGACATGGGCGCCGCCTATTTCTACCACCTGACGCGCCGCCCGCTTGAGGACACGCTGACCATGCTGCTGGGTAAGGCCCTGCAGGCCGGTTGGCGTGTGGCTGTGCGTGGGCCGGATGTGGGGCGTCTGGGCTGGCTGGATGAAAAGCTGTGGCTTGAGCCGGATGAGGGGTTTCTACCTCATGGGCTTGCAGGTGGACCGCATGATGCGGATCAGCCTGTTTTGCTGACGACAGGCCCTGCCGCCAACAACGCGACTTGCGTGATGACCATTGACGGAGCTGAGGTGACGGCGGATGAAGTGGCGGCTCTCGACCGTGTTTGCGTGCTGTTTGATGGCAACGACCCGGATGCACTGAACGTGGCGCGCGCGCAGTGGAAGGCGCTGAAGGACGCGGGCGCATCGGCGCAATACTGGTCCGAGGAAAGCGGGCGCTGGGAAAAGAAGGCCGAGACCTAGCGGCTCAGCGTCATTTCTCCGCCCGCGATTTCGATCCGGCCCCAACGCTGCAAATAACCCATGCCCAGCAGTGATTGCCACAATTCGCCATTGTTGACGACCGCGGGCACGTTGCTGTCTTCATGCGGCCCGATGGCGACGGTATCGAGGCGCACGGGCGCGGTCCGCACCTCACCATTCGCGGTTGCTGCGCGGCCCAGGAACGTCAGGTTGGCCGGGTCCAGCCCGGCGGCTTCGGCATCCGCGAGGTTCAGCACAATGTCGGTGGCACCTGTGTCCACGATGAAATCAGTGGGCTGGCCGTTGATGTCGAGGGTCAGGTAATAGTGCCCGTCGGAGCTGCGCGGGATAATGATCGTGCCGCTGTCGTCAAATCGGGTCTGGTTGGCGAGCAGGTCATCCTGAATGTCGTCCCAGAGGCCCACGACCCCGATGGCCCCGATGAAGATCAGCGCCCAGATCGCCGCCATCTGCAGGGTCTGGCTGAGTTTCAACTTGGTCGAAAGGAGAAACCCGCCGCCGAGGACAAGGGCAAAGGTGCCCAAGTAGATCAGTTGTGCAATACTGTCGCCGCTCATGCAGCTGATATAGGGCGGGTGCGCACCTCTGTCAGCCCGGCATCAGTCCAAAATTGCGCAGACCGTCCAGAACGAACTGCACCGATAGCGCGGCCAGGAGCATGCCCAGAAGGCGCGTCACGACGGTGATGCCAGTCTTGCCCAAGGCGCGTTCCAGCAGGCCTGAGGCAAGGAAGAGGACAAGGCAGACGCCCAGCACAAGGGCGGTAATCGCCAGCACGAGGGCCAGCCCCTCGACCCCCGGTTTCTGCCCGGTGAGGAGGATCACGGAGGCGATGGAGCCGGGCCCTGAAATGAGTGGGATCGCGAGCGGGAAGACAGACGGGTCGTCGTGATCTGCGTCCTCTGACTGATCCTCGCGCCGTTTGGTGCGCCGTTCGAACAGCATGTCGAGGGCGGTGAGGAACAGCAGGATACCACCCGCGACGCGGAAGGCGGGCATCGAGATGCCAATGAAACCCAGCACCGCCTCACCAAAAAGCGCAAAGACGATCAGGATCGCCATGCTGATCGCACAGGCGCGCAGGGCAATGGCGCGGCGTTGGCGTTCGGGGACGCCTTGGGTGAGCGCTACGAAAAGCGGTGCCAGTCCGATGGGGTCGATCACCACGAACATGGTCACGAAAGCGGTGATGAGGAAGGCGGTGTCGAGCATGGTGTTGTCAAAATGTGCGCCTTTGGCGCGTTCGATTTGTTTTCTTGATGAGGGGTTCCACCCCTCAAACTCCCCGCCGTATTTGCAAAGAGAAGAAGGATCAGATGCGTTCGGCGGTTTCGAGCTTTTCGAGGTCCTGCATCCAGATGCTTTCGGCGCGGTCGAGGGCGTCCATGACCTCGGCGTATTTCTTTTGCCAGACGGCCATTTCCGAGATGTTTTCGTCTTCATAGAGGGCCGGGTCCGCCAGCTTGGTCGCCAGCTTATCCCGCATCTGGTTCAGCTTTTCCACGCGCGCCTCGGATTTGCGCACTTCGGAGCGCAGGGCGAGGATGGCGTCGCGGCTGGGTTTCTTTGGTTTTGGAGCGTCGGTTTTCTGCGCTTTGGCCGGTTTGCCATCGCTGAGCAGGAGTTTGCGGTAGGCTTCGAGGTCGTCCTCAAACGGTTTGACTGTGCCCTTTGAGACCAGCCATAGGCGATCCGCCACGAGTTCCAGCAGGTGCATGTCGTGGCTGACGAGGATCACTGCACCGGTGTAGTTGGTGAGCGCTTCGACCAGCGCCTCGCGACTTTCGATGTCGAGGTGGTTGGTGGGCTCGTCCAAGATCAGCATGTGCGGTGCGTCAAGCGTGGCGAGCAATAGCGACAAGCGCGCCTTTTGGCCACCAGAAAGCTGGCCCACGACTGTGTCCGCCTGGTCCGCCATCAGGCCAAAGCCCGACAGGCGTGCGCGCCACTTGGCAGGCGTTTCCGTGGGCCGTTCGCGGCGCAGGTGGTCGAGCGGGGTTTCGTCCACGTGCAACTCGTCCACCTGGTGCTGGGCGAAGTAGCCGATCCTCAGCTTGGACGACTTGGTCATCTTGCCTGACATCGACGGCAGCCGGTCGCTGAGCAGTTTGGACAGGGTTGATTTGCCCTGACCGTTCTTGCCCAGCAGTGCGATGCGGTCGTCCTGGTCGATGCGCAGGTTCAGTTTGCTGAGAATGGTGGTGTCGCCGTAGCCTGTGCTGGAGCCGTCGAGGTGGATAATGGGCGGCGAAAGCTCTTCCGGATTGGGGAAGTCGAAGCGTTTCAGCCCCGCCTCTTGCGGGGTTGTGATGGGCTGCATCTTGGCCAGCGCCTTGAGCCGCGATTGCGCCTGCCGGGCCTTGTCGGCCTTGTAGCGGAAGCGGTCGACATAGGATTGCAGGTGGGCGCGGCGCGCTTCCTGTTTCTTGGCCTGGGCGGCGGCCAGTGCCAGCTTCTCAGCACGTTGGCGTGCGAACTGGTCGTAGGACCCCTGGTAGTAGGTCAGTTTGCGGTCCTCGAGATGCAGGATGCTGCCCACGGCGCGGTTCAAGAGGCCGCGGTCGTGGCTGATGATGACGACCGTGTGGGGGTATTTGGCGAGGTACGACTCCAACCAAAGCGCCCCTTCGAGGTCGAGATAGTTGGTGGGTTCGTCGAGAAGGAGCAGGTCGGGCTGGGCGAAGAGCACCGCGGCGAGGGCCACGCGCATGCGCCAGCCGCCGGAGAAGTCGGCGCAGGGTTTCAGTTGATCCTCGTCGTCAAAGCCGAGACCCTTGAGGATCGTTGCGGCGCGCGCCTCTGCCGACCACGCGTCGATATCGGCGAGGCGGGTTTGGATTTCGGCGATGCGGGTGGCGTCTTCGGTCTCTTCCGCCAGCAGCGCCGCGCGTTCGGTGTCAGCCGCCAGCACCGTATCCAGCAGGGAGGTGTCAGAGGCTGGCACTTCCTGCGCCACGCCGCCGATCCGTGCGCCGGAGGGCAGGCCGATGTCGCCCGATTCTAGCGCCAATTCGCCCCGTATCAGGCGGAAGAGCGTGGTCTTGCCGGTGCCGTTGCGGCCCACGAGGCCGACCTTGTGGCCCTCGGGGATGACGGCGCTGGCCCCTTCAAAGAGGGGGCGGCCCGCGATGGCGTAGGTGATGTCGGATATGCGCAGCATAGGCGCGCTCTAGCAGAGGGTTGCGGGGCGTGCTAGCCCCGGCGGATGACCCGGACGCCGCCCCATCTCGTGACCCTTGTTCTGCTGACAGCGCTGAGCGTGCTGACGCTCAACATGTTCCTGCCCGCGCTACCTGCCATGCGTGAGGCGTTTGGCGTGTCGGAGGCGGTCATGGGGCGGGCCATTTCCCTCTATATGCTGGCCGCTGCGGTGCTGCAGGTGCTGATAGGACCGCTGTCGGATCGGGTCGGGCGGCGGCCTGTGATCCTCGGGCTTCTGGTCGTCTACGCGGTGGCGTCGGTGCTGTGTTTGGTGGCGGACAACATCACCCTGTTTCTGATCGCGCGGACGGGGCAGGCGGTGGCTGTGGGGGGCAGTATCCTCGCCTCCGCCGTGGTGCGGGACATGTATGCCGGGCGCGTGGCGGCGGCGAAACTGTCGCTCATTGCCTCGGCCATGGCGATTGCGCCGATGCTCGCGCCGATGCTCGGTGGGGTGCTGGACACGGCATTTGGCTGGCGGTCGGTTTTTGTCACCTATGGGGCGCTGGGGCTAGGCCTGCTCATGTGGTGCTGGCGAGATCTGGGCGAGACGCATGTCGCAGGACCGGGCCAGCCAATGGAGATCGGTGCCTTGTTGCGGGCGCGGCTCTTTTGGGCCTATGTCGGGGTGCAAGCCCTTGGGGTTGGGACGTTTTTCATGTTTCTGACCGGCGCGCCCTTTGTGGCGGCGGACGTGTTCGGGCTAAACCCGGCGCAGATCGGGATCGGGTTAGGGTCCACGACGGCGGGGTTCATCCTTGGTGCCGGTATTTCGGCGCGGTCAGTGCAGCGGGTGGGGCCGATGCGGTTGATCCTGCTGGGCCGAGTGGTGCCCATTGCGGGGCTGGGCGTTGCTTTTGCATACTACACTGGCGGCGGTGCGCTGGTCTGGCCGCTGTTTCTCAGCACGGTGACTGTGGGGATCGGCAACGGCCTTTCGCTGGCCAACGCCAATGCCGGCGCGCTGTCGGTGCGGCCGGATCTGGCGGGCAGTGCGTCGGGGTTCGGCGGGGCGATTGTGCTGGCTGTGGGAGCGGGGCTCAGCTGGGTGACGACGGCCGCGCTGAGTGGGCGGGCGACGGCTGACGGTCTGCTTCTTCTGATGCTTGCCACGCTGCTTCTGGCGCTGATTGCAGCACTGGCCGCCGCGGCCTGGGACACAAGCGAGACAGGGGTTTCCAAGCCCAAAACCCCGTGATACGGGGGCGCAGAATTTTGCACCGGGACGGTCCCGGATGCCGCTGACAGGAGAGACCCAATGGCGCTCGAACGCACCTTTTCCATCATCAAACCCGATGCCACCCGCCGCAACCTGACGGGCAAGATCAATGCCAAGTTCGAGGACGCGGGCCTGCGGATCGTGGCCCAAAAGCGCATCCACCTGACCAAGGCGCAGGCGGGCGAGTTCTATGCCGTGCACAAGGAGCGTCCGTTCTATGACGAACTGTGCGAATTCATGGCGTCGGCCCCGATCGTGGCACAGGTTCTGGAAGGCGAGGGCGCCATTGCCAAGAACCGCGAAGTGATGGGTGCGACCAACCCTGCCGACGCTGAGCCGGGCACGATCCGGGCGGAGTTTGCGGAGAGCGTGGGTGAGAACTCGGTCCACGGGTCGGACGCGCCGGAGACGGCTGCGGTCGAGATCGCCTACTTCTTCTCGGGTCTGGAGCTGGTGGGCTAAGCCTGCGGCACTTTCCGTGCAGTTGTGATACACCGGCGCGCCCATTGGGTGCGCCGGTTTTTTGTTGGTTGATTGGTGGTTAATGGTCCGCGCGGGCAACGAATGTTGTTTTCCATGCGCTTTGAGTTCAAGATCGTTCGATAGATCTCTGAAAATGAATTATTTTTATCGTCCGTAGGTTCGGTGACATCTATGCACCACCCGCACACCCGGTGTGCAGCCCATGTACACCGGCCTTGTGTTCGTTGGCCGGAGAGCGACCGGATGTGGTATCCGGCAGAGCTTGGTCTTTGATGGTTAAGAGGACGTGGCCCTACCATCCGGTGCTGGCTCCGGGTGTCGTTCAAAATACCTTCGCAACAGGGCCACGTTGCGGGTGTTGGCTTTCCAGCCGATGTCGAAGAGGTCGCCGACGAGGGGGATGGATCCGATCAACGCGTCGATGCCGATATTGCCCATCATGCGCGCCTTAAGGACACCGGGCGTGCCCATTCTGTGCGCTTGCAATACGATGTAGCCTGCGGGGCCCAAAGCTACGGCATCACCGATGCCGGGGATCAGGCCCAGAATGCTGTCCCAGCCGACCTGCACGCCGACAATGGGCAAGCGCGCCGCCCGGTCCATGGTCCGGGCGACGCGGTCAAGATGGTCAAGCCGCGCCTGACGATCAGGCATGTTCCGGGGTGCGTGCGATGACCCAGACGGCGTGCACGATACCAGGGATGTAGCCCAGAAGGGTCAGCAGGATGTTGATCCAGAAGTGTTTGCCGATGCCCACCTGCAGGAACACGCCCAGCGGCGGCAGAATGACGGCGAGGATGATGCGGATCAGGTCCATGATGTCGTCCTTTCGGTTGTGCTGCATTTGCACAATCAACCGGGCGACGGCGGCAGAAGTTCCCAAAAATGTCAGGTTTTGGCGATTACGCCGATCTCGTCCAGCGCGCGTTCGAAGGCGCTGAGATCGGTGTCGAAGGCCTGTGCCTTGATCTGATCAAAGCGTTTCCTCAGGGCCTTTTTCTCGTCGCCCTTGCAGTCGTTCCAGGGTCGACCCTGCAGCCCCATGACCAGTACATAGTAGCCAATGAAATGCGGGCGCATCCCGCTGCGCAGCAGGCGGGCGTAGGTTTCGTCCGCGCCGAGCGTGCGGAGGGTTTCGGCATCGTGAATGCCCGCCTTGGCACAGGCAGCGTCCATGGCCGGGCCAAGGTTGCGGATGGAGGACACAGGCTCGCTCATGCCGCGACCATATCCAGCCGTCTTCGCGCTGTCACGCCGCCTTAGATGCTGGCGTAATCCGTGATCACCGGGGCCGGTTTGGCCTCTTTCTTGGGTTGCGGTTGCGGCGGTTGTTGAGCCGCTTCGGGGCGTGGTTTGCTCGACATTTCGTTACCTCTTACGTTTTGTCACTGGCCGCGAACAGGATGCGACCCCATCACCCCAGCACGGGTCTGTGCCGAAGGCATGGCTGAAATGTGGCAATTATGTGGCGCGTTTAGGCGGCGATGTCAGTGTATATGTCGTGATCTGCACGTAAGGGTGATCCGGCGTTACGATGACATTTGGGAAATGCGTGTGGTTGACGGCGTCGGGCCAGCCCTGCGGTTCCAGCGCGATGCCCGCGAGGGGGGCAATGTTCGCCTGCGGGATCTCGGGCAGGAACGCGCCGGAATAGGCTTGCAGCCCCGGTTCCGTGCTGTCGATACGCAGGGTGCAGTGCGCGGTGCGCAGCTCGGCCATTGGGCGTGGCTCTGCGGCGGGCGCCGTGGATATGCAGAAATTATGATCTGTATCTTTGTCGATGGGACGCGGCGTACGGTGATCGAACGGGGTGCCCGCGACGTCCGCGACATCGCCCGTGGGTAGGTTGCTTGCGTCTGTGGGCAGGTAGTGGTCTGCATGGATGCGCAGGCTGTGACCGCCCGTGACCCGCCAGTAGGGGTGATGCGCGATGGAGGCGGGCGTGGGCGCGTCCGTGGTCATTGTGATGCGCAGCGTCAGGGTGTTCGACGCGAGTTTGAACGTGACCGACACGTCCCGGTTGCCGGGCAGGCCGCCATGGCCATCGGGCAGGTGGCAGGTGAACGTCAGTGTAGCGTTGTCCGGTCCGCATGGCGTCCATTGCGTCCGGTCGAGCCCCTCAGGCCCGCTGTGCAGCGCCGTGATCCCGTTTTCGTTGCAGGGCATTTGGTGAATGGCGGTGCCCGTGGGCACCTTGCCGCCGCGCACCCGGTTCGCCAAAGGCCCTACGATGGTGCCCCCGTATGCGTCACGCAGGGCCGAGGTGATGGCGTCATCCGCGTCGAGGATCAGGTTTGGTCCGCCATCGAGGTGCAGGCGGCGCATCCGTGCGCCATCGGAGTCGAAGGTGGCCGTGAGCCTGTCGTTCCGGATCGTGTGGGTCGTCGTCATCGCCGCACCATGGCGCAGGTCTTTTGCCCATGCAAACGGGTCTGTGCCTAGAGGTCGTAGCGTTTACAGACCAGCCCGTCGGGCTCGCGGTAAGTGCGGAAGCCCATGGCTTCGTAATAGGCTTGACCCTCGGCATTGGTGGCGCCGATGGAGGCGTCGATGAAGGCCAGACCGGCCTCGCGCGCTGCTTGCCTTGTGATAGGGAACAGCGTGCGTCCGACACCGCGCCGCGCGGCCGCGGGGGCGATATGGGTGCCGATAACGCCCCAGCCAGGCTCGACCCCCCATTGGTTGCCGGGTGTTGCGAGGCTCAGGGCCTGGAAGCCGAGGATGGTGTCGTCTTCTTCCGCCACGGTGAGGCGGATCCTGTTTTCGCCGAGGATGTAGTAGTTGCGCACGTGGTCGGGATCGTCCGGGCTGGTGCGTTTGCCCAAGGCGGTCAGTTCCTGCAGGAACGCGCTCATCTGCTCCACGTCGTCGAGTGTGCCGTCCCGTGTGATCATCCGTGCGCGCTCCCTTACTGCCGTGTTGTGACAAGACCTACGCCAAATGTGCGGGGAAGTTCAAAGCCGTTGTCGGCCCTTGTGCGGGTCCGCGCCGTGATGGCATCACGGTACGGTAAGGAGTGCGCGATGACCGAAAAACCCATTTCCACCCACGATGCGGTGGCCGACGACCGCAACGATCACATCCTGATCTATGTCGATGGCCAGATTGTGCCGCGCGATCAGGCGGTTGTGTCGGTCTATGACAGCGGCTTTATGCTGGGGGATGGCATCTGGGAGGGGCTGCGGCTCTATGACGGGCATATCCCCTTCTTTGACGATCATCTCGACCGGCTGTTCGAGGCGGCGGCTTATACCGAGATTGACATTGGGCTGGATCGTGACGCGCTGAAGGCTGCTGTGTGGAAAACATTGCAAGCCAATGACATGCACACGGATGTTCATGTGCGGCTGATGGTGACGCGCGGTCGCAAGGCCAAGCCGTTCCAGCACCCGCATCTGAGCCTTTGGGGGTCCACCATCGTGATCATCGCCGAGCATTCGAAGCCGGATGAGAGCGTGGTGGAGCGCGGCATCCGCCTGCACACGGTGCCGCACCACCGAGGTCTTCCGTTGACGCAGGATGCCAAGCTGAACTCGCATTCCAAGCTGAACTGCATCATCGCCCTGAACCATGCGGTGCGGGCGGGCGCAGACGAGGCGCTGATGCTCGACCCGTTCGGCTTCGTGAACACGACCAATGCCTGCAACTTCTTCATCGTGAAGAAAGGGGCGGTTTGGACCTCGACCGGGGACTATTGCATGAACGGGATCACGAGGGCCAAGGTCATCGACCTGTGCCGGGCCGAGGGGATCCCGGTGTTCGAGCGGAACTATTCGCTGGTCGACACCTACAGTGCAGACGAGGCGTTCCTGACCGGCACCTTCGGGGCGCAGACCCCAGTGTTCGAGATTGACGGGCGGGTGATCGGCGGTGGCGTGGCCGGGCCGGTGTTTCTACGGCTGCGCGCAGCCTACAAGGCGCTGATCGCGTCGGGTGTGTGAAGGAAATTGGCTCCGGCGGTAGGGATCGAACCTACGACCAATTGATTAACAGTCAACTGCTCTACCGCTGAGCTACGCCGGAACGGTTTGTGCCGTATAGCAAGGGCGATTCAGGTCGTCCAGAGGGATTTGCGCAGTGGACGGGAAAAATTTCACGCGCCTTCAGAGGCGGGCAAAGCGGGCGTCTGCGCTGAGCAGGTCCAGCGGTTGAACCTGTGATTTTCCCATCAGATCAATGAGATGCGCCAAAACATTGCGCGTCGCTGCGGGCAGCAGGGCGGGCGGTGTGTCGGTGTAGACGGTGTGGGCAATCTCGGCTGCGGTTGCCGGGCCTGCGGCGAGGGCGCCCAGGATGGCCGCTTCGCGCGCCATCCGGTGATCCACAAGCCATCTCAGCCGTGCGTGCGGATTGGCAATCGGCGCGCCGTGGCCGGGGTAGAAGATCCGCCAGTCGCGCGCCATCAGCGTCGCACAGGACGCCATGAAATCCGTCAGATCGCCGTCGGGCGGGGACACAAGCGAGCTGGCCCAGCCCATCACGTGATCCGCGGTCAGGCACGCGTCGCCCAGGCTAAGGCTGATGTGATTGCCCAGATGGCCGGGTGTGTGGATCACGTCAAGCTGCCATCCATCGCCCGTGATCACGTCGCCATCCGCGACGATCTGGTCGGGGGCAAAGCGCGTGTCGATGCCTTCGCCGCTGCCACAAAGCCCGGCATCGGCAAGGCGCTGCATCACCGCGCTGCGCCCCGCCTGCGCATCGCCGAAGGCGAGCACCGGCGCGCCGGTTGCCTGCGCCAGCGGGCGGGCGAGGGGGGAATGATCCAGATGACTGTGGGTCACGACAATATGCGTGACATGCTGGTCCGGTTTCACTGCGCTTAGGATGGCGTTCAGATGCGCTGTATTATCAGGCCCCGGATCAATCACGGCCAGTCCGGTCGTCCCCACCAGATAGGTGTTGGTGCCGCGATAGGTCATGGGCGAGGGGTTGGGCGCCACGATCCGGCGCAGGCCCGGCTCCAGCACCTCTGCCACGCCGATCGGCGGATCAAAATCATCTGGCGGCTGCATGGCGTCTTTCGTCCCCGTTCCCGGCCCGATAGGGTCTAGCCCATGTCCTTTGCCTGGCTCAAACACTATATGCCGCGCGGCATCTATGCGCGGGCGGCGCTGATCCTGCTCTTGCCGGTCGTGGTGGTGCAGATCGTCGTCTCTGTCCTCTTTGCCCAACGCCATTTCGAAGGGGTGACCGTGCAGATGGCCGACACGGTCGAACGTGAGATCCGCCTGGTGCTGCAGGAGCTTGCGACGCTGCCACAAGGGGCGGATATCCAGTTTGCCGTGGCAGATATCACGGACCCGCTGGATATGCTGGTCGAACGCATTCCCGAAGACGACCTGACCGCCCCCAATACGCGGGATTGGGACGATTTTTCGGGCCGCGTCGTGATCCGCCGCCTGAGCGAGCAGGTGCCCGAGATCCAGTCCTTTGATCTTGCCGGTACTGCCACGGTGCGTCTGGCCGTTGCCTCGCCTGCGGGCCCTGTCGCCATCACCTTCGACCGGCGGCGCATCTCGGCCCGCAACCCGCACCAGCTGCTTGTTTACATGGTGTTTTTCTCGGTCCTGACGACGATGGTCTCCTTCATCTACCTGCGCAACCAGCTGCGGCCCATCCGCCGTCTG
Organism: Tateyamaria sp. syn59; assembly: GCF_007995245.1. Lineage (GTDB taxonomy): Bacteria > Pseudomonadota > Alphaproteobacteria > Rhodobacterales > Rhodobacteraceae > Tateyamaria. The sequence continues at coordinate 510,799 of NZ_VCBA01000001.1, forward strand.
GCCCGCGCCGCCGAGGCATTCGGGCGCGGGCGCAACATGCCGTTCACCCCGGCCGGGGCGACCGAACTCCGGGCCGCGGGCACCGCCTTTGTCGACATGCGCAACCGGATCGAGCGGCAGATCGAAACCCGCACGCTGATGCTGTCGGGGGTCAGCCATGATCTGCGCACACCGCTCACCCGGATGCGCCTGTCGCTGTCGATGCTCGACGACGATGACCGCGCGGCACTTGAACAGGACGTGGACGACATGCAGGGCATGATCGACGCCTTTCTCGACTTCGCCAAAGGGGATGGGGAGGGTGAGCCGGAGCGCACCGATCCTATCGCACTCGCCACTACAGTGGTCGAGGACGCGCAGCGCGCGGGCCAGCCGGTGACGCTCGCCGAGGTGGAGGGCGAGGGCACCGTCCGCCTGCGCCCGCTCGCCATGCGCCGCGCGCTGGACAACCTTGTGTCCAACGCCGTGCGCTATGGTGGCAAGGCGGAGGTATCGGTGCGTGTCACCGACAAGTCCCTGCGCTTCCGGGTCGAGGATGACGGCCCCGGCATCCCCGAAGAGCAACGCGCCGACGCCCAACGCCCCTTCACCCGGCTTGATCCCGCGCGCAATCAGGACAAGGGGTCGGGCGTGGGCCTTGGCCTCGCCATTGCGACAGACATCGCACGCGGCCACGGCGGCACGCTCCGGCTTGGACACAGTAGCAAACTGGGCGGGCTGCGCGCCGACATCGTCATCGCCCGCTGATCTGCCGCTGCGGCACGCTTGCTGCCGCACGTGATCCGTCTTTACTGGCGCAAACAGCACGAGGAGCGCCCGAAATGACCCCCTATGACATGATCCGCGACCAACTGGGCAAGGCGGTGCCCTTCGCCAACCACGTCGGTGTCGAACTGATCGAGGTCGGCGACGGGCTGGGCGTGGCCGCACTGGACCAGCGGCCAGAGACGTCAAACCACATCCAGACCCAGCACGCAGGGGCCATGTTCACACTGGGCGAGGCGGCCTCGGGCGCTGCGCTCGCGGGTGCCTTTGGCCCGATGATCTTTCAGGCGCGGCCCGTGGCCTCAGGCGCCCAGATTTCATACGTCAAGATCGCCAAAGGCCGACTTGAGGCGCATGCCAAGACCGAACGCCCGGGCCCGGAACTCGTCAAGGAACTGCAAGAGGTCGGCAAGACCGCCTTCGACATCAACGTGGACATCCGCGACAGCGACGGCGACACAGTGGTGACCATGACGGTCGGCTGGCACGTGCGCCAAGCGTAAGACAAGCGGCGGATATGGTAGGCCCGGCAGGACTTGAACCCGCAACCAAAGCGTTATGAGCGCTCTGCTCTAACCAATTGAGCTACAGGCCCGCCATGCGTGATGCGTATGCGGCACGCGCGGTGGCGTCAAGACGTCCGTTGCGCCGGGCCGCGCGTTGGTCTAGCAGGTGCGCAACCAGCGGACGGGGACAGTGATGGCGCAGGGCAAGAACGGAATGACATACGCCGATGCGGGCGTCGATATCGACGCGGGCAACGCGCTTGTGGACCGCATTAAACCGGCGGCGGCGGCCACGAAACGGCCCGGCGTCGCCTCTGGTCTGGGCGGCTTTGGCGGGCTCTTTGATCTGAAAGCGGCGGGTTTTGTCGATCCGGTTCTGGTCGCGGCCACTGATGGCGTGGGCACCAAGCTGCGCATCGCCATCGATACCGGCAATGTGGATGGCGTCGGCGTCGATCTGGTCGCCATGTGCGTGAACGATCTGGTCTGCCAGGGCGCCGAGCCGCTGTTTTTCCTCGACTATTTCGCCACCGGCAAGCTGGAGCTGGATCAGGCTGCCCGCATTATCGAAGGGATCGCACGCGGCTGCGAAGCCTCGGGCTGCGCCCTGATCGGGGGAGAGACGGCAGAGATGCCGGGCATGTACCCGCCGGGTGATTTCGACCTTGCAGGCTTCTCCGTCGGCGCGATGGAGCGGGGCACCGTCTTGCCCGCGGATGTGGCCGAGGGCGATGTTCTGCTGGGCCTAGCCTCGGACGGCGTGCATTCCAACGGCTATTCGCTTGTGCGCAAAATCGTCGAAACCTCAGGTCTGGGATGGGACGATGCCTGTCCATGGGGTGAGGGCACGCTGGGCGCGGCGCTGCTGACCCCAACGCGGCTCTATGTCAAAGCGTCCTTGGCCGCGATCAAGGCAGGCGGCGTACACGGCTTTGCCCACATCACCGGCGGCGGGCTGACGGAAAACCTGCCGCGCGTGCTGCCCGAGGGCCTGGGCGTGACGGTCGACCTCGACATGTGGGTGCTGCCGCCCGTGTTCCAGTGGCTGGCATCGCAGGGTGGCATGGATCAGGCCGAAATGCTCAAGACCTTCAACGCAGGCATCGGCATGGTCGTGGTCGCGGACGCAGCCTCAGAGGCGGACGTGACCGCAGCACTTGAGGCCGAAGGCCAGACCGTCACCCGCATCGGCAGCGTGGGCGCGGGGCAGGGCGTCACCTACACCGGGTCCCTTCTTTGAAAAAACGGATCGGCATCTTCATCTCGGGCGGCGGATCGAACATGCGCGCGCTGGTCGAGGATATGGACGCCACACATCCGGCAGAGCCCGTGGTGGTGGTCTCGAACAACCCTCATGCGGGCGGCATCACCTGGGCGCAGGACGCTGGCCTTGCCACCGTTGTGGTCGAACATCAGCCCTTTGGCCGCGACCGCATCGCGTTCGAGGCGGCGATCACCGAAGCGCTTTTGCCCCACAATCTGGACCTCATCTGCCTTGCCGGGTTCATGCGGGTGCTCACGGCGGGGTTCGTGACCCCGTGGCGCGACCGGATGTTGAACATCCACCCCTCGCTTCTGCCCAAATACCGCGGTCTGCACACGCATGCGAGGGTACTGGAGGCGGGGGATCGCGAGCACGGCTGCACCGTCCATCTGGTCACGCCGGAACTGGACGACGGCCCGATCCTCGGGCAGGCGCGCGTGCCGGTCGAGGACGGCGATACGCCCGACACGCTGGCCGACCGGGTGCTGGTCCAGGAACACAGGCTCTACCCGGCGGTGCTGCGCCGTTTCGCAGCCGGAGAGCGTACGCCGCTGATGCTCTAGCCATGCTCGGCGAGTTGGTGTAGGACCAAACAACCAGACGGTGAAAAGCAACAAAAAGAACCGCATATGAGAACCATCACGACAACGGATGCGCTGGCCGAGTTCTGCACCGAGGCCCGTGCGCAGCCGTATGTGACCGTCGATACCGAGTTTCTGCGCGAACGGACCTACTATTCGAAACTGTGCCTCGTCCAACTGGCCATGCCGGGCGACGATGACGACAGCGCCGTGCTGGTCGATCCGCTGGCCAAGGGCCTGTCGCTGGAGCCACTCTATGACCTGTTTCGCGACACGTCCGTGGTCAAGGTGTTCCACGCCGCGCGCCAGGATCTCGAGATCTTCTATGTCGACGCCCAGGTCTTTCCCGAGCCTCTGTTCGACACGCAAGTGGCCGCTATGGTCTGCGGCTTTGGCGAGCAGGTGGGGTATGAGACCCTCGTGCGCAAGATCGCCAGGCAACCGCTCGACAAGACCTCGCGCTTTACTGACTGGTCGCGCCGGCCCCTGACGGATGCCCAGAAAACCTATGCCATCGCGGATGTGACGCATCTGCGCCAGATCTACGAATTCCTGGCGGCCAAGCTTGCTGACAGCGGCCGCGCGCGCTGGGTATCCGAAGAGCTGCAGACGCTGCTCAGCCCAGACACCTATATCATCGCCCCCGAAGATGCCTGGAAACGGGTCAAGACGCGCACCAATTCGGCGCGCTTTCTGGCGGTGGTCAAGGAGTTGGCAGCGTTTCGCGAAGCGCATGCGCAGTCGCGCAACGTGCCGCGCAACCGCGTGTTCAAGGATGACGCGCTGGTCGAACTGGCCAGCAACAAGCCCAAAAGCTACGAGGACCTGAACCGCTCGCGCCTCTTGTTGCGCGAGGCGCGCAAGGGGGACATCGCCAACGGCATTCTGGCCGCCGTCAAGCGCGGGGTCGAGATGGACCCCGACGCCATGCCGCGCCCCGACCGGTCCCGCGAAAAGCTGCAGGTGAACCCGGCGCTTGCCGACCTGCTCCGCGTGCTGCTCAAGGCCAAGACGGAAAGTGCGGGTGTCGCCGCCAAGCTGATCGCCTCAGCCGCCGACCTCGACGCGCTGGCGGCTGGTATGCGCGATGTGCCCGCGCTGCATGGCTGGCGGTCAGAAGTGTTCGGCACGGATGCGCTGCGGCTTTGCGACGGGCAGGTGGCGCTGACGGCCAAGGGCGCTGACGTTCAGATCATCCCGCTCGACTGACCCGCATATGCGCCAAGGCGGCTCAGCGGCGGGTCGTGGACTGCGCGTTGCGCCGCCCCTCGACCCGGATCACCCGGATCTCCGCCAGTTCCTGATCGGTCAGACGGCGGGCCGCTGTCACGGTGCGCACCCGCTGGCTGAGCGTGCGGCTCGATCCCGCCAGATGGATGCCGCGCAGCTGATAGGTCAGAACCCCATCGACGGGTTCGTTCTCATCGCTGTCGGTGGTCAGGCGAATGTCATAGACGTCGTCCTGATCGACCACGCCCGTGGCCCGCACGATGGCGCCGCCCGGCACGCGTTCAATCACCAGGTCGGTCACCTGGTCGATGGGCGTGCCGACATAGACGACTTCCCGGTCCCCGCGCAGGTTCCTGAAAAGCGGCGCGCGCGTCTGTTCGGGGATGAGCGGATTGGTCTCAGCGCGCGGATCGGGCCGGATCGGTTCGGAGCGGCTGCCGCCAAACCAGTTGAACGGGTTCACGCGGCTGTCGCGGACGGCTCCACAGGCCGACAGGGTCAAGGTGGCCACCAAAAGGGCTGGAAGGATCTTGGGCATCGTCCGCTCGCGTCTTTGCTTTTGCCAAGGTGGTAACGGATGCCGCCGCACTTGAAAAGCATCCTTTGCCGCACTGGACCTTTGGCGCGGGTGCGCCTAGGTCAGATGCAACACGTGACCGTATCCGAGGGCCGCAGATGGCAACGCCAAGTTTCGAGGAAATCGTCGAGGATTTCGAATTCCTTGACGAGTGGGAAGACCGCTACCGCTATGTGATCGAGCAGGGCAAGGCGATGGATCCTCTGCCTGACGCACTGAAGGTGCCCGCGACCAAGGTCGACGGCTGCGCCAGCCAGGTCTGGCTGCACCCGCAGGTCGAGGACGGCGTGTTCCGCTTTGATGGCGACAGCGATGCGATGATCGTCAAGGGGCTGATCGCCGTGCTGCGGCGGCTTTACAACGGGCTGCCGTTGGCCGAGGTGCGCGCGGTGGACGCCCGCGCCGAGATGACCCGGCTGGGGCTGAACGATCACCTGTCGGCGCAGCGCTCGAACGGGTTGCGGGCGATGATCGAGCGAATCCAGTCGGTGGCCGCCGCCTGATCCAAAGGCCGCTGCGCGACGCGATTTAGTTTTGCTGACGAGGGGGCTGTCTGCCCCCTCGAGCTTCCCCGACCGTATTTATCAAAGAGAAGAAGAGCTAGAGCGCGCCCAATGTCCCTTGCAGGTCGCCGTAGCCGGTGAAGCGGCGCTCGAAAGTGAGGCCGAGCGTGGTCGCAGCGGCGCGCGCCTTTTCGGTCAGGGCGGGATCGTCGGTTTGCGCCTGGTAGACCAGTTTTTCGTAATTGCCGAAATACATGTCGCGCAGCTCGGGATGCCGGTCGAGGCCCATGGGCTTCATGATGAAGGCGTCGAACTGGCGGACCAGAAAATCGGTCAGGTAAAAGGTCGTGATCTCACTTTCGCTTTGCGCCACAAAGCGTTCATTTCCCTCAAAAAAGCTGTAGCAATGCGGGCCCGCGACCATCTCGACACCCATCTCGTCGCAGGCGGCCTGTAACAGCCCGCCGGTGCCGCAATCGGCATAGACGACAAAGACCGTGTCATAGGCATCGCGGTGCTTGGCGACAGTCCCGCGCACCGCCTGTGTGATCTTGTCGGGATAGAGGTGGTACTTGGCGGGCAGGCAGGTCAGGTCCATGTGGTCCCAGCCATTCATGGCCTTCAGGTCCAGGATCTCGCGTGCCAGCGCGCCGCAGGCGATCAGCAGAATGCGGCCCGTTCCGGTGGCCGCCAGCCCGTCTTCGGTCAGGGTCGCGTCGCTCAGCGCCATTTGATCGAACAGCCCATGCTGGGCGTCTGGTCGCGCGGGCCCACACCGGTCTCCGCGATCTTGCGCATTGCGCTGACCAGTTCGGGTGTCCGGTCGCTGGCATCACCCATGCGCACGTCATCGAGGCGTCCGCGATATTGCAGCAGCCCATCCGCGCTGAAGCCAAAGAAGTCGGGGGTGCACACTGCGCCATAGGCGCGGGCGACCGACTGGTCCTCATCGATCAGGTAGGGAAAGTCGAACCCGTGTGCCTTGGCAAATCCGGGCATCTTGTCCGGCGCATCGGCGGGATAGGCAGCGTAATCATTGGCGTTGATCGCAACCACGCCGATGCCTTCGGCCTGCAAGGTCTTTGCATCCGCAGCCAGCCGGTCGGCCAGGGCAACGACATAAGGGCAATGGTTGCAGATAAAGGCGACCAGAACGCCATGTTTGCCCGATACGTCGTTCAGGCTGTGCATCTGGCCGTGGGCGTCAGGCAGGGTAAAGTCCGGGGCAGGGTCCCCAAAATCGCACCCTGGCGTTTCAAGCAACATGTCGGTCTCTCCCAGCAGGGCGCGGATGGGCGCCCGGTCGGCACCGATGCGGTGTTGGCCCCCAGGTCATTCCAGCCGCACCGCGGTGCCATAGGCGACGATTTCGGACGCCCCCGCCATGATGGCAGAGGTTTCCATGCGCACCGCCACGATGGCATCGGCCTGCAGCGCGACAGCCGCGTCAATCATGCGATCCAGCGCCTGTTCGCGGGCCCCGGCCATTAGCGCCGAATACCCGGTCTGTTCGCCGCCTACGAGGTTGCGCAGGCTTGCCACGAAATCTGTGCCGATATGCTTGGACCGGACTGTCGCCCCGCGCACCAGGCCAAGGGTCTCGGTAATGCGGCGCCCCGCGATTGTTTCGCTCGTGACGATCAGCATCAGTTTTTCATTCCGTCATAGTGGTCTTCTGCCGGGTTGCCCAAGCGTTCGGACAACAGGCGCCACAAAACGTAGACGACAAAGCCGATCACCACCACAGCGCCCGCGAGCAGCAGGGGATGAAACAGGCTGCTTGCGTACAAAAGCGCCACGGCGCCTGCAGATCCGGCGATGCCGACGATCACGCAGAACAGGATCAGGAATATCTTGTCCAGCGACATCAGTGCTGTCCCGCCAGCGGCCCCGGCATACATGGGCCGACCCAAGCCACACTGGGCTGCCGCATCGCGCTGCATTTCAAACCATCAAGCCGCATGTCGTCCTCCGGATGTCCGGGGCGACAGGGTTATCCCGCCGCCAACTGGTTGTGTTTGCGCGCCACGAATTCCTTGGCGGTCTCCACCGCGACCGCCGCATCGCGGCAGTAGGCGTCGGCGCCAATGGCCTTGCCGAACTCTTCGTTCAGCGGTGCACCACCGACCAGCACGATATAGTCATCGCGAATGCCCTGTTCGACCATCGTGTCGATCACCACCTTCATATAGGGCATCGTGGTCGTCAGCAGGGCCGACATACCCAGGATGTCCGGACCTTCCTTTTCGATGGCGTCCAGGTAGTTTTCGACCGGGTTGTTGATGCCCAGATCGACCACTTCGAACCCGGCACCCTCCATCATCATCGACACGAGATTCTTGCCGATGTCGTGGATGTCGCCTTTGACCGTGCCGATCACCATCTTGCCCACGCGCGGTGCGCCGGTTTCGGCCAGCAGCGGCTTGAGGATGGCCATGCCGCCCTTCATCGCGTTGGCGGCCAGCAGCACTTCGGGGACAAAAAGGATCCCATCGCGGAAGTCGTGCCCCACGATGGTCATGCCGCCGACAAGCGCCTTCGTGAGGATGTCATAGGGCTGCCAGCCGCGTTCAAGCAGGATGTTGACCGCCTCTTCGATCTCTTCCTTGAGACCGTCATAGAGGTCGTCGAACATCTGCTGGACCAGCTCTTCGTCATCCAGTTCGGACAGGATGATGTCGTCTTCTTCGGACATGGTGCAATCCTTATGCGTGGGTGCCGGACCCGGTGCCTATTTTCCAATATATCGTTCAGAATGTCGCACCCGGACTGTCCGGATTGCGACATGGCCCGCTTCTGGTGCGACGCAGGCGTGCGGTTTTCGTGTGCAATTGTATGCGCTTTGCAGGGCGGCCAGGGGGTGGGACTGGCGGATGTTCTTGTTGTGTTCTATATTTGGCCCATGAAACCCGACCTGCAGACCCGGACGCCCAAGGCGCGCGGCGCGGTGACCAACGTGGTCAGCCGCTATGACAGCGTCACGCGCCATGCCGAGGCGGATGGCTGGGATGCGGACGACGACCTGCCGACGCTGCGGACCGAGGTCAGTGTCGAACGCCCACGGTCGTTGATCACCTACAACCGCTCGCCCGATCTGCCCTTTGACCGGTCGATCAACCCCTATCGCGGGTGCGAACATGGCTGTGTCTACTGTTTTGCGCGGCCCAGCCACGCCTATCTGGGCCTGTCGCCGGGCCTCGATTTCGAGACGAAGCTGGTGGCGCGCCCCGACGCGCCAGACGTGCTGCGGGCCGAGCTTGCGCGCAAGAGCTACCGCGTCGCGCCCATCGCCATCGGCACCAACACCGACCCGTACCAACCGATTGAGCGGGACCACGGCATCATGCGCGCCTGCCTTGAGGTGCTGGAGGGCTGCCGCCACCCCGTCGCCATTGTGACCAAGGGCACGCTGATCGAACGCGACATCGACATCCTGAGCGCACTGGCGCAGCGTGGACTGGCGCGGGTCGGCATCTCGGTCACGACCCTCGATGTGGCCCTGTCGCGTAAGATGGAGCCGCGCGCGCCCAGCCCCGCAAGGCGGCTCACGATGATCCGCAGGCTGGCGCAGGCGGGCATTCCGGTGCGCATCATGGCCTCGCCCATGGTGCCCGCGCTGACCGACCCGGAACTTGAGACGATCCTCGCGGCAGGCAAGGACGCAGGTGCCCGCACCGCCAGCTGGATCATGCTGCGGCTGCCGCGCGAGGTCTCCCCGCTGTGGCAGGAGTGGCTGGCCGTGCACTACCCCAACCGCGCGGGCCGCATCATGTCCAAGCTGCGGGACATGCATGGCGGGCGCGACTATGACGCGCGCTGGGGGCATCGGATGCGGGGGGAAGGGGCTTATGCCGAACTGGTACAGCATCGCTTCAAAATCGCGCTCAAACGCTTCGGGTTGCGGGAAACCGCACCGCCCATGCGCACCGACCTCTTCCGGCCTCCGCGCACCGACAGCGCACAACTCAGCCTGTTCTAGGCCGCACGGCGACCGCGACGCTTGCGCACCGGCCGACCGTCATCATCGCCTGTGCCGTCGCTTTCCGACGAAAACGCGCCCAGGGCCGCCACGATCTGATCGAGGGTCGGGGCGGGGCCTTTGGACCGCACATCCAGCGCTTCGCGCATCGTCTCCAGATGCGCAGGCGTGGTGCCGCAACACCCGCCAATGACTTTCGCACCGCAATTGCGCGCCATTTCGGCATAATCCGCCATCAATTCCGGCGTGCCGTCATAGTGAATATGCCCGTCGTGATACTTGGGGATGCCCGCATTGCCCTTGGCCACGATGGGCAACTCGGTCCCCGTGGCGGCAAAGCCCAGCACGGTACGCAAGAGATCCGACGCCCCCGTGCCGCAATTCGCCCCAAAGGCAATCGGCGGAAACTCCAAACCACCCACCAAGGTCACCATGTCCGTACTGGTCACACCCATCATGGTGCGCCCGGCAGTGTCGAAACTCATGGTCCCGACCCAGGGCAAGCCAGCCAGCGCAAACCCCTCGGCAGCAGCGGTATATTCCTCGGGGGCGGAGATTGTCTCAAGCCAACCAATATCCGCGCCACCCGCCTTCAGCCCGGCGGCGGTCTCGTGAAACATCTCGACCGCATCGGCATGGGTCAGGCTGCCCACAGGCTCCATGATCTCACCCGTCGGCCCGACAGAACCGGCGACCAGCACCTTGCGACCTGCGGCATCCGCGACATCGCGACCAATCTCTGCCGATATCTTGCTCAACTCGAACGCGCGATGCCCTGCATCGTGCAGCTTCAGCCGCGACGCATTGGCGCCAAAGGAGTTGGTCAGAAACACATCGCTGCCTGCATCGACTGACCCTTTGTAGAGGGCGCGCACCTTGGCAGGCTCCTCTTCGTTCCACAGCTCGGGCGCATCGCCCGACATCAGACCCATGGCAAACAGGTTTGTACCGGTGGCCCCATCAGCCAAAAGCGTCCCTTTTTCAGCCAGAAGGGTGGTCAATGGATCGGACATGGTCAAAACCTCTCGCGCGCGGTGATTGCCCCGTCTCTCACGCTGCCGAAGGTGAAGCCAGTTCATAATTCTCATCTTCTTGATGAGGGTTGTTTGCATTCTTTGCCGACACAGCTTCGAAAGCCGGTGCGGGCAAAGGATCCGGCGCGCGAATGGTGCGCGCAATATCCGCCAGCCCCAGGGCCAGTGCGAGCCAATTGGGCGCCGCCGCATATCGGGGCACCCAGCGCGGGGCATAGGCAGATTTGAACTGCCGCAAGCCCGTCCCACCCGCATGGACAACCGCCCGCGCCGTGGCCCACCGCCAGACCGCCCGCTGCGGATCCGGGCAAGCGATGACGGAGGCGAGGCTGACCCGCGCCACGCCCATCCCCTGGGCCGCCTCCAGTCCACGATGCACCAGCGCATGCATGGTGCCGTCCGGTGCGGTGGGGCCCTGCCGCATGATGTCCAGGCACCATTCCCGCGCGCCGCGATGAAAGGTGGCGAAGGCGATCAAGGCGTCACCTGAATAAGCACTCACAACCCATTGGTCTGAAACATAATCAGGGCAGTACCGCCCCATGCTGCCACCGCGCGCAGGCCCGCACCGCCTTTGCCAATCCCGGTCCAGTTGGGCCGCACTCTGCGCGTCCGGCATGTGGCCCGCACGTATCGTGATCCCGGCCTTCTCCGCCGCGCGCAGCTTGCGGCGCAGCCGTCGCCGCGCCGGGCTGGTGAGGTCATAGCCATCCAGATCGACAATTGCGTCATCGGCAACATGCAGGATTGCCCAACGGGCATTCCGCGCCACCTGTGCCAGCCGCCGCCCAGCCTTGTAGATCACCGGTATGCGCCCGTGCCGTGCCGCCAAGCGCGTCAATCCTCGCACCACGTCTGGTTGCGTGGCGGTCGGGTCGGTGAACAAGGTCTCCGTCTGCGCCGTCCGCCAGACCGGCGCCATCGCAGATCCCGCGCGCGCGATCTGCCCCCCGTTCTGGCGCAGCGCCAGCGCCTCGCTGCGGGGCAGGCTATGCCATCCGGGCTGCTGCCGTTCAACCACCTGCGGCACCGGCAAGGGGCGCAACATCGCCGCCATAGCAAGGCAGGCGGGCGCGGCATAATATACAAGGCGAAACGCAAGGATCGCCGCCAAAACCCCCGCCTCGGCGCCCAGCGGGAGGGCCGACACCAGCACCAGTTCAAAGGGACCGATCCCGCCCGGCGTGTTCGACACCAGCCCGCAGCCAAGCGCCACCATGAACAGCGGCAGCAGCGCAAAATAAGGTAACGTCCCGGCGGGCAGCAGGACCCAAAGTGCTGCCGCCGCCAGCACCATGTCCACCGTCGCCCACAGCAGGATCGCACCTGACACGCGCAAGCTGGGCAAGGGAATGCGGTGTGTGCCGATCCGCAGCGTCGGGCGCCAGAAGAGCAGCGCCGCCGCTGCAGGCAACAGCACTAGCGCCGCCAGCGACAGCGCCATCGTCCAGGGCGGCGCGGGCAGCACCGCACAGATAATCCCCGTCACACAGGCCCAGGCCGCCACAAAACTCAGCGACACGAAGGTCGACAATTTCAGCGCCTGGCCCACGCCCATGTCAGGCAACATCCGCCAGCGCGCCACGGCCCCGGACAGCAGGCCAAATCCCACCGTTTGCCCGATCGCGATGCCCACGGCGCCTGAAATACGCCCGCGCCGGGCGCTGATGCCGGTGTTCAGCGTGCGATGCGCCTGCACGTCATATTGCGCCACGGCGGCAAAGCTGCCCACGGTTAGCAGCGCGGCGCAGGCCCATTGCAGGACCGAGATGTCCGCCAGTTGCCGGGGCAGGGTGGCCAGCACATCGCCGGGGATCTGCCGCGACAAAAGCATCGCACAGCCCAGCAGGATCAGGATGGGAAAGCTGATGCGCACCGCGGCGCGCAGGGCGGTCACCGCCTGTGATCTGTTCATGTCTTCGCCCCCTTGCTCGACCACCCGCGTTAAGACCTAGCGCGCGATGGTAAGGCAGGTCTTAACAGGGGCCAGTCAAATACGGACAATGCGATGGAATGGGGCAATGAAAAGGGGGCGCGCATCCGTCAGACCACGCGCCCCATTCACATGAACTACGTATTGCAGTTAATTGTTATGTATCAATTTCCTGCATCAGCTGCGCCTTCGCCTCGGCCATCAATTCAACCATTTTTGCGCGAATTGTCGCTTCATCGGCTTTGGTGCCCAGATCGCCCGACACCTTGCGATAGACGTCCTCGTCTCCCGCCTCTTCAAAGTCGGCCTTGATCACCTCGCGGGCGTACTCTGTTGCCGCGTCTCCGGTCTTGCCCAGGAGGTCAGCGGCCCACAGTCCCAACAGCTTGTTGCGGCGGGCCTCGGCCTTGAACTGCATCTCCGCGTCATGGGCGAATTTGTTTTCGAATGCGTTTTCGCGATCTTCAAAGGTGCTCATCGGCCCCCCCCTTTGTGGCAATGTTTCCTTACCAGATAGGCAGGCACGCCCGGCCCATGCAACCCCCCTCTGACCGTTCAGACCACCCCATCGCTTGCGGCAATTGGGTCGATTGCTTATGAGGTGCCCATTGCAGGGCAGACTCAGCCGCCCGCACACGCGAAAGGACGCCCATGGCGCGACGCAAGAAGATCTATGAGGGCAAGGCCAAGATTCTCTACGAAGGTCCCGAGCCCGGCACGATTGTCCAATATTTCAAAGATGATGCCACCGCCTTCAACGCCCAGAAAAAGGACGTGATCGAGGGCAAGGGTGTGTTGAACAACCGCCTGAGCGAGTTCTTCATGACTGGCCTCGGCCAGATCGGTGTGCCGACCCACTTCCTCAAGCGTCTGAACATGCGCGAGCAGCTGGTGCGATCCTGCGAAATCGTGCCGCTTGAGGTGATCGTGCGCAACTACGCCGCCGGAACCATGAGCGAGCGGCTGGGCATCGAGGAGGGAACGCAACTGCCGCGGCCCATCGTCGAGTACTGCTACAAAGACGACAAGCTGGGTGATCCGCTGGTCACCGAAGAGCACATCGCAGCCTTTGGCTGGGCCAGTCAGCAGGATATGGACGATATTTTGAGCTTGGCCCTGCGGGTCAACGATTTCCTGTCGGGCGTCATGCTGGCCGTGGGTATCCGGCTGGTGGACTTCAAGATCGAGATCGGGCGGATCTACGAAGGTGATTTCATGCGCCTGATTATCGCCGACGAGATCAGCCCCGACAGCTGCCGGCTTTGGGACATCGAGACGGGCCAGAAGCTCGACAAGGACGTGTTCCGCCGTGACCTTGGCAACCTGGCGGACGCCTACACTGAAGTGGCCCGGCGCCTGGGTGTGATGCCCAAGAACGCCGCGCCCATCACCAAACCGACCCTGATCAACTGAAGGACCGACCCGAGATGAAAGCGATCGTGCATGTGATGCTCAAGAACGGGGTGCTCGACCCGCAGGGCGAGGCGGTGCGCCATGCTCTGGGGGCCTTGGGATTTGACGGGGTCAATGGGGTGCGGCAGGGCAAGGTGATCGAGTTGGACCTTGCGGACGGCATCAGCGAGGCGGATGTGACGGCCATGTGCGAGAAGCTTTTGGCCAATACGGTGATCGAGAGCTACCGGGTGGAGATGGGGTGAGAAGTTCACAGGTGTGAATGGTTAATGGATGATTAAATTGATTATTATCAATTTCTTGCGGTCCGTTTTTCATCTTATTTTTTTCTTCAATTCTTACCCGGACCTTAACGCTGAGGAGTGTGTGACGTGAAAGCTGCCGTTGTTGTCTTCCCCGGATCAAACTGTGATCGGGACCTGGCCGTGGCCTTTCGGGCGGCGGGCGCCGAGGTCGAGATGGTTTGGCATAAGGACACTGACTTGCCCAGCGACATCGACATCGTGGGCGTGCCGGGGGGCTTTTCCTTTGGCGACTATCTGCGCTGCGGGGCCATCGCGGCGAACTCGCCCATCTGTAAGACGGTGAAGAGCCACGCCGACAAGGGCGGTTACGTCCTTGGCATCTGCAACGGGTTTCAGGTGCTGACCGAGACCGGCATCCTGCCCGGTGCGCTGTTGCGCAATGAAGGGCTGAAATACATCTGCAAGACCGTCGGCCTTCGGATCGAGACTTCGCAATCGGCGTTCACCGAAGGCTACAACGCGGGAGATGTGGTCGACATCCCCATCGCGCATCACGACGGCAACTATTTCGCGGACCAGACCACCCTCGACGCGTTGGAGAGCGAGGATCGTGTGGCCTTCCGCTACACCGACAATCCGAACGGGTCGCAACGAGATATTGCGGGCATCCTGTCGGACAACCGCAGGGTGTTGGGTATGATGCCGCACCCGGAACGGGCGGCGGATGCGGGCCATGGCGGCACGGATGGACAGGCGCTCTTCCGCGCAGTGGTGGGACAACTGACATCGGCGTGACTTGAGCGAAACCGACCGAGGCCGTAGGGTCGCGGACATGCCAGTTGCATCGCGTAACAAGGAAACCCGGACCTCGACCACCAGTTGGCGTGTACGTATCGCATTGGTGGTGCTGACCGTTGCGGCGGTGATCACCGTCTTTTTCACCAACAGGCTGCTGACCGACCGGTTTACGGAAACGACGCGCAACCGGGCCGAACTGCGCCTCGCGCTGTATTCCGGCAACCTGCTGAGCGAGTTGCGTCAGAACCAGATCGTGCCGCAGCTGCTGGCGCGTGACCCGACGTTGATCGGCGCGCTGAACAGCCAGGATTACCAGCAATCCACGCAGCGCCTGATTTCCTTTGTCGAGGAGATCGGTGCGGCCAACCTGATGCTGCTGGACAGCGACGGGCGTACCGTGGCCGCGACGGACCGCAGCAGGCTGGGGTCAAACCACCGCACAGCGCCCTATTTTATTGACGCATTGCGCGCCAGCAACACGATTTTCACCGTCGCAGAACGTGAGGCGGGCGGGTTCACCTTTACCTATTCGCGCCGGGTGACGGCGGGGGGCGATGTTCTGGGTGTGATCGCTGTTGAGGTCGATCTGCAGAAGTTTGAACGCGCCTGGGCCGGGATTTCGGCGGCGGTTCTGGTGACTGACAGCGCGGGGCAGATCATCCTAGCAACCGAGCCGCGCTGGCGCGGGCGGACCGAAGAGGTGGCGTTGGCGCGCCAGACCCCGCAAAGCGCCATCGAGCGCGCGATCCGGGCCACCGCCGATTGGACCGCACTGCCGCCAGATGCCTATTTGCAGGGCGAGGGGGTCATGCGGCTGGAGGCGCGGATCCCGTTCCGGGGGTGGCGGATGACATCCTTTACCACATACGAATCCGTACGCGAGCGTGTGAACGGGGTTCTGGCCCTTGAAATCATGGGATTCGCCATCTTTCTGGCGCTCGCTTTTTATGCAATGAGCCGCAGGTCCGCCCTGCGCGTGGCCTTGTTTGCACGCGAGTCGGCAGAGCTTCGCCATCTGAACATCCAGTTGCAGCGGGAAATCGCCGAGCGAAAACGGGTGCAGGAAGACCTCGCTCAGGCCGAACAAACCCTTGAGCAATCGTCGAAACTGGCCGCCCTTGGCGAGATGTCGGCCGCCGTCAGTCACGAGCTGAACCAGCCGCTGGCTGCGATGAAGACCTATCTGGCCGGGGCGCGTCTGCTGCTGCGTCGCAACCGGCCCGACGAGGCGCTGGTCAGCTTTGGCCGCATCGACGATCTGATCGAGCGGATGGGTGCGATCACGCGCCAGCTCAAGTCCTATGCCCGCAAGGGGCAGGACGCGCTAAGCCCTGTAAATATGGGCGATGCGCTGGCGTCTAGCCTGTCGATGATGGAGCCGCAGTTGCGTCAGCGTCAGGTGCTGATCAACCGCGTGGTGCCGCCGGAACCCATCGAGGTCATGGGAGACCGGATGCGTATTGAGCAGGTGATGGTGAACCTGTTGCGCAATGCCATCGACGCCACCAAGTCGGAGCGCGAGCCGCAGGTCGATATCATCCTGTCGGCTGGAGAGACCGCCACGCTGACCGTGCGCGACAATGGTCCGGGGATCGAGGATTTGGACAGCCTGTTCGAGCCGTTTTACACAACCAAGCAGCCCGGCGACGGTGTTGGCCTGGGACTTGCTATCTCGTCCGGCATTGTGAACGATTTAGGAGGACGGTTGGTGGCCCGGAACGGACAGATGGGCGGCGCCGTATTTGAAATGCAGCTTCCGGTGCTGGATGACGACAGCACCGCGGGCGACAACGACAAGATCAGCGCGGCGCAGTAGCGACCCGTGAGGAGCATAAGATGACACAAGCCATGAAAATCGCCATCGTCGATGACGAGCAGGACATGCGCCAATCCATCAGCCAGTGGCTGGCCCTGTCGGGCTACGACACCGAGACCTTTGCCAGCGCCGAGGACGCGCTGAAGGTGTTGGGGCCGGAATATCCCGGCATTGTGATTTCCGACATCAAGATGCCCGGCATGGACGGGATGCAATTTCTGAAAAAGCTGATGGGCAATGACAGTGCCTTGCCCGTCATCATGATCACGGGCCACGGGGATGTGCCCATGGCGGTTGAGGCCATGCGGGTGGGGGCGTTCGATTTTCTTGAAAAGCCCTTTAACCCCGACCGGATGAGCGAGCTTGCCAAGCGCGCCACCGGGGCCCGCCGCCTGACCATGGACAACCGTTTGCTGCGTCGCGAATTGAGCGATGGCGGGCAGTTGATGAAGAAGCTGATCGGCCAGAGCCCGGTGATGGAGCGTCTGCGCGAGGACATTCTGGATCTGGGCCAGGCTGACGGTCATGTGCTGATTGATGGCGAGACGGGCACCGGCAAGACGCTTGTCGCCCATGCTTTGCACGCCGTGGGCAGCCGGGCCGGCAAGAAGTTCGTGCTGGTCAGCTGTTCGGCCTGGGAAGAAGAGGCGCTGGCCAAGCGTCTCTTTGGCCCGATGTTGCCGGAGGATTCCGCGCTTCCTGCTGTTGAGGAGGCCCGTGGTGGGACGTTGGTGCTGGAGGATATCGAAGCGCTGAGCGAGAGCCTGCAGGCCCGTTTGCTGTCGGTCATAAACGATCAGGGCACCCCTGCCGAGACCCGCATCGTGGGTATCTGCAACATGCAGGAGGCGGGCAAGACCTGTGAGGATGCGCTGCGTCCGGACCTCTATTACCGGTTGGCGGCGTTGAAGATCACGGTGCCGCCGCTGCGTCAGCGGGGTGAGGACATTCTGACCCTGTTCACGCGGCTGAGCGATCAGTTTGCCGATGAATATGGCTGTGAGGCGCCGAAGGTGTCTGCGCAGGAGGCCGCGCAGCTGTTGCAGGCCCCGTGGCCGGGCAACGTGCGTCAGTTGATCAACATTGCCGAGCGGGCCGTTTTGCAGGCGCGGCGTGGGACGGGGTCTATCGCATCGCTCTTGATGAACGACCACGAAGAGATGCAGCCCGTCATGACCACCGAGGGCAAGCCGCTGAAGGAGTATGTTGAAGCGTTCGAGCGGATGCTGATCGACAACACGATGCGTCGCCACAAGGGCTCGATTGCCTCTGTCATGGAGGAGTTGTGCCTGCCGCGCAGGACCCTGAACGAGAAGATGGCCAAGTACGGGTTGCAGCGGTCGGATTACCTCTGATCCACCTGTAACAGCCTGTTGGAACATGTGACCGCCGGTGCCCCCGGCGGTCATTTCATGTGGGGGGCTGGCGTGGCATGAGGGGGCCATACTCATGCAAGGATTTTCCCGATGATGCCCCCACACGCGTATCTTTTCGACATGGACGGTCTGCTTTTGGACAGCGAGCGGGTCTATGGCGCTGTGGCGCGGGATATTCTGGTGCCGCGGGGGTTTGCGGCCGACGCCGTGGATGCGTTTTTTCTAACGATGGTGGGCTGTTCGGGGGCCGAGAGCCTGCGGCGGCTGGAGACGTTTCTGGGCGCGGAGGCGGCGGCGTTCAACAGCGCCTGGCACGCGGAGGTCGAGCGCCGGGTGAGCGCGCATGTGGCGCTGCGGCCTACGGTGCGCGACAGTCTGGCCCGGCTTGCGGGGCAGGGCGCGCGGATGGCCGTGGTCACCTCGACCAACGGGGACGCGGCGCGCGGGCATCTGGCGCGGGCCGAAATCCTCGACCACTTCGAGGTGGTGCTGGGCGGCGACGAGGTGTCAGCGCGCAAGCCGGACCCGGCGCCCTATCTCGAAGCGGCAGCACTTTTGGGCGTCGCGCCTGATCTATGTGCCGCCTTCGAGGACAGCGACCGGGGGATCACGTCGGCCGTTCACGCGGGCTGTCGCGCAGTGCAGGTGCCTGATATGCGGCCCGCGGACCTGCCGCTGCCCGCGCTGGGGCAGGGGGTCGCGCAGGACTTGGCGACGGCCCTCGACATGGTGGGCGCTTTTGGCCGGCGCAGCGTAGCCGAATGATCTTGTGACCGGCTTCGCTTGCGGGGAACGGCCTTGGATGGTTGGCTGCTGCAGCGTGATGCGGGGAGTGCCATGAACATCGTCAGTCTGAATGCGTGGGGCGGGAAGGTGTGGGAGGCCCTGGCACCCTGGGGTGCGGCGCTGTCGCCGGATGTCCTGTGCCTGCAGGAGGTTACGCGCGCGCCGGTGCCAAGCCCGGATTGGCTGCGCTATGTCGATCCCTATCGTGATCTGGCGCAGCGCGCGGACCTTTTTTGCGACATCTCGGCGCTGCTGCCGCACCATCAGGCGCTTTTCGCTCCGGCCACGCGGGGCACGTTGACGGATGATGCGGGGGCGGCGGTGCCCTCGGAACACGGGCTTGGGATGTGGGTGCGGCGCGATCTTGCCGTGACGCAGGTCGCCCAGGATTTCATCCACGGCACCTATCGTTCAGACGGCTGGGGAGAGGAGCCGGTGCCCCGCACGATGCAGGTGGCCCGGATCGCGGAGCCGGAGACCGGACGGCATGTCTGTGTCGGCCATTTTCACGGATTGCGCGACCCGGCTGGAAAGGGCGACACGCCTGCGCGGGCGGCGCAGACCGAACGGGCAATAAGTCTGTTTCGGCAGGTGTGGGACGGGCAGGCGCCCGCCGTTCTGGCCGGAGATTTCAACCTGTTGCCGGGCAGTGCGGCCTTCCGCCGGTTCAAGGAGGTCGGCCTGCATGACCTGATTGCGCATCACGGGATCACCGACACGCGGACCGCCCTTTATGAAAAACCGCAGCGCTTTGCCGACTACATGCTGGTGTCGGATGACCTGCTGACGGCACGCTTTGACGTGCCGGGACAGCCTGTGGTGTCGGATCATCGACCGTTGATCCTTGAGGTCTGACGGGCGCGGTTTTCGGCGCGAAAACCGGTTGGAAACCGACGCGGTTTCCGTACGTACTGGCGCGCTCCGCCCACGCATGAAATCCATTTGACAGCTGGTGTCCGGGGCGGCGTTTTCCGCGTCGGAAAACGGGCCGGAAAATGCGTCATTTTCCGGTCCATGCGATTGGCCATTGTCATTTGCCGTGCCTTGCTCTTATCTAAGGGGATGAAGCAGTCGTGTGCACTCGCACCGCTTCATGTGAGTTTCGCTGTTGATTGATCCGTGCAGGGACCCTGCCGCTTTCAACAGGCCGATTGGGCCAGATATGGCCACGAGTTGCTGACGCGGACCAAGGTCTGGCGCAGCGTATGAACGGACACCGCGCACCTTGCGCGTGTGTCGGAGAAGAACCGCGATGACGCGCGTGAGGACATCACTGATCCCGGCAGACGGCCCACCCGGCCTGATCTGCAGCGCGTCCCCAATCGCCCAGACAAGACACGCCCCCAAAACCGCTGCGCCGCCAGGTGACAGCCGATTGCGGGCGCGCAATGGACTTTTATGCCAAAGAAAATGCTTATCGACGCCACCCACGCGGAAGAGACCCGCGTCGTGGTGGTGGACGGAAACAAGGTCGAGGAGTTTGACTTTGAATCCGAAAACAAGCGCCAGCTTGCTGGCAACATCTATCTTGCCAAGGTAACGCGCGTCGAGCCGTCGCTGCAGGCGGCGTTTATCGACTATGGCGGCAACCGCCACGGGTTTCTTGCGTTTTCGGAAATCCACCCGGATTACTACCAGATCCCCGTCGCCGACCGTGAGGCGCTGATGGAGGAAGAGCGCGCCTATGCCGAGGCGATGAAGGCGCGCGACGAGGAAGAGGACAAACCCAAGCCCAAGCGGTCGCGGTCCCGGTCGAAGTCGAAAGCCGCCAAGACCGAGGACACCGATGCCACGGTGTCGACAGAGATCGAGGGGATGGAGACCATTGACCTTGATCCCGAGGCCGGCACCGATGTGGCCGTGCCGGAGGACGAGGCCGCGTCGCCCATGGAGACCGTCAAGGACACGCCGGTCGAGACCCCTGAGGCGGGCGAAGAGGCCGCCGAGCCGGAAGAGACAGCGGAGACGGACGATGCTGTGGCGTCCGAAGCTGATGCGCCTTCGGATGACGATGACGAGGTCGAGGCCAAAGGGTCCGATGCGACATCGAAGGATGACAGCATCGAATCCGTGGCGGACGAGGATGACAGCGAGGACATCCGTCCGCCGCGCAAGCCCCGGCCGCGCCGCTACAAGATCCAGGAGGTCATCAAGGTCCGCCAGATCCTGCTGGTGCAGGTCGTCAAGGAAGAGCGCGGCAACAAGGGCGCTGCCCTGACCACCTATCTGAGCCTTGCCGGGCGCTACTGCGTGCTGATGCCGAACACCGCCCGTGGCGGCGGCATTTCCCGCAAGATCACCAATGCCACGGACCGCAAGAAGCTGAAGGAGATTGCGAACGAGATCGAGGTGCCGCAGGGCGCCGGGCTGATCGTGCGCACCGCCGGGGCCAAGCGGACCAAGGCTGAGATCAAGCGCGACTACGAGTACCTGCAGCGGTTGTGGGAGCAGATCCGCGAGTTGACGTTGAAGTCGATTGCGCCTGCGAAGATTTATGAAGAGGGCGACCTGATCAAACGGTCGATCCGTGACCTCTATAACCGCGAGATCGACGAGGTGTTTGTCGAGGGCGAGCGCGGCTACCGCATCGCCAAGGACTTCATGAAGATGATCATGCCGTCCCATGCCAAGAACGTGAAGCAGTACCAGGACGCTCTGCCGCTGTTCGCGCGCTACCAGGTCGAGACCTATCTGGCGGGCATGTTCAACCCGACGGTTCAGCTGAAGTCGGGTGGTTACATCGTGATTGGCGTGACCGAGGCGCTGGTGGCCATCGACGTGAACTCGGGCCGCGCGACCAAGGAAGGGTCGATCGAAGAGACGGCGCTGAAGACAAACCTGGAGGCCGCCGACGAAGTGGCGCGCCAGTTGCGGTTGCGTGACCTTGCGGGCCTCATTGTCATCGACTTCATCGACATGGATGAGCGCAAGAACAACTCGGCTGTCGAAAAGCGGATGAAGGACCGGCTCAAGACCGACCGCGCCCGCATTCAGGTGGGTCGGATTTCGGGCTTTGGCCTGATGGAGATGTCGCGGCAGCGTCTGCGCCCCGGCATGATCGAGGCGACGACCCAGCCCTGTCAGGCGTGTCACGGCACAGGTCTGATCCGGTCGGATGATAACCTGGCCCTGTCCATCCTGCGTCAGATCGAGGAAGAGGGCACGCGCCGCCGGTCGCGCGAGGTGCTGATCAAGGCGCCCGTGGGCATCGCCAACTTCCTGATGAACCAGAAGCGCGAGCATATTGCGCAGATCGAAGGCCGCTATGGTCTGTCAGTACGCATCGAAGGGGATCCGCATCTCGTGAGCCCCGATTTCTCGCTTGAGAAGTTCAAGACGGCGACCCGCGTTGTGAAGGCGGTCGATATGCCTGTGGTGTCGGTTGACACGTCGATCATGGATCAGGTGGACGAGGAAGATGACGCCGTGGCCGAGGCGCCGGATGCCCCAGCTGCCGAGGAAGGTGAGGCCAAGCCCAAGCGCCGCCGTCGGCGCCGTCGGAGCCGGAGCCGGAGCAAGTCGTCGACCACAGAGACGGCTGAGACGACTGAAACGGGCGATCAGGCTGAGGCTGCGGCAACAGAGACGACGCCCGCCGCCGAAACAGACGGTGCGGATGCTGCGCCGAGCGATGCTGAGGCCGCCGACGCCCCTGCGGAGGAGGCACCCAAGAAGGTGACGCGCAGCCGGTCGTCGCGGTCGCGGACGTCTTCCAAGGCGAAAGCGGAGGCGGTGGAGGCTGACGCGCCTGCGGCCGAAGCTGTGGCGGAGCCTGCGGCGAGCGATGCCGCTGAGGCAGACACGCCCGCAGAGGCACCGAAGAAAACGACACGCTCCACCCGGTCGCGCACCACCACGGCCAAGACGACGAAGGCGGAGGACGTGCCTGCGGTGTCGGCCGAAGCCAGCGTTGATGGCGCCGCCACCGTTGCCGCGGAACCGGCGGTGCCGGAGGCCGCGCCAGAACCAGCGCCGGTAGAGGACGTGGCCGCGGAAGAGGTGAAGGTGCCCGAACCTGTCGCGGAAGCTGCATCCCCCGCGCCCGAAGAGCCACCGAAGCCGAAAAAGCGTGGCTGGTGGTCGTTGGGCAAGTAAGCCCATCACCTGAATGGATCGAGAGGGGCGTGCCGGTTGGCGCGCCCCCTTATCCTTTGCGGATGGCGTAGCGCTGGATGGGGCCGCTTGTGTCGGCGGAGACGAGCGTGTGTCCGGCCTCGGCGCAGAAATGGGGCACGTCCACCACCGCCGCCGGGTCATCTGCCGCGACGATCAGGACATCGCCTTTGGCGAGCGCCTGCAGGCGTTTGCGTGCCTTGAGCACAGGCAGCGGGCAGAGCAGCCCAACGGCGTCGAGTTCATGTGCGTTGTCGTTCATACGGGCAGAATTAGGCGCGATGTTACATCCTGTCCACAGACATGTGACCGTTGGCCCCCGTGACGCAGGCGCGCATGACCGCTAGGTGGGAGACATGTTCGGAATTGACATCATCGACGCCAGCCTGATCCCCGCCATGACCGTGGCGCTGTTTGCAGGCATCATCAGCTTTCTCAGCCCCTGCGTGCTGCCCATCGTGCCACCCTATCTGGCCTATATGTCGGGCATGAGCGTGGGCGAGATGTCGGACGACCGCGCAGGGCGCAACCGCGCAACGGTGACGGCACTGTTCTTTGTGCTGGGCCTGTCGACGGTGTTTATCTTTCTTGGCTTTGCCGCGTCGGCCTTTGGCGCGTTTTTCTTGCAGAACCAGGTGCTCTTTGCGCAGATCTCGGGCGTGATCATCATGATCTTTGGCCTGCACTTCTTGGGCGTGTTCCGCATTCCGTTTCTGGACCGCGAGGCGCGGATGGAGGCGGGGGATCAGGGGGGATCGGCTTTTGGTGCGTATATCCTCGGCCTGGCCTTTGCCTTTGGTTGGACCCCGTGCATCGGGCCGCAACTGGGCGCGATCCTGACGCTGGCCGCGACCGAGGCATCGCTGACGCGCGGTACGTTCCTGCTGGGTGTTTATGCGGCAGGCTTAGGCATTCCGTTCCTGCTGGCCGCGATGTTCATGAGCCGCGCCATGGGCCTGATGAACCGGATCAAGCGGCATATGGCGCTGATCGAGAAGGTGATGGGTGGCCTCTTGCTGCTTGTTGGGGCGGCGATGCTCTTTGGCCTGTTCACGCGGTTTTCGTTCTGGCTGCTGGAGCAGTTTCCGGCGCTGGCGACGCTGGGCTGATCGGTCTTTGACGCAAAGACCGGGTGGAAATCGACGCGATTTCCTTTGCCATTTGCGCCGGTTTTCGCGTCGGAAACCTGACGGACACCGCGTCGGTCTCCGCCTTACTTTGGTCCCAGACCTGCGCTAGAGTACGCTCAAGAGGTGCAGGAATGAGCAGGTCGCATCCCAATCCAGTCACGCGGCGCCGGGTGTTTTACATTCCCGGTTACGACCCGATTCATCCCCGCCGGTATCGGGAGCTTTACCGCAAGGAGGGAGCCGCACAGGCGGAGATTTCGGGCTATGAGATCGCGCTGACCCCGGCTGCGAAAGCAGAGCATTTCGGCTGGCAAGTGGATGCGCGGATGGACGGGCGGCCCGTGCATGCGGATGTCGAGGTGCTTGTCTGGTCCGACATCGTGCGCGACAGTATGGAGGCGACCATTCCCGGCACCTATCTGCAACTGGTACGCACGGCGTGGATCTACATCGCCTCGGGTGCGCTGCGGCGCTTGATGCGTTTGCGCAAGGGGCCGGTGATTGCGGCGCTTTATCCGGTGGGCATGCTTGTCGGGCAGGCGCTTCTGGCGCTGGCGCTGTGGTATGCGTTTTGGCGTGTGGGCGGTCTGCTTGGTCCGGTGGGCACGTGGGCCGGTGCGGCGTTGGGCGCTGTGGCTTTTGTCGCGCTGTTGCGGTGGTTCAAGGCGAAGGATGGCACGTTTTTTGCCTATTACCTGATGCACGACTACGCCTATTCGGCGGCGTCGCGCGGGGCCAATCCGCCTGCGCTGGAGGCGCGTATGCGAGCCTTTCAGGACAGCATTGCGGCGGCATTGCAGACGGATGTGGACGAGGTGCTGGTGGTTGGCCACTCTTCTGGCGCGCATTTGGCCGTGTCGATCCTGTCCGATCTGATCCGCGGGGCCCATGTGCCTGCGGAGGGGCCAGCACTGGCGTTCCTGTCGCTGGGGCAGGTGGTGCCGATGGTTTCGTTTCTGCCCGATGCGCACCGATTGCGGGCCGATTTGCAGTATTTGTCGGCACGGGAGGAGTTGACATGGGTTGATGTGACGGCGCCCGGCGATGGCTGCGCCTTTGCCTTGTGCGATCCGGTGGCGGTGTCGGGTGTGGCACCGCCGGACAAGCGCTGGCCGCTGGTATTTTCCGCAGCCTTTACGCAGTCCCTGAGCCCGGCGCGGTGGAAAGAGTTGCGCTGGCGGTTCTTTCGCCTGCATTTCCAGTATCTCTGCGCGTTTGATCGGCCTCGGGACTACGACTACTTTCAGATCACGGCGGGTCCGGTAACCTTGGCTGACCGCTACGCCGACCGTCCGCCGTCGAAATCGCGCATCGACGTGCCGGTATCGAAATACACCAGCGTCGCCGCATGATCCCACCGAAGCCCCCGAGCCGCCCGGATCGCGTGTCGCTGTGGCGATACATGCAGCTTTTTCGGCAGGACATTCTGTCTGCGCAGCCTGCGCGCCTCTATAGAGCGTGGATGGCCGAGTTTCGGACGCCGTTTTTCCGCAGCTACCTAATGAACCAGCCGGAGCTGGTGAAAACGGTGCTGAAGGATCGGCCGGATGATTTCCCGAAGTCTGATCGTGTGGGCGAGGGACTGCGCCCGCTGCTTGGCAATTCGGTGTTTCTGACCAATGGCGAGGTGTGGAAGCGGCAGCGGCGGATCATTGATCCGGCCTTTGAAGGGGGGCGGCTGCGCGAGACGTTTCCGGCGATGTGGGACGCGTCAGAGGCGGCGGCGGCGCGGTTGCCGGAGGGGCTGGTCGAGATTGAGGAGCAGACGAGCCATGCGGCGGCGGATGTGATCTTTCGCACGTTGTTTTCGATCCCGATCGAGGATGCTTTGGCGAGCGCGGTGTTTCATGAGTTCCGCACCTATCAGCGCAGTCAGCCCATCCTGAACCTTGCCGCCTTTGTGCCGCTTCCGCGCTGGATGCCGCGGCTGTTCCGGCGTGAGACTCGGGCGAGTGCGGCGCGCATTCGGGGGCTGATCGGGCAGTTGGTGGACCGGCGGGCGGAGGACATTGCGGCGGGCGCGGCGCCGGATGACTTGGCGACCAAGATCATGACGACGCGGGATCCGGTGACAGGCGCGACGTTTACGCCCGAGGAGATGGTAGATCAGGTGGCGATCTTTTTCCTCGCCGGGCACGAGACAAGCGCGTCAGCTCTGGCTTGGGCGCTCTATTTGATGGCGCTCTATCCGGAGTGGCAGGAAAAGGTGGCGGCCGAGGCGCAGGCGCTTGTGGCCTGCGACTTTGCCGTGATGTCGAAGCTGCCGGTGACGCGCGATGTGTTTCGCGAGACGCTGCGGCTCTATCCTCCGGTGCCGATGATGGTGCGTGAAGCGACGTGTCCCGAGCGGTTCCGGGACCGGGATGTGAGACGGGGCAGCCAACTGGTGCTGAGCCCGTGGCATCTGCACCGCCACGCGCGGCTCTGGGATCGGCCCGATGACTTTGATCCCGGTCGCTGGCAGACGGAGAATGGGCGACGCTGTGGGCGTGACGCCTATATCCCGTTCTCTGCCGGGGCGCGGGTGTGCACAGGGGCGGGCTTTGCCATGGTCGAGGGGCCGCTGATTCTGGCGCGGCTTTTGCGCGATGTAGTGGTTTCGCCGGTGGAGGGGCGCGTGCCGGTGCCCGTGGCGCACCTGACGGTGCGGGCGCGGGACGGGATTTGGCTGAATCTCGCCAAAAGATAGCGCAAACAGGGACTTGGCGGGATGACGTTGGGGGCCGGAATGCGCTAGGTCTGAGGCAATTGAAGCCATGACTTTGGAGCACGGTATGACCGACTTTGCCAAGATGCGGGATCAGATGGAAAACGGGAGCGGATTCATCGCCGCTTTGGACCAGTCGGGCGGGTCCACGCCCAAGGCGCTGGCGTTGTATGGTGTGGACGCCTCAGCTTACGGGTCCGAGGAGGAGATGTTCGCCGAGATCCAGAAGATGCGCGCGCGGATCATCCTAAGCCCGGATTTCACCAGCCAGAAGGTGATCGGCGCGATCCTCTTCGAAAAGACGCTGCATGAGCAGATCGAGGGACAACCGGTGCCGTCCTATCTGTGGGAAAAGCGCGGTGTGGTGCCGTTTCTGAAGATCGACAAGGGGTTGCAGGACGAGGCCGACGGTGTGCAACTCTTGAAGCCCATTCCGGGATTGGCCGAGATGCTGGCGGCGGCCAAGCCGATGGGCATTTACGGGACCAAGGAGCGGTCGGTGATCCACAGCGCCAATGCGGACGGGATCAAGGCCATTGTCGACAACCAGTTCGAGGTGGCGCACGAAGTGATTGCGGCAGGCATGGTGCCGATCATCGAGCCGGAGGTGAACATTCATTCCGAGACCAAGGCCGAGGCCGAGGCGATGCTGTCGGAGGCACTGATGGCGCAGACCGAGGCGTTGGGTGAGGGGCAGGACATTATGCTGAAGCTGACGCTGCCCGAGCAGCCTGGCATATACGATGCCTTGGCCGATCACCCGCGCGTGCAGCGCGTCGTCGCGCTGTCGGGCGGCTATTCCACGGATGATGCCAGCGCGCGTCTGGCGCAGAACCACAAGATGATTGCGAGCTTTAGTCGGGCGCTGACCGAAGGGCTGCAGCGCGATATGAGCGATGACGGCTTTCACGCGGCGCTGGGTGGGAATATCGACCAGATTTACCGCGCTTCGGTGGCTTGATCGGTTTTCGGCGCGAAAACCGGGTGGAAATCGGCGCGATTTCCAGTGAAGTGCCGGTTTTCCGCGTCGGAAAACCCTCGGAAAGCGCGACGCTTTCCGGTTATGTCAGGACACGGACCGGTTCGGCGTTGCAAAAAACGATGATCTGCCCCGCATTTTCAACGGCCCGAAATCCGCGTCTGTTGAGTTCTGCCAAGAAACGGTCGCGGCCGATCAAGCGATCAATATCGCGAGATTTGCGGCGGATGACTGCGCCGTCGCGCACCGCCTTCGACCGGAAAAGGTCTCGCATATATGTTTCGGGATCGAGCGGTCTGGACAGCGCATGTTGTGTCATGGGCCAAGCCTGCACCGATCTCGGTTAACGTTCCGTGAAGTGCTGCAGAACAAAGACCCGAATGGCTGACGCCAGCCCGACATCCCCACGCTCTACATCAATTTCAGCGGCCAAATCATTGATTGGGCGACCTTCTTTCGCTGCAATGGCGCGGAATGCATCCCAAAACTCAGGTTCAAGCGACACGCTGGTGCGGTGTCCCTTGAGCGTGAGCGAGTGCTTTTGCGGCCGTGTGCTCACGGCAATTTGCTCTTGCCGTCCAGATCCCGCTTGGCGCGTTCATTGTCTTTTTTGACGCGCTCTTTTTCGGCCTTGGTCAACCCGAACGTCACCGCGTTGGCATCTGCGCGCGCTTTCTTTTCAGCGCGCGCACGGGCCTTGCGGGCCTTGTTAAGGTTGACGGGTGTGCTCACTTGGGCCCGATCATGTTCTCAGGGCGCACCACTTCGGCAAATCGCTCTTCGGTCACAAAGCCCAGTTTGACCGCTTCCTCGATCAGCGTGGTGCCGTTCTTATGCGCCGTCTTGGCGACCGTGGTGGCGTTGTCATAGCCGATCTCGGGCGCAAGGGCGGTGACCAGCATCAGCGATTCGCGCATCAGCTTGTCGATGCGGACCTCATCCGCTTGCAGCCCGTCGATCAGGTTGTCGGTGAAGGCCACGGATGCGTCCCCCAGAAGCTGCATGCTCTGCAACACGTTATAGGCCATCATCGGTTTGTAGACGTTGAGTTCGAAATGCCCCTGCGATCCGGCAAAGCCCACGGCGGCATCGTTGCCCATCACGTGGGCGCAGACCTGCGTGAGCGCCTCGCATTGCGTCGGGTTCACTTTACCCGGCATGATGGACGAGCCGGGTTCGTTTTCTGGCAGCACCAGCTCGCCCAGACCGCAGCGGGGGCCGGAGCCAAGCAGGCGGATGTCGTTGGCGATCTTAAAGAGCGACGCGGCGACTGTTTTGAGCGCGCCCGACATCTCGACCATGGCGTCGTGCGCGGCGAGAGCCTCGAACTTGTTAGGGGCGGTGACGAAGGGCAGACCTGTGATGTCGGCCATGTGGCCCGCGACGGCTTCGGCCCAGCCGACCTTGGTGTTCAGGCCCGTGCCCACAGCGGTGCCGCCCTGGGCCAGTTCATAGATGCGGCCCAGCGCGTCCTTGACCCGCTGAATGCCCATAGCGACCTGGTGGCTGTAGCCCGAGAATTCCTGTGACAGCGTCAGGGGCGTTGCGTCCTGCGTATGGGTGCGCCCGATCTTGATGATGCCGTCGAACTGGGCGACCTTCGCCTCAAGCCCCGCATGCAGCTTTTCGAGGCCCGGCAGCAGCACGTCGCGCGCGGTCATCGCGGTCGAGATATGCATCGCCGTCGGGAACGTGTCGTTCGAGGATTGGCCCATATTGCAGTGATCGTTGGGGTGGACCGGATCCTTGGATCCGATCACACCGCCAAGGATTTCGATGGCGCGGTTGGCGATCACCTCGTTGGCGTTCATGTTCGATTGCGTGCCGGAGCCGGTCTGCCACACGACAAGCGGGAAGTTGTCGTCGAGCTTGCCGGCGACCACTTCGCTGGCGGCCTCGATGATTGCATCTGCCAGCTTCGCATCCAGCGTGCCTTGCGCCTTGTTCTGCATCGCGCAGGCTTGCTTGATCACGCCCAGCGCGCGCACCACAGCCACGGGCTGCTTTTCCCAACCAATCGGGAAATTCATGATCGAGCGTTGCGTCTGCGCGCCCCAATACTTGTCGGCGGGGACCTCCAGCGGGCCAAAGCTGTCGGATTCGGTGCGGGTGTCGGCCATCGGGCGGCTCCTTGTTGCGCAGTGTCGTCTTGGCTCTTGCATGTACCGGGCGCGCGCCCGCCAGACAAGCGCGCGGCGCGCATGTCCTTGCCATGTGATCACACGCCGCATTACCTAGGGTGCATCCGCGTACCTGGGCCCCTATATTGGGAGGTGCCGGAGGAAAGAGGGCCTTACCATGATCGCCACAGCACGCGTCGCACGCATGTCGCCTCAGAATCTACTGACCGGGATGATGGCCCTTGGCCTTGCCATGCTGGCCTTGGCCGATGTTGCGCGGGCCGACATTGCCCAATTTGTCGGCGCCTACTCTGGAAGCGCGGAGGTGGTGCAGGTCGATGGCACGAGCGTGCCACGCGACATGAGCGTCGAGATTGGTGAAACCCCGGACGGCTTTACGGTCACGTGGACGTCGGTGACCTACCGCGCGTCGGGCAAGGTGTCGGAAAAGTCCTATACCGTGGACTTCGTGCCCAGCGGGCGTGGACAGGTCTATGCCGCGGCCCAGCGGAAAAACGTGTTTGGCCATGAGGTGCAGCTCGATCCGATGAAGGGCGAGCCTTACGTTTGGGCGCGGATCGACGGGAGCACGCTGTCCGTGTTCTCGTTGTTTGTGGATGTCGACGGGGGCTACAACCTGCAGCAATACGACCGGACTGTGACCGAGGGCGGTCTTGATTTGCGGTTTCAGACGATCCGGGATGGACGCATTCTGCGGGCCGTCGACACGTTCCTGGAGCGCAGCGGCTAAGGTATCACTTGCGGAAACTGTCGAGTGACACGATGTCGGCGTCTTTGCCTTCTTTGGCGTCGTTCGTGGCCTTGTCCGCCGATTTGGGCGCGGCGGGTGCGCGGCTGGGCAGGATTTCGGGCGGGGTGGCCGGGACGGTGTCGTCGTCTTCGTCCCCTTGGGTTTCGAACCGCAGGCCGAATTCCACGGACGGATCGACGAATGTCTTGATCGCGTCGTAGGGGATATAGAGCGGTTCGGGCGCGTCGCCGAAGTTGAGGGTGACGGCAAACCCTTCGCTGCCGACATCCAGGTTGTCGTACCAGTGCTGCATCACCACCGTCATCTCGCCCGGATAGCGGTCGCTGAGCCAATCGGCGAGTTCGGCATCGGGGTGGCTGGTGTCGAAGGTGATGAAAAAGTGGTGCGCGCCGGGCAGACCATTTTGAGACACATCCGTGAGGACCTTGCGGATGAGCCCCCGCATGGCCTCGTGCATCAGGTTGCCGTAATCAATGCTGCGGCTCATGTTGTCCCCCGTGGTACTTGGGTCAACCATATCCCAATTTGGCGTAGAGGGAAGGGGCCGCGGCGCTGTTCGTGTTAAACCGCCCCCGCAAGCGACAGTGCGCAGCCCGCGGCGGCCATGACCGCCAAAACAGTGAGCAGCCCAAGTTTGAGGCGCAACATGAGATAAGCCGCCACGACTGTGAGCACGACAGCCCAGCCATTCAGCGTTGATATGTCGGGCAGCGGCAGGGCGAGGACGGTGCCGCTCTGGACGGTTCCAAAGATCACGTGGAGGGCGAACCACACTGACAGGTTCAGGATGACACCGACCACCGCAGCCGTGATTGCCGACAAGGCAGCCGACAGGCGGGGCCGCGCGGAAATGTGGTCGAGATAGGGACCGGCGGCGAAGATCCACAGAAAACACGGCACAAACGTCACCCAGAGCGTCACCGCGCCCGCCGCGAGGGCCAATGCGACGCCGCCTTGCGCGTAGCCCGCCAGCAGCGCCACGAACTCGGTGACCAGGATCAGGGGGCCGGGCGTCGTCTCGGCCAGGCCCAGCGCGTCGATCATCTGGCCGGTGGTGATCCAGCCGTGATCCTGCACCACCTCTTGTGTCATGTAGGCCAGCACCGCGTAGGCGCCGCCGAATGTGACGACGGCCAGCTTGGAAAAGAAGAGACCAATGTCGAGCAGGAACGCCTGCGCCGTCATCCAGAGGAAGGCGAGGGGGGCTGCCCATAGCGCTGCTAGCGTCAGCAAGGTGGGAAGGATGCGTGTCCGGGGTGCCGGTGGCGCGGGCGCTGCGCTGTCCGAGCTGCGCCATGCACCAAACAGACCCGCAGCGAGGACCACCAGCGGAAAGGGCAGGCCCACCACGAACAGGGCAACGAATGCCGCACCTGCGAGCGCCCAGGCCGTGGGGCCCGTCAGTGCCTTCTGACCCAGCCGCAAAAGCGCTTGCAGGACCACGACAATCACGGCGGCCTTGACCCCCAAAAAGGCCGCCTGCACCAGCGGCACGTCCCCGAACTGCACATAGGCCAGCGCCAGCGCGAGGATCACGAGCGCCCCAGGCATCACGAACAGGAGGCCCGCGAGCAGACCGCCCGCCACACCGCGCAGTCGCCAGCCTGCATAGGTGGCCAGTTGCATCGCCTCTGGCCCCGGCAAGAGCATGCAGAGCGACAGGGCGCGCAGGTATTGCTCTTCTGTCAGCCACTTCTCGCGGCTGACAAGCGCGTCGTGCATGAGCGCGATTTGCGCGGCCGGACCGCCAAAGGACAACAGGCCGATGCGGCCAAAGACACGGGTCATCCGGGACCAGTTCTGAACCATCACGCGGCCTCCTGCCGTTGGGTGTGGCGGTGCGCGGCCCAGGCTGCGTCGAGAACAGGCAGGGCGGCATCCGCCAACCCTTCACCAGTTTCATGAAGATTGGACAACATGTCGAGCCAGTCGCCTCCCTGTGCGGTTGCGCGCTCCAGCGCGGCGACATGTGTGAGGAGGCTGCTGCAGGCCAGCCCGCGTTGGGACAACAACTCGGCCAGCGGCGCTGTGTCCGGCACCGCGTGCGCGCCGAAGCGTTCGGCCACGTCGTACACATGGTCTGCAGGCACCCATAGAATGCGCGCATCCGCGTCATACCAGCGGCGGATCACCCACGCGCAAAGTGCGGCGCGCCGGTCACGAGGCGCGGGACAGACCCAGACCGTACCCCATGGGGGCGCCTGGTCCAGCGCAAGCATGGGCCGGTCCGCCGCGCGCCAGGCTTGATTGCCACCGGTCAGCGCGCTGGCGTCAAATCCCATGGCCCGCAGATGGGCCGCAGCCCCGTGCGACAGCTTGAGCCCCTTTTGGCAAATGGTCACAATCGGGCGGTCCGTGTTCCAGGCGCGCGCT
This sequence comes from Tateyamaria sp. syn59, assembly GCF_007995245.1. Classification (GTDB taxonomy): domain Bacteria; phylum Pseudomonadota; class Alphaproteobacteria; order Rhodobacterales; family Rhodobacteraceae; genus Tateyamaria. The sequence continues at coordinate 543,799 of NZ_VCBA01000001.1, forward strand.
CTTTCGGAGATCTCTGTGTGCGGCACATGCTGGGACGTGGGGAGGCGATGCGGGTTGGCGGCGATGTCCTCGGGCAGACAGACGTCGATGAGCCGCGGCAGTTTGTGGGTTCCCAAGAGTGGCAACAGGTCATCGGCGGAGATGGAAAGGCGAGCGTGGTCCATGATGGCATCCTTTGAGCACAACAAAAGGATGCGACATTTGGGCCAGCGGTGTGATCAAGCCTGATGGGGCAGTCGCGTCAGCCCCGCGGTGTGAGGTAGCGGGGATATGAGGCTCTCGTCAACCTTTTCGATTGGTGGCGCTTGGCTGTGAGAGGTTCTTTCAATTCTTGGCACATCGGGAAAATACGGGCCGGCGCAGCGCGATCGCTGCGCGCCCGGTGAACACGATAGGCTGCGGAAATGCAGGCTCAGCGCAGGCGGTTTCCGCTGAGCATGACGGCCATGGCGTTTTCGGGAAGCAGGCCCAATTGTTCGAACATGGTCAGGGAATCAGTGCCGGTATAAACCTCGGCGATCTGCTCGCCTTCGAACCGGGCGATGACCTGACCGAAGACATGGACCGGATCACCGGTGTCGGCCGAATGGCTCTTGATCTCGACCAGGGCAGACAGCCAGTCACCCTGCTCCATCGTGATGGGCAGCGTGATTTCGATGTCGCCCAGCAACTCGCGCACCATGGTCACAAGTTCGGTCAAATCCTCGATCGAGAAGGGCATGTCGCCCATGATGCCGCGCGAGCGGGCATTGGGGGCGAGAAATTTCGGGATCGCATCGAGATCCCCATTGGTCCACACTTCGTCGTACCATCCTTGCAGGGTTTTGACTTTGTGCGGCATGCAATTCGTCCCGAGTAGCCTGTGTCGAGCCAACTGGTAGCGGGCGCGGGTTAACAAGCGTTGAAGCTGTGGAAAAAAGTCGCGCTTTGGGACGGATGTCGTTAGGGTGAAAGTGCAGGCTTCTGTTGCCAGGTGCCTGCGAACCCCGCCTTACGCGGCTAGGCGCAAGGGCTTAAAGTCGGTTCGACAAGGACTGCTTACGCAGCCATTGCAACCGGAGCACGATTGTCGTTTGCAATTGTACTGTTTTCGCCGGTAACGGTGGCAGACAGCCGAGACAAAGCAAACCCCTTTAGACGTCCGTCGATCCTGTTTCGGCCCCATGATCCCGCAAACGACAGAATGTTTGGTGGAGCCGCCGGGTACCGCCCCCGGGTCCGATCCGCTTATTACGAGCGCGTTTATGTCCATAGTCCCGAAGGACACCATGTAAATATGTCAGCCGCGCGCTTTTTGCAATCTGCGGGAGCCTCCGGCGGGGATTTTCTTGAAACAGGGAATATGCTGCCTCAGTGCATAAGCTTCGCCGTGTAGTGTATTGATTAGAAAGGATTTGCAGCTATGAACCATGCGGCGAGCGCCGCTTCTATTCCGCCAAATAGAAGCACTTTTTTCAATGGTGGTTTGTCCAATATCAGAGAAATGACCCGACCCGCAGCGGCACCCACAAAGGCGAAACCGATCATCGCGTAGGCCAATGGCGCATCTATCCAAATCGCAGCGATGCCCGCCACGACAAAGAGCCCACCGACGGAAGCGCGCATCTCGCTCAGTCCCATTGTGCTGTCTGTGGGTGCCAGGTCGAGGGCAGAGGCCGTGTAGCGCGGGGCCAGAAAGCCGAAAAGCCCGAATGCGATGGTCAGCAGGGCGGTGAAGATGTTCAGGATGTCAATCATGCGCGGCAGTTAGCGCCGGTGGCGCGGCGCGGCAAGGTCAGAAGTGGTCGCGGAGGGGGCGGTTCAATCGCTCTTCCAGATCCCGGTTGAACTCGGACAGCTCCATCTGCGGATCGAGGTCATCCACCGTCTTTATGTCGACGGAGATATGACGCCGGCCTTTGCTGCGCCCGATGAAGGTCCAGAAATAGTCGTAGCGGGCGGGTTGAAAGCGGCCGAGCCCGTCGATGCGGAGCAGCAGGACAGGTCGGTCGGGCCGCTTCTGCAGGATGTCGCGCGCGCCTGAGAGGTGTGGGGCGATGATTTCAGGGCCGACCTGCCGCGTGTGTCCGGCTGGAAAGAGCAGCACGCTTTCGCCGCGGTCGAGTGCCGCCAGGATGCGCGCCATGCTGCGCTCTTTTTGCGCCTGACGCTTTTCGGCGGGCCATGATTTGGGGGAACTGACATGGATGGCGCGGGCCACGAACATCGGAAACCACTGCATCCAGTTGTGGTATTCGCGGTAGTGCACCACCGGTCGGATGCGCTGGGTCGTGTAAAGGATGGCCGCGATCAGTGGCCCGTCGAAGCGGCTGACATGGGTGGCGAGGATCAGTGTTCCGTTTGAATCCTGCAGCAGGTGTTTGCCTGCGCAACTGACATTGTAGAAGAGCGAAAAATAGGTGCGCACGATGGCGAAAAAGAAGTGCCGCAGCCATTTGCCCAGCGTGTTGTCAATGAACCGAACCATGTCTTGGGGCACCTGAACGTCGTCGCACTCGTACCAGAATTCGCGATCCGGTGACGTTTGGTCAATCGGTTTTTCAGAATGCAGTCCAGAGGCCGATGCCGCCGACAAGGATGAGGCTGAGCGCCCAGACGAGTTCCAGATCGAACCAGCCACGCTTGAGGAAATTAAGGCCGAGCCAGCGGTGGACGGCATAGGCGACGGCGCCCCCTGATCCCATCATCGCGGCGGTGTGCAGGACGGCAACGGCGAGAGCGAGGGCGGTTGTCGCCATGAGCGCCGAGGCAGCGCGGTGGCCTGCGTCGAGTTCTTCGATGGCGCAGAGGCCGAGATATATAGGCACCAGCATCAGGGCTGCACCGTGTGCGAGGGCCACTAGGAACGACCAGAGCGTCAGCTTGTGCGGCGGGATGCGGGCGAGGAAGCGAGGGTGTTTGCGGGTGATGGCGAGGTAAAGGCCCATGCCGATGACCAGAATGCCTGCGCCGATGCGGATCTGGCTTTCGAAGTCGATGAGCAGGGTCATCATAGAAAAGGGGAGCAGGATGCCGAGCATCGCTGCAAAATGGCCCAAAGATAGCGCCCCAAGCGCGGGCCAAAGCGCGCTGCGACGACGCTCGAACAGGGCCGAGGAGACGGCGAGGGGCCAGCCCATGCCGGGGTTCAGACCGTGGTAGAGGCCGGAGAGGATCACGGCGAGCCAGAGGCCCGCCGCGGTTGTCATGTCCATCAGCCCACCGACGGGTAGCAGAAGCTGTCGGTGGAACAGTCGCCCCCCTCAAGCCGGATCTGGTGGCTGCGGTAGCCTCCGGGGAAGTCGATCCAGAAGTCGGGATCGAGGGCAAAGCCGCCATCCTCGCCCACGCGCGCCATGACCATCGCCGCCCCCCGGTCACCGGGGTAGAACTGGTCGTCCCAGGTGGAATAGAGCGAGTTGGTCCAGTAGACCCGCTTGCCGTCGCGGCTGACCTCGACCATCTGCGGGCCGTAGCCGAACGCCTTGCCATTGGGGTGCTTGTGGTTGGCAACGATGCCGCCGATCTCGACCTTGCCGGCGAGCACCGGGTTCATCGGGTCGGATACGTCATATTGGTGCATCTCGCCCAGTCCCCAGCACGCGACGTAGAGGTACTTGTCATCGAGGCTGAGGTCGATGTCGGTCACCAGCGGCGGCACGGCGCCGAAGCCTTTGAGCAACTCGGGCAGATCGTCGGCATCCGCGGGCACGGGGTCAATGGTGATCGTCTTCTTGGCCTGCCACTCGCCATCTTCGTCGCGCCACCAGGTGAAGATCGCGCCCTGCAGGTTGGTGGTGTCAACCACCACACCGCAGAAGCCGTATTCCTTGACCGGATCGTGGGCGGGCCGGATCTCCAGCGCCATCTGGTGATGCGCGCCAAGATCAATCGACTTCGTCACCTTGCGTCCACGCAGATCCCAGAAATGGATCGTGTGGCCGTATTTGTTCGACAGTAAATCCTCAGGCACCACGCCGTTTTCAAACTGCGGCGGCAGGCCCCACTCGGAACTCACCATGTAGTCACGCGGCAGGTTCCACCAGAAATCGTAGTGCTTGTCCTGAATGCCCCGGTCCATCTCGTAACGGCCAAGGATATCGAAGCTCTCGCAGTCCATGATGAAGATGCCGGGCGGGCCGTCGGTGCCATCCTCGCCACCGCCACCCAGGGTCGAGACATAGATGCCTTCGGGGCCGCAATGGATTGTGTGGGGGCGGGAGTAACCCGTCTTGGCCATCAACTCTTCGGGTTCGATGATCTTGTGAATCTTGGCGTTCAGCGGCTCTTTCACATCAATGATGTAGATGCGCGAGGACCGGATGCCGGGAATGATGAGGTAGCGACGTTCCAGGAAGGCGTGGCCGGTGAGCGGCGACAGGGCCGAAGAGCAGGCGTTCCAGCCGAAATGGTGAAATTCGTCGCCGAGGTTCGGCACATAGAGTTCATGGACGATCTGGCTGTAGGTCTTGCTTTCCGGGTCCACGTCCACAACGGCCAGACCGTCGGGTTTCGTGCCATCCGGGCTGAGCATCAGCGTAAAGGCCAGCTTTTCCACCGGCGCGTGGATCGCGTCATTGGGCGAGGGGTAAAATGTGGGGTCAGGTCTTAAATTCATGGCTTCCTCCCTGAAGCATATGTCTGTCGGTGCCCGGCCCCTCGGCTGCCTTTGCGACTTTTTCGGGGAGGGATCAGGCGGTCTTGTGCTCCTTTTCTGCGGCCCGGTTTTCATGGGACTTGACGACAGAGTGCGCCAAGAGCCGCGTGTAGGCTTCTAGTTTGATGAGTGCCGCGTCGAGTTTCGGCGCATCCTGCGCTTCAACCGCGTTCGCGATGTCCGTGTGTAGTGCCACGATCTCTTCCCGCGAGCGGGCGGTGAAGGTGATCATGTTCATGAGGGGCTGCATGGCCTCGACCGCGCCTGCAAGCTGGTAGCTGAGCACCTTGTTGCCCGCACCATCGACAAGCGCGCGGTGAAAGGTGACATCGGAGGCGCAGAAGGCTTCATCGGTGAGACCCGGTTGACCCTGGCGGTGGATTTCAGCCCGCATGGTGGCGAGTTGATCGGGTGTGCGCCGTTCTGCTGACAAAGGCGCGCAGGCCCGTTCGAGCGCGTAGCGTGCTTCGCAGGCGACGTCGAAGCTGACCGCGTTCATAGATAAAAGCAGGGTCGATGTCGTCACCTGCTGGGCATAGGCATCTTCAAACCGCAACCGGTTGACGAAAGCACCGCCCGATGCGCCGCGTTGCGTGCGGATCAGCGATTGCGCTGCGAGTCGCTTGAGCGCCTCGCGGACCGTCGGGCGGGAGACATCAAAATGGTCGGCAAGTTCGGATTCAGATGGCAACCGCTGATCGACAATCAGATCACCCGCGATGATCGCATCCCGGATTGCCTTGGCAATCTGGGCCGACAGGTCAACCGTGCTGTCGGGATCAATTCTCATGCGCGCACTTTTTCATTTGTCATACATTTTATTGTCTGACATTTAATCTGGCAAGCGTTGAGTCGTGTGCGTCGGGGAGGACACATGCCGCATCTCGTCAGATCAACACTCTGGCTGGGGTTCTTTGGGGCCATACTGGTGGCGTGGTGGGTCATGTATGCCATGTCGGTCGACATGGATGTGGACCTGATCGGGCGGCCGGGCGAAATGGGCGCGCGCATGGCCGCCATGGACCCGCGCATGCCGATGTACATGCCGATGGCGAATTTCGGACCGCTTTTCGCGATGTGGGCGATCATGATGGCGGCGATGATGTTGCCGACGCTGGTGCCCACCTTGCGCAGCTATGAAGACCTGATGGTCAGTGCCAACGGCACGCGGGCCGGATGGTTGGGCGTGCTGGCGGGCTACTCGATCGTCTGGGTCGCCTTTGCGGCCCTGATCACAGGCGTACAGCTTGCGCTGCTCTTTGGCGGTGTGATCGACATGCTCGGCATATCCAAGACCACCACATTTGCAGGCGCGCTTCTCATCGCCGTTGGTTTGTTTCAATTCACCCGAGCGAAGGAAATCTGCCATGGCGTCTGCCATAGCCCGATGACGTATTTTCTTGGACACTGGCGCACCGGCTTTGCCGGTGGGCTGCGGATGGGGCTCGGCCTCGGCGCGTTTTGCGTGGGCTGCTGCTGGGGCTTCATGGCGCTTGGATTTGTCGGCGGCGTAATGAGCCTGCTCTGGATGGGCCTCGCCACGCTTTTCATGGTGATCGAAAAGCTGCCGCAGATCGGGCATGTTGTCACCAAACCCATGGGGGTCCTGCTGACCCTTGCAGGGCTGGCCGTGCTGGCCTGGCCCTTTGTGAACGGAGGATAGAATGGCCGTAAAGAAACGCCCCGACGCCGACAAGCTGCCGGTCAGCCAGCGCATCGACAGCCGCATGCCGAACCCCGGTCGCCGCCAGATGTCGCCCACCGAATGGGCCATCAAGGGCGAGCTGTTCCTCAACTGCTCGTGCGAGGTGTTCTGCCCCTGCGTCGTCTCGCTGGGCGCACACCCGCCCACCGAAGGGCACTGCCACGCCTGGATGGCCATCGCCATCGACGAGGGGCACTACGAGGGCGAGGACCTGTCGGGCCTGAACGTGGGCCTGATGGTCGACATTCCGGGCCGTATGGGCGAGGGCGGCTGGCGCGTTGCGGCCTACGTGGACGAGCGGGCATCAGGCAAGGCTTACAACGGACTGCTGCAAATCTTCTCGGGCGCTGCCGGGGGCACAACAGGTCTCTTCACGATGCTGGTGAGCGACATCGTCGGGGCCGAGCGGGAAAAGGTCGAGATCGTGCGCGAGGGCAAGAAGCGCGGACTATACATCGGGCGCAAGATCCAGGGCGAGATCGAGATGATCGACGGCAAGTCACCCGATCACCCGGTGATGATCTCGAACTCCAAATACTGGATGGGTCCGGACATCATCGCGGCGCGCGGCGTGAAATCCAAGGTGCGCGACTATGGCCGCATCTGGGATTTTGGCGGCAAATCGGCCGAGATCTGCCCCATCGACTGGAAAGGCCCCAAGCCGTGATCGAGGCGGGTTATGCACGCACAATGGCCCGTTACAACGCCTGGCAGAACCGCCAGTTGACGGAGATTCTGACCGGCGTGCCAGACGACGAGCTACGCAAGGACCGTGGCGCATTCTTTGGCTCAATCATGGAGACCTTGAACCACATCCTGTGGGGCGACACGATGTGGATGAGCCGGTTCAACTCGGACATTTCGCCCCCCTTGATCCCGTCCGACCAACATAGGGAATTCACGCCCACCTTCGCGGTCTGGAGTGCCGAACGCTTCCGCATGGACGGGGCGATCCGACTTTGGGCCGACAGCCTCGATACCGTGGCGCTGAAAGGTCAACTGACGTGGTATTCCGGCATGACCAAGCGCGACCTCAGCGAACCGCTTGAGACCTGTGTGGTCCATATGTTCAACCACCAGACCCACCACAGGGGTCAGGTTCACGCCATGATGACGGCTGCCGGTCTGCCTGCGCCCGTCACTGATATCGTATTCATGCCAAAGGACGAGTGATGGCCGTTATCTCCCCATCGCGCCGCCTGCGCCGCACGCCGTTTTCGGACGGGGTCGAGGCGGCAGGCGTCAAAGCCTATACCGTGTACAACCGGATGCTGTTGCCCACGGTCTTTGAAAGTGTCGAGGCGGACTACCGCCATCTCAAGGACCATGTGCAGGTCTGGGACGTGTCCGTCGAACGCCAGGTCGAGTTGCGGGGGCCCGACGCGGGCCGCCTGATGCAGATGCTCACCCCGCGGGACCTGCGCCGGATGCTGCCGGGCCAGTGCTATTACGTGCCCATCGTTGATGAGACGGGCGGGATGCTGAACGATCCTGTCGCCGTGAAGCTGAGCGAGGACCGCTGGTGGATCTCGATTGCCGACAGCGATTTGCTGTTGTGGGTCAAGGGCATTGCGAACGGCTATCGGCTGGACGTGCTGGTCGACGAACCCGACGTGTCGCCGTTGGCCATTCAGGGGCCAAAGGCGGACGATCTGGTCGAGCGTGTCTTTGGTGAACGCGTCCGGGACATCCGGTTCTTCCGCTTCGACATGTTCCAGTTCGAGGGGCACGACCTCGCCATCGCGCGGTCGGGATACTCCAAGCAGGGCGGGTTCGAGATCTATGTGCCGGACAGCGCGATCGGCATGCCGCTGTGGGATGCACTTTTTGATGCGGGTGATGACCTGCAGGTGCGCGCCGGTTGTCCCAACGGGATCGAGCGGATCGAGGCGGGGCTTTTGTCCTATGGCAACGACATGACCGACGACAACACACCTCATGAATGCGGGCTGGGCCGGTTTTGCGACACGCAGACGGCCATCGGCTGTATCGGGCGCGACGCGCTCTTGCGTGTGTCGAAGGAAGGGCCGGTGCAACAGATCCGCGCCATCTCCATCCATGGCGAGCCTGTGCCGTCCTGCGACCGGCCCTGGCCATTGCTTGCCGGTGGCAAGCGCGTTGGGCAGGTAACCTCCGCCGCGTGGTCGCCCGACTTCAAGACCAACGTGGCCATCGGTATGGTGCGTATGACTCACTGGGATCCGGGCACTGAGTTGGAGGTTGAGACCCTGGACGGCATGCGCCGGGCGACGGTGCAGGAGGCGTTCTGGTTGTGACGTCGGACCGGGGCGCTGCCCCGGACCCCGGGATATTTTTAGCAAGAGGAAGCAGGGGATGATCCCTGCCGAAATGGAGAGCGATATGTTCAATGCACTGGTGGTCAATAAAGATGAAGAAAGCGGGAAGACATCCGCTGCGGTGACCGAACTGTCGCTAGATGACCTGCCGGAGGCCGAGGTGACGGTGGCCGTCGAGTATTCGACGGTGAACTACAAGGACGGGCTGTGCATCGGGCCTGGTGGCGGTTTGGTGCGCAAGTATCCGCATGTGCCGGGGATCGATTTTGCGGGCACGGTCGAGACGTCCGACGACGACCGCTACAAGCCGGGTGACAAGGTCGTGCTGACCGGCTGGCGCGTTGGTGAAGCGCATTGGGGTGGCTATGCGCAGAAGGCGCGTGTGAAGGCAGATTGGCTGGTGCCACTGCCCGACGGTCTCGACACGCGTCAAGCAATGGCCGTGGGCACCGCAGGGTTCACCGCGATGCTGGCCGTGATGGCGCTGGAAGATCACGGGATCAAGCCGGGGCCGGTCCTTGTCACTGGGGCCGCCGGGGGCGTCGGGTCGGTCGCGACCGCAATCCTTGCCAACCTTGGACATAAAGTCGCCGGTGTCACCGGGCGGCCCGAAACGGCAGAATACCTGACCAGCCTTGGCGCCACCCAGATCGTTGCACGCGAAGAGCTCAACGAGACAGTGAAACGCCCGCTCGAATCCGAGACCTGGGGCGGCTGCGTCGATGCGGTTGGTGGCGCGATGCTGGCGCGCGTGCTGGGTCAGATGGAATACGGTGCGTCCGTTGCCGCCGTGGGTCTTGCTGGTGGGGCGGGGCTGCCTGCAACCGTCATTCCGTTCCTGCTGCGCGGTGTGAACCTGCTGGGCATCGACAGTGTGATGCAGCCCTATGACAACCGGGTGCGCGCCTGGCAGCGGATTGCCAAGGACCTGCCCATGGACAAGCTTGAGGCGATGGTCCAGCCCGCAACTCTGTCGGATCTGTCGCAGCTGGGTGCAGACATCCTCAAGGGTCAGGTCAAAGGCCGCGTTGTCGTGGACGTCAACGCCTGATCGGTCTACACGGGTCTCCGATAATGCATTCGGAGACCCGCATGACCGCCTATGACGACAGCAATATTTTCGCTCAGATCCTGCGTGGCGAGATCCCGTCTTTCAAGGTTTACGAAGACGATGACACACTGTGCTTCATGGACATCATGCCGCGCACGGACGGGCATTGCCTGGTGATCCCGAAAACGCCGTGCCGCAATGTGCTGGATGCGAGCGACGCGCAGCTGGCGGCGGTGATGTCGACGGTCAAGAAGGTGGCGAATGCAGCCAAGGCGGCCTTTGACGCCGACGGCATCACGCTGCAGCAGTTCAACGAAACGGCAGGCGGGCAAGAGGTGTTTCACCTGCATTTCCACATCCACCCGCGCCATGCGGGTGTGTCCATGCGTCCAGCCGGAACGATGGGCGATATGGAGGTGATCAAGGGCCACGCCGAAAAGATCAGCGCGGCCCTGTAGGGTGCGCATTCATTGCGCACCTCTTTTTTCGTGAAAGCTGCGTGGGGACCGCACACCCTACGGGATCATTCAGCAGGCTGCCCCACCACATCGTCCGCCTTGGCGCGGCGGCTGTCATTGAACAGCGCCTTGGCCAGCGACACCGCCATCAGCACCATGATGAAGGTGAAGGGCAGGGCGCCCACGATCATCGCGTCCTGAAGCGGGGCGAGGGCGTCGGCGTTGTTCGGATCAATAGCGCCCGCGATCAGCAGGCTGGCGATCACACCGGTCAGGATCAGGCCCCAGATGACACGGTGCCGGATACCGGTTTCCTGCGCGCCGCCCGACATGATCGTGTTCATTACCAGGATGCCCGAATCTGCCGATGTGACGAGGAATGTCATGATCAGCACCACGCACATCAGGATCACCGCGCCCAGCAGCCATTCCGGTAGGATCATCGCCAGCGAGACGAACAGCTTGTTGGTGTTGGATGCCGCGATGATCGCCCCATCAGCCACGCCTTGCAACTCGTTGTTAACTGCCGTGCCGCCCAGAATAGTCAGCCAAGCAAAGCACACCAGAGACGGAGCAACGACGCAGCCCAAGATGAACTCGCGCACCGTGCGGCCTTTGGAGATACGCGCAAGGAACAGGCCCACGAAAGGCGAGAACGCGATCCACCAGGCCCAGTAAAACGTGGTCCAGCCCGACTGCCAGCCGAACAGACGGCCTTGCGTACCCGCGTCGTAGGCTGCCGCCTGAACGGACGGATCGAGCGCTGCGGCATCGCCTTCGAGGCCAGCTACGAAACCGTCATAGCTGCCCCAGGCATTCGTCGCGCCGGAATACAGCGCACCTGCGACCGGCTCGGCCTCGGGCGGTAGGGTCGCCGTGAACGCCTCTTGTGACAGCGGGCTGTAGGCCTCGAAGCTGAGCGGGATGAAGTTCCAGATGTAGTCGGCAAGCGCCGTGCCATAGGTGGTCAACGCAAAGAGGAATGAGCCGAAAACAATGAACGTCAGCAGGAGCAGCATCGACAGCACCAGGTTCAGGTTCGACAGGTATTTGATCCCGCGCCCGACACCGGACACAGCCGACAGGATCGACATGCCCATGATGATGCTGAGCGCCGCGATCAGCCCGACGGTGGACGGCTTCGGTGCAGCACCATCGACAGCATCGCCCATCAACCACTCCATCCCCGTGACGTTATAGACGCCATCGACGAACTGGCTCACGCCGTAGCCGATGGTGACGGCCACGCCGAGGATCGTGGCCACGACGCCCAGCACATCGACGATGTGCCCTAGAAACCCGTTGGCAAAGCGTCCGAGAAGCGGGGTCAGCGCCGACCGGATCGTCAAAGGCATGTCGCGGGTGTAAGCATAATAGGCCAGGCTCAGCCCGGTGATCACGTAGATCGCCCAGGCGTGAAATCCGAAATGCAGCAGCGAGTAGCGGAACGCGGATTGCACCGCCTCGGCACTGTTGGGCGTGGCGTCCTGCGCCACGGTGATCGGGTTGGACCCCCACAGCCCCACGGGTTCAGCGGTGGCAAAAACCATGAGGCCCACGCCCAGACCAGCGCCGAACATCATGGCGAACCAGGAAAACGTCGTGAATTCGGTTTCGGTGTCCGGCCCGCCCAGCTTGCGCTTGCCGATGGGCAGGGCGGCTAGAACGAACAGAAAGAATGCAAAAAAGCCCACCGAAATGATATAGAATGTGTTGAAGTCCTGCAGCGTCGCCCAGTTCCAGGCGTCGAGTGTCTGGGTCGCAGTGACGGGCCACAGGATTGCCCACAACACCAGCGCCACCATCGTGACCTTGGATATCAGCGCGATGGGCAGGCTATGTCCCTCGTAAAAACCGGAGTCCTGAGTGTTGATCTCAAGATCCGTAAAAGGTTCTTTCAATGCCATTTGACTGGCTCCCTGTTTTTGTTTGATCCGGCGTCTGTCTGACCGGTCATGTCGGGGCGTCGGTTGCGTGGGTTTGCACGCTGGCCTCCGGTCAACGCATCTGAGTGCGTTCAATCGTTCAAGGGTGGCACGGTTCCGCGCGAAAACTGGTGATTCTGCGACAGCGCGCCGCCCGCATTTGACGTTTTTTGTCGGTCATTTGGCAAAATAGCGGAAGAATCGCGAAAAATTGAGACAAAATTTCCGAATGACCGCCCGTCAGCGGCACGAAAACTGTGCGCTTGGGGGCACAATCTTTGAAATTCAAGTGCGGAATTTCATATCCGACACAGAAACGGCGATCTGACGCCAATTGCGACCTGGAAACGCGAATTTTACCCTTCGCCAAGAACGGGAGCCGTGCTTTGCTGTTGTCATAAAAATGACAACAGGAAGGTAGCCATGTCTATTCAACCCCCTTTGACGGAGCTTCCGATCAAGACCGCCGACAGCGGTTTTTATCGCGGGTTCAGCGTCAATGTTGCTGTGATCAGCAAAATCATCATCAGTATGCTCGTCGTCTGGTGTATCGTCTGGCCGACCGAGGCTGGCACGATCCTGGGCGACTGGAACAGTGTCATCCTCGAAAACTTCGCCGCCTGGTACATCTGGGTTGTGACGTTCTTCGTGATCGTGTGTCTGGGCCTTGCCATCTGGCCAACTGCCGGGAACCTGAACCTTGGCCAGCCCGGTGAAAAACCCGAGTTCTCCAACTTTTCGTGGTTTTCCATGATGTTCGGCGCCGGGATCGGTGTCGGGATGCTGACTTGGGCCGTGGCCGAGCCGGTCGCGCACTTCAAGAACAACCCCTCTGTCATTCAGGGCGCCACGACGGCCTTGGGAGAAGACAACGTGCGCGAGGCCTATGTCTGGTCGTTCCTGCACTGGGGTCTGGGCGCTTGGGCCTGCTACGCAATTGCGGGTCTTGCTCTGGCGTTCTTCAGCTACCGTCGCGGTCTGCCCCTGACGATCCGGTCGTCGCTGACGCCGCTCTTTGGCGCCAAGCTGTCTGGCTTCCTCGGCAACCTGATCGACATCGTGGCCGTTGTGGCGACCATCCTCGGGGTGGCTCAAACGCTTGGCTTTGGCGTGGAACAGTTCGTGGCGGGCCTCACCCGGATCGGGATCGGCGGCCTGATGGAAGAGGGCGGCTCCGCAACCACGCTCGGCATCATTGTGGCTCTTTTGGTCATCATGGGTGCCTCGACGCTGTCGGCGCTGTCTGGCGTCGGCAAGGGCATCAAGTGGCTGTCGAACATCAACATGGTGCTGTCGATCTTCCTTCTGGGCTTCTTCATCCTGTTCGGGGCGACGTTCTTTGGTGCCGCGGCCTTCTTTGTGGGCATCTGGGACTACCTGATCGCGCTGCCATGGCTCAGCTTCAACGTCTACGCCTCTGACGGTGTCGAAGGGTCCGAAGCGTTCCTGCTGGCACAATGGCAGGGCTGGTGGCCGGTGTTCTACTGGGCCTGGTGGATCGCGTTCGCACCCTTCGTGGGCCTGTTCCTGGCGCGCATCTCGCGCGGTCGGACCATCCGCGAGTTCGTGCTGGGTGCCATGATCGTGCCGTCGCTGATGTGCTTTGTCTGGTTCTCCTGGGCTGGTGGCACGGCCATCGACCTTGAACTGAACGGGGAAGCGAACGGTGTCATTCTGGACGCGGCCAATGGCGACAAGATCTTTGCCATGACCGAGTTCATGCTGGCGCCTATCGCGCAATTCCTGGCGTGGGCCATGGCCGTGGTGATCGTTGTCCTGCTGATGACGTTCCTCGTCACATCCGCCGACTCCGCCGTGCTGATCGTGAACACGATCAACGCCGCTGGTGACGAAGGGCCCAAAGCGCGCCCCCACATCCTGTTCTGGGGCTCGGCCCTCGGCCTTGTGGTGGCGGGTCTGCTGATTTCCGGCGGAACCGGGGCCATTCAGACCGCCATGGTGATCGGGGCGCTTCCGTTCTCGATCGTGATGGCGCTGATGTGCATCGCATTGATCAAGGCGATCTACAATGACGGTCGTCGCGAGGCTGCAGGCGTGCCTGCCGTTCACTCGGAAATTCCGGGGGCTACGGGCAACGGGCTGTCGCCTGCCGAGTAGTACGCAGTCACACGCGTGAATCATGGGCCCCGGCGCTTGCGTGCCGGGGCCTTTTTCGTACTCTGGGGGTGACGTTGAAAGGTCCGCCCATGTCTCTTGATCTCGACTTTGTCCGCGCCCAGTTTCCAGCGTTTTCCGAACCGTCCCTGCATGGGCAGGCGTTCTTCGAGAATGCAGGTGGTAGCTATACCTGCAAGCAGGTCATCGACCGGCTTTTCCGCTTTTACACCCAGCGCAAGGTGCAGCCCTATGCAGATTACGAGGCCTCTCGGCTGGGCGGGGAAGAGATGGACGAGGCGCGCACGCGCATGGCGGCGCTCCTCGGGGTGGATACGGACGAGTTGAGTTTCGGCCCATCCACAACGCAGAACACTTATGTGCTTGCGCAGGCCTTTGCCGGGATGATGCAGCCGGGCGAGGCGATTGTTGTCACCAATCAGGACCACGAAGCGAACTCCGGCCCGTGGCGGCGCTTGGCAGAACGCGGGTTTGAGGTACGCGAATGGAAGGTCGATCCGGGCACCGGACATTTGGACCCCGCGGCGCTTGAGGATCTCCTGGATGAAAGGGTGCGGCTGGTCTGTTTCCCCCATTGCTCAAACGTGGTCGGAGAGATCAATCCCGTGACCGAGATCACGGCACTCGCCCATGCTGCCGGTGCCTTTGTCTGCGTTGATGGCGTCAGCTATGCGCCCCACGGATTTCCCGATATCGGCACGCTTGGCCCGGACATCTATCTGTTTTCCGCCTACAAAACCTACGGTCCCCATCAGGGCCTCATGACCATCCGCCGCACATTGGGAGAGCTGCTGCCGAACCAGGGCCATTGGTTCAACGCAGGGTCACTCTACAAGCGCTTCACGCCAGCCGGCCCCGATCACGCGCAAGTGGCGGCCTGTGCGGGCATGGCAGATTATGTAGACGCCCTTTACGACCACCATATTTGTAGCGGTGAGGCACAAGTGTCCCCGCGGGGACAGATCGTGCACGACCTGATGCGCACCCGCGAGATAGAGGCGCTGACCCGCGTGATGGACGCGCTGAAGAACCGCAATGATGTGCGCGTGATTGGCCCAACGGATGCGATTGCCCGCGCGCCAACGGTTGCGCTGGATTTGGGCCGCGATCCCGTTGCTGTCGCAGCGGACTTGGCAAAGCATGGCGTTATGGCGGGCGGCGGAGATTTCTATGCCGGACGCGCTCTGCAGGCCATGGGCGTTGATCCGGACCGAGGCGTTCTGCGGTTGAGTTTCACGCATTACACGAACGACGCCGAGATCGACCAATTGCTCAGTGCACTCGATGCCGTGCTTTGACGCAAGGGCACCCTGCGACATCTTGATCCAACTGGACGCGCGCTACGTAAGCCTCGGTAACTAAAAGGGGCGGGGCATTGAGCAGCACACCGATCATCATGTGGTTCCGCCGTGATCTGCGGCTGAGCGATCACCCGGCGTTGAAAGCCGCCTGCCACAGCGGTCGTCCGGTCATCCCGGTTGTGATCCGGGACCGAAGCGTTGATGACCTGGGCGCAGCACCGAAGTGGCGCTGGGGCCTTGGGGTCGCGCATCTGGCCGAGGCGCTTGCCGAAAAGGGCAGCAAGCTGATCTTTCGCTCGGGCGACGCGCTGGACGTCCTGCAAAAGCTCATCGAAGACACGGGGGCAGGGGCCGTCTATTGGTCGCGGCTCTATGACCCGCAAGCGGTTGAGCGCGACAGCAAAATCAAATCGACGCTCAAGGATCAGAACATCGACGCGCGCAGCTATGGCGGGCACCTGATGTTCGAGCCGTGGACAGCCGAGACCAAGACCGGTGGGTTCTACAAGGTCTACACGCCCTTCTGGCGGTCGGTGAAGGATCGAGACGTCGATACGCCGCTGTCCACACCGGGCAGCATTCCCGCGCCGGACGCATGGCCGGACAGTGAGGCGCTCGATGATTGGGCTTTAGGGGCCGCAATGAACCGCGGAGCTGAGGTCGTACGCCCATACGTGCGCCTAGGTGAAAGTGCGGCGCAGTCCCGGTTGGGTGCGTTCATGTCCTCGAAAGTCGGCAGCTACGACGAGGGGCGCGATATTCCCGCCGAAGATCGCACCTCGAACCTGTCGGAAAACCTGGCCCTCGGAGAGATCAGCCCGCACCAGTGCTGGCACGCGGGCGTGCGTGCGCTCAACGAGGGGAAGGCCGGTGCGGAAACCTTTTTGAAGGAATTGGTATGGCGCGAGTTTGCGTATCACCTCATGCACCACACGCCGCGCATCGTGGACCAGAACTGGAAAGAAGATTGGGACGCCTTTCCCTGGAACGAGGATGAGCGCAAGGCCGAGGTCAAGGCGTGGAAGCAGGGGCGCACGGGCATCCGCTTCGTCGATGCCGCCCTGCGCGAAATGTATGTGACGGGCCGTATGCACAACCGCGGGCGCATGATCGTGGCGTCGTATCTGTGCAAGCATCTGATGTGTCACTGGCGCATCGGGCAGCAGTGGTTCGAAGACTGCCTGATCGACTGGGATCCGGCCAGCAATGCGATGGGCTGGCAGTGGTCGGCGGGGTCGGGGCCGGATGCGACGCCTTATTTCCGCGTATTCAACCCGGTCACGCAGCTCGACAAGTTCGACAAGAATCGCGACTACGTCAGCCGCTGGATCGCAGAGGGGCGCAGCAACAAGGCGCCCGAGGCCTTGACCTATTTCGATGCGATCCCGCGGTCGTGGGCCATGTCGCCCGATGACAGCTATCCTGACCCGATCGTACCTGCTGACGAGGGGCGCAAACGCGCGCTAAGTGCTTATGAAAACCGCAATTTCTGAGGGCAAACGCGTGGGAACGGTTGCGCCAGTGAAAGTGTCTAGCTAACTTGACAAAAACGCCTATGGGGAGCGTGTATGATCCTGACAACGACGGACGGCCAGTCAAACTTGCCGCGCTATTTTGCCCGTGTCTTCGACATGGCGCAGGGGATGAACAACGGACGTGTTGACTTTGTACTGCCGGATGGCCGCCAGTTTCGCGCCGAAGGGCCGAACCCCGGTCCGGTCGCCGAGGTGCATATCCACAATGATGACCTCTTTGCCCGCCTGATCCGCGAAGGGGATCTGGGGTTCTGCGACGCTTATCTGGATGAATGGTGGAGCACGCCGGATTTGCAAGCCTTCATGGATTGGGTGCATGCGGACAATGACGACATCTATGACGGCTTTCCCGGTATGGGGCTTGTCCGGCAGTTCGAGAAGTTCCGCTTCTGGCTGCAACGCAACCACCGTGAGCAGGCGCGCAAGAACATCAGCTATCACTACGACTTGGGCAACGACTTTTACGGTCTATGGCTGGATGACACGATGACCTATTCCTCGGCCCTTTTCGAGACGGGGCAGGAAAGCCATGAGGCGGCGCAGATTGCGAAATATGCCAGCATGGTGGACCAGATGGGCGCGCAGCCGGGCGATCATATCCTTGAGATCGGCTGCGGCTGGGGTGGTTTTGCCGAATACGCGGCCAAGGAACGGGGACTGAAGGTTACGGGCCTGACCATCAGCGAAGAGCAGTTCAAGTACGCACGAGAACGCATTGAGAAGGCAGGCCTTTCTGATCTCGTCGATTTCAAACTGCAGGACTATCGCGATGAGCGCGGCACCTATGATGGCATCGCTTCGATAGAGATGTTTGAGGCTGTGGGCGAGAAATACTGGCCGGTCTATTTCGAGACGGTCAAGGAACGGCTTAAGCCGGGCAAGAACGCGACGCTACAGATCATCACGGTGCAGGACCGCCGATGGAAGGTCTATAAACGCGGCGTTGATTTCATCCAGAAATACATCTTTCCCGGCGGCATGTTGCCCAGCCCATCCGTCTTGCGACAGCAGATCACGAAGGCGGGGCTTGGCGTCGAGCGGTCCATCGAGTTCGGAGCCAGCTACAACATCTCGCTGCGCCGCTGGCATGAGACCTTCAACCAGAAGTGGGACGAGATTGCCGAGATGGGATTTGACGACCGTTTTCGGCGGATGTGGAATTTTTACCTGACCTCTTGCGCGGCCACCTTTGAAAGTGCCAACTGCGATGTGACCCAGATCACGATCAAACGACCCGGATAAGAATGAAAGACCTGAACGATGCCTGACGCAGCCAAACTTGTCGGTGGCGTGTGCCTGGCGATCCTGGCCTTTGTCGTGTCCGGCATGATCATGCCGCTGTTCGAGGAAGACAAGAATTTCGGCTGGTTCGTCTATGTCAACGTGGCCGTCGGCTTCATTTCCGGCTGGATGGTGATCGGCACCCGCGCGGGCCGGGGCATGACATCTGCAGTGAATGTCGGTCTGACGGGACCGGTGGTCATGGTGTTCTGGGGGCTGTTCATTCAGTCTTGCAACGAGATGGTGCGCGTGGCCATGAAGAACCGCTATGATGGTGCATTCGAGGCCATCGTCGCCATCTTTCAGATCGGTGCGGAATGGGCCCTGTTGATGGCCACGATACCGATTTGGGCGACTTTGCTGGCCGGCGGGGTCATCTCTGGCGTGTTGACCGAATACGCCTGGCGCACCTGGCGATAGGGCGATGACCACAGTTTTCTTCTATGGCACGTTGCAATATGTGCCCCTTTTGGACTGCGTTATGGGGCGCGAGGGGCCGCTTGATTTTGCTGCAGCGGCGCTGCCAGGCTACGTGGCCAATGCGTCGCCGGACGGTCTGTATCCTGTCTTGCGCGCAGCAACCGGCGCGTTGACGCATGGGATCGCCATGCGGGATGTGACGGAAGACGAGGTTGCGCGCCTCAATTTCTACGAGGGTGGTTTTGACTACGAACTGACGCCCGTTGTGCTGGCATCGGGGGAAGAGGCGCATGTCTTTGTGCCGGGGCCGGACGTCTCTGCCACGGATGCGATATGGGACTTTGAGGCATGGCAGGCGAAATGGGCCGAGATGACCCTGTGGGCGGCGCAAGAGGCCATGGCGGGCTATGGTCATCTGAGCCCGGCCGTCATTGCCGCACGCTTCCCCCGCATCCGGGCGCGTGCCTGGAGCAAGGTGCTGGCGCAGTCGGGTCGGCATGGCCGCGATGTTCTGGACGGGCGGGTCGAGATCGTGTCGCGCCGCCAGGGCTATGTGAATTTCTTTGCGCTCGAGGATGTCGTCTTGCGGCACGAGACGTTTGATGGCGCCATGTCGGAGCCGATGGAGCGTGGGGTGTTCGTGTCTTCGGACGCGGCGCTTGTCCTGCCTTATGATCCGGTGCGGGATCGGGTCTTGCTGGTCGAGCAGATCCGCATGGGGCCTATTGGTCGCGCGGATCCGGTGCGCTGGCAGCTCGAGCCGGTGGCTGGCCTGGTCGACCCCGGCGAGACCCCGGAAGAAGCGGCGCACCGCGAGGGGCGGGAGGAGGCCGGGCTTTCCTTTGATGCGCTTGAGCCGGTGGGCGAATGCTATGCCTCGCCCGGTGCGACGACGGACTTCTTTCATATGTTCGTCGGGCTTTGTGATTTGCCGGATGGTGCAGCGGGTATCGGTGGGGAAGAGGCCGAGGGCGAGAATATCCGCAGCCATGTCATCACGTTCGATGCCTTGCTGGCCATGGCGGATGACCGGCGCATCGCCAACGCGCCCCTTGGCCTGCTGACCTATTGGCTGCATCGCCACCGCGATCGGCTGCGTGGACGGTCCTGACCCGACGCGGCTTGAGGTCGCGTCATTGCACCGCTACATCTCGGAAGGAACGACGGAAGGAATGCCCCATGCGCTACGCATCTGATCTGGCCGCGGCCATTGGAAACACGCCCCTGATCAAGTTGCGGCAGGCGAGCGAGGAGACGGGCTGTACCATTCTGGGCAAGGCCGAGTTCATGAACCCCGGTCAGTCGGTCAAGGACCGCGCGGCACTGTCGATCATTCAGGAGGCTGTCGCGAGCGGCGCCTTGCGCCCCGGCGGTACGATTGTCGAGGGCACGGCTGGCAACACTGGCATTGGACTGGCGCTGGTGGGCGCGTCGATGGGGTTCAAGACCGTTATTGTGATCCCCGAAACGCAGAGCCAGGAAAAGAAGGATATGCTGCGCCTGGCTGGTGCCGAGCTGGTGCAGGTGCCCGCAGCACCCTATCGCAATCCGAACAATTTTGTGCGCTATTCCGGGCGCTTGGCCGAGGAGCTTGCCAAGACGGAGCCGAATGGCGCCATCTGGGCCAACCAGTTCGACAACGTCGCCAACCGCAAGGCACATATCGAGACGACAGGGCCCGAGATCTGGGAGCAGACCGACGGCAAGGTCGATGGCTTTATCTGTGCCGTGGGCTCGGGCGGCACGCTAGCCGGTGTCGCCGAGGTGTTGCAGCCGAAGGGGGTCAAGATCGGTTTGGCCGACCCGGATGGTGCGGGGCTATTCAGCTACTACACTACCGGTGAGATCGCGATGGAGGGTGGCTCAATCGCCGAAGGTATCGGGCAGGTGCGCATCACCAAGAACCTTGAAGGGTTCACGCCTGATTTCAGCTACAACGTGTCGGACGCAGAGGCTTTGCCCATCGTCTTCGATCTGCTTGAACACGAGGGACTGTGCCTGGGCGCGTCATCCGGCGTAAACATTGCGGGTGCGATCCGGTTGGCCAAGGACCTGGGGCCGGGCCACACCATCGTGACGATCCTGTGTGACTTTGGCACGCGCTATCAGTCGAAGCTGTTCAACCCCGACTTCCTGCGCAGCAAGGATTTGCCGGTGCCGGACTGGCTGGAACAAGGGCCATCCAGCATTCCTGGTGTTTTCGAGGACGTTTGATGATCATCGCGTGGATGCGCACCGCGCTTCTAACACTTTGTCTTGTGCTCTTTGCGTCCTTTGCGGCCGCGCAAGGCAATGGACCGGACTATGGGGCGTGGGAATCGACGGCCACGCGGGCAGAGCGCGCCGTGGAGATCGCCGAAGCCTCGGACCAGGCATTTGAGACGCTTCGCAGTGAGATTGCCGATTGGCGCGTGCAGTTTCAGAACCAACTGAACGCCAATGACAGCCGCCTGCAGACCCTGCGTGAGCAGATTGCGGCCCTGGGTCCTGCGCCCGAGGAAGGGCAGGACGAAGCCACTGAAATCGCCAACCGCCGGGCCGAGCTGAATACGCAGCTGGAGCGGCTCAGCACACCGCGCCGCACCGCCGAAGAGGCATTCAGCCGTGCGAACGGCATCATCACCGAGATCGACGGCATCCTGCGCGACAGGCAGACCGAAGAGCTGTTGAACATGGGGCCGTGGCCGGTCAATCCGGGCAATTGGCCAGCCGCGTTACGGCACGCGCAGGAGTCCTTCACCGCACTTGTGACGGGCATACGCCAATCCTGGCAAAATCCGTCCCGCAGATCGAACGCCAGCGACAACCTGCCCCTGGTGCTGTTCCTCCTGGTGATTGGCGGCGTCCTCTTGGCGCGATCCAGGTATTGGACGGAAATGCTCGCGGTCCGCATTCAACGCGGCAGTGGCGGTTCGAGCGCGGGTGTTGCCAGTTTCGTGGTGTCGCTCGGCCAGATCATACTGCCTATGCTTGGTCTGTTTGCCTTTATCCGCGCGGTGCGTGCCACGCAGCTTTTTGGCCCGCGGGGTGACCTTCTGCTGGACGGTTTGGAGATCTTTGGCCTCGTCCTGTTCTTTTCACGTTGGCTTGCCAGTCGCTTGTTCCCTAAGGACGATGCGCTGCGCGCACCGGTGTCCATTCCTGATACCCGGCGCGCGGAAGGGCGGGCTTATGCCGTCATTCTGGCATGTGTGTTCGGGGTGGCCGTTCTGCTGGCCGGCGTGTCAGATTTTGACCG
The DNA here is from genome assembly GCF_007995245.1 of Tateyamaria sp. syn59. GTDB lineage: Bacteria > Pseudomonadota > Alphaproteobacteria > Rhodobacterales > Rhodobacteraceae > Tateyamaria. Next base: position 565,782 of record NZ_VCBA01000001.1, read on the forward strand.
ATATGACGCCGGATCGGATGCCGTCTTGCACTTCCCGCTGGTCATCATTGCGGGTCTGATCCTGGCCCGGTTCGGGTGGCTTTTGCGGCGACAGGTGCGCGCACGCCGGGATGATCCGGAGCAAACTGTGGCGTATGGCGACCGCATCGCGGGCACGGTCGGGCGCGGCTTGATCGTGGTGGGGATGCTGGCCCCGTTCCTCGCCGCCTTTGGATTTGGAGCGGCGTCAAAGTTCCTGATCTATCCAACCATTCTGACCCTAGCGCTGATCGGCACGGTGGTGCTGCTGCAAGGCTTTGTGCGTGACGTCTATGCCGCCATCCGACCCGGCGATGGTGCGCGTGAAAGCCTTGTCCCGACCCTGATCAGCTTCCTGCTGGTTCTGATCGCCATCATCCCTCTGTCGCTGATTTGGGGTGCACGTGTCACCGATCTGACCGAGGTGTGGGCGAGGGTGCGGTCGGGCCTGACCATCGGCGATATGACCATTTCTCCGGGCAGCTTCCTGACTCTGATCATCGTCTTTACGATTGGCTATGTGCTGACACGCGCGGTGCAGAACGCGCTGAAAACCTCTGTTCTGCCCAAGACCAAGCTGGATCCGGGCGGCCAGGTCGCGATTGTGTCCGGCCTTGGCTATGTCGGGATATTCCTGGCGGCGCTGATCGCCATCACCTCTGCCGGGATTGACCTGTCGAGCCTTGCGATCGTGGCTGGTGCGTTGTCGGTGGGTATCGGCTTTGGTTTGCAGACCGTGGTGTCCAACTTTGTCTCGGGCATCATCCTGCTGATCGAGCGACCCATTTCCGAGGGCGACTGGATCGAAGTGGGCGGGCAGATGGGCTATGTCCGCTCGATCTCGGTCCGGTCGACGCGGATCGAGACCTTTGACCGCACCGATGTGATCGTGCCCAATGCCGATCTGATTTCCGGCACGGTCACGAACTACACCCGTGGCAACACGGTTGGCCGGGTGATCGTACCCGTCGGCGTGGCTTATGGCACCGACACGCGTCGGGTCGAACGGATCCTGAAAGAGATTGCGGACGCCCATCCGATGGGGCTGGCCAACCCGCCGCCCGCGATCCTCTTCATGGGCTTTGGCGCTGACAGTCTGGACTTTGAGATCCGCATGATCCTGCGCGACGTGAACTGGATGCTCTCCGTCAAGAACGAGATCAACCATCAGATCAACGAGCGGTTCCAGCAGGAAGGGATCGAGATACCCTTTGCCCAGCGGGATGTGTGGCTGCGCAATCCCGAGGTGCTGCAAACAAAGGTCGCGCCTGCGAACGTTGATAGGACGCCTGTCGATGAGAACGAACCCGTTGTCGAGCATATGGACCACAGCGATCTTGAGCCGGACGCCCCGGAAGGTGACGGTGAAGGAGACGCGCGATGACCACGCCGCTTTTTCGAGAAGATGCCTATGCCCGGGACGCGGATGGTGTGGTGCAGGCGCATACGCCCGAGGGTGGCATCATTCTGGATCAGTCCGTGTTCTATCCAACCGGTGGCGGGCAGCCCGGTGACAGCGGCACACTGCGCTGGGACGGCGGTGCCTTGACCATCGCCACCACAGTGAAGGGCGAGGGCGAGGGCATCGTACTTGTCCCGTCCGAACCGCGCGCCTTGCCCCCCGTGGGCGCGCGTGTCACGCAATCGCTGGATTGGGACCGACGCTATGCGCATATGCGTGTTCATACTGCGCTGCATCTGTTGTCAGTTGCTTTGCCATTTGGCGTGACCGGTGGCTCCATTTCCGCCGGTCGCGGGCGGCTGGACTTCGACATGGCCGATGCGCCTGAAGACAAGGATGCGCTTGCCGCCGTTCTGAACGACCACGTGGCCGCCGATGCGCGCGTCAGCGCCGAGTGGATCACCGAAGCCGAACTTGATGCCAACCCTGACATTGTGAAGACCCTGTCGGTGAAACCGCCGCGCGGGGCGGGCAAGATCAGGCTGATCCGGATTGGCGGAGGCCCGGCGACCATTGATCTGCAACCCTGTGGCGGCACCCATGTGGCCCGGACCGGTGAGATTGGCGCCCTGCGCATCGGCAAGATCGAAAAGAAGGGGCGCATGAACCGGCGCGTCTATCTTCATCTGGACGGCTGAGATTTTTCCCGACGAACCTGCTTGCATCCCGGTGCCTACATTGGATAGAGACGGCGGTGGACAGGTGGCCGAGTGGTCGAAGGCGCGCGCCTGGAAAGTGCGTAGGCGGGAGACCGTCTCGAGGGTTCGAATCCCTTCCTGTCCGCCACCCACCCCCGTCGTTTGAAATGGTTCGTGCTGATGCCTCTTGGTTTTTGCGCAAGCTGTTGTCGGGGCGTTTGATTTCCGCTCTGCGCCGCTTAGCTTCCGTTTGAGGCAAGGACACGCGACGCAGATGACAGATCACTCACATCTTTCCCGGCCCTTGGCGGTTCCGGCGGGGCGTTTGACCCGCTTTGGCCGCATGGGGTCGATGGCGGCGGGCGTGGCGGGGCGGATGGCCTTCGACGGGGTGCGGCAGCTGGGGCAAGGCGCGCGCCCGAATGCGCGTGACCTTCTGCTGACGCCTGCGAACATGCGCCGTGTCGCGGACGAGTTGGCGCGGATGCGCGGTGCGGCCATGAAGGTGGGCCAGCTTGTGTCGATGGACACGGGCGATGTGCTGCCACCCGAGCTAGCCGACATCATGGCGCGGCTGCGGGCCGATGCGGATTTCATGCCGCCGCGGCAATTGCGCGATGTTTTGAATGCGGAATGGGGCACGGGCTGGCGCGCGCGTTTTGCGTCTTTTGACGTGCGCCCGATTGCCGCCGCCTCTATCGGGCAGGTGCACCGTGCGCAGTTGCCCGATGGCACTGACCTGGCGATCAAGGTGCAGTATCCCGGCATCGCCCGCAGCATTGACAGCGATGTCGCCAATATCGGGCGATTGATCCGTCTGTCCGGCTTGCTGCCCGAAGGTTTTGCGCTGGAACCTTACCTGGATGAGGCGCGCGCGCAATTGCGGGAAGAGGCTGATTATGGTGCCGAGGCCGCCCACCTGGAGCATTTCATCGGATTGCTGGGCGACGACGACAGCTTTGTCCTGCCGCGTGTTCATGCGCCGCTCAGCACCGAGCGTGTCCTTGCGATGTCCTTTGTTGGCTCCGATGCCATCGAAAGCGTAGAGGGTGCGCCGCAGGACACGCGTGATCGCGTGATGCACGACCTGTGCCATCTGGTTCTGCGCGAGCTTTTCGAGTTCGGCATAATGCAGACAGATCCGAACTTTGCCAATTACAGGTTCGACCCGACATCGGGGCGCATCGTCTTGCTGGATTTTGGCGCAACCCGAACGGTGCCGTCTGGTCTGGCCGACCAGATGCTGGCGCTGATCCGTTCGGGCATGCAGGACGCACGTGAAGAGGTGTCCGACATCGTTGCCGAGATGGGATTGGTCCCGCTGACCGTTGCGCCTGAGTTCCGCACACGCATCCTCGACATGATCATGCTGGTCTTTGACGAGCTGCGTGCGCATCCGGTCCTCGATCTGGCTGCGTCCGACCTGTCGCGCCGGTTGCAGCACATGGGCGAAAGCCTTGCCCGTGACGGTTTTGTGCCGCCGCCCGTGCCGATGGATTTGCTTTACGTGCAGCGCAAGGTTGCGGGCATGTTTCTTTTGGCGCGCCGCTTGAGGGCGCGCGTTCCGGTGGCCGAGATGATTGCACCCTTTGCGGAGCCTGCATGACAGAGGCCGCACCCGTCCTGCATCTGAGCGGTGTTACGAAGTCCTATGCCGTTGGCGCTGATGCTGTGCCCGTGCTGCGCGGTGTGGACTTGCACCTCAACCCCGGTGAGACGCTTGCCCTCACAGGTGAGTCCGGCAGCGGCAAGAGCACGCTCTTGCACATTGCGGGCGGGCTGGAGACGGCGGATGCGGGGCAGGTGCGCGTCGCAGGCCAGGACCTGGTCCCGATGACGGATACCGAGCGTGCGGCGGTGCGGTGCAAGGATATCGCCGTCGTCTTTCAGCAGTTCAATCTGATCCCGTCATTGAACGTTGCGGACAACATCGCGTTTCAGGCCCGGTTGGCCGGGCGCGTCGATGCGCAGTTCGTCGATCATTTGGTTGCAAAGCTCGGGCTGTCCGAACAACTGAAGAAATACCCCGAGGCGCTGTCAGGTGGTCAGCAACAGCGGGTGGCCATTGCCCGTGCGCTGGCGGCGCGCCCGCGCGTCCTGCTTGCCGATGAACCGACCGGCAACCTTGACGAAGGCACGGCGGGCGAGGTGTTGGAGCAGCTTTTGGCACTTGTCGCAGACACCGGCGCCGGGCTGCTGCTTGTTACGCATTCACCGGGTATTGCCGCGCGGATGGACCGTCGCCTGCATCTGAGCCGGGGGCAGGTTGAATGACGCGCGCCTGCCTCGCAGCGCTCATGTCGCATTGGCGGCGCAATCCGCTCCAGCTTTTTGCCTTTCTGGCGGGCCTCGCTTTGGCAACCGCGCTCTGGTCTGGCGTGCAGGCGATCAACGCGGAGGCGCGCGCCAGTTATGATGCCGCTGCGTCAACGCTGGGCGAGGGCCAGTTCGACCAGATTGTGCCGGTGTCTGGCGACCGCATCGAACAAGCCGATTTCGTCGCCCTCCGGCGGGCAGGCTGGCTGGTGGCACCGGTGATTGAGGGGCGCGTGGGCGACGTGCGCCTGCTGGGCATCGACCCGCTGTCCTCGCCCGCGGGCTTTGGTGCTGGGCAGGATGGCGATCTGGCGGGCCTGTTGAGTGAAGACCGCATCTTTGCGAACGCAGAGACGGCCGCCAAGCTGCCTGTCGATCTGTCGGTGGCTGTGGACGCGAGCATCGCGCCCAACCTGGCCGTGACGGACATCGGTGTGGCGCAACGCGTGTTGGAACGCACGGATCTGAGCCGCTTGCTCGTGCAACCGAACCAGCCGCTGGTGCAACCGCCGCTAGCCGATGTCACGCCGCATTTGCGCCTGCAACCCGCAAGCCAGACAGCGGATGTGGGCGAGTTGACGGACAGCTTTCACCTCAACCTGACAGCCTTTGGCTTGCTTAGCTTTGCGGTGGGCCTGTTTATCGTCTACAGCACCATTGGCCTTGCCTTTGAGCAGAGGCGCGGGGTGGTCCGGACGCTGCGCGCGCTTGGTGTGCCGCTGCCGCGGCTGATCACCTTGATGGTGGTCGAGGTTTTGATCCTTGCTCTCATCGGCGCAGGTCTGGGCGTCATTCTGGGATACGTCATCGCGGCGGCCCTGTTGCCGGATGTCGCGGTGACCTTGCGCGGGCTTTACGGAGCCGACGTGTCGGGCAGTTTGCAGTTTCGCGTGTCTTGGTGGGGGTCCGGCCTGGCCATTGCTGTGCTGGGGGCGCTTTCGGCGGCGGGGGTCACGCTGGCGCAGATTGCCCGCATGCCGCTTTTGGCCAGTGCGCGTCCACGCGCCTGGGCGATGTCATCGCGCCGGGCGCAGCGGGCGCAGGCCGTGTGCGCGGCAGCGTTGTTTGCCGGGGCGCTCGCGCTGGGTGTGGGCGGGCAGGGACTGCTTGCCGGTTTTGCCCTCTTGGGCTGTTTCCTGATCGGGGCCGCCCTGATCCTGCCGGTTCTGATCGCGCCGCTGTTGCGCATGGCTGAGCGGAGGACGCATTCGCCGGTGGCACGCTGGTTCTGGGCCGACACGCGACAACAATTGCCCGGTCTAAGCCTCGCGCTCATGGCGTTGCTGCTGGCCATTTCGGCCAATATCGGTGTGGCGACGATGGTGTCGAGCTTTCGGCTGACCTTTGTCTCCTTTCTGGATCAGCGTTTGGCACCAGAACTCTACGTCCAGACCGAAAGCGCGACGCAGGCGGACGCTGTGGAGGCAGGTTTGGCGCAGGCGGGCGCGATCGTGTTGCCGCTGCTCGTGGCCGAGGCGCAGATTGCCAATCAACCCGCGCGCCTGTTCGGGGTTCGGGTTGGACCGACATATCGCGAGAATTGGGTGTTTCTGGATGAGGGCGCCGGGGCCTGGGATGCCGTGGAGGCCGCGCAGGCCGCCGTGGTCAATGAACAGCTTGCGCGCCGGGGCGGCCTGTGGCTGGGCGACGTGATCGAGGTTGCGCCGGGCGTGCCTTTACCGATTGCCGCGATTGTCGCCGATTACGGCAATCCCAAGGGGCAGGTGATCGTGAGCGAAGATCTGTTCCGCACGCTGTACCCGGAGGTGCGCCCGCGGCAGTTCGGTGTGCGCACGGATGACATTGCTGCCATGCGGCGCATTTTGACTGACGATCTGGATGTGTCGGACAGCGCGATCACGGATCAGGCGGCGCTCAAAGCGTTCTCGCTGCAGGTGTTCGAGCGCACCTTTACCGTCACGGCTGCCCTGAATGTGCTGACGCTGACCGTGGCGGGGTTTGCGATGTTGATGAGCCTGCTCACGCTGGCCGATTTGCGCGTTCCGCAATTGGCGCCTGTCTGGGCACTGGGCCTGACGCGGCGCACCATCGGGCGGCTGGAGTTGTTGCGTACGGTTGTGTTTGCCGCCGTGGTGTTCCTTTTTGCCCTGCCGGTGGGTCTGGGGCTGGCCTGGGTGCTGCTGGCCGTCATCAATGTCGAGGCCTTTGGCTGGCGCCTGCCGATGTTTCTGTTTCCCGGCGATTATACGCGCCTTGGGCTCTATGCATTGCTGGCCGCTGTGGCGGCGGCGGCTTGGCCTGCATGGCGTTTGATGCGGACGCCACCAAATGCGCTGCTGAAGGTGTTTGCCCATGAACGCTAAGGTTCTGTTGCTGGTCCTGTTATGGCCCTTTGCAGCGCTGGCGCAGGGGTTTGCCGGTCTCGGCACCGATGCAGAGGGCTTTGCCATCCCGCAGCCTGACCCCGTTTTTGACTTTCCGGCCGATCACGGCCCGCACCCGGACTACCGCATCGAATGGTGGTATCTGACGGCCAATCTGAAGGACGCGCAGGGCACGGCCTATGGTTTGCAATGGACACTGTTTCGGTCGGCGCTTGCGCCGGGTGAGGCGGCCGGGTGGCAGTCGCCACAGGTGTGGTTCGCCCATGCTGCCGTGACCACGCCCGCGGCGCATTTCGCAACCGAACGGTTTGCGCGCGGCGGGACGGGCCTCGCCGGTGTAGAAGCAGAGCCGTTTCGGGCCTGGATCGACGAATGGGTGATGGAGGGACCGACGCTCGATGCCGTGACCTTGCGCGCCCAGGGGCCGGAGTTTGGCTATGATATGGCGCTTGAGGCGCAGGGGCCGCTGGTGTTTCAGGGGCAGGGCGGCTTTTCCGTCAAATCCGCGGAAGGGCAGGCGAGCTACTATTACTCGCAGCCCTTCTACGACATCAAAGGCACGCTGACGCTTCCGGATGGGCCAGTAGAGGTCACGGGTCAGGCGTGGCTGGACCGTGAATGGTCGTCTCAGCCACTGTCCGACAACCAGACCGGATGGGATTGGTTTTCGCTGTCCTTTGACAGCGGCGACAAGATGATGGGCTTTCAATTGCGCCAGCGTGACGGCACGCGGTTCAGCGCCTCCACCTGGATTGAGGCTGACGGATCGACCACCGCCTATCCCGATGGCGCCTTTGTGGCAGAGCCGCTGGACGTGACCTCTGTCGTGGGTCGGGAGGTGCCGACCGCGTGGCGCATACGCCTGCCCGACAAAGGCGTGGATGCGCGGGTGGAGGCCGTGAACCAAGACGCTTGGATGCCGCTGAGTATCCCCTATTGGGAGGGACCGGTGCGCATTTCTGGCAGTCACACCGGTGTCGGATATTTGGAGATGACGGGATATGAGTGACCCCGCCAATCTGGCCGCGTTCCTCGAGGATGCGTGGCAGCTGTTGCGCCGCGGCGTGGCCGACAGCCGGTCGCCTGCCCGCTACCCGACCTTTGCAACCGTGTCACCGGGCGGCGTGCCCGAAGCGCGCACAGTGGCCTTGCGGCATGCCGCGCAGGCAGAGGCGGTGCTGGAGGTGCATACCGACATCGTGACACCCAAGGTCACCGCCCTTCAAGCGTCGCCGGTGGCTGCATTGCATGTCTGGCTGCCCAAGTCGAACCTGCAAATCCGGCTGACAACGACGGTCGCGATCCTGAGGGGCAGCGCGGTGGAGGAGGCATGGTCCAAGGTACCGCCCGCCTCACGCGTATCATATGGAACGGTGCCTGATCCCGGCATGCCCATCGACGACGTCTATGATTACGAAAAGCCACCCGATCAGACGCGGTTCGCTGTTCTGCGCTGCACGGTCGATCACATTGACCTCGTGCATCTTGGCAAACGGCATCGTCGCGCGGCCTATGTGCGCAGTGACGGGTGGGCAGGGACCTGGCTGGCGCCCTAGCTGCCCAAGAGCAACGTGCGACAGGTCGCGATATGCCGCTGGGCGACCTTCTGCGCGGATCGGGCACGGGCAGGCGTTGTGCCGAAGGTGGCCTGCTGCAACAAGGCGGCGTGCGCCAGTTTCACGTCAATCCTGTGACTGAGGATGCTGCGCCCGTCGTTCGGGGCCATCGTGGCGGAGGTCAGCATGACAAAAGAAGACCTGTCGGCCGCGATATCCGATGCGCCGGGGTCGTTCATCAACCACGCATGTTCCATTTCAGCAGAGAAGCGGCCCGCGCATTCGGCAAACGTGTAGGCAAGGTCGTCATGCGCCGGTGCTGCGCCTGACATGCCGCATATGACTGCTCCGGCGGCTATCATTGTTTTTAATCCGCTCATTTTTTAAGCATTGCGGCTGAAATCAAGTACGTCAACTGTGCGGTATAAAAACTTTGAGGGATTTCAACCGCTCCGCGAGCTTTGTGCATCTCGTCTCGTGTCGGTGGTATGTTGAAAGCACACACCGCAGAGCAACGACATTTCATGCGCGCCCAAAACGCAGATCGGATACAATTGTCGCGCCTGCATGACTGGCATTGAGCCTGTGCGCATGACCCGTTATCTGCACGGTATACTATGGTGTGCAGAAAGCGCACCGGACGCCCGAACCCGAAACAAGCGAAAGATCGCCCCATGTCCCACGACGCCGCACCCGATATCATCTACACCGTCACCGACGAAGCGCCGCAACTGGCGGCGGCCTCACTGTTGCCCATCGTGCGCAAGTTCGTCTCTGCGGCGGGCATTGATGTGTCCACGCGCGACATCTCGGTTGCGGGGCGTATCTTGGCCACGTTCCCCGAACGCCTGACGGCCGAACAGGCGCAAAGCGACGATCTGGCAGCCCTGGGTCAATTGGTGACCACCGCGCAGGCAAACGTGATCAAATTGCCGAACATCTCGGCCTCGGTCCCGCAACTTCAGGCAGCGATTAAGGAGTTGCAGGGGCAGGGGTACGATGTGCCCGACTATCCCGAGGCGCCCGCGACCGACGAGGAAAAGAACATTCGCGCGCGTTACGACACGATCAAGGGGTCGGCTGTGAATCCGGTTCTGCGTGAGGGCAACTCGGACCGTCGCGCGCCTGCCGCCGTCAAGGCCTACGCCAAGGACAATCCGCATTCGATGGGCGTGTGGACGTCTGACAGCAAAACCAAGGTGTCCACGATGGGCGCCAATGACTTCCGCTCGAACGAGATGTCCGTCACGTTGAGCGCTGCACAAGCCGGTGCGTTGAAGATTGAGCATACGGCAGCCAATGGGACCGTGACGGTGCTAAAGGACGGGATCGACATGCCCGAGGGCGCCATTGTCGACGCCACATTCATGTCTCGCGCGGCATTGATGGATTTCCTCGCGAAAGCCATCGAGGACACCAAGGCAGACGGCACTCTGTTTTCGTTGCATATGAAAGCAACGATGATGAAGGTGTCAGATCCGATCATCTTTGGTCATGCCGTGCGCGCGTATCTCAAGCCGGTCTTCGACAAGTACGAGGCGGAATTCACGGCTGCTGGCGTCAACCCGAATTCGGGCCTTGGCACCATGCTTGAGGTCATCGCAGGCATGGGCAAGGGCGCCGAGATCCAAGCCGAGATCGACGCCGTCATGGCTGACCGCCCGCCCATGTATATGGTGAACTCGGACAAGGGCATCACCAACCTGCACGTGCCCTCGGATGTGATCATCGACGCCTCGATGCCCGCTGTGCTGCGCGCAGGCGGCAAAGGCTGGGGCCCGGATGGCAAAGAGGGCGACACGAACTGCGTGATCCCCGACAGCTCTTACGCGCCGGTCTATGCCGAGACGGTGGACTTCTTCAAAGCCAACGGCGCGCTTGACCCCACCACCGCGGGCACCGTGCAGAACATCGGTCTGATGGCGAAGAAGGCCGAGGAATACGGCTCGCATCCGACCACGTTTGAAATTCCCGCCGATGGTACGGTCAAGGTGATCGCGGCCAACGGTAACGTGCTCACCAGCCATGAGGTTGAAGCGGGCGACATCTGGCGCATGGCCTCGACCCGCAAGGAAGCGGTTCTGAACTGGGTCGATCTGGCGATTTCCCGCGAGGCGACAACCGGTTACGCGTCGGTCTTTTGGCTGGATGAAACGCGCGGGCATGATGCCGAACTGATCAAGATGATCACGCCGATCCTTGAGGCGAAAGGCAAGGCAGATACGTTCCAGATCATGGCCCCCGCAGCTGCCACACGCCACGCGCTTGAGGTCATCACCAAGGGCGACAACTGCATCGCCATCACAGGCAACGTGCTGCGCGACTACCTGACGGACCTGTTTCCGATCCTTGAGGTTGGCACCTCGGCCAAGATGTTGTCGGTCGTCAAACTGATGAACGGCGGCGGCATGTTCGAAACCGGTGCGGGCGGGTCCGCTCCCAAGCACGTTCAGCAGTTGATGGAAGAAAATCACCTGCGTTGGGACAGCTTGGGTGAGTTCTGCGCCATCGCGGAAAGCCTGCGCTTTTTTGGCGACGCCCATGGGAATGCGAAGGCGAAGGTCATGGGCGACGCGGCGGATGCGGCCATCATCAAGTTGCTGGCCGAAGGCAAGTCGCCCGGTCGCAAGGTGGGTCAGCCCGACAACCGCGACAGCCACTTCTTCTTCGCGCTGTACTGGGCTGAAGCGCTTGCAGGTCAAAACGATGATGCGGCGCTGTCAGCCACCTTTGCCGAGTTGGCGGGTGCACTGAGCGGGCAGGCGGACACCATCGCGACCGAGATGATGACCGGTCGTGGCGCTGCCGTGGACCTTGGCGGGTACTACAACACAGACGACGCCAAGGTCGCGGCTGTCATGCGTCCGTCAAGCACGCTCAACGCCTTGATCGACGGCTGATCTGACCCGGTGTCAGTATTCGGGATGTGAATGCTGCATCTGCGAAACAACTGAAATTGAGACAAAACACCGGCCCATCTTTCGGTTTTCGAAAGGTGGGCCGATTTGTTTTTGAAACTCGCAAATGGCGTCCGGGATGATCTTGCGTCGCCCCGCACCCTCGCCCTAGCGTGCGCGCAATCAGACATCGTTCAGGGCACGGCATGGCACGCGAATACCTAAAGAAAGCAACATTGACCGCGACCTCCGGCGCGTCGGACGTCCACGATATCGTCACCGGCATTCTGAGCGACATCGAGGCGCGCGGGGATGAGGCGGCGCTGGAATACGCGGCCAAATTCGACAAATACGAGGGCAACATCCTGTTGACCCCGGAAGAGATCGAAGCGGCCTGTGCCCTTGTCCCCGACAAGCTGAAGGCCGACATCCAATTCGCCCACGACAACGTGCGCCGCTTTGCTGAAACGCAAAAGGCCACGGTCGCCGATGTCGAACTTGAGATCGTGCCGGGCCTGATTGCGGGCCAAAAGGCGATCCCGGTGGACGCGGCGGGCTGCTATGCGCCCGGCGGGCGCTACAGCCACGTGGCCAGCGCCATCATGACTGTCACCACGGCCAAAGTCGCAGGCTGCAAGCATATCACCGCATGTTCGCCGCCGCGCCCCGGTGTGGGCATTGCCCCTGCCATCGTCTACGCCGCGCATATCTGCGGTGCGGACAAGATCATGGCGATGGGCGGCGTGCAGGGTGTGGCCGCGATGACCTTTGGACTGTTCGGCCTGCCCAAGGCGAACATCCTTGTCGGTCCCGGCAACCAGTTTGTGGCAGAAGCCAAACGCATCCTCTTTGGCCGCGTCGGTATCGACATGATCGCGGGCCCAACCGACAGCCTGATCCTGGCTGACGGGCAGGCGGATGCGCATATCGTGGCCACCGACCTGGTCAGCCAGGCCGAACATGGCTACAACTCGCCCGTTTGGCTGGTCACCGACAGCCGGGATCTGGCCGAGACGGTGATGGAGATGGTGCCCAAACTGATCGAGGATTTGCCGGACGTGAACCGCGAAAACGCCACTGCGGCGTGGCGTGATTATGCGGAGGTGATCTTGTGCGCCGACCGCGAAGAGATGGCGGCCTGTTCCGATGATTATGCTCCCGAACACCTCACGGTGCAGGCGGAGGATCTGGATTGGTGGCTGGCTCGGCTTACCTGCTACGGCTCGCTGTTTCTGGGTGAAGAAACGACGGTGTCGTACGGCGACAAAGCCTCGGGCACCAACCACGTTCTGCCAACGTCGGGTGCAGCGAACTACACCGGTGGCCTGTCTGTCCATAAGTACATGAAGATCGTCACCTGGCAGCGCGCAACGCGCGAAGGGTCGAAACCTGTGGCCGAGGCGACCGCGCGCATCTCGCGTCTCGAAGGGATGGAGGGCCACGCCCGCTCTGCGGATGTGCGGCTGGCCAAGTACTTTCCGGGTGAGAACTTCGACCTCAGCGCCAATGAGTGATGCCGTTCCCCACGGTTCCTGTGACTGCTACGATGCAGCCGGGGAGGCTGTGAGATGAAGGCATTGGTCTATGAAGGCGTTGAGACGCTGCGGTTTCGCGATGTCGCGGATGCAGTACCTGACGCAGGCCAAGAGTTGGTGCGCATTGCATCGTCGGGCATCTGCGGGTCCGATATGCACGCCTATCTGGGCCATGACGACCGCCGCCCGGCGCCATTGATCCTGGGCCATGAAGCGGCGGGCACAATTGTTGGCGGACCGCGCGACGGTGAGCGGGTGACCATCAATCCCCTCGTTGGGTGCGGTGTCTGCCGCTATTGCCGTTCGGGGCGCGAAAACCTGTGTCCCGAGCGCAAGATCATCTCGATGCCGCCGCGAGAAGGCGCCTTTGCCGAACTCGTCGTCATGCGGCCCAGCAATCTCGTGACAGTGCCCGATCACGTTCCCTTTGACAAAGCGGCTCTGGCAGAGCCTCTGGCTGTCAGCTGGCACTCCATACGATTGGGTTTGGCAGCGCTCGATCCCGGTGCGACGCGCTCGGCGCTCGTGCTCGGTGGAGGTGCAATAGGAGTGGCGGCGGCACTCGCGCTCAGAGCACAGGGTTTGGGGGATGTCACCATTGCCGAACCCAACGAAACACGACGCCAGTTCGTTGAAAATCAGTGCCTTATTCCATCTGTCCCCGCGGGGACAGGCGAATACGGCATGGTCGTCGACGCCGTCGGTTACGCCGCCACGCGCGAGATTGCGTCGTCACTGACCGAGCCCGGCGGCGTCATCGTCCACATCGGTCTGGGCGAAGATCTTGGCGGCCTCGATATCCGCCGCATGACCTTGCAAGAGATCACGTTCATAGGCACCTACACCTACACACCTCAAGACTTCCGCGACACCTGCGCCGCCATTTTCGATGGTCGTCTTGGCCCGCTCGACTGGACCGAACAGCGCGGCCTGTCCGATGGCGCCGCCGCCTTTGCCGATTTGCGCGCAGGCCGTGTCGCTGCCCCGAAAATTATTCTGCACCCCTGATGCCGGAGATTGCAAACAGATGGACATAGACAAGAAGATCACTGACGACCTGGTGGCGAATGACATTTCATTCGTAACCACCGTGCCGTGCAAGCAGCTTGCGGGGGTGATTGAGGAAATCGACAACCGCGACGACATTTTCCATATCCCGTCGAACAAGGAAGACGAGGGCATGGGCCTTTGCGCCGGCGCATGGATGGGCGGCAAACGGCCCGCCATCATCATGCAGAACACGGCCATAGGCGTGACGATCAACACGCTGGCGACGCTGATCCAATACTACCGGATGCCGCTGCCTATGCTCATTTCGTATCGCGGCGAACTGCGTGAACCCGTCGCCTGCCAGGTCGAGATGGCGATCCACACCAAGGCGCTGCTCGCGCAGATGAACATCCCGACCTACCACTTCCACCAACAGAAGGATGTGGAAGAGCTGGATATGATTCTGAAATACACCTTCATGTGCAACAAACCCGTGGCGATCCTGACCGACGCCAACTTCTGGGGAGGCTATGGCGACCAATGATCCGTTCTGAAATCCTCAAAGAGATTGCGCCCATTCTTCGTGACCAGCTGGTGGTCTGCAACATCGGCATACCCAGCCAGGAGCTGCATGCCATCGACGATCAACCCACGAATTTCTACATGCTGGGCACCATGGGCCTAGCCTCCTCGATCGGGCTGGGCCTGGCGCTGGCGCAGGACAAGACTGTCATCTCGATAGATGGCGACGGGTCGGTCCTGACAAACCTTTGCACTCTACCGACCATCGCCAACAACGTGGCGGACAACTTCATCCTGATGATCATCGACAACGGCTCCTATGGCTCGACCGGCGATCAACCGACATATACCGGTAAGAAAACGTCCCTTGCGGGCATGGCGCGGGCCGCTGGTTGTGACAATGTTGTCGAGGTGATGGACGTGGATACCGGGCCTGCCTTGGAAAAAGCCATCGCCGAGCGAAAGATGACGGTGATGGTTGTAAAGTGCGACAGCGGCAACGCCAAGATGCCGGTGATTACGATGGATCCGGTCGTCATCAAGGATCGGTTTATGAAAGCCGTCAGCGCCTGACAGACGTCATGCGGTGCCCGTCTGATTTTGGGCACCGCCATTAACACGGCGTTCATGCGCGGATCTTAAGCTGTCAGCCAATGTTTTGGCACACTGGTGGACAGATCACTTTGCGCGTTGCGGTCTCCCAAGAAACAATACACCGGTACGCGGCAGCCTTGGCATAGCGCGGTGGGTATACACGTCTCCTCAACCGTCGAACGCAAACCACACCGGGTTGTTGTGATCGACGATTCAAAGGTCATGCGGCGGTGGTTGGGCAGCATGATTTCCGGCGATCCGCGCCTTGAGCTTGCGGGCACCGCCGCATCGGCGGAAGAGGCGCGGCAGGTGATCAAGTCAACCAACCCCGATGTCCTGACACTCGATGTCGAAATGCCGGGGATGGACGGCATTGAATTTCTGTCGCACCTCATGCGTCTGCGTCCAATGCCGGTTGTGATGTTGAGCAGCCAGATGCGTCACAACACGGAACACGCACGGCGCGCGCGTGCGTTGGGCGCGGCCGTCTGCCTTGCAAAACCGTCCATTCCCACGCCCGAAGCGCTGGCAAGACTGTGCGACAAGATCGTCGCAGCGGCACGGCAGGATGCGGATGCCGATCACGCCAGTTGTGCAACATCGGATAAGGTCATTCTGATCGGGGCATCGACGGGTGGCGTCACGGCTCTCGAGAGCATCCTGCCACTGTTTCCTGCCAACGGACCGCCCATCGTCATTGCACAGCATATGCCGCATGCGTTTCTTGGTCGGTTCATTGAGCGGCTCGACCGGAACCTGGATCAGAGTGTGGATTTCGCTGCGGATGGGGAACGCTTGACCGACGGTCAGGTTCGGCTGGCTGCGGCGCGGGACACACAAACAGTTCTGACCTGGCACAGCGATGGCTGGCATGTTCAAGCCATACGGCGCGGGCGCAGTGACGTGTTTTGTCCATCTGTGGACGTTCTTTTTGGCTCGGCTGCACCGTGGGGCGCGCAGGTCGGCGCCATCATCCTGACCGGGCTGGGCAATGATGGGGCAAAAGGGATGCTGATGCTGCGCCGCAACGGCGCGAAGACCTTGGGCCAATCGGAGCGTACATGCGCCGTCTATGGCATGCCCGCAGCAGCACTTGCACTCGACGCCACAGAGGAAGAGCGTGATTTGATGGAATTGCCTTCCAGGATGGCGGACCTGCTGCTGCTCGGAGACACCGTCACGTGACGCAACAGCACATCCATATCACGCAAGGCGAGCATGCAACGGGCACTGATCCAGATCTGGTGATCTCAACCTTGCTGGGGTCATGCGTGGCCTGCTGTCTCTGGGATGCTGATGCCGGTGTCGGGGGTATGAATCACATGCTTCTTGCGCACGCGCCGGGCCGCAGTACGCATCACACATTGTCTGGCATTAATGCGATGGAATTGCTGATCAATGACCTGGTCAAACTTGGCGCTGCGCGGCGCAACTTGTGTGCCAAGGCGTTTGGTGGCGCGCGCATGATCTCGGGCCTGTCGGATATCGGAGCGCAAAATGCGCAATTCACACTGCAGTATCTTGAACAGGAGGGGATTCCGGTTGTGACCCATTCGCTTGGCGGACAAATGGCGCGCAACATTCGGTTTTGGCCAAACACCGGACGCGTCATGCAAAAGTTCACGAATGCCGCTGCGGGCGATCCGGATCTAACGGTTCCGATTTCAACGGGGAACGGGCTGGAACTCTTCTGACATGTCGCGGAGGGACCGCGACTAGAAAAGCTCGATCGACCCTGCCACCGGGCTGACAGTGGCGCAACTGTCAGATGACAGGATCGCCCGCGACTCGGCAAGTTTCAATTGTGCATCCTGATGGCGTTCGCCATCGGACACTTCCGCCAGGATCGCTGAGATAATCGACAGGTCGTGCAGTGACTGACCAATATGGTCCAGTTTTTGCAGCTTCTGTATGTGCGCCTCGGGCAATGCATTGCCATGAAGCGTAGTTAATTCTGACACCAAATGCGTAACGGTAGATAGATCATCGGTTAACTTCGCCAACACGCCGGACATGCGCGCCATAGCGCGTTTAGCCGCTGCGTCTGGTCCGTTTGAGGTCACAGCGGGCCAACCACGGATTCAATGCACTGACGAAGCTGTGGCGCGTCAAATGGTTTCTTGAGATAGTTGTTCATCCCCAACTTGCGCCCGTGATCAATGATCTGGTGTTCGGTACGACCCGTGATCAGGATAAATCCGACGCCCTTGGTTCTGGCGCCACTGCGCAGGGTGTGCAGCAGTTTGAGGCCATCCATGTTCGGCATGTTGTAGTCGGATATGACAAGATGCGCGGGCGTCTTGCTGAGCACGTTGACCGCGTTCACACCGTCCGCTGCGATAAAGATGTGGCGGATACCCAATGCCTCGAGCCCTTGAACCAGGAGCCCGCGACTCGTCGACATATCATCAACGACCATAATGCGTATTTGGTCTCGCAACGCCATGTGCGTCTCCTATCTGGAATTGAAATGAGAAGGTGCCGTTTTGGTATATGCGGTTGGTCCACATGACCGAAATCCATGTGCGCCCGGCTCTGCAATACGCTCGGAATGCCCAAGAAAGAGCAGCCCGCCCGGACGTATACGAGTGCTGAACCGCGGCCAGAGCCTTTCTTGCGTGGGCTGATCAAAGTAAATGACCACGTTCCTGCAAAAGATCGCATCAAATGGAAACTGCATCGGCCAGTCGTCAAACAGGTTCAACTCTCGGAACGACACAACTGTCTTCAATCTCTCCGACATGACGCGGTCGCCGCCGTCATCCGGATGCGCCATTGTAAAACCGTGCAAATGCGATTTCGGTACGCCTTTCAGCTGTGCAGGCGCATATTTTCCCTGCTGCGCAAATGCGATGACGTTCGGGTCGATATCTGTTGCCAGGATCCGAAAGTCAGCGTCTGCGAGCGATGGCTCAAGCGACAGCAGATGCATGGCGACCGAATAGGGTTCTTGACCGTTCGAACAGCCCGCTGACCAAATCCTGATCCGCTGCCCTGTTCTGATGCGCTCACGGAACGTTGGCAAAAGCGCGTCGCAAAGCATATCGAAATGCTGTGCTTCGCGAAAGAACTGCGACACATTTGTCGTCAGGGCCGAGATCATGTAGCGGCGTTCGTCTATACCTTGCGTCGATGTCACGTGATCCGCGTAGATTGAAAAGGTATCAATGCTCAGCGCGCGCAGCCGATGCCGCAGCCGCGATTGCACCATCAACTTCTTTTCGCGCACAAGCCTGATGCCGCTTTCGCTATAGGCGAGCGCCGCGATCCGATCGAATTGCTGATCGTTCATGTGAGCTTGGCCGGACGGGTGGCGCATCAGGCGGCGTCGCTTTCTGCCTTGGTCACGACAAGGGCCAAATCCAAGACGCGGATCATCCGATCGTCGATCAGGGTCAGCGACTTGATCACGCTCAAACCATCGCGCACGCCGGTATCGGGCGGGTTTTGCATGTCGCCGGCTTCGAGCGACACGATATCAGACACGGCATCGACAAGAAGCCCCGTCATTTGTCCCTCATGTTTGACGACGATAATGACGTTGCGATTGTTTTGGCCGCATTTTGGAAGGCCCAAACGCTCCGCCAGATCAATCACGGGCAAGACAGTGCCCCTCAGATTGATCACGCCGCGCATGAAGCTGGGCGCCAATGGCATCGGTGTTGCTTTTGTCCAGCCGCGGATTTCACGAACGCTCATGATATCAAGCGAGTATTCCTGATCACCCAGTTTGAACGTCAGCAATTCTATGGGCTGTGCAACGTTTTCGTCACTCATGCGCGCGCCTCCAGTTTTTGTTGCGTGGCCGTGATGGCCCCGGCTGTATTCGCGTGGACAACGATGTCGGCCGGATCCAGAATGAGGGCGATCTGGCCATCGCCCAGAATGGTCGCCGCGGCGATGCCGGGTGCGCGGTAGAAACTGTCATCAAGCCCTTTGATCACGACCTGGCGCTGATCGTGGATTTCATCCACCATGAGCGCAACGTTGACCTCATCCTCGAGCGTCAGCAGCAGCGCGATGCGATCCACGTAACTGTCGCCCGGTCCGCGATACCCAAGAAGGGCACCAAGATCCAAAAGCGGTAGAAAGGCGCCGCGGCTTCGCACCACAGACCGGCCGGGGCTGAGCATTTCCACGTTGGCATCGGTGAGAGTGAGCGTTTCGGACACTGCGCTCAGGGGCAGCACCAAGGTTTCGCCTGCGACATCCACAACCATCCCATCGAGCACGGCCAGCGTGAGCGGAAGGGAGATACTGAACAGAGTGCCATGACCCGGTTCCGAACTGATCGTAATGCGGCCCCCAAGAGCATGGATCGCGGTGCGCACCACATCCATGCCGACGCCGCGGCCAGACAAGTCAGACACGCTGGACGAGGTCGAGAAGCCCGGCATAAACAGAAGGTTGTCGATCTCTGCCTCTGTCAAATGGGCGTCGGCAGGGATCAGTCCTTTGTCACGCGCGATTTGCAGCACGCGCGGACGGTCGATGCCGCTGCCATCATCCGAAACGTCGATCACAACCCGACCCGAACGATGAGATGCGCTGAGCCGCACAGAACCTTGCCGGGGCTTTCCGATGGCCAATCTGTCTTCGGGCCGCTCAATTCCGTGATCCACCGCGTTGCGGATCATGTGTGTCAGCGGGTCGGCGAGCCTTTCGATGACGGTTTTATCAACCTCTGTCGTGTCTCCGTCCGTGATCAGACGCACATCCTTCGATACGGATGCGGAGGTTTCGCGAACGATTCGCGACATCCGTTGGAAGAGCGATTTCACCGGTTGCGCCCGGATCATCATTACACTGTCCTGTATGTCACGGGTGAGGCGCTGAAACTCTTCCAGCCCGTTCATGGCGTCGGAATGCGGTGACAGGCCAGCAGACTGCATGCTTTGCGACAGCATGGCCTGGTTGATCACAAGCTCGCCTACGAGGTTCACCAGCCGTTCAACGCGCTCGATATCGACGCGCACGACCGTCTTTTTAGCGGTGTCGCGGGGTGGGGCGGATGCGGCCGGTTCGGGCAGCGGCGCCAAAACCGCACCTGCACTCGTAGGCTCAGCCGCCGTGCCCGTGTCAGTCGGATCGGATGTGGGTGCGCCCGCGCCGACGGGCAAGATCTGCAATTCGCACAACCCCTCGACAAACTCGAAGATGGACGCAATTTCCGCCTCGTCTACAACGGTGCGGATCGAAATGGACCAACTGAGATAGACCGCCTCTGCCGCCAGCTGATCCAGGGTTGGAATGCGGCTGGTGTCGCATTTGACATCCAGTTCGCCCAAGTCGGCCAATGCAGCAAGGATGTGCGGAACGTCGTTGCCGGTTTCAAAAAGTTCCGGTTCCGGTATGAAGACGATCTGGAAGTGATTGAGCGCAGCGTCGTACTCCGTTTCAGGATCGTCCTCAAAATCAAGAGAGAGTGGGACAGGCGCGAAGTCGACGTCTGCCGGTTCCTCGCTTGGTCTTGAACCTGCTGCTTGAGCGTCCAACTCGGACAAAAGCGCAGCGCTTGACTCAACCGGGAATTCCGCGTCTTCGCGGGCCGCGCGCACAATGTCTGCCAAGTGGTCTGCGGCCCGAAAGAACAGGTTCAAAAGGTTTGTCGTGACCGCCAAACGTGCATCACGAACCGCATCCAGCACGGTTTCATAACGGTGCGAAAAGCGCACCATATGGTCCAGGCCAAACGCCCCGGCGCCGCCCTTGATCGAGTGGACGGCGCGAAACACCACGTGGATGGTTTCGCTGTCTCCAGTCTCGGTCTCCAACGCGTGGAGACCATCGTGCAGGGCTTCGAGCAGTTCCTCGCATTCCACGAAAAACGAAGCGCGAATTTCCGCCATTGGGTCCGGGGCCGTCATGTGCGCTGCTACCCGGCGACCATCTGCAACGCTTTGACGAGTTTGCTTGGATCAAACGGCTTTACGATCCAGCCCGTGGCACCAGCAGAGCGGGCGCGCATCTTCATTTCGGGGGCTGCTTCGGTTGTCAGAACGAGGATGGGCGTCGTCTTGTGACTGCCGTTGTCGCGCACCGCGTCGATAAAACCAAACCCGTCCATCCGCGGCATGTTGATATCTGTGATGATCACATCCGGATTTATGCCGGCCAGCACCTCGGTGCCGTGCACACCATCGTCGGCAGTGTGTACGGTGAACCCGACGGGCTCGAGCGCCAAACGTATCATGTCCCGCATCGTGCGGCTGTCATCTACGGCGAGAATTTCAAGGCTCATATCGCCTCCTGCGGTGCCATCAGTGCCGTCAGGGCCATCAGCGTCAATTGCTGCTGCGCGCGCGGTTGCAGATTGGTGATCGACAACGCCGTGCCATTGACCTCGGTTGTGCGATGCGCGCTGAGCAAGACTTGGGCGCCCAAGGCGCCGATATGGATCGTTTCGGTGGCATCCAGGCGGATGTCAGCGGTCTGATCGCAATCCAACAGCTTTGCCAACAGCGTGGGGGCAGCCACGGCATCCAGCCGGGGCGGCAGTGGGATCACATCATTCATGATGTTTGCGGAAAGCTGCACGGCATTGACGGCTCATCTTGTCCCTCCGGATTGCGACTATGCTGCTTCGTGTAGCGGACGCTCCGTTAAGACCGGGTTACCGAAAGTGTGCCGCAATACGGCCTGGGCCCAAACGAAAACCGCCCAGGCGAAAACCCAGGCGGACGATGAACTCAATGATACCTCTAGCTTGATCAGCCGCGACGACGTCGACCACCGCGTCCGCCGCGCCCGCGGCTTTCCTCGCCTGCCTTGGCAGGGGCGCGATTGAACTTGATCCACTCGCCGCCGCCTTCGTCATTATCGGTCAAGAAGTTCGCCGCGCGGATCGCCTCCATCTCCTTACCTGGGAGGGGCTTTGTGGACCCCATACCGAACATCTGCACAAAGGCTTCGTCATCCATCCCATCCGGCAGGACAATGCCTGCCGCCTCGACCTCGGCGCGCTTTTCCGCGATTTTCTTTGGTCCAACCGGCAGGGCGACCGGGTTCATGATGGCCGATGTCATCCCGGCACCCATTGCCATGGGGAGAAAAGCGTTGTTGATACCGTGACGGTTGGGAAGTCCGAAGGATATGTTTGACGCACCACAGGTCGTGTTGACGCCCAATTCTTCGCGCAAACGCCGGACAAGCGTGAAGACCTGCAATCCGGCGGTGCCCATCGCACCGATGGGCATGACCAGCGGATCGACGACAATGTCGTGCGCTGGAATGCCGAAGTCAGCGGCGCGTTCCACGATTTTCTTGGCAACGGCGAACCGGACGTCGGGGTCTTCGGAAATCCCGGTGTCATCGTTTGAAATCGCCACGACGGGCACGTTGTACTTTTTGACCAAGGGCAGAACCAGCTCAAGCCGCTCTTCTTCTCCGGTGACAGAGTTCAAAAGCGGGCGGCCTTCGGCGGCGGCCAAGCCGTTTTCCAACGCGCCAGGCACTGAACTGTCGATACAGAGCGGGCAATCCGTGACCGCTTGCACCGTCTCGACAAGCTGTTTCATCAATTCAGGCTCGACAAAGTTGTTGTCGGCATAACGCGGGTCTTCGGCCATCTTGTTCGAGAAAACGGCGCCCGAATTGACATCCAGTACGGTCGCACCCGCCGCAACCTGCGCGACGGCATCTGCTTGCACGCGGCTGAAATCGCCACGCTCCAACTCTTCGTTCAGGATCTTGCGGCCCGTGGGATTGATCCGCTCACCGATCACGCAGAAGGGTTGGTCAAAACCAATCAGGGCTGTCTTGGTTTTGGATTCGATGACGGTGCGGGTCATGGGCGCTGCCTTTTTGCATTTGGTTGGCGAAGTGTTGATCCGAGGCCCGCAGCGTTGCGCAGGTCAAAACGACGTCTCGCGGATTGAATAAGACACCTACCGCGCAGAAACGATCTGCGCGAGAGGGGCGGGGTTGAAACCTTTTCAGGACTGTTATGAAGCAGATTAGCCAGCCGCGGCAGGCATAGCAGATGCGCCACCGTTTTCGATGGCCCAGTTTGCGTTCGTCTTGATGCCACCGAGGGGAAAGAAGTGGACCTGCGCGATGTTGAACTCCGGGTTGGCCGCCTTGTGCGCGGCAAGCTCTGAGACAACGTCCGTCGGCTCGAATGGGAGCAGCAGCTTGGTCACATCTCTGGCCCGGCGCTGGAGCACGCGCAGGGAGGGGCCAACGCCGCAGGCTATCGCAAACTTGATCATCGTCTGCAGCTTCGCCGGTCCGGCAATCCCAATATGGATCGGCAGGTCGATCCCTGCGGCCTTCAAGTTGTCGGCCCATTTGATAATCGGGCCTGCCTCGAATGCGAACTGCGTGGCGATGGCCATGTCAGCATCGGTGCGTTCAGAAAATTTCTGTTTCCAACCAAGTGCCTCATCGACGTTCTTCATGCTGCCATCGGCGTCGATGTCCTTGTTCCCCTCGGGGTGACCTGCCACGTGCAAACGTTTGAAACCTGCTCGATCAAAGGCGCCGCTTTCCATCAACTGCATCGAACTGTGGAAGTCGCCATGCGGTTGGTCCACGCCGCCCGCCAACAAAAGTGCTTGATCGACACCGGCCTCGCCCTGATACCGGGCGATCCAGTCTTCGAGCGTTGCCTGATCCTTAATGATGCGGGCCGGAAAGTGCGGCATGACGGCAAAGCCTTCTCCAGCGAGACGCCGAGCGGTGGCCACCATGTCCCCGATGGGCGTGCCTTCGATATGCGCGATGTAAACGCGGGTGTTGGCGGGCAGGATCGCGCGGAAATCATCCACCTTCTGCGCCGTACGCGGCATCACTTCGATGGAGTATCCCTGCAGGAACGCCTCGACCTCGGGGGAGAGCGCACCAGCCACAGGGCCGTCGTCGCGTTTGAAGTTCAGCAATGCCATGGCGGCACCTCCCAATTGCCGGGGCCTGGGGTCAGGCCCATCCGTCGTTGTCAATCAATGCCTTGATGCGGGCCTGATCATATTCCTGTTCCAGCCGTGTGGCCTCTGCCTCGGCCACTTCGGCGGCGTCACCCTCTACGGGGTAGGGGGCTGCCTTGCGCCATTCGGCCAGATAGGCGTCTGCATCCTTGGCGTTGACCTTCATGGCCGCGCGGTCGATGGCCTGCTCGAACCGTTCCTCAAGCTGGCGTTTGGCGCCGCGTCGTCCCTTGCCGACAATCACCTGCGCGGGGATGTCCCGCCAGTAAACGATGGTGACGTCAGGCATGTGATTCCTCCGTGCGTGTTGATCCTGCATACGCGACGACATAAGCGCACAGCGGCCCGTTTTCGACAAAGAAACGTGCACTTGCGACGCGGACATGGCCCGGAAATGCAACAGGCCGACCGTTTCTGGTAAGTGCGTGTTTCGACATGAAACCTTTAGTCTATGGTGCAGATACTCAAAAGAAGATCGAGCAGGCAAACATGGTTATTCGGGTCGATGCCCTTCGCCTCGCGTATATGGCGGTTCCAAAATGCGCGAGCTCGACGGTAAAGCGCGCGCTGGCGGAATTGGATCCGGATGTGGATACGGAGAACCTGATCGCTCCGTCCGATCACAGCAGCTCCAGATGGCATAAAGTGTATCCCACAAGTCGGTTCCGCCCGCATCGCTGGGAAACTGTGCCTGACGAGTGGTTCGGGTTCACTGTCGTCCGCGACCCGCTAGATCGACTGTTGGCCTGCTATACGAACAGGGTTGTGGAGCGACGGGAACTGCACAACAGTCCAAAGCTGCGGGACGGGATCATCGATCTTCCCAAGGATCCTGACGCAGACTTCTTTTTTCAGAACCTGCAGGCCTATCGCGAAGCCTCCTCCGTCGTGAAACACCATTCGATGCACATCTGGCTCTTTACCGGTCCGAAACTGGAAAAGTTCAAGCGCGTCTACACGGTCGAAGCGCTTAGTAAATTACAGGACGATTTAGCGGATTGGATCCAGACGCCGGTTCATTTTCACCGCGAAAACACCAGCAGTGTGCCACTGACAGCCGATGACTTGTCGGGTGACACGCATGAGGCGCTCAGCGACTGGTTGCAGCAAGAATATGACTTTCTGTCGGACTTCTACGCACGGCCTTAATCGGGCGGGCCAACATGGCTGCCAACCCTCTTGCGTGAATGCGTCACAGGACATATCGTCAACCTAACCCGTTATGAAAGGCGCAGAATTATGGCGCCACAGCGTCCCCGAGGTGCGGGCGCGACAAAGACCAAAGGCTCCCGGACCGGGGCCAAGCCCGTGCCGCGTGCCCCAGGATCGCCCGAGCTTTATGCCGCGCTTGATCTGGGTACGAACAGTTGTCGCATGTTGATCGCCGAGCCGCGAGGCGCGGGTTTTCATGTTGTCGACAGTTTCTCGAAATCTGTGCAGCTTGGGCTGGGGTTGGAGAAGTCCGGTAAACTGTCGCGCGGGTCCATGACGCGCACCGTGCAGGCGATGCGTATCTGTCAGCAAAAATTGAAGCGCCACAAGGTCAAGCGCATGCGTCTTGTCGCGACAGAGGCCTGCCGCAGGGCAGTGAACGCCCTTGAATTCGTGCAACGTGTGCATCGTGAGACGGGTCTGCGCCTCGACATTATCGAACCCGAGGAAGAGGCGCGGCTTGCCGTGATCTCTTGCGCGCCGCTGGTCAGCCCCAAGACAGAAAACCTGCTCGTGGTGGACATTGGTGGCGGCTCGACCGAATTGGTGTGGATTGATTTGTCGGCCGTGGCCCGGCCGGATCGTCCGCAAGCCATCATGCGCCTGCACTCAGGCTTCAAGCAGGCCGCGTCCGACATACCTGAGGCGCGTGTGGTCGACTGGATCAGCGTGCCACTGGGCGTTGCCACCTTGCGCGAGCAATTCAATGACGTAGAGGACGATTCCGCCCGTTTTGCCCTGATGAGCTGGTTTTTCGAAGAAAACCTGGCCGACTTTTCGCCGTACCATGCCACGGAACCGACAGAGCGGTTCCAGATCATCGGCACCTCCGGCACGGTCACGACAGTCGCGGCCTCCCACTTGGGGTTGAAACGCTATGACCGGACCAAGGTGGACGGCCTGCGCATGACATCGGACCAGATCGACACCGTTATCCGGTCCTATCTTGCGATGGGGCCGGGGGGGCGGCGGGCCGATCCACGAATCGGATCCGACCGGCACGCCCTGATCATGTCGGGTGCGGCGATCTTGCAGGCGCTCATGCGCTGCTGGCCGACCAACCGCCTGTCAGTCGCCGACCGCGGCCTGCGCGAAGGGTTGCTTTATGCGCAGATGAGTGCGGACGGTGTGTTGGATGATCAGATGGCCTGATGCGCGCCCTTCACTTTCCGGGTCGTCGCATCGTGAAACGGTATAAATGGTGCTAAACTGACGGTCCCTTGAAGCGACCCACAGTGCAATGTATCGCGCAGGCAACAAGACAGGTGACAGCGTGGCCAAGACCCCGACAGGCAAGAACACATCCGGACGCGGGCAGCGCGACCTCAAGGTCAAGGTCAAGACCGCGCGCGGGCGCAAGCTGTCGTCCACGCGCTGGCTGCAACGGCAGTTGAACGATCCTTACGTCAAACGCGCGCAAGCCGAGGGGTATCGCGGACGCGCGGCGTTCAAGATCCTTGAACTCGATGACAAGTACCGCTTCCTCGTGCCCGGCGCGCGCGTTGTCGACTTGGGCGCGGCACCGGGTGGGTGGTGCCAAGTTGCCGTGAAACGGGTGAACGCTTTGGGCGAAAAGTCGGGCAAGGCAGTGGGCACGATCCTGGGTATCGACCTCCAGGAGATGGAGCCGATTGCAGGCTGCGACCTGCACCAGCTGGATTTCATGGCGGATGACGCGGACCTGCAGGTCAAGGAATGGTTGGGTGGCAAAGCCGACGTCGTCATGTCCGACATGGCTGCGGCGTCCTCGGGCCACAAGCAGACAGACCATCTGCGCATCATCGCACTATGCGAGGCCGCGGCGTACTTTGCCTTTGACGTGCTTGATGAAGGCGGCACATTCGTCGCCAAAGTTCTGGCGGGTGGGGCAGAGGGCAGCTTGCAACAGTTGCTCAAAAAGCGCTTCGCCAAAGTGGCAAACGTCAAGCCGCCCGCTTCACGCGCCGACAGCTCGGAAAAGTTTGTCGTTGCGACAGGTTTTCGTGGCGCTGCCGATTGAAGCGTTGGGCTTTGAGATGGTGAAAAGCCGATGCCTGCTCATGACCCTACAGCACAGCTTTATGCAAGTGGCTCAGCGCCGGAGTGACGCCAAAGCTGCAGCTTGCAACCTTGCCCACGCGTCGCGATCTGCTCGATCGGGCTGATAAGCGGCGACCTTTGCGAGACGTTGTTGCCGCATCAACTCAAAGAGCCGCATGTGCGCTGTCGTGGGCGAATAAACCAGTTTCATGCGAGAACGATGCACCCGCATTTCGGCCCAATGATGAAGCCGACATGGCAAAGACGTGGCGCAGTGCGATCAGATAGACAGACGGGCTGCGTGCGTTCCACGTTCGCGATACGGGGTCGTGTCGTAATGCGCCCGGTAGCATTTCGAGAAATGCGAGGGCGAAGCAAAGCCGCAGGCCAAGGCGACGTTGATGACGCTCATATCCGTCTGCATCAGCAGGTTGCGCGCCTTCTGCAGGCGCAATTCCATGTAGTACCGCTTGGGGCTGCGGTTTAGGTAACGGCGGAACAGGCGTTCGAGCTGCCGTGTCGACATGCCGACGTCCTTGGCCAGGATCGACGGACTGATCGGCTCTTCGATGTTTTGCTCCATGATCTGGATCACCTGGCTGAGCTTTGGATGCCGGACGCCAATACGCGTGGGCACGGACAGGCGCTGCGTGTCCTGATCGGTGCGGATCGACGAATAGATCAACTGATCGGCGACCGCGTTTGCCAATTCTTCCCCGTGATCATCGGCAATCAATTTCAGCATCAGGTCAATGGACGAGGTCCCGCCCGCCGTCGTCAATCGTTTTTCATCGACCACGAACACGGATTTCGTCAGCTCAACTTCTTGGAATTCCTCGGAAAAGCTATCCTGGTTTTCCCAATGGATCGTCGCCTTCTTTCCGTCCAGCAATCCTGCCTTGGCCAGTGAATACGCCGCCGTACATAGGCCAGCCATCGGAACGCCCTTGCGCGCCTCACGCCGCAACCACCCTAGCAGACGCTTCGTCGTCGCTGCTTGCACGTCGATGCCACCGCATACCATGACGACATCGTCACGCGTCAACTCATCCAGATCCCCATCCAGCTTGAACCCGGTTCCGGCCGAGCAATAAGCCACGTCGCCGCCGTCCCCGATGATCCTCCAGGCATAGAGTTCTCGGTCCGCCATGCGGTTTGCAATCCGCAGGCTTTCAATCGCGGCCGAAAAGCACAGCATCGTAAAATTGTCGAGAAGGACAAACACGTAACGCTTGGTTTTGTCGACCTCTTGGCGGGTCTGATTTGCCTGGCGAGAAAGCGACATCGCGGCGCGCATCCTGTTGTCGTTGCCGGGTGTGAGCTGCCCGGGTGTTTTGTCAGCCTGATCACGGGCCAAACGCCACGTCAAGGGGCTGCAATTGTGATATGGTGTCCGCCAGATACCTTTTGTATAGAGGCCTACGGTCACGTGACCGCTAACAGCTTATTGCGGAGAGAGAAGATGAGCGATTGGACGAAATCTGACTGGCGCGCCAAGCCCCGGATCCAGATGCCCGATTACACCGACACTGCGGCACTGAACGCGGTTGAGGCGCAGCTTTCCAAGTATCCTCCGCTGGTTTTTGCAGGCGAGGCGCGGCGGCTAAAGGCTCATCTCGCCGATGCTTCCCGCGGTGACGCGTTCCTGCTGCAGGGCGGTGACTGCGCCGAGGCCTTTGATCAGTTCAGCGCCGACGGGATCCGCGACACGTTCAAGGTCATGCTGCAGATGGCGATGGTGCTGACTTACGGCGCCAAGGTTCCGGTGATCAAGCTGGGCCGCATGGCCGGTCAATTCGCCAAGCCACGCTCGGCCCCGACCGAGGTGGTGGATGGTGTGGAATTGCCCAGCTACCGCGGCGATATCATCAACGAGCTGGCCTTCACGCCCGAAGCCCGTATTCCCGACCCCAAGAAGATGCTGCAAGCCTATACCCAGGCGGCCGCCACGCTGAACCTGCTGCGCGCGTTCTCGACCGGTGGTTTTGCCGACATGAACATGGTTCATTCCTGGACGCTTGGTTTTGCCGACGGGCAGGGCGCTGAGAAGTACCGCGAGATCGCGACGCGCATCCAGGACACTATCGACTTCATGGCCGCCGCGGGCATTGATGCGGACACGACGCACGAGTTTTCGTCCGTTGAATTCTACACCAGCCATGAATCCCTGCTGTTGGAGTACGAAGAGGCACTGACGCGCATCGACAGCACAACCGGGAAATGGCTCGCGGGCTCCGGCCACATGATCTGGATCGGCGATCGCACACGGCAGCCGGACGGCGCGCATGTGGAGTTCGCCCGCGGTGTACAAAATCCCATCGGTCTGAAATGCGGCCCCACCACAACCGCAGAAGATCTGAAGATCCTGATGTCCAAGCTGAACCCCGAAAACGAGGCGGGCCGGCTGACGCTGATCGCCCGCTTCGGAGCCGGTTCAGTGGGCGAGCATCTGCCGCGCCTGATCAAGACCGTTCAGGAAGAAGGCGCGAATGTCGTCTGGGTCTGTGACGCGATGCATGGCAACACCATCAAATCGTCGACCGGCTACAAGACGCGCCCCTTTGACAGTGTCCTGCGGGAAGTGCGCGAATTCTTTGGCGTTCACGCAGCCGAAGGCACGGTGCCAGGTGGTGTGCATTTCGAGATGACCGGCCAGGACGTCACGGAATGCACCGGCGGCGTCCGCGCGGTCACCGAAGAAGACCTGAGCGACCGCTATCACACAGCTTGTGATCCGCGGCTAAACGCGTCGCAATCACTGGAACTGGCGTTCCTTGTCGCAGAAGAACTGTCTCAGTTGCGCGCAACGTTGTCCAAAACGCGGGCAGCAAGCTGACATTAAAAAAGCGCCGGGTGTTTCCGCCCGGCGCCTGCCATATCTTGCTAATCACGCGCCTAGCGGTCGTTAGGCTTGACCAAACGCAGATACGGTACGTCTGATCGCGGCGTTGTTGTCTCGAAACTCTTCTGGCTTTCTGCAAACCCATCGATCCGCGCGCGTTGCGCTTCGGGTTGCGGCGTCGGTTTGACCGGCGCAGGCACTGTCGAAGGGGCGGAGACAGGTCTGATGCGCGCGCCAACCACGTTAAAGCGTCGCGGGGTGTGACCGATGTCGCCATGCGCAACAAAGCAGCCCAGGATGCGGCTGACATCACCCAAGTCGCTTTTCAAAGGCAACAGCAACAACCGCGCATCCATCTGCGGTTTTGCAATTGTCGTCTCTGCGCTCATGCGCAGTTCACATACGGCAGGGCGCTGGCAGACATCTTCAATCGCGTCCGAAATCTGGCGGCGGCAGGGCGGCGTGATCAGGGATGTCAGCGGCATTCCGCGCACTTCCATGCCCATCAAATCGCCAAGGTGACTGCCTGCGATGCGAATGCGGGCCATGCCCGGCGCGATCCGTTCAAGGACGAACGTATATTCCAGCGCAGACTCGATCCCGCGCGGGTCAATCTCCGAGCGTTTGGGCATCAGCCGCGCACCGCGCAGGCCTTCCCAATACGCCTCGACCTGCGAAATCGCGGAAAAACCAATCTCTGCACGAAACTCTGTCATAGCCAACACATTGTGCGGGTTCCGGTCGGATTTGTCCATCTGTTCATACTTTCACTGACTCGTTGCACCGTTGTGTGGCGCTGTTGGTGCAAAACATATCAAATTTGACCGGTTCCGCTCGCTTAAAGCTAACAAATGGTTAATCCTGCCCTGTCCCCGCGGGGACAGACCTCGCGGCTTGCTCCGCCCCCGACTTCCCCCTAAACGCTTGGGCATGACGAAAAAACGCCAAGACGCCGCGTTGCGGTCCATGACCGGGTTTGCCGCTCTGACCGGTGCGTCCCCGCCGTTTCGCTGGACGTGGGACATCCGCAGTGTAAACGGCAAGGGGCTTGACCTGCGCTTGCGGGTGCCGGACTGGATCGACGGGTTGGAAACAGCCCTGCGCCCTCTGGTCGCCGGGCACGCCAAGCGCGGCAATGTCACTCTGTCACTGCGCATCACGCGCGACGATGCCGCTGTTGGCCTGTCGCTGAATGTCGATACGATGCGGGCCGTTGTCCAAAACCTTCTTTCGATTGAAGCTGAGGCGATGGAACAGGGCCTATCCTTGGCGCCTTCGCGGGCGACTGACATTGCCGTCATGCGCGGTGTCATGGATACTGGGGCGACCCAGGACGACCCTGCACCTTTGCGCGCGGCCCTCGTTGCAGATGTGCCCGCGCTGCTGGAAGCCTTCGACGACATGCGCACGCGCGAAGGTACAGCACTTCAAGAGGTCCTGATTGGCCAACTCACGGCCATCGAGACATTGACCGAACAAGCCGCAGATCTGGCCGAAGCACGCAAAGATGATGTCGCCGCCACCCTGAAACGCAATCTCGCGCGTGTTTTGGACAACACGGACGGCGCGGACGCGGACCGGGTCGCACAGGAGCTTGCTCTACTGGCGGTCAAGGCGGACGTCACCGAGGAGATCGACCGGCTTCACACCCACGTGCAAGCGGCGCGCGCACTGCTCGATGGTGGCGGGCCCGTCGGGCGCAAGCTGGATTTTCTGATGCAGGAGTTCAACCGCGAGGCCAATACCCTGTGTTCCAAGGCGCAAAACGCGGACCTGACCTCGGTCGGGCTGGAGATGAAAGCGCTGATCGACCAGATGCGCGAGCAAGTCCAGAATGTGGAATAAAAGATGACGCACGTCCCGACCCGCCGCGGTCTTCTGATCATCCTCAGTTCGCCCTCGGGCGCAGGCAAAAGCACGCTGGCGCGACGCCTGCGTGACTGGGACCCCGGCCTTGGCTTTTCGGTCTCCTGCACCACCCGCAAGCCGCGCCCCGGCGAGGTGGACGGCGAGCACTACCATTTTGTGTCCGAGGCGGCGTTCAAGGGGGACGTGGCGCAAGGAGAGATGCTGGAACACGCGCATGTCTTTGGCAATTTCTACGGCTCTCCCAAAGGTCCGGTCGAAGACGCGATCAACAAAGGGCGCGATGTGCTGTTCGACATTGATTGGCAGGGCGCACAGCAGATCACGAACTCGGCGCTGGGGCAGCACACCTTGTCGATCTTTATCCTGCCTCCGTCCATCGCGGAATTGCGCCGCCGTCTTGAAACCCGCGCTCAGGACGATGAGGCGACCATTGTGCGTCGGATGCAGAAAAGCTGGGACGAGATCAGCCATTGGGGCGGCTACGACTATGTTCTGGTCAACGACGATCTGGATGCGACCGAAGCGCAATTGAAGACCATCATTTCGGCAACCCGACTGCGCCGCTTGCAACAACCGCAGCTCACCGACCACGTGCGCGCGCTGCAATCCGAATTCGAGGAACTGACATGACCCTCTATGCCTTGAGCGACAGCCGCCCGCAGATCGCTGATGACACCTGGGTGGCGCCGGATGCCAACCTGATCGGCAAGGTCATTTTGGAAGAAGGCGCCAGCGTCTGGTTCGGCTGCACCATCCGCGCCGACCACGAAGACATCCGCATCGGCGCAGGCACGAACGTGCAGGAAAACTGCGTCATGCATATCGACGCGGGTTTCCCCCTGACCATCGGGCCAGGCTGCACCATCGGGCACAAGGTCATGCTGCACGGCTGCACGATTGGCGAAAACAGCCTGATCGGGATGGGTGCTACGGTTTTGAACGGTGCAAAGATCGGCAAGAACTGCTTGATCGGGGCAGGGGCCTTGATCACCGAAAACAAAGAGATCCCCGACGGATCGCTTGTCATGGGCGTGCCGGGCAAAGTGGTGCGCAGCTTGGATGAACAGGCCATTCAGGGTTTGCGCGCCTCTGCGCTTCACTATCAAGAGAACATGCGCAGGTTCCGCGACACGATGGTTGAGGTGCCGGGCTGATGCCGCATTGCGAACTCAGCTACTCCAGTGATCTGGACATCAATGCCTATGCAATTCTGCAAGAGGTCGAAGCCTGCATTCTGCGCCATGATGGCGATGCGGGCGAAACCAAGGGCCGGGCCTACCCTGCGCCAGACTTCCTGCATACGCATCTCAAGGCCACCGTCGCCTTGCTGGCCAAACCGCACCGCGGCGCCGCGTTCACGGCCGCTCTGCAAAAAGATCTCGTTGATGTGATCTCGGCACACCTGCCGCGTCCCTGCTGGCTAAGCGTTGACATCACTTTCAGTTCCCAGACCTACTACACGGAATTTCTGGAATGACAGCAAACACCAAGGGGTCGCTGATGCGGCCCACACCCTTGCCCGAAAGCGCATCGCGCCCGGTGGTCACCCCGCTCAGCCCATCGGTGGTCTATGCCTCGGACACGCCAGACATGCTCGATGCGCAGTACGACGGCGACCTGCAGGGCTACACCTACAGCCGTGAGGCGCACCCGAACGCCGATGTGGTGGCGCAGGCCATTGATCGGATGGAAGGCGCGCCGCATCTGGGTGTGCTGACGTCCTCTGGTATGGGGGCGGTATCTGCCGTCTTGCTTGGACTGCTTAAGGCTGGTGATCACGTGATTGGCGGCAACCAGCTGTACGGCCGCAGCCTGCGCATGATGGCTGAGGATTTGCCGCGCCTTGGCATTGAAACCTCCATGGTCGACCCGGGCGACGTGGAGGCCGTCCGCGCAGCAATGCGTCCTGAAACGAAGATGATCCTCGTCGAAGTTGTGTCGAACCCGACCCTGCGCGTGGCGGATGTGCTGGGCCTGTCGGCACTTGCGAAAGAGGCGGGCGTGCTGTTTGTCATCGACAATACGTTCACGACGCCCCGCGCCTTCAAGGCGTTTGATCACGGGGCCGACATCTTGATCCACTCGCTCACCAAGCTGCTGTCGGGGCATTCTGACGTGATGCTGGGCTATGTCGCGGCGCGCGATCAGGCCATCAACGACCGGCTGCGGGTTTTCACTGTAACGGCTGGGATGACGCCAAGCCCGTTCGATTGCTGGCTGGCGGAACGCGGTCTGCTCAGCTTTGATCTGCGTTATGACCGGGCGCAGGCGACGGCCGCAGTGCTGGCAGAACATCTTGCCAGCCTGACCGGGGTCAAACGCGTGATCTATCCCGCGCGGCGCGACCATCCCGACCACGCCCGCGCCGAAGCGCTGCTCAAGGGGCAGTATTGCAATATGGTCAGCTTCGAAATCGACGGCGGACGTGCGGCCGCCAATGCGTTTGCGCGCGGCGCCGAAGGTCTGAATTTCGCGCCTACGCTGGGCGACGTTGGCACGACGATCTCTCACCCGGCGTCGTCGTCGCACCGGGCGCTGACGGCAGAGAAACGCGCGGAACTTGGCATGTCCGAGGGGTTCTTCCGCATTTCCGTCGGTCTGGAGGATCCGGATGCGCTGTGCGAGGTCTTTAGCCGCGCGGTTGAGGCGGCTGTCGGCTGAAGGGGCAGGCCATGGGCAATGACGTATTGGATGCGCTGCTGGCCGCCTTTCCGCTGCCTACACTGGCCATTGACGGCTCCGAACGGATCATCGCGGCCAATGCCGAAGCACTGACGCTGATCGGGCAACAGGCGCTGGGGCGCAATTACGTGACGATGCTGCGCCAGCCCGCGCTTCTGGACGCGGTCGAGGCGACCTTGCTGGACGGCCAGCCGCGCGGCACCAGCTATCTGGGCAACGATGGGGCGCAGGACACCACGTTCCGCGTGAGCATCCGCGCTGTCACGGGCGTCGGGCGAGGCGGGGCAGGGGCCGCCGTGCTGGTGTTCGAGGACATCACCCATGTGGAACAGGCCAGCCAGATGCGCCGCGACTTCGTCGCAAATGTCAGTCACGAATTGCGCACCCCCCTGACGGCGTTGATGGGGTTCATCGAAACCTTGCGTGGCCCGGCCCGTGACGACGCGGCAGCCGCAGAGCGGTTTCTGAACATCATGCAAGACGAGGCGGAACGCATGAACAGGCTTGTCGGCGATCTGATGTCGCTCAACCGGGTGGAAGGGGACGAGCGTGTGCGCCCGACCGAGGCTGTGGTCCTGAATGACATTCTCGATTCCACCCTGCGCACGCTGCGGTCCCTCGCCGAAGAGGCGGGCGTGACCTTCGAACGGGAATTCAACGGCGATCCCGTCTACGTCATGGCGGATGCGGATCAGTTGAAGCAGGTGTTCACCAACCTGATCGAGAACGCGATCAAATACGGCGGCACAGGGCAGCGGGTGACGGTTCGTATGACCAGCAGCGCGCGAGAGCCCGCACTGCGCGCGCCAGGAGTTCGGGTGCAAATCGTGGATTACGGTCCCGGCATCGACCCGGTCCACCTGCCGCGCATCACCGAACGGTTTTATCGCGCCGATGATCATCGCAGCCGCGCGCTCGGGGGCACCGGGCTTGGCCTCGCCATCGTGAAGCACATCATCAACCGACACCGCGGGCGTCTGCGGGTCGAAAGCACATTGGGTGACGGTGCGACATTCACGGTGATCCTGCCGGTGCAGACCGTTTAGGGCGACGAATTGCGGTCACTCCAGCATCGCGTCCGAAGGTATTCCCGTTTGAAGGGTGGTCTCGATCTTTGGCAGCGACACCGATTCTTTACAAACCGTCTGGTTTTACGGATTGGTGCGGTTCGGCACTTCAAAGTTGTCGAGTTGTTGAGATCCGGGGATCTTTGAAAATTTGGCACAAGAACAATGCGTTGCATGCGTCTTTCCCAAAACCGCACGCGACCATAGTCAAAGATGTCTATTGTCATACAGCTGTTACAAAACTGACACAAAAGCTGCGCCTATGTCGCCTAAACGGGCGCTCGAGATCCTCATGGGGGGGATCACCAAAAATGCACAAACAGGAGACATTCATGTCCTTTGTGAAACTCACCACATCGGCATTGGCCCTTTCGGCCATGGCTGCAACCGCCGCTGTGGCGCGTGACCAGGTTCAGATTGCCGGGTCGTCCACCGTTCTGCCTTACGCTTCGATCGTGGCAGAGCTTTTCGGCGATAACACCGACTTCCCGACACCGGTTGTAGAATCGGGTGGCTCCTCGGCTGGTCTCAAGCGCTTCTGCCAGGGCGTCGGCACCGAGCACACAGACATCGCAAACGCATCGCGCGCCATCCGCGACAAGGAAATCCAAGCCTGCGCCGAAGCTGGTGTGACCGACATCATCGAAGTGCGCATCGGCTATGACGGCATCGTCTTTGCAAGCCAGATCGACGGCCCTGCCTACACGGCCTTCACACCTTCCGACATCTTCAACGCGCTTGCCCCGCAGGTGATGGTTGACGGCGAACTGGTCGACAACCCGCACACGCAGTGGTCCGACTTCAACGCCGACCTGCCTGCCGACGACATCCTGGCCTTCATCCCCGGCACCAAACACGGCACACGTGAAGTGTTCGAGGAAAAGGTGATCGCGGCTGGCTGTGAAGCCACGGGCGCGATGGAAGCGATGATCGCGGGCGGCATGTCCGAAGATGACGCCGAAGATGCGTGCCTGAGCGTGCGCACGGACGGCCGTTCGGTGGACATCGACGGTGACTACACCGAAACACTGGCCTCCATTGACGCCAACGCCAACGCCATCGGCGTGTTCGGTCTGGCATTCTACGAAAACAACACCGACAAGCTGAAAGTGGCAACGATGTCCGGCGTCCAGCCGACCACAGAAACCATCGCAGCCGGTGAATACCCTGTGTCGCGTCCGCTCTACTTCTACATCAAGAAAGCCCACATCGGCGTGATCCCCGGCCTCAAAGAGTTTGCTGAGTTCTTCGTCTCCGACGCCGTTGCTGGCCCATCCGGTCCGCTGGCCGCCTATGGCCTCGTGTCCGACCCCGAGCTGGCTGCAACTCAAGCAATGATCGCTGACGAGCAAACAATGGGCGGCGGTTCCTGATCTGACCACGGATCCATACCGTGCCACGATAAACGACCGGGCGGCGCCGCTGCCGCCCGGTTTCTGCTTTCAAGGCCGTCGCAAAAGCGGCCTTAGCACTTTGGGGGAAATATGCCTGTTTTCTGGCTCATCCTGATCGTATTGGCGATCTCGGCCGTTGGGTTTGTCGTGGGTCGGCGTCGCGCGCTGGCCAGCGCGGATGGTGACAGTCGCAACCTGCATTCATTGCCGATCTATTACGGCTCAAACGCATTCATGAAATCAGTCGTTCCGGCGTTGGGCCTCATGTTTGTGTGGCTGTTGGTGCAACCGCTGTTCATTGATAACCGCATTTCCCAGATGATCCCTGAAGCTGAGGTGCGAGAGGGCTCGAACATCGGTTTGGTGATGTCGGAAGTCCGCCGCACCGCGGACGGCCTGGAAAACGCGGTCAACCTGAGTCTGATTGACGACGAAACCGCCAAAAACGCGCGCATCGAGCTTACCGACATCACGCAACGCTTGCGCGATGCAGGACAGGTGGTGACGAACCAGATCACGCAACCCGTTCTGCGGGCCGCTCAAGCGTACCGCGCAATGAGCCAGGCCTCGAACCTACTGATGACCATCGCGGTGCTGATTGTTGCTGCCCTTGGCGCGGCGTGGGGCATGATGGAGGGCCAAAAAGCGTTTCGTGCGCGAAACACCGTGGAACAGGGCGTTATGGCCCTTCTGATCGCGGCGGCATCTGTGGCCATCCTGACAACGATCGGTATCGTCCTGTCGCTGATCTTCAACACTATTGAGTTTTTCAGCCTGTATCCGGCGTCAGAGTTCTTTTTCCTCCTCGAATGGGCGCCCAGCTTCTCCGGTCGCGGCGGTGCATCCAGCCTGGGGATCATCCCGCTTTTGTGGGGCACGCTGTATATCTCTTTTGTCGCCTTGCTGGTTGCGGTGCCGATTGGGTTGTTCGCCGCGATTTACCTGTCGGAATACGCTGGACCAAAGATGCGCAGCATCGCCAAACCTCTGCTTGAGGTTCTGGCCGGTATTCCTACCATCGTCTACGGCCTGTTCGCCCTGCTGACCATTGGTCCGATCCTTTTGTCGGTGTTCGGCGACGATGGGCTGGGTTGGATGCAGGGCCAGCGCGCCGTGCTGACGGCGGGTCTCGCCATGGGCATCATGCTAATTCCCTTTGTCAGCTCACTGTCCG
The DNA here is from genome assembly GCF_007995245.1 of Tateyamaria sp. syn59. Taxonomy (GTDB): domain Bacteria; phylum Pseudomonadota; class Alphaproteobacteria; order Rhodobacterales; family Rhodobacteraceae; genus Tateyamaria. Next base: position 603,838 of record NZ_VCBA01000001.1, read on the forward strand.
ACGACATCATCAACGCGGTGCCACAGGCAATGCGCGATGGCTCTTACGGTCTGGGCGCGACGAAGTCAGAGACGATAAAGCAGGTTGTTCTGCCCGCTGCCCTTCCTGGCATTGTGGGCGCGATCCTGCTGGCCGCGAGCCGCGCCATCGGTGAGACGATGATCGTGGTGCTGGGGGCAGGGGCGGCAGCCCGGCTGAGCCTCAACCCGTTCGAGGCGATGACGACCGTAACGGCCAAGATCGTGTCGCAGCTGACCGGTGACAGCGACTTTGCCTCGCCCGAGGCTCTGGTCGCCTTTGCCCTCGGTATGACGCTCTTCATCATCACGCTCGGGCTGAATGTCTTTGCCCTCTACATCGTGCGCAAATATCGGGAGCAATACGAGTAATGACCGACGCAGCCATGACCCCCGAAAGCGCGCGACCCACAAAGTCGCTGACCCACGAGGACGCGCGCACCAAGAAACGCAACGCGTCCGAGCGCCGGTTTCGCGCCTACGGCATCGCAGCAATCTGCACCGGCCTGTTCTTTCTGCTGGCGCTGCTGGCCGCCATCCTGAGCGCAGGTTTGCCCGCGTTCCGTCAGGCTGTGGTCGAAGTGCCCTTTACCATGACGCAGGAGCAATTCGACGAAGCCGAAGAAGCGATGCTGAAGACGGCCATTTACACCGATTACTTCATCACATCGCTGTCGGACACGATGCAGGCCGAGGGCGTGCAGATCGAATTTGACGAAGATGCGGTGGACCGCCTGCTGGGCAAGGTGGGTGGTGACCTGCGCGCCTACTACCGTGAAAATCAGGACCAGATCGGCGAACAGATCGGCTTTGAGCTGGCGGCATCATCTCGCGTCGACCGGTACCTTAAAGGAACCTTTACGCGCGACGACCTGCAAAGCGGCAACCGCTTCTTCATGCCGGAAGACTTCGATCTGATCGACGCCATGCAAGAGGCGGGATTGATCAAGCAAGTGTTCAACTGGAACTTCATCACGGGCGTGGATACCGGCGTGGACAACCCCGGCGGCGCAGGGATCGGGGCGTCGGTTCTGGGGTCATTCTTCATGATGCTGGTGGTTCTTGCGCTCAGTCTGCCCATTGGTGTTGCGGCCTCGATCTATCTTGAGGAGTTTGCGCCCAAGAACCGGTTCACCGACTTCATTGAGGTGAACATTGCAAACCTCGCCGCCGTGCCATCCATCGTCTTCGGTATCCTGGGCCTTGCCGTGTTCATCCAATTTGCACATCTGCCGCAATCGGCGCCTTTGGTGGGTGGCCTGGTGCTGACGCTGATGACGTTGCCGACGATCATCATTTCGACCCGAGCATCGCTCAAGGCTGTGCCGCCGTCGATCCGGGATGCGGCGCTTGGGGTAGGGGCCTCGAAGATGCAATCGGTGTTCCACCACGTGCTGCCACTGGCTGCGCCCGGCATCCTGACGGGCACGATCATCGGTCTGGCGCAGGCTTTGGGTGAAACAGCACCGCTTTTGCTGATCGGCATGGTGGGCTTTGTGGCACGTTACCCCGACACCTTTGTCGAAGGGTTCCTTGAACCGAACTCGGCCGTGCCGGCACAGATCTACAACTGGGCTGCCCGCTCGGATGCGGTCTTTACCGAGAAAGCCTGGGGCGGCATCATCGTGCTGCTCTTGTTCCTGATCACAATGAACACGATCGCCGTTATCCTGCGGCGCCGGTTCGAACGCCGCTGGTAGGGGGCAAGCACATGAACGACATGAGAATTGTGGAGAGAGACGTGGACCAAAACGACGTCAAGATCGCGGCCAAGGGCGTGCAGGTCTATTACGGAGATACACATGCCATCAAGGACGTGGATGTCGATATTGAGGACAAGACCGTTACGGCGTTCATCGGTCCGTCTGGCTGCGGCAAGTCCACTTTCCTGCGCTGCATCAATAGGATGAACGACACAATTGATGTATGTCGCGTGATGGGTGACATTCATATTGATGGCGAAGACATCTACGACAGCAAGGTTGACCCTGTGCAACTGCGGGCCAAGGTCGGGATGGTGTTTCAGAAACCAAACCCGTTCCCGAAGTCGATCTATGACAATGTTGCCTACGGCCCGCGCATCCACGGCCTTGCGAAGAACAAAGCGGAACTGGATGATTTGGTTGAGAAATCCTTGCGCCGTGGCGCAATTTGGGATGAGGTCAAAGACCGGCTTGATGCGCCTGGCACCGGCTTGTCGGGTGGGCAACAACAGCGTTTGTGCATCGCACGCGCCGTTGCCACGGAACCCGAAGTTCTGCTGATGGATGAGCCATGCTCGGCGCTGGACCCCATCGCGACCGCCCAGGTCGAGGAACTCATCGACGAATTACGTCAAAGCTATTCGGTCGTCATCGTGACGCACTCGATGCAACAGGCCGCACGGGTCAGCCAGAAGACCGCGTTCTTCCACCTCGGCAACCTTGTTGAATACGGCGAGACAGGCCAAATCTTTACCAATCCCGTCGATCCGCGCACCGAAAGCTACATCACTGGCCGCATCGGCTAAGGAGCATGACCATGCAAGACCAACACATCGCCTCGGCCTTTGACCGGGACCTAGAAGCGATCCAGGCCCAAATCATGAAAATGGGCGGGCTTGTCGAGAACGCCATCCTTGAGGCTGCCATCAGCCTTGAAACCCGCGACGAAGAGCGCGCAGAACGTGTGCGCAAGGGCGACAAGGCCATCGACAATCTTGAGGAGCTGATCAACGAAGAAGCTGCGCGTGTCATCGCGCTGCGTGCGCCCACGGCAATTGACTTGAGGCTGGTGCTGTCCGTCATCAAGGTGAGCGCCAACCTGGAACGCATTGGAGATTATGCAAAAAACATGGGCAAGCGCACCAGCGTCTTGTCGCAAATGGCGCCCGTGAACGACAGTGCTGCCGCCTTGCGCCGCATGGCGAAAGAGGTTGAACGGATGCTCAAAGACGCGCTTGATGCCTATGTGGCGCGCGATGCCGAACTGGCGCAGGACGTGATCGACCGCGATACCGAGGTCGACCAGATGTACAACGCGCTGTTCCGGGAATTCCTGACCTTCATGATGGAAGACCCGCGCAACATCACGGCCTGCATGCACCTGCATTTCATTGCAAAAAATATCGAGCGGATGGGTGACCACGTCACATCCATTGCCGAGCAGGTCGTCTACCTGGTGACGGGCGCAATACCCGATGAAAACCGCCAAAAGGCGGACAAGACATCGCTTCAGGCATAGGAGAAAGCCCCAATGTCCGTCGATCAACCCCGTGTTCTGGTTGTCGAAGATGAACTCGCGCAACGCGAAGTTCTTGCCTATAATCTGGAGGCTGAAGGCTTTGCCGTGAGCCGCGCACAGAACGGCGACGAAGCCTTGCTGCTTGTCGACGAGGATATGCCGGACATCATCGTGCTGGACTGGATGATGCCGAACCTCAGCGGCATCGAAGTGTGCCGCAGGCTCAAGATCCGGCCAGAGACGCGCAGCATTCCCGTCATCATGTTGTCGGCCCGGTCAGAGGAGGTCGACAAGGTCCGCGGGCTCGAAACCGGCGCCGACGACTATGTGGTCAAACCGTATTCCGTGATCGAACTGATGGCGCGCGTGCGCAGCCAGTTGCGCCGTGTGCGGCCAGCCACTGTCGGCCAGCGTCTGGAATTTGACGACATTATTCTGGATGCCGAAAGCCATAAGGTTACGCGCGGCGAAGACGAGTTGAAACTGGGGCCAACCGAGTTTCGCTTGCTGAGCACATTTATGGAAAAACCCGGTCGCGTCTGGAGCCGTGAGCAATTGTTGGACCGTGTATGGGGCCGCGACATCTATGTCGATACGCGGACTGTCGATGTTCATATCGGTCGGTTGCGCAAGGCGTTGACGTATTTCGGAGGAAGCGATCCGGTCCGCACAGTGCGGGGTGCTGGGTATGCACTTGGGTGAGCTGAGCCGTGTAAGCATCGGATTTTACTGACTCCGGTCACTCCCTAAATTTACATAATGTGGATTATAGGCCTTACGGATCAACCGATGAAATGAGCCAGTCACCGCGTCAGCGCTCGTGACGTTCGGTCAGAGCGCATCCCTCCCTTGGCAGCCTTGCGCACCGAGCCTAGGCTACTCCCGCGTGCATGTTCTTTTCCGGCATGTCAGCAATTGGGAGAAGCAATGGACATCAAGAACAAGGCCGTGGTCGTGACAGGCGCCGCTGCCGGCATCGGTCGTGCGTTGTGCGAGGCATTTGCGGCCCAGGGTGCTGCCACGGTGGTTTGTGCCGACATCGACATCACTGGTGCAAAGGAAACAGCGCTTGCGATCAACGGCTTGGCCAGAGAGGTTGATGTCTCCAAGGAAACAGAGATCGCCAGCCTCATTGAAGATATTGAGGCCTCGGTTGGCTCGATTGACATCTTCTGCTCGAACGCGGGCGTTCTTGTCGAAGGCGGCGCTGATGCGCCTGATGCTGCATGGCAGCGCCTTTGGGAAATCAATGTCATGGCGCATGTCTGGGCCGCTCGTCATGTTGTGCCGCGAATGATCAAACGTGGCGGCGGCTATCTGCTAAACACCGCATCTGCGGCCGGATTGCTGAACCAGATCGGATCGGCGCCCTACGGGGTCACGAAACACGCGGCCGTCGGGTTGGCGGAGTGGCTGGCCATCACCCATGGCGACGCGGGTATAAAGGTATCTGTCCTGTGCCCGCAGGCCGTGCGCACCGCCATGACTGAAGGCCACGAAGATCACGTTGCCGCAATTGACGGTATGCTGGAGCCTGAGGATGCAGCGCAAGCCTGCATGGACGCCATTCGCGACGAAACATTTCTGGTCCTGCCGCACGCCAATGTTCTCAAATATATGCAACTGAAAACGGCCGATTACGACCGTTGGATCGCAGGGATGCAGAAGCTGAACCGCGCCTATTCCGGCTGAGCCTTCGGAGTGATCGGGCGGATCAACCCCTCTTGCGCAACGGAAGCGACAAGCGTGCCGTCCTTGGCGTAGATCATCCCGCGGTTAAATCCCCTGCCCTTGCCCGACCACGGACTGTCCATCGTGTAGAGGTGCCAATCACAAAACGACGCGGGTGCATGAAACCACATCGCGTGGTCGAGGCTCGCCGCCATGACGCGGCCTGTGAACCAAGTCTGGCCATGTGGGCGCAATGCCGTGCCCAACAGGTTCAGGTCCGACGCGTAAGCCAGCAAACAGTGCTGCAATTGCGGGCTGATGCCGCGTGCCGCCGCCATGCGGAACCACAGATGGCTGCGGTCGTCCATCGGCTCTGGCGTGAAGAAATCGCGCGGGGCAACTTCGCGGATGTCGATCGGACGCGGGCGCAGAAACTCCTCATGAAACTTTTGCGGAATGCGGTCAACGACCGTTTCACGGAGCGCCTTGCGGTCGGGTAGGTGCGCGGGACCCTCGACCTCGGGCATCGGGTGCTGGTGTGACCACCCGTCCTCGTCCGCGTGAAATGAGGCGGACATGTTCAGGATCTGGCGACCGTGCTGGATGGCGACGACCCGCCGGGTGGTAAAGCTTCCGCCATCGCGGGCGCGATCCACCTGGTAGATCACCGGGATCGACGGGTCGCCGGGCCGGATGAAATAGGCGTGCAGCGAATGGCATAACCGGTCCTCAACCGTACGATAGGCGGCGGCAAGCGCCTGGCCAATCACCTGACCGCCGAAAATGCGCGTGGGTGTCTCGCCGCCCTGCCCCGTGCCGCGAAACAGATCGACCTCAAGCCGTTCTACGGCCAGAAGGTCCAGCAAAGTCTGGTGTGCATCCGTCATGGTCGCCGTCCTGTCACATCAGCGCGCCATGCACCAGCGCCTTGAGTTCGGCGCGGGCGGGATAGCTGGAGGATGGGCTGAGCTGTGTAAACAGCACCGTGCTGATGTCGTGCGCGCGGTCGACCCAGAAAAACGTGGACGCCATGCCACCCCAACTGAAGTCTCCAATCGAAGACGGCACGCGACTGCGCGCCGGATCAATGACGACCGCACCGCCGATGCCAAAGCCCATGCCTTCCATAGGTTGTTCGGCAAAACTTGCTGGGCCCAGGCTCGCAATATCGCCGGGCAGATGGTTCGACATCATGAAGTCTGCGGTCGAGGGCGAAATCAGCCCCTGCCCGCGCAACCGCAAGCACTCAGTAAATGTCATGTAGTCGTCGATGCTACCGACAAGCCCACCACCGCCGCTGAAACACGTGGTACGGCGAAAGGGCGAGCCCTCCGCATCATCGAAAAGGCGCAGCGCGTTGCCACCCTTGGCTTGCGCATTCAGGTCCATCGCGTTGCCCGCCAGCGGTGTGTAGAGGCTGGCAAAGCGGTCGAGCGCGCCATCGGGCACGGCAAACCCGGTATCGACCATGCCCAACGGTCCAAGAACGCGTGTGCGAAACACCTGATCCAACGTCTCGCCCGTCACAACCTCGATGACGCGTCCGATAACGTCGATCCCGACCGAGTACTCCCACCGCGCACCGGGCGCAAAAGCCAGCGGCAAGGTTGCAAGCTGCGCACATTGTTCAGCCAGCGTGCCGGCTGTCGGTTTGAAGAGCAGATCGAGGTCTTGCATTGCCTTGGGCAGGACACCGGGATTGAACGGGTAGCTGAAACCGGACCGGTGCGTCAGTACCTGATGCAGTGTCGGTGACGGACTTGGGTCTGTGTCCGAGATATCCTTGGCGTTTGGTCGCAACGCGTGCATCTCTGCGAAGTCTGGCAAGAAAGTTGAAAGGGGCGCATCAAGGTGCAGACGCCCCTCCTCCACCAGCATCATCAGGATGAGCGAGGTGATCGGCTTGGTCATCGAATAGATGCGCGCAAGCGTGTCACGCTCAAAAGGCGCGGCACTGTCGAGGTCGCGCACACCCGACTGGGCAAACAAGACCTCCTTGCCATGCTGATGGATCAGCACCGACAGTCCTGCAAATTTCTTCGCCCTCACGTACGCCTCTGCCCAGGTCTGGATGCGGGACAGTCGGGCGGGATCGAGGGTCAGGGACATGTGGTCACGATACGGTGCTGTGCGGTGTTGCCAAGGCAAAACGACCGGGCATAGCGTCGGCGCGAGGGGAGATCGCGATGCTGACACTTCATTTTGCGCCACGCAGTCGCGCGGTTCGTGTGACCTGGTTGCTCGAAGAAATGGGGTTGGAATACGACCTCGTGTCTTACGATCTGGGCGATCCGGTCATGCGCAGCGCTGCGTTTCGATCACAGGTGCATCCGATGGGGCGTGTGCCTGTGCTCGTTGACGGGGACGTGCAGATCATGGAAAGCGGCGCGATTCTCGAATACCTGCTGACGCGCCACGGCGATGGCCGCTTACGGCCTGCCCCTGACAACGCGGACTATCCCACGTATCTGCAATGGCTTCACTACGCCGAGGGCATGATCATGCCGCAGGTCAACAGCTACATGGTCGAGACATTCTTTCTGCCGCCCGAGCGTCGATCAGAGGTGCATGCCAAACGCGCCATGAAGCTGATGGGGCAGATGTTGGTCCCGGTAGATGCGGCGCTGGAGGGTCGGGACTTCCTTGCGGGCGCGTTTTCAGCGGCGGACATCATGACGGGATCGGCGGCAATATCGGCCAAAAGCATCGGGGGCGATATGTCGGCCCTGCCCCATCTGTCTGCCTATACGGACCGGCTGTTGGCCCGTCCGGCCTACCAGAAAGCCGCGGCGCTTTGATGCAAAGGACGCCTGGCGGCGACGCGATTCATTTTTGGGAATGAGGGGCGTCACCCCTCAAACGCCCCACCGTATTCGAAAAGAGAAGAAGATCAGACTTCCAGCCATTCCTTGCGCACGTCGTCGCGCGCCTTGAGTTCAGCGGGCGTGCCTTCGAACACGACCTGCCCGTGCCCCATGACGTAGACGCGGTGCGCGATGTCGAGAGCGATGGACAGTTTCTGCTCGACCAGAAGTGTTGCAATCCCGCGTTTCGCGATCTCTTGCAGCAATTGGGCTACCCGCTGGACCATCTGCGGTGACAGCCCCTCGGTCGGTTCGTCAATCATCACGAGGTCCGGGTCGCCCATGAGGGTGCGGCACATGGTCAGCATCTGCTGTTCGCCCCCCGACAGCACCGACGCCTCCACATCGGCGCGGCGGGCGAGGTTTTCGAACATGTCGAACATGTCCTGCATCGACCAGCGCCCTTCCCCGTCCTTTTGCCCCGGCTTGAGGCCGAGGATCAGGTTTTGCCGCGTGGTAAGTCCAGGAAAGATGTCGCGGTTTTCGGGCACGTATCCGATGCCTAGATTGGCCACCTCATAGGCTTTCTTGCCCGCGATCTCCTGCCCCCTAAACTTGACGGATCCATGCGGGGCCACCTCGCCCATCACGGCCTTGCAGGTGGTCGAGCGGCCCACGCCATTGCGGCCCAGAAGGGCCACGATCTCGCCTTCGGCAATCTGGATATTCACACCCTGAAGGATGTGGGATTTGCCGTAGTACGCATGCAGGTCAGTGACATCCAGCATCAGTGCGCCTCCAATGCTTCGCCAAGGTAGGCTTCCTGCACCTTGGGGTTCGCGCGCACGGCCTCTGGCGTGCCGGTGGCGATGATCTCACCGTAAACCAGCACGCTGATCTGGTCGGCGAGGCCAAATACGACGCCCATGTCATGTTCGACCATCACCAGCGTCTTACCCTCCGTCACCGTACGGATCAGCTCGACAATGTAGTCGGTTTCGGAATGGCTCATCCCAGCCGTGGGTTCATCCAGCATGATAACATCCGCGCCACCAGCAATGGTGATCCCGATCTCAAGCGCGCGCTGCTCGGCATAGCTGAGGACACCCGCAGGCAGATCACGACGGGCGGTCAGGTTGATCTGGTCGAGGATTTCATCGGTGCCTTCGGTCAAGGCACGCGAGCGGCCCACCATGGACCAGAAGTTATAGCGGTATCCCATCGACCACAGCAGCGAACAGCGCACGTTTTCGAACACTGTCATCTTTGGGAAGATATTGGTGATCTGGAAGCTGCGCGACAGCCCCATGCGGTTGATCTCGAACGGCGCTTTGCCGGCGAGGTCCTCCCCATGCAGCCGAATGTGCCCTTCGCTCTGCGGAAAGCGACCGGTGATCAGGTTGAACAGGGTCGATTTACCCGCCCCGTTTGGACCGATGATAGCGTGGCGCTCGCCTTTACCGATGCTTAGATCGACTCCGCGAATGATCTCGGTCTTGCCAAAGGACTTCTTGAGCCCATCCAACTGCAGCGCGGCCGTCATCGCATGGCTCCGTCGGGTGTATTGGCCTGCCCCCAGGCCTCTGCCAGGGCTGGCGCGGTACGGCGCGCGATGCCAAAGCCGATCAAGGTAACGGCAATGGCGATAATCCATGGCACGACCGAATGGGTGTCGAATGTGGTCCAGTAGATCGTCATCTCGTGATCGCCTGCGCTGGCGTGGCGCGCGTGAAACGTCATCTCGATCAGCGCCGCGGCACCCAGACATCCCACCGCACCCGACCCGAGCGTCTTGAGATATGGCATGCCCAGAAGGCCAAGTTTGCCCAAACGCATGGCAGGCACATGCATCATGATCAGCCCCGCCAGACCGCCGGGAAAGAACATGACCGTTACTACAAAAACGATGCCCAGGTAGAAGCCCCACAGCTCGGTTTGCAGGCTCAGCACGGTCTGCACCAGCGTAAACACGATGGCCCCGAGTATAGGTCCGAAGAAGAAGCCTACTCCGCCCAGGAAGGTGGCCAGCAGGATCAGCCCGGATTGGGTGGTGTTCAGGTTCTCTTCGGTCAGGATTTCATAGTTGATGGCAAAGAGTGCGCCCGCGACACCCGCGAAAAAGCCCGAGGCGACGAAGGAGAAGAAGCGCACCCAGCGGGCAGAGTACCCCAGAAACTCGGCCCGTTCGGGGTTGTCACGCACGGCATTGGCCATCCGCCCCAGCGGGGTGCGCGAATAGAGGTACATGAGGGCCGCTGAAATCAGCAGCCACGCGGCGATCAGGTAATAGACCTCGATCTGCTGCAGGAATTCGACCCCAAAGAACGGCATGCCGTAGGTACGGTCACCCGATATGCCTTCCTCTCCACCGAAGAAGGCGACGATGATGACCGAGCAGGCGGCAATCAACTCACCCACGCCAAGCGAGATCATGGCAAAGACTGTGCCTGCCTTGCGGGTGGAAAACGAGCCGACAATGGTCGCCAGCCCCATGCCCATCAAGCCGCCAAAAACAGGCAGCAGTGGTAGCGGGATCTGGGCAAAGAAGTCGTCCATGTTCATGATGTGAACACAGGCAAAGCCGCCGACGCCGGCGTAAACGGCATGGCCGAAGCTCAGCATCCCGCCTTGCCCCAGCAGCATGTTATAGGCCAAAGCGAAGATGATGGTGATCGCCATCTGGTTCATGATCGTGATCGCGGAATTGGCCGTGAAGATGAACGGCAGGACCATCAGCAGCGCCGCGGCCAGCACCCAGGGGATCAATGGGACCGTCAACGATCCCGCGCGCATCCGTTGCGCGGGCTTGGTCGGGTCGGTGGTCAGCTGATCTGTCATGCGTCACGCTTTCCGAACAGGCCATACGGGCGGAAGATCAGGATCAGCACCATCAGGATGTAAGGCAGGATGTCTGCAATCTGCGGGCTGGTGATCGACCACAGGTCACGCCAGGCGCTGTCCCAGATCGGTTCGGGCTTGGTAAAGCCGAGCCAGGTGAGCAGATCCTCCATCCGCAGGTTGTACGCTTTGGAGAACGTTGTGATCCATCCGATGAGCAAAGAAGCCACCAGCGCGCCCCACAGGCTGCCTAAGCCTCCGATGACAATGGTTACGAAGACGATGGAGCCGAGGACAAAGGCCATGCCGGGGAATGTGCCCAAGACCGGGCCTGCAATGACACCTGCAACACCCGCAAGCGCGGTGCCCACGCCAAACACGCCCATGAAGATAAGCGGCACGTTGTGGCCCAAAGCTTCAACCGTTTTGGGATATGTCAGGGCCGCCTGGATGATCATGCCCACCCGTGTGCGCGTCAGCACGTACAAGAGCCCGATGAAAATCGCGATCGAGATGAAAATCATGAAGATTTTGTAGGCCGGGATCGAATTGCCCGCGATGGAGAAGGCGGTGAATTGCAGGACCTCCGGCGTGGCATAGGGCATCTGGTTCTTGCCCCAGATGAACTGCACCAACTCCTCGATCAGCAGTGCAAGGCCGAAGGTAAAGATCAGCTCCGGCACGTGCCCGTATTGGTGCACCCGCCTGAGCCCATAACGCTCCACCCCTGCCCCAAGGACGCCAACCACCAGCGGCGCAATCAAGAGGCCCATCCAGAAGCCGAGATACAGGCTGATCTGGAAGGCGAAATATGCGCCCAGCATGTAAAAGCTCGCATGGGCGAAGTTGAGCACGCCCATCATGGAAAAAATCAGCGTCAGACCCGCTGACAGCATGAACAGGAGGAGGCCCGTGACGAGCCCGTCGATGAGATTGACGAGGATGAGGTCCATATCAGCCGTAATCCAAAGGACGCCTTGCGGCGACGTGATCCATGTTTCGGGAATGAGGGGTTTCACCCCTCAAACTCCCCACCGTATTTGGAAAGAGAAGAAGCAAAAGGGGCGCGGGACCGCCCCCCGTGCCTATCTTTTACGGGCGCCGCATCTTGCAGGTCGTGGGGCTGTCGGCGGCGGCCATCTCGACCGTCTTGACCACCTTCACGCCGAAGCCGGAATTGTCATGGTCGTGCACCACGTCACTGGTGTGCTCCATAATGTGCACGTTCTGGATCAGCTGGTGATCGCTTTCGCGCATCATCAGGTTGCCGCCCCATAGGCTTTCATGCTCCATCCCGGCAAGCGCATAGGCCACCGGCACCACGTCATCTGCCGTGCCCGCCTCGTTGATCGCCTTGGCCAGCATCTCGATGACGTTTGTGATGCGCGCCTGGCTCATGTTCCCGTCCGGATACTTCGCCTTGAACGCCTGAATGTACTCCGAGGCGCGGTCATTGGGTGGCGGGTTCAATTGCCCTTCCGCGACGAGGCGCAAGCTGCCGACGCCCGCGTCGCCAAAAGCTGCGGTGATCCCGTCAGCGGCGGCGTAGTAGGTATAAATCGGCCCGGTAAAGCCGTTTTCAAGCACGGACTTGCCCAACCCCACCATATCGGCGCCCCAGTTGCCGGTGATGACTGCATCGGCCCCCGACGCCACGATCTTGCGGCTGTAAGGCGTGAAATCCTTGACCTTGCCGATGGGGTGCAATTCGTTGCCGACGATCTCGATCTGGGGGGCCTTTTCGCCCAGATACTTCACCGCCGCCGAAGCGACCGCTTTGCCAAAGCTGTAGTCCTGGCCGATGATATAGACCTTTTCGATCTCGTCATTGCTGACGATGCTGTCCGTCAGTGCGTCCATCTTGATGTCTGCATTCGCGTCAAAGCGGAAGTGCCAGAAGTTGCACTTGTCGTTGGTCAGCGCGGGATCCACCGCCGAGTAGTTCAAAAACAAAACGCGGTCGTCCGGATTGCGGCGGTTGTGCTTGTTGATGGCTTCGGTCAACGCGTTTGCAACGCCGGACGAGTTGCCCTGCGCGATGTACCTGATGCCCTGGTCGATCGCGACCTGCAGCTGGATCAGCGACTCCTTTGGGCTGATCTTGTTGTCGAACGCGACAATCTCGAACATGTCGCCGTCCAGCACGCCGCCCTTCTTGTTCACAAGCTCTTCAGCCGCGAATTGATACTGGTGCAGACCATTGGTTCCGGTCCCGGCAAAGGGTCCGCTCAGCGGGTCAATGAATGCAATTTTGATGCTGTCGGCGCCAGCGGCAAAGGCGCTGACGGCAAGAGTCAGGGCTGTCGTTAGCCCAAGCATGGTCTTGGTGCGCATGATGTTCCTCCCTAGAACGCGGTCCGCCAGGCAGCCTCTATCGGGCCAGTTTGCGAAGCGGGATAGGTCCAGCGTTGCACAGGTACAGTAGAAGTCAAGCGTCTAGGTTGAATCCGTCTTCAAGCTCCGACGTAGTCGCATTACATTCATGTATCGCATTAATTTCAATATGTAGAGTATTGCTATTTATCAACTTCTAACGCTTTTAAGCCGTTCTCGGCGAAGACCGGAACAAAGGCACCCAGTTGCATGGCACGTTTTGGGTTGGATGCATTCCCGTCCAGAGCCCTCTTGAGCACGCCTTGGATGATTGCCCCCATGCGGAAAAAGCAAAACGCGACGAAGAAACCAAAGCGGTCCACCTTGTCCAATCCGCGTCTTTGGCAATATTCCGCCACAAACGCGGCATCCGTTGGCAAGCCAAGTGCCGCACGATCAACACCCATCAGGCCCCGTCCTTCCGGTCCGGCCGGAAGTTGCCACTGCATGATGACGGATGCGAGATCGGCATAAGGGTGGCCAATCGTGCTGAGCTCCCAGTCAAGCACCGCAAGGCAGCGTGTGCCGGTCTCCTCGAAGATCATGTTGTCGATCCGGAAGTCACCATGCACCAGCGTACGTTGGCCATCATCGTCCGGCATATCAGCCTCCAACCGCGCGATCAGTCTGTTCATGGCCGGAATATCCTGCGTTTCCGACGCGCGGTATTGCTTCGTCCACCGTCCGATCTGGCGTTCTAGGTAATGGCCGGGTGGGCCGTAGTCGCTTAGCCCCACCGCGTCGATATCCACGTCATGCAGGGCCGCCAGCACACGGTTCATATCGGCTATCAGAGCGGTTCGATCTTGGTTCGACAGCCCCTCCATCGTCGGTTCGTTGAAATTCCGGCCCCGCACGTGATCCATCACGTAAAAATCAGACCCGATGACCGATGGATCTTCACACAGCACATGCATCTTCGCGACCGGTACCTCCGATCCGGCGAGGGCCTTTTGCACGCGAAACTCGCGGTCCACGGCATGGGCGGATTTCAGCAGCTGACCCGGCGGCTTGCGGCGCAACACGTAGTGTCCCGCGCCAGTTTTCAGCAGGAAGGTCGGATTGGACTGGCCGCCGGTGAACTTCGTGGCAGAGATCGGCCCGTCAAATCCGGGCAGCCTGCCCCGCAAGTACAGTGCGACGGCGTCGGTATCGAGCGTTTGTGTATCCATGTTTACCCTTGGAAGTCCTGCGCCAGTCTTGCGCCCGCGGCCGCGTATTCCTCTGCGATGCGTTCCACGATTGCCCCTGCTGGCTCAACGGATTTGACAGCGCCGATGCCCTGCCCTGATCCCCAGATGGTTTTCCACGCTTTCGGTTTGGATGACCCGAAGGAGAAATTCATCGAAGATGCGTTCGCCACCGGAAGATTGTCCGGATCCATGCCCGCCGCCTCGACCGATCCGCGCAGGTAGTTGCCCCAGACCCCAGTAAAAAGCGAGGAATAGACGATGTCTTCGGCGCCGCTGTCCACAATCATATCCTTGTACCCTTGCACGGCGTTCGCCTCGTCAGTCGCAATGAAGGGCGAGCCGACATAGCCGAAATCGGCCCCCATCGCGCGGGCAGCCAGCAACGCTTCGCCCGTTGCGATGGCACCGGACAGGGCAAGCGGGCCATCGAACCATTCGCGGATTTCCCTGATCAGGGCAAAGGGCGATTGTTGTCCTGCATGTCCCCCGGCACCTGCCGCCACCGCCACCAGACCGTCGGCACCCTTTTCGATGGCCTTGCGCGCAAAGGTGTTGTTGATGATGTCGTGCAAAACGACACCGCCGCAGGAATGGGCGGCCTCATTCACCTCGACGCGCGCGCCCAGCGACGTGATCCAGATCGGCACCTTATGGCGCGCGCAAATCTCAAGGTCCCGGTCCAGCCGCACATTCGACCGGTGCACGATCTGGTTTACGGCAAAGGGTGCTGCGGGTTGGTCGGGGTTGGCCTGGTTGTGCCGATCCAGCTCCTCGGAGATCCGCGTCAGCCAGGCCTCCAGCAATGGCGGATCACCGTCAGCCTCCCGTGCGTTCAAAGCCGGAAATGATCCAACGATGCCTGCCTTGCACTGGGCGATGACCAACTCCGGTACCGAAATGATGAACAGGGGTGCCGCGATCATCGGAATGCGCAACCCCTGCAAGGCCGATGGTAAACGGGTCTCCGCCATTACATCTCGGGCCACGGGTCCATCCTTCCCTGTTTCAAAAAATCCCCGCCGGAGGCTCCCGCACTCTCAATCCACGCCATGGTCAGAGCACCTCGAACAGACCAGCCGCGCCCATGCCGCCGCCTACGCACATGGTGCAGACGACATGCTTGACCCCTCGCCGCTTGCCCTCGATCAGTGCATGACCAACCATGCGCGCGCCAGACATGCCGTAAGGGTGACCGATCGAAATAGCCCCGCCATTCACGTTCAACAGCTCGTCCGGAATGCCCAGCGTATCGCGGCAATAGAGCACCTGAACCGCAAAGGCCTCGTTCAATTCCCAAAGCCCAATATCGTCCATGCCCAGCCCATGCGCCTCAAGCAGCTTGGGCACAGCAAAGACGGGTCCAATCCCCATCTCATCCGGCTCGCACCCAGCGGCCATGACGCCGATACACCGGCCCAAGGGTGAAAGCCCCTTCTTCTCGGCGAGCGACGCTTCCATCACGACAGCGGCAGACGCGCCATCGGACAACTGCGAGGCATTGCCCGCAGTGATGTACTCACCCTGCTCCACATGGATGCCGTTGGCAAAGACGGGCTTCAGACCCGCGATGTTCTCATACGTTGTGCCGGGGCGGTTGCCCTCGTCCTTGTCCAGAGTGACCTCATGTTCCGAGATCGCCTTGGTTTCCTTGTCCTGAAACTTCATTACGGTGGTAAGCGGTACGATCTCATCATCGAACTTACCCGCCTCCTGCGCCGCTGCTGTCCGTGCCTGCGACTGAACGGCATATCTGTCTTGCGCTTCGCGGCTCACGCCATAGCGCGCGGCGACCGTCTCTGCCGTTTCCAGCATGGTCATGTAGATCTCGGGCTTGTTCGCCTTCAGCCACGGATCGGCATGGGTCCGCATCTCCTGCGTTTGCACCATGGACACCGACTCGACCCCGCCGCCGACGACCACATCCATCCCGTCATGCACCACCTGTTTCGAGGCCGTTGCAATTGCCATCATGCCAGAGGCGCATTGCCTGTCCACGCTCATGCCCGCAACGGTCACAGGCAGGCCCGCGCGGATTGCGGCTTGTCGCGCCACATTGCCCGCCTGGTGACCTTGCTGGAGCGCCGCGCCCATGATCAAATCCTGCACTTCGCCGCCTTCCAGCCCCGCCCGCGCGGCAGCATGTTCAATCGCATGGGCTGCAAGCGTTTGCGGTGGTGTGGCGTTGAATGCGCCACGGTACGCCTTGCCGATGGGCGTGCGGGCGGTAGAGACGATAACAGCGTCGCGCATGATCAGATGTCCTTTTGGTTTGTGGCGGTTGGACCGGGGCGCTGCCCCGGGCCCCGGAGTTTATTTGGCAAGATGAAGCGGATTGGACGCTTACCAGTCAAGGTCCACCCCCTTCGCTTTCGCCGCCCGCAGCGCGTATTTGCGGGTCTGGGCAAATGCATTTTCAAGCGGTTCGGCACCCGTCGGGTCGGTTATCTTCGACCATGCAGCCGCCACGGCTTCCGGTGTGACATCACCGTCGATCAGCGCGCCTTGGGTTTCGGTGATCTGCGTTACGGCAAAGGTGCCGCCGCCCGCCGACAAGATCGTGCGGCTCGGCGCGTCCTTGCTCACCAGATACAGAACGCCGGGTGTGATTGTTTCCGGCTGCAAGAGGGCAAGGGCTGCGTCCGGCAGCAACCCTTCGGTCATTGCCGTAGCGGCAGTCGGGGCCAGCGTATTCACGCGGATATCGTCACGTGCACCCTCCAAATGAAGCGTATTCATCAACCCGACCATCGCGGCCTTGGCCGCTGCATAGTTCGACTGGCCGAAATTGCCGTAGAGCCCGGATCCGGATGACGTCAGAACGATCCGGCCGTACCCCTGCGCCCGCATAATCGGCCAGACCGCATGGCAGCACAGCGCCGTGCCCATCAGGTGCACGTCAATGACTTTGGCGAAATCGACCATGTCCATCTTGGCAAAGGTCTTGTCCCGCAGGATACCCGCGTTGTTGACCAGAATGTCGATCCGACCCCAGCGCTCCATAACCTGCGCAGCCATATCTGCGACGGCTTTTGCATCGGAGATGTCTGCTGCGAGGGAAAACGCGTCGCCGCCTGCCGCCTTGATCTCGGACACGACATCATCCGCGACATGCATATCGTTGATCACGACCTTCGCACCGCGTGCGGCCAATCCGAGAGCATGTGACCGCCCCAACCCGGCTCCTGCGCCAGTGACGATGGCCACCTGGTCGTCGAAGCGGATCATCCGCCCAGGGCCGCGCGGAACAGGTTCGGCCCGGTCATCACCTGAACTCCGCCTGACACCGGCAAGACTGCGCCAGTCAGATAAGCGCCGCCGCGCCCGCACAGGAATTGCATACAACCCGCGATATCCTCGTCCCGGCCCACACGGCCCAGTGGCACATCGGCACCGACTTTCTCGCGCATCCCTTCATCTGCGGTTGCAAAAGCTGTCATCTTCGACACAAACGGCCCCGGCGCCAGCGCATTCACCGTGACATGATGCGGCGCCAGTTCCTTGGCCATGATCTTGGTCATATGCAGAACGGCCGCTTTGGATGCTGCATAGGAATAAGCTCCATCCCCCATCGGCACCTCGCCCATCACAGAACCGACATTGACGACGCGGGCCGGGTCATCCGCCGTGCCGGTCTTGATCAGGACCGGCAACAGCGATTGCGTCAGATGGAACATGGCAGCGACGTTCACGTTCATCACCTTGTCCCAGGCCGCATGCGGAAACTGGCCCATGGGTGCGCCCCAGGTCACGCCCGAGTTGTTCATCAGGATATGCAGCGCGTCTGTCCGGCCCATCACCTCGGCCACCAAGGCGTCGATTCCCTCTTCGCTCCCGACGTCACCGGCGAAACCTTCGACCGAGCCGGGCGCGTCCATCGCATTCAACTCAACCGCCACCGCTTCGCAGGCATCGCCCTTGCGGCTCGCGATCAGCACGCGCGCACCGGCCATCATAAGGCCGGTGGCGGCCATCCGCCCGATACCGGTCGCACCACCGGTCACAAGGGCCACCTTGCCCTCCAATGAAAACAGGGTCTTGGGGTCCATCGCTTTTCCTCCCTTGCGCGGGCTACCGCTACGTCGCCCGGGCTTGCCGCTTTACAGCAGCATCTCCTCAACTGCAGGATGTGGCAAAGGCAGGCACATTGCACCCCTGCCGTTACGTCATGGGTGGGAGGACCCGATATGCACGCCATGCTCAGCACCGCCCCCGGCGGGCCAGAAACCCTGGAATGGACCAAAGGACAGACGCCTGAGCCAAAAAAGGGCGAGGTGCGAATCGCGGTCAAGGCAGCTGGCGTGAACTTCCCCGACACGCTGATCATCCGCGATCTCTATCAGGTCAAACCGCCGCGCCCCTTTGCGCCGGGCGGTGAGGTCGCGGGTGTTGTGGAGGCCGTCGGCGACAGTGTCACAACCCTTGCTATTGGTGACCGCGTGCTGGCGATGACCGGCTTTGGCGGTTTCACCACGCATCTGTGCGCGCAGGCGACGGCATGTGTGAAGATCCCTAATGACATGCCATTCGAGGATGCCGCCTGCTTCATTTTCACGTACGGAACGTCGCATCACGCGTTGAAAAACCGTGCAGAACTGAAATCAGGTGAGACGCTCCTGATCCTCGGTGCCGCCGGTGGTGTCGGTGCCGCAGCCATCGAATTGGGTAAAGCGGCAGGCGCACGGGTCGTCGCCGCGGTCAGTTCGCAGGACAAGGCGGATTTCTGCCAAGACCTCGGCGCTGATGACACGATCATCTACCCGCGCGAGATGGATCGCGATGCGCAAAAAGCACTGTCAGCCGAGATCAAGAAGGTCGTTGGACCCGATGGCATCCACGTCGCCTATGACGCGGTGGGCGGCGACTATGCCGAACCGGTGATCCGGTCCATGGCCTGGGGCGGGCGGTTTCTGGTGGTCGGGTTCCCAGCGGGCATCCCGTCGATCCCGCTGAACCTGACATTGCTCAAATCCTGTCAGATCGTCGGCGTGTTCTGGGGCGCTTCCATCTACCGTGATCCGGCGGGGCACATGCAGAACATTTCAGAACTCTTTGACATGTATGCCAAAGGACAGGTCAAACCGCGCATCTCGGCACGCTTTCCAATGCAGGACGCGGCCAAGGCGCTAACCCTGATCGCTGACCGCAAGGTGCTGGGCAAGGTGGTGCTAACAAACGCCTAAAGGTGGTGCAGATGCTGCGTGTCGTTAAAGCCCCGGACAATCATCCTGTCCTTGTGGATCACAAGACGGCTGATCGAGCCATTGGCAGCACCATGAAATGCAAACGGCTGCGCACCGCTGGCAATGGCCAAGGCGGCGCCAATCACACCACCATGAACGACGACGGCAACCCGCTCGTCCGCATGCGTTTCAGCGATGCTGAACAATCCTCTGCGCACGCGCGTAAAAAACGCATCGCGCGTCTCGGCGCCCGGGATGACGCCCCAGTCCTGCATTTCAACAACGCGCCGATAGATCGGATCCCCCTCCGCAGCCTTGATGCGGTACAGACCACCATCCCAGTCGCCCAGGCTCACCTCGTGCAAGTCGGGGTTTTCAATCGGCGTCATGCCCAGCTGCGCGGCCAGCGGTGCAGCCGTCTGGTGCGTGCGGATCAACTTTGTCACGTAAAGCGCTGCAAAGGTTTCATTTTTCAACCGCTCCGCCACGGCAATCGCCTGCCGCTCGCCTTGCGGGTGCAGGGGCGGATCACCATGCCCGTCCTTCATCGGAAAGGACACGCCGGGGCGCGCAGGCGCGCTTTCACCATGTCGGATCAGATACAGGTCTGCCGCCCCCGCAGGCGGCGCATAAACAGGCTGGCGGTACTCTTGCGTCATGCCCCATCACTTACACGAGGAGCCACCAGATGACCAATCGGCAGATCGTCGTCGCGAGCCTGCCCCTAGGCACTCTTGGTCCCGAGCATTTCGAGATGCAGGAGGCGCCCATGCCGGCGCCGCAGGACGGAGAAGTGCTGCTGCGCACCATCCTGATGAGCATCGACGCCGCGAACCGCTCATGGATGCAGGGCGCCACCTATCGCGACGCGGTCAACGCAGGCGACCCCATGCCCACCTACGCCATCTGCGAAGTGATGGAGAGCGCATCGCCCCGCCTCAGACCCGGTGACATCGTCGCCGCCGAAAGTGTCTGGGCTGATTATGTGACCCGGCCCGCCCACAAGCTCCAGAAGCTGCCCAAGGTCGAACCGCTGAGCCACTTGCTCAGCGTCTACGGCATTGCTGGCAAAACAGCCTTTCACGGGCTCATGCAGATCGGCCAGCCGCTTGCAGGCGAGACCATTGTGGTCAGTGCGGCGGCCGGTTCCGTTGGCGGCTATGTGGGTCAGATCGGCAAGGCGCTCGGCTGCAGGGTCGTGGGCATCGCAGGTGGGCCGGAAAAGTGCGCGTTTGTAACCCAAGAACTCGGCTTTGACGCCTGCGTCGATTATCGCGCAGGCGGCGTCTTCAAAGCGCTGCGCGCCGCCTGCCCCGATGGGATTGACGTCTATTTCGACAATGTCGGTGGCGAGATCCTCGAAACCACGCTGGGCCTGATGAATGAACGTGGGCGAGTCGTGTGCTGCGGTGCCATCAGCCAATACGACACGACCAACCCGACGGGGCCACGCAACCTACCCGGCGTCGTTGTTGTCAAACGCCTGCGTATGGAAGGGTTCATCGTCATGGACTTCGCCCGCGACGACGCAAAGGCAACCCGCGCCCTGCAAGCCTGGGTGGCCCAAGGCAAGATCAAGGTGACCGAAGACATCGTGGACGGCCTCGAAAACGCGCCGCACGCGCTGATCGGGCTGCTGAACGGCGACAACACCGGAAAGCGCATGGTTCGCGTGGGCGCCGATCCATGAGCATCGAAGCGGCCCTCAAAGGACTGCAAGCGCAGATCGGCACCGAGGTCGGTGTGTCGAACTGGATCGTCATAGATCAACCGATGATCGACCGGTTCGCAGACGTGACGCAGGACGACCAGTGGATACATACTGACCCTGCCCGCGCCGCGGAGACCAGCCTGGGCGGCACGATCGCGCACGGTTTTCTGACACTCAGCCTGGCGTCGCGATTCGCCTATGACTGTTTTCCGCTGCTGCCGGGGCAAAGCGTGGGCATCAATTACGGCTTCAACCGGCTGCGTTTCCTGACACCTGTTCGACCCGGGCAACGGTTGCGGGGACGCTTCACCCTACGGGACGTCACCCAGCGCTCCAGATCCGAGCTTCTGCGCGCATTCACTCTCACCATCGAAAGTGATGCGGGCGAAACCCCTGCCATTGTTGCAGAATGGCTCGCGCTGGCCGTGTTTGCGCAATCGCCACAAGGTACCTCTGGACAGACCTAGTCCAAACTCGCTAACACCTTGGGAACATCAAGGTATTTTCGATGACTTCTGCTCTGGTTCTCAATGGGCCCAACCTGAATCTCCTGGGTACACGGCAACCCGAAATCTACGGCGCGACCACCTTGCCGGAGGTGGAACAGATGTGCCGAGACCACGCCGCGGCGGGCGGTTACGACGTCACCTGCGCCCAATCCAACCACGAAGGCGCGCTTGTGGATGCGATCCATGCGGCCAAGGGCGTGCATGACGGTATCGTCCTGAACGCGGGCGCCTACACGCACACATCCATCGCGCTGCATGACGCCATCCTCAGCACCGAGTTGCCGGTTGTCGAACTGCACCTCAGCAACATCCATGCACGCGAAGCCTTTCGCCATCGCAGCTACATTGCGCCTGTGGCAATCGGAATGATTTGCGGCTTTGGCGTTGCTGGGTATACTTTGGCTTTGGACGCATTGATCGGGCATCTTGGGGGACGCACGTGAAAAGCTATCTGCACAGAATGTCGAACTGTCAGACCATCGAAGAGCTGTGGGAAGCCCACACGCGCAAGATGGAAGGCTACGGGTTTGACCGGCTGATCTATGGCTTTACCCGCTACCGCTCCGGCACGTCGCTTGGCGATCCCGAAGACTTCATCATCCTCACCAATCACGCCAAGGAATACACCGACGTCTTTCTGGGCGAACAGCACTACGCGCACGCGCCCATGGTCAACTGGGCCCTCAACAACGAGGGTGCCTGCAGCTGGGGCATCCTCAGCCAGATGCAATCTACCAAGACGCTCACGCCCTCCGAACAGCGTGTGCTGGAGTTCAACTATTCCAAGGGCGTGACAGCCGGTTACACGATCAGCTTCAAATCCGTGTCGGCACGGTCCAAGGGCGCCATCGCCCTGACCGCACGCGAAGGGATGAGCCAGGACGACATCGACGCCGTCTGGGCCGAGCACGGCCGCGACATCCACCTGATGAACAACGTGGCCCACCTGAAAATCCTGACCCTGCCCTACAGCGCGCCAAACCGGTCCCTGACCAAACGGCAACGCGAGGCGTTGGAATGGGTCGGGGACGGCAAGACCATGCAAGATATTGCAGTCCTCATGGGCCTTACATCGGCAACGGTCGAGAAGCACTTGCGTCTTGCACGCGAGGCACTGGCAGTGGAAACAACGGCACAGGCCGTTCTTAAGGCGGCCTTCGCCAACCAGATGTTTATCCTCGAGGCCTAACCCATGACAAAATCCGTTCTGCGGTATCTGAGCCACCCCCAGGTTCAGATCAATCCCGATGTGGAAATCACCGAATGGTCCCTGAACGACGTCGGTCGTGCGCGCATCGACGCACTGGCCGCTGTTGCGCAAGACCGTCTTGACGGCACCGTCGCGGTCTTTTCCAGCCCCGAACGCAAAGCCTGTGACGCGGCAGAGCCGATTGCCGCCGCGCTCGACCTGAGTGTCCAGATTGCGCCGGACAGCTACGAGAATGATCGCAGCTCAACCGGCTATTTGCCCTCTGCGGAGTTCGAGAAAACCGCCGACATCTTCTTTGGCAAGCCCGAGGAATCTGTCCGTGGCTGGGAACGCGCCGTTGACGCGCAAACAAGGATTCTCCGCAGTGTTAAAGGGGTTTTGCGGGACGCACCCGCCGGAGATGTGTTGATTGTCGGACACGGTGCGGTCGGAACGCTGCTTTTTTGTGCGATCAAAGGATATCCCATCACACGGACCTATGATCAGGGCCCGGGAGGTGGCGGAAATCTTCTCATGTTTGACCGTGAAACACTTGAAATCAATAGTGAATGGCAGAGTTTGGAAAGCCACTTTTTGCTTTAGAAATTAAGAGGTTCGGCTCCGGGTCCGTATAGCCCGCAGTCCCCTATATGAAACAATAATACCGGTAACCTTGCGTCATTCGTAATTTTTGACCGTTAGGTAAGGAATCCCCCACTTTGCTAATCCCCGGTAAATTTGGCATTGTATGCGTGTTCCGTGAGTGGTGGCTTTAGCCAGGGAACAGCGGGGCGGACCCTTCGCCATTTCGAAGGCTCTTCGCGTCGACCGGTCTAACCGGAGCCGGTTCACCTGTGTATTGATCCGCAGGTGGGCCGGATTTGTTGCGTCCACGAGTCTCATCCCCGTGGCCAAGGACGCAGACAAAAGGGCGGGATTGCGACCCCAAACGCGATCCCGCCCACCCTTCCTTTTTCTCAGGCTATGATTGCATCCGTCGCCGTCCGGATGGTGGTAGACATATCTGCATCCAGCGCCGAATGCGCCGTCCCGCCCAGTATCTGCAACCGGGACGCGGGCCAGTCTTGTGCTAACGCCCATGCGGTTCGCAACGGACACGACGGATCGAACCGGCTGTGGATCATGGTGCACGGAATATGGGCCATGGCCGCGACATTCCTGCGCAGCGCGTCTTCGCCTAACCAAGCCTGATGCGCAAAATAATGCGCCACGATCCGCGCAAACCCCAGGCGAAAGCCCGGCTCGGCATAGCGCGACGCGGGATCCCGAATATCTCCCCCAAAGATCGCCGTTTCCCACTGGCACCACGCGTCCGCCGCCGCCTGTGCCCGGCCCGGATCCCGCAACCGCTTCGCGTAGGCCGCTATGCGCCGGGGCGTCGCCGCCGCCTCATCTGAGACCTCAGGTACATGCCCGCAAAACGCCGCATAGGCTTCGGGAAACATTGCGCCCACGTCGCCGTACAGCCACTGCAGATCGCGTGCCGCCGTCGTGGCCACGCCCGCCAGTACCATCGCGCGCACGCGGTTAGGATGCGCTTGAGCATATGCCATCGCCAGCGTCGTCCCCCACGACCCGCCAAACAGCACCCACGCCTCAACACCCAGATGCGCGCGCAACGCTTCGATATCCGCAATCAGATGGGCCGTCGTATTCGCATCCAACGCGGCCAGCGTTTCGGACGCCAGCGGCCGCGACCGGCCACAGCCCCGCTGGTCCAGCAAGGTCACCCGGTAGCAGCCGAGGTCAAACAGATCATAATGCCCCGGCCTGCACCCTGACCCCGGACCGCCATGCAGCACCAGCGCATCCACGCCCTGCCCCACCTGCTCAAACCACAGGCGGTGTCCATCGCCCACATCCAGAAACATCGCAGCCCTCCAAAGCAAAACGGCGCGCCCTCATGGACGCGCCGTTTCGAACTCAATGCAAGGAGAAGCTTAACCTTGAGCGGCCTTGGCCACCTCGGCTGCAAAATCTTCCTTTTCGACCTCGATGCCTTCACCCACTTCCAGACGGGCAAAGCCAGTGATGGTGGCACCAGCCTCGGTGGCTGCGGCTTCGACCGTCATGTCAGGATTCACCACGAAGGACTGGTTCAGCAGCGTCGCCTCGGCCACGAACTTCTTCATGCGGCCCACAATCATCTTCTCGATGACCTGCTCTGGCTTGCCGCTCTCGCGGGCGATGTCCATCTGGACCTGCTTTTCCTTCTCGACCACGGCGGGGTCCATGTCGGCCTCGGACAGGGCAGCTGGGTTCACAGCGGCGATGTGCATCGCAACCTGCTTGCCAAACGCCTCGTCACCACCATCCATGGCCACCAGAACGCCGATCTTGCCCATACCGGCCGTCGCGGCGTTGTGGACATAAGACACAACCGTGCCGCCCGAGATTTTCGCCATGCGACGCACGGACATGTTCTCACCAATGGTCGCGATCTTGTCGGTCACGACGTCGGCCACGGTCTTGCCACCCATGTCGGCAGCGACCAGCGCGTCCACATCATCAACGCCCAGAGCGGCGGTTGCGATGCCCGATACCATTTCCTGGAACTCGGCGTTCTTGCCGACAAAGTCGGTTTCCGAGTTCACCTCGACGGCCACGCCCGTACCACCGTCCACGACGACAGCCACCAGACCTTCGGCAGCCGTGCGGCCCGACTTTTTGGCGGCCTTCGCCAAACCCTTGGTGCGCAGCCAGTCCACGGCGGCTTCCATGTCGCCATCGGTTTCTGTAAGCGCTTTTTTCGCGTCCATCATGCCTGCGCCGGTGCTGTCGCGCAGTTCTTTCACCAATGCTGCTGTGATTGCCATCTCTCGGCTCTCCTCAAGTAGGTGTGTGCTGCGGCAGGGATTAGCCTGCCGCATATGTCAGTTCCGTGACGCTTCAGCTCTCGGCAGGTGCTTCTGCTGCGGCTTCCTCGGCAGGCGCCTCTTCGGCGACAGCTTCTTCGACCGGGGCCTCTTCCATCGCACCCAGGTCAACGCCAGCGGCACCCAGTTGGGCACTCATGCCGTCCAACGCTGCGCGCGAAGCCAGATCGCAATAAAGCGCGATGGCACGGGCCGCGTCGTCGTTGCCGGGGATGATGTAGTCCACACCATCGGGCGAGCAATTGGTGTCCACGACAGCGACAACCGGGATGCCAAGCTTGTTGGCTTCGGCCACGGCCAGCGCTTCTTTCTTGACGTCGATGACGAACAGCAGGTCGGGACGGCCGCCCATCTCACGGATACCGCCAAGCGAAGCCTGCAGCTTGCCCTGGTCACGCTCCATGCCCAGACGCTCTTTCTTCGTCAGACCTTCAAAGCCCGTCTCGGCTTGCTCGTCGATGGACTTCAGACGGTTGATCGACTGCGACACGGTCTGCCAGTTGGTCAGCGTGCCACCCAGCCAGCGGTGGTTCATGTAGTATTGCGCGCATTTCTCAGCAGCTTCCGCCACGGGGCCGGACGCTTGACGTTTCGTGCCCACAAACAGGACGCGGCCGCCCTTGGCGACGGTGTCGCGGATCGCCTGTAGCGCCTGATCCAGCATCGGAACGGTCTGTGTTAGGTCCATGATGTGGATACCATTGCGAGAGCCGTAGATGAACGGCGACATGCGCGGATTCCAACGCTGTGTCTGGTGACCAAAGTGAACGCCAGCTTCCAGCAGCTGGCGCATGGTGAACTCGGGAAGAGCCATGTGCTTTATCCTTTTTCCGGTTTTCGCCTTGCCCAGGGTATCAACGCGGATGCGTCAACCGGTGGACATCTGGGGATGTCTCCCCCATCTGCCCGCCCCGAACTGCGGATTGATGCGCGCGCCTTACGGCAGCCGCCCCCGATTGACAAGTCCCAAATGCCCCACCGGCCGCAATACCATTTCTTCTGGCCGCAAATACTTCGGGAAATCCGCAGGACGGGGCAGAGCCCTGGAAAAATATCGTCGCGCGCCAGCGCGGCCTTTGGATCGGCCAACTCTATATCTTGTGGGTAAGGTCCATCAGACACATAGTCCGGTGCACAACCGGTGCACAACCGGTGCACGGGATGTGCACAAGGGGCGCACGCATGGTGCACACTGTGCAGCGCGCGCCGACATGCCGCGCGATGCAACAGATGGTTAAATTTCTGAATTGCTGTTAACCCGCCCTTCATCCGCAGCAAGGCTATGACTGCCGCGTACAACCACCTCTGCCGCAGCCGCCAGCGCCTTGCGATCCGCCACGTCCGAGACCGCAATCGCCGGGTGATAGATAACCTCGACATGACCATGCCGCGGCAAGGCAAGCGTCGCCAGCAGATGCGTGCCAAACTCCATTTCCCCCCACCAGCCATAGGTCCGCGGGTCGCGCCCCTTGGGGGCATGATAAACCACAGTAACCGGCTGGACCGACATGCGCGGGCGCAGAGCATCCGCAAAAAAGGAGGCAAAGAGCGTCGTCTTGAACGGCAGCACGCGCAGCCCGTCGGTGCTGGTTCCTTCAGGAAAAAACAGCAGGCGCTGACCGGCCAGAAGCCGTTCTTCGAACAGCGCGGTCTGAACCTTGGCTGCTCGTCGATCCCGTGCAATGAACAAGGTGCCTGTGGCGCGCGCCAGCGCGCCGATCCCGGGCCAGCCCGCCACCTCCGACTTCGACACGAAATAGATCCTGTCCGCCGCGTTCAGCGCAAAAATATCCAGCCATGACGAATGGTTAGCCACAATAGCACCCTGCCCCGTCATCGGTTTGCCCGTCCTGCGATAGGCCAGCCCAAGCCAACGCAGCGACGTACGGCAAACGATCTGCGTGATCCACGGTGTCCACGGGCGGCGGAGCCCGAACAGGGGGCCTTCGATCAGTCGCAGCGGCAGCAACAGGGCAAGACCGGTCAGAATGATCAGGATGATCCCAAGGCCGCGCCAGACGATGCGCAGCGTGGCACGCAACCCACGCGCCACATGCTCGGGCGGCGGCGCACCATCCCATGTCATGCTCATGATTGTGCACCATAAATACGCTTTTGCCGTTCGGACATGGCGGCCGTGTCCATGACCAGGCAAACGTCGGTTGTGTTGAACCCATGATCCACATATGCGCCTTCGCCAACCATGCCGCCGAGCCGCAGATAGGCCTTGATCAACGCAGGCACTTCGACCATCGCAGCGCGCCGGTCGATCTCGTTTTCGGGCAGCAGATCCATCGACACGGCATGGGGCGCGCGGGCCTGCACCCGCAGCTCTTGCGGCGCCAGATGGCGGTGGTGCAGCAGCGACAGGGGCTGCGCGAGGCGCTGCACATCCGTGCCGTGGAAGGACGCCACGCCGAACATGATGTCGATCCGGTGCTCCGCCACATATGCCGCGAGGCCGTTCCACAGATGATACATCGCTGGCCCGCCCCGATAGGCTGGATGCACGCAAGACCGGCCCAATTCCAGCAGGCGCCGTCCCGTGGCGCGCAAGGGTGTCAGATCATACTCATCCTCGGAATAGAACTGGCCCGCCGCCTCAGCCTGCGTGGCGCGCAGCATCCTGTAGACGGCCACCACCTGCCCTGCGGCATCGTCGTGCAGGATCAGGTGGTCAAAGAACGGGTCAAACCGGTCCCGCTCCAGCCCCGCTGCGTGATCAACCAGAGGCCCACCCCCGCCCAATTCGCGCACGAACACATCATATCGCAACCGCTGCGCGGCTTGCAGTTCGGCAGCAGTGTCCACAAGCGAGACGCGGAATTCAGGCACGTGGGTCAGGGTCATCGCGGGCGGTGTAGCGGGATCATTTGAATTTTGGTAGCCGCTGGGATGCAGATGCGACCACAGGTTGCAACGCGTTAACAATTCGGAAAGGATGTTCAGGCATCAAACACTGGGATCAACGCAACCCGCGTCCCGTCGATCACCACCTTGCCCTCATTGGGAAAATTCACGGTGACCTTGGCGGCGACGTTGCTTTGAACCTGTCCGATCCCCCAGTCCTCATACTGGGGATGACGCACCAACATACCGGGGGCCAGAATGGCGTTTAGATCTTCCATGATGTGGCCTTACCAAATTCTTAACTGGGGGGCCGCTGATGGGCCAAAGTAACATCAACCTTGCGGCATTGATTGGCAGCAGGATCTGCCATGACCTCATATCGCCGATCGGAGCGATCAACAATGGGCTCGAACTGTTGGGTATGTCCGATGCGCGTGAGGGGCCGGAACTTGATCTGATCTCGGAAAGCGTCGGAAACGCCAGCGCGCGCATCCGTTTCTTCCGCATCGCCTATGGTGCCGCCAGCGATCAGTCCCTTGGCCGGGCCGAGGTGGTGTCGATCCTTGCCGACAGCATGCGCGGCGAGCGACTGAAAGTGGTCTATGGCCCGCTGGATCCGCAGCCCCGATGGGGGGTGCGTATGGCGTTCCTTGCGGTGCAGTGCCTCGAAACCAGCCTGCCCTATGGCGGTCGGATCGAGATTGCCTGTTCCAACGGGGTATGGGACATCACTGGCCATTCGCCCAAACAGAGCGTGGATGCGGGCCTTTGGGGCCTGCTGAAGGGGCAGGACGTCGATGAACTCGCGCCCGCCCATGTTCAATTTGCCCTGCTGCACGAAGTGGCGCAGGACGCAGGCCGCAGTTTGGAGACGGAAGTGACGCCCGAAAAGCTGTCGATCCGGTTCTGATGATCAGGACCTGACAGTCCCGTCACCACGCACCAGATACTTGAAGCTGGTCAGTTGCGCCGCCCCGACCGGACCGCGAGCGTGCATCTTGCCCGTCGCAATCCCGATTTCGGCGCCCATCCCAAACTCGCCGCCATCGGCAAACTGGGTGGAGGCGTTGTGCATCAGGATGGCGCTGTCCAATTGTTCAAAGAACTGAGCAACGGCCCCTTCATCTTCGGTCAGGATACAATCCGTGTGGTTCGACCCGTAGGTGCGAATGTGCGCGATGGCGGCGTCAATATCCGGAACGATCCTAGCCGCGATGTCCATGTCGAGGTATTCCTTGCCCCAATCGGCCTCAGATGCGGCCAACACGCCGTCAATGGTCTGTAAACCGATATCGGCATGCACGCGCACTCCGGCATCCATCAAAGCCCGCACCACACCTTGTCCGATGGTGTTTGCAATATCAGCGTGGATCAGCAGGCATTCGGCGGCGCCACAGATGCCGGTGCGGCGCGTCTTGGCGTTCAGAACGACCTTCAGCACCTTTTCGGGGTCCGCCGCCTTGTCGACATAGATGTGTACGATCCCTTCCAGGTGGGCGAACACGGGCACGCGTGCCTCGCGCTGCACCAGACCCACCAGCCCCTTGCCGCCGCGCGGTACGATCACGTCGATGGTGTCGGTCATTGTCAGCATCTCGCTGACCGCCGCGCGATCACGGGTGGGAACCCTCTGGATCGCGTCTTCGGGCAGGTTCGCATCGCGCAAGCCGGCTTGTAACGCGGCATGAATAGCAGCAGAGGAGTGAAAACTCTCGCTCCCGCCGCGCAGGATCACGGCGTTGCCCGCCTTGAGACACAGCGCACCGGCGTCGGCCGTCACGTTGGGACGGCTTTCATAAATGACACCGACGACGCCCAGCGGCGTGCGGACGCGCTGAATGCTCAGACCTGTCGGCTGCGTCCACTCGGCCATCACCTCGCCCACCGGATCGGTCTGTTCCGCAACGGCGCGCAACCCGTCCACGATGCCCCGAATGCGGTCTTCGTCCAGCCGCAGCCGGTCCATCATGGCATCTGTCAGGCCCTTTTCACGCCCGAACGCCATATCCTTTTCGTTGGCGACCAGGATCGCATCGCGACTGTTCCAGACATGATCCGCGGCTGCAATCAACGCAGCATGCTTGCGTTCCGCGCTTGCGAAAGCGAGCGTCGCGGCAGCGGCCCTGGCACGCGCGCCAATATCGGCCATGAGCGTGGGGATGTCAGCGAAGTCTTTCATGTGTGAGGTCCTTTGCAGGCGATGCGCCAGAAAGTTTCGTGCCTCTGGCGGTCGTATTTATAGTCAGATGAAGATCACAGTGCCATGTCGTCCCTGTGGATCAAGGCAGCGCGACCTGGATAGCCCAGCAGTGCTTCGATTTCGGCGCTTTGGTGTCCCTTGATCTTCTGTGCCTCGTCGGCGGTATAGCGGCTGAGACCCAAGCCCAATTGCCGTCCGTCCGGTCCGGAGATCGACACCGGGTCGCCGCGCCCGAACGCGCCGATAACCGCATGAACACCGGCAGGCAAGAGACTGTTTCCATTGGATAATGCCCGCGCCGCACCGGCATCGAGCGTGACAGACCCCAGTGGTTTCATCGCCGCGATCCACCGCTTGCGCGCGGCTTGCGGGTCGAGCGTTGCGGTGAACCATGTGGCGTTGGCGCCATTTTCCAGAGCGGTCAGCGGGCGCAGCGCGGCGCCGTGGCAAATCGCCATGCGGCATCCCGCTGCAGTTGCCGTCTTGGCCGCCATCAGCTTGGTTTTCATGCCACCCTTGGACAGACCAGATCCGGCGTCCCCAGCCTGTGCCTCGATTTCGGGCGTGATTTGTTCAATCACGGCGTAGCGTTGCGCGGTCGGATCGGCGGTCGGGTTTGCGGAGTAAAAGCCATCCACATCAGACAAAAGCACCAATGTGTCCGCACCGATGGTTGCGGCGATCTGTGCCGCGAGGCGGTCATTGTCCCCAAAGCGGATTTCATCCGTAGCAATGGTGTCGTTTTCGTTGACGATGGGCACAACACCAAGCCCGACCAGCTGTTCCAACGTGGCGCGCGAATTGAGGTAACGCCGCCGATCGTGGCTGTCTTCCAGCGTCATCAGGACTTGGGCGGTCGTGATGGCGTGCGGAGCGAGCGCCTCTTCATACGCGCGCGCAAGCCGGATTTGGCCCACGGCTGCTGCAGCCTGGGATTGTTCCAGAGCTAGATCGGTCGCCGGCAGGCTCAGCACACCACGTCCCAGCGCAATCGAGCCGGAGGAGACAAGTACGACCTGAACTCCCTGCCCCTTGAGCCAGGCGACATCCCGCGCGAGGGCGGCAAGCCAGTCCGTGCGCAGCGCGCCTGTGGTCCGGTCGACCAATAGAGCCGAACCGATCTTGACCACCAGCCGTCGGGCTGTGGTCAGGGACGCCATGGTTCTGCCTCTTCGGCGGGTTTATGGCGCAGCCTGTCGTCGTCGATCTGGTTGCGCAGTGCGCGCAGCACGTCTGTAACACCTTCGCGGGCGACGCTGGACATGAGCATGACGGGACCGCCTGATGCCTGTTCCAAAGCATGGCGCGCTTCATCCCGTTGGTCTTCGTTCAGGGCATCAATCTTGTTCAGGACAGTGACGCGAGGTTTATCGGCCAGATCCCCGCCATAGGCTTCAAGCTCACCGATAATGGTCGCGTAATCGTCTGCGACCGTTTCGGATGTCCCGTCGACCAGGTGCAGCAAGACCGCGCACCGTTCGACATGGCCCAGGAACAAATCACCCAGGCCCCGCCCCTCTGACGCGCCTTCGATCAGGCCGGGGATGTCGGCCACGACGAATTCGGTGTTGTCGACGCCCACGACACCGAGGTTCGGGTGCAGCGTGGTGAAGGGATAGTCGGCGATCTTTGGCCGCGCATTCGATGTGGTGGCGAGGAACGTGGATTTGCCTGCATTGGGCAGCCCCAAGAGGCCCACATCCGCAATCAGCTTGAGGCGCAGCCAGAGCGTGCGCTCGACCCCCTCTTGCCCCGGATTGGCGCGGCGTGGCGCCTGGTTCGTGGCGGATTTGAAGTGCAGATTGCCCCAGCCGCCGTTGCCACCGCGCGCTAGCTCCACCGTATCACCCACATTCACCAGATCGGCGATCACCGTTTCCTGATCCTCATCAAGGATTTCTGTCCCCGCGGGGACACGCAGCACAATGTCGTCGCCGTCCTTGCCCGTCCGCTGCCGCCCCATGCCGGGCTGGCCGTTCTTGGCAAAGAAGTGCTGCTGATAGCGAAAGTCGATCAGCGTGTTAAGGCCGTCCACAGCCTCGGCAATGACAGAGCCGCCGCCGCCGCCGTCACCGCCGTCAGGGCCACCATATTCGATGTATTTTTCGCGCCGGAACGAGATGCACCCGTTTCCGCCTGCACCCGAGCGGATGTAGACCTTGGCCAGATCAAGAAATTTCATGGGGTGGGCTTAGTCCAGTTTTGAACGGATTGGAACGGGGATTGGGCGCGGAACCGGGGGCCAGCCCCCGGACCCCCGCGATATTTTTCGCAAGAGGAAGGATATACGACGACTTAGAGTTTGCGACTGTAGGTCCAGGTTGGCACCGTCGCATCGCGTGCCACCGAAAAACTTTCGGCGTCGCCCAGATATTCGAACCCGCAATGGGTCAGCACGCGGGCCGAAGCGGGATTGTCCTGAAACACGCTTGCAAACATCGTGGCGTGTGCCATCGGGTTTGCTTCAACCAGCGCCTGCACGGCGTCAGAGGCGAGGCCTGTGTTCCAGAATGGCGGTGCGACCCAATAGCCGACTTCCGACTGGTTGCGGTCCATCCGTGTCAGGGAAATGAGGCCCATGACCTCGGCCCCGCCGGATTTGTGACCGTCCATGGCCCAGACATCTTCGTCGCGTTCACCGGCCATCGCCCGCGTAACGAAAGCTTCGGTCGACCCTGGAGGAACAGGGTGCGGGATGGATGCTGTCATATACGCGACGCGCTTGTCGCTCGTGTACATCTCGATCAGACCCATGTCGGATTTGCGCAAAGGCCGCAGCACAAAGCGCTCGGTCTCGATCACATCCTGGGTCACGATAGTCTCCATCTCCATTGTCATGTTCCTCCTCCGAACAAAACAAACAGGACCGATGCGACGGTCAGCGCCGCAAGGCTGTACATCAGATAAGGTTCCGCCGGCGTCCCTGCGAGGGTGCGCGCAATGCGATCACCCGCAAGTGTCCAAAGCGGGTGCAAAACCAGCTGTGTGGCCAGCAGTATCCCGCCAATGGTTGCCGTGGCGTATACGGCGTCCGTGCCAGGGGCGACAAAGCCCGTGAAGCCCGCGATGATCATCGCCCATGCCTTGGGGTTCAACGGGTGCACGATCAGCCCGGCAAGAAAGCCCGGCGCTTTCGGTGCATGATTGGAGGGTCCGAGCCGCAGTTGCGACACTTTCCACGCCAGCCAGATGATATAGGCGGCAGAGACCCATTTAAGGGTTTCGAACACCCACGGCGCGCGGTCGGCAAGCTCCATCAGGCCAAAGCCCACGGGCCAGATGATGAACTGCTTGCCCACAGCAACGCCCGCCACAAAGGGCAGCGCCGCCTGGAACCCGTAGCGGGCACCGGTCGCCAGCAGCGCCATGTTGGCAGGACCGGGTGTGCCCACTTGGCTGGCCGCAAACACAGCGAAAGATGCGGCTGCAACGCTCATGTGAGCCGCACCAGATCGCGGTCGAGCAGGCCCATGATCAGATCATCGTGCCAGTCTGTGCCAATTAGAGCCGCCTCGCGCTCGCGGCCCTCGACCTTGAAGCCCACCTTTTCATAGGCCGCCGTCGCACGCGCGTTGAATTCGAGCACCCGGCAGCCGAGGCGGTGCAACCCCATCTGGTCAAAGGCATGAGTGGCGAGCACCTGCATCGCCTCGGTCCCGAACCCTTTACCCAGAGCGTTCGGATCCAAGATCCCGATGGCAATCTGCGCGCGCTTGTCGGCATGGTTGACCGTGTGCAAACGCACCGAGCCCAGCAGCGCGCCGGACGCTTCAATGATCCAACCATAGGGCTCCGCCTCTTGGGCCTGCACCCAGGCCTCCGCCGCCTCGCGCGTGATGTCACGCACCTGGCTGGGGTCGCCGCCGAACATCTTGATGATGTCCGGCGTGTTGCCCAGGGCGAAGCGGGCGTCGACGTCGGTCGGTTGCGTGCCACGTAGAAGAACGCGGGGGCCGCGCAGAACGGGTTTGGATGCGGTGGTCATCCCGGTGCCTCCCATGCCGATTTGGTGAGAACCATCTTTTGCAACACGTGGCAGTCACCGGTTGCGGGACACCGCGCTTGTTCCTGCGAGGTCCGCACGAAACCCAGCTTTTCCAGCACATGCCGCGACCGTCCGTTTTCGACGAAGTATCCGCTCTGCACCTCGTCATGGCCCTGCGCAAAGTGGCGGTCGATCATGGCACGGCAGGCCTCGGACGCATAACCGCGGCCCCAGTGGTTTTTGCCCAGCCAATATCCCAACTGTCCCTCGGTGCCGATACAACCGACCAGTTGTGTGCCGACACAGATGACAAAGGTGTTGCCGTTCCCGTTCTGCACGGCCGAGATAAACTCATACGCATCGGACAAGCCGTAAGGGTGCGGCGCGCGTGTCAGCCAGCGCGAGACGTCCAGATCACCCACAAGCGACGCGATCGCCGCCGCATCGGCCATCTCGGGGCGGCGCAGGGTCAGGCGTTCGGTTGTGATATGGTCTGTCATTGGACCGTCCTCGCTGGTTGCGGGGGGCGGAAACGAAGAAAGGGACCGACGTTTCCGCCGATCCCCCTGAATTTCGAAAAACCCGTTTTGGTTCGGCTTATTCAGCAGCCTCCGCGACCGGAAGCACCGAAATAAATGTACGACCTTTCAGACCCTTGTGGAATGTGACCGAACCTTCTTCGGTCGCAAAGATCGTGTGGTCCTTGCCCATGCCAACACCCTGGCCCGGCCAGAATTTGGTGCCGCGCTGACGGACAATGATGTTGCCGGGGATGGCCGCCTGGCCACCATAGAGCTTCACGCCAAGACGGCGGCCCGCGGAGTCGCGACCGTTACGGGATGAACCGCCTGCTTTTTTATGTGCCATGCGTCTCTCTCCTTAGCCTTTGGCCAGTTCTTTGGCCTGGTCGATCCAGCCTTCGCGCTCGATCCGGCCTTTGAACGACAGTTTCTCGTCCATAGCAGCAACGTCCTCTTCGGTCCATGCTGCAATCTGCGCGAACGTGGTCACACCCGCGTCGTGCAGTTTCTTCTCAAGCGCGGGGCCCACACCGGACAGTTGCTTCAGATCGTCGCCAGCTGCGTCCGCTTTGGGGGCGGCTTTCTTGGCTTCTTTCTTCGGCTCTGCCTTGGCTTCGGCTTTGGGTGCCTCGGCTTTCTTCTCGGCCTTTGCGGCAGCAGGTGCGGCGGCAATGCCAAAACCTGCGCCATTCTCGGCCGCCATCACGCCCGACTTGTCCGCGCCCGAGGCGAGGATGTCGGTGATCTTGACCAGCGTCAGATGCTGACGGTGACCCTTCGTGCGCTTCGACGAGTGCTTACGACGACGCTTGACGAAGTTGATCGTCTTGGGGCCCTTGATCTGTTCGATGACTTCGGCCTGCACGCCTGCGCCTGCAACAACGGGCGAGCCAACGACGGGGCTGTCACCACCGACCATCAGCACTTCGTTGAATTGAACCTTGTCACCTGCATTTGCGGCCAGCTTTTCAACGCGGAGCGTGTCGCCCGATTGAACTTTGTACTGCTTGCCGCCGGTTTTCATAACCGCGAACATTGCGTTCTTCCCTTGTCTGCCGCGTTCTGTGGCCCCAGTTGCCTGGTATTGTGGCATATGCCGCCTCGAACAGCGCGCCCTGCATGGAGCGTCATTTAGAAATAAAGCACCGCCGGAGAGACTCCAGCGGCGTGTGTGCGGGCGTTTTGGTGGAAGGGCCGAAGGATGTCAACGGCTAACTACGCGTTGGGCAAGAGATGACCCATGTCACAACTCGTTTTGCGGCAAGAGACGGCCCGCCGCCTGCCCAAGCGCGTATGACAGCGTGGTATAGCTCTGCCCAAAAGCCAGAAACAGCGCGTCATCAACCTTCGCGCCGACCTCGGTCTCCCAGAATGCCGTGTAGACCGCGATGTCGTCCTCGCTGAGTGCCGATTGCACCAACGCGTTGTAACCGCGCAGCCAGCTTTCGGTGTCAATCAGGACACGGGCACGCAGACGCTCCAGATCAGGTGCAGAACCCTGCACACCCGATACATCCGCCATGCCATCCAGAAATGCCGCCTGCGCCGCCACGGCCACATCTGTATTCCGTTCAATCAGGTTGCGAGTCAGCAGGTAGTCGGTGACAGCATCCCCCGATGCCGATTGCGCGGATTTGGCGGCTTCTTCCACACTGTCGTCCATGAACGCGCGCCGTGCTTCGACTTCAAGCGTGATGATGCGTTCGCCCAACGCACTGTCAAAGAACAGTAGCGCCTGTTCGGCGACGGCCGGATCCAGTTCTTCGGCCATCACAAACCTCAGTTCGGTTTCCATGCGTTGCGGGTCGTACAGGCGCGATACGGTTTCCGCCCAGACTGCACCGCCCTGCCCGTTCAGAAATGC
The DNA here is from genome assembly GCF_007995245.1 of Tateyamaria sp. syn59. Classification (GTDB taxonomy): domain Bacteria; phylum Pseudomonadota; class Alphaproteobacteria; order Rhodobacterales; family Rhodobacteraceae; genus Tateyamaria. Next base: position 640,862 of record NZ_VCBA01000001.1, read on the forward strand.
CTCGTCGATTGACGCACCCGCATCGCGCCCCTCGGCCACAAACGCCTCGATCAGCTGCGGCACGCCCATGGCGTCAATCAACCGGTCAACATCCGCGAGCGCTGATTGGGCCAATAGTCCGAATGAGAGGGTCAGAGCAGCAAGGCGCATTTACAGTTCCTGGCTGGGCTGCAGCGACTGCATCGCCCGCGCAAGCGCTTCGAACCGGTTGGCCATGACCTCGTATTGCACGGCGTTCATCAGATCATAAACGTTGCGCATCTTGGGATGCTCCAACGCTTCGGTGTATGCGAGCACTTCTTCGTCCGAAAACGATTGGTATGTGTAGGCCGCACCGGTCAGCGCACTGGCGGCAATCTCCTCCTTCAACACATCTGTGTCACTGGACAGCAATTCGCGCAGATCGGGTTCTTCGAGTTGCAACTCGATCACGCCCGCACCGGCCGCAGCCAGAAGGAACCGCACCTGGATTTCCTGGATCGCCCGCACGCTGACCCCGGCTGTGTCCGATGCTTCGTTCATGCGTTTGAGATATTGAAGGCGCGGGCTGTCAAGCCGCTCAAGGCCCGCCACGATGGCCTCACCGCTTTCGTCCTTGAGAGTGTCGTCGTCTTTCATGTGGCTGGCATTTTCCGCCTCCACCAGGCGCTGCCCCAAGTCGGATGCGTAGAAGTCGGCCGCATGGGTCAGCATGTCGTCGTCGAGCGTCTTTTCGAGGATGTCGAGCGCCATGTCATGCATTGTCTCGGTTTTGAACACATCTGTTGTCAGCCGCGTCCATTCCGAGCCGAAATCCTCGGCCTGCATACCCAGCATCTGCGGTGCGGATTCCGCCGACAGCCGGATGCTTTCAAGGGCCACATCAAAGCCTGTCACTTCCAGGAAGTCCTGCAGCTTAGCCCGGTCAGCTGCCCAGGCCATCATCGGCATGGCCATCGTCAGGACGAGTGCGGTAAATCCCGCTCTTAGCGCGCGCATGGTCATCATCTCCTATCGGTCTGCTCGAGCGTCTCGGTCTTGCTAACAGGTTATGGCTTTTTGCGTGCGCGTCCATCAAATTTCCCGTGTGGGCCTGATCGCACAAAAACTGCCTTGCGCGTGCGCGCGCTTCCCTCTAATTGGGCGCACCAGACCCCCGCGGAGAGGTGCCGGAGTGGTCGAACGGGGCGGTCTCGAAAACCGTTGTGGGTGCAAGCCCACCCAGGGTTCGAATCCCTGTCTCTCCGCCACTATGCTGCCGCCGTCGGTATGGCGTTTGGCCAAAAATCATGATTTTTTAGTTGCTTACCGAGCTTCGACAATGTTGGACGTCTAAAAGCCAACATCGGTTTTGGCGTAGCTAGGCATTCCATAACTGAAGATGATCCACGGGGTTAAACCTGGACCGTCCGCTAAACGGCGTTGCGATAAACCCACCGAAGCATTTGTTCGGCACGTCAAAAGCGAGGCCATCGCAGCCCAGCATGAATGTCCCACTTTACGTGACAACATTGCGTTTTGGATAAAAGCGTACCAACTCAGATCACACATGGTACCGGAGTGAAGTCCACATTCAGGCTGTCGCGTTCAGCCCAACTCTTGAATTCTTCCGTACACAGCACAACCCTAGGTTTGCGTTCATCAATGCCGATATGGACGTCGTCCGGCATGGGTCGGGTTATGACGTAGTCCATGAGTTTGAATTTCTTGAAACGCGGCCACAAGTGCATGGGAGTTTTCTCGTCATCTATGGCGTCGAGCTTCGGAAACCGCGCGGCATAGAATGCCCGAGTGCCACCCGGCATCGCGGGAGCGACGTCCTGCCCATTGCGGATGACGCGGACCTTGACGAAATCAGGCTGCCGCATGGGGTATAGTCGCATGGCTGCAACGAACCGATCTGTGACCAGCGTGGTGTCAGCGTTCGGGATCCAGTCACGAAGTGCCAATTCAGTTGGATCCACGTCGTCAGCAATGTAGGGCCCCAGATAGATATCACCTCGGCTTTCGGCCTCGTAGTACGCATCAAGGTCTTCGGCGTAGATGGTGTCGATTGGTTTGAGGCTTGGGCCTTCGATGAGGCTGTAATACTTTGCAGTGTTCGGATTGGTAGCGGCCTGGGACCTAGTCATAGGGCGATGTCGGGTATCGGGATTTGGACGCGATCCAGCCACGCTCGCCGAAAAGCTCGCCCGCGAGGCCGTCTGAGAGACCCGCGATCTCATGGTTTTGGTCGTCCAGTTTGACTTCAACAACGAGCCCGTGTTCGAACTCTGCGTCTTGGATCGCAACCAAGAGGTTGAACACAGTATGATCGACAATACCGGTCAAAAGCTCTGGCGAGAGGTCGTTCTGGCGCAGCAGGCTGCCTAAGCCGCTGACGTTTGATCCGTCCTGCGCATGGTCTTGCAGGATATCCCCAAGCGCTGCGTCGCGCACGTGCGCGATGAGGGTGCCAAATCTGTCGAGGGCTTCACTTTCGGACATGGGACTGCCAATTCAGATCGCGCATGGGACCGGAGTGAAGCCGACCATCAAGCGGTCGCGTTCGGCCCAGGATTTAAAGTCTTCTGTGCACAGCACCACGCCTGGTTGGCGCTGGTCAATGCCGATATGAACGTTGTCGGGCATGGGTCGGGTGATGACGTAGTCCATGAATTTGAATTTCTTGAACCGGGGCCAGAAATGCATCGGCGTTTTGTCGGCGTCAATCACGTCAAGCTTCGGAAACCGCGCGGCATGGAACGCCTTGGTCGAATTGGGCATCAGCCGGGCAAGGTCTTTGCCGTTGCGGGTCACAAGGACCTCGACAAAATCTGGCTGCTGCATGGCATAGGATTGCATCGCTGTGACAAAGCGGTCCGTCATAAGCATTTCGTCGGCATTAGGTATCCAGTCACGCAACGCCAGTTTTTTGGGGTCCACGTCGTCGGCAATGTAAGGTCCACGGTAGATATCACCGGTGTTGCGCGCGTCGTAGTAAGCGTCGAGGTCTTCGCTATAGAGGTTATCGACGGGTCTGAGGTTTGGGCTTTCGATCAGGCTGTAATATTGCATGGCTTCGGTCTTGTTCCTTTGCGAAGGGCATAATCCGCGGAGGAGACCCTCAGCGACAATTTGCAATTTGAATAGCTCCTGTTTGCAGCATGGTGCGATGGGCAAGGACAAAGGATCGAACAGCAAGCCTTTTGCACGTGGTGCTCATGTTAGATGTGCGCTGATCCAGTTGTCTCAATTGAGCGTCCATGTAGGCATTATATGCACTGTGGCCGTTGAAGCCTCTGTGTTGTGCCGCGGTTCTCGGCGCCAACGCGCCGCCACCAGATACCGATGCACAGGTTCTGGGCAAGTACATTAGGTTAAGCTGCGAATCGATGTCGAAGCCTACACTTCGCAAAAGGGGCCTGGTTCGGAGGTGAAAGGGAATGATGTGATGTCTTTCGAAGCCAGCGCGCGGTGGCATCGAGGCTGGAAAATTTCTTTGCAGCCCTAGCGGATCAATCCAGTGTAGCGGATTGCTGACGTAGCCATGCGCGCGCGTGCCGGCGGACGCACCGAGTGGATCTATGGACAGATACTGCCCGACATTCGGGTCATAATACCGGAAGCGGTTGTAGTGAAGCCCGCTTTCCGCGTCATGCCATTGGCCGGGGAAGCGGATCGGGCAAAGGGTGGGATCACCCCATTGACCCCTTTCCTTCCCCCAGAGGCGGTAGGTGGCCGACCACAGGATAGCGCCTGAGCCATCCACGATCTCGCGCGGGGTGCCGAGGTGGTCGGTTATGACGTGGCCAAGCGTCTCGCCGTCGCGAAGAAGCGGGCGGTGGCTGCGCGGCTCAAAGTGCCAGTGGACAGCGGCGATCCCATCCGTCGCTTCAATGGCGATGACATCGCCGTCCCAGAGGAATTGTGTGCGCGTACTGGCCGAGCGTTTCTCGATGCGCCGCCCGAACGGGTCATAAGTGTAGTCCCAACGCTCGCCTTCCGGCGTGATGCACGCGACCAGCCGATCCATCACATCCCAATGGTAGGTCCAGGTCTGGGGCCGAAATCCGTCCCGTTGCACGCGGCGTTCGGTCACGCGCCCGCAGGTGTCGTAAGACAGGGTGATGCGCTCGCCCCCCAGCCCTGTGGCTTCGTGCACACGGCCGCCCGGCGCGGTGCGCCAATACGACAGCGGCTGGTCCAGCGGCATCTGTGGTTGTGCGATATCGGCGGCTTCGACATCCTGCGTGCGCTTATAGGTGAAGCGTTCGACCTCAATGGTCTCGGACGGGAAGCCCGGCACATCACTGGGCACGGGCGTGGCAAGGCGCATTCCGCTCCCGGCGGGCACGCCATGGCGCGCTTGGGTGATCTGGGCGTTCGCATCGGACTGATACTCGGTAGCGCCCCAGAGATCGTCGGTGATGTGCGTAGGCGTATCGCGCCGGTCCCAAGCATAGCTGCGGGTAAAGCCATCGGGGCCATAGGCCAGCTGGCGGATCAGTTGCCCGGCGCTGTCAAACTCCTGCAACAGTTCGAACGCCCCTGCCCCGCGCATGGCGATGGGGCGCCCCAGCGGATCACGGTCAATGGTGAGCGTATCCGTCCCATTGAGGCAAAGCCCCGTCAGAAAGCCGGAGGGTCCATAGCTGTATTCGGTCAGATGTGTCCCGATGCGCCGTTCGGTGACATTGCCGCAGCAATCGAAGGCGCGTTCAATCCGCTGGCCGTTCTGGACCTCGGCAATCTGATTGCCCACAGCATCATATTCCAGTTCGATCACCGCGTCGGCCCCGGTGGCCCGCGTGATCAGGCCACGGCTGTCATAGTCAAACCGATCTTCGACCTGGACCGTGCCGTCTGGCGCGACACCGATGCGGGCGATCAGTTGATCTGCTGCGTCCCATTCAAAGCGCATGGTTCGTCCATCGGGGAAATGCAGCGCAATGGGCCTGTCCGCGTCATCAAAGTCGTGACGCAGTTCCAGGCCGGCGAAGTCCACCTCACGGATGATTCGGCCCGCGGCGTCCCGTTCAAAATGCCAAACCTCGCCCGCCTGGTTTGTAACCTCGCTGAGTGCAAGTTGGTCGTCATAAGTGAACCGTAGGCTGCCTCCGCGCGGGTCGACCATCTCGATCAAATTATCAAATGCGTCGTGCACGAGGCGGGTAACGGCCCCTTCTGCGTCGCTCATTTCAACGATACGGCCATGCGCCTGACCGCGCAGCTCGGTTCTCGCGCCATCGGCACGGATCACGCGCGCGGCAGTCCAGAAATCGAGGCCCGGCTGATCCTCGTATTCGAAGCGGATCGTGGCCCCCAACTCATCGGTGGTCGAGGTGATGCGCCCCCAGGTGTCGCGTATGAATGTCGTCTCTGCACCGTTGAAATCGACCTCAGAAATCAGCCGGTGTCGATCATCGTAGCTGTAGGTCCGGATCATCCCGTCATGTCGGCATTCCCCGACGACAAGACCCCGGTCCGATACCTTGAGATCAGTGATATGTCCAAGCGGATCACGAACCGACACGAGGTTTCCGCGCTCGTCGTATTCATATTCCCATGTCGCGCCGGACGGGTCGATAACCCGGTCAATCTGCCCGTCAGCGGACCAGCCGTAATAGGTGATCCGGTCTAGCGGATCGCGGGTGGATTTCACATTGCCGTCGGCGTCATAGAGAAATCGTGTTCGGTGACCGAGGGGGTCGATGGTTGCGCTGACAAGGCCCTCTGCGTCTTCCTCAAAACGGGTCAGATGGCCAAGAGCATTTTCCTCGGCGGTGATGTTGTCGTTGTCGTTGTAATGATAGGTTTGCGCGCGTGCTTGATCGCCGCCGGGCAAATACACGGTTTTGCGCGCATCGCTGTCATAGGCGACGCGGTCACCGTGATAAGGGCCCGACGTGTCGCTGCCCAGGCGGCGGCCCTGATCGTCAAGCGTATAGGTCGCGTCATAGACCTCGTTGCGTTGCAGACCGATGATCCGGTTGCGTTCGTCGTAGCGGAATCGGTGGTGTTCCCCATAAATGGCGCGCGCTTCCAGCATGTTGCCGTGTTCATCGTAGCGCCATTCCAGCACACGCTTGCTCTGCCCGTCCGGTGCGACAAGTTCGGCAGACGTGCGTAACGCACCGTCGTAGCCGAAGACCACGGTAAGGCCTTCGGGTGTCGTGATCCGGTACAACTGACCGTCCGGGCCGCGCTTGAAATCCAGGGTGTTGTCATTGGCATTGTAGATGCGGCTGATCCGCCAGATGCCATCGGCCCCTTTGTCAAAGTGATGAAACAGCAGTCCATCGCGTAGGATCAACGCCCGCGCCTTGCCCTGCATCAGCTTCAATGGCCGGGTTGTGCTGCCGTCGACCCAGCCTTCGGGGATCGGCGTCGGCGCAGGAAATGACACGACATAGCCGTCATCATCCAGCAGGTCGAACCCGCCCCTGAGGTTTCGTTTGATCACGGCGTCGTAAGGCGCCATGCGGTTTGTCCCATGGGGCGAGACGTGGTCGATGTCGGACCAATAGATCGAGTGTAGCGACAGCTCGATCAGGCCGGGTATGACGAAGAAGGGATCTTCGTGATTGCCGACGCCAGTGGGCAGCATAAACGGGTTCGACGCCCGGCGACAATTGCGCCGGTCCCGCGTGCGGTTGCGGCGCCCGTTCACGCGGGCCGTCCGGCGCCCCCGCGACAACGCACGCGGCGCGTTGCGAAGTCCAGCCCGCAGCCCCCGTTCGGCAATTTCGCGCGTGGCGCGCCGCATAAGAATGCCGCGCGGATCCCATTGCAGGATACGATCCAGCGGATTCAAAATGTTGTAAAAGAACCAGTGATCGTCTTCGACGCGTTCGATCAACTGTTCGTTGAACTCAGTATACGTCTCCATCTGCTGGTTAAAAATGGCCGCATGATCCGGGTTGGTCGGATCCATCTGCATCTGCTCGGCCCATTGATTGAAATCGCGGATTTCCCACTGCCCGGTTCCGCTTTCGTATGGATTGAAGGCACCTCCGAATTCTGCATCAATCACCGAAAGGTCGATACGCGCCTCGGCCAGGTCAGCCTCGATCATCTGACGCATCAACGGGTCGGTCTCGGCCGCAAGCTCGGCCTCCATTGCCTCGATCTCGTCTTCGAGGGCTTCCTTTTCATCTTCCCAGCGCTGCTGATAGTCGTCGAAGGCCGTAATCCAGTCGGCCAGCATCTCTGGCCCCCCTGCCCCTACGGCGGTGCGCCCATTGGCATTGGCGTCATACCCGCTGGTATCGGTGCCGTCGGAACTGGAGGTCACGTCCTGGGATTGGGAGGGGTCGAAATCCTGCATGGCTGCTTAAAAATGCCCAACCGAGCTGCTGGATTTAGACCGCCTGCCCTCCTGCGGCTGCGGGTCGGGATGGTTGATCCATGCGGGATCGGCATCACGAACAAGCGCAAAGCCTTCGGAGAAAACGGTTGAGGCTGCGGTGCGAGCATGCGCGAAGCCCTTGTAGCCCGCAACCTTCGCACCTTTCTTGGTCCCCGGTTCATGCCCGGTGACCGACCGTGTGCGGGAATTCAGCTGAAAATCGGGGTTCGAGTTGTCCCGCACCGAATGCGACACACGGATGCTGCCCGCCAACGTCACCATCGAGGTGTAGGCCACGGGAACGACCCTTTTGCCAATGGGCGTCATGCAGACGTCCGGGCCGGTTGTGTGCATGATGTTGCTGCCGTCTTTGCGGGCAGAAATCGGGTGGCTCATCCAGCAGCCTCCTCTGAGTCATCAATGGGTTGGGGGTCTAGCAAGGCAGGATCGCAGGACACGTCGCAGGGGTGATATCGGCGTGGCGAGATGTCGGCGCTGTCGTAGGGACGGTAGATTTCCAGCCGCTCGACGCGATCCATTGGAAAGACGGCGCGCAGCACCAAAAAGGCGCGCGGATCATCCGCCGCCTCGGAACCGACATCCAGGAACACACTGTCCAGAACCAGCTCCAGATCTTCGTCGGTGCCGTCGGAATAGGCGGCAAAAAGGCTGAGACTGGGATAGTCGATCTGAAAACGCCACTCGGCCCGGGTCGGGTGGAGATGCGTGAGCGTCACATCAAGCGGCGCTTGCAGGAAGCGAGTGCTGCGCAGATCGGGATGGGCGGAATTGTGATAGGCAAAATCGTAATCCGGCGCCCAGTTCGGCCAGATGTTGTCGAGCCAGTTCTGATCATAGGTTCCGCCAAGCGGTCGGCGCGGCAACCAGGCCGGCGGGATCGGGCCAAAGCCCGCTGGCTCGGGAGCGTCCGTTACGGTTTCATAGCGTTGGCCCGCGGCCAGGATTTGCGGCGCAGGCACCGCGGACGGGGTTTCATCCTCGACAAAGGCTTCGGGAACGCGGCCGCAGCCGATGGGATTGCGTTCGTCATAGTCTTCATCCAGCGCCCCATCCGTATTGCGGATCACCTTGGGTCCGCCAAAGGCGTGCTCGTACCGGATCGGCACGGCATCGACATCCTCGGGGTCAGTCAGCTGCCAATCGGTCACGCGCGTCGTCCGGGGCAGAAAACGCGGTGTCCAGCTGCGCGGCCCAAAAATGTCCAGCGCTGCGTTGACCTGCTGATCTGCAGCATCCTCGACCCTGACCGATGCGGTCCATTGGTGCGCCTGCCCACCGGGTGCGTACGCCACTGCATCCAGAAGGACATCGGTCGTCGGTTTGTACGGCACCAGGTCACTGGGATAGCGCAAAGACGTCTCGTTCAGCGCACCGGTGTATTCGTCGGTCAGGACCAGCGGCTCCTGCTCATCGGAGATGGCGCAGGTGCCACTTTCGGGGACGTCAAAGGCCAGTTTGACCATGACCACGCCGAATTCCCGACCGTCCGCATCAAGGTTCGAAAAGCGAAGATTTGCGAAAGGCGTGCGATTGATAAGGTCAATGGCCATGTCAGTTCAGGTCGATAACCTTGCCGATCTGCTGGAAAGATCCCTCGGCCTCGAAATGGAAGGTGACGCCGGTAATGATCACTGTGCCGTCGGATTTCATGATCATTTTGGACTTGCCGACTTCGATCACGTATTCCTCGCCTACGATGAGTTTCTTGGACTTGCCGACATTTTCAATTGCGGTCTGGCCGATATTGGTCACTTTGCTAACGCCGATCTGCTCGGCCCGGGCCACACCAACCGTGTCGGATTGGAACGTGCCAACAATGGTATTCTTGACGCCGGGCATCGGGAACAGTCCTGCTGCTGCCGATCCAACGCCGCTACCCGCATCGCCAAGCGCACGCCCCGCATCAGGCCGATTGCTGGCGCCGCCCACAACGCCGGACCGGCTCATCAGACCGCCCGGCCCAAAAAACCCAAGCGCCGAAGATGCCAGCGTTCCCGCAAAGGCCGACAACGCCGGGCTTCCCGCTCCGGCGATTTCGCCGGCCTCTTGCAGGAAGCCTGCGGTGTTCTGTGCCAGCCCTCCCACACCCGCCATGAGCGCGAAGGCGGACACGCCTGTGCCTCCGACCACGGTGTTCATCGAGCCGCCGATTTCGTGTTTCTGGTTGCCACCAACCTCGACCGCGCGGTTTGATCCGATGGCCGCGACCTCGTGGCGGTCGATCCGTTTCGTGCGGTCGTTCAGCACCCGGGTCGTCTGATCTTTCTGGGCATGGAAGAACATGTTTTCGATCCCACGCTCATCCTCGAAGGTGATCTCGTTGAAGCCCTGGCCCTTATGGGACTGGCTGCGCATGACCGACTTT
>NZ_VCBA01000002.1:0-552943 GCF_007995245.1 Tateyamaria sp. syn59
AAACAATCGGCAAAGTATCGTTATCAAAAGTTGTGCCACGCCCCCGCCTGCCGCGCGAGTCGAGAGTGGCAAGCAGCCCGCCATCGGCGTATCTTTGCAAAGCGCGGGTCTAAACATGGGGCCAACCGCGCCCAGAACGAGGGCGTCCCGCGCCCCGCCGCCTACCACATTCTGCCCATGACGAAAGCGACCTCAACATGATGATTTTCATCAAAAAAAATAGCGAAAATCCCGCACTGTACGGCAAGTCAATGAGCTGCAAAAAGTCTGTAAAGCAGCATGCGGATCATTGAAGGCCACGGCGGAGTTGAAATGTGTAGTGCCATAGCTGCGGCAGCCCTTAGCTAAGCGGTAAGGAATGTCGTCAATGCGCGGGCTAGAGGCCAGCGCTTTGGTCGATGGTGGGTGTCTTCTTTGGGCTGTGTTTACATGCAAAAGCGGCAAGCCACTGACGATTTCGCGCAGCCTCAAAGGTTTCTAAACATCCTTACTTAACCTCTTCAGATCGTTCTGCGCGCAGCACGCGTATCGCCGCACGTGCAAAAAATGCCCTGCTGTGCGGTGATGAGGGAAATGGAAGCCCCATAACCGGCAACAACCCACAATTGTTGGCAGCAGCACTTTAAAAACGCCTCCCGCATACCAACCTTATTGCAAAGGCTGCGAGGATCAGCCACGCCAATACGCTCTGCCACCTCCCGCTCGCCGTGCTTGATCGACGCCATGTCTTGGTGACCTCAAGTTCAGTTTGCTTTTGACAGCAAGGAGGCAGCGATGTTGGAGATACGGGGCCTTTCAGTTGCGGTAGGGGATCGGCCAATCCTCACCTCGGTCAATCTCACATTGCCGGAGGGCGAGCTGCACGTCCTTCTCGGGCCCAACGGCTCAGGGAAATCAAGTTTGCTTGCAACGATCATGGGCTTACCGCCTTTCGACGTTGTCGGTGGGGATATCCTCTTTGACGGACAACCGATCCAGGATCTTGCACTGGATGAACGCGCACGATTGGGGATCGGGTTGGGCTATCAACGTCCGCCACGGCTCGGCGGTGTTTCCGTACGCAGCTTTGCAGAAGCTTTAGGCGCTGGGGAGCGTTTGGAACGCGAAGCGGCTGCACTGAACCTTGGAGACTTCTTACACCGCGACATGAATGTCGGGTTCTCAGGTGGCGAAAGCAAGCGCTGGGAAGTCCTGAAGCTGGTACTTCAGGATCCCCGCCTTTTGCTGTTTGACGAACCCGAGAGCGGCGTTGATCTGGAGCATGTGAGCGCTGTGGGCGATGCGATCGCCCGGGTTGTGCGCGCGCCCGACAAGCAAGGGCGCATATGCTCCGGTCTCGTCATCACGCATACGGGCGTGATCCTGAAATACGTGAAGGCCGATTGCGCCCATATCATGCGGGATGGGCGCATCCTGTATTCTGGCGATGCCGAAGAGGCATTCGAGCATATTCAAACCGCTGGCTACACCGCACCCGCAGCTTGAACGCGCGGGTCTGATGAGGATGTTGTGACATGATCCCGACCGAACACTCCGTTCCCACCGCGCAGGACCTGAGCAATTCTCAGAGAAACATTCTATGCGATGTAGGGTTTGATGATCAATCGAAACGGGCAGCGACAGGTATCCTGATTGATCGTGCCATGCGCATCGCGCGCTCCAACGATGCCGGTGTCGAAATCATGCCTCTGGCCGACGCCCTTCGGACCTATGATTTCGTTCAGGACCTCATGTTTGGCCTTGTGGCACCTGACGAAAACGAGCACGTTGCCAAGGTGGCCGAGCATATGCATGATCCGCTCGGCCACTTCATTTGGGTCAAAGCGGGCGCCAAGGTGACCTTGCCGGTGCAGAGTTTCACGGTTTTGGAAACGCCCCAGGCGAGGCAATTCACGCACGATATTACACTGATCGACGAAGGCGCGGAGGTCGAGATGATATCGGGTGCCGCGGTGCCACATACCGTGCACAGGGGACGCCATATTTCCATTGGCGAGTGTTACATGCGTGCAGGCTCCTCATGCAAATCGGTGTCGATCGAGCACTGGGGCGAAGGCATGGAGGTGTATTCCTACGGTTATTCAAAGCTCGACGAAGATGCGCGGAACCAAGCGACGTCTGTTATGATGGCCCCTATCGCACGCAGCGTCAGCTTGTCCGTCTCCAAACTGGCGGCAGGGGCAAAATCCACAAGTCAGGCCATCGTTTTCGCCCCGGACGGGACCGAACGCCGGATTGAAACGGAGACACATCTGCTGGGTGCAGGCGCGACATCCGAAGATGTGGCGCGCATGGTTGCAGCAGGGGGAACCATCATCAACGTTGCACGCCTTGTTGGCGATTCCGCGGGCACCAGTGGGTTCCTTGGGTGCGATGGGCTAAAGCTGACAGATCGCGGTGATATTGTGGCGGTGCCCGAACTCAAGGCCCGTGCCGAGGGTGCCATGCTGAGCCATGAGGCCAGTGTCGGCATTATTGATGACGAGAAACTCAATTACCTCATGGCCACCGGCATCGATGAAGATGCTGCGCGCGGTCTTATCATCCAGGGCTTCTTGTCTCTGAACAGCGATGCCATCCCGCCAACCTTGCGAGATCGGGTTGCGCAACTCATTGCAGATTCAAAGTCGGGAGGGATGTGAAATATGGAGGGCTTGCTTTGATGCGGAGTTTAGCGGCTCCGTCAGAATGAGGTCGAACCAACGGCATGCCGCTCAACCCGGCTGCGTGGCCCCGGCGCAGGCCGAAATCATCCAGGGCCAAGTGCCATAGTGCTTCGAACTGCTTTGCGAGCCGAGTTAAGTGTAGCTTCGCACAAATTGCGAATGGTTCGCAAATAGACTAACCTCAATAAGCACTCAGCCAGCGTCCACGCCAGCGGTTCCCGCTTCACTGGTGATGATATTCATGGTCGGCAAGTTCACCCCTTATGCTATTTTGGCAATCGTCACAGCCCTCGCATTTTGGCGCGACGCGCCCTACGCCAGCCTGCCGTTTCTCGCGTTTATGACGTCTTGGTACACCATTCGGATATGGCTCACGGACTCCACCCCTCTGGACGTCTCGGAGGAGCGTGATGCGACCAGAGAGCGCCTACTTGCGGCGGCTGTGGGTTTCGGCATGATCATCTTGCCACTTTTCGCGCTCGCCACACCTGTGCTTGATTTTGCAGCCTATTCGGCCACTAGTGCGCAGTCCGTGTTGGGCGGTGTGTGCGCACTTGCGGGTCTTTTTGTCTTTTTCCGCTCGCATGCCGATCTTGGCTCATTCTGGTCAGCACACCTAGAATTGCGCGAAGGCCATGCTCTCGTGACGACGGGTATCTACAGCCGCATGCGTCATCCAATGTATACGGCAATCTTTCTCATCACGATTGCCCAGGCGCTGCTCTTGGCCAACTGGGTGGCCGGGCCCGCCGGGCTCGTGATCTTCGCATTGCTTTACGTCGTCCGGGTCGGACCCGAAGAACGCATGATGGCGGAGCGGTTTGGCGCTGAATGGGAGGGCTACGCCAGCCGTACACCCCGCCTGCTCCCTCGGCTCAGGGATTGAAATCGCCGGCGGCGTTGGAAACACCAATTACATCTTTTTTGAGTGGGGCGCCGCGCAACGGCTCTGCACACACAGGCAGCGTCGCGCATCAAACGGCGAGAGAAAGTGAGAGGCGGAAGCTGCACATGCAGCTCCCGCCGAAGAATTGTCAGACAAAACTGAACATATCGGCACTCAACTCGTCCAATTGAGTGTTGCGCAATGTCAGGCTGTCTTCTGCGCTGAACTGGAATGTCACAGCCCGTGCTGACTGACTTGCGCTGGTAACAAGAGCCTCGAAGTCGCTGGTGCCTTCGATGTCGATCACGATCTGATCGGAGGAAAGCCAATCAAACCCGGTATCGAAATCCCGGATCAGGTCATGTCCGCCAGTGAAGACAAATGTATCGCTGCCGAAGCCGCCTGTCATCCGGTCGTCCCCAGCACCGCCATCCAGCGTGTCGTTGCCAAAGCCACCGTTCAAGCGGTCATCGCCCGCACCGCCGAACAGCACATCGTAGGACCACCCGCCATTCAGCCGGTCATTGTCTGCGCCACCATCCAGCGTGTCCTGGCCCCAACCGCCATTCAGGCGATCGCGCCCTGCGTTTCCAAGCATTTCGTCATCCCCCCAGCCACCGTTAAGTCGGTCGTTGCCTTCACCGCCTGAGATCAGGTCATCGCCCGCGCGGCCATTGATGCGGTCGTCATCCGCACCGCCGCGCAACAGATCGTCGTCGAAGGTTCCACGATAGCGATCCTCGGATGCCGCCGCCTCCTCGGACGTGATGAAGTTGAAGGTGGATGTATCGCCTTCATCAATCCCCTCGAAGGCTTGCCCCTGATCGTCCAGAAATGCCCCGTCCTCAATCTCAACCGCATACCGTGCGTCGGTGTCCAAATGAGATGGCGGTGTGACAGTGACGGTATCACCATCAAAGCTGACAAGACGGCTGTCGGTCACGTTGATCTCGATTCGCTCGCCTGTGTCCCGATTGACCAGCGTGATCAGCCCTTCGCCCGGCTCGACCTCTTCCGTGAAAGTCAGCGTCAGCGCCGCGTCATTTCCCACGTCGCGGCCATTGTCCGAGGGCACAGCCGACAGCAGGAAGGGCGCGGGGTCCGCGTCAAAGTCGACTTCGCGCGGGACATAAACCGAGCCATCAGTGGAATAGCCAAGGCGCCCGTCCGAGTTCGAGCCCCAGGTGAAGATGGCACCCGTATCGCTCACCGCGATGATCGAGTTGGGCCCGGTCTGGATTTCGACAATGTGCACATCATCAAGTTCCGCGATCAGGGTGGGCAGGAAGCTGACATCGCTCTCTGCTGCCGGATCGCCATCCAGCCCACCTGTGGGACCTTCATCATTTGGCCCCCAAGCATAGACATCGCCATCTTTGGTAAGCGCAACAGACCAGCGCGCGCCGCCCTGTATGTCGATGATACCCTCGGGCAATCCGGTCAGTTCAATCGGTTCAGCGACATCGTCGGGGTTTGGCGAGAATGTACCGTCACCGTTATCTTCGCCCTGCAACAACTGCCCATTACGGCTCTCGCCCCAGCCAAAGATGCGGCCATCGAACGTGATAGCATAGGATGTACGTCCCTCGCCCGAGATGGCCACGATGTTGTCCGGCAACCCTTCAATCAATGTCGGTTCTATCACGCGGCGCTCGTCGGATGGGCTGACCTGATTGTCGGTATTGCCGCCGAAGCCATAGACCTCACCATCCGCCGTCAGGACCAGGGTGTGCGTCACACCTGCGGATACAGCCACAACGGTTTCGTTGGACAGTGCGCTGATTTCGGTTGGGACAAGACGTTCTTCCTGATCGCCTGTGCCAAGCTGGCCGTTGGTGTTGCTGCCCCAGCCATAAAGCGTGCCGTCCGCAGCAATAGCAAAGGACGTACCATTGCCGTTTTCGATGCCAATGACGTCGATGTCGTCCAAGGCTTCGATCTTTGTCGCTGTCGTCCGCGCCTCTTCGTCACCCAGGCCAAGCGGGCCGCGGTTGTTGAAGCCAAAGGCGTACACATCGCCATCATTCGTCAGGAATGTGGTGTGCAACAGCCCGCCCGCAACCGAGGTGATTTCGGCGTCAAACCCTTCCGGCAGCGACACCGGCAGCGGCGCTTTGACATCGAATCCGGTGGTGCCGTTGCCCAATTGGCTGACCACGTTTTCGCCGGAACTGTACAGCACCCCATCCCTCAGGAAGACAGAAAAGTGGTTGCCCGCGCCCACGGTGCTGGCCACGACCTGGGCCTCGCCCTCATAGGCTTCAACCGCGCGCGGGCGGACCAACTGACCGTCATATTGATCCGAGCCGAGGATGGTCGTCTCGCCTGCGTCAAAGAAATCGCCATCACCGTTGAGGTTGGTCAGTTGGACTACGCTTGCGTCCCCGGCAAAGCTATTGGCGGTGAGGATGAGGCCCCCATCGTCATCTGTGGCCAGTGAGAAGCCGATCTCCGCCAGGATGCCATCCGGCATGGCGCTCGCATTCCAGACCTCGACCGCTTCGAACACGTTGTCGATCTGTCCGGACCCGTCCAGATCGTTGAGACGGTAAATCTTCAACTCTTCATCCCCGTCCGGGAACCATGTGAGGGTATAGAGCGAGCCATCGACCGACACCGCACTTGATATGTCCACCGGAGCGCCAAAGCTCATGTCGTCCGAGATGAAATTTGTCACTTCTTCAGTCTGGATTGTGCCATCACCGTTCGCGTCTTCGATCCGGTAAATGACATCCGTTCCCGTTCCAGCCAGATCGTTGAGGTAGGCGATGTCGCCGTCAAAGCTGAGATCAAAGGGTACCGAGGTGTCGATCACCGTCTGGAGGTCGAGCCACACGGTCGCTTCTCCGGCGTCGTTTGCGTCCCCGTCGTCGTTGAGGTCAATGGTGCGGTAGATCGCGTCTTGCGGTGCCGACGCGGTGCCGGCGTTTGAGATGTATATGGCACCGTCAGCGCCTTCGGCGATGCCATTGGGTGTCACTGTGGAGAGGCCACCGGCATTGTCTGCCGAAAACCAAACTGTCGCTTCGCCCTCGTCCTGTGCATCGCCGTCGGCATTGGTGTCGATCAGGCGATAGATCGCATCTGTGGTGCCATCACCGACATAGACCGATTTGTCATCAG
The DNA here is from genome assembly GCF_007995245.1 of Tateyamaria sp. syn59. Lineage (GTDB taxonomy): Bacteria > Pseudomonadota > Alphaproteobacteria > Rhodobacterales > Rhodobacteraceae > Tateyamaria. Next base: position 6,676 of record NZ_VCBA01000002.1, read on the forward strand.
CCTGATGCACCGTGAAGACATTGTTCGTTGGTGTGTCGAGGCCGCTCGCGTTGTCTGCGTCAAAGAAGACAGTCGTTTCGCCGGGCCCTCGCGCCGTTCCATCACCATCCAGATCTTGCAAAAGCAACACCTGATCCTTGCGTTGGTCTGCGACCAAAACCCCGGCTATCGTCTGTTTGGATATGCGCCCCATATGGCAACTCCCGAAAATGAGAGAGTGCCTCGCGAATGGCTGGGTCCTCGATTTGAAAGAGATTGGATGCTGTGCACCCACGCGTTCTTTGGACCAATTTGGGACAGAGGTGAAGCCCTCAAAAGCACCGTTTCATGACACAATGACGCAAGGCTGACCGCATGATCGACAACGAGAGAATGGTCAGCGGACCGCACCATTCAAAATAAGCCAAAAACATACAGTGCCGTATGTCGCGTCATTTGGGCTTGATCCAGAAATTTTGCGCTCGTGATTTCACTGAAGAGCGCTAATATCAACGGCATCCAGCCGGTCATGTAGTTTGCATCAGCACGCATGAGGCCAGACAGCATCTAAACCCAAGACGGAACGCTGCATATGGGCCTACGGCTGATCTGGTGTTGCCTGGCATTGTGTTTTCAGCTCGATACGGCCAGCGCGGATGTCGTCCGCTTCTCGCCATTTGACGATGTGGGCACGGCCAAGGGCACTTTATCCTATACCAACGCATCCGCCCCCAGCAGCGGCACTTTGCGGCTTGGCAGCACGGTCAACTTCGACAGCACGAACTTTATGCGTTTTCCTGGACGTGCCCCCCACGAAATGCGTCATGCATTCGACACACTTCTGGTGCCTGTTCGTGATCAGACGGCTGTCTTTTATGGGCTCTTGGCCAAGGACTTGGACATCGCCGACGACTTCAGTTTCGTGCGTTTCCATCTGGAACCGGTTGCGCGTTGGCATGACGGACGCGCGGTAACCGCAGAAGACGTTGCCTTCACCTTCCAAAGTCTCCGCGCGCATGGATTGCCGCGCTATCGCAACGCGCTCCGAAACATAGACATTGAAATTAAAGATGCGCACACGATCACGTTCAAAAACCGTGGTGCACGATCATGGCGGTACATCGAACTGCTGGGGACGTTTCCAATTCAATCCAAGGCCTTTTGGTCCGCACGCGCAGTGGGTGACATCACACTTGACATTCCATTGGGCAGCGGCCCCTACCGGGTGTCGGAGTTGAGCTTCAACAGAGAAATGGTTCTGGAGCGGGTCGAGGATTACTGGGCCGCCGATCACCCCGTCAATCAGGGGCGCTGGAACTTTGATGAGATCGTCGTCAGCTACTTCTTTGACGAGACAGCGCTCATTGAGGCGGTAAAGAGCGGACGCCTCGACGTGCGCAGGGAGTTCTCGGCCGCCGCTTGGGATGGGCGTTACGACGGCGATGCATTGAGTTCAAACCGCATCGTTAAGACCACCCTTCCCCGCGCCGATGCAGGTGCGCTTCATACCTTGGTGATCAATCAGCGTCGTCCGCCTTTTGATGACATCAGGGTCCGGGAAGCACTTGGACTGCTGTTTGACACGCAGTGGTATCTTGATCTGTTTGGCGGTGCATATGATGCGCCCGGTAGCTTTTACGGTGATACACCCTTTGCGGCTATTGGTTCGGCGTCCGCAGCAGAACGCACGTTGCTTGCGCAATTCGCGGAGCAGTCTCCACAAGGCGCTGTAGACAGTCCTGCGCCCCAGTGGCCAGAACAGCGACGGCAGCGCATGCGGAGGGCTAACGCCCTTTTGGATGAAGCGGAATTTGAACTTCGCGGCGGTGTGCGGATCAATCCGATTACGGGTGACCCTTGGACCGTTGAATTCGTAACGGCACACCGCGCCTCTGTGGAACGTCTTGAGCCGTACCGCAAAGCACTTGAACAGGTCGGCATCCAGCTTGACTTACGCGCATATGACTATGTGTCGGGGCGCCGATTGATCCTTGATCACGAATATGACCTCACACTTCTCACGTGGCAGGCTTCCATTCCTCCGGGTGTGCAGGAAACCTGGTTCTGGCATAGCGATCAGGCCGGGCCACACGGTTACGGGTTGGGTGGGCTCAACAACCCGGCTGTCGATTACATGATCGACCAAATGCAGGTGGCAAAGGATCTGGAGGACCTGCAAGCAGCGGCACGGGCGTTTGACCGGTTGATGCGGTGGGGGCACTACGTCGTACCGATGTGGCACAATGCCAGTCTTTGGTATGTGCATGGATCCGATCTTCGCATCCCCGTGGGTGGACATGTGGAAACCGACCCGATTGTTCACTGGTGGCGCGCACCTCCTCCTGACAACTGACAGTTGTCTATTGCCTTTCAGCCGGTCGCTGCTAACTTTTTCCGGGACCCACCGTTTTGGCAGGCAGGACAAAACGCTCGGGGGCTATCATGAAGATATCGGTTTCATTCGTTTGGGCACGCACTCTGTCCATGCAGGTCAGTTGTGTGGCATTGCTCGCCTCAACAGCGCATGCACAACAAGGCAATCAAGAACCTTTCCAACTGCCAGATCTGATCTTTGAATCAAACCGGGACGCGACACCGATTGATGAGGTGCCACGTGCCGTCAAAAGCATCGACCAGACCGAAGTCGAAGATGCGGGCAAGACCAGCACGAATTTCTCTCAGACACTGCCACAGATAATCCCCGGCTTCGGCACACCGGTTTTCCAGAATGCGACACGCGGATTAACGCTGCGCGGGCGCGATCCTCTGTTTCTTGTGGATGGCATTCCCCTGTCCAGCGCCTTTGGCGTCCAGTTCCAATATTTTGATCAACGGTCTATCGACAGCATCGAAGTGCTGTACGGACCCACAGCACTTTACGGTCAGGGCGCATCCGGTGGCGTCATCCAGTTTTTTACCAAGGATCCGACAGAGGAGCAGGTCAACCGGATCACCACGGGCTTTACGACGTCGCTGGCAGATGGGAGCGCCTTCGATAATGAAAGCTTCAGCTACCGGTTCAGCGCGGAAACGTCGGGCCGGGTCGAGGACTTTGGATATGTCGGTGTGCTGAGCCTCGAACGGCACGGTGCCCATTTCCAGTCCGACGGTCAGCGGATCGCGCCAACACGGCTCGATGATTTCGATGATGCCAGCGTGTTCGGCAAGTTTGTCTACGACATCGATGCCACGCAATCCGTCGAGGGCCTGTTGAGCTACGCGCGCTCCACCGCGCGTGCCACGGACTTTACCAACACGGCTTCCGAAGGTCCGGATCCGACCGCAGTCGCACTTTTTGCCCCTCAACAATACAACGATGAGCCAAGGCAAGAAGGCACGTTTGCGTCATTCAGTTATCTCAACTCAGACCTGGCAGGCGGCGATTTCAAGTTTCAGCTTTACTACTCGAGCGAGGAACTCACACAGATCGGCGGCGATATTCGCGCAGCGCAGGGCCCGGGCCCCAACGATCTCCCGGAGTTTTGGCCAGGTTTGTTTCAGACCAACGGCGCCACCGAAGCCATCGGTGTGCGCGTCGATTACAGCATTGATGTCAGCGACACGTTCAAGCTTAATGTCGGCGCGGATTATCGGGACGAAAGTGAGGTGTTGACTGTCGGCATTTCGGACCCTGCGGTGTTTGACGCAACCGGTCTCTTTGATGCCTCGGACAGCGGCCCACAAGCGCCGCCCGTCGACATTGAGTCCTTTGGCCTTTTTGTGCAGGGCGCCTGGGATGTGGCGGACCGCGTCACCCTGACAGGCGGCGTCAGGTACGACAGTTTTGACTTCTCGGTCGGTCCCGCAGAGCCCGTGTTCTCAAGAGACCCGGGCTTCAGACCGGGCGGCGATGGAAGTTCGGACGGTTTTTCGTACAACCTTGGCGTTCTTTATGACCTGAACCCAAACACCACGCTCTTCGCAAGTTTCGCCCAGGGCTTTTCCTTGCCGACCATCAATTTCGCAGCAGGATCCGTCGCACCAGGCGTACCGCTATCTGGGACGAACCTGCTCGAACCAATTGTCGTCGACAGTTACGAGGTCGGGGTACGCGGAGCGATTGGACTGACGGACTATTCATTCGCAGCATTCTACGCTGAGTCAGATCTGGGCTCATCAGTTCGCGTGGACGCGGCCACCGGCGGAGGGCGGCTGGAACGGGCACCGCAACGCAACTACGGCTTTGAGTTCGAAGCAGCGCGGCCCATTTCGGAAACGGTCAACCTTGGCCTAGGTGTGTCCTGGAACGATGGTGAGAACGACGCCGATAATGATGGTGAGTACCTCGCCCTCTCCAGCCTGACTGTGCTGCCTTTGAAGGTCTCACTGAGTGCCGACTGGCAAGTCACGCCAAACATGAAACTGGACGCGATTATCTTCTACCTCGGTGACCGAGACAGGGCATTTGACGATGGCGTCGATAGTTTTGAAGCCGAAGGATATGTGACAGCGGACCTGGGTCTGACCTATTCCTTCGATAATGGATCAGAGCTTGCCGTTCGTGCCACCAATATCTTCAATGAAGCGTACATCCCCCTGGAAAGTCAGTCACGATTTGGCGTAACCGCCGACCGGCGCTTTGCAGGTCCGGGACGAGAGCTGTCAGTAAACTATTCATTCTCTTTCTAAGCCTTCGTCCGGATAAGCGGTTTGGCACGACGGGGAAGCATTTGCGGCTGGATGACCATGGTCGAGTGACCGCCAAGTGCCTCCCTTAGTTCGTCAAGAAGCGCTGAAGATGAGGTGTGGCCCGCCTCTGATCTGATATTCAGAGGCGCGCATGCTGCTGCTTCTCATACCGATGAGATAGCTGATATCGACATAGCCCGCGCCGAGGTCGAATGCGACTCGCCAATGCTCGGTCCGCTCTATTTACCCGACTGCGCGCAAGGCATTTCCGCCCGGCTGCGACACTCTAAGCCTAGTGCTGTGTGGACAGTTGGTGGTATTCTCTTGCCAATGATTAAAGCGCTCCGCCAAATTTGGTTCAAAGGACTGCTCGCAACTATTTTGGTTGTCGCGAGCATGCACTTTGCGGGCCATTCGGTCCGGGCGGAAGCGAACGACCCCGAGCTCGCAGCCTTTCTTGCCATGGGCGGCACATCCGACGATCTGTGCCTGATCAGTGAGCGTGCGCACGATCATTCGCACTGCCCGTTTTGCCGCGAGTTGGACGTCTTTGTCCTGGCAGATCAGAATGTGGCTCCGGCGCTTATTGCTGCTGTGGGTTTCACAACTGTTCTGCCCTCGAAACACGTCTTTGCGAATGCCATGCGCGACGTCCGACCACCGGCGCGCGCACCTCCAACAGCATAGTCTCCCTCAAACCTGACTGACACATTCCGCAACTCCGACAGCTGCGGGCGACTTTCTTTTGGAGGACCTATGACACGGTATCTTTTGGCTGCCGCAATGCTGGCAGCGCATCCCGCATGGGCGGATCAATCCGTCGAAATCACATTCGCGGCCGAGCTTGATGGCCAGCAATTCTCCTGCCTCGAGACCTATGAAGGTGTCGGGGCCGGCCCACTCCCCATCCAGGTGCTGGACTACAGGATGTTTGTGTCCGAACCCGCGCTTCTGAAAGCCGATGGTACGGCCGTGCCCATGGCGCTGGAACAAGACGGCGCATGGCAGGTCGAAAACATCGCGCTTCTCGATTTCGAAAACGCAACCGGCTCTTGTACCAATGGTACAGCCGATACCAATATGACACTGCGCGGAACGGTGCCCGAGGGCACATACGCCGGCCTCAGCTTCGCGATTGGTGTGCCGTTTGACTGGAACCATGGCGATCCTACGGTCGCGCCCTCCCCTTTGAACCTGACGGCTATGTTCTGGAACTGGCGCGCGGGCTACAAATTCATAAAGTTCGAAACCAGCCCGGTCATGGGCGACGGGATGAACATGGCGTCGACGACCCACAGCGAGAGCGATGGCCATGGCGATACTGCGGCGTCGGGCTGGTTCTTGCACCTCGGATCGACCATGTGCCCGGCTCCGTCCCGGACTGAGGCGCCGACAGAAGCTTGCGCCAATCCCAACGTCATGCAGGTCGTTTTTGACGACTTCGATCCGGCCAATCATGTGGTTGTCATTGATCCCGCGCCGGTCATCGCAGGTGCCGATCTGGCCACAAACGCACCGGAGACGAGCCCCGGTTGCATGTCGTTCCCCAACGATATCGACTGCAACACTGTGCTGCCTCGGCTCGGATTGGCATTCAATGAATTCGATGCTGAAGACCAGCTTCTTGCATCGGTCAGGTAGGCCGCCATGGCTTTGCGATATGCTTTGCTGAGGCCAATCGCGGGTCTGGCACTGGCGGTGACGCCCGCCAGTGCCGATCAGAGCGATCTGGGCTTTCGCTGGTTGATGCCCGCATGGCTGGCGCCGCCGCCGGTGCCGGACGACAATCCGATGAGCGTCGAGAAGGTCGAGCTTGGGCGACACCTGTTCTATGATGCCCGGCTGTCCGCGGATGGCACGGTTGGGTGCGTGTCGTGTCACGTGCAGGAGCGTGCATTTACCGATGGGCGTGCGCTTTCAGTTGGCGTCTTTGGGACTGCGGCCGCACACAATGCACCGAGCCTTGCAAACGTCGGCTACAACCCGGCGCTGACATGGGCCAACCCGCACGCCGATACGCTGGAGTTTCAGGCCCTCTTTCCGCTCTTCGGGACCGGTCCTGTCGAGATGGGCATGGCCGGAAAAGAGCAGGAACTGTTCGCGCGTCTGACCGCTGATGACTACTACCCGGATGCTTTTTCTGCGGCGTTTCCAGAACGCGACGGCGCGATCGACCTGTTTACGATCACCCGGGCCTTGGGCGCGTTCCAAAGATCCATGATTTCGGTCGACAGCCCTTATGACCGCTACAAGTACGGCGGCGACCGCTCGGCGATGACGGAGGCCGCATTGCGGGGCGAGCAGCTGTTCTTTGACCATCGGTTTGAATGCTACCACTGCCATCTTGGTGTGATGTTCACAGACAACCTGCAGACCGCTCGCTCCCCCTTTGTCGAGACTGCGTTCCACAACAACGGGCTCTACAATATCGGTGGAACAGGTGCCTATCCACCAGGGGCGCAAGGGCTGGCCGAGTTTACCGGGCGCGAGCAGGACATTGGCATGTTCCGCACGCCGTCCTTGCGCAATGTCGCTGTCACCGCCCCGTACATGCATGACGGTTCCATCGAGACGCTGCGCGAGGTGATCGAACACTATGCGGTGGGCGGTCGGACATTCAATGACGGACCCTTCGCAGGTGTTGGCGCGAACCATCCCAACAAAAGCGGACTGCTCATTGGGTTCAAAGCGACGGAGCAAGAGGTGGAAGACCTGATCGCATTCCTCGAAAGCCTGACGGACGAAACGTTTCTGGAAAAGCCCGCTTACGCCGACCCGTGGCCGGAGGATCATCCAGCGCGTGCAATCCGCGCGATGCCGGAGGTTGTCAACTGATGCAGAGGATCCTGTTTCTCATCCTGGCAATGTCGTGTGCAGCGCCTGCTATTACCCACGAGTATCTCGTCGGCACACTCGCAATCATTCATCCCAACACGCACCCCACCGGGCCAAACGGCGACTTGGCAAAAGGGTATATGGAATTGTTTAACGGTGGATCAGAACCTGAGCGTCTGCTTGCAGTACGCTCGGGGATTGCCGATGTCTCCTTCTTCGATCCAAACGCGGATGATGGGCACGGGGCGCGGGTTGGAGACGCGATTGAGATTGCGCCCGGTCAATCGGTTCTTTTGAGACCAGACACGTTGCAAATCCGCTTTGCGGGATTGGTCGATCCTCTAAGGGTCGGAGACAAGTTCCTGACAACTCTCGTTTTCGAAAGTGTCGGTGAGGTGACTGTGGAGTTCTGGGTTGAAGGTATCGCCGAAACGCAGCCTGACCCGATCCCCGCTGCTGTTCCGAACACTCGCCCAGAACAGGTGGCGGAGGCGGCCATCACCGCGCAACTTCTTGCGCGTCTGGGTGCCGACACCGATGTCGTAACTGTTTCAGTTGCCGGTTCGGCGGCGGTTGCAGGATGGATGCAGGGCGAGGACGCGGGACGCGCCTTTCTGCGGCAACATGAGGAAGACTGGCAGCTGATGCTTTTATCCGGGGGCAGCCTCGTGAGCCCGGCGGGCTTGCGCGCTCAGGGGTTGTCACCGCGTCTCGCAAACGAGCTTCTCGAGACGATTCAAGGCGATGACGCAAAACTGCCCATTGAAACACGACACCAAATCGACTCCTTCGAAGGCACGCTGATCCTCACAAATGAATGAACGCGGCGCTACCGGCGCTCCGCACCAAGTCAGAAGGAACACGACATGAAACGTTTGATACTCGCATCCGCCCTAACCCTTTGTGCCACCGCGGCCCTCTCACACGACTTTAAAAGCGGTTCTCTGATCGTTGATCATCCGATGGCCTTCCCGACGATGGCGACTGCCATGTCCGGCGCCGGATACTTTTCGGTCACCAACACGGGCACTGAAGACGACCGGCTTATCGGCATCCGCGCCGACTTTCCGCGAGTGACGCTCCACGGAACCACAAACGAAGATGGTGTGATGAGGATGTTCGACATCGACGCGATTGATATCCCCGCAGGTGAAACTGTCGGCCTCGAACCGGGCGGCAAACACATCATGTTCATGGGACTGAGCGGCGATACTTTTGAAGTCGGCGATGAAATCCCTGCGACGCTGGTCTTCGAAAAAGCAGGCGAGATAGACGTTGTCTTCTACGTGGAGCCTCGCGGCGGCGCATCAGATGAGGTGGATCATTCCGCGCATAATTGAGCGGGTAACTCAAGCAGGTGAGTCTTCATTTCGGAGTACATGCGGTCGGCTGCATTCAGGCGGTTGTAGACCGCATATCCGGTTTAGCCGTCCGCACCGAGAAGAGCGCACGAACCTGTCGGTTTTAACAATCACCGATCAGTTCGTGTTCTCGCGAAGCCAGGACTGACCCGCGAGGACATGCACATATTCGACGATGCGTAGCATAGGTTTGCAGTGCGATTCATCGCGCGATGCTCCGGTTAACTTGGAACAATAGGCTGTACCGGTTCGTCCTGCGCCTGCATCAAGGCTTCAAATTCCGGCAAACCCAGAGTTCCCAGCGTCTCGCCATTTGGTCCCAGGATTTCATAGATCACACTGTCGGTGCCTTTATTGCTGAACCAGGCGATGCAGTCTTCGTCCCCGCCGCCTTCGGTGTGTGGCGGGCCGCCGGCAGACTTCTGCACATAGCTCGCGGTTGGACGGATTTCGGTCAATTCACCCTCGGCATTGTACAGACGCAACTCCCCTTGGATAATAAACGTGCTGTAGTCAGCGTGATGCTTGTGCAGTATGACCTTTTCATTGGCGGCAAACTTCAGAAGCGCATCGACGACTTTCATGTCCCGATCCACGTTGAGAACATGATACGACAGATGCTCGATACCTTCGAGCGTGTTCCATTTGATATTCGATTGATCAAATGAAGCGGCGACCAAGGTCGCGGCCTTGCTTGCGTTGGCACCCAAGGCAACAGCTGCGACGGTTGTTCCGATGGCGGCCAGGCCCTCACGGCGTGTCAGTTTACTCATCATCTCTTCCTTTTTAAGATATTTGCGCGACGGCAGCATGGGTCTGCGCGGCGGCATGTCCGGCGCAGACCGCGCGCCAGACGGTCAATGGACGTTTCGTTCCAGTGCTGCTCAGAACAGCTTTTTCTCGTACTTCCATTCGTCGGCATCGGGCGTGACGCTATCGAGGTCAAAGTCATTGTCGATCAGATGCTGCGCTGAACTGTCTCCCAGTTCAGCCGCGCGTTGGATGATCCTGCGACCAAGTTCCTCGTCGTAGGTGACACCACGGCCGCGCAGAATGTCCAAGCCATAGTTGAATGCACCGACCGAACTGCCCGCCTCCATGGACCGGCGGTCCCACTCCGCGGCGGCGGCCGCATCCTCGGGCCCGCCCAGACCGTTGTCTTCCATCCAGGCCATCCAGGTCATTGCCGGAATATTGCCCGCGTCAGCCAGTGTGCTGAAAATCTCGCGCGCCGTGTCGTGGTTTCCAGCCTTTGACTCGACATAGCCGATGAAGCCCAACACCGGATGCGTCTCGCCTTGCCGCATACGGTCGATATGGCCGCAAAGTGTGAGCTCTTCGGGGTTGTGGGTTCCATACGCGTCAGACTTGTGTTTGCCGCATTGCCCCATGGTTTGAGCAAACGCAGGCGACACAAGGACGGTAAAGAGTGCAACACTCGGCACGATAAATGAATTTAGACGCATCAGGATCTCGCCTTTCGGTCTTGGTTTCGACTGAGGCCAGACTTGAACAAGCATCCCAAGCGGTGTGCGAATTTCCCGCAAAAAACATGCAAAAATTCTGCAAAAAAACACTATTCCAGCAGTCGATACCCAACACCGCGCACGGTTTCGATGACCGGAGACCGAGACTTGTCGGGGTCCAGCTTCTTTCGCAAGTTGATCATGTGCTGATCCAGCGCCCGTGAGTTGGGCATGAAATTGCGGCCCCATCCTGCATCGTAAAGTTCATCCTTGGTGACGACTTTGCCCTGCCGCGTTTGAAGGAATTCCAGCAATCGAAAGTCGCGTGGCGTGAGGGCAACCTCAAGCGTGCCGCGGCGCGCACTGTGCTGTTCAGGCAGCAGGATAAGCTGATCGTCATGTTTGGCGGACGTCCCACGCCGCAAGAACAATAAAAAGCTCAGCACCCCCGCAGTTGCCAGCAATCCTATCACACCCCGACTGACACCGTTCAGAGAGACGCCAAGTGCGTTCTGCAGCTCAATGCGGGCATAGATCAAACACATCCGAGGTGCGGGCTGGCAATAAAGAAGCTGTTTCCCGTCCCTGTCATAGTTTGACCAATTGGCGTAAAAATCTCCGGACGTCAGGCGTGTGAGATCCTCCAAATCCTCCACTGAAAGATCAAACCGTGTGGGCGCATATATGCCTGGGCCGGGATACAGAACCGACCCTGCTTCTGACCAAGCCACTGCTTTCAAAAGAGCGGGATCCTTACTCAGCAAAAAGCCGATGCGGTCGGGCTGATTTTGAACCTCGTGTATCGAATGCACGTCCGCCGAACTCTTCAAAGTTGCCAGCTTCCAGGCGTCACCGGTCACCCATAGGTAGCCAGCCCCTACAAGGCTGGTGAGCCCGATCAACAAAAACCAAGGTCGCAACATGGTATGAGAATGCATGAAATGGCAGTTTTTCAAATGAGACGTTCGTCAGAGGGTGTGAGCCATGGCGTCGACTGAATGACACGTTGGCGCAGCGACATTTGAGTTTGCTGGGTCTCCGACTGTGCGATCGCAGCGGTTGGCGGCCAATCGGACAGCTTCCGCTGCGTCTTGACTAAGTGATAAAGGTAGGACCTCGTCGTTCTTCTTAGTCCCTTGTCATGGTGTTGTATGCTGGTCCCAGTCAGAACATCACCGGTGATCCTGCAAGAAACTGACTCCGTGAGTTAAATTCGAAGCCACGAGCTTTGCCGGGCTCCCGGTATCTCCGCCATTTCCCGACCGCCAAGACAAATGCACGGTCACTTGCTTCTGCCAACCCATTCGGCGCCACTTGCCTTTGCCTGACAAAACAGGTGCGATACCTCCAACCGAACCCAAAGGAACGTTTAGGAATGACGACCGCCGCAGAAATCGCATTTGGAAGCCTGTTGCTGGTGGTGTGTGCCATCGTCCATGTCGGCATCGTCACGGCTGCGATACCGGTGATTATGAGGGTCGCTTCAGTCCTTCACGGTGCACGGACGGCGTTGAGTGTTTTGCTGCTGCTGAGCTTTGGTGTGACTGTCATCCTGTTCGCGCACACGGTCCAGGTCTGGTCCTGGGCCTTCGTCTTTCTGATGATTGACGCGTTCGAGGGATTTGCAGAAGCGTTCTATTTCGCGATGGCGACCTATACGACGGTTGGCTACGGCGACATCATTCTTGAACCCGGAATGCGCATCTTTGCTACCTTTGCCGCCGTCACGGGGTTTCTAACCTTCGGGATCAGCACCGCCTTTCTGATGACAGTCATCAGCGCTCTGTTTCCAAAGATCCATGGGCGTGAACCCTAAAAGGTTTCGTTCCGCGCGATCCGCGACCTTTTGACGGGGACAATGGAAACCTGAGCCGCGCTGGCTAATTGGCCGCTCATGCAAAGCAATGGCCCATCTCCGTTTCAGCGTCTTTGGACGCTTGCCTTGGGCACCTTGCGTCCGCCGCCGGGACGCGCGCGGATCGCGCTGGCGTTTGCTTATGGGGCGGTCTGTCATGCGCTCTTTGCCGCGGCGGTACTTGCAATGATCGCAGTGATGTTCTTTGGCATGAGCATCAGCCTGGGCACCCTGCCCGCGCCCTGGTCTTATGCCGCCAACGCGCTTTTGCTGCTGCAGTTTCCACTGGTGCATTCACTGCTTTTGACGCGGCGCGGCCGGCGTAAACTGTCGCGCCTTGCGCCGTCGCCGCATGGTCGCACCTTGGCAACCACGACCTATGCCATCGTCGCGTCTGTCCAATTGCTGTTGCTGTTCGTGCTATGGACGCCAAGCGGCACGATATGGTGGCGGGCTGAGGGCGCGGCCTTTGCCGTTCTATGCGCCGCCTACACGGCAAGCTGGGTGCTGCTGATCAAGGCCAGTTATGACGCGGGCGCCGAGGTGCAGTCGGGTGCGTTGGGCTGGATGTCGCTGGCGCAGGACAAGAAGCCTGAGTTTCCAGACATGCCGACGGGCGGGCTCTTCCGCTACATCCGCCAGCCCATTTATGTCGCATTTGCCCTGACCACGTGGACCGTCCCGGTCTGGACCCCGGATCAGTTAGCCGTTGCTGCGACCCTCACTGCGTATTGCCTGCTGGCGCCGATCCTAAAAGAACGCCGCTTTGCCGACCGCTACGGCGACAGGTTTGCCGCCTACAAAGCACGCGTGCCATACGCCCTTCCCCTTCCCCTTCCCTGGACCCGAACAGATGACACAGACAGAACGCAACAACCTTCAGATCTATGACGATGTGGCGGCCCAATGGTGGTCGGATGACATCAAATGGGTGCGCACGCTGAAAAACATGGTGCCCGGGCGACTGAAATGGTTTGACCGGCACATCGACTGGTCGGGCAAGGACGTGCTTGATCTGGGATGCGCGGGCGGCTTCATGGCCGAGGCGCTGGCCGAACGCGGCGCGCAGGTGACCGGAATCGACCCAGCCGCGCAAGCCATAGAAGCCGCGCGCGTCCATGCGCAGGCATCGGGCAAAGAAATCCGCTACGACACCGGCGTGGGCGACGACATGCCCTACCCCGATGCCAGCTTTGATGCGGTGGTGTGCGTCGACGTGCTTGAGCATGTTTCTGATCTGGCACAGGTGCTGACCGAAGTGGCGCGCGTTCTGCGTCCCGGCGGTCTGTTCCTTTTCGATACGATCAATCGCAACCCCGTGGCGCGGCTCGCCACGATTACAATCGCAGAGGATGTCATCGGCCTATTGCCCAAGGGCACACATGACCCCGGGATGTTCATCAAGCCCGCGGAACTCACGACAGCCTTGAAACAAGCCGGGTTTGATGTCGGGCCGCAAACCGGGCTTGGCCCGCGCGGCTTGACCCGTCAGCTTGATTTCACCTTCGGCCCACTTCCCAGCAAGGCGATCATCTACATGGGTGTCGCCGCACTGCCAGGCCGGACGCCATCGTGACCGACCCGGTGGCCCGCTACCTCATGCTGACGCGCGAAGTTTTGCCCGGACTGGCCGCTGAACCGGGGCGCGGATGGCCGGTGCGCAACGATCACTGCTTTCAGCGGATCGTATTGGACGCGGTCTGCGGTGGGGTCTGGTACAACCACTTACAACGCCCGGCCTACAAGCACCTCACACAGGATCAGGCGCAACGCGCCGTCGACGTGTGCGAAGACATTATGGCAGGTCGCGCGGACCTGCACGCCCTGAACAGGCAATCGCTGGCCTGGCGCGGGAAACTAAGGGTCAGGGCCTGAGCATGCCGAAACGCACCTCTCCCAAGGACGCGCGGCGAGTCGAAGTGGCCGATGATCTGGACGAAATCGTCACGGACAAGCGCGAAGGTTGGCGCGCAACTTCGGCCAAGGCGCGGCGCAGGCAGCGCCGATATGCCAAACAGTTGACGCATGAACTGACGCGCATGGCGCGCGACGACGACGAAGACACTTAATCAGAAACGAAATCCACATGGATGTGATTGCCATCGGGATCCCAGATGTTGAACGCGACCAGCTTCATTGCGTCGATCTTCGACTTGCGAAAGGGTATACAGTGCTTTTGCAATCGGTCCTGAAAATCCGCAGCATCCCCGCGCGCGCGAAAGGCAAAATGCTCCAGCTTCAAAGGTTGGTCTGATCCGACAGCGCCATCGTCCTCGACCGCGACAAGATGAACGGCTGCCGAATCTCCAGCATAGAGCCACGCGCCATCCATACTGAAGTCAGGACGCGCGCCTGCGGACAGCCCAAGAACCTCTTCGTACCATCGGGTCATCTCTGCCAGACGGGTTGTCCGCAGGTTGACGTGATCCAGACGCGTGATGGTCATAGGTGCCCTCCTTGTTCAAAGCGCACCCTAACCGTGATCGTTCAGCGCGTCATCCGGTAGACGGTTCCATTGCCCACGGAAATAAACAGGATACTGCCGTCCGGTGCCTCGACAATGTCGCGCACGCGCAAGGTTTCGTCACCTTCGATCTGCTCAACCTCGCGCACGGTGTCGCCATCCATGTCCAGCCGCGAGATATAGCTGAATTTCAGAGAACCCACGAACATGTCGCCACGCCACTCCGGGAACATGTCGCCCTGGTAGATCATCAGCCCGGATGGCGCCATGGACGGGTCCCAGTAAAAGGCAGGCTGCTCCATCCCCTCCTGCGCGGTGCCTTCCCCGATGCTGCGCCCGGAGTAATGCACGCCATAGGAAATGACAGGCCAGCCGAAATTGGCCGCCCTCTGCACCCTATTCACCTCGTCGCCGCCGCGTGCTCCGTGTTCTGCCGTCCACAGGTCACCCTGCGCGTCCAGCCCTGCGCCCTGCGGGTTGCGATGGCCGTAGGACCAGATATGCGGCTGAATGCCGTCCTGCCCGACAAAAGGGTTGTCGGCAGGCACCCTGCCATCGCGCGTGACGCGGACAATGGCGCCGTTGTGATTACTGCGGTCCTGCGCCGACGGGCGATCGCCGCGATCTCCGATCGTGACGTACAGCGTACCGTCCGGGGCCTCGACCACGCGGCTGCCATAATGCCGCCCCGTCCGCCCGGCGGGCGCGCTTTCAAACAGATCGCGCAGGTTCTCAAGCTGCGTTCCGTCCGCGCTTAACTCTGCCGCCGCCAAAGCGGTGCCCGATCCACCGCCCTGCGGCTTTGAATAGGTCAGAAATAACGTGCGAGAGGTGGCAAAGTCGCTGGCAAGCGTGATGTCCAGCAGGCCGCCTTGGCCCTGTGCTGCGACTCGCGGCGTGCCAGCCACCTGCTGCGTCGCGCCGCCCCGCGCCAGGACAAGCTGCCCATTCCGCTCGGTCACCAGAAACGATCCGTCGGGAAGCTCTGCAACACCCCATGGCGCATCAAGCCCAGTGACCACCGGAGTGACAGTAATGGTGCCCCTTTCGGTGTCGAGAGCGAGGGCAGCACATGGTGTCAAAGCAAGGGCAAGAGCGGCAAAACGGTGCATGAGGCGTCCTCCTAAATCGCTTGAGGATTACGTAGGCATCGCGACCATCCCTTCCACCCACATTCCCGTGGGCACGCGCATCTATTCGCCTTTTCTTTTTTCAAGGCCGCGCATAGGCTTTGCCGCAGGACAGCAGATCCACAGGGAGTAAACACATGAAAAAACTGCTTACGGCTACGGCTGCAACGGCTCTGATGGCGGGAACGGCCTTTGCGGAGGACGTCAAGATCGGCGTCATTCTCGGCTTCACCGGCCCGATTGAATCGCTTACACCTTCGATGGCTGATGGTGCAGAACTGGCGATGCAAGAAGTAACAGATAGCGGTCTGCTGCTCGATGGCGCGTCGGTGTCGTCTGTGCGCGCGGATTCGACATGTGTCGATGCCGGCGCTGCAACCGCTGCGGCCGAACGCCTGATCACCTCCGACCAGGTCGATGCGATCATGGGTGCCGACTGCTCCGGTGTGACCGGCGCGATCCTGAACAACGTGGCGGTTGCCAACGGCGTCGTGATGATCTCGCCCTCGGCCACATCGCCCGGCCTGTCGCACAACGACAACGAAGACAACGGCCTGTTTTTCCGCACAGCCCCCTCTGACGCGCGCCAGGGCGTCGTGATGACCGAAGTGCTGATGGAAGAAGGGATCAAGGAAGTCGCAGTCACCTACACCAACAACGACTACGGCAAGGGTCTGGCCGACAGCTTCCAGGCCGCGTTTGAGGCCGCAGGCGGCACAGTGACGATCAACGCCGCACACGAAGACGGCAAAGCAGACTATTCCGCCGAAGTCGGCGCGCTTGCGGCTGCGGGCGGTGAGCGTCTGGTGGTTGCAGGCTACGTAGACCAGGGTGGCTCGGGCATCGTGCGCGCAGCCATCGACTCGGGCGCATTCGACACGTTCCACTTCCCCGACGGCATGATCGGCGCGAAGCTGGCTGAAAACTTCGGGGACGAAATCGAAGGCTCCACCGGTCAGCACCCCGGCACCGACAGCGAAGGCGCTGCCATGTTTGCCGAAATGGTCGGCGACGCCTTCGACGCCACCTCGCCCTTCACACCCGAAAGCTATGACGCAGCTGCCCTGATCATGCTGGCGATGGAAGCTGCAGGCTCCAAAGACAGCAATGTCTTCAAAGAGCACGTGATGGACGTGGCCAACGCACCCGGCGAACAGATCTTCCCCGGTGAGCTGGCCAAAGCACTGCAGATCCTCAAGGACGGTGGCGACATCGACTATGTGGGCGCAACGGCTGTCGAACTCATCGGCGCCGGTGAATCTGCGGGCAACTACCGCCAGATCGTCATCGAAGGCGGCGAAATCACGACGGCGAAGTACCGCTAAACGTCATTTGACTTGACCAGACAGCCCGTGGCGCAATCCTCGGGCTGATTCAATTTGCCAAGACTGTCCCAAGACAGCACGGGGAAGTACATGATCGTCGTTGACGACATCCACAAGCAATTCGGCGGCTTCCACGCCGTGGACGGCGCATCGCTGTCCATCGAACCGGGGGCGATTACCGGCCTCATCGGACCGAATGGAGCCGGAAAAACCACCCTTTTCAACGTGATCGCAGGCGTTCTTCAACCAACTTCCGGTCGCGTGACCATGGATGGCGAAGACATCACTGGCCTGCCGCCGCACACGCTCTTCCACAAGGGGCTTCTACGCACCTTCCAGATCGCGCATGAATTCTCCTCCATGTCATGCCGCGAGAACCTAATGATGGTGCCCGGCGACCAATCAGGCGAGACGCTGTGGAACACGTGGTTCGGACGCAAACGCATCGCCGATGAAGAACGCGCGCTGGCCGCCAAAGCCGACGAGGTGCTCGAATTCCTGACCATCGAGCATCTGTCCGACCACAAGGCGGGCCAGGTGTCCGGTGGCCAGAAAAAGCTGCTGGAACTTGGCCGCACCATGATGGTCGATGCCAAGATCGTCTTTCTGGACGAGGTCGGCGCAGGCGTGAACCGCACACTTCTGAACACCATCGGCGACGCCATCCTGCGCCTGAACAAAGAGCGCAACTACACTTTTGTTGTGATCGAACACGACATGGATTTCATCGGCAAGATCTGCGACCCGGTCATCTGCATGGCCGAGGGCAAGGTGCTGGCCGAGGGCACGCTGGACGAGATCAAGGCCAACGAACAGGTGATCGAGGCGTATCTGGGCACCGGCCTCAAGAACAAGGACAAGGTGGGCGCATGATCCATCGCCAAACGCGTGTCGTTTCCTTATTGAGCGTGCGGATATTGCTCTCTTTGTCCCTGCTTTTCACTGGTGCAACGACACAAGCCAGAGAACTCATGCTCCAAGACACCGTTCAAGATCAAAAGGTATTGATCTTTGACGATGGCTTCTGGCGTTTCAGTGACAGTGGCGGCAAACGCTGCACGAAAGTCGCTTTCGTCGGTGAGCTATGTGCTTTGCCATCTTCCTGGGCACCCTTTCCGCAGGCTGACACAAAAGCGCTCCGCCCGCGGTTTGTCCGTGCAGCGTTCGAAGGTTTTGTGACCTCTTTGACGCCTGTTGACGGACCCGTCGAAGCTGACTCAGTGAACAGGACCTTGACCGATTTGGCCGACTTTGACGGTGAAGCCCCAACGGTGCTCCAAAAAAAAAGTGCGCGATTGGGCGAACTCCAGGGTCAGCAAATTGTATATGCGCACGGAAATAGGGTCGTCGCGTTCAGCGTTTTTGATCAAAATGGGCGGATTTTGTTTTTTCAAAGCCAAAGACGTGGTTTCACCCTGTTTCACAAAGATCACGAGACGGCGC
Source organism: Tateyamaria sp. syn59 (assembly GCF_007995245.1). Lineage (GTDB taxonomy): Bacteria > Pseudomonadota > Alphaproteobacteria > Rhodobacterales > Rhodobacteraceae > Tateyamaria. The sequence goes on from NZ_VCBA01000002.1 coordinate 25,163, forward strand.
ATCAAGATCTGATCAACGCTGTAGTGTTGGAGGCATTCGATGGCTGAGCCGTTTCTGATCGGGGATGCGATGACGGGCGGGTACGGGGCCGGGCCGGATATCCTGCACGACTGCACCGTGGCCGTGGACCCGGGCGAGATTGCAGTGATCGTTGGCCCCAATGGCGCGGGCAAGTCCACCGCGATGAAGGCTGTATTTGGTATGCTGGACGTGCGCCAAGGGTCTGTGCGGCTGGACGGAGAGGACATCACCGCCCTCAGCCCGCAGGACCGTGTCGGCAAGGGCATGGGGTTTGTGCCACAGACGTCGAACATCTTCACCTCCATGATGGTCGAAGAAAACCTTGAGATGGGTGCGTTCATCCGGCGCGACGATTTCTCGGACACGATGGCGCAGGTCTATGACCTGTTCCCGATCCTCAAGGAAAAGCGCCGCCAGCCTGCGGGTGAGTTGTCGGGCGGCCAGCGCCAGCAGGTCGCCGTGGGTCGCGCGCTGATGACCCAGCCCAAGGTGCTGATGCTGGACGAGCCCACCGCCGGGGTCAGCCCTATCGTCATGGACGAGCTTTTTGACCGCATCATCGAGGTCGCCCGCACCGGCATCCCGATCCTGATGGTCGAACAGAACGCCCGCCAAGCGCTTGAGATTGCAGATAAAGGCTATGTGCTGGTGCAGGGCCGAAATGCGTATACGGGGACGGGCAAGGAACTGCTGGCCGATCCTGAAGTGCGCAAGAGTTTCTTGGGGGGTTAGGATGGTGCGCTCGATCTTAACGATTGTTTTGATTTGCGCTCCAATGGCGCTGTCAGCCAAGACCTTTCAACGCTCGTGCTTGTTCAAGACGCAAGTACTCCCGGATGGGCAATACCCGGTACAACTGCCAGTCAATGTCGCGAGCAATGGCACACGCGCCAAAATCGCTGTTGGCGCCAGTGGCACCTATAACGGCACCGTGCGACGCACAAATGCAGGCGGCCAAGAATACTTTTTTCGCACAGCTGTGTCACGCGAAGTGATAACAGTCGGTCCAGACGGTGAAACTGCATGGCAGATAGACTTCAACGATGGCAGCGTCCGCGGGTACTTCGGTATGTGCGGCGCTGAAAGGTAGTTAAGAATGGACTTCCTCAACGCCTTCATCACCCTCTCCAACTTCGTCCTGATCCCCGCCATCGCCTACGGCAGCCAACTCGCTCTCGGCGCGCTCGGGGTCACGCTCATCTACGGTATCCTCAGGTTCTCCAACTTCGCCCATGGCGACACGATGGCCTTTGGCACCATGGCGACGATCCTCATCACCTGGGCCTTCCAGGGGCTGGGCATCTCCGCCGCCCCCCTGCCGACCGCCCTGCTCGCCCTGCCCTTCGGTATCGGCGTTTGTGCCCTGCTCGTCCTCGCCACCGACCGGGGCGTCTACCGCTTCTACCGGGGCCAAAAGGCGAAACCGATCATCTTCGTCATGGTCTCGCTTGGCGTCATGTTCATCATGAACGGCCTCGTCCGCTTCATCATCGGCCCCGACGACCAGCGGTTCTCGGACGGCGAACGCTTCATCATCTCAGTACGCCAGTTCAAGGCGCTGACCGGCCTCGACGAAGGATTGGCGATCAAGACGACCCAAGGCATCACGGTCATCACCGCGATCATCGTCGTGGTTCTGCTCTTCTACTTCCTGAACCGTACCCGCACCGGCAAATCCATGCGCGCCTATTCGGACAACGAAGACCTCGCGCTCCTGTCCGGCATCAACCCCGAACGGGTGGTCATGGTCACATGGCTGATCGTCGCGGCCCTCGCAACGGTGGCAGGCGTGCTCTACGGACTCGACAAATCCTTCAAACCCTTCGTCTATTTCCAGCTGCTGCTACCCATCTTCGCCTCCGCCATCGTGGGCGGCCTCGGCAACCCACTGGGCGCCATCGCGGGCGGCTTCACCATCGCATTCTCCGAGGTGATGATCACCTACGCCTGGAAAAAGGTCGCAGGTTACGCCCTGCCCGACAGCCTCGCTCCTGACGGCCTCGCCCAGCTTCTGTCGACCGACTACAAATTCGCCGTCAGCTTCGTAATCCTGCTGATCGTGCTTCTGTTCAAGCCCACCGGCCTCTTCTCGGGGAAAGCGGTATGACTGACACCACACGCAACGTCTTCTACTTCGGCTGTATCGCCGCGCTGCTGATCGGCACCGGGATCATGACGTCCTGGAACCTCGCCATCACGATCCTGAACTTCGGCCTGATCTCGGCGATCATGGCGCTGGGGGTGAACCTGCAATGGGGCTTCGCGGGGCTTTTTAACGTGGGCATCATGGGGTTCGTTGCGCTCGGCGGCCTCGCTACTGTACTCGTCGCCATGCCCCCGGTGGGCGAGGCATGGGCCGCAGGCGGCCTGCGCGTCATCACGGCCCTCGTCCTCGGTGCAGCGACAATCGTCGGCGCAATCCTCGCCTACAACGCCCTGCCCAAAGGGCGCATGCGCACCCTCGGCCTGCTCGCCATCCTCATCGTGGGCTTCTTCATCTACCGCGCCGTGTTCGACAGCGGCGTACAAGCGGTAGAGGCCATAAACCCCGCCACAGCGGGCTATCTCGGCGGCCTCGGCCTGCCCGTGCTGCTCGCTTGGCCCGTGGGCGGGCTGCTCGCCGCAGGGGCCGCGTGGATCATCGGCAAAACCGCCCTTGGCCTGCGCTCCGACTACCTCGCCATCGCCACGCTCGGCATCGCGGAGATCATCATCGCCATCCTCAAGAACGAGGACTGGCTCGCACGCGGCGTCAAGAACGTCGTCGGCCTACCCCGCCCCGCGCCCTACGAGATCGACCTGCAAAACAGCGACACCTTCGTCGAACGCGCCACCAGCCTCGGCATCGACCCGGTCACGGCCTCCACCCTCTGGGTCAAGGCGATCTATGCAGGCCTCTTCACCGTCGTCCTGCTGATCCTCTTCATGCTCGCCCAACGCGCCCTGCACTCGCCCTGGGGCCGCATGATGCGCGCGATCCGCGACAACGAGGTTGCGGCCGAAGCCATGGGCAAGGACGTCACAGCCCGCCACCTGCAAATCTTCGTCCTCGGCTCCGCCATCTGCGGCATCGCAGGGGCGATGATGACCACCCTCGACGGGCAACTCACACCCGGCACCTACCAGCCCCTGCGCTTCACCTTCCTTGTCTGGGTCATGGTGATCGTGGGCGGCTCCGGCAACAACCTCGGCGCGGTCTTAGGCGGCTTCCTGATCTGGTGGCTTTGGGTCATGGTCGAACCGATCGGCCTATGGCTGATGCAAGTTGTCACCTCCGGCATGGCCGACGGGTTCTGGCTGCGCGAGCACCTGCTCGACTCGGCTGCGCACATGCGGCTTCTGACGATGGGTGTTGTACTGCTTCTCGTGCTGCGGTTTAGTCCTAGAGGGCTGATACCGGAGAAATAGAATGCAGCGCGCAGCGCGCCTGAGATGGGGACCAATCGTCGGGTTGGTCACACTATTTGTCCTGATCCAGGGCTGTGTCTGGCACTCGGCCTATCGTGGAGCCACGGGACTGTCAGGGAACCCGTCGGCGATCGAAATGCTCACAGGACCTACGGCAAGCGTCATGATCCTGTTCAGCCATATGGTACTGGGCGCGTTGGTCACCGTTCTGGCTGTCGTTCAGCTTGCCGGACCTATTCGAAAACGGTGGCCGCGTGTGCACCGCATGTCCGGACGGGTCATGGCCATTTTGGCGCTGCTGACCGGGTTAGGAGGACTGGCCTATATCGCTGCCAGTGGCACAATTGGCGGGCCGCTGATGTCCGTGGCGTTTGCCGGATATGGGCTGCTTATGGTCGTTGCCGCCGTCCAAACGCCGCGCTTTGCCATGGCCCGCGACTACGACAGGCACCGCCGCTGGGGTCTGCGCCTGATCGTGCTCGGCTTGGGCTCGTGGCTCTACCGTCTGCACTACGGGCTTTGGTATGGAACCACCTGCAGCCTCAGCGACACCCTGTGCGGTATTGCAGCCGAACCGGATTTCTCTGGCCTCTTCGACCAGATCAATCTCTTTGCGTTTTACCTGCCCTATCTGCTGGTGCTGGAGTGGTACTTACGACGCACACCAAAGCAGCGCGTGGACAGCCCACCCTACGCCCGTTCATAAGGCTGCATCAGAACGCGATGTCAGCGGCCACGCGCATGTCCCGCAGCGGGCGTACGATGTCGATGGACTGCTGATAGAGCGGATGCGCCTTGTAATCCGCCAGCGCCTGGCCGTCCCGAAACTCGGCATAGACTACCACATCAACCTCATCCGAAAGCGCGTCGGAATGCGTGTTGCGGCGGACGGAGATCACATCCGCATGCGGGTTCGCCTCCAGTATGGACAGCCCGTCATACACACGGTCCACATCGGCGCGATTTCGGGCGCGAAAAAACACGACATGGCGCAGGCGTTCGGCGTCGGACATTGGCACGGTCCTCAAATTAGGTCTGAAAGCTTCGGCCCTCGCCCTCGACATAGAGCCGGATCATCGACCTTTGAAGAGGCCGCCGAGAATACCACGCACCATGCGACGACCGGTCGTACCAGTCAGTTCCTTGACCACCATCTTGGTCATCGCCTCGCCAAAACTGGCGCCGCGCCGGGTGGACCGGGACGTCGACCGCGACACACGGGCACCGGAATAGCGTCGCCCGGCATTGAACTCACGCAATACCGGTTCCATCTCCTCCGCCTTTTCCTCTGCCGCAGCCGCCTCGGCGGCTGCTTTCTCTGCCCGCGCCTGCAAGATCTCGAAGGCGGAGGTGCGATCAAGCGGTGCGTCGTACTTCCCGGCCATATCGCTGGCGGCCAAATGCGCCTTGCGCTCTGCCGCCGTGATTGGCCCCAATTGCGACGATGGCGGGCGGATCAGCGTCCGCTCGACGATCCCCGGCACACCCTTTTTCTGCAGCATCGACGTCACCGCCTCGCCCACACCGACCTCGCGGATGGCCTCTTCCGTCTTGAAACGCGGGTTCTCGCGATAGGTCTCCGCCGCCATCCGCAACTCCTTGCGGTCCTTAGCAGTAAAGGCACGCAGGGCATGTTGGAACCGATTGCCCAGCTGCCCCAGGATATCCTCGGGCACGTCCGCCGGATTCTGCGTGATAAAGTACACACCAACACCTTTAGAGCGGATCAATCGGGCCACTTGTTCGACCTTGTCGACGAGTGCCTTGGGTGCGTCCTCGAACAGCAGGTGCGCTTCGTCAAAGAAAAAGACCAGCTTGGGTTTGTCCGGATCGCCCACTTCGGGCAATTCCTCGAAAAGCTCACTCAGCAACCACAAGAGGAATGTGGCATAGAGTTTGGGCGAGCCCATCAGCTTGTCGGCGGCAAGGACGTTGACCATGCCCTTTCCAGTCGTATCCGTGCGCATCAAGTCAGACAATTCCAGTGCGGGTTCGCCAAAAAGCTGGCTCGCCCCCTGGTTTTCCAGAACCAGCAAGCGCCGCTGGATGGCCCCGATGGACTGTGCCGACACGTTGCCGTAGCGCAGCGAAAGTGTCTTGGCATTCTCGCCCACCCAAACCAACAGAGCCTGCAGATCCTTGAGGTCCAGAAGCGGCATGCCTTCCTCGTCCGCGAGGCGAAAGGCGATGTTCAGGATGCCCTCTTGCGCTTCGGTCAACTCCAACAGTTGGGCCAGCAACAGCGGCCCCATCTCGGACACGGTGGTGCGCACTGGATGGCCCTGCTGACCGAACATGTCCCAGAAGGTCACCGGGCAGGCGTGATAGGCGTAGTCGGAAAAGCCAATCTTTTCGGCGCGTTCCGTAAATGGGCCGTGCAGCTTATGATCCGCGGTGCCCGACTTGGCCAACCCCGACAGATCCCCCTTCACGTCCGACAGGAACACCGGAACGCCCGCATTCGAAAACCCTTCCGCCAGGATTTGCAGCGTCACGGTCTTGCCCGTCCCGGTCGCACCTGCCACCAAACCGTGTCGGTTGGCGTACTTCAGCGTCAGTCCCTGTTTTTCGGCATAGTCGACCCCGCCCCCACCGATAAAAATGTGATCTTCCATGCCGTTAACCTTTTGTCCATTGGGGCCTTCGGCGCGACCATACAAAGTTAACCATTGGGTGCCATAGTGTTTTTGTTCCTGCCGAGAGTCCTCCTGGCATGGAACACTTCCTCCCTGTCAGACTGGGCCGCGCTTCGTGCGCGGCCTTTTTTTGTCCAGAGCAGCGGAACGGTTTAGTCGCTGATTTCACGATGTTTTCTTTTTCACATATTCCCGGTTGACCGCCGCGCGGGCCTTGCGTAACCTTCGCGCAATAAGTCGGCCAGTCCGACGGGGAGAGAAAAAAGACGTGTGAAAAAGGGGGCTTTGGGGTCCCCTTTTTTGCTGTCTGCCGCCGGTCACGAAAACTTTGCGCTTTGGCCCTGACACTGGTTGCAGTCCGTGCTAGCAGTTTGCGAAACGAAACAAGAGCGGAACCGATATGCGCACGTCCCTGATTGCCCTTTCCGTCGCCCTACTGATGCCAATTAGCGTCATGGCGCAAGACACGGACACGACAACCGAAGACGCAACCGATGCCCCAGGCGCCGGGACATCCATCGAAGACCAATTGAGCCTTGGCGAAGACGCCTCGGCCCCCCAGGTCGGCCAGACCTACACAGCCGAGACGCTCGGCGACTGGGAACTGCGCTGCATCAAAGGCGAAGAAGGTCAGGAAGAGCCCTGCCAGATGTATCAGCTAATGCAGGATGCAGAAGGCACGCCTGTGGCTGAGATTTCGATCTTCCGCCTGCCCGAAGGTGGCCGTGCGATGGCCGGTGCAACGATCATCGTTCCGCTGGAAACCTCGCTGACGCAGCAACTGACCCTCGAGATTGATGGCGGTCAGGCCCGTCGCTACCCCTATGCGTTCTGCAATCCGATCGGTTGCTACTCACGCGTCGGTCTGGTGGCGGAAGAGGTTGCGCAGTTCCGGCGTGGCGCCAACGCCAAGCTGACGATTGTGCCCGCCCTGGCACCCGATCAGAAGGTCGAGCTGAACATGTCACTCAACGGCTTCACCGCAGCTTTTGAAAAGACATCTGTCGCACAGTTCTGATAGGTCACCAGATCAACGACAAAAGCCGCCTTCGGGCGGCTTTTTTTGTCAGCTCTTGCGCAACGCAAGCACCGCGTTCATGCCACCGAACGCAAATGCATTCGACAGCGCAACATCGACGGTCGCCTCCCGCGCCTCGTTCGGAACCACATCCAGCGCGCATTCCGGGTCAGGCTCCTCATACCCTATGGTCGGTGCCACGACGCCATCCCGTAGGGCCATGATGCACGCCAGCAGCTCCACCGCGCCGGTCCCGCCAATCAAATGCCCATGCATCGACTTGGTGGACGAAATCATCAACTTGTCCGCATGCGGTCCGAACACATCCGCCACAGCCGCGCATTCGGTCTTGTCATTGGCCGCCGTGCCAGTGCCATGTGCATTTATATACCCGACATCATCCGCATTCACCCGCGCATCGGACAAGGCACCGGCCATCGCGCGCGCCGCCCCATTCTTTGATGGCATCACGATGTCGGCAGCATCCGACGACATGGCAAACCCGATCACCTCACACAGGATGTCGGCACCACGTGACCGGGCATGTTCATATTCTTCAAACACGAAAATGCCCGCACCTTCGCCCTGCACCATACCGTTGCGGTTGGCCGAAAACGGGCGGCACGCATCCTTGGACATTACGCGCAAGCCTTCCCACGCCTTTACGCCACCAAAGCACAGCATCGATTCCGATCCACCCGTGATCATCACCGGCGCCATGCCTGTCCGCACCATCTGAAACGCTTGCGCCATGGCGTGGTTGGAGGACGCGCACGCCGTCGCGACGGTAAAGGACGGCCCTTTGAGGTTCCATTCCATCGAGACGTGGCTGGCGGCCGCATTGTTCATCAGCTTGGGCACGACAAAAGGGTGAACCCGGTTCTTCCCTTCCTCGTATACCAGGCGGTAGTTTTGATCCCACGTGCTGACACCGCCCGCTGCGGTGCCCAGAATTACGCCCGATTTCGCGGCCTCTTCCCCGGCAAAGGTCAGCCCTGCCTGTTCAATCGCTTCCTTGGCGGCAGCGAGTGTGAACTGCGTGAACCGGTCATAAAGGCTCATCTGCTGACGGTTGTATCGCCCTTCGGCCTCAAAGCCGCGGACCTGGCCGCCGATCTTGATGGCCAGCCGGTCGACGTCCTGAAATTCCAGCGGGCCAATACCGCAGCGGCCCTCGCGCATGGCCTCCAGCGTTTCGGGCACATCGTGACCGAGGGCATTGACGGTGCCCGCTCCGGTAATGACAACGCGGTGCATCAGGTTTTCTGTTCTGCGATCAGCCGCTCAATGCCCGCAATGATCGTTTGCACATTCGAAATGTCAAAGTCACTTTCGGTCGGGGCGTTCGCGTTGAAGGGGACCTGAATGTCGAACTCTTCCTCGATGGCAAAGATGCTTTCGACGAGGCCCAGACTGTCGATGCCAAGATCTTCAAGCGTGTTGGTCAGGCCGACATCCGACGGTTCCAACACCGCCTGCTCTGCGACAATCTCAATGACCTTGTCCTTGATGCTCACGACACCTGCCCCCTTGCCTGACTTGGCGTTGATTTAGTCACTGCCATCCGACTTGAAAACAGCTTTCTTCAACTCCGCGACGTCGCGCAGGATGCGCGGCAGGCGCTTGGTGTTCTTGTACATGTCGAGATTTGTTTTCATCTCATTGGCGGGATAGCCCAGCATCACCTTGCCATCCTTGACCGAACTCATGACCTTGCAGGCCGCAGCCAGGACGACGTTGTTGCCGATGGTCAGGTTGTCCGACACGCCGACCTGCCCCGCCATGACGACGAAATTGCCAACCGTGACCGAGCCTGCCAAGCCGACCTGTCCGCAGATCAGGTTGTCCTCGCCGATGACGCAGTTGTGGCCAATATGAACCATGTTGTCGATTTTGGTGCGATGCCCGACCTGCGTGGGGCGGATCGTGCCGTTGTCGATCACGGAATTACTGCCGATCTCGACATCGTCGCCAATCACCACGGCGCCAAGGCTGGCGATCCGCGCCCAAGGTTGTCCACCTGCCTCGCCCTGCTCGCCCAGCGTTTCACGCACATTCTCGACAGCGCTTTTTTCCGGCGTGACAAAGGAAAACCCGTCTCCGCCAAGGCGGGCGCCCGGGTTGCAGATAAAGTTGGCGCCAACGCGCACGCGCGCACCGATGCTGACATGTTCCCGCAAAAAGGCGTTCGGACCGAGCACGGCGCGCCAGCCCACGAAACACAGCGGCCCGATGATCGACCCTGCGCCGATCTCGGCCTCCGGCCCAATGACAGCGCCGGCACCAACAGTCACGTCTGCGCCCAGCTTGGCGGTCGGATCAATCGACGCGCTGGGGTGAATGCCCTGTCCGAACCCGTGCCCCGGATCCGCCATCGCGGTCAGGCGCGACATCGCAAATCGGGGGCGTTTGGGCAGGATGGCGGCACGCAGACCGAGGGCTTGCCAATCAGCGCTGTCCCACAGCAGTGCTGCCCGCGCCGCACCGACCGCAAGGCTGTCCGCGTATTTCGGGTTGCTTGCCAGCGCCAGATCATCGGCACCGGCGTGTGCAGGCTCTGCCAGCCCGGTCACCACCGTTGCGGTGTCACCAACAGCCTCAGCCTCTAGCGCACGGGCAAGCTCGGCAACAGTGTAACGCATGGCAGGCCCCTTTGGCATATCGCTCAGGGCCGGGATTTACCCCTGAACAGCGCGCAGTGCCACCCCCGCATTGGCCAGCGCATTCCAAACCTTGGCATCGCGGCCATAGATGTCGCGGCGGTACTGGGTGTGCCCCTTGGGCGTGGTAAAGGCCGTACGGTAGATGATGTGCACAGGCACGGGCGCCTTGAGATCCACGCGGGTCTCGCGCCCTGTGGCCAGAACCGACTGGAAATACTCCTGCGGGTTGGCCTCCTGCTTGGCCAGCAGCGCATAGGCAAAGTCGAACGGATCGGCCAGACGAACGCACCCGTGGCTATAGGCGCGCACTTCCCGACCAAACAGGTTCTTGGCGGGCGTGTCATGCAGATAGATATTGTGCACGTTGGGGAACATGAACTTGACCAGACCCAGTGCATTGCCCTTGCTGGGCGGCTGGCGCATGGCGAAGGGGAACGTCCGTGCCGTGTACTGATTGAAATTCACCGCCGCGCGGTTCACCTTGCGCCCACGGCTGTCGGTGATCTCAATGTGACGGACGGCATTGCGGTTGCGCTTGAGCGCGGGCAGATATTCCTTGGTCACGATCGAGCGTGGGACATACCAGCTCGGGTTGATCACCATGAACTCCATCACGTCCGAAAATTCAGGTGTTGGGCGGTCATCCTTGTTGGCCCCCACGACCGACCGCGTCTCGAACGTGACCTTGCCATTGTCGACAACCTTGGCGGTGAAGTCTGGAATGTTCACGAGGATATGCCGCTTGCCGCGTTCCTGATTGACCCAACGCTCCCGCTCCATCGCGACGATGATCGAGCGCAGGCGATCCTGCACGGATTTGTTCATCTCGGTGATTGTTGCCTGCCCGGCAACACCGTCGGCTGTCATACCGTGGGCCAACTGGAACTGTTGGACAGCGGCCTGAATGTCGGCGTCGTAGACCTGAGTGTTCGTGCGTTTCAGGAATCCCATGACCATCAAACGGTTGCGCATGATTGCGACCGCATCGCCCGATTGGCCGGGCTTGAGGCTGCTAACCGGCACCTGCTGGCCCCACCCGCCATTGGCAAGCAGACGCTCCATGCGCAGTTTTTCCTTCATCAGCGCGGTGTATTCCATGGTCTTCGGCGCAAGCGCCTTGAAGAACCCCGATGGCGAGGATTTGGAGAAATTCACGAGGTATGAGGTTCGGTCGCGGTACGGTATCTGCCGTACGATGGCCCGGTCCACGCGCGACGGCACCAGCACACCGGTCTGCAAGTCTCGCGAAAACTGCAGGAAAGTGCGGCTCATTTCGACCTCGACGAGCCCGCGGTCGCGCTGTGTCTTGGCCGCCTTCATCTTGGCCTGAAGCCCAGCCGCATCATAGCGCGCTGCAGGCAGACCGTGGTTGCCCGCCTGATCCAGCGCCTTAAACAGCGCGACACGACGCTGACGCTCACGGCCCGACCGACCGGTCCAAAGGCTCTCATACCCGTTGCCTTTATAGAATGCAGCGATATCGGCGTCTCTCGCGGCGGCTTCGGCCACGGCTTGCTTGAAGGCTGTCACTTGCGCCGACACCCCCTGCGGCGCGGCCCATAAAACCGCCGTCAGCGCCAGGCCCAAAGCCACCATCCAAGATCTGAAATATGCCACCGTCATATTGCACCCATTATTATAAACTTCGCACCGGGTACGAGTATCCCAAGCGCGCACTGCGCCTGTCTATTCACATTGACGACACACCGGCAAGAAGCACATGCGTGATGCGCGTCTGCATCGCGTCGCGGCCCTTGCGCCACACAAGTCCGAATTTGCGCAAAAATCTGCCTAAATCTCTTGCGAGGTTTTTTCACGCAGATTCAGAGCTTGGTAAACGAATCGAGCTATGCAATAAAAATGTTGCATCTGGGGATGAGATGGCAAAATCCGTGTAACATCACGGACAGGCAGGCGTACGGGACGGCGCAGTGATATGAATGATACCTCTACGGGCATGACCCGCCGAGCCTTACTTGGCGCATTCGCGGCAACGGCAGTAACGGCGGCACCAACTTTCTCAAATGCAGCAGGATTTTTGCGAGGTGCGGGCGACATCCGACGCCTCCGTATGTATTCCGGTCGAACGGGCGAACGGATCGACATGATCTACTGGATCGAAGGGCATTACATCAAAGACGCGGTCAAGGAAGTGAACCATTTCATGCGTGATTGGCGGACCGATGACGTAAAGTCCATGGATCTTCGCAATGTTGACATCATGGCCGCAGCCCACAACCTGATGCAAACCGACGAACCATACATGCTGCTTTCGGGTTACCGCAGCCCGAAAACTAATGCCATGCTCCGCTCTCGCAGCCGCGGCGTGGCCAAAAACTCGCTTCACCTGAAAGGTCAAGCTGCCGATTTGCGCCTGTCCTCACGTTCCGTCAGCCAGATGGCACGCGCCGCACAGGCCTGCCGCGGCGGTGGGGTCGGCAAGTATTCCGGGTCCAACTTTGTGCATATGGACTGCGGCGTCGTTCGGTCTTGGGGCCGGTAAGACCGGCCCTCTTGATTGGTTTCAGCAAATGGGCGCTTCGGCGCCCTTTTTCGTTGGCGGCGCGCACTGGGGGATGCCGCACACCACCAACATGGAACGGTTGCTGTTCGCAACGTGCGGTTAACGGCGAAAAGGACAGCATGGTTCCCCGACCAGCAAAGAAAATGTGCAACCTTCCGCCGAACCTGACATCAAACTGTGACATCCGGCTCTTACCCGCCTAGCGTGAAACGATCTGATATCCCGGGGGACCCATATGACACACCTGATTTCGCGCCGCAAATTTCTGGCGACAACGGCCACCTTTGCGGCCATGCATCCGTTCTCGCTGCGCGCCAGCACCAACCAAGCACACCTGCGGATCATGGAAACCACTGACCTGCACGTCCACGTCTTTCCTTACGACTATTACGCTGATCGCCCCCGCGACACGGTGGGCCTGTCGCGCACCGCGTCCATCATCGAAAGCATCCGGGCGGAGGCCACCAACTCCATGCTGATCGACAATGGAGACTTCCTTCAGGGCAATCCGATGGGAGACTACATCGCCTACGAACGCGGCATGAAAGAGGGCGACTCCCACCCGATCATCACCGCGATGAACACCGTGGGCTTTGACGCGGCCACCTTGGGCAACCACGAATTCAACTACGGCCTGGACTTCCTGATGAAGTCGCTCGCGGGCGCCGACTTCCCCGTCGTCTGCGCCAATGTCTCCACCAAACAGGGTGCCGACGCGTCCGCTGACACAACCCTCCTGCCCCCCTTCGTCATCCTCGACCATACGGTTACCGATGGTGCGGGCGACATCCACCCGATAAAGGTCGGCCTCATCGGCTTTGTCCCGCCCCAGATCATGACCTGGGATCGCCGCCACCTTGAGGGCAGCGTGCAAACCCGTGATATCGTGGACACGGCCAAGACGCTCGTGCCGCTGATGAAGGAGCAAGGCGCTGACATCATCATCGCGCTCAACCACTCGGGCATCGGGGCAGCAGACCACACGGACGGCATGGAAAACGCCTCTGTCCCCCTCGCCGCTGTGGACGGAATCGACGCAATCCTGACAGGCCACCACCACCAGGTCTTCCCCTCTAACACCTACGCCGACATGCCCGCCGTTGACGTTGCTGCGGGCACGATACACGGCAAACCGGCCGCCATGGGCGGGTTCTGGGGCTCGCATCTTGGTGTCATCGACCTGATGCTTGAACGCGACGGCTCTGACTGGCGGATCACAGGCTTTGGGTCCGAAGCTCGACCCATCTCTCAACGAAATGAAGACCGCTCTGTCACTGCGCTGGTCGAAGACAATCAAGAGGTGCTCGACAGCGTTCAGGACGAACACGACGCCACCTTGGTCTATGTCCGACGCGCGGTGGGCAAGACAGACGCGCCACTGCACAGCTACTTTGCCCTCGTCGCTGACGACCCGTCAGTTCAGATCGTGTCGATAGCCCAAAGCTGGTACATCGCCCAGATGATGCAGGGCACTGAATACGAGGGGCTGCCAATCTTGTCGGCCGCCGCCCCGTTCAAGGCAGGTGGTCGCGGAGGTCCGGAGTATTTCACCGATGTGCCCAAGGGCGATGTCGCGATCAAGAACGTGTCCGACCTCTACCTATATCCCAACACCGCGCGCGCGGTTCTGGTCACGGGCGAACAGGTCAAGGACTGGCTCGAACGCTCTGCAGGTATGTTCAATCAGATCGAACCCGGCAGCACCGACGCGCCCCTCCTGAACCCCGATTTCCCGAGCTACAATTTCGACGTGATCGACGGAGTGACGTACCAGATCGACCTCAGTCAGCCGTCCAAATTTGACAGCGACGGCGCGGTCATCAACGCGGATGCCGGCCGGATCATTAACCTGAAGTACAACGGCGAACCAATTGACCCTGCGGCACAATTCATCATTGCCACCAACAACTACCGCGCGGGTGGCGGCGGCAACTTCCCGGGCGCCAACAGCGACACGGTCATCTTCGAAGGGCCCGACACCAACCGCGACGTGATCGTACGCTACATCGTTGAACAGGGCACGATCAGCCCCCGCGCCGACGCCAACTGGTCCTTTGCGCCGCTGGACGGCACAAGCGTGTTGTTCGAAACCGGACCCAAGGCCAAGGACTACATCGACGACGTCAAAGGGGTCACAATCGAACCGGCAGGCGACGGCCCCGATGGCTTTGCGCAATTCCGCATCTCGCTCTGACGGACCAAGGCGCGGAGCACCCCCCGTGCCTTACGATTTAGCAATTGCAGGGCGCGGGTGGCACCGCTATACCGCGCCTCAATGGACCGTTAGCTCAGCTGGATAGAGCGCTGCCCTCCGAAGGCAGAGGCCAGAGGTTCGAATCCTCTACGGTCCGCCATTTCCACCATCCACTTGAAGGGCGAGTGCTCAAACGCGCATGACGCTTATTCGGGATCTCAAAAGATCAGACCACGATGCCGCGCGCCTCCACCTTGCGCGGTGTTGGCGCGCGGCTTACGGGCCGCTTTTGAGCGCTCAACAGTTCGAAAACCTTCTCGCGACACTCGACGCGCCGGACCTGGGCCTTTTGGCACCGGATGGTATGGCTCTTGCAGCACTTGACCACAACCGGGGCCAAAACCCGCGCATGGTCGGCACTGTGATGGCAGCAGAACGTGGCGACACCGCTTACCTTTGGGGGATGTACGTAGCACCGGATGCCATACGACGCGGGATTGGTACGCAGCTTTTCAACGCTGTCCTCACGCGCATATCAACAAGCGACATCTCACTTGTCGTGCTGGAAAGCAGTTACGCCGCGCGGGCATTCTATGCGTCGCTCGGGTTCCGCGCGAACGGATCTCTCAGCATGGATTTTGGTTCGGGACAGGAGTTACCCGCTATCAAAATGACATGTCCTTGCTATGAGAGGTAAACGGCCCTTTGAGTAATCGGAACACCGACTGATCAGATTTGTCGCGCCAAACTGCAACACAGTCTCCAGCATGGTCTTCCCTAAAGGGGAACGGTTCAAGCGAACAGATCGTGCGCCAACTCCAGCGCGTCAACCAGCACGTCCACTTCTTCCTTGGTGTTGTACATCCCAAACGACGCGCGGCATGTCGCGTTCAACCCCATATGCTCCATCAGTGGCCCAACACAATGCTGCCCCGCACGCACCGCGACCCCCTTCTTGTCGAGGATCGTCGAGATATCGTGCGCGTGCCCGGCCCCGTCCAAAGTGAACGAAAAAATCGCGCCCTTGTCCGGCGTCGTGCCCTGCACCTGCAACCAGTTCAGACCGCCGAGTTTTTCTACAGTGTAGTCCCGGAGAGAATCCTCATGCGCCGCGATGGCGTCCATCCCCTGGCTCATCATGTAATCCAGCGCGACACCCAAGCCGATCATCTGTACGATGCCGGGCGTGCCCGCCTCGAATTTATGGGGTGGGTCGTTGTAGACAACGCCGTCCTTGCTGACTTCCTTGATCATGTCGCCGCCACCGATAAACGGACGCATCTCTGCCATCCGTTCGGCTTTACAATAGATGGCACCAGAGCCTGACGGACCATAGAGTTTGTGACCCGTGATGGCGTAGAAGTCGGCGCCCAGATCCTGCACGTCCACCGGCATATGCACCGCCGCCTGAGAGCCATCGACCATCACCGGAACGCCCTTGGCATGGGCACCTTCGCAGATCGTCTTGATGTCCACCTTGGTGCCCAACACGTTGGACATATGGGTAACGGCAACCAGCTTGGTCTTGGGGCCGACAGCGTCAATGACCTTTTGCGGGTCAAGCGCGCCAGTGCTGTCCACATCGACCCATTTCAGCACCACACCCTGTCGTTCGCGCAGATAGTGCCAGGGCACGATGTTGGCGTGATGTTCCATGACCGACAGGACAATCTCGTCGCCCGCCTCCATCCGCGGCATGGCCCAGGCATAGGCGACCATGTTGATACCCTCGGTCGTGCCCGAGTTCATCACGATCTCATCTTCGGAGGCTGCGTTCAGAAACCGGGCGAGCTTGCCGCGGACCGCCTCGTAATTCTCAGTCGCGAGATTAGAAAGGTAGTGCAAACCCCTGTGAACATTCGAATATTCTTCGGAATATGACTTGGAAATCGCATCAATCACCACTTGCGGCTTCTGCGCCGACGCGCCGTTGTCGAGATAGACCAGCGGCTTCCCGTTCACCTCTCGCGACAGGATCGGAAAGTCCCCGCGGATGGCGTTCACATCATACATCTCACAATCCTCCTGCCGTCACGCCGGTCAGCGTCACAAGCATCATCAATCCAATAAACAGGCCTGCCAGCACCACAAGCAAAAGGCCGAAAGCCCGAAAGAGCGAGTCGAAGCGTAGGGCTGCGCTGATGAAGTGCAACAGCAGCCAGAAGGCTACAATTGCCACACCCAACGCAACCAACCCGGCGATGGCCGGAACCACCATGCTCAGCACCAGAACCAGAAGCTGCGCAGCGGCGCGCAGTGCCTGAAGCCAGGTAAGAAGCGCCAGCATGTCAGTAAATTCGCCCTGCCCGCCCAAAGCCCGACCGGCCCAGACCAGACCGTGTACCATTACCAGCAGCCCGCCAGCGATGATCGCAAACAGCGCGATGGGCCGTTCGAGCAACCCAAGAATGGGCATGGCCGCGCGCGCGGCGGCGTCCACCTGCCCATCGAACAGCACAACCGGCGCCGAGGCCAGTACGGCGTTCACCGCAGCCACCGCAAACAAGGCCGTATAAAGCGTCGCCCGATCCAACTGCCATCCGATGATCTGGGCTGCCACCTGCTTGGGGTCGCGCAGCGTATCGACGGCGAGGTCTGACACAGCACTCATTCCGAACGCTCCTGAGCGATGGATCCACCGATCCAGAACCACATGAAAACGAGAAACCAGATGAGGCCCACAGCCTGCTTTTCCATGCCCGGCCCTATAAAGCCGGACACAAGACCATGAAGCAGGATCAGCGGCGACGATGCCAGCAGAGCCCAGAACAGCGCCAACCGTGCACCGTAAGCCGTGCCCGTGCCGCCAAAGACGCGCCCGACGACACGCGCTAAAAGTGCGATCGCATAGAACAAGAGCGGCGCGATGAAGATCAGCGCCATAAGTGACGCGCCCATCAGCATGTTCAGGTCTTCGCCCGTCAGATGTGCCTCGCGCGCCAGACGCGGCAGTTGCGCGATAAAGATTAGCACGCAAGACGCCATGAGGTAGGCCAGCGCGCGGTCCTCCCGCTCGCCCAGCGAAAGGAGTTGCCGCACGACACGACCAGGCCCCCGATAGGTGGCGCCGATGTTCCGTGTGATCGCCATGGCCTAGCCTCGGTGCCGCTCCAGCCAGCCTTGCAGGCGTTCAACAAGCGCATCGCGCAGGGTCTCGTTTTCGATCTCTTCCACCGCTTCAGCGAGGAAGGCGAGCGTCAACAAGTCGGTCGCCACATTGGCAGGCACGCCGCGCGAGCGCAGGTAGAACAGCGCCTCTTCGTCGATGGCACCCGAGGTCGAGCCGTGCGAACAGGCCACATCATCGGCATAGATCTCAAGCTCGGGCTTGGCGAGGAACTGGCTGTCATCGTCCAGCAGAAGCGACTGGCTGATCTGGTAGCCGTCTGTTTTCTGAGCACCTTCCTTGACCAAGATCTTACCCTGGAACACGCCGACAGCGCCGTTGCGCAGCACCTTCTTGAACACCTGCCGGCTTTCGCAGCGCAGCGCATCATGGGTGACAAATACGGTGTCGTCGTGGTGGAAATCACCGTCGCCCACGCAGGCTCCAGCCACATGCGCCACCGCATCGTCACCGGTCAACTCAACCACGCATTCGTTGCGGGTCAGGCGCCCGTTCACGGTCAGCGTGAAGGTTTTGAACACCGATTCAGTGCCAAGGCGCGCAAAGATATGCGTCGCGGCCCGGCGTTCATGATCGCGTCCCTGCGCGCGCACGTGGTGGAAGTTGGCGGTGTCGGCCACGTCCACTTCCATGCACTTGTTGAACCGCGCCGCCGCGGGGCCGGTTTCAAGCAAAGTGAGTTCGGCGCCGGGGTCCAGTTTAACCACATGGTGCAGAATGGCATCCGACGTTTCATTCTCGTGCAAGTAAATGAAGTTGATCGGCTTCTCCGCCTTGCCCGTTACGTGGATCAAAACCCCGTCTGTAGCATAGGCCGTGTTCAGCGCAGCCAACGGGCGTGGCACGTAGTGACCGTTCGCCTCAAGCGCACCGTAAAGGTCGGAGGCCCAGTGGATGTCTGCGCTGTCAGCCAAGCGGTCGATGCGCACACCCGAAAGCGTCAGATCGTCAGATTGTTTGGGATCGAACACACCGTCGACAAACACGATCTTGAGCCGATCCATCTCACCGAACAGAGGGCCCTCTTCATTATGAAAAAGGGCCGCCTGAGGTGCGTCCGCTTGCACCAACGTGTCCGGGCGCGTGAACTTCCAGTATTCGTCGCGACGACCCGGCAAGCCCATTTCACGCACGCGGGCCAAAGCAGCCTTGCGTGCGGCATCCGCCCAACCGTTTTCGGGCATGGACAGCGTCGCCAACCGGTCCTCGGTCGGGTTTGGTTTGGTTGCAGCTTCGCCCATTACGCCACCTCGGCCAGAATGTCGGCGTAGCCGTTGTTCTCGACCTCAAGTGCCAGTTCCGGCCCGCCGGTTTTGACGATCTTGCCATCCGCCATGATGTGCACGACGTCGGGTTTGATGTGATCCAGCAGACGCTGGTAGTGGGTAATCACAAGGAACCCGCGCCCTTCATTGCGCAGGGCGTTCACACCTTCGGCAACCAGCTTCATCGCATCAACGTCAAGGCCGGAGTCGGTTTCGTCCAAGATGCACATCTTGGGTTCCAGCATCGCCATCTGCAGGATCTCGTTGCGCTTTTTCTCACCGCCCGAGAAGCCTACGTTCACCGGTCGCTTCAGCATGTCGGCGTCAATTTTCAGTGCCTTGGCCCGCTCGCGGATGATCTTGAGGAAGTCGGCCGCGCTCAGTTCCTCTTCCCCGCGCGCCTTGCGTTGCGCGTTCACGGCGGTGCGTAGGAAGGTCATGTTGCCCACACCAGGGATTTCAACCGGGTATTGGAAGGCGAGGAACAGGCCCGCTGCGGCACGCTCTTCAGGCTCCATGTCGAGCAGATCTTCTCCATCCAGCGTCGCTTCGCCGCCGGTCACTTCGTACCCGTCGCGGCCGGACAGCACATAGCTGAGTGTGGACTTGCCCGATCCGTTGGGTCCCATGATCGCATGCACCTTGCCCGCCTCGACGGTCAGGTCAACGCCCTTTAGGATCTGCTTGTCTTCTTCTTCCAGTTGCACGTGCAAGTTTTTGATATTCAACATGATACGTTCCTCGTCCTGCGCGATACCGCGCGTTATTTCAATTTGATGGCTCTGTCGTGGGCAGTGGCCGTTTACACTGAGCCGTCCACTATCCGGTGGTCTTGATCATTCCGGGTCCCCGCATCGCTGATTGCAACGGGGGCAGACGCAGTCACCGGCTCGTGCGCGTTGCAGCATCGTCATCAGCCGGTAGGTCAATGCGCCCCAGCACACGAACAGAACAAGACCGAAGAGAAGCTCGAATTGCTCGGCAAAACGGGCAAAGATCCAACCATCCGCGACCATCTCGGCCACGATCTCGTCATGTCCAATAGACAGCAGAAAGACGATCACGTGGCCCAGAATGAGCATGGTGAGCGTTCGGGTTTCCTGCGCCAAACGCCAATGATGGCCAAAGCGGGCAATGCCGGGTTTGCGTGGCGTGTCTGGTGCCATCGGGTCAGGCTCCGCTCTTGTGGGTGGGTGTCTCGGTCATTCCGCATCCTCCACCGTCTCACGGGAAAAGAGTTGCTGAACGCCCAAGCCCACCGTGATCGCCATGAACAGCAGCACGCACCAGACCCAAAACGATGTGAGCGCACCGGGCGCCAAAGACGCGGCCGCAATCATTCCGCCCAACACTGCAATAACAAAGGCGAGCCCGCCCTGCTGCGTGCCATCGAGGTCAGAGACAGTGTGACGCTTGATCGATTTGCGTTCGCTCACTTCGATCATTTTTTCCTCGCCTGTATGTCCGCAAGTGCTTGTATTGATTGTCTGTTGGTTTGGATGATGGCTTGAGAGTGATTATTAGTGTTGCGCGTGTTGCACCAGTTCAGCGCCCAGAGGTCGTGTGCGCCTATGCGCGCATTCCCCTCGATGTTGGACCCGTAGTCATCCATCTTGAAACAACATCCATGCAACCGCGATGGCACCTGTCATCATCGCACCGCCAATGGCCAGGGCCGCAGCAAAATCCGGTAGCACAGCAACACCCAACCCGCCGCCCAAGGCCGCACCCGAAAGCACGGACAAGGCCATGGTCACGAAGGCGGATCGGGATTTTTGCTCGCCGGACATCTGCTAGCCCACTGAACCTTCGAGGGAGATGGCGACCAACTGCTGCGCTTCCATCGCAAACTCCATGGGCAGCGCTTGCAGCACGTCTTTACAGAAGCCGTTGACGACGAGGGCCACGGCCTCTTCCTCGTCCATGCCACGGCTGCGGCAGTAGAACAGCTGGTCATCATCCACTTTGGACGTCGTCGCCTCGTGTTCCACACGGGACGAGTTGTTCTTGACCTCAATATACGGAACCGTGTGGGCGCCGCATTTGTCGCCGATCAACAAGCTGTCGCATTGCGTGTAGTTGCGGCTGTCCTTCGCCTTGGGGTGCATCGAAACCAGCCCGCGATAGGTGTTTTGCGCCTTACCGGCACTGATCCCCTTGGACACAATCCGTGACTTGGTGTTCTTGCCCAGGTGCACCATCTTGGTGCCGGTATCCGCCTGCTGCATGTTGTTTGCGATGGCGATGGAGTAGAACTCGCCCTGGCTGTCATCGCCGCGCAGGATGCAGGACGGGTATTTCCAGGTCACGGCAGATCCGGTCTCGACCTGTGTCCACATCACCTTGGCCCGGTCACCGCGACAGTCGGCGCGCTTGGTCACGAAGTTATAGATGCCGCCCTTGCCGTTCTCGTCTCCGGGATACCAGTTCTGAACGGTCGAGTACTTCACCTCGGCGTCTTCTTCGATGATGATTTCGACCACGGCGGCGTGCAGCTGTGACGTGTCCCGCTGAGGTGCGGTGCAACCTTCTAGGTAGGACACGTAGCTGCCTTTGTCCGCAATGATCAGCGTGCGCTCAAACTGGCCGGTGTTCTCGGCGTTGATACGGAAGTAAGTCGACAATTCCATCGGGCAGCGCACACCGGGCGGGACGTAGACAAACGATCCGTCCGAGAAAACCGCGCTGTTAAGCGTCGCATAGAAGTTGTCCGACACCGGAACGACCGAGCCAAGATACTTTTTCACAAGCTCGGGATGCTCTTTGATGGCCTCGGAAATCGAGCAGAAGATCACGCCCGCTTTCTTCAGTTCAGCCTGGAAGGTCGTGCCAACCGACACGGAATCAAACACCGCATCCACAGCGACCTTGCGGCCCTCGGCAGGCGCATCTTCGGCCCCCTCGACACCGGCAAGGATCATCTGTTCCTTCAGCGGAATGCCCAGCTTTTCATAGGTGGCAAGCAGCTTGGGATCGACCTCATCCAGCGACTTCGGTTTCACTTCCATGCTCTTGGGACGGGCGTAATAATACTGATCCTGAAAGTCGATCTCCGGGTAGTCGACCATCGCCCAGTCGGGCTCTTCCTTTTGCAGCCAGCGCTCGTAGGCTTGCAGACGCCATTCGGTCATCCACTCCGGCTCTTCATTCTTTTCCGAGATCAGGCGCACGATGTCCGGGGTCAGCCCTTTGGGGGCATATTCCATCTCGATGTCGGTTTCCCAGCCGTATTTATACGTGCTGACGTCCCGCACGGCATCGACTGTTTCCTGATCGACGCCGTCCTTGACGACCACATCTTCTACAACATTGTCCATGTCAGACTTTCCTCTCGCATCTGAGCGGTTCACGCCGCCCGGCACCAGTGTTTCTTCAGTTTTTGCGCCCAAACCTCGGCAAAGCGCATCACATCGTCTTCTGTCGTCTCAAGCCCGAGCGACACCCGCACGGCGGATGAGGCCTCAAGCTCCGAATACCCCATGGCGCCCAGTACCCGGCTTGCCTTCACCTTGCCAGACGAGCAGGCAGAGCCCGCCGAGATGGCGAAACCCGCCAAATCCATCTGCATCACCTGTGTCTCGCCCTTCCACCCGGGCGTGATGAAACAGGAGGTGTTTGGCAGACGTCGCACGCCTTTCCCGACAAAAATAGTTGTCTTTGAGGCGGCAGCAAGAGCGTTTTCTAGAATATTTCTAAGTTTCTCGACACGGCTCCATTTTCCGTCCGCAATATCACGCTGCGCGGCCTCGGCCGCAGCCCCGAATCCAGCGATGCCAATGACGTTTTCGGTGCCGGAGCGGCGCCCCATTTCCTGCCCACCGCCGCGCACCTGCGCCTGCACATCCAGCCCTTGGCGCAGGACCAGCGCACCAACACCCTTCGGCCCGCCCAGCTTGTGGGCCGAGATCAGCCCCATCTCGATCCCCAGCCAGTCGAAACCAAAGGGCAGCTTGCCAAAGCCCTGCGTCAGATCGCTCAGCGCCAACCCTCGCGGCACATCCTGCACCACACCGGTTTCGGAGTTGGCGTATTGCAATGTGGATGCAGCCGGCGTCACAGTGGCAACCAGACCCTGAGCATCCGCGCACAAAACAGGATCGACCCAAGCGCCCACTGCGTCATGCTCAACCTCAGCGCCATGCAGTGACCGGCCTGCGCAAGCGAGCGCCGCGGCCTCCGTCGCACTTGCCGTAAACACGATATCGGCACCAGAGGCACCTAGAGCCTCTGATATCTGCCCACGCGCTTTTTCGACAATCGCCTTCGCCGCCCGCCCCTCTGCATGAATCGACGACGGATTGCCCACAACATCCATGGCGCGCAGCATCGCCTCCCGCGCCTCGGGCCTCAGGGGTGTCGTTGCGTTATGATCCAGATAGACCCGGCCCATCACTTCCCTGTTTCAAAAAAAATGCCGGGGGAGTCGCGCCAGCGACGGGGGCTGGCCCCCTCGGGCATCAAGCATCATCGACCACCGCAAAGAGGTTGGGCACCGCCGGACAAGGCGCCAGATCATTTGCAATCACGTCCGACAATCTCGTCTGGTGCAAGAACACATAGACATGCGCACTCAGCCCCTCCCACAAGCGGTTTGTCAGTGACTGCGCCTTGGATCCGGACGCGGCTCCAGAGGCACCCGCCCCCTTGTGCATCGCATCCACCTTTTCATCCACGGCAGCCAACACATCGGCCACGCGGATCTCAGAAGCCGACCGCGCGAGGCGATATCCGCCACCGGGCCCACGCACGGACACCACCAGATCGGCCCGCCGCAGCTTGACGAAAAGCTGCTCCAGATACGGTAGCGAAATGTCCTGCCGGCCGGAGATATCGCTCAGGCTCACCAGCTTATCCACGGGCTGCATGGCGATGTCCGCAAGTGCCACCATCGCGTAGCGCCCTTTCGTCGACAGTTTCATCGCAAAGCCCCCAATTGACGTTACCCGCCCAAACCCATACATCCGTGACCACTGCAGGATGTATGCCTGCGCCTTAAGTTAGAACCGTTCTAAGGTAACCGATCAATTCCGTCAAGAAATCGGATGCCGAAAAGACGCGACAAGGACAGTACCGCATATGCCCGAGGTCATTTTTCCCGGACCCGAAGGCCGCCTGGAAGGCCGCTACCACCCTCAAAAAGAGCGTGACGCCCCCATCGCCATCGTGCTGCATCCACACCCGCAATTCGGCGGGACGATGAATCACAAGGTGGTGCATGCGCTGCACTATGCGTTTTTCAACATGGGCTTCACGGTTTTGCGCTTCAACTTCCGGGGCGTTGGTCGCAGCCAGGGCGAGTACGATCAGGGCATTGGTGAGCTGAGCGACGCAGCCTCGGCCCTCGACTACCTCCAGTCGATGAACAACAATTCCAAGCATTGCTGGGTCGCGGGCTTCAGCTTTGGCGCGTGGATCGGTATGCAGCTTTTGATGCGCCGGCCCGAAATCACCGGCTTCATTTCGGTTTCGCCCCCCGCCAACATGTACGACTTTTCGTTTCTGGCGCCCTGCCCATCTTCTGGCCTGATCATCAACGGCACAAACGACCGTGTGGCCCCGCCTGCAGACACGGAATCACTGGTGTCCAAGCTGCATGATCAGAAGGGCATCACGATCACCCACACGCAGGTTGAAGGTGCAGGCCACTTCTTTGAAGAGCCGCATCTCGACACGCTGATTAGCAACACGACCGACTACGTCAAACGGCGTTTGACCGAGACAACCCGCTAACATGGCCGACCCCGTCGTCATCGAGATGGCCAACAAACTGGCCGAGGAATGCCTTGCCGTGCAGAACGAGATCGGGAACGATCGGCTGTTCATGGAAGTCGGCGACGTGCTGGGCGCGTCGTCGCAAACATTGGAAGAGGCGTTCCTGACAGCGATCCGCACACGGATGGCCAATGATCAGGGGCGCCGGTTCCTTGCCCAGAAGATCAAGGCGCACAGGGCCGCGCAGGGGTCCGAGTGACGAGGCTCGACCAACAAATCGCCTTTCTGAACGAGGCGGACAAGCTGAAATCGGTCAACCGCGCAACGACCCTGGCAGATGGCAGCCGGGCCGAGAACAGCGCCGAGCATTCTTGGCACCTCACGCTCTATGCCCTCGTTCTGGCCGATCAGGCTGGACCGAATGTGGACATCAACCGCGTCATCAAGATGCTGATCCTGCATGATCTGGTCGAGATTGACGCGGGCGACACACCCATATTCGAAAACTTCGATGCTGCCGATGTCGCGGCCAAGGAACAAAAAGCCGCCGACCGCATCTTTGGCCTGCTGCCCGCAGACATCGCAACGGCCCTGCGGCCGATCTGGGAGGAGTTCGAAGCGGCCCTTACCCCAACTGCGCAATTCGCGCGTGCGCTCGACCGGTTCCAACCGCCGATGCTGAACCTCGCCTCGGGCGGTGGCAGCTGGACCGACTACAACGTGACCGAGGACATGGTCGCCGCCCGTGTCGGCACCAAGATCGAGCGCGGAGCGCCCGGTTTGTGGGCCTATGCCTGCGAACGCATCGCTGCGTTCTTCGCGTCGGTTTCATAGATCACTTTTTATTTGTATACCATTGCATACACTCTTTCCAAACCGGTCCTGAGACGCTAAGCGACGCGCAAGCTACACCTGTGCGCAAAGGACCCCCCATGAGCAAGATCAAGGTAGAGAACCCCATCGTCGAAATGGACGGGGACGAGATGACCCGCATCATGTGGGACTTCATAAAGAAGAAGCTGATTGAGCCCTATCTGGACGTTGATTTACTCTACTACGATCTGGGGATCGAGGAACGGGACAGGACCGAGGACCAGATCACCATCGATGCCGCGGAAAAGACGAAGGAAGTGGGCGTGGCCGTCAAATGTGCCACCATCACGCCGGATGAGGCGCGGGTCGAAGAGTTTGGCCTTAAGAAGATGTGGCGCAGCCCGAACGGCACCATCCGCAACATCCTCGGCGGTGTGATCTTCCGCCAGCCGATCATCTGCCGCAACGTGCCACGCCTTGTTCCCGGCTGGACCCGGCCAATCGTCGTGGGCCGCCACGCCTTTGGCGACCAGTACAAGGCGACGGACATGAAATTCCCGGGCGCGGGCACGCTGACCATGAAGTTCGTGGGCGAGGACGGGACGGAGATTGAACACGAGGTCTACAAGGCCGATAGCGCGGGCGTGTTCATGTCCATGTATAACATCGACAAATCGATCTACGACTTCGCGCGCGCCTCCTTCAACTACGGGCTAAACCTCGGCTGGCCAGTGTATCTTTCGACCAAAAACACCATCCTCAAGCAATACGACGGGCGCTTCCTTGAGATTTTCCAAGAGGTCTATGACGCCGAGTTCAAGGAACAGTTCGAGGCCAAGAATATCTGGTACGAACACCGCCTGATCGACGACATGGTCGCCTGTGCGATCAAATGGAATGGCGGCTTTGTCTGGGCCTGCAAGAACTACGACGGCGACGTGCAGTCTGACGTAGTGGCGCAAGGATTCGGCAGTTTGGGCATGATGACCAGCCAGCTGATGACCCCCGATGGCAAGATCGTTGAGGCCGAGGCCGCCCACGGCACCGTCACCCGCCATTATCGCCAGCACCAGGCGGGCGAGCAGACCTCCACCAATTCCATCGCGTCGATCTATGCTTGGACTGGCGGACTAAAGCATCGGGCCAAGCTGGACGACAACGCGGCCCTCAAGAACTTTGCCGAAACGCTGGAAAAGGTCATTGTGCAGACCGTGGAGAGCGGTCATATGACCAAGGATCTAGCCCTGCTCGTCGGCCCTGATCAGGGCTGGCTGACGACGATGGGTTTCCTTGAAAAGATCGATGAGAACCTGAACGCCGCTTTGGCGGGCTGATCCGCGCAAAATCCATGCACATGGCGTAGGCCCGCGATGCGCAGGCCTGCTGCCACACTGCGGCGACTGGAAGTTAATGCGGCGCTGTCCTAGCTGTGGCCGCATGGTGACAATTGATGAAACCAAGGTGCGGCACACCGCGTTGGATGACGCACAGGGCCTTGGGCTAGGCGTATTTCTCTGCGGCCTTGGGATGCACTTCCTGACGCATGTTGGCCTGATCACCGGACAAACAGCAGGCATTGCTGTCATCACCAGTTATATGACGGGCTGGTCCTTTGGCGCGGTGTTTTTTGTGATCAACCTGCCCTTTTATGTGCTGGCCTACCGGCGTCTTGGGCTGGAGTTCACGGTGAAATCGCTTGTGTCCGTTACGGCGCTATCGCTGATCGCAGACCTGCTGCCGTTCGGTTTTACCATCGACACGCTCCATCCAGCGCTGGGCGCCGTGATCTTTGGCGCGACCGTGGGCACCGGCCTGCTTGCGATGTTCCGGCACAACGGATCGCTTGGCGGCCTTGGGGTCGTTGCATTGCTGGTGCAAGACAAGACCGGGTTCAAGGCAGGCTACGTGCAGCTGATCTCTGACGCCGTGATCTTTGCCGTTGCAGCCCTGCTGTTTCCACTCAGCGTGGTGGGGTGGTCACTGCTGGGTGCAGTCATTTTGAATATGATCATTACATTCAACCACCGCCGGGACAGATACATCGCCACCTGACCCACCACGGTCTTGGATCGTGGCGTGCATCCTGGCAATCATTTGGCTGGCCGTCTTCTCAAACAGCGACGGCACAAGGGCATGGACAGCTGCTGCGCCTGCTGCCAACGCCAGTTGCGCTGCAAATCTACTTGCAAAAACAGCGTGTTGAACATAGGTCTCATCCACGCTGCGCGGGTGGCTCAGAAAGATACGTGTAAACATGGGGCCTCGTGCTTATTTGTCATGACGGTACGGCACAGCGAGTGGTAAATGTTCCCAAATACCTCCCAGTAGAGCAGTTTTTAGATGAGATTATCCCGCCCTTCGGAGAAGTAAGATGACTTTTGATGCAATCGACGTAAAAATAATGAATGCGCTTCAGCGCGATGCGGGGCAATCGCTGGAAACGCTCGGCGCAGATGTCGGGCTAAGCCGCAATGCGTGTTGGCGCCGGGTGAAATCGCTGGAGGAAGCTGGTGCAATTACGTCGCGCGTGGCTCTGGTCGATGCCAAGGCGGTGGGCTTAGGCCTGATGGTGTTTATGCAACTCAAAATGCACAACCATGACCCCGACTGGCACGCGCAGTTCAAGCGGGCCGCCTGCACCATTCCGGGGATCCTGAGCGTGTACCGCATGACGGGCGATCTGGACTATCTGATCCGCGCACGTGTACCTGACATGGA
Source organism: Tateyamaria sp. syn59 (assembly GCF_007995245.1). GTDB lineage: Bacteria > Pseudomonadota > Alphaproteobacteria > Rhodobacterales > Rhodobacteraceae > Tateyamaria. The sequence continues at coordinate 53,262 of NZ_VCBA01000002.1, forward strand.
TGGATATGATGCGCTGTATCAGCAATTGATCAGCCAAGTGCCGATTGCGGATGTATCGGCCAGTTTTGTTATGGAAGAGATTAAGGACAGCACCGCGCTGCCCCTTTGAAGGACGTCCCAGATGCCCCTGCACTACATCTACCTTATCGTGGCCGTCGCCGCGGAAACCATTGGCACGACCGCGCTGCAGGCCAGCAGTCAGTTTACGCGGGTCGGTCCAACGGTTCTGGTTGTTGTGGCATATGGCTTTGCTTTTTACTTCCTCGGCATCGCACTGAAGTACATTCCGGTGGGTATCGCCTATGCGCTGTGGTCGGGGCTTGGCATCGTGCTGATTGCCCTTATCGGCTTTGCCATCTTCGGCCAGCGGCTTGATATGCCTGCAGTGCTGGGGCTCGCCATGATCATCGGTGGGATTGTGGTGATCCAGCTCTTCTCGAAAACGGCGACGCACTAGAGGCGCCTTGGGGGGTTCCTTTCTGCACTGCGGCGCTATATGGGCCGGGCAACAATCATTGAGGCTTGTTTTATGGATCTGCGCAACATCGCCATCATCGCACACGTTGACCACGGCAAGACCACGCTGGTGGACGAGCTGCTGAAGCAGTCGGGCACGTTCCGCGACAACCAGGCCACGACCGAACGGGCGATGGACAGTAACGATCTTGAGCGCGAGCGCGGGATCACCATTCTGGCCAAGGCGACGTCCGTGGAATGGAAAGGCACGCGCATCAACATCGTGGACACCCCCGGCCACGCTGATTTCGGCGGCGAGGTGGAGCGCATCCTGTCGATGGTGGACGGTGTTGTCCTGCTGGTCGATGCGGCTGAGGGTCCAATGCCTCAGACCAAGTTTGTGACGTCGAAGGCGCTGGCGCTTGGCCTGCGCCCCATCGTGGTGCTGAACAAGGTGGACAAGCCTGACGGCGAACCCGACCGCGCACTGGACGAGTGCTTTGACCTCTTCGCAAACCTGGGCGCTGACGACGACCAACTGGACTTCCCTGCCATGTACGCATCGGGCCGATCCGGCTGGGCGGATATGGAACTGGACGGGCCGCGCAAGGACCTGTCGGCGCTCTTTGACCTGATCGTGGACCACGTGCCCGCGCCGAAACAGTTGGATGCCAAGGATGAACCCTTCCGCATGTTGGCCACGACCCTCGGCTCTGATCCGTTCATCGGCCGCATCCTGACGGGCCGGGTCGAATCCGGCACTTTGAAAGCAGGTGAAACGGTAAAAGCGCTATCGCGGGACGGCACGCTGATCGAAAACTTCCGCTGCACCAAGATTCTCGCCTTCCGCGGCCTGGGCCAGCAGCCAATCGACCTTGCAGAAGCAGGTGACATTGTCACGCTGGCAGGCATGTCCAAGGCAACCGTAGCGGACAGCATCGTGGCCACGTCGGTAAACGACGCCCTGCCGGCGCAACCTATCGACCCGCCCACCATTACCGTGACTTTCGGCATCAACGACTCACCGCTTGCGGGTCGTGATGGCAAAAAGGTGCAATCCCGCGTCATCCGCGACCGTCTGATGAAAGAGGCGGAATCGAACGTCGCCATCAAAATCACCGACACGCCAGGCGGCGACGCCTTTGAAGTGGCCGGACGCGGCGAACTGCAGATGGGCGTTCTGATCGAAAACATGCGTCGCGAAGGGTTCGAGTTGAGCATTTCACGCCCGCAGGTCCTGTTCCAGGAGATCCACGGCGTGCGCCACGAGCCCATCGAAGAAGCAACGATTGACGTGGATGACGAATACTCGGGCACTGTCATCGAAAAGCTGACCGGCGCGCGCAAGGGCAACCTGGTCGAGATGAAGCCCGCCGGTGCAGGCAAGACACGGATCGTGGCGCATGTCCCGTCGCGCGGGTTGATCGGCTATCACGGCGAATTCCTGACCGACACGCGCGGCACTGGCGTGCTAAACCGCGTGTTCCACGAGTGGGCGCCGCACAAGGGACCGATCCCGGGCCGTCGCGCTGGTGTGTTGATTTCGATGGAAAACGGTCAATCCGTCGCCTTCGCCCTCTGGAACCTGGAAGAGCGTGGGCGCATGTTCATCGGAGCGCAAGCAGACGTCTATACCGGCATGATCATCGGCGAACACAGCCGCGACAACGATCTGGAGGTGAACCCGCTCAAGGGCAAGAAGCTGACCAACGTACGCGCGTCGGGTTCGGACGAAGCCGTACGCCTAACCACACCTGTCACAATGTCGCTGGAAGAGGCGATTGCCTATATTGATGACGACGAGCTGGTCGAAGTCACACCCAACGCAGTGCGGCTGCGTAAGCGGTATCTGGATCCGCATGAACGCAAGCGGATGGCGCGGGCATCATAGGATAGGACTGGGGCCCGCCCCCAGACCCCCGTCGTATTTTTCGTCAGAAGAAGACCTATTCGGTGGTCTCGACGATCAGAAGCTCGCGATCGGATGCGCCGCGGGCGTGTTCGAGTGCGGCCTGATATGCGTCCGAATGGTAGCAACGCTCCGCCGTTTCTACGTCCGGAAAGCGGGCCACGACATTGCGCGGACGGTCTTTGCCCTCAAGCTGTACGTAACGCCCGCCTCGGGCAATAAACGTACCGCCATGCTCGGCTATGGCGACTGTCGCACCGGCGGCGTATTTCTTATACGCCTCTTCGTCCGTTACCGTGACATGCGCAATCCAGAGTGCTGGCATCTTACCCTCCCATTGCGGCTTTGGCCGCCGCGATGGCAGCGTCCGCGTTGCTTGCATCCCTAGCGCCGCCCTGCGCCATATCCGGGCGGCCGCCGCCACCCTTGCCACCCAACTCGACCACGGCGGCCTTGACCAGATCAACCGCATTGACGCTGTCGGTCTTGTCCTGCGTCACACCGGCTGCCACGGCAACTTTACCATCGGCATCCGCGATCAACAGGATTGCGCCAGAACCGATGCGGCCCTTGTGCTCGTCAATGAGCGCAGGCAGGTCCTTGCCCGTCACGCCGTTCAGCACTTGGGCAAGGAAGGGCGTGCCGTTCACGTCCTCCGCCTCGGGCGCGGCCTGACCGCCGCCTGCCATGGCCAGATCACGGCGCAACTGTGCCACCTCGGCTGCCAGGGCTTTGCGTTCATCCATCAGCGCCTTAACGCGGGCCGGTACGTCCTGCGCCTGCGCTTTCAACTCGGCCGCCGTCTCGACCAACAGGTGATCCTGACCGCGCAGATAGTCCATTGCCGCCTGTCCGGTCAGCGCCTCAATCCGGCGGACACCAGCGCTCGACGCGCTGTCTCCCAGCGTGACAAACGCCCCAATATCGCCCGTCTGCCGCACATGCGTGCCGCCGCAAAGCTCCAGCGAATAGGTATCACCGCTCGTACCCTTACCGGACCCAGCCTGCGTGCCCATAGAAACCACGCGCACCTCATCACCGTACTTCTCACCAAACAGCGCCTGTGCCCCGAGCGCGCGCGCATCGTCCGGTGTCATGATCCGCGTCTCAACCGGCGCGTTCTGGCGAATATAGGCGTTTACTTCGGCCTCGACCGTGTTCAGGTCCTCAAGGCTGAGCGCCTTGCCGTGGCTGAAGTCAAAGCGCAGCCGGTCCGGTGCATTGAGCGACCCGCGCTGAGCGACGTGATCCCCCAAGGCGCCCCGCAGCGCCTCATGCAGCAAGTGCGTTGCCGAGTGGTTCGCCCGGATGTTTGTCCGGCGCGCGTGATCTACTTCAAGAACAGCTGCTTCCCCTTTGGAAAGGCTCCCTTTTGTGACCTCAGCCACATGCAGGAACACATCCGCCGTCTTGCGTGTATCAGTCACACGCGCTTCACCACTCTCGGTGCGGATGAGGCCGGTATCACCCACCTGACCACCGCTTTCGGCGTAGAAGGGCGTCTGGTTCAGAGCAATCTGCACTTTCGCGCCTTCACCCGCGCTGTCAGCCTGCGCCCCGTCGACTACAAGCGCAACGATCTGGCCTTCAGCCGTTTCACTGTCATAGCCCAAAAACTCAGTCGTGCCATGGGCCTCAGCAACGTCAAACCAAACAGTCGCGTCCGCCGCCTCGCCGGATCCTGACCAAGCCGCGCGCGCCTTCGCCTTCTGCTCAGCCATGGCGGCATCGAAGCCATCGGTATCGACGCCAAGCCCCTTCTCACGCAGCGCATCCTGCGTCAGATCCAGCGGAAAACCATAGGTGTCATAAAGCTTGAACGCCGCTTCGCCAGGCAGGTCGGCACCCTCACCCAGCCCGGCCACCTCGTCATCAAGCAGCTTCAGACCACGGTCCAGCGTCTGCTTGAACCGCGTCTCCTCCGCCTGCAGCGTTTCTGTGATCAGGGCCTGCGCCTGCCCCAGTTCCGGGTAGGCCGCGCCCATCTGCTGCACAAGCGCGGGCACCAGACGGTACATGACAGGATCCTTGGCCCCCAACAGATGCGCATGGCGCATGGCCCGCCGCATGATCCGGCGCAGCACGTACCCACGGCCGTCATTCGATGGCATCACCCCATCCGCAATCAGGAAAGAGGTCGAGCGCAGGTGATCCGCAATTACCCTATGATGCACGTTCTGATCGCCGTAAGGGTCAACACCCGTCGCATCCGCAGACGCCTCGATCAGCGACTTGAACAGATCAGTGTCATAGTTGTCGTGGCTGCCCTGCAAGAGCGCGCCAATCCGCTCCAGCCCCATACCAGTATCAATGGACTGCATATCCAGATCGACCATCGAGCCATCCTCGAACTGCTCGTTCTGCATGAAAACGATGTTCCAGATCTCGATAAACCGGTCGCCATCTTCCTCAGGCGATCCGGGCGGGCCACCCCAGATATGATCGCCGTGGTCATAGAAAATCTCGGTGCACGGACCGCAGGGCCCTGTCGGTCCCATCTGCCAGAAGTTGTCAGATGTGGCGATACGGATGATCCGATCCTCCGGCACACCAACCTTCTTCCAGATATCGAACGCCTCGTCATCCGTATGGTAGACGGTGACATACAACCGATCCTTCGGGATGCCGAACTCACCCGTGATCAGGTTCCACGCAAAGGGGATTGCCTCATGCTTGAAGTAGTCGCCGAAGCTGAAATTCCCCAGCATCTCAAAAAACGTGTGGTGACGCGCGGTGTAGCCAACATTGTCGAGGTCATTGTGCTTGCCGCCCGCCCGCACACATTTCTGCGCCGTCGTCGCGCGGGTGTAGTCGCGTTTCTCAAGCCCTGTGAACAGGTTCTTGAACTGCACCATCCCGGAGTTGACGAACATCAGCGTCGGGTCGTTGCGCGGCACCAGCGGGCTGGACGGCACAACCGCATGCCCTTGTTTTTCAAAGTAATTCAGAAAGGTCGAGCGGATGTCGTTGAGCGATGGCATGGCCGTGGTCCCGGGCGTCTGATTGGTCGCACTGACATAGCGCTGCGCCGCGGCGCTGTCTACAAACGAAACGGGGTGCCGCCGTCGCGACACCCCGCCTCCGGTATTGTCCGCACCACGTCTGGCGCGCCGGGGACGTTCCGGGCCCAGTCCCCCGTGCAGGACCGATCAGGCCTCCAGGATATCATCATCCTCGGTCTGTTCGTGCTTAGGCATATCGAAATCGAGACCGTGCGCGGCGCGGATCTTATCCTCGATATCCAGTGCGATGCGGCTGTTTTCCTTCAGGAAGGTCTTGGCGTTCTCACGCCCCTGCCCGATCCGTTCATCGCCATAGCTGAACCAAGAGCCCGACTTTTCTACCACGCCCGCCTTGACGCCCAGATCCAGCAGCTCGCCCATTTTCGAGATGCCTTCGCCGTACATTATGTCAAACTCGACCTGCTTGAAGGGCGGCGCCACCTTGTTCTTGACGACCTTCACACGGGTTGCGTTGCCGACGACCTCGTCGCGGTCCTTCAGCGCGCCGATGCGGCGAATATCAAGGCGAACGGACGAGTAGAACTTCAACGCGTTGCCGCCCGTGGTCGTCTCGGGCGAGCCGAACATCACGCCGATCTTCATCCGGATCTGGTTGATGAAGATCACCATGCAGTTCGAACGGCTGATCGAACCCGTCAGCTTGCGCATCGCCTGGCTCATCAGGCGAGCCTGCACACCGACGCTGGAATCACCCATGTCCCCCTCAAGTTCGGATTTAGGCGTCAGTGCCGCGACCGAATCCACGATGACCATATTCACTGCACCGGATCGCACCAGAGTGTCAGTGATCTCAAGGGCCTGCTCACCCGTGTCGGGCTGCGAAATCAGCAATTCATCCAGGTTCACGCCCAGTTTGCGCGCATATTGTGGGTCAAGCGCGTGCTCGGCATCGACAAAGGCGCAGACGCCACCGGCTTTTTGTTGTTCGGCCACGCAATGCAGCGTCAGCGTGGTTTTACCGGAAGATTCAGGGCCATAGATCTCCACGATCCGGCCCATCGGCAACCCGCCAATGCCAAGTGCAATATCCAGACCCAGCGACCCGGTCGAGCTTGCCTTGATATCCTGAATAGCGTTCTCGTCGCCCAGCTTCATGATCGAGCCTTTGCCGAACTGCCGTTCGATCTGGGCCAGCGCGCTGTCGAGCGCCTTTTGTTTGTCTGCCGATTTCTTGTCTGTCATGGTCAAAAGGTCTGCCGTTGCCATTGCTTTGGTCCTTTGTGTCATACCCGCCGGGGGGCGGCAATCACTGCCGCAGCTGCGTCGATGTTCCCCTTGCGTTCCTTATGAGATCAAATGGAGAACATTTCAATAAATTTCTACACACCTACCTTTTGTGATGATGGGTTAAAGAGTAGTTTACGCCGCAACGAGAAGACGCAAAAAATGGATTGGGGCAGGACATGTTGGTGTTTTACAAGGCCAGGCTGGCCTTCCTCTCTGTCCCTAAAACTGGCACATCCGCGTACGAGACGGCACTGCGCCCGCATGCGGATCTGGTGATTTCCGAACCACCCGATCTCAAGCACGCGCCGGTCTACCGCTACAATCGTTTCATCCGGCCGATGTTTGAAAAGGTTTGCGATGTTGAACTTGAGGTGATGGCGGTGATGCGCGAACCCATTAGCTGGTTGGGCAGTTGGTGGCGCTACCGCCAACGGCCCTTTATGCAGGGCAAGCCCAATGCCACACACCACATCAGCTTTGATGAGTTTGTGCTGGCCTATATGAAGGGACGGCGCCCCGGCTTTGCCAATGTAGGCAGCCAATTCAAGTTTCTCGAGCGCCAACCGAATGGCACGGGTGTCACGCACCTTTTCCGCTACGAAGACCAGACGCGGTTGCAGTCGTTTTTATTCGACCGTGTCGGTGTGACTTTTGAGTTGGGCCGCGAAAACGTGTCGCCCGAGCGCGCGGTTGAACTCTCGGAAGATGTCGAGCGTCGGTTCCGCCGCAAGTTTGCTGAAGAGTTTGCGCTGTATGACAGTATCGGTTCCGGCTGACGTTAGTGCAGTTGCTGGTGCACCGTTTCGGCAAGATCGTTCAATGAAAACGGCTTGGGCAGGAATACTGAATTGGGGATTTCGCGCTGCTGATCACTCAACCGGTCCTCTGCATAGCCCGAGACAAAGACGACGCGCACATCCGGTCGGTCCTGCAACGCTTCGCGTACCCAGGACGGGCCATCCTTGCCCGGCATGACGACATCCGTGACAAACAGATCCACGTTCAGCGTAGCATCCTCAAGCGTCTTGAGCGCGGCTTCAGCTGAATCCGCCTCAAGCACAGTATAGCCCCGCAAACGCAGGGCCCTGCTGGCAAAGGCACGCACGGGCGCTTCGTCTTCGACCAAAAGGATCACGCCGTCGCCGTGTTTCGGTTCGGCAAGCTTCGCTGGCGCCTTGGGCGCGGGGGCTTTTGCGGCCGGCGCCTCGAGCACGGGGAAGATGATGGAAAAGCACGTCCCCTGCCCCAAAGTGCTGTCGACAAAAATAAATCCGCCCGTCTGTTTGACGATGCCGTAGGCCGTGGACAGGCCCAAGCCGGTGCCCTCGCCTGTTTTTTTGGTGGTATAGAACGGCTCGAACACCTTCTGCAGCTTGTCAGGCGAGATGCCGACGCCCTGATCAACGACGCGCAGACAAATGTATTCGCCAGCAGGTACGTTGACGCGGTCCCGTTCCAGCGGCTCCGTCAGGGTCATGCTTTCAGTCTGGATCTGAATTTCGCCACCTTCCGGCATCGCGTCGCGGGCATTCACAACCAGGTTCATCAAAACCTGCTCCAACTGGCGCTTGTCGGCCCGGATCGGCTTGAGGATCGGGTCGTGTGATAGGGTCAGAGTCACCTTCTCACCCACCAGACGGTTCAGCAGGTGGGTCAGGTCTGACATCGTGTCGCGCAGGTCCAATTCTTCAGGGCGCAAGGTCTGTTTGCGTGAAAAGGCCAGCAATTGCCCGACAAGGGCCGCGGCGCGGTTGGCATTCTGGTTGATCTGCACAAGGTCGCTGTAGTCTGGGTCGCCTTGGTCGTGCCGCAAGAGCAGCAGGTCACAGTGCCCGGAAATCGCTGTGAGCAGGTTGTTGAAATCATGCGCAACACCGCCCGCAAGCTGTCCAATGGCCTGCATTTTCTGGCTCTGCACGAATTGGGCTTCGAGCGTCTTCAGTTCCGTCGCATCCGCCAGAACCGCGATGACAGATACTTCGCCATCGTCCTGCATCCGGTTTAGCGCCACCTGCACGAACATCTCCTTGTCCGCCCGGCTTAGCCGCAAGAATTCGGATTGCTGGACAGCCCGGTCCGACACCGTTTCCTCAAGCCAATCGGTGATGGGCCGCCCCAACCCGGCCATGAGGTCGGAGATATGCTCGCCCGCGGCCAGTGCCGGGCCGATGAGATCTGCGGCGCTGCGGTTGAAACTGCGCACCTCGCCATCGGGCGAGAAGCGCACCAGCGGGACGGGCAAATCCTCGAAAGAGGCCCAGCTGCCCGTTGTCCCGACACCGTTTTCAGGCGGGGGCAGCAGGTAATAGGCTTGGCGCCCGGCCCCGGCATCAATTTGCGTGACAAGCACGTCAACGGACCCGTCATTCGTGCTGACTGGACTGACCGCGCCCGACGTCACGGGCACGCGGTCAAACACGGACTCAAGTGTTTTGACCCGCGACCCGATCAGTTTACGGGCGCTTTCATTCATATAAAGGATCGCCCCGGTGCGACCGACCATCAGCATTGGCAAGCCTGGACCGTCCGCGCCGCGCCCCTGGCCTGTGTCGGGTGCCGCCTCCAGCCGCCACAGAAGGGTGTCGTCGTCCATATGGTGAACAGCGAGGCGCATATGCCCGCGCCGCGTCACAATATCTTCGCGCGCCGCACCCTCGACAGACGCCTGACCTTTCAATCGGAACAGGATACCGCCCGGGTTTGCAAACGTGTTGCGCAATGTCCCGGCGAGTGTCTCACCACGCCGCGTGGCATAGGCCTGCCGCGCGGCTGCATTGGCGCGCAGCACTTCGCCATCTGCCGTGCAGACAAAACTGGGCGAGGCGTCTTTTTCGATAAACGCCCCAATATTAGAGAGTGCCGCATCCTTCATCGCCTGGGACCTTCGCGCCGACAGTAGAAAGGTGAGGCCCAAGCCAAAAAAGGTAAGCGCAGCGGCGAGCAGTCCGAGCTGGATCAACCGCTCAGGCGCCAACGCACCCATAACGCCCAACAAAGCGGATGCCCCCAACAGGCTGACGGCGCGGTTGGACCCACGCCGTTCGGGACGGATCAAGCTAAAGGGCGTTTGCACGCTGTCGGGCACCAGACACCTCACCGTTGCGATTCGATGTGCCTTTCTGCGAGGAAAACGGTTAATTGCCGCTTAACCGGCACCCCGTCACCTGCATGCGATGTCACCAAATCAAGGCGAAACATCTGGCAGCTATAAACCTGAGGTTGAGTAAAGCCCGCTCAATCGGCTCGCGTCAAGTGCGCGCTGTAAAACCCGTCGCCCCATTGATCGACTGGCTGAGTTTTTTCATGGCGCGCCACAAAAGATGAACCTTGCCCCGCAAACCATTCCATTTGCGCGTTATTTTCACATCCCAAGATCGAGCATGTTGCGTAAACCAGTGTTCCACCGGGCGCGACAAGCGATGCGGCTTTGGTCAGGACATCGCGCTGCATAGCGCAGAATTCTTCAAGCCGCGCGGGCGTAAGCGCCCATTTCGCCTCTGGTGTGCGCCGCCAAGTTCCCGCGCCGGAGCATGGCGCATCGACAAAAACCAAATCAAACGGCGCGTGCGTGTCCACCTCTGATGCCTGGCAGATGTCAATCTTGTGCCGCCCGCGCGCGGCGCGCTCTGGCAGGTCTTTCATCCGATTGGGATCAATATCACTGGCAACGACCGCCCAGCCGCGCGCAGCCAGGGCAAGGGCCTTGCCGCCACCACCCGCGCACAGATCCAGCGCGCGGCCCGGCTGTCCCAAGGCAGCAACGGCGGCCTGGCTCGACGCGTCCTGGATTTCGACCCACCCTTCGCGAAAAGCCGCGCTGTTGCGCAGATGTCGCGCGCCTTCGGTCACGGTCAAGGCCGTGTCGGCGCGCGGGTTTGGTACAGCCTCGATGCCCTCTTGCGCCAAAAGTGCGCGTGCTTCGGACATGTCGCAGACGCCCAGGTTTACGCGCACCGTCACCGGGGCGCGGCCAGTCAATGCAAGCGCCATTGCCTCGGCCCGTGCACCAAGACTGTCCTCGAATAGTGGCACCAGCCAATCGGGCAAATCCCACGCGGTTCCCTGATCGTCCGGCAGGTCATGCACAGCCCGTTCGGCGTCCGACAACGGCGCGGGCGCGTGTCCCTGACCGTCAAAAAGTGAATCGAGGTCAATCTGCTGTGCGCGCAACCTTCCGATCATCCGTGCCCGCCCTGTGCCCGCCCCGCCGCGCGCGGCGTCGCTGCGCCAGTGACGCAGAACATCAAAGACATGGTCCCGCACCGCAGCACGGTCCTTGGACCCGGCAAAGCGGCTGGAACGCGCCCATCGGCTCAGCGCCTGTTCGGCGGCCTGTCCGCCCGCAATGGCATCGAGGATGCCAATAGCTGCGGCCACACGCGCGCCCGGTGTCATGCGGTCATGCCAACATCAACATAGCGCTGCAACATACTGTTTTCTCACATAACGCGGTAGTTAGGCGACTCGCGCGTGATCTGCACATCATGGACATGGCTTTCCTTCAGCCCTGCGCCGGTGATTTTTACGAATGCGCAGTTCTTGCGCATTTGGTCAACGGTTGCGCACCCGGTATATCCCATGGCGGCCCGCAGTCCGCCCACGAGTTGGTGAATGACGGCGCCTGCGGACCCCTTGTATGGCACTTGCCCCTCGATTCCTTCGGGCACCAGCTTGTCGCTGGCGGCATCCTTCTGAAAATAGCGGTCGGCCGACCCGCGCGCCATAGCTCCGAGGGAGCCCATCCCGCGATAGGATTTGAAGCTGCGGCCCTGGTAGAGGATCACTTCGCCGGGGCTTTCATCGGTGCCCGCGATCATGGAGCCAACCATGGCGCAGGACGCCCCGGCGGCAATAGCCTTGGCAAAATCGCCCGAAAACTTGATGCCGCCATCGGCAATCACCGGCACGTCGCCAGCGGCAGCCGCGCAGTCCATGATGGCGGTCAGTTGCGGCACGCCGACACCGGCGACCATGCGCGTCGTGCAGATGGACCCCGGTCCGATGCCCACTTTGACAGCATCCGCACCCGCGTCGATCAGCGCTCGTGTCGCCTCGCCCGTTGCGACGTTGCCCGCCACGATCTGTACCTCGTTCGACAGCCCTTTGGCCCGGCGGACGGCTTCAGCCACGCCTTCGGAGTGCCCATGGGCGGTATCTATCACGATCATGTCGACGCCCGCGTCCACAAGCGCCTCCGCCCGTTCGAACCCGGCATCGCCCACTGTGGAGGCCGCAGCAACCCGCAAACGGCCCAGATCATCCTTGCAGGCCGTCGGGTTGAGCACTGCCTTTTCCGTGTCCTTGAGGGTCAAAAGACCGGTCAGCTTGCCGCTGGCATCAGTGACAAGCAGTTTTTCGATGCGCCGCGCCTTCATTAGGCTGATCGCCTCGTCCCGGTCTGCCGGTTCATGCAGAATGGCGAGATCCTTGGTCGTCATCATCACCGAAACCGGCGTCTTGTCATTCTCGGCAAACCGCATGTCACGATTGGTCACGATCCCCACAACCCGGCGGTTTTCATCCACGACAGGGAAGCCGGAGAACCCATAGACTTCGGATAGCTCGCGCGCATCTGCGAGGGTCTGGTCGGCGCTGAGGGTTATTGGGTTGTACACGATGCCGCTCTCAAACCGCTTCACCCGCCGCACCTCCTGCGCCTGCGCTTCGATATCGAGATTGCGGTGCACGACGCCCATGCCACCCGCCTGCGCCATCGCGATAGCCATTCGCCCCTCTGTCACCGTGTCCATGGCAGAACTGAGCAGTGGAATGTTCAACGCGATGCTGCGTGTCACCCGCGTGCGGGTGTCAGCGGTCGTGGGCAGCACGTTGGACGCGGCCGGAACCAAAAGAACATCATCGAAGGTGAGCGCCTCGCGAATCTCCATGGGTCTCTCCTTGGGAGGGTTCGTTTGACGCTTCCCTATTTCACGGGGCGGCAAAAATGGAAAGGGGCAAATGGGTGGCTTGCGCGTGGCGATGGCGCTGCGCAGAGTGCGCCCATGACCAACAGCTACGACACCGGCCGCCTGAACCTGCCCTTCGTGGGCATCTCCACCTTTGGCAAGAGGCCCTATGTCGAGGATTGGAGCAGCATCGACGCCGATGTCGCCATCCTCGGCGCGCCCTTTGATGCGGGCACGCAATGGCGCGCGGGCGCACGGTTCGGGCCACGTGCGGTGCGCGAGGCCTCGACACTGTTCAGCTTCGGGCACGCGGGCGCCTACGATCACGAAGATGACGCGACCTACCTGCCGGAAACCGTCCGCATCGTGGACATGGGCGACGCAGACATCATCCACACCGATACCGAAGGCTCGCACGCAAACATCGAAACAGGCGTGCGCGCGGCACTTGCCGCCGGTGCCCTGCCCGTCACCATCGGTGGCGACCATTCCGTCAACATTCCCTGCATACGCGCCTTCGACAGCCAGGGTGACATCCACATCCTGCAAATCGACGCGCATCTCGACTTCGTCGATGAAAGACACGGCGTCATGCACGGGCACGGCAACCCGATGCGGCGCGCAGCAGAGCAACCTTACGTCACAGGTCTCACGCAGGTGGGTATCCGAAATGTCAGCTCCACGGCCAAGGAAGGCTACGACGACGCCCGCGCGATGGGCTCCGACATCCTGTCGGTCCGGCAGGCCCGCGCGCTGGGGCCGCAAGGTGTTACCGACCGCATCCCGACAGGTGCGCGGCTTTACATCACCATCGACATCGACGCCTTCTGCCCCTCCATCGCGCCCGGCACCGGCACGCCAAGCCATGGCGGGTTTCTCTACTACGAGGTTCTGGAAATACTGCAAGCGGCGGCCAAGCGGCATGAGGTTGTGGGCATTGACCTGGTCGAGGTGGCACCCGACTACGATCCGACCGGCTCGACCGCCATTCTGGGTGCGCAGGTGCTGATGAACCTGTTGGGCTTTATCTTCCACGCTCGCGCCAGCGGATAGGGTGCAGGGGGCCAGCCCCCTCGGCGCGATGCGCCTCACCCCCGAAGTATTTTCAGCCAGAAGAAAGGGGTAATCTGCCGCCATATGAACGGCTCATGTCGTTTGACACCTTTCCCCTGCCCGCCCGGCCACTATGGTATGCGCAAGCAAGTCATCCGAGGCGTCCATGAGCACCGATCCACTCGTCGTTTTCACCCCATCCGGCAAGCGCGGGCATTTTGCCGTTGGCACTCCTATTCTGACTGCTGCACGGCAGTTGGGCGTGGACCTCGATTCCGTCTGCGGCGGGCGCGGGATCTGTTCGAAATGCCAGATCACACCAAGCTATGGCGAGTTCCCGAAACATGGCGTGACGGTGGCCCAAGACGCGCTGTCAGAGTGGAACAGCGTCGAAGAGCGTTACAAGTCCAAGCGCGGCCTGATTGATGGTCGCCGCCTCGGCTGCCAGGCCACCGTGCAAGGCGACATCGTGATCGACGTCCCCCCCGAAAGCCAGGTGCACAAGCAGGTCGTCCGCAAACGGGCCGAGGCGCGGGACATCGTGATGAACCCCTCGACCAAGCTCTATTATGTTGAGGTGGCCGAGCCGGACATGCACGACCCCTCGGGCGATCTGGAACGGCTGGTCGCCGCCATCGAGGCCGACTGGGGCATCACCAACATCCACGCCGATCTGCACATCCTGCAGGACCTGCAACCGGTGCTGCGCAAGGGCGACTGGAAGGTCACGGTCGCCATTCACCTCGGCGACGATGAAAACGCCCCGCGCATCATGCACACCTGGCCCGGCTACTACGAAGGAGCCGTTTACGGCCTCGCCGTCGATCTTGGCTCTACCACCATCGCGGCGCACCTTTGCGACCTGACCAGTGGCGATGTCGTCGCCTCGTCAGGCATCATGAACCCGCAGATCCGCTTTGGCGAAGACCTTATGAGCCGCGTCAGCTACGGCATGATGAACACCGGCGGCGCAGCAGAGATGACTGCAGCCGTGCGCGAAGGGATGAACGCCCTCTTCACCCAAATCGCGACCGAGGCAGAAATCGACAAGGGGCTGATCGTCGATGCCGTTTTCGTTTGCAACCCGGTCATGCACCACCTGCTGCTGGGCATCGACCCGTTTGAGCTGGGACAAGCACCCTTCGCGCTCGCCACATCCAACGCCCTGCGCCTGCGCGCCGACGACCTTGACCTGAACATCCACCCCTCCGCCCGCATCTACCTGCTGCCCTGCATCGCAGGCCACGTGGGCGCTGACGCCGCTGCTGTGGCGCTAAGCGAAGCACCGGACAAATCAGACGACCTGATGCTGGTCGTAGATGTCGGCACCAACGCGGAAATCCTGCTGGGCAACCGCGAGAAAGTGCTCGCCTGCTCCTCCCCCACCGGCCCCGCCTTCGAAGGGGCACAGATCAGCGCAGGCCAACGCGCCGCCCCCGGTGCTATCGAACGGGTCGAGATTGACCCCGCGACCAAGGAACCCCGCTTCCGCATCATCGGCGTCGATATGTGGTCGGACGAAGACGGCTTCGAACAGGCCGCCGCAGACACCGGCATCACCGGCATTTGCGGTTCGGGCATCATCGAGGCGATTGCCGAGATGCGGCTTGCGGGCGTGCTTGATGCGTCGGGCCTCATCGGCAGCGCCGAGCAAACGGGCACCGCGCGCTGCGTGCCGGACGGACGCACGCACGCCTATATGCTACACGACGGCTCTGCCACTGGCGGGCCACGCATCACCATCACCAACCCCGACATCCGCGCCATCCAGATGGCCAAGGCCGCGCTCTATTCCGGCGCGCGGCTGCTCATGGACAAGTTCGGTGTCGATACCGTGGACCGGGTCGTACTCGCGGGGGCCTTCGGCGCGCATATCTCGTCGAAACACGCCATGGTGCTGGGCATGATCCCGGACGCCCCGCTGAACAAGGTCACCTCCGCCGGCAACGCGGCAGGCACAGGCGCGCGCATCGCGCTTCTGAACCGCGACGCAAGAGGTGAGATCGAGGACACGGTCCGCCGCATCCATAAGATCGAAACAGCGATCGAGCCGCGCTTTCAGGAGCATTTCGTCAACGCCTCCGCCATCCCCAACTCCGCCGATCCGTTCCCGATCCTGAACGGCATCGTCGATCTGCCCGATGTCAGCTTCAATACAGGAGGCGAAGCCGAAGGCGGACGCCGCCGCCGGAGACGCGCATGAGCAATGCAGAGCAGGAGGAGTTCTGGACCTCGGACGCAGGTCCGAACTGGGTGGCCGAGCAGGAAAACATGGACGCCCTGCTGGCACCCGTCCTCGACCTCCTGCTTGACCGCACCCCACTGAAGTCAGGCGACACCGTCCTCGACATCGGCTGCGGAACCGGCGTCAGTGTAGCCGCTGCTGCCCGCATCGTCGGCGCACAAGGGCATGTCACCGGCCTCGACATCTCACAAACCATGCTCGACCTCGCGGCACAACGGACCACGGCAAATAACACTGGTTTCCTGAAGGCCGACGCTCAAAGCCACAGCTTTGACACACCGTTCGACGCCATGATCTCCCGCTTCGGCATCATGTTCTTCGACGACACGGTCGCCGCCCTCGCCAATCTGAACACAGCCCTCGCACCCGGCGGCACGATGACCTTCGCCGCCTGGGGCCCTGCCCCGCAAAACCCTTATTTCATGGTGCCCGCCAAGGCGGCCATCGGCGTGCTAGGCGAGATGCCCAAGGTCGACCGCACCCTGCCCGGCCCCTTCGCGTTCGAAGACAGCGCGCGGGTTCTAGGCATGATGACCCGAGCCGGGCTGAGTGATCCGGGCGTCGAAACGGTCCACCTCGATCTCACCGCTCCGGGCGACGCCACCGAGACAGCCGCCCTGCTGCTCAAGATCGGACCGGCCCAAAGAGCCATCGCACATCACGAGGCCGACGCCGCAGCGACAGCACGTGTGCAGGAGGCTGTCGCCAACGCCATATCGCAATTCGACACCGACCTCGGCCTGCGCATCCCCGCCTGCATCCACATCTATACGGCACGCAAACCCGCTTGACGCCAGCGGCCCCCACGCCTATCCCAACCTCCGAGCGCGGGTATGGTGAAAAGGTATCACGGCAGCTTCCCAAGCTTTAGTTACGGGTTCGATTCCCGTTACCCGCTCCAGTTCTCCTTCACAGTTCCGTGCACCTGCTGACGCACGCCTTGCTCTTCGGAACCAATCGGTCCACCTGTAAGCCGAGGAGACGCTCTATGTCACATCCCAACGCCCTGCAGATCGCCACGGACCGCACAGTTGTCAAACGCGCCGCCAAGATCGCATTCGTGGTGGGCGTCATCATTGCCATGATCAACCACGGCGACCGGATCACCTCCGGCACCATGGACGCGGTGGCATGGGCCAAATGCGCACTGACCTTCCTTGTGCCCTATTCCGTCTCCACCTACTCTTCGGTCATGGCCGTACGGGAGCGGCTGCAAAGCCTCGGGGACTAACCTACCTTGAACATTCTGTTTGTGATGTATGATCAGCTGAGGTTCGACTACCTCAGCTGCGCCGGACATCCGCACCTGCACACCCCCAACTTCGACCAGATCGCGGCCATGGGCGTACGCTTCACCAATGCCTATGTGCAGTCACCCATCTGCGGCGGCTCGCGCATGTGCTTTTACACGGGCCGCTATGCGTCTTCCCACGGCGCCCACTGGAACGGCTTTCCGCTCAAGGTGGGTGAGCAGACGCTCGGCGACCACCTGCGCAAGATCAGCATGTCCTGCCACCTGATCGGCAAGACGCACATGACCGTCGATGGCGAAGGGATGGAACGACTTGGCCTCGACCCGGACAGCCTCATCGGCGTGCGCACCTCCGAATGCGGCTTTGATCCATGGGTGCGCGATGACGGGCTCTGGGCCGAAGGACCGGACGGCTTTTATGACGAAAGACGAAGCCCTTACAACGAATACCTCAAGTCAAAAGGCTACGACGGCACCAACCCCTGGGCCGACTACGCCAATGCCGGGGTCAAGGACGGTCAAATCGCATCGGGCTGGTTCTTCGACAACACCGACCTGCCCGCCAATATCCGCGAGGAAGACAGCGAAACACCCTGGCTCACCACCGAAGCCATCCGCTTCATCGACCAGGCGCAGGGCCCGTGGTGCGCGCACCTGAGCTACATCAAACCGCACTGGCCCTACATCGTCCCGGCACCCTACCACGCCATGTACGGCACCGAACACGTACCACCCGCCACCCGCGCCGATGAGGAAACCGAAGAGGCGCACCCGGTCTACGACGCTTTCATGAACGGCCCCGTCGGCCGCGCCTTCCAAGACGAGGAGGTGCGGAACAAGGTCATCCCCGCCTATATGGGGCTGATCAAGCAATGCGACGACCAACTCGGCCGCCTGCTCCACCACCTCGAGGCGACCGGTCGGATGCAGGACACCATGATTGTGCTCACCTCCGATCATGGCGACTACCTGGGCGACCACTGGCTGGGCGAAAAAAACCTGTTCCACGACCCGTCGGTCAAAGTGCCGATGATCCTCTATGACCCGCGCGAGACGGCAAAGGGCACACGCGGCACCACCTGCGACGCATTGGTCGAATCCATCGACCTCGCCGCAACCTTCATCGACGCAGCGGACGGCACCGTCCCCGACCACATCATCGAAGGGCGCAGCCTCCTGCCCTGGCTGCGCGGCGAAACACCGGAATGGCGCGACTACGCCATCTCCGAATACGACTTCTCAGCAACACCCGTTGCGGTAAAACTCGGACTGGAACCGCGCGACTGCCGCCTCTTCATGGTCTTCGACGGACGCTACAAACTGATGCACTGCGCCGCCCCCGGCTTGCGCAACATGCTCTTCGACCTGGAAACCGACCCCGACGAGCTGCACGACCTCGCCAAAACCGACGCCCACCGCGACATCGAAGCCCGCCTTCTCGCACACCTCCACGACTGGGGCCTGCGCATGTCCCAACGCACCACTCGGTCCGAAGATCAGATCAAAGCCATGCGCGGCGCCTCGACAGGCAAAGGCATCCTCATCCACCTCAAGGACGGGTCAGAAGTCGATGAAAAGCTAACACAAAAATACCGCGGCCCCGCCCGTCAGGACCACCTCAAAGACTAGCGGTTATCCGATCAGCACCCCGCCAAACTCTTCGCGCAGGTTCCGCTTCAGCACCTTGCCGGTCGCATTGCGTGGCAGCACGTCGGTGAACACCACCTTGTCCGGCACCTGCCACTTGGCGATCTTGCCGTCGAACACCTCCAGCACCTCCGCCTCCGACGGGCTCTGCCCCTCGGCCGCAACAGCCACCAGCACGGGCCGTTCGTCCCATTTCTCATGCCGCGCCCCGATCACGGCGGCATCGGCCAAAGCCGGATGCGCAATCGCG
Organism: Tateyamaria sp. syn59; assembly: GCF_007995245.1. GTDB lineage: Bacteria > Pseudomonadota > Alphaproteobacteria > Rhodobacterales > Rhodobacteraceae > Tateyamaria. The sequence goes on from NZ_VCBA01000002.1 coordinate 72,230, forward strand.
ATGTTCTCCAGATCGACGGACGAAATCCACTCGCCGCCCGACTTGATGATGTCCTTCGACCGATCCTTGATCGACAGGTAGCCATCGGGGTCCAGCGTCGCCACATCGCCGGTATCAAACCACCCATTCGTCAGCGTCTCGTCCACGCTCTTGTGGAAATAGCTGTCCAGGATCCAATGCCCCCGCACCATCAGCGCCCCCTGCGCCTCCCCATCATGGGGCAGCGGGTTGCCGTCATCATCCATGATCTCCAGCTCGACCCCCCAGGGCGGACGGCCCTGGTTCTCACGCAGCTTGTGCTGCGCATCGATCGGTAGATCGGCGTGCTTGGCCAGAGGCTGATTGGACGAGCCCAAAGGCGACATCTCGGTCATGCCCCAGGCATGGATCAACTCCACATCGTATTTCTCGCGGAAGGCCGCAATCATCGACGGCGGACAGGCCGACCCACCCACAACCGTCCGCTTCAAGGACGCCAGCTGAGACCCCGACGCCTCCGCCTCGCCCAGCAGGCCCAACCAGATCGTCGGCACGCCAAGCGCAATCGACACCTTGCATCCGTCAATCAGTTTCACCAGCGAAGGCCCGTCCAGTCCCGGCCCCGGCAACACCATCCGCGCACCCACCTGCGCACAGGCATAGGGCGTGCCCCAGGCGTTCACATGGAACATCGGCACCACGGGCAAGGCGACATCACGGGCCGAAAATCCGATGCAATCCGGCGTGTTCGACGCAAACGCATGCAAGACAGTCGAGCGGTGGGAATACAAAACCCCCTTCGGGTTCCCGGTCGTCCCGGACGTATAGCATAGCGATGAGGCGGTGTTTTCATCGAACTCAGGCCACGCGAAATCTGGCGCGCCAGAGGCCACCAACTCATCATAGAACTCCAGCCCGTCAATTTCAGCCGCCGCCGCCTCGTCCCGGCCCTCCATCAACACGATATGCTTCACGCCGGGGATCTTGTCCCGGATCGCCTTCACCAGCGGCACGAAAGTGCGGTCGATGAACAGAACCCGATCCTCGGCATGGTTGATGATGTAAATCAGCTGTTCCGGAAACAGGCGCGGATTGATCGTGTGGCACACCAGCCCGGCCCCAGACACGCCAAAGTAGATCTCCAGATGCCGCCGGTTGTTCCACGCGATGGTGGCACAGCGCGCCTGCGGCTCCAGTCCCAGCTTCAACAGCGCATCGCCCAGCCGCCGACTGTTGGCGCCCACCTGCCCCCAGGTCGTCTCCTCAAGGCCGCCGCCGGTATTCACGGACGTGATCACCGTGTCGGCATGATACCGCGCTGCATGGTCGACCAGCGATCCAATGGTCAGGGGATAGTTCATCATTTGGCCAAGCATGGGCGCCTCCCGTTTTTCCTGTCAGAGCAACGCCTTGCCCGCACGCACCCTCCCCGGTGCACGCGCGTTCCTCCCTTGGTCCAACCCTGCCAAGGGGCGGCGCACCTTGCAAGCACGGCGTCACGCGGCTGACGCAAAGAAAAGGGCCGACCACATGGCCGGCCCTCCCTCGTTCAAAGCAATCGGCTCAGCCGCACTGCAAATCCTCGGCATGGGCAATGTGCCCGCGATGCGCTTCGACATAAGCAATCAGCCCGGCCATCACGCTCGGCTGGCCCGTAAACCCGTGCCACGGCTTGAAGTGCGGCACATGCAGGAAGGTCGTGGGATCACGCTTCAGCAGGTTGCCAAAGACCGACGCCACCAGACGGCCCCCTGCCCCGGTCAACTTGCCATGACCCTTCTGCTCCGCCTCCTGCAGGCAGTAGAACCACAGCGGCGTCTTGGTGATGCCCTTGGCCTTCAGGATCGCAGGCGGATCAATGGGATGCGTGCCCAGATGCGCCGCCAGCTGCTGCCCGCTCGCCAGCTGATAGGTGTAGCGATCGCGCACCATGTTGCGCAGGGCGAGGTTGGCGGATTGCGGCTGCGTCAACGTCTCCTCGATCTCTGCCAACTCAATGGGCGCATGCACAAAGGGCAGGTTCAGCAGCGGCATGCCCAGCTTCGGCGCCACAGGCCGCGCCTTTTGCGAGGTCACATCCCCATTCATGCCAAAGAACATGGCGTAGTCGATGTTGCCATCCACAGGCCGCGGGCCAAAACCGGGCAACGCAAACAGCCCCTTGGGAGCCGCCCCATCCGTCAGCGCATATTCAAACTGCGTGGTCGCATGTCCAAAGCGATAGCCAGCACCGGTGAACTCCACTGGCATCACCGGCGCATCCCAGCCAAAGGGATCATTCTGCAACGCCCAGTCCAGGCACTCCTGCTGAACAAAAGCAGGCAACAACTCGCACCACACAATCCACTGGTAATGCAGGCGAATAAAGCGGCGCACTTCTTCAAAGTTCGCCAGCTTCGGGCTCACATGATCGTGCCAGACATGTTTCGGCAGGCCCTCGTGGGCGCAAGCGCTGATGTCCTTGGCATCATCACCACCCTCGACCCGCTTGCTCATCAGGATGTTGTGCAACTCGATGAACACCGACTGCACCTGCGCCACGAGGATATTCTCATCATTGCGCGGATCACCGATCAGTGCCTTGCCCGCACAGGTCCGCGCCAGATCCCGCGGGTTGTCCTTGCGCCCATGGACCAGGAACTGTTCCGCCTCGCCCGCACCATAAAGATGCGGCGACGCCTCCGGCCCCGCGCCATAAACGCAGTCGAGATCCAGGCTCGGCGTGCGCACATTCGGAATGGTCGACGGATCAATCCGTGTCCCAAGGGCCGAGGTCGCGTCCAGCGTGATATCATGATCCACGAACTGCCCAAGGAAGGTCATCCCCGCATCCGCGGGCCCGTCCTCATTCTCGACAGCCCCCATGGACTCCGCCAGCTCGTGCAGGGTGGCAATCACATCCGCATGGGTGATGTTTTTGATGCGAACAGGGTTCGCGGGCAACACCCGCCCCAGAGTTTGCGCAAAGGGCCGCGCCGGTCCTTTGCCATGAATACACGTTTTGAAAAGTTGATCGAGCCGTGTCAGCCCATGTTGTGTGCCAGCCATAATATTGGCCTCCGGTGCATGTTGAAAGAAACAGGACGAAAATATTGAATGCCCTGACGCAACAATGTTGCGTTTTCAACCATAAGTCAGGTCAGATATTCCCGACCAAACGCACCCGCATCGGCAAAAAACCGCGCATACGCACCTCAGCCCTTCTTCTGGCTAAAAATACCTTCGCGGGAGCTCGAGGGGGCAGACAGCCCCCTCGTCAGCAAAAAATAGATCGCGTGCGCCGTCAGGCGCGCCGTTCAACAGCAGTCATGACCGATGCGCATGCAGATAGGCGATCAGGCTGCGTGTCGATCCGTCCTTACCCTCCGCCGATGCCGTCCCTTCGACAACAGGTTGCAACGCTGTCGCCAATTCCTTGCCCAATTCCACACCCCATTGGTCGTAGGAATTGATACCCAGGATCACGCCCTCGACAAACACGCGATGCTCATACAGCGCCACGATCTGGCCCAGGGTGAACGGATCAAGCTTGGGATAAATCAGCGTGGTCGACGGCCGGTTGCCCGCAAACACCCGATGCGCCGCCTGCCGCTCCAGTTCGGCACCTTCGAACTTACCGGCGATCTTGGCCCGCGCCTCATCCAGCGTCCGCCCGCGCAACAGCGCCTCGGATTGCGCCAGACAATTCGCCACCAGCAGTTCGTGATGATGACGCAACTCCGGCTCATGCCCCTCGCAGGCCACCATAAACTCACAGGGGATCACCGACGTGCCCTGATGGATCAACTGATAAAACGCATGCTGCCCGTTTGTGCCCGGCGCGCCCCAGACAACGGGGCCACTCTCAACCGGCACCACGCCGCCATCCATGGTCACGGACTTCCCGTTCGACTCCATCTCAAGCTGCTGGAAGTAATCCGGCAACTGCCCCAACCGCTGATCATAGGGCAGCACGGCGCGCGTCGCATGTCCCAGCACCTGCCGGTGCCAGATGCCGACCAGCGCCAGCATCAAGGGCATGTTCTCCGCCCCTTCGGCGGCACAGAAATGCCGGTCCATCTCCTGCCCACCGCGCAGAAAGGCGCGGAAACCGTCCGGGCCAACGGCCATCATCAACGACAACCCAATCGGCCCCCACATCGAATAACGCCCACCAACCCAATCCTCGAAACCAAAGACGCGCTCGGCCGGAATGCCAAAGTCCGACGTCTTATCAAGGTTCGTGGACAAAGCCGCAAACTGCGCCGACGGATCACCGCCCTGATCCAGCATCCACGCCCGCGCGGTGCGCGCATTGGTCATGGTTTCAATGGTGGTAAAGGTCTTCGACGCCACGACAACAAGCGTCGTTTTGGCATCCAGCCCCCGCAACGTGTCTGCAATATGCGCCCCGTCCACATTGGACACGAAATGCACACGCGGCCCATCATGGTAAGGCGACAGCGCCTGCACCGCCATCGCGGGCCCAAGGTCCGACCCGCCAATCCCGATATTCACCACATCCGTGATGGCACTCCCGCGCACCTCTGCGGCATAGGCTTCCATCCGCCCGAGCGTCTCCAGCACACCAGGCATGACGTCCGCGCCATCCACATGCACCGGCCCGCCATCAAGGTTGCGCAGGGCGGTGTGCAGCACGGACCGCCCCTCGGTCTCATTGATCTTCTCGCCCGCAAACATCGCATCGCGCCGCGCCGCCACATTGGCACTGCCCGCCAACGCCAGCAAAAGCGCGCGGGTGTCGGTATCCAAATTCGTCTTGGAATAATCAAACCGCATGTACTGCGTCTGCACGGCAAATTCATCCGCGCGCGCGTCATCAAACAAGTCCAGAATGGCCCGATCCGCAACCGCATCGGCCTTCGCCTTCAACTCAGTCCACATGAAATCACTCCGCCCAATGCACCGTGAGGCTGCTCATAACCGCCTTAATTGGCGCCTGCGTGACATCCAGGCTCTCCGCCCGTTCCAAAGCGTCCCGCTTCTCAGCCCCATAAATCACCAAATGCTTCGCCATCGCCCCGGCCAGCGCGGGGCCCGAGAACGAGATCCGAGGCTCCTGCCCCTCAACCGACACCGGCACCACCAGTGGCGCATCATCGGCGAGCATCTCAGCCAACCCGACAGCGCCCGGAAACAGCGACGCCGTGTGCATATCCGCCCCCATCCCCAAAAGCAGGATGGAAATTGGCATCTCCTCGGCCAACTGCTCGGACAAAAAAGGTGCCGCCTCATCCGGCGTCTGACCCTCAATATAAAACGGCACGAACTTGGCCACCGCCGCACGGCTCTGAAACAGGTGTTCCTTCAGCAGTTTCGCATTCGACCGCTCGTGATCTTCGGGCACCCACCGCTCATCGCTCAGCATCACATGCACGCGCGACCAATCCACATCCGCAGCACACAGGTTGTCAAAAATCGGCCCCGGCGTCGTGCCACCAGGAACGACGAAAGACGCCCACGGATGGACCAGCAGACAGTTCTTCAACTCGCTCGCAAGCGCATCGGCCAACCCAATGGCCAGCAGATCTCGGTCGGGATACTCGACGATATTCATGGGGCCACTTTCCTCCACACGCGGGTATCGCGTGCCAGAAGCTGTACGGCATCCACCGGCCCCTCGCTACCGGCATCATAGGTCTTGGGCACATCTCCGCGCGCCTCCCAGCCCTGGATGATGGGATCGGTCCAGGCCCAGGCGGCTTCAACCTCGTCACCCCGCATGAACAGGGTCTGGTTGCCCCTGATCACATCCATGATCAGCCGCTCATAGGCATCGGTCTGATCCGCCCCATCCGGCCCCAACGCCTCGGCAAAGGACATGTCGAGCGGCACATTCATCAACCGCATCCCCCCAGGGCCCGGCTCCTTGATGGTCACGCCCAGCGTAATCCCCTCATTCGGCTGCAACCGAATGGACAGCTCATTGCGATGCTCGCCCGCCTCGCCAAATATCGAGTGGTTCAACTCCTTGAACACGACCACAATCTCGCTCGACCGCGCCTTCAGCCGCTTGCCGGTGCGCAGGTAAAACGGCGTGCCCGCCCACCGCCAGTTCGAAATGCCTACCTTCATGGCAATGTAGCTTTCGGTGCGCGACCGCGGATCGCCCACCGCCTCACGATAGCCCGGCGCATCCGCACCCGGCTCGTACTGCCCGCGCACGATATGATGGGGCACCATAGGATCCAGCGCCCGGATCACCTTCAGCTTCTCATCGCGCACCGCATCCGGGTCAAATTTCGACGGCGGCTCCATAGCGATCAGGCACAAAAGCTGCATCAGGTGGTTCTGCACCATGTCGCGCATCGCACCCGACTTGTCATAGTATTCACCACGGCCACCCACGCCGACAGTCTCGGCCACGGTGATCTGGATGTGATCCACGTACTGGCTGTTCCACAAGGGCTCAAACAGCATGTTGCCAAAGCGGACAGCCATCAGGTTCTGCACCGTCTCTTTGCCCAGATAATGGTCGATCCGGTAAATCTGCCGCTCGTCAAAATGCTTGGCCAAATCGCGGTTCAACGCCTTGGCCGTCTCCAGATCACGGCCAAAGGGCTTTTCGACCACGATCCGGCTGCCCGCATCGGTCAGCCCATGCTTGGTCAACCGCTCCGCCAGATCGCCAAACAGGCTCGGGCCAACCGAAAAGTAAAACGCGCGCACCACATCATCGCGCATCAACGCGACCAGATCGGACCACCCGTTCTCGCCCCGCGCGTCAATGGTGACGAACTCCATGCGCTCAAGGAAGCCGTCCAGCGTGCCATCTTCGCAAGCGCTATCACCACCAAACTCCGCAATCGCTTCGGCCACAAACGCACGATATTCCGCGCTGTCCATGTCACCTCGGGCTGCACCAATCACGCGTGCTTCTTTGGGCATCTGGCCAGCACAAAAGCGACGAAACAGTCCTGGCAGGATCTTGCGGCGGGCCAGATCCCCAGTGCCTCCGAAAACCACCAGGTCGAAAGGGTCCACCGGAATGACGCGCGATACCATGGCAAGGGCTCCCTCTTGCGTGCCTGCAAAATGTTTGCGCTACCAGTAGCAGATTCAAACAGATACTCAACGCCCGATGCTGCAGGTGCAGCACCGGACCGCATCTTTCTATCACAAAGCCGTCAGGGAGCCACACCGCGCTTTCCACTTGCTCCTGCGGGTCTTACCTCTAACCTCCGACGACAAAACGAAGAATGGACCGCACGCGATGAAAGACCTGGCCAACCTTGGCAAATTCCAGGACCCCGACTTTACCGCCAAGGGCGAGCCGCGGGCCAAGGTCTCTCTGACCCATCCTGAAACGCTGTGGTTCAACACCGGCACGCTCTGCAACATTGCCTGCGCCAACTGCTACATCGAAAGCTCGCCCACCAACGACGCGCTGGAATACATGACCGCGGACGAGGTCACGGGCTTTCTCGACCAGCTTGAAGAGCGTCAATGGAACGTGCGTGAAATTGGCTTCACCGGGGGCGAGCCCTTCATGAACCCCGAATTCCTCGACATGGTCGAACGGTCGCTCGCGCGCGGCTATGACGTGCTGATCCTCACCAACGCCATGGCCCCGATGATGCGGCCAAAGATCAAGGCAGGCATCGTCCCGCTGGTGGAAAAATACGGCGACAAGCTCACCTTCCGCATCTCCCTCGACCATCACGCCGCTGCCGTCCACGACACAGAACGCGGCGTCGGCACCTTCGCCAGGACCTTGCGGGGCATCGACTGGCTCGCCTCCATCGGCGCACGGCTCGCCGTGGCGGGCCGCATCGAAATGGCAGAAAGCGAGGCCGAAGCCCGCGACGGCTACGCCGCCCTCTACACCAAACACGGCTGGAACATCGACGCGCAAGATCCCGGTATGACCGTCCTCTTCCCCGAAATGGACGACACGGTCGAAGTGCCCGAAATCACCACCGCCTGCTGGGGCATCCTGAACAAGCACCCCGACGCGGTGATGTGCTCCTCCTCCCGCATGGTGGTCAAACGCAAAGGGGCGGCAGCCCCCGCCGTTCTGGCCTGTACCCTCCTGCCCTACGACCCGCAATTCGAACTGGGGACAACGCTGGAACAGGCCGAATCCGAAGTGTCCCTCAACCACCCCCATTGCGCCAAGTTCTGCGTTCTGGGCGGCGCCTCCTGTTCCGCCTGAGTATCACTGCAGGGTGAATTCACCCGTCACGTTGCGCCATTCTCCAGGCGCGATCATTTTTCGGTGGGTGAAGCGCACCGAATGCAACGCCCCTTCGATCTCTGCCCGCCAGAAATCGATGAACTTGAACAGCCGCGGATGATCAGGGGCGAGGTCATAGTCCTGCCAGATGAACGTGTTCAGGACATGGGTATAATCCGGCATGTGGTAAAACATCTCCGCCGTGGTCAGCCCATATCCTTTCAGCATCAATTCGGTCTCGGTTTCAGCCATAACGCACCTCTTTTTTCTGCTCTCAGGCCAGCAGAGCCGATTGGCCCTTAATATTCAATGAAAACAGCGTTCTAGCACCGATCCGGGCCGAGTGCTAACAACCACCTGCCCACAAGCATTGCACCTTATCTGTGGTTTCTGATAGAACCACACGCAAGATATAGAGCACGCGACAGAACGGGCAGAGCCACGTGAACGACACGCCACAACCCCCTGAAAATGATGATGAAATGCGGCCCGAGCGGCCCGAATACGATGGCCCCTCGGTCTCCATCGAAGCCGAAATGCGCACGTCCTATCTGGACTACGCTATGTCGGTCATCGTCTCCCGCGCCATTCCCGATCTGCGCGACGGCCTAAAACCTGTGCACCGGCGCATCCTTTATGCGATGCATGAGACTGGCAATACGCACGACAAATCCTATCGCAAGTCCGCGCGCCCGGTTGGAGACGTCATGGGGAAGTACCACCCACATGGCGACAGCGCGATTTACGACGCACTGGTGCGCATGGCGCAAGACTTTTCCATGTCGCTGCCCTTGCTCGACGGTCAGGGCAACTTTGGCTCCATGGACGGCGACAACCCGGCCGCCATGCGCTACACCGAAGTGCGGATGGACAAACCGGCCGCCTTCGTCCTTGCAGATATCGACAAGGACACGGTCGATTTTCAAGACAACTACGACGGCAAAGACCGCGAACCAACGGTTCTGCCCGCCCGCTTCCCCAACATGCTGGTCAATGGCGCGGGCGGCATCGCCGTCGGCATGGCGACCAACATCCCGCCCCACAACCTGGGCGAAGTGGTCGATGCCTGTCTCGCATTGATCGAAGATCCAGACCTGTCGTCCGAGGCGCTGATTGATTATGTGCCCGGCCCCGACTTTCCGACAGGCGGCATTATGCTGGGCCGTTCCGGTGCACGGAAAGCGTATCTTGAAGGGCGCGGAAGCGTTATTGTCCGCTCCAAAACCCGCGTCGAAGAGCTGCGCAAAGATCGCTACGCGATCATCATCGACGAGATTCCTTACCAGGTGAACAAGGCCACGATGATCGAACGGATCGCCGAAGCCGCGCGCGAAAAACGCATCGAAGGGATCAGCCACGTTCAGGACGAATCCGACCGCAATGGCGTCCGCGTGGTCATCGAGTTGAAGCGCGACGCGACTGCAGAAGTCGTGCTTAACCAACTCTTCCGCTTCACGCCGATGCAGACGTCATTCGGTTGCAACATGCTTGCGCTGAACGGCGGACGACCAGAGCAGCTCACACTGCGCCGCTTCCTGACGTCCTTCCTGGATTTCCGCGAAGAAGTTGTCATCCGCCGCACCGCGTTTGACCTGCGCAAGGCGCGCGACCGGTCGCATATCCTATGCGGTCTGGCAGTTGCTGTGTCCAACGTCGACGAAGTGGTCGCCACCATCCGCGCCTCTGCTGACGCGGCAGAGGCACGCGCCAAGCTGATGGAACGCCGCTGGCCTGCCGCCGAGATTGAAAGCTATCTGCGCCTGATCGACGATCCGCTGTCGAAAATGCACGATGACGGCACCTACAATCTGACCGAAGTCCAGGCCCGCGCCATCCTTGATCTGCGTCTTCAACGCCTGACCCAGATCGGGGTCAAGGAGGTCACGGACGAACTTGAAGAACTCGCCGCAAAGATCAAGGAATACTTGGAGATTCTCGGGTCGCGCGAACGCATCATGGGCATCATCTCGGACGAATTGACCGAGGTGAAGGACCAGTTCGCCGTGCCCCGCCGCACCGAGATCGTCGACTGGTCCGGCGACATGGAAGACGAGGACCTGATCGAGCGCGAGGATATGGTCGTGACCGTCACCTCCGGCGGCTATATCAAGCGCACGCCGCTTGCCGACTTCCGTAGCCAAAAGCGCGGCGGCAAGGGTGTGTCGGGTATGCAGACCAAGGAAGAGGATGTGATCACCACCCTCTTCGTGGCCAACACGCACACCCAGCTTCTGTTCTTTACGACCGACGGTATGGTCTACAAGCTCAAGACCTGGCGCCTGCCGCAAGGGGGGCGGACCTCCAAGGGCAAGGCCATCGTCAACATCCTGCCGATCCCGCAAGGGGTCAGCATCGCCGCCATCATGCCGGTGGATCGCGATGAAAAAGAGTGGGACGACCTGCAGGTGGTCTTTGCCACGTCGGCAGGAACGGTCCGGCGCAACAAGCTCAGCGACTTCACCAATGTCATGCGCAACGGCAAAATTGCGATGAAGTTCGAAGATGAGCACGCCGACACGACCCTCATCAACGCTCGGATTGCGTCAAACGACGACGACGTGATGCTTGTCACCAACTCCGGTCGCGCCATCCGCTTTCCGGCCACAGACGTGCGGGTGTTCAACAGCCGGTCGTCGGTCGGGGTGCGGGGCATCAAGCTAAACGGATCGGACAAGGTTGTCTCCATGTCCATCATCCGCCACTTCGATGCGACCAGCGAGGAACGGACAGCCTATCTGAAAATGCGTCGCGCCATGGCAGGCATCGCCGACGACAGCGAGGCAGACGAGGACGAGGCACCCGCCGATCCGAACTTCTCGAACGCGCGCTATGTCGAGATGTCGGCGGCAGAAAACTTGGTGCTGACGATCACGTCGCAAGGCGCCGGTAAGCTCAGTTCGTCGCATGACTATCCGGTGCGCGGACGCGGCGGCCTTGGGGTGACCGCAATGGACAAGGCCATGCGCGGCGGCGAAATTGTCGCCTCCTTCCCGGTGGAGTTGGACGACCAGATCATGCTGGCCACGTCCAAAGGTCAGTCGATCCGCGTGCCCGTGGATGGCATCAGTTTCCGCTCCCGCAGCGCTGGCGGTGTGCGGGTGTTCAACACCGGTAAAGGCGAAGAAGTTGTCAGCGTAGCGTGGATCGCCGATCAGGGCGACGCGGACGCAGACGACGAAAGCTGAGCCTACTTCAACGGCTGCAATACATCCTCCAACGGGATCGGCGTGTACCAAAGCGCGTCGATCTTGGCATGACGGATCGCGTCACATTGGCGTGCATCGCGCGCCATATTGACGACAATGGCATGACTTTCATCCATCAATGGCACCTCTTCGGCACAGCGTGGGAAATGGTCCGCCTCATGGGTGCAGATACCGGACCGCAGTCGTTCGGCACGCACAAACGGGCACAGAATGTCCGTGGCCAGATCAACGCCATCCGTGGCTGCAACCCACTGTAGGCCCGCAGGGTTATCTTCCGCCTCATGGTACATTTGAAGCTGTCGCGTCTTGAACAGCAGGTATAGATCCAGCGCCAGCACGACGTCATCCGCATAGACGATGGCGTTAATCTGCGCGTCCTCGAAGGCGAAGTACTGCGCGACATCGCCACTGATATGCACCTGCGCGTACTTATGCCAGAGGTCGCCGGAATATGGAGACGCGTACAGCCTGCGGATGGAAAAGTCGCGCTTTTGCTGCATCAGGGCCGTCAGCCGGGCCGCCTTTTCCGCCTCCGTTTCACCAATGCCGGCGCGCTGTGTTCTGACCCTGCCATCGTCAAGCACAGTGCTGACCCAGGGCAGTTCGTATTGCGACGATTCCACCATGTCCAAAAGGTGCGGATTGAACGGATCCATCTCGAGGAATGCTTTGCTGCGTTCCAGATGCGCGCGACGTGTCTTGTGGACCATGTAGCGGCGCTGTTTGTACACACCGATGAAGTTGTCAAAAGCTGACGCCCACCGATCAAGGTCCATTAACCCGTACAGGTCCGGTTCCATCGTGACAAAGGTCTGCTCCATCCAATCAAGCTGAGCGTCGGTCAATGCATCGGGTTGAAAATTGTTGATCAGGTTCAAAAGCCGATAGTCGACCATGACCGGGTTGTCCGGATTGTAGTCCGGCCAATCGGCAAGATCGCTGTTGCGCGTATCGCCATAAGCTGTATGGCCGTACATCAGACACTGCGTCACAGTTTCCTCGGAAATGCGCCCGGCATAGTCCTCACAAAACGGCTCGAACGCGGCTGGCCCATGCCGCCCGACAAAGGGAAAAGCGCGCTGGATCGTGCCCCAGTTCGGATGGGTGTCCATAACCCGGTTCACAGCGCTGATCGGATCCCCGACATCGCGATCATAGCCGTACATTCGGATCACCGCGTCCGATGCAGGGATCAGATCCGGTGCGGCGGCGTAAGCGAAGCGTGCGTGCTGGGTCGCCTCCAAGCGCATGTCATCCGCCGCCATCGCAGCCCAGCCGTTGCGCCCAGCACCGACGTTTTGTGCCGCGTTCCACAAGCTCCAAGCCCGCGCGATGCGGGCATAGGGATTGCCGGTGTCTTCTGACACCCACTCTTTTACAAACGCCGTCGTTTTGGGATGGCTGCGCGACAAAACGATAAAGAGATCGCGTATGTCGTCCGCGCTGAGGGTGCCGTTCAAAAACTCACGGTGAGAGGCGTCGACAAGTACATGCACCGCCTCCGAGCGCCCCTCGAGAACGAGATCGAAGAGTGCCCTCTCCCGGGATGTTTCAGCCAGTGACGCCGTGGACCAGAGAAACAGTAAAAGACAATAAAAAACGCGCATTTATAGAACCCCGAATGCTATCCAGGGTAGCATCAGGATGCTTTGCGACGCCTTGCAGCCCGCACTGTGACCTTAGTGTGGCACGCGTCGATCTAAAGCGCGTAGAGGGCGCCGAACTTGTCTTTGAGATAGCCCAAGAGCGGCTCAGGTCCCGGTGCCCTGCCACTCGCGTGCTCGATCACCTCGCGCGGCTCGTAGAGACCGCCGTGGACCTGCAGGTTGTCCCGCAGCCATCCAGTTGCTGCCGACGTGTCGCCTTGCGCCAATTGCGCATCCAAGTCCGGAACCGCAGCGCGCAATGCGTCGTGCAAACATCCGGCGTAGACATTGCCCAATGAGTAGGTCGGGAAATAGCCGAACAGGCCAACGGACCAATGCACATCCTGCAGCACTCCGTTTGACGGCATGTCGACCGCATACCCGAAATCCGCTTCGAACCGGTCATTCCACGCCGCTTCCAGATCGCCGACGGTAAGGTCGCCTGACATCAGCGCTCGCTCCAGATCAAAGCGCAGAAGCACATGAAGGTTGTACTGCACCTCATCCGCTTCGGTCCGGATGTAGCCATTCGACACGCGATTGACAGCTGCATAGAACGCGTCTTCATCCGCGATCCCGAAATCACCGAACGCATCCCGCATCTGCCCGTAAAGCCAGCCGGTAAACGCACGGCTGCGCCCCAACTGGTTCTCGTAAATCCGGCTCTGGCTTTCGTGCACGCCCATTGACACACCGCGCCCCAACGGGCTCAGCAGGTAGGCGTCGTCGATGTTCTGCTCGTAACAGGCGTGCCCGACCTCGTGGATCGTTGAGTAAAAGCAATTGAACGGATCATCCGGGTTTGTGCGTGTGGTGATGCGTACGTCATTGCCGGACCCGGATGAGAACGGATGCACGGCCTTGTCGATGCGCCCGTGCACCAGATCATAGCCAAATGTCTTGGCCAGCAGCGTACTGAGTTTCAATTGCGCCACTTCATCGAACGGCCCGGTCACGCCCGCAGGCGCTGGTTTTTCGAGAATGGCGGCACGCAATTCGGTCAGCGCCGGGCGCAACGCTCCAAACATCGCTTCGAGATCGGCGCTGGTCGTACCGGGTTCATAGTCCTCGAGCATGGCGTCATAGATGTCGCCGCCATTGGCCAGCGCCGCCCCTTCTTCGCGCTTCAGCGCAATGACTTCGGCCAAGACCGGCGCAAAGGCTGCGTAATCATCAGCCTCGCGCGCCTCAGCCCATTTGCCTTGGGCGTTGGACGTCACACGCGCGATCTGTGCCGCCAGATTTGCAGGCACCTTGGAGGCGCGATCGTAGCTGCGCTTGATCTCGCGCAGCTTGGCTGCATCCACAGCACCCAGGGCGCCTGCGTCAATTGCCGCCAGCCAGTCACCCACCTTGGGATCCGTGCGGCGCGCGTGCAGCACACTTTCCATTGCCGCCATCTCTTCGCCCCGTTGCGCGGCCGCACCACGGGGCATCATCGTCTCCTGGTCCCAACCCAGACGCCCGGCCACCTGGCCCAAGGCCTGCGTGGTGTGGTCGTGGGCGAGAAGGTCGTCAAAGGCACTCATCACGCGGTCCCCCGGATGGATATTGCAATTGGGTAGGCCGCGAGAAAGCGCGCCCGCAGGATCAGCGCCCAGAGGATAACGGCCAGAAACTGGTGCAAGATCGCAATTTGCCATGGGGCACCATAGAGGACGGTGACGATCCCCAGCACAATTTGCAGGCTCATTGCCGCGAAAACCGCGTTGAAGGCAAAGCGCGTATTGGCATGGGCGGACTTGCGCCCGCGCAGCCAGACCACGACGGCAAAAATTGCCAGCAGATATCCCGTCACCCGGTGGATGAACTGCACGAGGCCGGGGCTTTCAAAGAAGTTCCGCCACCACGGCTCGAAAACAAAGGCGGTCGCAGGAAACACCTGCCCGCCCATGAGCGGCCAGTCCGTATAGGTCCGCCCGGCGTCAATGCCCGCCACCAGTGCACCGATAAGGATCTGGAGAAATGCAAAGTGCATCAGGCCGGTGGACATCGAAAAGAGCTTCGCCTCTTTGTCCCGCCGCGCCTGCATCAGATCACGCTCGGGGCGGCCCAGAAGGTAGGTGTACCAGGCAATGAAGCCCAGAATGACAAAGGCCAAACCCAGATGGGTGGCCAGCCGATAGCTCGCGACATCGAGCATGCCTTCGCCCTGCGTCACGCCACTGGCGACCATCCACCAGCCAATTGCGCCCTGCAGCCCGCCAAGTACACCCAGGCCCAGCAGACGCGGTGTCCAACCGGCCGGGATCTGGCGGCGGATCAGGAACCAGAAGAAACCAATGGCCCATACAAGGCCGATCACCCGGCCAAGCTGCCGGTGCCCCCATTCCCACCAATAGATAACCTTGAAGTCGGCCATGGTCATCCAGGCGTTCTGCAGCCGAAACTCGTCGATCTGCTGGTAGAGGGCGAATTCCGCCTCCCAGTCCGCCTGGTTCAGTGGCGGGATGGCCCCGGTAAAGGGCCGCCATTCCGTGATGGACAGCCCGCTGTCGGTCAGCCGGGTCAGACCGCCCACGGCAATCATCACGACCACGAGGGCAAACAGCATCATCAGCCACACGCGGATCGCGCCGCGCGCGCCACCTCTACCCCTGTCTATCACCCCGGTCTCAACCACCTGCTTTTCAGTGGTCCCAACCTCTTCGAAAATACTACGGTTCTTTGCCATCTTGGCTCCGGTCTACACTCACCGCGCAACCTATGTCTGCCGCACGGGGTCGTCCATAGTCACTGGCGGCTGGCCCAGCGGACCATCTGACGCAGCATGCCGTGCAGGGTCTGCACATCTGCGCGGGTCAGAGGCATCCGGCTCCAGAAATTGCGCAGGTTCATCTTCATGCTGGGGGCCTTGTGCTCGGGGAAGAAAAACCCCGCCTGCTCCAACCGCTCCTCGAAATGCCGCGCGAGGTGCTCGATTTCGTTGCCGTCGGCCCATTCGGTGCCCGCCATCTCGGTCACGCGATGCTCAATCTCGGCACTGGCACGCCGCCACTCATAGCCGACCAGCAGCACACATTGCGCCAAGTTCAGAGACGGAAATTCAGGGTTCACCGGCACAGTAATCAGCGCGTTGGCTTGCGCCAGATCCTCGTTCTCCAGCCCAGCCCGCTCCGGCCCGAACATCACGGCGACATGCTGGCCTTCTGCGATGCGACGTGCGGCGTCTTGCATGGCGGCTTCGGGGCTCAGCACATCCTTGGTCATATCGCGCATCCGGGCCGTCGTAGCATAGACATAGGTGCAGTCACTGACGCTGCCTGCCACATCCGGGTGCACCGTTGCGGCATCCAGCACCCGCCCCGCGCCGCTGGCCATCGCCACTGCTGCAGGATTGGGCCAGCCGTCACGTGGGTCCACGATGCGCATCCGGTCCACGCCAAAATTCAGCATCGCGCGGGCAGCCGCTCCGATGTTCTCGCCCATCTGGGGGCGCGTCAGCACAAATGTCGGTGTCATGGCGCGCCGTCTACCGCGACACAGAACGCCCGACAATCCCCTTCCCTGTTTCAAAAAAATCCCCGCCGGAGGCATAAATCTTTTCAAGCACTGCCTTTTCCGGCTAGAGCGACTCCCAGAACAAAGGACACCCCAGAATGAGTGCACCCGAGCAGCCGCAGATCTACCTCATCACCCCGCCTGTCTTTGAGCTCTCCGTGTTCCCAGGACAGCTGAACGCCGTGCTCGAAGCACACGACGTGGCGTGCATTCGACTGGCCCTGGCTACGCGGGAAGAGGACCGGATGTCACGGGCCGCCGACGCATGCCGCGAAGTGGCCCATGCCCATGACGTCGCGCTTGTTCTGAACGATCACGTCAGCCTTGCCGAACGGCTGGGCCTTGATGGCGTGCATCTCAGCGATGCCGCCAAATCGGTGCGCGACGCCCGCAAGGCCCTGGGGCCGGACGCAATCGTGGGCAGCTTTTGCAGCACCTCGCGGCATGATGGCATGACGGCCGGTGAAGCGGGCGCCGACTACATCGCCTTCGGCCCGCTCACCGGCATGGCGGACGAGGCAACGGCCGAGGACGACCTTTTTGCCTGGTGGTCCGAGATGATCGAAGTGCCCGTGGTGGCCGAGGGCGGCCTGACGCTCGACACAGTCAAGCGCCTTGCCCCAATCACTGACTTTTTCGGCGTTGGCGAAGAAATCTGGGGCGACGACGACCCAGCCGCCGCCCTCGCCCGCCTAATGGACCCGATCGGTTAAAGCAGCGTCCGCTCGATCACCCAGTAGATCGCAATCACCGCAATCAGCAGCGAACCGGTCAGTGACCAGGCCCGGAACATCACATTGTAATCGGTGATCGTCTCTTCCTGCCCTTCAAGGTCAGACATCCGCGCCGCCCGCACGCCCAGCCACAACAGGATCGCCGCGAGCGCGATGACTGTCAGCTGCCCAATCTCGACTCCGACATTGAAGCCGATCAGCGCCGGGATAAACTGACCCTCGGGCAAGCCGAACTCGCCCAGGACCGAGGCAAAACCAAGCCCGTGCAGCAAACCAAAGCCAAAGATGATCGCAGGCCGCCACGGGTTCAGCCCACGGGCAAAGATGTTTTCGATGGCCACATAGACAATGGATGCTGCAATCAAAGGCTCCACAATGCTGCCCGGCAGCTTGACGATGCCAAGCGCACCAAGCGCAAGGGTGACCGTGTGCGCAAGGGTAAAGGCCGTGACCTGCCACAACAGGGGCGCCAGCCGCGTTGACAGAAAAAACAGGCCCAGCACAAACAGGATATGATCGAGCCCTTTGGGCAGGATGTGGTCGAAACCAACCGGGATATACGCACCAAAGGTCTGCCAGCCAGAGGCGGCATTGCCACCGGCCAAGGCAATCGGACCACTAGCCTCTCCACCGGATACAAGCCCGGTATAGGGCGCCTCGACCCCCTGCTGCCGCAGGATCAGATCGCCCGCACCTTGGGGCCAGGCCACTTCGACAGCATCTGTCCCCGCGGGGACAGATCCGGTCAACACGATGTCCGTGATCCGCGCAAGCTCTGCATTGGCCACCTGCTGGACATTCACATCGTCGATGGCCATGGGCACCGCCGCTGCACCCGCCGCCACCAGCGGGACGTTGTTCATCGCGTCGACAAGATCAGGCACCCGCGCCGCGACCGCCGCGCCACTCAGGGCGCGCAGAACGTCGTAATCGGCGGCATTCTCTGCATCGTCCGTGTCCGAGATGGCATCCAGGTCGATCCCGGACAGCTGTGCTTCGACGTTCACTTTCAACTCAAGCCGGACGTTGCCGTCTGACACAGTCAGATCCGCAATGGTCGGCACAACCTCGTGCGCGGCCGCCATACTGGCCCAGACGCCCCAGCAAACAGTTGACAACACTGCCCAAAGCCGCAGCTTGAAAGGCACTCGAAAAAAGGCAGCACTCATGTTTCTCACCCGCTTAGTCGTCGTGCTTTGGTGCGCCATATGCGCCACAATCGCAACCGCCCATGAGTTCTGGATCGAACCGGAGCGCTTTCAAGTGCCCCCATCGGCACAGGTCGTGGCGCACCTCAAGAACGGAGAAGAGTTTGAGGGCGTGAACCTCGCATACTTCGAGAAGCGTATCGCGCGGTTTGATGTGGTGATCGGCGACACCGTGCGCCCCGTGCAAGCCCGTATGGGCGACAGTCCAGCCCTGGACGTGCCCGGACCAGTCGGCGGGCTTGTGATCGTGGTGCACGAAACCGAACCTTCACTTCTGACCTACCGGGATTGGGCAAAATTCCAGAAATTCGCAGATCACAAGGATTTCCCGGACATTTCGGACCACCACGCGGCCAACGGTTTCCCCGACCCGCCTTTCAAGGAACGTTATACGCGCCATGCCAAGGCGTTGGTCGCGGTGGGCGAAGGCGTCGGTCTCGACCGCGCGCTTGGCCTGAAAACCGAATTCATCGCGCTGACAAACCCGTATGAGCCCTCTTTCGATGGCACCATGCGTGTGCAGCTCACGCTGGACGGTGAAGCTCGAACCGATGCGCAGGTCGAAGTCTTTGATCGCGCGCCCGATGACAGCGTCACCGTGACCCTGCACCGCACGGATGACGCTGGTATCGCCGCGATCCCCGTCACCTCCGGACATGACTACCTGTTCGACGCGGTTGCACTCGCGCGCACGGCGGACGGCACGACTGACGCTGTCTGGGACACGTATTGGGCGGCGCTGACCTTTGGCGTACCGGAGTAACGGGCGCCCTTGCCTCTTTCCGCGCGCAGCGGCACAACACGGGCCATGAAACCTACGCCTGACATTCTGTGCATCGGATCGGTCCTCTGGGATGTGATTGGGCGTGCGCCGCTCGCGATGCGAAAAGGCTCCGACGTGCCGGGGCGGATCACGCGCCTGCCAGGCGGGGTTGCCATGAACATCGCGATGACGCTGGCGCGCTTCGGTTTGACGCCTGCCTTGCTCACAGCCATCGGCCGCGATGCCGAAGGGGACGAGTTGATTGCCGCCTGCACCGCGCGCGGCATGATCACCGACACCGTGTACCGCTCCGAAGACCTGCCAACCGACCAGTACATGGCCGTTGAGGGCGCCAACGGGTTGATTGCCGCCATCGCAGACGCACACTCGCTGGAAAGCGCGGGCGCAAAGATCCTGCGCCCCCTGACCGACGGAACGCTTGCGACGCCGGAGGCGCCCTATGCGGGCTTGGCTGCGCTGGACGGGAACCTGACGCTTGACCTGCTGAACAAGATCGCCACCAGCCCCGTGCTGGCGCAGGCAGATTTGCGCGTCGCGCCGGCCTCGCCGGGCAAGGCCGAACGGCTGAGCCCGTTTCTCAACCACAACCGCGGCACGCTTTACGTGAACATCGAAGAGGCCGGGCTTTTGTGTCAGCGCGGGTTCGACAATTCGGTCGAGGCCGCGGACGGGCTGCTTGCACGCGGCGCCGCGCGGGTCCTGGTCACCGACGGCGGCAAAACCGCGACCGAAGGATCGGTCGAAGGGCTGGTCAGTGAAACACCACCGCAGGTCCTCGTCACCCGTATAACGGGCGCGGGCGACACCTTTATGGCCGCCCATATCGCTGCCGAGCTGCGCGGCGCCAATCGCGCCGACGCCCTGCACGCCGCACTTGAGGCGGCCGCCATCTATGTTTCAGGAAAGACGCCCACATGACGCTCTTCACCCCTTCACCCGACGTGGCGGCCGCGCTGCAAGACGGCACACCCGTGGTCGCGCTGGAAAGCACGATCATCACTCACGGCATGCCCTTTCCGCAGAACCTTGAAGTCGCACGGCGGGTCGAGGGTGACATCCGCGCGGGCGGCGCCGTGCCAGCCACGATGGCGGTGATCGACGGGGTGCTGCACGCGGGCCTCACGGACCCGCAGCTTGAAAGTCTGGCGCAGTCCAAAAACGTGGCCAAGCTCAGCCGCGCCGACATGGCGGTGTGCATGTCGAGCGGCGGCACGGGGGCCACGACGGTGGCCGCCACGATGATCGCCGCGCGCATTGCTGGTATTTCCGTTTTCGCCACCGGCGGCATCGGCGGCGTGCATAAGGGGGCGGAGCACAGCTTTGATATCTCCGCCGACTTGCTGGAACTGGCGCAAACGCCCGTCACTGTGGTGGCCGCCGGGGCCAAGGCAATCCTCGACATCCCCAAGACACTAGAAGTGCTGGAAACGCAAGGCGTGCCGGTCATTGCCTATGGTCAGGACGACATGCCCGCCTTCTGGTCGCGCAGCGCCGGTATCCCTGCGCCGCTGCGCATGGACACTGCCGCAGACATTGCCGGGGCCCATGTCCAGCGCACGGCCATGGGCCTGCCTGGCGGACAACTGGTGGTAAATCCGATCCCGGAGGCAGACGAGATTGACCGCGCGTCCCTCGCCCCAATCATCGCGCAGGCCACTCAGGATGCCGACACGCACGGGATCAGCGGCAAGGGCGTGACGCCCTACCTTCTGCAACGCATCTTTGAGCTGACAAATGGACGCTCGCTGACTGCGAACATCGCCCTTGTGCGCAACAATGCCCGGCTCGCCGCGCAAATCGCCGCCGAATTGGGCACGCAAACACGCCATGCCTGAACAAAGGGCACAAAGCATTGTAGTGCCGAAAGCGTTGCCTTACGTAACCTGTGAAGATGTGCCGGGACCACGATGAATACCCCATTTGACCCAGAAACGCCCCGGCGCCCCGGATTGTTTTCCCGGCTGCGCGCTTCGTTTTTGACCGGTATTGTCGTGATCGCCCCCGTCGGGCTGACCGTATGGCTGATCTGGACGGTGATCGGTTGGGTCGACGGCTTTGTCTGGCCGCTTGTCCCTTCGGCTTGGCAGCCCGATGCCCTGGTCAATTACTGGCTGAACCACCCGCGCTTTATCGACCAGAACGGAACGCGTGTCCCGAACCCCGACTGGATCAATGTGAACGTGCGCGGCGTGGGCGTGATCGTTTTCCTGCTGTTCACCGTATTCGTGGGCTGGATCGCGAAAGGATTCATCGGACGGTCGTTGATCCGCTGGGCGGAAAGCCTCGTAGAGCGGACGCCGGTTGTCCGGTCGATCTATTCCGGGATCAAGCAGATCTCGGAGACGATCTTTGCCCAATCCGAACGGTCTTTTGAGAAGGCGTGTCTGATCGAGTATCCACGCAAAGGGATCTGGGCCATCGGTTTTATCTCGACCACGGCCAAGGGCGAGATCAGCGATCGGGCGGGCAGCACCGGGGCGTTGCTCAGCATATTTGTGCCCACGACCCCGAACCCGACATCGGGCTTCCTGCTGTTCTTTCCGGCGGAAGACGTCATGGAATTGGACATGACCGTCGAGGACGCGGCGAAACTGGTGATCTCCGCGGGACTTGTTTATCCCAACGGCAAGGATCCGACGAAGCCGAAGTCGTGACACACCAAGATTTTGTACAAAAATCTTGCCAAAATCCGGTTCGGATTTTTGGGCCCTAGCCGAACATCTCGCGCAAGTTGACGCTGTCGCAGATGCCGATCTGATCGAAATGTGTATCCAGGAACTGCCTGGCCGCCCGTGCGCCTGCGTCGCGCAGCCTGCCCATGACAAAGCCGTTTGGCACGACTTTGGTTGCGACACTCAGATCGTTCATGAGCGCGTCATCGGCGATCATGTGCATATTGATCCGCCGCATCTGCCCTTCCTTGATCGTGCCCTCATCAATAAGGCGCTTCACAAACGAGATCGCCCGCATCTCGCGCAGCAGCGACGAGTTGAAACTGATCTCGTTGATCCGGTTCTGAATTTGTTGTGGCGTGCGCGGAAGGTGCTCGCGTTCGAGCGGGTTGACATTGATGACCACGATGTCATCCGGCAGCGACGCGTCAAAGAGCGGAAAGAGCGCTGGATTACCGGTATAGCCGCCGTCCCAAAACTCTTCCTCCTGTCCGGTCTCGTCATCATGGATCGCAACGGCCTGAAACAGCGTCGGCAGACAGGCGGACGCCATAATCACATCCGGTGTCACCTCTGCCTGTTTGAACACGCGCAGCTTGCCGTTGCGCACCCGTGTTGCGTTGATAAAGAGTTGCGGGCCGTCGTCACAGCACACCTTCTCCATGTTGAACTTTGACACGATGTCGGTGAGCGGATTGCGGTAGAACGGTCCGTAGCTATAGGGCGACACCATGCGCCCGACTGCGTCGCCAATGGCGTAAGGCAGCGAGTATTCCAGCGCTTGAGACACCTGGGCAGGTCCAAATGGCGCCATCCAAGTCGCCATGCGCATGTCCTGCACACCCGCAACCTGGTCCCACAACCAATCCAGGTTGGCGCGCGCGTCCGGCTCACCGCCGAGCGCGAGGCCTGCCTTTATCGCCGCACCGTTCAGCGCGCCTGCAGATGTGCCGGACACGCCCGCAATCTCGATCCGGTCATCGGCTAGCAACACGTCCAGCGCGCCCCAGGTGAAGGCACCGTGTGCGCCGCCTCCCTGCAGGGCCACGTTGATCTTTTTGCGCATCATAAGCTGACCTCAGGACTGAATGGAGGGTGCGGGAGCCTCCGGCGGCGGTTTATTTGGCGAAATGAAGGTGGATCAGAGCGCGGTCCAGCCGCCGTCCACGCTGATTGTCGTACCAGTGATCTGGTCGGCGGCGGACGAACAAAGGAAGACCGCAGTTCCGCCCATCTGCTCGGTGGTTGCGAACTCCTTGGAGGGCTGGCGCTTGAGCATGACGTTCTTGATCACCTCCTCACGTCCCATGTCGTATTCCTTCATCGTGTCTGGGATCTGGCTTTCGACAAGCGGCGTCAGCACATATCCGGGACAGATAGCGTTGGCCGTGATCGGTTCTTCGGCCGTTTCCAGCGCCGTGGTCTTGGTCAGGCCGACGATGCCGTGTTTGGCCGCGATATAGGCGGACTTGTACGGTGACGCCGTCAGGCCATGGGCAGAAGAGACGTTGATGACCCGACCCCAGCCCGCGTCTCGCATCATCGGGAGCGCAGCAGCCGTGGTGTGAAAGGCGGAACTGAGATTGATCGCGATGATGGCGTCCCACTTCTCGACCGGGAACTCGGGGATGCCTGCGACGTGCTGGATGCCTGCGTTGTTGATCAGGATGTCACAGGCGCCCGCCTGTTCGACCAGCGCGCGGCATTCATCGCCCTTGGACATGTCCGCTTTGATATAGCGTGCGTTCGTGCCCGTCTCATCCGCGATCTCCTTGGCGATGGCGTGGTCTTCGTCGGTGTCGCTGAACGAGTTCAAAACGACGTCGGCCCCCGCGCGGGCAAGTTCCCACGCCATGCCCAGACCGATGCCCGAGTTCGAGCCCGTAATGACGGCCGTCTTGCCGCCCAGAGAGATTTCAAAAGCCATTGCGAAGGTCCTTTCGTCAGAGCTGTGCACATCCTGTCATGCTGCACCTGCGAAAGGAATGGTTCTCACCGTAGAACGGTTGCGCGCGAGCCAAAAAAAACGCCAGCACGAAGCTGGCGTTAAGTTATTGAGGCAGGTTTCATACAGGCAAGAAACCTATCGAGCAGTGACTTCGTTATACGCAAACCCGCCCGAAGAGTCCAAGCTAAAAGTTTGATAATGCGTAAATGTCCGGGGGCCGCTATTGTTAACAAAACAAGGGCAATCGAGGATTGTTTACAAAATGAGCAGGCATTTTTTCCAAAGAGCGCACATCCAAAAACACGCCATGTGGGCGATTCTCGCGGGCCTTGTTGGCGTGTCCGCAATGGCACAAGCAGAGCCACGACATGGCATAGCTATGTATGGAGACCCTGCCCTGCCACCGGATTTTGTGGCCCTTCCGCACGCGAATCCCGACGCGCCCAAGGGTGGCACCATCACGCTTGCCAATACCGGCAGCTTCGATTCGCTCAATCCCTACATCCAGAAAGGCAACGTGCCCTGGCAGTTGCGCTTCCTGACACATGAAAGCCTGATGGGTCGCAACCGCAATGAACCCTTCGCGCTTTACGGTCTGTTGGCCGAATCGATTGAGACCGATCCCGACCGCACTTGGGTTGAATTCACCCTGCGCGAAGGTGCTACCTTTTCCGATGGCAGCCCGGTGACTGTCGAAGATGTGCTGTGGTCCTACGAGACCCTCGGCACGCAAGGACACGGGCGGTATCGCAGCCTGTGGTCGCAGATCGAAACGATGGAGCAGACCGGACCGCGCAGAATCCGCTTCACCTTCAACTCAGAAAACCGCGAACTGGCCTTGCTGGCCGGGATGCGGCCCATCCTGCAAAAGGCGCAGTGGGAGGGGCGGGATTTCGCAAACGCGTCAATCAATGAGGTCCCGATCGGGTCCGGCCCCTATGTCGTCAGCGATTTCGAGGCTGCGCGGTCTGTCACTCTGACCCGCAACCCCGACTATTGGGGAAACGACCTGAGTTTTCGCCGCGGCACGTTCAATTTCGACGAGATCACCATCGACTTCTACGGCGACGGTGACGTGGTCGGCGAAGCATTCAAGGCAGGCGACGTATCTGCCGTACGTGAATTCAACGCCGAGAACTGGACCAACGGGTACGACTTTCCGCGTGTGCAATCGGGCGACGTGATCAAAACCGAAGTGGAGCACCAAAAGCCGTCAGGCATCACCGGCTTTGTGATGAACACACGCCGCGCGCCTTTTGATGACTGGCGCGTGCGCGAGGCGCTGATCACCGCCTTCAACTTCGAATACATCAACGACACGCTGACCGGCGGGGCGCAGCCGCGCATCACCTCATACTTCTCGAACTCGCCGCTGGCGATGGAACAAGGTGCTGCCAAGGGCCGCGTGGCCGAACTGCTGGCGCCGTTCAACGGCAGGCTGCTGCCAGGGGTGATGGAGGGCTACGCACTCCCCGAAAGCGACGGATCGCTGCGCAACCGCAAGGGCCTGCGCCGCGCCATCGGCCTTTTGGAAGAGGCCGGGTGGACCACCCAGGACGGCAAGATGCGCAATGCCGACGGACAGGCGATGACCTTTACCATCCTGCTGGATCAGCAACGGACCGAAGACCGCGCCATCGCCGATCTTTACATTCAGGCGCTGGAACGTCTTGGCATTGACGTGAACATCGATCTGGTCGACGGCGCCCAGTTTACGGCGCGCGAAGATACATTTGACTTTGACATGACCTATCACCGCCGTGCGCTATCACTCAGCCCCGGCAACGAACAGTGGTTCTATTGGGGGTCTGCGGCGGCGGAACAGGAAGGCTCGGCCAACCTGATGGGGGCAGAAGACCCAGCAATTGACGCGATGATCACCGCAATGCTGACCGCCACGAGCCAAGAAGACAGCCTCGCGGCCACCCGCGCGCTCGACCGTTTGCTGACGGCCGGTCGCTATGTGGTGCCCTTCTGGCAATTCACGACGGGTCGCATCGCACATGTATCCGAGATGCAGCACCCGGATGTGATCCCGCTTTATGGTGATGGACCGGACTGGATGCCCCAGTTCTGGTGGTGGGACGCGAACGCGCAGCAAACGGACGGGTAAGATGATCCAGAAACTCTGGGCCGAGGGGCTAGGCACTGCCTTGCTTCTTGTGGGCGTGGTCGGCTCGGGCATCATGGGCGAGGCACTGGCGGACGGGAACGTGGCCATCGCCTTGCTCGCAAACGCCATTGCGACGGGTTGCATGCTTTACGTGATCATCACGGTACTCGGACCCATTTCGGGCGCGCATTTCAATCCGGCGGTGACCCTCGCCTTTTTCGTTCGGCGCGAGATGTCTGCCCATCTGGCGCTGCTTTACGTCGTGGTGCAGGTCGCTGGCGGGATACTGGGCGTCTGGGCGACGCATGCCATGTTTGACCTGCCGATTCTGCAAGGGTCGACCACCATGCACCGCACCGGGATCGCGCAATGGTGGTCAGAGGCAATTGCAACCTATGGTTTGCTTTTTGTCATTTTCGGTGGGTTGCGCAGCCGTCCGGAGGCGGTACCTACGCTGGTTGCACTATACATAACAGGTGCCTACTGGTTCACGGCGTCGACCAGTTTCGCGAACCCTGCCGTGACGATAGCACGTGGATTTTCTGACACGTTTGCAGGTATTTACCCTGGTCACGCACCCGCGTTCATCGCGTTTCAGCTGGCGGCTGTGGTTGTCGCACATGCGACCTTACGTCGGCTGTTTGCGGTCAAAGGTTGATCTGTCAAGAAAATGCAATATTGTTTGCCGCGTGGTGGATGTCTGACCCGCTGTGGGAGGCGGAAGCGGACATGCGTTCAGCACATCGGACAAGCCGCAACCTCGGGGGTACGCATGAACTGGAATGACCTGACCCGCAACTGGGCGGAAAACTACCGTGCGCTTCGACAAGAATTCCCACAACTCGAACCCAGCGCGATGCCGTTTCTCAAGGCAGATCAGGACCGGTTCGAAAGCTATTTGGCAGCCACGCACGACATGTCTCTGAAAGAGGCCCAGGACGCCTTTGACGCCTTTCTGTCGCGCCACGCCAAGGAGCTGCGCACCGCCTGACACCCTCAGGCGAGGGACGTGACCCACAGGATCAGCGCGTCCTCATCCGTGACGGAAACGACATTGTGCCCCATCGTGGCATCATAATAGGCGCTGTCACCACGCCGCATGTCGACGGGTTCGTAAAACTCGGTATAGAGGCGAATACCCCCGGTCAGCACATACAGGAACTCTTCGCCGTCGTGCCGTACCCAGCCGTCAAATTCGTCCATAGACCGCGCACGCACTCGGGCGCGGTAGGGCAGCATCTGTTTCTTGGTCAGCGTCTCTGCCAGCAACTCGTGTTCGTATGTAACAGTGGCCTGCGCGTTGCCCTGCCCGGACTGCGTCACGACCATGCGCCCGTTGATCTGCCCCTTTTCCGGCGGCGTGAACAGCTGCGGAACGCTGATCTCAAGCCCCACGGCCAGCTTCTTGAGCGCCTCATAGGTCGGCGACATCTGCCCGTTTTCGATCTTCGACAGGGTCGAGCGGGCAAGACCCGCCTGGCTGGCCGCCTGTTCCAGGGTCCAGTCGCGCGCCTTGCGCAATTCGCGCACGCGCGCGCCCAGATCAAGCGGTTCCGCGGTCTCATCCCGGCCCGTAGAGCGGGCGATCTGGATCAGTGTTTTGGGGTCTTTGCCTTGCATGACGACCTCTATAGGACGCGTGGTGCAACCATGCAACGCCGCCCATGCTGAGCGTTGTGCACAGCGCGCCCTTACAGCCCTGCCCCAGCCCGTTCAATATGGCGGCCCATGTGCTGGCCCACGCGGATGCGATACCGGACAAGATCGCCGTTTCGGTGGTAGACGGCGCGCGCGCCGACACACTCAGCTATAGCGCCTTAAAGCGTGCCGTCCTTGGCACCGGCGGCGGATTGCTCGCCACAGGCTGTGTGCCCGGCGATATCGTGCTGCTGCGGCTGGGCAATACCATCGACTTTCCCATCGCCTATCTCGGCGCTCTGGCTGCAGGGCTCGTACCGGTGCCGACCTCTGCGGCGCTGACCGAACCGGAGGTGGCGCAGATCGTCGCCGATCTGGAGCCCCGGCTGATCCTGCGAGATCCCGATGTCGCCTCCGCGCCCGGTGCGCCGGAAATCGGGCCCGCGACCCTGGCCGCTCTGCGCAGCCATCCCCCCGCCGACTGGCACATGGGAGATCCCGACCGTCTGGGATACATCATCTACACGTCTGGCACCTCGGGCCAGCCCCGCGCGGTCGCCCATGCCCACCGCGCCATCTGGGCCCGTCAGATGATGCATGAGGGCTGGTATGGGCTGCGCCCTGACGACAGGCTAATGCATGCAGGCGCCTTCAATTGGACCTATACCCTTGGGACGGGGCTGATGGACCCATGGTCAATCGGGGCAACCGCGCTGATCCCCACGCCCGGAACAACACCAGACGCTCTTGGCGATCTCCTATCCCAGCACTGTGCGACAATTTTCGCCGCCGCACCAGGGGTTTATCGCCAGATGCTCGCGCGCGCCGATATGCCGGACCTGCCCCGCCTCCGCCACGGTCTCAGCGCCGGGGAAAAACTACCGGACACCACGCTGACCGCGTGGCGCAGCGCCACCGGCACCGACATCTTCGAAGCCTACGGGATGTCGGAATGCTCCACCTTCATCTCCTCCAGCCCTGCGCATCCCGCCAAACACGGCGCGCTTGGACAGCCGCAAACCGGGCGGCACATCGCCATCCTGGCCGACGGCGCACCGACGCCGCGCGGCGCGCCTGGCACCATCGCCGTCCACCGTTCCGACCCCGGCCTGATGCGCGAATACCTGAATGCGCCCGATGAAACCGCTGCCAGGTTTGCAGGCGACTGGTTCCTCACAGGCGACATGGGCGTCATGGATGAGGACGGTCAGATCACCTATCTGGGCCGCGACGACGACATGATGAACGCGGGCGGCTACCGCGTGTCCCCGATCGAGGTCGAAGCGGCGTTGGCCGACGCGCCAGGCATCACCGGGGTGGGCGCCACGCAGATCGAGGTCAAGAAAGGCGTCTACATCATTGCGGCCTTCTACACAGCGGCGGCCCCACTGGACGAGGACAGCTTGCGTGCCTATGTCGAGCCGAAGCTGGCGCAATACAAACACCCCCGCGCCTATGTTCACGTGCCGATGCTGCCCGCGGGCGCAAATGGCAAGCTGGTCCGGCGGCGTCTGCCCCTGTTCTGGCCCAAACAAACGAAAGCCTGACAATGCCAGACCCCATCAAACTCGACATCATGTCCGATCCGATCTGCCCTTGGTGTTATATCGGCAAGGCGCATCTGGACCGTGCGCTTGAGGCGAACCCGGACCACCCATTTGTGATTGAATGGCATCCGTTCCAGCTGAACCCCGACATGCCTGCCGAAGGCATGGACCGCCGCGCGTACCTTGAGGCGAAGTTCGGCGGCAAGGACGGCGCGGTCCGGGCCTATGCGCCTGTTATCGAAAACGCCGAAAAGGCCGGGCTCAAGATCGACTTCGAAGGGATGGAGCGCACACCCAACACGATGGACGCGCACCGGCTGATCCACTGGGCCGGGATTGAGGGCAAGCAGACGGCGGCAGTGTCCGCTCTGTTCAAGGCCTACTTCGTTGATGCCCGAGACATCGGCGACCATGAGGTGCTGGCAGATATCGCGGACAGCATAGCCATGGATGCCAGCGTAGTTCTCCGCCTGCTCGCCTCGGATGCGGACAAAGAGGACATCGCAGCGCGCGACGCGCACAGCCGTCAGATGGGAATCGGGTCTGTCCCGACCTTTATCGTCGCCAATCAACACGCCGTGCCGGGTGCTCAGCCGCCCGAGCTCTGGTCAAAGGTCATCGAAGAGCTGCGGCAGGGCGCGGCCTAACGCACACAAATGATCACAATTTAACCATTTGGTCGGATTTCAACCTTAAGTCGTTGCCAATCTCAATCTGCAACGGCAATGTGCTGCGCAATAGCGTCACTTAGCCGAGCAAAGCCAAGCACACCTTGACCGAACCAGAGGGACAAAGACTGGGCAAACCAGAATTCATCGCCCTCATGGCGATGATGTTTGCGACCATTGCGTTCTCCATTGACGCAATGCTGCCGGCGCTGCCTGCAATCGCGAACGACATCGCACCGGGCGGCGTGGCGCAAGCTGCGCTGGTGATGACCTTTTTCGTCATCGGCATGGGGGCTGGTACGTTTTTTACCGGTCCGCTGTCGGATGCCATAGGTCGCAAGCCCGTCGTCTACCTGGGTCTCGCCGTCTATGCGGTAGGTGCCGTGCTGAGCTGGTTGGCGCCCACGCTCGAATTGATGCTCGCCGCGCGCGTGTTGCAGGGTCTGGGTGCGGCTGGGCCGCGTGTCGTGTCTGCTGCGATCATCCGTGACCTCTATTCCGGGCGGGCCATGGCCAGCATCCTGTCGCTGACGATGATGGTGTTCCTGCTGGTGCCTGCCATTGCGCCACTTCTGGGCAAAATCATCATGGACGCCGCCGGATGGCGCGCCATCTTCCCGGCCTTCCTGATCTTTGCACTGGTTTTGTTGGTCTGGTTTGGCGTCCGCGTGTCCGAAACACTGCCAAGGCAACACCGTCGCCCCCTGCGCTGGCCGCTGATGGTCGACGCCGTGCGCCAGATGTTCGCCAACCGGACGGTTCGGCTGTCGATCTATGTGCAGACCTTGATGCTGATGATCCTGTTTTCGATCCTGACAATGGTCCAGCCGATCTTCGAAGTCTCGTTTGACCGGGCTGAAACCTTCCCGATGTGGTTTGGCGCGATTGCACTGGCGTCGGGCATTTCCAGCCTGCTCAATGCCGCTATCGTTGGGCGGTTCGGCATGCGCAGACTGGTGACATGGGCGCTCACAGCGCAGGTTGTCATCTCGACCGTTTTCGTGATGTGGATGGTCGCTGATATGCCGGGATTGTTCTGGTTCTACATCTTCTGGCAGTGGGGCGTTATGTTCCAAGGCGGGCTTACGGTGGCGAACCTGAACGCTATCGCGATGGAGCCGATGGGCCACATCGCAGGCATGGCCGCTTCCGTCATTGGTGCCGTGTCGACTGTGCTGGGCGCCGCCCTCGCCTCGCCCATCGGGCTGATGTTTGACGGCACGCCGATGGCGCTTGTCGCGACAGTGCTGATTGCCTGCATCATCGCATCCGTGCTCATGCAACAGATGCGCCGCGCGGAAGAGGCCGTGGCCTAGCCCACCTGCGCCTTTGCCCTTTTCTTCTGCGCGACTACCTTCTCTGCCAGATCGCGCGCAATCGCGAACGCGCCTTTGATCTTGTCGCTGTCCTTGGCCCAATCCCGGCGCACGACGATCTTGTTGTCCTTGACCTTGGCCATGCCGCGCTGATCCTGGATGAATTCGACCAGACCCTGCGGCGAGGCAAACTTATCATTGTGGAATTGAAGCGTCGCGCCCTTTGGCCCGCCATCCAGCTTCGCGATCCCGGCCCGCTTGCACATCGCCTTGATGCGCACGACCAGCATCAGCGTGTTCACCTCCTTGGGCAACTTGCCAAACCGGTCGATCAACTCAGCCGCAAAGCCCTCCAGCTCCACCTTCGTGCTCAATTCCGACAGACGCCGGTACAGACCCAGCCGCACGTCCAGATCGGGCACGTAATCTTCCGGGATCAGCACCGGCACACCCAGATTGATCTGCGGCGCCCACTGACCGTCATCGTCCGTGAGGCCTTCCATCTCGCCCGCCTTGATCTTGCCAATCGCCTCTTCGAGCATCGATTGGTAGAGCTCAAAGCCCACATCCCGCATCTGACCCGACTGCTCTTCGCCCAGCAAGTTCCCGGCCCCGCGAATGTCCAGATCCTGCGACGCCAGCGTAAACCCAGCCCCCAGCGTATCGAGCGAACCGAGCACACGCAGCCGCTTCTCCGCCGTCGTGGTCAGCTTGGCGCGCGGCTTCGTCGTCAGATAGGCATACGCCCGCGTCTTCGACCGCCCCACACGCCCCCGTATCTGGTAAAGCTGCGCCAGACCAAACATATCAGCCCGATGCACGACCATCGTGTTCGCCGTCGGAATATCCAGACCACTTTCCACAATGGTCGTCGCCAATAGCACATCGAACTTGCCGTCATAAAAGGCGTTCATGCGGTCATCCAACTCACCCGCCGCCATCTGCCCATGGGCCACGACATAAGTCAGCTCCGGCAACTGCTCCTTCAGGAACTCCTCGATCTCCGGCAGGTCGCTGATGCGCGGCACGACATAAAAACTCTGCCCACCACGATAATGCTCGCGCAACAAAGCCTCGCGAATAGTCACCGCATCAAATTCGGACACATATGTCCGGATCGCCAACCGATCCACGGGCGGTGTGCCGATGATCGACAGATCGCGCACGCCCGTCAGGCTCAATTGCAAAGTCCGCGGAATGGGGGTCGCCGTCAGCGTCAGCACATGCACGTCCGACCGCATCTGCTTCAGACGCTCCTTGTGGCCCACACCAAACTTCTGTTCCTCATCAATCACAAGCAAGCCGAGGTTCTGAAACCGTACGCCCTTGGCCAGCAGCGCATGGGTGCCCACAACAATATCCGCCGTCCCCCTCGCCATGCCATCGCGCGCGGACGCCGCCTCCTTCGCGCTGACAAAACGGCTGAGTTGCCGCACCTCGATGGGAAAGCCACGGAACCGCTCGGCAAAACTCTTGTAATGCTGCCGCGCAAGCAAGGTCGTGGGCGCAATGACCGCCACCTGCACGCCCGACATCGCCGCAACAAAGGCCGCGCGCATCGCCACCTCGGTCTTGCCGAAACCCACATCGCCACAAATCAGCCGGTCCATCGGCTGACCCGCGGTCAGATCCTCCATAACGGCGGCAATGGCGTTCAACTGATCATCGGTCTCCTGATACGGGAACCGCGCGGCAAAGGCGTCCCACATCCCCGGCGGCGGCTCCAGAATGGGCGCCTTGCGCAAGGCACGCTCCGCCGCGATACGGATCAACCGATCCGCCATCTCGCGAATGCGCTCTTTCAGCTTGGCTTTCTTGGCCTGCCACGCACCACCGCCCAACCGATCGAGCAAGCCCTCTTCATGGCCATACTTCGACAGCAGCTCGATATTCTCGACCGGCAGGTACAGCTTCGACCGTTCCGCATATTCCAGCAGCAGGCACTCGTGGGCTGCACCGGCAGCGGTGACCACCTCCATCCCCTGATACCGGCCAATCCCGTGATCCACATGAACCACCAGATCGCCCGGAGACAGCGACTGCGTCTCGGTCAGAAAGTTTTCAGCCCGGCGCTTCTTCTTCGGCTGACGGATCAACCGATCCCCCAATACGTCCTGCTCGGAAATCACCGTCAGGCCCGGCGCTTCAAACCCGTGTTCCAGCGCCCAGACCGCCAGATGCAGACCCCGTTTGCCGATGCGGGTCGCGTTCGGGATCGGAATGACCTCGGCCAACCCCTCATCCTCAATCAGCCCCGTCAGCCGCTCGCGCGCACCTTCTGAATAGCTGGCGATGACAACCGGCCCACTCGCCATCTTCGCTTTAACATGCGACGCCAAAGCACCGAAAAGGCTTATGGATTCCTGTTGTCGTTCGGGCGAAAAATTGCGCCCGATCCGCCCGCCCGCATCGGTGACACCCAGCCCGGTCGCCTGCGGCAACTGGGCAAGGGACAGCACGCGGAACCCGGCCACGGCAGCCTCCCACGCGGCATCGTCCAGATACAGACCTTGCGGCTTCGCCGGCTTGTACACCGTGTCCATCTTGGACCGATTTTCCATGGCGAGCCGCCGGGTTTCATACTGGTCTTCAATGCTCTCCCACCGCGCCAGCCGCGCAGGTGTGACCTGATCATCCAGCGTGATCGTTGCACCGGGCAAATAGTCAAACAGCGTATCAAGCCCATCATGGAACAACGGCAACCAGTGCTCGGCCCCCTGGTGCTTGCGCCCCGCACTCACTGCCTCATACAGCGGATCATCCGTGCCCGCCGCGCCAAACTCCAACCGGTAATTCTGCCGAAACCGCGTGATCGCCGCCTCGTCCAAAATAACCTCGGACACGGGCGCCAGTTCGATCACATCCAGCTTCTCGGTCGTCCGCTGGGTCGCAGGATCAAACCGCCGCGCGCCGTCCAGCACATCGCCAAACAGATCGAGGCGCACCGGGCCCAGATCACCGGGGGGGTAGATGTCGATGATCCCGCCGCGAATGGCGTAATCCCCAGGCTCCATCACTGTCGGGCTTTGCACAAACCCCATGCGCACTAGGAAATTGCGCAAGCCCGCCTCGTCCACCCTGTTGCCCACGGTGGCCGAAAACGCGGCCTCCCGCAGCAGCGCCCGCGCCGGAACGCGCTGCGTCGCTGCATTCAGCGTGGTCAGCAGCACGAACTGTTCGGGCATCCCATGCACGAGTGCCGCCAGCGTTGCCATCCGCTGGGCCGAGATGTCGGCATTGGGCGAGACGCGATCGTATGGCAGGCAATCCCAGCCCGGAAACACGAGAACCGGCATGTCCGGCGCGAAAAACCGCAAGGCGGCCTGCATCGCCGCCAGCCGTTTGTCATCACGGGCCACGTGGCAGACGGCGCTGCCCTTGGCGATCTCGTCAAGGATCAGGCGGGCGTCAAACCCTTCGGGCGCGCCGGATACGGTGATGTGTTGGGCGTTCGGCATAGATCAGCAGATGTTCGGGAACCAAGGACGCGTAACTTGGCCCTTTCGCCCCGACTGTCAACCGGCGAAGGGTCCGACAGCGAGGTTTTGGTACATCCCCCACAGCGCAGTGACAAAGATCGACACCATCCCGATGGCCTGCACAATGGTGCGGTGCCGGGTCAGGCGGCGCCACAGCGCCTCTCCGGTGGCGTCCTCGTCCCGGATCAGCCGCGCCGTGGACAGGTTCAGCACACCCACGATGCTCATAGGAAAGCCCAACAGGAACACAGCCTGCGCAAATTCGACCCCATAGACAAAGCCCAGCAGGATCAGCCCGGTCATCAGGAAACAGCCGATGCCCAGCAGCCAAAGCCCCGACACCGCGCCGATAAACAGCAACCGGTTCGTGTTGATGCGGATCAGGTCCTCAAGGTCCTCCGCCGCCTGCCCTCCATGCCGTCGCGCCCGCGCCACCATGTCATAGGGCACACCCAGCACCCAATGGCTGGCCGTCGACCACACCACGGCGAGCGCAATCCAGAACCACAAGTTCGAGAACGAGCGCATGTCGATCAGCTCGAAAATGGTGTCGTACCAGTCCACGCCTGTCCTGTCGCCCGTCCGCGGGGTCGTCTTGCCTCGGTTGGCGCCCCTCTTAGCGCGCGCACATCGCAGTGCCTAGACACCTCCTACCGAAAAAAATTAGCGTCAACATGTGCAGCACGCAAAACACGATGGAACCGACGACCATGAAAGAGATTTCACCGGGTTTCTTTGAGAAGATTGGCCATCTGCGATCCGGGATAAGATCAATGTACCGGGTATCGGCCGGTGTCGATCTGATCCACAGCGGTGACAAAGACTTGCCCATCGCGCTGAAATTGCAGTCCACTGCCGGTGCGCAATACCACCTATTGAGGCGAGAGGAGGCGCTGGCACTCGCAGCCGCTCTGGTGGAGCTAGCTGAACGAGACCTTGCCTGACCGCAAGGTTCATGCCACCCATGCACTGTCACTCAAACTGGACACCTGCCATGCGCCCGACCCAAGCCTCGTTCCCCGCCACCCGCCTGCGCCGCACCCGTCAAAGCCCTGCGGTGCGCGGCATGGTCCGGCAAAACACGCTGACGGTCGATGACTTCATCTGGCCTGTGTTTGTCCGCAGCGGCGAAGGGATCGAAGAGCCCATCCCCTCCATGCCTGGCGTCGTCCGCCGCTCGGTCGACAAGGTGGTTGAAGCCGCGCGCGAAGCCGCCGATCTAGGCATCCCCGCCATCTGCATCTTCCCCTATACCGGGCTCGAGGACCGGACCGAGGATTGCGCAGGCGCTTGGGACCCCGAAAACCACGCCAACCGCGCCATCCGCGCCATCAAAGAGGCCGTGCCAGAGATCGCGATCATGACCGACGTCGCCCTCGACACTTACAACATCAACGGCCACGACGGCTTTGTCGAAAATGGCGAGATCGTAAATGACCGCTCGGTCGAGGCACTGGTCAAAATGGCGCTCAGCCAGGCCGAGGCAGGCGCCGACATCATCGGCCCCTCTGACATGATGGACGGCCGCATCGGCGCCATCCGCACCGCACTGGAAGGCGCAGGCCACCAGAACGTCATGATCCTCAGCTACGCCGCCAAATACGCTTCGGCCTTCTACGGCCCGTTCCGCGACGCGGTGGGCGCATCGGGCGCACTGACGGGCGACAAGAAAACCTACCAGATGGATCCGGCCAACTCCGACGAAGCCCTGCGGCTCATCGAACGGGACCTCACCGAAGGCGCCGACATGGTCATGGTCAAACCCGGCCTGCCCTATCTCGACATCTGCCGCCTGGTGAAGGACACGTTCGGAGCGCCCACCTTCGCCTACCAGGTGTCGGGTGAATACGCGATGATCGAAGCGGCCAGCGCCAACGGCTGGGTCGACCACGACCGGGTAATGATGGAAAGCCTGATGGCGTTCAAACGGGCCGGGTGTGACGGGATCCTGACCTATTTCGCGCCAGCGGCGGCGAGGTTGCTGCACGCGGGCAAGTCCGCCTAAACGCCGAGGGCTCCGCCCATTCGCAGGCGAAACGCCGCCCCACGGCGTTTCCGGGAAGCCTGCGAATTCCCTGTTTCAAAAAAATCCCGGGGGAGGCGCAGCCGGGGGCAGAGCCCCCAAAAACCACGGCAGAAACCCGCGCAGCCCATCCTCCATAGTGACAGATCGCCCCAATCGGCGTATATCTGCCCACGAGGCCCGGAGAAACCGGGCACAAACAAGAGCAACACAGGCGGTTCAAAATGAAATCGAACGGAATCTCGCGGCGTGCCTTCGCCGCAGGGGCGCTTGCTGGCACGGGGCTGCTGGCAGCATGTGGGAATGGCGTGGGCAGCAGCGGCGGGTCCGTGATCGACGCGCGCGTCGATGCCACGCTGGACGAGATGTTTCGCAGCTACCCCAACACGGTGCAGCTCGCCGAAAAGGCAAATGGCATGCTCATCATGCCGCTGGTGACCGAAGCCGGGTTCGTCTTCGGTGGCTCCTACGGGCGCGGTGCCCTGCGGGTCAACAACGTCACGGTTGACTACTATTCCGTGGTCAAGGGCTCCGGCGGTCTGCAAATTGGTGCCCAGCAATCGGCCCATGTCCTGTTCTTCATGACCGAAGAAGCACTGAGCGAGTTCCGCCGCAGCCCCGGTTGGGC
This sequence comes from Tateyamaria sp. syn59, assembly GCF_007995245.1. Lineage (GTDB taxonomy): Bacteria > Pseudomonadota > Alphaproteobacteria > Rhodobacterales > Rhodobacteraceae > Tateyamaria. Next base: position 109,496 of record NZ_VCBA01000002.1, read on the forward strand.
CGCAGGGGCGGACCTGGAATATGTCGTGTCGGGCGAAGGCGACAGCGTGGCAGCGGACACCACAACGGCCCTGTCGCCAGTCTTGGCAGCGGTTTTCGCCCGCGCGGGCTTGCGCATCGGCGCAACGCTCGAAGGGACGAAGTACACCCGCATCATTCCCTAGTGCGGCTGCGCAGGCAGACGCACGAAGTGGCAAAGGTAGCTTTTTCAAAGAAAAAGCTGCCAGCCACACCGTGGAGCACCTGGGCGCAGCACGAGAACGGCTGCGCATTTAGGCGCGCTGCGGAAAGACAGCCATTTCCCACAAAAGCTATCAGCCACGCCCCAAAGCACCTGGGCGCAACCCCAAATGGGTCGGTGGGCGGGCGCCTTTGCGCAGCAAACAGAGCCGCCCACCGACAAAACCCTACCCGATGGTCCGCAACCGCTTGAACAGGCTCGACGTATCCCAGCGCCCGCCGCCCATCTTCTGCACATCCTTGTAGAACTGATCGACCAGCGCCGTCACCGGCAGGCTCGCGCCGTTCTCGTCAGCGGTATCCAGACAAATCCCCAGATCCTTGCGCATCCAGTCCGTGGCAAAGCCGTGATCAAAATGATCGTCCAGCATCGTCTCATACCGGTTCGACATCTGCCACGACCCGGCAGCACCTTGGCTGATCACCTCAACCACCGCACGCCCGTCCAGACCCGCTTTCTCGGCAAAATGCAGCGCCTCGGCCAAGCCCTGAACAACACCCGCAATGGCAATCTGGTTGCACATCTTGGTCATCTGCCCCGCACCGCTCTCGCCAATGCGACGGCACAGCTTGGCATAGGCCTGCATGATCGGCTCAGCGCGGGCATACGCGCCCTGATCCCCACCACACATGATCGACAACTGGCCGTTCTCGGCTCCCGCCTGCCCACCTGAAATCGGCGCATCCACAAAACTGATCTGCGCCGCATCCGCCGCGGCATAAAGCTCGGCCGTCACCTTGGCCGACACCGTGGTATGGTCCACGAAAACAGTGCCGCTGCCCATCCCGGCAAAGGCACCGTCTTCGCCCAGGCAGACCGAGCGCAGATCATCATCATTGCCCACACAGGCCATCACGAAATCGGCACCTTCAGCCGCCGCACGCGGGGTGCGGGCCATCGCACCGCCATGCTCGCTGACCCAGTCCTGCGCCTTGGCCGCCGTGCGGTTGTAAACCGTCACCTCGTGGCCCGCCTTCAACAGATGCCCCGCCATGGGTGCGCCCATCACACCCATCCCCAGAAATGCCAGCTTTGCCATCCGTGATCGCTCCTCGTGTTTTGCGCTGCCTCTGGCTTGCGCTTCCGTCTCCGCCTACCTAACAGTCGTGGCCCAAGGGTCAACGCGCGACGATAAGGGCGACACGGCATGGCAGTAGTCTTTCAATGGCTGGTACGGCTCACGGCGGCATTGATCGTGCTGGCCGTGCTGGCAGTTGGCATGGTCTACTATCTCGCCTCCCGCTCGCTGCCCAATTACGACGCCCGCGTGCGCGTGCCAGCCATCTCCGCCCCGGTCGAGATCGTGCGCGATAACGCCAACGTCCCCCACATCTTTGGGCAAACGGACACCGATGTGTTCCACGGCCTCGGCTTCGCCCACGCCCAAGACCGGCTGTGGCAAATGATGATGCTGCGGCGCACCGCACAAGGGCGGTTGAGCGAGCTTTTCGGCACCACTACGGTCGATGTCGATAGTTTCATCCGCCGCCTCGACATCTACCGCCTGTCGGTCCAATCGGTAGACGCCCAAGACGCTGACTCCCGCGCCGCGCTCGAGGCTTACGCCTCCGGCGTGAACGCCCGCCTCGACCAGATCAATGCCGAGGCACTGGGGCGCGGTGCGCCGGAAATGTTCCTCTTCAACACGCCGCTCGCCCCCTGGCGCCCCGCCGACAGCATCGCGGTGGCCAAGCTCATGGGCCTGCAACTCTCCGGCCATCTGAGCGAAGAGGTGCTGCGCGCCCGCATGTCGCTCGCACTCGACGATCCCGCGCGGCTCGCCGACATCCTGCCGGATGTCCCGGGCGAAGGCGTCGCCAGCCTGCCTGAATACGCATCTCTGGTGCCGGGCGTTGAGACTGACTTTGCCGCTGTTGAGCCCGAACCGCACCCGCTTTCGCCCTTCCGCCCGCGCGGCTTTGCAGGGGCCTCCAACGCCTGGGCCGCCGCCGCTGCCCGCTCGGCCTCGGGCGGCACACTTCTGGCCAATGACCCGCATCTGGGCTTTTCCGCCCCCGCCATCTGGTATCTCGCCCGGCTCGAACTGCAAACGGGCGGCGTCATCGGCGGCACGATCCCAGGCATGCCAGTGGTGCTGACAGGCCGCTCCGACCTGCTCGGCTGGGGGCTGACCACGGCCTATGTCGATGATCAGGACGTGTTCATCGAGGAACTGAACCCCGACAATATCGGACAGTACCGCACGCCAACGGGCTGGAAGGATTTTGAGACCCGTGACTCCATCCTAGAAATCGCGGATCAGGACCCGGTCACGCTCACCCTGCGCTGGACGGACAACGGCCCCGTCCTGCCGGGCAGCGTCCGCAGTCTCGGCACGGTCACACCGCCCGGCCACGTCGCCGCACTCAGCTGGACGGTGCTCAGCCCCAACGACACCTCACTCAGCGCGGCCCTCGGGATCATGAAAGCCCAGAACGTGGCAGAGGCGATCACCGCAGGTGAACGCTACATCGCCCCGGCCCAGAACATCACCCTCGTCGATCGCAGTTCGATCGCCATGAAAACCATCGGCGCGGTGCCCAACCGCAACACCGCACATCAAAGCCAGGGGCGCATGCCATCACTGGGCTGGCGGCCCGAGAACCGCTGGCAGGGCCGTATGCCCTACACCTCGAACCCCGGCTTTGTGTCACCGGTGGGCGGCATCCTCGGCAACACCAACAACAAGACGGTCGACCGCCCCTTCCCCAACCACATCAGCTTCACCTGGGGCGACACCCAGCGAGTGCAACGCTGGCGCAGGCTGATGCAGGCGCGCGAGGTCCACACCCGCGACAGCTTCATCGAAGCACAGCTCGACACGGTCAGCTTCACCGCCCGCTCGCTCCTGCCCCTCATCGGGGCCGAGCTGTGGTTCACCGGCGAAGCCGCCCCCGCAGGCACGCCCGAACGCCAGCGCCAGCGCGCGCTTGCCCTGCTCGCTGAATGGAATGGCGAGATGAACGAACACTGGCCCGAACCGCTGATCTACGCCGCCTGGCTGCGCAAGCTGCAAGACCGGCTCATCCGGGACGAACTCGGCCCCATGGCCGACACGCTCACCCACCCCGAACCGCTCTTCATCGAACGTGTGTTCCGCAATGTCGACGGGGCCGCGATCTGGTGCGACGTCCGCCAATCGGCCCCGGTAGAGACCTGCGCCGACATGGCCCGCCTCGCCCTCGATGACGCGCTCCTCGACATCAACGAAACCTGGGGCAGCCAACTGGAAAGCCTGCGCTGGGGGGACGCACACCAGGCCACCCACGACCACCAGGTGCTGGGCGACGTGCCGATCCTGCGCTACTTCGTCAACATCCGCCAAAGCACATCGGGCGGCGACAACACACTCCTGCGCGGGCTGACCCAAGGCACGGGCCCCGACCCGTTCCACAACGTCCACGGCGCGGGCTACAGGGGCGTCTACGACTTCGCCGACCCCAACTCCTCGGTCTTCGTGATCTCGACAGGACAGTCCGGCCACTTCCTGTCACGACACTACGACGATCTGGCACAACTCTGGCGTCGCGGCGAATACATCCCCATGTCACTCGACGAAGGGCTCGCACGGGCCGCCGCGGTCGGCATCACACGGCTCGAACCACTCCAGTGACGACGGTCCTCTTCAACAAACCCTACGGCGTGCTCTCGCAGTTCACCGACAAGGGGACCGAAAGCTCCCCGCGCCCGACGCTCTCCAACTACATCGACCAACCCGGCGTCTACGCCGCAGGCCGCCTCGACCGCGACAGCGAAGGGCTGATGGTGCTGACCAGCGACGGTCGGCTACAGGCCAAGATCGCGCACCCAAAGTACAAAGCGCCCAAAACCTACTGGGCCCAGGTGGAAGGAACCATCACCGAAGACGCCCTTACACACCTCCGCATCGGCATCACGCTAAAGGACGGGCCCACCAAACCGGCCAAAGCACGGGCCATCGCACCACCCGACATCTGGGACCGCGATCCACCCATCCGGGTCCGCAAATCCGTCCCCGACAGCTGGCTGGAACTGACGCTCACCGAAGGACGCAACCGACAGGTCCGGCGCATGACGGCGCATGTGGGGTTTCCTACGCTCAGGCTCATCCGTGTCCGGATCGGAGAGTGGGAGCTGGGTAATCTCAAACCGGGCCAGTGGCGCGCGCTCAGCTAACGGACTTGCCCGAACCGATCGTTCCCGCCTAGGCTGTGGGTATTGCACCCAAAGCCATAAACCATGAAACGCCTGCCCCTGATCCTGTCATGCCTGTTTTGCGCCGCGCTTGGCTTCGGCCTCAGCGCTGCCCTGCAGAACGAAGGCATCGCGCTGGCCGGGCTGTGCATCACCCTGATCGCAATATGGACGGGCTACAGGCTGGTGCAGCGCTGGGTGCGCAAGACACTCGACGCAAAGGACACCTTGACCGAAACCGAGATTATCACCAGCCTTGTCGACCATTTCACCACACCGAACGGCACCAAAAACCCGACGCCCGAGGATCGGAGGCACGCGGCTTTGGTCAACCTGGGCCTCTGGCTCGCCCGGCGCGAAGCGGTGCAGTTTTCCTTCAACGCGACGGTCACTGTTGTGGGCGGGCTCGTGGGCGCGGCGACGCTGTTCCTGCTGTACGAACAGAACCAGAAGTTCGACATCCAGAACCAGCGCATCACGCTCCAGACCGACGCCAACATCACCCAAAGCCTGCTTCTTGAAAGTGCGCGCCGCGCGGCACTGTCCGAGGATCTCACGCAACTGCTGACAGACATCCGATCAATCACCGATGCGGACACCGAATACCCGAACTGTCTGGACTCGGCCGAAGCCCCCTGTTGGGTGGTCGCCAACGAAAACGCGCCGCTCGGCGCGCGCAGCAACCTTGTGCTGCCCGAAGCCCTGCGTGCCGAGATATCGGGTTTTCTGGTCCGCAACACGCCCTACATCCTGGCACAATCCAAGGGCGGCGCGATCAACTTCGACGCGCCCCTGCGCGGGCAATTCGACTTTCCTACGCTCAGCCCGGAACGGGGTCAGGTGCTGCAGGCACTGGTGGCCGGCAGTGTCAGTCTTCAAGGGTTCGATTTTTCCTCCGCCCAGGTCCAGGGCGCGGACCTCAGCGCCGGAGACCTGGTGTCTGCCAACCTGTTCCAGGCAGATTTCCGCAACTCGATCCTGGGCAACGCGAATTTCACATCCTCGAACCTGATCGGGGCTGACCTGGAAGACGCCGTGCTGTTCAACGCCCGTCTTGACCGCACCAACCTGAGCCACGCCAACCTGACCAAAGCCTCGCTCAATCAGGCCATGATGGAAGAGGTCAACCTCGAGAGCGCAAATCTGTCGAACACAGATCTCTCCGGTGCCCGGTTGCGCGGCGCACGTCTGGACCAGGCAGGCCTGTTTGACACCCAGCTCACAGCCGCAGATCTCACGGATGTTGATGTATCGAACACGGACCTCTCAAGCGCCTGGGCGTGGGCCGATGCACCCCCGGACGGTCTGGCGGACCTCTCCGCGATAGACCTGTGCGTGTACGAGGGGAACCTGCGCCGCGTCAGCCTGTTTTCGCTGGACCGACGCTTCAAGCCGGACCCTTGCGTGCCGCCCGACAACTAAAGACCGTCGAACCGCGCCTTCTGGATCGCCGTCCAGCGCACATCGAACTCGAAGCCGTCCTCGCCCTGCCGCTCGGCCTGCACCACGTCCTGTTCGAACAACCACGCCCGCTTGCGGCCCTCGGCATAGGGCAACAGCAGCGTCTCCTCGCTCACGCTACCTTGCAAGGTCGCGGCCACATCGGCCAGCAGCGCGTCAATCCCCTCGCCCGTGATGGCCGACATGGCAAACACGCCTTCATCCCGCTCCGCCCGCGCGCGGGCCGCATCGGCCTCCTCTTCGGGCAGCAGGTCAATCTTGTTCCAGACCTCGACCATCTCGCGGCCCTCGCCCACGCCCAGATCGCTCAGGATGGTGCGGACGTCCTCGGCCTGCGCCTCCGTCTCGGGGTGCGAAATGTCGCGGACATGCAGGATGACGTCAGCGGCCAGCACCTCTTCCAGGGTCGCCCGGAACGCCGCCACCAGTTCCGTCGGCAGGGCCGAGATGAAACCGACCGTGTCCGACAGGATGATCTCAGGCCCGTTTTCCAACTCCACCCGGCGCATGGTCGGGTCCAGCGTGGCAAAGAGCATGTCCTTGGCCATCACATCGGCACCGGTCAGCCGGTTGAACAGCGTCGACTTGCCCGCGTTGGTGTAGCCCACAAGCGCCACGATGGGATACGGCACCTTGGCCCGTGCCGCGCGGTGCAACGTCCGTGTCTTGACCACCTTGTCCAACTGCCGACGCAGGCGCACAAGCTGCGTGTCGATGGCGCGCCGGTCCGCCTCGATCTGTGTCTCACCGGGACCACCGACAAAACCCAGACCACCACGCTGACGTTCCAGGTGGGTCCAGGCGCGCACCAGCCGCGTCCGCTGATAGCTGAGTGCTGCCATCTCGACCTGCAACACACCCTCGCGTGTGGCCGCACGGTCGGAAAAGATTTCAAGGATCAACCCCGTCCGGTCCAGCAATTTGACCTTCCAGGCTTTTTCCAGGTTGCGCTGCTGCACAGGCGTGACGGGTCCGTCGATCAGAACCAGCTCAACCTCGGCATCGTGCAAACGTTCTGCCAACTCTTCAATCTTGCCCGACCCAAACAGCAGCCCTGCCTGCGGGCGCGGCAATGGCACGATCTCACTGCCCACGACCTCCAACTCGGGCAAGGCATGGGCCAATGACACAGCTTCGGCCAGCGCAAAGCTTGCTTCGCGCCGGTCCGGGTCGGATTTGATATCAGGATGGAGCACCCAGGCGCGGGTGAACTCCGGCATCTCACCCATCAAGAGGCGTCTTCGCCCTCATACAGGCTGATCGGCTGGCTCGGCATGATGGTCGAAATGGCGTGTTTATAGACGAGTTGGCTTTGACCATCACGGCGCAGAAGGACGCAGAAGTTGTCAAACCACGTGATAACCCCCTGCAATTTCACGCCATTGATCAGGAAAATCGTCACGGGCACCTTGGTCTTGCGCACGTGATTCAGGAATGCATCTTGTAAATTCTGTCGGTCCGAAGCCATGTCGGTTAACCCTTTTTTTCTTGCTTAGGCCTGCGGATCAGACCGTCCCTCCGGGCGGAGTATGTCGTGGGGTTTAGAAAGATTCCACCCCAAAAAACAGTCCGTTACGGACCTACCGCAAAGCCCCGCTTACCCGCGCCACAAATCCGGTGTGAAAAGGGCGATGATGGCCAGCGTCTCCAGCCGACCAAGTACCATGGCGGCCGTGAAAATGGCCTTGGCGCCCGTGTTCAACTCGGTCAGCGAGATCGGCACCTCCTTGGCCACCTCCAACAGCGGTCCCGTCGTGGACAGACCAGAGACGGCCAGCACCAGAGCAGTGTCAAAGGTCAGACCGGTCAGCGTCAGCAGAATGGTGATCAGAGCAAGGCTGAGCGCAAAGAGCATGAAAAAGATCCACGCGATAAAGGCGCCATCCTTCTGCAGCCTGCGTGCTCGCGGCCCCGCACTGCTGACAGACGACGGATGCACCAGCCGCTCCATCTCGCGCACGCCATTGCGATAAAGCGCGAAAACGCGCAGCAGCTTCACGCCCCCGGCAGTCGTCGCCACCCCGCCCCCGATCAGCGCCAGCCCCATCAGCAGCAGGCCCGGTGTCTGCAACCCCGACCATGCCTGCGCATCCACCCAATTGGCGGACGCAAAACCGGTGGTTGTCAGAAATGACATGACCGTAAACGCACTTCCCCAAAGCGCGCGGCCCGCGCTTTGCAGATCCCGCTCGGCCTCGACGTCGAAAGCGCCCAGGAAATGGCGCAGAAACAGAAAGACAGGCACGGCCAGCACCACCAGCGCACCAATCCGGAACTCCGGATCCTGCCACAGCCCGCCGGATTCCGCGGTGGTTGTGTCCGTGGAAAAGGTCAGGCGCGACAGCGCGAACAGCATGAACAGCAGCATCACCGCCTCGCCCGCGATGCCGGATCCTTCGGCAGTCAGCCCGCCCACCGGTGAAATGCCAGAGGTCGCTAGGATCGCCATCGCATGGCACAGCGCCACCAGCCCAACATCGCCCCCCACGGTGAGCAGCACCCACAAAAGCAGGGTCAGGCCCGTGTAGATTGGGACCAGCACCGACGAAACTTTCAGGACCCGCATCCGTACCTCTGCCGCGGACATGCCGATGTCGCGGCTCGCACTGCGGCCGGGCTCGGCCCGTGCTGTCACCTCGAACCCACCAAGGTTCAGCGGTGCGAGGATGGCCGACGCTGCAATCCACATCAGCAAGCCGCCCAGCCAGCCCACGATGGACCGCCACAGATGCAAGGTGCCATTCAGGCGAGACGGATCGTCAAACATCGTGGCGCCGGTGGTGGTGATCGCGCTCACCATCTCGACATAGGCGTTCAGAAAACTGGTCGTGCCCAACCCTTCATGGAATGGCACGGCAAGGATCGCGGGCAGAATGGTAAAGGCGCTGAAGAGAGATAGAAGCGGGCCAAGGGTGCCGTGGCCCGGATCACGCCCCGCATGGGCCAACCCGATCAGCGCAAAGACCACAACGCCCAGCAGCCCGGCATAAAGAAACGCGCGTGCCGCATCCAGGTCGCGCACCACACCGCCATAGACCGCAGGCACCAGCATCGCCGCCGAAAACACACCGACCAGCAGCAAAAACAGCGGCAACTGCAGAACAGACACCCAGAACGGCTGGCGAGGATGCGCCCGATCCCCCATCAGAAAAAGTCGATGGACACCTGCATCAGGCGCTCCACCTCGGGCACGTCGGTGGCAAGGGCAAAGATGGCAACGACATCGCCCTCATCGATGCGGGTCTTGCCCACGGGCCGAATGACTTCCTCGCCCTTGCGCACCGCACCCACCAGAACACCTTCGGGAAAGTCGATCTCGTTGATGATCTTGCCCGCCAGGGGCGAGGTTGACAGCACCTCGGCCTCGATCACCTCGGCATCCGCATCCCCGATGGAATAGACGGACCGCACGCGCCCATGGCGAATATGACGCAGGATCGAGGACACAGTGGTCGCCCGCGGGTTAATATAAGCATCAATGCCCAACGGCCCCATCATCGGCACCAGCGTCGGGTCGTTGATCAGGGCGATAGCATAAGGGCAGCCCTCGGACTTGGCGCGCACAGCCGCCAGCATATTGGTCTTGTCGTCGTCGGTCACGGCCAGCATCGCGTCGGCGCGGCTCACCCCCGCCTCGGCCAGCAGGTTCACATCCAGACCGTCCCCGTTCAGCACGATGGTCCGCTCCAGCCCCTCGGCCGCCAGTTCCGCGCAGCGGCGATTGCGCTCAATCACCTTGGCGCGCACACGGTTGGTCCGCTGCTCCAGCGCGCGGGCCACGGTCAGGCCAACATTGCCGCCGCCCACCAACACCACACGCTCCTGCTTGCGCATGGTCTTGCCAAAGACCTCCATTGTGCGGGGCACGTCGTCCACATGGGCAAAGACATAGGCATCGTCGCCCTCAAACAGCTGGTCCGACGCTTCGGGCGCAAACAGCGTCCCCTCGCGCCGCACACCGACCACAACCACCCGCAACGTGGAAAACAGATCGGTCAACTGCCGCAGCGGGGTATTGAGCACCGGGCAATCCGCATCCAGCGAAATGCCCAAAAGCTGCGCCTGTCCGTCCATGAACATCTCGGTGTCAAAGGACGCAGGGGCACTAAGCCGCTGCAAGGCGGCCTCCGCCACCTCCTTCTCGGGCGAGATCACGACGTCGATGGGCATGTGATCGCGGCGGTAGAGGTCGGAATAAATCGCAGTCAGATAGGACTGGCTGCGCAGCCGCGCAATCTTGCGGTTCACGCCAAAAACGGAATGGGCCACCTGGCAGGTGACCATATTCACTTCGTCCGAATAAGTGGCTGCAATGACCATATCGGCATCACGTGCACCTGCACGGTCCAACACGTCGGGATAACTGGCAAAACCCGCAACCCCTTGAACATCCAAGGTATCGGTCGCACGCCGCACCAGATCGGGGTCATTGTCGACCACCGTCACGTCGTTGCGCTCGCCCGAAAGGTGGCGGGCAATCTGCCAGCCCACCTGGCCTGCCCCGCAGATGATGACCTTCATCCATGTCCCCGTGATGACGCGCCGCATCGCGGCACACTCGGCCCCTTTGCATGACAGACGGCGGAGGAGCGGTCAACGCTTGGCCCGGCGTCAGGTTCACGTGGGATCCGGGATTGGCTGAGCAAAGGGCAATCGCCAGTGTTCAAGGTTGGATACGGGGGTCACGATGGCTGCTGTATATCGCGCAGAAAAGCCATCACCAGTTCGTTGAACTGCTCTGGCCGTTCCCGCATCGGCCAATGCCCTGCATCCATGACCTCCAGACGGGCCGATGTCACGCGGTCTGCTGCGCGTTTGACGGCCTCAAGCGGAACAAGCTGATCCTGCGCCCCGTGAATGAACAACGTGGGCTGCACAACATCCGCAAGACGATCTGAAAAAACGGACCTCAGTCGCGTCGCCCCGGTTTCGCCGCGCTGGAAATTCGTAAACGCTGCCCCGTTTCCCGCGGCTTTCAAAACCTCTGCGACTTCCGCGATCAGCTCTGGTGTCACCCGATCCGGTCGGGCAAATAGGGCCTCGACCGAGCGTCGAAGCAATCTTGGAGAGCGTCTGAGCAAGACATAAGACACCGCGTTCAGGGGAAGTTTGGTCAACAGATATGTCAGTCTGTGGTACGGTGCCCGCTCCGCAACACCGAAGGTGGCAACGGGTAGAAGGGCCGTCACCCGCTCCGATCGGTGGATCGCCGACCAGATGGCGGCGCCGCCGCCCATTGAGACACCGATCATGCACGCCTGTTGGACCTCCAGATGATCCAGAAACGTCATCAGCCATCGGCCAAGATCGCCAATTTGGTACGGTCCATCGAAAGGGTCTGTACCGCCATAACCTGGCCAGTTGGGCGCGATGACACGATAGTGCACCGCAAGTTCAGGCAGCAAAAGGCGCCAGGACAAATGTGCACAGTCAAGGCCGCCGCCATGCAACAGCAAGACAGTGTCCCGGTGTTCTGAGCCAGCCTCAAGATAGGTTGCGCGACCAGAAGGCAACACAACGGAATGGGACATAAGCGCGGCCATAGGATCGCATAGCAGAGCCTGGTGCGGGGCGCATCATTGCAGAGCCTCGGCGCGGACGAGACACAGCCGCCTGCGCAAACCTTCGCTCACATCACTCTGTTCCGCGTCCGCGCGTGTCCACACAGCCCAAACCCCGATTGCCAAAGCCCCAAACCTGCGGCACTGTCACGGCGATGCGCGCTTTGTTGACCCTTGCCCTGCCAGTCGCTCTGGCAGGTTGCCTGCCGCTCTCGACATATTATGCCGAGGGGGTCAGCTTTGCGCAGTTCGAACGCGATGACACCAATTGCGATGTGCAGGCGTTGCGTGATGCACCGGTGGCCAATCAGGTGCGCCAAGGCGCACCACGCTACGTGCCGCGCCGTGTCTGCAATGCACACGGAGAATGCTTCACCCGCGGCGGATACTGGGTGCCGGGTGAAGTCTATACCGTTGATGTCAACGCTAGCCTGCGCAGCAGGGTCAAAGGGCAATGCATGGGCGATCTTGGTTACCGTCCTGTTGAAATTCCCGCCTGTCCCCAAGGCATCGCACAGGCCGCACCACCCGGCCCCTCCACCACCCTGCCCCGCCTTACCGGGCGCAGCTGCGCCATTCGCACCGGCGATGGCCGGTTCCGCATTGTCACCCAAGGATAAGCAAGGCCCCAAGGCCGCCCTGGCCCGTTAAAGAGACCCCGATGCCCCACACAACCAAACCACACGCGGCCGACGCAGCCCCTCTGTCAGAAGACGCCACCCGCCTGCAAGACGCCAAAAGCATCGTGCTGGCCCATCACGCCGCCATCGCCGACGCCGCACGCGGCGGCGATATGCGCAAGGCCCTTGCCCTGCATATGGAGCCGGACGTGCATTGGCGTGGAATGCACCCCTGGCACGATCAACGCGGCATCGCCGCCGTGGCAGATCGGTTCTGGACCCCTTTGACAGCGGCGCTGCGCAGCCCGCAGCGGCGGGTGGACGTGCTCTTTGCCGGGGACAACAGCCTTGATGGCGCGCCCGGCACGTGGGTCTGCGCGATGGGTCATATCCTCGCGCTCTTTGACGCGCCGTTTCTGGGCATCCAGCCCACGGGCAAGATCGTCATGCTGCGCTTCGCCGAGTTCAGCCGCGTGTCCGAGGGGCGCATCATCGAACAGGCGTTCTTCTGCGACCTCTTGCACCTCATGGCGCAGGCCGGTCAGTACCCGCTGCCAGGTATGACGGGTGCACAACTGGTGCAGCCCGGTCCGATGACGCAGGATGGCGTGCTGTCAGATGCGCAAGATCCGGCACAGAGCGCCGCGACGCTTGACCTGATCAACGCGATGATCGGCATGATCTCGACCGTGAACGCGACCGACACACCGCCCGACCCGCGCGACGAATTGCGCCAACACTGGCACGACGACATGCTGTGGTGGGGGCCAACGGGCATCGGCGCGACCTACACCATCGACCGCTACATCGAACAGCACCAACGCCCCTTCCGCACCCAACTGGGCGCACGGACGTTCAACGGCCACATCTGCCGCATGGCCGAGGGGACTTATGGCGGCTTCTTTGGCTGGCCCAACCTGACGATGGAGTGCACCGGCCCCTATCTCGGTCTGCCACCGTCGGGTCGCAAGGCCGACCTGCGCGTGGTCGACATCTACCGCCGCGACGGCGACAAGCTGGCCGAGAACTGGGTTTTCATCGACATGCTGCACTTTCTGAACATGCAGGGGCTCGACGTGCTGGCACAGCTTGAGGTGCGCAAAGGTTAACGCATTTTAACCTTTGAAAACGACAAGTTTCTGATTTCATTTGATTTTCCAATTCTGTCCCCGCGGGGACAGATCTCAGACCTATGTTTTTCGACGCTGAAAACACAAGGAAAAACGGCGCGTTTTCCCCTCACCTATGACGGCTTTCTGCGCTTGTTTCCGTTCAGCTCGCCTGCGCCTCTTCCTCATCCAGATGCGCCACCCGCGCCCCCGACTTGGAAGACGTCACAACCCCCAGCGACTTCAGCTTGCGGTGCAACGCCGACCGTTCCATCCCCACAAAATTCGCGGTCCGGCTGATGTTGCCGCCAAAGCGGTTGATCTGCGTCAGCAGATACTCCCGCTCAAACGCCTCCCGCGCCTCGCGCAGCGGCAACGTCGCGAGCGCACCGGAAAGAACAACACGCCCCTCCTCGCCCGCGGGCTCTTCGGAGCCCGGCAATTCCTTTGCGTCAATCGGCCCAGTCCCGTCTCCCAGGATCAAAACCCGTTCGACCATGTTCTTCAACTGACGGACGTTGCCCGGCCAGACCATCGTTTGCATCAGCGCGGACGCGTCCTCTGTCAACTGTCGCTTGGGCAAGCCCTGCGCGGCGTTGCACTCTTCGATGAAATGCGATGCCAACACGGGAATGTCTTCGCGGCGGTCTTCCAGGCTGGGCACTGCGATCGGAACCACGTTGAGGCGGTGATAGAGTTCCTGGCGGAAGGTTTCGGCAGCGATGGCTTCTTCCAGATTGCGGTTGGTCGAGGAAATAACCCGCAGATCGACGCGGACCTTGTCTGTGCCTCCAACCCGCTGAAATTGCTGATCAACCAGCACCCGAAGGATTTTCGACTGCGTGCCTATGGGCATGTCCGCAACCTCGTCGAAATAGATCACACCGCCATGTGCCTGCTCCAGAAGACCAGGCTCAACTCCGCGGTCGGCGGTTTCCTTGCCGAACAGCACCTCTTCCATATTCTCGGGCGCAACACCGGCGCAATTGACGGTCACAAAAGGCGCATCCGAGCGGTTGGAGTTGGCGTGGATGTAGCGCGCCGCCACTTCCTTGCCGCAGCCTGCGGGGCCGGTCAGCATCACGCGGCCGTTGGACTTTGTCACCTTATCGAGCTGCGAGATCAGCGCGCGGAAGCTGGCAGAGGCGCCGATCATCTTGGCCTCGGCCACTTCGGGGCGGCGCAGGCTCTGGTTCTCGCGGCGCAGGCGAGAGGTTTCCATCGCGCGGCGAATGACCACAAGCAACTGGTCGATATTAAACGGTTTTTCGATGAAGTCGTAGGCGCCTTGCTTGATCGCAGCGACTGCAATCTCAATGTTGCCATGACCCGAGATGATCACGACCGGCACGCCCGGATTGTCGCGCTTGACCGCCTTGAGGATGTCGATCCCGTCCATACGGCTGTCCTTGAGCCAGATGTCGAGGATGATCAGCGCCGGTTCAGCCGTGTTGATGGCTGCCATCGCATCGTCTGAATTGCCCGCGAGCCGGGTCGCATAACCTTCGTCCTCAAGAATGTCCGAGATCAACTCCCGGATGTCGCGCTCATCGTCCACGATCAAGATATCGCTCATACCGCTTCCTCTTTCTCAACTGCTGGTGCCTGGGCCAGGACGGGCAAGGTGATGACCGCCATGGCGCCGCTGTGGGTCTGGCCCGCAAAGGGGGCCGCGTCTTCGAGGGTCAGAGTGCCCCCGTGTTCTTCGATAATCTTCTTGACGATGGGCAGGCCAAGCCCTGTGCCCTCATCGCGGGTGGTCACGTAGGGTTCGAACAGGCGCGCGCGGTCTTCGGGCAGGCCGATGCCGTTGTCCGAAATCGTGATCACAGCGCCTATCGGGTTGGTCTCCATCCGCACCTCTATGCGCGGCGCATGTCCATCTGGAACACCTTTTTGTCGCAATGTTTCAATAGCTTCTCCGCCATTCTTCACTAGATTTGTGAGAGCCTGGGAAATCATGGTGGCGTCCACCTCGGCATGGATGGCCATGTCCGGAAGGTCCGCAACGATCTGCACATCGGGTTGACCGGATTGCTGCAACACAACCGCGTCCTGCACGATCTGGGTCAGGTCCTCGCTCTTGCGTTCGGGTTCGGGCATGCGCGCGAATTTCGAAAACTCATCGACGATGCGGCGCAAGTCGCCGGTCTGACGCACGATCACGTCGGTCATCTGTTCGAGGCTATCGCTCTCTTCACCCAGCTTCGGGCTGAACTTGCGCTTGATCCGCTCCGCACTCAGCTGGATGGGGGTCAGCGGATTCTTGATCTCGTGCGCGATGCGGCGGGCCACGTCACCCCAGGCGGCCATCCGCTGCGCCGACACAAGGTCTGTCACGTCGTCAAAGGCGATCACGTAGCCTTCAAGCGCGCCTTCGACGCTGCGACGTGTCGCCATACGGACCAGCAGGTTTTCCAAGCGACCATCGCGCGTCACCTTAACCTCGCCGGTGGCGACCTCTTGCGGCCCTGCCCTAAGCAGGGCGAAGAGGGCCGCGAATTCCGGCACCGCGACGGCGAGCGGCACGTCCTCCCGCCCCTCTTGCCAATGCAGGAGGCGCGCGCCGGAGCGGTTGACGAAGGTGACACGGCCCTTGGGGTCCACACCCACCACGCCAGACGTGACAGAACTGAGCACGGAATCGAACAGCCGCCGCCGGCGTTCGATCTGTTCGGTGTTCGCCAACAGGGTCTGGCGCTGGCCCTTGAGTTGCTTGGTCATCTGATTGAAGTAGCGGCCGAGCATGGCAATCTCGTCGTCGCCCTCCTCCTCGCGCACCTGCACGTCGAGGTCTCCGGCACCCACGCGCTGTGCTGCGCCTGTTAGCCGCCCGACCGGGCCGGACAGGCGTTCGGCAAACCAAAGGCCCAGCCAGATCGCGGCAAGGATCAGGATCACGGCGAAGCCAAGGTACAGCAGGCCAAACTGGAACAGCACCGTGCCCCGTTCACTTTCCAGCTGCTGATAGAGCCGCACGGTTTCCTTGGTTTCATCGAGCAGCGACAGGATTTCGCCATCCACATCGCGGCTGACATAGACGAAACGGTCCACGTAGCTGGCCAACGGCACCAGCGCGCGGAATTCGTTGTTGTCCCAATCCTGGATCACGAGGCCGCCCGCATCCCTGGATTGTCTGATCTCATCCTCAGAAGGTTGTTCAAAATCAAAGAGGTAGGAACGGTCGCCGCGCGCCCGTATGTCGCCGGTGCCGTCGATCAGGTAGGCTTCGCGCAGGCCGCGCTGCACTTGCAATTGCCCGTCGGTGAGCACTTCGCGGTCGCTGACGATCTGTGCGCCGCGCACCGTGTCGATATAGCGCGCGAGCGCGCGGGCGTCCGTCATCAGATCTTCGCGCTGTTCGGATTCGTAGGCTTCGGCAGCGGCGAGCGACGCGCCCACCACGCGGCTGACCCGCTCAGAGAACCAGCCCTCAAGCCCGATATTGACCGTGAGACCGGCAAAGACCGCGACGGTCACGGTTGGAAGCAGGGCCAGAAGCGCAAAGACGCCGGTGAGCCGCAGGTGCAGGCGTGAGCCCGCGGATTTGGCCCGTCGCGCTGCGATCAGCCGCGCGATCTGCGATAGGACAAGCGCGCCCACCAAAAGCACATAAACAAGGTCGGCCAGCAGAACGAGCCGCAGCGACAACGCGTTTGCACCCTGATCAACCGAGCCCAATACAAGGAAAGTTGCCAGCGCCAGCACCGGGCCCAATAGGACCAGCCCCAGCGTCGCAAAATTGCGCACGCGCCTGCGTCTTCGCAATCGACCCAGTGTCAACCACCAGGTGGTGCGTGTTTCGGATGCCACTTCGTGCGCCCTCGATGATGTGGCACCAATAGTGCCTTACCGCCATATCCCGTGATCATCGCCACCAATGCGGCCCAGATGCCACGGGTTGTGTGGCAGTATTACATCAATTTGCGACGGCGTGTCACCTCAATATCCAGATCTGTAATTTTCTTGCGCAAAGTATTGCGATTGATGCCCAAGAGGTCCGCACATTTGGCCTGATTTCCGCCAGTGGCGTCGAGAGCGATTTCGATCAGCGGCGCTTCAACCTCGCGCAGGATCCGCTGGTAGAGACCCGGTGGCGGCAGCATATTGCCGTGCAGGTCGAAATAGCGCTTGAGATGACGGGCGACGGAGGCGCCCAGTTTTTCGGTGTCGCCCGCGCTGCGGATCGGTTCCAGTTCGGGCTGGCTGCCCAGAACCTGCTCGACCTCGGAAGCGGAGATTTCGACCGCTCGGCTGGTGAGCCCAAGTCGGCGCACGGCATTTTCCAACTGTCGGACGTTGCCGGGCCAGGAATAGGTGCGGAAAATTTCCGCCGCTGCTTCGGACAGGGCGCGGCGGGGTTGGCCCGTCTTTTCACCGCGTATCAGGAAGTGTTCGGCCAGAAGCGGAATGTCGTCGACCCGTTCGCGCAAGGCGGGCACGTTGAGCGTGGCCCCAGACAATCGGTAGTAGAGATCCTTGCGCACCTGCCCCGCCTCCATCGCGGCTGTCAGGTCGGTTTGCGAGGTGGCGAGGAAGCGCGGGACGTATTCACCCGGCGTGTCCATCATGCGGACGATGCGGGCCTGGATTTCCTCGGGGATGTCGCCAATTTCGTCAATCAGCAGCGTGCCGCCCTTGACCCGCGCCAGCACCCGCGCGGGCCCTTCGAGGTCTTGGAGTTCGGACGCGGTGACCGTGACAAACGGGAGCGTCCGGCGGTCGGAGAAGTCGTGGATCGCACGGGCGATGAGGGATTTGCCAGTCCCGCTTTCGCCCCAGATCAGGACCGGCAGGTCGGTGTTCATCACCCGGGCGACAACGCGGTAGAGCGCCTGCATGATCGCGGTGCGGCCCACCAGCGGCAGCTCGTCCGGGCGGTCGGTTTCCTCTTCGCGTGCGGGCGCATGGGCCTTTTGTTCGAGCGCCTTCGCGGTCCGCTTCATCAGGTCGGGCAGATCGAAGGGCTTGGGCAGGTAGTCGTAGGCCTCGGCCTCTGCCGCCTGGATTGCTGTCATGATGGTGTTCTGGGCGCTGATGACGATCACAGGCAGCCCGGGGCGGTCTTCGGAGATCTTGGGCAGCATCTCGAGCCCATTGCCGTCGGGCATCATCACGTCCGAGATCACCACGTCGCCCTTGCCCTCGCCCACCCAGCGCATGAGCGTCGTGAGGCTGGAGGTCGCGTGCACCTTGCAGCCCGCGCGCGTGAGCGCCTGGGTCAGAACGGTGCGGATCGTGCGGTCGTCATCGGCAACAAGAACGGTGCCATCCATGTGCTAGTCCTCTGGTTGTTCGGAATGAAGCTGCGCAGCCTTCGGCGCGCGGGGCAGTGACAGGCGAAACACGGTTTTGCCTGGGACGGAAGTGACGGAAATCCAGCCGCCATGGTCCGAGATGATCTTGGAAACCAGCGCGAGGCCAAGGCCCGTGCCGTTTTCTTTTCCCGACACGAACGGGTCGAAGATGTCGGCGGCGATGGCCTCGGGCAGGCCCGGACCATCGTCTATGATCTCGATCTGCAGGGGCAGTGACTGGCCGGACCCATCAGCGCGGCGCAGGCGGAAGGAATGTTCGAAAAAGCTGTGCAGACGGATGGTGCCGCCCGCATCGCCTGCCGCCTCTGAGGCGTTCTTGAGCAGGTTCAGCACAACCTGCAGCAGCTTGTCGGGATCGCCGTAGGCGAGAGGCAGAGACGGATCGTAATCCTCGACGATCCGCATTTGCGCGCCAAAGCCCAAGAGCGCGGAGCGGCGGGCGCGGTCCAGCACGTCATGGATGTTCACCGCCTTGAGATCCGGCGGCGACAGGTTGCCGAACTGTTCGACCTGTTCGAGCAATTTGACGATGCGCCGCCCCTCTTCGACGATCAGGTCGGTCAGCTCCAGATCCTCGGGTTTGAGGTTCATGGACAAAAGCTGTGCCGCCCCAGTGATGCCCGCAAGCGGATTCTTGATCTCGTGCGCCAGCATCTCGGCCATGCCGATGGCGGACTTGGCGGCGGATTTGACGGAATGGTTCTGGGTCATGCGGCCGGACAACTCACGCGGCGAGATCATCAGGACCATGTGATCGGGTGCCCCGATCAGCGGCGCGATCTGCAGCGCGCATTGTAGCGGCGCCCGGCGCCCATGGCCCACATCCACGTCATTGACGAAAAGCGGCGTGCCATTCTTGCGTGCGCGCGCAAGGTTGTCTTCGAGCGGGGCATCAACCGCCAGCTCGTCCCAGAGCGGCAACCCCTTCATCGTCTTGACCGAAGAGTTGAAGAACCCTTCGGCCGCCGAATTGATGTCAACGATGTCATCCTGCGGCCCGATGATGATCACCGGCACCGGCAACGAGGCCCAGAGATCCCCTGCCCCCGTCATGCTGCCGCCATTCCAGTGTGCGGACACAAGGCGCGCGGCAACAGGTCCATCGTGGCCTTGGGCGTCTTGGCGGTCAGAACGGCGCGACGCAGATCGGCCGGTGTGCCCGCCGTGTCCATGAACCAGCCTAAATGCTTGCGCGCGACGCGCAGGCCCAGCAGGTCGCCATAAAACCCAAGCATCGCCTCGTAATGTTCCACCACCATGTCGGCAAAGGCGCTGCCACGCGGCACATCCGGTGCAGGCGTGCCGTAGAGCGCGTGCGCCACCTGCGCCAAGAGCCACGGCTTGCCCTGCGCGCCACGACCGATCATCACGCCATGCGCCCCCGACTGTTCAAGCGCCTCGCGCGCCGTCGCCGTATCCACGATGTCGCCATTTGCGATCACCGGAATATCAACCGCGTCCACGACAGAGCGGATCGCGGCCCAGTCGGCCTGTCCCTTGTAAAACTGGCAGCGCGTACGCCCGTGAATGACAATCTGCCGGATGCCTGCCGCCTCGGCCCGCGCGGCAATATCCGGGGCGTTCATCAACGCATCATCCCAACCGAGCCGGGTTTTGAGCGTCACCGGGATGTCAACGGCTTTCACGACCGCTTCGATCAATGTCAGCGCGTGGTCGGGGTCGCGCATCAGCGCCGAACCCGAATATCCATTTACAACCTTTTTGGCAGGGCAGCCCATATTGATGTCGATGACGCGCGCGCCCTGTCCTGCGACCATCTTCGCCGCCTCGGCCATCGGCGCGGCCTCCCGCCCGGCCAGCTGGACGGCGGTACCCTGCGCGCCTAGGCCCAGTTCCGCCTTTTCCCGGCTGCCGGGCCGGGCGTTCAGCATATCGTGGCTGGCCACCATCTCGGACACGACCATACCTGCGCCGAACCGGGCCACAAGCGACCGGAACGGCAGGTCGGTGATTCCGGCCATAGGGGCCAGCATCACGGGGGCTGTCATGTCGAGGGGGCCTGCGGCCATGCCTGATGCCTAATCATTGTGCGTTTACCTTTGCTACTGCACCGTCCAGGTTTTCTCAATTCTCTCAGGCCTGTTTGCGCGTCACATGGCGATCAACCGCCTATTTTTTGTGCAGCCTCATGAGCCATGGACAGGATGGCCGTCTGCGCCTAGAGATCGCACATGTCTGGGAAGGAACTGCGATGAATGGTGCCGCTGCCGTGATCGTTGCAGCGGGCCGAGGGGTTCGCGCCGGGGGGGATGTGCCAAAGCAGTGGCAGATGCTGGGCGGCCGTCCGATCGTGGCCCATACGCTGGACGCATTTGCCCGCCACCCCGAGATTTCCGAGATCGTGCTGGTGATCAACCCGCAGGATCACGGCAGGCTGGATGGGCTGGAGACGGACACTGTGACTATTGTTGAAGGTGGGGCCGAGCGGGCAGCTTCGGTGCGTCAGGGACTGGACGCCGTGCGCCGTTCAAATGTCGTATTGATTCACGATGTCGCGCGACCGCTGGTGACGGCAGACACCATTTCGAATGTGATTGCAGCGCTCGAAACCACATCGGGTGCTGCCCCCGCACTGTCCGTCACAGACGCGCTGTGGACCGGAACGGATGGGCATGTGACCGGCACACAGGATCGCAACGGGCTTTACCGCGCGCAGACACCGCAGGGGTTTCACCTGGATGCGATCCGTGCGGCGCATACGGCCCATGCGGGCGGCGCGGCGGATGACGTGGAAGTTGCCCGAGCGCACGGCCTTGCGGTTGCCATTGTGCCGGGTGATGAAGACAATCTGAAAATTACCCTGCCCGCGGATTTTGCCCGGGCCGAGCGGATCTTGCGAGGGCGCGATGGACATTAGACTGGGCAACGGATTTGACGTGCATGCCTTTGGCCCCGGCGATCATGTCACGCTGTGCGGCGTGCAGGTGCCGCATGACGCTGGGCTTGTCGGACATTCGGATGCGGATGTTGGCATGCACACGGTGACCGACGCGATCTATGGCGCGCTGGCGCAGGGGGACATTGGCCAGCATTTTCCACCCAGTGATCCGCAATGGAAGGGGGCGGCAAGCGACATCTTTCTGCGCCATGCGGTGGCACTGGCGGCGGAAATGGGGTTTGAGATTTCCAACGTGGATTGCACGCTGATCTGCGAAGCGCCCAAGATCGGCCCCCATGCCGAACGCATGCGCACCGCGATGGCCGAGATCATGGGGCTTGAGCGTGACCGGGTGTCCGTCAAGGCGACCACGTCGGAGCGCCTGGGCTTCACCGGGCGCGGCGAAGGGATCGCCTGCATCGCCACTGCCGCGTTGATCAAGCCATGATGGCCCGCATTCTGGGCACGGCCTGTTTCGTCGGCTACTTGCGGCCCGCGCCGGGCACGTGGGGGTCGCTCTTTGCGTTGCCGCTGGCCTGGCTGTTGCACGTTATAGGGGGATTTCCGCTGCTTGCAGTTGCGGCGGCCGCGTATTTTGCGGCAGCCTTGTGGGCCACAGCACGGATGACGGCAGGCGGCGCAGACCATGACCCGTCGGAGATTGTCGCAGATGAAGTGGTGGGCCAGTGGATCGCCCTGTTCCCCCTCAGCTATGCGGCCTGGGATCGGGGTATCGACATTCTGGCGATGTGGCCGGGCTGGGTCGCGGCCTTTCTCCTGTTTCGGCTGTTCGACATCTGGAAGCCCTGGCTTGTCGGCTGGGCGGACCGGCGCGGCGATGCGTTGGGGGTGATGCTGGATGATGTGATCGCAGGCGTCTTTGCAGCGGTTGGTGTGCTCGCTCTGGCCGCCCTTGCACATGGGGTTTTGATGCGATGACGCTGGCCACAGACGTGCTTGATCTTGCAAAGGAACGGCAGGTCATGTTGGCGACGGCAGAAAGCTGTACCGGTGGACTGGTGGCGGCAGAGCTGACGGACGTGCCCGGCTCGTCCGCCGTCGTCGAACGCGGGTTTGTCACCTACACGAACCGCGCCAAGATCGAGATGCTGGGCGTTCGCGAGGACACGCTGGACGCACATGGTGCGGTCAGCGAAGAGGTGGCCGCAGAGATGGCGCGCGGCGCACTGGCGCACGCGCCCGTTCAGCTTGCCGTGTCGATCACGGGCATCGCGGGGCCCGGCGGGTCAGAGTTCAAACCCGAGGGCCGGGTGTGCTTTGGTGTCGCCAATCGGAACGGCTTGCATGTCGAAACGGTAGAATTTGGCGCCTTGGGGCGCGACAAAGTACGCTTGGCGGCACGCGATCATGCGCTGATACTGCTCAAACAGGCCCTAGAAGGGATGTAGCGATCTTTCCGCTTCGTTTACTATTTAACCACACAAGCGCCTTTTTCGCATAAATAATAATCAAAATGCAAAATGCCCTCGAAAAGGGCGGCCTTGACGTCACTTGCCTCTTTTTTCGACAACAGTCCTCCGTCAGAGGCGCCTGCACATAAAAAAACCGGAGGGGACAATGAACGGAGCCGATACCGCCTGGATCATCGTGGCAACTGCACTGGTGCTGCTGATGACTTTGCCGGGCCTTGCGCTGTTTTACGGAGGGCTCGTACGCGCCCGCAACGTGCTGAGCGTTTTCATGCACTGCTATGCCATCGCCTGCCTGATGAGTGTGCTGTGGTTTGTCGTGGGCTACTCGATCGCTTTTGGCGGGGGCGACACAGGGCTTTGGGGTGGCCTCGACAAGCTGCTGCTGAGCGGTGTGGATGCGGACAGCCTGTCGGGCACGTTGCCCGAAGTGCTGTTCTTTGCCTTCCAGATGACCTTTGCGATCATCACGCCCGCGCTGATCGTTGGCGCCTATGTGGAGCGGATCGGCTTTGGTTTTGTCCTGCTATTCTCGGGGCTCTGGATGCTCTTGTGCTATGCGCCTGTCGTGCATTGGGTGTGGGGCGGCGGGATGCTGGCCGATGGCGGTATCTTTGGCGAGACGGGCGTGCGTGACTTTGCGGGCGGCATTGTCGTGCACGAAACCGCGGGCATTGCCGCGCTTATCCTCGCCGTGTTTCTGGGCGCCCGCAAGAACCAGACAACGCCACCTCATAATCCCGGCATGGTGATGATGGGCGCAGCTCTGCTGTGGGTCGGCTGGTTCGGCTTCAACGGCGGATCGCAACTGGCGGCTGACGGCGGCGCCGCCATGGCGCTGACGGTCACGCACATCTCGGCCGCAACCGCGTCGCTGACTTGGGCGCTGTGGGAACGGATCAAGTTCGGTAAGGCCTCACTTGTGGGTATGGTCACGGGCACAATCGCAGGCCTCGCGTCGATCACACCGGCCTCCGGTTTCGTGGGCCCGGTCGAGGCGCTGATCATCGGCGCAGTCGCAGGTGTCCTCTGTCAGGAGGCGGTGACGATGATCCGCAATGTGCTGAAAATCGACGACACGCTGGATGTCTTTGCCGTGCATGGCGTCGGTGGCATCTTCGGCACGATCATGATCGCGGCATTTGGCGCGGGCACATGGGCGGCACAGCTCGGCTCGCTTGTGATTGTCGGTGTCTTTACCACCGTTGTCACCGTGGTGCTGATCTTCGTGGTGCGGACCATCACACCGCTGCGCGTGGATGAAGAGACCGAAGTCAACGGCCTCGACCTCGCCGTCCACGGCGAGCGCGCCTACGACGTCAGCAGCTGAGCAAAACGCGTCAGGTCGTCGTCTGCGATGGCCTGCGCAATCTCATCCGCCCGTGCGCCCACCAGCGCGCGGGCTTTTGCCGCGATCCGGGCCTGCCGCATGTCCAAAGGCAAGGGCGCATCAAGGTCATGCGCATGCACCACGCCATCCACGACAACGCGCGCCTGCATCTCGGTCAGGCTGTCATCCGCACTCACTAGTACCCGGTCGCGCCACGCAACAAGGGCGGGATCCGCCGCGCAGTCGTCCGAAAAGGCGGCGATGTTGCCGGTATCCTGGTCATGCGCCGCCATAGCCAGCACGTGACGGTACGAAAACTTGGCACCCAGTCCGGTGAACGGGGACATCTGGTTGCAGACGGACATCCAGCGCGGGTGCGTGTGGACGACAACCGCGGTTGCTGCGCGCAGCTCCACATCCCGTACGGCTTCCAACGCCGCGTGCAAACCGTGGCAACAGGCATGGAACTTGTGACTGACCGCCCCCATGCGCCAGGCAAAGGGCACGTCAGCCCCCGCTCCGTGATGCGTCGCGCCAAAACCCAAAGGTTCGGCCAGACCGTCGGCGGCTGACGTCATCCCGGCCTGCGCCCACAGCGCCGCCTCAACACCGGTGCGCGCGGCCAACCCGGCGTTCAATGGCTTGCCCATGGTCCCGAACTGCGACTTCAGCCCGGATGCCATCGTGCTGCACAGACCAAGCGCGTGCGCCGACTGATCATCCGACAATGCAAGCAGCCGACTGGCTGCGACCGTGGCACCAAACGCCCCTGCTGTAGCCGTCTGGTGAAAGCCAATCTCGTAGTGGTCACGCCCGAGCCACAGACCGACGGCGATAGAAGCTTCGGCCCCGACGAGTGCGGCGTCGATCATGTGGGCAAGAGACGCGCCGGTCGCCTCGGCAATGGCCAGAGCCGCCGGAACCGCCGCGACCGATGGGTGGCCGATATGCGCAAAATGGGTGTCGTCGTAATCCAGTGCGTGCGACAGCGTGCCATTCACCAATGCCGCCTCTGCCACCATGGCCCCTGCACGATCAAAACGTGTCGCGGGCCCCTGCCCGGTCAGCGCATCGGCCCATGGGCGAAATGCCCCTTCTCGATGTCCGGCAATCCCGCACGCCGCCCAATCCAGCAAGGACAGCCGCATCACGGCCCGCACATCCTCCGGCGGATCGGCTTGCGCATAGGCAAGCAGCAGCGCGGTGATATCCAAACTTCCCTGTTTCAAAAAATCCTCCCCGAAGGGCCGATCCGCAACCGGGCCGCAGCCTAGCGATAAAGCTCCGCCGCCCGCCGCTCGAACGCCCGCACGATGCGCTGCATGGCTTCGTTGAACACAACGCCGATGATGCCCTGAAGGATCGCATTCTTGAACTCGAAGTCCACGAAAAACGACACGTCGCAGCCACCATCCGCTTCGGCAAAGGCCCAGTTGGATTTCATATAGCGGAACGGACCATCAAGGTATTCGGTGTCGATCTTCTTTGCCTCCGGATACAGCACCACGCGCGAGCCGAAGCGTTCGCGAAACACCTTGAAACTGATGACCAGGTCGGCCTCCATCACCTCACTGTCACCTTTTGGTGTGACAGTCCGCACGCGGGCGGCCGCGCACCAGGGCAGAAACTGCGGGTATTTGCCGACATCAGCGACCAGATCGTACATCTGCTGCGGGCTGTAGGGCAGGAAGCGGGTTTCGGAATGGGTGGGCATTGCGGTAAACAGGGCCTTGGAACGCGTGTGCGTGGCATGTGTCCCGAATGCCCAATGAAATCAAGGGGACACAGATGTCAGAGCGGCCATATGTCATAGACCAGATGATCTCGGCCAAGGCCATCGCGGCCCGGATCGAGACGTTGTGCGACGAAATCCAGGATGAATTTGCAGGCACTGACAAGCTGGTCGTCGTGGGTCTGTTGCGGGGCTCTTTCGTCTTCATCGCCGATCTGGTGCGCGAGCTGAACCTGCCGATCGAGGTCGACTTCCTTGAGGCATCCTCCTACGGCGACGGCATGGAAAGCAGCCGGGAAGTGCGCATTCTCAAGGACTTGCGCGGCGCGATTGAAGGGCGCGATGTGCTGGTGGTCGAAGATATCGTCGACACCGGTTTTACCATGCAGCACGTGATCCGCCTGCTGAAAGGCCGCAAACCGTCCAAGTTGCGCACCATTGCGCTATTGGACAAGCCGAGCCGGCGCGAGGTCGAGGTAAAAGCGGATTGGACGGGCTTTGAGATCCCCGATGAATTTGTCGTGGGCTACGGGATCGACTACGCGCAACGCAACCGCAACCTCCCGTATATCGGGAAGGTGCGTTTCACTTGAAAAGGCGGACCTTACCCTTTTTCTTGACCCGCCCATCCACGATATTGCCCGACTTTGCATAGCGGGTTTCATCGCCCTGAGACGTCGCATCAAGTGCGTCGATGGCATCCTGAAGATGCGCGATCGCCACCTCGTTTTTGCGGGGGTCTAGCTCTGCAATCAAGGCTTCGAGCAGGGTGACGGTTTCCGCAGGGTCTGTCATGGGGCACACTCCCTAGTGTAGGTCCCGCTCTTTCGCTATGCGCCGCGGGCATCGACACTGTCAAGCGGAATTGCCTCACCTTTAGGTGGTATCCCATTGTAAAATCACACGAAAAACGGTACCGTGCGTGCGCCAAACCAAGGGTCCGCGATGTAAGGGATCGCGATTTAAGTACTGAAAACAGCGCCTTTGGGAAGCCGCAGCGGGTACTGCAAGCACCCCTGCAGAGCAAAGATGCACTGCACATCTGACAGCGCATCAGCCGCTCTGCGTCGCAGATACGAACGTTAAAGTGGCTGTCGTGCGTATACCTTACCCGTATTTTGCCTGCCGCGCTGCACGCAAGCGAGCAAAATCATCACCCGCATGATAGGACGAGCGGGTTAACGGCGTCGCGGATACCATTAGGAACCCTTTTCCATAGGCCGCTTTCTCATAAGACGCGAACTCGTCCGGATGGACGAACCGGTCCACGCGATGGTGTTTCGGCGTGGGTTGCAGGTATTGGCCAATGGTCAGGAAGTCGATGTCTGCCGCGCGCATGTCCTCCATCACCTGGATGACCGACTGCCGGTCTTCGCCCAAGCCGACCATAATACCAGACTTGGTGAACATCGTCGGATCCAGTTCCTTGACGCGCTGCAACAGGCGCAGGCTGTGGAAATACCGCGCGCCAGGCCGCACCTCGGGGTAGAGGCCCGGCACCGTCTCAAGGTTGTGGTTGAAGACGTCCGGACGTGCTTCTACCACCACTTCCAGCACCGAAGGATCACAGCGGATGAAATCCGGCGTCAGGATTTCGATGGTCGTGCCCGGGCTACGGTGGCGAATGGCGCGGATGGTCTGGGCAAAATGCTCGGCGCCGCCGTCTTCGATATCGTCGCGGTCGACAGAAGTGACAACAACATGGTTCAGACCCAGTTTTTCCACGGCATGGGCAACGCGCCCTGGCTCGAACGCATCCAGTGCTTCGGGCGGTTTGCCGGTTGCGATATTGCAGAATGTACAGGCGCGGGTGCAGACCTCTCCCATGATCATCATGGTGGCGTGGCCCTGGCTCCAGCACTCGCCCACGTTTGGGCAACCTGCTTCTTCACACACGGTGACAAGGCCGTTGTCACGCATGATCTTGTGAGTGTCTTTGTGCCCTTTGCTCACCGGGGCCTTGACCCGGATCCAGTCCGGTTTCTTGGGCTGCGGATTGTCGGGCCGCCGCGCCTTTTCAGGGTGTCTTTGCTCCGGGATCTTCAGGTCGCGCATAGTTTTTGCCAGGTCGTTTTCGCGTTGATTTGATTGATAACATAAGTGACCTGCCGAAAAACACCACGTGGCGCATGGCCGCTATGCACATGCTTGGGCGGATCGCACCGTGGCAGACACGGTTGGTATGGCTCAAAAGCGCTTGCGCACTCCAATGACAAAACCGGTGGATCCTGCATCCACTTCGAATACCCCATAGCCATCCGAACGGTGGTGCAAACGCACAAAGGACGTAAAAGCCGGATCGGGCAAGTCGAACTCGATCTCAGCCATCCAGTGGACAAACAGACGTTGCGATGCGCCGTTTCGGTCAATCTCAACCTCTGGGATGTCGGTGGCGTAAGACAGCCCGAGCCCGGCTGCCAAAGACTTCACGACCGACTGGTTTTCGGGCTCGTAGCGCACGACCACCGGAACGCTCAGCTCAAAATGGTGTTGATGTCCAAAGTGGCCCAACAGTTGCACTTCGGCCCCAAAGCGAAAGCGGCTGTCCCCGATGGCCCTGTCCGCCCCGACCGCCACACCGACCATATGGGAGTCTGCGAACCGCAAACGATTGGGGTTGACGGTTTCGTGCCAGCTGCCTTCGGTCATCGTACCAGCGACGACAGAGCCGTGAGCCTCCCACTCCGCCAAAGCGGCGGAGGCTAAAGAAACAAACACACAGGCAGTTGCGCCGGCGCGTGCCAGCCGTCGGAAACACATCATCCTGCGCAATGCCTCACTGAAAATGCATCATGGTCAAGATCACCTTATGCCGCGCGCCCGGTTT
Source organism: Tateyamaria sp. syn59 (assembly GCF_007995245.1). GTDB lineage: Bacteria > Pseudomonadota > Alphaproteobacteria > Rhodobacterales > Rhodobacteraceae > Tateyamaria. The sequence continues at coordinate 138,196 of NZ_VCBA01000002.1, forward strand.
CGTGCCTTGACCGAGCGCAAAGAGCGGCGTTTTGTCGTCATCAACCCAAAAAATGGCGCCGCGGGAGGAGCGCGACGCCATTCTCAGTCACCGGGCGAAACGATCAGCCGATCATGCCGCCGCCCGGTCCTGTTGTATCATCGTAGTGCTGCTTGAGCCGCATGAGCGCGATGCGGAGCACGATCTTGCCCGAGCGCGCTGACCAGCCGAGTGTCTTTTCGGCGCTTTCTAGCCCCTCAAGATAACAACAGCAGCGCAAAACAACGTCGGACAGCCCCGGTCCAAGATCACGCAAGGCTGCAGCAACTCGGTTGCGCGCGCCCTCAGGCCCATTGCCCACGCCGCTGTCCATGGCAAAGCCGCCACGCCCGCCACCGGTCAGAAAACGGTCCCAATTCTGCGCCACGCGCGGGCCCATCTGGGCCAGTTCGAAATCCTCGCGCAGACGCTCACCAGCCGTGACCAGGTCGTCCGACAGAAAGGGCTGTCCGCCTTTGTCACGCCGCCGTGCCAACGCGGTCAGTGGCGACTCCGCGAGATTGTAGCGGACCTTGCGCGGCTGGCCGGTTTCGGTGTCGCGTACGGTGCGTTCGCCCCACTGCCTGTGTTGGTCCGCAAATGGTGTTGCAGCCTCGGCAAATCCGGGCTGCTCCTGTTCAACCTCGCCCATCATGTCGGCCAAGGCGGTGCGACCGGCAGGCGTGATTTTGTAGCGGGTGATACGACCTGTCTGCTCCGCTGCAATCCAGTCTTGCAGCGCCATCGCCTCGGCGACTTTGCGGTCGACAACGGCCGTCCGGGTGCTGGTGCCAGAGACACCATCGCGCACGACAACAGCCTTTTGCATGTCGACCGCAACGGCGAGCACCGCCCCGGTTTCGCACAGACGGCGCAAAATGCGCACAGCATCCTGTGTCATGGCTGCGGTTTCTGGGGGCGTGTCGTGGTCGAGTGCGCGAGCGGTTTGCATATCAGCGTCATCCTTCTTGGGCCGATGGTCAGCAGACGAACAAGAACGACCAACGGTGGCACCCAGCTTACGCAACACGGCATCCACCAGTGGATCATCGCGTCGCGTCTCATACCGCCTGATTTGGCGCAGCACGGTCGAGGCATGGCAGCCCGACTTGCGCGCCAATTCCCGAATCGGCAATCCCGCCTCAGTGTGAGCCAAATAGTGTACGGCCGCGTCCGGAACCCAGTTCGGCAGGTTCAGGTCCGTGGCGCAGAATGCATTGCTGTTGCGCATCACTAGTGTCCGTCCTTCTTCCCTTCGGGCCCCGTGTGTCACGAAGTTTGCACCGGGTTGTCCACAAGATTGTCCACACAACCTAAAGCTGCATTGATTACTGGATCGTTAACATTCGTCCTGATGAGCAGCATTGTTTCTAAATGATAAACAGTTGCTAAACGAACGTGCGGGCGCAGTTCACGGCACGCAACACCCGTTCAGGTTGTGCAATGGTCATCGCAACGGCGCTTCGGGGGAAGGAGCGACGCACGGGAAAAGGAGACCGGAAATGCAAGATATTCTGACGATGCTCAGCGCACTGCGCCGCCCTCGCCTGCTGATGCGCGCGGCACGAATCGGTGCCGAAGACTACCGCCGCAGTGCGCATCTGCCTCGTCTGCTCGGGTACGGGCAACTGCCGCGCCACGGTGCTGCCCTGATGCGCCTGATGGAGATCGAGGGCGATTTGAACGCCCAACGCATCTCTGACGATTCGTCCTACAGCCTGCTGCGCCACATCGACGTTCTGATTGCCATCGTCGGCGAAGCCCGCATCCTGCGCGCCGCCCAAAGCGAACTGGCGACCTGATCACATAAAACTGTCGGGCTCCGCCGCTTTCTTTTCAGCAACGTAAGCGTCCAGGGCCTCGCGTATGGCGGGGTCCATGGCGGGTTGCTGATAGTCGGCCAGCAGTTTCTTGACCCGGAGCGTTGCAAGCTGCGCTGTGTCACGCGCGCCCTCGTCTTCCCAAGTCTCGAACGGCTTGTAGTCGAGGACGTCCGACTTCCAGAACGCGTTCTTGAAATTCGCCTGCGTATGGGCGCACCCCAGGTAGTGCCCGCCCGGCCCCACCTCGCGGATGGCATCCATGGCTTGCGCATTCTCATCCACCTGAACACCCGCCGCCAGGTGGTGCAACGTGCCAAGCTGGTCGGCATCCATGACGAATTTCTCGTAGGAACTGACCAATCCGCCTTCGAGCCAGCCGCAGGCGTGCAACATGAAATTCACGCCAGCCAGCAGCCCCATGTTCAGCGAATTTGCCGTTTCATACGCGGCCTGCGCATCCGGCAGCTTCGAGCCACAGAACGATCCTGCCGACCGGAACGGCAAACCCAATCGCCGCGCCAGTTGACCCGCGCCATAGGTGATATGCGCCGCTTCTGGCGTGCCAAAGGTGGGCGCACCTGAATTCATGTCGATTGACGTCACGAACGCGCCCATGATCACGGGCGCACCTTCCCGGCAGAGCTGTGAATAGGCGATCCCGGCCAGAACCTCCGCCAGAACCTGCGTCAGGGTGCCTGCCACCGACACCGGAGCCATCGCCCCGCCCACGATGAAGGGCGAGATGATACAGGCTTGGTTCGATTGTGCATAGACCTCCAGCGCGCCCATCATCACATCGTCGAACGTCATCGGCGAGTTGATGTTGATCAGCGATGTCATCACGGTTTTCCGTGTGACGAAATCTTTGCCGAAGACAATCTCGGCCATCTCGACCGAATCGCGGGCGCGGCTGGGTTCTGTCACCGATCCCATGAAGGGTTTGTCTGACAGCGTCATGTGCGCATGCAGCATGTCGAGATGACGCTTGTTCACCGCCACATCCGTGGGTTCGCACACGGTACCGCCGGAGTGGTGCAGCCACTTGGACATATAGCCCAACTTCACGAAATTACGGAAATCCTCCATCGTCGCATAGCGACGGCCGCCGTCGGCATCACGGACAAAGGGTGGGCCATAGACCGGGGCCAGTACAAGGTTCTTGCCGCCCACTTCGACGGACCGCGCCGGGTTGCGGGCATGCTGGGTATACGAGGACGGTGCGGTCGCGCACAGCTTGCGCGCCAGGCCGCGCGGTATGCGCACCCGCTCGCCACTCACATCGGCGCCGGCCTCCCGCCAACGATCAAGTGCTGCGGGATTGTCGGGGAAATTCACCCCAATCTCCTCCAGCACCGTTTCAGCATTGTGCTCGATGATCTCCAGCGCTTCCTCGGTCAGCACCTCAAAGTTGGGGATATTGCGCTCGATAAAGCGGGCCGTTTCGAACGACACGGCACTGCGCTCGGCCCGGCGGGCGGCACCGCCCCCACCACGTCCACGTCTGCGTGTCGCTGCTTCGACCATGATCCATCCCCTTTTCCACATGACCAGGTGCGCCCTTGCTTACCGCATCGCAGCATGACGCGCAGGCTCATAGCGCCCCCCGAGGGAAAAAAGCGACATGACCCTTCCCTGTTTCAAAAAAATCCCGGGGGTCTGGGGGCTGGCCCCCAGTCCAACGCTTGCCACCCCTCGCCCACAAGCCTATTGCAGCCCCATGACCGATCAGAGCCACGACCGCCTTCTCATCATCGACTTCGGCAGCCAGGTGACGCAGCTGATTGCCCGCCGCCTACGGGAGCTGGATGTGTATTGCGAAATCCATCCCTATCAAAACGTCACGGACGCCAGCCTGCGCGACATGGCACCCAAGGCCGTCATCCTGTCCGGCGGGCCTGACAGCGTGACGCGCCCCGGCTCGCCCCGCGCGCCGGAAGCACTTTGGGACATGGGCGTCCCGGTTCTTGGTATCTGCTACGGCCAGCAAGCAATGATGCAGCAACTGGGTGGCCAGGTCGATGGCGGCAAAATCTCGGGCGGCGGCGGCACGGCCGAGTTTGGGCGCGCCTTCGTCACACCCGCCGGACAGCTTGATCTGCTCAAGGGCTGGTTTAACGACGGGCGCGAGCAGGTGTGGATGAGCCATGGCGACCACGTGTCGAAACTGGCGCCCGGTTTTGAGGTTTACGGCACGTCCCCCAATGCGCCCTTTGCGATCACGGCGGACACATCGCGCCACTTCTACGCCGTGCAGTTTCATCCAGAGGTGCACCACACGCCCAAAGGCGCAACGCTTTACGAAAACTTCGTGAAGCTGGCGGGCTTTACTGGTGACTGGACCATGGGCGCCTACCGCGAGGAAGCGGTGCAGCGTATCCGTGACGAGGTCGGCGACAAGAAGGTCATCTGCGCCCTCTCCGGTGGTGTCGACAGTTCGGTTGCGGCCGCGCTGATCCATGAGGCAGTCGGCGATCAGCTCACATGCGTGTTCGTCGATCACGGTCTGCTCCGTAAGAACGAGGCAGACGAGGTCGTTGGCATGTTCCGCGACCACATGAACCTGCAAGTGATTCACGCGGACGAAACCGAATTGTTCCTCGGTGAACTTGACGGACAATCCGACCCCGAAACCAAGCGCAAGATCATCGGGCGCCTGTTCATCGACGTGTTCCAGAAATATGCCGACCAGATCGAGGGTGCCGAGTTTCTGGCGCAAGGCACGCTCTACCCCGACGTCATCGAAAGCGTGTCGTTCAGCGGCGGGCCATCGGTCACGATCAAGTCACACCACAACGTCGGTGGTCTGCCGGAGAAGATGGGGCTCAAGCTTGTCGAACCCCTACGCGAGCTCTTCAAGGATGAGGTTCGCGCCTTGGGCCGCGAGTTGGGACTGCCCGACCACTTCATCGGACGTCACCCCTTCCCCGGCCCCGGTCTCGCCATCCGCTGTCCCGGAGAGATCACGCGCGCCAAGCTCGAGATCCTGCGCGAAGCCGACGCTGTCTATATCGACCAGATCCGCAAGCACGGGCTCTATGACGACATCTGGCAGGCCTTCTGTGCAATCCTTCCTGTTCGCACAGTGGGCGTGATGGGCGACGGACGCACTTATGATTACGCCTGCGCTCTGCGCGCCGTCACCTCCGTCGATGGCATGACAGCGGATTACTATCCCTTCAGCCACGATTTTCTGGGTGAGACCGCGACGCGGATCATCAACGAGGTGCCGGGGATCAACCGGGTGACTTACGACATCACATCGAAACCGCCGGGCACCATCGAATGGGAGTAACCCTTGACGGTCTCCTGCGCTGCGCGTCAGAGGATGAAGCCGCGCGTGTGCGTGCCGCCTTGCCCGAGCATATTCGGCTGACCAAGGCCGAACCGGGCTGCATGCGCTTCGACGTCTTGGCAACGGACGACCCGCTGGTCTGGACCGTGTCAGAGGAATTCACCGACCCCGCCGCGTTCGAGGCGCATCAGGCCCGCGCCGCCGCATCAGACTGGGCACGCGAAACCGCCGGGATCGCGCGCGACTATAAGATCAAAGGCATGCCATGAGCCCCGTTCTCAGGGCCGCCCTGTGGATGTCAGGATCCATCGCATCGTTTTCGGCCATGGCTGTTGCCGGGCGCGAGGTGTCGGACAGCCTCGATACGTTCGAGATCATGATGTACCGCAGCTTTGTCGGTGTGATCGTGGTCTGCGCCCTCGTCGCAGCCACCGGTGCGTGGCGCAGCATCAGCACCGACCACCTCGGAACCCACCTTGTGCGGAACCTCGCGCATTTCACGGGTCAGAACCTTTGGTTCTATGCCGTTACCGTCATTCCGCTGGCGCAGGTCTTTGCGCTGGAGTTTACCTCCCCGATCTGGGTGATCGTGCTCAGCCCCCTCGTGCTGGGGGAACGGTTGACCGCGGTGCGGGCCATGGCAGCGATCATGGGGTTCATCGGCATTCTGATCGTGGCGCGCCCGGACATGGCTGGCCTCAACGCTGGTGTCGTCACAGCAGCCTCCTCTGCCATATTCTTTGCACTGACCATAATGCTGACCAAACGGCTGACACGGCACGAGGGCATCGCATCGATTCTGTTCTGGCTGACCAGCATGCAATTGGTTATGGGGATCGTGATGGCGGGCTATGACGGTGACATCGCACTGCCGGACATGCAAACAGGGCCCTGGGTCTTTCTGATCGGATGCGCCGGCCTGCTGGCGCATTATTGCCTGACGAACGCCCTGGCGATTGCGCCCGCAACGGTGGTTGTGCCAATAGATTTCATACGCTTGCCGACCATCGCCGTCATTGGAATGCTGGTCTACGGTGAAGCTGTCGATATCTGGGTTTTCCTGGGGGCCGCGATCATTTTTGCTGGCAACTACGTGAACATTCTGGTCGAATCGCGGCAATCCAAACCGCTGTGACCTGAATGTCACAGACTTGTGACGCTCCGTCACGTGGCGCGGTCTGCCCTAGCGTCAATATTGACGCACCCCTCTTGAAACCGGCTTATACGGTCCCAACGCGCACTCACTCGACACCCACACTGCGCGGCTTTTGGGAGGAAACATCATGAAAACCCGCGCCCTCGCGGCGACAGCGCTGCTGCTGTCATCCACGTCCGTTTACGCGGCTGGCCTTGACCGGTCGTTCCAGAATGTCTCGTCAATCTTTGCGCCTGACAACACGCTCAGCTTCACGTTTTCGCACGTGTCGCCCAGTGTAACTGGCACAGATGCGTTGGGCGCAAGCTATGACGTCGGCGAAAGCTATGAGCAGACGGTTCTGAGCTTCACCAAGGATTTCGGTGAAAACTTCACCCTGGGCTTCATTACGGATCAACCGTTCGGTGCGGATGTTTTCTATAATACCGATCCCACGGCCAGCACGCTGGGTGGAACCGCGGCAGACCTGTCGAGTGAGGCTTACAAGCTTGTCGGTAAGTATCAGTTCAGCCCACGTTTCAGCCTGTTCGGCGGCATCCAAGCCCAGACCGTGCGCGCGAGCGTCAACCTGAACGGCGTGGCGTACCGCAACGCTATTGCAGCTGGAGGGACTGCACGCACTTTCAACAGCAGCCTCCCCCCGGGCGTACCCACCCTGTCGGGGGCCGAGATTGGATCTGCATTGTCCCGTGCCCAAGCCGCACAAGCAGCGGGTGACCTTGTAGCCCTCGGCACCATTGTGGCCAGTATTGACAACGTGTATGGCGCCGGTACGTTCTCGAACCTGCAAGCGGGGTTCACTGGTGCGTCAAATGCTTTTTTAGGAGACAACGGCTATTCCTACAGTCAGGACGCGCAAACAGAATACGGTTGGTTGATCGGTGCGGCGTATGAGATCCCAGAGATCGCGTTGCGCCTAGCTCTCACTTACCATTCCTCCATCGACTACACTGCAAACACAACTGAGCAGATCCTTGGCAATCCAGTGCCCGGCGTCGTCAACTTCGAAACACCGGAATCCGTGAACATCGACTTTCAGACCGGTATCGCCAAGGATACGCTTCTGACGGCATCCTACCGCTGGACCGACTTCGACGCCGTTGACCTCATTCCGACCGGTTTGCAATCCGACCTTGTGAACCTTGATGACGGCGAACGCTTCACCCTTGGCGTCGGGCGTCGCTTCACCGAGAACTTTTCGGGCTCGCTCACCTTTTCCTACGAGCCCGAAGGCGATGATGACCTCGTCTCACCGCTGGGCCCAACCGACGGTCTGTTCGGCATCTCAATCGGTGGTCGCTACACACAGGACAACATGACGATCTCGGGCGGCATCAACTACTCGTGGCTGGGCGACGCCCGCCCCGAAGTTGGCGGCCAGCCGGTTGCTTCGTTCACCGACAACTCGTCGGTTGCGGTCGGGTTCAAGGTCGACTTCACATTCTAAATCTGTCCCCGCGGGGACAGATCACGAGACCCCGCCCCTTTTCGGGCGGGGTTTTTCTTTGCGCAGGTTCCGGGTGGCTTGGGCTGCACATCACTGACAGGGTGCGGGCATGACACCGCAAAAGACACTCTCTGGCCGCGCCTGGGCAGAAATGATCCTTCTCGGGATAATCTGGGGCGCATCCTTTCTGTCGATCCGCATCGCATTGGACGAGATCGACCCGCTGACCAGTGTGGCGCATCGCACTTTTTGGGCCATGTGCGTGCTGTGGATCATCGTTGCGGTATCCCGCCTGCCTGTGCCGCGCGATCCGCGCATTTGGGCGGCGTTCCTTGGCATGGGCCTTTTGAACAACGTCATCCCGTTCGGCCTCATGGCGTGGGGCCAACTGCATATCGAGACGGGGCTGACGTCGATCCTGAACGCAGCCACCGCCATCTTCGGCGTGATTGCTGCCGCACTGTTTTTCGCGGACGAGCGGATCACGGCCCGCAAGGCGGTGGGCGTCGCACTGGGCTTCTTTGGCGTGGCGACCGCGATTGGACTGGACAACTTCCGATCCTTCGACCTGCGAAGCGTCGCGCAACTGGCCATTATTGCTGGTACGGTCAGCTACGCGCTTGCCGGGGTCTGGGCGCGGCGGTTTCTGGGCGGCTTGGCCCCACAGGTGGCAGCAGCGGGCATGTTGACAGGCTCCACTTTGATCACTGTGCCGCTGGCCTGGGTGGTTGACGGCCCAATCACCCTTGATCTGCAGGGCGATACGATCCTAGCCATTGCCTACTACGCCATCATAGCCACCGCCGGGGCCTACCTGCTCTATTACCGGGTGCTGGGAATGGCCGGATCCAGCAATTTGATGCTGGTCACGCTTGTCATCCCGCCCGTCGCTATTGTGCTGGGCGCCGTCGTCAGGAGCGAGGCGTTGTCGCCCAATGCCTTTGTCGGCTTTGCAGTGCTGGCCCTCGGACTTGCGATCCTGGATGGTCGCATCCTGACCCTGCTGAGGCGCCCCGACGTTGACCGCCCCACGCCCCGCAGCTAGGACAACCCGAAAAACGGGGACCTGCGGAACATGAACTCTTTGCTTTATCGCGATGCCGATCATTGGCGGTCCGCGCCATCGAAGCGCGTGCTTGTCTTTGGCATGTCGGGCCTGGGCAAGACCCACATGTCCACGACGGTGCGCGACAGCGGGTCGTGGTTCCACTACTCCATCGACTACCGCATTGGCACCCGCTACATGGGCGAGCGCATCACTGACAATGCCAAAGCCGAAGCGATGAAGGTGCCGTTTCTGCGCGACCTTTTGATGTCCGATAGCATCTATATCGGCTCGAACATCACCTTCCACAACCTCAGCCCCGTCTCGACTTATCTGGGCAAGCCCGGCGATCCGGCCAAGGGCGGGCTGCCCATCGCCGAGTACCGCAAGCGGCAGGAACAGTTCCGCCGGTCGGAGATCGCAGCGCTGGAAGACACCGGATACTTCGCCGAGCGTGCACAGCAGCTTTATGGCTATCCGAATTTCATCTGCGACACGGGCGGGTCGATCTGTGAATGGGTCAATCCAGCCGATGACCACGACCCGTTGATGACGACGCTGAGCGTGGTCGCCCTGCCCATCTGGATCAAGGGGGATGATGCACACACAGCCGCCTTGATCGAACGCTTCGACAAGGCGCCAAAGCCGATGGCCTATCAGCCTGAATTCCTGCTGTCGTGTTGGACCGACTATTTGGCCGAAACGGGTATGGCCGAGAACAAGGTCGATCCCGACGCCTTTGTGCGCTGGACATATGCCCGCGCGCTCGCCCATCGGCAGCCGCGTTACGAAGCCATGGCGCGTTGGGGTGTGACCGTCACCGCGGATGAGGTTGCCTCGCTCAAAGGTGAAGCGGATTTCATCGCACTGGTGGCAATGGCCCTTGAGCGTCGCGCGCACGCGGCGTAAGTCCGGTCTTCACACGTTTATCGGACCAGAGACATGCCCATCAAATTGCCCTCGACCCTGCCCGCCTACGACGTTCTCACGAACGAAGGCGTGATGGTTATGGACGAAGAGCTGGCGGCGCACCAGGACATACGCCCGCTCAAGATCGGGCTTCTGAATCTGATGCCCAAGAAGATCCAGACAGAGACGCAGTTTGCGCGGCTGATCGGGGCCACACCGCTGCAGATCGAACTGTCTCTGATCCGAATGTCCGAGCACGAGACCAAGAACACCGCCGCCGCGCATATGGAGAGCTTTTACCGCCCTTTCCAGGACGTGAAGGGGGAGAAGTTCGACGGGCTGATCATCACCGGCGCGCCGATCGAGCATCTCGACTATGAGGATGTCGATTACTGGGACGAGTTGGAAGAGGTCATGGAATGGACACAGACCAACGTGCATTCCACCTTTGGCGTCTGCTGGGGCGGCATGGCGATGCTGCACCATTTCCACAAGGTGCCCAAACACCTGCTGGGATCGAAGCTGTTCGGCGCGTATCGCCACACCAACCTGTCTCCCGCCTCGCCCTACTTGCGCGGATTTTCAGACGATTGCGTTGTGCCTGTGTCCCGTTGGACCGAGGTACGCGCACCGGAGGTTGAGGCGGCGGGTCTCCCGATCCTTTTGGGATCAGACGTCACCGGGCCCTGCCTGATCGAAGACCCGGCGCATCGCGCGCTCTATATCCTCAACCACTTTGAATATGACAGCGACACGTTGAAACAGGAATACGACCGCGATCTGGCCTCGGTCCAGGTCGAAGGGGCCGAGATTGCCCTACCCGTCGATTACTTTCCCGATGATGATCCGTCCCGGACGCCGATGAACCGCTGGCGCAGCCACGCCCATCTTCTCTATGGCAATTGGCTGTCCGAGATTTATCTCACCACTCCGTACGACATGGAACGGATTGGACAGGACCGCACCGACCTGCGGGGGTAAGGGAATGAAAACAGTGTTTTACGTGGTGCTGGGCCTCGTGGTCCTGACAGTCGCGGTGGTGCAGGTGCTCGCGGTCAAGCGCGAACAGCAGGCTGAGGCGGACTTTCCACCGACCGGGCAGATCATCGACGTGGATGGTATAGGTGTGCATGTCGAACAGATGGGAAGCGGACCGGATCTGGTCCTGATCCACGGGGCATCCGGCAACACGCGCGATTACACCTTTGCCTTTGCCGACCTGGTCAAGGATCGCTACCGCGTCACGATCCTTGATCGGCCGGGACTGGGCTGGACGGACCAACTCGCCCCGCAGCACAGATCTGCATGGACCACGGCCCATGCCAACCCCACCCAGCAGGCGCGACTGCTCAAGGCCGCGACCGACCGGTTGGGGGTCGAGCGACCCATCGTGTTGGGGCACTCTTTTGGTGGCATCGTGGCACTCGCCTGGGCATTGGAGTTCGATGATCTTTCAGGGGTGGTGTCCGTGGCTGGTGTCGCGAACCCATGGCCGGGTGAGTTGGACTGGACATATCAGGTCAACGGCTCGGCCTGGGGTGGCGGGCTGATGGTGCCGCTGCTGTCCGCCTTTGTTCCACAAAGCTATATCGACAGCGCTGTGTCCAGCATCTTTGCCCCGCAAACCGCGCCCGAGGGCTATACTGACCACGTCGGTCCCGCCTTGATCCTGCGCCGCGCGTCGATGCGGGCCAATGCGCGACAGGTGAACTGGTTGCGCCCGCATGTGGTCGAGATGTCGAAGAACTACGGCTCCATTACCGTGCCGGTCGAGGTGGTGCATGGCGACGCTGACACGATCGTGCCGCTCGACGTGCATTCGGCCAAGCTGCCAGGCCAGATCGAAGGGGCCAATGTCACCGTGTTGGCAGGTGTTGGACACATGCCACAACACACCCATCCCGAGGCTGTCATAGCCGCGATTGACCGCGTCGCCACACGTGCGGGTTTGCGTTAAGCGTCACTCTGACCCATATTGGATGTTAAGAGCAGTAACTTAAGGCAAAAATCATGGGCCTTCCCTTTGACGGCGCGATCACGGAGTTTTTCGAGACCGGCGCGCCGGATGACATTCGTGACAAGATCAGCAACGCGGACAAGGATGACATCCTGACCCCGACCTATCCTTACGCCGAACGGATGCGGCGCAAGAGTTACAAGCCCGAGATGGAGGCGCTGCAGGTCGAGTTGGTCAAGATGCAGAAATGGGTCGCGGAAAGCGGCGCGCGCATTGTCTGCGTCTTTGAAGGACGCGATGCCGCTGGCAAGGGCGGCACGATCAAGCGGTTCCGCGAAAACCTGAACCCGCGCGGCGCCCGCGTTGTTGCATTGTCGAAACCCACCGACAGGGAAGCTGCCGAATGGTATTTCCAACGCTACATCAGGCACTTGCCAACGGCCGGAGAGATCACGTTTTTTGACCGCAGCTGGTATAATCGCGGGGTGGTCGAGCATGTGTTCGGTTTTTGCACACCGGCGCAACGCGAACAGTTTTTCGTACAAGCCAAGCCGTTCGAATCCATGTTGGTCGATGATGGCGTACATGTTTTTAAATTCTGGCTGAATGTCTGCCGAGCCGAGCAATTGCGCCGCATTCTGGCCCGCGAGAACGATCCGCTGAAACAGTGGAAACTGTCGTGGATCGACGTTGAGGGGCTGAAGAAATGGGATGTCTACACGGATGCCATTCGCGAGACGCTGGAGCGTTCTCACTCCAGCCATGCGCCGTGGACAATCGTCCGCTCTGACGACAAGAAACGCGCGCGCCTGAACGCGATCCGCACGTTGCTTCACGGTCTGGATTACACGAACAAAGACCCGCAAGCCATTGGTAAGATAAACAAAGACATCTGCGGCGGGCCGGATATCTGGGATGCCTAAACGCGGTTATCACCACGGCAATCTGCGTCAGGCCCTGATCGAAGCAGCGCTTAGGCTGATTGAGGAGAAAGGTCCGACGGGCTTCACGCTGTCCGAGGCGGCGAAGCAGGCCGGCGTTACCCCTGCGGCCGTCTATCGCCATTACGAAGGCCGCGAGGATCTGATCGCCGAATGTGCACGGCAGGGCTATGGCATCTTTGCCGATTTGATGGAGCATGCGTACGAATCCGGGCAACCCTCGGCCCTGGCCGCGTTTGAAGCGACCGGGCGCGCCTATCTCGCCTTTGCCCGCCGGTTTCCCGGTCACTACATAGCGATGTTTGAAAGCGGGATTTCGACCAACCGTACGCCGGAACTGGCCGATGTGGTGAACCGCGCGAATACCGTGCTGGAAAAAGCCGCCGGAGATCTGTCGCAGCATATCCCCGCAGACAAACGCCCACCTGCCTCGATGTTTTCCGCCCACATATGGGCCATGAGCCATGGGGTGGTCGAGCTGTTTGCGCGGAACTCACCGGGCAAGGCCTCTCCCTTTCCGCCCGAGGATCTGCTTGAAACCGGGATTGGTATCTATTTGCGGGGTCTGGGGCTTATTCCGGGCGACGGCTAGCGCGCCACGCTCAGATTGCCTTCGACATTCATCAGTTCGACCGAGCCCAGCCCCTTGATCGTGTAGCTGCCGATGTCGTCCACCTGAAAGCTGTCGATCAGATCAAACTTCATCGAAGTGGGCGCCACAATCTTCATCGGATGGGCAAAGACCTGAAGCCGCGCAGCCATGTTCACGGATGGGCCAAACACGTCATAGACATATTTCTGCACCCCAACGACCGATCCGACCGCCGCCCCCGTCCCGAGGCCAATGCGCGCCTGCCATTTGTACTTGTGGCTTTGATTGCGCCGTTCGAGGTAGCGCAGGAACCGGACGGCACAATTTGCAACAGCCGTCGCGTGATCCGAGGCGGGTTCGGGCATGCCCGACACGGCCAGATAGGCATCCCCGATGGTCTTGATCCGCTCCACCCCGAATTGTTCAGAGATCCGGTCAAAGGCGGTAAACACATCGTTCAACTCGCCCAAGGTCACGGTCGGGTCGTTTTCCTCTGCAAAATTCGTAAACCCGACAAAGTCGAGCATCAGCACGGACACGTTGCGATAAAGCTGCGGTGTGACCACGCCAAAGGTCTTGTACTCTTCATAAACGGATCGCGGCATCAGGTTGAGAAGCAGCCGCTCAACACGCTCTTTTTCACGCTCCAGCGCGCGTGTGTTCCGCTCGACCATGTTCGAATAGCTTTCGATCATCTGCTCAAGCTCGCGCATGCGGGTGACGTTCTGGCACTCGGCCACGACCATCTTTTCGCCTTCGATCTCAGCCAGGGTCAGCGATACCGTGATCACCAGCGTACGCCGCTTGGGCTTGATCTGCACTTCACCGTCAAAGCGTCCGGTGCTTTCCAGGGCATCGCGCGCAACATCTTTGAGGCTTGCAATGCTTTCGGCCACGCTGTCGCTGGTGGACGGGTCGCCGAACCATTCTGCGATAGCGGCGTTGTGGAAATAGATGGTGAGGTCGGAGTACCGAAGAATGGCGATCCCCACGCCAATGGATTTGAGAAGGTGTTCGTTGATCGTGCTGAGCGCGGCAATGCTCATGCGGTTGCCCTGTTCACGATCAGTGGTCGCTTGCTCTCGACCGATGCCACGACCTGGCTGATGTCGCCCTCTGACATACCGTGTTTGGCCATCGCTTCCGCGAGAAGTTTGCCAATCTCGTCAAAGTCGGCGTCGGTGATCGGCACGGTCTGATGCACCGCTTTCAACCGGTCGTCCGACATTGCCGATGGACCACCCATCAGGGACGAGATGAACTTGGTCTGATGGTCGATCAGGCGCGGCATGTCGATGTCGTCGAAATGATGGCCGACCTCATCGCTGTCGAGCACGAGTTCGTAAAAGGTCATCACCACACGGCTGACTGCGGAAAAGCCGCCATATCGCTCAAAAGTGCTGCTTGGCATTCAAAATTACCTTCAAAATCACTCGTACGATAAGTGCCGTATGGTGCTGATTCAAGAAAAGCGAACCGTCTGAACGGACGATTCCGGTCATGTGTTGCGCAATGCAGCGTCTTTGAGGCTTTGCCGATCACACGTTTTGGGTGGGCGCGTGCTGTATCGCACAAGAATATGAAGCTACGCGCACGTGTCGGCGGGTGGGCGCGAAGGGCGCGTGTCAATATCGGCCAGCTTTTGCCTGACACATTAAGTTTGTACTTCTGTCATGCTTTTGTTGCGGATCCGGTGTCAAAGGCCCGCATGAAAGAGCGCCTGGACCCGCTAGTCGCAGAACGCGCCCCGTGGCTTTTCCGCCCGGGCACCGTCAGTCGCTTTGCCCGCCGCACCTTCATGTCGCTGCTCAGCTACGATCAGACCATCGACCTGGCCACCGTGCTCAAGGACCAGTCGGCGGGCAGCCTCATGCATCATGTGGGTGAACTACTAGCGCAGGATGTGCACGTGTCAGGCCTGCACCATGTGCCGCGCAAAGGTCCGGCCATCGTTGTGGCCAACCACCCCACGGGCATTGCCGACGGGATCATGCTGCACCACCTGCTGGCGCCGATCCGGCCTGATCTGTTCTTTTACGCCAATGCCGACATTCTGCGGGTGCTGCCGCAAATGTCGGACATGATCGCGCCGGTCGAATGGCGCCAGGACAAAAGGTGCCACGGCAAGACGCGTGAAACGATGTCCTACACCCGCGCAGCCGTGGCACAAGATCGGATTGGCGTAATCTTTCCATCGGGGCGTTTGGCAAAACGACGGGGATTGCGGCTGTATGAACGGCCCTGGATGGCGTCGGCGGCGATGATCGCACGGAAATTCGATATGCCGGTCATCCCAATCCATATCGAGGCCAGCAACTCTACGCTGTTTTATCTGCTAGACCTGATCCATCCGACCTTGCGGGACATCACGCTCTTTCATGAGACGTTGAACAAGAACACGCAGCCGTTTCGCATCCGCGTTGGCGCGCCTATCCCGGCTCAGAACTTGCCCAAAAACTCCGAAGACGGGATCGCCATGCTGCGGGACGCAACGCTCCGGCTGGGCCAGGATCCGCAAGGGCGCGTGGTGGTGCGACCCCGATGGGTGACCCAGCGGATCTAGGCACACCACGACGTATTGCCATTCTGCGACATGGTTTCCACCGCGTGGCCCTGTTTTTCCTGCCCTCTACCTCCCTACGCATCCGGTTGGCCGCTGCCTCCGTGCGCATGCAACAGCCAACGTGACCCAATGCAGGAGAAGAGACTATGGCACTACTTGATACCGCCGAAGCCTCGGCGCAACGCATCCCGACGATCCGCAGCGCAGACTGGTTTCTGCGTTTGCCGCTCGCGGCCATCATCATCGAACAAGGCACGTTCAAACTGCCGGACCTGGCCGTGCAGGCCGAAGGGTATGGCCTGCCAACGGACCTGTTCGCCCTCGCCGCATTGGCGGAGATTGCGGGCGGGATCGCGATCCTGTTGGGCGGTTTGATCCGCAACAACTGGGCGACAGACCTGCTGACACGGCTGGGTGGCCTTGCCATCTCGATCGTGGTCGCAGGCGTGATCGTCATGCTCTATTTCGGCTCCTTTGTGGGGTGGCAATTCCAGGGCATGTTGCTCGCCGGTGGCCTGTTCTTCCTGTTCCGAGGGAACGGAGACGTGAAAGGCCGCGCGCTGATCTGATTGCGTTGACACCAACGAAAAAGGCCGCCCAAACGGGCGGCCTTTGCATTTTGTTCGGTTGAAAGCTTAACGCTTGGAGAACTGGAAGCTCTTCCGCGCCTTGGCCTTACCGTATTTCTTACGCTCGACCACACGGCTGTCGCGGGTCAGGAAGCCTGCTGCTTTCAGTGCACCGCGCAGGGCGGGATCGTAGAGTTGCAGCGCTTTCGAGATGCCGTGCTTGACCGCACCGGCCTGACCGGACAGACCGCCACCTTTGACCGTCGCGGTCACGTCGAACTGGTCCTCGACACCGGCCACCTGGAAGGGCTGGCGCAGGATCATCTGCAGCACGGGGCGTGCGAAGTAGGCGTTCATTTCCTTGCCGTTCACGGTGACCTTGCCCGAACCGGGCTTGATCCAGACGCGGGCAACCGCATCCTTCCGCTTGCCGGTCGCGTAGGACCGACCGAACTCGTCACGAACGGGCTCGCGGGGCGTCAGGTCAACCTCGGCCGGGGCGGCGTCGCCAGCCACAGCTTGCAGGTCTTCGAGTGTGTTGATTTCGTCAGCCATGTCTCTTAGCTCCGCGTGTTTTTCTTGTTCATGGACTTCACGTCCAGAACTTCGGGGCTTTGTGCCTCGTGCGGGTGCTCGGCCCCAGCATAGACACGCAGGTTGGTCATGATCTGGCGGCTCAGACGGTTGCCGGGCAGCATCCGCTTGACGGCCAGCGTTACCACGCGTTCGGGATGTGCGCCCTCAAGGATCTGTTCCTTGGTCCGCGACTTAATCCCGCCCGGGTGGCCGGTGTGCCAGTAGTGATGCTCCTGACGCTTGTTGCCCGTCAGTTGCACCTTGTCGGCGTTGATGATGATCACGTTGTCGCCACAATCCATGTGCGGTGTGAACGACGGCTTGTGCTTGCCACGCAGACGCATGGCGACGATCGAGGCGAGACGGCCAAGAACAACGCCCTCGGCGTCGATCAGGATCCATTTCTTGTCGATGTCCGCAGGTGTTGCGGTGTAGGTTTTCATTGCGCTTCGTCCCTTGAAGGGTGGAAATTCGGATTGCGCGGTTATACAGCAGGGCAAAGGCGCGTCAACTCCGACATTTTGGTTTTTATGAAGCAAAAACAGATGCTTGAAAATACGGTATTATTTTACCCCAAAAATCAGCAGGGAATTTGGACCCGATGCTGACCGGATTGGCCGCCCCTGCCCTCGCGACGCTGGCATTGCTGGTCATTGCCACCGCCATTGGGGTGCCGGCGATGCGCAAACTGATCGTCGTCTACGAGGCCAAGCATGAGCTCAAGCACGGCTCTGCCGGGTGGCTTCGGTCGCTGCGCGGCTGGTCGATGGTGGCCTTCTGGCTGATGACAACGTGGTTTATCGCAACGATATTTGGCGATTGGGCCGTTAATGGCGATCTTGACGCGGCGATTGACCGGGGGTGGTTGCGTCTGCGCATTCTACTAGAGATCGCGATGGCGATCATGGAGTCCGACTGATGGACGACCTGAGCGCCGCCCAGTCCGAACTCCAGTGCACCAATTGCGCGGGCCAGTGTGTGTATGACCCCGCACAACAGGCGCTCGTTTGCACCAGTTGTGCCACCCGGTATGGGCTGGAAACCGACGATGACGCGCAGGCCGCGCGGGAATATGATTTTGATCCCGACGGACCGGACACAGACCCGCCTGTTCTCGAAGAAACCCGCGTGCATCATTGCCAGACCTGCGGCGGTGACGTGGTGTTTGTGGGCCAGGCACTGTCTGAACGCTGCGCCTATTGCGACGGGCCGGTGGTGCTGGCCACAAGCGATACCGGATACCGGACCAAGGCCCTGATCCCCTTTCGTGTGCCCGAACGCGACGCGCAGGTGGCCGCACTCGATTGGGTTGCACAGCGATGGGCCGCACCGTCGGACCTGAAGGCCGTCGTGTCAAAAGCGCGCGTTGCCGGTATCTATGTCCCGTTCTGGACCTTCGACAGCGAGGAGGCTGTTAGCTATTGGGCAAAGTACACCGTGCGGCGCAACAAACGCAGCGTGACACGTCGGACATCTGGCGCATTCCGCATCCAGTTTGACGATCTTTTGGTCCCAGCCTCGCCCCATGTCACACCGCTGATCCGCGACGGAATCCTGCATGACTTCGATCCACGGCGCCTGCGCCCTTACCGGCCCGGCTATCTGGCCGGGTTCGGCGCGGAACGCCACCACCAGTCGGTGGCCGAAGGGCTGGAAGCCAACGCCGACGACAAGGACTTGCTGATCCGCAACAGGATCAAGGGGCATGTGAACAAGAGCGGCGTGCATGATGTCCGTTATTCCTCGGACACGACCGGGATCCGGTACCGCCGCATCCTGTTGCCAGTGTGGATCCTGCACTACCAGTACAAGGGCGAAGCGATGAAGGTTGTGGTCTGCGGAATGCAGGGGCGCACCTATGGCGAGCGTCCGTTTTCTTGGGGGAAGCTAGCGGGTTACGCGGCTGTTTTGTCTGTTCTGACCATCGCGTTTGGCCTCGCTTGGGGCGCCGGTGGCTTGCTCTAGACGCCGATCTGGTCCGGCGGATTGTCCAGCAGATCACGCAGTCTTTCGATGGCCGCCTCAAAGGATTGAAGGCTAACGCCTGCGTTCACCGCAATGCGGACGGCATGCGGGGTGCGCGCATCGCGGCAGGCGTAATCCTCAGCCGCCCGGATGCCGACCCCCTGTTGCGCGGCGGCCTGCACAAAGGCCCCGGCGCGCCAACCTTCGGGCAGATGCAACCACAAGAACGGCACATCCTTGCGCCAGATGATATCGTAGCCGCCCAGGATGTTGACCGCCCGCTGGACATAGGTGCCGATACCCTTGCGCGCGTCTGCCATCAGATCCGGCAGGTCGCGGTGGACGAGCAGCGCTGCAAAAAGGTCCGTCATGGGTGTCGCGAGGCCAAAGAATGAATACTCCGCCGTCCGTCTGAGGACATTGGCCCGCCCCTTGGGCGTCACGGCAATACCAAGTCGCAGCGCTGGTGTAATGGATTTCGAGATCGAGGAAATGTACCAAGTGCGTTCTGGTACAATCATCCGGTAGCTGGGCGCCTGCGCCTGCCCCAACCTGTAACAATCATCCTCAAGGATCTGCAGGTCTTGCCGTTTCGCAACTTCCGCCAATGCTTCGCGCCGGTCGACCGGGGTGAATCCACAGGTTGGATTGTGCACTTCGGGCGAGGTGCAGAAGATTTGTGCGTCATGCGCCTTGGCCGTGGCTTCCAGCGCGTCGGGAATGACGCCTTGGCTGTCCATCTCGACCGGGATGACGTCGGCGCGCAGCAGTTCTGCCGCTCGTCGAAAGCCGGGATAGGCCAGGTCCTCGACCAGGATCGCCGGTCGACGCCCTTTGAGAAGTGCCTGAAACACCAACAAAATCGCATTCTGCCCGCCATTTGCGAGCACGATGTCATCAGGCCCGAACGACCCGATCGGAGCCCCGGCGATCCATGCCGCAGCCGCTGTGCGTGCGGGCCCGCTGCCCGCGCGCGTCGGGTAGTGCATCATGCCGGAAGGTGGGTCTTGGGCCACTTCCGCCAGCAACCTGCGGATCAGGGTCGCCTGACCAACACTCGGCAAATGCGGCGAAAACAGGTTCACATTCCAGG
Source organism: Tateyamaria sp. syn59 (assembly GCF_007995245.1). Classification (GTDB taxonomy): domain Bacteria; phylum Pseudomonadota; class Alphaproteobacteria; order Rhodobacterales; family Rhodobacteraceae; genus Tateyamaria. Next base: position 158,142 of record NZ_VCBA01000002.1, read on the forward strand.
TTTGGGCTTCGGAATTGTGAGGGGTGCTGTCCACCTCAATCGGGATATCCGCGTAAAGCGGCCCCTTTTCATCGGGTTGCGCGACAAAGGTGCCGCGCCCGACCTCCGCCATCAACGTTCCGTCATCCGTCAGAAGCGTGTAAGCACGCGCCACCGTGCCGGGCGTGATCCCCAGGCTCCAGGCGAGATCACGCACCGGCGGCAGTTTGTCCCCCGGCGTCAGATCATGATCCGAGATGCGCTGGCGGATCGCCTGCATCACCGCCTTGTACTTCGGCCCTTGCCCATCCAACAGCTCTGGCGACCAAATTGTATCCATTACAATGTTTCCGTAGCGTTATCTGAGTCCGCATTGTATCACTTACTCATGGCAATGATGCCATATTGTGTCAATACAATTTAGGAGATTCCCATGGCACATCACATGCAATCGCCCGCTTCGCACCTGGCCTACCTGACTGCGCAAAACCGCATTCCGGCTGCCTCGGTCCTTGCGCTCCGAATTGCCGTGGTGCTGTCGAAATGGGCCATGCGCCGCAGAACACGGTTGTCCTTGCGCAATCTGGACCCACACCTTCTGCGCGACATTGGGCTGACACAGGCCGACGCTGACTACGAAGCTCGGCGTGTGTTCTGGCGGATGTGACATCCCCGTGGCGTCTGCCAGACCTCTTCCTATGGCCGAGTTTAGGGGCGTCCCTGGCTCGGCCATTTTTTCAGTCAGGTAAATCAACACCCTGCGGCGGGATGGCGTAAGTCAGGCTGGCGCGGGCCACCGGCTTGTCGTCACCTTCGGAAAACAGCAATGTGTCCGTGACCGACAATTGCTTGCCCAGCTTAAGCAAACGCCCATGCGCGATCAGATCAACGCCGGACCTTGGTTTGCGCATGAAATCAATCGAACAGTTGGTTGTGACGGCCAGCGCGCGCGGCCCGATATGCGCCAGCGTCACCATATAGGCTGTCACGTCCGCCAGCGAAAACATCGCGGGACCAGAGATCGTGCCACCCGGTCGCAGATGCCGGTCCGAGACCAGGAGGCGGAGGACAACCCCCTCCTCCGTCACCTCGTCGACGTGAAATTCGCCAGCAACTTCCAGAAACACCTTCTGCAAAAACGCGTTCATCTCGGGCGCGGTCATTACAACGGCCATGCTTTTCCTTCCCCTGTCCCTGCCCTAGGGTGAGCCGCAAAGCGATGGGAGGGCAAGATGGCAATTCTGGAACGTGAGGTCACGGGCGCAGTGGCGCATCTGCGCTTGAACGCGCCGGACCGGTTGAATGCGCTGTCGGACGAGATGATCGCAGAGCTGCACGGCGCACTCGATGACGTGGCACAAGACAACGCGGTGCGCGCGGTCATCCTGTCGGGCGCGGGCAAGGCATTCTGTGCGGGCCATGACCTCAAGCAGATGACAGCCGGCCGGCAGGCCGCTGATGGCGGTGCGGCTTACTTCAAGGACCTTTTTGACCGCTGTGCCGCGATGATGGCGCGCGTGCAGTCCATGCCCCAGCCTGTCATTGCCCAGGTCCACGGCATCGCAACGGCTGCCGGTTGCCAGCTTGTGGCCACCTGCGATCTTGCCGTCGCTGCCCATGGCACGCGGTTTGGCGTGAACGGTGTGAACATCGGCCTCTTCTGCTCGACCCCGATGGTGGCGCTCAGCCGGAACATCCCACGAAAGCAGGCTTTTGAAATGCTGACAACGGGCGATTTCATCGAAGCGAATCGTGCGGTCGAGCTTGGGCTTGTGAACCATGCCGTGCCACAGGAGAAGCTGGCCAAATCAGCGCAAGATCTGGCCGATCGCATCGCGTCCAAGTTGGGCAGCGCGGTCAAGATCGGCAAACAGGCATTCTATGAACAACTGCAAATGCCGGTGGCGCAGGCCTACGCCTATACGGGTGAGGTGATGGTGACCAACATGCTGAACCCTGACACGGTCGAAGGCATCGACGCGTTCATTGAAAAACGCCCACCAGATTGGTCACAGTAGATCGCTAAAATCCGAAGCGACTTTTGGTTGTTTCCAAAACGTCAACCGACTATTTCCGGATCAGCCCTAGGAATTTGGGCGCAAATAAGGCACAAATTGGACACGGTTAACACACCGATGACGATTTTGGGTCGCCGTGTGCGGAAGGTCCCTCCAGGTCAGCCTCTCTCTGACCGACCATCCCCGCAGCGGCGACCCCAAAAGCCCCCCTATTTATACTCTCACTGCCCGAGCGTTGAGCGCGCATTTACGGCGTTGGCGCGCACATATCCACTTGCAAGTCCTGAACCGGATCATCTGGTGAGCACGCCTGCCCGGAAATGGGATAGGTGTCAGGTTCGCCACATGCAGCCACACAGATCAGAGCCACAATCATCAGAGCAGTCTTCGCAGTCATCGTCAGTCAGTCCTTGTTTGAATAATACTACGGAATTAGCAGCACCTGATGCGGTCGCGTTGATCCAGATCAGTTCATGCCATTGCGCGGACAAGCGGCTTGCCCTACATCCGCCGCATGGCAGAAAAACTTCATATCGTGGGCGGCGGCATGGCCGGGTCCGAAGCCGCTTGGCAGGCCGCTCACATGGGTGTGCAGGTCGTGATTCACGAGATGCGGCCCAACGTCGGCACATTCGCGCATCAGACAGGTCTCTTGGGCGAGATGGTCTGTTCGAATTCATTCCGGTCAGATGACAGCGAACAGAACGCCGTCGGCCTCCTGCACTGGGAAATGCGGCAGGCCAACGGCCTGATCATGCAGACCGCTGACAAGCACCGTCTGCCAGCGGGTGGTGCGCTTGCCGTAGACCGAGACCCTTTTGCCCAATCGGTGACCGATGCCCTCATCGCGCATCCGAACATTTCCGTCGAATACGGCGAAATCACCGCCCTGCCCGAAGATGGCCAATGGATCATCGCGACGGGTCCATTGACGTCATCCGCTTTGGGGGCGGCCATTGCCGAGGAAACCGGAGCCGAAGCGCTCGCCTTTTTCGACGCCATCGCGCCTATCGTCTATTTCGACTCGATCAATATGGAAAAGGCCTGGATGCAGTCGCGCTATGACAAGGGCGAGACACAAGAAGAGCGTACCGCCTACCTAAATTGCCCGATGAACAAAGCGCAATACGAGGTCTTCATCGACGCGCTGCTGGCTGCGGACAAAACCGAATTTCACGAGGGTGAAACCGCGGGCTATTTCGATGGCTGCCTGCCCATTGAGGTGATGGCCGAGCGCGGCCGCGAAACCCTGCGTCACGGTCCGATGAAACCCGTTGGTCTGACCAACCCGCACCAACCTGACGTCAAGCCATACGCCGTCGTTCAATTGCGGCGCGACAACAAGCTGGGCACGCTCTACAACATCGTCGGCTTCCAGACCAAGATGAAGTATGGCGCCCAAGCCGATGTTTTCAAATCCATTCCCGGACTTGAAGAGGCACGCTTTGCCCGGCTTGGCGGCATTCACCGCAACACGTTCCTGAACGCTCCGACGTTGCTGACGGCGGACTTGCGGCTGAAATCGCGTCCGAATATTCGCTTTGCCGGGCAGATCACCGGGGTCGAGGGTTATGTTGAGTCCGCCGCCATGGGTCTATTGGCAGGACGTGCGGCAGCCGCTGAACTCCTGAACAGTCCGCTTGACATGCCACCCAACACCACTGCGATGGGCGCCCTGATCACGCACATCACGGGCGGGGCCGAGGCCAAGACCTTTCAGCCGATGAACGTGAATTTCGGCCTGTTCCCCCCGGTCGAGGGGCTGCGAGGCGGGCGCCGGGGGCGCAAGGACCGCTACAAAGCGTATACCGACCGGGCGAAAGCAGATTGGCTCAGCTGGCTGGCCCCGCAGGCGGTTGCGGCCTAGACGCGCAGCCACCAGGCCCGCTACTGTTCTGGCATGACTGGATTTCTGGACAAGGCCTACCGCGCCCGCGACGCATCATCGACCCGCACCCTCTATGACGATTGGGCCGCAAGCTACGACGCCGAAGTGGCGGAAAACGGATACGCCACGCCCCTCCGATGCGCCGAAGCGCTCAAGGCGCATGTTGACGATCTGGCGGCGCCCGTGTTGGATTTTGGCTGCGGCACAGGGCTGTCAGGACTTGCCTTGAAACGCGTTGGGTTCGAGGTGATCGACGGTGTCGACCTGTCCAGCGAAATGCTGGAAGGCGCCGGAACCAAGGGCGTGTACCGCAAGCTGGACCGGATCGAAGCAGGCGGCGCCTTGCCGCGCACCGACTATGCCGCCATGGCCGCTATCGGCGTAATCGGCGCAGGCGCTGCGCCCATCGACGTCCTGCATCTGTTGATGCGGGCGCTGCCGCGGTCGGGCAAGCTGGTCTTTTCCTTCAACGATCATGCGCTCGAAGACCCTGCAAACGAGGGCGGCATCGCCGAGTGGACGGATTGCGGTGCTGCGCGCCTTGTGTTCAAGGAACATGGCGATCATCTGCCGGGAATTGGTTTGAAATCAAACGTCTACGTTCTCGTGAAGGCATGACTTTCGTCACGCGCTTTGCGCCGTCACCGACGGGGCCATTGCATCTGGGGCACGCCTACTCCGCACTCCTCGCCCACGATATGGCGCGGGATGCTCAGGGCACCTTCCTGCTGCGCATCGAAGACACGGACACCAGCCGGGCGCGCATGGCCTGGGAAGAACAGATTTACGACGATCTGAGGTGGCTCGGTTTGATTTGGGCGACGCCGGTGCTGCGCCAGTCCGAGCATCTGGCGCGTTACAACAGCGCGCTGATGCAATTGGCGGCGGACGGTTTGGTCTACCCCTGTTCGTGTCGGCGCAGCGACATTCGCGCGGCGCTGTCTGCGCCGCAGGAAGGCGTGACAACGCCGCCCGTCTACCCTGGCATATGTCGCCACCGCGAGATGTCCTCTCGCAAGCCCGGTGATGCACTGCGACTGAACATGGCACGCGCGATCACACGTTTGGATGCGCCGCTGTCCTTTGAAGAGACGGGCCCGCTCCACAAGGGATCTGAAGTCATTGACCCCGATACGCTGCTGCACCTGACCGGCGATGCTGTGCTGGGACGCAAGGAAATCGAGACAGTGTCCTACGTCCTGGCCGCCGTGATCGACGATGCGGGCCAGGGCATCACCCATGTCATCCGCGGTGCGGATCTGTTCGACACCACGCCTTTGCAAGTCGTTCTTCAACGCCTGCTCGACCTGCCGACGCCTATCTATCACCATCACCGGCTGATCCGTGACGACGCGGGCAAACGCCTCGCCAAACGCGATGACGCCCGCGCCATTGCGAAATACCGAGCAGACGGGGCGACACCCGAAGACATCCGGGCGATGGTCGGCCTGCCTTCCCTGTTTGAAAAAAATCCTCGGGGGGTGAGGCGCACCGCGCCGAGGGGGCCGACAGCCCCCTAAACCATCGGCGCCATCAACTCGACTTCGGTCCCGTCTGTCACATCGGTGTAAAAGCAAGTCCGGCGCCCGGTGTGGCAGGCAGCCCCGGTTTGATGCACCAACATCAATATGCAGTCGCGATCGCAATCCACACGCAGTGACACGAGTTCCTGCACATGGCCGGACGTGTCCCCCTTGACCCAAAACGCTTGGCGTGACCGCGACCAATAGGTCACACGGCCTGTCTGCAGTGTTCGGGCCAACGCTTCGGCGTTCATCCACGCCATCATCAGCACCTTGTTGCTGGTCGCATCCTGGGCGATCGCAGGGATCAAGCCCTGTTCGTTATACGTCAAGCTGCTGGGATCAAAGGCCGACATGGCAAAACCTTTTGCATCTGAGATCAGGCCGATTAAGTATGTCGAAACGGAACGCAACACCAGTGCGGAGGGGACATGCCCGCCGATACGGACCTGATAAAACTCTATTCCAACCGCATCCTTGGACTTGCGGCAGACATCCCGCATCATGCGCGCCTCAATGCGCCGCATGCGACGGTCAAGAAACGTTCGCCCCTGTGCGGATCTACGGTGACCGTCGATGTGCAGGTTGAGAATGGCCGGATCACGAACTTTGGACAGGACGTCAAAGCCTGCGCCTTGGGTCAGGCGGCGGCGGCTGTGACGGGCGGGGCCGTGATTGGGCTGACCCTCGACGATGTGGAAAACGGGCGGGACGCGCTGCGTGCCATGCTCAAATCAAGCGGCCCGGTACCCCCTGCCCCGTTCGACGCGTTCGAAGTGCTCGAACCGGCGCGCGACTACAAAAACAGGCACGCCTCCATCCTGCTCAGCATCGAAGCGACGGCAGAGGCGATGGAACAGGCCGAACGGTCCAACTGCGCCTGACAGGTCAGCTTAGGAAATTTTGAACGATTCGCGTTTAGCCCTGTGGCATTCTGTAATTGCCGCAGGTTCTGCCAGACATGACCGCTCAGCCAGATTTTCCTGAGGTGCCCCGATTAAACGACCTTGCGCGGTCTTCGTCGACCTTGGGCTACGAGATCGTGGACCTCGCCGGTTTTCTCGACATGATCGAACGGCAAGCGCAAGACCAGCGCACCGCGCTTGAGGTTCTGTCCGGGAGTGCCGCCGACATTGAAACGGCCAATGACGCCGTTGAGGCCGCGGCGACGGACCTGGTTCAAAGTGTTGCCCGCACACAAGCCGAGGTTGGTCAGTCCGTTGAAATGATGCGTGACTTAGGCAGCCGCTCGCGCGATGTCGCGGCCTGGGTGCAGGATCTGTCGGACCGCAGCGACACGGTTGGCAAAACTTTGGCTGCCGTCAAAACCAATAACAGCCAGATCGCCGCCATTTCGATGCAGGTCAACACGTTGGCCATCAACGCGAAAATCGAAGCAGCCCGCGCCGGTGATGCAGGCCGTGGCTTTGCCGTCGTGGCCGAAGCCATAAATGAGCTTTCGCAAAAAACCAAAAGTGCTGCCGCCGAAATCTCGGCCAATATCGAAACGCTGACGCATTGGATCGCGGCGCTTGGAACCGAAGCGACCGATGTGGCCGAACAGGCCATGGATGTGATTGCGCAAAGCACGGAAACGGACCGCGCGCTCGCTCGGATGGAACAGTCAGTGAACGACACCAGGGGCGAGGCGGCGCGCATCGCCGAACATTCGGCACAAGTGCAACAGGCCATCGCGGCCTTCGGGCCCAACATGCACAATATCGGGCAGAGCGTGGCACAAACATCCGACGGAATTGTCGAGGCACATGGGCGGATTGAGCGCATGGTCGACACATCCGAAGAGATCGTGCAGTCAAGCGCAGCCCTCGGGGGCATGACAGAAGATGCGCCTTTCATTGAGGATGTACGGCGCCGTTCGGTTGCCGTGGCTGATGCCTTTGAACATCTCCTTGCAGAGGGTCATCTATCTGAAGCGTCGTTGTTCGACCGCACCTATATCACCCTGCCCGGCACCCGGCCCCCGCAGGTCGCGACCTCTTACAATGACGCTCTGGACCGTATTCTGCCGCCAATCCAGGAACCCGCGCTCAACTTTGACGAGAGGGTTGTGTTCTGTGCCGCAGTGGACATCAACGGATACTTGCCAACGCACAACAAAAAGTTTTCGCGCCCGCAGTCTGATGACGAAGTATGGAATACCGCGAACTGCCGGAACAGACGCATCTTTGATGACCGCGTAGGATTAAAGGCCGGGCGCAATACGGCACCGTTTCTTTTGCAGGTCTATCGGAGGGACATGGGCGGCGGCACATTCAAGATGATGAAGGATTTGTCAGCGCCCATCTTTGTCCGTGGCCGCCACTGGGGCGGTTTGCGCCTCGCCTACACGTTCTAAAAAAAGCGCCGCACATCCGGGCGGATGGCGGCGCGAGGAAAGCGTCTCTTGCGTGGGACAGATCCATGGACCCTGCGGCAAACAGGGGCGTCTCATTCGGCAGGCAGAGCCGATGAACCGCATGTGAAAGCACCTGGGACGGGTGCGGTATGGGATCAAGCAAGATCGCAGGCAGAACTCAGATCAAAGCGGGAAGGTGCAGACCAACCACCAGCATCACAGCCAGAGCAGCGACTCCTACGGCGTCCTGAAGCAAGGTGGCTTCGGCGCGGGTGGCGATGTCTTTGATGTGTCGCAGCGTGGTCATGTCAGCATCTCCGTCTTCGAGTTGCTTCTTTGTTCTCACATTCTTAACCATTGGTAAAGAACTTTTTAAGAACATTTGCGAACTTTTCGGAACAACCGCGACTAACCAACTGATATCAAACGGATCGCTTCATCCTGCCGCATAAGCCACAGCAGGATACGCGCGGCTTGTCCCCGCGGGGACAAAAGACCCGGATCTTCAGCCAGCAGTTTGCGCGCATCTGACTGTGCCACCGCCATCAAACCCGCCTGGCGTTCCATGTCGGCCACCTGAAACCTAGGCACGCCGGATTGCGCCGTTCCAATCAAGTCGCCATATCCGCGCATCTGCAAATCCGTCTCGGCAATCCGAAATCCATCCTCGGTCTCGCGCAACACTTCGAGCCGCTTTTGCCCCGCATCAGACAGTGGCGCCTGATAGAGCAGCAGACAGGTCGACGCTGCCTCACCCCGCCCCACACGCCCGCGCAACTGGTGCAACTGCGCGAGGCCAAATGTCTCTGCCCTCTCGATCACCATGATGGTCGCATTGGGCACGTTCACGCCCACCTCTATCACGGTGGTTGCCACCAGAACGCCCGTTTCTCCCGCCTGGAACTTTGCCATTGCCGCGTCTTTGTCCGCCGGGGGCATCTGCCCATGCACCAGTCCGACACGGTCGTCACCAAGCACCGCGCGCAGGCGTTTGAACCGCTCTTCGGCTGCGGTCAGGTCAACGGCCTCGCTTTCCTCGACAAGCGGACAGACCCAATAGCATTGCCGCCCATCATCCATCGCAGCGCGCAAGCGCGCGACGACTTCATCCATGCGCGCGTTGCTGACCATCGCGGTCTTGATCGGTTTACGACCGGGTGGCTTCTCATCAAGCACCGACACATCCATGTCACCATATTGCGCAAGCGCGAGTGACCTAGGGATTGGTGTTGCGGTCATCACTAGCACGTCCGCCGCGCCGCCCTTTTTGCCCAAGGCGAGGCGTTGCCGCACGCCAAAGCGGTGCTGTTCGTCCACGATGGCCAGCCGCAGATCCGCAAAGCTCACATCGGCCTGGAACACCGCATGTGTCCCGACCAGGATCTGAATGTCGCCCCGCGCCAGCGCGGCCAGTTTAGCGCGACGCTCTGCGCCTTTGTCGCGACCGGTTAGGATTTCTAAGACAACCCCGGCATCCTCCGCCAAAGGCTGCAGGCCCTCCAGATGCTGCCGTGCGAGGATCTCCGTTGGCGCCATCATTACGCCCTGCCCACCTGCCTCAACAGCGATCAACAGCGCCATAAACGCCACGAGCGTCTTGCCGGCCCCCACATCGCCCTGCAGCAGACGGTTCATGCGTACAGGGGCGGTCATATCCTCGCTGATTTCAGCAATCGCCCGTTCCTGTGCACCCGTTGGGGCATAGGGCAACGCCGCGCGCACGCGGGCCCGCAAAACGTCGGTGCCCACCGATGCAAACCCTTTGACCTGCCGTTCGGACGCGCGCGCCAACGCCAGTGTGAGTTGGTGCGCCATCAACTCATCGTAGGCAAGCCGGGTCCGTGCCGCGGAATCCGGCGACAGATCCTTTTGCGATTGCGGCGTGTGTACGGTCTGCATGGCCGTCCCGAAATCAGGCCAACCCGCTTGAGCACATTGCGCGCTGTCGATCCATTCCTCCATGGCAGGCACGCGCGTCAACGCCGCCCGCGACGCTTTGAACATCGTTTTCTGCGTCACACCCGCTGTGAGGGGATAGACCGGCTCAAAGGCCGGAATGTCGGCTGCGTCGGCTACGGCAAGAATATGATCCGGGTGCACCATGTTGGCGATCCCATCAAACAGCTCAACCTTGCCGGACACCACGCGTGTGCTGCCGGTCGGCAAGACCTTGTTCAGATAGTCGCTGCGCCCGTGAAAAAACACGAGTTGGAAACTGGTCTCGGCGTCTTCCACATGGATGCGGTACGCCCCGCCCCGGTTGCGCGCCGGATGATGCGCGCCGACCGTCACCCGAACGGTGAGCGTCGTAGGAAGCGGCGCGCCCTCAACCGTGTCTCGCAGCGCGCGATCAACACCGGTGTGGGGCAGAGTGAACAGCATATCGCGGGGCGTTTCCACGCCAAGATGCCCCAGGTTCTGTGCTGTTTTCGGGCCAACACCTTCGAGCGTTTCGAGATCTGCAAAAAGCGGGAAAAGGATTTCCGGTCGGCTCATGTCGTCCCGATCAGATCCAGCCAGCCGTCTTCATCAATGGTCTCAATCCCCAGATCGGCCGCCTTTTTGGCCTTCGACCCCGCTCCTGGGCCCGCGACCAGAAGGTCGGTCTTGGCGCTGACCGATCCCGACACCTTGGCGCCCAGGGCTTCGGCCCGCGCTTTTGCTTCGGCGCGGGTCATCTTTTCCAGCGTACCGGTGAAGACAACCGTCTTGCCAGCGACGGGGCTGTCCGTATCGGCTGTGTCTTCTACCGGCTCGATGTCCAATCGCGATACCAGCGCATTGATTGAGCGACGCTCCGCCTCCTGCTGGAATGTCGTGATCAAGGCGGTCGCCACGGACGCGCCGATGCCGTCGATACCGGTCAAGTTCGACCAGGCGGCATGGGCGTCATACGACAGGTCAGACCAGGCGGCATCCCGAACGGGTTTGATCCGCGCGCGGCGCCCTTCTTCTGCTGCGGCCTTGCGTTCTGCAACCTCTGCTGCATCTGCTTGCAGGTGGCGTTCTGCAGCAGAACCCGCGGCGTCAACAGCCTCTGCGAACGCGTCCCACGTGCTGTAATGTCTGGCCAGATCATTCGCCGCCACCTCGCCCACATGCCGGATGCCTAGGGCAAAGATCACCCGTCCGAGTGGCACCTTGCGCCGCTCGTCGATGGCGTCAAACAGATTGCCGGCGCTGGTCTCGCCCCACCCGTCGCGGTTGGCGAGCTTGGTCAGGTTTTGCGCATCGCGGTCGCGCAACGTAAAGATATCGGCCGGAGTCCGGATAGGCAGTTGATCGTCGTGGTAAAACATCTCGACCTGCTTGGCGCCGAGCCCTTCGATGTCGAAGGCGCTGCGACTTACGAAATGTTTCATCTTTTCAACAGCTTGTGCGGGGCAGATAAGCCCGCCTGTGCATCGCCGTACAGCGTCGCCCTCTTCCCTGATCGCGTCAGAGCCGCACTCCGGACACTGCTGTGGAAACAAGAACGGGACCGCGTCGGCGGGCCGTTTCTGCAAATCCACATCAGCGACTTTGGGGATCACATCGCCTGCCCGATACACTTGCACCCAGTCACCGACCCGGATGTCTTTTCCGTTGCGAATGACGCCCCCCTTATTGTCGCGCCCGGCAATGTAGTCTTCGTTGTGCAGCGTGGCGTTCGACACCACGACGCCACCCACCGTCACCGGGGTCAGCCGTGCCACCGGGCTGAGCGCGCCAGTGCGACCGACCTGGATGTCGATTGCATCAAGGCGCGTCCAGGCGAGTTCGGCAGGGAACTTGTGCGCCACAGCCCAGCGGGGCGTCGTTGATCTGAAACCAAGGCGGGATTGCAGCGCGAGGTCGTTCACCTTGTAGACCACGCCATCAATGTCGTATCCCAGCGTCGCGCGTTCCTGTTCGATGTGCCGGTAGTGGGCAATCATATCCTGTGGGCCGTCACACAATTTGGTCAGCGGATTTGTCTGGAACCCAAGGGCATCAAGCCGTTCGATGGCCCCCATCTGGGTGTCCGCCAGCGGATCTGACAACGCACCCCAAGCATAGGCGAAAAAGCGTAACGGGCGCGACCGGGTGATGTTTGCGTCAAGCTGGCGCAGCGATCCGGCGGCGGCATTTCTCGGGTTGGCAAACGTCTTGAGGCCCGCCTCGGCCTGACGCGCGTTCAGCGCTTCGAAATCGGGGTGAGACATGTAAACCTCGCCCCGCACTTCGAGGATGTCAGGTGCGCCGGTCAGCGTGTGGGGAATGTCATCTATGGTCCGCGCATTGGCTGTCACGTTCTCTCCGACCGCACCGTCACCGCGGGTAGCGGCCTGCATGAGTGTGCCATTCTCATAGCGCAGCGCCAGGGAAAGCCCGTCGATTTTCGGCTCAGCCGTGTAGTTCAGATGCGCGTCGACCTTCAGACCCAGATATTTGCGTATGCGGGTGTCGAATTCCCCGACATCCTCATCGTCAAACGCGTTGGCGAGCGACAGCATGGCAACGGCATGCGTGACCTTGGAAAACCCATCAGCCACCGGGGCGCCCACCTGATCGCTTGGGCTGTCGTCGCGTTTGAGCTGAGGAAACCGCGCCTCGATCTCGGCGTTGCGCCGTTTGAGATCATCATAGGCTGCATCGCTGATCTCTGGCGCGTCTTCTGTGTGATAGGCGGTATTGGCGCGCGCCAGCGCTTTGGCCAGGCGGGCAAGTTCGCTCTTGGCTTGCGCTTCGGTCAACGCATCAATTTCGATCATATCCGTCACGACGCATCCCCTGTCGGTATTGGGCCAAGAGATAAAAGCCGCAACAGGCACGGTCCAGTCATTGATCGCAACGCGATGGGTTCAAACGAAAAAAAGACCGACATGGCGAGCGCATGTCGGTCTTTCGTCCAATAGATGGATAAGGGGAGATTTAGGCGCCTATGGCGATGGGGCGGTCTTCGGCCGCCTGCGCAGGTTCCGGATCCCGCAGAACATAGCCGCGGCCCCACACTGTCTCGATATAGTTTTGCCCGCCGGTTGCGTTGCTGAGTTTCTTGCGCAGCTTGCAAATGAACACGTCGATGATTTTCAGTTCCGGCTCGTCCATCCCGCCATATAGATGGTTGAGGAACATCTCCTTGGTCAGCGTTGTGCCCTTCCGCAGGCTCAGAAGTTCGAGCATCTGGTATTCCTTGCCCGTCAGATGCACCGTCTTGTTGTCAACGCTGACCGTCTTGGCATCAAGGTTGACGGAGATATCGCCGGTCTCGATCACCGACTGCGAATGTCCCTTAGACCGGCGAATGATGGCGTGGATGCGCGCCACCAGTTCCTCGCGGTGGAACGGTTTGGTCAGGTAATCGTCCGCACCAAACCCAAAGCCCTTGATCTTGTTTTCCGTGTCGTCTGCCCCCGACAGGATCAAAATGGGCGTTTCGACGCGCGCAAGCCGCAATTGCCGCAGCACTTCATGCCCGTTCATGTCCGGCAGATCGAGGTCCAAGAGGATCAGGTCATAGTCATACAGCTTGGCCAGGTCGATCCCTTCCTCACCCAGGTCCGTCGCATAGACGTTCAGGTTGGCATGGGTCAGCATCAGCTCGATGCTTTTGGAGGTCGTTGGATCGTCTTCTACAAGCAGCACACGCATTTTTTGGTCTCCACACAGAGGGTGTTCAGGTGTTGAACCAAACGTGAACCGAAAAGGTTAACCACACGTTACCCTTGATGCGTTCTTATCTTAACAACTTAAAGTTGTCTATATTTTTGTAGGGTCGTTGCCTTCAGCGCGTCTTCACCGTGCGTGGAAACCGCCCGGACCCATTCGTGGAATTCCTCTTCGCTCAGGCCATACCGCTCAAGCGCGGCGTCCTGCGATATCAATCCGTAGAGAACACCACGCACCACGGCCGCCTTGCGCGAAGCCACCCAGCGTCGGGTCGTATTTGGCGGCAGGTCCGCCTGTGTGAGGACCGTCCCATCAGGCAACGTCACCGCACGTGGTCCATCAACTTTTTTCAGATACATTGCACTGCTCTTTCATCGCGTTGTCCGGACAGTGACGCGATGCATTTAATGTGCAGTTAAACGGGGCCTTGTGACTATCTCGCATTTTCATATATATGCGTCCAATTCCCTCGGAGAGATGCCATGCTTGACCGCTCTGGTCCGCTCAATTCATTGGGCTTTGACAAAGCCCCCGCCGACACCCGTGTCGTCGTTGCCATGTCCGGCGGCGTCGACAGTTCCGTTGTGGCGGCCGAGTTGAAAAGCCAGGGATATGACGTGGTTGGCGTCACCTTGCAGCTGTATGATCACGGTGCAGCGCTGGCGAAAAAGGGCGCCTGTTGCGCAGGGCGTGATATTCATGACGCCCGCCGCGTGGCCGAGGAAATGGATTTTCCCCATTACGTTTTGGACTACGAAAACGTGTTCCGCGATGCCGTCATAGATGAGTTCGCCGACAGCTACCTGGGCGGTGCGACGCCCGTACCCTGCATACGGTGCAACGAGCGGGTGAAATTCAAGGATTTGCTTGAAACAGCCAAGGATCTCGAAGCGGACTGCATGGCAACAGGCCATTACATCCAGCGAAAAGTCGGCGTTCACGGCGCAGAATTGCACGCAGCTGCGGACGCCGGTCGCGATCAAAGCTACTTCCTGTTCTCGACGACTACCGAGCAGCTGGACTATTTGCGCTTTCCGTTGGGCCACCTGCCCTCGAAAGACGACACCCGTGCACTCGCCGCGAAATACGGGTTGAGCGTGGCGGACAAGCCCGACAGCCAGGACATCTGTTTCGTGCCCAATGGCGACTATGCAGCAGTCATCCGCAAATTGCGCCCCGAGGCGGCGGCGCCCGGCGACATCGTGGACCATACCGGCCGAGTGCTTGGGCAACATGACGGGGTGATCAACTATACCATCGGGCAACGTCGAGGCCTTGGGATCGGCGGATTGGCTGATCCTTTGTATGTCGTGAAACTCGACGCAGAAAATCGTCAGGTGATCGTCGGACCAAGAGATATGTTGGCCACTCGGACCATTCCTGTGCGCGAAGTCAACTGGCTTGGCGACGACCGATTCGATAGCCGCGACGCCTGGCATGTGGCCGTCAAAGTCCGCTCGACCCGACCGCCGACCGACGCTGTGATCCGACCCATCAGTGCGACCGAAGCGACGGTCGAACTCGCCGCGGCCGAGGCGGGTGTGTCACCGGGCCAGGCCTGCGTCTTTTATGATCGTGACAGCAGCCGTATTTTTGGCGGCGGGTGGATTCACAAAGGCTAGGGCGACCTTGTAAGCGCGCCTTCATTCCGCTTAAATGAACACGCGTTCATATTCGGAAAGTGGAGGAGCCGATGAAACTCGACACAACCATGGCGGTAGTAACCGGCGGCGCCTCTGGTTTGGGGGAAGCCACTGCGCGTCATTTTGCGGCGCGCGGGGCACAGGTCACGTTGCTGGATCGCGATTCGAATCGCGGACAGCAGGTTGCACAAGAGATCGGCGGACATTTTGCAGAGACGGATGTGACCGATGAAGGCTCTGTCGCGGCTGCCATTGATCTGGCACGATCCAAGATGGGTGGCATCACGGCTGCGATAAACTGCGCGGGTATCGCGCTTGGGATCAAGACCGTGGGCCGCGACGGTCCGCACCCCCTGCCAGCCTTTCAAAAAACTGTCGACATCAATCTTGTTGGCAGCTTCAACGTCGCCCGTCTGGCGGCGGCAGCGATGGCCGACAATGTGCCAGACGCCGATGGCGGTCGCGGCGTGATTATCAACACCGCATCCATCGCCGCCTTTGACGGACAGAAGGGCCAAGCGGCATACGCCGCATCAAAGGGCGGCGTCGTCGGCATGACGCTGCCGATGGCGCGGGATCTGGCGTCGTCCGGCGTGCGGGTCATGACCATCGCGCCGGGCATCTTCAAAACGCCTATGCTGGCCGGACTGCCCGAGGATGTGCAGGCAGCATTGGCCGCTGATGTGCCAAACCCTGCGCGACTGGGTGACCCCGACGAATATGCGCGCCTTGCCGCGTTTATTGTCGAGATGGGGTATCTGAACGGCGAAGTGATCCGCCTCGATGGCGCGCTGCGGATGCGGTGATGGGAACCGAACGAGAAAAGATGGAGGCGGGCGCGTGGTATTCGTGCCTTGATGACGAGCTTGAGGCGCTGCGCATGGTCGCGCTGAATGCTGTGCACGCGCACAACCAACTCCCTCCGTCCGAACGCCGCACGCTCAGCGCGCCGCTGCGCGGATTGTTCGCAGATCCCGGCACCAACTGCCTGGTTGAAGCCCCGTTCCACTGTTCTTACGGGCGCAATATACATTTGGGCACCGAGGTTTTCATCAACAGCGGCTGCGTCATCCTCGACAGTGCGCCAGTGCGGATCGGGGACGGCACCCTTATCGGAACGGGTGCGCAGATCATCTGTGCAGATCATCACCGTGACCCGGTACAGCGCCGTGCGGGAATAGAGATCGCGCATCCTGTCACCATTGGCGCCAATGTTTGGATCGGTGCGGGTGCCCTTGTGATGCCGGGTGTGACGATTGAAGCCGAAGCGATCATTGGCGCGGGTGCTGTGGTGACGCGCGACGTGGCTGCAGGCACAACGGTCGTCGGCGTACCTGCAAAACCGCTCTAGAGCCTACGGGGCACATGCGGCACGCTCTGGCCACCGCATCATAGGCCGCTTGCAAAACCGCAAGCAGGAGCACAGCAGGGTCATGCGCTACAGCGACAACTTGGTACGGCAGCAGAAACTCAGCAAGGTCCTTGCTAGAATGCGCACCCTCCGGTCCCGCGAGCGCATCGGTAGATCCATCCGGCGCCGGATCCGGCATCCTGATGGAAAAACAGTGTTAATCGGTGAGCCCACTCACATGCGCCGGCACCGTCTTGAACGCCCGGTCAAATGCCGTCACGGACATTGGCACCAGATCGAAACCGGTGGTCGAGCGTCGGCTAGGTCGCCGCCCGACCGAAGCAAGGCGCCCGGTCAGGCTTCTGCTTTCTCCTCCAGGCGCAGCCATTCCTCTTCTGCGGCCGCCAGCTTGGCTTGCCGCTCCGCAAGCGCCTCGGTCGCCTTCTGGAACTTGACCGGTTCGCGAGAATAAATATCGGGATCGGACAGCAACTCTTGCAGCTTTGCCATCTCCGCCTCAAGCCGCTCGATCTCGGCTGGCAAGGCGTCAAGCCGATGCTTTTCAGTGAAGGAGAGCCCATTTTTCCCGGCGCGCTTCGGTTTCGATGCCGGCGCAGCCGCTTTTTTCCTTGCGTCGGACACAGGCGGCACGTCCTGCGGTGCGCGCTGAGAGCGGTAATCGCTCCACCCGCCCGCATATACCGTGGCCTTGCCATCCCCTTCCATCGCGATGGTGGTCACCGCCACACGGTCCAGAAAGTCACGGTCGTGGCTGACCAACAGGACCGTGCCGTCATATTGACCCAGCAGATCCTGCAACAGATCGAGCGTTTCGACGTCGAGATCGTTTGTCGGTTCGTCAAGCACCAGCAGGTTTGACGGATGCGCCATGATCTTGGCCAGGAGAAGCCGCGCCTTTTCACCCCCCGAAAGTGACCGCACCGGGGCACGGGCTTGCGCCTCATCGAACAGAAATTCCTTTAGATACCCAACGACATGCTTGGGCGTTCCCCGCACCATGACCTGATCCGCCTTGCCGCTCACGCGCATCTCCGGATCATCGGTCAGGCTGTCCCACAAACTTGCGTTGGGGTCGAGCTTGGACCGTGTCTGGTCGAACACCGCGACATCCAGATTGGTGCCGTGGATGACGGTTCCCGTATCCGGCGCAACGTCACCGATCAGCATCTTCAGAAGGGTTGTCTTGCCAACGCCGTTCGGCCCGACAAAGGCGATGCGGTCACCGCGTTGTACCTTGAGCGAGAATGGCGCAAGGATGGTCTTGCCATCATATGACTTGGAAATGTCGTTGGCTTCCAACACCTTGCGGCCCGACTTTGGCCCGGCTTCCAACGCCATGGCCGCTGTGCCCTGCCGTTTGATCTGGGCAGCGCGTTCGGCGCGCAGATCCTGCAAGGCGCGCACGCGACCCATGTTGCGCTTGCGGCGCGCGCTGATGCCCTCGACCGCCCATCGCGCTTCGACCTTGATCTTGCGGTTCAGCTTGTGGCGTGCGGTGTCTTCTTCCTCCCAAACGGTGTCGCGCCACGCTTCGAACGCTGCGAAACCTTTCTCCTGACGCCTTACCATTCCCCTGTCTATCCAGAGGGTTGCACGAGTAAGTTCACGCAAAAACGCTCGGTCGTGCGAGATCAGGACAAAGCCCGCGCGGGTGGCCTTCAGCTCAGCCTCAAGCCAGGCAATGGCCTCGATGTCAAGGTGGTTGGTCGGCTCGTCGAGCAACATCAGGTCAGGCGCTTCGGCCATCAGCCGCGCGAGCGCCGCGCGCCGTCGTTCACCGCCCGAGGCTGTCTCCACCGGGCGAGCAGGATCGAATTTCAGCCCTTCACCGGCGCGCTCAACCTTGTAAAGATCCGAGGGTTCGAGCCCGTGGATCGCAAAGTCACCCAGCGTGGAAAACCCTGTCATGTCAGGATCTTGTTCCATGTAGCCGACGCTGACCCCAGGGCCTGGCACGACCTGTCCTGTGTCGGGTTCGACCAGCCCGCCCATGACTTTCATCAGCGTCGACTTGCCGGAACCGTTGCGCCCGACAAGCGCCACACGGTCCCCCGGCTGAACCACCAGGGACAAGTCATCAAAGACGGGATCGCCGCCGAAGGTCAGCGAGATATCGGAGAGCTGGAGAAGTGGAACGCGCGCCATGAGGGCGAGCTAGGCCGTCCGGACCGGCACGTCAATCCGGGATACACATCCCGTGCACAGACAATGCACCGTTTTCGTGCGACCGCCCGACCCGCGTCTTCTTCTGACTAAAAATACGACGGGGGTCTGGGGGCTGGCCCCCAGCCGGTCGGATCGGAGCATCCCGATCCGAAATTCCTACTGCACGACCGCGCGCAACAAGCGCTTTCGCGCGGGCGGGATCGACCCGATCTCGACCCCGGTAAAAACATGCAGCGTGTTCATCTGGTCATCGACCACCGCGTGATCGCTGACCCACCCCCCCATCATCAGATAGGTGCGCAAAAGCGGCGGCATCCGCAGCATGGCCTTTTTCGCATCTGGCTTGCGGCGCAACCGCGCGGCGTATTTGAACACTTTGGGCGCCTTGACCCGCGGCAGCCAGCGCTTGGGCGCAAGATGGCGCGCCTTGAGCATGGCGAACGCGTCCAGGTACTCTGCCGTCTCGGTGCCCGCAAAGGACGAACAGCCAAAGAGCAGCTCAACCCCGGCTTCGTCCACATAAGACGTCATCGCGCCCCACGCGACACGCAGGATGTCGGGATCGGCAGCTTTGGGGTCGATACAGAAGCGACCCATCTCGACCATCTTGCCGTCATAGGCTTCAAGCGCGCTGAGTTCATAATACTGCGCGGAATAGCTGTGCGTGATCGTGGCACCGGTCAGCGGCATCATGCGAAAACAACACACCAGCGCATCGTCCACCACGCGGTAGATCAGGATATGGGTGCACCTGTCGTCAAAATCATCGGCATCGGTTGGAAGGCCGAAGCATCGTGCGCGCAGGGCTTGCGCTGCTGCCACATCTCTTTCGGTCCTTGCCTGCCGGGCGCAATACCGCCCCTTTTTGAGCCCGATCATTGCGTCAGCCTCCTACCCGTGGTCTGCGGCACCCCGTTACCACGGGACGCGTGACAGACACATGAACAGCAGCACGTGAAGCCGGGACTGATCAGAGAGGACCACCCGGCGTGACCCGGCCAATATTGCCCAGAAGCTGGCGCAGGAAATTGACGTTCGTCACGCCGCTGTCGGTCACACGCCGCGACAACGCCACGACCCGTCCATCTTCGAGCCCGAAGCGTTCGATGTTCTGCAGCACGCCTTCTTGATCAAAGGTGACCGCCAGGACCTGCCGGTCGATCACCTGCGGTCTGCGCGGGCCAAATGTGCGCACCCGGCTGCGCACGTAGAAGAAATCGCCGCCTTCAAGCACGCCGCCCGCGGTCGGTGGCCCGATCAGATCCTCAACGGTCGAGCGAGTGTCGATCCCGACCGCCAATTCGGCAAGGTCCTCTTCGGGCGGCACGTAGCCGTGATTGCGGAACGTCGGGGAGCATCCCGCGACACCCAGAGTGACAATCAGGGCGAGGCCTGCTGCGGAAAGTGGTGTAAAGGTCCCCATCTGACCCCCCTTGTTACGCGCAGCCCCTTGCTCAGGGGGCGTGGTGCTTTTATCTCGACTTACTCAAGTGTTGGCCTTGGTTCAAGAAACGAAAGTTTGCTGCATGTCTCAGACGGCTCCATCGACATCGGCCCTACGGGTGAGCGGGCTGGCGCAGAACGCGCCGACACCCTTTGCCATCATGCCCGACACGCAGACGATGGAGGGGCTGGCGCAGGAATTGGACCTGTCTGGTGTGCGCAAGCTGCGCTTTGAGGGGCAGATTGCTGCCCATGGTGCGAAGGACTGGCTTTTGACCGGCAAGCTGGGGGCCACCGTGACCCAGCCCTGTGCCGTGACCCTTGTCCCTGTCACCACCCGGATCGACGTGCCGGTCCGTCGGCTGTACCTGCGCGACTACGAGGAGATCGACGCGCCCGAGGCGGAGATGCCCGAAGACGACGAGGTCGAGCCGCTGGGGGCCTGGGTTGACCCGGAGGCTGTGATGGTGGAGGCGCTCAGCCTTGCCGTCCCGGATTTTCCGCGGGCTGACGGGGCTGAACTGGGTCAGGTCGTGTTGACCGAACCGGGTGTTGCGCCACTGACCGACGAAGCGGCCAAACCCTTTGCCGGGCTGGCTGATCTGAAGTCCAGTCTGGACCGTGACACAGACGACTGATGTACTGTCGATGGCCATGGCGATTTGCCCTTGCGTCTTGGACAAGGATGCGTATTTTGCCGCCCTCACGAGATTTTGGGTTGGACATGTCGCGGCGCTTTGCCTAAACGCTGCTCCAACCCGTACTTGGTTGACCCAAATGCCCCCTGCAGGGGCGAGATGAAAAACTCGCATCCGCGCTCCGTTGCGCGGCGCTGCCCGAACCGAAGGCCCAATTCAATGGCTGTGCAACAGAATAAAGTGTCGAAATCGCGCCGCAACAACCGCCGCGCGCACGACAGCTTGGTCGCGTTTAACCCAAACGAGTGCCCGAACTGTGGCGAGCTGAAGCGCCCGCACCACATTTGCGCGGCATGCGGTCACTACGACGACAACGAGATCGTCGCGATGACCGAAGAGGTTGATCTGGAAGACGACGCGGCCTGAGCGGCGTCCCCAGCGACAAGGCACGACAGCGCGCAATGACGGCCCCTTCCACCGATACGGCCGATGCCAGTGCGAAGCTTGCCTTTCCAATAATCGTATCCATTGACACGATGGGCGGGGACTTGGGGCCCGCTGCTGTCGTGTCTGGCTGTTCGACATCTGCGAACAAGAACCCCAAACTGGGGTTTATTCTGCATGGCCCGCAGGACGAGTTGGAGCGCTTGGTCGCCAAGCGCAAAAACCTCGCTGGGCGCTGTATAATCCGTAACGCCGATGGCGTTGTCACCATGGACGACAAGCCCAGCCATGTGGTCCGCAATGGCAAGGGCACGTCGATGTGGTCGGCCATCGAATCCGTGCGTGCGCGGGACGCCGATGTGTGCGTCAGCTGCGGCAACACGGGCGCGCTGATGGCGCTGTCGATGATCCGTCTGCGCAAGCTGCCTGGTGTGAACCGCCCTGCCATTGCCGTGCTGTGGCCCAGCCGGAACCCCCAAGGGTTCAACGTGATGCTGGATGTGGGCGCCGACGTGCGCGCCGATGCTGACGACCTGCTGCGCTATGCGTTGATGGGCGCGTCCTATGCCCGCAACGGCATGGAGTTGCCCCGCCCGCGAATCGGTCTGCTGAATGTCGGCACCGAAGAGCACAAAGGCCGGTCAGAGCTGAAGGAAGCATATGAGCTGATCGGCGCACAGGCGGACGCGGCCGAGTTCGACTTTGTCGGGTTTGTCGAGGGCGGCGATATTCAGGGCGATGTGGTCGACGTTGTGGTCACAGACGGTTTCACCGGGAATGTCGCCATCAAGACCGGCGAAGGAACGGCCAGCCTGATCGGGGATCTTTTACGCGAGGCGTTCAAGTTTACGCCCTTGTCCCGGCTGGCCTCTATTCTGGCCTACACCTCGATGCGCCGCCTGAAAAAGCGGATCGATCCGCGCCGCGTGAACGGCGGTGTTTTTCTCGGGCTGAACGGCACGGTTGTCAAATCGCACGGCGGGGCCGATGCTACGGGGATCTCGGCGGCCATCAAACTGGCGGCCCAATTGTCCGAACAGGGCTTTAACGACAAGCTAGCTGCCCGCGTCGCGCGGGCCACTGCGCTGGCAGAGGAGAGCAAGCGATGACGCTTCGTGCTGTGGTGCGCGGTGTGGGTCATTACCTACCGTCACGGGTGGTCGAGAATGCCGAATTTGAGGCCACGCTCGACACCTCGGACGAATGGATTCGGTCGCGCTCGGGCATTGAGCGCCGGCATTTCGCGACGGAGGACGACACGACCTCGTCCATGGCGACCGCTGCGGCACAAGCGGCCTTGGATGAGGCTGGTCTGAGCGCTGACGACGTCGACGCCATCGTGCTGGCCACGTCGACTGCCGATCTGACCTTCCCCTCTGCGGCAACGATGGTGCAGGCCAAGCTGGGCATGACACACGGCTTTGCCTTTGACGTCCAAGCGGTGTGCGCGGGCTTTGTCTATGCCCTGGCCAATGCCAATGCGCTGATTGCCTCGGGACAGGCCAAGCGGGTCATCGTCATCGGGGCCGAGACGTTTTCCAAGATCATGGACTGGACCGACCGCAGCACATGTGTGCTGTTTGGCGATGGCGCGGGCGCGCTGGTGCTTGAGGCGCAGGAGAGCGCAGGCACTGCGGAAGACCGGGGCATTCTCGCGACCGATCTCAATTCGGATGGGCGGCATCGCGACCTTCTGTATGTCGACGGCGGCGTCAGCACCGGCACCAGCGGTTACTTGCGGATGCAGGGCAACCAGGTATTCCGCCACGCCGTTGAAAAGCTGGCCGCCACCGCCGAGACGGCGATGGAACGCGCTGGCGTAACAGCGGACGACGTCGACTGGGTCGTACCGCATCAGGCCAATATCCGCATCATTCAGGGCACCGCCAAGAAGATGGGCATAGGCATGGACAAGGTTGTCGTCACCGTTCAGGACCATGGCAACACATCTGCTGCTTCGATCCCACTCGCAATGTCAGTGGGCCGAAAGACCGGGCAGATCAAGGATGGCGACCTGCTGGTCACCGAAGCCATCGGTGGCGGACTGGCCTGGGGCTCAGTCGTCCTGCGCTGGTAGCAAATCCGGTCTTCTGCGCCCTCTTCAGGCTACAGTCACCCGCAGCGCCTGCGGGCGCACGCCGAGCGTGCTGACAAAGGCCGCAACCAACCGCTTTTCCTGCTTGAACCCTGTCACAAAGGCGATCTCGCTCAGATCAAAGCGGGTGTCGATCAGCAACCGCACGGCCATGTCCACACGCAACCACGTGAGGTATCGCATCGGGGACATGCCCGCGCGGGCGGTAAAGGCGCGCCGGAAGGTCTCCTTTCCCAGCGGGCTGAGCGCGCACAGCGCATCTTCGGTGATGCGTTCGTCAATACGCGCATGCATCCAGGCGACGACATTCTGATATGATTTTGCAGTCAACAGATGGCTTTTCCTGTCGGGCGCCTGCCTGCCGCCAGCCGCTGAGATATGGCTGACAGTGGGTGAGATGACGGGAACGTTCTGCATGTCTTTCGATACGGCAGCGAAGTGCGGCACGGTGCGTCCTCCCATGACATAATCACAGGTTGAACCTACAGCATTTGCCCGACGAGGTCTTTTGCGATCTGTCTGCTTTGCCGCATCTGCCGGGGATACCCGCGGATTTTCGCCGATCGCACCGGACGGGCGCGTCTGTCGGTGCGATTTCGAAACATGACGGTCCGAAACCGGGCAGAAAGCCGACTTCCGCTCCCTTGCCCAAGCTCTTGATATTGACTCGGAATTTCACCGCGCCCTATGGTTTGCCAAAGGGGAGATCGTATGACTGACAAGACTTTGACGCGCATGGACCTGAGCGAAGCTGTATTTCGCGAGGTTGGATTGTCGCGGAACGAAAGTGCGCAACTGGTTGAAAGCGTGCTGGATCACATGTCCGACGCTCTCGTGCGGGGCGAACAGGTCAAGATTTCGTCCTTCGGCACATTCTCGGTGCGTGACAAGTCGGCGCGCGTGGGGCGCAATCCCAAAACCGGTGAAGAAGTGCCGATCAATCCACGCCGCGTGCTGACCTTTCGCCCTTCGCATTTGATGAAGGACCGCGTGGCCGCAGGCAACAAGTCTTGAGCGCATGACCAAATCCGCAGACGCCTTTCGCACAATTTCTGAAGTGGCAGAGTGGCTGGGGGTTCAGACCCACGTGCTGCGGTTTTGGGAAAGCAAGTTCACACAAGTAAAGCCCGTCAAGCGGGCTGGCGGGCGGCGGTATTACCGTCCTGCCGACATGTTACTGTTGGGGGGTATCCGCAAGCTGCTGCACGAGGATGGGCTGACCATCAAGGGCGTGCAGAAGATATTGCGCGAGGAAGGCATGGCGCATGTGGCCGACATGTCGCCGCCTCTGGATGCCGAAACCGACGCGCAGCTGGACGCCGATCTGACCGCGCGGATGGACGAGGATGTCGAACAGCCGCCCGTTGAGGCAGAGGTTGTGTCCTTTATGCCGCCGCCCAACGCGAAGACAGATGCGCCTGTTGCGGAAGCGACGCCTCCGGAGCCGGAGCCCGCATCGACCGAGCCGGAGGATATGTCGCCCGAGCCAGAGATCACACGGCCCGATCCAGCATCTGCTGGAGACATGGCGCCCCTGCCCTCGTTTCTGCGCACCCCGGCGCCACCCGCCGGTGAAGCCGATATGGACACCGATGAGCAACAAGGGCTGCCCTACCCGCCCTTTGTTGAAGATGTGCCTGCCGCATCGACCGAGACCCCGGTTGAATATGCCGACGATCCAGCGCCAGTACTCGCCGAAGAGGATGTGTCAGAGCCGGTGGAGTTCGCGCCGACGGACACGCCGCCGGAACCGGTGGACACTCACATCGAGGATCAGGCGGAACCGCCGACCCCGCTTGACGATTCAGAATCCAAGGCGCCTAATGCAGAACTGCCTTTGGAGCCGACACTGGACTTTGGCGCCGATGCCGAAGGTACAGCAGATGAAGCGGCCGAACCTGTAGTTGAAGAAGAAGCAGCCGAGGTCTCGCTTGAACCGTCGATGGAGTTGGACGAACCGGCTGCCGACGCACCGGTCGCGGACGCCGATGAGCCGGCCAAACCAGCGCGTACGGGTTTGCCATCGTTCCTGGCCGACTACGCGGCGCCTGCCGATGAGGTTGCGCCGGACCCTGAGCCGGAAGAGGCAGCGCCACCACGCCCGCGTGTCGTGGATGTGCCGGACGACCCAGCGCCCGAGACAATCGCTGTTGCGCCGTCAGCCCTGACCAAGGCCTCGCGCGCAACACATCTGACGGACGGGCAGCGCACCATGATCAAACCGCTTCTGGATCAACTCATCGCGTTGCGCGACCAGATGGCCGACACCCGGCACACGCCGCGCTAAAAGAACCCGACGACCCGTGCCAATTCCCCCTTGCCCCCGGCCAGAAATCGGGTATGACACCCCTCACGTCGGGCTATGGCGCAGCCTGGTAGCGCGTCCGTCTGGGGGACGGAAGGTCGCAGGTTCGAGTCCTGCTAGCCCGACCACTACACACCGCCCCGGCGCTACGGGGTCGCTGACACGAAGCCTCGCACAGATGACAAAGGGGGCAACATGATCGGCGTTCTTCCAGATACAGAACTGCAGGCAATGATAGATCGTGACGAGATCACGGCAGAGCCCGCTGTCATGTCCGCACAGATCCAACCCGCCAGCCTTGATCTGCGTTTGGGCACCGTGGCCTACCGCGTGCGTGCGTCGTTCCTGGCGGGCCACGGGCAGCGCGTGGCCGACCGTCTGACCGAGTTCCAGATGCACGAGGTGGATCTGACCGGCGGTGCGGTGCTGGAAAAGGGCTGCGTCTATGTCGTGCCGCTGATGGAGGGCCTGAACCTGCCCGCCGATGTTCAGGCGGTGGCCAATGCCAAAAGCTCGACCGGGCGGCTGGATCTTCTGACCCGTACAATCACGGATGGCGGGACTGAGTTCGACCGTATCACGCCGGGCTATAGCGGCCCGCTTTTTGCTGAGATTTGCCCACGGTCGTTTTCTGTGCTCGTGCGGCCAGGCATGCGGCTGAACCAGATCCGGTTTCGCGCGGGTCAAGCCGTTCTGGATGACGCCACGCTTGCCATGCTGCATGCAGAAACACCGCTGGTCAACGAGGACGCTGTCATTGACGACGGCCTGGGCTTTTCCGTCGACCTGCGCTTGCCCGATACAACGCTGGTCGGCTACCGGGCCAAACCGCATACCGGGGTCATCGATCTGGACAGTATTGGCCACTATGACCCCGCCGAGTTCTGGGAAGAGGTGCACGCCCGCGATGGGCATATCATCCTGGACCCCGGTGCGTTCTACATCCTGGTGAGCCGCGAGGCCGTGCATATCCCGCCGGACTTTGCCGCCGAAATGGCACCATATCTGGCGATGGTCGGCGAGTTTCGCGTGCATTACGCGGGCTTTTTTGACCCGGGCTTTGGCCATGATGCGGCCGGGGGCACGGGCTCGCGGGGGGTGCTTGAGGTGCGGTGCCACGAGGCACCCTTCGTGCTGGAGCACGGGCAGATCGTGGGTCGGCTGATTTACGAGCGTATGGCGGCGCGGCCTGCACAGCTTTACGGCGCGGGCATCGCGTCGAACTACCAGGGTCAGGGTCTCAAGCTGTCCAAGCACTTTGCAGCACCACGACACTAGGACGGGTCGGGCTGCGCTGTCGGTTCGACTGCCTTGTCCTTTGTTTCGGCGGGTGCATCGGGTTTGAAGATGCGCTTGCCCGCCGCCTGGATCGAGGCAAAGGCATCTTCGGCCATAAAGCCGGACAGAAAGGCGATGAACGCCACCGTATAGGGGCTGAGTTCGACGTCATTGGCGGGGCCGCTGCCTTGGGTCAGGGCCAACATCCCTGCCCCGGAGAACAGAAAGATGGCGATGGCCGCCGCGATCCCTTCTCCGACATTGACGAACAGGCGGGACAGGGTCAGTTCACTCGCGGTCTTGCTGGAGTAATACCTGCGCGAAAAGGCGACCACAGTGCCAAGGCCCCCGGCGGCAATGGTCACGATCAGCGTTAGAAAGATAGTGGGAAAGCTGACAAAGCGCATCAGGATGTCGGGGAAGATCGGAAAGTTCAGCGACAGTGCCGACAGCCGTGCGCGCGCCGGATCGCCCGGTCCAAGCGTGTTTTGCAATGCCTGGATCTGTTCATCATGGGCCGTCCAACGCAGGCGCAATTCGTCAATCTGGGCCTGAAGCGCCTCTTTCTCCGCTTTGATCGCAAGGGATGCAGTGTTGGCGCTGTCGACCTCTTTGGACAGGCTGTCCAACTTGATCAGGGTTTCTTCGTGAAATGCCGTGTAGCGATCTGTCGTGTCCAGATCGACATCACTGGCCTCTAGCCCATCGCCCAGCGTGCGCAGCAGCGCCCGAAGTTGCAAGTCCGCGGTTGTCGCGCGCAGATTAACTGCTTCTTCGGCAACGGCCTTGTGCAGATTTTCCAGTGTTGTGTCGTAGATCAGGCGTTGAGGACCGCCAAGATCGTATTGGTATTCGGAGAGCTTGCCCAGCGTGGCATCGACCTCGGCCCGAAGCGCCCGTTTGGTGATTGCGATTGTGCCAAAGGACTTGCTGTGTCGGCTTTCAATGTCGGACATATCGGCAGCTTGAACCTGGATGTCCTCGGTGATCCGCGCCTTGGCCCGTTCCAGGTCCTGTTCACGCTTGATGATGAACAGCAGGTTGTCGATATCCGACACGAGAGCCTGATTTTCTGAAACGGTCGAGGTGATCGGCTCGGCCTTCCACGCGGTGCGGTAGATGTAGCTGCCGAACCCGATTGTGACGAAGAGAACAAAAACGACATATAACCCGATCACCGTCACACCAAGCGACACGGATGACACAAACAGGCCCGGTGTACGATCTGCCATTGTCGAAATCCCCCAGTTTAACCAATGGGGTGACGCTACGGCAGCGTGCCCATGCAATCAACGGAGGTATTCCCGACCTGTTTGGTCGCGCGTCGCCCTATTCCTGCCCGTTCTTGGCAGCTTGGCGCGCCTGGCGGGCGGCACGGCGTGCGCGGCGCTGTTCGCGGACTTGCGCTTGCGTCGGCCCATCATTCGCCTGCGCCTCGGGCTGGGGTGGCGGCGCGGCCTTGGGCTGTCCCCGTCCGCGGCTTGCCCTGTTCACACCAGCGTCGATGCCTTTGTTGATCGCTTTGCGCATGACGATGCGCATGATCATATTGATGATCTGGTTCACATTCATCGGACTGCTCCTGCCATCTGGCTTGCGCGTAACATAGCAATGAATGTGACGTTTTTCAGGCCTTTTCGCCGGATCAATCCTCGAAAAGCTCGGATTGCCCTTCTTCGCTTTCGTCTTCGGCCTCGGTTTCGGGGCCGGGCAGCGTGCCGGGCGGCGGACGGTTTTCCAGAAGCCCCGCAGCACGCAACTCCTTCAGGCCCGGCAGATCGCGGGCATTTTCCAACCCGAAATGATCAAGGAAAGACTGGGTGACTACGAAGGTCACAGGCCGACCAGGCGTCATCTTGCGGCGGCCAAAACGGATCCATTCGAGTTCGAGAAGCTGGTCCACGGTGCCACGGCTGACGCTGACGCCGCGGATTTCCTCGATCTCAGCCCGTGTGACCGGTTGATGGTACGCGATGATGGCAAGCGTTTCGATGGCCGCCCGGCTCAGCTTGCGCGTCTCGACCGTTTCCTTTTGCATCAGGAACCCAAGGTCGGCAGCGGTGCGAATGGCCCAGGCGTCACCCACTTTCATCACTTGCACGCCGCGCCCCTCGTAGCGTTTGCGGAGATACACAAGCGCCTCGGCCGCATCGCAGCCATGGGGCATGCGCGCCTCAAGTTCGCGCGTGGTGATGGGTTCGGCTGTGGCAAAGAGGATCGCTTCGACCATGCGCTCCTGTTCCGCCATGGGAGGGGCTTCGAACAGGCTTTCTTCTTGTTCATCAGGTTCTTCGGTCACGATGCTCATCTCTCTTGCGCAGTTGGATCGGCGCGAATGTCTCGGACTGGCGGATTTCGAGATGCCCTTCTTTCACCAGTTCCAAGCTGGCTGCAAAGGTGGCCGCAGTGGCAGAGCGGCGCTTGGCTGGGTCCATTTCCCAGCCTTCGGGCAGGTAAGACAAGATGTCGGTCCAGTCGCCTGCAAAGCCGATCAGCCCGCGCATCCGGTCGAGCGCCTGCTCCATCGTGAACACCGCGTCGCGGTCCATGACAAAGGGGCGGAATTCATCGCGGGTGCGGATGCGGGCATAGCCCTGCATCAAATCGAGCAGGGTTGCAGAATAGGTGACCTTACGCACGCGTGTGACCATCTCGGACTGGCCACGGGCAAAGAAATCGCGGCCCAGCTGGTCACGCGCCATCAGGCGGGCGGCGGCGTCACGCATGGCTTGCAGACGTTCCAGTTGAAAGGCGAGATGTGCGGCCAATTCTTCGCCTGAAGGCCCTTCTTCTGCCGGATCGGGGGGTAATAGCAGGCGGGATTTGAGGAAGGCCAGCCAAGCGGCCATCACCAGATAATCGGCGGCCAATTCGAGACGCAGTTGCTTGGCCTTTTCTACAAAGGCGAGGTATTGGTGCGCCAGTTGCAGGACCGAGATTTTGCGCAGGTCGACCTTTTGCGTGCGGCTGAGCGTCAGAAGCAGGTCGAGCGGCCCCTCGAACCCATCGACATCTACGATCAGTGCCTCCGCCGCGAGGCGGTCGGCGACCGAAATCCGGTCTTCCTCGAATGTGTCTTCAGCCATGCCCCACGCTTTAACCTGCCCCGCCCAAAAGCGCCTCAAGTTCGGCGGTGAGCTCGGCAATGTCAATGTCGTCTGGGGTTTTGCGGGCAGCCAGCGCCGCCTCTGCCCGCGCTTGTGCGGCGTCGGTCATGGGACCAGCGGCGTTGGCCGAAGCGATGCGCGCCGCCAAGGGTGCGTTGCAGTGCAGGACCACGTCGCAGCCTGCGTTAAGCGCACGGCGGGTGATCACATCGACCGTCCCGTCCAGCGCTTTCATCCCGATATCATCAGTCATGATCAATCCGTCGAAACCGATGTCGCTGCGGATCAGGTCCATAGTATCCTTGGACAAGGTTGCGGGGGCTTCGTCCACTGCCTCGAACACAACATGCGCTGTCATGCCCATGGGCAGGTCATTGAGGTCGCGGAACGGGGCAAAGTCCGTCTCGCGCAGGGTATCCAGGCTGACATCGACGCGCGGGAGATCGAAATGGCTGTCTATGGCGCTGCGCCCATGCCCCGGCATATGCTTGAGGACCGGGACGACGCCGCCGTCCAGATGCCCCTGCGCAGCAGCGCGCCCAAGGGCTGCGATATCGCCGGGCGACGTGCCGTAGCAGCGGTTGCGCAGGAAATCATGCGTGTCGTTGACCAACAGATCGACCATGGGGGCGCAATTGCTGTCGACGCTCATCGCTTTAAGTTCGTGCGCTATGTGTCTGTATCGCAAATACATTGCACGTTCGGCATCATTACCTGCAGCCCGGACAAAATCCAAGGGCGGCAACCATTCCGTCCAGGTGGGACCTCGCATGCGCTGCACACGCCCGCCTTCTTGATCAATGGTGATGATGGCGTCGCGGCCGACCGCCTCACGCATTTCCGAACACAAGCCATAGACTTGGTCGGGCGTATCCACATTTCGGGCAAACAGGATGAAACCAAACGGGTCTGCATCGCGGAAAAACGCCTTTTCATCTGGCGTCAGGCGCAGACCATCTGCGTCTAGGATGGTCGCACCGAAATTGCTCATCTCGTGACGACCGGGATACAGTCGGCGCCTTCAGCCACAAGGGCCGAACAGAAGCGACGCGCGTCGCTGAGGTCGGTAAACCCGTGGGCACGCAAACGGTAGAAGGTGCGCCCACCCGATTGGGCCTGCTGCACAATGCGATCCTTGTCGCGCAGAAGGTCACCGAACCGGCCCTGCATCTGGTCCCACTGCGCGCGGGCGATGTCTGCGCTGTCAAAAGCACCGAGTTGGACCAGCCGTGTGCCTGTCGGGATCGCCGATGCCTCAAGTTCCGAGGTTTGAGGCGCTGTTGCAACCTCGACCGGAGCGGGCGTGACCGTGTCGGGGGCGGAGGCTGGACGCAATTGCGGCCGGACCGAAGTTTTCGGCCCCGGCCCTTTGACCACCGCGGGCACCGGCGTTGGCGTGTCGGGCAGATCGGCAGCATCCACGCTGGCCAACACGGCCTCCGCGACGGCATCTTCGATCGGGTTAGCCTCTATCGTGTCGACACCGGCGGTGAGCTGGTTGACCAGATCATCCACATTGCCCTCGGCCAAGGCGGCCGCGACGTCGATTTGCGGTGCATCAAGACTGGCCGCCACATCAAGCGGCGCGGGTTGTTGCACAGGCGCCACGGCCTGCGCGGGGATCGGCTGATCCTCCTCCGTCAGATCGACGGGGCGCGGGGCCAGCGTGACCTGATCAACGGGGCCGGAGGCTTCGCCCGCCGCGGCCACTTCGTTCACAGCCAAACCGGTGTTACGCGCAAGCTGACCACCGGGATTATCTGGGCGCACGCGCATTTCGCCCTCGGCGGCGCGGACAACCGGGATGCCCGACACATCGCGCATCACCAACTTGCAGCCCCAGACAGACACGCCCGCGATCAATGCCAGCGACACGGCCGCACCCGCGAAATTCGTCAAGTTTTTCAGAACATTGGAGGGTGGCGCAGATGCGTGTTCGTGCGCGTCATAGCCCTCGTGACCCATCTCGTGGGTGTAGTGCATATCTGCCATCTTTGCCTCATTGCCCGCGCGGATACGTGCCCGCGCAAGTCATATATCTGGTTGTGCCCGCCCGACCGTCGTGATCGAGGCGCGCCTTGGGGTAAGTGCCTGTTTGCCCCTTTTGGCGGAGCGTTAACGCAGCTCTTCGGCTGGTTTCACCCCAAGAATACCAAGGCCCGCTGCAATTACAACGGCGCAGGCGCTGGCAAGCGCGATTTTTGGCATCGACGCCTCTTCGCTGTCCTGCAGGAAGCGCAGTGTCGGGTCGTCATTGCCCCGGTTCCAAAGCGCGTGGAACACCTGCGCTAGTTCATAGAGGTAGAAGGCGATCCGGTGCGGTTCGTTGGTGCGCGCCGCCGTTTCGACCAAACGGGGCCATTCCGCAATCTTTGCGGCCACGGCCAATTCGGCCGGGTCTGTCAGCCCGCTCAAATCAGCGTCCGCCAATCGCTCGTGTGGCAGGTCAAACCCTGCTTCAGATGCCTTGCGCATCACGGACGTGACCCGCGCGTGGGCATATTGCACGTAAAAGACGGGGTTTTCCTTGGACTGCTCAAGTGCCGCATCCAGATCGAAATCGAACATCGCGTCATTCTTGCGCGTCAGCATCATGAAGCGTGTGACGTCAGGCCCAACCTCGTCCACCACGTCGCGCAGGGTGACAAAAGTCCCTGCCCGTTTGGACATCTTGAACTCCTGCCCGTGCTTGAACAGCTTCACGAGCTGCGTGAGCTTGATGTCGAGCGGTACGGCGCCTTCGGACAGGGCGGACACCGCCGCCTTCATCCGTTTGACATAGCCGCCGTGATCGGCGCCAAACACGTCGATCAGCGCGTCGAACCCACGCTGCACCTTGTCGTAGTGATAGGCAATGTCGGGGGCAAAGTAGGTCCATGCGCCGTCCGATTTCATCACCGGCCTGTCCACGTCATCGCCGTGGTCCGTGGATTTGAACAGCGTCTGTTCACGCGGTTCCCAATCCTCGGGTTTTTTGCCCTTGGGCGGCTCAAGCACGCCCTCATAGATCAGGCCCTTACCGCGCAGATCATCCAGCGCCGCCTCGATCCGGCCTGTGCCATAGAGTGACTTTTCGGAATAGAACACGTCCATTTCGACGCCGAGCGCCGCAAGATCCTCTCGGATCAGGTCCATCATGGCTTCGGTGGCGAATTCGCGCACCTCGGCCAGCCAGAACTGTTCACCCTTGTCCACAAAAGCGTCGCCGACCTTGGCCTTGAGGGCTTCGCCCACGCCGATCAGGTAATCGCCGGGATAGGTGCCGTCCTCGAACGCGACCTCCTGCCCGTGTGCTTCGAGATAGCGGAGGTAGACAGAGCGTGCGAGCACATCGACCTGCGCGCCGCCATCATTGATGTAGTATTCGCGCGTCACATCGTGGCCCGCGAAATCCAGCAGCGAGGCCAGCGCGTCACCAAACACAGCGCCCCGCGTGTGGCCCACATGCAAGGGACCGGTCGGGTTGGCCGACACGTATTCGACGTTAA
Organism: Tateyamaria sp. syn59; assembly: GCF_007995245.1. Classification (GTDB taxonomy): domain Bacteria; phylum Pseudomonadota; class Alphaproteobacteria; order Rhodobacterales; family Rhodobacteraceae; genus Tateyamaria. The sequence continues at coordinate 191,516 of NZ_VCBA01000002.1, forward strand.
CCTTCTTGCCCGCGCCCAGGTCAGACCGGCCATAATCGGTCCCGGCCCGAAGCGCAGCCGCCACAACGCCGTGCCAGACCGATGAGTCAAGCCGCAGGTTCAGGAAACCCGGGCCTGCCACTTCGGCGCTGGTGATCCGCTCATCCTCTGCCAGTCTGGTCGACAGCATTTCGGCAATGTCGCGCGGCTTCATCTTTGCGGGCTTTGCCAGCACCATCGCCGCGTTTGTCGCCATGTCCCCGTGGGCGGCATCGCGCGGCGGCTCAACTGTCACGTTGTCGGTCGCAAGACCATCGGGCAGTTGCCCCGCCTCGACCATGGCAGCAAGGTTGGTCAGCACGAGGGCACGGATGTCGGCAAAGAGGTTCATTTGAGGCCTATTCATTGGGTGCGCGCGGTGTATCACGCGCACCCCAAGCGTCAAGCGCTGCTACCCGGTCAGGCGGGTATGTTCCTGCAGCGCAAACCGGTCCGTCATCCCGGAAATGTAGTCGGACACACTGCGGGCCAGTGCGACCTCATCCCACGCGTCGACGTTACGGCGCCATTCGGCGGGCAAAATGTCCGGTTTTGCCATAAACAGCGGGAACAGATCGTTCACGATGCATGTCACGCGTTCGCGTTCGACCATGACGGACGGGGCGCGGTACATGTTGGTGAAGAGGAACGCCCGGATTTGTTGCAGATCGGACCATAGGGCATCCGAAAAGCGGATGACAGGGCGGCCCAGATGGCGGACGTCTTCCACCGACTGCGCGCCGCTGTCTGCGAGCCGGGACCGAGACGTTTCAACCACATCCGTGACCATAGCGGCGAAGACGCGGCGCAGCCCTTCGTGACGCCGCCGCATTGGGTCGAGGTCGGGGTAGTGTCTGTCGACCTCGGCAAAAGCCGGTCCGATCATGGGCAGATCACAGATGTCGGCCTCATCAAAAAGACCGGCGCGCAGTCCGTCATGCAGGTCATGGTTGTTGTAAGCGATGTCATCGGACAGGGCGGCCACCTGCGCTTCGGCACTGGCGTGAGTGCCAAGTTCAAGGTCGTGTTCGGCATCGTATTCGGCCAGCGCATAAGGCAGGTCGCCTGTCACGGGTCCGTTATGTTTCGCAATACCTTCAAGGGCTTCCCAGGTGAGGTTCAACCCATCGAAATCGGCATAGTGGCATTCCAGCCGGGTCACGATCTTGATCGCCTGCGCGTTGTGATCAAAGCCGCCATATGGCGCCATGAGGTCCTGGAGGGCATCCTCACCCGTGTGGCCGAAAGGCGGATGACCAAGGTCGTGGGCAAGCGCGATGGCTTCGGTCAGGCAATCGTTCAGACCCAAGGCCCCCGCAATGGTGCGCGCCACTTGCGCCACCTCGATGGAATGGGTCAGGCGGGTGCGGTAGTAATCGCCCTCATGCTCCACAAATACCTGTGTCTTGTGCTTGAGCCGCCGGAAGGCCGACGCGTGAATGATGCGATCCCGGTCCCGCTGAAAGGGCGATCGGAATGACATTTCCTCCTCCGGCCAGCGCCGTCCTCGGGCGCGGGCTGGATCAGAAGCATAGGCGGCTGTCATTCGCTATGATCCTTGTCGGCTTTTACAGGCTTGCATATATTGCGATTGCAGCACGATGAAAACCGTTCGGAGCAGACGCAGATGCAATTGCCACCCAAAGTGACCGACCGCGCCTTTGAACGCCTGGCCGAGATTGGCGCCGCCGATCAGGGACAGGCCCTGCGCGTGGCCGTCGAAGGGGGCGGATGTTCCGGGTTTCAATATGAAATCGCGCTGGACGATCCCAAAGACGACGACCTCGTATTGGAAGGTGCAGGCCAGAAGGTTGTCGTAGACAGCATCAGCCTGCCCTTCCTTTCCGATGCCGTGATCGACTTTTCCGAAGAGTTGATCGGCGCGCGGTTCGTGATCAACAACCCCAACGCCAGCAGCTCATGCGGCTGTGGCACCTCCTTTTCGATGTAGGCTCAGGCACGGGCGAAGACGTCAAAGAACGCATCGAACTCGTTTGTTGAAGCGATCGTCTCTTCAAGAAGCAGGGCAGCGTCGCCTTCGAGCGAGCTGAACACGTAGTCGGACATGTGTGCCCAGTCGTTGCTGCGCGTGTGAGCCGCGGCGAAAAGCGCGCCTGATACACCGCGCAAGGCGCTTGGTCGGTATTGTTGTTGGTCAAAACGAACGCGTCCGTCCGGTATGGCAGCCCCGGTATCGTCATGGCCAAGTGCCCGAGCCGCCCAATGCGTCACCAGATATTCATGGTAATCATCGTGACCACCTACCCCATCGTCGGCGACAACGGCGAAGGTGTCCATCGCAGTGCGGACCGCTTCGACCCAAACCGCATTCGGGGTCTGCCCGGCCTGCTGTAGTGCGATACACACCTCGGCCAGCAGGTCGATGTTCTGGTCCATATGCGCAAGGATACCCACATATTCGAGGCTGCGCAGAGCCCCGGCATCCAGATGCGGGTTACGCCGACCGTATTCCGACAGGTAAAACACGATATGCGTTAGTTCATAGGCCGCCTTTTTGTTTGGCAACCCGAAGGTTTCTGCCCGACCGATGAAGGCGCGCAAGCGATTGTCCAGATCGGGATCGGCGGCCGTGCACTCCACGCCACGGCGGTCAAGCAGCCGCCGCGCTTCGGCACGTTGCAAATCACTCATTTCGGCATCCGGCAGTCCCTGCGCGGCGACCCAGTGGCACAGAGCCTCCATCTGCCCATCCACGGCAGTGCCGCGTAGTCCCAGATCTTCGAGATCGAGCCCGATAGACAACAGGAAGCGATAGTACTGTGGAAAAAACCTTAACCGTTCTTTCAGGCCGCTGTAGAAATCAATGTGCGGTTCAAGGGCCACATCGCTGACCTGCATCCCCGTACATTCGAGTATGCTGAGCAGTTCGGCATTTTCCTTCAGCCAGAACACATCGTCCGGGAACCGGCGCTGCGTCGCGAAAAGGTCAATCAATCCATCCGCCCGGTCGACCAGACGCTGGCGGCGCGGCGGGACATTGAGCGCTATGACATTCGACATCGTTTTGTCCTTTCAAGTGCTGTGGTCATGTCCCGCCGACGCGGTTCAGGAGCCCGAGGAGAAAAAGCCCGTCACATCGCCCTGGATCACTGTGCCCGTTACGGGACCGGAGCCCGACGAAAACGCACCCGTAGCGTCACCAGACGTGGCGTTCGACGTAACGGGGGCGCTGCTGGTCGAGAAGAGTTCAATGCCATCTCCAGCTACAGTTTCGATCACGGCAGGCGCGCTGCTGGTCGAAAACAATTCCACGCCGTCCCCCAGTGTTGCTTCTGTCGTCATAGGCCCGCTGCTGGTCGAAAACATCTCAACACCATCGCCCAGTGTCGTGTCGGTCGCGACCGGTGCGCTGCTGGTGGAAAACAGGTGTGTTCCGTCCCCGACGCGTGCGTCTGTTGCCGTAGGAGCACTGCTGGTCGAGAACATGTCGACACCGTCACCAAGGATGGCCTCGAACGCGCCAGGTGCGCTACTGGTCGAGAACAGATCGACGCCGTCACCAGCGTGCAATCCACCAATTGCGGAGGTGTCGAGAGCGATATTCATTTTGCGCTGAGCAGTCATGGCTGAAGTCCTTTCGCCTTTGAGTTGTGACACCCAAAGCGTTGCCCGTTAAAGGCGATCCAAGAAAGGTTTTTTCTTCCTAAAGATGAGTATCCAGAGGTTTATCCACATAAGGAAAGCCACAGAAGCGATTGGCCATGGACAAGATCAAACGGGAAAGCACAGCGCGGAAAAAACTTATCCACAGCACTGATTTTAATGCGTTTTTCTGATCTCGAAAACGCAATGCGTAGATCTTACCCCGAATCGAATAGTTAAGAAATAGTTAATTTAGTCAGCGCGGCATGTTCGGTTGACGGCCTTGCTGTCCGGTGCAGGATGCGCGAAACATCGAAGTCAGCAGCGCGAGGGGCCGACATGAAAATCGCAACATTCAACATCAACGGGATCAAGGCGCGGATCGAGGCGCTGCCGCGTTGGCTGGATGCGGCCAACCCCGATGTCGTTCTGCTGCAAGAGATCAAGTCGGTGGACGAGAACTTTCCCACCGAAACCTTCGAAGACCGCGGCTACAACGTCGCCACGCACGGACAGAAATCATTCAACGGGGTTGCGATCCTGTCGAAGCTGCCGCTGGAAGATGTGACGCACGGCTTGCCCGGCGACGATACAGATGAGCAGGCCCGCTATATCGAAGCCACAGTGATGGGCGACACCCACGCCATCCGCCTGTGCGGACTGTACCTGCCCAATGGTAACCCGACACCCGGCCCAAAATACGACTACAAACTTGCGTGGATGGACAGGCTGCGTGACCGTGCACTCGCGCTGCTGGCAGAAGAAACACCGTTCCTAATGGCAGGCGACTACAACATCATCCCGCAGGCCGAAGATGCCAAACGCCCCGATGACTGGCGTGACGACGCGCTTTTCCGGCTTGAAAGCCGCACCGCGTTTCGGCGGCTTCAGAACCTCGGGCTGACTGAAGCCTTCCGGGCGCGCACGTTCGGGCCGGGCCACTATTCGTTCTGGGACTACCAGGCAGGTGCGTGGAACAAGGATGACGGCATCCGCATCGACCACTTCCTGCTTAGCCCGGCATGCGCAGACCTGATGACCGACTGTAAGATCGACAAGGCGGTGCGAGGTGAGGAAAAGCCGTCCGACCATGTTCCGGTCTGGGTCGACCTCGCCGCCTGAGCCGTCGCAGGTTCACACCCGCTCACAGCTTTGTTTGGTCTATAGATATTGGGCCGCTATGCCCAATATCGCAGTGCAGTGGTGCTGATCAATCAGGAGAGAGACAAACATGCCCAGCCGCCGTACCGTTTTGACACTCGCCGCCTCCCTGCCCGCGGCTCTGCTGACCGCGCGCTACGCGGTCGCCAGCACGCCGCCCGTCTACGCCAACGATGGCATCGCCGTCGATGGCAGTGACGTCGTGGCCTACTTCACCGAAGGCACTCCGGTCAAAGGCTCCGCCGACTTCACCCACACCTGGAATGGCGTCGACTGGCATTTTGCAAGCGCGGCCAACCGTAACACATTCGCCGCCGACCCAGAGGCATATGCGCCACAATATGGTGGCTATTGTGCGTGGGCTGTAAGCGAGGGGTACACCGCATCAACCATTCCGGAGGCCTGGAAGATCGTGGACGGCAAATTGTATCTGAATTTCAACCGTCGCATTCAGCGCCGCTGGGAACGCGATATCCCTGCCCGGATCGCGGCAGGTGATGCAAACTGGCCCGGCGTTCTGGCCTAGGCCTGAAGCTCGGCATCCCAATAGAGGAAATCCATCCAGCTTTCATGCAAATGGTTCGGGGGAAACTTGCGCCCCATGTTGCGCAGTTCCTCCGCACCAGGCTGGCGCGGGGGTTTGCGCAGTGACATGCCGGTGCGGTGCAGCGGCTTCGACCCCTTCTTGAGGTTGCATGGACTGCAGGCGGCGACCACGTTCTGCCAGCTTGTCACGCCGCCGCTTGCGCGGGGCACCACGTGGTCAAAGGTCAGATCGCCCTTGGCGCCGCAGTATTGGCATTGGAATTCGTCCCTCAAAAACAAATTAAAGCGCGTGAAGGCCACGCGCTTTTGAGGTTTTACATAGTCTTTGAGCACCACCACCGAAGGTATTCGGATCTCGGTGCTAGGACTGCGGACGACCTCGTCATACTCGGCCACGATGTCGACCCGGTCGAGCCAGGCCGCCTTGACCGCTTCCTGCCAGGGCCAAAGCGACAGCGGATAGTAGCTGAGCGGCCTATAATCCGCATTCAGCACAAGCGCCGGATGCTGTTTCAGCGCAGAGGGGCTGCGCGTAAATTCTGTCCTGAAATCGCCGTCCATAAGTGACTCCGTCCTCGCCCTGTCTGCCCGTTATCGGCACCAGAGCGGGGAACCCGCCCCAGCTGTATAACTTGACTATATCTTGTGGAAAGCGTCTGACAAGTGCCCAACCGACCACGAGATGTCGCAGGTCGGATAAGACAGGTACGTGACAAGGATATGACGGTTATCCACAGGCTTTGGACCTAGTCGCAATGCCCTGCATTGGCCGGTGCCTCCGTCAGGGCCACCAGGGGTTCAGCGCGCGCGCCGACCAGCGACAGATCGGCCACCCGCCTGCTCGTCACAGCCCGTTGCGACAGGCGGTAGACCAGTTCCGCGAGGCACGCCTCGGACAGCTCGGACGCCCGGCGCAGGTTGACGAAATGCACATCCATCATCTGGCCACCCCGCACATTCCATTGAAACGACTTGAACCGCTGGCCCGGATGCGCCGCATGGAGATGGGCGGCAAAGAGTTTGTGCAAAGGGCTGGTTTCAAGCCACTTGGTATCTGACCACCCTTTCAGGCCGACCACCCAGACATCTGCATCCGTCAGATTTGCCACGTCCCGTTTTCGGTCAATCAAACCCGCATCCGCATCCATATCCAGGATCAACTGGCCGAAAGCGCCCGGCATCCGGACAGAACGCAGCACAATCGACCGGTCCAGTTCGGTGTCGACCGCCGCCGACGTTGTTTGCAATTCATCCAAGTTCAAGGCTGTGGCCGGTTTTGCCAAGGTCATACCCAGCAACGCCGCCACGAGGGCACAGCCCCCACCAAGCGCCATTTTCATGTCGCGTTCCCCTGTTGCGCACTGTTTTTATGGCTTCAGTGCGCCACAGAAATCGCGATAGGGCAAAACAAATGTACCGGCCAGCCACCATATCAAGGGCCAGCGCGAAAAAAAGCGGCCGATTTGGCAGTATTGTTCCGCTCAGAGCCCCAACTTGTCACGCATAAAGGCCAGTGCGACGCTTAGGCCGTCGGGTGCGATTCCATGCGCAGTGCCCTTCATGACGTGGGCATAGACGTCCTTCCAGCCCGCGCCTTGCAGCGCTTCGGCCGCCTGCGGCAGGGATTGCGGCGGCACGACATCATCCTGATCGCCGTGGATCAGCAGAACGGGCGGACGGCTGACCACCTCATCCGCAAGCACTTCGGGATTCAGCAAACGCCCAGAAAACGCAACAATGCCCGCAACCGGATCCTCGCGCCGCGGCGCGACATGCAGCGACATCATGGTGCCCTGCGAAAAGCCGAATAGGACGACCTGTTCGGGCAACACGTCCTCATCCACCATCAGCGCATCCAGAAAGGCGTTCAGGTCTTCGGCGGCGGCACGCAGGCCCCGCTCGGCCTCTTCTTCGGAAGACCCGTCAATCCAGGGGATCGGAAACCACTGGTAGCCACTGGGCATCATCGGGATCGTTTCGGGTGCATCCGGGGCGACAAAGAGCGTATCGGGAAGATGCTCGCCCAAAGGTTCGGCCAGCCCCAGCAGGTCCGCGCCATTGGCACCATAGCCGTGCAGGAACACGACGATGGACCGCAACTCACCCGAACGCGGCTCGACCCGCCCTGCCTGCAACACCCGTGTCATGAAATCCCCGCTCGGCCCTTTGCCACCCGGTAGTAGGTGAAGAACAGGCGCGCAGCAACCGCCCGCCAGGGCGACCAATCCTCGGCCATCTGACGCAGCACCTTTTCCTTGGGGCGTTCCGGCAGATCAAAGATGAGGCGTGCCGCCTCCTGCAAGGCCAGATCACCGGGCGCGAATACATCGGCGCGGCCAAGGGCAAACATGGCATAGATCTCGGCGGTCCAGACCCCGATCCCCTTCACAGCCGTGAGCGTTGAAATGACCTCACTGTCGGGCGCAGCGCGCAGCGCGTCGTAATCAATCCCGGCGTCCGCCAGTGCGAGGGCATATGTGATCTTCTGGCGGCTGAGCCCCGCTGTCCTCAAACCCTCTTCGCCCGCAGCAACCACACCGTCAGGCTGCGTCATGCCCCCAGCCTCCAACCTGACCCAAATCGCACTGGCCGACGCGGTGCTGACCTGTTGACCGACAATGGCGTTCAGAAGGGCTGGGAACCCGTCGGGTCTGCGCCGCAAGGGCAACGGCCCTGCCACCTCAAGCGCCTTGGCCAGCGCCGGGTCGGACGCGGCCAGCCATGCCGCGCCTTCGGCAACATCTGCATCCGTCTCCACAATCCTACCCGTCACAGGCAGGCCACCCAGGTCAGCAGAGCATCGACATCCGCAACCTGCTGCTCAAACCCGCTGTCTGGCGGATCGATCAGCACGACCGGCATATCCAAGGCGCGCGCCGCCGCGATCTTGGGGAAGCTGCTGGTGCCACCGATGTTGCGGGCCAGAACAACGTCAATCTGCAAGTCGCGAAACAGCGCGATCTCGTCGTCCACATCGAACGGTCCGGCGCCAAACACATACATGCAACCATCCGGTGGCAGATGGTCGTGGCGCTGCAACTGGCGCAGAAAGACCGGGCCGTCATGGTGGGTCAGCACTTCGGCACTGTCCCGACCGGAAGCAGCGAAGACACGCGCCCGAGCGGGCAGCGCAGCTACCGCATCAGCCAGCGTTCTCACGTGCTGCCATCGGTCGCCTGCGGACGCCGTCCAACTGGGGCGCCGCACGCAGACACGCGGCAGGTCCGGGGCCAGTCTCATGGCGATGCGGCGCACCGTGTCATCAAAGGGATGGGTCGTGTCCACCACCGCTTCGGCGCCTGACAATCCGTCCCGCATGTTGCTGATTCTGGGGGCTGCGCCTGTCTCTGGCGCCCGCGACCAGTAGACAGACACGTCATGGCCCGCCACCGTTAGCGCGGCCAGCACGGGTTCGGTCATCGCCGAACCGCCAAGGATCAAGAGCCGTGCCATGCTGCCACCCTACCCCCCTGTATCCCGCGCGCAAGCACCTGTGCTCAAACGCGCGCTTGTCGCGGATCGCCGGTGGGGATAGTCAACACTCATGACCCAAATCGACGATACCCGCGCCAAGCGCAATGTGGCCGTCCTCGTGGCGGCGCAGGCGTTTCTGGGCAGCCAGATTACCATGATGTTCGTGGTCGCGGGCCTTGCCGGGCAACAGCTGACGCCCTTTGCCTGCCTGGCCACATTGCCCATCTCGCTGATTGTGTTCGGGTCTATGACAACGGCGCCATGGCTATCGAATGTCATGCAGCGCTTTGGCCGCCGAACAGGCTTCATCGTGGGTGCATTTGGCGGGCTGATCGGGGCTGCCATCGGCGTCTGGGCGTTGAGCGTGGGCAGCTTCTGGCTGTTCCTCGTCGGCAGCTACATGACGGGCATCTACATGTCGGCGCAAGGCTTTTACCGCTTTGCCGCGGCTGACGCCGCATCAGACGCCTTTCGGCCCAAAGCGATTTCGTATGTCATGGCCGGTGGTCTTTTGTCTGCCATTATCGGGCCGCAGGTCGTGGGCTATGTGACGGCGGACGCAGCCGACGCCACAGTCGCCCGCTATATCCCGATTTACTGGGTTGCGATGGCGTTCAATCTGATGGGCATGGCGCTGTTTATGTTTCTCGACAGCCCCAAACCGCCACCCCCAACGGCCACAGACGGACCGGGCCGGTCGCGCAAGGAACTGCTGCGCGACCCACGCATTTCCGTGGCGGTGATTTGCGCCGCGGTGTCCTATGCCCTGATGAACCTGGTGATGACCTCGACCCCGCTGGCAGTCGTCGGCTGCGGATTCACCGAGCCGGACGCGGCAAATGTTGTGACGGTCCATGTGCTTGCCATGTTCGCACCGTCCTTTTTTACCGGTCACCTGATCGCCCGGTTTGGCGTTGAGCGGATCATGGGCTTGGGCCTTGCCATTCTGGGCGCGGCCGGCGTCGTGGCGCTGCAGGGCGTGGACATCGAAAACTTCTACTGGGCGCTGTTCCTGCTGGGCCTCGGCTGGAACTTCGGCTTTATCGGCGCGACCACGATGCTGGCTGGCGCACATAGCGCGCAGGAGCGCGGTCGGATGCAGGGGATGAACGACCTGATTGTCTTTGGCGGTGTGACCGTCGCCTCTCTGGCGTCGGGTGGTCTAATGAACTGCGCAGGCGGGGACCCGGTTGAGGGTTGGGCTGCGGTCAACATCGCGATGGTCCCGTTCCTCGTCCTGGCGGGAGGGTCTTTGATCTGGCTGGTCATGCGGCAGCGGGCTGTCACCGCCTAGGCGGATCAAGGTCCGCCTTACAGCGTTGGAAACCCCGTCAGTGCGGCCACGCTCAATCTCCATGCCGTAAGTGGCGCGGGCACCGCACCCTTGGCCACTATCGCCGGTGTGCGCACAATCTGTCCAAGGCAGTACGCGGACCCAAGCGCGGGCCAAAGGGCAACACGCGCACGGGCTGGCAAACGCGGCTTCGTGAGGCGCGTCCTGATGCGCCCTGCCAGCGCCCCGACCCCGTCAGAGGTCCCATCCAGCAATGGAATACGACCCGCTTCCTCAAGCCTGGGCACAGCCCGTAGGAAAGCGACCAATGCACCGGCCGCGGCAACCGAGCGCACGGCATCCTCCTGATCTGGCGGCGCACCCAATGCCTCTGCCGCTGTCCACATCAGATGCCCGGCGGTCTGATCGAGATACCGATCAAAATGCGCCTCATCCTCAAACGGGTCGCGATACACGTCCCAGCGGCGCGCTGCGACGGCCTCGTCCAACCGGCGTGCCGCAGCGGGCGACAGGCGCGCGGCCAAGGGCGTCGTTACTTCATGTTTGCGCACATCCCGGCCCTCGGCCATCTCTTCCAATGCATCCCGCCACCACTGCAAGCGCATCTCGGCGATCATCGCCTCTTGCGTGACCCAGGGTGCGCGCGACACCTCCACATTCAGCGCATAGAGCGGGAACAGTATGTCGCGGGCCGCGACCGGAGCCGCCATCACGGTTCGAAACCTGTCCGGGTCGCCTTGCTCAACAATCCGGGCGCACGGCAAAATGTCATCAGCGAGGTTCACGCGGGCACCGTAAGCAGAGGGCCATACCCGTCAGCTTGCCTGATCATGCGACGCCATCCTGCACCAACTTCCAGCGGATCGCATCGAGCAACGCGGAAAAGGACGCATCCACGATATTCGCGCTGACGCCGACCGTCGACCAGCGGCGGCCCTGCCCGTCCTCGCTGTCGATGATGACGCGGGTCACGGCCTCGGTCCCGCCTTGCGTAATGCGGACCTTGAAGTCGACCAGGCGGATGTCCTCGACATAGGTCTGGTAGCGCCCCAGGTCCTTGGCCAGCGCCTTGGCCAGCGCGTTCACCGGGCCACGGTCAGTGCCTGCCTCGTCCATGGACTCGCTCACCGACAGCATCTTTTCCCCGTCGACCTTGACCACCACGACCGCCTCGGACAGTGACACCATCTGGTCCCGCTTGTTCTTGCGCCGCTCGATGGTCACGCGATAGCGCTTGACCTCAAAAAACTCGGGCAGCAGCCCCAGCTCGTCCCGCGCCAGCAGTTCAAAGGACGCCTGCGCCGTGTCGTAGGAATACCCCTCCGCCTCGCGCGCCTTGATCCGGTCCAGAATACGGGCCAGAGCCGGGTCCTTCGGCGGGACCTCCAACCCCATCTCGGCCAGGCGCTTGCGCAGGTTCGACTGCCCGGCCTGGTTCGACATCGGAATGATGCGAGCGTTGCCGACCGTGGCCGGGTCCACATGCTCGTAGGTCGTCGGATCCTTCAGGATGGCGGAGGCGTGCAGCCCTGCTTTGTGGGCGAAAGCCGACGCACCCACAAAGGCGGCCTGTTTCTGTGGGACGCGGTTCAGGATGTCGTCGAGCATCCGGCTTGTCCGCGTCAGCCCTGCCAGCGCCTCTTGCGACACGCCCGTTTCGAACTGGCTGGCATAGGGTTCCTTGAGCAGCAGGATGGGGATCAGGGCCGTCAGGTTCGCGTTTCCGCAGCGCTCGCCCAAGCCATTGAGCGTGCCCTGGATCTGCCGCGCGCCTGCGTCGATGGCGGCCAGAGACCCGGCAACGGCGTTTTCGGTGTCGTTGTGGGTGTGGATGCCCAGCCGGTCGCCTTGGATGCCTGATGCGATCACGGCCTTGGTGATCTCGTGGATTTCATGGGGCAGCGTGCCCCCGTTTGTGTCGCAGAGGGCGATCCAGCGCGCGCCTGCGTCATGGGCGGCGTGGATCGCTTCGAGGGCGTAGTCGGGGTTGCTTTTGTAGCCGTCAAAAAAGTGTTCGGCATCAAAGATCGCCTCGCGCCCCTGGGCCGCGAGGTGGGCAAAGGTTTGGGAGATGTTGGCGGTGTTTTCGGCCAGAGAGATTCCGAGCGCCTTTTCGACGTGAAAATCATGGGTCTTACCGACCAGGCAGACGGCCCTGGTGCCCGCATTCAGGACCGCCGCCAGAACATCGTCATTTTCGGCGCTGATGCCCGCCCGCTTGGTCATGCCAAAGGCGGTGAAGGTGGCGCGGGTTTTGGGGGCGTCCTCGAAAAAGGCGCTGTCGGTGGGATTGGCACCGGGCCAGCCGCCCTCGATATAGTCGATTCCGAGGGTATCGAGGGCCTGGGCGATCTGGTGCTTTTCGGGGGTCGAGAATTGGACCCCCTGGGTTTGCTGGCCGTCCCGCAGAGTGGTGTCAAAAAGATAGAGGCATTCGCGGGTCATGTCTTGTCCCTTGCTGGGACGCCTGTGCAGCGAGACGATTTCAATGGGTTACAGAGGCGCTTTAACCTGTTGGTAAGGTTTGGGCTCATTTCAGCGCCTCCAGTTTTGCGGCATCGAAGTCGGTGCCGGGCACCAGTTCGACACCCTCTTTGCTCATGCGGACTTCGACACCGGCGTCGATCAGCGCGGACTTCATCGCATCAACAGGGCCGAAGTCTTTTGACTTCATTGCGGCAAGGCGACGGTTTGTCAGAGCGACAGCAAACTCATGAAGCAATGCGTCTTCAACCTCGCTTTGCATTGCCCAGCCGCCCATTTTGGCATTTTGATCCAGCAACCCGAGTAACTTCGCCGACGCTACAAACGCATTTTCCAGATGTGGATTTTCAGAACGTTTGGAAGCTGCAATTGTACTCGCCATCTCATGCAGTCGCGCCAAAGCAGCGGGCGTATTCAGATCATTCATGAGAGCGTTCAGAAACTCCGGATCGGGATCGGCATCTTGCGGTTCCAAGACGAGGTTCCGCCACTTGCGTAAGGTCGCGTCGGCCTCCGCCCGCTTCTTCTCCGTCCAGTCCATCGGCTTGCGGTAATGCGTGGACAGCATCACGAAGCGGATCACCTCGCCCGGCACGCCCTGATCCAGCAGGTCGCGCACGGTGAAGAAATTGCCCAGGGACTTGGACATCTTCTTCCCCTCGACCTGCAGCATCTCGTTGTGCATCCAGATGTTGGCGAAGTCGTGGCCGCAGCATTTTGATTGCGCGATTTCGTTCTCGTGGTGGGGAAACTGCAAATCGTTGCCGCCGCCATGGATGTCGAATTGCGCCCCAAGAAGGTCATAGGCCATGGCGGAGCATTCGATGTGCCAGCCGGGGCGCCCCCGGCCCCATGGGCTGTCCCAGCCCGGCAGATCGTCGTCGGAGGGTTTCCAAAGGACGAAATCCATCGGATCCTCCTTGTAGGGCGCGACCTCGACCCGCGCACCGGCGATCATGTCGTCCACAGAGCGGCCCGATAACTTGCCGTAGTCGTCATAGTTGCGCACGCGGAACAGCACGTGGCCGTTGCGCGCATAGGCAAAGTCGCGGTCGATCAGATCCGAGATCATGTTCACCATCTGGGTGATGAAGGCTGTCGCACGCGGCGCATGGGTGGGGCGCAGGGCGCCCAGACTGTCCATGTCGGCGTGATACCAGTCGATGGTTTCATCCGACCGCTCGGCCACCAACTCCTCAAGCGTGCCGGGCGCGCCTGCCTCTTTCCGAGCCAGTGCTGTCGCGTTGATCTTGTCATCCACATCCGTGAAGTTCCGCACGTAAGTCACTGCATTTTCGCCATAAACATGGCGCAGCAGGCGAAAGAGCGTGTCGAAGACCAGCACAGGGCGCGCATTGCCCAGATGGGCGCGGTCATAGACCGTGGGGCCGCAGACATACATCCGAACGTTGCTGGGATCGAGGGGCGCGAGCACCTCTTTCCGGCGTGTCGCGGTGTTGTGGAGCTGGATGTTCATGTCGAAGCCTCAGATATGCAGGTCGCGGGCGCGGGTTGGGCGCGGGCCTAGCAATTCTGAGATGTCATGGAAACAAAGAACCGGCCCGCTGAAGAAATCAGCAGATGATGCAGCAGGGAATGCAAATCGTTCCGGTCATGGGCTGTGGGTAGCGCGGGGGGCTGTGGGCGGTCAACCCTTTTCGTCAGGGTGTACCGTCTACGAAACGCCGTGGCGCGGAGGCGCGAACGCACCCGCCCGGACAGGCGGGTACGCTGCTATATATGTGCGGTTCTAGTGGGCGATCATCTTGGCCACCAACTCGTCACCGCTGAGGCCCGAGGCGTAGTAAGTCGGCCAGTTGGTCACATCCTCCAGCAGCGCGGCGCGGTCCTCGCCCCAGTAGAGGTGGTAGTGATCCACCTGGGTCGGCACCATTTCATGGTCGCTGAACTGGATAAACTGCGGGGCCGCGTCATCGCCGCCCGCCTTTTCAAAGATGAAGCGGATGCCCTGGTGGCCGGACTCGTAGGTCAGGATTTCGTAGCCGTCAGCCTCGTACTGCCCCCGCGTCGGCTCACCGTTGCGGAAGAAGGTCACGTCCTCGCCGTCGATCACGATCCGCTCGACATCGGTTTTGTAGCCGATCTCGTAATAGGCGCGGTATTCCTCGGCGGTCTGGTCGCCGTGGTCTGCCTTGTGCTCCATGACCGCATCCAGGGTGCCATCCATCAGATACGGATAGACGGACTGCCAGTCCCCTGCCCAGTCGGACAGGTCGCGCGCGCGCACGTCGGCTTCGTCGATCAGGTATAGCTCTTCGGCTTGTTCATCGTGACTGTGATCGTGCGAATGGTCGGTGTCCGTCGTTGTCTGGGCCATGGCCTGGGACGAAAGCGCAAACAGCGCGCTGACCGCGAGCATTCCTGCTGTTTTGGAGAATGTGTGTTGCATGGGACGCTTCCTGCTTCTGTCAATTTGAATGTAGTATGTTATATCATAACGCAACACGTATGGGGATCCGGTAGCGTTGGCAAGACGTGTTGTCATGCCCTCGTCAAATCTGCGCTGGACCGCTCATGACAGGGATGCGCGTGTGGCTGGTAAAGCGGGGTTTTGGTGGATGCGACCGGCTGAAGACGGTGGTTTCGCAGCGTGAGATCGCTAGAGTTGCGGCCATGACCCTCGATGACGCGAACCGCATTTGTGCCGCCCTGCCCGGCGCCTGGTATCATTCCAATGCCGATGGCGGGCTGGAGGCGTGGAAGGTGGCCGACAAGATGTTTGCCTGTTACGGCCACGCGCTGGACGGCATTTCGATCAAGACCGCCGACCCCGAAAGCGCGCAGTTCTTGATCGAGATTGGTGCGGCAGAAAAAGCGAAGTATTTTCACCGTTCCTGGGTGCGCATCCCGTTCGATCATCCGGGTGTGGAAGCCCTGGTTGACCGCATCCACACCTCCTATGGCATGATCCGCAAGAGCCTGCCCAAGAAGGCGCAAGCAGAACTCGCGGCCTGGCAGGACGGCACCTAGGTCTTCTTCTGACTGGAAATACGACGGAGGCCGGGGCGGCGCCCCGGTCCATCGTGTTGACATCCCTCACCCCCTCTGTCCCCTTGGCGCCACCACCTGCCAAGGAGCGCGCGCATGACCCTGTCCCAACGGATGCAAACCCTGACCGGCGGCGGATCGGATGGCTGGGATGTGTTCATCAAAGCACGCAAGATGATTGCCGCGGGCACACCCGTGACTGAACTCACCATTGGCGAGCATGACATCCGCACCGCCGCCCCCATCCTGCAGGACATGCACCGCAGTGCCATGGGCGGGCACACGGGCTATGCCATGGTGCCCGGCACCGATGCGCTGCGCGACATGGTGGCCGAACGCACCACCGCGCGTACCGGCGTGCACACCACACGTGACAATGTGCTGATCACCCCTGGCGGGCAGGCTGCACTCTTTGCCGCGCACGCCGCGGCTTGTGATCCGGGCGATACGGCGCTTTACCTGGACCCATACTATGCCACCTATC
Source organism: Tateyamaria sp. syn59 (assembly GCF_007995245.1). Lineage (GTDB taxonomy): Bacteria > Pseudomonadota > Alphaproteobacteria > Rhodobacterales > Rhodobacteraceae > Tateyamaria. The sequence goes on from NZ_VCBA01000002.1 coordinate 207,589, forward strand.
CCGGTACGATCAGGGGCGTGTCCGCCGTGCCGCAGGCGATCATCACACGGGCCGAGGATGCGTTTCAGCCCCGCGCCGCCGATATCGACGCTCGCGCATCTGGTGCGCGCAGCCTGCTGATCAACTCGCCCAACAACCCCACGGGCACAGTCTATTCCCGCGCCACACTGGAGGGCATCGCGCAGGTCTGCATGGATCACGATCTATGGCTAATCTCGGACGAGGTGTACGACACCCAGGTGTGGGAAGGCGCGCATCTGTCGCCCCGCGCCCTACCTGACATGGCCGCCCTCACGCTCGTGGTAGGGTCCATGTCGAAAAGCCATGCCATGACTGGATCGCGATGCGGTTGGATCGTCGGGCCGGAAGAGGTCATCGGCCACCTGATCACATTTGCAACCCATACGACCTACGGCGTGCCCGGCTTTATCCAGGACGCATCCGTCTTTGCCTTGGGTCAGGGCCCCGCATTCGAGGCGGAGGTTGCCGCACCGTTCCTGCGCCGCCGGGCAATCGCGCAGCGGGTGCTCGGGTCGCGGAACACTATCGGGATGATCCCCGCGCAAGGGGCAATGTACTTGATGCTGGACATCCGGGCTACGGGATTGACCGGCGATGACTTCGCCAATGCGCTCCTCGACCATCACCACATCGCAGTGATGCCAGGCGAGAGCTTTGGACAAGCTGCCGCCGGGCATGTCCGCGTCGCGATGACCATCGACGACGCGGCTTTTGAACAAGCACTGCGGACGCTCGCGGACTTTGCCGAAGCGCGCGCGCGCGCCGCTTAGAACCGGATCGAACCGCGCACGGTCAGTGTTGTTGCATCTGCTTCGACGCCGGTCCCACCAATGTCGTCAAAGTTGTGATCCAGAAGTTCGGCACCCACGGTGTAGCGGTCGTTGATCTGGTAGGCGACACCGATGCCATAGAACTCACCGGTCTCGCTGCCCAGCGATGTATCAAGATCGGCAACACCTGCGGTAAAGTACCCAAGCGTGCGCCCGAAGTCATACCCGGCCTGAAGTTTCAGGCGGGCCACGCTGTCCACCTCGGCGGCACCGTTCAGGTCGATATCGGCGAAGTCATAGTCGAGTTCACCGCCCAGCACGAAGGTACCAAAGTCATAGCGGTAACCCAGATGCGCACCGTAGAGGAAATCGTCCCCATCGGCGGCGCCCGTTGCGTCCACATCGCCATAGCCCAGTTGCACACCGGCGTAGCCGCCGGTCCAGTCACCACCAAACGACTGCACAGGTGCGGGCGGCAGCGGGGCCGGTGCCGCAGGCTCTGGCGCGGGAGGCTCAAGGCTGCCTGCCAGGGCGGGGCTGGCCAGCGCTGCGGCCAGGCCAATCGCAAGAATGCGCGTCTTCATAAGTCTGCTCCTTTTGTGTCTTCAAGGCACGGTTTACGCACCTCCCGAAGTACAAGTGGCAACATCAGCCTGTTGTTCCAGACCCGGTCGATCACAGTCGCGTGCTTGCGCAGCAGACCGCTCAAACCCACGAAAGGAGGCAGCGGCAAGCCGCGTGCGCCTGTCGCAAACAGACAAGACAAGCGGCAATTTGCACAGAAAAGTGTGAGCGAACGACAGACTGAAACATTCGCGGATCGGGGGGAAACGCGCAGCGTGCAGGGTGCCTTCAGCAAGATCAGACTGGTGACACGCACCATTGGGGCCGAGCGCGGACGCGCGGCGCGCGGGCGTCCAGGGGCGGTCCACGACATGCCTCTTCCCACGCCACACTGATCTGCGGACCCAATGACATGAATGACCAAACCCCTTCCCGCTCCGGCGGGCGCGCGGCACGACGTGCAGCCCGTGCTGCCGCCCTGCCCGACCACCTGCGCCCCATCCGCCCCGGCCTGACCGGTGGGCGATACAACCCAATGACCGAGGCAGAGGTGGCTCGGATCCACAGCGCAGCCCTCGACGCGCTTGAAACCATTGGCCTCGCAGACGCACCGCCTTCGGGCGTGGCTTACCTGACCGGGGCGGGTGCCATAGAGGGCGCGGATGGACGTATCCGGTTCCCGCGCGCGCTGGTCGAAGACACGTTGGCACAGGCAAACCGCGCCATCACCCTGTGCAGCCGCGACGGCAAACATGACCTCGAACTCAGCGGCGCCCGTGTGCATTACGGCACTGCAGGCGCCGCAGTGCATCTCGTTGATGTCGACGGACGCAGCTACCGCGAAAGCACCGTGCAGGACCTGCATGACGCCGCCCGTATCTGCGACGTGCTTGACAACATCCATTTCTGCCAACGCCCCATGGTCTGCCGCGACATCCCCGACATGGTCGAAAGCGAGTATAACGCGGTCTACGCCTGCACTGCAGGCACAACCAAGCATATCGGGATGAGCTTTTCGGAGCCGCAATGCGTCACGCCAGCGGTAGAGATGCTGCACATGATTGTAGGCGGCGAAGCGGCCTGGCGGGCGCGCCCATTCATGTCAAACTCCAATTGTTTCGTCGTGCCGCCGATGAAATTCGCCTCCGAATCCTGTCAGGTGATGGAGGCGTGCATCAACGCTGGCCTGCCGGTCCTGCTTTTGTCGGCGGGCATGTCGGGGGCCACGGCGCCTTCGACCATCGCAGGCGCCATCGTTCAGGCGGTGGCCGAATGCCTCGCGGGGCTCGTCTATGTCAACGCCGTCCAACCGGGCGCGCCCGCAATCTTCGGCACCTGGCCCTTCGGCCTCGATCTGCGCACGGGGGCCATGTCCATCGGATCGGGCGAACAGGCGCTGTTGACGGCGGGCTGCGCGCAGATGCACCGGTTCTACGACCTGCCGGGCGGTGCCGCGGCGGGGGCATCGGACAGCAAATTGCCGGACATGCAGGCAGGCTGGGAACAGATGTGTTCCAATGTCATGGCAGGACTCTCGGGGCTGAACATGGTCTACGAGGCCGCTGGCATGCATGCCTCTCTTCTGGGCTTCTGCCACGAGAGCCTGATCCTGGGCGACGACATCATCGGCCAGGCCCTGCGCTGCACCCGCGGGATCGAGGTGACGGATGAAACCCTTGCGCTGGATCAGATCGCACAGGTCTGCATGGGCGGCCCGGGCCACTATCTGGGCACGGAACAAACCCTGTCGCGGATGCAGTCTGATTGCGTCTACCCCACCTTTGGTGACCGCACTTCACCTAAGGAATGGGCCGAACAGGACAAACCTGATCTTGTCGCCAAGGCCACCGCGCGCAAGGAGCAAATCCTCGCCTCACGCCCCGCCGCCGCGTTCGATCCGGCACTGGATGCAGAGATCCGCGCCAAATTCGCAATCCACCTGCCACCGATGTGACTGCTGACAAGGGGGGGCGGGGCGCCCGCCGCCGCCCCTTCCCTGTTTTAGAAAAATCCTCCCCGAAGGGCCGACTGGCCAAGCAGCCCAACATCAACGCGAAAAAGCACAAACGCACACAAAAAAAGGGGCCCGGCCCCTGGGGGGAGACCGGACCCCACACTCCCACCTTTTTACCGCGCGGACGTTACAACACGCAGCAAAAGCCGGGTGTTCGGATCAGCTTTCGGTGGGCGGCATCAGGCCCGCTTCCTGGGCGGCGTCCACTTCGTCCTCGTCGAGGACACCGTCGGCATTCAAATCCATCGCAGAGAAACCGTCCGATGTGACTTCGGGAAAGCTCGCTTGCACCTCGTCAATGGTCAGCACGCCGTCTGCATCAGTATCGAGATCGGGGGAGATCTCGGCCAGGGCAAACGTGGGAAGGCTCAGCGCTGCGACACAGGTCAGGAAAGCAATCGTCTTCATTTTGAACTCCTGCTCAGTTGAAGTATTGAGCGGCGCGTCCGGGCGCCTTCATACAGATTGAGCGTGTTCTGCCGCTTTGCATCCCCTGCTTGGGCTGCAGGTGCGGATCGCGCGACCGGCTGCCGATCCGGGCCGCGGGGATGGGCGGCGGGCTGCCCAAAAAGGGTGGTGCCGGGCAGTCGGCGAAAACCCCCGGGGTGGTCAAGCGATCCCGCAGCGCCCAGCCTATGTCGCATGACACAGCGCCCGACCGCTCCCCGCCGCCTTGTGCCGCTGATCCCCGTGCTGACACGTCGGGCGCGCAGGTTGTCCCGCACCCGGGCCGAAGCCGAAGATCTGGTGCAAGACACCCTGCTGAGCCTGTGCCAGCGGCTGCGCGACGGCACCCAGATCGACGATCTGTCAGCTTATGCAATGCGGACCCTGTCGAACCGCGCGCGCCGAAACTGGCGGACGCAGGCCACGGATGAATTGGAGGAAGACCACGCCCTCACCGAACCCGATGCGCTGTTGCGCCTTGACTGCGCGGACACGCTCGCGGCGATTGAACGGCTGCCAAAACCGCAGCGCCAGTTGATGGATCTGGTGGTGTCGGGCGAGACCTCACCCCGCGCACTGTCGGATGCAACCGGTCTGCCATTGGGCACGGTCATGTCGCGGCTGGCCCGCGCACGGGCAAAGCTGCGGTTGGACTTGGCGGACGACACCTAGACGTAGCGCCCGTGTCAGGGTCGGTGGGTGGGCGAATTTGCACCGCAAAGAGAGCGCACGCCGCACCACCGCGACGAAAAAAGGGGGACCGAAAGGCCCCCCTGATAGTTTCGCCGTACAGGCTCAATATGTTAACCGCCCGGTACTTTTCTGCCTGCGGCCTGCACGTCGTCGGGGGCGAGCGCACCCGCCCCGTGTGTCAGAGACAGATCTCTCTGCCTCCTCAAAAGGTGGGAGGAGCAAACGTCCGCCCCACCCGTCTCGTCGGGAGCCGGCCCGGCGTGCCAACCCGGCCCCCTCGCACCCCTTCTCCGGGATGCGTAACTCGGTTAGCTACACCCGGACGTCGCGCCGCAGGTGTTGCACTTCATGCAGGTGCCATTGCGCACCAGCGTGTAGTTGCCGCATTCGCCACAGGCTTCGCCTTCGTAGCCCTGCATCTTGGCCTTGGTCCGTGCGTCCATGGTCACTGCCGCGGCCGATACAGTCGTCGTCGATACGGCCGCTGCGCCACCACCTGCTGCCACTTCGGGCACGAGGGTCTGCAGGGCCACTTCGGCGTCCATGGACGTCGTTTCGGCCATGCCGCCCTGCAAAACCACCAGGTCCTGGGGCAGGCGCTTGCGGAGGTAGCCGGTCGAGCTGATCTGCTTCAGCACTTCCAGTGACTTCGAGGCTGCGGTCTCGGACAGTTCGGAGACGTTGGACACGCCCTCTTCCTCGCCCCGACCGATGGTGTCGAAAGTCGCCCCTTCGGGTTTCACATGCGCAAGGTCCGTGCGATCGAGATAGGACACAGCCAGTTCGCGGAACACGTAGTCCAGGATCGAGGTCGCGTTCTTGATGCTGTCATTGCCCTGCACCATGCCCGCCGGTTCGAACTTGGTGAAGGTGAAGGCATCCACGAACTCCTCAAGCGGCACACCGTATTGCAGGCCTACGGAGACGGCGATGGCGAAGTTGTTCATCATCGCACGGAAACCCGCGCCTTCCTTGTGCATGTCGATGAAGATCTCACCGAGGTTGCCGTCCTCATACTCGCCTGTCCGCAGGTACACCTTGTGGCCGCCCACGATGGCTTTCTGGGTGTAGCCCTTGCGACGCTGAGGCATCTTCTCGCGGTGGCTGCGGACGATTTCCTTGACCACGATCTTCTCGACGATCTTTTCGGCCAGCACGGCGGCCTTTTCAGCGGGTGCACCGCTTTCCAGAACCTCCTGTGCGTCCTCGTCGTCCTCGACCAGCGCTGCGGCCAGAGGCTGCGAGAGTTTCGAGCCGTCACGGTAGAGCGCGTTCGCCTTCACCCCCAGCGACCACGACAACTCGTAAGCGCGTTGGCAGTCCTCGATGGTTGCATCGTTGGGCATGTTGATCGTTTTCGAGATCGCACCAGAGATGAAGGACTGTGCCGCGGCCATCATCGTGATGTGGCTGTCAACGCTCAGGAAACGCTTGCCTTTCTTGCCGCACGGGTTGGCGCAGTCGAAGATGTGGTAGTGCTCTTCCTTCAGGTGCGGCGCGCCTTCCAGCGTCATCGTTCCGCAGACGTGGTCGTTCGCGGCGTCGATGTCGGCCTTGGCGTAGCCGAGATGCTTCAGCAGGTCGAAGGTCGGGTCGTTCAGCTTGGCCGCCGGGATGCCCAGCACGCCGGTGCAGAACTCTTCGCCCAGTGTCCACTGGTTGAAGACGAAGCGGATGTCGAAAGCGCTTTCCAGCGCGGCGTCCACTTTCGCCAGCTCATTGGCGCCAAAGCCGTGGCCCGCCAGCGTGGTGTGGTTGATCGCCGGTGCGTTGCCGATGGAGCCGTGGCCCACCGCGTAGCTGACGATCTCTTCGATATGGGCCGAGCCGTAGCCGAGGTTTTCGAGGGCGGCTGGCACCGAGCGGTTGATGATCTTGAAGTAGCCGCCACCGGCCAGCTTCTTGAACTTCACAAGGGCGAAGTCCGGCTCGATCCCTGTGGTGTCGCAGTCCATCACCAAACCGATGGTGCCCGTAGGTGCGATCACGGTGGATTGCGCGTTGCGGTAGCCGTTGGCCTCGCCCAGCTTCAGCGCCTCGTCCCATGTGGACATGGCAACGTCGATCAGGCGAGGATCGGGGCAGTTGGCGTGGTCGAGCGCGACAGGTTTCACCGCCAGCTTTTCATACCCTTCGGTGGCGCCATAAGCCGCGTTGCGGTGGTTGCGCATCACACGAAGCATGTGGTCGGCGTTTTTCTTGTAGCCGGGGAACGGCCCCAACTCACCCGCCATTTCGGCGCTTGTGGCGTAGGACACGCCCGTCATGATCGCGGTCAGCGCACCGCAAAGCGCGCGGCCCTCGTCACTGTCATAGCCGTGGCCCATGTTCATCAGCAGACCGCCGATGTTTGCATAGCCGAGGCCCAGTGTACGGAAGTCGTAGGAGCGTTGGGCGATTTCCTTGGACGGGAACTGCGCCATCATCACCGAGATTTCCAGCGTGACGGTCCAGAGACGGGCCGCGTGCATGTAATCCTCGACCTGGAACTGGCCGTCCTTGAGGAAGGTCAGCAGGTTCATCGACGCCAGGTTACAGGCCGTGTCGTCGAGGAACATATATTCGGAGCATGGGTTGGAGCCGCGGATTGCGCCATCTTCGGGGCATGTGTGCCAGTCGTTCACGGTGTCGTGGTACTGGATGCCCGGGTCGGCGCAGGCCCATGCGGCGTGGCCCACCTGCTCCCACAGATCGCGCGCCTTGACCGTCTTGGTTACGGTGCCGTCAACGCGGGAGATCAGTTCCCAATCAGCGTCTTTTTCAACAGCCGTCAGAAAGGCGTTGGTCACGCGGATCGAGTTGTTCGAGTTCTGACCGGAGACCGAGCTATACGCTTCGGAGTCCCAGTCGGTGTCGTAGGTCGGGAACTCGATGCTGGTGTGACCCTGGCGGGCGTAATCCAAAACACGCTTGATGTAGGTTTCGGGGATCGCAACCTGCTTGGCTGCTTTCACTGCCGCCTTCAACGCATTGTTTTTGTTGGGATCGTAGGCGTCCGCTTCGGCGCCGTCCCATGTGCCGATGGCTTCAAAGATGCCGTTCAGCTTTTCCTCGTGCATCTTGGAGCCTGCGACGATGGACGCCACTTTCTGCTCTTCGATGACCTTCCAGTTGATGAAGTCTTCGATATCCGGGTGATCTGCATCAACGATCACCATCTTGGCCGCGCGGCGGGTGGTGCCGCCCGACTTGATGGCGCCCGCTGCGCGGTCACCGATTTTGAGGAAGCCCATCAGGCCCGACGACTTGCCTCCGCCTGACAGCTTCTCGCCCTCGCCGCGCAAGCTGGAGAAGTTGGTTCCGGTGCCGGAGCCGTATTTGAACAGGCGCGCCTCGCGCACCCAGAGGTCCATGATGCCGCCGTCGTTCACCAGGTCATCTTCGACCGACTGGATGAAGCAGGCGTGGGGCTGCGGGTGTTCGTAGGAGGATTTGGATTTGGTCAGCTTGCCGGTCTTGTAGTCGACATAGTGGTGCCCTTGGGCCGGGCCGTCGATGCCGTAGGCCCAGTGCAAACCGGTGTTGAACCATTGCGGGCTGTTGGGTGCCGCGCGTTGGGTCGCCAGCATGTGACGCATTTCGTCGTAGTATGCGCGTGCGTCTTCTTCAGTCGAGAAGTAGCCACCCTTCCAGCCCCAGTACGCCCATGCGCCTGCGAGGCGGTCAAAGACCTGCTTGGACGACGTTTCGCCACCCATTTCCGCGCCTTTGGCGGCTTCGGAGCGCCACAGGAACTCGGGCACGTCTGCTTCTTCGACCTTTTGCAGCTTGGAGGGCACGCCCGCCTTGCGGAAGTATTTCTGCGCGATGACGTCGCTTGCGACTTGGCTCCAGGTGCCCGGCACTTCCACTTCGTCCAAACGGAACACCACGGTGCCGTCAGGATTGCGGATTTCGGACGCGGTGGTCACGAAATCTAGGTCCGCGTAGGCGTCCTGACCGGCTTTGGTGAACTGTCTTTCAATTTTCATCGCGCTGCCTCATTCCCAGCTGGTGTTCCATGACGGGTGCCTGACGTTGCAGGTCCCCAACTTCGTTATGCCGACACGGTGGCAAAACACTCCCGCACGGACCCGAATATCGGGTTCGCTTTCAGCATGTGGCGCGGTTGAGTCTGTCCCTCGTGCCCGGCGATGCGCCCCTAGTGTTAACCACTAAATGTTGTGGTGCATCGCCCGGCCCGCACAAGGTGACGTATCTGCAGGGGGCACGTCAACGACATTTTAAAAGTTTTTTGACATCTTTTTTCTTGACCCGAGCCGCATGCGGGATAGCCGACACGGCCAGCCGATTCACTTCGTTAACGCCACACAGCACGCAAGAAAAACCATCCCAAGGCGCGGACCAGAAAATCACCTGTATCGGTGCGGTTTAGGCCAATCTGTGGATGCTTCACCTTAAGTTATCCACAGGTTAACACCCGCAACGTTAGAAACGTTTTGCCGCGCTGCGGAAAATGTGGTGATGTCTGATTGTCCCTGACATGAGGCCTGAAATGCGACCGATCATAGCCTGCTTTGCCGTCGCACTCAGCGCCTGCGCACCACAATATGTAGAAACTGTGGTGACAGATGAACAAGACCTGCCCGTGAGGCGAGCCACCTTTGCTGCGAATCCGTCACCGTTAGACGATGCGTTCCGATCCTCTTGCAACGCACCGGGCGACGAATTGCGCAATGTATCCCGGTCCGTTGTTCAGTGCCGGATCCTGCCGCCGCCGGACGTAGCCGCGTTCTTACTGCTGAGATATGATGGCGCGTTGGAGGCGCCGACGCTGGTTGTGCAAAAGGAAACGGACCGTGACGACGAGGCCTATGTCGTCGAGCTGTCCTATTTTGCAGAGGTGGTGCAAAAATCCGGCAATCCGCGGCGCATCTATATCAGGCAGCGGGCACTGGATCAGTTGATGGATCAGCTGCTGATCGCCACAGGCGGGGTTGCCGACAGTTAGGAAACTGGTCGGAGCGAGAGGATTCGAACCTCCGACCCCCTGTACCCAAAACAGGTGCGCTACCAGGCTGCGCCACGCTCCGACCGTGGCGCTGTCTTAGACGGCGCGTTTCGAATTGAAAAGCCCAAAGCGCACGATCAGCACGGCCACACTGCGTTATTCTGGTCAAAGCTGGGGTGACGCAGCTGCGCACCCTCTCCTATCCCCAGCATCCGCGACAGCCCGCCGTTGATTTCAAGCACATGCGTCAGGCCCTCACCGCCGAAGATCGGCGTTTCATCCAGCGGGATCGCCTCGTGGTGGATATGGATGACGGTGCCTGTCGGGTCGACAAAAAGCATATCAAGCGGAATCAATGTATTCCGCATCCAGAAGGACAACGCGCGAGGGCGCGGGTAGATGAACAGCATCCCCTCGCCCGATGGCATGGAGGGGCGATTCATCAAACCAATAGCGCGGCTACGCTGCGTATCGGCAAGCTCGACCGTGAATCGAGCCTCGCCGAACTCACCGCGAAGCCAGACCGTATTTTCAGAACACTGCGCGACAACACCTTGAACGCTGAGCACAAATGCCAGCCATGCAAGAGCAGCGCGCAGCGCGCGCATCCTATGCCTCTTCCTTGGGCAGAGCCGCTTCCCAGGCGAGGACTTCGGCTGCCATATGGCCGCGTTTGCCCTCGATCACCCGCAGCGCCAGCGCTTCGCCCGGTTGCAGATCCGACAGGCCGGATCGGCGCAGCACCTCGACATGCAGGAAAACGTCTTCGCTGCTGCCGAACACATTGGCAAAGCCAAAACCCTTTCCCTTATCAAACCACTTCACGCGCCCGGGCTGAAGCGGCGCATCAGCGACGGCGGTCGCATCCATGTGCGCCAGATCGGTCAGGGACGACGATTCCGTATGGGTTGGCGGCGTGATGGATAGCACCTCGACCGCTTGCACGCCCCGTTCGGTGTGCTGGATCCGCACATCCACATTGGCTCCATCCGCAACCGAGGATTGTCCGAAATTGCGCAGCACGTTTACATGCAACAGGATGTCCGGACCGCCAGAACTCGCCACGATGAAGCCGAATCCCTTGACGGGATCGAACCACTTCACCGTTCCAGTGACCATGTCCGTATCTGATGAGTGTTCTGACACGACTTGTCTTTCTTTAAGTGCTTTTTGCCGCCCCCAAGACTTGCGCCATTTCGACAGCCAAATTCAAGTACGAAATATTGATTAATTTTCAGCATCTTACATTTCACGTGACGTGAAATTCAAGGGTTTAGACGTGTGATTGACCAATCCGAGGCGGCATTTTCACGCCTCCAGCGGAACCGATCATGCAGCCGGAAGGCACCGTCGGCCCAAAACTCGATCTCGACCGGTGTGATCCGGTAGCCGCCCCAGAATGGTGGGCGGGCCGGATTTGTCCCCTCGCGCGCCGTCACCTTGGCCACTTTGGCCATCAGGCTGGCGCGGCTGTCGAGGGGTGCGCTCTGGTCCGAGGCCCAAGCGCCAAGCCGGGATTTCAGCGACCGCGACGCATAGTAGGCGTCGGCTTGCGGCCCCTCTTCCTTTTCGACCAGCCCGCGGACACGCACCTGCCTCCGCAGTGATTTCCAGTGCAGCAAAAACGCCGCCTTGCCTGCCTGGTCCAGTTCCGCCGCTTTGGCGCTGGTATAATTTGTATAGAAAACGAAGGCGTTGTCCTCGACCTCTTTCAGCAGGACCATGCGGGCATTGGGCAGACCATCGGCATCCACCGTACTCAGGGCGATGGCATTGTAATCGTTCAACTCAGCCGCTTCCGCCTCCGCCATCCAAGCGCGTACGATATCAAACGGGTTGTCCCCTGCAAACTTACCATCCCGATCTGCCATACTAGTCCCCTTTTTCGATCTATACCAAACAGCTAGCGGTCGCCGGATCAAGGGGCAACCGCGCGTGCCTCTCTTGATGCGTCTGTGGCAATGGCCTAAAGCTGGCCGCCAGACGACACGGCCGAAAGTGGGGTACGGGATGGGCAGTGACATGGCGAACGGTCTGATGACGGGCAAGCGGGGTCTGATCATGGGCCTTGCCAATGACAAATCCATCGCCTGGGGCATTGCGCGCACCCTGCGCGAGGCTGGCGCGGAACTTGCCTTTTCCTACCAGGGCGACGCTTTGAAAAAGCGGGTTGATCCGCTGGCCGCCCAGCTTGGCAGTGATATTGTGTTGCCCTGTGATGTTGGCGATGAGGCGTCCATCGACGCCCTGTTCAACAGCTTGAAAGAGCGGTGGGACGGGTTGGATTTTATTGTCCATGCCATTGGGTTTTCCGACAAGAACGAGTTGCGGGGCCGTTATGTTGACACGACACGCGGCAACTTTGCCCTGACCATGGATATTTCGGTCTATTCCTTTACCGCCGTGATGCAGCGCGCCGAGAAGATGATGAGCGAAGGCGCGAGTGCGCTGACCCTCACCTACTACGGCGCCGAGCAGGTCATGCCGCATTACAACGTCATGGGTGTGGCGAAGGCCGCCCTTGAGGCGTCGGTCAAGTATCTGGCCGAGGATCTGGGCAAGGACGGCATTCGCGTCAACGCCATCAGCGCGGGCCCGATCAAGACACTGGCCGCCTCGGGCATAGGCGATTTCCGCTACATCATGAAGTGGAACGAGTACAACTCACCCCTGCGCCGCAACGTGACCATCAACGATGTGGGCAAGTCGGCGCTGTATCTTCTGAGCGATCTGGGTTCGGGCACCACCGGTGAGAACCTGCATGTGGATGCGGGCTACCATGTGGTGGGTATGAAAGCGGTGGACGCGCCCGACATCTCGAAAGGCTGATCGATGTCGCTGACCGTTGCAGAGCTGATCGCCTTCAACACCGTATTGCTTGCGGCCCTTGTGTCGCCGGGGGCTGCGATGCTGTTCATCACCCGTGCAACGGTGACCGGAGGACGCGGTGCAGGCATTGCGACGGGCATCGGTCTTGGCACGGCTGCCGCGATGTGGACGCTCGCGGCACTTTTGGGCCTGGAAGCGGTCTTTACCCTTTTTCCATGGACCTACACAGCGCTGAAGATCGGTGGCGCGCTCTACCTGATCTGGATCGCTATTCAGACATGGCGCCATGCCCGTGATCCAATGGGCGAAGCGCCCATCGCGCGGGGACGTGCCATTCTGTCAGGGATGCTTCTGAACTTCGGCAATCCCAAATCCATGCTCTTTGCCGCTGCCGTGATCGTGGTGGTCTTTCCCAAGGGGCTGGCCCCCGCCGACATCGCGGTCATCGTGCTGAACCACTGGGCGCTCGAACTCATCTTCTATACTTGCCTGTCGCTTGCGCTCAGCACACCGCATGTGCGGCGCGGTTATGTCAGCCTGAAACCCATATTTGACCGCATCGCGGCCACCCTGCTGGGCGCACTTGGCCTGCGCCTGATCCTGGAGAAGTAACCATGGCAGACCGCCTCCCCCACGAAAAAGGCTTTCACATCAGCTGGGACCAGATCCACCGCGACAGCCGTGCGCTGGCCTGGCGCCTGGATGGTCAGGGACCGGACAACGGAGCCTGGCGTGCCGTGGTGGCCATCACCCGTGGCGGCATGGCCCCGGCCATGATCGTCAGTCGAGAGTTAGACATCCGCACCGTCGACACGATCAGTGTGAAGTCCTACCACCACCAAAGCCAGGGCGAAGTCGAGGTGCTCAAAGCGCCCGATGCGGACCTGATGGGCGACGGCACCGGCATCCTGATCATCGACGATCTGGTGGATTCTGGCCGCACGCTCGAAGTCGTCCGCGACCTCTACCCCAAGGCCCACTTTGCCACCGTCTATGCCAAGCCAAAGGGCGAGCCGATGGTGGACACGTTCATCACCGGTGTCAGCCAAGACACATGGATCTTCTTCCCCTGGGACATGGCCCTGCAATATGTTGAGCCGTATCGCGGCAAGGACTGACCCGGCGCGGCACGGTCCACCCTTCCCTGTTTCCAAAAAATCCCCGCCGGAGGCTCCGGCGTTTTCAAAGTGAGCGATCCGATGACCATGACGCGCACCGCATCAACCTTTGCCCCGCCGGTGATGGAGGCGCGGCGCTGGATTGATGGTGTCACCTTTCCGCCTGATCGCCCGCTGATCAACGTCAGCCAGGCGGCACCGGTCGATCCCCCGCCCGATGCGTTGCGCCAGGCGATGGCCGACGCCGCGCTGACCCGCGATGACGCGCATCTCTATGGCCCGGTTCTGGGGATGCCCGCGCTGCGCGCCGGTCTGTCAGAGCAGATCAACCGGCACTATGACGCTATGACCGCGGCTGAAAACGTCGCCGTCACCTCGGGCTGCAACCAGGCTTTTGCCGCTGCCATCGCGACACTATGCGATGAAGGGAACGAGTTGATCCTGCCCACGCCGTGGTACTTCAATCACAAGATGTGGCTGGATATGGCCGGTGTGACCTCGGTCCCGCTGCCCGTTGGGGCCGGGATGCTGCCGGATGTGACAGTGGCCAAGGCCCTGATCACCCACAAGACGCGGGCCATCGCGCTTGTGACGCCCAACAACCCCGCCGGGGTCGAATATCCGGACGCTCTGGTTCTGGCGTTCTATGAATTGGCGAAGTCGCATGGCATCGCGTTGATCGTCGATGAAACCTATCGCGATTTTGACAGCCGCAACGGGCCGCCCCACGCGCTGTTTCAACAGGACGGGTGGGATCAGACATTCGTCCACCTGTACTCCTTTTCCAAGGCGTATCGGCTGACCGGCCACCGTGTGGGTGCGCTGGTGACATCGCCAGCCCGGCTGGCGGAGGCGGAGAAATTTCTGGACACCGTTGCGATTTGTCCGGGCCAGATCGGCCAATATGCCGCCCTTTGGGGGTTGGAAAACCTCGGCCAGTGGGTCGCGGGCGAGCGCGACGAAATTCTGGCGCGCAGACAGGCCATTACCGATGGCTTCCCGGTGCTGGCCGACAGGGGATGGCAGTTGATGGGACTGGGCGCGTATTTCGCCTATATGCGGCATCCGTTTGACATCTCCTCGGCCGACCTTGCGCCGCGCCTTGTCACAGAGGCTGGTATCCTGTGCCTGCCGGGCACCATGTTCTGGCCGGACGGCGCTGCTGAAGGTCGGGCGCAACTGCGCATCGCCTTTGCCAATCTTGATGCCGATGGCATTGCTGCCCTTTACACAAGGCTGTCAGCGCTGACGCTCTGACCTCAACCGGCCTTGCCCGTATCTGGCGGGGCCGTTAGACATCTCCAAACGCAACAAAACCCGCAAGAAGGCGCACATGGCTCAGGGCAAGACTTCCATCTCGAAAATCGCTGTCTGGATCCTTTTGGGCCTGCTGTTTGTGGGCCTGAGCCTGGGCTTTGGCCTTGATGGGCTCGGCGGCACGATCCGCACCGTGGGCAAGGTCGGCGACAAGCATATCGACGTGCAAACCTACGCCAACACGCTCCAGCGCGAGATGCAGGCGGTGGGACAACAGACGGGCACGCCGCTCACCTTCGCCCGCGCGCAGGCCATTGGCCTCGATCAGGCGGTGCTGTCACAACTGGTGCGCGCTCGTGCGCTGGATCACGAGGCGGGCGAGATGGGGCTGAGCGTGGGTGACGAGGTGATCCGCGACGAGATCCTGAACATTCCGGCTTTCCGCGGTCTTGACGGCACGTTCGACCGCGATGCCTACCGGTTTGCCCTCGACCAGCAGGGCACCAGCGAGGCCGAATTCGAAACAACGCTGCGCGAGGAAGTATCCCGCTCGATCCTCCAGGGCGCCATCGTAGCAGGCATGCAGATGCCCGACACCTATGCGCGGACGCTGGTGTCTTTCCTCGGCGAAACACGCGATTTCACATGGGTCCGCCTGGGCCAGGCCGATCTGGAAACCGATCTGCCTGACCCATCGGATGAGGTGCTGCGCGCTTACTACGAGGAAAACCTCGGCGACTACGAACTGCCCGAAACAAAACGCATCACCTATGCGGTGTTGCTGCCGGACATGATCCTCGACTCGATGGAGGTCGAGGAGGAGACATTGCGCGCCGAATACGATGCGCGGGCCGATCAATACAACCAGCCTGAACGCCGCCTGGTCGAGCGGCTTGTCTATCTCGATCCCGAGGCGGCTGACCGCGCCGCAGCACAGCTTGAGGTCGATGGCACCACGTTCGAGGCGCTGGTCGCAGAACGCGGGCTGGAGTTGGGTGATGTCGACATGGGCGATGTCACGCGGCTTGAACTGGATGCAGCAGGCGAAGCCGTGTTTGGCGCCGCTGTCGGCGATGTCGTTGGTCCGCTCCCTTCATCGCTAGGGCCCGCCCTTTTCCGCGTGAACGCCGTGCTGCCTGCACAAACCGTCAGCTTTGAAGAGGCCAGACCGCAATTGCAGCAAGAGCTGTCCATGGACGCCGCACGGCGTCAGATCGCGGTGTTGGCCGAAGAGTTCGACAACCTGCTGGCCGGTGGCGCGACGCTCGAGGAACTGGATGCCGAAACCGATATGCAACTGGGCACCATCGACTGGTACCCGGCCCTTGGCGAAGGGATTGCCGCCTATGACGGGTTCCGCGACGCGGCCGTGGAACTAACCCAGGATGACTTTCCCGAAATCGTGCAACTCGACGAAGGCGGCATCTTTGCCATGCGCATGGACGACTTGCTGCCGCCGCGTCCCGCGCCCTTTGAAGAGGCGAAGCTGAACGTACAGGGCAACTGGGAAGCCGAGCAGAGCGAAGCCCGCTTGACCGATAAAGCCGAAGCCCTCCTCCCTGCGCTTGAGGCAGGCGAAAGCTTCGCCAGCCAGTCCCTTGATTCGATTGTAGAAACCGAACTGGACCGCGGTGCTTTTGTGCAAGGGACGCCGCCCGAATTCATGACCTCCGTGTTCGAGATGGACCCGGGCGATGTACGCATCATTCCAGGATACGGCGCCGTACTTGTGGTGCGCCTCGATGCGATCAATCCCGCGGAAGATACCCCAGAGGTGCAGGCCGAAACCGAAGCCCTGAGCGCCGAGTTGGGCCAGATCATGGCGGGCGAGATTTTCAACATCTTCGGTGAAGATGTCGTTCTGCGCGCAGGCACCCAGATCAACCAGCAGGCGCTGGACGCCGTGCATGTGAACTTCCCCTGATGGCTCTCGTTCCGGACTATGACAGCTTTGCCGCCGCCTATGCGGCCGGCGAGAACCAGGTGGTCTATACCCGTCTGGCGGCGGATCTTGACACGCCCGTGTCCCTGATGCTGAAGCTGACGGGCGCGCAGAAGGACGCCTTCGTGCTTGAATCGGTCACCGGCGGCGAGGTGCGTGGACGCTATTCCATCATCGGGATGAAGCCCGACCTGATCTGGCGCTGCGATGGGGAGGCATCCTCGATCAACCGCATGGCTCGATATGATGCAGATGCGTTCGAACCAATCGCTGGCAATCCGCTTGACGCGCTTCGAGCGCTGATCGAGGAAAGCCGCATCGCCCTGCCCGACGATCTGCCGCAAGCCGCGGCCGGTCTGTTCGGATATCTGGGCTATGACATGATCCGGCTGGTGGAACGCCTTCCGGACGTGAATCCCGACCCGCTGGGCCTGCCCGATGCGCTGATGCTGCGCCCTTCGGTTGTGGCTGTTCTCGACGGGGTGAAGGGCGAAGTAACGGTCGTGTCCCCCGCATGGGTCAGCGAAGGCCAGTCCGCCCGCGCAGCCTATGCCCAGGCCGCCGAGCGCGTGATGGATGCCGTGCGCGATCTGGAACGCGCGATGCCGGTTGAGACCCGCGATCTGGGTGATGCGTCAGAGGTGGCGGAACCTGTGTCGAATTTCACCAAGGATGGCTACAAGGCTGCCGTTGAGAAAGCCCGTGAGTACATCAAGGCAGGCGACATCTTTCAAGTGGTGCCCGCCCAACGCTGGACGCAGGAGTTCCGCGAGCCGCCCTTTGCGCTGTATCGCAGCCTGCGCCGGACGAACCCGTCGCCCTTTATGTTCTATTTCAACTTCGGGGGCTTTCAGGTCGTGGGTGCGAGTCCTGAGATTCTGGTGCGCGTCTTCGGAAGCGAAGTGACCATCCGCCCCATTGCAGGCACCCGTCCCCGCGGGGACACGCCCGAAGCCGACCGCGCGCTAGAGGCCGATCTGCTGGCCGACAAGAAGGAACTGGCCGAGCACCTGATGCTTCTGGATCTGGGCCGCAACGATGTGGGCCGTGTGGCAAAGATCGGCACCGTCCGCCCTACGGAGGAATTCATCGTTGAGCGCTACAGCCACGTCATGCACATCGTGTCGAACGTCGTGGGTGAGTTGGCGGAGGGCAAGGATGCACTCGATGCGTTCTTTGCCGGGATGCCTGCGGGCACCGTGTCTGGCGCGCCCAAGGTCCGCGCGATGGAGATCATCGACGAGTTGGAGCCGGAAAAACGCGGCGTTTATGGCGGCGGTGTCGGCTATTTCAGCGCGGGCGGCGACATGGACATGTGCATCGCACTGCGCACGGCCGTGGTGCAGGATCAAAAGCTCTATATCCAGGCCGGTGGTGGCGTTGTCTATGACAGCGATCCGGAGGCCGAGTTCATGGAAACGGTGCACAAGTCGGGCGCGATCCGACGCGCAGCTGCGGATGCGGCGCGCTTTGGTGGCGGCAACCGGTAGCACTCTCTTGTGTCAGGTCCGGCTTATGGCAACCCGGCCCTTCGGGGAGGATTTTTTGAAACAGGGAATTCGGACCGGTTTGCAGAGCGAAAAACGCCGTGGGACGGCGATTGAGCTCCGAATGCTTTGAACCTGGGGCTAGGGCCTTTGCTACTCCGGCTGTTCCGCCAGCGTTTTCAATGCCGCCGATACGGGCGACAGAGCGACACGCTCGGCCCGGTCCTGCAACCCCCAGAGCAGCAGCGCCGAAATCGTGTCGGGCTGGACGCGCCCGACCATGATCACCGCCCCCTCCTGACCGGCACGGAAAGCAGCCTGATCCAGAAAGCGCCGGATCACGGTTGGCGTTTGGCCCGCGCTGTCGAAATCGCGGAAGATCAGACCGGCAGGCACGCCTTCCCGTGCGGCCAGCTTCTGCGCGGTGTTCAGTCCCTTGGACTGCAGCACGAGACCATGACCAGAGGCGCGGACGGCGGCGGCCACTTGATCGGACACGTCGCGGCTTTCCTGCAGACCCGTGCCGGTGCCCTCCATGACTGCGACCGCTTCGGGAACTGCGTCGATGGCTGCTGCAAGCGTCACTTCGGCATCGGACGCGGTCGCGCCCAACGGCATGTCGAGCAGGACGGCAACCTCGAACCCCTTCCCCCGGTACTCTGCTGCGCGGGCAGATGCGTCCGGGAGGGAGGCGTTGACGGCAAACGTCAGTGGGTAGGGGAAGCTCTGCAACGCCGCAAGGCCCACGGTGCCCCCGGTCAGATCAGCACCATTGTCGATCAGGACAATCGACATAAGCGGCTTGGCCTCGGGGTTCTCAAACGGGGCCGCGAAGATCTCCATCGGGGGGCCGGACGGTGCAACGTCAGTTGGCTCCGCCGGTGCGGCGTCAGGCGTGTCGTCGGCAGTCGGCTCGCGGTCGATTAACGAGGTGGCCGGGCGGCCGATGCTGGGCCGACCCGTTTCGACCACCGGATCAAGCGCCGAAGGCAGCGCCGAAGCGCGGTCCTGTGTTTGTTCGGGCGCGGGCACAGGCGCAACTTCGACCGGCGCATCCGCCACGTCGGGTGCTTGCGGCGCAGGTGTCGCCCCCGGTGCGGCGGGCGCTGGCGCTTCGGCACCCGGCGTGTCGGTCCCGTCTGGCACAACCGACGCCTCGTCTGAAAAGGCGCCCGGTGCTTGCGGCACATCGGGTGCAGGCGGTTGCGCAGGATCTGTCGAGATCGACAGCTCTGTCTCATTTGTCGGTGCCGAAGGTGCATTGCCCTGCACAACCGGCTGGACCGGCGCGTCGGTATCAATGGCAACCGAAGCCCCCTCACCGGCATCGGCAGGCGTGCCCAGCCCCTCTGCATCACCAGTTTGCGGTACGGTCGGCGTATCGGCACCTGCAGCTTCGGCGGCGGTCACATCATCAGGTTCCGGGCTTCCCACCTGCGGGACATCGCCATCACGGACCAGATCGGCGTCTCCGGCGGTCTGCGGTGTCTCGCCTGTGCCCGTCTGCGGCGCATCTGCCCCGCGCGGAGCCAGCACCACGGCATCAGGACCGGTTGGGCTGTCGCTGGCAATGGACAAGGCTGCGGCCCCTGCAACACTGACAACGCCGCCCCATAGAATGCCGCTCAGAAAACCCCGTGCCATATCTGACCTCTTTGCCTGTCCCGCGGCGGCCCCGCTTTGCGATGTGCCGCTGCCTGCTCTTCCCGTTGCTCCGACCCTGTCCGCCCCTTGACGCTGGCGGGCAAGCCTGAACATGTAGGCGCAACTATATCGGCCATCGCGCGCCCTTGGAACATCGAATACGCCCATGCTGCTGCTGATCGACAATTACGACAGTTTTACCTACAACCTCGTGCACTATCTGGGCGCGCTCGGTGCAGATGTGCATGTCTATCGCAACGATGCGCTGAACGTGCAGGAGGCGATGGCGCTGAAGCCGGATGGTATTCTGCTGTCCCCCGGCCCCGGCGTGCCGGATCAGGCCGGGATCTGCCTGGCCCTGACGGAAGCAGCGGCGGAAACACGGACCCCGCTCATGGGTGTTTGCCTGGGTCATCAGACCATCGGGCAGGTTTTTGGCGGCACCGTCGTGCGCGCGGGAGAGATCGTGCATGGCAAGATGGGCACCATGCACCACGACGGCGCATCGGTGTTCAAGGGTCTGCCGACACCCTTCGAGGCCACGCGCTATCATTCGCTGATCGTCGACCGCAATGGCCTCCCGGATGAGCTGGAAGTCACCGGAGCGCTCGAAGACGGAACGATCATGGGTCTCGCGCACAAGGAACTGCCGATCCACGGCGTGCAATTCCATCCCGAGTCCATCCGCTCGGAACACGGGCACGCGATGCTCAAGAACTTCCTCGATCTGATGCCGGTGTCGGCATGAGCGACGCGCTGAAGCCGCTGATCGACGCGGCCGCCAACGGGCCACTGAGCCGCGATCAGGCGGAGGCGGCCTTTCAAATCCTGTTTGACGGCGAAGCGACGCCCAGCCAGATCGGTGGCCTGCTGATGGCCCTGCGCACGCGCGGCGAAACGGTGGACGAATACGCCGCCGCAGCCGCCGTCATGCGCGCCAAGTGCAACAAGGTGAACGCGCCCGCGGGCGCCATGGACATCGTAGGCACCGGAGGCGACGGCAAAGGTACGCTCAACATCTCCACCGCAACCGCATTTGTCGTTGCAGGCGCGGGCGTGCCGGTGGCCAAGCACGGCAACCGCAACCTCAGTTCGAAGTCCGGCGCCGCGGATGCACTGACACAGATGGGCATCAACGTCATGGTCGGTGCAGAGGTCGTAGAACAGGCGCTGGAGGGGGCCGGCATCGGCTTTATGATGGCGCCCATGCACCATCCGGCAATCGCGCATGTGATGCCCACGCGGGCCGAGTTGGGCACGCGCACGATCTTCAACATCCTTGGGCCGCTCACCAATCCAGCCGGGGTCAAACGGCAACTGACCGGCGCCTTTTCCCGTGACTTGATCCGCCCGATGGCCGAAACGCTCGCCCAACTTGGCTCCGACGCAGCATGGCTTGTGCACGGTTCGGACGGAACTGATGAGTTAACGATCACGGGCATCTCGTGGGTGTCCGCCCTGGACAATGGCAATGTCACGGATTTGGAAGTGCACCCCAACGACGCAGGCCTGCCGACCCACCCGTTCGAGGCTATCGTCGGAGGCACGCCCGAAGACAACGCCAAGGCCTTCAAGGCCCTTCTCGACGGCGCAGCGGGCGCCTATCGCGACGCCGTGCTGCTCAATGCGGCAGCGGCATTGAAGGTCGCTGGACAGGTCGATACGCTCAAAGACGGCGTCGCCATGGCCGCAGAAAGCATCGACAGCGGCGCCGCAAAGGCTAAAATCAAGGCGGTAGCAGATATCACCCAGAGCGCGGCCTAGTCCCTTCTCTGTTCCAAAAAATCCCGGGGGTCCGGGGGCTGGCCCCCGGTTCCGCCGCCAAACACAGCGCGACAGATGACAGATACGATCCTCGACAAGATCAAGGCCTACAAGCTCGAAGAGGTTGCTGCCGACAAGGCGGCAAAACCGCTTGAAGCGGTCGAGGCCGAGGCGCGCGAAGCCTCCATCGTCCGTCCCTTTGCCCAAGCGCTGCAGTTGGCCAACCGAGAAGCCTACGGCTTGATTGCCGAGATCAAGAAGGCGAGCCCGTCCAAGGGGCTGATCCGCGAGGATTTTGACCCGGCCACATTGGCCAAAGCCTATGAGGACGGCGGCGCAACCTGCCTGTCCGTGCTCACCGATACGCCCAGCTTTCAGGGGGCCAAGGAGTTCCTGACGCAAGCCCGCGACGCCTGCGCCCTGCCTGCCCTGCGCAAGGATTTCATGTACGACACCTATCAGGTCGCCGAGGCGCGCGCACTGGGGGCAGACTGCATCCTGATCATCATGGCGTCCGTAAGCGATGCGCAGGCACAGGAGCTTGAGGCTGCCGCCATCGACTGGGGCATGGATGTCCTTCTTGAGGTGCATGACGCCGATGAACTGGCGCGGGCAACGAACCTCAAAAGCCCGCTCATGGGGATCAACAACCGCAATCTCAAGACCTTCGAGGTGACGCTCGACACCACGCGCACCCTGTCCAAACTGGTGCCTGCGGATCGAACAATCGTGGCCGAAAGCGGGCTGAACACGCCCGAGGACCTCGCCAACCTCGCGATGTACGGCGCGCGCACCTTCCTGATTGGCGAAAGCCTGATGCGGCAGGACGATGTGGCCGCCGCCACGCGGACCCTGCTCGCCAATCCGCTCACATCCGGGGGAGGCATGTAGATGGGGCTCACACATTTCGATGATCAGGGTGCGGCTCATATGGTCGACGTGTCCGACAAGGACGTCACCGATCGTATCGCGGTCGCCGAAACTTACGTGAAGATGAAGCGTGAAACCTTTGATATCATTACTGAAGGGCGCGCCAAAAAAGGTGATGTGATCGGTGTGGCGCGCCTCGCCGGAATCATGGGCGCCAAGCGGACTTCCGACCTGATCCCTCTGTGCCACCCCCTTCCCATCACCAAAGTGTCGGTCGATCTGGAACCCGACACCGACCTGCCTGGCCTGCGGATCACCGCCACCGTCAAGACCACGGGCCAGACCGGGGTCGAGATGGAGGCGCTGACCGCGGCCTCCACCGCTGCGTTGACCGTCTATGACATGGCCAAGGCCGTGGACAAGGGCATGGAAATCGGCGGCCTGCGTGTCGTTCTTAAAGACGGTGGTAAATCAGGGCGTTACGAGGCGACATGATCACGGTTGCCGAGGCGCTGAACCACCTCTTTGCCCTTGCAGACGAGATGCCCGTCGAACATGTACCCCTTCTGGACGCGGACAGTCGGGTGCTGGCGGAAGCAGTGACAGCGCGCCGAACACAACCGCCCTTCGCGGCGTCTTCCATGGACGGCTACGCGCTGAAGGCCGTCGAGGCGGACCTGCACGCACAGTTCAAAGTTGTGGGCGAAGCGGCTGCCGGTCATGGTTGGTCGGGCAAAGTCGGCGCCGGGCAAGCCGTGCGCATTTTCACCGGTGCGCCGGTGCCGGACGGCGCGGATAAGGTCGTGATCCAGGAGGATATCACCCGCACTGGCGATCTGATCACCATCACCGATGAACCGGGACCAAAGGACAACATCCGGCCGGCAGGCATCGACTTTGCAATCGGTGACAGCATTGACGCCCCGCGCGTCCTAGCTCCCGCGGACATCGCCCTACTCGCATCCATGAACGTCGCCACCGTACCCGTCCGCCGTGCGCCCATAGTCGCCTTGATCGCGACGGGGGATGAACTGGTCATGCCGGGCGAAGACCCAGGTCCCGACCAGATTATCGCCTCAAACACCTTCGGGCTGGCCGCCATGCTGCGCAGGCTCGGCGCAGAGCCGCGCCTGTTGCCCATTGCGCGCGACAGCGCCGTGTCACTGACAACTGTCTTTGGTTTGACCAAGGGGGCCGACCTGATCGTGACCATCGGCGGCGCGTCTGTCGGGGACCATGACCTTGTCGGCCATGTTGCGGGTGAATTGGGCATGGACCGCAGCTTTTACAAGGTCGCCATGCGCCCCGGCAAACCCTTGATGGCAGGACGGTTGAACGGCATCCCCCTAGTCGGTCTGCCCGGCAACCCCGTGTCGGCCATGGTGTGCGGCACGATATTCCTGACGCCCATGATCCGCGCCATGCAAGGGCTGGGCCCGGCCCCCGCCCCGCGCGTTCAGATGCCTCTATCAGCGCCGCTGGCCGCCAATGGCCCGCGCGAGCATTACATGCGCGCCGTCGCCAAGGACGGCACCGTTGCGGATGCAGGCCTGCAAGACAGCTCGCTGCTCAGTGTTCTGGCGGATGCAAACGCGCTCATCATACGCCCGCCCAGCGACCCCGCCCGCGCCATCGGCGACGTTGTCGATGTGGTCCCTTTGGGCTAGGGAGTTGACACAAAAGGGGAACGTCCGTAGAACAAACCCAAACCAACAGGGTTTGGAGGACGAACAGTGCTGACCAAAAAGCAGCTCGATCTGCTGGAATTCATTCACAAACGGGTCCAACGGGACGGTGTACCACCCAGCTTTGATGAGATGAAAGAAGCGCTCGATCTGCGCTCAAAATCGGGCATCCACCGGCTGATCACGGCGCTGGAAGAGCGCGGCTTTATCCGCCGCCTCGCGCACCGCGCACGTGCCATCGAAGTGGTGCGTCTGCCCGAAAGCCTGGGCGGCGCGCCAAGCGGCTTCCAACCCAAGGTGATCGACGGCGACAAGCCGGACGCACCACCGCCGCCAGCCGCGCGCCCGGTCGAGGCAACCCACGCGGTTGAACTGCCGGTCATGGGGCGCATTGCTGCTGGTGTACCGATCTCGGCGATTTCCGAGGTGTCACACTCGGTCGCCGTGCCGGGCCAGATGCTGTCGGGCCAGGGCGAGCACTACGCGCTCGAGGTCAAAGGTGACTCGATGATTGACGCCGGCATCAACGATGGCGACGTCGTTGTCATCCGCGAAACATCGACAGCCGACAATGGCGACATTGTGGTGGCCCTGGTCGAAGATCACGAGGCGACACTGAAGCGCTACATGCGCAAGGGCGATACCATCGCACTCGAGGCCGCCAACCCGGCCTATGAAACGAGGGTGTTCCCCGTCGGCCAGGTTAAGGTGCAGGGCCGTCTGGTGGGACTGATCCGCACCTACTGATCCCTTTTATCTACGGCTAAGGCGGTCCAACGGGCCGCCCTAATCGCTTCGCGCCAACTGATCGGGCGATGTCCCATCGAATGTCAGATCAAGTTTCGGCGACGCAGTCCACCCCGACCACATGCGATCCCCTGCGACCTGACGGGCCGTGCGAATGCTCAAACTGTCTGCGCCTGCGACAAGCGCAATGGCGCCCGTGCGCCGCAAAAGGGGTGGCGTCAGCACCAGGCACTCGAGGTCGGCGTGCTCATC
Organism: Tateyamaria sp. syn59; assembly: GCF_007995245.1. Lineage (GTDB taxonomy): Bacteria > Pseudomonadota > Alphaproteobacteria > Rhodobacterales > Rhodobacteraceae > Tateyamaria. The sequence goes on from NZ_VCBA01000002.1 coordinate 232,644, forward strand.
AAATTCGGTGTTGCTGACCACGATCTCCCCGGTTTTGCAGCCGCCGAAGGCAGCGGCTGCACGTTTGCCGCTGAGGTGGATGACGGTGACCGGGTGCTGCGCATCCCAACGCGCGGCGGCCGTGGTCTGGTCAATCCCCTCGCCGTCATTTTCCAACCAGTTGCGCGCGATGAACCCGCCGCCTTTTGCTTTACTCAGCGCGCGCCCCTCCTCGGTCATCACACCGACAAGGCCGCCCGTATCGGCGATCAGCACGTCTGGGCGCGATCCGGTTTGCCACAATGCAAGGCCCAACAGGACCGGCAGAACGCCAAGTACGCGCGCGCGCCCCTGCCACAGAATGACAAACAACATGCCCGTCGCCATCAAGGGTAGAACAACGGCGCTGGGACCTGCGACGTAACCTTGCGCACCGTCGAGGCCAGACACCATGTCCGCCACCCACAGGATCCAGCGCAGCCCGGCGCCCATCAGCCACAAGCCAACGATATCCAGGCCCACAGGCGCCAGCACCAGCGCTAGCACGGCCGCCGGGATCACCAGCACACCCATCAATGGCACACTCGCAAGGTTCGCAATCAGGCCGTAATGCGCCATTGTGTTGAAATGCGCTGCCCCAATCGGGGCCGTGGCAAGCCCGGCCACCGCCGAGGATATGACAACGCCCAGCAAAGGTTGCAGCCACTTCGGTCCCAATGTCCACTCCATGTCGCGGATCCAGCCGAACACGGCGACAAGGGCGGTCGTTGCGGCAAAGGACATCTGGAAGCCTGGCCCCATCAGCGCCTCTGGCCGCAGCGTGAGCACGATGATCGCCGCCATGGCGACCGCGCGCAGGCTGATAGCCCGCCGGTTGACGAGGATTGCGCAAAGCGCCACGGCCACCATCACAAACGCGCGTTCGGTGGCGACGTTGCCACCCGACAGCGCCAGATAGACCGACGCTGCCATCAACGCACCCAGCGCCGCGAGTTTGCGCGCGGGCCAATGCAAGGCGACATGCGGGATCAACGCAAAAAGCAGCCGCAAAAGCCCAAAGACAAAGCCCGACAACAGCCCCATGTGCAGACCCGAGATCGCCAGAAGGTGGGCGGTGTTGGACGCGCGCAGATCGTTGAGCGCATCCTGACTTATGCCGCTGCGATCACCGGTGGTCACAGCTGCCGCAAATCCGCCCACGTCGCCCGGCAGCACGTCGCGCACATGCGCCGATACCGCCATACGGATGCGAAAAATGCACTGCCGCAGGTCGAATTCAGCCGTGCTGATGGCGACGACGGGCACACGGGTGTACCCAACAGCACCCAGTTCGGCAAACCAGGCATGGCGCTGGAAGTCAAAGCCGCCCGGCTCCACCGGTCCTCCTGGCGGGCCAAGATGCCCGGTCATCATCACGCGCAAGCCTGGTTCGGGGGCGACACCCAATGCACTGTCGCCATGCAGTGAGATGCGCACCCTCGTGGGAGTGTCGGTAGGTGCAACCCGGTCCAGTTTGACATGATCCAGCGTCAACCGCACGGCGTCCGACGCGCTGCGGTCCATGCCCACGATCCGCCCCTCGACCGGGCCGAAATAACGCCAGTCCAGCACGGGTCCGGCGACCGAATGCGCGCGCCATCCGGCCAGAACAAACCCAAACGCAATCATAACTGCAAAGACCATCGCGGGGGATGTCACCTCACCCATCCGCCGGGCCGCCAGCGCCAGAACAACGCCTAGAGCGCCGACGCCCGCAATCATGGCCGTGGACGGTTCAAACTTCAGACCAAAAAACAGGGCGATCCCGCACGCCATCCCCACCGGGCACCACCCAAAGAGGTGCCCGCGCTGGATCAGCATCGCGTGCCGCAGGCCCATGCTTGCCCCTTTTGGCGCTGGTGAGTATCAGGGGCCGAAACCGTAGACCCGTCGTGGTTAAGCAAAGGTAAATCCGTTCCATGTCCAAAGCCGTTGTCACCCGTTTTGCCCCCTCGCCCACCGGCTTTCTGCATATCGGCGGCGCGCGTACAGCGCTGTTCAACTGGCTCTATGCCCGCGGGCGCGGCGGTACATTCCTGCTGCGGATCGAGGACACAGACCGCGCGCGCTCCACACCGGAAGCGACGCAAGCCATTCTTGACGGCATGGTGTGGCTTGGTCTTGACCATGACGGAGAAGCGATCAGCCAGTTCGCCCGCGCCGACCGCCATGCAGAGGTTGCGCACCAGCTTCTGGCCGAGGGCAAGGCGTACAAGTGCTTTTCTACCCAAGACGAGATCGCGGCATTCCGTGAGGCCGCGCGGGCTGAAGGCAAGTCCACCCTGTTTCAATCGCCTTGGCGCGATGCGGACCCGTCGACCTACCCTAACACGCCTTTTGTCGTGCGGATCAAAGCACCGCAGGACGGCAGCACCGTTATCAAGGATGAGGTTCAGGGCGATGTGACAATCCGAAATGACCAGCTTGACGACATGGTGCTGCTGCGCGCGGACGGCACACCGGTCTACATGCTCGCCGTTGTTGTCGATGACCACGATATGGGCGTCACCCATGTGATCCGGGGCGACGACCACCTCAACAATGCGGCGCGGCAGATGATGATCTACGATGCCATGGGATGGGACGTACCCGCCTGGGCGCATATTCCGTTGATCCATGGTCCCGATGGCAAGAAGCTGTCGAAACGCCACGGCGCCTTGGGCGCGCAGGAATATCAGGTCATGGGCTACCCGGCGGCGGGCATGCGCAACTACCTGACGCGGCTGGGGTGGAGCCATGGGGACGACGAATTCTTCACCGATGCGCAGGCTTTGGAATGGTTCGACCTGAACGGCATAGGCAAAAGCCCCGCGCGGTTCGACGTCAAAAAGCTCGAAAACCTGAGCGGTCAGCATATTGCGCAGTCTGACGACGCTGCATTGCAGCACGAAATCGAGGGCTTTTTGGCCGCCGCAGGCCGTGAGCCCCTGAAACATTCGCAGAAAGATGGGCTGATGGCCGCACTGCCGTTTGTCAAAGAAAGCGCGAAGACACTGCCGGAACTTCTTGAAAAAGCGCATTTTGTTCTGACAAGCCGCCCTGTCACGGCGGATGAAAAAGCCTCAAAAGCACTTGATACGGTATCCCGTGGTATACTGACGCAATTGACGCCGCAGCTGCAAACCGTTACTTGGTCGCGGGACAGTTTGGAGGCTGTCCTGAACGACTTTGCTGCCGCACAGGATACAAAATTCGGCAAGCTGGCAGGCCCGCTTCGGGCCGCCCTCGCGGGTCGATCAGTCACGCCTTCGGTCTTTGACATGATGCTGGTGCTGGGGCGTGACGAAACCCTTGCCAGGCTTGAGGATGCTGCCACCTGACGCGGTTCATAAATCGTTCATGGTGCGCAGTCTAACGAGGGGCACGCGGAGTTTCCGTGAACCCAGGCGGACGCGCCCGCCACGCGACGAAAGGAACGACCCTGATGGCCGATACCCAAAAATCCGCAACCCTGACCATTGGTGACGACAGCTACGACCTGCCCATCCACTCTCCCACCGCGGGCCCTGATGTGCTGGACATCCGCAAACTCTACGGCCAGGCGGGTGTGTTCACCTACGATCCCGGTTTCACCTCGACCGCAAGCTGCGACAGCACCATCACTTACATCGACGGAGGCCAGGGTGTGCTCTTGCACCGCGGCTATCCCATCGATCAACTGGCGGAAAAGTCCCACTATCTCGAAGTCTGCTACCTGCTGCTTTACGGTGTTCTGCCAACGGCTGCGCAGCTGGAAGAATTCGAGACCACGATCACGCTGCACACGATGCTGCACGAGCAGATGCAGAACTTCTTCCGCGGGTTCCGCCGCGACGCACACCCGATGGCCATCATGGTTGGCGTGGTCGGCGCGATGTCGGCCTTCTACCATGACAGCACCGACATCTCGGACGAACACCAGCGCGAGATTGCATCGCACCGCCTGATCGCCAAGATGCCGACGATCGCGGCCTGGGCCTACAAGTATTCCATCGGCCAGCCCTTCGTTTATCCGCGCAACGATCTGGACTATGCGTCGAATTTCCTGCGCATGTGCTTTGCCGTCCCGGCCGAGGATTACGAGGTCAACCCGATCCTCAGCCGCGCGATGGACCGCATCTTTACCCTTCATGCGGATCACGAGCAGAACGCCTCGACCTCGACCGTGCGTCTGGCCTCATCCTCGGGTGCCAATCCGTTTGCCTGCATCGCCGCTGGCATCGCCTGCCTCTGGGGGCCCGCGCATGGTGGTGCGAACCAGGCCTGTCTGGAGATGCTGAAGGAGATCGGCAGCGTCGACCGCATCCCGGAATTCATCGCGCGGGCCAAGGACAAGGACGATCCGTTCCGCCTGATGGGCTTTGGCCACCGGGTTTACAAAAACTTCGACCCGCGCGCGACCGTGATGAAACAGTCCGCTGACGAGGTACTGGAACTGCTGGGGGTCGAGAACAACCCGGTCCTGCAAGTCGCCAAGGAACTGGAAAAACAGGCGCTCGAAGATCCGTATTTCGCCGAGAAAAAACTGTTCCCGAACGTGGACTTCTACTCCGGCATCATCCTCGAGGCGATGGGCTTCCCCACCTCGATGTTCACGCCCATCTTTGCGCTGTCGCGCACCGTCGGCTGGATCTCGCAGTGGAAGGAAATGATCGCCGATCCACAGAACAAGATCGGCCGCCCGCGCCAATTGTACCTGGGCGAGACGTCCCGCGACTACGTGGACATCGAACACCGCTAAGCCGATCAGCCCCCGCACATTGCGGGGGTTTTTCGTTCAATGCACCCGCATCCAGCCCACCGTTTCCCACGCGTAAACAATCACGCTCCGTAACTTGACGCGGTTCGGCGTCTGGTTAAACAGTCGTTGCAACGGTCTAGTGGAGAGTTGGACATGGGTATTGGAATTGCGTTGCTGGCACTGTTGGGCGTTGGTCTTGTCGTCAGTGTTTTTGATGACGACGACGATTCCACGCCATCCGAGCCTGAGGGCATCGTAAGCGACGGCGGGGAAGGCGACGACCTGATCGAAGGCACAGCCGGAACCGACCTGCTGTCCGGCGGCGCCGGAGACGACACGCTCGGCGGCGGCGCATCCTCCGACACACTGCAAGGCGGAACAGGCGACGACCTGCTGGAAGGCAATGCCGGTGATGACCGCCTTCTGGGCCAGGGCGATGATGACGTTGTCATCGGCGGTGGCGGAGAAGACACCGCATCCGGTGGGTCTGGCAACGACTTTGTGCAAGGCCGCGGCGGGGATGATATCGTGAAGGGCAGCCTGGGCACCGACTGGCTCGAAGGGAATGACGGCAACGACAGTGTGGACGGCGGCTTTGGTGCCGATACGCTGTTGGGCGGTGAGGGAGCTGATACACTGGAGGGCGGCGCCAACAACGACCTGCTGATCGGCGGGACGGTCCCTGGCACACCTTTATCGGCTGAAGACCTGGAAGCGTTGCGTGATGGCGACGAGTCGCTGGCGAGCATCCTGAACGTCGCCAACGGTGTCGCGCTTGATCTGTCCGATGACGACGCGCCGGACGTACTGAACGGCGGCGATGGCGACGATGATCTTGTTCTGGGCGCCGGGGATACCGGAACCGGCGGTACGGGCGAAGACACCTTTGTCCTTCTGGCCGAGACGGCACTGTCCGAAAACGGTCCCAGCACAATCACGGATTTCGACGGAACCGAAGACAGCCTGATCGTCCTGTTCGAGCAGACTGAGGAAGAAGAAGAGGACCCGGTGACCATCGACGTCACGAACGAAGACGGGAACGCGATCATTTCGGTGAACGGACAGCCCATTTCGATCCTCGTCGGCGCCGCGGGCCAGATCGAATCGGCCGATATCGGCACGGGCAACGGCATCGTCGTAGGCTTCCTCGATCCAACCGGATAATCGTCCAGCCACAGCGCGATAGATACAATTCAGGCCGGTGCGCAACACTGTTGCGCCCGGCCTTATCGTTTGCGCCTCGGATCCGAATTTATTCTTGTTTTAGTTGTATTTAGCTATATCACATTGACTTGAAACAGCCCCCGCCAGACACTCCAAAAAACGCGTAAAGATGTCTTGTTTGCGTCCTGGGGGGGATCGCCATGCTGTTTCTGCTTTCTTTGTTTCCTGCGCTGTTGACCAGCGGTTTGGTGGCTGACGATGACACCGACGAACAGGTATCCGCCGCCGAAGACGAGGAGGGTCAGCTGCTGATCGGCACCATCGGCGATGACAATATCTCAGGCGGCGAAGGTGACGACGATATCATCGGGCTGCTGGGCAATGACACGCTTGATGGCGGGCCCGGCGGCAATGATATCATCCAGGGCCTGAACGGCGATGATCTGATCATCGGTGGTGAAGGCAACGACGCGATGCAGGGCCGCGGGGACAATGACACGGTCCAGGGGTTCTCGGGCGACGACTGGGTGGACGGCAACGATGGCCAGGACCTGGTGCGCGGCGGCGGCGGGTCCGATGTCGTGATCGGCGGCCAGGGCGAAGACACGGTTGACGGACGCAGCGGTGATGATGTGGTGATCGGCGGCGAATTGAACGCGGACCCGCTCAGCAACGCGGAGCTGCGCGTGTTGCGCGACGGTGGCACAATCGACGACATCTTTGCCGACCAGACGCCGCCCATTGCCGAGTTGCGCGACGATGGCGCCGCTGACGAATTGTTTGGCGGTCGCGGATCAGACGTGCTGCTCATGGGTGCAGGCGATACCGCCACGGGCGGCAGCGAAATTGACGCCTTTGCCGTCATCGCCGACACGGCAGACAGCACACTGGGTCCCGCCACCATCACCGACTTCAACAGCCCCGAAGGCGAAAGCCTCGCCCTCTATTTCCGCGCGGATGAGACGGTGAACGAGGATCTGATCACGGTCACTGACGAGGGCGACGATGCACTGGTCAGCTACGATGGCGAAGTGTTGGCACGCATCACGGGTGCCGCTGGCACATTGACGGCGGACGACATCGGCATACTCCAACCCGAGGACCCATCGACCACACCCGTCATTGAAGGCACTGATGACGCCGAGATTTTGGACGGCACGGCTGCGGATGAAATCATCAACGCGCTCGGCGGCAACGACAATGTCGAAGGCGGCGCAGGTGACGATACCATTTCGGGCGGTGACGGGGCCGACATCATACAGGGCCAGGCGGGCTTTGACGTGATCACCGGCAATGCAGGCGACGACCTGCTGCAGGGACGCGGCGGTGACGACACCCTGTCCGGCAACCAAGGCTTTGACTGGGTCGACGGCAACGATGGCGACGACAAGGTTAATGGCGGCCTGCAAGCCGATACCGTGATCGGTGGCCAGGGCAGTGACCTGCTCAGCGGTGGCGAAGGCAATGACGTCGTCGTCGGTGGCGAAGTGTTCTCCAACCCTGCGGGAACCGGCGCCCTTCAGGCGATCCGCGAGGGCCTGTCCCTTGAACGCGCGTTTGGCAATCAGGACATCGGTGCAACCCTCGCATTGGAGGATGATCGGTCCGCAGACACTCTTGATGGCGGCAATGGCAGCGACGTGCTGATCTTTGGCGCGGGCGATAGAGCGACAGGCGGTGCAGGCACCGACAGCTTCGGCATCTTCGGGTCGACCCAAACCGCGGATGATGTGGCGACGATCACCGATTTCGATGCTGCAGACGACACGATCTTTGTCATCGACACGCTCGGGGTCCAGAGCCCTGTGATCACGATCAATGACGTCGACGGCAATGCAGAAATTCTGCTGAACGGCGCAGCGGTTGCAACAGTCACCGGCGCTGCAGGAACGCTGACGGCCGCTGACGTGTCCGTCGTGACCGCAATTGAAACCGCCTTGATCGACCCGAATATCTAGGTCGCGAGATCGCGCCCGGTCTGTCTGAACCTCAGTCCGGGCGTCATTGCCTCAGCGCCCCTCGAAACTGGGTTTGCGCTTTTCCACAAACGCCAGAACACCTTCGCGGAAGTCGCGGCTCTTGCCACAGGCGCCCTGCTCTGCCGCCTCTGACGCCAGCTGCTGTTCCAGGTCGTTGTCCCAGCTGGCGCGGATCACCCGTTTGGCCGCGGCGAAGGCTTGCGTCGGCCCTTGAGACAGGTGCGCGACGCGCGCGCGCCAATGTGCGTCGAACTCGTCATCCGCCACGGCTTCCCAGATCATACCCCAGGCATCCGCCTGCTTTGCCGTGATCTTTTCCGCAAAAAGGGCGGCTCCCATCGCCTTGGCCATCCCCATCGTACGCGGCAGAACATAGGTGCCACCGGCATCCGGGATCAGTCCGATGCGGGTAAAGGCTTGCAGAAAATACGCGCTCTCGGACGCGATCACCACATCGCATGCAAGTGCCAGGTTGGCCCCCGCCCCGGCAGCGGCACCGTTCACGACCGCCACAGTGGGCACCGGGCACGCCACGATGGCATTCAGCATCGGCGCATATTCGTCGCGCAAGGTCCGCTCAAGGTCCAGATCGGACGCATTGGCCCGATCACCCAGGTCCTGGCCCGAGCAAAACGCCCGCCCTGCCCCGGTCAGCACGACAACACGCGCAGTCTTTCCGGCATGGGTGACCGCCACCTCGATCTCCGCCCGCATCTGCGTGGTCAGGGCGTTCATCTTCTCCGGCCGGTTCAGCGTGATGATCGCCGCACCGTCATCCATCTCGTAAGTGAGGGTGTCGTATTTCATGGCCGGTGTCCTTTTTCGGGTCTGATCCTCAATACCAAACAGATCAGTTTAGAAAAGCCCCGAGGGTGGTCACTCGTCCATAATCTCACGCAAACGTCGCGTCTCTGCGTCGCTCAAGCTACCGTCCGCAACGGCAGGCGCGCGGCTGCGGCCACGCAGGTACCCCACGCCGATCCCAATGGCGAGCAGGAACATCAGCGGCCCCGCGGCCCAAAGCATCCAGTTTGATCCAGACACGCGCGGCGTCATCAGAACAAACTCACCGTACCGCTCGACAAAGAAGTCTACGACCTGTTCGTTGGTCTGCCCCGCTGCCACCTGTTCGCGGATCAGGCGGCGGGCATCCACGGCCCATTGCGCGTTCGAGGATGCAATAGATTCAGACTGGCACACCACGCAACGCAGGGCGTGATCCAGTTCGCGCGCCTGCGCCTCCAGCCTGGGATCATCCAGCATCTCGGTGGGATCCAGAGCCAGCGCCGCCGTGCTCAACGCCAGCCAGAACAGAACCGCAAGCCGCCTCATTCCGCAGGCACCGCTGCATCGCCACGCGCTTGTCTGCGCGCACCTACAGCGACACGGAACCGCCGGTCGCTCAGGGACAACAGCCCGCCCAGCGACATCAGCGCACAGCCAATCCAGATCCAGTTCGTAAGCGGCTTGATATAGGTGCGCACGGCCCAGCCTCCGTTCACCTGTTCATCCCCGATCACGACATAGACGTCACGCGCCAGATCATAGTCAATCCCGGCCTCGGTCGTCGGCATTTGTGCCACGGGGTAGATCCGCTTTTCAGGCCGCAGCTGGGCAATCTCTTCACCGTTTTGAGCAAGGGTAATGAACGCCATCGTGGACAGGTAATTCGGACCCTCCACATTCTCGACCGCATCCAGTGTCAGGTCATAGCCACTCACATTGAACTGCTCACCGATCTGGGCCACGCGAATGTCTTCTGTCTGCCACGCGGTCAGCCCGGCCACCCCGATCATCGTCACGCCAAGGCCCGCATGCGCAACCGTCTTGCCCCAATCGGCGCGCGGCAAACGCCATAGCCGACCAAAGTCAAACTTCTGCCCCGTACGCGAGGCCAGATCGACCATTGCGCCCATGACCAGCCAGGCGCCCAGAAACGCGCCCAGCGGGCCGGTCAGCGGCTTGCCGGTGTTCATCGCCCATGCCAACCCGCCAAAGGCCAGGGCAAGCACAAAAACATAGCGCAGGGGCCGCACGGCCCGCGCGATCTGCCCCCGCTTCCAGGGGATCATCGCTCCAACGGGCAGGATCAGACCAAGGATCACCATGAACGGCGTGAACGCCATGTTGAAGAAAGGCGGCCCCACGCTCAGCGTCCGGTCAAAGAACATCTCGGCCACCAGCGGCCACATGGTCCCTACAAAGACGACGAAACAGCTTACCGCCAACAACGCATTGTTGGCCACCAACGCACTTTCCCGGCTCACCACGCCAAAGACGCCCCGTGCCTCCATGACACCGGCGCGCAGCGCAAAGAGGATCAGCGCGCCACCCATGAAAAAGCCCATGATCATCAGGATGAAAACACCACGCTCAGGGTCGTTCGCAAACGCATGGACAGAGGTCAGCAGGCCGGACCGCACGATAAACGTCCCGATCAGCGAAAAGCCAAAGGCAAGGATCGCCAGCAAGATCGTCCAAGCCTTCAGGCTCTCCCGCTTTTCCACGACAATCGCGGAATGCAGCAGCGCTGCGGCCAGCAACCAGGGCATGAAGGACGCATTCTCGACCGGGTCCCAGAACCAGAAGCCGCCCCAGCCCAACTCATAGTAGGCCCACCACGACCCTAGCGCGATGCCGATGGTCAGAAACACCCAGGCCGCCAACGTCCAGGGCCGTACCCAACGCCCCCATGCGGCGTCGACACGCCCTTCGATCAGGGCGGCGACAGCAAAGGAAAACGCCATACTCAAGCCCACATAGCCCAAGTACAGAAACGGCGGGTGAAGCGCCAAACCCGGATCTTGCAAGAGCGGGTTCAGATCCTGTCCGTCAAAGGGCGGCACCGCAAGGCGCAAAAACGGGTTTGATGTGAACAGAATAAAGGCCAGAAACGCTACGCCAATGGCCCCTTGCACCGCCAACACGCGCGCCCGTAACGTAGGTGGCAGATTGTTGCCAAACCAGGCGGCCATCGCGCCAAAGAGCGCCACAATCAGCACCCAGAGGAGCATGGAGCCCTCGTGGTTCCCCCAGGTCCCCGAAATCTTGTAGATCATCGGTTTCGCCGAATGGCTGTTCAGCACCACCAGCCGCAGCGAAAAATCGGACACGATAAAGGCCCACATGAGCGCGGCAAAGGAAAAGGCGATCAGTATAAACTGAAGCGACGCCGCGGGCTCAGCCACCGCCATCCATCTCGGGTTTCGTCGCCATGCCCCCACCATCGGCACAACCGACTGCACGATTGCGATCAGAAAGGCGAGGACGAGGGCGAAATGACCGAGCTCTGTAATCATGCAATTGTTATAAGAAGTGTGACGCCCTCCGCCAATGCCCCTGCTGCATTTGTCGCATCACGAATGTGCCAGTCATCCCTTCTGCTGGCCGAAAATACGTCGAGGGTTTGGGTACTGGCCCCCAGGTTACAGAGTGGTGTCGCGCGGCGCCCTTTGGGTCAGGCCACGCGTCGCCATTCCTCCAAAGCCGCATTCCCAGAAGGCGCCAGTGACGCGACGGTCAAGGCAGCATCGCCATCCGTGTCCGCCGCGCCAATCCCGTCGTGACGCAACTTGCGCAGGGCCGAGACATTCTCGATCACCTGCGGGAGATGCGCCATCGTCTGCACAATCTCGCGCTGGAATTGCTGCGCCTTCACCTGATGTCGCGCGCCGAAATAAAACGACACGATGACCCCCAGCAGCCACCACAGCGGCTCCGGAACAAGCGCAATCCCCTGCATCCGTTCGGCAAACCACAAGGGCGACACCATTGCGGATACGAACAGTCCCAGCGTACCCAGGGCAAGCGCCGGACGTGGCAAGCGATTGATACCGTCCATGAACCGGTCGAACCATCCCTGACGCGCGACGGCAAACTCCGCGCCAAACTCGCGCATGGCCGTCATCTGCACCTCGTGGGCGCGGGCCGATCCGGCCTCCGCATTCTCGCGAAACACCTGCACCGTGTCGCGCACCACATTCCGGTCGCCGCCGAACAGCAGCCCCAACAACCCCCTGATCATCCCCATGCTGCAATCCTTTCCCGAAACTGCGCATCCGTCAGGTGAAAGCGCGGCGCGATGAACTCTTCGGCCCGCTTGATCCACCCGCCCTTGCCGCCCGCCCGCGTGCGTGCGTACTTGCGACTGGCCGGACGGTTGTCGGCGATGCGGAAGTAATAGTTGCGCCGCGCGATCCCATAAGCGTCGACCAGATGATCCGGTGCTGCATCAAACGCTGCACGTGCTGCGCCAATGCTCTGCGGTCCCAGCGCGCCATCCACGATCACACTCTGCCCCATGGAATTCAGCAACCGCTGCAGGATCTTGATCGCGTTGCCACCGGCGTTCACGTACATGTCGAACACCGTGGCATGCAGCGGCTCCGGCAGATCCCCAATCCGCGGCCGCTCGAAGTAATGCAGCACAAAGATGTCCACAGCCTGCGCTCGGCTCAGTTGCCGCACGTCACGCACATCCACATCCCCGTCCCGATCCAGGTCCAGCCCCAGCCGCTGAATCGTGTGGATGGTCACGCCGAAATTCGTGGCCCCGCCCGGATCATCCGGGTCATTCACAAAGCCGCCCTCGCGACCAACGATCTCTTCCGCAATCTGACGTACGTCCTGCATGTCTTCACCCTGATGGTGTCCCATGGGGCAGAACGTCAGCGATGTAGGTTAACGGGTCTTAACGCGACCGTACGCTAGGTCTCGGGGTCCTTATAGACGCCCTGCTCTTTCAGAGCGTCCACGACCTCGGCCGGCATATAGGTCTCGTCATGTTTGGCAAGGATTTCAGAGGCTTCAAAGACGCCGTCGATATACTTACCCGTGCCCACCATGCCCTGATTTTCCTCGAACAGATCAGGAAGCACGCCAGTAAAGACGACAGGCACAGACGCACCACCGTCGGTCACTTCAAAGCGAATCGAAGCGCCCTCGCCGCGCACGAGCGAGCCCTCAGCCACCAAACCACCGATCCGAAACACCTCAGTCGGGCCCGGAGGTTCGGCCATGATCTGGCTCGGGGCGCGGAAGAAGTTGATCCCATCGCGCATCGCATAGCCGATCAGCACCGTCGAAACCGTCAACGCCACCGCCGCAAGGGCGATGATCTGGATCCGACGCTGCTTCTTCAGGCTTTTCATGGACGTCTGCTATGGAAAAAGCGGGGCCATCATCAGCCCCTCGACCTCATTTATACCTAACATCAGATTGGCGTTTTGCAACGCCTGCCCCGAAGATCCCTTGGTCAAATTGTCGAGGGCCGCGACCACAACCGTCCGCCGAGGCAACCGATCGGCGGCCACTCCGATATGGCAGAAGTTCGACCCGCGTACATGCCTCGTCGAGGGTACCTCACCCATGGGCAGCACTTCGATGAAAGGCTCGTTCTCATACGCAGACGCCAACGTATCCCACACAGCCTGTGCATCGCCTTTGACGTAGGCCGTGCCCAAAATCCCCCTATTTGCAGGGATCAAATGCGGCTGAAACTGTATGTGAACCTCCCGGCCCGCCACTTTTGAAAACTCCTGATCGAACTCGCCGAGATGCCGATGCGACCCGCCGGTGGCATAAGCGTGATAGCCTTCGGACAGCTCTGCATGCAGCAGGTTTTCCTTCAACACCCGCCCCGCGCCCGACACAGCAGCCTTCAAATCCAGAATGATGTCATCCAGGTCGATGACCCCAGCCGCGATCAAAGGCCGCAGCGCAAACTGACCGGTCGCTGCGTTGCAGCCCGTACCCGCGACGAGCCGCGCACCGGCAATCTCGTCCCGGTAAAACTCGGTCAGGCCATAAACGGCCTCGCCCTGCATCGCGACCGCCGCATGCGGGTTGCCGTACCACTTCTGATAGGCCTCCGGATCGCGCAGCCTGAAATCGGCACTCAGATCCACGATCCGCAAACCCCGCGGCAGGCCCGAGATCACCTCCTGGCTGGTCTTGTGCGGCAGCGCGCAAAAGCACAGATCAATACCTGCCCAGTCAATCTGGTCAAAGGCGACCATCGGCGGCAGGTCCAGATGGCGCAGATGCGGATAGACTTGCGCAACGGTCTGACCAGCTTTAGAGAACGCTCCCAAATCCTTGATTTCAATGGAAGAGTGTCCGGCAATCAGCCGGATCAGTTCAGCGCCCGTGTAGCCGGAAGCGCCCAGAATAGCGATGTTATAGGTCATGTCAGTCTTCTTGCATAAGGTGTCAGATCAAGCGGCATCAAACGTGATCTGTCGTCGCAAGAACTGCGTGGCGCGCTGGCTGACGGTCTTGGGATTGCCCGTGGTCAGAAACCCTGCCTCGCCTCCACCCATCTTGTCCGGGTGACGCTCCAGATAGTCGGCAAGACTCTCGCCCACCAACCCGGCTTGTGAATAGACGGCCACATCCGCGCCCAGCGCGTCCTGAAACTCGTCCTGCATCAGTGGGTAGTGCGTACAGCCCAGAATGGCCGCCTGTGGTTCCGGCATCTTGCGCTTCAGCGCATCCACATGGGACCGCACCAGCGCGTCGGCCAGGATCATGTCACCATCCTCAATGGCATCGACAACACCACCGCAGGCCTGCGCCTCCACATCCACACCAATGGCCCGGAACGCCAACTCGCGCTGGAATGCCCGGCTCGCCACCGTCGCAGGTGTCGCAAACAGCGCCACATGCTGCACAGCCACCTCGCGGGGCGGAGAGTTGTCGCCCCACTGCCGCTCCGTCAGTGCTTCGATCATCGGCACGAAGACCCCAAGCACCCGCTTGTCCGTAGGCACCCAGCCTTCCTGCATCCGGCGCAAAGCGGCAGCAGAGGCCGTGTTACAAGCCAAAATCACCAAATCACAGCCCGCATCAAACAGCCGCTGCACAGCCGCCGTCGTCAGGTCATAGATGTTGTCCGCCGTCCGCACGCCGTAAGGCGCATTGGCACTGTCGGCGAGATAGATGAAATCCACGTCCGGCAACCGCTTTTGCGCAGCATCCAGCACGGTCAAACCGCCCAAACCGGAATCGAAAATACCAACTGCCATCGCGTGCCTCTTGCGGCCTCAAGTGCGGTGCCGCTCTTCGAACTCATACCCCAGGTCAAACACCTTCACCGGGTTTGGGTTCAGCTCATACGTGGCTTTGCGCAGGAATTCCATCATCTGTTTCGGATGCTGGGCCATGGGGTTCAGCACGTCCCTGCCAATCGGGTCGCCTACGACCACATCCACGGGTGTATCGACCCGCTTTTTGAACTCCTTGATCAGCAGCCCAAGGCGCAGCGTATTGTGCAGATGGCTGGCAATCTGGAACAGGCGACTGGTGTGCCCGTCGAAGTAAAGCGGCACGACGGTCGCATTGGACTTCGCCACCATGCGGGCAGTGAAACTGCGCCAACCGGGATCCATGGGCCGAGAAAACGGCTTTGCCGCCGTGCTCACCGTTCCGCCGGGAAAGATGCCTATCGCCCCGCCCGCGCCCAGATACCGCAGGGACTCTTTGCGGGTCGCCACATTCAGCGCCATCGCCTCGCGCGTGTCATCAAAGCTGATGGGCAGCAGCACGCGGTTCAGCTCTTCAGCCTTCTTGAAGACCGAGTTCGCCATGATGCGAAAGTCACCCCGGATCGTTGACAGAATGTGACCCATCATGAGCCCATCCAGAATGCCGTAAGGATGGTTGGCGATCAGAATCAGCGGCCCGTCGCGCGGAATATTCTCCAGCGCCCCGCCCACGACGTTCAACGACAGCCCATAGCGCTCAACCATCACGGCCCAGAAGTCGCGGCCCGCCGCAACCTCGTGCTCGTACCCCTCGGCCCGCTTGATCAAACGCAAGCGACCGGTCGTGTTTTCCAATATACGGATCAAGGCCCGCCCGCCTTTGGTTTCGGCGGAATGGGAATAACTGATCTCGCGCGTGATCTCGCGCTGCTGGCGACGGTGCATAGCGGGTGGCCTGACTATTCTATGCGCCCCGTTTTACGGGGTGCGCGTAATCCTGCCTAGCCCATATGACACAGGTGTGACGCGATCACTCAGCCGCCTTGGCCTGCACCGGGCCACCGGCCCGTATCACCGACAGCAACTCCTCGCGCCGTTTGGCGCCCTTCGCCTCGTTCGCATGCTTCACCGGCCCGAAGCCGCGAATATCGAGCGGCAACGCGGCCAAGGCAACGATGGCATCGCGCGTACCGTCGTCAACTTTGGGCAGCACGTCCTTCATGTCCGCCTCATACTGTTTGATCAGCGCCCGCTCCATCTTGCGCTCTTCCGTGCGGCCAAAAATGTCCAAAGGCGTGCCACGCAGCCCCTTGAACTTCGCCAACAGCCGGAAGTTGCGCATCATGCCCGGCCCATACTCTTTCTTCACGGGCCGCCCATCCGGCCCCTCTTTCGACAGCATCGGCGGGGCAAGGTGAAACTTCATCTTGAAATCCCCCTCAAACTGCTCCCGCGCCTTGGCTTCGGTGTCCAGATGCAACCGGGCGACCTCGTACTCGTCCTTGTAAGCGAGAAGCTTGTGATAGCCCTTCGCCACAGCCTCGCGCACAGCCGCGTCCGCAATGCCGTCCACCAGCTTGCGATAGCGTTTGGCAAGGCGTTTCGACTGATACTTCACCAGATGATCAGCGCGAAACGCGATCTTCTCCTCAAGCGACTTCGGCAACTGGATCACCTTCGGCTCAGCAATCCGTGCTGCGTCTTCCGCATGAAGCACTGCCCAGCGCCCAATGTCGAATGCGCGCTTGTTGCGTTCGACGGCCGCGCCGTTCAGATCAATCGCCGCCATGATCGCCTCAAAGCTCAGCGGTACGAGGCCCCGCTGCCACGCAGCGCCAAAGATCATCATATTGGAAAAGATGCTGTCGCCCATCGTAGCCTTCGCCAGATCGGACGCATCGAACATGTCCACCCGTTCCCTTAGCCGCGCCTCCAGGGCCAGTGACAGGCGCTCCGAAGGCAAGGCAAACTCGGTATTGCGCGTAAAGTCCCCCGTGATGATCTCATGGCTGTTCACCACAGCGCCCGTGCGCCCAGCGCTGGTCAGCCCCAGCGTCTTGGCCCCAGCGGAAACCACCAGATCCCCGCCAATGAGCGCATCGCATTCACCCGTAGCAACCCGAATGGCACTGATGTCGGCAGGATCATTCGCCAACCGGCAATGAATATGCACAGCCCCACCCTTCTGGGCCAGTCCCGCCATCTCCATCATCCCGGCACCCTTGCCGTCGAGATGCGCCGCTTGCGCCATCACGGCACCGATGGTCACAACCCCGGTGCCGCCCACACC
Source organism: Tateyamaria sp. syn59 (assembly GCF_007995245.1). GTDB lineage: Bacteria > Pseudomonadota > Alphaproteobacteria > Rhodobacterales > Rhodobacteraceae > Tateyamaria. The sequence goes on from NZ_VCBA01000002.1 coordinate 249,798, forward strand.
GGTGATGACGACGTTCCACGTCCCCTTGATCTCCGGCAACTCCGGCATCGGCAGATCAGGCAGGTCCAACTCGGTCGTCGCGGCCTTCTTCACCTGCGCGCCTTCCAACGTCACGAAGCTTGGGCAGAACCCTTTGAGGCAAGAGAAGTCCTTGTTGCACGACGACTGATCAATCGCCCGCTTCCGTCCCAGTTCCGTCTCTTTCGGAACGATGGAAACACAGTTCGACTGCACCCCGCAATCGCCACAACCCTCACAGACATCCGTGTTGATAAACACCCGCTTGTCGATATCGGGGAAGGTGCCGCGCTTGCGACGCCGCCGCTTCTCCGCCGCACAGGTCTGCACATAGACAATGACCGAAACACCTTCAGTCTTGGCGAAGCGCTCCTGAACGACCTGCAACTCAGCCCTCTCATGGGTCGGCACACCCGAAGGAAAGCGTGACACATCCACGTCTTCCTTGTCGTCATAGACCACCGCGACATGCTCGCAGCCCATCGCTCGCACTTCATCCACGATGCGGTAAGGATCAAGGCCACCCTCATTCCCCTGCCCGCCCGTCATCGCAACGGCATCGTTGTAGAGGATCTTGTAAGTAATGTTCGTCCCTGCGGCCAAGGCAGCCCGAATGGCCTGCACACCCGAATGGTTGTAGGTCCCGTCGCCCAGGTTCTGGAACACATGATCGCGCTTAGAAAACGGCGCCTCGCCAATCCAGTTCGCGCCCTCGGCCCCCATATGGGTGTAGCCGATGGTCTCGCGGTCCATCCACTGCACCATGTAGTGGCAGCCGATGCCCGCATAGGCGCGCGAGCCTTCAGGCACCTTGGTCGATGAATTGTGCGGACAGCCGGAGCAGAAATAAGGCAGCCGCGCCGCAATATCCTCGGCATTGTCCGACCGGCGCGCCTCGTCCAACTTTGCCAGCCCCGCCTTGATTCCATCGGTGTTCCGGCCTTCCTCGACCAGAATACCCCCCAGCTTCTCAGCAATCAGGATCGGATCAAGGGCACCACGGGTCGGGAACAGCTCTTCGCGGTGCATGCTCCCCGCACCGCCTTTGTACCACCCATAGACCCGGCGCCCTCGACGGTCATCAAAAATGGCCTCCTTAATCTGCACCTCGATCAGCTTGCGCTTCTCTTCGACCACGACGATCAGATCGAGCCCCTCGGCCCAGTCATGGAATCCCTGCATATCCAGCGGGAAGGTCTGGCCCACCTTGTAGGTCGTAATCCCCAGCCGCTCAGCCTCGTTCTCATCAATGTTCAGCAGGTTCAGCGCGTGGACCAGATCGAGCCAGTTCTTGCCCGCTGCCACAAAGCCGATCTTCGCCCCCGGCTTGCCCCACATCCGCTTGTCCATACCGTTGGCGCGCGAAAACGCCTCCGCAGCAAAACGCTTGTGGTCAATCATCCGCGCTTCCTGTTCGGTCGGTGTATCAACCAAACGGATATTCAGCCCGCCCTCTGGCAGCGCGTAATCCGGCACGGTCAGAGACAACCGATGCGGATCACCGTCCACAACGCTCGTCGCCTCGACCGTATCCTTCATCGTCTTCAAGCCAACCCAGAGACCCGAAAACCGGCTCAGCGCCCAACCATAGATGCCGTAATCCATGATCTCCTGCACACCGGCGGGGGACACGACGGGCATATAGGCATCAATCAGCGCCCATTCCGACTGGTGCAAAACCGTAGAACTCTCACCCGTATGGTCATCCCCCATCGCAACCAGCACACCGCCGTGTTTGGAGGACCCGGCCATGTTGGCATGTTTGAAAGCATCACCCGACCGGTCCACCCCCGGCCCCTTGCCATACCACAGGCCAAAGACACCGTCGTACTTGCCCTCGTCCCGCAACTCAGCCTGCTGCGCGCCCCACAGCGCCGTGGCGGCCAGATCTTCGTTCAACCCGGGCTGAAACGTCACATCATGGGCCGCGAGCTGCTTGAGCGCGCGAGTCATCTGCATATCAACGGCACCGAGCGGCGATCCACGATAGCCAGTCACCAACCCTGCCGTGTTCAACCCGGCGGCGACATCGCGCGCCTTCTGCATCAGCGTAAGACGCACCAGCGCCTGCGTGCCATTCAGCAAGACCGGGCTCTTTTCCAGATCATACCGGTCGTTCAAGGAAATCTTCTGCGTGCTCATCGCTGGCCTCCCCTGCCGTGATCAGTCTTGCATAACTTTCAACCAATAATAGGTCACACATACTGACCTTGCCACAAAATTTTTTGTCACATCGCAGTTCCGGCAAAGCCAAGCATATGAAATATGAAGATTTCGCCTATGTTGGCGGTAACGTTACAGAAGTGGTGCGCATGGACTGGGACAAGTTACGAATATTTCACGCGGTGGCGGACGCGGGCAGCCTCACACACGCCGGTGACAAGCTGAATCTCAGCCAATCGGCGGTCTCGCGGCAAATCCGCGGGCTCGAGGAATCGCTGAACGCAACCCTCTTCCACCGCCATGCCCGCGGCCTCATTCTGACCGAACAGGGCGAGTTGCTGTTTGACGCCACGACAGCCATGAACAAGCGGCTCGACACTGCCAGCGCCCGTATCCGCGACAGCGAGGAAGAGGTGTTCGGCGACCTGCGCGTCACCACGACTATCGGCTTCGGCACGCTCTGGCTCGCCCCCCGTCTGGTCAAACTCTACGAACAATACCCCGACCTGCGCGTGGACCTGATGCTCGAGGAACGCGTGCTCGACCTGCCCATGCGCGAGGCCGACGTGGCCATCCGCATGAAAGAACCCAGCCAGGCCGACCTGATCCGCAAACGGTTGATGACGGTCAAGATGCAGGTTTTTGCCACCCAGGCCTATCTCGAGGCCAACGGCACGCCAGAAACACTCGAAGACCTCATTCACCACAGGCTCATCTGCCAGAACGTGAATTCGGCTCAAGTGGGCGCAGGCAGCAGCCTTGTCCAACATCTTTTGACATATGAGGTCCGATCGCTTCTCACGGTGAACAACTACTACGGCGTGCTGCAGGGCGTGCTGCAAGACCTCGGCCTGGGCATCCTGCCCGACTACGTGTCGCTGGACGATCCGCGACTCATCCGCGTGCTACCAGAGATTGAATCTGCCGATGTGCCCGTTTTCCTCGCATACCCCGAGGAACTGCGCCAATCCAAGCGGATCGCCGCCTTCCGCGACTTCGTGCAGGAAGAGATCATCGCCTACCGTAAGATGCTGCGGCAAAAGGAAAATCCTCAAGGCATGCAATAACCGCATACCAGCCATGCCAAGGTCGGTTCATAAAATGCCTTGATCGGTGGCAAACCCATCCCTAACTCGCCTATTGAAGAGACATGGCGCATACGCGCCATCTTCATACCTCCCTGTTGGACTGGGCCGAGCTTCGCGCTCGGCCTTTTTTTTTGGCCGAGCCCGCAAAGCGTTTCCTTGCAACAATCGACGTGCTTGCGCACTGTGTTGCAAAACAAAAGTGCGCCGGGGGACATCCATGCCAAAGCATATCACATACGCCATTTGGCGTAGCCTCCTTGCCATCGTCATGGCAATCAGCCTGTTTTCGGGCGCCCTGCAGGCACAATCGCTCGTCACCACCACATCCTCCAACGGCGAGGCGACAGTCCCCGATCTGCCCAACCCGCTGACAGAAGAAGCCGCAAATGCGCTCATCTCCCGGCTCAGCGACAGTGAGGTGCGCGCACTCCTGCTCGATCAGCTGAACGCGCAGGCCAACAGCACAGATGATGACACGGACGAGATCGAGGATTTCATCTACCACCTGACCAGCGGCGCGTTCGAACAGATCACCATCGCCGTACAGCGCCTTCCGCTCCTCTTCACCGAACAGGCCCGCGCCTTTTCAACCTTCGGCACGTTCGTCGGCACAAATGGGCTTCTCGCCATCGCGGGTTACTTCCTCATGGTGCTCTTGGGCGCCTTCGCCATCGAATACGCCTTCCGCCGCCTCAGCCGCGGCTGGCTGGTCCTGCCGCCGCGGCGCGAAGGCTCGCAAAATATCGGCGAAGCGCTCGTGCCACTGGCCAAACGGCTGACCAGCGAAATCGTGTCGGTTGCCATCTTCATGTTCGCCGCCGCGCAGATCACGCGGCTCGCCGTGCCCCCCTACTACCACCCGTTCTTCATGCTGGTTGGGCCGTGGCTGATCGGGCTGCCGCGCATGACGGCCGCCATCGGGCGCTTCTTCATGGCGCCCAAAGCACCGGACTACCGGATCGTGGCGGCCACCGATGCGACAGCCCGCGCGATGGTCTTCCACATGTTCTGGCTCGGTATGGTCATCGGCATCGGCCAGGTCATCGTCCCCTTCAACGCCGCCAACGGCGTGCCCGTGGGCGAAACCCGCATCGGCGCCTGGGTCAACTTCGCAGTCCATTTCTACGTCGCACTCCTGTTCTGGCGCTACCGGTCGGAAAGCATCGACATGATGCGCGGCGGCTATGACGACCTCAGCCCGGCAGAGGACCGGATCGCGCGCGCCTACCCCTATTTCGGGATCGGCGTGGCCTTTGCGACCTGGTGGATCGTGAACGTCGTGGTCAGTTACGAAAACTTCGCCCTGCTCAACGGCATCCCGCAATACAAGACCCTGGCGCTCCTCACCTTTGCACCCGCGATGGATACAGCCATTCGCGGCCTCGTCCGCCACCTCGCCCCACCCATGACAGGCGAAGGGCCCTTGGCCGAGCGTGCCTACGTCTCCACCCGCCGCTCTTACATCCGCATCGGCCGGGTGCTGGTGTTTGGCCTGGTCCTGCTCGCCGTCGCCTCCTTCTGGGGCATGTCGCCTGCCACGCTTGCAAACGCGGGGGTCGGCGAACGCTTTGCCGCCAGCCTCATGGAATTCCTGCTGATCATCGCCATCGGCTACCTCGTGTTCGAGGTTGTCTCGCTCATCATCAACCGCAAGCTCGCGGCGGAAATGACAGCGTCCGGCTACGACCCCAACGCCGAAGAGATCGGCGGCGGCGATGGCGGAGGTGCAGGCGGTTCCCGCCTGTCCACGGTCCTGCCGCTGATCCTGGGCGTCAGCCAGGCCACCATCGTCGTCGTGTTCCTGCTCTTGGGTCTCAGCAATGCGGGCGTCGACACCACGCCCCTGCTCGCCGGTGCCGGTATTGTCGGCCTCGCCATTGGCTTTGGCGCACAGAAACTGGTCACAGACGTCGTGTCGGGCATCTTCTTCCTGATCGACGACGCCTTCCGCACCGGCGAATATGTGGAAGTCGACGGCACGATGGGTACGGTGGAAAAGATTTCGATCCGCTCAATGCAACTGCGCCACCACCGCGGCCCCGTCCACACGCTGCCCTACGGCGAAATCCCCAAGATCACCAACTATTCCCGCGATTGGGTCATCATGAAGCTGCGCTTTACCGTCCCCTTCGGCACCGATCCCAACAAGGTGAAAAAGATCTTCAAGACCATCGGCGCCGAGATGATGGAAGATCCGTTGTTTCAGGAGGACTTCCTGCAACCTTTCAAATCACAAGGCGTGCTTGAATTCGATGACGTGGGCATCGTGATGCGGGGCAAGTTCATGGCCAAGCCCGGCACGCAGTTCACGATCCGCAAGGAACTGCTCACGCGCGTGAACAAGAAGTTCGAGGAAAACGGCATCGACTTTGCCCGGCGCGAGGTGCGCGTGGCGATCCCTGGTCTAGACGATCACGACAAGCTTGACGATGCGGACAAGGCCGCCATCGCCGCTGCCGCCACCGAAGCCGCACAAGAGATGGCCGAAGCAGCACCACCGGGCGCTGGCAAACCAGGCGACTGACAAGGGGTCGCCGTGCCAGCACTAAAGGGCGGCACCCGCGCCCAGGGTCAAAGACCGACGCAGGCGTGCACCCAAAGATCCGGATCGCGCCGCCATTCCCAAACGTCAGGGTCGACTCGACCAAACGCGGATGTACGCCCTAAGTTCCCTTGTTTTTATTGCCTTTTTGGACATCTTTTTTCGGAACGATCTTCGACGCCATTCGGTTGTGTCCCCGAAGTCAGACAGAACGAAAGGAGACTGACAATGACACGCAAGATCGCACTGATCGCCTCGACCGCACTGGCCCTGTCCGCCGCACCGCTGCTGGCCGAAGACGCGCCGATCGCTTTCGACCCGACGAACACGCTCGCCGGTCAAGAAGACCGCGTCAGCACCATTTCCGCCATCAACGGCGGCGACGTTGTGACGTCCGACGGCGTCGTACTGGGCCAGATCGAAGACTTTTCGTTCAACGAAAATGACCGTGCCGTGGTCCAAATCGACGTGGAAGCCGACCTGCGCTATGACGGCGACACCATGTTGCTCATGATTGACCCCGAGCACGTGTCCGTCGCCGAAGGCAGCATCGCGCTGGAGCCGACAGATGACGAACTGTTTGCAGCGGTTGAACCCGCCGCCGGTCGGATCGAGATCGACTTCAAATAAGGCATGCACGCAATCACTTGATTGCACCGTGTTCAGGCCGCTCTGCGCTTCGCAGGGCGGCCTTTTTCGTGGCCGCTGCAAGTGGGCACGCCACAGCCCGCAGAGAAGAAGGATCTTTTTTGACGGACGTGCACGATGCGCGTAACGCCAACCGTGCCCCGCAACTTCGCACACCAATGGGCTTGAAACACTGATCCTTCGGAGATAACGCGCCGCGCCTGAGAAGCGCACCGCGACCTCGCGACTTGCACCTTTCGTATCAACGCCGCAGCCGCACATCGTTGCTCCAATTTGGACAGCTCTGCAGCAAGGCATCGTTAGTCAGAAACCGCGAAAATGGTGCGCCGACAGACGGCGCCCCCCCCCCTCGACCGCACCCGATCGTGCGTCAGTCTGCAAAAATTTGGTTGAGATTTACACAACGCACCGCGCGCATCGCCAAGCCCTAGTGACCAAACGACGTTCACAGAATGATTAAAACAGCGCAAACAGCCCGCACGCCTTGTCCCCGCGGGGACAAACCCTTTCCCCCCGCCCGTCCCTGCTCTAAAGAGCGTGCCAAAGCCGGGGGACGACACATGCAAGAGCCGAAAATCACCGAAGATCTGATCGCAAGTCACGGGCTGAAACCCGACGAGTATGACCGCATTCTCGAGATCATCGGACGCGAGCCCACCTTCACCGAACTGGGCATTTTCTCGGCCATGTGGAACGAGCATTGTTCCTACAAATCCTCCAAAATCCACCTCAAGAAACTGCCCACCACCGGTCCCCAGGTGATCTGCGGCCCCGGAGAGAATGCAGGCGTCGTCGACATCGGCGACGGCCAAGCCGTGGTCTTCAAAATGGAAAGCCACAACCACCCCAGCTACATCGAACCCTACCAGGGCGCGGCGACGGGTGTGGGCGGTATCCTTCGGGACGTCTTCACCATGGGCGCCCGCCCCATCGCCTCCATGAACGCCCTGTCCTTCGGCGAACCCGACCATCCAAAGACCCGCCAGCTTGTCCACGGCGTGATCGAAGGCATCGGCGGCTACGGCAACGCCTTCGGCGTGCCTTGTGCGGGCGGTGAGGTCCGGTTCGACCCAGCCTATAACGGCAACTGCCTTGTCAACGCCTTTGCCGCCGGCCTCGCGGACGCCGACAAGATCTTCTACTCCGCCGCCTCTGGCGTCGGCATGCCGGTTGTCTATCTCGGTGCCAAGACAGGCCGAGACGGCGTCGGCGGTGCGACCATGGCCTCGGCGGAATTCGACGACACGATCGAGGAAAAGCGCCCCACAGTCCAAGTCGGCGACCCCTTCACCGAAAAACGCCTGATGGAAGCGACGCTGGAGTTGATGCAAACCGGTGCCGTCATCTCGATCCAGGACATGGGCGCCGCTGGCCTCACCTGTTCGGCGGTCGAGATGGGCGACAAAGGTGGGCTTGGCGTCAAGCTGAACCTCAACGACGTGCCAGTGCGCGAAGAGAACATGACCGCCTACGAGATGATGCTGTCGGAAAGCCAGGAACGCATGCTTATGGTCCTGAAACCAGAACTCGAAGCGGAAGCGAAAGCCGTCTTCGACAAATGGGACCTCGACTTCGCCATCGTGGGCGAAACCATCGCCGAAGACCGCTTCCTCATCGAACATAACGGCGAGGTCAAAGCCGACCTGCCCTTATCAAAACTCGCCTCAGAAGCCCCCGAATACGACCGCCCCTGGGTGCCGACGCCCGCAGCCGGTCCTCTCGGGGACATCCCCACAATTGACCCAATCGACGGGCTCAAAGCGCTGCTTGCCAGCCCGAACTACTCGGCCAAACAGTGGGTCTACGAACAATACGATACGATGGTGATGGCCGACAGCGCCCGCACTCCCGGTCTTGGCGCCGGCATCATGCGGGTGCATGGGACGGACAAATCGCTCGCCTTCACGTCGGATGTGACCCCACGCTATGTCAAAGCCAACCCAGTCGAGGGCGGCAAGCAAGCGGTGGCCGAAGCCTACCGCAACCTCACCGCCGTCGGCGCCAAGCCCCTGGCGACAACGGACAATCTCAACTTCGGCAACCCCGAAAAACCCGAGATCATGGGGCAATTCGTGGGCGCGCTGGACGGCATTGGACAGGCCTGCGCGGCGCTCGACATGCCCATCGTTTCTGGCAACGTGTCGCTCTACAATGAAACAGATGGTGCGGCGATCCTGCCGACACCGACGATCGGAGCGGTTGGCCTGATCGACCATCCAGACGACATCATCGGCGGCGACGTCCGAGAGGGGCATGTGGCCTTGCTCGTGGGTGATTGTGGCGGGCACCTTGGACAATCCGCGCTGCTGGCAGAGGTGTTCGGACGTACCGACGGGGACGCGCCGCATGTGGACCTTGAAGCCGAGAAGCGAAACGGTGATTTCATTCGTGAAAACAGACACTTGATCAACGCCTGCACCGATCTGAGCGATGGAGGCCTGGCGCTGGCGGCTTTTGAGCTGGCCGAAACGGCAGACGTTGGCGTATGGATTGACGCGAGTGAGATGGGCAGCTTCTTTGGCGAGGATCAGGCGCGTTACCTGGTGGCGTGTTCCTTCGACAAGGCCGAAGCGCTGATGATCGAGGCGGGCAAGGCGGGCGTGCCGATTGTGTCGGTCGGCAAATTCTCGGGCGACACGGTCTGGATGGGCAACTCATCTGCTCCGCTCAGCGAACTGCGCGACATCTACCGCTCGACCTTCGCGGACACTTTCGCCTAAACCTTGGTTTCGGACCCGCCGACGTCGTCTGCTTGCAAACGACGCGTGGGGGCAGAACGGTTTTGCCTGCAAAAACGTGCAGTCCAGCACCCAGTTGTGCGGGGGTGTGACGCCGCAGACTTTTCCAAGAAAAATTGCTTTCCGCCACCGCCGACATGCGCATAGCGCATGTCGCTGCAGTGCGCTCCGCATTACAACATCCGCAACAAGCGATCGCGGTCGCCCACGTCATCACGATGCGAGATGACTTGAGCCAGTTCTTCGATGGAGGCGATGGAGTGACCGGCGCGGAAGCTGTCCACATGGGGCAGCATCGCAGCGATGCCGCGGGCGCGCGGGGCGAAGTCTTCCCATCTTAACAGCGGGTTGATCCAGATCAGGCGTTGGGCGGAGAGGTGCAGGCGTTCCATCTGCTTTTCCAGCGCATCGGGGTCGTCGCGGTCGAGGCCGTCGGTGATGAGCAGGACCACGGCCCCCTGCCCCAGCACGCGGCGTGACCACTGCTTGTTGAACGCCTCAAGGCAAGAACCGATGCGCGTGCCACCCTCCCAATCCTGCGCCTCGGCGCCCGCGGATTTGAGTGCTGCGTCTACGTCGCGTTGATGCAGATGACGGGTGATGTTGGTGAGGCGTGTGCCGAAGGTGAAGGCGTGAACGCGAGCCCAGCCCGCGCCCTTGGCGTTCGCTACCGCGTGAAGGAAGTGCAGAACGACGCGGGAATATTGGCTCATGGAGCCTGAGATGTCGCAGAGCGCCACGAGATTCGGGTAACGGACCCTGGGGGTTTTCCACTTGAGATCCCGCATGTCGCCACCCTGTCGCATGGCCGCGCGCAGAGTGCGTGCGGGATCGACGCGGCCCAAACCAGCGGCACGGGTGCGGCGTGTGGGCATGGGGTCGACGGGCAGCGCCATACGGGCCAGCATGGCCTTGGCCTGCGCCATCTCGTCGGTGCTCATCTGTTCAAAATCGAGGGTCTTGAGTTGTTCCTCGGCGCTCATGGTGAGCGAGGCGTCAATCTCGATCTCCGTGCCGCCCTCCTCCATCTTCGGAAGGTCGATGTCGTCGCCTGCGCCGTCGAGCAGCGCTTCGGCAGCGCGTTTTTCGGCGGCTTGTGCGCCGCGATCCTCCTGCACGCCGCGCACGGCAGGCAGCATGGCAGCCATCATGTGTTCGAGGTAGCGCGGGTCGCGCCAGTAGAGGCGGAAGATCTGGGCAAAGACTGCCCGGTGTTCGGGTTTCGAGACAAAGCAGGCGTGCAGCGTCCAGTAGAAGTCGCGTTTCTCCGTGAAGCCCGCTTTGGTCACGGCTGTGATCGCGTCCAGCACTCGGCCCGTGCCGATGGGCAGCCCTGCCCGGCGCAGAGCGCGGGCGAAATGGGTGATGTTGCCTGCGAGTTTGGGATTCTCCGGCAGTTCTAGCGGTGCATATTCTGGCATCTGTTATGCCGGGGGCCAGCCCCCGGACCCCCGGGATTTTTTGAAACAGGGAAGTGGCTTAGGCGGGTTCGAGGGAGGCTTTGGCCTCGTCCAGGAGGCGTTTGGCCTCAGACCCCTGAAGCTTCTGGATGTCGTCCTGGTACTTCAGGATCGCTCCAAGCGTGTCGGCGATGACCTCGGGGCTGAGGGTGAGCACATCGAGCGCCAGCAGGCATTTGGCCCAGTCGATGGTTTCGGCGACGCCGGGTTTTTTGAAGAGGTCCTCCGTGCGCAGGCGCTGGACGAAGGCGACCACTTCGCGGCTGAGTTCGGCGGCGGCTTCTGGCGCGCGGGCCTGGAGGATCTCCATTTCGCGTTCGAAATCGGGGTAGTCGACCCAATGGTAGAGGCAGCGTCGTTTGAGCGCGTCGTGCACCTCGCGCGTGCGGTTGGAGGTAAGAATGACGATGGGCGGTTCGGGGGCCTTGATTGTGCCGAGTTCCGGGATTGTGACTTGGAAGTCGGAGAGAGCTTCCAAGAGGAAGGCTTCGAAGGGTTCGTCCGTGCGGTCCAACTCGTCGATCAGCAGAACGGGCGCGCCGTGTTCGTCAGGGCGCATGGCGTCGAGGAGTGGGCGTTCGATCAGGTAGTCGTCAGAAAAGAGTTCTGTTTGAAGCGCATTGCGGTCGGCGCCGCCTGCAGCTTCGGCTGTGCGGATCGCAACCATCTGGGCCGGGAAGTTCCATTCGTAGACGGCGGAAGACGCATCAAGCCCTTCGTAGCATTGCAGGCGGATGAGGCGACGGCCCAGCGATGCTGCGAGCGCTTTGGCGATTTCGGTTTTGCCAACGCCTGCTTCGCCTTCAAGGAACAGCGGCCGGCCGAGAGACAGGCTGAGGAAGACCACGGTGCCGAGGCTGCGGTCGCATACATAGCCCTGCTCCGCCAGGATGGACTGGACGGCGTCGATGGAGGTGGGTGTGTGCATGGCGTGGTCCTTCCCTTAATCCCAACCTGCATCGTCTGGGGCTGTCGTCAAGGGCTGCTAAAGTCGTGCGCGTTGACGCGATTCGTGTGAAATGGCATGATGTTAACGCACTGAAAACGAGGTTTGCGGCATATGACACGTGGACCCGAACCACAGAGGCGGCGGGCGATGGACCCAGCAGATAGGGCGGGCGTGGCATGCGCGTGACAGCTGTGACTTGCGTGAAGAACGAAGGGCCGTTCCTGTTGGAGTGGATCGCCTTTAACCGCTTGATCGGGGTGACGGATCACCTGTTTTATTCCAACGATTGTACCGATGGCACGGATGCGCTGCTGGATGCGTTGGCGGACCGTGGCCTGTGTCAGCACCTGCCGAACCCAGCCGAGGGGCGGAACTACCAGATGGAGGCGCTGAAGGATGCGCGCCGTCAGGACATCGTGAACGAGGCCGATTGGGTCTGGATTGCGGATGTGGATGAGTTTTTGAACATTCACGTAGGCGATCATACGATCCCGGCACTGATTGAAGCATGCGGTGATCCGCAGGCGATTTCCGTGACATTTCAATTCTTTGCCAGCGATGGTGTGGACGCGTATGTCGATCAGCCGGTGATCGGGCAGTTTCATCGCTCGCACAATCCCGATCTTTGGTGCGGGGAGGCGGCGATCGAGGTGAAGTCGCTTATTCGGCATGATTTTCCGCTGCAATATTATGGCGCGCATCGCCCCTTTCAGAAGGGCAAGGCGCGGCCCGACTGGAAGGATGGGTCGGGACGCAAGGTGCCGCACAAGTTTCTTGTGGCCGCGAACCCGCGGCGGATCAGGCGCTTTCCGGCGCATGGGGCGCGCGAGATGGCGACGCTCAATCACTATGCGCTGCGCTCGCTCGACAGCTATCTGGTGAAGAATGACCGTGGCGATGTGAATCGCGAGAACCGGGCCTTTGACGACACCTACTGGCGCGAACGGAATGATCCGGCGTGGGAGGACAAGACCATTCTGCGCTATCTGCCGGAGCTGAAGAAAGCGCTGGCCGAGCTGAAGAAAGACAAGCAGATCAAGGCGCTGCACGAGGAATGCGTGCGGTTGCACATCGCCAAGCGGGATGAGTTGCTGGCCAAACCGGAATACCAAGCGATGCAGGCGCAATTGCGCGCGGCCTCGACCCTGCCGCCGCAGGAAGAGGCGATGTTGATCGAGTTGGGGCTGATGGAGCCTGCGGAATGACGTTGAAAGTGGTGAACCTGGGCCTGCCCAAGACGGGCACCACGACACTGGCCCGTGCGCTGCGCCGGGCCGGGATGCGCGTGGCGGACCACCGTATTCGTCCGCGCCAGACCGAGAACACGGAATTGCATGACGCCTTTGTCGCTGACCTGCTCTATCGCGGGTATTTCGAGACGGGCGATCCGGGTTTCTATTTCGACGGGTTTGACGGCATTTCCGAGATGAGCCTGTTGCGCGAAGGGCGGTCGCTGTGGCCGCAGATGGATTTCGGGCTGATCATGGCGATCCGGGCGCATCATCCGGGTGTGAAGTTCCTGGCGTCGAACCGGGACCCGTTCAACCTGTCGCAGAGCATGCTGGCGTGGTCCGATCTGGGCACCGCGCGCCTGCCTGCGGGCAACATCCCCGGCCTGCCCGAAGGGTTTGGTGAGACGAGCATTGAGCGGATGCAGTGGATCGAAGCGCATTATTCACATTTGCGTGCCATCTTCCGCGAAGACGACGATTTTCTGGAATACGATGTGGCCGACCCTGCGGCGCGCGACCTGATCGGCGGCTTTCTTGAGACGCCGGTGCACTGGTGGGGTCGGACCAATGTGAACAAGTTGAACGAGGTTGCGTAATGCAGATCCACCTGCATATCGGGCTAGAACAGGTGGGTGCGGACCGTCTGCAAAGCGTGCTTGCGGCCAAGCGCGATCAGTTGCTGAGCAAGGGCGTTTTGTATTCTCGCGCGCTTGGCAACAAGAACCACACGCGGCTTTACATGGCCGTGACGGAACCCGCGCATATCGACCCACTGCGCTACAACCGTGGCTACATCACAGGCGACAAGCAGAAGGTGTTGCATGACACCGTGGCTGCGGATCTGGCAAAGGAAGTCGCGCAGGTCTCCCCCGACCACCTGATCCTGTCTGCATCACAACTTGGTGTCAGCTTGGTGACCCGGTCTGAGCTTGAGCGGTTAAAGGCACTGCTGACGCCTCTGTCGAATGACATCCGCATCGTGGCGCATATTGACGAACCGGCAAAGCTGTTGGCGCGCCATTATGCCGAACAGATCATGGAAGGGCGCGGCACGTCACTGGAGCAGGAACTGGCGCTGGCGGGCACCACCACTTGGTGGGCCGATGCCCTCACCGCCGCGCCAAAGATCAATCCGCAGGCGGGTGTGTTCATCGAAAACCAAGCGCCCCCGTGCTGGCTGGACTATGCCGCACTTGAACGGCACTGGAATACCGTGTTCGGAGACGGTGCATTGACCTTCCGTGCGTATGATGCGGAGAACTTTGCGACCGAGGCGGTCACCGACGAACTGCGCGCAGCGTTCCAGATTGAGACAGCGATTGGCAAGGCGGCGAAAACGGCAATGCCGTCAGAGCCGTCGGCCGCCTGGCTGGCACGCGGGCGGCAGTTGAACGAGCTGATCCTGAAGGTGCTGTCTGCTGAGAAACGTATCCTGCCCCGGCAATTGTGGCGGTCGTTCATGGGTGAGATGCGGGTCGAAGGTGATCCGATTGACCCGGCCTCGCTATCCGGCATCTCGAAAACCTTTGCTGACCAGAACAAGGCCATCGCCAAGGCGCATGGGCTGCCTGCATCCTTGTTCAGGGCGCCCCGCGCCAAGAAACCATGGGTGGAGGCCGACCCGACGCGTGGGTTTCGTGCTTCGCAATACCTGCTGGGGTTCATGTGGCGCATCGACAAGGCCACACAGGATGAACGCAAGACAAAGGCCGCGGATCTGGCCAGCCTCAACGGCAGCGCGCCCCCTGCTCCGACTTCGGCGCACGACACCGCTGCAGCGGATGGTCTGACCGATACCGCCCGGGCCTTGTTGCCGCCCCTTGCTGTGCAGAATTTTCAGAAGCTGCGCACATCACCCTTTGCGCCGCACAACAGGCTGGGCGCAGTCAATGAAGAAGAGCTTGCCGCGGCCTTTACGCCCGTTCCGCCCCGTACGCTGCCCAAGGGATCGACCGGCAATGTCATTGTCGGCTGCATGAAGAACGAGGCGCCGTATATCGTTGAATGGGTCGCCTATCACCGCGCCATCGGGGTGGACAATTTTCTGATCTACACCAACGGCTGCGAGGACGGCACGAGCGAAATCCTGGACCGCTTGCAGGACATGGGCGTTGTCCAGCATCGCAGCAACGAGGACTGGAAGGGCAATTCGCCTCAGCAACACGCGCTGAACCAGTCGCTGAAAGAGCCCGTGATCAAGAACGCCGATTGGATCATTCACATCGACGTGGATGAGTTCATGAACGTGCGCACCGGCAACGGCACGTTGCAGGATTTGTTTGCTGCTGTGCCCGATGCCACGAACATCGCGATGACCTGGCGTCTGTTCGGCCACAATGACGTGGTTCGGTTGAGCGACGACTTCGTCATCGACCAGTTTGATCGCTGCGCCCCGAAATACTGCCCAAAACCGCACACGGTCTGGGGCTTCAAGACCATGTTCAAGAATATCGGCGCCTATGAAAAGATCAGTTGCCACCGCCCGAACAAGCTGAAGCCCGGCAAGAAGTCCGCAGTGCGCTGGGTGAATGGATCCGGCAAGGATATGACGAAGGAGGCCGCTGAAAACGGCTGGAGAAGTTCGAAAAAGTCAATTGGCTATGACCTTTTGCAGCTCAATCACTATGCATTGCGGTCAGCTGAATCCTTTTTGATCAAGCGCCAGCGTGGGCGTGCGCTGCATGTGGATCGCTCCATCGGCATCAATTACTGGATCCGCATGGACTGGTCCGATTTCCGCGACATCACGATCAAGCGCAACCTGCCTAGGCTGCGCGCGGAATACGACGCTCTGATGGAGGACGCCGCGTTGCGCACATTGCACGAGAAGGGTTTGGACTGGCACCGCGCCAAGGCGGAGGAGCTTCACGCAAATCCGGAGTTCCAGGACTTGTTCGATCAGGCCCTCAAGGTCAAACTGACAGAGACCGAGCGTGTGGCCTATGCCCTCGCTCTCGACATGGAGAGTTGAGATGGACGGAGCGCCGGTGGACACGCCCCTGATCAAGACACCGCGCGGCCTGCTGTTTCCCCGCGACATGGAGGTGCTGAAGCCGCGGATTGCCGGCAGCCTGCGGCGCGGTGTGTACGAGACTAAGGAGGGCGATGCTGTGCTGCGCGTGGTGCAGCCCGGCGATGTGGTGCTGGAGCTGGGGGGCGGGCTTGGCTACATCTCGACTCTCTTGGCGAAAAAAAGCGATGCGGCGCATATCCATGTCTATGAGGCCAACAGCGCGCTCGCGGACTACATCGGCCGCGTGCATGCCGCCAACGGCGTGGAGAATGCAACCGTCCACCACGCAATGCTGGGCAAGCGCAAGGGCACAAAGGCATTCCATGTTCGGGGCAATATCCTCGCCTCCTCGACCGATGAGGCGCAGGGCGATGGCGCGCTGCGCACCGAGACGGTGGATGTGGTAAATGCCGGTCAGCAAACAAAGGCGATCAAGCCCACCGTGCTGGTCTGTGACATCGAGGGCGGCGAGGCCGAGTTGCTGCCCGAGATGGATCTGAGCAGCCTGCGGGCGGCCGTGGTCGAGTTGCACCCGCAATGGATCGGGCCAGAGGGCGTGAACGCCGTCTTTGGCGCGATGATGGCGGCGGGTCTGGCCTATTACCCAAAGCTGTCGACAAAAAAGGTCGTGACCTTCCGCCGGGCTTGGCCGCTGAAGTGACCCACCTGGCCCTACTGACCGTCCGAAACGAGGCGGCGTTTCTTCTGGAATGGCTGGCCCACCACCGCGCGGTCGGCTTTGATAATTTCCTGGTATTTTCAAACGATTGTGACGATGGCACCGATACGATGCTGGATCGGTTGGCCGACTTGGGCTGGCTGACCCATGTGCGCAATGAGGGCCCCTATGACAAGGGCGGCATCCAGTTCACGGCGCTGAAGGCAGCCGCCAAGATGCAGCAGGTGAAGGCGGCCGACTGGATACTGCCGCTCGATGTGGACGAGTTCGTGAACATCCATGTGGGCGGCGGCACGCTGTCGGACCTGCACGCTGCCCTGCCCGATGCTACGGCCATCACGCTGACCTGGCGGCTTTTTGGCAATAACGGTCAGGTGCGGCACGTCGATCAGCCGATCACCGACACCTACACCAAGGCAGCACCAGAGATCCTGCATTGGCCCTGGCGCGCGTCGATGTTCAAGACGCTCTACCGCAACGACGGCACCTACCGCAAACCGGGCGTGCATCGCCCGCGCGACGTGCAAGACGACAAACTGGCCGAGGCCCACTGGTTCGACAGCCACGGCCGCGCCTTGGACGACCAATTCAAGACGCGCCGCATCTTTTCCAGCTACGGGCGCCCGAATTACGGCCTTGCACAGCTCAACCACTACCCGTTAGGCGCGATGGACAGCTATGTACTGAAAGCCGACCGGGGTCGGGCCGTGCATTCCGACGACATGCTGGGCGTCGACTATTGGGTTGAGCGCAACTTTTCGGTTGAAGAAGACACCAGCATTGACCGCTACCGCGCGGCCCGCGACATCCACCTTGCCGCTCTGAAGGGCGATGAAACGCTGGCCCGTCTGCACAATGAGGCGGTCACTTGGCGCGCGTCCCGCTTTGATGCGTTGATGCTGCAAGAACCCTTTCGCGCGCTCTTTGGCCGCTTGCTGATGACACCGCCCACGCGCCCCGTGCCGCCCAAGGCTGCACGGTTCATGATCGGCTACGCCAACCGCGCGCGCGGGACGGAAAAATAGCCGTACCAATTTTCCCAAATTCTGCCGCATTCCGCGCGTATCCCGTGCGCAACCCGCGATCATAGGGCGGGACATGAGGATAAACGTATGCAGGACGAAACACCCCCGTTTGAGCCGGACTTAGCCGATCTGCCGACGGGTAAATGGCTGACACAACTTGCCCAAACCGCCGAAACCCATGGGTTTTTCAGGCCGCTGGGGCGCAAACACTTCGCCGCGCATATCCAGCGGACCGACACACTGATCGTCACCTTCGAATCGATTCAAGGCATGCGCGCCCTGACCGAGCATGCGGAGCCGCTGGGCTGGTCGATGGTGCGTGACAATGATTGGTCGCATCTGTGCATTGCATCGGACGGCGACACCTGGTTCCGCGACCGGCAGGTGATGGAACTGTTCGATGACCTGACCGATGACGGCTTTTTCGACGCATACGAAACCGTTCTGTTCTACGGTGCGGGGCCCTGCGGTTATGCAGCGGCAGCCTACTCCGTGGCCGCTCCGGGTGCGCGGGTCCTCCTGATCCAGCCGCAGGCCACGCTCGATCCGCGCGTCACTTCGTGGGATGACCGCTTTGTCGAACTGCGGCGCACCGATTTCACGTCTCGCTATGGCTATGCCCCCGACATGCTTGACGCCTGTGCACAGGCCTATGTCCTCTACGATCCGGTGGAGACGCTGGATGCCATGCACGCGGCCCTCTTTGCTCGCGCCGGCGTCACACTGCACCGCCTGCGCAACATGGGCGACACCATCCAGAGTGACTTGGTTGAGATGAATGTGTTGTCCGACTTGATGGAAATGGCCGCCGAAGGCGCACTGGACGCGCAGCAATTCGCCAAGGTCTACCGCGCGCGTCGCACCTATCGAGGGTATCTGCGCCGGGTGCTTGCGGCCCTCGACAGGGATGAGAGAACGCATCTGAGCTACATGATGGCGCGCAACGTCGTGTCGCGCATGAAAAAGGCGCCTCGTTTTCAGCGGCGCTTGGCGGAACTGGACGCCCTGCACACCGACGCCAAGGTGCACGACGAGGGCTAGAATCCCACGGCGTGCCCGTGTTAACGCCAAGCCATGACATCGCTCACCATTGCCCGCCCCGACGACTGGCACCTGCACCTGCGCGACGGCGCAATGATGCGCGCCGTGCTGCCCTGGACTGCCCGCGATTTTGCCCGCGCGATCATCATGCCGAACCTGGTGCCACCTGTGGTGACGGGCGCGCATGCAGCCGCCTATCGCGACCGCATCCTGGCCGCTTTGCCGGACGGCATGACGTTCGAGCCGCTGATGACGCTGTATCTGACCGAAGACACAGATGCCGACGACGTCGCTGCCGCCCATGCCAGCGGTTTGGTCAAGGCCGTCAAACTCTATCCGGCGGGTGCGACCACAAACTCGGCCTCAGGTGTGACCAATTTCGACAAGGTACGCCCCGTGCTCGAGCGGATGGCAGAGATCGGCTTGCCCTTGTGCGTCCATGGCGAGGTCACGGACGACGACATCGACATCTTCGACCGCGAGGCGGTGTTCATCGACCGTGTCCTCGATCCGATCCGTCGGGCGACGCCGGGCCTGCGCGTGGTGATGGAGCACATCACCACATCCAATGCAGTGGACTACGCGCGCGCGCAGGATGACAGCCTGGGTGCGACCATCACGACGCACCACCTGGTCATCAACCGCAACCATATCCTCGCTGGCGGCATCAAGCCGCACTATTACTGTCTGCCCGTCGCCAAGCGCGAAGAGCACAGGCTGGCCCTGCGCGACGCGGCCACATCCGGGGAAGCCCGGTTTTTCCTGGGCACCGACAGCGCACCGCACACCGATGCCAACAAGCTGCTGCCATGTGGCTGTGCGGGATGCTTCACCGCCCCCAATACACTGCCGATCCTTGCGCAGGTGTTCGAGGAAGACGGCGCGCTCGACAGGCTTGAAGTTTTCACGTCGATAAACGGACCCGCCTTCTACGGCCTGCCCGTGAACACGGACACGATCACCCTCACCAAATCCGCACCCGACCTGCCCGCCCGGATCGACACAGAGGATGGCGCCATCACCGTCTTCGACCCCGGTTTCGACCTGATGTGGTCCGTCCAATAACTTCTCGGTTCCAAAAAAACCCCCGCCGGAAGCTCCCGCACGCGCCATCCGCGCCAACGCCCGAAAGCAAAGCACCATGATCCCAACCAGCTACCCCTCTCCCGAAGAAATGGCCCGCCTGACCGCCCGCATGTTGCTGGAAATCAAAGCGGTGCATTTCAGCCCGGAGGAGCCCTTCACCCTGTCGTCAGGCCTGCCCTCACCCACCTATATCGACTGCCGCAAACTGATCTCGTTTCCGCGCATCCGCAGCACGTTGATGGACTTCCTGACCGTGACGGTCATGCGCAATGCAGGCTTTGAGGCGTTCGACAATGTGGCGGGCGGGGAGACGGCAGGCATGCCCTTTGGTGCGCTGGTGGCCGAGCGGATGGGCCTGCCCATGACATACGTGCGCAAAAAGCCCAAAGGCTACGGGAAGAACGCCCGCATCGAGGGCGTGATGACCGAGGGCCAGCGGGTTCTGCTGGTCGAGGATCTGACCACCGATGGCGGATCCAAGCTAAGCTTTGTGGACGCGATCCGGGACACGGGAGCGACGTGTCAGGACACGGCCGTGATCTTCTACTACGACATTTTTCCCGAGACCGAAAAGACGCTCGGCGACCACGGTGTGACCCTCCACCATCTGTGCACGTGGTGGGACGTTCTGGCAGAGGCCAGGGCCAGCGGCGCCTTCGATGCTGCAACCCTGAGCGGAGTGGAAGACTTCCTCAACGACCCGCGCGGGTGGCAAGCCGCCCGTACGTAGGCGAATGCCAACCTATACGGCGCCGTTTCGTCACTTTCTGCGGCGATGATGGCTGTGGATGGCTGTGCACAACCGTGATTCTTTTGCCTTTTGCCTGGCAGATATGGTAGCGTCGCATCACGCGGCTACTACATGCGCCAAAGTGTAAACCACGTTTTTGCAGCGTCCACCGGGTTTTCCACAGACTTGCTCCCGGTTTTCATTGCGGTTGCGCTTGTGGCAATAGAACCGCCACGGGACACAAAAAGACAACGAGCAGAGAGTGGGGCGATGAACGAGATTGCAGCGATCAATCCGACCGGGGTGGCGGTTCAGGACGCCGAGACCATGCCCCACTCGATCGAGGCCGAGCAGCAGTTGCTGGGCGCGATCCTGACCAACAACGACATCTACGACCGGGTCGCGGCGATCATAAATCCGACCCATTTCTACGACCCGGTCCATGCCCGCATCTTTGAAATCTCCGCCGCGCGCATCGCCAAGAACAACCTTGCGTCCCCCGTGACGCTCAAGGCGTTCATGGAGGATGACGAGGGGCTGAAGGAACTGGGTGGACCGGCCTATCTGGCCCGCCTCGCCGGGGCCGCAATCAGCGCCTTTGCGGTGCGCGACTACGCGCAGATGATCTATGACCTCGCCGTGCGTCGCGATTTGATCCAGCTGGGCCGCGACATCAGCGCCAAGGCCGCCAAGGTCGACGTGGCCTCCGAGCCCAAGGAGCAGATCGTCGAGGCTGAACAGGCGCTCTACAAGCTCGCCGAACAGGGCACCTCCGAGGGCGGGTTTCAGAGTTTTCTGAAGGCGGTTACCGATGCGGTGAACGTCGCCAACGCCGCCTATCAGCGGGAAGGCGGTCTTGCCGGCATCTCCACTGGCCTGATCGACATGGACAAGAAGCTGGGCGGCCTGCATCCGTCCGACCTGTTGATCCTCGCCGGGCGCCCGTCGATGGGCAAGACGTCGCTGGCCACCAACATCGCATTCAACATCGCCAAGGCGTACAAGAAGGGCCTCAAGCCGGACGGCGCCGAGGGCGCCATCGAGGGCGGTGTTGTGGGCTTTTATTCGCTGGAGATGAGCGCCGAACAGCTGGCGGCGCGGATCCTGTCGGAAGCCGCCGAAGTGCCATCGGAAAACATCCGTCGCGGCGACATGACCGAGGCGGAGTTCCGCCGCTTTGTGGATGCCGCCAAGCAGCTTGAGGCGTGTCCGCTATTCATCGACGACACGCCTGCGATCCCGATTGCGCAGTTGGCTGCGCGTGCGCGGCGACTGAAGCGGACCCATGGGCTGGACGTGCTGATGGTGGACTATCTGCAGTTGGTGCGCGGCGGGGCAGACAACCGGGTGCAGGAGATTGCCGAGATTTCGATGGGTCTGAAGGCCATCGCAAAGGAGCTGAACATCCCCGTTGTCGCCCTGTCGCAGCTGTCGCGTCAGGTGGAAAGTCGGGAGGACAAGCGGCCACAGCTATCGGACCTGCGGGAATCAGGCTCGATCGAGCAGGACGCCGACGTGGTCATGTTCGTGTTCCGCGAGGAATACTACAAGGAACGCGAAAAGCCGGGTGATCACGACCTTGAAGCCATGGCCAAGTGGCAGGAAGAGATGGAACGCCTGCATGGCCGGGCCGAGGTCATCATCGGCAAACAGCGGCACGGTCCCATCGGGACAGTTGACCTGAGCTTTGAAGGGCGGTTCACGCGCTTTGGCAATCTGATCCAGCCGTGGCAGCAAGGTAGCGGCGGCGAGACCGGGTTCTGATCTCAAGGGCGCGTGCCGAGACGCCATTTTTAAGGGGCTCTGCCCCCGCCTTCGGCTCCCCCGAAGTATTTTCCGCCAGAAGACGCGTGAAAGCAGCTTTTGATTGGACAGGTGCGTCTGTGCAATGCACGGTTGAACCATGCGCCTTTTCATTTTCCTGCTGGCCTGGCTTGCGACGTCGGTTCACGCCGAAGAGCGTGTCGAGGTGGATGTTGAGTTGTTCCTGGCCGTGGATGTCAGCCGCTCGATGCAGCCCTATGAGTTGGAGATCCAGCGTCGTGGCTACGCCGCCGCCTTGCAATCGCCCGAAGTGCAGGATGCCATCGCCGGCGGCTTTCTGGGCCGGATCGCCATCACCTATGTAGAATGGGCCGGTGCCTATCATCAGCGCGAGATCGTGCCATGGACGCTTCTTGCCACGCCCGAGGATGCGGCCAAGATCGCAGACACGATCACCGCGCATTTCGATCAGGCCATGCGCCGCACATCCATTTCAAGCGCGCTGACCTATGCCGCCGACAGCATTGACACAAACGCAATTGACGGCCTGCGCCGCGTGATTGACGTGTCCGGTGACGGACCCAACAACATGGGCGCACCTGTCACCCATGCCCGCGATGCGGTGCTGGCGCGGGGCATCACCATCAACGGCCTGCCCCTGATGACACAGGATGACGGGATCATGGCGCGGTGGAACATCCCCGATCTGGACGCCTACTATACCGACTGTGTGATCGGCGGCATGGGCGCCTTTGTGGTTCCGGTGACCGACTGGTCCGAATTCGAAGATGCCGTGCGACGCAAGCTCGTTCTGGAAATCGCGGGTCAACCGGCACGGCTTTGGCAGGCGCAGGTCCGCTCAGCAGCGCCATACAATTGCCTGATCGGTGAGGAGATCTGGGAACGGAACCGCGATATATTCGCCCTGCCCTGAGCGGCGCGCGTTTTCCCCCTTCACCAATCCGCGCGGTCCTGCCAAACAGGCGCTCATGACGTCCGCGACCCTTTCTATCGACCTTGGCGCGCTTGTGCGCAACTGGCAGGCCCTTGACGCCATGGGGGCCTGCGAAACCGGCGCCGTGGTCAAGGCCGACGGCTATGGTCTGGGTGCGCCGCTGGTGGGCCGCGCCCTGGCACAGGCAGGCGCGCGCACCTTCTTTGTGGCTACGGCCGATGAGGGCGACACCCTGCGCGCCGCCCTTGGGCAAGGCCCGACCATCTACGTCTTTTCCGGACATATGGCTGGGGACACAGACGCCATCGGCGCCGCCGCTCTCACCCCGCTTCTCAACTCTGTGGACCAGATGCTGCGCCATGTGGAGGCCCTGCCCGGTGCGCCCTTCGGAATTCAACTCGACACCGGGATGAACCGGCTGGGGATGGAACCGGCCGAGTGGTCCGCCGTCCGCGATATCGCTGTTGCACAGCGCCCCACCCTGATCATGTCGCACCTTGCCTGTGCAGACGAGCCGAGCCATCCAATGAACGCCCACCAATTGGCGGAGTTTCGCGCCATGACCGATGGGCTGGACGTGCCGCGTTCGCTGGCTGCAACCGGAGGCACGATCCTGGGGCCGGAGTATCATTTCGACATGACCCGGCCCGGTATCGGGCTCTATGGCGGCCTGCCCTTTGTCGATGCGACCCCGGTGGTCACGCTGGATCTGCCTGTCATTCAGGTGCGCGACGTGATGCAGGGAGAGACCGTGGGCTATGGCAACACGTGGACCGCGCCGCGCGATACCCGCGTCGCCACGGTATCGGGTGGATATGCAGACGGTTTGATCCGCGCCATGGGACCCAATGCGACGCTTTATGCAGGCGATGTGCTCTGCCCCGTCGTGGGCCGTGTGTCCATGGACCTGATCACGGCTGATGTCACCGATCTGGGCGGTGATCCGACCGAATTGCAATTGTTGGGCCGCCACCAGTCGGTGGACACGGTGGCCGATGCCGCAGGCACCATCGGCTACGAAATCCTGACCTCGCTGGGTCAACGCTATCACAGGGCGCTCGTGCAATGAGGGCGCTGGCTGGGATTGGGGCCGTCACGCTGGGTCTGCTGGCCGCAATTGGGCGTGTGGCGATGTTCTTTGGTGCAACGGTGACCCATCTCGTGCGGCCGCCGTTTTACTTGCGCGAGTTTGCGCTGGCGCTGCTCAATATCGGTTGGCTGTCCCTGCCTGTCGTGGGCCTGACCGCGATCTTCACCGGGGGCGCGCTGGCGCTTCAGATCTATGCAGGTGGTGCCCGTTTCAATGCCGAGGCCGTGGTGCCGCAGATCGTCGCCATCGGCATGGTGCGCGAGTTGGGTCCGGTGCTGGTGGGTCTGATGATTGCAGCGCGCGTCACCTCCTCCATCGCGGCAGAGATTGCGACAATGAAAGTGACCGAGCAGATTGATGCGCTTGTGACGCTGTCGACGCACCCGATGAAGTATCTGGCCGTGCCGCGGGTTCTGGCCGCGACCTTGGCTGTGCCGCTTCTGGTGGGTGTCGGGGACGTGATCGGCATCTTTGGCGGCTACGCGGTGGCAACCGGAACGCTGGGCTTCAACGCCGCGGCCTACATCCAGAATACGGTTGATTTCCTTGAATTGCGCGACGTCGTGTCGTCACTGGTCAAGGGCGCAGTCTTTGGCTGTCTGGCAGCCCTGATGGGCTGCTATTTCGGCATGAATTCGGGGCGCGGCGCGCAGGGTGTGGGCCGTGCAACCAAAGGGTCGGTTGAGGCGGCGGCGGTGCTAATCCTCGCGGCCAACTTCGTGCTGACGGGGGTGTTCTTTTCGATATGATAACGCTTTCGGACGTCCATAAATCCTTTGGCGACAATCACGTGCTGCGCGGTGTGGACCTGCATGTGGCGCGCGGCACCTCAACCGTGATCATTGGGGGCTCGGGCACGGGCAAGTCGATCTGCATCAAGACGGTGCTGGGCCTTGTCACGCCCGAGCGTGGCACGATCACCGTGGATGGGCAGGACGTCACGAAGACGGGCGACCGAGACGCGTTCCTGGCCCGGTTCGGGATGTTGTTCCAGGCGGCGGCCCTGTTTGACTCCCTGCCCGTTTGGCAGAACGTGGCCTTTCGCCTGATGCGCGGCAGCCTGAAACGGCCCAAGGACGAGGCGCGCGAGATCGCCATCGAAAAGCTGCGCCGCGTGGGTCTGACGCCCGATGTGGCGGACCGCTTGCCCGCCGAGCTGTCGGGCGGGATGCAGAAGCGTGTAGGCCTCGCCCGCGCGATTGCGGCAGAGCCTGAGATCATCTTTTTCGACGAACCAACGACCGGTCTGGACCCGATCATGGCGGGTGTGATCAACGATCTGATCCGCGAGATCGTGACCGAGATGGGCGCGACGACCATGACGATCACGCATGACATGACCTCGGTCCGCACCATCGCGGACAACGTGGCGATGCTGCACGGGGGCAAGATCCGGTGGACAGGCCCGGTCGCCGACATCGACGCCGCCCACGATCCTTACGTGGATCAGTTCATCAACGGGCGGGCCGAGGGGCCGATTGAAACGGTGCGCTAGGACCGATCCATTTCAAACGATACAATCTGTCCATGCGTGCGGCATTGATGCGCATGTGGAAACGGTCGGCGCCCTCAATCAACACTTTTTGACTGCATTCACGGCAGCTTACGGCTAAGGTCGGAGCGTTGTGACGTCTTCTGGGGGGAAGGCTGGTGAAGGAAATGGTTTTTGCCGCGCGTGTTTTCGCGGAAATGATGCGGCGTTTGGCGTTGATCCTGTTCGCGGGGCTGGCGCTGGTTTTGGTGGTGGCGACGGGTCTCGCGGTGGCAGGCATATGGCCCTGGATTGATCTTCCAGTGATGTGGAATGGCGTCCATGTGGCCCAAGCGGGGATGCTGACACAGATCGGGCTCACCATTTTTGCCGTTTCACTGTGCTTCTTCCTGCCGACCAATGCGCGCATCCTGCAGCTTGAAAACTCACATCGGCAATTCAGCGTCGGGGTGGATGACATCACGCGCGCCTACCATGCCGCACATCATGCGGACCGGGACGGCGTGTTCACCCTCGGCGATGCGTTTGAAAGCACGCGGGACCGGCTGGCATATCTGCGCGATCATCCCGATCTTGGGGCGCTCGAACCCGAGCTTCTCGAACTAGCGGCCAAGATGTCCCATATCAGCCGCGATCTGGCCGAGACCTATTCCACCGAAAAGGTCGAGCGCGCCCGGTCTTTCCTGCAACAGCGGCAATTCGAGATTGCGCAGTTCAATGACCGGCTGGAACAGGCCAAGGCGATCCACGGCGAGTTTTCCACCTGGATCAACCGCCTTGATCTGGAAGAAAACGTGGCCCGCGCGCAGCTTGAGAAGCTGCTGGACGAGATGGAGCGCCTGCTGCCCGAATTGAACCAGCCCGCGCAACCGTCCAAGGTCACCCAACTGCCGATGCGCGTCGAATAGGGCTTGCTGCCCCCTGCCCCCGCTGGCAGACCATCGCGCATGGCAAAATCCACGACCACCTATTCCTGCTCGGCCTGCGGCGCGACCTTCTCCAAATGGTCGGGCCGCTGCGACAGTTGCGGAGAGTGGAACACCATTTCCGAAGACACCGGCCTGTCCTCTGGCCCGTCCAGTAAGGGGCTGGGCGCCCAGCGCGGCAAGACGGTCGCGCTGACCGATCTGAGTACCGAAGAAGCGCCGCCGCCCCGCACGGAAAGCAAGGTCGCCGAACTTGACCGCGTACTAGGCGGTGGGCTGGTGCCCGCCTCAGCCATCCTCGTAGGAGGCGATCCAGGCATCGGCAAATCCACCTTGCTTTTGCAGGCCGCCGCGCGTTTCGCCCGCAAGGGGCTGAAAACGATTTATGTCAGTGGCGAAGAGGCCAGTGCACAGGTCCGTATGCGGGCCCAGCGCCTCGGCTTGTCGGACGCACCGGTGCAATTGGCCGCCGACACCAACCTGCGCAACATCCTGACAACGCTTGAGGCCGAGGCGCCCGGCCTCGCCATCATCGATTCGATCCAGACCATGTGGCTCGACACCGTCGACAGCGCGCCCGGCTCCGTCAGCCAGGTGCGGGCCGCCGCGCATGAATTGACGACATTCGCCAAGCGCAAGGGCATCAGCATCATCCTTGTGGGCCACGTCACCAAAGAGGGGCAAATCGCTGGCCCGCGTGTGGTCGAACACATGGTCGACACAGTCCTCTACTTCGAAGGCGAGCGCGGTCACCAGTTCCGCATCCTGCGCGCGGTCAAGAACCGCTTTGGTCCCGCGGACGAAATCGGCGTGTTCGAAATGACAGGCAAGGGATTGGCCGAAGTTACCAACCCCTCCGCCCTGTTCCTATCCGAGCGGGGTGAGCCGTCCCCCGGATCCGTCGTATTCGCGGGCATCGAAGGCACCCGGCCTGTGCTCTGTGAGATGCAGGCGCTTGTTGCACCCTCCCCCCATTCCCAGGCACGGCGTACGGTCGTCGGCTGGGATGGCGGACGACTGGCGATGATTTTGGCAGTGCTTGAGGCACGATGTGGGATCCCCTTTGCGGGGCTTGATGTCTATCTGAACGTCGCAGGCGGGATGAAAATCAGCGAACCGGCTGCGGACCTTGCCGTCGCAGCCGCCCTTTTGTCGGCGCGCGAAGACGCGGCATTGCCCGCAGATACGGTGGTTTTCGGCGAAATCAGCCTGTCGGGTGCGCTGCGGCCCGCGCCTCAGACCGAAAACAGGTTGAAAGAGGCCCAAAAACTTGGTTTTTCATCCGCCATCGCACCCAAGGGCGGCAAAGCTCAGGGTGCGCCCGGAATGACGCTAAAGCGCTTCAGCGAGTTGACCGGATTTGTAGGTGACGTGTTCGGCGCAGGGTAAGCGCAAACGGGGCAGAACAAAGGGGCAGGACCATGGAAGGGTTCACCATCATTGACGGCGTTGTCGCCGTGGTCATCATCCTGTCGGCCCTTTTGGCCTACGGGCGCGGCTTTGTGCGCGAAGCCATGGCGATTGCAGGCTGGATTGCCGCCGCGATCCTGGCGTTTCTGTTCGCCCCACGGGTTGAGCCACTGGTGCGCGAAATACCGGTCGTGGGCGACTTCATCGCAGACAGTTGCGAGTTGAGCATCATTGGCGCCTTTGCGTTGGTCTTCGCCGTTGCACTCATCGTTGTGTCGCTCTTCACCCCGCTGTTCTCTTCGCTTGTGCAACGCTCGGCGCTCGGCGGGCTGGACCAAGGTCTTGGATTTCTCTTTGGCGTGGCACGCGGCATCCTGCTCGTGGCGATCGCGTTCTTCGTCTACGACACGGTAATCACCGGCCAGGAGTTCACCATCGTCGACGAAAGCCGGTCCGCTGCCGTGTTCGGCCGTTTCACCGGCCAGATCGAGGAACAGAACCCTGAAGAGGCGCTTGGCTGGATCACCCGCCAGTACGAAAGCCTCGTGGGTGTGTGCGTCGAATAAAGCCCGGTTCGATCAGGGAATCAGACATTTCGGAGGCGCTGTTGACGCAGGCTGAAGTCTATCATGGTTAACCTTCGGTAAATCGCGTTGCCCCTGTGCGGAGAGTGGCGTTGCCCTTGCCCCCACTGGTGAACATGGCGAAACAGCGCCCGGCTTTGGCCGCGGTTGTGACCAAAAAGCGGCGGATTTGTGGAGCGTTCTGGTCCCCAGAACGCAAACACAATCCTGACCCGGAGATACGCCATGTTCCTGAACCACGACACCGCCTTTGCCCACGTCACACCTGTTGCAGCCACCCGCATCAGCGCCACGCTGACCGCCCACACGCTGCTTGAGACCGAAGCCGGATGGCGCAGCGTCGATGCGCTGCAAGCCGGTGACGCGGTTGCCACGCTTGACGGCGGATTTGCCGAGATCACGGCGATCACAAAACCCGACCGCGCCGCACCCTTGGTTCATATTCCCGGTGGCGTGCTGTCGACCTGTTCCGACATCTCCCTGCCCGCCGACGCCCACATCGCGTTGCACGCCCCCGCAGGCTGGAGCGATGCGCCTGTCGTTTCGATCCCGGTCAAGGCACTCAGCGGCTGGCGCGGCGTGCGGCCCAGCCTGTTTCGCGCCCCCGACCTTGCCCAGCTGCATTTCGCGGACGAAGAGATGATCTACGCCCAGTCCGGCCTCTTGATCCACGCAGCGCCGTCTCATGGCGACAGCTTTTTCCCGCGCCTCGATTACGGCAACGCCCGCGCCATGCTGGCCGCATCTGCGGGCAAATTCGGCCAAGTGGACACGGTCGCTGCGTAAAGGGTCGCAGTTTGTGATCCTTCCGTGACAGGGACACCCCAGCTTGGTACACCGCGCCCACACCCTGTTCACGGATTCGGAGCTGCCCCTTGTCCGACCTCGCCGCGCCAGCGCATATGCCGCCAGCCCACCCCTTTGATGACGACAAACTCAAGGAAGAGTGCGGGATTTTCGGGGTTCTCGGGACCAAGGATGCAGCCAACTTCGTAGCCCTCGGCCTGCACGCGCTGCAACACCGGGGGCAAGAGGCGGGCGGGATCGTCGCCCACCACCCTGACCACGGCTTCAACTCCGCCCGGCGCTTTGGCTATGTCCGCGACAACTTCACCAGCCAGGACGTGATGGAGACGCTGCCCGGCTCGCTGTCCATCGGCCACGTCCGCTACTCCACCGCCGGATCCAAAGGGCAAACCGCGATCCGCGACGTGCAGCCCTTCTTTGGCGAGTTTGCCATGGGTGGTGCCGCCATCGCCCACAACGGCAACATCACCAATGCCGACGCGCTGCGCCGCGAATTGATCGAGCGTGGCTCGATTTTCCAGTCTTCGTCGGACAGTGAATGCATTATCCACCTGATGGCGCGGTCGCTCCAACGCAATATCCCAGAACGGATGGAAGATGCCTTACGCCGGGTCGAAGGCGCGTTCTCCGTCGTCGCCATGACCCGCACCAAGCTGATCGGCGTGCGCGACGCGCTTGGGGTCCGCCCACTGGTGCTGGGCAAGCTCGACACCGGCTATGTACTCAGCTCCGAAACCTGCGCGCTCGACATCATCGGGGCCGAGTTTGTACGTGAAATCGAACCCGGCGAGATGGTGGTCATCACCGACAACGGCATAGAAAGCCGCTTTCCCTTCCGTCCGCAAAAGTCACGCTTCTGCATCTTCGAACACGTCTATTTCAGCCGTCCCGACAGCATCCTTGGCGGGCGCTCGGTCTATGAAACTCGCGAAAACATCGGGCGCGAATTGGCGAAAGAAAACCCGGTCGAAGCGGACCTCGTCTGCCCCGTCCCCGACAGCGGTACACCGGCGGCCATCGGTTATTCACTGGAATCGGGCATTCCCTACGCCATGGGCATCATCCGCAACCAGTATATGGGACGCACCTTCATCGAGCCGACGGAGCAGATCCGCAACATGGGTGTGCGCCTGAAGCTGAACGTGAACCGGGCGCTGATCCGCGGCAAGCGCGTGATCCTCGTCGATGACAGCGTGGTGCGCGGCACAACATCCCGCAAGATCAAGGAGATGATCCTCGACGCAGGCGCGAAAGAGGTCCATTTCCGCATCGCCTCGCCCCCCACGGCCTGGCCCTGCTTCTACGGCGTCGACACGCCCCAACGCGAAAAGCTGCTGGCCGCAACCATGAGCGAGGAAGAGATGCGCGAGCATCTGGGCGTCGACAGCCTCAAGTTCATCTCGCTCAACGGCCTCTACCGCGCCGTGGGCGAAGCAAATGGCCGCGACGCCTCCAGCCCGCAATATTGTGACGCCTGCTTCTCGGGCGAATACCCGGTCGAGCCCGCTGACATGATCGAAAAGGGTTTCGAGATGAAGGCGGCGGAATAGCCGCCTGCTGACGAAACCTGTCAAGGCCATGACCCACATTGGCGCTATGGACATGACACCCACAGACATCCTCGCCCGCGTCGAAACCTGGCCCAAAGCCGCACAGTCACATTTCATGCGCACCCGGGCGCTGGTGCATGACGTTGCCGCCTCCGCAGACATCGGCGCCCTGGACGAGAGCCTCAAATGGGGCCAACCCGCATGGCGGCCCAAGCGGGCGCGCACTGGGTCCACCTTGCGCGTGGACTGGTCGCCTTCGACCCCGAACCGGCTGCTGGCCTTTGTCGATTGCAAAACGGACCTCGCCGCGCAGATGGACACCCGCTTTCCCGGGCAGTTCCACAACGACGGCCGGCGAGCGCTGGCCTTTGAAACCCACGTTCCGCTGGACGAAGACGCAATATGGCAACTCGCGCACCTGACACTCACCTACCACAAGGCGAAACGCGCACGCTGATCAGCACCCCGCTGCCACTTGCCCAAAGGTCAATGGGCAAGGCTTTGCGCATCACCTCCCACCCCTGTTCCCCCTGCCCGAACCTAGTGCTAGCGGCCCGCTTCGACAAAAGCGCAGGACCCTGTCATGAGCGAAGAGACCAACGACATCACGGCTGATCTGGCGACCCAGCGCGCGGCGCTTCCCCTGCGCAACCTGCAATTGCTGGGCATCGCGGGCTCGGACAGCAACCGCCGCGCCCTGCTGCGCACGGGCGGTGGGCAGACGCGCATGGTGCAGGTTGGCGACAGCCTGCGTCAGGGAACGGTCATCGCCATTGGCGAGGATAGGATCGTGCTGAATGGTGGGATGGGCCAACGCACGCTGACACTGCCAATGCCGGATGCCAGCGCCGCTTGACGCCCCCGCCCGCGCAGGGCAAGACCGGGCCATGACCAAAACTGCCCTGATCACCGGAGCGTCCCGCGGCCTCGGCGCCGCCATGGCGCTGGCCCTTGCCCCGACCCACCACATCGTCGCCGTCGCCAAGACCACCGGCGCATTGGAAGAGTTGGACGACCGGATCAAGGAAGCAGGCGGCGCCGCAACGCTGGCCCCCATGGACATCGCCAATGATGCAGCCATGCAAACCCTGTGCCGCGGCATCTTCGACCGCTGGGGCAGCCTTGATCTGTGGGTGCATTGCGCCGTCCACGCAGCCCCCCTGGCCCCGGCCAACATGATCGGGGACAAGGATATGTCAAAGTCCATCGCGGGCAATGTGGCCGCGACTGCGACGCTCATCACCTATATCGCCCCGCTTCTCGGGACCGATGGGCAAGCCGTGTTTCTGGATGACCCCGTCAGCGGACAACCCTTCTACGGTGCCTATGGTGCTACAAAGGCAGCTCAGATCGCATTGGCCAAAAGCTGGCAGGCCGAGACTGTCAAAACGGGGCCAAAGGTCCACATCGCAACCCCCAATCCGATGCCAACCGCCACCCGCGCACGCTTCCACCCCGGAGAAGACCGCGCCGCGCTGCACGATCCAACGGTGGAAGCAAAGCGTATCCTGTCAGAACTTGGCATCTGACACCGCAAGTTCCAGTGATCCAACCGCTGTCTCGCCACGTCGCACACCTTGAGTAGCGACCGCGCAACGGTCCACCGCTCCGCCCATTCGGACCTCAAACGCCGCACTGCGGCCTTTGCGCGACGGTCCACCTTCCCTGTTTCAAAAAAATCCCCGCCGGAGGCTCCCGCAGTTGCCCCACGCGACATAGGCCCATAGTAAGGCGCAAAGGGGCATCACATGCGTATTCTCATCACAAATGACGACGGGATCTCGGCGCCTGGGCTGGCCGTGCTTGAACGGATCGCGGCCGAGGTCGCTGGACCTGACGGACAGGTCACCACAGTGGCACCCGCCTTCGAGCAATCGGGTGTGGCGCACTGCATCAACTACGCCCGGCCCTTCATGTTCCAGCAGATCGGACCAAACCGCTTCACGGTGGAAGGCTCACCTGCGGATTGCGTGCTGGCCGGGCTGCACCAAGTGCTTGATGGTCCGCCCGATATGATCCTGTCGGGCGTGAACCGCGGCAACAACTCGGCGGAAAACGCGCTCTACTCCGGCACGCTCGGTGCCGCTATCGAAGGGGCGCTGCAGGGCGTGCTCTCCATCGCGCTGTCGCAGTATTTCGGCCCCGAAAACCGCGCCCTTG
Source organism: Tateyamaria sp. syn59 (assembly GCF_007995245.1). GTDB lineage: Bacteria > Pseudomonadota > Alphaproteobacteria > Rhodobacterales > Rhodobacteraceae > Tateyamaria. The sequence goes on from NZ_VCBA01000002.1 coordinate 282,948, forward strand.
ACGACCCGTTCGAAGCCTCGGCCACCCATTGCAAGGCGCTGATTGAGCGGATTGTCGCCGCCACGCCGCAAGTACAACCCGGCTACCAGCTGTTCTACAACGTCAACATCCCCCCTGTGGCTGCTGCTTCGGTCAAAGGCACCAAGATCGTACCGCAAGGCCTGCGCCCCGGCGTCGGCTTTCACACCGAACAGATGCAATCACCCAACGGCCGTTACTTCCTCTGGATCCGGGGCGGCGACCAGCAAGTGCCGACGGCACCGGACACGGATGCGGCGGTCAACCTCGACGGCTACATCTCGGTCACCCCGATGCGCGCGGACCTGACGGCCCATGACATGCTGGATACGCTCGGATCCATCGCCACATGACCGAAGACGATCTCGCCACGCGCAAAATGCAGTTCCTCTATGCCCTGCGATCCAAAGGGGTCACAGACGCACGGGTGCTGGGCGCAATGGAAGAGATCGACCGCGGCCCCTTTGTCCGCGGGCTTTTTGCCGAACGGGCCTACGAGGATATGCCCCTGCCCATCGCCTGTGGCCAAACGATCAGCCAACCCTCGGTCGTGGGGCTGATGACGCAGGCGCTGAACGTCACACCGCGCGACAAGGTGCTCGAGATCGGGACCGGGTCCGGCTACCAGGCCGCCATCCTCGCCAAGCTCGCGCGCCGGGTCTACACCATCGACCGGCACCGGCGGCTGGTGCGCGAGGCGCGCGACATCTTTGACGAGTTGAACCTGCATACGATCACAGCGATCACCGCCGACGGCTCGCACGGGTTGGCCGATCAGGCCCCGTTTGACCGCATCCTCGTGACCGCCGCCGCGGAGGACCCGCCCGGCCCCCTTCTGGCCCAACTCAAGGAAGGGGGGATCATGGTCCTGCCCGTGGGTCAATCGGACGCCGTGCAAAGCCTGATCCGTGTCCACAAGACGGCAACGGGCCTCGAATATGACGAATTGCGCGATGTGCGCTTTGTTCCTTTGCTTGAAGGCTTGGGCAAAGACTGAAACTGGTGTAAATTAATGCCGAACCGACAAGGCCTCCACCCACGAGAGGCCCGGCAGAGGACGACGCAGATGACCCCGACAAAGCAGCGCCGCCGTGCGCCCCTGATGATGGCAACCTGTGGCTTGCTGGTGCTGGCCGCCTGTGATGAGCCGCTGGACTTCGATCTGCGCGGCCTGAGCGGCGGGTTTTCAACAGCACCTTCGGTGCAGAACGTGACCGCCGACCGGCCCCGTCCGGACGACCGAGGCGTGATCTCCTACCCGAACTATCAGGTCGCGGTGGCCGAGCGTGGCGATACGCTGGCCGACGTCGCCGCCCGTGTCGGCCTGACACCCGACGAACTGGCCCGCTTCAACGGCGTCGGAGCGGACGTGCCCCTGCGCGCAGGTGAAGTCATCGCCCTGCCCCGCCGCGTCTCCGAACCCTCGCCCGCCACAGGCGCCATTGGCACAGGACCCATCCAGCCCGGCGCCGTGGACGTCACAACGCTGGCGGGCAACGCCATCGACAACGCCGCCCCGACGCCCGTGGCCCAGACCCCCGGCACAACCCAGCCGCAAACCGGCCAGGAACCGGTACGTCACAAGGTTGAACGGGGCGAGACGGCCTTTACCATTGCGCGGCTCTACCAGGTGCCGGTCAAGTCGCTGGCCGAATGGAATGGCCTGGGCGCCGATTTTGCCGTGCGCGAAGGACAGTTCCTGCTGATCCCAGTCGCGCGGGCCGCAGCACCCAGCCGAACAAATGATACAAACACGACAACGCCCGGCAGCGGCACACCCACTCCACTGCCCCCCAGCGCGGCCCAGCCGCTGCCAGAGGACGACACCGCAACCCCGCCAGAGGCAACACCGGATCCCGCAGAACCGGTGGCGGATGTGGGCCAGACAACCGCAGCGTCCCGCCCGTCGGATATGGCCCTCCCGCTTCAGGGCACCATCATCCGCGACTATGCCAAAGGCCGGAATGAAGGCATAGACATCCAGGCCGCACCCGGCAGCGCCGTCAGCGCCGCCGCCGATGGAACCGTAGCCGCCATCACACAAAGCGCCGAAGGCGTGCCGATCATCGTGGTCCGCCACCCTGACAACCTGCTGACCGTCTATGCCAACGTCGCGGACGTGTCGGTGGCCAAGGGCGACAGCGTCTCGCGCGGGCAATCCATTGCGAAACTGCGGGACACGGCCGACACCGCCTATCTGCATTTCGAAGTGCGCGACGGGTTCGACAGCGTGAACCCCAACCCGTTCTTTGAATAGCAAAACCAGCGCAGGGACAGCGACCTCACCACCTGCCGCTGCCACATTTGCCCCAGATTTGCCTTAATTCTGCCGCAATTCAGCGAAATTAGCCGCAACTTCGCCATGTTTCAGATTCAGAACCAATCCAACAAAAAAGCTTGGAATGGTTCGGAAACATGCCCGTTTTCTATGGTTACAGCGCGCTGCGCGGCACTCAGACAACAGTAAACGGCAGTGCCAACAACTACGCCTTCGCCCCCTCCGGCACATGGCGCTACACTGGCGACACCACCTATTTCGTCGTGAACGAGAATGACGGCGCCACGAACTTCAACGGCGACGGCGCCAACAATGAAACGGTGCAGAACCAGGAACGGATCGGCCAGATCGGCGAGCAGACCGTCACCATCGACGGCGTCGACCGGCAGGTGATCTGGGATTACACCTTCACTGTCACCGACGGGACGACAACATGGCAGGTCGCCGTCATCGACGTGGACCTGAACAACGACAATGACCTGAACGACGGCGCAGATGCCGGTGCGACGGACGAAGACGGCTATTTCCTGATCTTCCCCGATGGCTTTCCGCCCGTTGACACGGACCTGACCATTGGCGGCATCACGGACAACGGCGAACTGGTGGCTCACAGCACCCTCGGGGCCACTGTCGTATGCTTTGCCTCCGGCATGCTGATCGACACGCCTTACGGCCCGCGCGCCATCGAAACGCTGGCTGCGGGCGATCTGGTCCTGACCGCAGAGAGTGGCCCCGAACCCATCCGCTGGACCGGTCACACAACGGTTGTCGCCTCAGGCGACCTCGCCCCCATCGTGATCACCGCTGGCACGCTCGGCAATGATCACGACCTGATCGTGTCTCCTCAACACGCCATCCTTCTGAACGACTGGCGGGCCGAACTGCTTTACGGTCAGGACGAAGTGCTGGTGCGGGCCAAGGACCTGCTGTGCATGGACGGTGTCTACCGCAAGTCAGGCGGGCTTGTGACCTACCACCACATCCTGTTGGACCGGCACAACGTTGTGCAATCGCATGGGATCTGGAGCGAAACGCTCTACCCCGGATCGGTTGCCATGGGGGCAGTCGGTGATCCCGCGCGGGACGAAATCGAACGGCTCTTCCCCGATCTGACCGCCTACGGCCCGATGTGCGCCCCCTGCCTCAGAGGGTACGAGGCGCAGCTTCTGGCGGCCTAAAGCGCGACCCCGCGCCGCCCCGCCAAGTCACAGAAATACTGCCACGCCACCCGGCCCGAGCGAGACCCGCGCGTGGCCTGCCATTCAATGGCCTCGGCCCAGAGCGTGTCGTCGTCAATCTCGACCCCATAGGCCGCGCAATATCCCCGGATCATGCCCAGATACTGGTCCTGATCGCATGCGTGAAAGCCCAGCCACAGCCCGAACCTGTCGGACAGCGAGACCTTCTCCTCGACCGCCTCGGACGGGTTGATGGCACTGCCCCGCTCATTCTCGATCATGTCGCGGGGCATCAGGTGCCGCCGGTTCGACGTGGCATAGAGGATCACGTTGTCTGGCCGACCTTCAATCCCGCCATCCAGCACAGCCTTGAGAGACTTATAGTGCTGATCATCGTGGCTAAAGCTCAGGTCATCGCAGAACAGGATGAACCGTGCCTCCGGCGCCTCGCGCAGCACGGAGAGCAACCGACCGACTGACGGCAGGTCTTCACGGTGCAGTTCCACGATCTTCAGCGCCTTATGTTCAACTTCAAGTGCGCCGTGTATCGCTTTGACAAGGCTGGACTTCCCCATCCCACGTGCGCCCCAAAGCAGAGCGTTGTTCGCAGGCAGTCCCTTCGCGAACTGACGGGTATTTGCCAGCAGCGTGTCGCGCGACCGGTCCACGCCCAGCAGCAAATCAAGCGGGACACGGCTCACCAACGGCACAGGCTCCAACCGGTCGGGCCCGGTCTGCCAGACAAAGGCGGAGGCCGCCGAAAAATCAGGGGCCTCCAGCGGCGCGGGCGACATACGCTCCAACGCCGCCGCAATGCGGTCCAAAGGGTCGTTGATCACTTGGCGTCACCCCCGGGCAGATCGCCCAGATCGTCTTCGTCGTCGTAGTACCCTTCGGCGCGCAGCTTTGCCTCACGCTTGTTCTCCACCCGGCGCACCAGCCAGATCGACACCTCGTAGAGCCCGTAAACGACGGTGAACAGGATCAACTGCGTGATGACATCAGGCGGCGTAACAACAGCGGCCAACACAAGAATGCCCACCATCGCGTATTTGCGTACATTGGCGAGGCCCTCTGCGCTTACCAGCCCCGCCTTGCCCATCAGGGTCAGCAACACCGGAAGCTGAAAGCACAACCCAAAAGCCATGATGAATTTCAGAGTGATATCAAGGCTTTCGTTCACCTTACCAAAGAAGGTAATCGTCGGCCCCTCACTTGCCTCCGGCGTAATGACAGCACCATCAGGCAAAGTCTCCGGCTCGCCAAACACAATCGCCAGCACCGACGACACATCGGCAAAGCCCAGAAAAAACGCCATCGCCAGCGGCGTCACCACGAACTGCGCAAAGCTCGCGCCCAGCAGGAACATCACGGGCGACGCAATCAGGAACGGCAGAAAAGCGTTCTTCTCCTGCCGGTACAGCCCCGGCGCCACGAAGCGCCACATCTGGAAGCCAATGACAGGAAACGCCAGCGCAAAGCCAAACACCATCGAGATGCGGAACAGCGTGAACAGATACTCCTGCGGAGACGTGTATTGCAGTGTGGGGGACGGATCGCCCAGGTCGCGCAGCGTCTCGACAATCGGCTCCATCAGGAAGTTCAGCACGTGAACAGCGATGAACTCGCCCTGGATAGGGATAAAGAACACCGTGATCGCGATGATGAACGCGATCACCGACCGGATCAGCCGCGTGCGCAGCTCGGCCAGGTGTTCGATCAGCGGTGCCGTGCTGTCGTCTAACTCTTCAGTCTGGCTCATCTAGCTCTCTTTCGGGGCCGCAGGGGCCTGGGCTTCCAACTCTTCCGCCTTGGCCAGCGCATCGGCGGCCTCCTTGGCCTTGCGCTCAGCCTGCGCACGCGCGGTTGCCGCCTGAATTTTCCGTGCATTCTCAGCGCGTTCAGCCTTTTCGGCCGCCAGCTTGCCCGTCTCACTCTCAGGGTCGAGGTTGGTCAGCGACGACGTCATGTCTTTCGTCGCATCCTTCACGCCGTCCATCGCGCTCTTGACCGGGTTAGCTGCGGTATTGATGGTGCGCTGAATATCCTTCACGCCCGCCTCATCCGCCGCCTGGTTCATGGCCGTGGAAAACTCGCGCGCCATGCCACGGGCCTTGCCCACAAAGCGGCCCACATTGCGGAACACCACGGGCAACTCCTTGGGGCCAATGACGATCAGCGCCACGATCCCGATGATCAGCAGCTCGGCCAGGCCAAGGTCAAACATGGGCGTTACACCTTGTCTTTGTCGGCCTCGGGGGTCACGTCCTTGGCCTCTTCCGCCTTGGCCGCTTCCAGCTCTTCTTTGCCCTCGTTGATGCCTTTCTTGAAGCTGGTGATGCCCTTGCCGACCTCACCCATCAGGCTCGAAATTTTGCCCCGGCCAAACAGCACCAGCACCACAACAGCGATCAGCAGCAGGCCCGGAAGTCCGATATTTCCAATTCCCATTGGTCTCTCCCATGTCTCTGGCGACGGAGTGCCGCCTGTCGCACTCTGTTCTATGGACGTGCTGCGGCTGCGAAAAGGGCAACGCGCCCCAACACGATCACGAGGTCGGGACTTTTTCAGAAAAATTCCGATGGCCCCCACCCAACTGACAGGTTAATGTCAGTAGCGCCTTGCCATACCCACCCCATCGCAACCCGATGGAGATTGAAACCATGACCACAACCGCAGAAATCGTCACCTTCCGCCTCTTGCCCGGCTCCGACCCGCACGCCTTTGCCAAGGCCGCCGCGGATATGGAGCCGTTCCTGCAGGAAACCGGCGGCATGATCAGCCGCCACCTCAGCGTAGATGATGACGGCCTCTGGACCGACCACATCCTCTGGACCTCGCTGGAGGCGGCAAAGAAGGCAGCGGCACAGATCATGCAACACCCTGCCGCCGAACCATTCGTCAAGATGATCGACGGGCCGAGCGCAAACATGCGCCACGCCACCGTGCACATGCAAAAAGGGTAGAATGCGCCGCACCGACCGCCTCTTTGACATCATCCAGATCCTGCGCGACGGCAAATTGCACAAAGCGCAGGACATCGCGGAGGTGTGCGAGGTGTCGGTGCGCACCATCTACCGCGACATGGACACGCTGGTCGCCTCCGGCGTGCCTGTCCAGGGCGAGCGCGGCGTGGGCTACATGATCACCGAGGCGATCAGCCTGCCCCCCCTCACCCTCACGACCGAGGAACTGGAAGCGCTCAACCTCGGGATGGCCATCGTGGCCGAAGCCGCCGACGACACGCTCAAATCCGCCGCCCGCACGCTGGCGGACAAGATCGACGCGGTGCTGCCCGAACGCACCGTGGCCGAGGCGGACAAGTGGAAATTCGCGGTCTACCCCTTTGCCGACGCCGTGCGCGGCTTTGCCCAGATGCCCACCCTGCGCGCCGCCATCCGGGCCAAGCAAAAGCTGCAGCTCACCTACCATTCCAAGGGCGACCGCATCACCACCCGCACCATCCGCCCCCTCCACATGGAATACTGGGGCCGCGTCTGGACGCTCACCTCATGGTGCGAGTTGCGCGATGATTTCCGCGTCTTCCGCGTTGACCTGATCCAAAGCGCCGAGGCCCTGCCCGAGATGTTCGTGGACGAACCGGGCAAGCGCCTGTCGGACTACGATCCGAACCTCTGACCTCGCGTAAGGAACCGCACGGTTCACAAAGCTGTCAGGCCGGGTGGCAGCCCGCCCAACCGCCTGCTAACCCTCACGAAACCCCCGAACTGAAAGGCCCGCCATGACCCCTGCCGCCCTCGTCGCTTTGTTCGTCGTTCTGATCGGCGCCAGCGTGCTCGCCGCCCCCCGCCGCGCCACGGTCGAGGGGTTCTATGCCGGTCACACCGCCGGACAGGCACCGGGCCTCTGGGTGCTGGTGCTCAGCCAGGTCACCACATGGATCTTCGCCCGGTCGCTGATGAACGCCGCCATCCTCGGCTACTTCTACGGTATCGCGGGCACACTGGCTTACGCCGCCTACTACGGCAGTTTCCTCACCGGCGGCTTCATCGTCGCGCGCCTGCGTGCCCAAGGGGCCGGATCGGTGCAGGACTGGCTGTCGAACCACTTCGGCGCAACCGGCACCACGGCCTACAATCTCGTCATCGCGCTGCGCCTGCTGTCAGAGGTCTTCGCCAACCTCCTCGTCGTCGGCCTGATCGCCAGCGCGGTGATCGAGGGCAGCGGCACGGCCGCCATCCTCATCGTCGCCATCGTCGGCCTCGCCTATTCCGCCTGGGGCGGGCTCAGCGCCGCCCTGCGCACCGACGTCGTGCAAATGCTGGTCTTCCTCGCCGTCTTTGGCGTCGCTTTTGTCTTCCTCATCCTCAGCCCCGGCTTTTCGCTCGGCGCCGTCCTCACAGCCCCCGGAACCTCCGGTGCATGGAACGGCTGGGTCCTGCTGGCGGTCGCAGCGCTCCAGGTATTCTCCTACCCCGCTCACGACCCGGTGATGATGGACCGCGGCTTCATCGCGGACGAGGACACCACGCGCCGCTCCTTCCTCCACGCCTTCTGGCTCTCGGTCCTCTGCATCATCGGCTTCGGCTTCTTCGGCATCCAGGCCAGCCTGATCGGCGCCGAATACGAGGGCGAGTTGATCACTACGTGGGCGGGCATGTTCCCAACATGGGTCTTCGCCCTCCTGATGCTGTCACTGCTGGTCTCCGCCCTCTCCACGCTCGATTCCGCCCTCTCGTCGTCGGCCCGACTGGTGGTCGAAGAACTGGCGCTGGCACCCCGCACCCTCATGGGCGGACGAGCCGTCATGCTGGTCTTCATGGTACTCGGCACAATCCTCACCCTCTGGGGCAACGCCACGCTCTTCGACGCCGTCGCTGTCAGTGGCACAGCGTCCATGTTCCTCGCCCCCGTCCTGATCGTCGGGCTGGTCATGGGCCGCAGCATCCCCACATGGTCCTACCTCGCAGCTTTCGCCGCCGCCATGCTGGGCGCGCTGGCATATTTCGGACGCGCATGGCCCACATTCGCCGCCATCCTCCCCGAAGGGCACAAATACGAACAGCTCCTCATCATCTGCGTGTTCGTTCTTGTCGCAGGCTTTGCCGCAGTGCTTGCGGGCGCCCGCCGGGCCTGATACCTCCCGACTGTTTTGATCGGGAATGGGGACGCCGTGACAACGCCTCGGCTGGAAATTCGCAACCTTGTGCGCAGCTTTGGTGGCAGGCGCGTGGTCGACGGCGTCAGCCTGTCGATCCTGCCGGGCCAGGTGACATGTCTGCTGGGCCCGTCGGGATGCGGCAAATCCACCACCCTGCGCATGATCGCTGGGGTCGAGATGCAGGACACCGGCGAAATCTACGTCGACGGATCGCTCATCTGCGACACCCGCTTCCGCGTCCCCCCCGAACGGCGCGAAATCGGGCTGATGTTCCAGGACTTCGCCCTGTTCCCCCACCTCAGTGTCGAGGGCAACATCGCCTACGGCCTCACAGGCAGCCGCGACGAAAAACGCGCCCGGGTCGAGGAAATGCTCGACCGTGTCCGCATGTCCCGCTTCATCGACATGTTCCCGCACCAGCTCTCGGGCGGCGAACAGCAACGCATCGCGCTTGCCCGCGCCCTTGCCCCGCGCCCCCGCATCATGCTGATGGACGAACCCTTTTCGGGCCTCGACAACCGCCTGCGCGACGGCATCCGCGATGAAACCCTCGCCATCCTAAAGGAAGAGGACACCGCCGTCCTGCTCGTCACCCACGAGCCCGAGGAAGCGATGCGCATGGCCGATGAAATCGCCCTCATGCGCGACGGCCAGATCGTGCAGCAAGGCGCGCCCTACAACGTCTACACGCGGCCCGTCGACCGCGCCTCCGTCGCCTTCTTCTCCGACGCCAACCGCTTCGGCGCTGTGGTCGATGGCGCGCTCGCCGTCACCCCCTTCGGCCCCTTCCTCGCCCCCGGCGTGGCCGACGGCACACTCGTGGACATCGTCTTCCGCCCCCAGCACGTCAAAATCGACTTCGACCGCGCAGGCGTCGGCCCCGCCCCCACGGCGACCGAGGGCACCGCCGCCCGCGCCCAAGTCGTGCGCGCACGCTTCATGGGAAATGAAAGCCTCGTGGAATTCCGCCTCGACGACAGCGGCGCGCTGATCAAATGCACTGTCCCCGGCGTCTTCCTGCCCCAGCCGCAAACGGTGATGTGGCTGCGCGTACGCCGCGACAAATGCTATGTGTTCCCCAGACAGGAGGTCGCGGAATGAGCGGACCGATGATCGTTGAATTTGGCCTCGGCACCTCGCTCCGCCGTGGCAGCTATACGGAGGCCGCGGCCCGCGCCGTCCGCGCAGCACTCTGGCGCAACTCGATCAACCTCGCCGAATATATGGGCGTCGGCAAAGAGGATATGGTGATCGACGTCCATATCGGCTGCGCCCGCCCGGACCTCGTGGACACCTCAGTGCTGGCCGAGGTCTTCCCCTACGGCGAGACGTCTTTCACCGTAACCGAAGGCGGCCTCGACGTCGCCCGCCCCGAAGGCAGCGGCAACTCAACAGTGATGGCCCAGGCCGCGCTGATCGTGTCGGTGGAGGTGCCAAATGCCTGAACAACGGCTCATCATCGAAATGGCCCAAGGCGTGGACCTGCATGGGCGCGACGACACCAAGGCCGCGCGCCGCGCCGTCGAACAGGCGCTCCAAGGGGCGTCCCTGCCGATCGTCGGCACGCTCGACGTGGATCGGAACACGATGCGCGTGGTTGTTCACGTCGCAACCCCACGGCCCGAGAACGTGGACACGCACGCCATCGCAGCCCTCCTGCCCTACGGCACGGTTGAGGTCATCGCTGAAAAAGGCGGCCTCGACGTCCCGGTTGCAGGCGATGTAGCCCTCATGGCCGTGGCAGCAATCGAAGTCTTCCTACCGACGCGCACGGACTAAAGGGTCGGCGGGTGGGCGCCTTTTGCGCACAAGCGCAAAACAGAGCACCCGCCCGACCTCACACAATCTCGAACGACGCCTCCGCGCGGTCCACACCGTTCACCTGCACAACCAGCCCATGCGTACCGGGATGCAGCTCAAACGTCGTCGCATTGGCCTTCAGCTTGTGCACCTTCTTCAGCACCAGCGGCTTGCCCGGCTTCACCTCCGCCACCTTCAGCTTGAACACCTTCTCACCGCTCTTCCCGTTCGGGCGGGCAAAACGGATGCGATAATCCACCAGCACCGGCAACGCCGCCTCCGCGTCAAGCGTCACCGAAAACTCCAGCGCATCACCCAAAGCGACCTTCGGCGTGGCAATGTCCAATGACACACCCACCGGCGCATCCCCGCGATACCCCAGCATCGCCATAGCCCCCGAATGCCCATCCTTCACCAACGTGCGTAAAGCGTGACGCTGCATCCACGCCCGCTCCTTGGCGTCCTGCGAACCGTCCTTCTCCCACGCGTCCAACCGGCCCAGCACCGCGTCAGGCTCCGTCTTCGCCACGTCATTGAGGTGATTGGCCACCGACCGCGTCACAAACCGCGTCCCATCCGCCTGCAGCCGGTCCAGCAAGGGCAAGGTCTGGTCCAGCGTCAATTCCACCTTCCGCGCCCAGGGCAACTTGGGCCGCGTGCCCTCGCTCACCAGCCGCCGCACGTGGTAATTTTCGTCCCCCGCCCAAGCCTCCAGCCGGGCAAGTGTCTGCTCCGGCCACCGGTTCAGAAACGCACGGATGTAAAACTCCATCGAAAACCGCTGCGTCGCTTCGTAGATCAGGTCAAGCGCCCGATCCCAATGCGCCTCTAGCCCATGCCGCACAGCCAACACGCCCGGCACCGCATGGATAAACCGACCAAAATCATCATCGCACAGGGTCGGATCCAACCGCTGCGGCATTGCCGCCTCCAACTGGTCCGCCATGGTCGGAAAATCAGACGCCAGATGCGGCTCCAGACAATCGGCAAACCAGTCCAGACATTCCATCAAGGACCGCTCGGCAATCCCCGACAGCGCCGCCGCGTGAAACGCATCCCGGTCAAACCCCGGAACGCCCGCCGCAAACTCATCCGCCAGATCGCCAAGGCTCTCCGCATTAAAGAGCTGATCTTTCAAAGAAAACGTCGGCTGCGCCTTGGCCATGCTCTTATCCTTAACCGACCGCTGTCTACAGACAGAGGCTTACACAGCGCCACTGACAGCCTTTGGCATCAGTCGCGCCTATATGGTCGCAACGGTTGCCCCGCCATCCACCAGCAGGTTTTGCCCCACAATAAATCCGGCATGCTGCGAACATAGGAACGCACACGCCGCGCCGAACTCTTCCCGCGTCCCATATCGACCCGCTGGGATCGTCGCTGCACGCTGCGCCCGCGCCTCCTCCAACGTGATCCCCTTGGCCTTCATCACACCGCCATCAAGCGCATCAGCCCTGTCGGTGGCATGAATGCCCGGCAATAGATTGTTGATGGTGACACCCTTATTTGCCACCTGACGCGAGGTGCCAGCGACGTAACCCGTCAAGCCCGCACGCGCCGAGTTGGACAGACCCAAAACGGGAATGGGCGCCTTGACCGATTGCGAGGTGATGTTGACCACCCGGCCCCAGCCGCGATCCATCATGCCGGGCACCAGCGCCTTGATCAGCGCAATCGGGGCCAGCATGTTGGCATCAAGCGCCGCAATGAAATCATCCCGGTCCCAGTCATGCCACATGCCCGGAGGCGGACCACCTGCATTGTTCACGAGGATGTCCGCGTCACCTGCGGCCTCGATCAGCGCGGCCTGACCCTCAGCCGTCGTCACATCCGCCGCCACCGTCGCAACCTCGACCCCATGCGCCGCGCGAATGGCCTCGGCCGACGCGTCCAGCGCCTCAACCCCGCGCGCATTCATCACCAGATGCACACCCGCTTCGGCCAACGCCTCGGCGCAGCCCAGACCCAAACCCTTTGACGATGCACAAATAACCGCCCGCTTACCCGCGATTCCCAGATCCATGAACGCTCTCCCATTCGCTTGTGATGCCAAGAGGTAACGCCACCTGCACCAATGCGCCAGCAAAAGGCCGGACCGTTGACCGATACCGGTCACAATTCTACGTTAAAAGACATAGACGTTTCATCAGGCCTCCTCATGCAACACAGCAATTTCACGCCCGCGCAAAGCGTGCCTGTCTACCGGGCGGCCAGCTTTGTGGTCAGCCAGGGGGCCAACCTGGGCGACGCGCTGGCCTGTGCTGACGAGCTGATGCTTGACGATGTCTATACCCTGTCGGCCCGCGCCCACCCCTTGCGGCTGTCCCTGCACGCCAGCGACACAGCGCACATGATCGTGGGCAACGGCAGTGAATGCGGCGTTCCGGGGGCGGCGATCCACCTCGACTGCGCTCTGACACTCATGTCGCCCGACGGACAGATCACCGACGCCATCGTGCTGGTCGAAGTCGATGACGAGGCGCATATCGCCAACATCTACCTCCTGCCGCTTGCCGGGCTCAGACCGCGCACCCCCTACAACCTCGTCGGCATCGACCGGACCGAGGCGCGGACGAAGTTTGCCCACCTCGCCTGCGCGCGCTTCACGCGCGGCACCCACATCACCATGGCCTCCGGCGCCCAGAAACCCATCGAAGAGCTTGCGGTCGGTGACCGTATCCTGACCCGCAATGACGGCGTGCAAGAGGTGCGATGGGTCGGCCAGTCCACGGTGCGGGCCACGGGCGACTTCGCCCCGATCTGTATCCGCGCGGGCACCCTGAACAACGACCGCGACCTGATCGTTTCGCCCGATCACCGGCTCTTCATCTACCAGCGCAAGGATCGTCTTGGCGCGGGGCGCTCTGAACTCCTGGTCAAGGCGCGGCACCTCGTGAACGGCGACAGCGTAACGGTGCAGGATGGCGGCTTTGTCGACTATTTCGAACTGCTCTTCGACACGCACCAGATCATCTATGCCGAAGGGATCGCCGCCGAATCCATGCTGATCGACACCCGCACCAAACCGGCCCTGCCGGACGAGGTGTCGGCCCGGCTCACGGCGCACACGGACACCGGGCTGTCTGGCCTTGATGTGACCGAAAACCTGCTGGACCGCCCCGACGCGGCTGAGCTGCTGCGCCGCGCCTCAACCCGCTGAAAAACGGACCCGTTTGACGCAGATCAACCCGCGCTGACCGCCCGTGCTCCATACCGGATTCACCTATCTGGAACGGAGACTTCGATGACCAAGCTGACCTCGATCCTGGTTGCCACCGATCTGTCCACGCGCTCGGACAGGGCCGTGCGCCGCGCCGCCCATATCGCTCGTGCGCACGGCGCGGCGCTGACGGTGCTTACGGTGATGGACGACGCCATGCCAGCCGAGGTGATCGACACGCTCCACGCCAAGACACGCGCAGCGCTTGAACGGTTTGTGGGCTCGGTCTGTGTCGGCGTCAATGTCACGATCAAGGCAGAGCCGGGCGATCCCACGACAGACATCCTGCACGCCTGTGCAGGCGGCATCGATTTGCTTGTTATGGGCACGCACCGCGTGCGCCCGTTCCTCGACCTGTTGCGGGAAACAACGATGCAGCGCATCGTGCGGCATACGGCGACGCCCGTGCTGCTGGTCACGGACCGGGCGGACCATCACTATGTCAACGTCATCGCCGCCTGCGACTTCTCTCCGGCCAGCAGCGGCGCGATCCGTATGGCCCACGCCATCGCAGACGAGGCCAAGATCCACCCCGTCCACGCCCTGAACGTGCCCTATGCGGGCCGCCTCTCGCGCACGCAAGCCGCAGGCGACGCGATCGAGGCCTCCTTCCGCAAAGAGGCAGAGGCGTCGGCGCGCAGCTGGCTTGCCTCCGAAACGCTGCCCACCGCACACATGTCCGACATCGAAATCCTGCCCGGATCTCCGCTGCCGATCCTGCGCAGCAAGGTCGAACTGGGTGACATCGACCTCGTCGCCGTCGGCGCACATGGACGGGTCGGGTCGGCTCGCAGCCTGCTCGGATCGCTGGCCACGGACCTGATGCGCGACCCGCCCTGTGATGTGCTGATCGCGCGGCCTTAAAGGCGCTTAGGCGCCGTAGAAAAACTCCTCGCGGGTGATCTTACCATCCGCGACGTGATAGACGGCCACCTCGTTCATGTCGGTGACCTCGCCCGTCTCCTTGTTCTTGGCCTTCACGGCGAAGGTCACGGCAAAACGGTCTTCGCCATGGGGAAAGGGATCGGACACACTGGCGTCCATCACCTCGAACATACCCTCCCACCAGGCATGTTTGCCCCGGATCCCCTCCAGGCCATGGGTCTCGCGCCCCTGCCCCATATCCATGGCCTCGACCGACACGGCATCCGGCGCATAGAGCTTCTCCAGGTTCTCGGCCTCACGACCCTCGCGGCAACCGGCAACCAGTTCCTTGGCAACATCGTTCAGTGACATGGGGTATCCTTTCGTTGGGTGATGGCGACACCTTAAGTCCGGCCGCTGCCAGTTTTTGACAGCAGACCCCGGATGCACCACAGCGGTGCATACTCTGTGCACACCTTGTGCACGCATGGTACATGCCTTTTCCGCGCTTCTTGCCCAGCCGCAACGGCCCCGATATACGGCGCTCATGCTAGACAATCGCCCCGAATTGCCCCCCGAAATCGCCCGCCGCCGGACCTTTGCGATCATCTCGCACCCCGACGCGGGAAAGACGACCCTGACCGAAAAATTCCTTCTGTTTGGCGGCGCCATCCAGATGGCTGGACAGGTCCGGGCCAAGGGCGAAGCACGGCGCACCCGCTCCGACTTCATGGCGATGGAAAAAGACCGTGGCATCTCTGTCTCAGCCTCTGCCATGTCCTTCGATTTCACAAGCAAAACCAATACGTTCCGGTTCAATCTTGTCGACACGCCCGGCCACTCCGACTTCTCCGAAGATACCTATCGCACGCTCACCGCAGTGGACGCTGCGATCATGGTCATCGACGGGGCCAAGGGCGTCGAAAGCCAGACCCAAAAGCTGTTCGAGGTCTGCCGCTTGCGCGACCTGCCGATCCTGACCTTTTGCAATAAGATGGACCGCGAAAGCCGCGACGTCTTTGAGATCATTGACGAAATTCAGGAAAACCTGGCCATCGACGTGACGCCGGCAAGCTGGCCCATCGGCATGGGCCGCGACTTCATCGGCTGCTACGACATCCTGCGCGACCGTCTCGAACTGATGGATCGCGCCGACCGCAACAAGGTCGCGGAAAGCATTGAAATCAACAGCTTGGACGACCCCAAGCTGGCCGACCACGTGCCCGAAGCACAGCTGAACCAACTGCGTGAAGAGCTGGAAATGGCCCGCGAGCTGCTGCCCCCGCTGGACCCCGAAGCGATGCTCCAAGGCACGCTCACCCCCATCTGGTTCGGCTCCGCCATCAACTCCTTCGGCGTCAAGGAACTGATGGACGGTATCGCGAACTACGGCCCCGAACCACAGGTCCAATCGGCCGAACCCCGCCAGATTTCGCCGGAAGAATCAAAGGTTTCCGGCTTTGTCTTCAAAGTCCAAGCCAACATGGACCCCAAGCACCGCGACCGCGTCGCCTTCCTCCGCATGGCGTCGGGGCACTTCAAACGGGGCATGAAATTGACCCATGTGCGGTCCAAGAAACCGATGGCCATCTCAAACCCCGTCATGTTCCTTGCCTCCGACCGTGAACTTGCGGAAGAGGCATGGGCCGGCGACATCATCGGCATCCCGAACCACGGTCAACTGCGCATCGGCGACACGTTAACCGAAGGCGAAGCTTTGCGTGTAACGGGTATCCCCAGCTTTGCGCCTGAACTGTTGCAAGGCGTCCGCGCGGGTGATCCGCTGAAGGCGAAGCACCTTGAAAAGGCGCTGATGCAATTTGCCGAGGAAGGTGCCGCAAAAGTCTTCAAGCCGTCCATCGGCTCCGGCTTCATCGTGGGCGTCGTGGGTGCTCTGCAATTCGAAGTGCTCGCCAGCCGGATCGAACTGGAATACGGGCTGCCCGTGCGGTTCGAACAATCGCAATTCACCTCCGCCCGCTGGGTGAGCGGTGACAAACAAGCCGTTGATAAATTTACGGAAAGCAACAAGCAGCATATCAGCCACGACCACGACGGCGACATCGTCTACCTCACGCGCCTGCAATGGGACATCGACCGCGTGGCGCGCGATTATCCGGACGTAACGCTCAGTGCGACCAAGGAAATGATGGTCTGAGGGTATGGGCACAGGCGACAACCCGATCTATGCGGGTGACTATGCTGCGCTCATGCGGTTTCTGGAAAAGCGGCAACGCCCCTTTGACAATGCCGCCGACCTTGTGCCCCCACTGGATACGGATCTGGCAGCGCTTTGGGACCAAATGGTACCTGCCACGACACTCAAATACTCAGACACACCGCGCTACGACGTTCGGCGCAAGCACCTGGAATTACAGAAAGAATTCAAAGGCGCACCGCAAATCCTGCACCTTCACGCTCTGCTGATTGCCATCTCGCGGCGTGATGCCCCGCCCGCACATGCGCTGCCACTTTTCTTCCGTCTCTGGCGGGAGGAAGGTCAAAGGCTCGCCGACATTCTGTCCGTCCGGTGGTTGATCTCCACCGCCACCACCTTTGCCGATTGTGGCGAAACCGGGGACCAGCGGGCCCTTGGCATGGGGCTGTCCGTCCTGTTTGATCTGGTCAAACTGCATGACAGTGAACGCAGATGCACGGGCAAGCCCGGCCATGAGAAAGTGAAATTCGTGCGCCACAAGTACCGCCCGCCCCTCGGCCTCGACATGCCACCCTATTCGATCGAAAAGGGCGATCTGGACAAGGTTCTTCTAGCCCGCCTGTGGCAACTGACTGAACGCGACACGACCATACGGCCTCTTGCCATGCGGATGCTTCGCATGGTCATGACCGACCGCGCCACGGTGTTCGCGCGCATGCAATCCTACAAGGGCAACGAATGACCTGGGGACTGTCATCAACCATTCTGGCGCGCACAGCCGACATTCTGCGCTTTGCGGCACACCACATCGAAATGGGCGCGCATCGGCTGTACATCTATCTGGATGACGACAATCAGACGGCCTTCAACCTACTGAAAGGACACCCGAAAGTGCGGGTCCAGATCTGCGATGCCGCGCATTGGAAGAAACTGGGTGGGCGGCGACCGTTCAAGCACCAGGCCCGTCAAACGATGAATGCCACGCATGCCTACAACCGCGGGGCCGAGGTGGACTGGCTGATCCACATGGATGCGGATGAGTTTCTCGTGTCGGACCAGCCTGTCTCCGACCACCTGAACGCATTGGGGGACAGCCAGCGTCTTGCCCGCATCAGGCCCATGGAATTGCTGGGCGGGTCAGACAGTGCCTTCAAGGCGTTCCTGCCCGCAGGCAAGGATCGGCGCAGAACCGTTCGCGCACTATACCCCACCTTCGGTCAGCACCTCGCGGGTGGCTTTCTCAGTCACGTCGCCGGAAAACTCTTTGTCCGCACGGGATTGCCAGACACTCAGATCCGCATCCACAACGCATTCCAGAACGACGCCATACTGCCCAACGCGATCGAGCTGCCCGATATAGCGCTTGCGCATTGCCACGCAAAATCATGGGACGCCTGGCGCGCGGCCTACGCGTACCGGCTGGACAAAGGATCGTATCGCGCCGAGCTGAAATCCGCGACAAAACCCGAAAATGGCGGCATGACACTGCATGACCTCTTTACCTATCTCGAGGCCAACGAGGGCGAAAACGGCCTACGCGCATTCTACGACGAAGTGATCGGCGACAGCCCGGACATGCGCGCACGGTTGCAAGCGCACGGTGCGCTGCGCATCGTCGATCTGGACCTCGACACCAAAGTCGCACGTCACTTCCCCGACGCGCCCGTTTGACGGAACGCGGCGGCTTTGCTATGCACGCGCAGCATGTCGGGGCACCGTGCCCCCGCTTGGGCCAATCGGGCCGACATCATCAGACGCAGCGGGCCAAGTCAGTGTCCGCAACCTACGGACGTACATGACAAAATTCTCTGATCTGAACCTGAATTCAAAGGTCCTGAAAGCCATCGACGAAGCCGGGTATGAAAACCCGACGCCCATTCAGGCAGGCGCGATTCCTGCAGCACTTGAGGGGCGCGACGTCCTTGGCATCGCCCAGACCGGCACAGGAAAGACAGCCAGCTTTACCCTACCGCTCATCACGCAATTGGCCCGTGGGCGCGCCCGCGCGCGGATGCCGCGCAGCCTTGTGCTGTGCCCCACACGCGAACTCGCCGCCCAGGTGGCCGAAAACTTCGACACCTATGCCAAGCATGTCAAACTGACCAAGGCGCTGCTGATCGGCGGTGTCAGCTTCAAGGAACAGGACATCCTGATCGATAAAGGCGTCGACGTGCTGATCGCCACGCCCGGTCGTCTGCTCGATCATTTCGAGCGCGGCAAGCTGATCCTGAACGACGTCAAGGTCATGGTCGTGGATGAAGCCGACCGGATGCTCGACATGGGCTTTATCCCCGACATCGAACGCATCTTCGGTCTCACGCCGTTTACTCGCCAAACCCTGTTCTTCTCCGCCACCATGGCACCCGAGATCGAGCGGATCACCAACACCTTCCTGTCGAACCCCGAACGCATCGAAGTGGCCCGTCAAGCCACGGCGTCCGAGACGATTGAACAGGGTGTGGTCATGTTCAAAGGCTCGCGCAAGGACCGCGAGGCGTCCGAAAAGCGCAAGGTACTGCGCGGCCTGATCGACGCCGAGGGCGAGAAGCTGACCAACGCGATTATCTTCTGCAACCGCAAGACGGATGTGGATATTGTCGCCAAATCACTGAAAAAGTACAAATATGATGCCGCTCCGATCCACGGGGACCTCGACCAGTCACAACGCACCCGCACGCTCGAAGGGTTTCGCAATGGGGAGCTGCGTATCCTCGTGGCCTCTGACGTCGCTGCACGCGGGCTCGATGTCCCGTCGGTCAGCCACGTGTTCAACTTCGACGTCCCCGGCCACCCCGAGGATTACGTGCACCGCATTGGCCGGACGGGCCGCGCAGGTCGTGAGGGCAAGGCGATCACCATCTGCGTGCCGCGCGATGAAAAGCAGTTCGACGCGGTCGAAAAGCTGATCCAAAAAGAAATCCCGCGCCTCGACAACCCGGTGAAACCAACAAAACCGGCCGAAGCGAAGGACGACAAGCCGAAGTCCACACGCAGCCGGTCCTCTTCGAAAACCGAAGAGACGGTAGAAACCACAGCGACCAACGAAGAGACGAAGTCATCCCGCAGCCGCTCCTCTTCCGGCCGCAGCCGTTCGTCGTCGTCACGCGATGATCGCAGCACGAACAAGGTCGTGGGCCTGGGCGATCACACCCCCAGCTTCATCGGCCTGAGCTTCGAAGAGCGCATGGCCAGCTAACCGGCGCCACGCAATTGTAAGGCGGACCTTGGTCCGCCTTTTTCAATGCATCCGGCTGATCACCACGGTCACTTCAGGCTTCTTGCCGATCTCATCCTGCGCTGACTTGCGGACGATCCGGCGCAATGCTTCAGTCAGGCTGTCGTCGTCACGCAAGGTCTTGGCATCGGCCCGGCCCAGGAACTGACCCAGATCCTCTTCCAGCACCTCGACCAGCGCGGCCTTCGACCGCCCCGTCTCTGCCAGCCCCATCAGCTCGCACCACGGCTCGCCTAGCGGCTCATCCTCTTCATCAAGGATCAGCGTCACCAGCACATGCCCGTTCAGCGCCATGCGGATGCGGTCGCGGACAACACCGTCCAGCGCGCCGATCTGCACCGCACCGTCCAGATATGTACGTCCTGTCTCTATGTACTCAGCCACGGTCGGTGCGTTGCCCGACAGGTCAATCATCATTCCGTTCACAGCCAGCACACCCGTGCGGCCCTTGCCCTCGGCCAGCTTCACATGCGCACGCAAGTGCCGGTGTTCGCCGTGCATCGGCACCACGATCTGCGGGTTCACGATGTCCTGTAACCGCTCCAGATCCGGGCCGTTGGCATGGCCCGACACGTGATAAAGACCCGAGGAATCATCAACCACATCCACACCCTTCTCAGAGAGCTGGTTGATGATGCGGATCACACCTTTTTCATTGCCCGGAATGGTCTTGGAGGAAAACAGGAACAGATCCCCCTCCTTCAACTCCAGCCCCATATACTTGCCATTCGCCAACTGAGCGGAGGCTGCACGGCGCTCGCCCTGCGAACCAGTCACCAGCAACATCAGGTTTTCGCGCGGGATGCTTTTCGCATCCTCGGGGCTGACAACGGTCGGGAAATCAGTCAGCACGCCCGTCTCAATGGCCGCTTCAATCATTCGGCGCATCGCGCGGCCCAACAGAACGATAGACCGCCCAGCAGCGACACCCGCCTCCGCCAGCGTCTTCACCCGCGCCACGTTCGAGGCGAAGGTCGTCGCCACAACCATCCCCGTCTGATGCCCGCGCACCAGCTTCTCGATCTCCGGCCCCACCGACAGTTCAGACCGACCGGGATGCTGCGAAAAGACGTTGGTGCTGTCGCAGATCAGCGCCTTCACCCCTTCCTTGCTCACCTCGGCCCACAGGTCCGGGTCAAAGGGTTCACCCACCACAGGGGTCGGGTCCAGCTTGAAGTCTCCGGAATGGATCACGCGGCCCTCGGGGCTGTCGATGATCAGACCGGCACTTTCCGGGATCGAATGGGACATCGGCAGAAAGCCCACCTTGAACGGCCCTGCCTGCACCTGATCGGGCCAGCCCGCCACAACACGCACGGCGTCGTCGGGGTGTCCGTGTTCGTCCATCTTCCGCCGCGCGATATTCGCGGTGAAGGGCCGCGCATAGATCGGTGCGCCAAGCTGGTCATAGGTGTGGGCAACCGCGCCCACGTGATCCTCGTGTGCGTGCGTGACAAAGATGCCGTCGATGCGGTCCTTCCGCTCCGCAAGCCACGCGATGTCCGGCAGGATCAGATCCACACCGGGCGAGCTGTCCATATCCGGAAAGGCCACGCCCAGATCGACAACGATCAGCCGCTCGGCATCCTGCGGCCCGTACCCGTACACATAGGCATTCATACCAATTTCACCCGCCCCACCAAGGGGCAGGTAGACCAAACGTTCACTGCTCATAAGTTCAGTTGTTTTCCTTGTTAAAGCGATGGATGACCGTCAGGCCATGCATCGTCAAATCGTCTTGAAAGTCGTCAAACAGCGTTTCGGACTGTTGGAACAGCGGGGCCAGCCCCCCTGTCGAGATCACGCGCATGTCGCGGTCGCGCTCCGCTTTAATTCTGGCACATATCTCACGGACAAGGCCCACGTAACCCCAAAACACGCCGGACTGCATGCAGGCGACCGTATTGGTGCCCACAACGGCCTGCGGCTTAGTGATATCCACATGCGGCAGGGCGGCAGCGGCCGAGTGCAGCGCCTCAAGGCTAAGGTTCACGCCGGGCGCGATCACGCCGCCCACATAGGCGCCGTCAGAGGCCACCACATCAAAAGTCGTTGCCGTCCCAAAGTCCACCACGATCAGGTCGCCGCCGCACCGATCATATGCGCCTGCCGTGTTCACCAACCGGTCGGGGCCAATCTGCGTCCCCTCGTCCACCCGTGGTGGCGCGGGCAACAGGCAATCAGATTTGCCCACAACGTAGGGCCGACAATTGAAATAACGGTCGCACAGAACCCGCAGGTTAAAGACAACGCGCGGCACAGTGGACGAGATGATCACATCCGTGATCTCCACATCCAGCTTCTGGAACTCCATCAGCGTCGACAGCCAGACATAGTACTGATCCGCCGTCCGCTGCCACTCGGTCGAGGTGCGCCAAGTGGCCAGGAATTGCGTCCCGTCCCAAATCGAAAACACGGTGTTCGTGTTGCCGCAGTCGATGGTCAGAAGCATGGCCTGCCCCCTCAGAAGTAAACGTCGCCTGCCGGGATGGTCATCCGGCCTTTGGCCGTCTCTAGAACAAGTTGGCCATCGCCGTCCACGTCCACGAAAGTGCCGATGTACTCGTCCCGCGTGGTGCGCGCCTTGATCGGCTCCCCCAACCGCGCCGCATGGGCCAGCCACGCTGTCCGGATTGGCGCAAAGCCATAGGTGCGGAACTGATCCTCATAGCGGGCGTAGGCGGTGGCCAAGAGGTCGAGAAAGTCTTCGGGCGAGATGATGGTGCCGAGCGTCGCTTTCAGCGCAGCAGGTGGTACGGCCCCTTCTTCTACCTCGCTCGCTGTCGGAGCCGCAGCCAGGTTGATCCCGATCCCGATCGCCAGATGCGTGATACCGGCACCGCTGCCGATGCTTTCCAGCAGGATCCCGGCAACCTTGCCGCCGCGCAGAAGCACATCATTGGGCCACTTCAGCGCAAAGGCATCCTCGCGCCCGGTCGCCGCGACAAAGGCGTCCCGCAAGGCAAGCGACATGACAAAGGATCGCAAGGCGGCTTGCCCCGGCGCTTCCTCCAACGGAAGAACCAGCGTGCCAGCAAAGTTGCCCTCAAGCATCGACCACGCCCGCCCACGCCGACCGCGTGCCGACGTCTGGCTCAGCGCCAAAATCCACTCGGGGCCAGACAGATCGGATGCGATACGCGCCGCCTCACTCAGCGTCGAGTCCACCGATGGCAACACACGCCGCCCGTACCCTGAAGGCCAAGCGCTCATGACTTCGCTGTTTCCCCAAAATCCTGCCCCACTGCCTGACAGGTGGCTTTGCCACCGAGAAGGAAGGGCCGATTTGCCATAGGCGCCTAGTTCACCAATGTCAGCGCCGCGGCCGCCGCCGCCGTATCCACACCGAACATGTTGATGATCCCGAATAGCATCACCGCTGCCGACCCCATCAGCATCGCCCAAAGGATCGGGGACTTGCCGCCATTCAGGCCCTCATCCTGCGTCTCTCCGAAGAACATGTAGTAGACGATGCGCAGGTAATAGTAGGCACCAATGACCGAAGCGATCACACCCGCGATGGCCAGCCACACCAGCCCGCCCTCATAGGCCGCGCGCAGCACATAAAACTTGCCGAAGAACCCCAGCATCGGCGGCACACCGGCCAGCGAGAACATCAGGAACAGCATGGCCCACGCCTTGCCCGGTTCGCGCTTGGCATACATCTTGAGCGATGAGATTTCGACGACAGGCTGGCCGTCCTTCTCCATCATCAGAATAAAGGCGAATGTGCCAATATTCATGGTGACGTAGATCGCCATGTAGACGAGCATCGCCTCAACCCCGAGCGCGGTGCCAGAGGCGAGCCCCATCAGCGCATAGCCCATATGGGCGATGGACGAAAACGCCATCAGTCGCTTGATGTTGGTCTGGCCAATCGCGGCAAAAGCACCAAGGAACATGGACAGCACCGACAACAGTGCCATGACCTGCTGCCAGTCCGCGACCGCACCGCCAAAGGCGTCGTGCATCACGCGCGCAAAAAGCGCCATGGCCGCGACCTTGGGTGCGGTTGCGAAGAAGGCTGTGACCGGCGTGGGAGAACCTTCGTAGACGTCCGGTGTCCACATATGGAACGGCACGGCAGAGACCTTGAAGGCGAAACCTGCCATCAAGAACACGAGGCCAAAGAGCAGGCCCAGCGAAACGCCCTCTTCCGCAACCTGAACGATGCCCGAGAACAGCGTGGTGCCCGCATAGCCATAGACCAGCGACGCTCCATAGAGCAGCAGGCCCGAGGACAGCGCTCCCAGCACGAAATACTTCAAGCCCGCCTCGGTCGATTTGACGCTGTCACGGCGCAGCGACGCCACGACGTACAGAGCTAGCGACTGTAGTTCGAGGCCCATAAAAAGCGCCATCAGATCGCCGGCCGACACCATGGTCATCATGCCCACGGCGGCCAACGCGACCAGCATCGGGTACTCAAAGCGCAAGAGACCGCGCTGCGACATGTACCCCTCGCTCATCAACAGCACGGCAGCGGCCGACACCAGGATCGTCACCTTGGCAAAGCGCGAGAACCCGTCGTCGATGAACATACCGCCAAAGGCCACATTCGTGCCCTCGCCCGTGAACCCGATCCACGCAGCAACGGCCAGGAATACCGCCGACGTGGCCCACAACAGCGGCGAGGCAAGATCGTCCTTGGACGTATACACCGCGCCGATCAGGCCCAGCATGGCGAACACCGCCAGCAGGATCTCGGGCAGGATGATGGTCAGATCAGCAGACATCCGTCGGCTCCTTAATTCTCGGCAACCATCGTCGCAGCCTCAGCTGCGGCGAGCGCCGTATCGTATTGTGTCACAAGGGCGGCCACCGACGGCCCGATGATGTCGAGGATCAGCGCCGGATACACACCCAGCAGCAGCGTCATCACCACCAGCGGAGCGAAAATCGCCTTTTCCCGCCGCGTCATATCGGTGATCGACTTCAGGCTCTCCTTGATCAGATCGCCCATGACCACCCGACGGTAAAGCCAAAGCGCATAAGCGGCAGAGAAGATCACACCGGTTGTGGCAACCGCGGCCACCCAAGTGTTGACCTGGAACACCGCCATCAACGTCAGGAACTCGCCCACGAACCCGGATGTGCCCGGCAGGCCCACGTTCGCCATGGTGAACAGCATGAAGATCAGTGCATAAGCCGGCATCCGGTTCACCAGGCCGCCATAGGCATCAATCTCGCGCGTGTGCATCCGGTCATAGATGACGCCCACGCACAGGAACAGCGCGCCCGAGATAAACCCGTGGCTCAGCATCTGGAAAATCGCGCCGTCCAAACCCTGCTGATTTCCCGAAAAGATACCCATCGTCACAAAGCCCATGTGCGCAACCGACGAATAGGCGATCAGCTTCTTCATATCGTCCTGCACAAGTGCCACCAGCGACGTGTAGACAATCGCAATCGCCGACATCCAAAGCACCAGCGGCGCCATCACCTCGGACCCCACCGGGAACATAGAAAAGGAGAAGCGGATAAACCCGTACCCTCCGAGTTTCAGCAGGATGGCGGCCAGCACAACTGAACCCGCGGTCGGGGCCTGCACGTGCGCGTCAGGCAGCCAGGTGTGAACCGGCCACATCGGCATCTTGACGGCGAAGCTGGCAAAGAAGGCGAGGAACAGGATCGTCTGCATCCCGCCGACGATCTGCATACCCAGCAGGCTGAACGTTTCGCTCCCGAACTGGTGGTTGAGCAGCGCCTCAATGTCTGTGGTACCTGCATCCGCATACATCGCAACCATCGCCACCAGCATCAGCACCGAGCCGAGGAAGGTGTAGAGGAAGAACTTGAAGCTCGCATAGATGCGGTTCGCCCCACCCCAGATGCCGATGATCAGGAACATCGGGATCAGACCCGCCTCGAAGAACAGGTAGAACAGGACCAGATCCAGCGCCATGAACACGCCCAGCATGAGCGTCTCCAAGAGCAGGAAGGCGATCATGTATTCCTTGACCCGGTCCGTCACGGACCAGGACGCCGCAATAACGAGCGGCATCATGAAGGTGGTCAGCATCACGAACAGAACGCTGATCCCATCGACCCCCATTTTGTAGGTGAGGCCCATGATCCACTCGCCCTGCTCCACCATCTGGAAGCCGGTGTCGTTGCGATCGAAGTCAAACAGGATGAACAGCGACGCGATGAACGTGATCACCGTGGTGGCCATCGCCACCCACTTGGCGTTGCGCTGCGCCGCCTCATCCTCGCCCCGCAGGAATACGGCCAGAATCAAGGCCGCCAACGCGGGCATGAAGGTGGTGATGGAAAGAATATTGTCCATCAGTTCGCTCCTCCGCTGAGCGTCATCCAGGTGACAAGGACAGCAATCCCGATCACCATGGCGAAGGCATAGGTAAAGATGTAGCCGGACTGCGCGCGACCTGCGAGGCGCGTGATGAAGGGCACAACGCCCATGGACAGCCCGTTGATCGTGCCGTCAATGACATCGCCATCGCCGCGCTTCCACAGCTTCTTGCCCAGCCACATGGCGGGCCCGACAAAGATGAAGTTATAGAGCTCGTCAAAGTACCATTTGTTTTTCAGGAACAGGTACAGCGGGCGCTGATCTTCTGCTAGGCGCTTAGGCAGCGCCGGGTTTGCGATGTAGAACCAATAGGCCACGATAAACCCGAGCAGCATCGACACAAAGGGCGACAGCTTGACCCAGGTCGGTACGTAATGGGCTTCGTGCAGGACAGTGTTTTCAGGCGCGATGTAGATTCCCGCCTCACCCGGCGCATCCTCCATCACATATTTCAGCTCGGATGCTTTCGGGCTGCGCTCGGCCACGGCATTTTTGATCTCTTCGGAGGGCGCCTCGTAATGACCCCCAAAGAACTTGATCACCTCGTTCGGCTTGCCAAAGAAAGACGAGTACCAGATCGCACCAGCAAACATCGCACCCAGAGAAAGCACACCCAGCGGGATCAGCATGACCATCGGGCTTTCATGCGCGTGCTCATGCGTGTGCTTGTCGCCACGCGGCTCGCCGTAGAAGGTCAGGAACATCAGGCGCCACGAATAGAAGGACGTGAACAGCGCCGCGATCACCAGCGCCCAGAAGGCAAAGGTCGACCCGACATAGGCGCTTTCGATCACCGCATCTTTCGATGCAAAGCCAGCAAAGCCGATCCACCCCGTCAGCGGGATGCCAACGCCAGTGATGGCCAGCGTCCCGATCATCATGGCCCAGAAGGTATACGGGATCTTCTTCCGCAATCCGCCATAGTTGGTCATGTCCTGCTCATGGTGCATAGCGTGGATGACCGAGCCTGCGCCCAAGAACAGCATCGCCTTGAAGAAAGCGTGCGTGAACAGGTGGAACATTGCTACGGAGTACACCCCAACACCCGCAGCGACGAACATATAGCCAAGCTGCGAACAGGTAGAATACGCGATCACACGCTTGATGTCGGTCTGTACCAGCCCCACGGTTGCGGCAAAGAAGGCGGTAATCGCGCCCAGCCCGGTGACAAAGGCCATAGCCTCGGGTGCAAACTCCATCACCGGCGACATGCGGCAGACGAGAAACACACCTGCCGTCACCATGGTCGCCGCGTGGATCAGCGCGGACACCGGCGTCGGCCCCTCCATAGCGTCCGGCAGCCAAGTGTGCAGGATCAGCTGTGCCGACTTGCCCATGGCGCCGATGAACAGCAGGAAAGCCACGAGGTTCGCCGCGTTCCACTCGCTCCAGAGGAAGGTCAGCTGCGTCTCCGCCAGCTCAGGTGCAGCGGCAAAGATGTCGTCAAAGTTGATGCTGTCGGTGAGGAAGAACAGTGCAAAGATGCCCAATGCAAAGCCGAAATCACCAACCCGGTTCACCACAAACGCCTTGATAGCCGCCGCATTGGCGGATGGCTTGCGGTAGTAGAACCCGATCAGCAGGTAGGATGCGACGCCCACGCCTTCCCAGCCAAAGAACATCTGCACCAGGTTGTCCGCCGTCACCAGCATCAGCATCGCGAAGGTGAAGAAGGACAGGTAGGCAAAGAAACGCGGCTTGTAGCTTTCGCCTTCGCGCCATTGCGGATCATGATCCATGTAGCCGAAGGAATACAGGTGGACGAGGCTCGACACTGTCGTGATCACGATCAGCATGATCGCGGTCAGCCGGTCCAGACGGATGGACCAGTCCGTGCTCAGACTGCCGCTTTCGATGAACCGCAGGATCTGGATGGTCTCGGTCGTGCCGTCAAAGGTGATGAACACGATCCAAGACAGGATAGCCGACAGGAACAGCAAGCCCGTGGCGATCCAGCAGGCCGCGACCTCACCAAAGATACGCCAGCCAAAGCCGCAGAGGATGGCGCCAACCAGAGGGGCAAAGAGGATGATGGTTTCCACGTCTAGTTCTCCCCGCACACACATTCATCCCGCCGAAGCGGAACAATATCTGCCGTAAATTCTTGGTTCCGCAAACGGGCAACCACATCGTCAAAAGTAAAAAAGGTGCTGCTCGCCGACATGCGTTCAATCTCGCCGAGGGCATGACCGATGTGATGGCTCAGAGATGGTTCGCCGAGCTGTTCTACCGCAATCATCTCGCGCCCGGAACAATTTGCCAAAAGTAAACGCTGTTCGTCAGCCAAAAGAAACACCGACAGATGGGCATTAAGATCATGGACAAGTGAATAGCTTGTTTCCCCAGCCGCGCATTCGATGGGGATTGAGGCTTCGCTTGCACTAGACGCCATAGCTAAGGCACAGGAAATCGCGGCGACCGATTTGCCGTGAGACAAAAACCCCATCACGATCAGCCCTTCATCACGTTGACGTCTTCGACGGCGATAGTACCGCGGTTGCGGAAGAAACAGACCAGGATGGCCAGACCGATGGCCGCCTCTGCCGCTGCAACGGTCAGCACAAACAGGGTGAACACCTGCCCGACGAGGTCGTCCAAGAAACTGGAGAACGCCACGAGGTTGATGTTCACCGCCAAGAGCATCAGTTCGATGCTCATAAGCAGGATGATCACGTTCTTGCGGTTCAGGAAAAGCCCGAAGATGCCGATGACGAACAGCGTCGCCGCGACGGTGAGGTAGTGTTCAAGTCCGATCATCAGTAGTCAACCTGTCCGAATTTCGTCTTTGTACCCCGCATGTCCGGGTACCATTTGTTACACGCGCAGCTTTCATGCGTGACTTTCGATCTAGCCACGCTGGCACCAAGCGATTTGAAACTGGCAGCAAGATCGTCGAATGCTTCCACCGCATCAGAACGAAGTGCGTCGTCCAAAACCGCTTCCGCCTCATTGGTTACGTCGAACAAGGTAATGGACCCTCCGTCAGAAGGATCTTCTTTACCCGTTGCAACGCGTACGTTGATCGCCGCCGCCGATTGGCAACTCTCGACGACCAGCGTGCTGCTATAAGGATGTATTGCATGCTGGCCAGTGCGATACTTTACAATGCCAGCGCCAAGGTCTTTGTGAGCAACCTCTACTGCATCTTCCGAAGTGAACCGATAGCAGGCTGCACCGGCCTCGTACGGCACCAGAAGAACGCAGATACACAAGGTGATAGCGGGAAAGGACCGGGTCATTGCAATTTCTCCTGCCGAAGAAACACCGACTTCTCCCCTCGAGCCTCGGGGTAGAGTGCGGCGCAGGCACAAGGCTCTGCCTCCAGCGTGATGATGTCGATGTCCCGCGCGATGCCATCCAGATCGGCGGCCATGCGGTCGAACGTGGCAAAGGCCCGCGCGCCGCTTTCGTGTCGATTGATCACTTGAAGTGCCGCGTCGGTCCGGTCAAAGGGCAAGCGATTGCCCATGTTCTCTTCCTGCGTCCGGAAGGTCAGTGCAGCGCCAGGCATACAGTCCACCAGAGTGAACGACGTCGCCGTCCCCTCCTGGCTCCACCAGTCGCGCCACATGACGCGGCCTTCGCCCAAATCGACATGATCCGCCTCGCCACCATGCGAGATATGCGTAGTCCGGTCACACTCCATCAGAGTCACAGCCGACGCCGGCCCAACCAGAGCCACGGCTGTCACTGCAGCGCAGACGGAATTTTTCAAAAATTCCGATCCGTTTTCTTTGAAAGAAAACGGCATCAGAGCCCTTGCCCCGGTTTGACGTCCTTCAACTCCATCGCCGTGGCCGGGTCGCGCATCATCTGGGCCACCACATCCTGACGCTTCACATCCGAGCGGTGGCGCAGGGTCAGCACAATGGCACCCACCATCGCGACCAGCAGGATCAAACCCGACAGCTGGAACAGCAGGAAGTATTGGTCATAGAGGATCATGCCCAACGCTTCTGTATTATGCCGATCCACCGGCATCACCTGCGCGCGCAGCCCTTCGGCCGCGGCATTGGATTCCCAGGCGCCAAAGGCCATCACGAACTGCATCAGGATCACGACGCCGATCAGCAGCGCCAGCGGCATGTATTTCGCCATCTCCGCCTTCAGCTCGGCGAAATCCACGTCCAGCATCATCACCACAAAGAGGAACAGCACCGCGACCGCCCCCACATAGACGATGATCAGCAGCATCGCCACGAACTCGGCGCCAAGCAGTACGAACAGGCCCGCTGCACTCAGGAAGGCCAGGATCAGCCACAGGACCGAATGGACCGGATTGCGGCTGATCACGGTGAAGAGGCCCCCGGCGATCACGCTGACCGCGAACAGGTAGAAGGCAAATACAGTCATGTTTCGTCCTCGTCGTCACCCATGACCTCCTGCGCCAATCCCATGGCGCGGGTCATGGCGGGCACCCCGGCGAACATCGCCATCATGCCCAAAGTCTCGGAAATCTGCTGGTCCGTCGCGCCTGCCTCGCGCGCATGGCGCACGGTCTGGCGAATGGCCGTGTCGGCCTGTGCGCCCTGCATGGTCAGCCCCGCAAGGGTGATCAGCAGACGTGTCTTGGCATCCAGCCCGTTCTCATTGAACGTGTTGCCAAACCACGTCTCCATCAGATCCTTGGGCATGGTTGGCCATAGCGCTTCGAACATCTTGGGATCAAACCCCTTCGACGGATCGAACGCCGCCATATGCGGAAACGCCTTCGTCATTTCGTGCATCTGGGCGATCATCGCGGCAAAGGGGTTCTTGTCGTCACTCATCTTCGGCCTCAAACACCTCGATGGCCGCATTCATCGCGTTGATCATGGCCGGAAAGCCGCCATAGAGGGTCATCTGGTAGATGATCTCGCAGACTTCCTCGCGGCTGGCCCCCACAGCGCGGGCGCTCGCAATGTTGACCTTGACCTGCGGACGCGTCTGCCCGCCCATCGCGGCCAAGGCAGCAATCGTCGCCAACAGCCGCGTCTTCTCGTCCACGACACCGCGCGTGTAGAACGTGCCATAAGGCACTTCCACGACCATGCGCGACAAGCCCGGCACCAGCGCGTCATAGCGGGCTGCCAGAGCATCTTCCATGCCCGGGTTCACCTGCTCCGACAGCGCCTTGCCGCGCTCATATGCGGAATCCGCACTCATCTGTAGGGAGCGTCCAGTTCCAGGTTGCGCGCGATCTCGGCTTCCCACCGCTCGCCGTTCTCCAGCAGCTTTTCCTTGTCGTAGAACAGCTCTTCACGCGTCTCGGTCGCGAATTCGAAATTCGGCCCCTCGACAATGGCATCCACCGGGCAGGCTTCCTGACAGAACCCGCAATAGATGCACTTGGTCATGTCGATGTCATAGCGGGTGGTGCGGCGGCTGCCATCCTCGCGCGGTTCGGCGTCGATGGTGATGGCCTGCGCGGGACAAATTGCCTCGCAGAGCTTGCACGCAATGCAACGCTCTTCCCCGTTGGGATAGCGGCGCAGGGCGTGTTCGCCCCGGAAACGCGGGGACAAAGGCCCCTTTTCATGCGGATAGTTCACCGTTGCTTTGGGGGCAAAGAAGTACTTGAGCCCCAGCTTCATGCCGACCCAGAAATCCTGAAGCAGGAAGTATTTGGCGGCGCGGCCGTAGTCGATCTGCGTCATTGCTAGTCTCCCTGTGTTGCGTCGTTAAGGTGCATATACGCCCAGGCCTTGAGGGCCGAGACAACCTCGCCCTGATCAGCCTGTTCGAAGGTCTTTTCACTGTCCAAGGTGCCGATGGAAAACTCGGACGACAGGTAGGACACCAGATCGTCCAGATGCCGCTCGGGCGCTTCGTTGATGGCGATGGCCAGTCCCATATCAGCCCCCCACGGCCCAGCGGGCATAGATGCCCCAGAACCAGTCGAACTTGGCGGCGAACGCCACGAACACGACCCAGACCAGGCTGAATGGCAGGAACACTTTCCAGCCCAGGCGCATCAGCTGGTCATAGCGGTAGCGGGGCGTGATCGCCTTCACCATGGCGAAGAGGAAGAAGAAGAACGCCATCTTCGCCACCATCCACAGCACGCCATCAGGCAGGCCCGGAATGGGCGACAGCCAGCCACCAAAGAACAGCAGGCTCATCAGCGCGCACATCAGGAAGATGGCGATGTATTCACCGGCCATGAACAGCAGGAACGGGGTCGAGGAGTATTCGACCTGATAGCCCGCGACGAGTTCGGATTCCGCTTCAGGCAAGTCAAACGGTGGCCGGTTCGTCTCGGCCAAGGCGCTGATAAAGAACAGGAACACCATCGGCAGGTGCGGCAGCCAGTACCAGCCAAAGAAGCCGTAACCGGTGTCCTGCGCGTTCACGATAGCCCCGAAATTCAGCGACCCGGTGGACAGGATCACACCGATGATGATCAGGCCGATGCTGACCTCATAGGAGATCATCTGCGCCGCCGACCGCAACGAACCCAAGAACGGGTATTTCGAGTTCGACGCCCAGCCGCCGATGATGACGCCATACACCTCAAGCGATGAGATGGCGAAGACATAGAGTATCGCGACGTTGATGTCCGACAGCACCCAGCCGTCGTTGAACGGGATCACCGCCCAAGCCACCATCGCCAGCACGAAGCTGGTCATAGGGGCGAGCATGAACAGGGTCTTGTCCGCACCCGCAGGCACGACAACCTCTTTCACGACGTATTTCAGCGCATCCGCAACGGTCTGAAGCAGGCCATAGGCACCGACCACGTTGGGACCACGGCGCAACTGCACAGCGGCCCAGATCTTGCGGTCGCCGTAGACCAGGAACAGGAGCGAGATCATGACAAACGCCACGACGGCCAGCACCTGGGCCAGAACTAGGACGGCGATGCCGCCAGGAGTGGTAAAGAAATCAGCCATCAGTCCTCACACCGTCGGTATTCCCCTCTCCGCGCAAGCGGCGGCCACGACTTCGGCGTCGATGGTCCGGATTCCACGCGGGAGGGCTGGCGAAATGGTGTAAACAGCATCTGCTTTCCACACGCCAGCCTCTTCGTATACATTTGTGCGCAAATGACGCGCAAAGCCCCAGCCCCGGATCAGCGTGTATCCGGCGGCTGCACATTCGGCATAATCCTCGACGTCGCGCGTCGTGATCGCGTTGGTCATTTCAACGTCAAACTGCACCAGATCCTCGGCCAGCAGTTGCGTTTCGATCCCGCGATAGTCGGGGATGAACTGCTCGGCCGTTGGCACGGAATCACAGGCCGCGAGCGGCAAGGCCGTTATGATCCAAGCAGGCTTCACTCTGCTGCCAGCGCCTGCGATTTGCGTGCCTTTGCATTGGCGCTGAGTTCCGCCATCAACTGGCTGGCGCGGGCAATCGGGTTGGTTAGGTAGAAGTCGCGGATGGTCGAGGTCAGCATACCGCCCTCGATCTTGCTCTGTTCCAGAACTTCTCCATTGTTCTCGGCCACCACGTCCACATCGCCGAGATGCGGATGATCCTTGACCAGTTTCTGTCGCAAAGCGGCGAGGCTGTCGTAAGGCAGCGTTGCGCCCAGCTCGCCCGACAGCGCGCGCAGGATCGCCCAGTTTTCCTTGGCCTCACCGGGCGCAAAGCTCGCGCGTTGGGCCAGTTGCGGGCGCCCTTCGGTATTCACGAACAACCCGCCTTCTTCGGTATAGGCAGCCCCCGGCAGGATCACATCAGCCCGGTGCGCACCACGGTCGCCGTGACTGCCCTGATAGATGACGAATGCGCCGTCACCGATCTCGACCTCGTCCGCACCAAGATTGTAGATCACATCCGCCTTTTCGACGGCTGCCATGCCATCCGGGTTTGTTGCACCCACATCCATTGCACCCACGCGGCCCGCCGCTGTGTGCAGGATCATCAGGCCGGATTTCGTGCTGACCGCCAGCGCCTGCGCGCCCGCCAGAATGGCGGCCCCATCGCCACGGGTCAATGCGCCCATGCCAACGATGATGATCGACGGTTTCTCCTGCACGGCAGAGTGATCGCGCTTGAGCAGATCATTGATGATCGTCGCGTCGGTGCCGATATGCGCCGCTTCGTAGGTCAAGTCCGGCATCTCGCCGATCACACCCACATTCGCTCCTTGGCTCCATGCCTTACGAATGCGCGCATTCAGCACCGGGGCTTCCAGCCGTGGGTTGGTTCCGATCAGCATGATGGCTTCGGCGGTGTCGATGTCCTCGATGGCGGCGGTGCCGACATAGGCCGCCCGATTGCCCGACGGCAGCTTGGCCCCGTCAGTGCGACATTCGACGATCCCGCCCTGCCCTTCGATCAGCTCTTTCAGCGCATATGCCGCTTCAACCGGCGCAAGATCACCGACCAACCCAGCCAGCGATGACGCACCCTTGATCGCTTCAGACGCCTTGCCAAGCGCCTCGCCCCAAGACGCGGGCCGCAGCTTGCCGTTCTCACGGACATAAGGCTTATCCAGCCGCTGCCGACGCAACCCGTCCCAGACAAAGCGTGTCTTGTCCGAAATCCATTCCTCGTTGGTGCCGTCATGGTTCAACGGCAGAAACCGCATCACCTCACGACCTTTCGTATCGACGCGAATGGACGACCCAAGCGCATCCATCACGTCCACACTCTCGGTCTTGGTCAGCTCCCAAGGCCGGGCAGTAAAAGCGTAAGGCTTCGACACCAGCGCCCCTACCGGGCACAGGTCGATGATGTTGCCCTGCAGGTTCGAATCGAGAGTCTCACCCAAGTACGAGGTGATCTCGCTGTCCTCACCACGCCCCGTCTGGCCCATCTGCGTGATACCCGCGACTTCGGTCGTGAAGCGCACGCAACGGGTGCAGGAAATGCACCGGGTCATGTGTGTCTCGACCAGCGGCCCCAGATCCAGATCGTCCACTGCACGCTTCGGCTCGCGGAAACGGCTGAAGTCGACGCCATAAGCCATCGCCTGATCCTGCAAGTCGCACTCGCCGCCCTGATCGCAGATCGGGCAATCCAGCGGGTGGTTGATCAGCAGGAACTCCATCACCCCTTCGCGGGCCTTCTTGACCATGGGCGAATTGGTTTTCACGACAGGCGGCTGTCCCTCGGGACCCGGGCGCAAATCCTTGACCTGCATCGCGCAGGACGCCGCAGGCTTCGGCGGACCACCCACCACTTCCACAAGACACATCCGGCAGTTGCCCGCAATCGACAGACGCTCATGATAGCAGAAACGCGGGATCTCGATCCCGGCCTCTTCGCAGGCCTGGATAAGGGTCATGGCCCCGTCCACCTCAACCTCATTGCCGTCGATGATGATCTTGCGAAGGTCACTCATGCGTCAGTTCATCCTCAATAGGGCGCCAATCTGGCCGCCTCTTTCAATTTCCGCACGTCCCAGCGCGCAGTAGCTCGCGGGCTGGCCCGGCGTCACGCCGCCCTGCTTCAGATAAGCCTCGCCCTTGGCTTTCAGCCGCGCCTTTTCGGCATCCGACTTGCGGTAAGCGTCAATCTCTGCATCCGTATAGCCAAGCGCCCGCGCCCGCCCTTTCAGCCCGTTGACCACGGACATCGCCCGCAGCATGCGGGCCGAAATATCCGGGCAGTTCTTGCGAATCTCGTCCGCGATCCCGACAGCCAGAATGGTGCCGTCAATCTCGGGCACGTCCCGAAGATGGGGCTTCGCCGAGGCTATCCCGGCAGTCAGGCTAAGGATCAGGGCCATGGTCATTGCGCGCATCGTTTCTCTCCACCTTGTGCATCACATTGATGCCATGTGGGAAAGCAGGTTCGTGCTATGCAATATCACGGGCCGACACAACCCGTCAGAGCGCAAAATGTCGCCTTAAACGGCGCTTGTGATCACGCTGGGGTGCAGGTGCCGCGCAACAGCAACCGGTCGTTGGAAATGCGAAGCGTCCCGTCCTCTGCGTCAGGCCCTTCCGCCCACTCGATATCGGACGATCCATACTCCTGGATGCAATAGCGAATGGCCTCGTAGCGGCCCGCCTCGCGCGCGCCGTCCAGCGATGCGGACACGGGCGACACGGTGACCTCGAACTGTTCGCGTTGGCGGCGGTCGACCTTGCTGGCGTTCGCCCGGAAAAACTGACCATCAAAGGCGACGCGTTCGGACCGCCGGTCGCCGCATGCGGTCAGCACCAGCACCGAAATCAGCAAAAGCCCGGTCAACATCGCAGGGCGCATGTCAATCAATGCACGGGTCTTCGTCTTGGTCACAGCGGTCTCCTCCACCCCGGTCTTGAGGCCTCAGGCGGCATGATCCCAGCCAAAGGCGTGGTCCGTATTGCCATGGTTTTCAAGATGATGGAAGCGCTCAAGTGCCTCCTCAATCGTGGGTATATGGCCCACGGGCACCCACCACATGACAAAACGCAAACCCTGTTCCGGATTGTACCACTCGCCCTTGCGGTCATAGAACTGCTTGTGAACGGTGTTGAAGGTGAAGGCGCGGAGACTTTCAATGTCTTTCCAGACGGAAAGCGTGCTGGCCGTGCGTGGATTGCCCCCGAGCGGGCCATCGGGGTCAAGCTGCGCCACCTCCATCTCGTCGCCTTCCAGATGCCAGACATAGCCGGGGGTACGACGCGCCATGTCATAGACACGGTCGAGGTTGTTCAGGAAGTCCGCGACGCGCGGATCTTCCCAGTCGTATTTCAGCGTGCCGATGTTGAACTCAGCGAGGTGCATCCGCAACGCTCACACCGAAAACCTCCCACAGCACAAAAACGCATACAATCAAGACGATTGCCAAAAGCCAGGATGTACGAGATTTGGAAAACACAATTTGAAAATCTCCATACCCACATCGGCGACACGGAATTAAAAAGTACACATAAGGCCAGTGGCCACACCTCGGGCACTGGTTCCAGGGTGAATTGTGCATCGTCAGTCCCCAAAGATCGACTTGCCGCAGCAAACCAAATTGAAAGCTGGCAATCCTCAAGAATAGTCAGACAGCCTTGGGTTTTTTCGCAGTTACCTCGACAAAGCCCGTTAACTACTCCGCCGCGATCCGCTGCGTCTTGATCCGATCCTCGATCTCATCCCGGAAATTCCGGATCAGCCCCTGAATCGGCCACGCCGCCGCGTCCCCCAGCGCACAGATCGTATGACCCTCGACCTGCTTCGTCACGTCGAGCAGCATGTCGATCTCCTCGACCTCCGCTTCACCATGTACCAACCGTTCCATCACGCGCATCATCCAACCCGTGCCTTCGCGACAGGGCGTGCACTGACCACAGGACTCGTGCTTGTAGAATTTCGACAGACGCCAGATCGCCTTGATGATGTCGGTCGACTGATCCATCACGATCACCGCCGCCGTGCCCAGACCCGACTGCAGATCGTTCCGCAGATAGTCGAAGTCCATGATGGCGTCTTTCATCTTCTCACCGCGCACGCAGGGCACGGAAGAGCCACCGGGGATCACGGCCTTGAGGTTGTCCCAGCCGCCCCGAATGCCGCCGCAATGCTTTTCGATCAGCTCTTCAAAGCTGATCGACATCTCTTCTTCCACCACGCACGGGTTGTTCACGTGGCCCGAGATGGCAAACAGTTTGGTGCCCGCATTGTTCGGGCGCCCAAACCCGGCAAACCACGCCCCACCCCGACGCAGGATGGTCGGCACGACAGCAATAGATTCCACGTTGTTTACAGTGGTCGGGCAACCGTACAGGCCCGCGCCCGCTGGGAATGGCGGCTTCATGCGCGGCATACCCTTCTTACCCTCAAGTGACTCGAGAAGTGCAGTTTCCTCACCGCAGATATAGGCCCCTGCCCCGTGGTGCAGGTAGATGTCGAAATCCCAACCCGATCCAGCGGCGTTCGGACCAACCAGACCCGCGTCATAGGCTTCATCAATCGCAGCCTGCAGCGCTTCCTTCTCGCGGATGTATTCGCCGCGGATGTAAATATAGCAGGCATGCGCATTCATCGCGAAGCTGGCGATCAGGCACCCTTCGATCAGCGTGTGCGGATCGTGGCGCATGATCTCGCGGTCCTTGCACGTACCCGGCTCGGACTCATCTGCGTTTACAACGAGGTAAGCCGGACGCCCATCCGACTCTTTCGGCATGAATGACCACTTGAGGCCCGTGGGAAAGCCCGCGCCGCCCCGACCGCGCAGGCCGCTGTCCTTCATCTCTTGAACAACCCAATCGCGGCCCTTCTGGATCAGCTTGTCCGTCCCGTCCCAGTGACCACGGGCCTGCGCGCCTTTCAGCGTGCGGTCGTGCATCCCGTAAAGGTTGGTAAAGATGCGATCCTTGTCAGCCAGCATGGGTGTTATCCTTTGCCTGTGGCCCGTGCGCGCGCGGGCCTAGTTGTCCCGGCTCTTCTGCCAAATCCTGACGGCGACCACCAGTGACCAAATGAACGCAGCCAGCGCAAAGAGCAAAATAAGAATTTCGTACCGCGCGGGCAAGCCGAGGGCCTGCACGATCACGGGCGAGAAGATAGACAGCAAAGCGGCCCCTGCAATCACAAGGGCCGCAATACGGCCCTGACGGGCCAGTTTCGGATCAAGGGGTGCGGACATACGTCAGTAAACGCCGCCCTTGTCGACCTTCTTGGAAAACTCGGTCTCACCGCCGTCGGCAAGGATCTTGGCCTGCGCCACCCAATCGTCGCGGGTCACACGGCCTTTGAACCCTTCAAGGTTCTGGTCAACCCATGCGACCTCATCCACGCCCCAGCTTGCAACTTGGTCGAAATGGTAAAAGCCCATCGAATGCAGAAGCGCTTCAAGCTTCGGCCCTACACCCTTGATTTCCTTCAGGTTATCCGGTCCACCCTCGCGTGCCGCAGACAGCGTCTCAGGCTTTGTGCCTTCACCCGCAGCGGCGGGAGCGTCAGCCTTCGGAGCTGCTTTTTTCTTGGTGGCAGGTTTGGCCTTTGGCTTATCCTTCGGTTTTTCCTTAACTTCCGGCTCCGCCTCGTACTTCCACTCGCCTTTGCGCGCGGCAAGGTCTTCTTCACCTGGCAGTGATGCTGAAGGTTTGATCTCAGGAGATGCGGCCGATGTCGTTGCAGGTGCCGCAGCCGCAGTCGCCTTTGCGGCGGGGGCCGGGGCCGGTTCTGTGGACTTCGGCTCAGCCGTCGCTTCTCCAATCGCGGGCAGCGGTTTGCACATGATCCAGCTGAGCAAAGCGCCCGCCACCGCAGCCACGACGAGGCCCATGAAGGCGCCCTGCATAAAGCCCCAACCGCCGAGCACCATCAGCAAAACTGCAGCCAATGCGCCCCCCAAAAGCGCGACGAGCCAGCAGCCGATCGTGCAGCTGATCATTCCCTCATTGTTGTCCATAAGGATATCTCCCCCGTTTGCAGATATTATTCCTTATAGATACCGTCTTTTTTCGCGCGTTGGGAAAATTCTGTTTGCTTGCCTTCTGAGAGATCTTTCGCCTGCGTGACCCAATTGTCACGGCTCACTCGTCCCTTGAAGCGGACAAGGTTCTGGTCGGCCCACGCCACTTCGTCTTCGGTCCAGGACGCGATCTGGTCGAAATGGTACACGCCGGCAGCGTTCAACTCTTTTTCAAGGCCCGGACCAACGCCCTTGATCAGTTTCAGATCGTCGGCACCACCGTCGCGGGCTTCGCTCAGAAGCGCGGGTTTTGTCCCCGCGGGGACAGCCTCATCCGGTTGTTTTTGCTGAGATTTATTTTCCGTTACCGGAGCGTTCGCCTTGGGTTTTGCCTTGGACTTTGTTTCTTTTGGCGGCGCCTTGGACACGGGCTTTTCGTTTGTGTTGCTGGCGCCAGCCGCAGCGTTGGCTTTGCCCCATGGTGCCAGCAATGGCACCTCGGTCCCGTCGATCCGTTTCACCGTGTCGCCGATATCCGTCGCAAGCTGGACGGAGGCATTGTATTTCGTGTGGCCGCTGTCAAAATCCTTGAGGCTGGTCAACCCGCTGAGCGGCTCAGAGGCATAACGACCGTTTTGCGGGCCGGGAGTGGGCACCTCGCCGTTTGCCAACTCGTCGATGATCTCCCCCATACGCGCTGCGGTCAGGTCTTCATAGTAGTCCTTACCGATCTGGGCCATGGGCGCATTGGCGCAGGAGCCGAGGCATTCGACCTCTTCCCACGAGAACTTGCCATCTGCAGACAGCTGGTGCGCTTTGGGTGCGATCTTGTCCTTGCAGACGGCGACAAGGTCTTCGGCCCCGCAGATCATGCAGGATGTGGTACCGCATACTTGGATATGTGCAACGGATCCAACGGGTTGCAGCTGGAACATGAAGTAGAAGGAGGCCACTTCGAGCGCGCGAATGTAAGCGAGGTCGAGCATGTCGGCCACAGCTTCGATCGCGGGGCGGGTCAGCCATCCCTCTTGTTCCTGCGCGCGCCACAGAAGCGGGATGATGGCGGAGGCCTGACGGCCTTCGGGATATTTGGTGATCTGCGCTTCAGCCCACACTTGGTTATCCGGTGTAAAGGCGAAGCTGTCGGGCTGTTCGGGGTGGAGACGGCGGAGCATTATTTGACTTCCTTCAAGTCTGCGTGGCGATAGTCCGGAACAAGAGTTCCTGCTACCGCTTTTTGGTGTTCAAGCATTTCTCGAATGCTTTCATCCTGTTTCGCCAAGAATTCCAACTGGGCAGCGAAGAACGTCTCTTGAAGCGCTACTACCTTGGCGCTCACATCCTTCATGGCTTCCATCTGGCCAAGATATGTGGTGAGCGCATACTGATCCTCACCCATTTGAACCAAGACATTGTCGGCGCAAAGATCCACCAAAATCATTCTCAGAGCTTCATCTGAAATGTCATCAGCACCCAGCTTTTGCCGCATATGTTCTGCGGCAAACGAACGATACTTGGTTTTGAGGTCTTCAAAGGAAACTGGCTTCCCCGGCGCCTGCAAAATTGCTTGTACAGTAGTCTTCTGCCATCTCAGCTTTCTGGCCGCCGCGGCGTCGGATCGGTACTTCCAAACACCAACGATTGCTGCAAATGCCCCAAGGCACACTGCAACAGTCCGCAACGTGTCCAAGAATTCGGCGTAGCTCACCGATCAATCTCTCCGAAGACCACGTCCATTGTCCCGATGATCGCGGCCACGTCAGCGAGCTGGTGCCCTTTAGAAATGTAGTCCATCGCCTGAAGGTGCAAAAAGCCCGGCGCGCGCAGCTTGGCGCGGTAGGGTTTGTTGGTGCCGTCTGCGACGAGGTAGACGCCGAATTCGCCCTTGGGGGCCTCGACGGCGGCGTAGACTTCGCCCTCGGGGACGTGGAACCCTTCGGTGTAAAGCTTGAAGTGGTGGATCAGCGCTTCCATCGACGTTTTCATGTCGGTGCGCGAGGGCGGGGTCAGCTTGCCGCGGGCCAGCACGTCGCCGGGACAGTCGCGCAATTTGGCGATGGCCTGCTGGATGATCGAGATGGACTGGCGCATCTCTTCCATCCGCACGAGGTAGCGGTCGTAGCAGTCGCCGTTCTTGCCCACGGGGATCTGGAAGTCGAATTCGTCGTAGCATTCGTAGGGCTGCGCACGGCGCAGGTCCCAGGCAAAGCCACTGCCCCGCACCATGACACCCGAGAAGCCGTATTTCAGGATGTCATCCTCGGTCACGATGCCGATGTCGGCGTTGCGCTGTTTGAAGATGCGGTTTTCGGTCAGCAGCCCGTCGATGTCGACCATGAAGCCGGACATGAACTTGTGCGACCACGCCTCGATGTCGTCGAGCAGTTCGGGTGGGAGGTCCTGATGGACGCCGCCTGGACGGAAATAGGCCGCGTGCAGGCGCGCGCCGCAGGCCCGTTCGTAGAAGATCATCAGCTCTTCACGCTCTTCAAAGCCCCAGAGCGGCGGGGTGAGCGCGCCGACGTCGAGCGCCTGCGTGGTGATGTTGAGGAGGTGGTTCAGGACGCGCCCAATCTCGCAGAAGAGGACGCGGATGAGGCTCGCGCGACGGGGCACTTCGACACCGGTCAGCTTTTCGATGGCGAGGCACCAGGCGTGTTCCTGGTTCATCGGGGCCACGTAGTCGAGCCGGTCGAAATAGGGCAGGTTTTGCAGGTAGGTCCGGGATTCCATCAGCTTTTCGGTGCCGCGGTGCAGCAGGCCGATATGTGGGTCGCAGCGTTCTACCACTTCGCCATCGAGTTCGAGGACAAGGCGCAGAACCCCGTGCGCCGCAGGGTGTTGCGGGCCGAAGTTGATGTTGAAGTTGCGGATTTTCTGTTCGCCCGTGAGGGCGTCGTCGAATTTGGAGCCGTCCATCATACTGTCTCCATCTCACCAGATTTCGGAGTCGCCACTGCAAAACCCCATATGACGGCAAG
Source organism: Tateyamaria sp. syn59 (assembly GCF_007995245.1). Taxonomy (GTDB): domain Bacteria; phylum Pseudomonadota; class Alphaproteobacteria; order Rhodobacterales; family Rhodobacteraceae; genus Tateyamaria. The sequence goes on from NZ_VCBA01000002.1 coordinate 325,382, forward strand.
AGGGCCGACATAGGGAATGAAGGCGAGTAAAACTAAGTAACCCGGATATCCGTGTCGCTTTTGCAGTATCCGCGCCGGCATTATTGCAACCAGCACGAACAACGCTGCCATTCCAAGGAAAATGCCGATCTGGTGGAATGGCTCATTCATAGGGCCAACAAGCATCACCGCTTCTCCAGTTCTTGCAGCTTCATCGCCATCACCCAGAGCAGCACGATTGTGCCCACGGGCAGGATGCAGAATGCCGCCCAGTACTGGTTGATCCCGAAATGGGGCAGCAGCTTGAACATCGGGATGATGCTTGCAGCTGCGATCAGAAGCCACCAGAGCATGTCCATTACGCCCCCTTCGGCTTTACGCGGAAAAAGCCGGGCATCAGCACCGCAAGAGGACCGATGGCAACGATCCAGAAGGCACGCGAGAAGGCGGTCATGCGGCACCCTCTTCTTTCTTCTCGTCACCCGGCAGGATGTATTCCGCCCCTTCCCAGGGCGACATGAAGTCGAACTGGCGGTACTCCTGCACGAGGCTGACGGGTTCGTAGACGACGCGCTTTTCGGCCTCGTCATAGCGGACCTCGGTATAGCCCGTGGTCGGAAAGTCCTTGCGCAGCGGGTAGCCGCGGAAGCCGTAATCCGTGAGGATGCGGCGCAGGTCCGGGTGGCCCGAGAACAGGATGCCGAACATGTCGAACACTTCGCGTTCGAACCAGTTGGCCGAGGGGTGGATGTCGGTGATCGAGGGCACCATCTGATCCTCACGGATCGACACGCGCAGGCGGATGCGGTGGTTCTGGTACATCGACAGGAAGTGGTAGACGACGTCGAACCGCTTGGCGCGGCCCGGGTAGTCGACGCCGGTGATGTCCACGAGGGTGGAGAACTTGCAGGTGCTGTCGTTCGTGAGGAATTCGACAAAACCGGTCAGGCTGGCCGGGGCCACGTCGACGTTCAGCTCGCCATGGGTGACGTCCCAGGCCAACACGCAATCGGGGCGCTTGGCTTCCAGATATGTGCCAAGTTCGGTCATTGCTTCGGACATGCGTACCCCCTAGCGGACGATGGTGCCGGTGCGGCGGATTTTGCGTTGCAGCTGCAGGATGCCGTAGAGCAGCGCTTCGGCCGTGGGCGGGCAGCCGGGGACGTAGACGTCGACCGGTACGATGCGGTCGCAGCCGCGCACCACGGAATAGCTGTAGTGGTAGTAGCCGCCGCCATTGGCGCAGGAGCCCATGGAGATGACGTAGCGCGGCTCGGGCATCTGGTCGTAGACCTTGCGCAGCGCAGGCGCCATTTTGTTCGTGAGCGTGCCCGCCACGATCATCAGGTCGGACTGGCGGGGGGACGCGCGGGGGGCGGTGCCGAACCGTTCGAGGTCGTAGCGCGGCATGGAGGTGTGCATCATCTCAACCGCGCAGCAGGCCAGACCAAAGGTCATCCAGTGCAGCGAGCCGGTGCGGGCCCAGTTGATGATATCGTCGGTCGAGGTGAGCAGAAACCCTTTGTCTTGCAACTCAGCATTCAAGGCTTGCGTGGCGTGGTCCTTGTCGCCACCAGCATAGGCGGCGCCGAGCGATCCGGTGTCAGTTACTGCCATTCCAATGCTCCCTTTTTCCACTCATAGGCAAAGCCGATGGTCAGGACGCCCAGGAAGACCATCATGGACCAGAAGCCGGCCATGCTGATGTCCTGGAAGGCGACGGCCCAGGGGAAGAGGAAGGCAATCTCGAGGTCGAAGATGATGAACAGGATCGACACGAGGTAGAACCGCACATCGAACTTCATCCGCGCATCGTCAAACGCGTTGAACCCACATTCGTAGGCCGACACTTTTTCCGGGTCCGGGTTGCGGACGGCAAGGACGACAGCGGCGAGGATCAGGACAAGACCGAGGCCAATGGCGACGGCCAAAAACACGAGAATGGGGAGGTACTCCCGCAACATCTCTTCCACGTTGGGCTCCTTTTCTTTGCGCGATATGTGCTGCGCCAGGTCAAGTGGCAAGGTTGACTGCGCACGGGTTTACGCCTGCCACCCGGCAGGGTCAATAAAGGGCGGGGGCGGAAGTGACGGAAATCTTCGGGTGATTTCGCCGCAGCGCGCGGCGCATGCAGCAGGAGCACGGCGCGGGCTGCGACGGTCATACAGCCCCTACAGCAGCAGGATATCCGACGCCCCTGCCCCGCGCCGCAGGTCGTGGATGGGTTGCAGGTCGGGGTCGGCAATCCAGGCTTCGGCTGCGGCCCTGTCGGGGAAGCGCACGATGGCCAGCGCGTCGGGCATAACCGGCGCCCCTTCCAGCACGGTCAGATCGGGCGAGGCCTGCACCACCTCTCCGCCGTGACGGGCCAGGGCATCGGTCGCCTTTTTGCGGTACTGGGCAAGGCTGTCGGGATTGGTCACGCGCAACATCACAACGGCATGGGTGGTCATCATCTGTCCTTTCACATCTTTGACAGCGCGACGCTATCCGGCCCGCGGCTGTGAAAGAAACGAGTGTATTCCGCCAGCACCTGTGCAAAAACGATCAGGTTATGCAGATGGGAGGTCACATGGACTGGGGTGATCTGAAATATGTTCTGGAAACGGTGCGCCATGGCGGGCTGAGCGGTGCCGCGCGCGCCCTTGGGGTGAACCATGCCACCGTGGCGCGCCGCATTGCGGCGGCAGAAGTCGCCCTTGGGGCCCCCCTGTTTGACCGCCGTCCTTCGGGATACGTCCCGACGCAAGCCGGACGGGACGCCGCCCGCACGGCCGAGACCTTCGAGGTCGAACACGCCTCCCTGTCCCGCAGCATTGCCGCGCGGGACGCGGCGCTGAGCGGACCCTTGACCGTGACGGCGCCGCATCTGATGGTACAGGCCGTTCTGGCCCCGATCTTTGGCGCGTTTGCACGGGCCCATCCGGAAATCGAACTCAGCATCCTTGGCAGCATCGAAACGCTGAACCTGGCAGAACGCGAAGCCGATGTGGCCATTCGCATTGCCGAAGCCCCTCACCCGGATCTGGTAGGACGGCAAGCCGCGCCGCAGAAATCGGCTGTCTATGCCAGCCACGCCTATCTTGCAGCGTTTGAGACGGACCCGGAGCGCCGTCTGCACTGGCTGCGCTTCCTGCATTGGCAGCCTGCGCCGCGTGACGTGCTGGAGGTTTATCCCAACACGCGGACGGTGATGCGGCTGGATGACATGGTCGCAATGACCGGCGCGGTGCGTGCCGGTCTGGGGGCCACCCGGATGCCCTGCGTGCTGGGCGATGGTGATCCGACACTGGCCCGCGTGCCGGGGCTGCCGCTGATGCCCTATGCGCCGCTTTGGGTGCTGACCCATGCGGACCTGCGGGCTGTGCCCCGCATTGCCGCCTTTACCGAGTTCGTGTCGGCAGCCTTGCGCAAACAACGTCACGCCTTTGCCGGAGAGGCGATCTAGGTCGCGACCCACGCCGCCTTGCGCTTGGCGAAGAAGGCGTCGATCCCCTCTGCCGCTTCTTCGGTTTCCCAGCGGTCTTTGAGCGCCGCGATGGAGGTGGCGATGGTGTCGTCGTCGATGCGCGGGCCAAAGCTGCGCGCCAGCGCCTTGGCTGCGGCCACGGCGCCGGGCGCGCAGTTGAGATAGGGGGCAACCTCGGCCTCAACCGCCGTCGCCAGATCATCCGCAGGCACGACCCGTGCCAACAGGCCGAGATCAACGGCTTCCTGCGCGTCGAACAGGCGCGAAGACATGAAGACGCGGCGCGCCCGCCCCTCGCCCATACGCGCCACGACATATGGACCGATGGTGGCCGGGATGATCCCCAGCCGCGTTTCCGTCAGGCCCATCTTGATATGGTTGGCGCCGATGGCGACATCGCAGACCGACGCCATGCCGACGCCGCCCCCAAACGCATTGCCATGCAGCGCGGCAATCAGCGGTTTCGGCATCGTGTTGAGGGCGTGCAGCATATGGGCGAGCTTGCCCGCCTCGGACGCCCGCGTGTCCGCATCGGCCTGCATCTGGTCGCGCATCCAGCCAAGATCACCGCCTGCGCAAAAAGTCTTGCCCGCGCCAGCGAGAACCACGACCCGCACGGCGTCATCTGCTCCGAGCGTGCGGGCGGCGGCGTGCAAGTCCGCGATCATCTGCGCGTTCATGGCGTTGTGCTTGTCGGCACGGTTGAGCAGCAGCGTGGCGACGCCGCGTGGGTCGGTCGTGATAGCGATAGTGTCGGTCACGTCTGTCCGTCCTTGTCTGTGCCGCGCATGGCGCGGGCCATCTGTGCTGCCTCGGCAATCACGTCGAGGTCGAGGCCGGTGTCATAGCCCAGCCGCGCAAGATGCGCGGCCACCGCCTCGGTTGCGACATTGCCTGCGGCCCCGGGCGCATAGGGGCACCCGCCCAAGCCGCCAACCGCCGCATCAAAGACGCGCAGGCCCAGCGCCAAGGAGGCGTCGATGTTGTCGAGCGCCCGCCCGCTTGTGTCGTGGAAATGCCCCGCCAGCCGTCCGACGGGCACCACATCGCGCACCGCCAGCAGCATCCGGGCAACGGCGTCGGGGGTGCCCTGCCCGATGGTGTCGCCCAGGCTGATCTCGTAGCAGCCCATGGCGAACAAACGGTCCGCGACGCGGGCCACGGCCTCTGGCGCCACCGGCCCGTCATAGGGGCAATCGACCACGCAGGAGACATAGCCGCGCACCGGCAGATCGATGGCGCGGGCCGCTTCGATCACCGGCGCGAACCGTTCCAGCGCCTCGTCGATGGAGGCATTGACGTTGGCGCGGCTGAACCCTTCGCTGGCGGAGCCGAAGACCGCCACCTCGTCCGCGCCAGCAGCGCGCGCATCGTCAAAGCCGCGCATGTTGGGCGTGAGAGCGGCGTAGCGGATGCCAGGCGCGCGGGTGATGCCCGCCAGTACCTCGGCACTTCCTGCCATCTGGGGCACCCATTTGGGGCTGACGAAACTGGCGCATTCGATGCGGCGAAAGCCTGCGGTGCTCAGTTTGTCGACCAGCGCCACCTTCTCGGCCACAGGAATTTCGCGCGCCTCGTTCTGGAGGCCGTCGCGGGGGCCAACCTCGTAAATCTCAACCGCGTCCATCTATGTCTCCCACGCCGGATAGAAGTCTTGATCATAGAGCCGGGTGTCGGCTTCGGGCAAACTCGCCTGAAATCCCGGCCGGTCGATGATGCGCGCAAACCAGCGGGCCAGTTCCGGGTGATCGTCAAAGCCACGGAAGTGCCGCGCCATGTACACCGCCTGCCCCACCGAGATGTCGGCGGCGGAAAAGCCCGAGGTCAGCAGGTAGTCGCGGTTTTCGACCGGAGTGGACAATCGTGCCTCAATCGCGTCGTAGCATTTGCCCAGCCGCGCAGCTTCGAGCTTCATCACCGTAGGGCTGCGCATGGCATCGTCATAAAGCACGATATGCTGCTGGGTCAGCGCAGCAGCGTGCTGGCTGACGGTTTCGGCGAAATGCACCCAGACCAGCCAGGCCATGCGGTCCGGACTGTCCGCGCCGCGCCCCAGCCCATTGGGGCTGAAGCGGTCGCAGAGGTATTCGGTGATGGCGCCGGTTTCGAACATGCGCTCGCCGTCGATTTCCAATGCAGGCACGCGGCCAGCGGGGCTGAGCGTCAGGAATTCGGGCGTGCGCAGGGATTTGTCGAAGGGGTGGATATTGACCTGGAAGGGCACGTCCAATTCGTGCAGCAGCCATAGCGTCCGCATGGACCGGGTTTGCGGACAGTGGTGGAGCGTGATCATGGTCCCTCCGGAAAGGCGCCGTAGGCAGTGGTGGTGAAGGTATCCGTTGTCTTGATCGCGTCGAACCAGCCTGCCAGCGTTGGGCGCTTTGCAAGCGCTTCCGCGCCCTCGGGCGCGCGCTGGAAGGCGTCGATCATGGGGGCGAGGTGGCAATCGGCGCGGGTCAGTTCGCTGCCCGTCAGAACCTCGCCCGAGCGCGCGATGTCCTCCAGCATGTCGAGGACCGGTTCGGATGCCTTGAGCCCCGTCGCGATTTCGTCCTGATCCGGTGCTTCCCCGATGGCCGGTCGAAACCAGCCGTGGGAATAGACCCGCCGCACCATGGGCCAGTAGCCATAGGCATCCACGATCCCACCCACTTGTGCGGCGCGGGCCTCCACCATAGCTGTGGCCTGCCAGTCGCGTGTCGCATCGCACCAAGTCAGGATCGCAGCGGTTTCGTAGAGTGACGCGGTGCCGATCAGCAGCACCGGCACGCGGCCCAGCGGATGCCCTGTTTGCTGGGAGGCGTCCACGTCAAAAGGGTTCACCTCATCGTACGCATAGACGCAATCGGCCAGGTGCAGCCCCATTCGCGCCGCCCGCGTGTAGACGCTGTAGCGGTAACCGATAAGGCGCAGGTCGCTCATGCGGTGTCTTCTTCGAGCCGCACGAGGGCCGCACCGGCCACCACCTGATCTCCTTCGGCAGCGAGCACTTCGGCCACCGTGCCGTCGCGGGCGGCGAGCAGCACATGCTCCATCTTCATCGCTTCGAGAATGGCAAGCCGATCGCCTTTTGCGACGGGTGCGCCGGCGGTCGCAAAGACCGCTTTGACAAGGCCGGGCATTGGCGCCTCGACCAAGTTGCCATCGCCTGCGGCGCTCGTTGCCACGTCGAGCGGGTCGATGATGCGGAAGGCGATGCCGTAGTTATCGAACACCGTTGCGACGCCACCTGCGACGTGCACATCCGGCAGCGGATGGCCGTCGATACGCCAGCGGCCCTGGCTGCGGTGGGCTGTGACGCGCGTTCCGTCGACATCCCAGTGCTGGGTGTCGGCATCTGCAACCTCAACCGTGCAGGCGATGTCATCCTCGTCCTGTGCTAGCGGTACAGTCCGGCGCAGCGGCTGCCAAAGCGCGAAGCCCGCATCCTGACCGGGTGTGTCGAGGTCGGAAATCGCCATGGCGGCGGCAACGGCGTGCTGCGGAGCAATTGCGGGCTGCTGCACAAGCGTGTCCAGGTCGCGTGCGATCAGGCCAGTGTCGACCTCTCCGGCGGCAAAGCCATCGTGCTGTCCGAGCGCTCCAAGAAAGGCGAGGTTAGTGACAGTGCCGGCCACCTGGGTGCCAGCCAGCGCTTGGCACAGCCGTTTTAGGGCGACAGCACGTGTGGAGCCGTGGACGATGACCTTGGCGATCATCGGGTCGTAGTGTGGGCTGATTTCATCCCCTGCGCGCACGCCGCTGTCTGCGCGGGCCGTGGCCGGGAACTGCAGGTGGGTGAGCGTGCCGGTCGCGGGCAGGAAGCCTGCGGGCACGTCCTCGGCGTAGAGCCGCGCCTCGAATGCGTGGCCTGTGATGCTCAGGTCGGCTTGAGTCATGGGCATCGCCTCGCCCGCGGCGACGCGCAATTGCCATTCGACCAGATCGACGCCGGTGATGGCCTCGGTCACAGGGTGTTCGACCTGCAACCGCGTGTTCATCTCCATGAAGAAGAACCCGTCGGGACGCAGCGGGCCTGACCCGTCGACAATGAACTCGACCGTGCCTGCGCCCTTGTAGCCAATGGCTTCGGCCGCACGCACGGCAGCCTCACCCATGGCCGCACGCATCTGGTCGGTCATACCGGGGGCTGGTGCCTCCTCGATCACCTTCTGGTGGCGGCGTTGCAGCGAACAATCGCGTTCAAAGAGATGCACGGCGCGGGTGCCGTCGCCAAAGACCTGCACCTCGATATGGCGCGGCTGGGTGACGAATTTCTCGACCAGCACGTCGGGGTTGCCAAAGGCCGTCTTCGCCTCGCTCCGGGCACTGGCCAGCGCGTCGGCAAAGTCACCAGGCGTTTCGACCAGACGCATGCCCTTGCCGCCGCCGCCTGCGACGGCCTTGATGAGAACAGGATAGCCCATCTGGTCCGCCTCAGCAGCCAGCAGATCATCAGACTGGTCCGCACCGTGATAGCCGGGCACGACAGGTACGCCCGCCTGGACCATCAGGGCCTTGGCCGCATCCTTGAGCCCCATGGCCCGGATCGCTTTGGCAGACGGGCCGATGAAGATCAGGCCAGCCGCCTCTACCGCTTCGACGAAACCGGGGTTCTCGGACAGAAAGCCATAGCCGGGGTGGATCGCCTGCGCGCCTGTGTCGAGCGCCGCCTGAATGATGACGTCACCACGCAGATAGCTGTCTGCCGGGGCGGGACCACCGATATGCACAGCCATGTCCGCCATCTGCACATGTTTGGCGCCGGCGTCCGCGTCGGAGTAGACAGCCACGCAGCGTACCCCCATTGCTTGCGCTGTTTCCATGATACGGCAGGCAATTTCGCCCCGGTTCGCGATCAGGATTGTGTTGAACATCATCAGACCTGCACTTCCTTGACCTCTTGGTGCCTTAGACTTTTCTCAGGCAAGGCTGCTCCGTTCCATTCGATCAGAATATGGCCATAGGGCGCTACGGGCTTTCCCGTCAGACAATCGCGAGATGACACGGCCTGTCCGTCCGTGGTGTTTCGGCCAACTTCGGTCAAAGTGCATTCATATCCTGAAATGTTGAGCCGCATGCCGACGCGAGGATGTCCTTCTATGTTTGTCAACATGAGTGCGATCCCGCGGTCTTTAAAAGAAAACGCATCTTCGATATGCCCAGAAAATCCCGACATCACATCCGGAACACGCCAAAGCGTGTCTCCCCAATCGGGGAATTCAGCGCGGCACTCAGGCTCAGATACAATACGTCACGCGCCTTGCGCGGGTCGATCACGCCGTCGTCCCAGAGCCGGGCGGAGGCGTAGAGCGGGTGGGATTGTTCGTCGAACATGTCGATGGTGGGTTGTTTGAAGGCCGCCTCTTCATCCGCCGACCATGTGCCCCCTGCCCGTTCGATCCCGTCGCGCTTGACCGTTGCCAGCACACCTGCCGCCTGCGCGCCGCCCATGACCGAGATGCGGGAGTTCGGCCACGACCAAAGGAAGCGCGGGGAATAGGCGCGGCCCGCCATGCCGTAATTGCCTGCGCCGAACGAGCCGCCGACCAGCATCGTGACCTTGGGCACGGACGTGGTGGCCACCGCTGTCACCATCTTGGCCCCGTGCCGTGCGATGCCTTCATTTTCGTATTTCTGGCCAACCATGAAGCCGGTGATGTTTTGCAGGAAGACCAATGGGATTTTCCGCTGGCTGCACAGTTCCACGAAATGCGCGCCCTTTTGGGCTGCTTCCGAAAACAGCACGCCATTGTTGGCGATGATCCCGACGGGCACACCTTTGATGTGGGCGAACCCGCAGACCAGCGTCTCGCCAAAGCGCGCCTTGAACGGGTCGAAGCGGGAGCCATCGACAATGCGGGCGATCACCTCATGTATGTCATAGGGCGTGCGCAGATCTGCAGGCACGACGCCCAAGATTTCTTCGGGGTCGTAGGCCGGTTCCTCGGGGCTGTGCAGGACCACCGTGTCCGGCTTGCGCAGGTTGAGATTACCGATGGCGCGCCGCGCCAATGCCAAGGCGTGCGCGTCATCTTCGGCAAGATAATCCGCCACGCCCGACAGGCGCGTATGGACGTCGCCGCCACCAAGATTCTCGGCGCTCACCACCTCGCCCGTCGCCGCCTTGACCAGCGGCGGACCAGCCAGAAAGATGGTGCCCTGTTCTTTCACGATAATCGTCACGTCGGACATGGCCGGAACATAGGCCCCGCCAGCAGTGCACGACCCCATAACCACTGCGATCTGCGGGATGCCCTTGGCGCTCATCTGCGCCTGGTTAAAGAAGATGCGGCCGAAGTGGTCGCGGTCCGGGAACACCTCGTCCTGGTTGGGCAGGTTTGCGCCGCCGCTGTCGACGAGGTAGATGCAAGGCAGATGGTTCTGCTCGGCAATCTCCTGCGCGCGCAGGTGCTTTTTGACGGTCATTGGGTAGTAGGTGCCGCCCTTCACCGTGGCGTCGTTGCAGACAACCATGACCTCGTGCCCCATCACGCGGCCGATGCCCGCGACAACGCCCGCGCAGGGAGCCGCGCCGTCGTAAAGGCCATGGGCCGCCGTGGCGCCGACCTCAAGGAACGGAGAGCCTGGATCCAGCAGGTTGGCGACCCGGTCGCGCGGCAGCATCTTGCCGCGGCTCACATGCCTGTCACGTGATTTCTGCCCTCCGCCAGCTGCCGCCTGTTCGGCGGCGGCGCGTACATCTGCCAGCGCCGCAAGGTGCGCCTCCCGATTGCTTCGGAACTGGTCGGACCCCGGCAAGGCGGAGGAGGTCAGGCGCATTGTGCGTCTCCTGCGTTCGGTCTTGATCTAAGAGGATAAACACCGCGTTTTCGATACGCCGTTTGACCTGCATCAACGCGGATCATCCAAAGGTCTGAGAGACTTGTCCCCACATAACGACGTGATTGGACAAGAACATGAAAAACACTCTCCGCATCACCACCGCTGCCCTGACCCTTGCCGCTCTGACCACGGGCGCGTTCGCGCAGAACCAGGGCGATTGGACGTTGGGTGTCGGGGTGGGCGGTGTCTTTCCCAAGTCCGGGAACGGCATCCTGAACGGCGCCGAAGCCGACATCGACGACGGCTATGCCCTGACCATTACCGGCGAATATTTCATCTGGGACAACGTGGGCATCGAACTGCTGGCCGCGACCCCGTTCGAGCATGACATAGACCTTGCCGGTGTCGGCTTTGCCGGATCGGTCAATCACCTGCCGCCGACACTGTCGGTCAACTACCACTTCCCGACCGACACCAAGTGGAAGCCCTATGTTGGCCTTGGCGTGAACTACACCACCTTCTTCGACGAGCAGTCGGACCTCGGGAACCTTGAATTGGACAACAGCTGGGGTGTCGCCGTACAGGCCGGTGTGGACTACGCCTTCAGCCCGCAGGACGCCTTCCGGGCCAACATCCGCTGGATCGACATCGACACCGATGTGACCCTGAACGGCGCACAGATCGGCACCGCCGAGATTGATCCCATCGTGCTCAACTTCGCCTATGTACGGAAGTTCTGAGCCGGAGGACCGCGTCATGCCTGCGCCTCCTGTGCGGCGCGGGCCTTGAGTTCCTTGCGAATGACCTTGCCCGTGACCGTCATGGGCAAGGCGTCTACAAATTCGATTTCCCTTGGATATGAATAGCTTGCCAGACGCTCTTTGACGTGATCTTGCAAGGCGCGGCCAGTTGGCGTGCGCCCCTCTTTCGGCACGACATACGCCTTTACGATCTCTGTCCGCAGCGGGTCGGGCTTGCCCACCACACCGGCGGTCGCAACATCCGGGTGCGTCAGCAAGCAGTCTTCGATCTCGGCCGGGCCGATCCGGTATCCTGCCGAAGTGATGACGTCATCATCCCGTCCGACAAAGCGGATGCCTTCTCCGTCTTGTTGGCCGCGATCGCCTGTGAGCATCCAGTCGCCGCGAAACTTTGCTGCGGTTTCGTCGGGCCGTTTCCAGTATTCCAGCATCATGGACGGCGCGCCACGCTTGACCGCTATGTCGCCCTCTCCGTCCGTTATGTTGCCATCGGCATCAATGACGGCAACGTCGAACCCCGGCACGGCGCGCCCCATGCAGCCCGGTTTTGTCTGGTAGCGGGCGGCGCAAGAGGTCACCACCATGTTGCATTCAGTCTGCCCGTAAAATTCGTTGATCGTCACGCCAAGCGCGTCGCGTCCCCAAGCGAGCATTTCCGCACCCAGAGGCTCGCCACCGCTCGCGACCGAGCGCAGGCCGGCGATGTCGGCACCTTCCGCTTTGAGCATCCTCAGTGCGGTTGGTGGAAAAAATACGTTTTTGACACAGGCCTGCGCGACGATCTTGATGCATTCATCGACGTTAAACCGGCGCATCCGCGACGCAACGACTGGCACGCCCATGGTGAGTCCCGGCATCAGCACGTCAAAAAGCCCGCCGATCCAGGCCCAGTCTGCTGGCGTCCAAAGGCAATCACCGGGTTGGCCCAGATCGTCGTGGCTGAGCCGCACGCCCGGCAGATGCCCGTCCAGCACGCCATGCCCATGCAACGCGCCCTTGGGTGCGCCGGTGGTGCCGGATGTGTAGATCAGCACGGCAGGCGTGTCCGCTGTGACAGGCGCGAAGGGCATCGGATTACCGGGGATACCGGCCTCATCTGTGATCCAGCATGTTGCGAGATCGCCGACCAATGCAGTACCCTCTGCGTCGGTCAGCACCAGTGCTGCGCCTGCGTCTTCAATGCGTGTTCGCAGGGCGTCTTTCTTGAACAACTTGAACAAAGGCACTGAAATCGCGCCGATTTTCCAGATCGCGAGATGAGCTGCCGCGCACCACGGCGTCTGCGACAACAGCACGCCCACACGGTCGCCGGACTGAACCTGCGCCTGCAGCGCGCGAGCGAGGTCATCCACCATGTCGGTCAGATCACCGAAGGTGACATTCGCAGGCGCGTCACCCGACAGATCAATGATTGCGACCTTGTCTGACAGATGGTCGAGGCATTGGGCAGCCATGTTCATATGCCGCCCTCCTGATCCACGACGGACAGGCTGCCCCAGCGGTCGACGGCGTAGAGTATTCCGGCACAGCGCACATAGAACACGGCCCCGTCTTCACCCGGCCAGCCGACGCACTGACTGCGGTCGCCACCGTGCTGGGCCACATGGGCGTCGGCCACGGATTCGATCACGCCGCTCGCGTCGAGGGTGACTTGCCGCTGGCCCAGCCAGAACCCGCCAAGGGCCGCCAGAACAACAAGCACAGCCGTGGTGATGACGACCTGCCGCGGCATCACAACATGGCCGAAACCAGTTCGCGGCCCACAAGCATGCGTCGGATCTCGGACGTGCCGGCACCGATCTCCATCAGCTTGGCGTCGCGGAAGATGCGGGCGACGGGTGCATCATTCAGGAACCCTGCACCGCCCATGGCCTGCACCGCCTGGTGCGCCTGCTTCATCGCCTCTTCAGAGGCGTAGAGGCAGCAGGCTGCCGCGTCCTGGCGTGTCACCTCGCCCCGGTCGCAGGCTTTCGCCACTTCATAGACATAGGCGCGAGCTGAATTCATGGCCGTATACATGTCCGCGATCTTGCCTTGCATCAGCTGGAAGTTCCCGATGGGCTGGCCGAACTGTTTGCGCTCGCTGACGTATGGCATGACCTCATCCAAACAAGCCGCCATGATGCCGAGGCCAATGCCCGCCAGCACGACCCGCTCGTAATCGAGCCCGGACATGAGCACGGCCACGCCGCGCCCCTCTTCGCCCAGGATGTTTTCAAACGGGACTTCGACGTCTTCAAAAATCAACTCGCCCGTGTTCGACCCGCGCATCCCCAGCTTGTCGAAATGCGGCGAGGTGGAAAAGCCTTTCATCTCTTTTTCGATCAGAAAGGCGGTCATGCCGCGCGGTCCGGCCTCGGGATCCGTCTTGGCGTACACAACCAGCGTGTCGGCGTCGGGGCCGTTGGTGATCCAGTATTTGGTGCCGTTCAGAATGAAGCGGTCGTTGCGCTTTTCGGCCTGCAGCTTCATCGACACGACGTCAGAGCCTGCGCCCGCCTCGGACATGGCAAGGGCACCGACATGCTGGCCGCTCACAAGCCCCGGCAGGTACTTTGCCTTCTGCTCTGGCGTTGCATTCAGCTTGATCTGATTCACGCAGAGGTTCGAATGCGCACCGTAGCTGAGCGAGACCGACGCACTGGCGCGCGCGATCTCTTCGATGGCGACGGTGTGGGCGAGGTATCCCATTCCTGCCCCGCCATCCTCTTCATCGACGGTGATGCCGAGTAAGCCCAATTCGCCCATCTCGGGCCACAACTCAGACGGAAAGTCGTTTTCACTGTCGATCTTGGCCGCCATCGGCTTGACACGGTCCTGCGCCCAGCGATGGACCATCTCGCGCAGAGCGCCGACGTCTTCGTTCAGATCGAATGCCATGGATGCGTGGAACATGGGCCCTCCCCCGATATTCACCCGTAAATTGAACGCTTGTTCATAAATAGCGGGAGAGGGTTGATATGTCGAGTCCCGGTCAGTGATCCATGAATTCGCGCATACTGACTTTGCCATCCTTGTCAGTGTCGAGAAATTCGATGATCTCGGGAACAGTCTCGGACCCGTGCATGCCGATGGCCGCGCGGCATTCGGTATGTATCTTTACCTCATCCACTTGGTATGCGGCGACCATTTCCTGGGCGTCCATATATCCGCTGCCGTCGGCGTCAGCTTCGGTGAACTCGGCGCCGCGTTTCGCTTCATAGGCGGAGATGTATTCGCTGAGCGTGGCCACGCCGTCGCCGTTGCCGTCGTAAAACTCCATATGGCCGTCCGCCAGCATCTCGGGCGTGGCGTTCCAGCGCTCTTCCCACTGCGTGCCTTTGCAAACGGGCGGCACATCGACTTCGGCGATGCGGTGGGCCATGACGGCGATCAGTTCCTCACGATCAAGGACGCCGTCGCGGTTGGCGTCCTTTCCGCGGAAATTACCTTTGAAGTCGGTGCGCGTGTCCGCCTCTGCACCGACAAGCGATACGGTGGCGAGGATCAATATGGTCAGCACGACAGGCGCGCTGGCAAAGGCTAGTCTGGTTCTCATGGGGGCCTCCTTGGGTACAAGTTGAGGCACGGCATCTTCGGCAATCATTCGGCGCAGGGCAGCACTCATGGATTCACCGCGCGCTGCCGCACGGGCGGCAAAGGCGGATTTTTCACTGAGGCTGACCCGGACTTCGAGCGTTTCGGATTTCTTTTCTTGGCGCATGATCGATGACTTGATGAAATGACGTGCTGCCTGACACAGGCCGCATGTGGTGCATCAATTTCTACCATCGCCATGCCCGGACGCACGGGATTTCGTGTCCGGACACGAGATTTCAGCGGAAATGCGTTGGGTTAGGCGAGGCTACGGTTGTGGGCGCGCGACACTTCATCCCGAATGATCCGGGCGATCAGCGCGCAGTCTTCGAGGCTGAAGGTGAGCGGCACGCGCAGATCGACGATGCCCGCCAGAACCCGGTCGCTTGCGGCCATGGGTTTTGACGGCGCATAGCGCCAGCTGTCATAGCGGCTGGTGAAGGCGACGGGTTCGGCTGCGCCAAACCATTTCAGTTCGACCCCCCGCGCCGCGCACTTGGCCACCACATCACGAACGGCGGACGCGGCCCAATCGAGCAGGAGGAACTGGAAGGAGGAGCCGACGATGGTCTCCGCTTCGGGCCGGTCAATGACTGTCAGACCGGGCGTGTCGCGCAGGCCGTTTTCCAGTGCATAGTAGCGGTCGTTCCAGCGCTGGCATTGCGTCGCAAGATCGGCCACTTGCGGGCGCAGGATAGCGGCACGCAGGTTGTCCATGCGGCCCGAGATGTTGGGTGTGTGGTACTTGATGTCGTCAAACGCCTCTTTGGGCGGGGCGGCGAGGTGGCGTTCGTAGAGCATGTAGCTGCCGGACAGCATCACCGCCTTGGCCGCGAGGTGCGGATCGTCGGTGACAAGGAACCCGCCCTCACCCGAGTTGACGTGTTTGTAGGTCTGGCAGGAATAGCAGCCGATGGCACCGTGCCGCCCCGAAGGCGTGCCGTTCCACGCCGCGCCCATGGTATGCGCGCAATCCTCGATCACTGTCACACCTGCTGCATCGCACATTGCCATCAGGCGGTCCATATCGCAGATATGCCCGCGCATATGGCTCAAAAGGAGGACACGAGCCTCGCCCAGTTTTGCCTCAAGGTCGTCCAGGTCGATGGTCAGGCTTTCGGTGACGCCGACAAAAACTGGGATTGCGCCAAGTGACGCGATGGCCCCCGGCACAGGTGCCAACGTGAAGGCGTTGGACAGCACCTTGTCGCCTGGCTTGACCCCAACCGCACGCAAGGCGGTGGCCATCGCGTATCCGCCAGAGGCGACAGCGAGGCAGTATTGCGATCCAACGGTCGCCGCGAATTCCTGTTCCAGAAGCGCGGTTTCGGACAGCTCGTCCGGGCCGGTGTTGTAACGATGCAGGCGGCCATGCCGCATGACGGCGACGGCGGCTTCGATCCCGGCTTCGGGGATCGGTTCCTGCTGGGTGAAATTGCCTGTGAAACGCTCTGTCATGGTCTGTTTGTGAAATGCGGCGCGGGTCCCGTCAAGGTACGGGTGCCCGATTTCGGAAACTGAAACCGCAACTGATGGTTATCCCAGCGGACGCAGCGCTGCGACCACCGCGGGCAGCGCGGCGAAGTCATCCAGCAGCGCTTCTGGCTCAAGCGCCGCCATGTCCTCTCCGGACGGGCCGAAGGTGACAAGGATCGACGGCACGCCTGCAGCGCGCGCCGTGTTGCGGTCGGTGTCACTGTCGCCGACCAGCAGGCAGGCGTTTGGATCGACTCCCAGCCGCCGCGTCGCCTCAAACAGTGGCTCGGGATCGGGTTTGCGCACGGGTAAGGTGTCGGCCCCCACCAGACTGCCAAAGGCATCGCGCACGCCGAGATCCTGCATCAATTGTTCCGCCAGCCCCTCGGGTTTGTTGGTGCAAATGCCGATGGCGTAGCCGTGATCCTTGAGCACAGCGATACTGTCCATCACGCCGGGATAGAGTGTGGTGCGGCTGGAAATGTCGGCGGCATAGGCTTCGAGCAGGACGGGGTAATAGCGATCCACTACTGCGTCATCCATCCGGTCCATACGCGCCAGCCCGGTGCGCAGCATCATCCGCCCGCCGCGCAGGGCCACGCCCGCGTCCTCTGGCCCTAGCACATCGCCCAGCCCCATGTCGCGAAAGCAGTGGTTGGCGGCAGCCAGCAGATCGCCGCTTGTATCCGCCAAGGTCCCGTCAAGGTCGAAAATCACTGCCGCCATACCCGCCTTTCCGGCGGATGACCGCCCTTTTCTGTTGCAGGCCGAAACCATGTTTGATGGCCCGCCCGCTTGCGCCTTTGCCCCCAGCGGATAAACAGGGCCAAACAAAAACACAAAGAGAAAGCCATGAGCGTCGCACTCATCATCCTGGCCGCAGGCAAAGGCACGAGGATGAAATCGGACCTGCCCAAGGTCCTCCACCCCATTGCCGGTGCGCCCATGCTGCACCACGCCCTGCAAACGAGCGCGGCCCTTGATCCTGCGCGGACAATCGTTGTGGCGGGTCACGGCGCAGAGCAGGTGCAAGCTGCCGCTCTCGCATATGACCCCTCGATTGAGGTCGTGATCCAGAAAGAACAGCTTGGCACGGGCCACGCCGTGGATCAGGCGCGTGGCGCGCTGGACGGATTCGACGGCGATGTGGTGGTTCTGTTTGGAGACACACCCTTTCTACAGCCTGAGACACTTTCGCGTATGGTGGAGGCCCGGCAAACCCATGACATCGTGGTCTTGGGCTTTGACATTGCAGAAGTGCAGCCGCGCTATGGGCGTCTGGTCATGGACGGCGACCGGCTGGTCAAGATCGTTGAGTACAAGGATGCGACGGAAGAAGAGCGCACCATACGCTTCACCAATAGCGGGCTGATTGCGTGCAACGCAAAGGTCATGTTCGACATGCTGTCGGAGGTCACCAACGACAACGCCTCGGGCGAGTATTACCTGACCGCCGTGCCGGAACTGGCGAACGCAAAAGGGCTCAGCGTCACAGCCATCAAATGTGACGAAGCAGAGACACTGGGCGTCGACAGCCGCACCGACCTGGCGGGAGCCGACGCAATCTTTCAGGCACGCGCGCGGGCCACTTTGCTGGATGGCGGCGTGACATTGATGGCGCCTGAAACTGTTTACCTGTCCTTTGACACGGTGATCGGGCGCGATGCGCTGATTGAGCCGAATGTGGTATTTGGACCTGGTGTGACGGTCGAAAGCGGCGCAACCATTCGCGCCTTTTCGCATCTGGAAGGGTGCCACGTGTCGCGCCGCGCGATCGTGGGACCATATGCGCGACTGCGCCCCGGTGCGGAGTTGGCCGAGGGCGTGCGTATCGGCAATTTCGTCGAGGTGAAGAACGCCACACTGGCAACCGGTGCCAAGGTCAATCACCTCTCCTATATCGGCGACGCATCGGTGGGCGAGGCCAGCAATATTGGCGCGGGCACCATCACCTGCAACTACGATGGCGTGATGAAGCACCGGACCGAGATTGGCGCGCGCGCCTTTATCGGGTCGAACACGATGCTGGTTGCACCCGTTTCTGTGGGCGATGAGGCAATGACCGGCTCCGGCTCGGTCATTACATCCGACGTGGATGATGGCGCATTGGCCATCGCGCGCGCCCCTCAGGTCGAGAAACCGGGCATGGCCCGCAAATTGTTTGAGATATTGAAGGCCAAAAAGGCCCGTCAGAGCAGAGGCAGCTAAATGTGCGGAATTGTAGGCGTTCTGGGCAACCATGAGGTCGCGCCCATCTTGGTCGAGGCGCTGAAGCGGTTGGAGTATCGCGGCTACGACAGCTCTGGCATCGCCACGATCAACGGCGGCACGCTGGATCGCCGCCGTGCCGTCGGCAAGCTGGTGAACCTTAGCGACAAGCTGGTGCATGACCCCCTGCCCGGCAAGGCCGGCATAGGTCACACCCGCTGGGCCACGCACGGGGGACCATCCGAAGGCAATGCCCACCCCCACCGCGCAGGTGCGGTGGCTGTCGTGCACAACGGAATTGTCGAAAACTTCCGCGAGTTGCGAGCCGAGCTGGCCAAGGCCGGGATCGGGTTCGAAACCGAAACGGACACGGAAACCGTCGCGCTGCTGACGCATCACCACATGCAGCAAGGGATGGAGCCCGTCGCGGCCGCTTTTAAGACCGTAGACCGGCTGGAGGGCGCTTTCGCCCTCGCCTTTCTCTTTGACGGGCAGGACAACCTGATCGTCGCCGCGCGCAAGGGCTCTCCGCTGGCTATCGGGTATGGAGAGGGCGAGATGTTCGTGGGTTCGGATGCCATCGCGCTTGCGCCGCTGACCGACCGCATCACGTATCTTGAGGAAGGCGACCGCGCCGTCGTGACACGTCAGGGCGTCGAGATTCGCGACGCCAACGGAACGCTCGCCAACCGCGCCGTCCGCCAAATCCAGATCGATGCGGCGCGTATCGACAAGGCCGGACACAAGCATTTCATGGCCAAGGAAATCGCCGAGCAACCTGCCGTGCTGAACAACACGCTCGCCAACTATCTGGGCACGGATGGGGAGATCACCCTGCCCGATCCCGGCATCGACTTCACAGCCATTGATCGGCTGACAATGGTGGCCTGCGGGACCGCATATTACGCCTGCCTGACCGCGAAGTACTGGTTTGAACAAGTGGCGCGCTTGCCAGTCGAGGTCGATGTCGCATCGGAATTCCGGTACCGCGAGCCGCCCGTTCCGGGCCGGACGCTGGCGCTGTTCGTCAGCCAGTCGGGCGAAACGGCGGACACGCTCGCCGCCCTGCGCTATTGCGAGGGCAAGGCGGACAAGATCGTGTCGGTGATCAACGTCCCCGAAAGCTCGATTGCGCGCGAAAGCGATCTGGCCCTGCCGATCCACGCTGGGGTCGAGGTCGGTGTGGCCTCGACAAAGGCCTTCACCTGCCAGCTTACCGTCCTGCTGATGCTCGCCCTGCGCGCGGCCAAAGATCGGGGCGCGATTGATGCAGAGACCTTTGCCGATCACGTATCGACACTGCGCAGCCTTCCGGCCCTGATGACGCATGGCATCGAGCGCAGCAGTGTCATGCAGGCGACAGCCCGCAAGCTGGCCGAAGCGCGCGATATTCTTTTCCTGGGGCGTGGCGTCATGTATCCTCTCGCGCTTGAAGGTGCGCTGAAGCTCAAGGAGATCAGCTATATACATGCCGAAGCTTACGCATCAGGTGAGCTGAAACACGGCCCCATCGCGCTGATCGACAAGCATGTTCCGGTTGTGGTCATGGCTCCGAAAGATGGCCTCTTCGACAAGACCGTCTCGAACATGCAGGAAGTCATGGCGCGCAAGGGCAAGGTCGTGCTGGTATCGAACGCTGCCGGGATTGCCGAGGCTGGTGACGGCGTGTGGGCCGAGATCGCGATGCCCGACTGTCCGGACATCGTGGCCCCTATCCTCTATGCTCTGCCCGCGCAACTTCTAGCGTATCACACTGCCGTTGCAAAGGGCACGGATGTGGACCAGCCCCGGAACCTGGCCAAGTCCGTGACCGTGGAATGACACCCAAGGAGGCAATGGCGGAGATCTCCGCCCACGCCGACGCGGAGCGGGCGAAGGGGGCTAAAGCCTATCACAAGTCGGACCGCCTGCATCTGGGGGTGCCGAACCCAGTTTTGAATGATCTGACAAAATCTTGGCGTCAAAGTCTGGACGTGCCGGATCGCGTGGCACTTGCGGATGCCCTTTGGCAAACCGACGTCTACGAGGCGCGGGTGACTGCCGCGAAACTGCTGACGCAAGCACGGATACGACCGGATGAGGCGGTCTGGGATCTGATCACGTCCTGGGTGCCCGATTTCGACAGTTGGGCCATTGCCGATCACGCCTGTATGGCAGGTCAGAAGCGGCTGGTGGCCGACCCTGCCCGCGTCGATCAGGTCGCGTTGTGGACCAGTTCCGATCACATGTGGACGCGGCGCGCGGCCCTTGTCATCACCCTGCCGTGGACCAAGCAGAACAACCCCAAACCACAGGACATCGCCATCCGGGAACAAGTCCTGGAGTGGGCAGCCGGTTACGTGCCCGACCACACCTGGTTCATTCAAAAGGCCATTGCGTGGTGGCTGCGTGAACTGTCAAAGCACGATGTTCCGCGCGCGACAGCGTTCCTAAACAAACATGGCGACGCGATGAAACCCTTCGCGCGGAAAGAGGCTGGGAAGTACCTCTAGGCGGAGTTCGACGCGAACTCCGTGGGCTTTCCCAGGCGGCAAGCAGGTACCGCGCTGGAAACCGCGCCGGTTTCCACGGGTTTTCTGTGTCAGAAAACCGTTACGCGCCAAACACATCCACCTCAGGCAGCCCGGTGAGCGGCGCACCCAGCGCTTGCATGGCCGCCAGCGACAACCGGCTGCCAGCCGTGGCGGGCCCATCAATCGGGATCAAGGTCACATCCACAGTTGTGTTTGTAGCATCATAGTACACACGCCCGGACTGTTCGACCGACACGAGCGGGGTTTTCAACCACAGCCCCGGCTCCGCCGCGTTGCCAAGAGACGCCACCGTACGGCCCAGCGTGCCGATGGAGACTTCGGCCACGGGTGTCTCCTCTGTCACCTCGTCCGCAGGTTCGACCGCACAATCGGGGCTCTCTGACACGGCATCATCCGCCACAACCGCTGCAGGCCGCGTCCCGCCTGCCCATTGCGGGACGACGTCACAGGCCGAAAGTGCCAGACCACATACCCCCAACATCATCCATCGCATCGCTTCCACCTCGACTTTGGTCCCTTATTCGGCAATCCCCCCTTGCGAGAGGGACGCGCCATGCCTACCACTATCTTATGACCGCCCCATTGATCGACCCCTTCCAGCGCGCGATTACCTACCTGCGTGTATCCGTCACCGACCGGTGCGATTTCCGCTGCGTCTATTGCATGTCGGAAAACATGACCTTCCTGCCGAAAAAAGAGCTTTTGACGCTCGAAGAGCTGGATCGCATGTGTTCGACCTTTGTTGGTCTCGGCGTTGAAAAACTGCGGATCACCGGCGGCGAACCGCTGGTCCGTCGCGATATCATGACGTTCTTCAACAGCATGGGTCGCCATCTGGAAGCCGGCACGCTCAAGGAGTTGACGCTGACCACCAATGGCAGTCAGCTCGAACGCTTTGCCAAGGACCTTTACGCTGCGGGCGTCCGCCGCGTGAACGTGTCGCTCGACACGCTGGATGAACAGAAATTCTCGGACATAACACGCTGGGGCCGCTTGCCCCAAGTGCTGCGCGGCATTGATGCGGCGCAAGCCGCAGGCCTGCGGGTGAAACTGAACGCTGTGGCGCTCAAAGGGTTCAATGAAGACGAGTTGCCGAAGATCACCCAATGGTGCGCTGAGCGTGACATGGACCTGACCTGGATCGAGGTTATGCCGATGGGCGACATCGGCAACGAGGACCGTCTTGGCCAATACTGGTCACTCAAGGACGTGCGCGCCCGTTATGCCGAGCACTACACAGTCACCGACCTCGCCGAACGCACGGGCGGTCCCGCGCGATATGTAAGGCTGGAGGAAACGGGGCAAAAGATCGGCTTTATCACACCGTTGAGCCACAATTTCTGCGAAAGCTGCAACCGCGTGCGGATCACGTGCACGGGAGAGATCTATATGTGCCTTGGCCAGGAAGACATGGCCGACCTGCGTGCGCCCCTGCGGGACTTCCCCAACGACGACCGCGCTTTGGAAGAAGCCATCCGAGCCGCCATCGCTCTCAAGCCCAAGGGGCATGATTTCGACTATTCCCGCCAACGGCTGGACGGGCAGATGCCACGCCACATGAGCCACACGGGCGGCTAACCTTACAATGCGGCCCACGGCCCTTTACCGGCTTTACCGCGCGCTCAGCGCGGTCGCTTTGCCCTTTGCTGCGCGCTCTGCCGTAGGAAAGCTGCGGCGCTCAGGCGTGCCTGTACACCGTGCCCATGAACGGCTGGGACATGCCACGCTCGAGCGACCGCTGGGGCCGCTGATCTGGTTTCACGGCGCGTCGGTGGGCGAGGCGAAGTCGGTCCTCCCCCTACTGGCCCGCATCCGCGATGTCGCGCCCGGCACACAGATCCTGCTGACCTCCGGCACTGCAACATCGGCAGAAGCGGTTGCCCCCCGGTTACCCGAAACCGCCATGCATCAGTTCAGCCCGCTGGATGGGATCGGCCCCCTCACCCGCTTTCTGGCACACTGGCGTCCGGACCTATGCGTTCTTGTGGAATCCGAGCTTTGGCCAAACCTTCTGAACCTGTGTGCAGAACGGGACCTGCCGGTCGCACTTCTCAACGCCCGCCTGTCCGATCGCAGTGCCGCCGGATGGAAGAAGTACCCCGGCACTGCTGCCTATGTGCTGCGCGGCATTGTCTGGGCCCATTGCCAGGACCGCCGCAGCCGGGATCATTTGCGCGACATGGGACTGGATGCAGCCGAGCAAGGCACCAATCTGAAATCCATCCTCGGCGCCCCGCGCGTGACATCGCAGGCGCTGGATTCTGCCCACAACGGGCTTGCCGGTCGCCCCGTCTGGGTCGCCGCCTCGACCCATCCGGGCGAGGAAGAACACGTGCTCGCCGCGCACAAGACGCTGCTGCGGGCGCACGCCAACCTGTGCCTGATCCTCGTGCCGCGCCACCCCGAAAGGGCCGATGACATTCTGGCCCTCATCAAAAAGGCGGGGCTGAGCGTCGCGCAGCGCAGTGCGGGCAGTGATCTGGACGCGGACTCCCAGGTCTATCTGGCAGACACAATGGGGGAGACGGACTTGTGGTACGCGCTCAGCCCCATGGTGTTTCTTGGCGGGTCATTTTCCGATGTTGGCGGGCACACGCCCTTCGAACCCGCCGCCGCGCATACGGCCATTCTGCACGGGCCGCACTACGCCAACTTTGCCGAAGCCTATGCCGCATTCCGGATGAAGGACGCGAGTGTGGAAGTCCGCGACGGTACAGCGCTGGCGGCAGAGGTCGAAACGCTGCTGACCCATCCCAGCCGCGCCGCACAGCTTGCCAACAACGCCCGCCCCCTCGCCCCGACAGGCACCGAGGCGCTGGATCAGATTGCTGGGCGGCTCTTTTCGCTGATGGACGACCACGCTATTGAGCCGCATGCCTGAACTTGCCCACATCGACATCATCGCGCCCAATTTCAAACGGCGTCTGTCGGGCGTGACAGCCACCGTGGCGCGGCTTGTGCCGCTGCAGGCGCAGTCCATCGCCATCACCGCCTGCGCACCCGAGATGCCGGACGAGGTTCCGAATGTGCATTGGTCCCGGCTGATCGGCATGTCGCGCAAGGGCCCCTCTGGCCCGCGCGTCTGGCATGCCCGCCGCAATGTCGAAATGATTGTGGGCCTCGCCCTGCGCGGGCTTCTCGGCAAACGGCTCAAGCTGCTTTTTACCTCAGCCAGCCAGCGCCAGCATACCGGGCTGACCAAGGCTCTGATCCGGCGCATGGATGCTGTCATCGCCACTTCGGCAAAGACCGCGGAGTATCTGGAACGGCCAGCAACCGTGATCCATCACGGCATCGACACGGACACGTTTTCGCCCCACCCGGACAAGACGGCGCTGCGGGCTGAACTGGGTCTGCCGGCCGGACCGCTCTTGGGTTGCTTTGGCCGCATCCGGGCGCAGAAGGGTACGGATGTCTTCGTCGATGCCATGATCCGCGTTCTTGCCGATCACCCGGATGCCGCCGCCATCGTCATGGGTCGTGCCGTGGATAAGGATCAGGCGTTTCTCGACGATCTCAAAGCGCGGGTCCAAAGCGCTGGCCTCGGCGACCGCTTGCTGTTTCTGCCCGAAGTGCCGGTGTGGGAGACACCGCGCTTTTACCAGGCGCTCGACATCTACGTCGCCCCGCAGCGGTGGGAAGGGTTCGGCCTCACCCCACTTGAGGCCATGGCATGTGGCGCGCCCGCCATCGCGACCCGCGTGGGCGCGTTCGAGGAATTGGTGAAAGATGGCCAGACCGGAACGCTGATTGACGCAGGTGACGTCGACCAGATGGTCGAGGCGGCCCAAGCACTTTTGTCAGATCCGGTCAAACGCGCCCAATGGTCCGAACAGGCGCGCGCGCATATGATCGACCACTTCCAACTCAAGCAGGAAGCAGACGCCATCATCGCGATCTACAAAAACCTTCTGAGCGACTGACGGGACGGTGGGTGGGGCGATCTGCCACCCGCAGGAGCGTCACCCGACCGTCACGACGCCAGTGGAAGCCTCTGTTCAACGATCTCGGCCCACCACGAGCAGCCCGCCGGGATAGCCTCGTCATTGAAGTTGTATTCGGGGTGATGGACCATAGCCGTGTCGCCGTTGCCCACGAGGATGTATGCGCCTGGCCGTTCTTCCAGCATGAAGGCGAAATCTTCGCCGCCCATCACTAGTGGTGCCTCGTCACACTGTCCCGACACTGACCGCGCAACCTCGGCCGCGAACTCGGTCTGGGCGTCATGGTTTACCATCACAGGATAGTTCCTGTTGTAGTTGACCCGCGCCACACCGCCAAAGGTGCGTGCGACGCCCTCGCAAATCTCGGTCACCCGCTTTTCGGCCAGGTCGCGCACCTCGGCGCTCATAGTGCGGACCGTGCCCATGATCTGCACCGTCTGCGGGATCACGTTGAACGCATTTGACGATGTCTGGAACGAGGTGATCGACACCACGATGCGATCAATCGGATCGGCGTTCCGGCTCGCGATGGACTGCAGCATCGTGACCGCATGAGAGGCCATGAGGGTCGTGTCAATTGTATCCTGCGGTTTTGCGGCATGGCCGCCCAGCCCCTCGAACTCGATCTCCAGCAGATCGGTTGCGGCAAAGAACGGTCCGGAGCGGATCGCAAACTCGCCCACAGGGCGTCCGGGCCAGTTGTGCATGCCATACACTTCCTGGATGCCCCAACGGTCCATCATCCCGTCATCGCACATCTCGCGACCACCACCGCCGCCCTCTTCTGCTGGCTGAAAGATGACCACGACCGTGCCATCGAAATTCCGCGTCTCTGACAGGTATTGCGCGGCCCCTAGCAGCATCGCCGTGTGTCCGTCATGGCCGCAGGCGTGCATGGCGTTGGGCGTTTGCGAGGCATACTCGACCCCGGTCTGCTCATGGATCGGCAGCGCATCCATATCGGCGCGCAGTCCAATCACCTTACCCGAGCCATCCGTCTTGCCCTTGATCACACCCACAACCCCTGTGCGGCCAATGCCCTCGACCACCTCGTCGCAACCGAAGGCGCGCAGCTTTTCGGCGACCAGTGCGCTGGTGCGGTGGGTGTCGAACAGAATCTCTGGATGCTGGTGGATGTCGCGCCGCCACGCGGTGATGTCGGCATGCATTTCGGCAAAACGGTTCTTGATGGGCATTCGTAAATCCTGTGACTACTGCGCGGGCATCCGTTGTTCGACCAGTTCGACAAACCAGCTGGCCCCGGCAGGGATCGCGTCGTCATCGAACTGGTATTCTGGGTGGTGGACCATCGGCCCGTCCCCATTACCCAACATGATGTAGGCCCCCGGACAGGCATTCAACATGAACGAGAAGTCCTCGGCGGCCATGATCGGCGGAATATCGGTGATCACATCACCCGCAACAGCGCGCGCGGCAGCGGCGGCGTATTCGGTGTGCTCTTCGTGATTGATGGTCGCGGGGTAGCCGACGGTATAGTCAACGTCGATCTCGCATTGGTGGGCCTGTGCCGTTGCCCTGGCAATCTCTTTCACCCGTGCCTCCACAAAGTCGCGCACGTCGGGGTCGAGGGCGCGCACCGTACCGGTCATGCGGGTGACGTGGGGGATGATGTTGTGTGTGTCGATATCGGAATGCAGCGCGCACACTGACACCACGGCAGAGGCGAGCGGGTCAACGTTCCGGCTCGTGATGCTTTGCAGGCCGAGGATGATATGTGCCGCAGCCACATTGGGGTCGATGGCCTGATGCGGCGCGGCTGCGTGCCCGCCCTTCCCGGTGACGGTCAGCTTGAACTCATCGGCTGCGGCAAGAAGTGCCCCGGACCGGATGGCAAACTGCCCTGTCGGCAGGCCGGGCATGTTGTGCAGGCCGTACACCTCCTGAATGCCCCAGCGCTCGATCAGCCCGTCATTGACCATCTCACGGCCACCCCCGCCGCCTTCTTCGGCGGGTTGAAAGGCCAACACCACAGTGCCATCGAAATTGCGTGTCTCGGCCAGGTACTGTGCGGCGCCCAGCAGGATCGAGGTATGCCCGTCATGGCCGCAAGCGTGCATCTTGCCGGGATGCTTCGAGGCATAGTCGAGCCCGGTTGCCTCCTCGATTGGCAGCGCATCCATGTCGGCGCGCAGTCCGACGACGCGGCCTTTCGTGTCGGTCTTGCCATTGATCACGGCAACCACGCCGGTCTTACCAACCCCCGTTGTGATGTCGTCGACGCCAAACTCGCGCAGCCGTTCGACCACGAATGCAGCCGTTTCATGCACGTCGAAATCAAGTTCGGGATGGGCGTGCAGGTGGCGGCGCCAACCAATGATCTCGGCATGGGTTTCTGCGAGGCGGTTCTTGATGGGCATGGGGCAGATCCTGTCAGACAGAGGGGCCGAGGCGCATCTTGCTGCCATCGGAGAAACGGCTCAGGCGGAACCGTGTCAGATCATGGCCCGGATCGTTGCCCATGACCAGAGCGGCCAGCACCTTTCCCATGCCTGGGCCAATGCCAAAGCCGTGCCCGCTCATCCCCGTTCCGATCGTCAGACCAGGCAGCGCATCAACCCGGTCCACGACAGGGACGACATCGGGCATGGTGTCGATCATCCCTGCCCACGCCGTCTTGATCCTAACGGGCCCGAGACCGGGCAGGACTTCGTGGAAGTCACGGGTCAGTTGTGACACTTTGCGCGCATTTGGCGCGGGGTTGAGGATGCGCATCGCCTCGAACGGGCTGGGGCCGTCGGCGTCCCATTTCCGCGGCGTGGACCAGGCATCGGGATAGCCTTTGGGTGCCTTGGCAAAGAAACGGGTGCCAAACGGATCGGCACGCAATTGCGCCACATACTTGGGCAGGGCACGGAACGCGTCCGGCCCGATGAACAATTCATGGAAGCCACCCGCCGCAAGGGAGTAGCCGCCGTCGGCCCGAGGGCGAAACGCGATGCGGTCATCGGTGGCCCCACCGGGATAGACCATTGGCATCGGTTCAGTCGCGGCCACGGTGGCACGAACGGACAGCTGCGGGATCGACACGCCATGGCGGCGCAAAAACAGCGCAGACCAGGCGCCGCCCGCCATGACCACCTGCGACGTCCTTATCCGCCCCGCCTCGGTCATCACGCCCGCAACGCGGCCCGCCTCGATGTCCAGCGTACGGACGGCACAGGCCTCAATGATCGTTGCACCGGCGCGTGCGGCCACACCCGCCAGCGCGGGCACAGCCACCCAAGGCTCAGCCCGCATGTCCGACGCCGTGTAAAGCGCACCGGTATAAGGCCGCGCCATGCCGGGGATCAGTTCCGCAACTTGCTTCTTGGTCAGAAGGCGGCTGTCGACACCATGCGCTTGCGCATGGGGCAGCCAATCGCCGTAGCGCGCCAGATCATCTTCGGTTTTGGCAAGGTACGTCACACCGCCTTGGGTCAGGCCGATATCCAGATTTGTCCGCTGTGCCAAATCACGCCAAAGGGCATTCGCCTCGACCATGATCGGCAACTCGTCCGGATCCCGGCCCTGTTGACGAATCCAGCCCCAATTGCGGCTGGACTGTTCGCCCGCGATCCGGCCCTTTTCCAGAAGCACAACAGACTGTCCCGCCTCGGCCAGATAAAGCGCCGTGCAGACCCCAATGACCCCACCACCGATCACAACCACATCCGCTGCCGCAGGTGGCGGGCCTGGCCACGTCACCGGTGTGGCATCACGGATGGGAAACCCGGTCACCGCAAACCGGCGCGGTTTGCGTCAGCTTTCCGACACGGAAAACTGCGCCTTGCTGGAAACCGTGCCGATTTCCAGAGGTTTTGTGCGTCACAAAACGGCCCGCTATGCAACGCGCGCCACCAGATCACGCATGAAGGCATGGCCTGCCTCGAACTGAGCCACGGTGATGAATTCGTTGGGCTGATGCGCCTGTGCAATATCGCCTGGCCCGCAGACAACGGCGGAGTATCCCGCGGCCTGAAATTGCCCGGCTTCGGTCCCGTAACTGACCACATGCGTGCCATTGTCGCCGGTGATGGCCCGCACCAGACCCTCCGCGACGCCCTCTTGCTCGGGTGTCAAGGGCGGCACCTCGAACCTGACATCAATCTCGACCCGTGTGTCGGGATGGACGGCCTGCATGCCCTTCTCGATCTCGGCCACATGGGCGAGGTAAGTGTCTTTCAGCGCGACCACGTCGTCGCCCGGCACGGCCCGGAAATCCATGGAGAACCGGCAATCCTTGGCCGTGATATTATGCGCAGTGCCGCCCGCGACCTGCCCCACGTGCCAAGTGGTGAACGGCGGGTCGAACATCGCCGCCAGCTCGGACGGCTTGGCCGCCATATTCTCGGCATTTCGGTGGTTTGCGAAGTCGATGATCTTCGCCCCCTCCAGGATCGCGCTCACCCCTTGCGGCAGCAGCGACGAATGCACCTCAAACCCGATCACATGGGTGTCAAAACCTTGCCCGCCCTTGTGGCCAGTGACGACCTTCATCATCGACGGCTCACCCACAATAACGGGGCCACCCTTGGGCACGACACCCTGCATCGCGGCAATCATGGGCGGCGCGCCAAGGCAGCCGATCTCTTCGTCGAAACTCAGCGCAATTTGCATGGGCTTGCCCGCATGATGCGCCTCGACCAACGCCCACAGGGCCAGGGCATCGAACCCTTTCATATCGCAGGTGCCGCGCCCAAAATACTTGCCGTCGCGCTCGGTCACGACAAACGGGTCCGTATCCCACGGCTGACCATCAACAGGCACCACGTCGGTGTGGCCGGACAAGACCACCGCACCTTCAACCTCCGGCCCCACATGGGCAAAAAGCGCGGCCTTCGGCTGATCCGGATGATAACACCGATGAACCCGGATGCCGTGATCGTCCAGATACCCCTCGACCCAATCCACCAGGGGCAGGTTCGTGTCCCGGCTCACGGTCGGAAAGCTGATGAGCTTTGTCATCAGCTCAAGCGGCGTCATCTTGCGTGTCATATGGATCCCGTTTGAAACGCCTTCAGCCTACGCATAGTCAGGCGCCACCTCCAGCAGAAAGCCAAGGAAGCGGCAGGATGAAGCATACCAATGCCCAATGCGTGTTCTGCGCAATCGTGGCCGGCACGTCCCCGGCCAGCGTTGTGCACCGCGATGCGCAGTGCATGGCGTTCATGAACCTGCGACCGCTGCACCGGGGCGAGTGCATGGTGATTCCCCTGGTCCACATTGACCACTTCACTGATATGCCCGACGATTTGGCTGCGCACATCATGGTGGTCGGGCGAAGGTTGGGGCGACGGATGATGCGGGCCTTTGCGCCGAAACGTGTGGGTTACGTCGTGCACGGATTCGGTGTGCCACATGCGCATCTGAACGTGGTACCCCTGCATGACAGCAGCGACATCGTATCGGCCAAACACATCGTCAGCACGGACAGCGGGCTACGCATTGCACATGATGCGGTGCCGTTACGGACACGCGCCGATCTTGACGCGGATGCGGCTGTTTTGCGGGGCGATCAATAACCGCTGTCGGTCGTCAGCACCAGGTGCCCGGGTTCGACTTCCCGGTATTCCGACGGCGCAGGCTCGTAGTCGACGGGATGGATCGGCGACGGGATCGGCTTGAAATTCAGGTCCTTCTCGGCCTTGCGGCGGCGCGGATCAGCGATGGGCACCGCCTTCATCAGTGCCTGGGTATAAGGGTGCTGCGGGTTCTCAAATACGCGCGCCCGCGGCCCCATCTCGACGATGCGGCCCAGATACATGACGCCCACATGGTGACTGACACGCTCTACAACGGCCATGTCGTGAGAGATGAACAGGAACGACAGACCCATCTCTGCCTGCAGCTCCATCATCAGGTTCAGCACCTGCGCCTGCACCGACACATCCAGGGCTGACACCGCCTCGTCCGCGATGATCAGCTTGGGGTTCAGGGCCAGCGCGCGGGCAATGGCGACGCGCTGACGTTGACCGCCCGATAACTCATGCGGATAGCGGCGCATGAAGCTGCGCGGCAACTCCACCCGGTCGAACAGCATCTCGACACGCTTCTTGCCCTCGTCGCCTTTGAACATGCCGTAATTCTGCATCGGCTCGGCAACCTGGTCCGACAATTGCATCTGCGGGTTCAGCGACGCGAACGGGTCCTGAAAGATCATCTGCATGTCTTGGCGCGCGTCGCGCAGGTCACGTTCGTTCAAAGCCATGATGTCGCGACCATCCAGCACAATCTCGCCCGACTGCGGCTCGACCAGCCGCAGAATGGACCGCCCGGCCGAAGACTTTCCGCACCCCGACTCGCCCACAAGGCTCAGGGTCTGGCCCTTATTCAGTGTAAAAGACACATCCTCGACCGCGTGAACATTGGCGACCGTGCGACGGAAGAACCCGCCCTTGACCGGAAAGCGCGTGGTCAGGTTGCGCACCTCCAGCAGCGTCTCCTCGGTTCCAGGGATCGGCGCAATCTCGGCCTGGTCGCGGCCAAGCAGCTTCATCGGTTCGGGATATGCCTTCCCGCGCATCTCGCCCAGTTTGGGCACAGCGGCCAAAAGCGCCTTGGTATAGGGATGCTGCGGGTTTTCGAAGATGTCGGCAACGGGCCCCTCTTCGACCTTGTTGCCGCGGAACATGACGACAACCCGGTCCGCCATCTGCGCCACGACGGCCATGTCGTGCGTGATGAACATCACCGCGGTGCCGGTTTCGCGCTTCAGCCGATCCATAAGAGCCAGAATCTCGGCCTGAATGGTCACGTCGAGAGCAGTCGTCGGCTCGTCTGCGATCAACAGCCGGGGCTCACAGGCAAGCGCCATGGCGATCACAACACGTTGCCGCATCCCGCCCGACAATTCGTGCGGATACTGCTTGAGGCGGCGCTGCGGTTCAGGGATGCGGACCTGCTGCAAGAGTGCGAGCGCACGTTCCTCGGCTTGGGCCTTGCTCAGCTTCTTGTGCAAGCGCAAGCCTTCGGTCAGTTGGCGGCCCACGGTAAAAACCGGGTTGAGGGCAGTCATCGGCTCTTGAAAGATCATGCCGATCTCGTTGCCGCGAATGGTGCGCATCAGGTCCTGATCGGTGCTGGCCAGGTCGATGGCGTCCTTTGCCTTTCGATCAAACAACAGGCGGCCGCCCGCGATTTCGCCCCCTCCAAACTCGACAAGGCGCATCAGTGACAGCGACGACACCGACTTGCCGGAGCCCGACTCGCCAACGATGCAGACCGTTTCTCCGGCACTGACGGTAAAGGATACATCCTCCACCCCGACGACGGGCCCGTCCTTGGTCTGGAATTCAACCCGCAGATTCTGGATATTCGCAATCGGTGCCGTATCGGTCTGATCAAGCATTTGTATCCCCGCGATTGAGCCTTTTTGGCTCGGCTTTTGCAAACAGTGGGCGAAGGGACAGGCACTGTCAAACATTGACCTACGAAATTCCTCGTTGACTGCACGCAACGCTTGCATTTTCGACAAAAGCTGTTTCGATATTAACGCACGCTTGGGGGGCCAAGAGTAAAAATCACGGGGAAACCGTGGGTTACATGGTTGTCTACACCTCCCTGGGCTGGACCTTTACCGCGCGCCATGCGGTGCGAAACTGACGCGCAGGACAAACCTGCGGTCCAACAAGGAGTATGACATGTCCCTGAAATCCATTCTGATGGGTGCCGTGGCCACCACCGCGCTGGCCCCCGCCGCCTTCGCCGAGCGCGGCTCGGACGGGCAGGTGAACATCATCTACTGGCAAGCACCATCCACCATGAACGTCTTTCTATCCGGCGGCACAAAAGAAGTCGAAGCGTCGTCTATGGTGATCGAACCGCTGATCCGGTTCGACGAAAATGGCGAAATCCAGCCCTGGCTCGTCACCGAAATTCCCAGCGTGGCAAATGGCGGCATCTCCGAAGACCTGAAGACAATCACGTGGACGCTCACCGAAGGTATCCTGTGGTCAGATGGCACCCCCTTCACATCCGAGGATGTGAAATTCACCTATGAGTACTGCACGCACCCCGAAGGCGGTTGTGCACAGATCACCAAGTTCGAGGGCATCGAAAGCATCGAGACGCCTGACGCGCAGACAGTTGTCATCAACTTTACCAGCCCAACGCCTTATCCGTTTGCCGCCTTCGGTGGCGCCGAAAGCCCCGTCATTCAAAAGGCGCAGTTCGAGCAGTGCGTGGGCGCAGCAGCCCCCACCTGCACCGAAGAGAACTTTAACCCCATTGGTACCGGACCGTTCGTGGTGGAAGACTTCCGCCCCAATGACGTGATTACGCTGACGGCCAACCCCAACTACCGCGACCCGGCCAAGCCCGCCTTTGCACGGATCAATTTCAAGGGGGGTGGCGACGCGGTGGGTGCCGCGCGTACCGTTCTGGAAACGGGCGAGTTTGACTACGCGTGGAACCTCCAAGTGGCGCCTGACGTACTGGCCACGATGGAAAGCGTGGGCAATGGTGAGCTGATGACCAGCTTTGGCCCCTCGGTCGAGCGGATCATGCTGAACAACACAAACCCCGACCCCGCCCTTGGCCCGGATGAGCGTGCGGTGATCCGGCCCCACCCGTTCCTGTCGGACCCGGTCGTTTACAATGCGATGTCGCTGGCGATTGACCGTGTGCTCTTGGCCGAGATCGGCTATGGCGCCGGTGGTCAGGTGACCTGCAACTGGGTGCCCGCCCCCGCGGCCTATAACTCCGACACGCTGACCTGCGACACGCAGGACATTGATGCCGCAAACGCCATGCTGGATGAGGCGGGCATCGTCGACACCAACGGCGACGGCATTCGCGAGAAAGACGGCGTGCCGCTCTCGATCCTGTACCAGACCTCGACAAACTCGATCCGCCAGGACTACCAGGCGCTGATCAAGGACTGGTGGAGCCAGATTGGCATCGAAACCGAGCTGCGCAATATCGACGCATCCGTGTTCTTCGGTGGTGATGCGGGCAGCCCGGATACGTTCCAGCGCTTCTATGCCGACGTCGAGATGTACACCAACACGTTCTCGGGCACTGACCCGCAGGCGTATCTGGCCAACATGCTTTGCGACAAGGCACCGAGCCCGGCAACCCAATGGCAGGGTGAGAACATCTCGCGCTTCTGCATGGAAGAGTATGACGCGCTCTGGAACACGCTGGCCCAAACCTCGGACCTGGACGAGCGGGCCCGTATCGGCCGTGAGTTGAACGATATGGCGGTGACCAACGGCGCCATGATCCCGCTGACGCACCGCGGTGACATCTCCGCCCGCTCCAACACATTGGGCGGTGTGCGCATGAACTCGTGGGACAGCGAGCTGTGGAACATTGCGGACTGGCATCGCACCGAGTGATCTGAAACACAGGGGTGGGCAGGTCTGCCCACCCCAAACCGCCACAACAATAAGACCCCGAAAAGAGGCCTGTGTGTCATGCTGACCTACACCATCCGCAGACTGCTCTTGTCGATCCCGACGCTGCTGTTCATCAGCCTCGTTATCTTTGGGCTACTGCAACTTGCGCCAGGCGATCCCATGGCACAGGTACCCCTGACCGTCCCGCCCGAGGTGAAGGAAAAGATGCGCCAGGCGCTGGGTCTGGGCGAGGCGTGGTACATCCAGTACTGGAAATGGCTGGTCCAGTTCTTCTGGATCGAACCACAAGTGCTGATCGACCACTGGTTCGGCACATCGTTCTCCGAAGGGAAGCAGCGCGTGATTTCATGGCAGACGCGTTCACCCGTCATGGACATCGTTGTGCAGCGGCTCCCGCAGACGCTGTGGGTCGTGGGGCTGGCTTACGTGGTGGGCATCCTGATCGCCCTGCCGATCGGCATCTATTCGGCCTACCGGCACTACTCGATCTTTGATCAGACCGGCACGTTCATCACGATGATCGGCTTTTCGATCCCGCCCTTCTTTACTGGTCCGCTGCTGATCGTCATCTTTTCGGTGTCGCTGGGCTGGCTGCCCTCAATCTATGACACCACCCATGTGGTCAATGATTGGGCCAGCTTTAAAATCCAATTCCAACAAATGATCATGCCCGTCATGGTGCTTGCCCTCCAGACCACGGCACAGATCTCGCGCTACATGCGCGGCGCCATGCTCGACAACCTCAACCAGGACTACGTGCGCACGGCGCGCGCCAAAGGGCTGAAAGAAAGCGTCGTGGTCATGGTCCATGTGGTGCGCAACTCGATGATCCCGGTGGTGACCGTGATTGCATTGGGTGTGCCTGCCATCTTCGGCGGCGCAATCATCACCGAAAACGTGTTCAAGGTGAACGGCATTGGCCAGCTTCTGCTCACATGGCTTTATGCGAATGACCTGCCCGGTGTGATGACGCTGACATTCATTTTCGCCATCCTGATCGTCCTGTTCAACCTGATCGCTGACGTGCTTTACGGCGTGCTCGACCCGAGGATCCGCTATGACTGACCCCGTCCCCTCCGGTCCCGAGGCCGACGCAGAATTCATCACTGCCCTGCAGGACAAGACGGTCACGGCCGCTCCGTCTAGCCAGTGGCGCGACGTCTGGCACCAGTTCCGCCGCCACAAGGGCGCGATGTTCGGCGGTGCGTTCCTGATGTTTGTCACTTTAGGCGTTCTGTTCGGCCCCTACATTTGGACCATCGACGCCCAGGCGCTGGACATCCGCAACCGCGACATGCGGCCCATCTGGGTGGCGCTGTGGGACAGCACGGCCAAGACGGGCTGGCATCGCCCGCTGGGCACCGACAACCTGGGGCGCGACATCCTCGCCACGATCATTGCGGGCGGACGGGTGTCCATGGCTGTGGGCTGGGCGGCGATGCTTCTGGCACTTGTGATCGGCACACTGATCGGGGTTCTGTCGGGCTATTTCCGGCGGCTCGACTTCTGGCTCATGCGCTTTACCGATCTGGTCCTGTCCCTGCCGATCCTGCCGCTGGTTCTGCTGGCAGTGACCTTGTTCCGCCAGCCACTGACCAGCACGTTCGGCGGGCCAGAGGCAGGCATGTTCGTTCTGATCGTGGGTGTCATCGGCCTGACCAACTGGATGCCCACCGCCCGGATCGTGCGCGGCGACATCCTGGCGCTGAAAGAGCGCGAGTTCATTCTGGCCGCACGCTCCATCGGCACATCGTCGGGCGCGATCATCCGGCGGCACCTGCTGCCCAATGTCATCTCGCCTGTGGTGGTATCGGCCACGTTGGGGCTGGCCACGGCCATCATCACCGAAAGCGCGCTGTCCTTCCTTGGCGTCGGCTTTCCGTCGGATTTCCCCACCTGGGGCAAGCTCTTGTCAGATGCGGTTCCAAGGATGCAGGACTATCCTGAACGGGTGATGCTGCCGGGCATCATGATCTCGCTAACGGTGCTGAGCGTGAACTATCTGGGCGACGGCCTGCGCGACGCGCTCGATCCGCGCATTCGGGGACGCTGAGGCGGTCATAGTGGTCAACGGTTACGGCGTGGCAGATTCCTGCAAGCCGTAGCCAGCAATTTTTTCGGCCCATACGGACGACCCGGCGATGCCTGGAACGGTGTTCTCGAGAAAGGTGTGAACGGCCTGCAGTTGTGGCTGCACGAGGATGAAGCGCTGATACGTCGAATGCGCCTGTTCGGCGACATGAACGGCGTCGCCCAAGCCAAGCTCGTTTACAAAATACCGAACGGCGGAGTCTGCGACGATCGCCACCCGTCCCCGGCTGCTGGCAATGAATTGCACCAGACTGCGCTCGGACCGCATATCAACCCGTTCAACGAGACCCGCGCGCACTAAACTGTCGACACCCGGATATCGGTGGCCCCGCACCCCGACCATGGTCATACCGGTCAGCGATTTTGGACCGTCATACTCAAACGCCTCTTCCGCCGGTGAGATGACGACGTTGCGGTCTCTCAGAACCGGGTCTGTCCACAAGAACGTTGTCCGCCCGGTGTCTCCAAACCATGCCGGGTTTGCCCACATCACCAGGCCGGGCATATCGCCTTGAAGCCGTTGGTTAAGCCGTTGTCGCGGCAGCACCATCACGTTGAACTGAAA
The DNA here is from genome assembly GCF_007995245.1 of Tateyamaria sp. syn59. Taxonomy (GTDB): domain Bacteria; phylum Pseudomonadota; class Alphaproteobacteria; order Rhodobacterales; family Rhodobacteraceae; genus Tateyamaria. The sequence continues at coordinate 362,109 of NZ_VCBA01000002.1, forward strand.
GGCGCCATCCGATGCGTCAGTCAAGAGCCGGGCCAGATCGTAGCTCAGCCCCCGCTCCTCCGCGATGTCCACGATGAACGGGGGATAGTTGTGATAGACCCAGACGGAAACATCCTCTGCCAAGGCCCGCGACACCCCCGACAGAACCACCAACGCCGCCACAAAAAGGCTGCGGATGTGCGACAGTGAGTATGTATGCGCAGATCGCCTGATGCTTGATCCTCCTCATCCCCCCGTGCAGCGGGTGCTGCACAGGTCGCGCTGATCGTGGCGTTCGCAGCGTTAAGAAATCGTTTCAACCCCACATGTTCCACACGCGATCACTCGGCGTATGACACACCATCTGGGCCTGCCCACGGCGGCTGCAATACGCCCTACTTCTCCACGGCCTTGCGCAAACGCCGGATCAAACCCCAGACAAGCAAGACCACCGGCACGGTCACCAACGCAGTCAGGAACCCTTTCGACAGCCCTGTCGGCTCTTCCAGCGGATAGAGGATGTATCCCGCCAAAGACACGGCGTAATAGCTGATCGCCACCACCGAAAGCCCTTCGACCGTACGCTGCAGGCGCAATTGCAGGTCCGATCGCTTGTCCATGCTTTCCAGCAGTGCCTGGTTCTGTGCGGACCGCTCCACATCAACGCGTGTGCGCAGCAGGTTGGCCGCACGCACGCCACGATGCGACATCGCGGCAAGGCGCTCTTCGGCGGACCGCACGGTGCGCATGGCGGGTTGATAGCGGCGCATCATGAACTCGCCAAAGGTCTGGCGCCCCTCATACCGGTCCTCGCGCAGCGCCTCGATCCGTTCGTTCACGATGGCCTCATACGCCCAGGTCGCACCAAAGCGGAAGGACGATTGCGCCGCGAACGTCTCCAGCTCGGCCGAAATCTCCAACAGCGCCTTCAGCGTCGCTTCGGCCTCGGACCGTTCACCCGACATGGTTTCAACGAGTTCTATCAGCCGCGTGTCCAGCGCCGTCAGTTGCGCGCCCATCGACCGCACTCGGGCAAAGCCCAACATCGACATCGACTTGTATGTTTCGATCTCGCACAAGCGCTGCACAATCCGACCGACGCGGCGTTGCCCCGTTCCCTCAGAGGTGAAGACAGCAAATCGCATGTGGCCATTCTGGTCGATCCGGAAATCACCAGCCACCACGGCGGCGGCATCCAGAACCGAACTGACCGCCAGACTTTCGGGCACAAACCACTCGCCCAGACACTCGCGGATCTCATCGTCTGTCCGGCGCTTTTCCACTCGGATCAAAACAGAGGTCACGCGCTGCCCCGGCGCATCCTCCAGCCAGTCTTGCGGAAAGGGATCGAAGGCGCGTGGGTCAAACGGACGGTCCTCCACCCCTTCGGAAAAGATCGTGTAGGTCACGAACTCGGTATGCTGTTCCCACTTCAGCCAATGCCGCCCGATCTGACCGTAGTAATGCGTGGCCCCCGGCTGCGGGTGCGGCGCGCCATGGCGATCCAGCAGCGCCTGCAAATGGGCCAGATCCAGCGACCGATCACGATTGGCTGCCATCTCGGGCTGCTTGAACGCCACATAGGCTGCAGCACAGGGCGCACGCATCGACGGGAAGGGCCGCGCATGCAGCTCATTCGCCAGCTTGTAGCGCAAGGGGTGGTCTTCGATGGGGGCCATATCTGCTCCGGCGTCTCGTTTGTGGCCCATGTAACGCGAAACGCAGACATTGCAAACGCATTTCTGTTGAATTTCAGTGTGTTAACAGAATGCAATTGTATACGCGGGCAGTGAGGCGCACCACGAACAGCCTGGGAAAGCCCGCCTTTTCAGCGGTTTGCACTCTTGTCGCCGTCCGGGTACAGTGCATGACGCGCAGCCATGCGCAGCATCGGAAAGTCCCAGTCGGGATGGCTCGACCGCAGGCGCCGCAGCGTTTGCAAAACAAGGGCCGGATGCCCCCGCTCCAACCCGGCGCGCAGGCTCAGGCGCGCGCCCATGCCCGACCGCCCTGCCCCACGCACGACCCGACGAAACCCTTGCGCATCCAGGCGTCCCGCAAACGCAGCCTCAAGCACCTGCGCCAGCATTCCTGTCCGGCGCAGAACCGGACCCGCCTGATGGGTCGACCACGGCAGTCGCATCGGCACCAGGTTGGCTGGATCAAGCCGTGCTACGTGCTGCGCGTCCGGCGCGAAATAGGGATCGTACAGCACATAGACCGTCGCAGCGGCGCGCGCCCCGTCGACCCCATCAAGGTAACGTCCCCACCACCGTCCCCGCGCGCGCTCCTCGGCATAGCGCGTCTCAAACGGTACAACGGCAGGGTCCAGTTGCGTTTGCGGAACAAAGGCCACGACCCGGCAGCCCGGTGCAGCCCGCGCAAAGGTCAACGCGCCATAGCCACCCATGGAACTGCCGTAGAAAATCACCTCGGCAAAGCGGGAAAAGAACCGATCATCCTGTAGGATGTCAAAGAAATCCATGACATCCTCGTGCCGAAACCAGTCTTCCGGCCCGGACGTCACCAGCCCCAGATGGGACGCCCCGATCTGCTGAACGTAGGAATAGGCCCACGGATAATGCAGCAACGCGGCGTTGCGGCTGATGAGGTTGTCGAAGGTCACGACCAGACGCGCAGGCCCTCGATCAAAGAACATCGCCGCATGATTGCGCATCACGTGGCAAAAGCCTTCGCGCTCGGCCAGGGCGCCCGCTTCGCGATGTCTTTTTTCCAGTTTCATCCCTGCATGTCGTCCCGAACGCGCGCTAAAATCAATGCCCCTTGAAACGGAGAAAGGCGGGGCTGACCCCGCCTTTTCCTATCCTCGTAAGGCGGATCTAGATCCGCCCAGTCGATCAGTCGATCATCGGCAACAGCGTGTCGATGGACGCCTTCGCATCGCCGTAGAACATGCGCGTGTTCTCCTTGAAGAACAGCGGGTTCTCGATGCCGGAATAGCCCGTGCCCTGCCCGCGCTTGGACACAAACACCTGTTTGGCCTTCCAGCACTCCAGCACCGGCATACCCGCAATGGGGCTGTTCGGATCATCCTGTGCGGCCGGGTTCACGATATCGTTCGACCCGATCACGATGGCCACATCTGTGTCCGGGAAGTCCTCGTTGATCTCGTCCATCTCCAGCACGATGTCGTAGGGCACCTTGGCCTCGGCCAAAAGCACGTTCATGTGCCCTGGAAGACGACCCGCCACGGGGTGGATGGCAAAGCGCACCTCTTTCCCAGCGGCACGCAGCTTGCGGGTCAGCTCGGCCACGCCCTGCTGAGCCTGCGCCACAGCCATACCGTAGCCCGGGATGATGATGACGCTGTCGGCCTCGTTCAGCGCCGTTGCAACGCCGTCCGCCTCGATGGCGATCTGTTCACCCTCAACCGCCATCTGCTCGCCCGCAGGGCCACCAAAGCCGCCCAGGATCACGCTGATAAAGGACCGGTTCATGGCCTTACACATGATGTAGGACAGGATCGCACCGGAGGAGCCCACAAGCGCACCCACAACGATCAACAGGTCATTGCCGAGCGAGAAGCCGATGGCCGCAGCGGCCCAGCCGGAATAGCTGTTCAGCATCGACACCACGACCGGCATGTCGGCGCCGCCGATGCCCATGATCAGGTGCCAGCCGATGAACAGCGCCAGCAGCGTCAGCAGAACCAGCGGGATCAGACCACCAGAGGCAAAGTAGATGATGGCGAGGATCAGCGATGCACCCGCTGCCGCGGCGTTCAGCATATGCCCGCCCGGCAGCTTGGTGGCTGCGCTGTCGACCTTGCCCGACAGCTTGCCCCAGGCCACGTAGGACCCGGTGAACGTCACCGCACCGATCCAGATGCCTAGCACCAGCTCGATCTTGAGGATCGTGATCTCGACCGTCGTCTTCTTGGCGATCAGTTGACCAAAGGCCGACAGGGGTTCCAGCACCGATTTCTCAACCGATTGCACCCAATTACCATCGACCAAAGCACCACCCAGAACGGCTCCGTTCTCGGCCAGATGATTGTCAACATAGCCGATCATGATGTGCGCGTTGAACCCGATGAAGACGGCTGCCAGCCCCACAAGGGCGTGCATCCCGGCCACAAGCTCCGGCATTTGCGTCATTTCGACCTTGGTCGCCAGTTGGTAGCCGACAACGGCACCGCCCGCGATCAGGACCAGCGACAGCAGCCACAGGCCCGCGCCGGGACCCACAAGCGTGGCCACAACCGCAATGAACATGCCCACGATTCCATACCAGACGGCCCGTTTGGCGCTTTCCTGACCCGACAGACCGCCCAGCGACAGGATGAAAAGAACAGCCGCAACAGCGTATGCGGCAGTCGTAAATCCGAGTTCCATAGTTCCCGCCCCTACTTACGATTTCTGGAACATGGCGAGCATGCGCCGTGTCACGAGGAAGCCACCGAAAATGTTGATGGCCGCCATGAAGACCGCGAATATCGACAGGAAGGTGATGACCCCCGAAGACGATCCGATCTGGATAAGTGCGCCAAGGATCACGATGGACGAGATGGCGTTTGTCACCGCCATGAGCGGTGTGTGCAGGCTGTGCGCGACGCCCCAGATCACCTGGAAGCCGATGAACACGCTCAGCACAAAGACGATGAAATGCTGCATGAAGCTGGCCGGGGTATAAAGACCCGCGAGCAGCACCAGCGCACCACCGATGGCCAGCAGCGTGACCTGTTGTTTGGTCTGCGCCTTGAAGTCGGCCAGTTCCTTGGCCTTCTTCTCTTCGGCGGTCAGCTCCTTCGGTGCGTCCTTCTTGGGTGCTGCCGCAATGGCTGCGACCTTGGGCGGCGGCGGTGGGAAGGTGACCTCTTGCGCATGCGCAATGGTCGCGCCCCGGATCACGTCATCTTCCATGTCATGGTTGATGACACCGTCTTTTTCCGGCGTCAGGTCCGCCATCAGGTGGCGAATGTTTGTGGCATAAAGGCTCGACGATTGCGTCGCCATCCGGCTGGGGAAGTCGGTGTAGCCGATGATGGTCACGCCATTGTCGGTCACGATCTTCTCGTCAGCCACGGTCAGCTTGCAGTTGCCGCCCTTCTCAGCCGCAAGGTCCACGATGACGGAGCCGGGCTTCATGGCTTTCACCATGTCCTCGGTCCACAGCTCCGGCGCCTCGCGGTTCGGGATCAGGGCGGTCGTGATGACGATGTCCATCTCGGGCGCCAATTCACGGAACTTTGCAAGCTGCGCTTCGCGGAATTCCGGTGACGACACGGACGCATATCCGCCAGACGACGCGCCGTCCTGCTGCTCTTCCTCGAAATCAAGATAGACGAACTCGGCGCCCATCGATTCAACCTGCTCCGCCACTTCGGGCCGCACGTCGAAGGCGTATGTGATGGCCCCCAAGGAAGTAGATGTGCCGATCGCGGCAAGACCCGCCACGCCTGCACCGACAACCAGCACCTTGGCCGGCGGCACCTTACCCGCCGCGGTGATCTGACCGGTAAAGAAACGGCCAAAGTTGTTGCCAGCCTCAATGACAGCCCGGTAGCCTGCGATATTCGCCATGGACGACAGCGCGTCCATCTTCTGCGCACGGCTGATCCGGGGGATCATCTCCATCGCGATGACAGTCGCGCCTTTCTTGGCGGCCGCCTGCATCTTGTCTTCGTCTGCCACGGGGCTGAAGAACGAAATCAGCGTCTGGTCTTCCCGCAGCCGCTTCATCTCGGTCGCGTCGGGCACGCGCACCTTGGCGACCACATCAGCCGCTTTCCACAGGGCCGCAGCGGTCTTGACCACCTCGACGCCTGCCGCCTTGTAGTCCCCATCGGCAAAGCCCGCCTCGGCCCCTGCGCCCGTCTCGACCACACACTCATGGCCCAGCTTTTGCAGGGCAGCAGCGCTTTCGGGCGTCATGGCAACGCGGCGCTCTCCCTCAAATATCTCTTTTGGTGTTCCGATCTTCATTCGAAGAACCCCCGTCCGTTCGTGGCAGTCAATTTCGGGCAAGACCCAAAGGCTATGTGGCGCAGCGCCTGAGGGTGTCCACTACCCAACACGTATGGAAGTTACAAGAAGTGCTCCAACGTCACGGCAGTAATATTTGCAAAAATTTAGACCCAACGACGCACTTTTTGTTCGTAGCGCGCAAATTCGGCCCTGAAGGTGCGGCGCATCCGGTCCTCCTCAGGGACAATGAACTGACGCTCGATCCACCAGACAAAAATCGGGACCAGCACCAGCGACGGCACCGCATCAAACCGCAGGGTCAGTCCCGCCAGCAACAGCGCATCGCCCAGATAGATGGGGTTGCGTGTACGCGCAAAAATGCCGTCGGTGATCAACCGCTCCGGTGTCTGGTGCGGAATAACGGTGGTCTTGTTGCGCCAGAACGCCAGCAGTGCCGCCATGATCAGCAACAGACCGGCACCAATCATCAAACCGGCCATTGCATGTGTCACCGGATGGTCCACGCTCATACCCAGGGGCAAATAGCGACCCTGGCACCACGCGAGGAACACGCAGATCACAAGCCAAACCGGTGGTATGTGCAACAGATTGGTCATTTCAAAAGTGGGTTGCCCGAGTGTGATTGGATAGAAAAGTGCCCGTATCCAAAGTGTCAACGACACTTGGTGAGACCGCGACCAAAGGCCACCGCAAACGGAAAATTGTGATTGATCCTTCGGCATCGGCGCCTCAGTCTGATGCAAACGGAACATGCCAGAGGACGCGACCCCATGACCGATCAATCGACGCTTGCGGGCAAGCACGCACTGGTCACAGGGGGTGGCACGGGCATCGGGCTTGCCATTGCGCGCGCGCTCGCAGACCGCGGCGCACAAGTGACCATAACCGGGCGGCGGCAGGCGGTGCTCGACGACGTCTCGGGCGCGGGGATCCACGGCGTGGGGATGGACGTGCGTGACGAGGCCTCCGTTCAGGATGCAGTTTCAACCGCCATCGCAGCGCGCGGTCCGGTGCAGATCTGCGTGCCCAACGCTGGCATCGCAGAAGGGCGCACCGTGCCCAAGACCGACCTGGCATTCTGGCAGAACATCATGGCCACAAATCTGGACGGCGCGTTCCTGACCATCAAGGCCTGCCTGCCGGGTATGCTGGAGACAGATTGGGGCCGCGTGATCGCTGTGTCCTCCATCGCAGGTCTGCGTGGCCTGCCGGGCGCAGCCGCGTATTCCGCATCGAAACACGGCCTTATTGGCCTGATCCGGTCGCTGAGCGAAGAGTACATGGGGAAGCCATACACCTTTAATGCGCTGTGTCCCGGCTATGTCGATACGCCCATTGTCGACCGGAACCAGGAGGCGATCGCGCAACGTACCGGAATGAGCGCCGAAGCCGCACGCCAGTTGATGATCGACGCAAACCGCCACAAGCGCCTCATCGACGCCGATGAGGTCGCCGCCGCTGCGCTCTGGCTGGTTGGCCCGGGATCACAGAGCATCAATGGCCAAACCATTCAGATCGCGGGTGGGCAAACCGCGTAGGGCGAAGCAGGATCCGCCTTACGACTGCCGGCCCCTAGCGCGTCTCGACACCGGCATAGTAAGGCGCACGTGTCGTGCGCCCGCCCAAGGGCATGTAAGCGCGACCGACAGGGCCACCGGGTTTGAACTGACCTTGGGAAATGGCACGGTGGATTGACGAATGCGCCCACTGCTCGGGCCGGTTCACCAGCCCCGCCTGCACCGGCGCTGTCCAGATCATATGTCGATGTGCTGCCAGGTCGTCGGCATCCCGGATCGCATGTTCCCAGAACCGCCGCTGCCACAGCCCCTTTTCGCCCGGACACAGGCGCTGTCCGCTCACATCGCCCGGCGCGTCAACGCTGCGCGAAAACAGGCTTTTAACCATGCGCCAACGGGTTGAAAAATCAGCGTCATCCGGCGGCAGCCGCCATAGCGTGTGCATCACGTCGCCCAGAACAACGATCTCGGAAATCTCGAACGGGTACTGATCCTTGGCCTTGCGCATTGCCCCGCGCAGCGGATCAATCTCGCGCAGGAACAGGTCGGTGCCACGGCGCGCGGCACGGACAGTGAAGAAACAGATGACATCGGGGCGGTCAGAGCGAATGTCGCGGGGCATGGGTCTACCCTGCCCGCACTGTGGTTAACGGCCGCTTAAGCTGACCGCAGTACCGGCCGCGCCCGACCTCCGTCGGCCCAGTCCCGGCACGCCGCACCAAAGGCTTCGAACAGCGGGCGAGATACCGGATCGCATTTCGCGTTCCATTCAGGGTGCCACTGCACCGACAGGGTAAAGCCCGGCGCGCCGTCGATATAGATGGCCTCTGCCGTGCCATCCGGCGCATGGCCATCCACCACCACCCGCGGACCGGGATGCTTGATGCCCTGTCCGTGCAGCGTGTTCGTGGGCACCGACTGCCGTCCCATCAACTGGTGGAAAACCCCATTCTCGGAAAAGGTCACCTCATGGCGCAGCGCAAATTTTTCTTCCAACGTCCCTTCGGGCGGCATCCGGTGATTGTCGCGCCCCGGCAGATCCCGGATTTCGGGATATAGCGAGCCGCCCATGGCGACGTTCACTTCCTGAAAGCCGCGGCAAATCCCAAGGATCGGCTGGCCACGCTCCACACAGGCGCGGATCAACGGCAGCGTGATGGCATCACGGTTGCGGTCAAAGTCACCATGTGCCTCGGTCGGCGCTTCGCCGTATTCCTCAGGATGCACATTGGCGCGCCCGCCGGTAAAGACGAAGCCCGCGCAATGTTCCAGCAGGTCCGAGACACGCACACTGGCAGGTTCGGACGGAATGATCATGGGCACACCTTCCGCCACATCTGCCACCGCCGAGATATTGATCAGGCCTGTCGCCTGCACCTCATAGCTGTCGTGAATGACGTGATGGTTCGAAAAGATGCCGATGATGGGACGGGCCATATGGTCCTCTGCGCCGCTGCGTTTTTACGGGTATAGCCCACGCCAGCGCGCCCGGACCAGACAAACGGACGCGCAAGCCCCTGTGCAAAAAGCCGCAGGTCGCGGACATGCCTAAATTTCCGCCGCCAATGCCGCAGCCTCGATCCCGGCCACGGCTGCTGCGGCATCATTGTCGGAGGTATCGCCGGTGACGCCCACTGCGCCGATGACCGCGCCTTTCTTGTCGCGCACCAGCACACCGCCTGGCACCGGCACCACCTGCCCGCCATACACCCCGTTCACCGCCGTCATGAAATACGCCTGCTGTTCGGCACGCGCCATCTGCGCCGTGCCCGCCATGCCCAGCATCACCGCGCCATAGGCTTTGCCCTGCGCAATCGCGAACCGACCGGGTGCTGCCCCATCCTCGCGCTCGCAGGCCTGCACATGCCCGCCCGCATCCAGCACGACGACGGTCAGCGGTTTTAACTCCATCTCCCTGCCTTTCTCCAAAGCCTTGCGAATGATGGTCCGCGCCTTGCGCAATGAAATTGCCATGTGTCTTCTCCTGACAGACCGGAACCCGGTCTTCTTCCCTGTTTCAAAAAAATCCCGGGGAGTGTGAGGGGCTGGCCCCTCACACTCGCACTCTCAACCGGTGGCTCAGGCTGCCTTGAACTCCAGACGGCGCGCATGCAGCACCGGCTCGGTATAGCCCGAGGGCTGCGCACGCCCCTGCAACACCAGCTCGCAGGCCGCCTGAAACGCCACGCCGTCAAATCCGGGCGCCATCGGGATATAGTCCGCATCCCCAGAGTTCTGCCGATCCACGACCGCGGCCATCTTCTTCATGGCGGCCATCACCTGATCCTCGTTCACAACACCGTGGTGCAGCCAGTTCGCCATGGCCTGCGCCGAAATCCGGCAGGTCGCACGGTCCTCCATCAGACCCACATCGTTGATGTCCGGCACCTTGGAACAGCCCACGCCCGCATCAACCCAGCGCACGACATAGCCCAGAATGCCTTGCGCGTTGTTCTCCAGCTCACGCGTGATCTCCGTGTCCGAGAAGTTGCGGCCTGTTGCCACAGGAATGCTCAGGAGATCCTCAAGCGTTCCCCGCGCGCCGCCCTCTTTCAGCACATCCTGACGGGCCATCACATCAACCTTGTGATAATGCGTAGCGTGCAGCGTCGCAGCGGTCGGCGATGGTACCCAAGCACAAGTGGCGCCGGACTGTGGATGGCCGATCTTGGCCTCCAGCATCTCGGCCATACGGTCAGGCATCGCCCACATCCCCTTGCCGATCTGCGCCTTCCCCTTCAGCCCACAAGCCAGCCCAATGTCCACATTGCGATCCTCGTAGGCGCCGATCCAGGCCGCGCCCTTCATCTCGCCCTTGGGCACCATCGGCCCCGCTTCCATGGATGTGTGGATCTCATCCCCGGTCCGGTCAAGGAAACCAGTGTTGATAAAGGCAACCCGCGCCTTGGCCGCGCGGATGCACTCCTTGAGGTTCGCGCTCGTCCGGCGCTCCTCGTCCATAATACCCAGCTTGACCGTGTTGGCCGGCAGCCCCAACACCTTCTCCACGCGGGTAAACAACTCGTCGGCAAAGGCGACCTCATCCGGCCCGTGCATCTTCGGCTTCACCACATAGACCGAGCCGCAGACCGAGTTGCGCAGCCCCTCAGACTTCTTCAGGTCATGCATCGCGATCAGGGTGGTGATCATGGCGTCCATCAGCCCCTCGCCCACCTCATTGCCGTCCTTGTCGTGGATGGCGGGATTGGTCATCAGGTGGCCCACGTTCCGGACCAGCATCAGGCTGCGGCCCTTCACGGTCAGGGGCGAGCCATCAGGCGCGGTGTAGCTGCGGTCGCCAGCCATCCGTCGCGTGATGACCTTGCCGCCCTTCTCAAAGCTCTCTTCCAGATCGCCCTTCATCAGGCCTAGCCAATTGCCATAGGCGAGCACCTTGTCCTCGGCATCGACAGCGGCCACGCTATCCTCGCAATCCATGATCGTGGACAGCGCGGATTCGAGGTTCACCGCCGCAATGCCTGCCGGATCATCGCCGCCAATCACATCATTGCGGTCGACGACAATCTCGATGGCGAGGTGGTTGTTGCGGAAAAGATAGGTCTGCGCCTCCTCATCCCCGCCGTAGCCAACAAATTGCGACGCATCCGCCAGCGTTGCCCCCTGCAGCACCAGAGCACCATCAACAACGGAAAGCGCCGTTACATTGGCCCAGCTCCCGCCGGACAGCGGCAGAGCGTCGTCCAGGAACGCCTTGGCCCACGCAATCACGCGCGCCCCACGCGCCGGATCATACCCGCCCGCCTTCGGCAAATCGCCCAGCGCGTCCGTGCCGTAGAGCGCGTCATACAAGTTGCCCCACCGCGCATTGGCCGCATTCAGGGCAAAGCGCGCGTTCATGATCGGCACGACAAGCTGCGCGCCGGGGGTCCTGGCAATCTCGGGGTCAACATTGGCCGTCTCAATCTCGAAATCTGGGCCCTCGGGTACAAGATAGCCGATCTCTTCCAGAAACGCCCGATAAGCGGCGGGATCATGATCGCTGCTGCGGTTGGCGATGTGCCAGGCGTCAATCTGCGCCTGAATGTCCGCGCGCTTCTGCAACAACGCGCGGTTCCTCGGCCCCAGATCATGTACCAGCGCAGAAAACCCGGCCCAGAAGTCCGCCGACGGGACGCCTGTGCCCGGCAGGGCTTCGGTCTCGATGAACTGTGCAAGGCTGTCTGCGACCTTCAGATTGCTGCGGTCTACGTAAGCGGTCATTGGGCTCTCCGGGTCTGGGAAACACATGTTTCGGCAAGGCTTAGAGAATTTGTTTCCTATCGTAAACATCACTGGTCAAAGAATTTTACCAAAATAGGTGGGCGATCAAAAACAAGCCGGAACATGCCGCTGATACAGCCCGCAAAAGCAGCAAAGATGCCAGCTTTGTCAGGCGGTGCGTTTGCGCGCCAGAAGCCAGATGAACCCGACGCCGCCCACCAGCCCGGTCACAATGCCAATCGGCATATCCTCGGGCGCCATGACGGTCCGTGCCGCGATGTCGGCCCACAGCAGCAGGATGGCCCCCACCAGCGCGGAGCCGGGCAGCACACGCCGGTAATCCCCGCCAACGATCATGCGCACCACATGCGGCACCATCAGTCCGACAAATCCAATGATCCCGGAAAAAGCGACCATGACCCCGGTGATCAACGCGCCCACCACAAAGACGATCAGGCGAAACCGCGCCACCGGAATCCCCAGGGTCGACGCCGTCTCGTCCCCCACGGTCATGGCGTTCAGCACCGTCGAACGGGACACAAGCCACGCCCCGCACACAACCAGAATGACCAGCGGATAGATCAGCTGGTCCCATTGCGCGAGCCCAAGCCCACCCAGCATCCAGAACACAACCGTGTGGGTGGCGCGCGGATCGCCCAGAAAGATCAGCACATTGGCCGCAGCCATCACGATGAACGACACGGCCACCCCTGCCAGAACCAACCGGTCCGCGCTTGTCGCATCAGCAAAACGCGACACGGCCAGTACAATTGCCGTCGCACCCAGCGCCCCCGCAAAGGCCAAAAGCGGGACCGTCAGCAGCCCCAGAAACAGCCCCGTGTGCAACAGCGCCAGAATGGCGCCAAAGGCGCCACCCGACGAGATGCCCAATAGGTGCGGATCAGCCAGCGGATTGCGGGTCACGGCCTGCAAGCTGGCCCCCACCAGCGCCAGCCCTGCGCCTACCATCATCGCCAGCAGCGCGCGAGGAAAGCGGATGTCCCAGACAATCGCCTCCCGCCCCTGCGACCAGGTCTGCTCGACAAACCCCAGCGACAGCCGGTTCAGAAACACGCCCCAGACAGTGCCCGCGGGCACCGCAACGGCCCCTACGGAAATCGCAACAGACAGCGACGCGAGCAAAAGGGTCATACCGCAAAGGACAAAGGCGACTGTGCCGCCCCTACGCCGCGTCCGAACCGGAGTGCCCACGTCCGCCGTCATGGGCTCACTCACCCCAGAAGGCGTCAGCCAGTGTCTTGATGGCCTTAATGTTGCGCGGCCCCGGTGTCGCCTCGACATATTCCAGCGTCACGAACCGGTCGTTCTTGACCGCATCCAGATCGGCAAAGGCCGGGTTCGACATCATGAAATCGCGCTTCTGCTCCGCCGTCACCTCGCCGTAATTGACGATGACGATCACCTCGGGGTTGCGTTCCACCACCTCTTCCCACGTCACGGTCGCCCAGCTTTTCTCGAAATCATCCATGATGTTCACACCACCCGCCGCCTCGATCAGCGCCGTGGGCATCGCATAGCGACCAGCGGTAAAGGGCGTGTCCTCTCCACTGTCATAGACAAAGACGCGCAGCGGCGACCCGGTGCCCAGCTCCTCGGTGAATGCGGCAAGCTCCGCCCTGTAGCCATCAACCAGCGCAACCGCCCGGTCCTCGACGTCAAAGATTCGGCCAAGGTTCATGAGGTCGGCATACATGTCCTCGATACTGGCCTTGTCCTTCTCCATGATGTGAATGCAGCTTTCGGTGAGTTCATAGACGTTGATGCCAAAGGGCTCCAACGTCTCCGGCGTCACCTCGCCGCCGACCTTCATGCCGTAGTTCCACCCGGCAAAGAAGAAATCGGCGTCGGCGCCAACCAGCACTTCCTTCGACGGATACTTCTCGGACAACTCCGGCAATTCCTCGACACCCGCGCGCATCTCTTCATCCAGCGTTTTCCAGCCGGAAATGCCAGTGTAACCCACCATCCGGTCGGCCAGGTCCAGCACCAGCATCATCTCGGTCAGGTTGACGTCATTGGAAATCGCCCGCTCCGGCGGCGCGTCGAACGTGACGGTTCGGTCGCAGCTTTGCACTGTGGTTTCGGCCGCAGCAACAGACGCCAGGCAGGCCACGGCGGCGGATGCCAAAAGAACGGTTTTCATAGATGGGTTTCCTTGTGTGAGAGGTGAAAGGTCAGATGGTCAGCATTGCTGGGCGCCAGACGCTCGCGCCGCGCATCCACGCGGAACACGCCGGACAGTGCCGCCTCAGTCAGCACGTCGCTGGGCGGCCCGAAGCCGATGCAGGCCCCGGCGTCCAAAAGCAGCACATCGTCGCAAACGCCCGCAGCCAGGTTCAGATCATGCAGTGACGTCACAATGGTCAGCGGCAGGGTACGGATCAGGTCCAGCACCTCCAGCTGATGGCGAATGTCCAGATGGTTCGTCGGCTCATCCAGGATCAACAGCCGCGGCTCCTGCGCCAGTGCACGCGCAACCATGACGCGCTGCCGCTCACCGCCCGACAAGGTGCCCAGATGCCGGTGCGCTAAACGGTGCAAATCAAGCTGGGCCAGCGCAGCATGGATGACGTCGCGGTCCCGCGCCCCCGCCGACCCGCCAAACCCGCGGCGATGCGGCGTCCTGCCCAGCGCGACGATCTCGGCCACGGTCAGGGCAAAATCGCTCGGGTGCTCCTGTAAGACAGCAGCCACCCGCTGCGCAACGGCGCGGGCCGACAGGTGCCAAATGTCATCGCCGCCAATCGACACCGTCCCCGTACGCGGCTTGTGAAAGCGGTAGAGCAAGCGCAGCAAGGTCGTCTTGCCCGCCCCGTTGGGCCCCACGACGCCCAGCACGCGTCCCGCCCGCAATTCAAACGATGTCGGATGCAGCAGCGGCGTGCCGCCACGCGCGGGCGCCCAGGACAGATCCCGCACCGACAGGTCCGCTGCCGTGCTCACGACGCGCGCACCGCAGTCTCTTCGATGGCCACGATGGCGGCGGGGACACGGGCCAGCGTGGTCTGGCGCAGCTTTCCGGGCCGATCCACGGACGAACACCACCCGTCCTCTAACACCGCGTACTGCCGGGCAAAGGCCAAAAGATCGTCAATATCCGTCTCGGGATCAATGTCACCAAACAGATACGTCGCCTTGCGCGTCCCATGATAGGCGACAGTGCACGGCCTATCGCAGCCCGCCATGCAGGCCACGCCGGAAATCTCGAAATCATCCGCCACCAAATCGCCTGCATCAGCGATCGCGGCGCGCAAGCGTTCGATCAGCTCATATCCGGGCCGACACTGTGTGCCCTTGTGCTTGCACGATGTGCAGATTGTAATGCGATGGTCCATTAGTCCCTCCGACTATGGGAGGGGCCGAGGAAACAGAACCATGTCGTGGCGGCAAGAACCGCTGTGCCATCTTGTGCTCCTGACCAGGCGCCCCGCCTGCATCGAGTTGAGTTGCCGACACACACCATGCGCCGGTGATGGCAGGTCTCCTGACTTGCGGGTCACGGCTTCCCCGAACCTTCCCGGACGCTGCGGCATCCAGTGGTCCGTGTCGGGGTCGCTCTCCGCTCACAGTTGCGGGGGCAGTCGCGGATTTGGCACCAAAACAGCACCGCACCGCGTTCCCTTTTCATCTCGTCCGGCATAAGCCGTCCAAGAACCATCTTCTCCACGTGACCCAAATGACATGAGCAGGTCAATGCAAAATCATGCACCTTGGGCGCAATCACGACCAAGGTGCACATTTCCCTGCCCTTTTTATTGCGCACCTGTCAGAACCGGGCATTGCATGTCCTGCGGCGCAACGCCTTCTGGTCACGGCATGAATGGTGTAAGTCCATCTCACACCCAATAGGCCCGCGCCACACATGACACCGGACATCACCCGCCTCCACAAGCGCCTGCGCCTGGGCCGCCCCGTCCAGGCCGAAAACGTGCAGCTGACGCACACCCGGTTCCGCGACCGTCGAATCGTCTTCTGCACAGACATGGAAAACGACCCGATCCAGCGCCATCACCGCAAGGGGGTCTTCTACGAGCTTTCCGAATTGAAAGAGATCGAGGCCGTGTTCCCCGAGGGCGGCACCTTTGTAGACATCGGCGCAAATGTCGGGAACCATACGCTCTTTGTTGCCGCCTTCCTGGGGGCTGCACGGGTCATCCCGATCGAGCCGAACCCGGCCGCCTATCGCCTGCTGATCCAGAACGTCCTGCTCAACGGGCTGGATGACATGGTCGACCTGTCGCATCTGGGCATCGGCCTGTCCGACAGCGCGGACAGCGGCTATGCCGTTCAAAAGCGGACCCGGAACCTGGGCGCTGCGCGGCTGCAAAAAACCGGTAAAGGCGGACTGACCGTTTTGCCCGCGGACGATGTGCTAAAGAACGAAACACCGGCCTTTGTAAAAATCGACGTCGAGGGCATGGAGATGAAAGTGCTCGACGGGTTGCAGGATACCGCCGCGCGCTGCAAGCCGCACTTCATGGTCGAGGTCGATCTCGAAAACGATGACGCCTTTCACGCCTGGTGCAAGGCGACGGGCTATGACGTCCTCTCGTGCACGCAACGCTACAAGAAGAACCGGAACTACCTGCTGAAACCGAGCTGAAGCGCTGGATCACTCAGCCGCAAGGGCGATCGGCGCATGATCCGCCAACAGCGCATTAAGCATCGGAAAGCGCGCGGTCACATCTGCCATCTCGTCGGGCTGCACGAGATCATCGCCAAACATGGTCCGGCTGTCGTTCAGATCGTGAACCGCGCGGATGAAATACGGCACCCGGCCATAGATCGCCCGTGCCGGATGGCGCTGCCCGATCCGCTTGTGTGCCGTAAAGAATGGATTGCGCTGTGTCTGTGTCCGAGCCACCAACATCAGACCCTGCGTATTGAACGGCACGGTGCGGTGCAGAAGCTTACAGGTGCCGTTGTCAAACACCGCCGACAGACCCTGTGCCTGCGACAGGTAGCAATAGTCGTCTTCGGCCCGGAAGAGCGACGTCATCGCCAGCGCCTCGCGCCGCATGACATCCACGAAATCGGATGACACCGCATCGTCGTCATCCAGAACGATCTGCGCTGTATAGTCCTCGGTGTTCAGCGTCTCGTGCTGGTGCTTGCGAAAACATCGCCCGGCCTTTTGCGGCGGGCGGAAGATCACGTGCGTGCGATGCGCGCCAAGCGTGTCGTTACAGATCTCGGTGAGATACGTCTTGTGCTGTTCCGGCAATCCGGCCGAGGACAGCAAGACCAGTTTGAAATCCTCGTCCTGCTGTGATGCCAGGCTGGCCAGCGCGATCTTTTCAAAGAAGTAGGCTCGCTTTTTCAGCCGCTCTTCACTGAACAGCCGCGCAGGGTCACGGCTCGCCCGAGAGCGCCAGCCAGACTTGCCGAAATACGAATAGCGCATTTGGAACACGACCTGCATGACCCATTAATAAATCATTAACCAAAGGTTGAAAATGGCGCAGGGCGTTCTGTGGCTATTTTTGGGAGATACCCTCGACAATCGGCGGATCTGCGCAACACAAGCGATAACCCTGTCGCGCTGCACGCCTGTCCGTCACACCAATTGGGACGCCTGCGCACAACTGATCCACACAACGCCGCCCGGCACTGGCAAGATGGATATAGGCACTGTTCAAAGCCTACGCGCGCATCACCGTGCCGACCGCCTGGCTTCGGTCAGCAGCATGTGCGCGCCGTGGTTAAAATCCGGCAAATACGCCGCGCGCAGGGTCAAAGGCCTGATACGGAACGGCTTTCACAAATGGATAAAAATACCGTGCCCGCACCGAACAGCCTGTCCCCGCGGGGACAAATCCCGTACTCGCCAAGTTAGCCGCGTTTTTTCGCTTCTATCCGGCACCGGTCCGAGCAGTATTTGACCTCCTCCCAGACCTTCTCCCACTTCTTGCGCCAGGTGAACGGACGATCGCAGACCGGACACATCTTCTCTGGCAAGTCTGCCTTTTTCCGCATCCGCCCCATCAGAACTCAAACCCCATCTGGCGCGTGTCCTTGGCCGCGGATGTTGCCCCTTTCCGCGCCTTGCGCGGATTGCGATCATCCACGAAATGTCCCTGTGGATCCTTGCGGCTGGCGTGTTTGTGAACAACTCGCTTGGCCTCTTCCCTGAACGCCCCGCCGCGACGCACCGCCCACACTTTCTCCCGCGCCTCCCGCGCGGCCTGCAGCACGTCAATCACCGGCGCAGGATAGGTCTTGCCCAGCACCGTATCCGCCGCCTCCCACGTCCAAGGTTCCTGCAAAAACGCGTCCGGAACCGCCGCCAGTTCAGGGCACCAGCGGCGGGTGAAAACGCCCGTTGGATCCTGATCCTTGCCCTGTTTCACCGGGTTATAGATCCGCACGGTGTTCATCCCGGTCGTGCCCGATTGCATTTGGCTCTGCGGCCAGTGAATGCCAGGCTCGAAATCAGTGAACTGCCGTGCCAGATGCAGCCCCGTCACCCGCCAGTCGAGCCACAGGTGATAGGAGGCCACAGCCATCAGCATCGACCGCATGCGAAAGTTCATCCACCCCGTCGCCGCAAGGTAACGCATGCACGCATCGACAAAGGGCAGCCCCGTCTCGCCCTTCTCCCACGCCGCGAGGCGTTCTGCATCCGCCACCTTCGGGCGCATATCCTCATAAGCGGAATGCAGGCAGCGTTGCTCCAAGGCCGGTTCATCCTCAAGCTTCTGCATAAAGTGATCGCGCCACGCGAGGCGCGCTTGAAAGGATTTCAGCGACGCGCCCCACCCTTCACGCGTGCCCTTCACCTCGCGCTGGCGCGCTGCGGCGGCCTGGCTCGCCTCACGGCCCGACAGACAACCGAAAGCGAGGTAGGGAGACAGGCGCGAACACGACCACTCGCCCGTGACCGGAGACGACATGTCCTTGCGGTAGCTTTGCCCCCGCTCGGTCAGAAACGATCCCAGCAACGACAGCGCCATCTCCCGCCCACCGCGCTGCCGCTCCGGGCAATGATCTTCGGCCACAAGGCGCGGCACCTGATCCGACGGCAGCGCCGGACCGGTTATCCCCGCGGGGACATCGACTTGGGGCTGGCGCAGAAAAGCGTTGCGCTGTTTGGCCCAGCCGTCCCGACCGTTGAGGCGCCGCACCACACCGGACTGCGCCAATTCGGTCCATACGATACCGTTTGCACTGCACCAGGCAGCGACATCAAGATCGCGGGCGTAGGTCCATGCGTTCCCCGTTTCTTCATGGCTGACCAAGGCGGAAAAACCTGCACTTTCATGCAGATCCGTCAGCACATCCACAACGCGCCCGACCCGCACCACCAGCGGCACACCCAGTGCCGCCAGTTCATCAGCCAGCGCGGTCACGCTTTCGCACAAAAAGTCGAACTGGCGCCCCGAGACGTCGGGCTGAGCCCAATACTCGGGCTCGAACACATACAACGGCAGCGCAGCGCCACGCGCGGCGGCCTGCGCCAAGGCGGGATGATCCGTCACCCGCAGATCCCGTTTGAACCACACAACTGTCGTCATGCGCTGGCAGTTAGGTCGTTGGCGCGTGGCGCCAAGATCACAAGGTGCCGCACTCAGTCGGAGTCACGGTCGCGGATATGGCAGAGCGTGCCATCGAAGGCGGGCAGCCACGCCTCGCGGCGCTCGGTCCACAATTCATACTGAGGGACAAACTGATCTGGCGCATCAAAGGCACCGAGATGAACTTCAATTTCGCCCTCACTGCGGGCAAAGACTGAGCTGCCGCAATGGGGGCAAAAGGCGCGGCCCTCATATTCGGAGAACGTTCCGGTGATGTGCACGGCAGTTTCCGGGAAAATGGCGGCCGCGTAGAACAAGGCGCCGTGATGCTTGCGACAATCGAGGCAATGGCAGATGCCCACCCGGTCCGGTGCGCCAGTGGCGACAAGGCGCACTTGCCCGCACAGACAGCCGCCGGTGTATCTAAGTTCCATGACCGCGCTCCTATCGCCAACCGAAGCTGTGGCATGGCATGGGCAAGACAGGCGCGCAACCGGCCCCGGATCGCCGAAGCCAGCCGCGGGCCGTCAACAGCCATTGAAGTCCCCCGGACCCGGACCTACCGTTGCGACAGACCCCTGATTGAGAGTGCCCCATGCGCGACGCGTCCCCCCAGACCATCTACCTCAAGGATTACGCACCGTTCGGCTACGTCGTCGAAGAAGTGCACCTGACCTTTGACCTGGCCCCGTCGGCGACGCGGGTAATGTCCCGCATCCGCTTTGCGCCGAACCCGGACGCCAAGGACACCGCCTTCTTTCTACATGGCGAAAACCTGTCGTTGATCTCAGCCAAGATCGACGGTGACGCGGTCAAACCAACGCTGACGGACACCGGCCTGACCTGCGACGTTCCGAACGTGCCGTTTACCTGGGAAGCAGAGGTGCAAATCGACCCGGCGGCCAACACCGCACTTGAGGGGCTGTACCAATCAAACGGCATGTATTGCACACAGTGCGAGGCCGAAGGGTTTCGCAAGATCACGTACTACCCTGATCGCCCCGACGTGATGTCGGTCTTTACTGTCCGCATCAACGGCCCGCATCCGGTGCTGCTGTCGAACGGGAACCCGGTGGCGTCGGGCGATGGCTGGGCCGAATGGCACGATCCGTGGCCCAAGCCCGCTTACCTGTTCGCGCTGGTTGCGGGCGAGCTTGTCGCCCATCGCGACAGCTTCACCACAATGGAGGGCCGCGATGTCGATCTCGCCCTATACGTCCGTCCCGGGGACGAGGGCAAATGCGCCTTTGGCATGCAGGCGCTGAAGGATTCGATGAAATGGGACGAGGACGTCTATGGCCGCGCCTACGATTTGGACGTGTTCAACATCGTGGCCGTGGACGATTTCAACATGGGCGCGATGGAGAACAAGGGCCTGAACATCTTCAACGCCTCTGCCGTGCTCGCCTCGCCCGAAACCTCGACAGACAGCAATTTCGAGCGGATCGAGGCGATCATCGCGCATGAGTATTTCCACAACTGGACCGGCAACCGGATCACCTGCCGGGACTGGTTCCAACTGTGTTTGAAAGAGGGGCTGACCGTGTTCCGTGACAGCCAGTTCACTGCCGACATGCGGTCGGAACCAGTGAAGCGGATTTCGGACGTCATCGTGCTGCGCGCGCATCAGTTCCCCGAGGATCAGGGGCCATTGGCCCACCCGGTGCGGCCTGAAAGCTTTCAGGAAATCAATAACTTCTACACGGCAACCGTCTATGAAAAGGGCGCAGAAGTCATTCGGATGCTCAAGACGCTTGTGGGCGATGCAGGCTACAAAAAAGCGTTGGACCTGTATTTTGACCGTCATGACGGCGATGCGGCCACGATCGAGGACTGGCTGCAGGTGTTCGAGGATGCCACGGGACGCGATCTGACCCAGTTCAAGCGCTGGTATTCTCAGGCGGGCACGCCGCGTGTCGCTGTCACCGACAGTTTCGAGGATGGCACGTATACTTTGCATTTCGCGCAACACACGCCGCCCTCTGCCGCATCACCCAAGCCGCAGGCGCAGGTGATCCCGATTGCCGTGGGCCTGCTTGGTCCAGACGGGGACGAGGTGCTGCCGACACACGTGCTGGAGCTGACCGACGACAGCCAGAGCTTCAGCTTTCCCGGGCTTGCAGCAAAGCCGGTGCCGTCGATCCTGCGTGGCTTTTCCGCGCCCGTTGTGCTGGATCACACGCCGGACCACGCCTTTTTGCTGGCCCACGATACCGATCCGTTCAACCGGTGGGAGGCCGCGCGGAACCTGGCCAAAGCGTCGCTTCTGGGCACGATCATGCAGGGCACGGCCCCGGATACGGCATGGCTCGATGGGGTTGCGGGGCTTTTGACCGATGATGCGCTCGATCCGGCCTATCGTGGCTATGTCTTTGCGATGCCTGGCCAATCTCAACTGGCTGCAGACCTGCATGAGGCGGGCACGACACCGGACCCGGATGCAATCTGGGCGTCTGCCGAGGCGCATCGTAAAGCGCTTGCCGGGCATATGGCAGATGCGTTGCCCGACCTCTACGCCCGCCATCAGGTTGATGCGCCCTATGCCCCTGACGCCGGACAGGCCGGACAGCGCGCGTTGGGTAATACGGTGTTGTCCCTGCTGACGCTTCTGGATGGTGGTGAGGCCGCGCAAGCGCAGTTCGACAGCGCCACCAACATGACGCAGCAGCTGGCGGCCCTAGCCTGTCTGATCCGCGCCGGGCGCGGGGACGCTGCGCTGGCACAGTTCGAAGCGCAGTGGAAGCACGACCGGCTGGTCATGGACAAGTGGTTCGGCCTGCAGGTGATCGAAGCAGACCCTGACGACGCCGCAGACACTGCAAAGGCGCTGACCCAGCACCCGGATTTCAACTGGAAAAACCCCAACCGGTTCCGCGCCACGCTTGGTACGTTCTCCGCGCACCACGCGGGCTTTCACGCCAAGGACGGATCGGGCTACACCCTGCTCGCCGACTGGCTGATCAAGCTGGATCCCGTGAACCCGCAGACCACGGCCCGCATGTGTTCGGCCTTCCAGACCTGGCGGCGCTATGATGCGATCCGCCAGTCCATGATCGGCAAGGAGCTGGAACGCATCGCCTCCACCCCGAACCTCAGCCGGGACACGACCGAAATGATCACGCGCATCCGCGAAGCCTGATGTTTCTTCTGACTGAAAATACGACGGGGGTCCGGGGGTAGAACCCCCGGTCCTACCCGTGCCACAAGACCGACCATGGACCTCTACGACGCCACGATCCCGCCTCTCAAACGCCTGACCGACGCTGTGCAACGCCTGCTGGCATGCCTCGACGATCCGGCGCAGCTTGAGGCGCGGCTTGCCGCCGACAGCTTTTCCGCAGCCGAGCATTTCTGCGTGGCGCTTGGATATGTCGCCCGCACGGTAATGCCTCTGACGGGTGACGAGGTGCCGGAGATGCCGATGGACACCGACCCCGGTGCGATCCTCGCCCTTGCCCATGACATGCGCTTTCTGCTCGACCAGCTTGACCGCACTGCACTCAACGGTGCCGATACTCTCGAGATCACCCACGTGGCAGGAGAAGCCGAACTGACCCAACCGGGCTGCGACTATGCGCTACTCTACGCGCTGCCGAATGCGCAATTCCACCTGACGCTCGCCTATGCGACGGTGCGCATGGCGGGGGCGAAGGTCGGCAAAGGACACCTCGACGGGTTTCATGTCTACAGCCCAGGCACATCCTTCGTGTCCGATACGCCCCTGAACTAGTTGAAATTGAAAGGCCACTCCATGTCCCAACGCCCCGTTTGCCTGATCACAGGCGCCTCTGCCGGGATCGGCGCCGCCTGCGCCCGGCTCGGTGCTGCCGACTACGATTTCGTGCTGGCCTACCGCAGTGATGTGGATGGCGCCAATGCGGCCAAGGCCGCCGTCGAGGCCGAAGGTGCCACAGCCGTCACCGTTCAGGGCGACGTCGCCAATCCGGACGACATCGCGCAGATTTTCAGGGCCGCAGATGACGCCTTTGGCCGCCTCAACGTGCTGATCAACAACGCGGGGATCGTGGACCAAACAGCCAAGCTGACCGAGATCACCCACGCTCGCCTGACCCGCATGATGAACGTGAACGTCATCGGCGCTATGCTCGTCGCAAAAGAGGCGGTGATCCGTATGCAGGCCCAAGGCACGGGCGGGGCCATCATCAACATTTCGTCGGCCGCTGCACGCATAGGCTCTGGCAATCAATACGTGGATTACGCGGCATCCAAGGCCGCCATCGACACCTTTACCAAGGGGCTGTCGGACGAGGTTGCCCCAGACGGCATCCGTGTCATGTCCGTGCGCCCCGGCCTGATCGATACCGAGCTGCACGCCAAGGGCGGCGAGCCCGGCCGGGCCCAGAAGCTCGCCCATATGGTACCCATGCGGCGCGAAGGATCGGCGGAGGAAGTGGCCAAGGCGATCCTTTGGCTGGCCTCGGATGATGCAAGCTATGTCACCGGCTCGGCGCTGGAGGTGACAGGCGGTCGATGACGCCCTACCGGTTCGAAACAACCGGCCGGAACCGCCGGACCCTTGTGGCGTTGATCTTGGTCTGGGCGCTCATCCTCGGGGCCATCGCTCTGCTTGATGCCTCGCCCATTCTGATGGGCCTCATTGCCCTTTGCACGGCGCCTGCGCTCTACGACCTGATGTCGGGGCGCATATCGGGGCTGACGCTGGGACCAGAGGGCCTCGGCTGGTTCGCAGGCCGCCGCACCGGAGAGATCGCGTGGAGCAAGATCGACCATATCCGCCTCGACACACGGCTCGACTTTTCGGTCAGGGCAAGCGCAGTGCTCGTCTCGGGGCGCAAGGTGCGCCTCCCACTCGAGGCAACACCGCCCGCCGACACGTTCGAAGAGGTGCTGACCAAACGCGGCGTGACGGTGAAACGGCACCATTTCTCGCTTCTGGGATGAGGTGGCTCTGCGCCCTTGCTGCGGCCCTGTGGCTGGCCGGCTGTGCCGTGCCGGAAGCCAGCGCGCCGAGCGATCCACTGATCTACGATGCCAAAGCGATGGCGCGTGCCGACAGCGCGGTGCTGGCCATTCCTGGAGCCATGACCTCCATCCGCGTGCTGACCCCGATCGAGCGTTTTGCACGACCAAACCGCGCGATTGCCTATTTCCGTCTGCCCGGCTTTGATGGCCGTCCGAGCGCGGAAAGCGTGGATCTTGACCGCGCCGCCGCGCGCATCGCGCGCCTCGTGCAGACTTACAAGCTGAAGCGCATCGACCTCGTCGGTCATTCCACCGGCGCCGTCATCGCACTGGAAGCGGCAAAGGACATTCGCATGCTCAGCCCGGACACGGATGTGCGGGTGAGCGGCATCTCCACCGCCCTGCCCGCACCTCAACCTATCCTCGCGGGCCTGCGAGGCGCGGCAGGCACGGCCGCGGCAGCGGCCCGGACGCGCAGCCTGAACCCGCGGAAGGTCTGGCTCGAATACTACCGGCGCCTGGCCTACGGTCCGAATGTCGAAGAGGCACCAGAGACGGCGCGCGCCGCCGATGCGCTGGTCGCGGCCAACAATGACCGGATCGAACTGCCGGAAAACGGGCTTTACCGCAGGCATACCCGTGATCTGCGCCGCTGGACAAACCCCGATCCTGAAGCGCTAAGCGGGACGAGGATCATGTTCTATCACGGTGCGGTTGACCCGGTCTTCCCGCCAAAACCGACACAACGCTTTGTTAACACCTTACCGGGTGCCGGCATCACCTTCATCGACGGGCACGGCCACCTGATCCTGCTGACCTATCCAAAGGTCTGGGATCAGATTGGCGCCACGCTGGACTAGTTTTTCTTCTGGCTGAAAGTACTTCGAAGCGCGAGGCAGCGCCTCGCATCTCCGCATCTGGCGGAGCCAGATGCAAAACATCGTGCGCGCCCCTCTCGGGGGCGCCCCATTCAGTCGACGGCAGGCAGCGTGGCAGGGCGAGACACGGGGCGGACGTTGTCCAGCGGCGCGCAATAGCGCTGCTGCCTTAACCAGCCCGCCATATCAGCCCGCTTTAACGCCGACCGCAGCGGGCCCCAGTCGGCGGCCACGCCCTTGCCGCCGCGGCCATAGATCACCCCGTCACGCGGCACTGTCACCGCCATGATCCGAATCGCACAACTGAGGTTCGCGGCACCATTCTTCAACGCCTCGCCAGTGCCAACGTTGCAGCCATATCCGCGGGCGGTGGCAGGCAGGATCTGCAGCAGGCCGTACCACTTGCCGCCTCCACCCACAGCGCGCGGCTTATAGGTGCTTTCGTGCTTGGCCAGCGCGGACAGGAACCCCACCCAGAAGGCGCGGCGCTGTGCGTCGGTCCCATGCGGATACCGCGGGCACCAGTCCGCGATATCGGCAGGCACAAGATCGACAAGTGGTTGCCCATGGCCCTTGAGCGCCGAAAGGGCCGCCCGGTTCCACAGGATATGGTCGGGTTGATGCGTCCAGCGCGTGCGTGGCACGTCGCCCGAGCGCGCAGGCGGTCGCAACCCGTCATACGGGTCCGGCTGATCCTCGGCAGAGACCACGGGCGCGATCAGGCACAAAACGGCGAATAGCAACAAGCGGAAGCCAGACATGAAGCGCAGTATGCAAATCACAGCACCCCGCTGTCCACCCGAAGGACCGGCGGGATTCCGCAGCGCAACGCCCCTATGTGCGCCTACGTGCACGCAGTGCATGAATCGTTAAAACCCAAGCGAGAAAAACGGAAAATCATCTGACACTCGGCCCGAACATGTCCCGGCCTTGCCGCTTTTGTGTCCCAATTCCACGCCATTTTAGTCCCCGTAAACAGTATTGGATTGGTAACGATGGCTTTTGCAGAGCGCTTGATGGCCCCGTTGGTGCAGTTGCGCGGCAGGTTCGCACGACCGCAATTGAAATTGGCGCAGGATGGCGTTCTGCAGGTGCCGCCCCCGGGGCGCCACCCACATACCTTACATGACACAGACTTCGGCCAAAGCGAGGGGCAGTGCCCCGTGCCGGCACCACGGCGCGGTCACGTCTCGATCCCCAGCCCGGATCCCACAGCCGAAGACCGGGCCTGCGATACGCACCGCGCCCGTGGCCTCAAACTGGCGCGGCTGGATGATTGGGCGCGGTTGAGCGCGGAAATCAGCCGCACGAGCCGGGCGCGGCAGAAAACGCTGGGCGGCACGCCGGTGGCTGAGCTTCTGGCCTTTGGCGCGCGGGCCGATGTGGTGGGTGCCGCAGAACATGCGCTGTTGTCGGGGCGGCCTGATCCCAAGGCGCCGCTTCTCGACGGGATCGAGGCGCTGGAACAGGTTCTGGTGGAATATCCTGAGGATCCAGTGATAGCGGCAATCGTGGCTCATGCCCACATGGACATCGCCTGGGCCTGGCGCGGCACCGGCTGGGAGGTCGAGGTTCCGGTGCGCAACCGCGAAGCCTTTGCCGCTCATTTCGACCGGGCTGGTGACATCCTGATGCCGTTTGACGCCAAGGGCACGGATTGCCCCCTGCTGGCGGCCGCCTTTTGCGCACTGATCACGGGCCGGGGCGGATCCCCGCGCGAGGTCGTGTCGCGATACGAGACATGGATGGAGTTGGACCCCAGAAACCCGCGCGCGTACCGCGCGATGGGCATGCATCTGCTGCCCCGATGGCACGGCAGCTATGACCGGCTTGAGCTGGAAGCGCGCCGGGCGGCGGGGCGCAGCTATGATCTTTGGGGCACGGGTGCCTACACATGGGTCATGTTCGACGCGATTGCGCAGGACAGCGAAGCCTGCGCAAGGCTTGATCTGGACTTCTTCCTCGAGGGTCTCAGCGACATTCTGAAGCGCACCCATGATCAGCACACCGTCAACCTGCTGGCAGCATATTGCGCGAGCACGATGGGCGCCACACCCACGGGCCATGACGAGACCGACTATATCCGGATCCAGATTGCTGCGGCCGCCGACGGGATCGTGCGCGACCACCTGAGCGAACTGCACCCGATGTTGTGGGCCCATGCTGCGCGCGGTTTTGACAACGGATTGCGCGTGCGCTGCCCAGACATGTTTGCCGCATCAGGGCAGGCCGATGCGTTGCGATACATGAACCAGGTGTTTCGGCGCGAGCTGGCGACCGGCAAGAGCGTGGTGTTCACCGAGGATGGGCCGGAGCTTCAATCCGCCTGAACCCGCCGCGCGGCACCGGACAAAAGTGCGCGCGAGTAGACCTTGTGCGCCGAAAGCAGGCTGTGAAAGACGGGCCCGAGCGTCAACTTGCCCGATTTCGTGCGCTGCGGCACCACGACAGAGCCGAAGCGCAGGTGCTGTGCATCCACCATCAGCCAGGACATGGTGCGCCCCGACCTGTCGGCCATCAGGAGTTCGTGGTCCGTCCGCCCCGACACCGACCAGACGGCAAACCCGTCGGTCTGCCCATCCGCAAGCGCCTGCGCCTCTGCATCCGTTGACGGCTGCCGCGCGGCGAGGCGCAGCACCACGCGCTCGGCCTGAAACAGCGGCTGGGTGTAGAAGGCGTGGATGTAGGCGCACAGGGACACGGGCGCCGATACGGGCGTTTCGAAACAGTCGGTGTAGTGCGCCTCTTTCGCGGCAAAAGGTGCAATGAGGGTGCCCGGTGGCACGGAAGTTTCGTCGATCTTCATGGGTTCAGTTTGCACGGGCGGCACGTTCGGCAAAGACGCCGGATCGTCGCGCCCTCTTGCGAGCGAAGCGGTGGCGCATTACACGGCAAAAAGCCCCATGATCCTGATCCGGTGAGACCATGCTTGACCTGACCTACGACCTGCCCACCCCCAAAACCATTGCCGGTGCCAAGCACGACTGGGAACTGGTGATCGGGATGGAGGTGCACGCACAGGTGTCGTCCAACGCCAAGCTGTTTTCCGGCGCCTCGACCCAATTCGGGGCAGAGCCGAATTCCAACGTCGCTTTCGTGGACGCGGCCATGCCGGGGATGCTGCCCGTCATCAACGAATACTGCGTCGAACAGGCGGTGCGTACCGGGCTTGGGCTGAAAGCGGAGATCAATCTGAACTCCGCCTTTGACCGCAAGAACTATTTCTACCCCGACCTGCCGCAGGGCTATCAGATTTCACAGCTCTACCACCCCATCGTCGGTGAGGGCGAAGTGCTGGTCGAACTGGGCGACGGCACGGCCCGTCTGGTGCGCATCGAGCGCATCCACATGGAACAGGACGCGGGCAAGTCGATCCACGACATGGACCCGAACATGTCCTTCGTGGACCTGAACCGCACGGGCGTATGCCTGATGGAGATTGTCTCGCGCCCCGACATTCGTGGGCCGGAAGAAGCGGCCGCCTATATCGCCAAGCTGCGCCAGATCATGCGCTATCTGGGCACCTGCGACGGCAACATGCAGAACGGCAACCTGCGTGCGGATGTGAACGTGTCGATCTGTCGGCCCGGCGACTACGAGAAGTATCAGGAAACGCAGGACTTTTCGCATCTGGGCACGCGTTGCGAGATCAAGAACATGAACTCCATGCGCTTTATCCAGCAGGCCATCGACGTTGAAGCGCGCCGTCAGATCGCGATCGTCGAAGCGGGTGGATCAGTGGATCAGGAAACACGCCTCTATGATCCCGACAAAGGCGAGACCCGGTCGATGCGGTCGAAGGAAGAGGCGCATGACTACCGCTATTTCCCCGATCCCGACCTGCTGCCGCTTGAGATCGAACAGGCGTGGGTGGATGACATCGCAGCCTCCCTGCCCGAGTTGCCGGACGCCAAGAAGGCGCGCTTTATCGGAGATTTCGGACTGACCGATTATGACGCATCCGTGCTTACTGCGGATGTGGATACCGCCGCCTATTTCGAGGCTGTGGCCGATGGCCGTGATGGAAAGCAGGCGGCAAACTGGACGATCAACGAGCTGTTTGGCCGTTTGAAGCGCGATGACGACAAGGGCATCACCGAAAGCCCTGTGTCCCCCGCACAGCTTGGTGGCATCATCGACCTCATCGGCAAGGGCGACATCTCGGGCAAGATCGGCAAGGACCTGTTCGAGATCATCTATACCGAAGGCGGCGATCCGGCCGAGGTGGTCGAATCCCGCGGCATGAAGCAGGTGACGGACACCGGCGCGATTGAAAAGGCTGTGGACGAGGTCATTGCGGCCAATCCTGCGCAGGTCGAAAAGGCCAAGGAGAACCCGAAACTCGCGGGTTGGTTTGTCGGTCAGGTGATGAAGGCGACGGGTGGGAAAGCAAACCCCAAGGCGGTCAATGAAATCGTGGCCAAGAAGCTGAACGGATGACGTAGGGTGGGCAATCTGCCCACCATTCTTTGACCTTGTTCGGTGGGCAGATTGCCCGCCCTACGCCAGAAGTCGCGAATAGTGCATCATGCCCGCGTTGCAGAATGCGGTTTCGACCTGAGACCAGACCTGTTGATCGGCGTCTGACGGTGCGATATCACGTAGACGCCGTTTGCCATCAACACGTTCTATCAACGGCGCGGCCCGAGCCGGGATCTCAAAGCTGAAAGCCTCACCCGCAGTGTCAATCGTGACACCCTTGCCCTTCGCAAGATGGTCTGCCAGCGCTTTGACCTCAACATTGCGCAGGTGGGGAATGGCTTCCGGCTGGCCCAGCGGCGGAGAGATGACCTGCCCCCTGGGTCGGGCATAGACGACGTGGGTTTTGAATGTGCCGCGCAAATCTTCGGCCAATTGCATGCGCGCGGTCTGGTCCATAGCTGGTGGGGTGTCGAGAAGCGGTGTTGGATCGTAAAGCATAGCCTCGGGTGACCCGGCATAATCCAGTCCTGCCGCATTCAACGCCCCAATCAGTTCAGTGATCGTGAAGGTCCGGTCCTGGCTGTGCAGCAGCAGATCGTAGAACCCCGCATCGCCGTTCTTGTGATCGACCAGCCGCGCGTTGCGCTTGAACGGGTGGGCATCGGGCACGCGGTCAAAGATGCGCTTGGCCGCCTTGAGTTGCTTGTCCGGTGTCAGGTCACCAAGCAGCGCATTGAACGCGGACTGCAACGGATAGACCCCTGACCGTCCATGCGGGGCGTAGACCATGAGCCCGATGCCGCCATCCGGTGTCAGTGCGCCAGCCAGCGCATCAAACCCGGCCTGCGGATCGGGCAGATGGTGCAACACACCGCAACAGTCGATGTAGTCGAACGGACCATACTTACTCGCATGCAAGAGGGATGCGGTAATGAACGTGATGCCAGAGAGCTTGCGCACCTCGGCGCGCTTTTCCGCAATCCTGCGCGACGCCTCCGACAGATCGAGATAGGTGATGTCGTAAGGGCGCCCAGCATCTGTCAGCTGTTGTGCCAGCTGGATCAGCGCGTCACCGGTGCCGCCCCCGGCCACAAGCGCCTTCAAAGGTTGCGACCAATCGCGTGCGCCGCCCCACAGCCAATGATCCATCTCAACCGGAAGCGAGGGCGATCCGGTGATCATCCGTTTGCGTTCGTCCGTGGGCTTACGCTCGGGGTAGGGAAACGCCTCGTATTGGGCGCGCACGGTGTCGGTCATATTCTATCCGTTAAAAGAATGGTTTGACCTTTACCAGCCCTGCCCCCGCATGCAATCGGGGAGGTGACGTAAGAGGAGTGCGGGATGCAGGCGCCGTTTCAATCGACGGAGATGACCGTCAAGCCGGAGTGGATTGATTTCAACGGTCACCTCAACATGGCCTATTACGGGGTGCTGTTTGATCTCGGTGCAGACCAGATGTTCGAGCATTTCGGCTTTGGTCCCGATTATCAGGCGCGGACGGGCAACACGACCTATGCTGCCGAATTCCACGTGCGCTATGTGCGGGAATTGCACGTGAATGACCCGATTTTCGTGACCTATCACCTGGTGGATCATGACGAGAAACGTCTGCATTCGTTCCAGGAGTTGCGCCACGCAGAAGGATGGCTGGCCGCGACGGGCGAGACGATGACGTTGCATGTGGACCAGTCCGGGCCGCGCGTTGCTCCGATGCCTGGGGACGTACTGGACCGGGTGGCCGCGGTGGCGCGGGCCCATTCAGCACTGCCCAAACCCGATGCGGTGCATGCGCGCATCGGTATCCGGCGGCGGTAGGAACGGCCCTTTTCTTGGGCCGATGCGGGCGATATACGCGCCAAACGACAGACAAGGGAACGCGACATGCCGGGTTGGGAATACAAGGTCGTGCCCGCCCCCACCAAGGGGCAGAAGGGCAAGGGCATCAAGGGGGCCGAGGCCCGCTTTGCTCATGCGCTCGAGACGCTGATGAACGACATGGGCCGCGACGGATGGGAGTTTCAGCGTGCCGAAACGCTGCCGTCGGTTGAGCGGTCTGGCCTGACCGGCAGCACGACCGAATGGCGCAACATGCTGGTGTTCAGACGATCTGTCAGCGTCCCGCTTGACGATTTCAAGCCGGAGTTGCTGCCCTCCCCGGATGACACCCCAAACGTCGAAACGGACCCCGGCGCACCCGAGCAGGAGACTGCACCCGCGGACGATGAATTCGTGCCCGGTCCTGGCCCCACGCAGATGGCGCAGGACAACGGTGTGGAAGAGACAAGCCCGGTATCCGGAATGACGGCGTCGCTCAAGAAGCTGGCAGACTACCGCAAGGGTGCTGACACCAAGGACTAGGGCGTCTCAAACGTCTAGATCAAGCGCGAGGGCATGGATCCGGCCGATCAGGTCGGGACCCAGGGCAGCGTGTACAGCGCGATGGCGCGCTATCCGGTTTTTTCCTTCAAATTCAGGACTGCGCAGCATGACGTTGAAGTGACTTTGGCCGGCTGCCGGGGCACCTGCGTGGCCCGCATGGCTGGCGCTGTCGTCCACCACCTCGATGTCGCGCGCTTGAAACGCTGCGCGCAGCTTGTCTTCGATTTCTTGCCGAACGGTCATTTCACCTGACATTTTTTTCGCCCACCCTCTTCAATCTCTGGCACCAGACTCTAAACTTGTGGGCCTGAGTCGGAAAGGACCCCTTCCATGCCCAAGCCTGATCCCTTCGGTTTCGATATGTCCGTGTCGTCGGCCAAGAAGAAAAATCCGCGTGGACGCAGGGGTATGTCGGGGGCGTCGGAGACGTCGACCCGCATCTGCGATCATGAGGGCTGCAACGAGCCGGGCAAGTTCCGCGCACCCAAGGCACCGGACGTGCTGGACGACTATTACTGGTTCTGCCAGCAGCACGTACGCGAATATAATACCAAGTGGAATTTCTTTGACGGCACGACGGAGGCCGAGATCAACGCCCAGCAGTCCAAGGACAAGGTGTGGGAACGCCAGACCAAACCGTTGGGCGACCCCGAAGCGCGCGCCTGGGCTCGTCTGGGCATCGAGGACCCGCATCAGGTGCTCGGCAAGAACGCGACCCAGAACCCTGGTCGTGGTGGATCAGCGGCAGCACGTCGCCTGCCCCCGACCGAAAAGCGGGCCATCGAGATTCTTGAGGCCAAGGCGGACGACAGCAAGGCCGATGTGCGCAAGGCTTACAAGAAGCTGATTAAGGTGCTGCACCCCGACATGAACGGGGGCGATCGGAGTCAAGAAGAACAGCTGCAAGAGGTCGTCTGGGCCTGGGATCAGATCAAGGACAGCCGGAATTTCAAATAGATGCCGCGCTTGTGGCGCGGCCTCCGTGCCGCACACGCAGCAACCACATCTGCACAGCCGCCATTGATAGCGCCCAGGTGACGGCGACAGGTACGCTGTTGGTCAGCCCATCCAGGATCGCAACGAAGCCAAAGAGCGGCACTATTTCCAGCGCTTCGATCACTGTTGCATTTGGGACTGTGGCCGCCGCTACAGACAATGCGATGGCAGAGCCCACCAGCGCGCCCATCACAGTTGCCGCAATCGCGGACACAAGGCCGAGCACCTGCCCCCGCCAGCGCGCCCGGCCGAACCCGTCTGCAAGAAAAACCCCAGCAAAACCAGCGCCTGCGGCGGCCGAAAGCATAAAAAGCGGCGCTTCAGGCAATTGCCTTGTCAATTCTCCGCCCGCGGTTTTCATGGCACATGCGACACACAGACCAGCCGCCATGACGGCAAAGGTGCAAACGGATCGGGCCGAACGTAAAACTGGCATCACTATTTCCCCGTTTTGGACTGATGCCGATCCTGCACTTGCCTGTGTGCAGATGCCGTGCAGCACTTGTCGGGGAATTGCGCAAATAGCCTGCGATTGAAGCTCCCCTTCCCCTTGCCCTTTCCCGCCATATGTTGCACCACGACCCACGCGCCCATCCGGGGCGCGTTTTCTACGTTGAAGGACAGTTGAGATGGCGGACGGCGCGATGGACATCAATGCAAAACCAACCGAGGAAATCTCGGTCCGTGAGGTGTTTGGCATCGACACCAACATGGTGGTCAAGGGCTTTGCAGACCGTTCGGACCGCGTGCCGGAGCTGGACAGCACCTACAAGTTCGACCCCGATACAACGCTGGCGATCCTCGCAGGCTTTTCCCACAACCGCCGCGTGATGATCCAAGGCTATCACGGCACGGGCAAATCGACCCACATCGAACAGGTCGCCGCGCGCCTGAACTGGCCCGCCGTGCGCGTGAACCTCGACAGCCACATTTCCCGGATCGACCTGATCGGCAAGGATGCGATCAAGTTGAAGGATGGCAAGCAAGTCACTGATTTTCAGGAAGGTATCCTGCCTTGGGCCTTGCGCAACCCCACAGCCATTGTGTTCGACGAATACGACGCGGGCCGGGCAGACGTGATGTTTGTGATCCAGCGCGTGCTTGAAGTGGATGGCAAGCTGACCCTTCTGGACCAGAACCAGGTGATCAACCCGCACCCCTATTTCCGCATTTTCGCGACGGCAAACACTGTAGGTTTGGGTGACACGACGGGCCTCTATCACGGGACGCAACAGATCAACCAAGGGCAAATGGACCGCTGGTCGCTCGTGGCGACACTGAACTACCTGTCGATTGATGCCGAAACGGCGATCGTGCTGGCAAAGAACCCTCATTACAACACGGCGGAGGGTCGCAAGACCGTCAAGCAGATGGTGACCGTCGCAGACTTGACGCGGACGGCGTTTATGAATGGTGATCTTTCCACCGTGATGTCCCCACGGACGGTGATCGCGTGGGCGCAGAATGCCGAGATTTTCCGCAATGTGGGCTATGCCTTCCGCCTGTCCTTTCTGAACAAGTGCGACGAGCTTGAGCGCCAGACGGTGGCGGAGTTCTATCAGCGTCTGTTTGACGAAGAGCTGCCGGAAAGTGCCGCCAGTGTGAGCCTGGGATAAGCCAAAGGAGGCACGATGCATATCGGCCTGATTGGCGGCATTGGTCCTGCAGCAACGATTTCGTACTACAAGCGCCTGACCGATGCGATGCGGTCGCTGGGCGCGCCATTGGAGTTGACCATCGTCAACACCGAGGCGTCCACCCTGCTTGCTAACAACAAGGCCGGGAACAAAGAGGCACAGGCGCGGATTTACGCGAACCTTGTTGGCCGGTTGAAGGCGGCAGGCGCCGAGTGCGTCGCCATCACATCGTTGGGTGGGCACTTTTGCTTTGAGGAGACTGTGCCGCTGTCGTCCCTGCCTTTGGTCAGCGCGGTGAGCCCGCTTGACGCGTTTTTTGTGGCCCAAGGGTTAGACACCGTGGGTTTGCTTGGAACGGGTGTCGTCATGCGGACGCAGCTTTATGGCCAGCTTGAACACACAGCCGCTGTTGTTCCGCAAGACATCGACGGTGTCGGCACGGCCTACACCGACATGGCGCTCGCAGGCACATGCACTGACGCGCAACGCGCCTTTTTCATCGAAGAAGGGTGCAAGCTGATTGACGCAGGCGCGCAGGCCGTTGTTTTGGCGGGGACCGATTTGAACCTCGCCTTTGATGGGCGCGACGTGGGCTATGAAGTCATCGACGCGCTTGATATCCATGTGGATGTGCTGGTTGCCCTGGCGACCGGGCGCGCCACCCTGTCTGACCATTCTGTAGGCGGTTCTGCATGAGCACCCAAAACGACAACCCCGCCGATCCCTTCAAAAAGGCGCTCGCCGAGGCCACCAAGGTCATGGCGAATGACCCTGAACTGAGCGTATCCTACTCCGTTGACCCGGCGGGTGTGTCAGGCGACTCCATGCGCCTGCCGCAAGTGTCCCGCCGTATGACACGCGAGGAAGTGCTGCTGGCCCGGGGTACCGCCGACGCGCTGGCTCTGCATCGACGCTATCACAACGGGCAGACCCATGCGCGCTACTCCCCGCAGGGCGAGATGGCGCGGGATCTCTACGAGGCCATGGAAACGGCCCGTTGCGAGGCGATGGGCGCGCGCGACATGCCGGGCACCGCAGGCAATATCGACGCCAAGATCGCCAATGAGGCGATGCGCAAGGGTTATGACCAGTGCAAGCAGGCATCGGACGTGCCTTTGGCGGCGGCGGCGGGCTACCTGGTGCGCCATTTGGCGACCGGCCGCGATCTGCCCTCCGGGGCCGAGAACGCTATGGAGCTGTGGCGCGGGTTCATTGAGGATCAGGCGGGCGGGACGCTAGAGAACCTGAGTGACATTCTGGATGACCAGGCGGCCTTCGCCAAGTTCGCGCGGCAGGTGATCACCGATCTGGGCTATGGCGATCAGTTGGGCGATGACCCCGATCAGCTTGACGACGACATGGAAGACGAGGCCGAGGAAGGCCAGGAAGAGGATCAGGAGCCCGACAGCACCGGGCAGGACGACCAGGACGAGGAAAACGCCGAAGGTACGCCCGAAAGTTCGCAGGACGATACGCAGGATTCGTCGGAAGCCCAGGTCTCCATGGACGACATGGCGGATCAGGAGCTGGGCGAAGAGGCGGAGATGCCGGAGGGTGAGGCGCCGCTTGAACCCCCTGCCCCGCAACCGGTGTCCGAGGCTGATCCGGATTACCAAGTCTATCTGGATGCGCATGACGAGGAAATCGGGGCCGAAGATCTGGCCGAGCCGGTCGAGTTGGAACGTTTGCGCGCCTATCTGGATCAGCAGTTGGAGCCGTTGAAGGGGGCTGTTAGCCGTCTGGCCAACAAGTTGCAGCGCCGCTTGCAAGCGCAGCAGAACCGGTCGTGGGAGTTCGACCGCGAGGAAGGGATGCTGGATGCGGGCCGTTTGGCGCGTGTGGTGGCGAACCCGACGACGCCTTTGTCGTTCAAGGTCGAGAAGGACACGGAGTTCCGCGATACCGTCGTGACGCTGCTCCTCGACAATTCCGGATCGATGCGTGGACGTCCGATTTCCATCGCCGCCATCTGTGCCGACGTTCTGGCCCGCACGCTGGAGCGCTGCAATGTGAAGGTCGAAATCCTCGGCTTCACAACGCGCGCCTGGAAAGGCGGTCTTGCCCGTGAGGCATGGTTGAACGATGGCCGGCCAAGCCAGCCGGGGCGTTTGAACGATCTGCGCCACATCATCTACAAGTCTGCTGACGCCCCCTGGCGTCGGACGCGGCCCAATCTGGGGCTGATGATGAAGGAAGGCTTGCTCAAGGAGAACATCGACGGTGAAGCGCTGGAATGGGCGCATCGCCGCATGATCGCACGCCCCGAGGCCCGCAAGATCCTAATGGTGATCTCTGACGGCGCCCCCGTCGATGACAGCACCTTATCGGTGAACCCAGCGAACTACCTCGAAAAGCACCTGCGCGACGTGATCGCGATGGTCGAACGCAGGCGCGCTGTTGAGCTGCTGGCCATCGGGATTGGGCATGACGTGACACGCTATTACGACCGCGCCGTGACCATCACAGACGTGGAGCAATTGGCGGGCGCCATGACCGAGCAATTGGCGGCGCTGTTTGATAGTGATCCGCGGGCGCGGGCGCGTGTCATGGGGATGAAGCGCGCGAGTTGAGAGCGGCCCTCCGGGGGCGGTTTATTTGGCGAAATGAAGGTGGATCATGTTCCAGAGCTTTGAGGTCACTGCACGTCCGGAGCAAGGTCCACCGCGATTGAAGGCGTTGCGCACTGAGCTTAAGGCAGCGGGGTTGGATGGGTTCCTCGTGCCGCGAGCGGATGCGCATCAGGGTGAGTATGTCTCGGCCCGCGATGAAAGGCTGGCGTGGTTGACCGGGTTTACAGGATCCGCCGGATTCTGTGCGGCTTTGCTGAACGTAGCCGGAGTGTTCATCGACGGGCGTTACCGCACGCAGGTCAAGGCGCAGGTGGCGTCTGACTATACGCCTGTGCCTTGGCCTGAAACATCGCTGGCCGATTGGTTGAAAGAGCAGTTGCCGGAGGGGGGCAAGGTTGGCTTTGATCCTTGGCTGCACACGCCCGGCCAGATTGCGCAGGCCGAGGACGGATTGAAGGGCACCGGGATCACGCTGGTGCAATGCGAGAACCTCGTGGACCGCGTCTGGGAGGATCAGCCGGGGCCAGCCGCCGAGATGGCCAAGGTCCATCCCTTGGAGTTTGCCGGGGAAAGCCACGAGGACAAGCGCGCACGTTTGGCGAAGACATTGACCGAGGCCGGGGCGGCGTCCGCCGTGATCACCCTGCCCGACAGCCTGTGCTGGCTTTTGAACATTCGCGGATCGGACATCCCGCGCAATCCGATCGTGCAGGGCTTTGCCATCCTTCACGCCTCGGACACGGTTGACCTGTTTGTGGACGCGGCCAAGCTGGTCGAGGTGCGCGATCATCTTGGCGACGATGTGACGTGCTATGCGCCTGACGCCTTCCTTAGCGCGCTTGCTGAACTTGAAGGGCCCGTGCGTCTCGAAAAGTCTTCAGTCCCGGTGATTGTCGCCGATGCCATCGGAGACCGCGTGCAATGGGGCGATGACCCTTGTGCGCTGCCCAAGGCCTG
Source organism: Tateyamaria sp. syn59 (assembly GCF_007995245.1). Lineage (GTDB taxonomy): Bacteria > Pseudomonadota > Alphaproteobacteria > Rhodobacterales > Rhodobacteraceae > Tateyamaria. The sequence goes on from NZ_VCBA01000002.1 coordinate 400,092, forward strand.
CAAAAACGAAGCCGAGATCGCAGGCAGCGCCGAGGCGCATCTGCGCGACGGCGCAGCGGTGGTGGAACTGCTGGCCTGGCTCGATGCGCAAGCCCCCGGCAGCCTGCGCGAAACGCAAGTTGTCACGCAGCTCGAAACATACCGCCGCCGCGACAACGCTTTGCAGGACATCAGCTTCGAGACCATCGCAGGCACCGGCCCCAACGGTGCCATCATGCACTACCGCGTGACCGAGGAAACCGACAGCACACTCGAAGACGGGCACCTGATCGTTCTGGACAGCGGTGGTCAGTATCTGGACGGAACAACCGACATCACTCGCACGATCCCCATCGGCACGCCGCCCGAGGAAGCGCGCGCTGCATTTACCCTTGTGCTCATGGGCATGATCGGCATGTCACGCCTGATCTGGCCCAAAGGGCTCGCCGGTCGCGACATCGAAGCCATTGGCCGCGCGCCGCTCTGGTATGCACATCAGGATTTTGACCACGGGCTCGGCCATGGCGTCGGCGCTTACCTGTCGGTGCATGAAGGACCGCAGCGCCTGAGCCGGGTCAGCACAGTGCCGTTCCAACCCGGCATGATCCTGTCGAATGAACCGGGCTACTACCGCGAAGGTGGCTTCGGCATCCGGATCGAGAACCTGATTGTCGTGGAAAAGGCGGAATGCCCACCCGGTGGCGACGCTCACCGCGAGATGCTGTCCTGGCGCACGCTGACCTTTGCGCCCATCGACCGACGTCTGATTGTGGTGGACATGCTAGATGCGCCTTCGCGCGCGTGGCTGAATGCCTACCATTCTGAAACGCTTGAGAAAATCGGCCCCCGCGTCTCGGACGACGCGCGCGCTTGGCTAGAGCAGGCCTGCGCCCCACTCTAGCGCTGGCCGGGATGTCATTTCTCTGTTACACCTGCGCTTCATCACGATGGAAATGCAATGAGAAGGAGGCTCGGGCATGGCTGATCACATCAGGATCCGCAAAGCACCCGGCACATGGACTGTGCGCGCGGGTGGGGCTGTTCTGGGCGAAAGCAGCGATGCGCTCGAGCTGAGCGAGGGCGATTATCCTGCGGTCATCTACTTCCCCCGCGATGACATTGCGATGGCATTCCTGGACCGCACCGACAAGACGACGCATTGCCCTCACAAGGGCGATGCCAACTACTATTCGGTGGTCACCAAGTCGCAAACCTTGTCCAATGCCGTCTGGACCTATGAAGACCCGAAAGAAGACGTGGCCCGGATCAAGGATCACCTCGCCTTTTTCACGTCGAACGGCGTTACGGTCGAAGAGATCTAGCTGTGTTCTTCGGCTGCCGTGGCAGCCAGTGCGCGGTTGTAGGCTTTTAGCGCATCGACGTGGAACAGCGCGCCCTGCAGTTCGGGCGCGGCGTGTTCACCGGTGAGCGTCACCACCGGAATGAACCGGACCATGGTGCGGTCAAAGATCGGCATCGCGGCCTCAAGCGTGGCGCCCATATCGACATAAATTCCCTCGCCGATCATCTCCCAGCAGCGCGCCTCGTCGGCGGCGCGCGGGTCATCGGGTTTGCGCATGACAGAGCCGACGCGGAACATGGCCAGCAGGTAGGCTTGCGGCCCGGCCGCGAGGTGGACACCGCGCCGCTCAAGCTGCGTGAGAAAGAAGGATCTATCGACAAGGCGCGAGGACAATGCAGTGGACATGGAGACAGCGACCATGACCGCAAGGCCTGTCTGCCAGTCGCCCGTCAGTTCAAAGACAATCAAGGTGGTCGAAATCGGTGCGCCCAGCACAGCGGCCGCCACGGCCCCCATCCCAGCCAGCGCGTAGAGCGTGACCGACCCTGAGACATCGGGGAAAATGCCCGTTGCGACCAGCCCGAAGCCTAGCCCCGTCAGCGCCCCGATCATCAGCGAAGGCGAGAATACCCCACCGCCCATGCGCCCCGCCATGGTGATGGCGACGGCGGCGGTCTTCATCACGATGAACACCATTACCTCGTTCAGCGCCAACTGCCCTGTTAGGGCAAGCGATGTCGTTTCGTACCCGACGCCGATGATATGGGGATAGAAGATCGCCATGGCCCCCAGAAGCGCGCCCGCCACCGCAGGGCGCAGCCAGCGCGGCATGCCCGTACGGGCCTGGAAGGCAGAGCCCATGTCGTCGGTCCAGAAAATGGCCCGCATCAGCACGACAGCGACCAGCCCACAGAGAAGCCCCAGCAGCAGGAAGGCAGGTAATTCTTGGTAAAACACCAACTCGTTGGTTTCCGGCGCCATGAATTCGGTCACATCGCCAAATTCGAGCCGGTTGATGACTGTCCCTGCAACACTGGCGATGACGATGGGGGCAAAGGCGTGAACGGCAAAGTGGCGAAGCACGACCTCGAGCGCGAAGAGCGCGCCAGCTATGGGCGCGTTGAAGCTGGCCGATACGGCGGCGGCCACAGCACAGCCCAGCAGGTCGCGGCCTGTGACGCCATCCGCCTTGATCCAGCGGCAGACCTTGGTCGAGATGACGGCGGCCATGTGGACCACAGGTCCCTCGCGTCCGGTTGAGCCGCCGGTCGACAATGTGATGAAACTAGCAAAGGCCGAGGCGACGCCAGCGCGCGTGCCCACCTGTCCATCGCGCAACGCCGCCCCCTCGATCACATCCGCAACACTGCGGGCGACGCCGTCTTTGGTGAAGTTGTGCAGGATCAGACCCGTCACCAACCCGCCGACAATGGGGATGACCAGGATCCAATACCACGGCAGGGATGACGCGACGGTGTGCAGATATTGCACATCTTCGGTCCCGTAGAGAAACGCTTGCAGCGCCTCGATCCCCTTGCGGAAAAACAGTGCGGCAAAGCCCGCCGCGATCCCGATGGCAAGCGCGATGAACCAGAACTGCACCTGACTGGGCCCGCGATGGCGCAGCACCTGCCAGCCGCCCTTGCACGCGGTGACCGCGAGGTCGAGTTGCTGGGACAGGATGGATCGGTCGGGGGCGGACATGGGGACCGGGCTGCAAAAAACTGTGGCTGTCCAAGGGTTACGCCGATTGCCGCGGTCGCGAAAGCCCCCGTGGTGTCACAGAGCCGCGATTGTGGCCCTAACCGCTCAAAAGCGCGCGTGCAGCGCCGCGCGCCTCATCAGTGATGGTATCACCGGCCAGCATCCGCGCGATTTCATCGACGCGGTCAGGGTCGGCCAGTGGCACGACTTGCGAAGTGGTCATTCCTTTCGTCACTTTCTTTTCTACCCGCCAATGGTGCGCGCCAAGGGCGGCCACCTGGGGCGAGTGCGTGACGACCAGAACCTGCCCGGACGCGGCGATCTGGCTGAGGCGACGGCCAACTGCGTCAGCCGTGGCCCCACCAACACCTCTGTCGATCTCGTCAAAGATCATGGTCAGGCCCGTCTGTTCCCGCGTCAGGCACACCTTCAGGGCCAGCAAAAAGCGGCTGAGTTCGCCTCCGGAGGCGATCTTGTTCAACTGGCCCGCCGGCGCGCCGGGGTTCGTGGCGACCGTGAAGGCAACCGCATCACGGCCATCTGGGCCAGGGTCGTCATCGGTGATCTGGGTCTCGAACACCGCCCGCTCCATCTTGAGCGGGGCCAGTTCGGCCATCACGGCCTTGTCGAGCGTCTTGGCCGATTTACGCCGCGCCGCACTCAGCTTGTCGGCAGCGGTGTCATATGCGCTTTGGGCTGCTTTCAACTCCGACCGCAAGCGCCCGAGGTCGGCGTCGCCTGCGTCAAGCGCCGAAAGTTTGCTTCGCAGATCCTCAGCAAAGGCGGCCAATTCGTCAGGGGCAACATCATGCTTGCGGGCAAGGCCGCGAATGGCAAACAGCCGTTCTTCGGTATCCTCAAGTTCCGACGGGTTGAAGGTCAGGGTCTCGAGTGCCGAAACGATGCCATCAGTCGCCTCGTCCAACTCGACCATCGCGCGGGACAAGGCAGCCAACGGTGCGTCAAGCTGGCCCTCGGCGCTGTCAGCCACGCCGTCCAACCAGCGGATCGCATCACTTACCGCCCCTTCGGCACCGTCGTGACCAAGCACCTGGTGGGCGCGCTGCACATCCTCGCGGATCCGCTCCGCCCCCTGCATCAGACGGCGCTTGGTATCGAGCTCCGCGTCCTCACCCGGCTGGGGATCCAAAGCGTCGAGCTCAGCCACCGCGTGGCGCAGAAATTCTTCCTCTTCGCGAATGGCCGCCATCGCAGCTTCTGCTGCGGCCAATGCCTTTTTAGCCTGCCCAACGGCGCGCCATGTCTTGCGCGTCTTGTCACGGGCAGCGTCAAGTCCGGCAAAATCGTCAAGGATCGCGCGGTGCCCGCGCGGGTTCAATAGACCCCGGTCATCGTGCTGGCCGTGCAATTCGATCAGCGTATCGGACAGCGCACGCAGCACCTCGCCCGAACAGCGACGGTCATTCACCCAAGCCGTCTTGCGTCCATCGGCGGTGTTCACGCGGCGCAGGATCAGCTCGTCATCTGCAGGCAGGCCCGCCGCATCCAACACGGCACGCGCTGGATGGTCATCGGTGAGGTCGAACCACGCCGTCACCTCGCCCTGTGCCGCGCCCTGCCGCACCAGATCGGCCCGCCCGCGCCAACCAAGAACAAAGCCCAGACTGTCCAGAAGGATCGACTTGCCCGCACCCGTTTCGCCGGTCAGCACGTGGAGACCAGGCTGGAATTGAAGCTCCAACCGGTCGATGATCAGCATGTCGGATATGTCCAACCCGCGCAGCATCAGCAGACCCCAGTGGCGCGCGGCGGACCGCGCCGGTTGATCAGAGCCACCGGCCCCGGATCATCTGACGGTAAATCTCGGACAGCCAGTTGTTGCCGCGTGGGTTGGGTTCAAGCCCCTGTCCGGTCAGCAGATTGAAGCTGTCCTGATACCACTCCGTCGACTGGTAGTTATACCCCAGAATGGCACCAGCGGTCTGCGCCTCGTCGGTCAGGCCAAGCGACAGGTAGGATTCGACCAAACGGTGCAGCGCCTCGGGTGTGTGCGTGGTGGTCTGGAAATCCTCGACCACGACCCGGAACCGGTTGATCGCAGCGGCGAAGTTGTCGCGACGCAGGTAAAAGCGCCCGATCTCCATTTCCTTGCCAGCGAGGTGATCGAAGGCGAGGTCAAACTTCAGAATGGAGGACTTGGCGTATTCGCTGTCGGGATAGCGCTCGATCACCTCGCGCAGGGATTGCAGCGCCTGAAAGGTCAGGCCCTGGTCGCGGCCAACCTCGTCGATCTGATCATAGTAGCTGAGCGCAAGCAGGTACTGAGCGTAGGCGGCATCGTCATCATCGGGGTAAAAGTCGATAAACCGTTGCGCCGAAGACCGGCTGTTGGGGTAGTCCCGATCCCGGTGATAGGCAAAGGCCTGCATGATCAATGCACGGCGGGCCCAGTCGGAATAGGGATAAAGCCGCTCAATCTCTCCAAAATAAAAGGCGGCGTCGGTCAGGTCGCCCTGCTCTAGCTCGAACTCACCACGCTCAAAGATCTGTTCGGCAGAAAACGTCTCAAGCGGGACGTCCTGGCGGTTAAAGAAGCCGCCTGTGGTTGGACGCCCGTCATTGCCGCCGCACGCCGCCAAAAACGCCGTTGTGGTTATCACTGCTGCAAGACGCGCGATGGAGTTTCCGCGGATCATCCCTTGCCACCCCTAAATGCTTTGGCACCGCCCATTTCGGGCTGTTTGCTCGTCTCTAGCACAAAGTTTTCGTGGGGTGAAATGACGATTTACCGCTCAGGCGCCGTTCAGGCGACTTCGGGAATTTCGTCCCAGACCAGGCCCGCGCCAGGCAGGCGCGCCGTCATCTCGGGATCGCATGTGACCATGCGAACCGCATCAGGCGTGGCGAAAAGTTCGCGCAGCAACTGGTTGGTCATGGTGTGGCCTGCACGGATGCCGGTGTAGTGCCCGATCAGGGGCGCACCGGCGAGCGCCAGATCGCCCAAGGCATCAAGCATCTTGTGGCGCACAGGCTCGTCCGCGTGACGCAAGCCGCCAGGGCTGGACACGCGGTCGCCATCAAACACAACGGCGTTCACGCCGGGTGCGCCGCCCAAAGCCAGGCCGTTGGCCTGCATGTTTTTGACATCGTCCTTGCGGCAGAATGTCCGGCTGTCGCTCAACTCACGCGCAAAGCTGCCGTTTGCCATGTTCAGCGACTTCGACTGGCGCCCGATAGCCGGGTCAGCAAAGTCGATGTGGAAGTCGATACGCATCTCTTTCGCAGGTGCGATGCTGGCAGACGCATCATCTTGTGTAACAGTCACCGTCTTGAGCACCTCAAGCGCGCGCACACGGGCTGGCAAACGGCGCAAGCCGCGCTGCATGATACCCCGCACGAATGGCAGGGCAGACCCGTCGACAATCGGAACCTCCGGGCCGTCGATCTCGATCAGCGCGTTGTGCACGCCGCAGCCCGCGATGGCTGCCATGATATGTTCAACGGTGCCCACAGACACGCCAGCGTCGTTGACAAGCGTCGTGCACAGTGGCGACTGATGGACGGCATCGTAGCGCGCCGGGATCAGCGCATCGCGATCAGTGATGTCAGTGCGGCGGAACCAGATGCCATGTTCGGCCATGGCGGGGCGGATCGTCAGACGCGCAGACTTGCCGGAATGCAGTCCGCATCCGGTAAACACCACAGATCCTTTGACAGTTGTTTGCACGGGCCCCACCCATATTGTTGTTGTGTCATCACAGCTAAGGGTGCGCAGGGCAACACACAACTCACTCTTTGCAACGGTCTGAAACATCATTGTAACAGATGCGCAGCAAGACGCTCGACCGCCCGTAAGCCTCTGTTATATAGAAATAAAAGAGGCCGCTCAAAGGCGGCCTCCGCGCTGGTTTGTGACCAGAATTCAGTTCGCTTGACGTCTCAGGAAGGCTGGGATTTCAATCCGCTCCTGATCGGGGTCGGCCACGTCCGCCGGACGCGGGGCCGGTGCGGGCGCTGGTGCGGCACCACGGGTCTGGACTGGAGGTTGCTGACGCGCGGGGCGTTCGGCAGCAGGCGCACCTTCGTTGGTGCCGGTCATCCGATTGATCAGCGAGTTGATGCCAAAGCGCGGCTTCTCGGCGGACGCTGCCGGTGCGGCCTGCTGCGGTGCAGGTGCTGCGGCAGGCGCGGCCTTTTGTGTCGCGGCGCGAAGACGGGCCAACGCCTCGGGCGATGGTGTCCCTGGTGCAGGTGCACGCGGCGCAACGAACTCTTCTGCGGCGGGCAATTCCGGCTCCGGGCGCGGCTCAAACGCGGCCACTTGCGGCTGGTAAGCGGGCGGCGGCAGGTCATCGTCTGCAACGGCGGGCGCCTCATCGGCAAACATATCATCCGAGGTATCATGCGTCGCGGCGGGTGCTTCCATCTCCTGGAAAAGCGACGGCTCTTCTGCGGCGGCAGCGACCGGCGCAGGTGCTGGTTCCGGCATGGGCTCAGGCGCAGCGGTGGCAGGTGCCTCAGTCGCAGTGCTTTGCGGCAGCGGCGCGGCCATGGAGCGGCGCGGCACCGGAATGTCGGTCTGCACGTCCGTGGCGTCGATCCCGGTGGCAACGACGCTCACGCGCATCATGCCTTCCATCGCGGTATCCAAGGTCGATCCGACGATGATGTTTGCATCCGGGTCAACCTCCTCGCGGATGCGGTTGGCGGCCTCGTCCAGTTCGAACAGGGTCAGGTCGTGCGCGCCTGTGATGTTGATCAGCACACCCTTGGCGCCGCGCAGGGAAATCTCGTCCAGCAGCGGGTTGGCAATGGCCTTCTCGGCCGCCTGGATCGCGCGATCTTCACCGTCCGCCTCGCCCGTGCCCATCATGGCCTTGCCCATCTCATCCATCACGGCACGCACGTCCGCAAAGTCGAGGTTGATCAGACCCGGGCGGACCATCAGGTCGGTGACGCCTTTGACGCCCTGATACAGCACGTCGTCGGCCATCGAGAACGCCTCGGTAAAGGTCGTCTTTTCGTTGGCAAGGCGGAACAGGTTCTGGTTCGGGATGATGATCAGCGTATCGACCATCTTTTGTAGGCTGTCGACACCGTCTTCGGCCTGACGCATCCGCTTGGCGCCTTCGAACTGGAAGGGCTTGGTTACAACACCAACGGTCAGAACCCCCAACTCACGCGCGGCTTGTGCGATAATTGGCGCAGCGCCTGTGCCAGTGCCGCCGCCCATACCGGCGGTGATGAAGCACATGTGAGCACCAGCAAGGTGGTCCACGATCTGTTCGATTGATTCTTCGGCTGCAGCGGCACCGACACTGGCCCGTGCACCGGCGCCAAGTCCTTCGGTCACCTTGATGCCCAACTGGACCCGGTTCGTCGCAGCGGACTGTTGCAGCGCCTGAGCATCCGTGTTGGCGACGACGAAATCGACGCCATCCAGTTGTTTTTCAATCATGTTATTGACGGCATTGCCCCCTGCGCCACCAACACCAAACACGGTGATGCGCGGTTTCAGCTCGTCATGTCCGGGCATGGAGAGGTTCAAGGTCATAGTCAGGTCCGCCTGTCTGTTGCCGCATTCGCGGGTGTTTTTGTGCCTAAATTTTTCCAACCGTAGCGTTTCAGGGGTCAAACGTCACCCATTAATCGCAAAAACACCGCAAAATATGGGCGAATTCTCGCTGTTTTTTACCGGATGTCCGCATCGACACCAGATGTCGCTACTACCAGTTGTCGCGGAACCATTTGACCGCGCGGCGCAGGCTGCGTGCTGGATACCGGTCCATCGGAATGTCGAAATCCCACCATTCGTCCTGCGGATGCGCTGCAAACAAGGCGAGGCCTACGGCAGAGGCAAAACCAGGACCCGTCGCCGCCTGCGGCAAGCCATGCACGCGCAGCGGACGGCCCAAACGCACCTGTTGGCCAAGGATCTTGGACGCCAGCCCATCAAGGCCCGGGATCTGGCTGCCCCCGCCCGTCAGCACAATCTGCTGGCTCGGCAGGTGATCAAAGCCCGCCGCATCCAGACGGGCGCGTACTTCTTCCAAGATCTCTTCCACACGTGGGCGCATGATGCCGATCAGTTCGGCCCGACTTGCTGTGCGGCGATCATGCTCGTAATCGCCCGTATCGCCGCCGATCTCGATCATCTCGCGGTCATCCATGCCGGTGGCATGTACCCCGCCATAGAACGTCTTGATCCGCTCGGCATTGGTCATGGGCACCTGCAAACCCATGGAGATGTCGCTGGTCACGTGATCGCCGCCCATGCGCACCGCATCGCCGTAAATCATATGTTTTTTTATAAAGATCGACACGCCGGTCGATCCACCGCCCAGATCAATACAGGCCGCGCCCAGCTCCTGCTCGTCCTCGACCAACGCCGCAATCCCCGAAGCATAGGCAGAGGACGCAATGCCCGCCAGCTCCAGATCGCACCGTTTGATGCAATGGGCCAGATGCTGCACGGCCTGCGCATCAACGGTCAGCATATGCAGATCCACCGCCAACGCGTTGCCAATCTGACCGCGCGGGTCCGACAGACCCGACCGATGGTCAAGGGCAAAGTTTACCGGCTGGGCATGTAGCACTTCGCGCCCCTGCCCGTAGTCGGGCACATCGCAGCGGGACAATACACGCGCAACATCCTGTTCGGTGACAACGTCATTTTCCAGATCAATCCGCGCGTCCAGCCCATAGCTGCGCGGTTCGGCCCCGGCAAAGCAGGCAATCACATGATCGACGCGAATGCCCGCCATCTTCTGGGCCGCCTGCAAAGCCGTACGTATCGCGCGCTCGGTTTCCTGCATGGCGCAAATCTCGCCAAAGCGGACCCCGCGCGAGCGTGTAGTCGCTGCTCCGATGACACGGAAACCCGACTGCCCGGCAAGTGAGCCGATCTCGCCCTCCTCGCCCAGCGTGGTCGTTCCGTCAAACCGCAATACGAGGCAAGCGATCTTGGAACTGCCCACGTCGAGAATAGCCACCACACCCCGCTGCATCGCGATCTTGCGCATGTTCCGCATGCTGCGTTGGCTGGCGTATAGGTCGGTCATCACTGTCACTCGGTCCCGGAATTCAACTGTCGGATGCGCCACCATTCTTCGGTGGAGTAGTCTGTCATGCGCACGGTGGGGCGGTCGGTCAGGCGCAGGTCAATGCGGGCAATGTCCCGTTTGAGAACCTCGTCAACACCGTCAAGGGCGATCACACGTTCCAGCGCCTGTACGGCGCCTTCAGTCGGGAGCATGATGCGTTGATTGCGGTCCAAGACCACGTCCCAACGCCGGTCGCCCAAACGGACCAGACCGCGCAAACGGTCGCCAAGCGGTGCTCCCGCAGCGATCAGCTTCATGGCCTCGCCCACGTGAGATGCAGCGCCCTCACCCGCGATCACAGGCAGGTCGGGGCGGATGTTTCTGCGCGGGATCGGGCGCACATGTGCCCCGCTGGCATCAATCAGGGTCAGTCCCTCGGGTCTGCGCCAGATTGCGACCGGCACCCGGGGCGTCACATCGACCTGCAGCACGCCGCCCGGACGGATACGTACGGACGCCTCCTTGACCGGTGACATCTCAAGCACCGTCTCGCGGATGGCCGCGGGGTCGATGTCGAATGACGACATCGGGAAATCGAGCGGCACAGCCACCCGGATCGCCTCGGCCAGTTCGGTGTCGGCCCCGTCGATGGCCATCAGGTTCACCCGGAACTCCGGCCGCTCCTCGATGCTGGCGCGTGCCTCGGCCACGGTGGCCTGAATGGCGGCCTGCGTGTCGGGGTCCGACAACCACCAGCTGGCGCCGCCAAAGCACACGGCAAAGGGAATGCCCGCCCGCAAGAGCAACCGCACGCCCGGTGTCAGCATCAGGCGCTGCATGCGCCAGGACCAGCGCGACGGGGCGGGATCGGGGCGCTTCACCTGTTGCACGAGGCGTCCTCCACCATCCATGCGCACAGCTCGCCAAAACTCATGCCCGCCGCCTGCGCCTGTTCCGGCGTCAGCGATGTGGGCGTCATGCCGGGTTGGGTGTTGGTCTCCAGCAGGATCAGGCCCGCAGCGCCCTTGCTCTCATCCCAGCGAAAATCCGTGCGGCTCACACCACGGCAACCAAGCGCCTCATGAGCGCGCAGCGCATACTCAAGGCAGAGGTCGGAAATCTCCTTCGGCACATTGGCCGGGATCTCGTGCCGCGATCCACCGGGCTTGTACTTGGCATCGTAATCGTACCAACCATCGGTGATGATGTCGGTCACGCCAAGGGCACGATCCCCCATCACGGTCGTGGTCAATTCGCGACCATGGGCGAACGCCTCAACCATAACATGATCGGGCATCTGGTCATCCAGCTTCGGTGGACCGTTCGCGCCATCGTGGACGAGGTAGACACCCACGCTCGACCCTTCATTGTTGGGTTTGACCACATAGGGCGGCGCCATCACATGGTTCGCCGTCACATCGGCCTTGGGACAAATCACGCTGTCCACAACCGGCAGGCCAACCGTGCGATACACGTCCTTGCTGCGCTGCTTGTCCATGGCAAGGGCCGAGGCCAAAACACCGGAATGCGAATAGGGAATGCCCAGCCATTCAAGGATGCCCTGCACGCAGCCATCCTCGCCCCAACGGCCATGCAGGCAGTTGAGAACGGCATCGGGCGCAACGTCCTGCAAAACCGACGGAAGGTCGAGGCCTGCATCGACCTCGACCACTTCATAACCCATGTCCCTCAGCGCGGCTGCGCAGGCCTGTCCCGTTGACAACGACACCTCGCGCTCAGCCGAGGGGCCACCCAATAACACCGCCACTTTGGAACGTCTGCTCGACTGCCCCGCCATGTGCCTCTAAGTCCCGGGGTCCTTTTGCGGACCCTCGATTTTTCGCCGATTTTCGGCCTGCCGTGCGCCCGCGATCCTAAGCCGGATCACCGATGCGCATAATTTCCCATTCTAGCGTGATGCCGCTGGAATCGTAAACCTTTTTTCGCACGTCTTCGCCCAATCCTTCGAGATCGGCGGCGGTTGCCTGCCCGGTATTGATCAGGAAGTTCGAGTGCTTCGCGCTCATCTGCGCCCCACCCCGACGCGCGCCGCGCATGCCTGCATCATCTATGACCTTCCAGGCCTTCAGATCATGGACATCATCGTCCCGCCCGGTCGAGGAAAAGCCCGCCGGATTGCGAAAGGTCGACCCCGCGCTGCGGTCCTTGGTCGGCTGGGTCGCGTCGCGTTTATCGAGTTGGTCCGCCATGCGCGCGTGCAGCGCATCCGGCTCCGCATTTGACCCGCGCAGGGTCACATGGGTCAGGACGGCGCCCTCGGGCAAGTCACTCTGGCGATATTGAAAGTTCAGATCCTCAGCGTGCAGCGTCGTCACGGTGCCATCCCGCAGCACCGCCTGCGCCTCGACAAACACGTCCGCCGTATAGCTGCCATAACACCCGGCATTCATGCGCACCGCCCCGCCGATGGCACCTGGAATCGTGCGCAAGAAGGTCAGGTCAATGCCCGCATCCGCCGCCTTGCGGGCCACATGGGCATCCAGCGCCGCCGCACCGACCGTCACCGTGTCCTCGCCTACCTCAATCCCGTTAAAGCCGCGCCCCAACCGGATCACAACAGCGCGCAGCCCACCGTCCCGTACAATCAGATTGCTGCCAACGCCCATGGGAAAGACCTGCACCGACGGATCAAGGGCCGCCAGAAAATCGCTCAGATCCTCGACATCGGCGGGCTGAAACAGCCAATCCGCGGGCCCGCCCACACGCAACCACGTCAGGCCGGACAAGTCCTTGTTCGGGGTCAGAGTGCCGCGCACAGGCGGAAGATCATAGGTCATGACGCTGGCAATGCCGCCGTGGGCCACCAAGGTCAAGACGCTGCACGGCTCCTGCGGAACAACCACGACATGATCGCGCCACCAACCATGCCAGCCGCCATGGGCAAGCCCACGAGATATGTCGCCACAACCACAGCAAACCCATCGCCGGGCAAGCTGTCGGGCGACATGCCCACCCACACAACAGCGGCCACCAGCAAAAGGAACACGCGAACCATGCGCCGCAGCACAAAGCGTGACGCCATGCTCCAACCAGCGGCAATGCCCAGCCCCAGCGCTGCAAATGAAATGACATACATCGTCATCGGATCAGCCTCCCCTTGATCCAGCGGCTCAGATAGATAACGGGCCAGCGCAAGATGCTCATGCCCGCCACCATCACCGCAATTCCGACCCACGGCCCGTGCTGCCAGGTGACATATCCGATGATCGGAATGCCCACAGTGATCAGGCCATAGGCGTTGGTCCAGTGATTGTCCCGGCTCGGCATCATCGCCATCACGTTGGCGGCAACAGCCCAAAGGCAGGCAAGGATCAGAGACACACTCATGAACGCAACTCCGGCGGAAGTTGGAGGTTTTGACCACGGGCCTTGGCCCAGAAATAGCGGAGCGGATTGCGGAACATCGAAACGAACGCGGCAACGGCCAGCAGACCCGCCCACCAGGCCACAGCCACGCTGATCCACACGATCAGGACGGGTGCCGCGATGAGCAAAGCAACACCCGGCACATATTGCCGCCGCATCGGAAGCATCGCGACGCACGTTGCCGCGAGCACCCACCCGATACACAGCCACAAGAGCATCACCCGCGCCCCCCGATCCGACCGCCAACGGTCCAGCCCAGCATCAACGCCAGCGCCGCAGGTCCTGCAAAAAACAGAGGCGATCCCGGCCCACCGGCAAACAGGTGATACAGGCTCAGAACCACGCACAGAATGACAAGCACGCCCAACACTTTCACCAAGTTACGCATACGCAGCAGGATGCCGATCGGCAGCATCAACAGCGCGAATATGATGGCGAGGGTGGTCACGCAGCCCCCTTGTGCAACCGCGCGGGCAACCCGTTGGCCCAGGCGCTGATCGACCCGGCCCCAAGGCACACAACCATATCACCGGGGCGGGCCTGCTCGCGCACCAGACGCTCCAGATCGTTCTCGTCCACGACCGCACGGGCGTGACGATGACCGTGGCGGATCAGGCCAGCAACCAGATCATCGCGGCTTGCGCCCTCAATCGGGTCTTCACCAGCGGCAAATACATCGCCAATCCCCACGACATCCGCATCATTGAAGCAGGAGCAAAACTCCTCAAAATGGTGATGCAGCCGCGTGTAGCGGTGCGGCTGATGGACCGCGATCACGCGGCCTGTCGTGGCTTGGCGCGCAGCTTTCAACACGGCGGCAATCTCGGTTGGGTGGTGGCCGTAATCGTCGATGATCGTGATACCCTCAACCTCGCCCACACGGGTAAAGCGCCGGTTAACGCCCCCGAAATTGGCCAGGGCCGTCCGAATTTCATCGCCCTTCATGCCCAGATGCCGGGCCACAGCCACCGCACTCAAAGCGTTCGACACGTTGTGATCCCCCGGCATCGGCAGGCTGCACCCCTCGATCACCACGTCCTCCGCCTGCAACGCAATATCAAAATGCGCCACACCATTCTCATAGGTCAGGTTCATCGCCCGCACATCGGCCTGCGCGTTGAAGCCATAGGTCACAACCCGACGATCCGTGATCTTGCCGACAAGGCTCTGCACATCCGAATCATCGGTGCAGCACACCGCCAGCCCATAGAACGGAATGTTCGACACAAACTCGTAAAAGCCCTTGTGCAGCGCCTCTTCCGTCCCCCAATGCTCCATATGCTCAGGGTCGATATTGGTCACGATGGCAATGGTCGCGGGCAAGCGGTTGAAGGTGCCGTCGCTCTCGTCGGCCTCGACCACCATCCACTCGCCGTCACCCTTGCGCGCGTTCGAGCCATAGGCGTGGATGATCCCGCCATTTACGACAGTCGGATCAAACTTGCCCTCATCCAGCAACGCCGCAACCATGGTCGTCGTCGTCGTCTTCCCATGCGTACCCGCAACGGCAATGTTCGACCGCAACCGCATAAGTTCCGCCAGCATCTCGGCCCGCCGCACGATGGGCAGGCCGCGCGCCCGCGCCGCGTCCAGCTCCGCATTGCCCGGCTTAATGGCGGACGAGATGACCACAACCTCCGCCTCTTCGATATTCTTCGCGTTCTGGCCCACGAACACCCGCGCGCCCAGTTCTTCCAACCGCTCGGTTATGGCCGTGCGCTTCAGGTCAGAACCCTGCACCACGTAACCATGGTTCAACAGCACCTCGGCAATGCCTGACATGCCAATCCCGCCGATGCCGACGAAATGAATGGGACCCACGTCTCCGGGCAATTTGGTGGCTGCATTCATTGGGCATTCCCTTTCTGGCTGAGGGTTTCGACCATGTGTACAAGGTTTTCGGTGGCGTCAGGCTTGCCTGCAGTCAGCGCTGCGAGGGCCATCTGCAACGCACCGTCGGGATTGTCCAGCACCGCGTTGATCTGTTCGGCCACACTCTCGACACTCAGCTGACTTTCGGGGATCAGAATGGCGGCACCGACGTCGACCAATCCGCGCGCATTTGCGGTCTGGTGATCGGACGCGGCCGCAGCATAAGGGATCAGGATCGACGGACGCCCCACAACCGAAATGTCGGCCACCGACGACGCGCCCGACCGCGAGATGATCAACTGCGCCTCAGACATCCGGCGCGGCACGTCGTGGAAGAACGGCTGTACATCCGCGTTGATCCCGTTTTCAGCATAGAAGGCGCGCACACGCTCTTCATCCTCGCCTCGGGCCTGATGGCTTACACGCAGATTGCGCAGGCGGTCCATGGACAGGCTGGCAATGGCGGGCGGGATGACATCGGACAGGATCCGCGCACCCTGGCTGCCGCCGATCACCAGTATCTCCATCGGGTAGTCGCCAGGCGCGATATAGCCAGCCCCTGCCCGCTCCAACACGGCATGGCGCACCGGATTCCCGACATAGGTGCCCTCAACCCCCTCGGGCAATTCCGTGGGCCATGTCCCGCAGGCGACCGCATCAACACGCTTGGCAAACAGCTGGTTCACGCGGCCCAGAACACCGTTCTGTTCGTGTATCATGCGCGGCACGCGCAGAATGGTCGCCGCAGCTAACGCCGGTATAGTGGGATAGCCACCAAAGCCCACCACGGCGGCAGGCCGATCCCGCAACATCTTGATCTTTGCCGCAGCAATGCCGCCCGCGATGCGCAAGGGCACCATCGCCTTGGCCAGCGGCCCGCCGCGCGCGAAAGTGGCGGACGACACCTGCTCAATCTCGGTCGTATGCGGAAAGCCGCCGGTATAGAGCGCACCGCGCGCATCCGTGCTCAACTTCACCCGCCAGCCGCGCGCCAACATCGCCTCGGCCAGCGCCTGAGCGGGGAACATATGCCCGCCCGTGCCACCCGCAGCCATGAGGAGAAGCGGCTGTTTCGTCATCGGCGACGCCCCAAAAGATCAGAAATCTCGCCCTGCGGACGGCTCCGGGTAAAGGCCAGAAGCATACCCACGGCGATACCCGACGCAATCACCGACGACCCGCCATAGCTGACAAAGGGCAAGGTCATGCCTTTGGCAGGCAGCAGTCGCACGGCAACGCCCATGTTGATCATCGCCTGCACGCCGAACATGCAGGCAAGCCCGGTACCAGCGAGCCGAATGAACGGATCCCGCTCGCGCATCAGACGCAGCAGCGACCGCACGACGATCCCCGTGTAAAGCGCAATGATGCACAGAACGAGGATCAGGCCATATTCCTCCGCCGCCACGGCGATAATGAAGTCCGTATGCGCATCCGGCAGCGACCATTTCACCTGCCCCTCGCCGACACCCACGCCGAACAGACCACCCTCTTGGATGGCGTTGGTGGCATAGCCCAACTGCGTGCGCGGATCGACATCGGGGCTCAGGAACCCGTCAATCCGGCGGGCAAAGTGCTCCGAATTCGAATAGGCAATCGTACCGCCAAAGACGACCAGCCCAGCCATGCCCACCAGCAGGATCATCGGCGCACCCGCCACGAAATACATCACGCCCCAGCCAAACAGGACAAGGCAGGCTTGGCCAAAGTCAGGCTGCAGCGCCAGCATCAGCACGATGGAGATACACAAGGCAAAGGACCACGTCCGCCCCGGCGGGCCATTCAAATCCTGGCTCGCCGCCAGCATCCACGCGGCAGCGACAACAAAACCGGGCTTCAGAAATTCCGATGGCTGGATCGCGGCAAAGCCAAGCGAATACCACCGCACGGCGCCCTTACCGAAATCAGTGCCAAAGAAGGGCAGCATCGCAAGCGCCACGAAAGACACAAGGAACCCTAGCACAGCCAAACGCCGCACCACAATCGGCGACATCATCGACGTGACAATCATCACCATCAACGCCAACACGCCAAACAGCGCCTGCCGCGTCACATAGTGAAAGGGAGGAAATCCGTTCTTCTCCGCCAGCGGCACCGACGCTGCGAGCCCCAGAAGCAGGCCAATCGCAAAGAGGAACAGCACACAACTCAACGACCACTTGTCGACCGTGCGCCACCACTTGGGAAGAATGGGTTCGCCGTCCCGCACGGGGACCGCGCCATAGACCATCTCAGTCATGATCTGCCGCCTTGCTGCCTGTCTCTGCCTCACGCCGCGGGTTGATCCCGCGTACGTTAGCGTCGATCATAGCGGCAAAAGAACGCGCGGGCCAGCCTTAGTTTACTGGCCCGCAGGCAAGGTTACGCCGCCTTATGCGTGCCCCGGATCGGATAGTCATTGGCGCGGATGAACTTGATGCCGTTCAGCACCGCTTGCAGATCGGGACGCAGGAAGGGCGCATTCGACACATCGACCATCCGGATCGCCCCGTCCCCGTTCACGACAAACAGACCGGGTTCCGGAAACGGACGATCCGTCTCCTGCGGGCTGCGCGGATCGGACACGTACACACCCAGCTCCACCATCTGCGCAACGCTCAGACCATAGCCCATCGCCAGCGACAGCTCTTTTTCATCCACCATCGCTTGCGCCTTGTCTTCGGGATCGCCAGAGACGGCAACAACATCGACACCTTCAGCATTGAACGCGCTTTCCAACTCCTGCAACTGCGCCAGATACTTCTTGCACAGCGGGCAATGCAGCCCGCGATAAACGACGACGAGCTGCCAGTCGTGGTCCCCACGCGGCGCACCCAGCGTCAATGTCCCGCCGCCCAACTGCGCGACGTCAAGTTTCGGAAAGTCAGAGCCAGCGGCCAAAGCAGTCATATGCGGTATCCCGTAAAATGTTTCACTCCCTGTCAGGTAAGCGAGCGACATTTGCGCACAACCCCGCCTGCTTGACCCTTTCTGTGCAATGCTGCACGGGGACGTCATGGATTTTGATACGCTGATCATCGGCGCCGGAGCGGCGGGCATGATGTGCGCGGCCCACGCAGGCGGGCGCGTGCTGCTGGTCGATCATGCCAAGGCGCCCGGGGAAAAGATCCGCATCTCCGGCGGCGGGCGCTGCAACTTCACGAACCTCTACTGCGGTCCGCAGGCCTTCATCAGCGAGAACCCCCACTTCGCCAAATCCGCCCTCGCCCGCTACTCCCAATGGGATTTCATCGACCTCGTCGACCGGCATGGCATCGCCTGGCACGAGAAAACCCTGGGCCAGCTTTTCTGTGACAATTCGGCCAAGGACATCATCGCCATGCTGCGCGGCCTCATGCAATCCGCCGGGGTCGAGCTGCATTTGCAAACCGAGGTCACGGAATTTGCAAAGAGTAACGAAGGGTTCACCTTCACCCTCAACGGCACCCGCACGCTCACGGCCCGCAACGGCGTCATCGCCACGGGCGGCAAATCCATACCAAAAATGGGCGCCACCGGCTTCGCCTACGACATCGCCCGCCAATTCGGCCACCGGGTCACCACCACCGAACCGGCCCTTGTCCCCTTCACCTTCCCCGACCGCCGCTTCGCCGACATCTCCGGCGTCTCCTGCCCCGCGCGCGTCACGGCAAACGGCACCAGCTTTGACGAAGGGATGCTCTTCACCCACCGCGGCATGTCGGGCCCCGCAATCCTGCAAGCCTCCAGCTACTGGGATGCAGGCGACGCGATCACCATCCACCTCGCCCCCGAAACCAACCTCGCCGCCAGCTTACGCGACAAACGCACCAGCGACGGCAAGAAGGCCCTGACAACGGAACTCTCCCGCCACTTGCCAGCCCGCCTCGTGGACCACCTCAGCACCCAAATGGACCTCTCAGGCCGCCTAGGAGACCTCTCCGACGCGCGCATCGACGCACTTACCCACGACCTGACCCAATGGCAGCTCACCCCTGGCGGCACCGAAGGCTACCGCACGGCCGAAGTGACACGCGGCGGCGTCGCCACCGACCAGATCAGCTCCAAAACCATGGAATCCCAAACCACCCCGGGTCTCTATTTCATCGGCGAAGCGCTCGATGTGACCGGCTGGCTGGGTGGCTACAATTTCCAATGGGCCTGGTCCTCGGCCGTGGCCACGGCGCGGCATCTGTCGGAACAGGTTTGAACTCGGCCAAGAGTTGCCGGCACCCAGTTTCTCCACGGGGTGGCCGACAGCTTTTGCAAGCAAATGCTGTCCTTGCCACTGATTGCGCCTGCCTTCGCAGTCGCAATCTCTTTGTTTGGGAGCCGCCCTCGCTTGATCTTCGAGAGACGGGGCCGACGGGCTTTGACAAGCAAAATCGCCGAGGGGCCCCGCCCAGCGGGGATACGGCTATTTTGTTTGGGAAAGGCGGTCGGGGCTGTCACGCCAAAGATCATGCGTAGGGCGGATCAGAGACAAAGACTTCGTTTTGGTGGGTCCGAAGCCGGAACCAAAAAATGTCGTGCGCGTGCACGAGCGCTCCGCTGGATCACAAGCGCTTGTTCACTTCCGCCACGAAATCCTCACCGCGCCGCTCGAAACTGTCATACTGATCGAAACTCGCCGCCGCGGGCGCAAGCAGAACAACATCACCCTCTTCCGCCTCAGCCATCGCGGCCTCAACGGCAGTCTCCATCGTCCCGCACACCTGCGCATCCACGTCAATCTGCATGGCAAACTGCACCGCCTCGCGCCCGATGACATAGGCTTTCTTAACCTTGCCCAAGGATGATGCGAGGCCCTCCAGCCCGCCCTCTTTCTGCAAACCGCCGCAAATCCACCGGATGTTGTCAAAGGCGGCCAACGCCTTGGCCGCGCTGTCGACATTGGTGGCCTTGCTGTCGTTGACATAGCGCACGCCAGCAGCTTCTGCGATGGTCTGGCTGCGATGCGGCAGACCGGCAAAGCTGTGAAACGCCTGTTCGATCACCTTGGGTGCCACACCAACCGCACGCGCCGCAGCATAGGCAGCACAGGCGTTTTGATGGTTATGCGCGCCCGGCAGACCGGCCACGCTGCGCAAGTCAACGGACGCCACCTGCCGCCCCTTCCGGTACTCCGACAGAAACCCTTTCTTCGCAAAGACCTGCCAACCGGGGCCGGTTAGCTTCTCAGCAACGGACACCCGGATCACCCGGTCATCCGTCGGCCCTTCGGACAGCTGCCCCGCCAGAAAACGGCCCTCATCCTCGTCCACGCCGATCACGGCCCGGTCCGGCCCGCCCTCGGCAAAGAGCCGACGCTTGGCCGCGAAATAGCCACCCATGCCCGCGTGACGGTCGAGGTGATCGGGTGAAAGGTTGGTGAACACCGCCACATCCGGCGTCAGGCTGCGCGCCAGATCGGTCTGATAGCTGGAGAGCTCCAAGACCACAACCTCGCCATCATGGGGCGGGTCGATGTCCAGCACGCCGCGCCCGATATTGCCAGCCAATTGGCTGGGCCACCCAGCCACCTCCATGATATGGTGAAGCAGCGCGCAGGTCGTGGACTTGCCGTTGGATCCAGTAACGGCAATGACGCGCGGCGCGGTATCAAAACGATGCCAGTCCGAGGTGGCAAAGGATTGGAAGAACAGTCCAATGTCATTGTCCACCGGCACACCGGCCGCCAAGGCCGCCGCAATGACAGGGTTCGGCGACGGGTAAAGATGCGGAATACCCGGGCTGACAATCAGCCGCGCAATGTCATCGAACGCACCGTGTTTTTTGAGGTTGAGGCAAGTGAACCCCTCCGCCTCGGCCCGTGCCTGCGCCTCCGGGTTGTCGTCCCAGCACACCGGCGTTGCACCTCCGGCAGCCAGCGCACGGGCCGCCGACAGGCCAGACCGGCCCAGGCCAAGCACCGCGACGCGCGCGCCGGTCAGACCTTGCACCGGTATCATAGCGTGGCGCCCTGGGGGCTCTGCCCCCAAACCCCAGAAGTATTTCCAGACAGAAGAAAGATCATCACCACGCCTTTTCCTCTCGGTCGCGAAAGAACTTGCCTGTCAGATATGGGGGTGCATCGAGCGCCAGCCAGATGGCCGTGTCGGACCCTTCCTCCGGCGTGCGCGGCGCGGCCTGACCGCCCATGCGCGTATGCACCCAGCCGGGGCACATCGCGTTGATGCTGACGCCTTTCGGCAGATCCCGCGGAAGGGCATTGGACAGCGCGTTCAGCGCGGCCTTGGCGACGCCATAGCCCCCGGGGCCTTCCAACCCTTCGTCAAAGGCACCCCAGCCGGAGCTGACATTGATGATCCGCCCCTGCCCGGCTTTCGCCATATGCGGCAGGCACAGTAGGATCAGTTCAAAGGGCGCATGGAACATGACCTGCATCGACCGGCGTAACCCGTCGGGATGCGTGATCATGCTGTCTTCGATCAGGATGCCCGCATTGTTGATCAGGATGTCGATTTCGCCTACGTCCGCGATGGCCGGGACAAAACTCTCGGGCGCCTCAAGATCCAGATGCACCCAATCGCACCCAATGGCGGCGGCTGCCGCAGCGCCTGCCTGTGCATCCCGCACCCCGATGACCACGTCCACGCCTCGCGCGCACAGCCCCTCGGCCATCGCATACCCGATGCCGCGATTGCCGCCCGTGACCAGCGCGCGCGGCACTAGCGCACCTTGAGCGTGGCAAGGCCAATCATCGCCAGGATCAGCGAGATGATCCAGAACCGGATCACGATCTGCGGCTCGGCCCAGCCCTTCTTTTCATAGTGGTGGTGAATGGGCGCCATCAGAAACACCCGCTTGCCCGTGCGCTTAAAATAGAGGACCTGCACGATCACAGACAGCGCCTCAACCACGAAAAGACCGCCCACGATAGCCAGCACCAATTCGTGTTTGGTCGCGACGGCAATAGCCCCCAAGGCACCGCCCAGGGCCAACGACCCGGTATCGCCCATAAACACTGCCGCCGGCGGCGCATTGTACCACAAAAACCCGAGCCCGCCGCCAAACAGGCCCGCAGCAAAGATCAACAGCTCACCCGTGCCGGGCACATAGTGCACGTCGAGATACTCGGTGAAGTCGACCCGACCCACGGCATAGGCAATGATGCCCAGCGTTCCGCCTGCAATCATCACCGGCATGATGGCCAGCCCATCCAGCCCATCGGTCAGGTTCACCGCGTTGGCCGAGCCCACAATCACGATGATCGAGAACGGGATGAACAGAAAGCCCATGTTGATCAGCAGATCCTTGAACACCGGCACCGCCAGCTGGTTCTGCAGCAATTCAGGGTGGTTAAGCGTCGCAAAAAACGCCGCGACGCCCGCAATGAGAAAGCCCAACAGCAGGCGCACCTTGCCCGGCACACCCGCGGTCGTCTGCTTGGACACCTTGGCGTAGTCATCGGCAAAACCGATCAACGCAAAGGAGAGCGTAACCCCGAGCACAATCCACATAAACGGATTGTCCCACCGCGCCCACAACAAGGTCGAGGTCGCGAGCGCGCCCACAATCAGCAAACCTCCCATCGTCGGCGTGCCCGCCTTGGCGAAATGCCCCTCGGGCCCGTCGTCGCGAATGGGCTGCCCCTTGCCCTGCTTCTTGCGCAGCACCGCAATCAGTGGCCTCCCAAACAGAAACCCGAACACGAGCGCCGTCATGAACGCTCCACCCGCGCGGAAAGTGATGTAGCGGAACAGGTTGAAAAAGTCCCCGCCATCCGAAAGTGCCGTCAACCAATAGAGCATACCTGCCTGTCCCTAGTTATTACTTTTGGGCCTTATCTTTGTGGGTCTTCGCCCTTGGCTACCGGATGGCCCATTTTGCGGATCGCGTCAACGACGCGGGCCAGTTTCATGCTGAGGGATCCCTTGACCAAGACCACGTCGCCACTGTCCAACCGACGGGCGACCTGTGCCGCCATCTCTTCGGACGTCTCGGTCCAAAGTCCCTTTTTCTCGACCGGAAGCGTGTCGTGCAAGTGCTTCATCAAAGGGCCGATGCAATGCAGCGTGTCGATGGGCAGTATGGCCTTCAGCTGCGCCAAATTGGCATGCATGGCCGGGCCGTCCGGGCCCAACTCCTTCATGTCGCCCAGAAAAGCGATCCGCCGCCCCTTGCTGACGCGCCCGATGTCGTGTGTGACTTCCGCTGCGGCCAAAACGGTCAGAGCCGCGGCCATCGAAGTCGGGTTCGCATTGTAGCTGTCGTCGATAAGCTCCAGTGTCATCTCGGTCTCAATGGCATCAAGTGCGATGACTTCACGCGCGCCCCGGCCCTCGTAAGGCGACCAGCGTCCGAGCGACTGCGCCGCCAAAGCGAGGTCAGCGCCCAACGCCTCTGCCGCCGCGAGGGCACCCAGCCCGTTCATGGCATAGTGCTGGCCTGCGGCACCGATCTTGAACAGCAGTGGTGCCTCGTGCGCTTCGGCCTGCACGATCGTCGCGTCGCGTTGCAAGTCCACCGATTTCAGTTTGAAATCAAAGCCATGTTCGCCAAAGCCAATGTCGCGACGCTTCATGTCAAGGGCCTTGGCCTGCAGGATGGCAGCTGTCGAACAGTCGTTGTTCAGGACTGCCGCGCCGCCGTGTTCCAGCCCTTCGAGGATTGATGCCTTTTCAACCGCGATCCCCTCGATGCTTTCGAAGGCTTCGAGATGGGCCGCCGCGACGGTCGTGATCATCGCCACATGCGGGCGGGCCATCTTGGCAAGCGGCGCAATCTCACCGGGGTTGCTCATCCCGATTTCGATCACGGCATATTCGGTGTCCGCAGGCATCCGCGCCAGCGTCAGGGGCACACCCCAATGGTTGTTATAGCTGGCGACGCTGGCATGTGTACGGCCCTGATCGGACAGCACCGCGCGCAACATTTCCTTGGTCGAGGTCTTGCCGACCGACCCGGTGATCGCCACCACTCGGGCCTTTGTACGGGCACGGGCTGCGATGCCAAGCGCCTCCAACCCCTCCAGGACATCCGTCACAATCAACAGCGGCGCATCCTCTGCCACGCCTTCGGGCACATGGGATACCAGCGCTGCTGCCGCCCCCTTCTCCAACGCTTGCGCAACGAATTCATGCCCATCGCGCGCCGCCTTCAAGGCAACAAATAAGTCCCCCGGCTTAAGTGTCCGCGTGTCAATCGACACACCCGTTGCCGCCCAATCACAGGTCGCGCGGCCACCCGTGGCCGCCGCAGCCTCGGCTGATGTCCAAAGCGTCATGTCAACCGTCCTTCCAGCGCCGCCACGGCCACGCTCGCCTGCTCGGCATCATCAAAGGGCAGCACATCATCGCCCACGATCTGCCCCGTCTCATGACCCTTGCCCGCAATCAGCAGCGCATCGCCGGGGCCAAGCGCATCGACCCCGCGCAGGATCGCTTCGGCACGGTCGCCCACGTCGGTCACGCTGGCGGACCCGCCAACACCCAGCGCACCTTCCATAACTGCGGCCCGGATCAGGGCCGGGTCTTCGCTGCGCGGATTGTCATCGGTGATAAAGACAATATCGGCATTCTCCGCCGCCGCCTGCCCCATCAGGGGCCGCTTACCCACATCGCGGTCGCCACCCGCGCCCACAACCGTGATCAATCTGCCCATCACGTGCGGTCGCATCGCCTTAAGCGCGGTGGCCACCGCATCTGGCGTGTGGGAGTAATCTACAAACACTGCCGCCCCGTTCTCGCGCGTTGCCGCCAATTGCATACGCCCCCGCACAGTGCCCAGATGGGGCAACGTTTCAAACACACGCGCAGGCTCGGCGCCGCAGGCGATGACCAGACCACAGGCCAACATCACGTTGTCCGCCTGAAATCCGCCAATCAGCGGCAGACGGGCCGTGTAAGCCTTGCCGTCGTACTCGAACCGCACATCCTGTCCGGTTGCATCAAAGCGCTGCGCGGTCAGACGTAAATCACCGCCATCCCGGCCCACGGCCAGCACAGTCTGACCCCGCGCCCGCGCGATTGCAGCCATGTCAACGCCACGGGCATCATCAAGATTGATGACCGCAATGCCGTCCTCGGGCAGTACGCGGGAAAAGAGCCCTGCCTTGGCGTCGAAATAGGCTTCGAATGTCTTGTGATAATCCAGGTGATCTTGGCTGAAGTTGGTAAATCCGGCAGCCTTGAGCGTTACGCCGTCCAAGCGGCGCTGGTCGAGCCCATGGGATGACGCCTCCATGGCCGCATGGGTGATGCCGTTGCCCTGAGCTTCGGCAAGGGTGCGGTGCAGCGTGATCGGCTCCGGCGTGGTGTGCGCAAGCGGCGCGGTCCATGCGCCCTCGACCCCGGTCGTGCCCAGATTGACAGCCGGCACCTCCATCTCGATCCAGATCTGGCGGACGAACGTGCTGACGGATGTTTTGCCGTTTGTGCCAGTCACGGCGACCATCACTTCGGGCTGTCCGCCAAACCACAGGGCTGCGGTTCTGCTCAACACCTCTCGCGGGGCATCTGTCACGACGACGGCGACATCGCGCAGCCAGTCTGCGGCGATCTCGACGCCTTCTGCATCTGTCAGAACAGCCGAAGCGCCCATGCGCACCGCATATTGAATGAACTCCGCCCCATGCACCCGGCTGCCGGGCATGGCCGCGAACAGGAACCCGCCCTTTACCTCGCGGCTGTCTACGGCGATGCCTGTGATATCGGGATTGGCTCCACCCTGGGCCGTCAGGCCCAGCGATGAGAGTGATCGTGCCTGCGCGCCCATGTTGTCGGCCCTATGGTTCTGCTGCGATGCGCAGCTCAGTTGCTGCTGGTCAGCGTTATATCAGCGAGCGAGACAGGTTCAACGCTTGGCCGCAGGCCCAACAGCGGCGCGACACGGCCAATGATTTCGGCAGCCACGGGCACCGCCGTCCAACCAGCCGTCCGGCGCGGCTTATCCCCGCTTGTTTCAACCGGTTCATCCAACGTGACCACGAGCACGTATTTCGGATCATGCGCCGGAAACATCGTGGCAAAGGTCGCGATGACCTTGTCATCATAGTAACCGCCGCGCGGCTTGGGCTTGTCGGCCGTGCCGGTCTTGCCGCCCACGGAATAACCCGGCACCTCGGCCATGCTGGCCGTCCCATCGGTCACGACCTTGCGTAGCATCTCGCGCGCTGCCCGTGCCGCACCCTCGCTCATCACCCGTTCGCCCAAGCGCGGGCCGTCCTGCTTGAGGATCGTAGGCTTTACGACGCGCCCGCCATTGGCGATGGCGGCGTAGCCTGCCGCAAGGTGCATGGGCGACGACGACAACCCATGACCATAGCTCACCGTCACCGCGCTGAGGTCGGTCCAGCGCCGCGGCAACAGCGGCTTGCCGGTGCGCGCCTCCACAATTTCGAAATCGGTCGCTTCAAAGAAGCCAAGCGACTTGAGGAACTCCTGCTGCCGCTCCTTCCCGATCTGCAGAACCAGCCGCCCGGTGCCCCGGTTTGACGAATGCACTATAATGTCCGCGACACTGATCTTGCCGTAGTTCTTGTTGCGGAATTCTCCGATGCGGAAACCGCCCACACGCATCGGCCCAGCCGTGTTGATGATGGTCGAGGGCGTCACAATGCCCAGATCAACCGCCTGCGCGGCCGTGAAGATTTTGAAGGCCGAGCCCAGTTCATAAACACCCTGCACCGACCGGTTGAACAGCGGGCTGTCACTTTGGTCGCCAGTCGTGGCGGGGCGCGGGCGGTTGTTCGGATCAAAATGCGGCAGGGACACGACCGAGATCACCTCGCCCGTTTGCACATCCATCAGCACCGACGTCGCGCCTTTGGCGTTCATCAGGCGCATGCCACCGTACAGCACACGTTCAGCCGCGGCCTGCACGGTCAGGTCCAAAGATAATTGTAGGGGCTTTTGCCCGTTGGCGGGATCGCGCAGATACTCATCGAACTGTTTTTCGACGCCCGCCACACCGATCACCTCGGCGGCACTCACGCCCTCTTTACCAAAACTGGCCCCGCCCAACACATGTGCCGCCAGAGACCCATTGGGATAAAGGCGCATGTCGCGCGGCCCAAACAGAAGACCGGGATCGCCGATCTCATGCACCGCCTGCATCTGTTCCGGGCTGATCTTGCGCCGGACCCACAAGAATTTCCGCTTGCCGGTAAAGTCCTTGAGCAGCTTCTTCTCATCCAGATCCGGGAAAATCTCCGCCAGCTTCCTGGCCGACGCCTCAGGATCAATCATATGCGGCGGCTGCGCATAGAGCGCATGCGTCTCAAAGTTCGTGGCCAAGAGCCGCCCATGCCGGTCCACAATATCCGCGCGGGCCGCAGAAATAACGGCTCCCTGCGCACTGGCACGCGGCTCCACCGGCTCGGACGTCGCCAGCATCCCCATGCGGACACCCACGGTCGCAAAAGCGCAGAAAAAGAAGAGGCCCAGCACCAGCAACCGCCCCTCGGCGCGCTGGCGCGCACGATCGCGCATCTCCTCATGGCGGTTGCGCAGGTTCTCGCGCTCAATCGCCTCGGTGCTTTCACCGGCGGCACGGGCGGGCAGGATACGGGCCAGCGGGCGCAGCGGGGTACGGGTCATGGCTGCTGCTCCAACTCGCCGGACACTTCAACGGCATTGTCGATCACAAGGGTCCGCTGCGCCGGATAGGCCACCTCATCCACGTGCCCGAACTGATCGGGGCGAAACGGCAACAGGCCCAGACTGTCGAAATTGATGTCGGCCAGATCGCGCAACCGGTCGGGCCGGTTCAGATAGGCCCACTCCGCCTTCAACACCGCCAGCCGCGCATGCGCCTCGCGAATGTCGCGGTGCAGGCGGTCCGTCTTGGCCAGCGCATCCTGCGTTGCGTAATTCTCGCGATACGCCCAGAAGGCGAGGCCAATCACAGCCATCGTCGTCAAAATATACAAAACCGTGCGCATCAGATGGCCCCCCTGACCTGCGGCATCCCAATACTCTTTGCGTCAATCTCACCGGCGGACGCGTCAGTGCGCACCGCCACCCGCAGCTTGGCCGACCGGCTGCGCGGGTTCATCTCCAACTCGCCCCTATCCGGGCCAATCGCCTTGCGGGTCCGCAACTCGAACTGCGCGGGGGCAGCCTCCACCTCCGGCGCATAGCGGCTCGGATTGGACTGCCGTCCGCCACGAGCGGTCATGAAGCGCTTCACCATCCGGTCCTCGACCGAATGAAAGGTCACAACGGCCAGCTGCCCACCGGGTTTCAACGCGCGCTCAGCCGCCATAAGCCCCTGATACAGCTCATCATATTCATTGTTCACCGCAATCCGCAGCGCCTGAAAGCTGCGGGTCGCGGGATGCGACTGACCGGGCTTCGGACGGGGCAAGCACTTCTCAATGACCCCCACCAATTCCAGCGTCGTGGTGATCGGCCGCGCCGTGATGATCGCGCGGGCAATGCGACGCGACGCCCGCTCTTCCCCGTACTGAAACAGAATGTCCGCCAGCACGCCCTCGTCAGCCTCATTCACGATGTCAGCGGCAGAGGGCCCATCCTGCGACATGCGCATATCCAGCGGCCCGTCTTGCATGAAGGAGAACCCGCGCTCCGCCCGGTCCAGCTGCATCGACGACACGCCCAGATCTAGCACAACGCCATCAAGGCCCGCGCCATATTCATCCAGCTTCGAAAACACACCCGGCTGCATCACGATCCGGTCGCCATACGCCGCGGCCCATTCCCCAGCCAATTCAAAAGCCAACGGATCACGATCCACCGCAATCACGGTCTCAGCCCCGGCCTCCAGCAAAGCGCGGGTATACCCACCCGCACCAAAGGTGCCATCCAACCATGTGCCGTGAACAGGTGCGCATTCCCGCAGGATTGCGTCGATCAGAACCGGAATATGAGGCCCCCCAGCCATTCCCTACTCTATGTCCCCATCAAGGTAAGCTGATGGGTCCAGATCAGGATCGAACCCATCATCATCCAGAGCGGCGATACTCTCGTCATAAGCGTCAGGCTGCCAAATCTCGAACGTGTCACCCGAGGACACGAACCGCGCCATGCCATCCAGACCGATCTTCTCGCGCAGCTTCGCGGGCAATACGATACGGCCCGTGTCATCCACAACCGTCTCGATGGATTGCGCACTATACAGCCGCTCCATCGCCTTCCGCTTGGCCGAGCCACGCGGGAATTTGGAAATCTTCTCGTCCACCTCGTCCATGGCCTCGACCGTGAAGCCCTCGAGGTAGTCGCGGGTAGCACCCCCATAGACGATGATGATGCGGGGCGGCAGGCCCTCGGTCCAATCGGGGTCGCAGGCTTCGATCACACGACGAAACGAGGCCGGGATAGACACCCGCCCCTTTGCGTCCACCTTGTGGTCGCTTTCGCCTCTGAACCTGCGTGCCACCGTTTTGGCCCGTCCCTATGTCTTTTCCGCGCCCCCGCGCATTTCTCTTTCCCCAGTCAGTTGCCCTCTTGGCGGGGCTTGAAATGGAAACGGCGGGTTGATCTGCTGCCACTGATCAACCCGCCGCCCTCGTCCCGCCTCGCGGGATGTCCAGCTGCGCGCGCCACCTGGGGGGATGTCTGCTCGCTCGCGCGCCGGATCTCTGGTCTGATGAAAGCGAGGTGCCTGTATGAAACCTGCTAGAGTTTTGTTGTTTGCTTGGGGTCGTTTTGTGCCCCGTGCTCGTTCTCATCTGATGTCATTAGGTATGACGTGGGAAAACATGGGACGCAATGGTTTTTTGAGGGCGCGACACACTATAGCTTGTCTTTGCAGGCGCTGAAAAACAACATATTGTGGCAAAATCAGCCACTCAAGCGGATTATGATGTTACATACGCGGACATATGCACAATATATTGTGCCACCACTTCAAGCCGCATCGTATCCCACAAATTCCCAAGAAATGCGCAAACATCTGCACATGGGCAGAAATGTTCTGCCTATGTTCCACACACATCATGTCAAAATGCAAGAAATTGATTCGAATCACATCTGTTTTCGGCATGTTTGCCCATGATTTCCCATGGCTGATCCCATATCGGACCATCCGTCCCATGAAATCCCTTGCGCACCCGGCGCAGACGCGGCAACAGCACGGCAAGACCAGACAGGAGCCGACATGTCCTACGCCGTCCGCATCTTCACCCATGCCGTCTCCATGGTGTTCCGCGACTTCTCCGCCACCGTGCGGGCCACATGGGCTGGCCTGGCCGTACTCGCCATCGGATCGGCGATCCTCTTCGTGGTCGAACCCGGCCTCGCCACCGGCATGACAACTCTGGAAGACCCCTTTACAGATTCAAGCATCGAGGTGAGGGATATAAACTTCGGGCTCCTCTTCCCCGCCGCCCTCATGCTGATCGTCGGCTACATCATGATGATCGCCGCCTGGCACCGCTTCGTCCTGCTGCCACCCGACCGGCGGCACGAGGGGTTCACGCCAAGCGCAGGCATCGTGCTGGGCTATCTGGGCCGCAGCCTTCTTCTGGGCATTGTCATCATGCTGCTCGCCATCCCGATCTTCATCCCGGTCGGCCTTGCTGCAGCAGGTGCAGGCGACGTGATCGCCAGCCTCGTGGCCATACCCGCCTTTGCCGTGCTGGGCTGGATTTTCTTCCGGTGGAGCCTGATCCTCCCCGCCTGCACCATCGGGCACAAGATGAGCTTCAGCGACAGCTGGCAAGCCACCAAGCCACTCGCCGCCACGATCTTCGGGATCATGATCATATTGGCCGTGGTCGATTTCCTTCTGAACCTCGCAGGCGACGCCATCCTGACGGACAACATCGTCAGCGGGCTCATCTCGGTCATTGTGTCCCTGCTCTACGCGCTCATCAGCGCGAGCATCCTGACAACACTCTACGGCATCGCGGTCGAGGGGCGCGCGGTCTAGGCCATCCCACCCTTGATCAAACCCTCGGCAATACGCGCATAGGCCTGCGCCATCGCCCCATCGCCAACAGCAACAGGCGTGCCGCCATCGCCCGCCAGCCGGGTCTCAAGATCAATCGGCAAGGCCCCGAGCAGCGGCACACCCAGCTTGTCAGCCTCAGCCGCCACACCACCCTGACCAAAGATCTGATGCTCCGACCCGCAGTCGGGGCAAACAAACAGCGACATATTCTCGATCAACCCCAGCACCGGCGTCTTCAACGTCGCAAACATGTCCAGCGCCTTGCGCGCATCGATCAACGCCACGTCCTGCGGCGTCGACACCACGATGGCTCCCGACAGCTCTGACTTCGTACACAGGGTCAGCTGCACATCCCCCGTCCCCGGTGGCAGATCGACCAGCAGCACATCCAGCTCGCCCCACTCCACCTGCCCCAGCATCTGCTGCAACGCGCCCATCAGCATCGGCCCACGCCAGACCACGGCCTTCCCCTCCTCCAGCATGAAACCGATGGACATCAGGGTCACACCATGAGCGTGCAGGGGAATGATGGTCTTGCCATCAGGTGACGCGGGGCGCTTGTTCACGCCCATCATGCGGGGCTGGGAGGGACCGTATATATCTGCATCCAGCAACCCGACCTTCCGGCCCTGCTTGGCCAGCGCTACGGCCAGGTTCGACGACACGGTCGACTTGCCCACACCACCCTTGCCCGATCCAATCGCCAGAATGCGCTGCACGCCCACAGGCTTCGTCGGACCCTCCTGAGGTTTCGGATGTCCCCCGATCTTCAGGCTGGGGGCCGGCGGCTTCTTGGCCGGACCATGGGCAGTCAGCGCCACACGCACGTCCCCCACACCCGCCAGCCCGCGCACGGCAGCCTCGGCGGCTGCGCGCACAGGTTCCATCTTTGCCGCCAACTCCGGCGTCGGTGCCTCGATCACAAACTGAACCGCATCCCCCTGAATCTGCACGGCACGAATCAAGTCGCGACTGATCAGGTCTCCGCCATCCGGCATGCCGATCCGGGCCAGCGCTTCCATGACGTGATCCTTGGGTATCGACATGCTCATTCTCTCCGCTTTGTGATGCAAGAGATGGCAGTTATTTCACCAGTGGCAAGGGGCCGCCGATCAAACCCAGGCAAACGCCGCATTGGTGTGCGCACTGCCGCTCAATTCAACTTCAGGTCTATGCAATTGCTGCATGGCAGCATTGATCTGGTATGTATTGTGCAGATGCAGCATGGGCCTATATAACCGTCAACGAAACGAGCAAGAGGCAAAAAACATGGCCTATTACAATGACGTAGCGCAGCGCAGCGATCTGGTCGAACGTATGTTCGGCACCGCTGCACGTGTCTTTGAAGCTGCTGCAGAGCGCCGCGCAAAACAGCGCGTGTACCGCACAACGCTGAACGAATTGAACGCCCTTTCGAACCGTGAACTGGCAGATCTTGGCCTGCACCGGTCCGAACTCAAACGGGTGGCTTGGGAATCTGCGCAAGACGCGGCAGCCTGAGACTGAACACACGAGATCAGATCGCCCTCTCCTCCTCCCTGAGGGCATCTGAAATTGGCGGCGGCGCCCTCCTCCTCCCTGGCGCCGCCGCACTTTGAACAAGAGCGATACATCGCACCCCGGTCCTCCTCCTCCCTGACCGACGCGATGTTGCAAGAGCGGCGGCATTCACCTCCTCCCGGATGTCGCCGCACGAATACGGCACCAAGTGGTGCACCAGATGTGTCCGATCCGGTCCTCCTCCTCCCTGACCGGCGGGCATCAAGACGGCGGCGATCCCCTCCTCCTCCCTGGGATCGCCGCTTTTTCTTTTTCGGCCCCCAAAAATTGTTGCCCGTGATGTCACATCCACGGGCCGCGCTGCGTCACAGGTTCCAACAGCAACAGGAATCAGGACTGGCCACATGCCGCACATCTCCCCCCGACACACCCCGCCTCCGGTCTGGACAAGCCGTACCTTCGCCCCCTCAATGGACCCCAAGGAGCAGACCCAATGATCCGCGCATTTCTCCATGCCAGTACCCGCCGCTTTGCCCGCGCGTTCAACTACAACGCCCAATACCAGCACGACATGATCGACACGGACCCGCGCGCCGGTGTCCGCCTCGCACTGTTCCAGATGGTCAGCAACTACGCAGGCCCCGCCAGCGCACATCATGTCCGCATGGGGGCGATGGTCGGCTCAGCCTTCGAAGGCGACTGCGGGCCCTGCGCCCAACTCACCGTCGATATGGCGCTAGCCTTCGGCGCAAGGGCGGCAGACATTCAGGCCTGCCTCAACGGCCAAGCCAACGCGGCAGGCGATTTCGGCCTCGGCTACCAGTTCGCATGGGCCGCCATCCGCGGTGACGACAATCTCGACGCCCTGCGCGCACAGATCGAAGGCGCCCATGGCCCCCGCGCCATCATCGCCGCCTCCTTCGCCGCCGCCTTCACCCGCACCTACCCCGTGCTCAAACGCGGCATGGGCCACGGCAAGCTCTGCCAACGGCTCGACGTCGGCGGCACGCCCGTCACCCTTACGGACCCGACACCCGCATGAACTGGACCCAACAGTTCGAAGCACAGCGGCCCATGCTCACGGCCCTGTGCTACCGGATGCTGGGCGAACGCGCACTGGCCGAGGATGCGGTGCAGGACACATGGCTCAAATGGTCCACCGCCGATCACGCCGCCATCCTCACCCCCGCCGCATGGCTGCGCACCGCCGCCACCCGCGTCGCCATCGACAGCCTGCGCCGGGCCAAGGCGCGGCGCGAGAGCTATGTCGGCCCGTGGCTGCCCGAACCGCTGCTCGTGGATGACAACACCGCCGAAGACAGCTTTGCCTTGGCGCAAGACTGCGAACTGGCACTACTGTGGATGATGGACACACTGCCAAGCAGCGAACGTGCCGCTTTTGTCCTGCGCGAAGCCTTCGATGCCTCCTATGCCGACATCGCCGAAACCCTCGGCAAATCCGAAGCCGCCTGCCGCCAACTCGTCAGCCGCGCCCACCGCCGCGTGGCACAATCCGCCCCGGACCTCAGCCAACCGGTCGGCAAACGCGCCGCTCAGATCAGCGGCTTTCTGGCCGCCATCGCCACCGGCGACGTCGATGCGGCCAAGGCGTACCTGTCAGACGACGCAATCTCAATCTCCGACGGCGGGGCCAAGGCGCGCGCTGCACGCCGCCCGCTCATCGGCCCGGACGACATCGTGCTGGTCTCGCACGCGGTCACACTGAAACACGCAAGCGGCCTGACGCCCGTCCCGGTCACCGCCAATGGCCATCCCGCCCTGTTGATGGCGGAAAACGGCGTGGCGCATACGCTTTTCACCGCAGCCCTCAACGCGCAAGGTCAAATCTGCTGGATGTACACCTTGCGCAACCCGGACAAGCTTTGGCCCGCGCTCGCACACCGGGTCGGCGGGCGGGCGCCTTTGCGTCAGCAAACAGAGCCGCCCGGCGGCCAAACCCTTCAAAACAGTTAAGCTCGAAACGCAAACGTTAACCGGAGGCCATCCGTAACCGATCCGTTAACGTCAAAGCGCCGTGCACAGCCCTGCAAAACACGCAGTTTCAGCCCCAAAATATGCAGTTTCGCCAAATCACCCGAAAAACATCCCGTCTCACGGGGTCGCAAAATACGCAGTTTCCAGATGAAAATGTGCAGTTTCGCCAGAACCGGCCACCGCACGCCCCGTTAACCAACCGGTCCGCAGGCCTCAAAACGGAATGTCATCCGTCCCCGACACAAAGCGCGAGACAACCTTCTTCAGCCCCGCCTTTTCAAAGTCGACCTCCAGCTTGTCGCCCTCGATCCCGACAATCGCACCATAGCCGAACTTCTGATGAAACACCCGCTCGCCCACGGTAAAGGCCGACACAGCATTGAGATCAATCACCGTATTCCGGCTCTCCTGCGGCTGGCTCAACGGCCGCTCGCCAGCCCGCGCCTGCAGCCGTTTCCAGCCTGGCGAATTGTAGACATTCGCCTCCGCCGCCGCCTGATGCAGCCGCGATTCTGCCCCCATATTTGGTGCAGCCGCCCCAAAACCACCCCCATATAGGCCCGGTGGCGTCAGAACATCCACATGATCCTCAGGCAGCTCATCGACAAAGCGCGACGGCATCGACGACTGCCATTGCCCGAAGACCCGCCGGTTCGAGGCAAAGGAAATCGTGCACACCTCCTCCGCCCGTGTGATGCCGACATAGGCCAGCCGCCGCTCCTCTTCGAGCCCCTTGACCCCGCTCTCATCCATCGACCGCTGCGACGGAAACAGCCCGTCCTCCCACCCCGGCAAAAAGACTTGCGGAAACTCCAACCCCTTCGCCGCATGCAGCGTCATGATCGAAACCTTCGCCTCATCATCCTCTGATGCGTTGTCCATCACCAGCGAAACGTGCTCAAGAAATCCTTGCAAATTCTCAAAGGATTCAAGGGCTTTCACCAGCTCCTTCAAGTTCTCCAACCGCCCCGGCGCTTCCGGAGTTTTGTCGTTCTGCCAATGCGCCGTGTAGCCGGACTCATCCAGAATGATCTCCGCCAACTCAATATGACCCACCGGCGGCGGCCCATACTCAACCCGCAGCGGCCCTTCGCCATCATCCAGAACGCTGTCGTCCTCAGCCACCTCGATCCGCGGCCCGCGCAGCTTCGAATGCCACCGCGCAATCCCATCAACAAGGGCGCGTAGCTCATTGCCGCCCTTGCCTTTTATCAATCCCTGCTCAACCGCCAGCCGCGCCCCTTCGACCAGCGGCAACCCATTCGCCCGCGCAGTGATCTGAATGGTCTGCTGTGCCTTGTCACCCAGCCCCCGCTTCGGCGTGTTCACAATCCGCTCAAACGCCAGATCATCATCGGGCGATACGACTACCCGGAAGTAAGCCATCGCATCGCGGATCTCCATCCGCTCATAGAAGCGCGGCCCACCTATCACGCGATAGGGCAACCCAATGGTCAGAAACCGATCCTCAAACGCGCGCATCTGATGCGACGCGCGTACCAAAATTGCCATATCTTCCAGAGACATAGAGCGCACACCTCGTGTGCCCTTCTGGGACGCCTCGATCTCTTCCCCGATCCAGCGCGCCTCTTCCTCGCCGTCCCAATGGCCGATCAGGCGCACCTTCTCGCCATCGTTCTTGTCGGTCCAAAGCGTCTTGCCCAGCCGGTTCTCATTCCCGTCAATGACACCGGATGCGGTCGCGAGAATGTGGGGCGTCGACCGATAATTCTGCTCCAGCCGCACCACATGCGCGCCCGGAAAATCCTTTTCAAACCGCAGGATGTTGCCCACTTCGGCCCCGCGCCACCCATAGATCGATTGATCGTCATCGCCCACACAGCAGATGTTCTTGTGCCCCTGCGCAAGCAGCCTAAGCCACAGATATTGCGCGACATTCGTGTCCTGATACTCGTCCACGAGGATGAAGGCGAACCAGCGCTGATATTGCGCCAACACATCCTGATGCGTCTGAAAGACGGTGACCATGTGCAAAAGCAGATCGCCGAAGTCGCAGGCATTCAGCTCCTTCAACCGCGCCTGATACTGGGCATAGAGATCAACACCCTTGTGATTGTACGCCCCCGCATCCGCAGCGGGCACCTTGTCCGGGGTCAGCGCCCGGTTCTTCCACCCGTCGATGATCGACGCCAACTGCCGCGCTGGCCACCGCTTGTCGTCGATATTGGCGGCGGAAATCAACTGCTTGAGCAACCGGATCTGGTCGTCCGTATCCAGAATGGTGAAGTTGCTCTTCAACCCAACCAACTCCGCATGACGGCGCAACAGCTTCACGCAGATCGCATGAAACGTGCCCAGCCAAGGCATCCCCTCGATCTGCTGACCCAGCATCTGGCCCACGCGGTTCTTCATCTCGCGCGCAGCCTTGTTGGTGAAAGTCACGGCCAGGATCTCGTTGGGTCGCGCGCGTCCAGTGTTCAGCAAATGCACGATCCGCGCCGTAAGGGCACGCGTCTTGCCCGTGCCTGCCCCTGCCAGCATAAGCACCGGGCCGTCCAGCTTCTCAACCGCCTCACGTTGTGCGGGGTTCAAGCCGTCCAGATAGGGCTGCGGGCGCGCCTGCATGGCGCGCGCCGACAACGAAGCCCCTTCGAATGCGTCAAATTCGTCATAACTGCTCATGGGCCAAACATAGCGCGGCCCATGGCAAAGCGAAAGCTGTTCTTGATCTGTTCCGATGCCGTTTTGGCGGCGCGGTCAGACGGCCTCGGCAAAAATATTGTCGACGTCACGGGTGCGGGCCGCGTAGGCCGCGCGCGCCGCCTCAAGATTAGGTTTGTTCACCCGCACCGCCCGCGCCGGCATCACAGAGCGTGTCGCCTGCGCCCGCAGCGACGCAAGACCCAGCTTAATCGCCACCTCATTCGACACCTCTTGCCCTACGATGCAGTGCAGGGACGGGAAGTGCGGAGACAGGGCATCTTGATCCTCGCCGACATCCGGCGTGCGCAGGATCGACACAAGATGGCTGTTGCGGTCCTCTGCCATGCCCAACGTGTCGCCCAGCGCATCCCCGATGGTCGACTTCTCGATCACAAGCAGATCAACACCAAGGCGCTGAATACACGTTTCGGCCACCAGCAGGCTGCCGGTGCCGGTGACCTGGATGCCCGCGTTCATGAGGGCAATTTGGCTTTCGTCCAAACGGTCCGCTTGCCGGTCGATGATCAGTGCTTGCATGGTAACTTCCTTCCCAGGGGTGTGTGATGAGCGACGAATCCACTTTTGCGAAAATGTCCTTAAAAAATGATTTAACTCAGCCACTGATCTGCTTGGTTTGCTGGACATCCCCGCATGGCGCTCGTCATAAACGCGCGCATGGACCTGAACACCCGATTTCCCGCCCTCAGCGATCTGCGCACACGCGCACGCACTCGCATCCCGAAATTCGTCTGGGAGTATCTCGACAGCGGCACGGGCGACGAGGCGACGCGCAGGCGCAACCGCGCAGCACTCGACCGGGTGGGCCTCATGCCCTCGATCCTGCATGGCGAGTTTGACCCGGACCTCTCCACCTCTTTTCTGGGCCGCGACCGCCCACTTCCTTTTGGCATCGCACCAGTGGGCATGTCCGGCTTGATGTGGCCGGATGCGGAACGTCACCTGGCGCGTGGCGCCGCGCGGCTTGGGGTCCCCTACACGCTTTCCACCGTCGCCGCAGCATCGCCCGAAGACCTCGCGCCCGTGCTTGGTGACGATGCCTGGTTTCAGATGTACCCACCCCGCGATGAAGGCATACGGCGCGATATGCTGCATCGCGCGCGCTCTGCCGGGTTCAAAACCCTGGTGCTGACGGTCGATGTGCCGGTGGCCTCGCGGCGCGAACGGCAAACGCGGTCGGGCCTGACAAACCCGCCCCGCCTGACGCCACGCCTACTGGCGCAGGTCGCCATCCGCCCGGCCTGGGCGGTGGCGATGGCGCGCAAGGGCATGCCACACATGCGGATGCTGGACGCCTACACCACCACTGCAACGGAAAACCTGCCCGTTACGGCGCATGTGGGCTATCTGCTGCGCACCTCGCCGGACTGGGACTATGTCTCGTGGCTGCGCGACGCCTGGGATGGGCCGTTCGTGGTCAAGGGCGTGATGCGCGGCACGGATGCGGGGCAGCTGGAAGAGTTGGGCGTGGATGCGATCTGGGTGTCGAACCACGCGGGGCGACAGTTTGATGCGGCGCCCGGCACGATCGAGGTGCTGCCTGCGATCCGCCGCGCCACCAAGCTGCCGATCATTTTCGACAGCGGGGTCGAGGGGGGCCTCGATATCCTGCGCGCCATGGCCTCGGGCGCGGATTTCGTGATGCTTGGCCGGGCCTGGCACTATGCACTTGCGGCCCTTGGACCAGATGGGATCGACCACCTCGCCCACATCCTGCGCGAGGATCTGAAGGCCAATATGGGCCAGCTGGGTGCGCGCACCTTGCGTGACCTGCCCAAGCCCTTCCAACACGTCTGACGGGCGGATGACGCATCCGCCTGACGGAGTAACGCGCATCCCGATGCGCCCCTCTCCGCCATACCCATAACCACGTATTGTTTGCGTCACGTAAACGTCATAGAGAATGCCGCAACTGCAAAATACGGCCCCGGGGGGGAACGACATGCCCGATTTCAAGAAGATTCTCATCGCAAACAGAGGTGAGATCGCAATCCGCATCATGCGTGCGGCCAACGAAATGGGGAAGAAAACGGTCGCCGTCTTTGCAGAGGAGGACAAGCTGGGCCTGCACCGGTTCAAGGCCGACGAGGCATACCGTATCGGTGAGGGTCTGGGTCCCGTCGCCGCCTACCTGAGCATTGATGAGATGATCCGCGTCGCCCGCGAAAGCGGTGCGGATGCGATCCACCCGGGCTATGGCCTGCTGTCCGAGAACCCGGAATTCGTAGACGCCTGCGAAAAGAACGGTATCACCTTCATCGGCCCGAAATCCGAAACCATGCGCGCCCTTGGTGACAAGGCCAGCGCCCGCAAGGTGGCGATCGCTGCAGGCGTGCCCGTCATCCCCGCCACCGAAGTGCTGGGCGACGACATGAATGCGATCCGCAAGGAAGCCAAGGAGATCGGGTATCCCCTGATGCTCAAAGCCTCTTGGGGCGGCGGTGGTCGCGGCATGCGTCCGATCTTTGGCGAGGCTGAGGTCGAGGAGAAGGTGCTCGAAGGCCGCCGCGAGGCCGAAGCCGCGTTCGGCAACGGCGAGGGGTATCTGGAAAAGATGATCACCCGCGCCCGCCACGTGGAGGTACAAATCCTCGGCGACAAGCACGGCGGGATGTACCACCTGTTCGAACGCGACTGTTCAGTCCAGCGCCGCAACCAGAAGGTCGTGGAGCGCGCCCCTGCGCCTTACCTGAGCGATGAGCAACGCGAAGAGATCTGCGACCTGGGCTACAAGATCTGCAAGCACGTGAACTACGAATGTGCCGGCACGGTCGAGTTCCTGATGGATATGGAGACCGGCAAGTTCTACTTCATTGAGGTGAACCCCCGTGTGCAGGTCGAACACACCGTGACCGAGGAAGTCACCGGCATCGACATCGTCCGTGCCCAGATTCTGATTGCAGAAGGCAAGCCGATTGACGAAGCCACCGGCATGGCTTCGCAGAAAGACATCAAACTGATGGGCCACGCGCTGCAAACCCGCGTGACGACCGAGGACCCGCAGAACAACTTTATCCCGGATTATGGCCGCATCACCGCCTACCGCTCAGCCACCGGGCTTGGCATCCGCCTCGATGGCGGCACGGCCTATGCAGGCGGTGTGATCACCCGCTACTACGACAGCCTGCTGACCAAGGTGACGTCCAAAGGTCCCACGCCCGAGATCGCCATCGCACGCATGGACCGCGCCCTGCGTGAATTCCGCATCCGGGGCGTGTCGACCAACATCGCCTTTGTCGAAAACCTGCTGAAGCACCCGACCTTCCTGTCGAACGAATACACCACCAAGTTCATCGACGAGACGCCAGAACTCTTCCAATTCCCCCGCCGCCGCGACCGTGGCACAAAGGTGCTGACCTATATCGCCGACATCACCGTGAACGGGCATCCGGAGGTCAAAGACCGCCCCAAACCCCGCGCCGACATCAAAGACCCCAAGCCGCCCTCGCTGCAGGCCGACCCCTCCCACCAGATGGGCACCCGCAACCTTTTGGAACAAAAAGGCCCGCAAGCCGTCGCCGACTGGATGAAAGCGCAGCAACAACTGCTAATCACCGACACCACCATGCGCGACGGGCACCAGTCGCTGCTCGCCACCCGCATGCGCAGCTATGACATGATCAAGGTTGCGCCAGCTTACGCTGCCAACCTGCCGCAGCTTTTCAGCATGGAATGCTGGGGCGGTGCGACCTTCGACGTGGCCTACCGCTTCCTGCAGGAATGCCCCTGGCAGCGCCTGCGCGACCTGCGCGAACGCATGCCCAACCTGATGACGCAGATGCTGCTGCGCGGGGCCAACGGGGTTGGCTACACCAACTACCCCGACAACGTGGTGCAGGAATTCGTGCGCGTTGCCGCCACCACGGGCATTGACGTGTTCCGCGTCTTCGACAGCCTCAACTGGGTCGAAAACATGCGCGTCGCCATGGATGCGGTGCAAGAGCAGAACAAGATCTGCGAAGGCACGATCTGTTATACCGGCGACATCATGGACCCGGACCGGGCCAAGTATGACGTGAAATACTACGTGGATATGGGCAACCAACTGAAAGACGCGGGCGCCCATGTGCTCGGCCTCAAGGACATGGCGGGCCTGCTGAAACCTGCAGCCGCCACGCAATTGATCCGTGCGCTCAAGCAAGAGGTCGGCCTGCCCATCCACTTCCACACTCACGATACCGCCGGGTCGGCAGTTGCGACGATCCTTGCCGCGTCGGAGGCGGGCGTGGATGCCGTCGATTGCGCCATGGACGCGCTGTCAGGCAACACCTCCCAGGCCACCCTCGGCACCGTGGTTCAAGCACTGCAGCACACCGACCGTGACACAGGCCTCGATATCGACGCGGTCCGCGACATTTCCGACTACTGGGATGCGGTTCGCGCACATTACGCGGCTTTCGAGTCGGGCATGCAGGCCCCCTCGTCCGAGGTCTACCTACACGAAATGCCCGGTGGCCAATTCACAAATCTCAAAGCGCAAGCGCGCTCGCTCGGGCTTGAGGAACGCTGGCCAGAAGTCGCCCGCACCTATGCGGACGTGAATCAGATGTTCGGCGACATCGTCAAAGTGACGCCGTCCTCGAAAGTCGTGGGCGACATGGCCTTGATGATGGTCTCGCAAGGGCTCACTCGCGACGAGGTCGAGGACCCCAGCAAAGAGGTCGCCTTCCCCGACTCGGTCGTGGACATGATGCGCGGCA
This sequence comes from Tateyamaria sp. syn59, assembly GCF_007995245.1. Taxonomy (GTDB): domain Bacteria; phylum Pseudomonadota; class Alphaproteobacteria; order Rhodobacterales; family Rhodobacteraceae; genus Tateyamaria. The sequence continues at coordinate 442,034 of NZ_VCBA01000002.1, forward strand.
ATCTCGGCCAACCTCCCGGTGGCTTCCCGCATGGCATCCAGCAAAAGGTCCTCAAAGGCGAGGAGCCTAACACCAAGCGCCCCGGTGCCGATGTGCCGCCTGTCGATCTGGAAGCAACCCGCTCTGATCTGTCCGGCCAGCTTGAAGGCAAGTCCGTCGATGATGAGGACCTGTCGGGCTACCTGATGTATCCCAAGGTGTTCCTCGACTACATGGGCCGACACCGCACGTACGGCCCCGTCCGGGCGCTGCCGACGCATACCTTCTTTTACGGCATGAAACCGGGCCAGGAAATCACGGCCGAAATCGACCCTGGTAAGACGCTCGAAATCCGCCTGCAAGCCGTGGGAGAGACCAACGAAGACGGCGAAGTGCGCGTTTTCTTTGAACTCAACGGCCAGCCCCGGACCATCCGTGTGCCGAACCGGCTCGTGAAGTCACAGACCGTCTCGCGGCCCAAGGCCGAAGATGGCAACGCGGGCCACGTGGGCGCCCCCATGCCGGGCGTCGTTGCCAGCGTAGGGGTTACGGCTGGCCAGGAGGTCTGCGAAGGCGATCTCTTGCTCACCATCGAAGCCATGAAGATGGAAACCGGCATCCACGCCGAACGCGACGCGGTAGTCAAGGCGGTGCACGTTGTACCGGGCGGACAGATCGACGCCAAGGACCTGCTGGTCGAGTTGGAGTGAACCCGCCGCTGGGCGCATGGGGGCTGACGGGCACGCCCGTTCCCCTGCCCGGCGGACATCGCAACACAGTGCTGCGGGTGGGCGATCATGTCCTGAAAACCACGCGCCGGTCCGAAGCAGCCATGTCATGGCTTCTGCCGGTTATCGACGGGCTTGAGCGGGTTGGCCTGTCTGCACCCCGTCCGATCCGCAGCCTGCGCGGCACCCTGATCGTGGATGGATGGACTTGCGAGCCTTTCTTCAACGGCGCACGCTGCGATCCATCCTACCTGAAGCAGGTATGGCCCCGTTTTGCGCATGAGACACGAGGCATCCAACAACGGCAGGCCTTTGCGTCTGCGACCGCTCTCTTACACCTCCCCCGCGGCGGCGACATCAATCTGACCCATCTTCCGCCGCCACTGACCCGCGCAATCCGAGCGGCTTGGTGGGCGCTCGACCGCAAACCGCCTTGCGTCACGCACGGGGACCTGAACGCTTCCAATCTGATCCGGGCCGACGACCGCGTCATCGTCATTGACTGGGATGAAGCACGCGTCGATCACCCCGGCTTCGACCGCGTGGCACTTGATCAGGGGACTCCCGCAGAAAAACACGCAGCCACCGCCTGGGAAATCGCCTGCTCTTGGCGGATCGAACCCGACCATGCCCGCACGTTGGTCAAACCGTTCCTCGCGCATCACACGCGGACCAGAAATGCCAACCACCCCTCTTGTTGAGCCGCACCATTCCGCGCAAGAAACAGGCATGTCTAGCAAAACCCTTGGCGCCAGTCGCGACCTGATTGTCATGGCCGTTCTCGGTTCCCTCCTCGCAGCGACGAGTTTGCTCGTCTATGGCCTGTTGGAAACCGCGCAATTCATCTGGATCACCATCGAGCCTGGCGAGGTCCCACGCAAAGGCGCCAAGGCGCTGGGGCTTGAGTTCATCGAAATCGTGGACCTTTTCCTGCTGGGCACCGTTTTCTACATCATTGCACTTGGGCTGTATGACCTGTTCACCAGCTCCGATATCAACGTGCCCCGCTGGGTGACGATCACGGCGCTAGATGGCCGAAAAAACAAGCTGATCGCCGTGGGTATCGTGATCCTCGGCGTACTGTTCCTTTGGCAGTTCGCCGGCTGGAATGGCGAAACGGACCTTTTGGGCTACGGCATCGCCTACGCACTGGTAATCGCTGCGACGACGTATTTCCTGTCGACCACGAGGGGGTCAGAGTGAGCACGTGTCTGGGATCTGTGTCGCTGATTGTGCCCGATTATGACGGCGCCATAGCGTTCTATTGCGATCAGATGGGATTCACTCTGATGGCCGACATCGACCAGGGGCGCAAACGCTGGGTCGAAGTGCGCCCGCCAGCAGGCGGACCGACCTTTGTGCTCGCCCGCGCAGACAATGACGCTCAGACAGCCGCCATCGGCAACCAGGGCGCAGGTCGCGTTTGGCTGTTCTTGCACACGGACGACTTCGCCCGGGACCACGCGCGTCTCAGCGCAGCCGAGGGCATCACATTCGAGGAAGAACCGCGTGCCGAACCCTACGGCACGGTGGCCGTTTTCAGAGATCTCTTTGGCAACCGCTGGGACCTGATCCAAAAGAGCTGACGCAACGTGCCCAGGGTGACGGCGTGCATAGCCTTGCGAGACCCGCACCTGCAATTGGATCGAAGGGCAAAGCATTTGTAGCTGGTCCAGAGAGACTTCGCCACTCAGTAAGTTTGTTTCATATGCCCTCACCGCGCAGCGACCAGGCAGCCTGCACGAAGTGCTCAAGAGAGCGTCAACTGTGGTCTATTTCCGAACCGCCTCGAAAGAAGCCGGGATGCTTTCAAGGGCACCTGAATGCACGTCCTCGCTCCCCTTAGCCAGTGGGCTAGGAAAGAGCGGCTGCGCGTCGCCCGAGGCGACACAACCCAGGGCGATGGCCAAGGCAAGGATCATGGATTTGGCTGTGGAAAGGCTGAGCGGCATGATCTGGTCCTTCCTGTTGTGGGGTGTTTTCATTGGAAGACCTGCTCTGGAGCAACGGCCCGGACATCCGCTGCCAGAGTGAAAAGGCCGGGCTGCGTATCATCAACGGCGGCGGCAACGGCCAAACCGGCGTTCTGTGCAAATCGAGATGACTGAGGCCACCGGACGCGAACCAGCACCCAAAGAATTGCCGTGAATTCGAAATCAGGTAGACCCAGCCAGACCATCGTCACTTCACGCGCAGGCTTGTGCCCCGGCACGTTGGCCCACTCGACAAGGGCCATCATGCCGGGGCGATGCGATCCATCATGCGCCGCAACCGGGGGGAAGATCGAAACGCAGGTCCATATCGGGATCGGGACCGCACATATGCGCCGTGAGTGGTTGGTCATGGCAGTTCAACGGCATGGGTCCGGCATTCCGTCGCGGCAGCAGAACTTTTTTGCCGGCTCGGCACATTTTCCCCTTGCAGGCGCGGCGCGCTGTAAGTATCTCACGCCTCACCCAAGGAAGCGGGCGTAGCTCAGGGGTAGAGCATAACCTTGCCAAGGTTAGGGTCGGGCGTTCGAATCGCCTCGCCCGCTCCAACATCCTCCCAAACGGGAGTGAAAAGCAGGTCACCTTCGGGTGGCCTTTTTCATTTTTCACAAGGCAAATGTTGCATCGGAATCACGGTGCACAACCCTCCATTTCCTCTCCGTAGACACTCAATGTGAAGCGCATTAGCGTCAGCCCATGCGGGCATGCCTGCATCAAAACAGACGCCCGAAACGGGCTGGAAATGGACAGAGCAGGTTAAACATGAACAAAATGATCAGCGCCGTGCTGGGCGTGACCCTTCCTCTTGCGGGTACCGCACAAGCCGTTGAAATCACCGGCGGTTCGGTACAGCTGAAATACTCCGCCTTCACGGAAGAAACGGACCTTGACCGCATCAATCTCGAAGGATCGATGGAGATCGGTTTTAACCGGTCGTTCAGCACTCAAATCGATATCGGGCACAACAATTTTGGTGAAACGGACCTTGATGGCACCAATCTGGGTCTGCACGGCATTTACCACCTGAACGACACGACATCGCTGGGTGCCTTCTACACACGCGAAGACGTCGAGAATGTGGACATTGACATCTACGGTGTCGAGGCCGGGTTCGAAACCGGAGCATTTGCCATCGAGGGCTTCCTTGGCCAAGCGGATGCCGAGAACGAGGATGAAACGATTTTCGGGTTTGAAGGGCGCTATGCATTCAATTCGGGCATCGGGCTGTCCCTTGGCTACGAGGATATCGGCAGCGGCTCTACTGTGAACGTCGCGACCACAACGATCCGGGTTGACCGGGATGTCACGAGCAACCTGAACCTGTTTGCGGAAATCGGCCAGACCAGCTTTGACACCGCTATCGGTGACCTGGACGAGACATTTGTCGGGATCGGCGGTCGCATTGTTTTCGGCGCGGAGCGCGGTGCGACGTTCAACCAGCGTGGGTTGCTGCGCATCCTGCCCGGCGGCTAAACAGGAACATGGCGCGACCTCGGTCTGATGGGCCGGGGTCGCACGCTGGTGTGATGCGATCGGTCAGAAGACCTTGAATGTCATCGTTGTCAGCGACCGTTCTATTCCTTCGATGTCGAGCAACTCATCATTGATGTATTTGCCAACGTCCTGACCTTCGGGGATGTAAACCTTCATCAACAGATCGTAGTCGCCGGAGGTCGAGTACAGTTCTGAGTGGATTTCACGTAGGGCGATCTCTTCGGCGACCTTGTAGGTCGAACCGGGGCGGCAGCGGATCTGGATGAAGACGCAGGTGGTCATGAATGTGGCCTTTGATCAGGTGGGCTTGGGACCGTAGTGGCACGTCTGCACAGGTCCCCGCAAGCATCGCTGCCCGCCCCTTGGCGGCGCTGGCTGGCACGCCTATAGAGGCGCGTGACGAATTTGGCAGGAGGCGCGCAATGCGCAAAAGCACCCTCACCCGCACCACGGCCGAAACGGACATCTCGGTCACGCTCGATCTGGATGGCACCGGCCGCTACGACAATGAAACGGGTGTGGGGTTCTTTGACCACATGCTAGACCAGTTGGCGCGTCACGCGCTCATCGACATGACCGTGCGGTGCAAGGGCGACCTGCACATCGACGACCACCACACGGTCGAGGATGTGGGCATTGCCATCGGGCAAGCGCTGAGCCAAGCCGTTGGAAACAAGAAGGGAATCCAGCGCTACGGATCCTGCCTGTTGCCCATGGATGACGCGCTTGTGCGGGCGGCGCTGGACCTGTCGGGAAGGCCTTTCCTTGTGTGGAACGTGGACCTGCCGACGCCCAAGATCGGGACGTTCGACACCGAGCTGGTGCGTGAGTTTTTTCAGGCTTTGTCCACTCATGGCGGTATCACGCTGCACGTGGACATGCTGCATGGGCTGAACAGTCACCACATTGCCGAAGCGGCGTTCAAGGCGGTTGCGCGGGCGTTGCGGATGGCGCTGGAGGTTGATCCGCGCACGGCCGATGCCATCCCCTCGACCAAGGGCAGCCTATGAGCCTGACGGTTCTGATTGATTACGAGAGCGGCAACCTGCACTCGGCGGAAAAGGCGTTTGAGCGCATGGCGCGCGAGGCGGATGCGGGCACTGTCGTTGTAACCTCGGATGCCGATGTGGTGGCCAAGGCCGACCGGATCGTGCTGCCGGGCGACGGGGCCTTTCCTGCCTGTGCAGCGGCGTTGGCGGCGTCAGGGATGCAGGATGCACTGATCGAAGTCGTTGAGAACAAAGGGAAACCCTTTCTTGGTATCTGTGTTGGCATGCAGCTGATGGCGTCCTGGGGCCGAGAGTATACTGACACGCCCGGTCTGGACTGGGTCGATGGAGAGGTGGTGCATATCGCCCCGTCCGATCCGGCGCTGAAGGTGCCGCATATGGGCTGGAATGATCTGGTTCTGGATGCGGCGCACCCGGTGTTTGACGGCGTTCAGACGGGCGATCACACCTACTTTGTCCACTCCTATCACTTTCAAGTGGCCGACCCCACATTGCGGTTGGCGCATGTGAATTATGGTGGTGATGTCACCGCTGTGGTGGGGCGCGATACGATGCTGGGGATGCAGTTCCACCCGGAGAAAAGCCAGGATGTGGGGCTGCGCATGATCCGCAACTTCCTGACCTGGGCGCCATGACATGCGGGTTTGCCGGACGGGGTGTATCGCGGGCCAGCGTTTACCTTGTTTTCATGGAGATCGACGCCAGAAACAGGGTGTCACCACCCGTGCACAATGCTTGCACAACCTGTGCACCGCGATCGGGCGATGACTGCGGGGGTAACCTCACGTGCGGTGACCCGATGGACGCCTTGCGGCGGCGCGATTCACTCTGACGGATGAGGGGTTCCACCCCTCAAACTCCCCGCCGTGTTTTCAAAGAGAAGAAAACGTTACGGTCAATCCGCCGTGCGGGCGGCCTTTTCGGTCAGGCCGGACGTGCCCTGGCGGCGGCCGAGTTCTTCCATAACGTCTTCCAGCGCGATATCGCGTGCAGCCAGCATCACGAGGAGGTGGTAGAGGACATCCGCCGCCTCTGAGGTCAGGGCGGTCTTGTCATTCTTCACCGCTTCAATAATGGCTTCGACCGCTTCTTCGCCGAATTTCTCGGCGCATTTTTCGGGGCCCTTGGCGAGCAGTTTGGCCGTCCAGGAACTGTCGGGGTCTGCGCCTTTGCGGGCCTCGATGGTGGCGAAGAGGTCGTCCAATGTCATGTCAGCCTCATCGGGATGCCTGCGGCAGCCATGTGGGCCTTGGCTTGCGCAATGGTGTAGTCGCCGAAGTGGAAGATGGAGGCGGCAAGCACGGCGGATGCGCCGCCTTCGGTCACGCCGTCAACGAGGTGGTCGAGCGTTCCGACCCCACCGCTGGCGATCACCGGGATCGGCACAGCATCGGAGATGGCGCGGGTGAGCGGCAGGTTGAACCCCGCACGCGTGCCGTCGCGGTCCATGGAAGTGAGCAGGATCTCCCCTGCCCCCTTCTCTGCTGCTGTGCGGGCAAACTGCACGGCATCGATGCCAGTGGGTTTACGCCCACCGTGCGTGAAGATCTCCCAGCGGCCCGGCTCCACCGTCTTGGCGTCGATGGCGCAGACGATGCACTGGCTGCCGAACTGGTCGGCTGCGCGCGCCAGAACGTCGGGATCGGCCACGGCGGCGGAGTTGAACGACACCTTGTCGGCACCTGCGAGCAGCAATGCGCGCACGTCCGCCACCGTACGGACACCACCGCCCACCGTCAGGGGGATGAAGCATTGTTCTGCCGTGCGTCGGACCAGGTCGAACATCGTGCCCCGGTTTTCATGGGTGGCGTGGATATCGAGAAAACAAAGCTCGTCCGCGCCAGCTGCGTCATAGGCGCGTGCGGCCTCGACCGGGTCGCCGGCGTCGATGAGGTCGACGAAGTTCACGCCCTTGACCACGCGGCCATCGGCGACATCAAGGCAAGGGATGATGCGAGTTTTCAACATGGCGCTCTGGTAGCGTGGATTGGTTGTCGGGGAAAGGGGCTCTGCCCCTCGGCGCTGTGCGCCTCACCCCGGGATTTTTTGAAACAGGGAAGGAGCGGACGCCCGCGCATCACGGCGCGCTCACGGAAAGGTGCGTGGCGTCTGCTGGTGGCTATGTCAGGTATGCGGCATTGCAATGAAGGAGACGCGACATGCGGATTTTGATGGCCCTTGTGGTCGGTGTTTTTATGGCGGGGACTGCGATGGCGGGTGACAATGGAATCATTCGCAAGGAATCTGCGCAGAGCGTGGATGAAACCATGGATGCGTTGCAGACGGCCCTTGAAGGCGCAGGTCTGACGATCTTTGGTCGTGTGGATCACGGCGCGGGCGCCGAGGGTATCGGCGAGGACATTGGAGCTTCGCAGCTTTTGATCTTTGGCAATCCGAAACTGGGCACGCAGGCCATGCTGGATGACCGCGGGGCCGGTCTGTTTCTGCCCATGAAGGTCGCCGTGTTCGAGGATGAGACCGGTAAGACCATGATCGCCTATGAGGACCCGGCCACGATGCTGGGCAAGCTGGGTGGTGTGGCTGAGGATGCCGCGTACATCCAGACCATGACCGGTGCTTTGGCCAAGTTCACCGATGGGGCGGCGCAATGAGCGCTAGCGCCGTCTGGCTCGGGTCCAGAGATCGACGCAGATCTGGATGACCAGCACCAACAGGATCGCGGCCCCCACGGGGACCGTGATCAACATGAACCAGCCCATCACAAACATGCCCGAGAGCGTCTCGCCCCGGTCCTTGCCCCAGATCACGCAGGGGTTCGAGAACCCTTCGTGCAGCGTGCATCCGTGTGCGTCGGCCAGCCAGCTTGAGACCGCCACGCTGAGGATTGGCAGGGCGCAGATCACCAGCAGGATGATGAGAACGGAATATGGCGCCCGCCGTCTCATCCCAGCGCGTCAAGTGCCGCTTTGAGATCGATGGCGCCGTCATACAGCGCGCGCCCGGATATGGCGCCGGAAATGACGCCGGTGTCTTTGAGCGCGATGAGATCGGCGAGCGACGCGACACCTCCCGATGCGATGACAGGGATGGTAACGGCGTCCGCCAGCGCTTGAGTGGCGGGAATGTTGGGGCCGCCCATCGCTCCATCACGGTTGATGTCTGTGTAGATGATGGCGGCGACGCCTGCGTCCTCGAACGACTTGGCGAGGTCGGTGGCGTCCACGTCCGTTTCGGTGGCCCAGCCCTTGGTTGCGACCTTCCCCCCGCGTGCGTCGATGCCGACGGCGACGTGACCGGAGAAGGCCTTGGCCGCCTCGCGCACCAGATCTGGGTTTTCGACGGCCACAGTGCCGAGGATCACGCGCTGGAGGCCCTTGGACAGCCACATCTCGATCGTGGCCATGTCGCGGATGCCTCCGCCGAGTTGAGCGGGGACCTTGCACTCCTGCAGGATGGCCTCGACCGGAGCGGCGTTGACCGGCTCTCCCGCAAAGGCGCCATTCAAGTCGACGAGGTGAAGCCATGCGCAGCCCGCTTCGACAAAGCTGCGGGCTTGCGCTGCCGGGTCGTCGTTGAAGACCGTGGCGCGGTCCATGTCTCCGTGTACCAGCCGCACGGCGTTCCCGTCTTTGAGGTCGATGGCGGGGTAGAGGATCATGGTTGCTGACCTTTCATGCGTTTAACGGCGTCCTCGCACCTCCCGCCCGGATTTGCAACGCGACCCAAGGTCATTCTTGCCAGCGCGCCCTGCGATGGCTCACAGTCCGGCGCACTACGGAGGAAACACTCAATGAAATATCTGATTGCAGCCGCATGCGTGGCCGTCGCGGGCGCAGGGATGGCGCTGGCCGATCCTGTTGTCGGCACCTGGAAAACACAAGTGGATGACGGTGCATATGCCCATGTCGCCATGAGCAAATGCGGCGCGAAAATCTGTGGCAAGATCGCCAAAGCCTTTGACGCCAACGGCCCGATCGCGTCGGAAAATGTCGGGAAACAGCTGGTGTGGGACATGGAACCACAGGGCAACGGAAGCTACGCGTCCGGCAAGATCTGGCAGCCCTCGACCGGCAAGGTTTTCAAGTCGAAAATGGCATTGAGCGGCAACACGTTGAACGTGTCGGGCTGTGTCGGACCCTTCTGCAAGAAACAGACGTGGTCGCGCGTCAACTGATCAATTGATCGACTGATGTGAATGTCCCGTGCCTTTGAGGTGCGGGGCTTTTCTTTTCAGGGTTTCGATCCGGCGCACGCGGTTACGCTGCTGCGCCATCCGGAAAGAGCGCCATGCAATATGTGCTGTCGCTGACGCCGTTCACGCGGATGTCGTCCCTTAGCGTTCCTTCGACCTGAAACCCCATGCTGCGGTAGAGGTGACAGGCGGCGGTGTTTGATGCGCGCACTCGAAGTTCGATCTTGGCGAAGCGTTGCGTGCTCACATCCGCCAAGGCCCGGCTGAGCAGCGCGCGCCCCAGCCCGTGCCCCCGGTAGGTCTGCAAAACGCCGATGCCCAACACGCCGATATGGCGCCGGACCGCTGCGCTGTGGGGCAGGATATCGCACCAGCCGACAACGGCGTCCCCATCAACTGCAACAAGATGCGTGAAGTCGTTGTCGATGTTTTTTCGCACGAAGTCGCGGGTGCTGCCCAGCGGCGGTGCTTCGACGGATTGCAGATACTTCTTCTCTCGCGCGACGGCATCCACGGTGCTGTGGAATGCGCGCACATGAGACATCTGGATAGGAACGATTGGGACGGGCATGGGCTCTATGCTGTAAACCGGGTGGCCAGACTGCGCGTGGCGGGCCTAGGGAGCAACTGCTGCGCGCCTCATCGGCGCTTTCCGGCGCAATGGCGGCAGCGCTACAGTTTTGACGAGATGATGCCGGTGTTGAAGCCGCCCATGCGCAGCTCGCCAAAGAGGCGCTGGTATTCGATCTTGGGGCAGCGGTTCTGGATCACTGTCAATCCGGCGGCGCGCGCCTTGGCGGCGGCATCTGCGTGGGTGACGCCGATTTGCATCCATATCGTCTTGAGGGTCGGCAACTGGTCCATCGCCGCGTCCACGATGTCTGGCACCGCGTCAGAGCGCCGGAATATATCGACCATATCCACCGGCGCGTCGATGGCATCAAAGCTGGCCACCACGGTCTGACCGAACAGCATCTGGCCCGCATAGACCGGGTTCACAGGGATCACGGTGTATCCCTTCAGGGACAGATAGCGCGCCACGTAATAGCTGGGCCGCACCGGGTTGGTTGAAACGCCCACGACGGAGACCGCCTTGGCGCCCGTCAGCACCGATTTCAGATGCGCGTCGGTATAGGTTTCTTTCATGCGGTCCCCCCTGCCCAGCCTAGGGCCCGCGCATGGTCCCAAAAAAACGCCCCGATCGCAAAGCGAAAGGGGCGCGAAGGTGCGGAACGAGGGACAGTGATTAACCAGCAGGGGTTCCAAACCTGCTGTTCAACACTTCAGATAAGATGTTCTGAAGGATGTGAAAGACCCTCTCTCAAATCTGTGAACGAAACCTTAAATACGGTTTTCGCGCAGTTCCTTGCGAGTTTCCGTCAGTCAAAGATATCCTCAATGATATCAAAGGCGTCTTCGAACATGTCCTTCCAGCGCGATTTGCGTTTCTTGTATTTTTTCTTGGTGGGTTTCGGCCGTGGGGGCTGGCGGACTGTCGATGGACGGACCAGTTCGCGGTCGCCCGACTTCTTCTTGGGCAGCATTTTCAGGTCGTGCAGCGGCGCACCACAGCTGGAACAGGCCAGTTCGTGGCGGTTGCGCCCCGAAAGAACGAGGGCGGCGCGGGTGCCGCAATAGCAGCAAGTGGCGATTTTCGTCGGGTGGGCGATGGTCGCCTCCTATGCGTGATCCTTGGACGCATATAATGCGATTGCCGCGGCATTTGAGACGTTGAGTGACCCAAACCCGCCTGCCGCGTCGATTTTGACCAGTGCGTCGCAAGTCTCTCGCGTTTTCTGGCGCAGGCCGGGCCCTTCGGCACCAAGGACAAGGGCGACGGGACGGTCCTTTTGCCCCTGCAAAGCAGTTTCGATGGTCTGCTCTGCATCGCCATCAAGGCCCAGAACGGTGTAGCCCATGCCCTGCAGCGAAACGATGGCGTCCGACAGGTTGCGCACCCGCACATAGGGTTGCCGTTCCAGCGCGCCGGAGGCGGTTTTTGCCAAAGCGCCGGTCTCCGGCGCCGAATGGTGGCGCGTGCCGATGACGGCAGACGCGCCCAGCACCTCCGCCGAACGCAGGATGGCGCCTACATTGTGCGGGTCGGTCACGCGGTCGAGCAGGATCAGACGTGGCGCCGCATCTCCTATGGCCACATCCTCAAGGGTGCCCCAATCGAGCGGCTTGACCTCAAGTGCGGCCCCCTGGTGGACGGAGCCCGGATCAATCGGAGGCCTGAATTTGCGCGGGTCAATGACATCAGCAGTGATGCCTGCCGTCGCGATGGCATCCGCCAGCTTGTTCTGGGCATTCAGGGTCACCATCAGCCGCAGTTTTTCGCGCCGCGGGTTCAGCAGCGCATCGCGCACGGCATGCAGACCAAAGAGCCAAACAGTGGCTGCGGCATCGGCCTTTTTCGCCTGCTCTTTCTCGACCACCCATTTGGGTTTTTTCATCTCGTCACCTTTGGCATTGGCCGGGGATTTTCTACCTTGACCCCCGATATGCGTCCCGGTAATCACGCGCTCACGCCAACCGGGCTTCACGCTCTAATGGCGCAGTGGGCGACAGGCCGCAAGGTGTGGCAGGGGACTGTAACTCCCTCGCGGAGACGCACGCCTGGTTCGATTCCAGGGTCGCCCACCATCTTGTCCAAGCATAGTTGCCGCTCAAGTGGTCGGGCCCAAGTAGCTTGAAGACAGAGCCTTCTCGCTGTGCCGCATCTCCTCAGTCGACGGATCAAGACCCCGGCAATGCGCGCATGAAAGCCGCGGGGCCGATCACAATTTCCAACTGTCAGACAAAATGGACAGATTGGACTTGGGACAAAGCGCATGCTGTTGCTAGGGTTGCGCCAGACCGCGTGACCTAAAGTAAGGAAAACACCGCATGAATGTGGCCGAAGCCCTGGTGATGGTGATGCAGGCATGGGGGATCATCGGTGCCGTCGTCGCGGCGGTTTTCCTGACAATCGGGATCGACCGGATCGACGCGGATGCGCGCGGTGCCTACATCTTTCGTCCCCTCCTCATCCCCGGTGTGCTGTTGATCTGGCCGCTGGTCCTGTGGCGCTGGTGGCAGACAGAAACGGAACGCGCGGCCTGGGCCGAACGCTACCGCCCCGTTCGCGCCTCGTATGGTATCGCCGTCGTGCTGATGAGCCTTGGAATTGTCGCCATTGTTACCCTCGGCCTCAGCGTGCGCCAAAGCTGGCCCGCTGACATCGCCCCTTTGCAATTGAGCGAGGGGGCGCGCCAATGAGCGTCAAATACATCCCCGTTCAGTGGAACCGAAACAAGTGGATCTACGACGCCGTGATGCTGACCGGTGTGGCTCTGTTTTTGTGGGTGTTCCTGTATCTCACGCCGGAGGTGCTGAGCCACGAACAGCCCGTCACGGCGCAGATCCACAACGCCCGCGCCTTCGGGGCCTGTGCGTTCGTCATGCTGACCGTGATCCTGTGTATCGGCCCGGCGGCGCGGCTAGATCGCCGGTTCCTCCCACTTCTCTACAACCGCCGTCATTTCGGGGTCATGACCGCCTTTGTGGCGCTGACCCATGCCGGGTACATCCTGAACTGGTACTTTGCCTTTTCCAGCACGGACAAGCTGGTGGGCCTGCTTTATGCCAATGCAAGCCTGGGTCAGATCGCGGGCTTTCCCTTTGAGCTCTTTGGCATTTTCGCCCTGATCTGCCTGTTGATCCTGGCGGCCACGTCCCATGACTTCTGGCTGAAGTTCCTGACGCCGCCCATCTGGAAACGGCTGCACTACCTGATCTACGCCGCCTATTTCTCGGTCGCGGCCCATGTGTCGCTGGGCATTCTGCAGGACCAGAAGAACCACGTCTTTACGGTGCTGTTCATTCTGGGTGCAAGCGCGGTGATCGTCCTGCACATCGCCGCATGGCTGTCGGAACGGCGCGAGATTGCGGCCAAGGACGGCGCCTGGGCCGAGGTGGCGTGCGTCGGCGACTTCCGAGAAGGGTATGCCAAGATCGCAAAGCTCGCCAACGGCGACCGTGTGGCCGTCTATCTGATGGAGGGCAAGCTGAGCGCGATTTCCAATGCCTGCGCCCACCAGAACGGACCCTTGGGCGAGGGCAAGATCATTGACTGCCTCGTCACCTGCCCCTGGCATGGCTTCCAGTACGACGTCCGCTCGGGCCGCTCGCCCGCACCCTTCACCGAAAAGGTGCCTACCTACCGCTTGCGCGTCATTGGCGACATGGTCGAGGTGCATCCCGACGCCAACCCACCCGGCACCTATGTTGAGCCTGTGCCGCTGCCGGAACCGCCGCCGGACCCCGCACGGGACCCGGCTGAGCAAGGAGCGACGGCATGATCGAAAAGCCCTTCTTCGTCGGCTACCTGCCCGCCCCCGGACCTTTGCGCACATTCCTGCTGACCGTCTCGATCCTGCTGATCGCTGGGCTTGGTATCGCGGGCTTCCTGATGGGCGCCGCACAGGATGATCCCGGCCCCGGCGCCTTCCGCTTCGACTATGGCCGCCAGACGGTGACAGGCGTGGTCGAACTGACCCCCTACCCCATCCTCCACGTGACCCAAGGCGACGATCGCATCCAACCCGGCGATAGTTTTCTCATGACAGCGGGCGGCAAGTCGGGCGTGGACAGCCGGGCCGAACCTTTAAATGGACAGCTGGCTCAAGTGTCAGGCGTCGTGCTGGAGCGCGGTGACCTCTACATGCTGCAACTGCGCAGCGGACGGAACGGCTTACAAGCAGCGGAGGGCGACGCGCCCGTGATCGCGCCTGAACCGCAAGGACGCTGGAAACTCGCGGGCGAGATCTGCGACGGCAAATGTCTCGCTGGCGCCATGCGGCCCGGTCGCGGCCTCGCTCACAAGGCTTGCGCAAACCTGTGCCTGCTGGGCGACGTGCCCCCCATCTTTGTCTCGACCCAACCCGTGCTGGGCGAGGAATTCCTGCTGGTCACAGGCGCGAACGGCACCCGCCTGCCCCGCGCGGCCTACGACTACATCGCACAGTTCATCACCGCCGAGGGCGAGATCACCAAACGCGGCGATCTGCTGGTGTGGGAGATCGACGTGGACACGATCGAGGTGACGGAATGAAACGCATCTTCTGGCTGTCCGTCGCCACACTGACCGCCGCCATCCTGTTCTATGTTTCGCGTTTCTGGGACTTTCGCCTGTGGTCCCGCGACGGGCTGTTCGGGGTCGAGGCGCTGCGGCCCCAAGGAGACCTCGTTGCGCGATGGCTGCGGGGCACCGATCTCGCCCCGTTTGAGTTGCTGATCTGGGCCGTCGGCGCCTTTCTGGTGCTCACGCTGTTGCAAAAGCTCTACGATCTGCTGAACCCGCCCCCCGAGTGACGGCATCCGGGGCTTTTCCCGTCGCACGTGCCGCGTATACAGTCGCCACAAGCAGATCCGGCAGGCACATGACACGTCCCAAAACCAACGCTCCGCCCACGTTCAATATCGCCCTTGTGGGGCAAGCCGGGCGGCTGGGATATGAGGCGGTGCTGTTCGTGGCCTCGCTGCGGGCCAAGAGCCCGGATTTTGCAGGCCGCGTGCTGGTCGCCGAACCGCAGCCCGGCCCGCTCTGGTCCCGTGATCCACGCATGCCCGGGGACGTGCGCGCCGCCCTTGACGCCATGGGGGCCGAGGTGGTGCCCTTCACCAACAGGCATTTCGGCGAAACCTACCCCTACGGCAACAAGATCGAGATGCTGACGGCGCTGCCCGAGGCCGAACCGTTTGTCTTTTTCGACAGTGACACGCTGGTGCTGGGCGATCTGTCGGCTGTGCCGTTCGACTTTGACCGCCCCTCCGCCTCTTTGCGGCGCGAGGGGACATGGCCAGAGATTGAACTCTACGGGCCGGGCTATACCGAGATCTGGAAGTCGCTCTACGACCGCTTCGGCCTGGAGTTCGAGACCAGCCTCGACCTCTCCGAACCGGATGAATACTGGAAACGCTACCTCTATTTCAACGCGGGCTTCTTCTTTGGCGCCTGCCCGCATGCATTCGGCAAACGGTTCCTCGAATATGCGCTGTCCATCCGAGACGACCCGCCTGGCCCGCTTGTGTGCCAATCGCTGAACCCATGGCTGGATCAGGTTGCACTGCCGCTGGTCATCCACAGCTTTGGCGGCGGGCGCGACAGTGCGGTGCATGACCACCTCGATGGGGCTGTGACCTGTCACTACCGCATGTTCCCGCTGCTGTATGCCCGTGAAAGTCAGGTGGTCATCGACACGCTCGAAGAGGTCACAGCCCCCAACAAGATCAAGAAGGTGCTCAAGGGCCACGAGCCGATCAAGCGCATGGTGTTCCAGGGCCGCGGCGCCAAGGTGCGTGCGCTCTTTGACCAGAACGACATGCCCCGACGCGAGCAGGCAATCCGCAATCGCATCAAGTCCAACGGCTTCTGGATGCGCTGATGCTGTGACGCAGCGTAACGCCCCGAATTGACCATTTCGAGACGCCAGGGGTCGTTTTTAGGCTTCCCCAGCGGAAGGTGGGTTATTATTTGACCAGTCAATAAAAAACCCCAACCTCATAAACGGATGACTGCGATGCCCCAGTCTACGGAACGTTTTTTGACGATGCTTGCCCACGCGTTTTGCACCGATCGGCTCGATGCAGTGACGCAGAATTTCACCTATCCCCTGCCGCTTTACACCAAGGGGGAGCTGCTGGTGTTCGGCGCGCCCCATTCCTTAAGCGAAGCGCTGAGCATGTACCGCGAGGCCGCGCGCAGCGCAGGTATCGTGCGGATGACACCCCGCATCATCGCAGCTGGCTTGCCGCACAAGGGATATTCGAACCTTTGGGTCGAATGGGACCACTTCGACAGCGCCGACGCCCTGATCTGCACCAGCCAGGTGCGCTACGCGATCTTTCAGGACGCCATGGCGCTGCACCCAAAGATCGAAATGATCGACTACACCTGCCTTGGTCTGCCCGACGTCTGCGACGCCCTGCCACTTTTGAAATCGGCCTGAGACGCGCGACGCACCGCGCGCCCTTGCCCCCTTCGGTGGCATTGCCTACTCATGCAGGCGATGACAGTGATCTTGCGCCGCGCGCAGGAAGTGGGAGACAGACATGACCGACGGCCCCCAATACGGCTTTGACACCCTTCAGATCCACGCAGGCGCCCGGCCCGACCCGGCCACAGGCGCGCGGCAGACGCCGATCTACCAATCGACCGCCTTCGTGTTCCGCGACGCCGAACACGCCGCCGCCCTCTTCAACCTGCAGGAGGTCGGTTACATCTACTCCCGTCTGACCAACCCCACCGTAGCGGTGCTGCAGGAACGCGTCGCCACGCTTGAAGGTGGCGCAGGTGCGGTCTGCTGTTCGTCGGGTCACGCGGCGCAAATCATGGCGCTGTTCCCGCTGATGGCACCGGGCCTCAACGTGGTGGTTTCCACCCGCCTTTACGGCGGCACGGTCACGCAGTTCAGCCAGACCATCAAGCGCTTCGGGTGGGAGGCGACCTTCGTCGACTTCGACGATCTGGATGCGGTCAAGGCCGCCATCAACGACAAAACGCGCGCCGTCTTCTGCGAGGCCATCGCGAACCCCGGCGGCTACATCACCGATCTCGACGCGATCTCGGCCATCGCGGATGCGGCAGAAATCCCGCTGATCGTCGACAACACCAGCGCTACGCCGTACCTCTGCCGCCCCATCGAACACGGTGCGACCCTCGTCGTGCACTCAACCACCAAGTACCTGACCGGCAACGGGACAGTTACGGGCGGCGTGGTCGTGGACTCGGGCACCTTCGACTGGTCTGCCAACGACAAGTTCCCATCGCTCAGCGCGCCCGAACCGGCCTATCACGGCCTCAAGTTCCACGAGACCTTCGGCCCGCTCGCGTTCACCTTCCACGGCATCGCTATCGGCCTGCGTGACCTCGGCATGACCATGAACCCGCAAGCGGCGCACTACACGCTGATGGGCACCGAAACCCTGTCCTTGCGCATGGACAGACACGTTGAAAATGCGATCAAGATCGCCGAGTGGCTCGAGAACGACGACCGCGTCGATTACGTGACCTATGCGGGCCTCAAATCCTCGCCCTACTACGACCGCGTGGCCAAGATCTGCCCCCGCGGTGCCGGTGGCCTCTTCACCTTCGCGGTCAAGGGCGGCTACGATGCCTGCGTCAAGCTGGTGAACGCGCTGGAGATCTTCAGCCATGTGGCAAACCTCGGCGATGCACGCTCGCTCATCATCCACTCCGCGTCGACCACACACCGCCAGCTGACGGCAGAGCAACAGCGCGCCGCCGGGGCCGCCCCGGAAGTGGTACGTGTCTCGATCGGGATCGAGGATGCCGAGGACCTGATCGCCGACCTCGACCAGGCGCTGAGCAAAGCGGTCAGCTAAAGAGCAAGGGCGCAGGTCCACCCACCTGCGCCCGATTTTCCCTGTTTCGAAAAATCTCAGGGGAGTCGCGCGAGCGACGGGGGCTGGCCCCCTAAAAATGTCGTCGCGCTTTTGCGCGGCTATCGGATCACGGCTCCAGCGCGAACCGCATCGACACACGCGCGGTCACCAGCAATTCACCCGCCGCGATGGGCACATCCGCGGACCGGGCGGCAGCGGCGAACATCTCGGGCCGCGGCGTCCCACCCCCTTCGCTCAGGCTCAGCACTGGACCTAAGGTCAGACCAGCCGCACCGCTCAACTCAGTCGCCTTCTGCATCGCATCGCCCACAGCAGCAGATCGCGCTTCGGCTTCTGCCGCGCTGGGATCCTGCAATTCAAAGCTCAAGCCGTTGAACGTGTTGGCCCCGACGGCAAGCACCTCGTCGAGAATGCCGCCCAACGCATCGAGATCGCGCACACGGACGCGTACGGTATTGCGCGCCTCAAAGCCGGTGATCCTGCGCTCATTGGCGTCATACGCGCTCCATACGGGTCCCACGCTCAACTGCGACGTCTGCACATCGCGCACCGCGACCCCGCGCTCGGCCAGCGCGTTGATGAGGGCCGTGGCATCGGCACTCACCTGCGCCATGGCCGCCCCGGCTGTTTCGTCCACATGAACCACGCCCAACGAGATAACGGCCATGTCGGGCGTCACCGCGACCTGCCCCTCACCGGTCACCGACAGGACCGGCGCCTCGCTTTGCTGGGCCATCGCCAGCGGCGCCAGCAGCATCCAAAGCACAGCGGCTGCAATTGATAGTTTCATAACGTCTTCCCCTTATTCGCTCAGGTTGAAACTGGACATTCACCACCGCGTGAACAAGCCGATCACACGGCTTTTTCTTTGCATGGGCAAAGACCTGCTTTATCTTTGGCACATGCGCGCGGGGAGTTTCATTCAGCGCGACCAATTGGTATGGGCCAGACATGAAGCCTGAATTTGCGCTATCCTTGTCCTCTGACGGGATCCGCCTGCTGCACCGTGCGGCAGGAGGCTGGCGCGAAGTGGGCGCGGTGGATATCGGCAGCCCTACACTGGGCGACGACCTACACATGCTGCGCAAGCTCGCGGCCAAAGCAAAGATCAAGCGTGTCCGCTCAAAACTGATCATCCCGGATGGCCAGATCAAATACCTGACCATCGACACAGGCGACATCGACGAGGACGCACGACGGGAGGCTGCGCAACAGGCGCTGGAGGGGGCGACACCCTATCCCGTCGATAAGCTCGCCTTCGACATCTCTGCCGAAGGCGCCAAAACACATATCGCGGCCGTCGCGCGCGAAACGCTGGCCGAAGCCGAAGCCTTTGCTGTCGAACACAAATTCAACCCAGTCAGCTTCGTTGCGGCCCCCGAAGATGCGGGCTTTCTGGGCGAACCGTTCTTTGGCCAGACTGAGCACGCCGCAAAGATCCTGAAAGGCGATGCAACCGTTGTACCGGACGGCATCCGCGTGGTGGTGGTCTCGCATCCTGACCAAACGGCGGAGGCGAACAACGCGCCGGAAAACGCAAAAGCAGATATAGCTGACAGCCCTGCTCCGGCGGAGGATGAGGGACCGACGCCATCAGACGCCGCACCCGAAGCGGATGATGCGCCGCAAGAGCCCGCAAGCGAAAGTGCAGCGACATTCGCCGAGCCTCGGAAGGACGCAGATGCGCCCAAGGCACAGACGGATGAGAGCGGCGACGCGGCCAAGTCCGGAGACGCAGATACTCTGGATACGCCCGATGGATCAGACGCGCCCAAAGCCGGACGGGACACCACACCTGTTGCCGCAAGTACGGATACCCCCCACGCCGACAGCGCCGATGACGGTGCGGGCGCAGATGCCGACACGGCCAAGACTCCCGCGCTCATGGGCTTTGCAAGCCGCAGGCGGGGCAATGGCGCGGACGCCGCGCCACCTGCGGCCCTTGGCGGTGTGACCCGTGATCCGCCGGACAGCCGCCCGGCCAGGCGACTGACGATTTCGGACAGCCCGAACGAGGCGGCAGCACCTCCGCCGCCACCCGCGCTCAGCCCGCAACAGGCGGCAGCGCAAAGCCTGCGCGCCGCCCCCCCGATTGCAGACGTTCCTGCGCAGCGCCTCGACGCCGAAGAGCCGCCCGCCCGCAAGACGGGCTTTCTGTCGCGCCGCAAGCCCAAGCGCGTCCCACCGGCCCCGCCATCCGCCAGCGACCGCGCGGCCCGCACCGCAACAGCAGCCGCCAATGCCGAAGCGCAACGCATGACCGTCTTTGGCGCCCGCAGCGACGTTCAGGTGGGCGGGAAACCCCGGTTTCTGGGCCTGATCCTGACGGCCATCCTGCTGGTGTTCCTCGCCGGTGTCGCGGCCTGGGCCTCCGTATTTCTTGATGAAGGGCTGGCCAAATTCTTCCCCAAACGCGAGCGCACGCTTGCCTCGACCCTGCCCGCCGATGCCGAACGGTCGCTGGCCGAGGATGTGGGCGCCACGGTCGAACTTGAGCCGACCGAACAAAGCGATGACTCGCTGATCGTCGCCTCCCTGAACGAAGGGTTGAGCGATGGGTTGACGCCCGAGGAAGCCGCCGTGCTCGATGCGCTGCGCAACCCGCAACCGGATCCCACAGAGCAGCCGGAACTGGATCAGGCCGCGCTTGAGGCGCGCTATGCCGTTACGGGGATATGGCCCAAGGCGCCCGACATCCCGCCGGAACCGACCGGGCTGATCCAGCTTGAGGACCTTTATGTCACGGGCATCGACCCGGTCAGCCCGGCGCTTGATGCCATCGCGTTGCCCGATGCAGGCTCTTTCGTGACCGACGTGGCTCTGCCCGATGTCGCCTCGCCCCCTGCCGCTGGCACACGGTTCGCATTCGACGCCGATGGCCGCGTTGTCCCCACGGTCGAGGGCGCGTTGACGCCCGAAGGCTTTACCGTCTTCCTCGGCCGTCCGCCGGTTCTGCCACCTGCCGACCCGCGCAGCACCGCAGAGACGCCGGAGGCGGAACCCGAGACCCTTACACCGGACACCCGACAGTTGGCAGGCCAACGCCCGCGTGCGCGTCCCTCCGACCTTGTTGAACAGAATGAGCGTGCGACTTTTGGCGGTCTGTCACGGTCCGAACTGGCAGAGTTGCGACCACGCCTGCGCCCTGCAGCCCCGCAAGAGATCGCGACAGCCGTGCCCGAGACCGACACAGCAGCAGTGGATGAAGCTGTCGCAGAGGCGAACGCGGCGGCCAGTGAGCCGATCAGCCCGCTCGCCACGGCGCAATCTTACCGCCCGCAAACGCGGCCCCGCAATTTCGCACGAACCGTCGCACGCGCCACCAGCACGGCATCGGCCGCATCCGCAGCACCGCAGCGGGTGGCTGCCGTCGCCCCGCGCACGGTCACGCCCGCCATTCCCTCAACCGCATCCGTTGCGCGCGAGGCGACGGTGCGCAACGCGATCAACCTCAGCCGTGTGAACCTGATCGGGGTCTACGGAACGCCGTCGAACCGCCGCGCGCTCGTGCGTCTGCGCAACGGGCGCTATCAAAAGGTGGCAGTCGGTGATCGCTTTGACGGCGGGCGTGTGTCGGCCATTGGCGACAGCGAGTTGCGGTATCAAAAGGGCAACCGCAACCTCATCCTCAAGATGCCGAACTAGCCGGAAACCGGCTCGGTTTCCGGTGATTTTCCGACACGGAAAACTGTGCCGCACTGGTATTTGTGCCAAATTCCAAATGGTTTTCGCGCCGAAAACCGGTCACTCGGCGGCAAGTTCCCCATTGTTGATCTGCTCCTGTTCGATGCTCTCGAACAGCGCCTTGAAGTTCCCCTCGCCAAAGCCGTCATCGCCTTTGCGCTGAATGAACTCAAAGAAAATCGGCCCGATCACCGTCTTGGAAAAAATCTGAAGCAGGATCTTGGTCTCGCCCCCGTCCACGACCCCTTCACCGTCTATCAGAATGCCATGCCGCTTCATCCGGTCGATGGGCTCTTCGTGCCCCGCGACCCGTTCTTTCGAAAGGTCATAATACGTGTCAGGCGGCCCCGGCATAAACGCCAGCCCGTTCCCGGCAATCGCATCGGTGCTGTCATAGATGTCATCCGACCCCACCGCGATGTGCTGGATCCCCTCACCATTGTACTTCTTCAGGTAAGCCACGATCTGCCCCGTCTCACCCCGATCCTCATTGATCGGAATGCGGATACGTCCGCAGGGCGAGGTCAGCGCACGCGAAAACAGCCCGGTAAACTTGCCCTCGATATCAAAGAACCGGATTTCCTTGAAGTTGAACAGGTCTCCGTAAAAGCGGAACCACGTGTCCATGTTCCCCTTGTGCACATTGTGCGTCAGGTGATCGAGATAGAAGAACCCCACGCCCCGCGGCTTGGACTGCGCCAGCCACTCGTATTCGCCGTTGTAGGGCGAGGTCTCATAATACTGGTCCACGAAATAGATAAGGCTGCCCCCAATCCCATAGATCGCGGGCACATCAAGCACCTTGCCACCGCCCTCGTAGGGCTTTGCCCCCAACGCAACCGCGCGCTCGAACGCGTGCCGCGCGTCCACAACGCGCCACCCCATGGACGGCGCGCAGGGCCCATGCTCCTCCACAAACCGCGCACCAAAGCTGTCCGCCTCGGCATTCAGCACATAGGTGATATCCCCCTGCTGCCACAGCTCGATATCTTTGCACCGATGCCGCGCCACTTTCACGTATCCCATCCGGGCAAAGAGCGCGCGCAGCGCCTCCGGCTCGGGATGGGCAAACTCGACAAATTCAAACCCGTCCGTGCCCGCCGGGTTGTCAGCGCTGATAACGGATTTCGGAGCAGAATGCGGGAACGGACCCATGGGAAACCTCCAAATTTGAGTTTCGTCAAATATGGAGACCAAACCGCGCGACATCCGCGCGTTTTCACGTACCCACCTTTCATTTCGCGCATATTTCCCGCAGCATACAGTCAGTTTTCGCGAAAGCCCCGCACATGCTTGATTCCATCGACACGCGCCTCCTCGCCGCCCTGCAAAAGAACGCGCACCTGACAGCGCAAGAACTCAGCGACATGCTGCACCTCTCGGCCAGCCAGGTCGGGCGGCGGCGGCAACGGCTCGAAGCGGATGGCTACATCGAAGGCTACGTTGCCCGGCTCGACGCCAAACGGCTCGGGCTCAGTGTGCAGGGGTTCGTGCAGGTCCACCTCGCCGTGCATGGCCCCAAACATGCCAGCAGCTTTGCGCGGCTGATCGACACCCGGCCCGAAGTGACCAGCGCCTGGACCATGACGGGTGACGCCGATTACCTTCTGCGGGTCTATTGCGCTGACCTTGCCGCCCTCAACATCCTGATCCACGAGGTGCTGCTGCCACACCCGGCCGTGGCCCGCGTCCACAGCCAGATCGTCATGGACCAACTCAAACGCGACGGCCCCCTGCCCACGTAAAACTGCCAACACATGACGCGCCGGGCGCGCCGCATCATCAAAATCGGCCCTATACCAACCGGTCGGGTTGTATTTCCAAGGCAGCAAGGCATGGTGGGGACCAAGACCGCGACGGACAGGGTCCACCATGGAAAGCTTTCTCTACCAGGCCTCAATCTACCTTGCCGCGGCGGTGATCGCTGTACCCATTGCCGCACGGCTCGGACTCGGCTCTGTCCTGGGCTACCTCGCCGCCGGGATTGCCATCGGCCCCGTTCTGGGCCTCGTTGGGGCCGAGACCGAAGACCTGCAGCACTTTGCCGAATTCGGCGTGGTGATGATGCTGTTCCTGATCGGGCTCGAGCTTGAGCCCCGCGCGCTGTGGGACATGCGACACAAGCTGCTGGGGCTGGGCGGGCTCCAGATCGCGCTGTCTGCGCTGGCACTCATGGGTGTGGCGATGGCATACCACCAACCTTGGGGCATTGCGCTCGCCATCGGGCTGACGCTGTCACTGTCCTCGACCGCCATTGTGCTGCAAACCCTGTCGGAAAAGGGGCTGATGCAAACCAGCGGCGGGCGCTCCGTGTTCTCGGTGTTGCTGACGCAGGACATCGCGGTCATCCCGTTCCTCGCCTTCCTGCCCCTGCTGGCCGCCACCGTTCCGGTGCAGATGAACTCCGACGGCTCGATCTACCGCGCCAATGGCGACGGGCATGGCGGGGATCACGGCCACGGCGCCACGATGAGCCTGGTCGAAGGGCTCCCCGGCTGGGGCGTGACCCTTGTCACCATCGCTGCGGTGGGTGCCGTCATCCTCGCTGGCGTGTTCCTCACGCGCCCCATCTTCCGCTTTATCCACGCAGCGCACCTGCGCGAGATGTATACGGCGCTTGCCCTCCTGATCGTGGTGTCGATCAGCTTTCTGATGATGCTTGTGGGGCTGTCTCCTGCCCTCGGCGCCTTCCTCGCCGGGGTCGTGCTGGCCAGTTCCGAATTTAGGCACGAGCTGGAATCCGATCTTGAGCCGTTCAAAGGTCTTCTTCTGGGCCTCTTCTTCATCACCGTGGGCGCGGGCATCAACTTTAGCCTGCTCTTCGAATCCTGGGCGGCCATCCTGTCGATGGCGATCCTGGTGATTGCGATCAAAGGTGCACTGCTCTACTGCCTTGCCGTCGCGTTCAAGATCCGGGGGCGCGACCGCTGGCTCTTCACTCTCGGGCTCGCGCAGGCAGGTGAGTTTGGCTTTGTCCTCGTGGCCTTCTCTGTCGGCCAGGGCGTGATCCCGCAAGGCGTGGCAGAAACGCTGTTGCTGGTGATCGCGCTCACCATGCTGATCACCCCCCTGCTCTTTATCCTCTACGAATTGCAATCGCGCCGCATGAGCGAGACTGGCGCGGATATCGAAGCAGACGACATTGACGAGGACGGCCCGGTAATCATTGCGGGCATCGGGCGCTTCGGCCAGATCGTGAACCGGCTGCTGCAAGGCTCGGGCTTCAACACCGTGGTGCTCGATCACGACATGGAGACCATCGCGCTGATGCGTCGCTTCGGGTTCAAGGGCTTTTTGGGCGATCCAAGCCGCCCCGACATCCTGCACGCCGCGGGCCTGCACACCGCGCGTGTTCTTGTGGTCGCGCTGGATGACAAGGCTGCGACCACCCGGCTCGTCGCCTATGCGCGCAAGATCCGGCCTGACATCCACATCATTGCACGCGCCTATGACCGGGTGCATGTCTACCGCCTCTATCAAGCCGGGGCAGACGACATCGTGCGCGAGATGTTCGACAGCTCGCTGAGGGCCGGGCGCTACGCGCTCGAGAAACTGGGGCTCAGCGAGTACGAAGCGGCCGAGGCGGAACGCGTGTTTTACGCCCACGACCGCGACGCCGTGCGGCAATTGGCCGAGGTCTGGGATCCCAACCTGCCCGCATCGAAGAACGATGCCTATGTGGAGCGGGCCAAGAGCCTTGAAAAATCACTGGAGGCTGCGCTGTCAGAACGGCAGGAAGAACCGAAACGCGCGTAGTCCGGTCATCGGGTCGGTGGGTGGGCGCCTTTTGCGCCTGAGCGCAAAACAGAGCACACAGCGACGCTACCCGTCAGACACGCCAGCCTCGGCAAAGGTCGCCATGCCCGAATGACACGCGATCGCGCCCTTGAGTATTCCAATCGCCAAAGCGGCCCCTGATCCTTCACCCAGGCGCAAACCCAGTGACAACAGGGGTTCTTTGCCCAAGGCTTCGAGCATCCGTCCATGCGCGCCCTCGGCGCTCTGGTGCCCCGCCACCACGTGATCGAGAGCACCCTCTTGTGTCTTTTCCAGGCACGCCGCTGCCGCCGTGCAGATGAAGCCATCCATGATCACCGGGATACGCAAGCTGCGCGCCCGCGCAATGGCACCTGCCATCCCAGCCAGCTCACGCCCACCCATACGCATCAGTACGTCAAGCCCGTCCGTCGCCGCGCCATGGGCCGCGAGCGCGTCAGCCACAACCTGCACCTTCAGCGCCAGCGCATCGCCTTCAACCCCGGTGCCACGCCCTGTCCAGTCGCCCGGATCGCCGCCAAAAAGCCGCGTCGCAATGGCGGCAGCCGAGGTCGTGTTGCCAATGCCCATCTCGCCCACGACCAGCAGGTCAGCGCTTTCATCCACCGCGTCCCATCCCGCGCGTAACGCAGAAACACACTCGTCCTCAGTCATCGCCGGACCCTCAGTGAAGTCCGCAGTCGGCGTCTCCAGATCCAGCGGCACCACATCCATCCGCGCGCCAAAGGTCTTGGCAAGCTGGTTAATCGCCGCCCCACCGTGCTCGAAATTTGCCACCATCTGCACCGTCACTTCCGGCGGAAACGCCGACACACCACGCGCAGCAACACCATGATTTCCCGCAAAAACAATAACTTGCGGCGCGCCTATGGATGGCCTCGCGTCACTGCGCCAGCCTGCATACCACAGCGCCAGATCCTCAAGCCGACCGAGCGCGCCCGGCGGTTTGGTCAGCTGCCCGTTGCGATCTGCCGCCCCTGCTGCAGCGTCCCCGTCGGGACCGGGCATGTCGGCCAAAAGCGCGCGCAGCGCATCCAAACTGTTGAAGCTCATGGAATGTCGTCCTTGCCTGTTGGTGCACCGGTCTTTACCCAAACGGGACGCACCCGCAAGTCAGGACCGGACATGCAACAGAATGATTCCGACATGGGCCGGTTTGGGTACCTCTGGGACATTCCCGCAGCAATTGTACTGCTGACCCGCCTGCCAATGCCGCCGCTGCCCGATCACGCCTTTGCTCACGGCGCGCGCGCGGTCTGGGCCTACCCGCTGGTCGGGCTGGTGCTGGGCCTGATCCTGTCCGTGCTGAGTGTCGCGCTGGCCGGGCTCGGTCTTCCGGCGATGGCCGTCGGAGGCATCCTGCTGGGCGCGCTCATCATGCTCACCGGGGCCATGCACGAGGATGGGCTTGCGGACACGGCAGACGGGCTTTGGGGCGGTCATGCGCGTGAGCGACGGCTGGAGATCATGAAGGACAGCCGCATTGGGGCCTACGGCGTGCTCGCGCTGATCGTGGTGATGGGCCTGCGCTGGATTGGGCTGGCCGAGGTGGACTGGGCGGGGGTCATTGCCGCGCTGATGTTGAGCCGCGCGGCCATGCCGCCCTTGATGCTGGCCCTGCCCCATGCGCGCAACAGCGGGTTGTCACATGCGGTGGGGACCGCGCCGCTCGGGACGGTGATCGTGGCGGTTTTGATTGGGGTGGTCGGAGCGATGCTTTTGGTTGGGATCGCGGGGCTCTTCGCTGCGCTCATCGCGGGTGCTGTGGCACTGGTGGTGGGGCTAATCGCGCGTGCCAAGATTGGCGGGCAGACGGGTGATATTCTGGGGGCGACTTGCGTGCTGAGCGAGGTGGCTGTGCTGCTGACGCTGGTTGCCATCGCATAAAAAAGAAACGTGTCCCCGCGGGGACACGTTTGATTTCAACGACTTACAATTTTCGTTAACCGGATTTTAAGCAGCGATCCGGCTGCTGAGCACCTCGTCCACCTCTTTCGCGGCGGCGATCTCGTCACCACCGGACACGGCAGCCACTTCACGGGTCAGACGCTCAAGTGCGGCTTCGTAAAGCTGACGCTCGGAATAGCTTTGCTCGCGCTGATCGTCGGTGCGGTGCAGGTCGCGGACAACCTCGGCGATGGCGATCAGGTCGCCCGAGTTAATCTTTTGCTCGTATTCCTGTGCCCGGCGGGACCACATGGCGCGCTTGACCTTGGCCTTGCCCTTGAGGGTCTTCATGGCCTGGCTGATCACGTCCGGGCTCGACAGTGCACGCATTCCAATCTCGGTCGCCTTGTTGGTGGGGACACGCAGGGTCATCTTGTCCTTTTCGAAGGTGATGACGAACAGTTCCAGCTCGATGCCGGCCACTTCCTGCTTTTCCACGGAGGTAATCTGGCCCACGCCATGGGCGGGGTAGACCACATATTCATTGGGGCGGAAGTCGAGTTTCTTAGATTTTGTCATTCCTGATCCTCATAACGACGCAGAACGCCAGCCTTTTGACAGTCAAAACCGCATCAGGCGGGGCAGCAATTGCCACGTCTTGGTGCGGTTTGTGTCAAATTTTCAATCAGACCGGTCAGCAGTGCGACAGGTCAGGGCAGCATCCATCTGTCTGTTGTCACAAAACCATAGCACAAAAATGAGGGATTCGAAAGTTTACCCAAAGGAAACTTTCAGAAACCCCTGATTTTCCAAGCCAATACGTCTCGATATTTCAACGCCGACCCTCGGCAAAACCGATTCGAAGGCTCAGCCGCCCTCGCCCGGCTTTTCCGAGAAGAGCTCCATCTTGCCCTCTTTGCCGTCCATCTCTTCGGCGGTGGGCAGCGGGTCCTTCTTGGTGATGATGACCGGCCACATCTCGGAATACTTCCGATTGAACTCGACCCACTTCTCCATATCCGGCTCCGTATCGGGGCGGATGGCGTCGGCGGGGCACTCGGGCTCGCACACACCACAGTCGATGCACTCGTCCGGGTGGATCACCAACATGTTCTCCCCCTCATAGAAGCAATCGACCGGACACACTTCGACGCAGTCGGTGTATTTACAGGCGATGCAGGAGTCGTTGACGATATAGGTCATAAGGGGTGTCTCATCTGGTCGGGCATAGCTTAGCTAAAGGAGTGGGCGCTATCATTCAAGATGGCGTGACCGGGAAAGATCAGCTTGCCGTCTGTCTTTCTTGGTCGGACGCCCTTTTCCTTCAAAGCGCGGATTTTCCGAAACGGGCGTTTCTTTTGGCGGCGGTGGCGGGGACATATCGGTGTAAAGCGCCTGCGCTTCGGGCGCTGGTCCCCGACGATTTCCGATGGCTTTGACCTCGATCACCCGGACCACACGACCTTGTGAAAAGGTCAGCACGTCACCGGGGCTGATCGTGGTGGCGCGTTTGGTGACACGCTCACCATTTACGCGCACGTCACCTGCCGCCACCCGCGTCGCCGCAAGCGACCGCGTCTTGAAGAAGCGCGCAAACCACAGCCACTTGTCGAGCCGCAGTTTACCCGCCTCATCCGACACTTACTTGTCGTCCTTCAACCCCATGAGGGCGGCTGCAAAGGGGTTATCGGGGTCGATCGCCTTTTCCTTCTTCGGCGGTCGGGCCGAGAAGTTCTGCGGCTTGCTGCCCCCATCGCGGCGCGGGCCCTTGCCCTTGGTTTTACCTTTCGGACCACCCTTGCCACCCTGATTCTGACGCCGGTTGCCGCCCTGATTCTGGCGGCGGTTGCCACCCTGATTGCGACCCCAGGTGAATGTGTAGAACACTTCGATCTCTGGGCCAGCGGCGGCTTCGTCCGGCGCAGTGCCGGGGTCAATTTCGGTTTCCGAGTTCGTAGGGATGTCGGCAGGAACCTCGGGTGTCTCCGCCGGTTCCTCGATCACAGGGGCCTGACCCGCATCTGCGATGGCTTCGGTGCCTTCCGGAACATCCGCTGGTGCGGGTGTTTCGGTCGCGGCTTCTGCCGTTTCCGCGTCGGCCGCATCCATCACGGGCTGATCTGTGGCCTCCGGGGTCGCGTCGGTGGCGACAACTGCGTCAACAGGTTTGACCTTTTCCCGCTCACCCTTCTCAGCCTTATAGCCCAGCCCCTCCATCAACGTGGCGAACTGTTCAAGCGTCATGCCGGTGATCGACAGCATATCGGCCTTGGCCTCGAACCCGCCGCGCGAATCCTCGGCGCGAAGCATGTCGGCGAGCCGTTCCAGCATATCGATGCGGATCGCCCGCTCGCCCGCGTTGCGGTAGCCCGACATGGTGTCGGTGTCGCGGGGGCCGCCCGTCATCGCAGGTACGGTGACAAGGCCGGGGGGCGGAGATTCGGGGAATTCCGACAGCCCTTGAGCCAGCGACCACAGCACCAGTCGCAGGCGCGTCGGCGCGGGCTTCAGCAGAAGCGGCATGAAGATGGTGAACTGGCCAAAGCGGATGCCATGCTTGCGCAGCAGCCCGCGTGCATCCTGATCCAGCGCCTTGACGTCGTCGGCGACGGTGGCGCGGGGCAGCACGCCCATGGCTTCGACCATCTGGAAGGCGAACCCTTTGGCGAGGCCGGTCAGCGCCTCATCCTTCTGCATGGCGATCAGCGGCTCGAACAGCGCTGCAACCTTGCGGTCGATGAAGTGCTGCAGGCGACGCTGCACCTTTTGCGCAACCTCGGGGCCTGCAACATCATCGACGAACACCTCAACCTGCGGCTTCAGCGCGTCCTGTCCAGCGACCAGCTTGCCCACGGCCGAGCTGCCCCACATGAGGCCACCCTGTTCGGTGAAATCCAGCTCGGTATCGGGCGCGTTGTAGAACCGGTCGGCCCGCAGGTGGAAATGGGGGGCCAGCGCCTGCAGCGCTGCGGTCTTGATCGTCTTGGCTTCGGCCGCGCCCGCCCCCTTGTCCTGGGAAAACCGGAACCCGTCCAACTTGCCGACGAACTCGCCCTCGACAGTCACTTCACCTGCGTCGTTTACTTCGGCCACCATGGCCTCCTTCTGGCCTAGCCGGCGCAAGAGCACGCTCGTGCGCCGGTCTACAAATCTTTGCGTCAGTTTCGCGTGGAGCGCGTCTGACAAGCGGTCTTCTACATGGCGGGTTTCGTCCCGCCAATGACTTTCATCATCTACCCACCCTTTGCGCTGCGCGACATAGGTCCATGTGCGAATAAACGCCAATCGCTTGGAAATGGCGTCGATGTCACCGTCAGAGCGGTCGATGCGCTTGATCTGGCGGGCCATCCAGTCGCCCGGGATCGCGCCGCGTTCGTGCAGGTAGCGGAAGATAACATCCAGCAGGGCGGAATGTTCCTGATGCGAGATGCCGCGGAAGTCAGGGACGCGGCAGACGTCCCAGAGCAGGCGGACCGACTTGGCATCGGTGCAACGGGCGATGATTTCGGCGGACTCGGAGAGGGATTTGAGCGCTTGCAGGTCGTCGGCCTCGCGGGCTTTGACCAGCACCTCGTGGTCTGAGGGCGCCTCCAAGCTGCGGATCAGCGCGTCGATGGTGCCGAATTGCAGCGCATGATTGCGCCATTGCAGCTTTTGCAAGGGCGTGAACCGGTGGTCCATGATGGCCTGCGCGACGCCATCATCGAGCGGGCGGGCATCTCCCGTGACGCCAAAGGTGCCGTCCTTTTGCCCACGCCCTGCGCGTCCCGCGATCTGCGCCAGTTCGTTGGGCGCGAGCGGGCGCATCCGCCGTCCGTCAAACTTTGTTAGTGAGGAAAAGGCCACGTGGTCGATGTCGAGGTTCAGTCCCATCCCGATGGCATCGGTGGCGACGAGGAAATCGACCTCGCCATTCTGGTACATATCCACCTGCGCATTCCGAGTCCGGGGGCTGAGCGCGCCCATGACCACGGCCGCGCCGCCCTTCTGGCGGCGGATCAATTCGGCAATCGCATAGACATTATCAACCGAGAAGCCGACGATGGCAGAGCGGGGGCGCATTCGGCTGATCTTTTTCTGCCCCGAATACACGAGCTGCGACATCCGTTCGCGCCGCAGGAATTGGGCCTGCGGTACAAGCGCGGAAATAGGCCCGCGCATGGTGTCGGACCCAAGAAACAGCGTTTCATGCAGGCCACGGGCGCGCAGCAAGCGGTCGGTGAAGACGTGGCCGCGTTCGGGGTCGGCACACAGCTGGATCTCGTCCACGGCGAGGAAGTCGCAGCCCATGCCATCGGGCATCGCCTCGACCGTGCAAACCCAGTATTGCGTGCGGGGCGGGACGATGCGCTCTTCGCCCGTGACCAGCGCCACAACGGACGGACCGCGCAGGGCAACGATCCGATCATAAACCTCCCGCGCCAGCAGGCGCAGCGGCAGGCCCATCACGCCCGTGCGATGGCCCAGCATCCGTTCGATGGCATAGGTGGTTTTGCCTGTGTTGGTAGGGCCGAGAACGGCCACCACCCGCGCGTCGCCCGACATGGGCTGTCCCCCGGTAACTCGTCAGAGCGTATTTACAGTGTCCGACCGATGCCTTCGGCCTTGAGCCGCTCAAGCGCCTTGGTGGCGTTTTCGTGATGTGGATGCAAGTCGAGAACGCGGCTGAACGCCTGCTCGGCGCGGACGTTGTCGCCAAACTCCTGGAACATGACACCAAGGCCGAACATGGCGTTGTAGTTGTCGGGGTTGAGTGTCAGCGCCTTTTCCAGATCACTCAGGGCGGGACCGTAGAGGTCCTTCATGTAGAAGGCAGTCGCACGGACATGCCAGCCTTCGGCAAAGTCCGGGGCGTGGTCGATCAGCGCGGTCAGATGCTCGATCGCGACATCGGGGTCTTCTTCCTCAAGCGCGGCGCGGCCCCGGCGCAGGAGCATATCAAGCGCAGTTGAGCCGGATTGCGACCACTCGCGCTCAATCTCGCGCGTCAGGCGTGTCGCCTCTGCCGGTTCGGCGCTTTGCAGCGCCTCCAGCATCTCGTCAACCGATGATTGCGCGATGGCGGGTAAGGAATTCCCTACTGTCAGTAAAAGTGCCGTGACGACAGGGTAGAGTTTGCGTGTGCGTGTGCCCATAACGGGGAATGTAACAGGCCGAACCGCGAAATCCAGAGACCGCATCCGGCCACAGACCGAAAAGGGCATCAAAGATGAGTGACACAGTGACCGAAGCCGTCGTCGTGCTGAACGAAAAGCTGTCGGGCGCCGATTTCGACGGCACCGCAAAATTCGACATCGAAGGCGAAGGCGCGATCATGATGGACGCCAGCGGGGCGCGCGCGGGTGATGAGGCCGCAGATGTGACCCTGTCTGCCGATGCCGACACATTCCGTTCGATCCTCGAAGGCGACACGAACCCCACATCCGCTTTCATGACCGGCAAGCTCAAGGTCGATGGCGACATGGGTATGGCGATGAAACTGGCCTCTGTCCTGGCCTAATGACGCTCGATACCGCGCCCCTTTTCACGGATGTACACCCCGCCCCACTGACCGGCGTCGCCTATTGGACGACGGCCGCGGACGGGGTGCGCATTCGCGTGGGGTGCTGGCAGCCCGATCCGGCCAAGGGAACGGTTCTGATGTTCCCGGGCCGCACGGAGTACATCGAGAAATACGCCCCGTCCGCCGCTGCACTGGCCGAGCGTGGTTTTGCCACCTTGGCAGTGGACTGGCGCGGACAGGGACTGGCCGACAGGCTGCATGAAGATCGTCGCCTCGGCCATGTCAGCCAGTTTCCGGACTACCAGCACGATGTGGCGGCTGTGCTTGATGCGGCCCGAACACTGGGCCTGCCGGAACCCTATTTCATGCTGGGCCACTCCATGGGTGGCTGCATCGGGTTGCGCGCGCTTTACGAGGGGCTGCCGGTGAATGCTGCTGGATTTACCGGACCGATGTGGGGCATCCGCATCTCGCCTCATCTGCGCCCCGTCGCCTGGGCGCTCGGGCACATGATGCCCGTGATCGGCCAGGGTCACCGCCTGCCCCCCGGCACGATCATCGACAGCTATATCCTGACTGCGGATTTCGACGACAACCTGCTGACGACGGATGTCGAGATGTTCGACATGATGCGCGACCAGCTGACCGCGCATCCCGAACTGGCATTGGGCGGTCCCAGCTTTGTCTGGCTGCGCGAGGCGTTGCAGGAGACGCTGGCCCTGTCCCGGATGCCCGCGCCCAACCTGCCCTGCGACACCTTCGTGGGCACCAATGAGCGTATTGTCCACGTGGGTCGCATCCACCAGCGCATGGACGGCTGGGAAGACGGCAATCTGCACCTGATCCAGAACGGCGAACACGAGGTGCTGATGGAAGATGCACGGACCCGCGCGGGCATTTTTGACACGCTCGCCCATCGCTTCGCCGACGCCGTCTGAAGACTGGTCTGACTGCGGTGACATGCTAGGTTTGCGTCCATGAGCGCGCTGACCTTCACCCCAGCAGGGATCTATTGCCCGGCTGGCGATTTCTACATCGACCCGTGGAAGCCGGTGGACCGGGCCCTGATCACGCACGGCCATGCGGATCATGCGCGCTGGGGGATGGGATCGTATCTGGCGACGGATGTCGCGGCGCCGGTGATGCGCCACCGGCTCGGCGATGTGTCCATCGACACCGTGGGCTATGGCGAGACGCTCAGCATTGGCGCCGCCACTGTATCCTTTCATCCCGCAGGCCACGTACCCGGCTCCGCCCAGATCAGGGTCGAAGTCGCGGGCGAAGTCTGGGTCGCATCCGGTGACTACAAGGTGGTCGATGACGGGCTATCGACGCCTTTCGAGCCGGTCAAATGCCACCATTTCATCACCGAAAGCACCTTTGGCTTGCCCGTGTTCCGCTGGCAGGACCAGTCGGTGATCGCAGATCAGATCAACGACTGGTGGGCGGGGTGCAAAGCGGCGGGCAAGACTGCCTTTCTCGGCTGCTACGCGCTCGGCAAAGCGCAACGGCTCATGTCGATGCTGAACCCCGAGATCGGCCCGATCCTGACCCACACGGCCATTGAGAACACCAACGCCGTGATGCGGGCGCAGGGCATCGCGCTGCCCGATACGGTCCAAGCCGGGGCGGAGTTCGACCACAAGGCGCATCCCGGTGGCCTCGTGCTGGCACCACCCTCGGCACTTGGCTCGGCCTGGGCGCGCAGGTTCGGCGCGCAGGAAAACGCCTTCGCCTCCGGCTGGATGGCCCTGCGCGGTATCCGGCGGCGGCGCGCAGGCGACCGCGGCTTTGTCATCTCCGACCACGCGGACTGGTCGGGCCTGCTGTCTGCGATCAAGGAAACAAAAGCCGAAAACATATATGTCACACACGGTTACACCGAAATCTTCACCCGCTACCTGAATGACCAAGGCTGGAACGCGCAAGTCCTGCAAACCGAATTCGGCGGCGAAGATGCCGAGGATGAAGCCGCATGAAACGCTTCGCTGCGCTCTTCAACGCCATCGACCAATCCACCAAGACAACGGTCAAGGTCGCAGCCCTTACCGACTACTTCCAACAGGCCCCGGAAGAAGACCGCATCTGGACTATCGCCATTTTCTCGGGCCGCCGCCCCAAGCGCGCGGTGAACACAACCCGCCTGCGAGAATGGGGGGCGGAGTTGGCGGGCATCCCGCGCTGGCTGTTCGAGGAAGCCTACCCCATAGTCGGTGATCTGGCCGAAACAATCGCTTTGGTCCTGCCACCGCCAGGCACGGAAACAGATCACGGTTTGACGCATTGGATCAATGCCTTGCGCGACTTGTCTCAAGTAGAGGAGCCCGAACGCAAGGCTTTTGTCCTCAACGCATGGGCGTCCCTAGACCCCACCCAACGTTTCCTCTTCAACAAGCTGCTCACCGGCGGCTTCCGCATCGGCGTCAGTCAAAAACTGATGACCCGCGCGCTGGCCCGCGCCACAGGCAAGGATGAGGCCGAGATGGCGCACCGCCTCATGGGCGACTGGGACCCAGCCACAACCACCTGGGCGCAACTGATCGAAGAAGATGACCCCGCCGCCAACGCCTCGCGCCCGTATCCGTTCTACCTCGCCTATGCTTTGGAAGACGCCCCCGAGGACCTCGGCGACCCAGGCGACTGGCAGGCCGACTGGAAATGGGACGGCATCCGAGGGCAGTTGATCCTGCGCGGCGGCGAACATTTCGTCTGGTCCCGCGGCGAGGAGTTGATGACCGACCGCTTCCCCGAACTGGCCCGCGCACGCGACTTCATCCCTGACGGGACGGTGCTCGACGGCGAGCTGCTGGCCTGGGGCGACAACGCCCCCCAAAACTTCAACGCCCTGCAAAAGCGGATCGGGCGCAAGACGGTGCCTAAGAAGCTGCTGACTGAGGCGCCTGTGATCCTTTACGCCTACGACCTCCTCGAATGGGAGGGCGCCGACATGCGCCAGAAACCGCTGCAGGAGCGCCGCGCAACCCTCGAAAACTTCTGTCAAAACCTACCCAACGACGCCCCTGTCAAACTGTCGCCAACGGTGGCCTTCGACACATGGGAAGCACTGGGTGACACCCGCAGCACCTCTCGCGACGCCCAAGCCGAAGGGCTGATGCTGAAGCGCAAGGATAGCCCCTACCTAACAGGCCGCAAAAAAGGCGACTGGTGGAAGTGGAAACTCGACCCGCTCACCATCGACGCGGTGATGATCTACGCCCAATCCGGCCACGGACGGCGCGCCAACCTCTTCACCGACTTCACCTTCGCCGTCTGGAAAGGCAACGAATTGGTGCCATTCACCAAGGCCTATTCCGGCCTCACCGACGAAGAATTCCGCAAGATCACCGCCTGGGTCAAAAAGAACACCCAGCAACGCTTCGGCCCCGTGCGGCAGGTCACACCGCATCACGTGTTCGAAATCGCCTTCGAAGGCATCCAGGCGTCCACACGGCACAAATCGGGGGTGGCGCTCCGCTTTCCGCGCATGTCACGGTGGCGGCACGACAAACCCGTGACCGAGGCCAACAGCCTCGACGACCTGAACGAGATGCTGAGCATTTATGGATAGCGCCCCACCGCCCCCCGCGCCGAAAACACCGAACACCAAACTGCCCGCAGGCGCATGGGACGCCCATGTCCACCTGCTGGGCGGCCCCGAGCACCCGCTGTCGTCCACCCGCGCGCAGAACCCACCCAACGGCATCGACTTCGAAGACTGGCTCGCCCGCTACCGTGCGCACCTTGACGCGCTCGGCTGCACCCACAGCCTGATCGTCCACTCGATCCTCTACGGCACCGATAACACCGTCACGCTGGAGGCCGTCCATGCCATGGGCAAGGGGTTCAAGGGCGTGGGCCTCCTCGCCGATGGCTCCTCGGCGGCCGAAGTGCGGAAGCTCGCACAACAAAACATCGTCGCGATCCGCCTCAACTATGTCCACGGCGGCGTACTGACATGGGACGGCGCCAAGGCCATGGCCCCCGCACTCGCCGACCAGGGCATGCACATCCAGATGCTCCTGCATGCCGACAAACACATCGAAGAACTGGCAGACGACATCCGCGCCCTGCCCGTCCCGCTGGTCATCGACCACTGCGGCTGGCCCACCAAACTCGACGTTAATACACCCGCCATAGACACCCTCTGCGCCCTGCTGGCCGAAGGGCACGCCTACATCAAACTCTCCGCCCCCTACCGGCTCACCGACAACATCACGGAAACCCACCCCCTCATGCGCCGCCTGATCGACGCCAACCCCGACGCCTGCCTCTGGGGCTCCGACTGGCCGCACATCATGCTGAACGGCGCACAAATGCCCCAAGCCGCCACGCTGGCCGACCGCCTGTCATCCATCACCACAGAAAAAGAACGCCAAAAAATCTTCGTCGACACACCAACCCGCCTCTTCACACCCTGATCCATCTTCATTTCGCCAGATAAACCGCGGGGTCTGGGGCAGAGCCCCAGCCGGTCGCCGCGCACACGCGCGGCGAAACCCTTGCCCATACGCACGCGCCCCCATACCTATGGGCGCAACACGTCATCAAAGGTGCTCACACATGTTCCAACTCCCCTTCCCCGTCCGCGACGCCAATGCCAGCACCGGGGATCAGCCCTTGGGCGACCTGCCCGAATGGAACCTCGATGACCTCTACACCGGCGAAGATGCTGCCGAACTCAAACGCGACCTCGACTGGCTGGAAGAGGCGTGCAAGAGCTTTGCAAGCGACTACGAAGGCAAACTAGATACGCTCGACGCCAAGGGCCTCCTCGACTGCATCCAGCGCCAGGAACGCATCAACCAGGTCGCAGGACGGATCATGTCCTACGCCGGCCTGCGCTACTACCAACTGACCACCGACGCAGACCGGGCCAAGTTCATGTCCGACTGCCAGGAGAAAATCACCAACTTCACCACACCGCTGGTCTTCTTCACCCTCGAACTCAACCGCCTCGAAGACGACCACCTCGACGCCGCGATGAGCGCCAGCGAAGAGCTCGCCCGCTACAAACCCGTCTTTGACAAGATCCGGGCGATGAAGCCCTACCAACTTTCCGACGAGCTGGAAAGATTCCTCCACGACCTCGGCGTCGTCGGCGACGCATGGGAACGGCTCTTTGACGAAACCATCGCCGGGCTCACCTTTGACATCGACGGCGAAGCGCTCAATATCGAAGGCACGCTGAACTTCCTCACCGATCCCGACCGCAAGAAACGCGAAACTGCTGCGCGCGAGTTGGCCGAAGTATTTTCAGGCAATATCAAGACCTTTGCCCGCGTCCACAACACGCAAGCCAAGGAAAAGGAAATCCTCGACCGCTGGCGCGGCATGCCCACGGCCCAGACCGGGCGGCACCTCAGCAACCAGGTCGAACCCGAAGTGGTCGAGGCCCTGCGCAACGCCGTTGTCGCCGCCTATCCCAAGCTCAGCCACCGCTATTACGAACTCAAACGCAAATGGCTGGGGCTTGAGAAAATGCAGGTCTGGGACCGCAACGCGCCACTGCCCATGGAAGACCCGCGTATCGTCAACTGGGACGAAGCCCAGAAGACCGTCATGGATGCTTACAACGCCTTCGATCCGCGCATGGGCGAGCTGGCACACCCGTTCTTTACCAAGGGCTGGATCGATGCGGGCGTGAAACCGGGCAAGGCCCCCGGCGCTTTCGCCCACCCCACGGTTACGGACGTGCACCCCTACGTGATGCTCAACTACCTCGGTAAACCGCGCGATGTGATGACGCTGGCCCACGAGCTTGGCCACGGCGTCCACCAGGTCCTCGCCGCAGGGCAAGGCGAAATGCTGTCCTCCACCCCGCTGACACTGGCCGAAACGGCCTCCGTCTTCGGCGAAATGCTCACCTTCCGCAAAATGCTCGACGGGGCCAAGGACGACGCCCAGCGCAAGGTCATGCTCGCGGGCAAGGTCGAGGATATGATCAACACCGTCGTGCGCCAGATCGCCTTCTACGACTTCGAATGCAAACTGCACGAGGCGCGGCGCGGCGGCGAGTTAACCCCCGAAGACATCAACGCCATCTGGATGAGCGTACAGGGCGAAAGCCTCGGCCCCGCCTTCGAATTCATGGACGGGTACGAGACGTTCTGGGCCTACATCCCCCACTTCGTCCACTCGCCCTTTTACGTCTACGCCTACGCCTTCGGCGACGGTCTCGTGAACGCGCTCTATTCGGTCTACGAAGAAGGTGCCACGGGCTTCGAGGACAAGTATTTCGACATGCTCAAAGCAGGCGGCTCCAAACACCACAAGGAACTGCTGGCCCCCTTCGGCCTCGACGCCTCCGACCCCAAGTTCTGGGACAAGGGGCTCAGCATGATCTCGGGCTTTATCGACGATCTGGAAGCGATGGAGGACTAGTCAGGTCTTCCTGTTTCAGTAGACACAAAGGCCCCGCTGTTGCGGGGCCTGCCCTTTTGATCGCGCGGCATACGTCACGTCCCAACCCAGAGCGTCTGAACCCGCCCCTCACTTCAATTGACTGTCCTTCGAGCCGCGCCGATTGATCCCGCCCCGCGCCTTGAACGCAGCATCCCGCTCGGCCACGCAGTCCACGCACAGCTTCACGCCCGGAATGGCCTTGCGCCGCGCCTCGGGGATGGGCTCTTCGCATTCCGCACAATGGCTCAGGCTTTCACCCACTGGCGACCGGCGCGCCTTCATCCGCGCAAGCTCATCCGAAATCGACGCCTCGATCTGTTCCGACACCGCCCCATCCTTGGTCCATCCGCCCGCCATCATGCCGCCTTTCTCTATTCCCAAGAATCCTCCCCGAAAGGCCGATTAGCCACCTGTATCCGCCGCCTTGGCAAAGACAGCATCAATCACCGCCTGCGTGCCCCGTGCATCCTCCAAGTGCCATGGGTACGGTGCACCGTCTCGCACATGGGCGCAAAACGCCTCGACCTGCAGCACATAATGA
Organism: Tateyamaria sp. syn59; assembly: GCF_007995245.1. Lineage (GTDB taxonomy): Bacteria > Pseudomonadota > Alphaproteobacteria > Rhodobacterales > Rhodobacteraceae > Tateyamaria. The sequence continues at coordinate 481,592 of NZ_VCBA01000002.1, forward strand.
TCGACGCCCGGGAAACGTTCCTCGGTCACCGACGCGCCCCCGGCGCCACCATGCACGTCGCGCTGCACCTCCAGCCGCGCCGTTGCAAACCGTGCAGGATTGAACGGCGCGGTTAGCTTGATGACGCCGTCCGAGCCAACAAATGTCATCTCCTGACACGGGTGCATCCGCATCGAATTCACCCAATGGGCCGAGAATGACGGGAACCGGGCCGACACGCGGGCCAGTACATCCACTCCGTTTTCGAAGTCCACATCCGCGTGGGTGATCTGCACCGGCTCTTCGCCGGTCAGCCAGCGGGTGCAGCCGTAGGTATAGACGCCGATGTCGGGAATGCCCCCGCCGCCCGTTTCGGGCTTGTTGCGCACATTGCCGGGCTCATCGGCGTTGTCATACCCAAACAGCCCCTCAACGTGGATCAGCCGCCCGATGGCGCCGTCTTCATAGAGCGCCTTGGCCCGCTGCCATTGCGGGTGATGGACAATCATATAGGCTTCGGTCGCAAAACAGCCCGACGCATCGCGCGCCGCAATCAGCGCCTCATATTCGCCCGCTGCCATCGCCATCGGCTTTTCGCACAGCACATGCTTGCCCGCCTCCAGCGCCTTCAGGGACCACTCCACATGCAGGTGGTTGGGCAGCGGGATGTAGACCGCGTCAATTTCCGGATCCGCCAACAATGCCTCATAGCTGTCGTGGAGCTGCAGAGACGGGCAGAAGGCACGAAACCCGCCCGCCTTCTCGCGCGAAGACGTCGCCAACGCCACCAGTTCCGCCCCACAGGCCGCGTGAATGGCAGGCGCCATGTCCCTGCGCGCAAAGGCACTGGCGCCCAGAATGCCCCATCTGATTGTTTCCACCATGCGCAGCCCTCCGATATACGAGCACCCACCTTATCGCCTGCCGGACCGCGTACAAGCCGCCGGTTGCCGTTCCGTCAGGCTGGTCCGCGAAACAGTGCCCGGCCTATGCTGACCGAAACAGGCAGGAGAACATCATGGTCTGGATCAAACGCGGCCTTATCGGGCTTTGCATTGCGCTAATGGCCGCCCTTGCGGCCTTTCTGACTTTTGCGCCGGGCTATGTGGAACAGGGACGCAACGCGGTGGTGCCGCACGATCCTTACCCGGTCTCGGACGCGGCGCAATCGCTGCACGACACACTGGTCGTGGGCGACTGGCACGCCGACAGCCTGCTGTGGAAGCGCAGTATCGAAAAGCGCGCCGACCGCGGCCATGTCGACGTGCCGCGCCTGATTGAGGGCGGCGTTGCGCTGCAGGTCTTTGCCGCCGTGACCAAGTCGCCCGCCGGGCAAAACTACGAAGCCAACTCCCCCGACACGTTTGACAACATCACGCCACTGGCCATCGGCCAAATGTGGCCGCCGCGCACCTGGGGGTCGTTGGCCGAGCGCGCGATTTACCAGGCCGAACGGCTGCACAGGGTGGCCGCCCGCATCCCGGACCGGTTGACCGTAATCACGTCGCGGGCCGAGCTTGACGCGCATCTGGCCGCACGCGCGGGCGGCACGCAGGTGGTCGGCGGCATCCTCGGAATCGAAGGCGCGCATGCGCTCGAAGGGGACATGACCAATCTCGACCGGCTGGAAGAGGCAGGCCACCGCATCATCGGCCTGCACCACTTTTTCGACAATGAGCTGGGCGGGTCGCTGCATGGCACCCGCGATATGGGTCTGACCGAATTCGGACGCGCCGTCGTGGCCGAGATTGCCTCACGCGGCATGGTGCTGGACCTCGCCCACTCCAGTCCGGCGGTGGCGCGCGACGTGATCGCGATGACAGACATGCCGCTGATTGTCAGCCATACGGGCCTGCACGGTTTCTGCCCTGTGATCCGCAATTTCGAAGATGATCTGATGCGGGCGGTCGCCTCGACCGGCGGCGTGATCGGGATGGGCTATTGGGGCAGCGTGCTTTGCCGCGATGCAACGCCCGAGGCCATCGCGGCCATGATCGTGCAAGCCATCGACACGGTCGGTGCGGATCACGTGTCGTTGGGATCTGATTTCGACGGTTCGGTCACAACCGCCTTTGACACGTCGAACCTGTCGGCCCTGACCCACGCGCTGCTCGTCGCGGGCCTGGACGAGCCGACGATTGCCAAGGTGATGGGCGGCAACATGGTGCGGGTGCTGCGTGCGCGCCTGAACTGATCAGTCGATGTCGCGCGCCACGCGAAACCCGATATTGGTCTGGCGCCGGTTCACGGGCACGGGTTGACGGGTTTCAGGCGTGGTATTCTTGACCGGATCATCGAAGGACCCGCCCTTGAGCGTGCCGCTTTCGCAGCCCTGCAGTTGCCGTGGCAGCGACAGGTTGTCCCGCCAGCAATCAGCGACCCATTCCCAGAGGTTCCCGGCAAGGTCATGCGCACCGTTGGCATCCGGGGGATAGCGGGCCACGATTGCAACACCGGGATCGCCATCATAGCATCTCATAGAGCGCCAGCTGAACTGAGATGTTGCGTCCCCAAAGTTGCCGAGAATGCAGGCGACTGCCACTTCGTCGCTCGGGTCCAGATGACTGCTTTCGGCCTGAACGCGATGCACGAGATTGCGCTCCAGCAGCAACTCGAATTCGGCCTCGGTGGGCAAGCGATAGTCCGGCCCATCCGTCTGCTCGTTCAGCCACTCGATATATCCCATCGCGTCGGTGCGGCTGACGCAGGAGACCGGGTGGTCGTCACTCAGATCGCTGCCCTGATTGAACGCCCGCGCCGTCTTGCGCAGCTTGTCCCCCGTCTGCCATGCAAAGCAACTGGCCCCTTCGGAGGTTTTGCCATCAACAAAAGCGACGCCCGTATCCTCGGCGTAGGCGCGGAACTGGCCGATTGTCACCTCCGTCTCTGCGATGAAGAACGGTGCGACCTCCACCGTGATCGGAGGGATCGGATCGTCTACGGGGCGTGGACCATAGGCCATCGTACCGCCGGGCACCCGGATCAGCTCGGGGCAGTTGTCGCAGGCCCGGATGCGGGGTGCGGGCGGTGGAGATGCAGGAGGGGTCGCAGGCTGTGGTCCTGCCTGATCACGGCGCTGAAGCGCGACAACGGTTTCTGGCAGGCTGTCCTCTTCAGGATCGTCCCGGTCGCCCTGTGGCTGAACAAGCGAGGCGAGGGCACTGATGATCGCGCGCCAGGTGAGGTCATCGTCCTGCCCCGTCTCATCCAACCCCTGATCGCGCTGGAACAGGGTCAACGCCACCTGCGTGCGCAGGTTCAGAACACCAGTCACGTCGCCGGGATCATAGCCCAGGTCGATCAGCGCCTGCTGCACCTCGCCCACGCGGCCCGACGTGGGAGTAGCCGGCGTCTCTTCCTCGGTCGGCGTGAACGCCGCCGGGATGGGAAAGAAAAATGCCCCGTCCGACCCGGTCAGATCGCGGATCTGCGGCGTGATCGAGCGCTGCCAGCCAAAGCGCAGGCGCAGGCGCGTCACCTCTTGGCCCAGATAGGATTTCAACTCGCCCACGGACACAAGGTTGTCCTTGCCAAGCGCGTTGGCGGCATCGGCGGCCCCGCGCAGCCCGTTGAGCAGCGCATGGGTAAAGACCGAACCGCCCAGCTGGTCGACCGCGATTGTCTGCTCATCCGCGCGCCCTGCGGTGATCACGTGGCGGGCGGGCCCGCCCAACTGGGCGCGGGTGATATCGGCCAGATCGGATTGCGGCGCTGATCCGACCAACCCGGAAAAGCAGCTGTCCATCAGATACAGCACCTGTCGGGCCGAGATATAGCTGTCCCAATCGGCAATATCATCCATTGACACCATGGTCGAAAAGCGGCCCTTGCGGCTGGACTTCACCGGCAGGAACCCACGCGCACCGGCGCCCTGGCCGAGCGTTTCGCCATGGCCCGACCAGTAGAACAGGAACCGGTCATCGGGGCTGACCAGCTGGCGGAAATCATCGAGCATCAACTCTTCCAGCCTGTCCTTGGTCGCCTTGTCGCCGGTCAGGATGTGGACGTGGTCAAAGCCTGCCTCATCCACCAGATAGTCCCGTACGCGCAACGGATCCTGTGCGGTGGGCAGATCGTTGAATTCGTCAAAATCGCTTATGCCGACGATCAGCGCATAGCTTTTCTGCAGTTCGCGAAAGCCTGCTCGAACCAACAGGCGCTGGGTGAGGGACCTGTCGTCGGGCCGGATATACGCCTCGTCCAGCCCGCCGCCTGTGTCTGCCCAGAGCGGCGCGGCGATCACGAGCAGACCAAGGACCAGACGCCACATCACTCGGCTTCGGCCGCCCGACGCTTCTGCTCCAGCTCCAGCTCCTTGGCTGCAACTTCAAGCTGCGCTTTGCGGTAGTCCGTCCATTTGCCGAGCAATCCAAAGATCGCTGCACCCAGGGTGGTCACGGCCCCTGCCACGGCGGTGATGGCGGTCACGAGGTCACTGCTGTCATCCGGCCCCTGCGGCACAACACCTGGATCAACCGGCCCAGTGCTCAGTACCTCTGCGGTGTCCGAGCCCAGGACGTAAACCAGTAAAGCCAGCCCGACGATGCCAAGTACGGCAATCACACTCCATCGCTTCAAAATCATGGCGTCCCGCCCTTAGATCAACGCGTTCAAACAATGAATGCAGCCTATCGCAAGTTGCGCCATTCTCAAAGCGCCGGAAATGGGCGCGCAAAACGCGAACGCCCCGCCGGGTGCGGCGGGGCGTGTTCACTGCTATGGGCAGGTCACTCAGGCGGAGGTCATCAAACCCTTCGCCCGTGCGATCTCGCGCATCTTCTTCTGCAGCTTTTCGAAGGCGCGCACTTCGATCTGGCGGATACGCTCGCGGCTGACGCCGTATTCAGTCGACAGGTCCTCCAGCGTGACGGGCGCATCGGCCAGACGGCGCTGGGTCAGGATGTCCTTTTCGCGGTCGTTGAGCACGTCCAGCGCTTCGGCCAGCATCTCGCGGCGCACTTCCAACTCGTCGCGGGCCTCGTAGTCACCCGCCTGGTCGGCGCTTTCGTCTTCCAGCCAGTCCTGCCATTGCATCGCCCCTTCGGTTTCGGAGCCGACGGTCGCGTTCAGCGACGCATCCCCGCCCGACAACCGACGGTTCATCGAGATCACCTCGGCCTCGGTCACACCCAGATCTGTCGCGATCTGCTTGACGTTTTCGGGACGCAAGTCGCCCTCTTCCAGCGCGCCGATCTTGGCCTTAGCCTTGCGCAGGTTGAAGAACAACTTCTTCTGCGCCGATGTGGTGCCCAGCTTGACCAGCGACCACGAGCGCAGGATGTATTCCTGGATCGACGCCCGGATCCACCACATCGCGTAGGTGGCCAGACGGAACCCTTTTTCGGGGTCAAAGCGTTTGACGGCCTGCATGAGGCCGACATTGGCCTCCGAAATCACCTCGGCCTGCGGCAAACCATAGCCGCGATAGCCCATGGCAATCTTGGCCGCGAGGCGCAGGTGGCTCGTGACCATCTTGTGGGCGGCACCTGTGTCCTCTTTTTCGACCCAGGCCTTGGCCAGCATGTATTCCTCTTCCGGTTCCAGCAGCGGGAATTTCCGGATTTCCTGCATATAGCGGTTCAGACCGCCCTCAGGTGTGGGTGCGGGAAGATTTGCGTAATTGGCCATAATGTCCCTCCTGTGCCCAGTCATGTTTATGGGCTTAACATCCCATATGGGACGGCATACACCCGCATACAAGAGGCAGGCGTTGTCGCACTGTGAATATGGCACGCAAAGACGGTTACCGGCAGGGGCAGGCCCGTGCTTTCACGCGCATGTGCTGTTCGTTACAGCGGTGCGCAAAGAATGCGTTACAATTGCGATCTGTTCCGACCTATCCGGCCAAAATGGCCAACAAATCGGCAAAATCGGTGGGCAAAGGGGCCTCGAACCGTAACATTTCCGCGGAAATCGGGTGTTCAAAACCCAAAACCGCCGCATGAAGTGCCTGTCGGCTGAAGCCCGCAACCGCCTCTGACGCTGCCTCGCTCAGTGTCCCGCGCGCCAGCTTGCGCTTGCCGTCATAGGTCGGATCGCCCACGAGGCCATGCCCCGCATGGGCCATGTGGACTCTGATCTGGTGGGTACGGCCCGTCTCCAGCCAGCATTCGATCTGACTCAGAACCGGTGGTGTGCCATAGCGCGCCACCAGCCGCGCGCGCGTCACCGCATGCCGCCCGCCCTGAAACAGCACAGCCTGCCTTTGCCGGTCGGTTTTGTGCCGTGCAAGCTGCGTGGTCAGCTTGAGTACATTGCCCGGCTCGAACGACGCCCCCCGAACCCCGCGCAGGCGCGGGTCATTGCCGTCAGGCACACCGTAGACCAGCGCGCGGTAATACCGCTCGACGGTGTGCTTGGCGAACTGCTCCGCCAGCCCATGATGCGCCGCGTCACTCTTGGCGACAACCAGCAGCCCGCTCGTGTCCTTGTCGATCCGATGCACAATACCGGGCCGCTTCATGCCGCCGACGCCCGAGAGATCATCACCGCAATGATGCATCAGCGCATTGACCAGCGTGCCCGAGGGCGAGCCGGGTGCCGGATGAACGACCATGCCCGCAGGCTTGTTCACGACAATCAGATCGGCATCCTCGAACACCACTTCGAGGGGGATATCCTCCGCCCCGATATGGCTTTCTTCAGCAGCCTCAACCGTCACCTCGACCACCGCGCCCTCGGTCACCTTCGCCTTGGGGTCCGACGCAACCGCACCATCGACCACCACAGCCCCGTCCGCCATCAACTTTGCCAGCCGCGTCCGCGACAGGGCCGCGCCCTCTGGCACGTCCCGGGCGATGGCCTTATCAAGGCGCGCAGGCGGATCGGCCGCAATGACAAAGGACAGGCGCGTGGACGACATGGATACCCCAGAGCTTCCGGCCAACCTCGCCTTTCTGCGGCGGCTGGTGACCGTGTTGACGATCATCATGATCGGAGGCGTTGTAACGGTGGTGGGTCTGCTTGTCATCCGGCTGAACGCAAACCCTGTCCCGCTGCCTCTCCCTGACAGCGTGACGCTGCCCGACGGAACCGAAGCAACAGCTTTTACCATCGGGTCCGACTGGTACGCGGTGGTCAGCGCAGAGGACGAGATCCTGATCTTTGACCAAGTGACGGGCACATTGCGCCAGACCATCGCGATTGACTAATGGTTGCGGTTGACCCGGGCGCGAAGCAGTCAGGCGAGCCCACCAGCGCAGGTTCAACAGTCTTCCGCAGCCTGGCGCCGGGCGAGTGTTGTCTGGTCGATTGATCGCGTAAACGGGACCGACACGCTTTCGTTTGCTCGGATGTAGCCCGACACATCGGCGTAGCACTGGCAATCCAGGTCATCCGCCAGCCCCTCACAGTAATCCAGTTCCTGGGATACGGCCTTTTCAAATTCCTCTTGGGTGACGCCTGGCGCAATTTCGACACCACTGGTCGTGAGCGGCGGCACAAGGGACACGCCCAAGATGATCGACCCGCCAATCGCGAGCATGACCAGATAAATGCGGATATCACCTGTCATGTGAATGTCTCATGCGATCAAGGATGACGGCCAAAGGTTAACGGGCCGTATGTGGGCGCAACACTTTTTGCACCATCGCGTGCCAACCTCTCGAAAAACCGGGCAAGAAAAACTAAGGATTTTAGAGGGTGGTACCACCGCCCCGGCTCGAACGGGGGACCTCCTGATCCACAATCAGGCGCTCTAACCAACTGAGCTACGGCGGCACTATGCGTCAGATACCGATGCCGCAGACCGAATGCAAGACCGTCAAAAGCGATAAACCCAAGTCTGTTCCACCAAATCCTGACCAAAGGAATGGACCGGTTTCGACGCCACCATCTGCCACCCGGTCCGGGCGTATAGCGCGCAGGCGGCCGCGTGGCTCTCGTGCGTCCACAAGCTCATGCCCTCATAGCCGGCATCTCGCGCAAATTGCATGCACCGATCCAGCAGCATCCGGCCAACTCCCTTGCCGCGCGCCTCTGGCACCAGGAGAAACAGGCGCAGCTTGGCCGTGACCGGATCATGGCGCACGCAAAAGATCGACCCGAGGCGCATGCCCCCTGCCTCCGCGATCCACCCGCGCTCGCAGGATGGATCATGACCCGCATTAAACGCTTCGAGGATCGACCGGACCAAGGGTCCAAAACTGTCGTCGAACCCTGCCTCGCGGGCATAAAGATCGCCGTGCTGCGCCACAAGCCAATCGGTGTCGGCCGCCACAAAGGGGCGTAAGCTTACTTCCGTCATAGTCTCAGCATCATCCGCCATCGCTTGCCTTTCAATCCCGATCAGTCTAGCACGCAGCCTCCATATCCGCCGGAGATGACCATGGGGATCAACAAGGAAAGCGACATCGCAGCCAATCTGCAGATCGGCCCGACCGATGTGGGGATGGTGCGCATCTATGTCGAGGCAAAAGGCGTCGAGATCCCGATGGACTTCGACCCCGAAGAAGCGAATGAAATCGCCGACGAGATCAAGGCTGCCGCAAAGGCCGCCAGTGCGATGAAACGCTGAGTCTGCGCGATTCCGATCTGAAAACGTAGTACCGGGTCAGAGGCGTTCGTCAGACAGGGCGCTGGACCAAGACGCTCCGCCACCGAATTGCCCACTCCCGCGCCGCATTCGACGGGCCGGGCTACCATCCCAGCCCAGCCCCCGGATCACGCAGCGCCTGCAAGCGCCGCGCCGCATGGGTCGCAAACTTCTGCACCATCACCTTGCGCCGCGCAGGGGCCAGCTTGTCCTCGGGCGCCATGCGAATAATCTCGGCATCATAGGCATCGGCAATCAACAACCCCGTGCCCTCCGGCAGCAAATCAACAGGAAACTCCCCGTCCACGGCCCAGAAAAACCGGTCACACCACTCCAGATAGCCATCCCACTTGTGGTCCGACATGAAATCCGCCCGGCTCGACTTGCACTCGATGACCCAGACCTCGCCCTTCGGACCCAGCGCCATCACATCCACGCGCAAACCCCGCGCAGGCACCATTTCCTCAACCGTGGCCCAGCCCAGCGACGCCAGATGGCGCGACACGCCCCGCGCCAGCACCTGACCGGGCATCATCGTGGTGAGATCAGAGACAACTTCCATGGCATCCAGAGTATGAACAAACCCTGAACAAAAGCAAGCCGCACCCACAAGGCTTGGCGTTCCGCCCCTCTGCCCCTACCTTTGGCCGACAGCGGTGGGAGCCGACACATGACCAATGACACAAGGCTCAACAATACTGGGCTGAGCCAGACACAGGCGCGCGGCGTCCGCTACGCGCGTGAGCTCGAAGGACATCTCGGCTGGCTCGACACCTTCTCCGGCACCGCCCTCGGCGTGCTGGCCACGGCGTCGGGCATCTACACCTATCTCGGGGTCTCCTCCCTCCTCGACGAAAACGGCGCCATGTCGGTCTTCGCCGCCATCGCCTACTCGGTCGCGGTCTCTGTGGGCATCTTCGTCTTCTGGTCCTACATGATGCGGCTCTTCCCCGCCGTCCGCTCGGCCCAGGCACGCATCGGCCTGATCGTCGCCATGGGCGCAGGCTCGCTCGCCATCGTCGCCATGTCCTCCTGGCTCAACGCCGCAGCTCTCGCAGGCTCGGCGGCGGTCGAACAGCACCTCGCCAAAACGGTGCAGGACTACCAGACCAGCCTCGAACGCGCGCACGAGGTCGCGCTGAACGGCCAATCTCTCGAACGCGACGTCGCCCGTGTCCGCCAATCCTTCGAAGACCTCTCCGAACAGGAAGCCGCAGGCGCGCTCTCGGGCCTCGCCGGCCGCGGCGCCGTCTTCCGCGTCCTCCGCCAGAAAGCGGCAGAACTCTCGGGCCTCGAAGGACAAATCAGCGCCCAAACCCCACTCGTTGAGTCCGCCTTCACCGAAGGCAACGCAATCCTGTCGCGCATGCGCGCCCTCACGGTCGAGCCCGGCCCGGTTGAGGCGCGCAGCGTCGAATTCTCCGAACAAGCGGTCCGCCTCGCGGGCCTCATCACTCAACTGCGGCAACTCTCCGTCGCCCCGCTCGTGGAACGCGCGGCCCAGGACCTCGCCGCCTCCGTCGTCCTGCCCGAACTCGACGGCTCCACCGAACAGGGCCGCACCGATCAGGCCGCCACCATCACCTCCGTGCTCGAAGTACTCGCCCAACGCGCCAACACGCTCGAACGCGCCGCCCAAAATGTCCAAGCGCAAAGCACGACCACGGACGTCACCTACACCCCCATCTCCTCGGCGGACGCGGTCATCCTCTACGCCCGCAACTTCGTACCCTCCTGGGCGGGGGCCATCGCCATCGACCTGCTGCCTGCCGTCCTCGTCTTCATCCTCGCCATCACCCAATCCGCCATCCGCGGCGGACGCGAAGGGGCCGCAGTCGAAGACACGCTGACCCTCGCAGAACTCCGCGCAGCCATGGCCGCCCTCCGCGATGTCGAGGACACGATGACCGCCCCCGGCCAGATCAACGCCCCCGAGACGCCAAAACGGGTCGCCGAATGACCGACACGGCGGACACGGGGACCCCACGAGGCAAACAACGCAACCCCGTCGCCCGCGTGCTGATGGGCGTGCTGGTGTTCCAACTCGGCATCGGCGGCCTCCTTATCCTCGGGGACATGCAGGGGCTGCGCCTGCCCACCTTCGGCCCCGACGCCCCGCGCCTCACCGAACCGGTGCGCCCCGGCGACCAGCGCCGCACCTTCCGTCCCGACCGCGACCGCCCCGTCACGCAACCGGCCCGCGATCCCGGCCAGTTGCCCAACCGCCTCGTCCTGACCCAAACCGACGGCACCACCTACCGGCTCGAAGGGGGCATAAGCGCAGGCGACGCCGACCGCCTCGCCGCGATGATCCTCCAATCCGACCCCCGTCCGGAAACGCTCATCCTGCAAAGTCCCGGCGGCTCGGTCCAGGACGCCCTCGCGCTCGGGCGCACCATCCGCGCCGAAGGGATCAGCACGCAAATGCTTCGCGGCGAATTCTGCTACTCCGCCTGCCCCTACCTGCTGGTCGCAGGCGCCACGCGCGACATCTCCCCCAACGCCTCAGTCGGCGTCCACCAGCACTATTTCGGCCAAAACACCTTCCTGCCCGCCGCCTTCGCCGTCGAAGACATCCAGCGCGGCCAGGCCGAGGTGATGACCTATCTCGATGAAATGGGAATCGACCCGCTCGTCATGCAACACGCGCTGTCCACACCGCCGGACGAGATTTATGTGCTGCTGCCCGAGGAGCTGGAACGCTACGGTTTTATCGAGGCGCAGGACTAGGGTTTCCTGCGCGCGATCAAAGCGACTGCTGATCTGCCCCGGCGGCATGTGCCGCTGGCGCGGACCGATCTCGGGGCTTCCTGAACTCGACCCTTAAACACTCCCCCGGCGTGTTTGCCGCGGTGCGGACCGGTTCGAATTCCCTGTTTCAAGAAATCCTCCCCGAAGGGCCGATCCCTCATCCGCACCGAACGCAAGCCTTGCCGCGCACCGCCCCCACCCCTATGTAGGCGCTTGGCGGGTTCTGCCCTTCTCGTGATAGGTTGCATTCCGGTGGCCTTAAGCAATTCCGAGGGAGTTGGCTCTGTCCGGGCCCTGGTCCGGTTACCTGACACCCACCTGTATATACAGGTCCTCGGGAATGAGAGAACCAAACGGTTGTGGTGGTCCCGTCACTTCACCCCGACATCCCGTGCTGCTCTTGTGCACAGGTCTTTTACGCAGAGGCAATTGCGCTGCAGCGCAGGCGGGCCTCCGCCGCTTTGGGAAGGTGACCGGAAGCATTGACGTCCTGCTAAGCTTTTCCCCGAAAGCCTCCGGTCCTGCGGATATGCTATTGGAAGCGGAAGAAAACTGGCAAGAAATTAGCATTCTCGATCTATCGAGCGATGGCATGATACGCAGTGAAACGTCCCGCCAGCCCACGCATCTGGCGGGACGGCGGGCGGGGCGCATTTGGCGCAGCCAAACAGCGTCCGAACCGCTGTCACGCCGAAACGGACTTGCGCACCATGTCCCAATACTGATCCTGCACGTCTTGCAGACTCAAACGCCCCCCTGCGCGAAACCAGGTCGTCACACCGGTCAACATCGCAATCACAGCCAGCGTCGCGATCTTGGGGTCGGGCACGTCAAAAGCGCCCGCTTCGGCGCCGTCACGCAGGATCTGTTCCAAGATAGCCTCATACCGGCCACGCAGATCTTCGATTTCCGCAAAGTTCTCGGGCGCGAGGTTGCGCAATTCCATGTAAGCAATGAACACCGCATCGGGCCGCGCATGGTGAAAACCGATGTGGAACCGGACAAAAGCCTCAAGCTGCGCGAGAGGCACATCCGCCGCTGACACCGGCACGGCCTCCAACAACTCCACCATGTGATCGCGCATCAATTCGGCCAGCAGGCTCTGCTTGTCAGGGATGTAGTTGTAAAGCGCCCCCGCCTGCACCCCAACCTCACCCGCGATCTGGCGCATCGAAACGGCAGCATACCCATGCCGCGCAAAGAGCCGCAGCGCCGCGTCTCGGATCCGCGGGCCAGTGATGTCGGAATGCGAACCTGTTGTGCGCGCCATGGGCAGGATTTATCTGAACGGGCGTTCAAACCCAAGCGATGCTTGCGCCATTCCGGGTCATGGTGCATCACAAGGGCAACACATGATTGACGGAACGCTTTCACAATGCGCGCACCTGCCGCTTTTTTCTGCCTGACCCTTGCGGCCTGCACTCAGTTTCCGGACCTCGACGACGCGGTATCGCCTGATGTCGCAGCATCCGACTTCCCTGCCCTCGTCCCGCTCGAGCCACTGATTGCGGGCGCGCAACCGATTGTTGGCGACCCGGTCGCGACCACAGAAAACCTTGAAACGCGCATCGCAGACCTCAGGGCGCGCGCCAGCGCCTTGCAGCGACGTCCGGTCGTTGACCCGGCCACCCGGGCCCGCATGCAGAACCGCATGCGCTAACGGCAATTGCGCCCCGCTTATGAACCCGTTACATCGCCCGCGACGCCCAATCGCTCAAAGGACCCCGACATGAACGCACCGCTTCGGCTTGGCATCGCAGGGTTGGGCACCGTGGGTATCGGCGTGGTGAAGATCGTGCGCCAGCACGCCGCCATGCTTGAAGCCCGCACCGGTCGCAAGATCGAGATCACCGCCGTCAGCGCGCGGTCCCGCGACAAGGATCGTGGAGTTCCCCTGAACGGCTATGCGTGGGAGGACGACCCCGTCGCCCTTGCCACCCGCGATGACGTGGATCTTTACGTCGAGTTGATGGGCGGCACCGATGGTCCGGCCAAGGCCTCGGTCGAGGCGGCGATTGCTGCAGGTAAGGACGTAGTTACCGCCAACAAGGCCATGCTGGCCATCCACGGCCAAACGCTGGCCGAAACGGCCGAAGCCAAGGGCGTCAGCCTACGCTACGAAGCCGCCGTGGCTGGCGGCATACCTGTGATCAAGGCCCTGACCGAAGGTCTGGCCGGGAATGAGATCACCCGCATCGTCGGCGTCATGAACGGGTCATGCAACTACATCCTGACCCGGATGGAAAGCGCCGGGCTCAGCTATGCCGATGTCTTCGCCGAGGCGGATGGGCTGGGCTACCTTGAAGCCGACCCGCAACTGGACGTCGGCGGCATCGACGCGGCCCACAAGCTGGCGATCCTGTCCTCCATCGCCTTCGGCACCCGCGTCGATTTCGACGGGATCGAGCTGGAAGGGATTGAACGGGTCAGCATCGACGACATCCGACATGCGGCCGACATGGGCTACAAGATCAAACTGCTGGGCGTCGCGCAGAAAACTGGGCGTGGCCTGGAACAGCGTATGATGCCCTGCCTCGTGCCTGACACATCGCCTTTCGGTCAGCTTCAGGGCGGCACCAACATGGTCGCCATCGAAGGGCATGCGGTCGAACAGGTTGTGCTGCGCGGGCCGGGCGCGGGCGAAGGGCCCACGGCCTCCGCCGTCATGGGCGATGTCTGCGACATCGCGCGCGGGCTACGCCTGCCCATCTTTGGTCAGCCTGCGGACACGTTGACTGACGCGCCGCGCGCTACGTCCATCCTGCCCGCCCCCTACTACTTGCGCATGGCGCTCGTCGACAAACCCGGCGCACTGGCCAAGATTGCCACCGTGCTCGGTGAAGCGGGCGTCAGCATCGACCGGATGCGCCAATACGGGCACAGCGACACAACCGCCCCGGTTCTGATCGTCACCCACACCTGCACACGGTCCGCCGTGAACGCAGCACTTGATGCGATGCAAAGCACCGGTGTGCTCGCCTCCGACCCTGTCGTGCTTCGGATAGAAGCCGTCTGATTTTCATACTTCGCCAAAGGATTTTTCAATATGACCGATACCGCACAGTTTCAGGACCGCATGCTGTCGCTGGGCCTTGCCCGCGTGTCAGAGGCAGCGGCCCTCGCGTCGGCCCGACTGGTCGGACATGGCGACGAAAAGGCAGCGGATCAGGCGGCCGTGAACGCGATGCGGCAGCAGCTGAACATGCTGGACATCGCGGGCGTCGTCGTCATCGGCGAAGGCGAGCGGGATGAAGCACCCATGCTGTATATCGGCGAAGAAGTCGGGACGGGTACCGGGCCCGGCGTGGACATCGCCCTCGACCCGCTCGAAGGCACCACGCTGACAGCCAAGGACATGCCCAACGCACTGACCGTCATCGCCATGGGTCCGCGCGGCAGCATGCTGCATGCGCCTGACGTCTATATGGACAAGCTGGCCATCGGCCCGGGCTACGCGCCGGACACCGTCACACTCGACATGACGCCCGCAGAACGTGTCGAAGCCTTGGCCAAGGCCAAAGGCTGCGACACCTCCGACATCACGGTCTGCATCCTGGAACGCCCGCGGCACGAAGCGATCATCAAGGCCGTGCGCGACACGGGCGCCTCCATCCGCTTGATCACCGACGGCGATGTCGCTGGCGTCATGCACTGCGCCGACCCGACCACGGGCATCGACATGTATATGGGCGAAGGTGGCGCACCCGAGGGCGTTCTGGCGGCTGCAGCGCTGAAATGCATGGGGGGCCAGATTTATGGCAAGCTTCTGTTCCGCAACGACGATGAGAAGGGCCGCGCGGCCAAGGCGGGGATCACCGATCTCGGCCGCATCTACACGCGGGATGAGATGGTGACACAGGACGTGATCTTTGCTGCGACCGGCGTGACCAGCGGATCGCTCCTGCACGCCGTGCAGCGTGAACCCGGCTGGCTGACCTGTGAAACGCTGCTGATGCGGTCCAAGACCGGTTCGGTGCGTCGGATCAACTACCGCACCCCGACCCACACAGTCTGAGTGCGGGGCGGGCGACACGCCCGCCTTACGACTGGCCTTGCGCGTGCCGGGGCCAAGCGCGCGCCACACGAGCGCGGCCGAGGGGGAAGAGTGGCGCAATGGCATTCCTAGGGGTTGAACAGTCCTTGACGGGCCGCGCCTGGATCGGCCCGGACCTGCCGCTGCAACGCGCGGCAGAAACCCTTGCACAGCAGACTCAACTGCCCCGACCCATCTGCCAGATCCTGGCCCGGATGGGCGTGCCGCCAGACAGCGCCGACACCTACCTGACGCCGACCTTGCGCGACCTCATGCCGGACCCGCGCTCCCTGCGTGACATGGAGCGCGCAGCCGAGCGCATTCTGACCGCCATCCGTCACCGGCAGGCCGTCGCCATCTTTGCCGATTATGACGTCGACGGCGGCAGTTCCGCCGCTCTACTTATCGCGTGGTTTCGTGAGCTTGGCGCGCGGGCGCCCACGCTGTACGTGCCGGACCGCATTGACGAAGGGTACGGACCAAACGATGCTGCGATGGCGCAACTGGCCGCCACCCATGACCTGATCATCTGCGTCGATTGCGGAACGTTGTCCCATGGCCCGATTGCTGCCGCGCAAGGCGCGGATGTGATCGTGCTGGATCACCACCTGGGCGGAGAGACCCTGCCCGACGCGTTTGCCGTCGTGAACCCCAACCGACAGGACGAAGACGGCGCGCTTGCGCATCTGTGCGCCGCGGCAGTCGTATTCCTGGCCCTTGTCGAGGCAGGTCGCCAGCTGCGCGTCGCCGGACAACAGGGACCGGACCTGATGGCGATGCTCGACCTTGTCGGCCTTGCCACCGTGGCAGATGTCGCGCCGCTGATCGGCGTGAACCGGGCCTTTGTGCGGCAGGGTCTGAAAGTCATGGCGCGGCGCGACCGCGTTGGGCTGGTGGCGCTTGCGGATATTGCCGGGCTCGACACCGCGCCCACGCCCTATCACCTGGGCTACTTGTTGGGTCCTCGGATCAACGCGGGCGGTCGGATCGGGCAAGCTGATCTGGGCGCAAGGCTTTTGGGCACGACCGACCCGCACGAGGCCGCAGCCTTGGCCGAACGCCTGAACGACCTGAACGCGGAACGGCGCGATATCGAGGCAAAGGTGCGTGCCGAAGCGCTGGCGCAATGTGACGATCGCGGCGCCGATGGCGCACTCGCCTGGGCCGCGGGACCGGGATGGCATCCGGGCGTCGTGGGCATCGTCGCCTCACGGGTAAAAGAGGCCTCGAACCGCCCGTCCATTGTCATCGGGATCGAGGACGGAATCGGCAAGGGATCGGGGCGTTCGGTCTCGGGCATTGATCTCGGCGCACCAATCCAAAGGCTTGCGGCCGAAGGGCTCTTGATCAAGGGCGGCGGGCACAAGATGGCTGCGGGTCTTACGGTCGAGGAAGGCAAGATCGACGCGGCCATGGCCCGGTTGTCCGAATTGTTGGCAAAACAGGGCGCCGACGCACTTGGCCCCGCCGATTTGCGCCTCGACGGTGCCCTGATGCCCGGCGCGGCGACCGTCGAGTTGCTGGATCAAATCGATGCCGCAGGCCCGTTCGGGGCCGGCGCGCCTGCCCCACGTTATGCCTTTCCCGGCATGCGCATCCTGAATGCCCGGCCTGTCGGGGAAACGCACTTGAAAATCACCTTTGGTGAGGCAGGCGGCACGCGGCTGGACGGCATTGCCTTTGGAGCATTCGACACAGCGCTAGGGCCGGAATTGATGGATCACGGCGGGGCCTCATTTCACCTTGCAGGTCGAGTGGAAATCAACGCTTTTCGCGGACGGCAATCGGTTCAATTGCGGGTGGACGATGCAGCACGCGCCTGATCTCTGCAGCGGTCAGAAATCCCGCCGATTTATATCGGCTTCGGCGTTTTTTCCGCTTGCGCCCTTCGGCCGAATTGCCTATCTGAGCGCTCACACCAGCAATGGCCCGTTCGTCTATCGGTTAGGACGCCAGGTTTTCAACCTGGAAAGAGGGGTTCGATTCCCCTACGGGCTGCCATTTCTCCCTGATACTGACCATAGGCCACCATCTATTGGTGGGTGTGTGACTGCGTTCGCAGGCCCGCCCCAACCTTAATCTTCATGGTCCAGCAGGTTACGAGGAGCGGCCATCCAGCCAGAGCGGATAATGGAACCTCCAAAACGGAACTTGGCGCGACACAGCCTCTTCACCGCCCCCTGCCGTACGCAGATCATACAGTGCTCTGTTAGGTCTCACGTTCGACATCGCGCCCGATCGGGGGCGCGAGGTTTTGGGCTGTCGCGCGCAAGGCAGGCGTATAACTGGTCTGCTGACCTCGACCACCGTGCTTTGAGGCATAAAGCGCCACGTCGGCATCATCCATAACCTCGGCAACCGTCTGGCCTGACTCAGGATCGTAAATGGCAGATCCGATGCTGGCCGAGATCTTGCACACCTCGCCCTGGAACGGGATGGGACGTGACAGTCTCTCGATGATGCGGCGACCGATCCCCTCCATCGCTTCGCCGCTCTTGGCGTGCGGCAGAATGATCACGAACTCATCCCCGCCCACGCGCGCCACCGTGTCGCTGTCGCGCGTCTCTTCGACCATGACGCGGGCCACCGTTTGCAGCACGTGGTCGCCTGCGGCGTGACCAAGCGTGTCATTCACCGCCTTGAACCAATCAAGATCAATCTGCATCAGGCCAAACCGCGTGCCCCAATCGACATGTCGTGCCACAACATGATCCATGGCGCGACGGTTCTTAAGGCCCGTCAAAGTGTCAGTAAACGCCTGTTCCTCGGCGGCGATCATCGCGCCCTGCAGCCGCAGGTTCAACTTGCGTGAGGCCTCCATCGCCGCTGACTTGGCCTCGACCAGATACAGCATCTCGACCGTCAGGTCGGTTGCCGCGAAATCGGCACTGGTCAGTGCATAATCCGACACTGCATCCACCACTGAAATACCGAAAGACAAGTTCACGATGCTTTGACCTTCGCCCAGCCCAGGCACGAGCAGTCCCTTGACCTCGGTCTTGGGGGCGTCACGCAGTTGCAGGTGCAACTTGGTGCCCGCCGCCGCACGCAGCGCGTCCATCGTAGTGATGGCGCGTGGGCGCTTAAGGTCGAAAATCTCAAGGAAACGGCGACCGACGACTTCGGCTTCCGGCCGTAACTTTTTCAGGGTTGGCCCTGCATGCACAATGTGTCCAGTCGGCCCAAGGACAACATGCATCGGGCACAAGACGTCCAACGCCTGCATGAATGCATCCGTTTGCTTCATCACGCCCGCGCTCCAAGATCAAAGGCGCGCCCGGCCGCGAATTCTGTTTCAACCAGCGTCACCGAGATCGTTTCAATGCCGTTGCCGCTGCCGGTGTGTTCCAGCAAGGCCAACGCGCCGTAATCATCAGCCATCGTGCGCAAAATGCCCATCATCACATGCCCATACCCGTCCATCGGGCTTTCACAAATCAGACTGAAATGCGTTGGCGAGTGATCCCGCAGTTCAATCCGCGGCAGGTTAAGATCGGACACGGCAAGCCGCGCACGGTCAGGCAGATCATCAAGCGAATGCAGGAATTCGACGAATGTCACGCCGCCAAAACGCAACAAACGTCGCAACGCTTCGACATTGGGATGCGACACAAGATAGGTGCCCATATCCTCCATCACATCACTGCGCGGTCTGTTAAGCACATTGCTGATCGCATCCAGAAGACGCGGCGTGATGTCATCATCATATGTCAGCATCGCCTCGAACTCGACAAAGTCGAGATCCGCGATCCGGGTCGCTTCTACCCATTTGTCAGCCCCGTAACTGTCCGTCACGAAACACTGAATTGCCCGATTGATCAGCCCATGCATGGCGCGACATTCCCATATCCTCGGGATGCATCCTGCGCGCATATCTCTGAACAATCCGATAACAGTTGCAATTTGAACCATTATTGGACCGGAACGGCTCAGAAATCAGTGGGAGCGCCCCCCTCACTTTTCCGCCGCGCCACGAAATCGGCCAGCTCGTCCCGGATGGCAATGTCCATCGGCGGGGCCTCACAGCTGTTGATGATGTCCTTGAACATCCTGTGCGCCCGCTCAGGTGTCCAGATGGCCCCCGCCGCTTCCCAACCTTCGTAGTTTTTCCAATCGCTGAGAAACGGTTGATAAAAGGCCGTGGAATAGCGGTCCTGCGTGTGCTGAATGCCAAAGAAATGACCGTCATTGCCCACCGACTTGATCGCATCCAGCGCGATATCCTCGCCGCTGGTCGCCGTGATCGACGGATCCATATACCGCTGAATTTGCTGCAAGATCTCGCAATCCATTATGAATTTCTCAGGGCTTGCAATCAACCCACCCTCAAGCCAACCCGCCGCGTGATAGACCATGTTGCTGCCCGATTGCACGGCGGCCCACAGGCTGTTGGAGGTTTCCCACATCGCCTGGCCGTCCGGCACATTGGCCGCACACACGCCGGAGGACCGCATCGGCAGCCCATAAAAGCGCGCCAGTTGGCCCGTCATCTGGGTCGCACGCATGTATTCCGGTGTGCCGAAGGCGGGCGCGCCGGATTTCATGTCGACATTGGACGTAAACGTGCCGATGGCGCAGGGTGCACCGGGTGACACGTATTGGAACAGGGCGATGGCGCATAGCGCCTCGGCAATGGATTGGGCGACGGCGCCCGCCATTGTCACCGGAGCCATCGCACCCGCGAGAGTGAAGGGCGTTACAACAACGGCCTGCCCGCGCCGGATCATGCGCAGGCATCCGTCAATCATCGGCTGATCGTGCTTGAGGGGCGAGGTCGAATTGATGTTGGTGTACATCCGCGGCGTCACTTCGAATTCCTCGTGAGTCAGGCCACCGGCGATGCGCACCATCTCCATCACGTCCTCAACCCGCTCTTTGCCCAGCGAATAGGCGTGCATCACCTTGTCAGTCAGGGTCAGCTTGTCGAACAGAACATCGAGATGGCGTACACTGGCATGAAGATCGACCGGTTCCACGGGGTATCCACCAGCAAAGTGGATGCAGTTGAAATACTGCGTCAGCTTGAGCAGGTTCGCGCATTTCTCACGCGTGCCAGGCACCTTGGTCCCGATCTCCATATCCCAGTAGTTGGGGGGCGAGGACACGTTGCCGAACAGGATATGCTTGCCGCCCACTGTCAGGGCACGGTCGGGGTTGCGCGGGGTCAGCGTGAAGTGCGACGGCGCCTTGCCCACCATCTCCATGACAAACTCGCGGTCCATGCGCACGACATCACCGTCGATCTGGCACTCGGCCTCGCGCAGAATGCCAAGCGCCTCCTCGTTCAGGAACTGAACACCGATCTCTTCAAGGATGCGCATCGCACCATCGTGGATCGCAGCAACACCTTCGGGCGACAACGGCTCGACCGGGGCGTCGGTGATGACGGGTGGATTCCATGGCATCTGTTCAATGGCAGCCGCACCCCGACGGGCCGCGGCCCCTGCCCGTCCGCCGCCGCGCGCTCTGCGCCGTGTCGCGATCTCTGCCATGGTGATGTCCCCTGAACTGTGTGCGACACCAAAACACCGCAGGCGCAGAGCGCTCACATTTCCATTTGCGACGGCATGTGTCGTTTTTTCCAAGAGGACAGGCGAATTTGAACCATCAGGTGTCGGCCAGAGCATCCAACCAGTCGGGCAATCCGCCAATGTCGGGCAAGACAGCGTCCGCGAAGGGCTCCAAAACCTCGCGCGGGGCGAGGCCGGTCAAAACGGCGATGGTGCGCATCCCAGCGGCCCGCCCTGCCATCAGGTCGTGGGTGCTATCACCGACCATCACCACAGCGTCGGGCGTCAGTCCGGTCTGTTCGCAGAAGGCCAGAAGCTGACCGGGTGTCGGCTTGCCGCCGTACCCGCTGTCGCTTCCGGCGATGAAATCGAAGTATCTCTTGATCTGCGCCTCAGCCAAGTGCGCACGGGCGGGCGCCTCGGCATCATTGGTCGCCACCCCCAAGGTCAGACCACGCGCCTGCAACCCTGTCAGCAAGGGGGCCAAGGGCACGACCTCAGCCTGCGGGGCGCGAGCCGCCTCCTGGTTCAACAGGATCAACATTGCGTCCTGCGACAACTCCGGAAAATGCGGTGCAAGCTCCGCTGCTATTTCGGACGGGGTGCCCGCGATCACAACAGAGTTGCGCGCGAAACGGGCGCGCTGCAGATCAAAACCGATGGCGGCACCGGCGCGTTCGGCACGCGCCTCGTCGCCCTTGGCTGCGCGGCGCAGAAAGGCGGCTGCCCAAGCCTCCCACGTGGTGGAAAAGTCAAAAAGTGTGCCGTCCTTGTCAAAGATCACACCACGCACCGGCGCAGGCGATGCAGTCACGTCCAATGGATGTCCCCTCCACCCGGAAGTGCCACACGCGCCCGCATAGGCGCGTCATAGGGCAGCTGGTTGGCATCACAAAATGCCGTCACCCAGACATCGTCCATCATGATAAAGTCCAAAAGCGCACCCAGAAAGGTAGGATCCCCCACACCGGCGCGCATGTCGGCCTCGCTGGCGCCGGTCGCGCCCAGAAAGACCGGCAACAACTCTTCGTTACCCGCCATCCAAGCGATGGCCTGCAAACCGACAACTTCGGCGGATTCTTGCGAGTGGGACATCACGTTTGCGCCTTTGCAATCTGATGGAAACGCTTTGTTAACCTAATCAATCAAAAACCTAACGTACGGCTTTTGTAATGAATTGGAAACGCATCATGCACGGCAAGGTCCTTCTTATCGACCCGATTGCGACCAACCGCATCGTGCTGCGTGTCAAACTGGCCGCCAGCCACTATCACATGGCACAGGCGGGATCAGTCGCCGAGGCGATGCAAGTCATGGGGGTTGAGATGCCCGACCTGATCCTGTGCGCGACCGATCTGCCCGATGGCGACCCCCTTCGGCTGTTGCGGCGGATTCGCAAGGCCGGGTTCTCCAACAAGGTGCCTGTCATCGCCCTCAGCGGCACCGACGACGACGCAGAACGGTTGCGTCTGCTGGCGGGCGGCGTTGATGATGTCATGCAGAAACCGATCAACGATGCGCTGTTGCTGGCGCGCACGCGCTCGATCATCCGCGCTTATGCCACCGCCAGCGAATGGACATTGCGCGAAGGGACGTCACGCGCCCTTGGCTTTGCCGAGGCGGCAACAGCCTTTGCGCCGGAACAATCCGTGCGGATCATCGCGCGCGCTGCCGAGCGGGCCGCGCCCTGGGGCGAGGCGCTGCGCACGCGGATGAGCGCCAGGATCAGCTTTGCATCGCCCGCCACGGCCGTCGCCGACCTGGAACCCGGCCGCGCGCCGGATGCACTGCTCCTGGTTGTGGAACCGGGGGAAGAGCTTCAGATGCTGCAACTGTTGGCAACGGTGCGCAGCCAGGCCAACACGAGACATTGCGCGATCCTTGCGGTGCTGGGATCAGAGCATATGACGCTTGGCGCGCAAATGCTCGACATGGGTGCAAACGACCTCATGCGCGACACGCGCACCGCCGATGAAATGGCGCTGCGGCTCGAGGCGCTCCTGAACCGCAAGCGGGTGACCGACGCGCTGCGCGACACCGTCAAATCAGGCATCGAAGCAGCCGTGATCGACCCGCTGACCGGTCTGCACAACCGCCGCTATGCCATACCGCACCTTGCTCGCATCGCCGACCGCGCGGCGCGCACCTGCAAGCCCTATGCCGTCATGGTCGCCGATATGGACCATTTCAAACGGATCAACGACACGCTGGGCCATGCCGCAGGCGACGCCGTGCTGGTTGAAACAGCGCGCAGGCTGCGCGAGAACCTGCGGGCTGTTGACCTGATTGCCCGGATCGGGGGTGAGGAGTTCCTTATCGTGCTTCCCGGCGCGGGTCTTGCGAATGCGCGCAAGGCGGCCACGCGCCTCTGCGCGATGATCGAAGCGACACCTTTCGACGTTCCCGATCAGGTCACACAGGTGAAGGCGACGATGTCTATCGGGATGACCGTGGTCGATCCCAGCCGCGGCACGAAAACGGCGGTGCCCCACACACCCGAAGCGCTGCTTGATCGCGCGGATAAGGCGCTCTACGGCGCCAAGGCAGAGGGGCGCAACCGGGTCACCCTCGACAGATCCGCCGCCTGAGACAGCACTCGCTCAGTCTTTTCTGCCCGGCTTGCCACGCCCACCGCGCGCGGCAACCTCCGTCACGCGTTGCGCATAGGCGCGACGCTCTTCGATCGGCATCTCCGAGACGATGTCCAACCAGGCCGCTTGCGCCACGCTCTGAACGTCCGCGACACCGCGCGCCTGCCGTTGCAAGATCGCTTCGGCCGCGGGCCGGTCCCACGGGTCTGCCTCAAGCACTGCGGCCATGTCGCGATAGGCCGCGCGGCGCGCGCCTCGGCCAGGCAGGTCGGGGTCATTGCGCACCGTGCCAAAGACAACACGCCGCTGTTCGGACGGCAGCGCGATGACATACGGCGTCGCATAGCCCATGCCCGGCCCCTTGCCGCCCAAAGGGCCCCCGCGCATGATCAGACCACCAATCAAACCAACCACTGCAAGGTTGAGTGCCAGCGACGTCCCAAGCAGGATTTTCGCCCACATAGGCACGCGCCGCACGATCTGTGTGTCAGCCATGCTCACCCCTCCTCCAGCGCCCAGCCAAAGGCGTCAAGGCCAAGCTCAGCGTCATAGTATTCGCCATATCCAAGTGTCCAGATCGCATCCATGCCCGTCGACTCCAAAGCCCCAAGACCGATGACAAATCCGGTCACCGTGGCAGCCACAAGCCCGCCAACAGCGCCCCATCCGCCGATCCCCTGCACGATCTGACGCCACCAGGGGGTTGCTACGCGTGTGCCACCCGGCGCGGGCAGATGCGCCTGCGCATCCGCCATGACCCGGACCATCAGATCGTCGGACGGGTCCGGCACCGGTGCTGCGGCCAGATCATCCAGCATCCGTGCGACGATCTTGTCTGGATCGGGGTCCTGGGATCCCTGGGTCATGTCTTTCATCCTTCATATCCAAGGGCGGCAACCCGCCCTTTCAATGCCTGCGCCAAGGTGCGTTTGGCACGGGCTGTCAGGCTTTCCACCGCCTCGACACTCACGTCCAGCGCGGCGGCAATCTCTGGGTTTGACGCGCCTTCGAAATGGCGCAGGGTCAAGGCGACACGCTGGCGCTCGGGCAGATTGGCGATCGCGTCGCGCAGCGCGGCATGGCGGGCCGCCTCCTGCAGCCGCGCTTCGGCGCCGGGCGTCGGATCCTGCGGTTCGGCCACGTCGTCAAGGGGCACACCCGCGCGCGGGCGCTTGCGCAACCGGTCGGTGCACAGGTTGGACACCACGCGGTACAGCCATGTCGACACCAACGCTTCCCCCTCTCGCCATTTGGGCGCGATGCGCCAGAGACGCAACATCGCCTCCTGCACCACATCCTCTGCCTCTGCCGCGTCACCCAACATGCGAAATGCTTGCGCCTGCACACGCGGCACAAGGCGCACCGTTAACGCACGCGCCGCCCCCGCATCTCCTCGCGCGTAAAGGGCAAGCAATGCTGCGTCATCCACATCTGCGCGGGCATCAAGCGGCATGGTCATCGTCTCGGCAGCCTGCATGGTCCCGCCCCTGCAAACAAGGGGCGGGACCTCTGGGCCTTAATTGTCGCGCGATTTCTGACCGCGATCGCGGCGTTCTGCGCGGGCCTGCTCGAACTCCTCGGCTGAAATGCCGCCACTGTTGTCGGCATCCAGCCGATCAAACATCCGCGCGGGATCACGGCGGGGGTTTTGCATCTCTTCCATGGAGAGCCTGCCATCCTCGTCGGCATCCATCCGCTCCAGCAAGCGCTCCGAACGACTCTGCGCGCGGGCCTCCATACGGGCTTGCAGTTCGGCGGCTGTCAGGAACCCGTCGCCATCCGTATCAGCGGCAGCAAAGCGGGCCTGACCGGCGGCCTGCATCTCTTCGAGGGTCACTTCGCCGCTTCCATCCGCATCCAGCGTGGAAAAGTCAGTACCACGGTCGCGGGCCATGGCCGACACAGTCGTGATGCCGATGGCTGCTGCGGCGATTGCGGCAATAAATGTGCTGCGTTGCATAGGTTTTTCTCCGTTTTTTGCCTCTGAGCGGTCAGGGTCTTCCGCCGCTCTGTGCCTTTTCAAACGGCGGGGCCGGTGCGTTCCGTCGAAAAAAGTTTTGCTCGTGAATTCCCTGCCCTCCGGAACGCGACATCGGGACGCAAGGACAGATTGCGGCATTCCGCTTTGTGCTAGCGCAGGCGATGGTCGGCGCATACCGCAGAAAGGTTTTTCTATGCAGTCCGAGCAGACAAGCCTCACCGACACGCCAGACCGTCCCATGCGCCCCGCCCTGCTGCGCGGATGGCGGCGCAAATGCCCGCGCTGCGGCAACGGCCACCTTCTCAAAGGGTATCTGAAGCTGGCCGACACATGCTCCGTCTGCAAACTGGACTACACCCATGCACGCGCCGATGACGGCCCCGCATATCTGACGATCCTAATCGTGGGCCACCTGATGGCACCGCTCCTGCATATGGTGTTTGTGACATGGCGTCCGGAACCGCTGGTGCTGTTCACCATTTTTGCGGTTGGCTGTGTTGGTCTGTCGCTTTACCTTTTGCCACGGTTCAAGGGCGCCATCGTCGGATTTCAGTGGGCGCGCGGAATGGGCGGCTTCGGCAGCGACGGGTGAGGTACTGCGCCCCGGTTGCCCGAACGGCCACAAGGGGTGATATGGCGGACATCGACAAGAGACAAGTCAGACACGCTGCGACGGTGATCGTCCTGCGCGACAGGTTCACCGCCCCTCGCATTCTCATGGGCCAGCGCGGCGCCAAGGCAGCCTTCATGCCCAACAAATTCGTGTTTCCAGGCGGCGCGGTCGATGCGGGCGATCACACGGTGCCTCTGGCCTCGGCGCTCGCATCACCGAACGACACGCGACTGGCCGAAGATGGCGGCGCACAGCTGGTGTCTGCCCTCGCAGCCGCCGCCATTCGCGAGTTGTTCGAAGAAACCGGCCAGATCCTCGGCCAATCCAGCGCCTGGCACGATGCCCCACCCGACTGGACGCAATTTGCCGCCACCGGCCACCGCCCGCACGCAGCACCCCTGCAATTCGTCTTCCGTGCGCTCACGCCGCCGGGCCGTCCGCGCCGCTTCGATGCCCGGTTTTTCCTGATTGATGCCGATGATCTGGCATCCGAGCCTGACGATTTCAGCCGCGCCTCGGACGAACTGTTGCATCTACAATGGGTGCCGCTCGAAGACGTGCGCGGCTTTGACATGCCCTTCATCACCGAGGTCGTGCTTGCAGAAATCGCAGCGCGCGTGACCGACCGCACGCCACCCGACAGCGTGCCCTATTTTAAGAATGACGACGAAGAAAGCCTGTTCCTGCGTTTGCGCGGCCAGCCTCCGACGGACTAGATCACAGCCACCAGCAGCAGGATCGACGCCAACAGCACGGCCATCCCCATCCACTCGCGCGCGCTGATCGCCTCGCGAAGGATCAGCACACTCGCAAGCGCGCTCATCACCAGTTCCACCTGCCCCACCGCGTTGACATAGGCCGCGTTTTGCAAGGTGAAGGCGGTGAACCAGCAAAACGACCCGGCCATCGACATCAGTCCGACCCAGACCGCCACACGCCGCGCGGACCAGACGGCAGCCACCTGCCCCGGCTCGTGCCAACGCAACCACAAGATCATCGCGATGGTCTGCATGGCCGTCACCGCCGCCAGCGTCAGCCCCGCCCGCGCGAACGGATCAGCCAGATCCAGGCTTAGCGACGCACCGCGATAGCACACGCCCGACACTGCAAAGAACAGCCCCGACATCAGACCAAGCGCCGTGGACCGATTGGCCAACTCGCGCCAGCCCCAACGCACCATCTCCGGCGGGGCGGACAAAAGCAGCACGCCGACGAGGCCCAGACCAATGGCCGCGAACCCCGCCCAACTGACCGCGTCGCCCAGCAGCACCCAGCCCACCAGCACCGCCTGCATCACCTCGGTCTTCTTGAATGTGATCCCGACTGCAAAATTGCGCGCCTGAAACAGCTTGACGGTCGCCACGGTGGCCAAGATCTGTGCCAGTCCCCCAAGCGCGCCAAACAGCCAGAAGCGTGGACCAAATGCCGGCCATGCCTGCGCCGTCACCCACATGTAGATCACGATCAGCACCGCCACGAGCGGCGAAGAGTAGAGAAACCGCGCAAGGGTCGCGCCAGAGGCGCTTAACGTGCCCAGGGCAAGCTGCCGCTGCAGCATGAACCGCAGCGTCTGAAACAGCGCCGCGGCAACAGTGATCGGGATCCAGA
Organism: Tateyamaria sp. syn59; assembly: GCF_007995245.1. Classification (GTDB taxonomy): domain Bacteria; phylum Pseudomonadota; class Alphaproteobacteria; order Rhodobacterales; family Rhodobacteraceae; genus Tateyamaria. The sequence continues at coordinate 509,191 of NZ_VCBA01000002.1, forward strand.
GGGCCATGGCCCTCTATGGCCGCTTACCGATCCGAGGACCAGAGAGGATGCGGCACCGGGTCTTTCGCCCGTAGGAAATGCCGCGCAAAAACCTCGGCGTAAGAGCGATAGCGATACTCTTCATTGGACCTCAGGTACCGGTCCCGATGGGCCCGGTAGAGCGCGGGCAGACGGTACCACGGCACGCGCGGATGCATATGATGCACCACGTGAAAATTGTTGTTCAGAAACAGAAACGCCAGCGGCCCCCGATCCTCGATGATAACCGTCCGCCCCCGCGCCTTCTCATGCGCCTGATGCTCTAGAAACGTCCGGATCTTCAGCACCGACAGCGCCGCATAGCAGGACGCCAGATAGGCCCAAAGCGGCATGGCACTGAGGCTGACCACTCCCAGCACCAGCACAACGCCCGGCATATGAAGCACCCACCCGCGCAGCACCTGCCCGTCCCCGGCCCGGATCGCGCGCCAGTCTCCGATCATAAAGCTGATCTGCGCCACTAGCGGCCCCACCAGCATCCGCCCCGCCAGCGTGTTGTTCACCCGCAGCACTGCACGCACCACCGCGGGCATGCGCCGCCAGACGACCGGATCCACATAATTCGTCTCGGGATCGTCATAGGGATCGGTCAGAGTCGCATCCTGGTGATGCGCCAGATGCGTGTCGCGAAACCGCACATACGGGATGAACAGCCCCGGATTGACCACCACCAGCGCCTCGCTCGCCGCACGCGATGGAAACGGATGGCCATGAAGCACCTCGTGGGTCAGCGACGCGTGCAGGACAAGGGCAAAGACCAGAACAGCCCAAGCCACCGGCCCGCCGCCCCACACTAGTGACCCGGCCCACAGCGCCATGCACGCGGCCCACAGACCAAGCGTGACCCATTCAACCTGCAATGGACGGTCAAAGGGCAAACGACGCGACGACCGGCGTGCGGGCATGGGCAATTCTCTCCTGCGGGGACAACAACACTTTACGCGCGCACCAAGCTGCAGCGTATTCGGAATTGAGTTAACAATTACGTTCATTGATGATAAATATCATCTTATGCTAGATATTCTCGACAAACGATTGCGGGCGACGCAATTCCGCACACGCCTCACCCGCGCCATGCAGGACCAGAACATGTCGCAAAGCGCGCTCGCCCGCGCCATCGGCACCGACCGGTCCACGATCAACCAGGCCCTCAACGACGATGGCGCCCGGCTGCCCGGCGCACAGATCGTGGGCGCCTGCGCCCAGGCGCTTGGCGTGTCTGCCGACTGGCTTCTCGGCCTGTCGGACCGCCCGGAAAGCGCGGCCGCACTGACCGCGGCAGCACTCACACTCACCGAAGCCCCCCGCGCCCTGATCGACGAACGCATCTTTGCCTGGCACCAGGAGGCGGCGGGCTACAAGATCCGTCACGTTCCCGCGGGCCTGCCCGACATGCTCAAGACGGAAGAGATGCTCGCCTGGGAATACGGCCCTCATCTGGGCAAGACCACGACGCAGGCCATCAATGCCTCCCGCGACCGCCTGGAGTGGATGCGTGCGGCCCAATCAGATTACGAAATTGCCCTGCCGATCTTTGAACTGCACAGCTTTGCCGCCGGCACCGGGTACTACGACGGCCTGCCGCCGGACATCCGGCGTGGCCAAATTGATCAATTGCTCGACCTCAGCACGCAGCTCTATCCGCGCCTGCGCATCTACCTGTTTGACCAGCGCCAGCTCTACTCCGCCCCCGTCACCCTCTTTGGCCCGCTCCTCGCCGTGATCTACACGGGCGGTCACTACATGGCGTTCCGCGATCGCGAGCGCATCGAAACCCTCTCTCTGCATTTCGATACGCTGATCCGCCAGGCCACCTTCACCGCCCGTGCCCTGCCGGACCACCTGCAAGAGTTGCGGAAGCTGATCGCGTGACATCCGGGTCGGTGGGCGGGCGCCTTTGCTGCAAGCAAACAGACCCGCCCGGCGATCCAGGTTAAGGCCGCTGCCCGACGGCGCGCCCGGCACCTTCCGGCGAATCCAACCCTGCATGGGCAGCAGCGATCCGATCAAGCGCTGCAAGGATCCCTGGCGCAGGTTCCGAGGGCCGCCGCGTCTCGAGGCTCACATGCAACAGGAAATGCTCGCCCGTCGCCAGCAAGCGGTCACCATCGTACATCTCGTGAAACAAATGCAGCTTCTTGCCCGCCCCGGCCAGCACCTGCGTGTGCACCTCGATGACGGTTCCCGCATGCACCTCGTCCACATGGCGAATATGAGTCTCGGCCGTGAAATAGCTGCCACCGGTCGCGATGTAGTCGGCATCACATCCGATCAGGGCCATGAATCGGTCCGTGGCATCGCCAAAGGCCTGCAAATACCGCGCCTCGTTCATGTGCCCGTTATAGTCGGTCCAATCCAGCGGCACGGCCCGGCGCACCGTCAGGATGGGCGCCGATACATCCTCCAAATCATCTGCGCGCGCGCTAAGGACTGTGCCCGCGCGAAGGCTCGCCTCATGCCCGTTCAGAACGGCCCCCGCGCCCCAATCATTGGCCTTCAGCGCGCGCATCATCCCCACCAGATTGCCATCGCGCGCGGCCAGCATATCAGGGATCGTCATATGCCCCGACTGCGCATCGGACTGCCCGGCGATCAACTCCACCAGATCGTCCGTGAATTCCGGCACGTCCATCAACTTGGTCCAGGGCCATTTCAACGCCGGACCAAACTGCGCCATAAAGTGGCGCATCCCGGCCTCACCCCCTGCCGTGCGATAGGTGTCAAACAATCCCATCTGCGCCCAGCGAATGCCAAAGCCCATGCGAATGGCCTCGTCGACCTCTTCGGTCGTCGCCACACCATCCTTCACCAGCCACAATGCCTCTCGCCATACCGCCTCAAGGAAGCGGTCCGCAATATGCGCATCAATCTCCTTACGCACATGCAAGGCATACATACCCAGCGAAGATAGCGTGTCCTTGGCCCGCTGGATGAGCGCCGGGTCAGTCGCCGCCGTCGGCACCACCTCTACCAGCGGCATCAGGTAAACAGGATTGAACGGATGACAGACCATGATCTGGCCGGGCCGGGTCGCCCCCGCCTGCAACTCGCTCGGTTTGAACCCGCTGGTGGAGGACCCGATGATCGCATCCTCTGGACACGCCGCCTGCACCGCAGCCAGCGTCTGGTGCTTGATGTCCAACCGCTCCGGCACGCTCTCTTGTATCCAATCCGCCTCCGCAACGGCATCTGCCAGATCCGAATGAAAGGACAACTTGCCTTCCGGCGGCAATGCGACATCCACAAGGCTCGGCAACGCGCGGCGCGCTTGCGCCAACACCGGGGCGAGCTTTGCCTCCGCCTCAGGATCCGGGTCGAACACCGACACGTCCCACCCGTTCAGCAAAAAGCGCGCCGCCCAGCCGCCCCCAATGACACCGCCGCCGATGATCGCTGCGCGCTTCACGTGTTGTTCCATGTCTCAGTCCGATATCCGTTGAAATCCAGAACCTGTTCGGCCGCCCTTATCTGATCGCTGCGCACGGCACCTGCGCGGGTGGCAACGAACCCAAACTGCCCCTCGGGATCGCCCAGCGCCGCCGTGTTGTGATCGGGGTCAACCCACAGAACCCAAAGATCGCCCGTGCTGCCATCGGCATAGTCGATACGCAGAATGCCAGTGCCAATCGGCTCAACCATCCCGACCCGCGCGGCTCCCTCGCCATCCCGTTCGCGCCACGTTGCATCCGCAATCTCGAACCCAACAGGCGCACAGTCCTCTCCCGCACTGCGCTGAATATCCCAACGCCCCGCGAACAGATCCAGATCAAACCGCGTTATAGCCCCAATCGGAACGTCAGGATTGCGCAACAGCGGCATATCGTCCGACGGAACAGGCGCACAGGCAGCCAGCCACCCTATTGCGCAAAGGTTAATCATTAAGCACCGATATGCCCGATGGGGGCGCACAGAGTGTGCATGTATTGTGCACGGAGAGTGACACCCTTTCATACGGCCTTCGGCGCTCGTTTGCTGAGCCCGAGTTTTGCCCGCACCTCCTCCGGTCCGATCACCCGCGCGCCCATATTTTCGATGATTGTCCCGGCCCTTTCGACCAGTTGCGAGTTCTGGGCCAACTCCCCCTTGCCCAGCCACAGATTGTCCTCCAACCCCACGCGGACATTGCCCCCCGCAAGCACCGCAGCGGCAACATATGCCATCTGATTCCGCCCCAGCGAGAACGCGGAAAAGGTCCACTCATCCGGCACATTGTTGACCATCGCCATGAACGTGTTCAGGTCATCCGGCGCCCCCCACGGCACACCCATGCACAGCTGCACCAACGCGGGTGCATCCAGGACGCCATCCTTAACCAGTTGTTTTGCGTACCATAAATGACCGGTGTCAAAGGCTTCGATCTCGGGCTTCACGCCCAGATCCGTCATCATTCGCCCCATCGCCGTCAGCATGCCTGGCGTGTTGGTCATGACATAATCGGCCTCGGCAAAGTTCATCGTGCCGCAGTCGAGGGTGCAGATCTCCGGCAGGCATTCAGCCACATGCGCCACCCGCGCCGACGCCCCGATCATGTCAGTCCCGTCCTCTTTCAACGGCAAAGGCGCCTCGGTATCGCCAAAGACCATATCCCCGCCCATCCCGGCGGTCAGGTTCAACACCACATCGACATCTGCCTCACGAATACGATCCGTAACCTCTCGATAGTACTCAAGTTTTCGGCTCGGCATGCCCGTCTCTGGATCCCTGACATGACAATGCACCACAGCCGCCCCCGCCTTCGCCGCAGCGATAGCACTGTCGGCAATCTGCTGAGGCGAGCGGGGCACATGCGGGCTGCGATCCTGCGTGCCTCCCGACCCCGTCACAGCGCAGGTGATAAAGACCTCACGGTTCATGGACAGCGGCATGACAATCCTCCTTGCATCCTGTCCCACATTGGCATCCAACCGCAGCAAAACTTATCAAAAAACGAAGAAACATGATCAAAATCGCAATACTCGTACTGCAAAACACCAACATGTTGTCCCTTGCTGCCGCTGTGGATCCATTGCGCGCCGCCAACAGGCAAGCCGCACGGGACCACTACGCATGGGAGTTTCTAACCCCGACCGACATACCGGTGAGTCTTACCTCGGGCCTCGTGATCCCGGCCAATCCGATCCACAGGTACGCGTCCTGCGACGCGCTGATCCTCGTGGCTGGCTTCGATCCGGCCCGCCAGGCCAACCCCAAGCTTCTGGCCAGCATCCAACGCCTGACGACGGATACCGTCGTGCTGCTGGCCATCGACGGTGGCGCCTGGCTGGCCGCAAAGGCCGGCCTGCTTGACGGGCACAAGGCCACAACCCATTGGGAAGACTTGGAGATCTTTGCAGAAACCTTCCCGGATATCAGCGTGGAGAATGCGCGTTACGTGGTTTCGAAAACGCGCTGGACCAGCGGCGGTGCCGCACCGGCGCTCGACATGATGCTGCACCTCATCGCGCGCCAGCACGGTCCGTCGCTCGCTGCTAAAGTGTCCGCGGGTTTCATCCACACCGCACACCCAGCCCCATCAGACCCGCAAATCCGCCACCTGCCGACAACCGGCCACAATCGGATCACCGCGCGCGCCCACGCGGTGATGGAGGCGCATCTGGACACCCCCCTGCCCATCCCGGACATCGCCAAGCGCTTGGGCTTGAGCCAAAGACGGCTGCAACAGCATTTCCAGGCACATCTTGGTTGCAGTCTCAAGGCGCATTACGCCGCCCTGCGCCTCAACGAAGCGCACAGACGCATCACCACAACCGACCAGAACCTGCACAGCATCGCACTCGCGACAGGCTTCTCAAGCCAATCCAGCCTATCGCGTGCGCACACCGCTCATTACGGCAAAAGCCCCCGCGCCGCTCGCGCACAAGCCCTTCACCTAGTAGAATAAACTCCCCCCGGAGGATCGGATTGCCAAAGCCCGCACACCGGCTTCAACTGGCTCGGCGCACCACCACGCTCCCGTCCCCCGAGGGGAAGGACAGGATGGGGGTCACCGGCAGTCACGTGCGGCAGCGCATCGGGATTAGTACGGCATCGGATGGGCGCGGTGGGCTGCGTCCAGATCGGCCATCACCTCATCGCTGAGTGTGGCATCTGCGGCGCCGATGGCCACGTCCAATTGCGCCATGGTCGTTGCTCCGAAGATGACGGAACACATGAACGGACGCGTGACACACCACGCCAGCGCCATCTGGCTGGGGTCCAAACCATGCTTGTGCGCCACGGCCAGATAGGCATCGACCGCCTCGAACGCGCGCTCGGTCTTGCGTCCACCCAGATCGGGGTTGAGCGTCAGGCGCGAACCAGCGGGCACGGCACCGCCCTGGTATTTCCCGGTCAAAAGTCCAACCGCCAAAGGTGAAAATGACAAGAGCCCGACATCCTCGTTGACGCTCAACTCGGCCATGTCGGTGTCGTAGAACCTGCACATCAACGAATACTCGTTCTGGACCGAGGCCACGCGCGGACCGCCTGTCCGATCAGAGGCCGCCAGCCACTGTGCCGTCCCCCAAGCGCTTTCGTTCGACAGGCCAAAGGCACGGATCGTGCCGCGGTCGACCTCGCGTTGCAACGCACCCAGACAATCCTCCATGTTCTGACGCACGGCGGCGGTGTCGTGCCCAGAGGGGTCGTAGGCCCAGTTTTGCCGGAACATGTAGCTGCCGCGATTGGGCCAGTGGAATTGGTAGAGGTCGATATAGTCGGTTTGCAGCCGCCGCAGCGACCCTTCGACCGCACCCGGAATTGTCTCGCCGGAAATGTCGGCGCCGTCGCGCACATGGCGCATGCCCGCACCGGAATGCTTGGAGGCGAGGATCATCCGGTCACGCGCCCCGCCCCGCTCAAACCATTTACCGATGATCTCTTCGGTCCGTCCGATTGTTTCCTTCGCAATCGGGTTCACGGGATACATCTCGGCCGTGTCGACAAAATCGATGCCAGCATCTAGAGCGCGGTCGATCTGGGCGTGGCCCTCTTCGGTGGTGTTTTGCGTGCCCCAGGTCATGGAGCCCAGGCAAAGCGCCGACACCTCAATCCCCGTGCGGCCCAGTTTACGTCGTTCCATGCGCTGTGCTCCCTTGTCCGTGAGGCTGACCCTAACGGCGCGCGCAAAGGGGACAAGCCGAAAATCCTGACCCGCCGCATACAAAATCTATTTGAGAACAAAAATAGAACACCTATACTCCTCAGTATGCCGCTGCCCACTGCCCTTGCCCACCGCACACAGACCCGTACCGCCCCGTGCCTGCCGCTCTTGCCCGAAGGCGCACAGCACGGACTGGGCGATGGGCTGGCGCTTGGCCGCGTGCACGAGGCCTGCGGCCCCGCCCGCCACCGCTTTGCCCTGTGGCTGGCGGCCCAGACGACGGGACCGGTGATCTGGATCACACCGGACTGGAACACCGAAAACCTGAACCCCTGCGGCTTTGCGCCCTTTGTCGATCCGGCCCGGCTGCTTCTGGTTCATGCCAAGCGCCCCGACGATGTGCTGTGGAGCATGGAGGAAGTGCTGCGGTCCGGCACTGTCCCCCTGGTTATCGCCGATCTGCCTGGCCTGCCCGGGCTGACGCCAGTACGGCGGATGCACCTGGCTGCGGAAAATGGCGGTGCGGGCAAGGGTCAGGCCCCGCTGGGTCTGCTGTTGACCCCAGGCATGGGCGGCGCGCAGGGCGTGGAAAGCCGCTGGCATCTGAGCACAGATCACAAGGGCACCCCGGGACGCTGGACACTCACCCGCCTGCGGGCGCGCACCGCCCCTGAACGGGCGTGGGAGATCACGCGCCAGCCGGGCCAGCCACTGCCGCGCGTCTCCGCAACGATCAAGGCCGCGTGAGCGGCCGAATAATTGCAGCCTGGGCGTGTTACACTTGTATCATGCACACGCACAGGACACCGCCATGCACCGCCGCCACCTTCTGCTTTGCGCTCTCGCATCGCTCGCCCCGCGCACCACGCTCGCAGGCCCCACGCCTTACCGGCTGGGCAACGGGGGCGCCACGATCACCTACACATTCATGCTCAGCGGCGCCCCGGTCCAAGGGACTGTGCCGATCAGTCAGGCCGACTTGAAAGTCGACCCCGACAACCTTGCCGCTTCTACCGCTATTGTCCGGGCCGATGTGCGCCGCGCCCGCACCGGGCTGATCTTTGCGACCGAAGCGCTGAAATCCGCGTCTGTGCTTGATGCGGCCACCCACCCCACAGCGCAGTTCCGATCGACACGCGTACAACTCGGCCCAAGCGGGCGCATCTCGGATGGCGCCACGCTGGACGGAGATCTGACCCTGCGCGGCGTCACCCGCAACGTCCGCTTTGATGCAGGCCTCTTCCGTCAACGTGGCAGCGCAGCCGAAGATTTCTCCCAACTCACCGTCATCCTGAACGGCCGTGTGGACCGACGCGACTTTGGCGCCACGGGTTACGCCGACCTCGTCGACAACAGCGTCGACATCGACATCACCGCAGAAATCAGCGCAGCAGGCTAAAAACGACGCCATCCCGTCGAATAGCTGATAGGAACGGCACTGCACTTGCGCCACAAGGGCGGTGCAATGCGTATGCTCATTTCCTTCGCGGCCCTGTTTCTATCGGTCATTCTGCTGCAACTCAGCTCGGGCGCGCTTGGCCCGCTTGATGCGCTGTCGGGCCTGGTGCTGGACTTCACCCGACAGGAAATCGGCCTTCTGGGTTCGGCGCATTTTCTGGGCTTTTTCATCGGATGCTGGTGGGCACCACGGCTGATGGGCAGCGTCGGGCACAGCCGCGCTTTTGCTGCCTTCACAGCGGCCGGGGCCATCGGACTGTTGGCCCACATGCTGGTTGTTGACCCTCTGGCCTGGGCCGTCATGCGGGTCGCATCAGGCATGTGTGTGGCCGGATGCTACACCGTGATCGAGGCGTGGCTGCAATCCAAGGTCACGAACGAAACGCGCGGCCGCACCATGGCCGTTTACCGCCTGATGGACATGGGCGCGTCACTGGCCGCGCAACTGGTCATCGGCGTCCTCGAACCGGCGAGTTATGTCAGCTACAACATCTTGGCCATCGTCTGTTGCGCGGCCCTGTTGCCGCTTACACTAACAACGGTCAAACAACCGGAAACACCCTCCGCCCCGCGCTTGCGCCCGCGCCTCGCTGCGCAACGCTCCCCTCTGGCCGCAGCTGGCGTCGTCGTCGCCGCCCTGTCCAGCGCGTCCTTCCGCATGGTGGGCCCGATCTATGGGCAAGAGGTCGGGTTGACCACCCAACAGATCGCGTGGTTCATGGCCGCCTTTGTCTTGGGCGGCGCGCTGGCGCAATACCCTGTGGGCTGGCTCGCCGACAAATACGACCGACGCTGGGTGCTGATCTGGCTGTCGGGCGCCGCCGTCGCAAGTTGCGGTATCACAGCATTTACCACCGGTCTGAGCCCCGCAGGCATCATGATCACCGCAGGCGTCTTCGGGTTGACGACCTTCCCGATCTACTCTGTCGCCGCCGCACACGCTCACGATTTTGCCGATGCATCCGAGCGCGTCGAGCTGTCGGCAGCCCTGATGTTCTACTTCGCTTTGGGGGCCATTGCCGCGCCTTTCGCGGCCACAGTACTGATCGACGCCTTTGGCCCGCCCGCCCTTTTTGGAATGATCGCTGTGGGTCACGTCGTGCTGATCGTCTTCGGCCTTGCCCGAATGCGCGCACGCGCCACGCCTGCCGAACGGACACGCTACGTCTATGCGCCGCGCACCTCTTTCCAAATCGGACGTTTGCTGGGCCGCAGCCGCGACCGGAAGTAAGGGGCCTTTTCCACGCGACATCCCGCTGCTACACGGTCCGCAACCATGAAAAGGCCCAGCATGCAGCGTCACCTGATCACATCCGCGATCCCGTATATCAACGGCATCAAGCACCTTGGAAACCTGATTGGCAGCCAATTGCCCGCAGACCTATATGCCCGCTACCAGCGTGCGCGAGGAAACGAGGTGCTGTTTCTGTGCGCCACAGACGAACATGGCACACCAGCCGAGCTGGCGGCAGCAAAGGCAGGCAAGCCCGTCGCCGACTACTGCGCGGAGATGCATGCGATCCAGGCTGAGATTGCCAAGGGGTTCCGGCTGTCTTTCGACCATTTTGGTCGCTCTTCCTCGCCCCAGAACCACGCGCTGACGCAGCACTTTGCCGGACGGCTCGCCGACGCGGACCTGATCCGAGAAGTGACTGAAAAACAGGTCTATTCGCACGCGGACGGGCGGTTTCTGCCCGACCGGTACATCGAGGGGACGTGCCCCAATTGCGGTTATGACAAGGCGCGCGGGGATCAATGCGAAAACTGCACCAAGCAACTGGACCCTACTGATCTAATTGATCCGCGCAGCGCGATCTCGGGTTCGACCGATCTTGAAGTGCGCGAGACCAAGCATCTGTACCTGCGCCAATCTGCCCTCAAGGACAATTTGGATGCGTGGATCGACAGCAAGACAGATTGGCCGGTACTGACCACATCTATCGCCAAGAAATGGCTGCATGACGGCGACGGCCTGCAAGACCGTGGGATCACGCGCGACCTCGACTGGGGCATCCCGGTACGCCGCGGGGACGCAGACTGGCCCGGCATGGAGGGCAAGGTGTTTTACGTATGGTTCGACGCCCCCATCGAATACATCGCATGCGCTGGCGAATGGGCAGATGCACAGGGCGGCGCCGACTGGGAGCGCTGGTGGCGGACCGACAAGGGCGCGGATGATGTGCGCTACACCCAGTTCATGGGAAAGGACAACGTGCCCTTCCATACGCTCAGCTTCCCGGCCACAATCCTGGGTTCAGGCGAGCCATGGAAGATGGTCGATCACCTCAAATCGTTCAACTACCTGAACTATGATGGCGGGCAGTTCTCGACAAGCCAGGGGCGCGGCGTGTTCATGGACCAGGCGCTGCAGATCCTGCCGGCTGACTATTGGCGCTGGTGGCTTTTGTCGAACTGCCCCGAAACATCCGATTCCGAATTCACCTGGGAGCTGTTCCAGCAAGGCGTGAACAAAGATCTGGCTGATGTGTTGGGCAACTTTGTCAGCCGCGTCACCAAGTTCTGCCGCTCAAAGTTCGGCGAGGTTGTGCCGGATGGCGGCACATATGGACCCGCGGAACAAGCGCTTATCGCCGATCTGGATATGCGGATCGCACGATACATCGCGTTGATGGATGCCATGGAAGTGCGGAAGTCAGCCCAGGAATTGCGGGCAATTTGGGTGTCCGGCAACGAGTATCTTCAAACGGCGGCGCCTTGGGCCACGATCAAGGAAGACGAGGCACGTGCAGCCATGCAGATCCGTTTGGGCCTGAACCTGATAGCACTGTACGCAGCACTTTCAGCACCGTTTGTTCCGGACGCATCCGCCCAGATGGCAGGCGCCTTTGGGCTGGAAGAACTGAAGTGGCCCGACCAAGCCGAGGACGCGCTGGCCCAGTTGCCGCCCGGACAAACATTCAATGTCCCTGACAATCTTTTCAAAAAAATCAGCGACGATGATCGGAGCGCTTGGCAAGACCGGTTCTCAGGTGTGCGTGACTGACGTCATGTGTCACCTCGACCGATGCGAGCGCTCGACGGAGTATGCGTCACACAACGCCCTTAACTGGGCTGCGCCGTATTGTGTGCGGCGCATACGTTTTTGGGTCGCTCTGGGAGCACAGACAGGTCGATAGCGCCCATCCTCAATTGACCGGTTTGCGTCGCGTGTTCGTCGTCACAACACACTGGGTTCAATCGCAGTTTTCTGCAGGCAAATCGGATCAAAACTCTTCCCACCCGGTTGCGACGGATTCTGTTTCAGGTTCGGGCTTCAGAGCCAACGCGCCATGTAGGTCTGGCGCCGGTGAAACCTCCAGTCGCGTTTTTGCCGCTTGATCCGCAGTGTGTGTCATTGTTCGGCTGGTGCCAATGTTGAATTTCGCAACCGCCTCGGCAAGAGCATCTGCCTCACCGGTGAGTGCATGGCTCGCAGCTGTCGTTTCCTCGAACATTGCGGCATTCTGCTGTGTGACATGGTCCAACTCATTCACCGCTGCGTTGATCTCATTCAAACCGGCGGACTGTTGGCGGGCCGAGCTTGCGATTTCGGCGACGCGGTTCGAAATATCATCGACCGAAGATACGATAGCTGCGAGCGCTGTACCGGTGCGATCGACCAAGTCCACCCCTTGCTGGACCTGTTCGCCACTGGTGGAGATCAACGTGTTGATCTCGCGCGCGGCCTCTGACGACCTTTGCGCAAGCGCTCGCACCTCAGTGGCAACAACAGCAAATCCGCGACCCGCTTCGCCCGCGCGGGCAGCCTCCACACCAGCATTGAGCGCCAGCAGATTGGTTTGAAAGGCGATATCGTCGATGACTGAGGTGATCTTTGAAATCTCCTGCGAGGACGCCTTGATTCCATCCATGGCAACGACGGCCTTGCGCGCAATCTCTCCGCCCTGTTCTGCGTTGTGCTGCGCGTCTTCAGACATCTTACTCGCCGCATCTGCGCCTTCCGCCGCCGACCGAACCGAAGATGTCAGTTCGTCCAGCGCTGCCGCCGTTTCTTCGAGCGTGGCGGCCTGCCGTTCGGTTCTACGGGACAAATCATCAGCAGCGCTCGTGATTTCAGTCGTTTCGCTGCGGATCGAATCGACATTGTGCGTCACGGTTGACATCGCATCACGAAGTCCGACCAGCGCATGGTTGAAATCCTGCCGCAGCTTCTCGTAGTCGGGCGGAAACGGCTCCGACAGCTCCAGCGTCAAGTCGCCGTCGGATAGGCACTGGAGGCTTTGGCCAAGTGCCGCCACCACTTTGGCCTGCTCGTCGGAAAGGCGCGTCTGTTGATCGCGCACGTCACGCACTTCGGCCTCCGCCTCGGTCACGTCCGTTCCAATCAGAATACACCGTTCCAATGTGCCATCCTCTGCCGATACGTTGATGAAAGTGCCATCAACAACGACCCGCTCGTGATCAGGCCGCAGCAGGTCAATCTTGCCGTGGATGCCATCGCCGTTCGCCAACGCATCCAAGACATCGACCGGCATATCGGCTGTGGACTGCACCGGTGCGAGGATCGCATTGAGAGACAAATGTTTCAGGTCATACGATGACAGTTTCAAACGCGCCGTTGCCACGGCATTGATGTCCGTGCACCGGCCGTGTGCATCGAATTCAATGCGCATCTGGGTGCTGTCGATCCCACCAAGCAGTGCGGCATTTCGATGGGCCACTGTTTGCTCGGACCACTCTACAACCGCGCCGATCGTTTGACTTGCGTCATCACAGGCGGGACTTATCGTCACGCGTACATGCCTGCCGCCGACGCGCAGAACCGTGGATCCGGTTTCGGCCGTGTCTTCCGATCCGGCTTGCCCCAGAAGGTCACCAAATCCGTCCAGACTGCTCAGGTCGGCGCCAATCCAGCCATCCCCGCTTGCGTCAGGCCAGAGGTCTATAAGTGCAGGCAACAAATCATCCAGCAATGCCACGCAAGCCGGGTTGGTGAAAGTTATGCGCCCTTGCTCGTCCACCATCATCATCGGGGCTGTCGATCCTTCGAAAGCGGCACTTTTGAAAGCACTCTCGCGCTGACCTTTCTGCGCCTTGGCCAATGCCGCCCTGAAACCATCCAGCCGGCGTGCGATATTGCCAATCTCGTCCCCGCGCTGCGTGCCTGGAACGTCGATGTCGTAGCGTTTGCGGGACATCGACTTCATCACCGATGCGATCCGGTTCAGCGGTCGCGACACATCGTACCATGCGTAAACGATCACGAAGGCCATCGTCACAAGGAAAACACCGGTGGCAACAGCAACGGCACTCATCTGGTTTTGACCAAGCAAAGAAATGATGCGCGCATCATCCCAAGTCGTGACGACGGTGCCAGCCATCCCCTGATCTGAACCGAAGAAAACTGGGTAAGCCACGATCATGCCATCTGCGGACCGAACCGCCTGCCCCGTTTCAATCACTTCGCGCGCGATGGCGCGCGGGTCCAGGGAGGCATCCGCGCCGAGCGACGTGGCGTACATGACCTCGCCGTCTGGGCCCGTGACGAACACAGCGCGCGCTTCGGGCTCCGCGGCTGACAGGACGCTATTGGCGATCTCTCTTATGGCAACTTCATTGTCGAACTTGATGGATCCGCCCATCTGCATTGCGAGCAACTCGGTCACGTTTTCCGCGCGGGATGCCATTTCCGAATGCAACAAGTTGCGTTGTGCGGTGTAATCAAACGCCACCATCGCCACCAAAACCGATATGGTCAGCACGGCGGTCATCGCAACAGCCTTGAACAGCAAGGTGTTGAAACGAGACAAAAACAACCGGCTGTAACCCGATGCTGGCATGACATGTTCCTTGGCATTTCGCAGGAGCCGTTCGGACGCTCCCACCTGAACTGACCAGCTACTTATGCGAGCGCTATTACCGGCAGCTTAATTTCGCTGCCGGGGTCAGTGCCAAGACCGCTACAATTTTCCAGAGTTATGGTACGGGCGGTGGGACTCGAACCCACACGGGCGTCAGCCCTTCGGATTTTAAGTCCGATATGTCTACCATTCCATCACGCCCGCGTCTCATGTGTGATAGGCAATCAGGCGCATGACCTCAAGGCTGCGATTACAGCTCTTCGCCCAGAGTTCCCAAGGGCGCACCGTCGGCAAGCAGGTGACGTTCCGACAGCCAAGGATTGTTCTTGAGCGCCGCTTCAAGCTGTGCCCGAGCCTCGTCGCGGCGCCCAAGGTTCATCAATGTCAGTGCGCGCCCTGATTGCGCACCCACGTGATCCGGCGACAGGGACAGCGCCCGATCCAAATCGCTGAGCGCCGCCGCGAAGTCCTCTCTCAAGAAGTTGGTAAAGGCACGTTGATTGTAGCCTTCGGCGTAGTTCGGGCAGTAGACTACCAAGGCATCAAAACTCTCGTAGGCCCCGGCAAAATCAAAGTCGCCGCGCTGGCGCATTCCGCGATCCAGCACCTCCTGTGCTGCGGCATCGGGCGCCCGCAACCACATTTGCCACATCTTGTCCGACGCCGCACGGCCTGCGCGTTCATTGGGCGCGGCATTGGCCTCTGCAATAAGTGTTGCAAGCTCTTTGGCGATGTCGGGCGCCGCAGGACAGGCGAGCACGGATACAGGCGCGCACGCTATCACAAGGGCTGAGATAAACTGTTTCATAGCAGCAAAAATGACGCTGCCGACGGTTCGGTCAAGTTCTGGGTCAGTCCAGTCCCGGTAGCATCACCTCTTTGACAGCCTCCATCGCCACATAGGTCGATGTGGACGCGACATGCGGCAGACCGGAAATCACGTCCCCCAGAAACTGACGATAATGCGCCATGTTGCGCGTCCGAACCTTGAGTAGATAGTCAAAATGGCTTGCGATCATGTGGGCCTGTTCGATCTCGGGCACCTGTTGCACGGCCGCGTTAAACGCCCGCAAGGCCGCTTCACGTGTGTCGCTCAACCGCACTTCGACAAAGGCCACGTGGTCCAGCCCAAGCGAAATCGGGTCGAGCAGCGCGCGGTATCCCATGATGATGCCAGACTTTTCCAAACGACGAAGCCGCGCTTGCGTCGGCGACTTGGACAGACCGATGCGCACAGCAAGGTCGGTGATGCTGATCCGCCCATCCTCGGCCAGTGCAGCGAGAATCGATTGATCCAGCCGGTCCAGCGCGACTGACTGTTTTTGCGGTGTGTCCGCCTGCTGCCTTACCATTTGTTCTGCCACACCCTGTCAGTTTGGAAATTACACCTTCTCCAGCGGTGATATACTATGCAAAACGAAAAGGGAAAGTGCCATGCCACGCGACATCGACCCGAATATCGCCCTACAACTCGATGCAGGCATGTACGCCTGCTCCGACACAACCCTTCAATCTCTCATCCGGCAGGCCGAACTGACCCCGAGCGACCGCGCTGCCATCTGCGCAGCAGCAACGCAGCTCGTCACCGCCATTCGCACCCAATCCGCGCCGGGACTGATGGAGACATTTCTGGCCGAATACGGGCTCTCCACTGACGAAGGCATCGCGCTGATGTGCCTCGCCGAAGCGCTCCTGCGCGTCCCCGACGCCGACACCATCGACGCGCTGATCGAGGACAAGATCGCGCCGTCCGACTGGGGCAAGCACCTGGGCCACTCAACGTCCACACTGGTCAATGCATCCACCTGGGCCCTTATGCTCACAGGCCGGGTGCTGGATGACGATCAACCCGGCCCCATCGGGCATCTGCGCGGCGCCATCAAACGACTGGGCGAACCTGTGATCCGCACCGCCGTATCCCGCGCGATGAAGGAAATGGGCCGCCAGTTCGTGTTGGGCGAAGACATCGACAGCGCCATGGACCGCGCCGCCGGGATGGAGGCGAAGGGCTTCACCTATTCTTACGACATGCTGGGTGAGGCCGCGCTGACCGAAGCGGATGCGCGCCGCTACCACCTGAGCTACTCGCGCGCCATCTCGGCCATCGCGCGGGCCTGCACCTCGGATGACATCCGCGAAAACCCTGGCATCTCGGTCAAGCTGTCGGCCTTGCACCCCCGCTACGAACGCGCACAGGTAGATGCCGTGATGCGCGATTTAGTGCCGCGCCTCCGCTCTTTGACCCTGCTCGCTGCCTCCGCCGGCATGGGCCTCAACGTCGATGCGGAAGAAGCCGACCGCCTGTCGCTTTCCCTACAGGTGATCGACGCGGTGATGGGCGAAGCGGCGCTGGCAGGCTGGGACGGGTTTGGCATCGTCGTACAGGCCTATGGTCCGCGCGCAGGCATCACCATCGACGCGATCCATGACATGGCGACACGGCACGACCGCAAGGTGATGGTGCGGCTGGTCAAGGGCGCGTATTGGGACACCGAGATCAAGCGCGCCCAGGTCGAGGGCGTCGCTGGCTTCCCCGTCTTCACCCGCAAGGCGGCCACCGATGTCTCCTACATTGCCAATGCGCGCAAGCTGCTTGGGCTGACTGACCGCATCTACCCCCAATTTGCCACGCACAACGCGCACACCGTCGCAGCCATCCTGCACATGGCCGACGGCCAACCCTTTGAATTCCAACGGCTTCACGGCATGGGCGAGGCGCTGCATACAATGGTGATGCGCGCCCAGAACACCCGCTGCCGCATCTACGCACCCGTGGGCGCACACCGCGACCTGCTCGCCTACCTGGTGCGGCGTCTCCTGGAAAACGGGGCAAATTCCAGTTTCGTCAACCAGATCGTGGACGAGTACGTCCCCCCAGAGGTCGTCGCCGCCGATCCATTCGACACACTCCAAGACACCCCGATCACCATTCCGGATGGCCCCGCGCTCTTTGCCCCCGAACGGCGCAATTCGCAGGGCTTCGACCTCACACACCTGCCAACGCTCGATCAGATCGAAACCGCCCGCGCGCCCTTCGCGCAGCATCAGTGGCACGCTAAGTCTATGACCATCACGCCCGGACAAGGCGAAAGCACAACCGCTCTCAACCCCGCCCACCCCTCCGACACGGTGGGGCAGGTGTCTTGGGCAACGCCCACCATGGCCAAACAGGCATACGCAGACGCCGCACCATGGGATGCACCGGCAGACCAACGCCGCGCCATCCTCAACACCGCCGCCGACCTCTACGAACAGCACTTCGGCGAACTCTTTGCCCTGCTCGCCCGCGAGGCCGGAAAAACCCTGCCCGACGCCGTCGCCGAACTGCGCGAGGCTGTCGATTTCCTCCGCTACTACGCCACTCAAGCCGACGATAGCGCGCCCGCAGGCACCTTCACCTGCATCTCTCCCTGGAACTTCCCGCTCGCCATCTTCACCGGCCAGATCGCCGCGGCGCTTGCCGCCGGCAACGCAGTGCTGGCCAAACCAGCCGAGCAAACGCCCGTCATCGCCCACCGCGCCATCTCGCTCCTGCACGAGGCAGGCGTCCCTCTCCACGTCCTGCAACTCCTACTAGGCGCAGGCGACATCGGTGCCGCCCTCACCGCCGACGCGCGCGTGTCCGGGGTCGCCTTCACCGGCTCCACCGAAACCGCACTACGCATCCGCGCCAGCCTCGCAGACAACGCAGCGCCCGGCACACCGCTCATTGCCGAAACCGGCGGGCTCAACGCCATGATCGTGGACAGCACCGCCCTGCCCGAACAGGCCGTCCGCAGCATCATCGAAAGCGCCTTCCAATCCGCAGGCCAACGCTGCTCCGCCCTCCGCTGCCTCTATGTGCAGGAAGACATCGCACTCCACCTAACCGAGATGCTGATGGGGGCGATGGACGCGCTCCAGGTCGGGCACCCCTGGCACCTGTCGACGGATGTCGGCCCCGTCATCGACAGCGAAGCACACGCCATCATCGCCACATACATCGCGAACGCGCAGGCGCAGGGACGGCTCCTTCACCAGCTGAAAACACCATCAGACGACCACTTCATCGCGCCCACCCTGATCCGCGTGAGCGGCATCGAAGACTTGGACCGCGAAATCTTCGGCCCCGTCCTGCACATCGCCACCTACAAGGCGCACGACCTCGACCAAGTGATCGACGCCATCAACCGCACGGGCTACGGGCTGACCTTCGGCCTGCACACGCGGATCGACGACCGCGTGCAGCACGTGACGGACCGGATCAGCGCGGGCAACCTCTATGTCAACCGCAACCAGATCGGCGCCATCGTCGGCAGCCAACCCTTTGGTGGGCACGGCCTGTCCGGCACAGGGCCGAAAGCGGGCGGGCCGGACTACCTGCTCCGGTTCCGCGCCATGACACCCGTGCAAGCATCCGAAGCATGGTCAAAGGCGGCTCCGTTGCCCGCGCTGCCCAAAACCGAAACCCAAAACCACAGCAGCGCCTCGCTGCCCGGCCCCACAGGTGAATCCAATCTGCACAGCCGCCAAACCCGCCCCGCCCTGCTCTGCGCCGGTCCGGGCACCGAAACAGCAGCCGCACAGGCAGAGGCCGTGCGCGCGTGCGGCGGCATCGCGGTCGAGGCGTCGGGGGCCGTAGAGCCGTCCACACTCACCGACGGCCCGGCCTATGGCGGCGTGCTCTGGTGGGGCGACACGGACACGGGCCGCGCCATTGCACAGGCACTTGCAAAACGCGACGGCCCGATCATCCCGCTGATCACTGGCCACCCCGACGGCGCGCACGCACTGATCGAACGACACGTCTGCGTGGATACCACCGCATCAGGCGGAAACGCAGTCCTGCTGGGCGCTGCGAGCTGAGGCGGCGCCGTTTTCTGACACAGAAAACGGACCGGAAACCGTGTCGGTTTCCGGCACGCCCCTTGACCCCGGCCCCGCGCCAGCCAAGTGTCGGGGCATGTTTCCGATCCGTGATCACAACCCATCAGGCCGCACGCCCTACATCACCTACGCGCTGATGGCCGTGAACATCCTGGTGTTCCTCAGCTATGTCGGCCTGTTCTCCGACGAACGCGCCCTCAGCCGCTTCTTCTTCGACTACGCCGCAATCCCCGCCCGGGTCGTGACAGGCGAGGGCGCCCTCACGCTCGTCAGCTCCATGTTCCTCCACGGCGGCTGGCTGCATCTGGGGGGCAACATGCTCTTCCTCTACATCTTCGGCGACAATGTCGAAGACGAGATGGGGCATGGGCGTTTTCTCGGCTTCTACATCGCCAGCGGCGTCGCCGCAGGGATGATCCACATCCTGTCGGCCCCCGATTCCATCGTCCCAGTCGTCGGAGCCTCCGGCGCCATCGCAGGGGTCATGGGCGCGTACCTCCTGCTGTTCCCCAAGGCACGGATCGACATCCTGCTGATCCTGATTATCATCTTCCGCGTCTTCCCGATCCCGGCATGGATCATGCTGGCGCTCTGGTTCGGGATGCAGTTCATCGGCGGCGTCGGCAGTGACCCGAATGCAGGCGGCGTCGCCTACTGGGCCCATGCGGGCGGGTTCATCGTCGGTATTCTGCTCACAATCCCACTCTGGCTGCGGCTCGGCGGCCCCGGCTTCTGGCGGCGCACCGACGGGCACCCGCCCCACCCAGAGGCACGCTATTCAACCTCCCGCATCCCAAAGGTCAGACGATGAAAGCTACCTGCCACTGCGGCGCCGTCGTGCTCGACGTCACTCTCACTGACGGGCTAGCAACCGCCGCCCGCTGCGACTGCTCCTTCTGCCGCCGCCGCGCAGCACCGGCGGTCACGGCACCGAAGAACGGCGTCAAAATCCTGCAAGGCGGGGACAAGCTCACGCGCTACCAATGGGGCACCAACACGGCCAAACACCACTTCTGCAGCATCTGCGGCATCTATATGTACCACAACCGCCGCTCAAACCCGGATGAGATCGGCGTGAACATGGGCGCACTCGAAGGCGTGAACCCGGCCGAGCACGAACCGATGCCATGGCATGACGGGGTCAATCACCCCTCGGATGCGAAACCCTAGGCGCGGATGATCTTGGCCAGCTGAGAAAACATGTTCTCGTTGGCACAAATTATCTCGCCATCGTCCAGAATGCTGCCGCTCTCGGTCAGCGGCTCAACCAGCCCACCGGCCTCACGCACGATCAGCGACCCGGCAGCGATGTCCCAGGCATTCAAACGCCGTTCCCAATAGCCATCATAGCGACCCGCAGCAACGTACGCCAAATCCAGTGCCGCCGACCCAAAACGCCGCACACCGGCACAGGTTGGCATCAACCGCGCCAGCTCCTTCAACGTCTCAGGCAAATCCGACCGCCCGCCAAAGGGCAGGCCCGTGGCAAAGACACACTCGATCAACTGCCGCCGCCCCGACACCCGCAAGCGGCTATCGTTCATAAAGGCACCACTGCCTTTCTCGGCAAAAAACATCTCGTCCTTGGCAGCGTCATAGACAACACCGGCGACAACCTGCCCCTTATGCTCCAGCGCGATGGAGACCGCCCAATGGGGCAGCCCGTGCAGAAAATTCGTGGTGCCATCCAGCGGGTCCACGATCCAGCGGCGGGTCGGGTCCTCGCCATCCTCTTCACCACCCTCTTCAGCCAACCAGCCATAATTGGGCCTGGCGGTACGCAGTTCCTCCTTCAGGATCTCCTCGGCGGCCAGATCGGCCTTGGACACAAAGTCGCCCGCCCCCTTCATCGACACCTGCAGGTTCTCCACCTCGCGGAAGTCCTTGACCAGCGACCGGCCCGCCTTGCGCGCGGCCTTCATCATGATGTTGAGATTTGCGCTGCCTTGCATGGGGACGCTCCGGGGCATGGGAAAGATCAAGGGCGCGCTATAGCTGCGTGCTACACGGTTGCCAAGGGGGGACAGACCTGTTGAGTTCCCGCCAAACGCGAAAGGACGACCATGCCCGACCAGATGCAGCACATCACCCTCGCCCGCCGCCCCAACGGCGCGCCCACGCCCGACAATTTCTCGCTCGAAACGGCCCCCGTTCCGACGCCGGGCGACGGCGAAGTACTGGTCCGCGTTCACTACATGTCGCTCGATCCCTACATGCGCGGCCGAATGGATGATGCCAAATCCTATGCCTCCCCCGTGCCCATCGGCGGCACGATGGAAGGCGGCGGTGTGGGCGAGGTGCTGACCTCCAACGCGGACGGCTTTGCACCCGGCGACATGGTATTCGGCATGCTCGGGTGGGCCACCCACGCCGTCGCCGATGCGAAAATGCTGCGCAAACTCGACCCGAACGCTGGCCCCGTCACGGCGGCCCTCGGCGTGCTGGGCATGCCCGGCTTCACCGGCTGGCATGGGCTGATGGAACATGGACGGCCCAAATCCGGCGAAACACTGGTCGTGGCCGCAGCCACAGGCCCCGTCGGCTCTATGGTCGGCCAACTTGCCAAGTCACTGGGCCTGCGTACAGTCGGGATCGCGGGCGGCGCGGACAAATGCGTGCTGGCCAAGGAGACTTTCGGCTTCGACGCCTGCATCGACCACCGCGCCCATGCCGATGCCAAACCCCTGCGCGCCGCACTCAAGGACGCATGCCCAGACGGCATCGACATCTATTTCGAAAATGTCGGCGGCAAGGTGCTGGAAGCGGTCATGCCGCTGATGAACCCGCACGGGCGCATCCCCGTCTGCGGCATGATCTCGTGGTACAATGCTGGTGGCCTGGGCGCAGGCGCCGACACGCCACTTTCGGCCCCCACGCTCTGGCGGCCCATCCTCATCAAGTTCCTGTCGGTCAACGGCTTCATCATCTCGAACCACTGGGACCGTTTCCCAACATTCTTAGCCGAAGTCGCGCCCAAGGTCCTGAGCGGCGACATCAACGTCGTCGAAGACATCGTCGAGGGGCTGGAGAACGCCCCCACAGCCTTCATCGGCCTTCTCGAGGGCAAAAACGTCGGCAAGCAAATCGTAAAGCTAATCTAACTCCACAGGGTCGGCGGGCGGGCGCATTTGCGCAGCAACCGAGCCGCCCCCGACCTCACGCCGCCTGCAACTTCCGCGCCTCAACCCGCGCCAGATCAATCAGCTTTTCCATATACGGCTTACCCAGATCATCCTCCCGCACCGCCGCATAAAGCCGCCGGGTCAGCCCATCCTTGGTCAAGGGCCGGGTCACGTAATCACTCGAATACTTAACCTCCCGCACCACCCAATCGGGCAGCACCGACACCCCACGATTAGACGCCACCAACAACAAAATCACCGCAGTCAATTCCGCCTGCCGCACCGCCGCGGGCTCCACCTTCGCCGGGATCAGCAACTGACTGAACACATCCAACCGCGTCCGCTCCACCGGATAGGTAATTAACGTCTGATCCCGAAAATCCCTGGCCTCCACATAAGGCTTCTGCGCCAACGGATGGGTCGAGGACGCCACGAAAACCGGCGCATAATCAAAGAGTTCGACAAAGGTGACACCGGGCAGATTCTCCGGATCCGACGACACCACCAGATCCACCTCCTCCTTCATCAGCGCAGGCAGCGCGTCAAAGGCAAGGCCGGGTCGAATGTCCACATCCACATCCGGCCAACTCTTCCGAAACACTTCCAGCACAGGAAACAGCCACTCGAAACAGGCGTGACACTCAATGGCAATGTGCAGCCGCCCCGAGGACCCATCACGCAAGGCCGAAAACTCCGCTGCCGCCGCCTCCACCTGGGGCAAGACCTGCTCCGCCAGCCGCAACAACCGCAACCCCGCCGCCGACAGCTTCAAAGGCTTTGACCGGCGCACAAACAGCTCCACCCCCGCCTGATCCTCCAACCCCTTGATCTGATGGCTCAGCGCAGACTGGGTGATGTGAAGCTGATCCGCCGCCCGCGCGAGCCCGCCCGCCTCGTGAATGGCCTTGATCGTGCGCAGGTGTCGAAACTCGATATGCATACAGAACTCATGTTGATGATGAGAGTTATGAATTTGCTTCAAAATACCCGGCAGGGCATCCTGCAACAAGCCCAAAGGAGCCCCCTATGCCCACACCCGACGTCGCCCTGTCGTTCGAAACCTTCCCCCCGAAGTCACTCGATGCGTCGTTCCACCTCTGGGACACGGTGCAGGCCCTCGCCCCCCTGAACCCCCGCTTCGTCTCCGTCACATACGGCGCGGGCGGCACAACACAATCCCTGACACAGGAAGCCGCGCAAACCTTGCGCAAAACTTCCGGCCTTCCAGTCGCCGCCCACCTCACCTGCACGGGCCAAAGCCGCGATGACGTGCTGGCCACAGCCCAGCGCTACGCCAAAAGCGGGGTCAAGGACATCGTGGCCCTGCGCGGCGACGCCCCCGGCGGCGGCGCGTTCGAGGCGCATCCCGACGGCTTTGCCAACAGCATCGACCTGATCCGCGCCCTCGCCGACCTGAACCAGTTCACAATCCGCGTGGGCGCCTACCCCGACAGCCACCCGGACGCGGCCTCGGCCCAACAAAACATCGACTGGCTCAAGGCAAAGCTCGACGCAGGCGCATCCGAAGCCATCACCCAATTCTTCTTCGAGCCCGACAGCTTCCTGCGCTTCCGCGACGCCTGCGCCGCCGCAGGCATCACCGCCCCGATCACGCCGGGCATCTTCCCCGTCGCCAATTGGGCGCGCGCCCGCAAATTTGCAGACATCTGCGGCACACCGATCCCAGCAGCCACGGCCACAGCCTTCGACCGGGCCGAACGCGAAGACCGCGCGCACCTCTTCGCCCTCACGCACTGCGCAGACCTCTGCGACACACTGATCAGCGAAGGGGTCGACAAACTACACTTCTACACGCTCAACCGCCCCGACCTCACATTGAAGGTTTGCCGCGCCTTGGGCCTCGTCCGCCCGACACAGATGCGCAATGTGGCGTAGACCCAAGCCTCACAAACCGTCTCTGGCACGCAACCCCGCACACGCCGAAGCTCAGCCCCACCCATTCTCACCTCAACAAGCGTGCGGCACAGCGGTGCGCGAGAAGGGCGCCACCCCACGGCGTTTGCCGCTGCGCGGACGGGTCCTGGGCTCCGCCCATTCTCACCTCAAAGACCGCCCGACGGCCTTTGCCGCTAAAGCGGACCGGTTCGAATTCCCTGTTTCGAAAAATCCCGGGGGAGTCGCCAAAGGCGACGGGGGCTGGCCCCCGCCACCACTTCCCACTAGACCAATCGGTCTGATCCCACTACCGTCCCGGCATCACGACCCGGAGACGTTACCATGCCCCGCCTCGCCCAAACCATGGCCGACCTGCCCAGCCAGGACGAACTTCTCTCCATGTCCGGCCTCGCCTTCATGCAGGGCATTCTGGCCGGCACAGTGCCGGGTCCCCCCATCGGCCACACGCTGGGATACGCGCTGCACGCAGTCAAAGACGGCGAAGTCACCTTCCGCGGCACCCCGGAATTCGACGTAACCAACCCGATGGGCACTGTGCATGGAGGCTGGTACGGCACGCTCCTCGACAGCGCCATGGCCTGCGCGGTGATGACCAAAGTGCCCGCCGGATCCGTCTACACGACGCTGGAATACAAGATCAACATCACCCGCGGCATCCCCCTGGGGATGGAAATCCAATGCACGGGCCGCATCGACCACGCCGGGCGCAGCACGGGCGTGGCCACGGGCGAAATCCGCGGCGTGGATGACGGCAAACTCTATGCCACAGGCTCCACCACCTGCATCATCATGAATCTACGCTGAATACGGGACGGCGGGCGGGGCGACTTTAGCCACAGGCTAAAGAGCGTCCGCCCCCGTCCCCCGCAAATCCGCCACCCAATCGGACCACGACCGCGGCGGCGGTGCCTGCGCCACAGTGGGATGCACCCGCTCCGACGGATCGACACCCACCAGACGCGGCCGCCGCGTCACGAACCATTTCCCCAAACCCACAAATGTCCCCATCGACGGGGCCGACGCATCCTGCACAAACCGCCCCGCCCAGCCCTCAGGCAACGGCAACCCGCACCGTTCCGCCTGCTCCAGCATCCAGACCAGCGGAATATTGGCGAGCGGGCGCGACGCCCGCCGCCCCGACAGATGACCACCCACATCGCCATGCACGCCCCGGAACCACATCTGCACCAGATGCCCGTCCCAGCCCTCGGTCGTGTCCCACATCACCGGAGCATAGGCGACGCGCGTCTCATTCCGCGCCACCGCATGAAACCCATGCTTCACCGATTTGCAAAGCTGATGGTTGTGAAAGGCGTGACGCGGCGCGCTCAGCCGCCACAGGAACGGCATGTTCAGTCCCAGCGCCTTGACCGTGTCCCACACGCCGATCATCTCGATCTCGACCGAAGGATGGCAATTGTTGCGCACGAAAATCCGTGCCGCATCCCCATCCGGGCTGCACTCATAATGGCGATAGACATCGCGGATATTGCGCTCCGTCGCTGTCTCCGGCCTCAACAGGCCAACGCGATCAATGATCCCCGCCAGCGACCGCACCGCATAGGCACCTCGCGAATATCCCAGCAAGAACACCTTGTCCCCGGGCCGATACCGCGACGCAAGATAGCCATAGGCCCGCCGAATCTGCCGGTTGATCCCCCGGCCAAAGACGACATCGCCCGCCTTGCGCCAATGCGACCACTGCAGACCGGGCTCGTAATACAACGACACCGCGCTGCCCATCTCTTCCAGCAGCTTTGCGGTCAACCCGGCATTGGTCTCGTCGCCAGGCTCAAGGGTCGACATGGTCCCGTCAATGATAATGACATGGATCGTCTGTCCGCGCACGGGCGGGTCCACCTTGGGAAGACCCGCGCGCAAGCGGCGGCGCAGCCAGTGCGCAATGGCGTTATTCAGCCGCGATCCGAGCATCCCTCATCAAGTCCCAAACCTTCATCGGTGTGAATGGCATATCCACCTGCCGCACGCCGTGCTCCCACAGCGCATCCTGCACCGCATTGGACACCGCAGCCAACGCGCCGACCGTACCAGCCTCGCCACAGCCCTTCATGCCCATGACATTGGCAGTGGACGGCACCGGCTCGGACGTGAACCCGATGTAGGGAACGTCGTCGGCGCGGGGCAAGGCATAGTCCATGAACGTTGCCGTGAGCAGTTGGCCGTCCTCGTCGAACTGAACATGCTCCGTCAGCGCCTGCCCAATACCCTGAACAACACCCCCATGCACCTGACCTTCGGCCAGCATCGGATTGATAAGATTTCCAAAATCATCGACGACCGCATAGCGATCCACAGTCACAACACCCGTGTCAGGATCAATCACAACTTCTGAAACATGACAGCCATTGGGGAAGCTGCGCGCCTCCAGCTTGGTGCGCTGTTCATGGACCAAAAGGTCCTCGCGCCCTTTCTCGCGAGCCATCTCAGCGACCTCCAGCATCGTAGGCGTCATGTTCGACCCCTCAATCCGAAACTGCTCATCATCAAAGGAAATGCCGGAGGCAGGCACCCCCTCTTCCTCGCTCAAAAATGCCACAAACGCCTCGGTCATCGCCGACACGGTCGCCAAAGTCGCCGTGTTCTGCACAGTCACAGACCGCGACCCACCCGTGCCGCCGCCCTGCTTGATGCGATCACTGTCGCCCTGCACCACATCGATCATCTCCACCGGAATCCCGGTCTGATCGCTCAGGAACTGGGCATAAACCGTCTCATGCCCCTGCCCGTTCGATTGGGTACCGACATAGATGTTCACACGGCCCTCATCCGTAAACTCAACCTTCGCACTCTCGGCAGGATCACCCAAAATGCTTTCGATATAGTAACACAGGCCCAGCCCCCGCATACGGCCCTCGGCCGCATCGGCAGCCTTGCGCGCAGCGAAACCGGGGATATCCGCCTCCGCCTCGGCGCGGGTCAGCACCTTGTCGAAATCACCCACGTCATAGGTCTCGTCCACCAGCGTCTTGTAGGGGAACTGATCCGGCTTGATGAAGTTGATGCGGCGCAGCTCCAACGGGTCCACGCCCAGCTCGCGCGCGGCCCGGTCCATCGCACGCTCCAGAATGTAGATCGCCTCGGGCCGCCCCGCCCCACGATAGGCATCCACCTGCGTGGTGTTGGTAAAGTACCCGACAGACCGCAGGTAAGCGGCAGGCATGTCATACACCCCGGTCAGCACCCGGCTGAACAGCTGCGTCTGAATCGCCTGCGCATATTGCGAATTGTAGGCCCCCATATTGGCCTCGGTGAACACGCGGTAGCCAATGATCCGGTGATCCGCGTCAAAGGCCAACTCGGTCAGCGAGGTCAGATCGCGGCCTGCATTGTCCGACAGCATCGCCTCTGTCCGCTCCGACATCCAGCGCACCGGGCGCTTCAATGCGCGGGCGGCATGGGCAACAACAAAATACTCCGGGTACATCATCCCCTTCATGCCAAAACCACCCCCGGTATCCGGGTTGGTCACGCGAATATCGTCGGCAGGCATGTTCAGGCCCTTCGCCAACTGATCCTTCGGCCCCCACACGCCCTGCCCGTTGATGGCCACATGCAGCCGGTCGCCCTCGGGCTCGGCATAACAGCCACGGGGCTCCATCGAATTCACGATGATGCGGTTGTCGCCCACATCCAGCGACACCACCCGCGCAGCCTTGTCGAATGCTGCCTGCGTCGCCGCCTCATCCCCCATATGCCAGTCATAGGCCACGTTGTCGGGGGCTTCGGCATGCACGGTCTCTCCACCTGCTGCCATATCCATCTTGGCCGGCAGATCGTCATAATCCAGCATGATCATCTCAGCCGCATCGCGCGCCTGCGCCAGCGTCTCGGCCACAATCACAGCCACCGGCTCACCAACAAAGCGCAAGCGGCCCCGCGCCAGAATGGGCCGCTCGGGCCCAGCGCCATCAGACCCATCGCGGTTCTTTACGGTCACGCCCTGCATGGCAACGTTCAGACCCGCAGCCTCCAGATCGGCAAGTGTATAGACGGCGTGCACCCCCTCGGCCTCGCGCGCGTCGGTTACGTCGAGGTCCGTGATCACTGCATGAGCAACGGGTGACCGGAACACAAAGGACTGCAGCGCATTGGCAGGTGCAATGTCATCCACATAGCGGCCTTCTCCGGTCAGAAAGCGCACATCTTCCCGGCGCTTGACGGGTTGGGACTTGCCGAACTTTTCCATGGGTGCACTCCTGTCTGCCTGCGGACATCTTCATGCGCGAACGTATCGCGCGCACCCGCAGTGTCCAGCACCAGTTACGACACAGGGTTGCTCGCATCCGGCACATTGGACGCAGCGACGCGGACAAATGTCAGACCTCCGCCGGATCCTGTTCAGGCAGTCGCGCCAAACCATGACCCGGGCGGGTATGCGATGACCTTCCCAAAACGAATTTCACCGCTGTGCACGACTGAAATGGCGCGATAGATCGCGTCCACCACCCGCAAGCCAAATACCGAGGCAATGCTCATCACAAACTATGCCTCGCAGGCGGATTCAGCCTATCGCATCCGCCCCAGCGCCTTAGTCCTTAAATACCGGGGGCCGCTTCTGGATCTGCGCCGCAACGACTTCCATTTGCTCCGCTGTGCCCATCAACCTGGCCTGAACTCGGCTTTCCTCCAGCAGCACCGCATCCGGTTCATGCGTTTCTGCATAGCCAATCAAGGCCTTGGCTGCCCGCAGCGCACTCGGCGATTTTAACGTCAGCGCTTCGGCCAGCGACATCGCCGCCGATACTGGATCGTCGGCCACCTCGGTGACCAGCCCCCACGCCTCTGCCTTGTCTGCGGAAATCGGATCGGCAGTGTAGGTCAAGCGGCGCAACACATCCGCTCGCACCAGCCGCGGCAACAGCACCATGCCGCCCATGTCCGGTACGATCCCCCACTTCATCTCCATCACGGCAAAGCGTGCATCCGGGGCAGCAATCCGAATATCTGCGCCCAGCGCCAACTGCATTCCGGCGCCAAAACACACGCCATGCACCGCAGCAATCACCGGCATCGGGCAAAGGGTCCACACCATAGCGACCTCCTGCCATTGGTTCGTCGTGCCGTCACCATGGGTGCGCGGCATTAGCAAGTCATTGGGATCCTTCCCAATCATCGCACCAAGACCGCTCACGTCAATGCCCGCGCAAAACCCCTTGCCCTCACCCGAGATGACGCAAACGCGCGCCTTGCTTGCCGCCACCTCTTGCCCGGCCGCAATGATGGCGTCGATCATCGCCTGATCGACTGCGTTCATCTTGTCCGCTCGCGTGAGGCGGACATGTGCGATGTGGTTGTCGTAGGTGACGGACACGCGGTCTGACATGGCGGTTCTCCTGTTTGTGCCCACCCAAGCGCATCGCACCGCGCGGCGCCAGCAAAACGTAAGGGCATTGCCCCTCACCACGGCCCACGTTACCCCTCTCGCCATGACAGACCTCCGCCTGACTCCAATTGCCGCCAGCCTGCCCTCCACCGTGCCCTTTGTCGGCCCCGAAGCACAGGAGCGCGCACGCAACGCTGCCTTCGATGCACGGCTCGGCGCGAATGAGAGCGTCTTCGGCCCTTCCCCAAGTGTGGCCGAAGCCATGGCACAGACCGACATCTGGAAATACGGCGACCCGGAAAATCACGCGCTGCGACGGGCGCTTGCGGTCCATCACCGGATTTCCCCAGACAATGTCATGGTGGGCGAAGGGATTGATGGCCTGCTAGGCTACATCGCGCGGCTATTTGTCGGGCCGGGCGATCACGTTGTGACGTCTCTGGGCGCTTATCCCACGTTCAACTACCACGTGTCAGGGTATGGGGGCACGCTGCACACAGTCCCCTACAACGACGATCAGGAAGATCCCGCAGCCCTCTTCGCCAAAGCGGCAGAGACGCAAGCCAAGCTCGTCTACCTCGCCAACCCCGACAACCCAATGGGCACATGGCACGACGGGGAAACACTAACCAAAGCGCTCGACGATTTGCCGCTAGGTACGCTGCTGGTGCTGGACGAGGCCTATATCGACTGCGCCCCTGCCGGCACCGCGCCTAACATCGACGCGGATGACCCGCGTGTGATCCGCATGCGCACGTTTTCCAAGGCGTATGGCATGGCGGGCGCGCGTGTGGGCTACGCCATCGGCGCGGGCCCCCTGATCGACGCCTTCAACAAGGTGCGCAACCACTTCGGCATGAACCGAGCAGCGCAGGCCGGCGCGCTCGCGGCACTCAAGGACCAGGCGTATCTGGCACAGGTCGTGGATCACATCGCGGTCGCCCGGACCCAGATAAACGAGATCGCCCACTCCAACGGGCTGAAACCCCTTCCCTCTGCCACAAACTTTGTCACCATCGACTGCGGGCGGGACGGCACCTTCGCCAAGGCGGTACTTGATGGCTTGATTGCACGCGGCATCTTTGTTCGCATGCCTTTTGCGGCACCACAAAACCGCTGCATCCGCGTCAGCTGCGGCACGCATGCTGATCTCGACGCGTTTGCCGCAGCCTTCCCTCTTGCCTTAGCTGACGCAAACGGGGGCTGACAGGCACGATGGGTGGACTATAGTCGGAGGGTAGTGACCGTAATCGGGGTACGCCATGGACGACAACCACACCGGGATCGCGCCCAACTATACCAAAGCCTGTATCGTCATGTTCGGGGTTAACCTCACCTGGATCCTGGTCGCGATCTGGGCCATCTGGGGCTTGATCGCGGCAATGTTGCTTGGGATTGGGCTCAACCATCTGATCGAACGAGGCAAGGTTTGGGCTGCGGAACGGCAAGCGGCCTCGATCCGGCGCGGCAAATCGTTTTAGCCTAAGCGCGCTTTCCAAATTTCATGCTTTAGGGCTTCGTAAACCGGAACCTTCTAGGGTTCGTATATGTTGCCAGACGAAGACCATGCCAATTGCGCTGCAATCCGTAGGTTGCCGCCCCGACCGACCCGTCTTGGTTTACGATCATGGAGTGACGACTTGAAAGCATTGGCTTTGATGGGTCTTCTGATGGTGCTAGTGGTTGCACCGGTGCATCTGCGTGCCGAGCAGCCCGTACAACCACCGATCGACCGGGTTGTCGCTGCACACTACCCACCTCTGATGATCGAAGGGAACGCGGACAGGCAGGGCTACGCGGTAGACGTGCTGCGCGAAGCGGCACGTCGCGCTGATCGGCAGATTGAGTTGCAATTCCTGCCCTTCCAGCGCGCGGTGCATGAGGTGCTGACGGGTGAGGCGACGTTGATGCCTGCCCTGTTCAAGGGAAAGGCGCATGACGCGCAAATCCTTTGGGTGACCGAGTTTCATCGCACCAGCCTGAACTTCGCCAGCGTCTCGGGCCCGGTCAACACGCTGGATGATGCCCGCGCGTTGTCCTCCATCGTCGTGGAACGCGGGACCACATCTGAAAACGTTCTGGATCAACTTGGGTTTGGCAATGTGCACAGCACCACCTCACCGGACGCAAGCGCGAATATGCTCGCCTCAGGTCGGGCCGATGCATGGCTATTGACCGAGGACATGATGCGTATGACCTGGGGCATGCTCGACATGGAAAACCCGTTGTTCATCGGTGAAACGATCCGGGACATCCCGGTATTCCTGGTCGCGAGCCCCACCCTGCCCGATGACACCCGCCGGACCTACATGGCGCAGATCAACGAGATGCGCGCGGACGGCACGCTCGAGCGTCTATTGCAACGATATATCCCGAACTCGGCGGGGCGTTGAGCTAAACCTTTGCGATCTCCGCTGCGGCAGCCGCCAGCGCATTGCGCCCATGCGGGACGCGTAGCGCCGTCAAACCGGCCTCGATGCCGCCCAGAAGGCCCATGATCATCTGTCCGTTCACATGGCCCATGTGGCCAAGCCGGAAAAACCCGTGCCACGCCGGATCGCCCGGCGGCGCCATGCCCAGGCCGATGCCGAGCGTCAGACCAAGACGCGCCTCGGTCCAATCCCGCAGCGCCGTGGCGTGGGGCGCCTCGAGGCGCAGCGCCGTGACAGCACAGCTGCGATGCGCGGGCTCCGCCACGTTCAACTCCAATGGCCCACCCGACGCCCACGCATTGCAGGCAGCCCAGATCGCCCGCGCGAGCGTTTCGTGGCGGGACCAGATCGCCTCCATCCCCTCGGCATGGATCATGTCGAGCGCGGCGCGCAATCCGTAAAGGTGATGCGTCGGCGCTGTGCCGTTCCAGTACATGAAGAACTCTTCGGGGTTGGCCCGCGGCGACCAGTCCCAATAGCGGCTGACCCGAGGCATGGCGCGTCGCACCGCGTCGGCCTTGTCATTGAAAAACACGAAACACATGCCAGGTGGGACCATCAGCCCCTTTTGGCACCCGGCCACCATCACATCGACGCCCCATCTGTCCATTTCAAAGCGGTCACAGCCCAGCGAGGCAATACAATCGGCCATCAAAAGCGCCGGATGACCCACGTCGTCCAGCACCCCGCGCAGGGCGGCCACATCGTTGCGAATAGAGGTCGACGTGTCGACATGCACGGCGAGTACCGCTTTGATCCGGTGGGCCGTGTCGGCGCGCAACGCCTCTGCGATCTGCTCTAGATCCCAGGGCGCCCGCTTGCCATGATCAATGATCTGCGTCTGTGCGCCCAGGCCCTCGGCCATCTCGGCCCATCCGTGGGCGAACCGGCCCGTGGCGGGGACAAGAACGGTGTCGCCCTCTGCCACGGTATTGGCCAGCGCTGCTTCCCACGCCGCATGCCCGTTGCCAATATACATGGCGACATGGCTCTCCGTCTGCGCCACACGGCGCAGATCCGGTACAAGACTTGCAGCTATGTCCACGATCTCGCCCGCATAGATGTTGGGCGCCGCCCGGTGCATGGCTTGCAACACTGCATCCGGCATCACCGATGGACCCGGAATGGCCAGGTATTCGCGGCCGCCCACGTGTTTGACCGATGACGTCATGGAAGCTCTCCGTACGCATTCAATATCGCGCACACTAGCGCCGTCGGATGCGGCGTCAATTGCACCGCGGGCAGAGCGCTAACGGCGATAGCTCTCGGCCAGCCTCTCGGGGCTGACGCCCGCAAAATAGCGCAGCAGCGTCCAGAGATTGCGCGTGCCGCGGCGCAGCCAACCCTGACGGCGATACTTCTCTGCGCTTGTCACAGCCACAGCATCCAACGGCACCAATGCCCCGCGCAGCGCACGCGCGATGGCCACATCCTCCATCAACGGAATATCAGGATACCCCCCGACCCGCACATAATGATCGCGACGGATCAACAACCCCTGATCGCCATAGGGCAACCCAAACAGCCGCGCCCGCAGGTTGGCCCACGCTGCTACCAGCTGTCCTCCACGATCAAATCGAAGGTTGAAGTAGCCAGCGTGCGCGCGGCCCAGATGCTCAGCCACAGGAGCCGTCCAGCCAGGCGTCAGGCACGTGTCGGCATGCAGGATCAGAAACCACTCCGCCCGCGCCGCCGTAGTACCGCGCCGCAACTGCCCGCCGCGCGACGCAAGCCCCCGCACGATCTGTGCGCCCCACGCATCAGCAAGTGCCACCGTCCTGTCATCTGATCCACCATCACTCACGATCAGCTCAGCGATGAGACCCGCATCAACCCCCTCCATCAACGCAGCCAAACACGGGCCAAGCGCCGCTTCGGCATTCAAGGTCGGAATGATGACAGAGATGGGTGCAGGCAAGACTGGCCCCTTTCGGTTGGTCCTCGGGCTGCTATATGACAAGAGACGCCCGCGAAAGGAACTCCCATGACCTACCGTCATATCTTCCGCCTCTCCGGCCCTGACACGCACGGCTTCCTTCAGGGGCTCGTCACGAACGATGTGGACGGGCTGAAAGACGGCCTTGTTTACGCCGCTCTTTTGACGCCGCAGGGCAAATACATGGCCGACTTTTTCCTCGTGCCCGACGGGGAAGCCGTTCTGCTGGATGCGCATCACGATCAGGTGGACATGCTGCGACAGCGGCTGGGCATGTACAAACTGCGCGCCAATGTCACGCTCGAGGATACAGACCTGCATTTGCACCGCGGGCTCGGCGACGCACCGACCGACGGTTTCGCAGACCCGCGGCACAGCGCCATGGGTTGGCGTGCGTACCGCGAAGAAGCGCAGACCGACGACACCACTGACTGGACGGCGCTGCGTGTCACGCACATGATCCCTGAAACCGGGATTGAGCTGACACCGGACACGTTCATCCTCGAAGCACATTTCGAAGGACTGAACGGCGTCGATTTCCGCAAGGGCTGCTATGTTGGTCAGGAAGTCACCGCACGCATGAAGCACAAGACAACCCTACGCAAAGGGCTGGCGTCCGTACGGGTTGAGGGCGACGCGGATCCCGGCACCGAACTTAAGGCGGGCGACAAACCGGCGGGTACGCTCCTGTCACGTTCAGGCGACCGGGCCATTGCCTATCTGCGGTTTGACCGGGCACAGGGCGACATGCAGGCAGGCGCAGCGACCGTCACCCGCGCCGACTGACGCGGACCTGCCGCACCACTACCCCGTCAGCTTGATGAACAACGCAGACCCCATGACAAACGATGTGGCAATCTCGTCCTGCCGCTTTTCCAGGTAAGCGTCGCCTACGACCTTGGGCCCATCGCCATAGGGCCAGACGTAGTCATCCAATATGATCCACCCGCCTGGCTTCACCATGGAACACCAGGCCTCAACATCCGCCCTAACGGCCGCTTCGCTGTGGTTGCCGTCGATATGCAGGACAGAAATTTCCCCCGAATAGGTAACTGCGTCAAACTCCGGGCTCTCGATCTGACGCGACGCGGCATAAACGGGCGCCGCATCAACGGACGCCTTGCGAAGATAATTCAACCGCCCCTGCGCATAGGGCAGAAGATTAACGAGGAAAATCTGAAACGCACCGGCCGGGTCAACATCAACCGCATCCACCAATCCGCCAGCATCATTCTGCACGATGTTTTTCATATCCCAAGGATCCACGCACAGCACAGGGCCGGTGCCATTCATTTGGGCCAGCTGTGCCAGCAGAAAGGCGGACTTCCCCCACCAACTGCCGATCTCGACCACATCGCCGGCGGGCGCAGATTGGAAGATGGCAAAAAGGGCACGCGTCTTGTCGTGATCGCACATGCCGGGAATGGCTTCCAAATGGTGGTAAATCGACGCCAGCTTGGCCAACGGAGGTAGCGACCTCCCTGTTGGAACGAACAAGGGCACTTCTGCTTCCGACAAGCTCCGAGCAAAATCGTTCGAGGCTTTGTACGTGTCCTCCAACTCGCGCATCGGATGGCTGTTGACGAGGCTGACGTTCGGTAGCGCGTTGGGCAGCGCAGCATCCAGCATTTCCCAAACCACCGCATTGGGCGTGTAGATGGAGGTCACCGAATGCGCCTGCACAACGCCCTGCAACGACGTTACAAAGTCCGGGTCTGTCACATAGGGCAGAAAAGCCCACGCGTCGTAGTGAGGCTTGGCCGGATCATGGTGCAGCGAAGACGCCCCAACGACGGCCCGACCATCCCGTTCAGCTTGTTTCGCATACGCCAGGGATTGCGGCATCCCCGCAGGGAAAACGAGCGTCTTGTTCATAGTCATGTTGCTATCCTGTTGGCGTGCGCCCTTGCGCCGTTGTGGCCGAGGGTTATTGCATCCTACGCTGCACGTCCATCGCAACAAGAGCGTCGCCCGTTCCGATTTAGGCTAAAGACATCGACGCCATAGGGACCGGGCGCCGTACAACCGGTTGGATCAAGCATTCATGGATTTCTGAAGGTTAAGCCGGATACAACGGTTACTTGCATTGCCAGAAGCAATTCCTCGCCGTCCAACCTCCTTGCTGACTGCGTCGCGGAATTAGTGATGATGCCAATCCTTAGCAAGACTTCGAGCGGAGCCTCGCTCTGGCGCGAGAATACACAGCCTGACCGGTTACGCGTGACACTTCAGTTCCGCCCGTCTGATTTGAACCTGCGCGAAGCGAATCTAGAAACAACAGAGGCGCGCAGGTGTACTCCCATCACGCGCGTTCTGCGTATTCCATCGTCTCCGTGTTGACGACAATATCTTCGTCCTGACCAACAAACGGCGGCACCATGACCTTGACCCCGTTGTCGAGGATCGCGGGCTTGAACGAATTCGCCGCCGTCTGGCCTTTGACAACCGGCTCAGTCTCCACGATCTTGCAGGTGACCTTTTGCGGGACGGTCGCGTTCAGCGCCTCTTCCTCATAGAACTCTACGACGATGGTCATGCCGTCCTGCAGGAAAGGGCGGCGGTCGCCCAGAAGCTCCGCGGGCAGTTCGATCTGCTCGTAGGTGTCTGCATCCATGAACACCAGCATGCCGTCGTTCTCATAAAGGAATTGCTGGTCTTTCTGCTCCAGCCGCACCCGTTCGACCTTGTCCGCACTGCGGAAACGTTCATTCAATTTGGAACCGTTGCGCAGGTTGCGCAGTTCCACTTGGGCAAACGCACCGCCCTTTCCGGGTTTGACATGGTCAACTTTTACGGCGGCCCAAAGGCCGTCGTTATGTTCAAGCACGTTTCCGGGGCGGATCTCGTTTCCGTTGATTTTAGGCATGTGGCAAAACCGTGGCGAAAGGTTGATGAAAAGTTGATGCTCCCTATATCTCGCGTGGGGTTGCCCGGCAAGACAACGAAATACAGTGCTGCATGTGCAGCAGGCTATGCGTTGATTGCAAGGATGCCATGCAGAAACGGGGTATCCGAATCGGATGGGTTCGTTCATAACGAGCGCCACGCCGAAAAAGACAAGAGCAAGAATAAAGGAAGGACGACGAATGAAAGATTTCGTTGACGGCACGGCCTTTAACAACGAGCAAGGCAATCGTGCACGTAAACTATTCGCAGCCGTTGTGTTGGCTGCACTCGACGATGCCATCGCCGATGACAAGAAGTATGGCAACGGGCCCGAGCAGATCGCCCGCTGGGCACGTTCGCGCGATGGGCGCGAAGTGCTGAGCTGTGCAGGCATCGACCCGAATGAACGTGTGGTCGAAGGGCTGATGGAATTTGTTGGCAAAGGTGTCCGGACATCGGTCGCGCTGAGCCGCGAAGAATCCGAGCGGCGCAATGCTGCGCAACAGGCCGAAGCCGCCTGATAGAATTAACGCTGCCTAAAGGAAAGCGCGCCCTTCCGGGCGCGTTTTCTTTTTGTCCTCAGCTGTCCACGAAAAAGAACAGCCACTGTCGAACAATCCAGAACTCGGCCAAAAGCATAAGCACGACCAGCCCCGTACCCCATACCGGTAGGGCCCGGCGCCAGAGGGCAACTGCCGCCACACTCGCGACGGCTGCCTCGATCGGGGCGACGAAAGCCGCGCCATGCTCCCTGTCCCAATAGCTGATCGGGCTTTCGAACACCCAAAGGCTGAATGGCCAGAAATGGGGACGGCCGTCATCGTGATGAAGCGGGAAGTCCGTCGCGACGTGCAACAGCGCCGCGCCGGTAAGTGCAATTGCCCACTCCGATTTCCGCCAAAGCGCGATGCCGCACAATATGCCCCAAACAAAGAACGAATTGTCGATGGCAAAGACAGTCTGCCACGCGGCCGAAAAGTAAAGCTCATTGAAAACTGTCGCTGGCGGGATCCCCAGCACGAAGAGAGATACGCCAGCCATGACATACAAGGACACGTCCGGCAGCAAAGCACCCGCAAGCGCGGCTGCAAGGATGCGCTGTTGACCACCTTTTCCAAAGGCGGCGGCGCCAACCAAAAGATGTGCGGGTGTGTTCACGCCCAGTTAGTCCGGCGATACATCCCAGTCCAACCTACTCGAGATCTTGCGCGGCCAGGGCGCGGTGAATTTCCCGCCGCACCAGTTTGCGCACGTTGCGCGTGATGCGTTCGCCGAGGGCGCCCTGCAGCTCTTCTCGTACGATGTCGCTGACCAGATCGCGCAGCGCTTCCTCATCAAGAACATCTTCGTCTGAGGAAAAGATCTGCGCGTCATCCGTGGTCTCGCTCACGGCCTCTGGTGCAGCGCGAGGCGTGTCGAGTGGTTCGGAAGGCTCGGACGTGTCTTGCCACGCGATCGCTGGCGGTTCAGTACCCGCATTTTCGCCGTCCCCCACCATGGCGGGTTCGAACTCTTCCGTCTGCCCGGCAATCAGCGTTTCGAGCGCCGCAATCTTTTCGCTGAGCAGTTTAGGCGGCGTATTTTCATGAGTTGCAGCCTCTCCCTCTGGTCCACCTTCTTCGGCGTCGATGTCGGCGAAAGCGTCCTGAATGGATTTCAAGGTATCCTGTTCCAGATCAACCGCGTCGAGGGTAATGGATGCTTCGATGTCGCCCGAGACTGTCGCCGCGGTTCCATCTTCATCTTGATAGGCATCGTCGGCATTGTCATCGCCTACCCAATGGTCCGTTGCGTCAGCCTGAGCGGTGTCATCAGCCACAAGACTCTCCGCCTCCGAAGCCGGAACATCATCAACATCCGCTTGCGGTTCCTCGACTGACGCTTCCGTTTCGACCACGTCCTCTTGCGGCTGTTCTTCCATGACCCGCAAGGCGGGTGTCAGCACGAGGCGATCAGAATGCGCTTCGGTTGCGCCGTCTGGTTCGGGGCGTTTGTCGTCGGACACCAAGCGGCGGATCGACGCCAAAACGTCCTCCACCTCGGTGTTGGTCATTGGATCAGACATGTTTCATGTACCACTCTCTGCCTCACGCAAAGTCTACCGCGCAGGTGAGAGTCGCACAATACTGTGCTGAAAAGTCTAATCGTCTACTTGGAGGGCACGCAGGACGCGGTCCAGTTGCTCGCCTTGTCTGGACCGTTTGACCGGTCCGTCCTTCACAAGGTTGTAATAGGCCGCAGGGTCATACAGCTGGACGGGCAACTTCAGGCGTTGCGCTGTTAACAGACCCATCGCTTCGAGCACGGCATAGGCAGCGATGTACTGGTCCGCCTGCGCGGAGATGCGGTTCGTCTCGGCGTCCAGCAGGTCCTGTTCTGCGTCCAACACGTCAAGCGTTGTACGTGCGCCTAGCGTCGCCTCTTCTCGAACCCCCTGAAAGGCGACACGCGCTGCACGGATCTGCCTTTCGGACGCCGCGAGGCTGGCGCGTGCGGCATTGAAGTCGGAAATCGCATCCACCACGTCCTGCTGCACGTCGTGTCGGACATTGTGAAGGTTTCCACGCGCGGCATCGCGATTTGCAATCGCCTGACGCTCAAGGGCTGACAGACGGCCACCCTGATAGATTGGCCCAGTCACATTTACCCCGATACTCGCCTGTTCGGTGCTGTCAGGGCCCTCAAGTTCTTCTTCGACACTCACCGTCCCACTGAGCGACACGACGGGCAATTTGTCTCGCGCTGCAGCGGTCACAAGCAACTCATTTGCAGAGACCTGCCTGCGGGCCGTCTCCATTTCCGGGTGGGTGCGGACCGCGACAGCCTGGGCCGCCTCAATGCGCGTCTCTGTGCTGGGAAGCGCTGGCAAACCAGACAGGCGACCAGGTTGTCGGCCAACCACGTTCGTGTATTCGGCCTGCGCCTGTATCAGGTTGCGTTCCGCATCCGCGAGGTTGCTGCGGGCCTGCGCCACCGCCGCTTCTGCCAGCGACACATCGGTTCTCGTCACTTCCCCGACCTCGAACCGGTCATTGGCCGCACGCAACTCCTGTTGCAGCAGACGCAAGTTGTTCTGACTAAGTGCAACAAAGTTTTCCTGGCGCAAGACATTAAAGTAAGCCGCCGCAGCCCGGAGCAACAACGCTTGTTCCACGTTCAAAAGAGATGCACGCGTGGCGAGGACCGTCTCTTTTAGAGCCTCGACGCGCGCCGCGTCCGCACCCCCGTCATAGACCTGCCATGACGCTGTCAAACCAAGCGCAATTGTTCTGGTGCGGAGGGACGTGACGCGACCGTCTGTTGTCCGCTCGCCAAAGACACGCGTGAGGTCGGTCGACCAGTTGATGATTGGGCGCAAAGCCGCGAGGGCAATTGGCACATCTTCGTCCGCAGCGCGCAAGAGCGCGCGGTTCTGTTGCAGCAAACCGCTGTGGGTATAGGCCCCAACCAGCGCATCCGCGAGCGTGTCAGCCGTTGCTCTGCTGCCCACGGCGCCAAAGGTGGTCACCGCAGCCAGGCCGAGGGCCAGTGCGGTAGAGGTGAGAAAGCTGCGTCCTGACGTGTTTTTCATTGTGACCTGCCCCTGTTGATCCGCTCGACCGATGCCTGTTTTCTAGGTCAAAGCGTGAATGCGTCGTGTTTTTCAAATCCCGGCAACACCGGTGCACCCGCATTGAATGCGCGGCGCCAAGACACCGCGCCGTCGACCTTGTATCCAATTCGGGCTTCACCCAACGCACCGTCCATGAACAGACAGGCGATGCGACCACCGTCCTTGAGCTGGGTCAAAAGCGCATCGGGCACATGAGCCACGCCGCCTTCGACAACGATGACGTCGTATGGTCCATGCTCTGCCGCGCCGTCC
Organism: Tateyamaria sp. syn59; assembly: GCF_007995245.1. Lineage (GTDB taxonomy): Bacteria > Pseudomonadota > Alphaproteobacteria > Rhodobacterales > Rhodobacteraceae > Tateyamaria. Next base: position 549,959 of record NZ_VCBA01000002.1, read on the forward strand.
TTGAGAGGCTCGACATGGGTGATGACGTTATCGATACCCGCAGACATCAGCGCGTCCTGTGCCTCGGACGATGTGTCGTCATTGTCCTCAAGGGCAACGACCGCTTGTGCCATGTGTGCAATTACGGCCGCCGAGTAGCCCAAGCCGGCACCCACATCCAGCACCAGCTCATCCGGTCCAATGTCCAAAGCATCAAGCATCTTCGCCAACGTGCGAGGCTCCAGGATGACACGGCCCTCACCAAGGTGGAGGTTTTCGCCCAGATAGGCTGTCTCTCGCAGGGCTGCCGGCACAAAGTCCTCCCGCTTGACCGAGAGCATGGCATCGATAATTGGAAACTTGGTGACATCGGAGGGCCGCACTTGCGTATCCACCATCATTGTCCGCCGGGTCGAGAAGTCGGGCATTGCAGCTAAACTCTTTGGTTCAGGTTCTTCTCCACAGGTGTGCCACAGTCCGCACGCGTGAGCAACGGAGCAGGTGCGCACTGCGTCATTATTCCAGAAGTGTCTGCTTTGATAGCCTTGCACGCGGCAAACGAATAAGCTATCGCCGCGATTACATCACAAATGGCGAGTTGGCGGAGTGGTGACGCAGCGGATTGCAAATCCGTGTACACCGGTTCGATTCCGGTACTCGCCTCCATTTAATTTCAAGCACTTAGCTCTCTCCTCTCTTTGCCCCATCGGGGGCGTTTACAATTGCGTTTACAGTTTTGCCCTCGCGGCGCTGCTTTTCGCGCTCCAGTAAGTCGAGGACTTCCGCGCTCTCAGCAGGTGAAACGGCGGCGTAATGCTCGATCACGGCCGCTGCGTAGCGGAGCGACCAACCCATGTGATTTGCGATTTGGTTGAGACCCAGACCTGCGCGTAGGAGCCTCGTGGCTGCTGTGCCGCGCGTATCTTGGAGGCGCAGCGTGGGATCACTGAGCTTGTCCGCGATGCGGTCCCGGTAGCGAGTGATGGCGCGACTAGCCGATGTAGGCCTAAGCGGCTTGTTCCGGTCGTTTACCAACAAAACAAGCTGATCCGTAGGCGTTTCATCGATCAACCGTCGAAGCTCTGGCGTCACAGGGATATGCGCTACGCGCCCTCGCTTTTGAGTACGCACCCGAAACCTGTCAATTCCATCGAAGCTCTCAAGGTTGCCGCGCGTCAGCCGCACAAGGTCTGCGGGCCTCAGTCCTGTTTCGCAAGCGAGCGTCATCACACGTTTCACCCATGACGGCGCAGCATCCTTGAACGCCTGTTGATCCGCTTCAGTCCAAACAATCTCAGCTCGATCCACTGAATAGATGCGATGAAGACGGTCGCAGAAGTGCGTTGCGATCTTTCCCTCATCGCGCGCCCAATTGAGGATTCGCACTGCAACTGTGCCCGCGTAGTCATGTTGCTTGGGAGAACTCTTCCACTTTGCTCGCCATTCGTTGAGTTCGCCGCGTGACTTAGGATGCTCCCACATCTTTGCCTGATCATCGGCAAATTCTGAAGCAAACCTAAGCGCCCATTTCCGATAGTCGGCCTGTGTGCGCGCTCCCTGAGGCATCGCAGTGCTGTCGAGAAAATCATCAACCATTTGTGGGGTCATGTATTCCCCGGCGAGACGTGGCTTCACCGCCGTGGAGAAAGCAACCGAAAATTCAGGATCACGTGGACTGCGCACCTGTGACTCCCAGAACTTCGGGCCTCCGCGCCAAGCGTAGAAGTGGAACTTGTCAACATTCTTTGTCTTACGTCGAACACGATGAACACCTTCAGGCAGATCGTTGTGCGGCACGTCTGGCCCTCCTTAACTCAACGAGATCACGTTCTTGGTCGCCGCTTTGGTTCTGTCGCTCCAGCCCCTGCGCTGCATCAAGGCGCGCTCGAACGTGGATCGGATCAAAGAAATGCGGATTGCGCCGGATTGGCTGAATTCCGAGTTGGCGACAAAACGAACGAAAACCGTCGTTCGGGCCAGCAAACCCAAACTTTTGTGCGAGATCGCCCGCAGAGACAAATTCAATCATTTCGATGTCTCCCCGGTCTTCTTCAGCAAGGCCTCAAGATGATCGGGCGTGAGCAACATCAGCCGGCCGATCTGATGAAATTCGCCGGACTGTCGCGCCATTCGGCGGATCAAACGCGCGGACACGTGTACCCCATGTCCCGACAACGCCTCGCTCCAGGCTTCCGGTGTCTTTCCTTCTGACAAGATTGCTGACATGTTTCCGTACACTTGCTGCGACTTTCCGTAAGAAGATGCAGAGCTCTTGCGGCCTGTCATCCACTTTCGGAAGAATCTAGAGAAACCGGAACATTCGTTCCGGTCCGGAGGTGCCGAATGACCAAGGGCTTAGACTTCACCGTGACGCCAGGGGAGGAAGCCGCATGGGAGGCTCAGGAAGAAAAACGGATCGCGTTTGAAGACGCGCAAAGGCGTAACGCACCTTCTCACCCGCTGCATGAAAACCTGAAAGCGCTCCGTGCCCAGTTCAAACTTTCTCAGTTTGAAGCTGCAGAGATCATGGGAGTATCGGAACGCGCCTATCGGACATATGAGAAGGGCCTCCGCCCCGTTCCATCGGATGCACTTGTCAATTTCGCTACTGCGACAGACGTTGATCTGAACGAAATGATGTTAGGTCGGCCTCTTCGGCCTGATTCCGCTCTTCTCGAAAGGTTCTACGCCGAGGTCAAAACCGTTCGAAACACGCTAGGCGAGACCTACCCAAAGATGGATGACGAGACGAAATTCAAGGTCGCGCGATTTGCAGTCACTCACGATTGGCGGCCATTCTACCACTCGCTGACTGATCCGGATTTGATCCGTGACGCGGTTGTCATCACAACTGACCACCGGTTTCATCCGGACGAAGCCCCAGAACCGCCATTCTGGGAGGGATTTGCGGACGACGAGACCTACGAAGACGCCTTCAAGAACTGGCTCGCCTTGTTCGGCCCTGAACAATCGTCCGCTGAAGACGAAAAGGCAAACTCTGGAAAA
>NZ_VCBA01000002.1:553438-559599 GCF_007995245.1 Tateyamaria sp. syn59
CTCCTGGCTTTCTTATTTCAAGGAAAAACCTGGTCTTGGACCTGGGAACTTAACGATCTGAACGCTCAGCTCATGGCTGCAGGGTTGGACTCGCCTACCAGTCGCCCGCCAAGAGCTCTCGCTTGCTAACTTGGCTCCACCTCAAGCCGCAAGTCGTAACGTTGTAGAGCAGCTGGAAGCAGCCTCCCATTGTGGTTCGCAGATGGTGCTTCAATTCTGTTTTTGTTGCCAATTAGATCATTCTGAAGCGCCAGCACGACCTTTTGTTCCGGTGCGACAACAACCTGCGAAATCAACTCCATTCCACTTGGTGCGAGCGGCGTAACTCGCTGCGGAAAGCCATTCTTTCGGTCCGGCTGGCTATATTTCACTGACAGGGCATGGGGCGGCAAATCTCCAAGCTCATAGGTAGAAAATGCAATCCAGTTCACTGGATATCTAAACAGTTTCTTGCGTCCATCATCACCTATGGCAAGGAATGCAAGGCTATGATCTCCCTGCACATTCCGAAACAGCCTTTCGGCATTATCTGGTGTTGCATCCGACACATCGCTACGAGTTATTGAACCTTCAGGCCACCTAAGCAAATCATAGGCTGTGTTTTCGTCATCCTCGATACCATACAAAGGCGGATCGTTGCGAGATAACCAGTGCGCCATGGCCCAGGCTTCTTGCATACGAATATCAGCCATGGTCATGCCATAAATTCGGCAAAGCCGCACGAAATCTGTCAGTGTCCGCGGCTTGATTACCAACAATATCCACATCAGCGCAGACTCAGCAGTCAAAAATGTTTGCCCACCCAGCTCATGCGATGGTCGTCGCACCACGTTACAGCGACGACAACGTAGTGTCATATTCTCGATATAGTCTGCGTCCAGCGGGTCATCGAAGAGTTCGCGACCTTCGACATGGTCTGCTTGCAATTCAAGGCGGCTGCCGCAGTCCCTGCACCGTCCTGTTTGGGCATACGCCCAATCCATGACAATGCGCATGGTATTGCCCTTCCCGTCACGCCGTTTGAACCCATCAGACGACGCAAGGCTTGTGCCGGTTTGAGAGGGGTTCAAATGCCCAAGAATGAGCGCCGCCAGTTCCTGCCAGTTCGCTAAGCCGTTTTCGACAAACGACTTGACAAGGTCATGCCACTGCTCTTCTGACCAAGCACTATCATGAAGTCCGAACCCTGTTTTGGGCGCGATGGCTATGGTGGCTTCCTGTGGTGTCGCTTCGTCTGGGCGGTGGTCTTTAGGAGCGGTATCATCAGACATGCTGATCATCCCCTTCAAGATACTCTTCAAAGACTGCAAAAAATGCATCTGTGGTAATGCCCAAAGCGCGGCAAACATAAACTAGCTCGACAACATCGAGCCTACGTTCGCCGCGTTCTATTTTGCTGATGTCAGATTGGTCAGCACCAATAGCATCGGCGAGTTGAATCTGAGTGAGCCCGCTTTGCTTTCTCATTTCTTTGAGGCAAGCGCGGAGGGCCGTGTAATCTCTTCGTTCGATTTTTTTCATCTGCTCGCCTATGGTCTCTTGCGAGCCTTAGCGGCTACAGGTAAATAGGCCAAAATCGCATATTTTGTAAGGCAAGAAGGCTACAAGAAGAGATGAGCAAGACCGTCGTTACAGCGCTCTTGGAAGAGTTCAATCAACTCTTGAAGCTGCGCTTTTCGTGCCCGCCAGACCTCATAACAGTCGCGCAGGACGCAGCGCAGACGGCAGGCCAAAACGCCCTCCGACCCGCAGCAGAACGGCATCGCGAACTGTACGCCTTGGTCAATAGTCGGCTCGGCTTGAATAAGCAGCGCATCAAAATATTCGTCGATCTTGCCGCTAAACAACGGCACTTCTTCAACTACCGTGACAAGAACACGCTCGCGGAGCTGTTCGACGGAGCACGTCGTGAAGCATTTGCGGCTTGGTGCGACGGAAAAGGGATCGGCGAAGACGTGCAGCAAGCTTTCCAGCCAATTACTAATGACGAAAGCGTGGCCGGCCTTCACGATCTCCTAAATACAGGCCGGGTGAACCGCAGCGATGCGCGGGACTGCGCTCTAGAGGAAAAACAAACGCTCATTCAGCGTGCATTGTTCGGCTGTTTTGTGTTCCGCGCTTTCGAAGACGGCGCAATGCACAAGGTCTTCAATGAAGATGCGCGAAAAGAATACCATGCGAACTTCTTTGACCATTTGCGTATCCATCACCACGATCAGCTTCACCGCGAATGTGCTTTGATCTACCAGGATGTAGATGTTGGTCTCTATTCCGCGCTAACCGATCAACAGCTATCCGATCTGTTCCTTGCGGGCATTCGCGAAAGCTATGATCGCCTAGCAAATCACTGCTATTTCGCGCTGCGTCTGCGCGCAACACCTGGAGGTGCTTCTCGCCAATGGCGCTTATTCTCTGACGTCATTCTCTATGCCGAGAAACACCGAGAGATTGCACTTTCAAAAGGATACTTCCGCCCAGAAACCATCCGCGAAGCAACCAGCGAGCACATCGGTACGGCGCTGGACGTTAAATCCGCTCGCTTTGAACTTGTGAACGAAGGCTTCTTTTTCAAAGATTGCTTTGTGCTTTCACATGCCACCGAGGAGGGCACAACCGATCAGCCCTATGATATTCTGCTCTTGTTTGAAAAAAATGAGCGTGATGAGCGAATAATACCGTGCCCCGCCTGCCGTTCTCACAAAGTCGGCGGGAATTCATACCCTACAATCGGCGTGCGGAGCTGGGAGTGTCAGAATTTGATCTGTCCTGAGCGCAGCGCTTATGATCGCGGCAACCGGTATTCTCTGGCGTCGATTATGAAGCAGGAAGCCATCGCGTCGGCAGAAGACCAGATACCACTCGACGTGCGTAGGCGTTGGCGCAATGATGTGCTGTTTGATGTCCACGATGAAGAGATTACGGACATGCTTATCCGACAGTTCAGCCTGCACAAAGATCGCATAGTCATCATGGGGCGTGAGGAGCGCGAGCCGCATATCTATCTTGGCCGTGAGGTTACCTACGAAACTTTTGGCGGATGGACGACAGAGGATGGCATCGCAAAGCACTTCTTTGATAGCGCCTTCTTCAAGCGCTTTGCCCTGAACCGACCCGCTGGTAAATTCAGTCCGGCTTTATCCGAGCAGCACCTGCAGGCGGGCGTACGGCTTGTAAATGGTGATTGTGAAAGTTGTCTGAATGCTATGCCGCACCAGAGCATAGACGGCGCGGTAACATCACCACCATATTACAATGCGCGGGAATACTCGCAGTGGCCGAACATCTATTGCTATCTCTACGACATGCACAACGCTGCACGGGCGGTCTTTAGGGCGCTCAAACCTGGCAGTTTGTTCATCTACAATATTTTCGACTATTTCGATAATGAGAACATCGCGGCCCTTTCGGCAATGGGCAAGAAACGCATGATACTCGGCGCTTACATCATCCATCTGTTTGAGAAGGTGGGCTTTGAGATCGCGGGCAATGTTGTGTGGTTCAAGGGCGACATCGAAGGAAAGCGCAATTTCAATGGCGGCAACACCTCACCATACTACCAGCTACCGTTTAATTGTTGGGAGCATTGCTTTGTATTTCGCAAGCCAGGGGGAGAGGCAAACCTGCCATCTATTAAGATTCTCAAACAGCGCCCAGTAATCAAGATAGTGGGGGGTAAGAACACGCACGGGCACACAGCGCCGTTCCCGCCGGAAATCCCGCAACTACTCATTGACACACTGCCCGAAGGTGCCACTGTTCTCGATCCCTATGGCGGAAGCATGACAACCGCTTGCGCTGCGGTACAGAGCGGCATGGGGGCGCTGATGTTTGAGTTAGATGAAAGCTATTTCCAGCTTGGCGAAAAAAACGTTCGCGAGGCGCTGTCGGCCCCTACTGACTTATTTGCATTCATCGACACCTGAAAAATAACTTCTAAGAATTAAAAGCCTGTTCAGCCGAAACCGTAAACCTAATTTTGCCTAGTGCGGCAGCAGTTGCATAGGAAACGACTTCATCGCTTGCGACGAGGCTTGCGACGAGGCTTGCGACGAGGCTTGCGACGAGGCTTGCGACGAGGCTTGCGACGAGGCTTGCGACGAGGCTTGCGACGAGGCTTGCGACGAGGCTTGCGACGAGGCTTGCGACGAGGCTTGCGACGAGGCTTGCGACGAGGCTTGCCTACCTCATCACCACGGTCAACCCCCTTGCAGAGAAGTCTCAAATGCCCGGTCTGATCCGTACATCTGCAGTTGCATCATAAATATGTAATCGATCAACATGCGATCTGTTCTGCCGTCGCTATCGGCCGCGCGATTGTCAGTTAAACACATTGCTGCGGCAGACCTCTGTTAGTCCTGCCTGCGCCTTCGCCCAATCGTCTCGTGCTTTCGGAAGCCGCACTTCCACTATGTCATGCGGGTCTTTGTAAATGTCTTCAATTGGTCCCCACAGCAGGTACGCACTTAGCTCCGCCTCGAACAAGGGCGACAATGCATCAAGAACGCTTTCATCCGCAAAAAACTTTAGATTGTCTTGCGAGTTAATATGTTCAAACAGCTCCTCAGTTAAGAACTCATGAGTTTCGCTGCTTGAATCGAGATCTTCCAGTTCAATCCCTTCCGAAAGTTGTGACGACAAGGACCCGACGTACTGGCCAAAAGCACGGCGCAAATCTCTGCTGTTGTTCAAATAATCAAGACAATGCTGAGTGGCCTGTTCCAATCTGAAGCTATCACGCTGGTCGTCCAACGCTTCTTTCGCTGTATGTGCTTGATAGAGCGCCGCTCCAGCAGCAATAAGTGCAATGAAATTTGCAAGAAGAGACCCGGCAAGGAAGACTGCAATCGAACCTACAATTTTTGTTCCATTTGAAGTCAAAGCTCTAACCAATCTAAATGGAGGTGTCGGTATGGACGACATGTTACCAATTCCTACTGAGCTATATGACTATTTCGCTCAAGTGTCATCGGCCAAATCCTACCATTCAAGTACGGCGCAGCATTTGGTACGTTGGGCTCACTAAAGTCCTTTTCGCCCTATTGTCCGGATGGCCGATCCGGCGCTAAACTGAAAAATCTCGCCCTCACCCGTAAACGACCCGTGGAAAATGACAGCGAAGTTGGGGAAGTCGATTATCAGCGCTTGCTGGACACCAAGGTCTGGCGAACCCAATGAACGGTGGACTGATCGCCGTGGTCTTCGGCATCACTGACCTGCTCGACAAGCTCCGCTAACGCCCAAAGAGCATTGACTTGCGCCTCTGGCATACCGCGTGTTTCCAAACTGACACTCAAGTACTCATATTTCTTATGGCATTGCGCGCTACCGCCACATGCCTTGGCCAGAGTTTCAATTGTTTTGGCAAGCCCGTCCCAGCCCGGACGATCCGGCCATCGATCCTTGAGTATATCTTTCTCGATTTTGCCTTTGGTTGAACAGTTTTTGTCGTCCATCTTTCAACGTTCCCGGTCTTGTGTTTTCCCTTTTGCCACAGAAGGCCTCGGGGATCGCAGTCCCGCAAGTGCATCCTTGGCCTTAGATTGTGCAAAGGATTTATCCTGCAGCGAAAGCTTCTCGGCTGCGCCGCGATCCTTAGCCATCCCTTTCTCCTTTGCACGTTGCTGTCGTGCTCTTTGAGCGGCTTGGGCTGCCTGGCTTTGAGCCCTGGCTCGCGCATCCACTCTTTTTTCCAAATGCGTCTTGGCTGCGTTTCTGTCCTGCTCACCTTGCTTGCGGGTTGCTTCCTGGAACTTGGCATTTCTCTCATCTAACTGGCCATCCAATTGGTCCGCCTGAATCTTCGCCGTCGGGCCGTTTGACGGTGTTGGCTGAGCAACCGGTTTCGACATGTTTTCAGCGCTTTGGACGTCATTGTTCATTTTTCTTTCCTCCATTCCAGTTCTGAGTGTTTGCAAAGATCGGGCAGCCCCGTCACTGGCGGCTCTGGTCTCCTGCCGCACACCTCGATCATTCCTGCGCTCGGAGCTTCGCCACTGCGATTGAAGCTCTCCGCGCTCCAATTTCTGCCGCGTGATGAGGTCAGCGCGTTCATCCTGGAACCAGGCATAAAGATCGCGGTTGTCCTGCGCCCGCTCTGCACTCAACATGTCGAGGCGGCGGCGCAAGGGCCGGTCGTACCAATCCTTGAAATTTGCCAAGTT
>NZ_VCBA01000003.1:0-90802 GCF_007995245.1 Tateyamaria sp. syn59
TGGGTCCTGACCCTAGTGCGCAGACAAGCAACTTTGGTTCGCAGATCGTGACGCGCTGAGTTAAACTGCAATCTCTTCAAAATTGATTTCAAGAAACAGAAACGGCATGTTGGCTGAACTGTAGTTGTACTTTGCATCACCCTTTGACAACGAGATTCCTCTGGAGGCAGTTGTTAAGCGATCACGCCCCCCAACCACACTATGTTTAGCAAAAGCGAAGGTCCCTCCAAAAATGCCGCCTCGAGCAACATAGGCTTCGATTGGCCCCATGTGCATGTGCTCCCTGGTGCTGTGCTTGGCTGCATCTAGAGCAGCCAAATACTCGTTCCGGCTGTTCTGCTCCGCCTTATCATCTACTGGCTCGAAGTTGATTAGCACCATCGCCGCGTCGCCGTACGGACGTGCAAAGGAGAAGGGCATTGTGATTGCTAGTGTGTCCTCAAATGGATGGCTCCAAAATCGGCAGTTTTGGTTCTTTTCCCACATACTCAGTCTTCGAAGATCCTGGTCGATCTTTTTGGTGTTTTTCGAACCAATTAACGGATTCAAGTCGGGGCCGACATCCGACGCGACGCTGAAAGCATCGCGTATTCTAGTCAGGTTTTCGGAGGATTTATCAAGTAGAAAACCAAAGCTTGTTAGGTCGCCTGCAAAACCGCGGGTTGTGACGGCGCTTTCAAGTGCCGTTGCCACGGACCAAAAGGCCGCAGCACCATCAGCTCGGGTAGGCTTTCGACGGTTATCCACTTTTGGAACACTCAATTTCGCACCTATCCACTGTAGCAAGGGCAAGTTCGCGTGACTTGTTAGAATTAGTCGACCACTTTGATGCCGGAAGCATCATGCAAAAATCACGCGTACTGTCAAAGAAGCCGAAACCTGACGTTCATCTATTTGTGCCACAAGTCAGCTTTTCATGTCCGCAAAGCGGCCATTCGATCGGTCCCGCCGCCTTGTTCGTATGCGCTTTGAACATTGCCGGCGCGCGCACCCGACATCATGGCAATACTCTGTGACAAAACGCGCATGTGCACCCTGTCGCACCCCCGCTGACCCAGGCCATGCGCCATCTATATCTGCATCAAGACATCAGTTGTAACCGTTTTGGGCGGAGGTCTTCATGGACACCCTCATGCTGTCCCGCATTCAATTTGGGGCGAATATTTCGTTTCACATCCTGTTCCCGACGATCACGATCGCCTTGGGCTGGGTGCTTTTGTTTTTCAAGCTGCGCTACAACGCGACGGGCAATGTGCGCTGGATGGAAGCCTATCGCTTTTGGGTGAAGGTCTTTGCGCTGTCCTTTGCGATGGGTGTCGTGTCCGGCATCACCATGTCGTTCCAGTTCGGGACGAACTGGCCCGGATTTATGGAAACGGTGGGCAATATCGCCGGGCCGCTTTTGGCCTATGAGGTGATGACCGCGTTCTTCCTCGAGGCGGTGTTCCTCGGCATCATGCTGTTTGGATTTTCGCGGGTGCCGGGGTGGTTGCATACCCTGGCAACGTTCCTCGTGGCCTTCGGCACCACGATGTCTGCGTTCTGGATCATCGTGTTGAACAGCTGGATGCATACGCCGCAGGGGTTTGAGATGCGTGAGGGCGTCGCCTTTGCTACCAACTGGTTCGAGATCATCTTTAACCCGTCGATGCCCTATCGATTTACGCACATGATGCTTGCCTCGGGTCTGACCGTGGCCTTCCTTCTGGCCGGTCTGAGCGCGTTCCGCTGGTTGCTGGGTGACCGGAGCAACGGTGTCCGCGCAACCTTGAAAACTGGAGTGTTCATGGGTGCGCTGCTGATCCCGGTCCAGATCTTTATGGGTGACCTACATGGTCTGAACACGCTGGAGTATCAGCCTCAGAAGGTTGCCGCGATGGAGGGCAATTGGGAAACCCAATCGAACGTGCCGCTGTTGCTGTTCGCGATCCCAGATGAAGAGGCGCGCGAAAACCGGATGGAGGTGGGCATTCCCAACATGGCGTCCATCATCCTCAAGCACAAAGCGGATGGCGTCGTGCCGGGTCTGAACGATTTTGTCGCCGAGGATGGCACCGTGATGCACCCGCCCGTGGCGCCTGTGTTCTGGTCCTTCCGGATCATGGTGGGCACCGGCTTTGCCATGTTGCTCCTGAGCTGGGCGGCGGCGTTCCTGATGCTGCGCAAAAGGCGCGGGCCAGAGGGCATTCCGACCTTTATGTATGTCGCGATGGTGCCGATGGCATTCTCTGGCTGGGTTGCGACCCTCGCCGGGTGGTACACGACCGAGATCGGGCGTCAGCCGTGGCTGGTGCAGGGCGTGCTGACCACCGAGATGGCCGTGGCCGATGTGCCTGCGCCGTTCGTGGGGACCACGTTGGCGGCATATCTGGCGATCTATGCCTTGCTGCTTGCGGCCTATGTGGGAGTTCTGTTCTTCCTCGCCCGCAAGGGTGTGGATGGCGATGTGCCGCGCCCGCGCACACCGCTGTCGGGCCAAGCCATCGCCCGCGAAATCCCTGCGGAGTGACGTGAATGGACCTGTTTGGAGATCCGGCTGTTTGGCTGCCCTTAACCTTCGCTGCGCTGATGGGCGTGTCGATCCTAGTCTATGTTGTCCTTGACGGCTTTGATCTGGGCGTAGGGGTTCTGTTCCCGTTCGCCACGGATGAGGAAAAGGACATGATGGTTGCGTCCATCGGCCCGTTCTGGGACGCGAATGAGACGTGGCTGGTGCTGGCCATCGGGCTGTTGCTGGTGGCGTTCCCTTCGGCACATGGCACGATCCTGACGGCGCTGTATCTGCCCGTCGCGATCATGTTGATCGGTCTTATTCTGCGCGGTGTCGCGTTCGAATTTCGGGTCAAGGCTCCGACGCCGCACAAGGCAACATGGAACTGGCTCTTCTTTGCAGGCTCGCTCATGACGTCGCTGGCGCAGGGCTTCATGCTGGGCAAATATGTGATGGGCCTGGAAAGTACGTGGGGCACCTGGACCTTTGCTGCGATCACGGCTGTCTTTCTGACGGTTGCCTATTCCATGATCGGGGCCTGCTGGCTGATCCTGAAGACAGAGGAACATCTGCAGGCCAAGGCGGTGACGTGGGCCAAGGGCGGCATCTGGGGCCTGGTTCTGGGCTTGGGGGCGGTATCGCTTGCTACGCCGCTGGTCAGCCCGCGCATCTTCGACAAGTGGTTCTCGGTGCCGGAGATTCTCTACCTCGCTCCTCTGCCCATTCTGTCCGCGGTCATGGTTGCGCTGTTGTGGCGATCCTTACAGCACCTGCCAAACCCGACCGACACAGGTGCACGGGCGCCATTTTCCTACGCCATCGCGCTTTATGTGCTGGCCTTTGGCGGTTTGGCGTACTCGTTCTACCCATTTGTGGTGCCGGAACAGCTGACGATCTACGAAGCGGCCAGCGCACCCGAAAGCCTGATGATCATCCTTGTCGGTGCGATTTTTGTGATCCCGATGATCGGCGGATATACGGCGCTTGCCTATTGGGTGTTCAAGGGCAAGGCGGCAGAGTTGCGCTACGACTGACTCTTCTTCTAGCGGTAAATACTTCGGGGGTGAGCGCGCCAGCGCGAGGGGGCTGGCCCCCTCTATCCCCGCTTCCCCTTGGCGCGCAGGCTGCTATTCTGCACCGCAGAACGCAAGGGATCCGACATTATGTATGACTTTGCCGCCATGGGCGCGTGGTTGGAATTTGCGGTGCGCTGGCTGCATGTGATCACCGCCATCGCCTGGATCGGGTCGTCGTTTTACTTCATCGCACTGGATCTGGGTCTGCACCGCGACCGCAACCTGAAAAGCGGCGCGGATGGGGAGGAGTGGCAGGTCCATGGCGGTGGCTTTTACCACATACAGAAATACCTCGTGGCCCCGGCGGGAATGCCGGACGGGCTAATCTGGCACAAGTGGCAGAGCTACTGGACGTGGATCAGCGGGTTTATCCTTCTGGTGCTGGTCTACTACCTGGGGGCCGAGTTCTACCTGATTGATCCCAATGTCATGGATCTAGCCACCTGGCAGGCGGTGGGGATTTCGCTGGTGTCCCTGGCGCTGGGTTGGGTGATCTACAACACGCTCTGCAAAATCTTTGTGAACGCGGATCAGACGGTTTTGATGGTGGCGCTCTTCGCGGTGCTCATCGCGATGTCGTGGTTTTATGCGCAGGTGTTCACGGGTCGAGCGGCGCTGCTGCATCTGGGCGCGTTCACGGCGACCATCATGTCCGGAAACGTGTTCTTTATCATAATCCCGAACCAGAAGATTGTGGTCGCCGATCTGATGGCCGGCCGCACGCCAGATGCGATTTATGGCAAGATCGCCAAGCAGCGGTCGACCCACAACAACTACCTGACCTTGCCCGTCATCTTCCTGATGCTCAGCAACCATTACCCGCTGGCATTTGCGAGCGAATGGAACTGGGTGATCGCGAGCCTTGTCTTCCTGATGGGTGTTACCATTCGCCACTGGTTCAACACGCATCACGCACGCAAGGGCAACCCGCATTGGACATGGGGTGTGACCGTGATCCTGTTCATCTTGATTGCCTGGCTGTCTGTCGCGCCTGGGGGGCAGCGTGAAGCGGCTGTGGTTACGCGCTTTGCCGAGGCCGAAGGGTTCACCAACGTGCATGACATTGTTCTCGGGCGGTGTTCGATGTGTCATGCCGCCGAGCCGGTCTGGCCTGGCCTGCACTGGGCGCCCAAGGGTGTTGCGCTGGAGACAGAGGCCGATCTGACCCGCCATGCCCGCGCCGTCTATCTGCAATCGGGCGTGTCCCATGCCATGCCGCCGGCCAATCTCAGCTATATGGAAGACGACGAACGCGCCGCCATTGTTGCATGGTATCGCAACGCCATCGGCGGCTGAACCGCTGGTCGAATCGGCGCGTCGCATGCTAAGTCTTGTGGCATGAACTCTCACGCCCCCAATATACGTCCTGTTATCCGGCAGTTGGACGATGCTGCGATCAATCGCATCGCGGCGGGCGAGGTGGTGGAGCGCCCGGCTTCGGCCGTGAAAGAACTGGTTGAAAATGCCATTGACGCAGGCGCCAACCGCATTTCCGTTGACGTCGCGGATGGGGGCAAGACGCTTATCCGCGTCACGGATGACGGCTGTGGGATCGCGTCAGATGACCTGCCGCTGGCGATGTCACGGCACGCGACGTCCAAGATTGATGGCAGTGATCTCTTGAACATCCACACCTTCGGCTTCCGGGGGGAGGCCCTGCCCAGCCTCGGCGCAGTGGGCCGGTTGACCATCAAAAGCCGGGTGCCCGGTGAGGCTGCCGCGGAGATCAGCGTGGCCGGGGGCAAGATCGGGGCGATGAAACCCGCCGCCTTGAACGGCGGCACCGTTATCACCCTGCGCGATCTGTTCTATGCCACGCCTGCGCGCCTGAAATTCCTGCGCACCGACCGGGCCGAGGCGCAGGCGATCACGGATGTGGTCAAACGCCTTGCGATGGCTGAACCCTTCATTCGTTTCGAGCTGCGCGATGTGTCGAACGACCCGCGTACGATATTCAAGGCCGAGGCGCAGTCGGGCGATGTGGTCACAGCCCTGAAGGCCCGCTTGCGCGATGTGCTGGGGGCGGACTTCATCGACAATGCGATTGCCATTGATGCCGAACGGGAGGGGCTGCACCTGACCGGGTTTGCGGCGTTGCCCACCTATTCGCGCGGCGCAGCGGTGGCACAATTTTTGTACGTGAACGGCCGTCCGGTGAAGGACAAGCTACTGACCGGCGCCTTGCGCGCCGCTTACTTCGATTTTCTCAGTCGCGACCGCCACCCGGCGGCGGCGCTGTTTGTCGATTGCGATCCACAGCTTGTCGATGTGAACGTGCACCCCGCCAAATCGGAAGTGCGTTTCCGCGATCCCGGTGTGGCGCGCGGGCTGATCGTGTCGGGCCTGCGCCATGCTTTAGCAGAGGCCGGGCACCGCGCATCGACCACCGTGGCAAGTGCGACCTTGGGCGCAATGCAGCCCGAACCGACCGCGCCGCGCGTGTATCAGATGGACCGGCCCAGCCTTGGGCCGCGCGCAGCTGTCAGCACCGGCTTTGCCGAGATGGCACAGGAGTTCAGCGCACAGGTGGTTGAGACACCCGCGCCGGTGAGCGATTGCGAAGAGGCCCCCGATGATCTACCGCTTGGTGTCGCACGCGGGCAGGTGCACGAGAATTACATCGTGGCACAGACGGATACGGGCATGGTCATCGTTGATCAGCACGCCGCCCATGAGCGTCTGGTCTATGAAAAGCTGAAGCGTCAGATGGCCGAGACTGGTGTGGCGGCGCAGGCATTGCTGATCCCGGAGATCGTCAGCCTGTCATCGGGTGACTGCGCGCGGCTTTTGGAAATTGCGGATGATCTTGCTCGCTTTGGTCTTGGCATCGAAGCCTTTGGCGGAGATGCAATCGCTGTGCGCGAGACCCCTGCAATTCTGGGCGAGGTCGATGCCAAGGCGATGATCCATGACATCCTTGATGAATTGGCCGATCTGGGCGCGTCTCAATCAGTGCAGGCGCGGGTCGAGGCGATCCTGTCGCGTGTGGCCTGCCATGGGTCCATCCGCTCGGGCCGCCGCATGCACGCCGAAGAGATGAACGCTCTTCTGCGCGAGATGGAGGCGACGCCCCATTCCGGGCAGTGCAATCACGGCCGTCCTACCTATGTTGAATTGAAGCTGGCGGACATTGAACGCCTTTTCGGACGCACATGATCCAGATCGGAAATACGACAGTCGACACCAGTGATCCGCTGGTGATGGCGGCCCTGATCGGGGGCGGGATCCTGTGTTTGATCCTGATCCTGCTGATCCTAGCCTTGCGTGCGGCGGGGAGGTCGGCGCGGGCGGCTGAACCGCTGGCGCAGCAACTGGGGTATCTCGGCCAACACGTGCAAGGGCTGGCACAGGGGCAGGAAGGGTTGCGCGCCTCGATCCAGACCGTGTCGGATACCGCCACGAATGGGCAGGCGCAATTGGCGCAGACGGTCGAGATGCGCCTGTCTGCGGTCCAGCAGCAGATGCAGGATCGGCTGGCTGACAATGCCATGCGCCAGAACCGCGCCCTGACCGAGATGCAGGAGCGGATGAAAGAGACGCTTCACGGCTCCTCCAAGCAGACGACGACCAGTCTGACGCAGCTTCAGGAACGGCTCGCTGCCATCGACAAGGCGCAGGACAATATCACCAACCTGTCGGGCGATGTACTGAAGTTGCAGGACATCCTGTCGAACAAGCAGACGCGCGGGGCCTTTGGCGAGATCCAGCTGCGCGACATCGTGAGCAAGGCGTTGCCAAGTGACAGCTACGCCTGGCAACCGACGCTATCCAACGGCAAGCGGGCCGATTGCATGGTGCATCTGCCGAACCCGCCGGGACCGATTGTGATCGACTCCAAGTTTCCGTTGGAAGCCTATGAAGCCCTGCGCCGGGCCGAAACGGATCACGAGTTGAAACAGGCTGTGGCAATGATGAAGACGGCGGTGAAAAAGCACATCGCCGATATCTCTGACAAGTATATCATCGAGGGTGAGACAGCCGACGGTGCCTTGATGTTCCTGCCGTCTGAAGCTGTCTATGCCGAGTTGCACGCCAACTTCCCCGACCTCGTGCGCGAGGGGTTCGACAGACGGGTGTGGATTGTATCGCCCACCACCTGCATGGCCACGCTGAATACAATGCGCGCGATCCTGAAGGATGCACGGATGCGCGAACAAGCGGGTGAGATCCGCAAGATGCTGCGCAACCTGCACCGCGATGTCGAACTGGTCGTGGAGCGGGCGGGCAAGCTGGAAACCCATTTCGATCAGGCCCGCCGGGATGTCGAAGGGATCACGACCGCCGCAGAACGGGCTGGCAAGAGGGCGGGCAAGCTCGACAATTTCGATTTCGAAGAGTTGCAGGAGCAGGGCGCCTTGCCGCTGAACGGTCGGCCCACGGCGGCGGAATGACCCCGCAGGCACAGCGTATCTTTTTTGAAGCCGAAGCGCAGGCTGAGTGGTTCATTGCCATTTTACGCCTGATCATTTCGTCCACCCTGGCGCTGGTCTTGTTCACCACCATCTGGTTCATGGGCCTGCCGGATTCCGAGGTGCTCGCGGCGCAGCTGATCTATGCCGCGATGACGATGATCAGTTATTTCGCGCTTGGCATCACCATTCTGCTGGTCATCCGCGCGGGTAGGTTTCGGGCTTGGATGGCGTGGCCGTCTGCGCTGATCGACTGTGTGTTCGTCTTGCTTGGATCGTGGCTGAGCCTGTCGAACATGGGTCTGTCCGGCGAATTTATTGCAGCCTTTCCGACGATCTGGCTGATCCCCGTTGTCCTGGCGTGCGGCGCGTTGCGGTTCAATCCGGCGCTTCTGGCGTCGATGGCGGTTGTGCTGATTGCGGGCTTTGCCGCAATCCTGACCATCCCTTTTCTCGCGTCCGAGGCTGAGGCGCGGGCAGGGCTGATATTCTTGTTTGGTATGCCGCCCAACATCGTTCGGTTGGTGATGATCGCGCTGGCTGCGATGGTGTTGGTCGCTGCCTCCATGCGTATTCGTGCGCTCTTGCGCCGATCCATTGATGAGGCAGAGGCGCGCGGGCAGCTGACGCGGTTTCTGCCGGCGGAACTGGATGATCAGTTGGCGGCGCGGGGACTGGATGCGATGCGTGCGGGCCAACAGCAGCGTATGGCGATCGTGTTCATTGATATCCGGGGCTTCACAGCGCTGGCCGAGACGCTGTCGCCTGCCGACCTGTCTGCTTTCCTTGAACGGTACCGCGCCAGCATCTCTGGTGCGGCGGATGAAACGGGTGGGATTGTCGACAAATTCGTTGGTGATGGTGCAATGGTTGTCTTTGACGACCGGCAGGGGGACGCGGCCACATGTGCTGTCGCGTTTGCACGTGCAGCGCTCGACCGGATATCCGACGTGCGCCTGGGCGTCGGTGTCCATATCGGAGATGTGTTTGCCGGGGTGGTCGGTGGCGATGGCCGGCTGGAGTACACGGTCTTGGGCGACACGGTGAATGTGGCCGCTCGGTTGGAAGCGGCGACCAAGGTTGAGGGCGTATCCCTGCTCGTGTCCGAAGATGTGATGCAGGGCTTGGATGTGCGCCAGACCGACTGGCAGCATTTTCCGTCGCTTGCGCTACCGGGCCGACAGCAACCGATATCTGCATGGGGTTTGATGCGCGGCTATTCGTCAGACGGTGCCGACTAGACCTGCAACAAGAAGGGCAATGAAGGCGGGGGTAGCCCCGCCTCACGTTATCAGATGCGCGCGAAACGTTGCGCGATTTTCGGCAACAGACCTTCGAACCGAAGAGGTGCGTCGGTGACGGCCAGGCAGATGCAGTCTTCGTGAATGTCAGCTACGGGTGTGTGGTGCAGGTCACTGTCGGCCACCTCGACATCACCGCGAGCGAAATAATCGTCCTCGTCCTGGAACGCGCCCTGCAGCACCATGGTCATCTCGGTGCCGTTATGTCCATGGTCCGGCATGGCCGTGCCCGCAGGAATATACAGCAACCGCGCCGAAGCATCGCTGGAGGTCGGCAGGATGGCCTGTTTGACGCCCATGCCAACAGACCGCCATTTCACAGTGTCTAGGCCGCCGCCGACATAGTCCAGCAAGGGTTGCGGCAGCACTGCGTCCTTCGGCCGTTGCGCGCGGATTTCATCGGGCGCGCCCCCGGCGATCAAAGCCATCGTCGCTGCAAAGCTGCCCGGCGTAAGCGCAACGTCGTTCCCGGGCGTTTGGTCCAAAACCTCGCCCCCCAGAGCGTCATAGCTTTCAACGACCGCGCGACACTCGTCGCACAGTGACACGTGGGTTGCCACCATAAGGTTGAACGCTTCAGGCAGCGTCCCGGCTGCGTAAGCCATCAGGATTTCGTCCGTCAGGTGATGTGTGATCTTCTGTTCCATATCCGTCACTTCATCGCATGGCGCAGTCGCTCCAGCGCCAATCTTATCCTTGATTTGATCGTGCCCAGGGGCAGACCGGTTTGGTCGGCGATTTCACTGTGGGACAGGTCCCCAAAATACGCCTTTTGTATCAGTTCTCTTTGGGCTGGGGGCAATTCAGCGATGGCCCGTCCCAATTGTTCGCTTTCCTGTTGCAGGGCCATCACGTCGGCCTGATCAGGTTCGTCTTCAGGGCCCCATCCCAAATCTTCGGGTTCGGGGCGGCGCTGCTTGCGCAGCACGTCAATCTTTCGGTTCCGCGCGATGGTGAAGATCCAGGTCGCCACCGAGGCCCGCGCGGGGTCAAACATATGCGCCTTGTGCCAACAGGTCGCCATGACCTCTTGTGCGCATTCTTCTGCCAGCGACGCATCCGCACCAGACTTCATCAAGAACCCTTTGACCCGTGGGGCAAAGTGGTCGAACAGCTCGGCAAAAGCTGTCTGATCTTGATCGTCACGGATCCGGAGCATGTGGTCCACCCACAACATCCGCTTGCCGTCGCTGTCTTGCATGAGTGCCGGTCCTGTCGCCGCCGCCGAGATCGCCCCGACAACGCGCTGCGTGTTTGTTTCAGACGTGTCTAGACCCGCAAACATACCCCGTCTACGCGACACAACGTGTTTTGGATCAAAAATAAATGTCTGGTTTTTGTGCATCCGGTTGCGCCATCCCTTCGTAGAAATCAATAACCTAGACCGTACGGGACGCCGCAGACCATGCCATTTGAGACCGCAACATCCGCACCGAAACGCATCGCCGTTATCGGAGGCGGGATATCCGGAATGGGGGCTGCGCATACGCTCGCGCCCGATAACAGTGTCACACTGTTCGAGGCCGAACCGCGCCTAGGCGGCCATGCGCGCACAATCATGGCAGGCAAGCGTGGTGATCAGCCGGTGGACACCGGATTTCTGGTGTTCAACTACGCAAACTATCCCAACATGGCCAAGCTGTTCGCCGAGCTGGACGTGCCGGTCGTCAAGTCGAACATGAGTTTTGGCGCGTCCATTGACGGAGGGCGGTTGGAGTACGGGCTCGCCAGTCTGGACGCATTGTTTGCCCAGCGGCGCAACGCATTGAACCCGAAGTTCCTCGGCATGGTCCGAGATATCGTCCGCTTCAACAAACACGCGCTGCGCGTCGCCAACGAGGATCGCAGCCGCACCATCGCGCAGTTCCTTGATGTGATGGGAACCGGCGATTGGTTCCGAGACTTCTATTTGCTGCCGCTGAGCGGTGCGATCTGGTCCACCCCGACAGAGAAGATCATGGATTTCCCAGCCCACGCCATGATCCAGTTTTTTGAAAATCACGCGCTGCTCAACCACACCGGTCAGCATCAGTGGTACACGGTCAACGGCGGGTCGGTTGAGTATGTCCGCCGGATCGAGGCGGCGATGCTGGGCAATGGCGTCGACATCCGTCTCGGTGCGCCCGTTCAGTCCGTGCGCCGCACGGCAGGTGGTGCACAGGTCAAAGCGTGGGGTGGCGCGTGGGAGATGTTCGACGAGGTCATCTTTGCCACCCATTCCGATGATAGCCTGAAGTTGCTGGCCGATCCGACAGAGGGTGAGAAGGCAGCGCTTGGTGCTGTGAAGTACCAGCCCAACGATATCATCCTGCATCGCGACGCGGCCATCATGCCCGAACATCGGCAGGTCTGGTCCAGCTGGGTCTATACCGAGGACAAGAATGCGCAGTCTGACCGCATTGACCTGACATACTGGATCAACTCGCTGCAGCCCATTCCGATGGACGACATGCATTTTGTGACGCTGAACACCAAGCGGACGATCCGCGAAGAGATGATTTACGACCAGACGGTGCTGCGTCATCCGGTCTACGATCTGGCGGCGCTTGCGGCGCAGGATCAGGTGCGTGCGATGAACGGATCGAACAACACGTGGTATTGCGGGGCGTGGATGCGCCACGGGTTCCACGAGGATGGGTTGTCCTCTGGCCTTGACGTTGCCCGTGCGTTGCTTCGTGCGCCCCAGATGCAGGTGGCAGCGGAATGACAGCGACCGTCGATCATATTGCAGGCGTGACCTTTCATGGACGCAAGGGCGCCATCGACAACGCCTTTCGCTATACCGTGGACTACATGTTGTTGGACGCCGAGGCGCCGTTGCGCGTTCCACGCCTTTTTGGTCGCAACAAGCGGGCGCTGATGGCTTTGGATGATGCCGACCATGGGGGTGCCCCACAGGCCGGGCGAGGTGCCGCCTGGGTACGCGAGGTTCTGCAGGCGCACCAGATCACCGATGTTGCACGGATCGAACTGTTGGCCCAACCCAAGGTGCTGGGCCACGTGTTCAATCCGGTCAGTTTCTGGTTGTGCCGCCGCGCGGACGACCAGATGATTGCCGTGATCGCCGAGGTGACAAACACCTTTGGTGACCGCCATAGCTATCTGGTGCACCACCCCGATCTGCGTCCCATCGCGCCCGAGCACAGGCTGCGTGCAACCAAGATTTTCCACGTCTCGCCTTTCCAGCCCATCGAAGGCGGGTACGAATTTCGGTTCGACATCCGGGATGACCGGATCGGGGTCTGGATTGACTATTCGCGAGGTGGTGAGGGCGGGCTGATTGCCACGCTCACGGGACGTCGTTGTGCCCTCACCAATGGCGCGATTTTGCGTGCGGCCCTGCGCCGGCCCTTCGGATCGCGCCGGGTTCTGGCGCTGATCCACTGGCAGGCGCTGAAGCTGTGGTGGAAACGCGCGACCTACCGCGCACGCCCCTTGCCCCCGTCCGAAGAGGTCTCGCGGTGAGCAACACGGCACCCCAACGTCTGCCAGCCTACGCGGTCTTTGCCGCCTTGCTGAGTGCGGCCGGGTTGCCGATCTATATTCATGCGCCGAAATTCTATGTTGACGAATACGGCGTTTCGCTCGCCGCACTGGGCGCGGTACTGTTTGGTTTGCGCTTGCTGGACGTGGTGCAGGATCCGCTGTTCGGCCGCCTTTCCGAAGCGTTGCGGTCCCGGCGCGGTTTGGCGGTTCTGATCGGCTGTACGGTGATGGCTGTGTCGATGCTGGGCCTGTTTGCCGTGCCGCCGCTTTTGCCGCCGCTCATCTGGTTTGCCCTGATGCTGACGGGCGTATTCTCGGCCTTCAGCTTTCTGACCATCAACTTCTATGCCCAAGGCGTGGTTAAGGCAGACCGCCTGCCGGGACAGGGGCACCTGATGCTGGCGCGGTGGCGCGAAACGGGTGCGCTACTGGGCGTTTGCGTGGCGGCCATTGCGCCGGTGATGCTAGGCGGCTTCACGGGTGCGCCCTTTGCCGGGTTTGCGGTTGGCTTTCTTGTTCTGGCGCTCGCCGCCGTGGTGATGATGCGGGGCGAGTGGGTCAGCGATGGGCTGCCGCCTTCAGTCGGCTTTAAGGCTGTGCTGGGCGATGCACTCGCACGCAAGCTCCTGCTGATCGCGCTGGTCAATGCCGCGCCTGTCGCCGTTAGCTCAACGCTGTTTCTGTTCTTTGTCGAAAGCCGATTGGAAGCGCCCGGCTTCGAAGGGCCGCTGCTGTTGCTGTTCTTTCTGTGCGCTGCCATGGCTGCGCCCGTCTGGGGCCGGTTGGCCGAACGGTATGGCCCAAAGCCGGTGTTGTTGAGCGCCATGGTCCTTGCCATTTGCGCCTTCGGCTGGGCCATCACTCTTGGTCCGGGCGATTGGGTCGCTTTTGCGATCATTTGTGCGCTGTCCGGCGCCACGCTGGGCGCTGACCTGACAGTGCTGCCGGCCGTGTTTGCGACCCGCATGGCCCGCATTAGCCCCTCGGCGGCCGAAGGGTTTGGCCTGTGGGCTTTTGTTTCGAAATTCACCCTGGCCTTTGCTGCCGTCACCCTGTTGCCCGCGCTTGAGCGGGCTGGGTTCGACAGCGGTGCGGCCACCCATCCGCCCGAAGCGCTGACGCTTCTCACGCTGCTCTATGCAGCCGTGCCTTGTGGCCTCAAGGTCGTGGCCATTGCGCTGCTTGCTACGACAGATTTGAAGGAGACGTGATATGGACGGTTTGATCTTTACCCTATTGGGAGCCGCTTTTGTTTTGTTCATTGGCTGGAGCCGGTCCCGCTATGCCGACTTTTTGGCACAGAGTCCGGAGGACTATGCCCAAGGAAACGGTCCGCAATTTGATGTGCGTACGCACCTGAATGGGTCCATCATTTGCGAAGGCGTCATCTTTGGCCCAACAGGGCGCGTGTCGTCGCGTTTCGTGGGCGAGTTCGACTGCAAGTGGGAAGGCAACACCGGCGTCATGGATGAGGTGTTCACTTATGACGATGGATCAAAGCAAACGCGCGCCTGGCGGCTGACCATCGGGAATGACGGTAAAATCCTCGCTCGTGCCGACGACGTGGTGGGGGACGGGTCAGGGCAGCAATCCGGCAATTCGGTGCAACTGAAATACAAGTTCCGCTTGCCCGAAGCGTCGGGTGGGCATGTGCTGGACACGGTCGATTGGATGTATCTGGCGCCAAACGGAACCATCGTGAACCGGTCGCAGTTCCGCAAATACGGGATCAAGGTGGCTGAATTGGTCGCCACAATGCGCCCGGCAAATGAAGAGTTGAAAGCAGCAGCATGACGGACATTTCCCTGAGCGGTAAACGATATTGGCTGGTGGGCGCGGGCGACGGTTTGGGCCGCGCCCTTGCGCATTGCATGAGCCGCGCAGGGATCGAGGTGATCGTGTCATCGCGCAGTGAAGACAAGCTGAAAGAACTGGTCGAAGAGCTGCCGGGCAAGGCGTCTTACCAGACGATCGACATCGCGGATGACGACAGCGTCAAGGCGGCGGCAGAAGCCGTAGGTGAGATCGACGGACTGGTGCTGTTGGCCGGGGTCTACTGGCCCTTTTCAGCCAAGGAGTGGCATGCCGAGCAGGCGACGGCCATGGCCGACATCAACTTCACCGGCTTCATGCGCGTGCTGGGGCAGGTCGTGCCGCAGTTTGTCGAGAAGGATGCGGGGCACATTGTTCTGACGTCTTCGCTCACCGGGTTTCGCGGGCTGCCAGGGTCTATTGGGTACACCGCCTCGAAGGCGGCGACCATGTCGCTTGCTGAGTGCATGTTTGCCGACCTGCGCGATACGGGCGTGCGCGTTCAGGTGGCCAATCCAGGATTTATCAAGACGCAGCTGACCGACAAGAATGACTTTAATATGCCCTTCATTATGGAGCCGGATCAGGCCGCGCGGGTGATGTTCGAATTCATGCTGACCGATAATTTCAAAAAGAGCTTTCCGACCTTTTTTTCGCTTTTGTTCCGCGGGTCGCAATTCCTGCCCGACTGGCTGTATTACCGCATTTTCGCCTAAACGCCGCGCACGTGTGATCGCGGCGAACGTTAGTAACGTCAGTTGCACTAACCTGAGCCTCAGCAACTTTGTTGGACCCGGAGACAGCGCATTTTCTATGTTGAAGATGCGCATACCCGCTGTTTCGATTTGATCCCGATCAAAGCCGTGGCACGCGGAGTGTTTCAAGGTCGGGTCAGGAGGGTTGATCCATGGACCTTGAAATTGAGCGCGCCGTTGTGGCGCAAGTGGTTTTGATGGGCCACGAGTTGGAGCGGGCCGAGGCCGAGTTGCGCGGTCTGATTGACCGCTTGGACACCGACGAGCAGGCCGAGCTGATCGCGATCATGTGGATCGGGCGCGGAGCGTTTGAACCGGATGATTGGGACGAAGCGCTGCTTACCGCGGAGGCGGAGGCCACGACCCCATGCGCCGATTACCTGCTGGGCACACCGCATTTTCCAGACCATCTGGAGGCGGGGATGGAAGCGCTGGGCCTGCCGCTGGGCGACGATGAGGATGCGCTATTGCGGTAAGCATCCTGCGGTGCCGCGGGCGCGCAGTCAGGCTTGGGCGTTCTCAGTTAGACGGCAGTGCCTCTACCGCGCTGTCGAATGTCCGTTCGGCTCGGCCCCAAACGCCCGACGTCACATCGGGAAGCGTGAGCAGGCTGGGCAGGAGTTGGTCTGCGTAGTCTTCGCTCGACTCAACCGGGAGCATGGACGGCAGGTTGTCGATGGCGGTGACGTCAAGCAGCGGGCTGTCGTGGACCCGGAGGGCGGGGGCGTCCCACGTGGTGGTGCGGTCGTAGACTTTGATGGGGGAGAAGTCGCTGTCGGGGTCGCAGGCGATGTCGCCGATGACGGTGAGTTTGCGTGGCTTGTGGGGTGTGTCGGCGGGGACAAAGACCGGTGTGCCGGGCCGTGCCAGGATGCAGTTGAAGAAGAGGTCGTGCTGCGCGATTTCGGGGAAGGGGCCGCCGTGTTTGGTTTCTTCCATGTCCCAGCGGGTGGTGGGGACGCCCATGACGGTGCAGAGGTCTGCCGCCCCCGTGCCGACGCGGCCGAGTGCGCCGATGATGAGAGCGGTGGGGCGCTGTGTGCCCGTGGCGACGAGGTCGGATTGGAGTTCTGCCAGCAGGTGGTTGGAACTGGGGTAGGCGTGGACCGGGCCAGCGATTTGGCCGTGTTGTTGAGCGATCCAGCATTTGAGCGCAACCGCGGCGCCCGCGTAGCCAGCCCAGTAGCCGAAGGCGGCGACCCGCTTGCCCGCCTCGTCCACGAGGTATTCGAGGTCGTAGAGGGTGCCGCCGCCTGCCTTGAACCGTTGCAGGAGGATTTGACCCGCGGGCTGCCCCTTGTAAGCGTGGCCGAACATGATGTGTTTGTGCGGCAGCGGCGTGCCGTCTTCGGGCAGTTCCTTGAGGCCGAAGATGATGGCGTCCTGCGGGGCGTTGGGCCATGTGTTTTCGGGGGAGATTGTGGCCCCTGCCTGGGTATAGCGGTCGGTGGGGATGCAGCGGGTTTTGCTTTCTTCAATTGTAACCTTGATCCCGGCGGCGATCAGCTTGGCCGCGCCTTCGGGGGTGAGGCCCACGCGGTCTTCGTTTGCGCGTTGTTCGGCGCGGACCCAGAGATGTGTCATCCGAGCATTCCTTTGGCGCGGATGGTTTTGACGCTGTCGCGCGCTTCCATCGCGTCCATGAAGGTGCGGAGTTTGGGGAAGGGGGTTAGATCGACGCCATCGCCCGGCAGCCATGTGCAGACCATGAAGAGGTAGGCGTCGGCCAGTGTGAACGTGTCGCCGAGGATGTAGGGGCCTGTGAGGCAGTCGGTTTCGACGAATTGGGCGGAGGCGGTCATGGTTTCGGTCACTTTGGCCGTCATGTCCTGCCAGCTGCTTTCCTGATCTGCCCAGCGGTGGCCGCGCATCTTGTGGGCGTGGTTCACGTGCATGGTGGAGGCGAGGTAGTACATGACGCTGCGCGCTTTGGCGGCCTGGATCGGGTCGGTGGGCATAAGGTGGGGCGCTTGCGTGGCGATGTAGTCGAGGAGCGCGCCGGTTTCGGTGAGAATGGTGCCGTCGACTTCGAGGGCGGGGACGCGGCCTTTGGGGTTCACCTTGGCGTAGTCGGGGGATTGCTGGTCACCCGCAGCGAAGTTGAGTTGGTGGGTGTCGTAGTCGAGCTCCGCCTCTTCCAGTGCGATTGCGACGGCGATCGAGATGGTGCCGGTGGCGTAGTAGAGTTTCATTTGGGCCTCTAGACGTGCGTTTGAGCGTGGTGGCGGTCGGGGTGTTCAAGGTGGGGGACTGCGTTGAACATCACGGGCGACCAGGTGCCGCCGATCGGGTGCAGGCGGTGCATAGAGGTGTTCATGATTGCGAGCGCGACGTTGGCCATTGCGCTGACTTCGAGCCCGAGATGGAGCCGCATGGTCATGGCGATGAGGCCGCCCGAGGTGACGACCAGGGCGGGGCCGTCGCCCTCGCCGATTTCGGTCAGCGCGTCCTTGATCCGTTTTTCAAAGTCAGAGAACCGTTCGGGGACGTTGTCGAGTTTGTCGTCCTGCCAGTGGGCCAGCACCTTGGGGAAGTGGTGGACGAATTCTGAGGGGGCCGTAGGGACGGGGATGCCGTGTTCGGCCTCCAGCGCTTGCGCCATGGTGAAGTATTCAAGCTCGTTCAGGCGCGGGTCTTCGGTGGCCCTCATCCCCGTGTCCATGCCGTTTGCCGTTTCGCGGTGGCGGCGGAGGGTGCCAGTGTAGAGCCGCGTGTGGTGCTGGTGCGTAGCCCGCATGTGGTCGCCGAGCCAGGCCGATTGCTGGTGCCCGAGGCCCGAGAGCTGGTCGTAGCTGGCTTCGTCCTTGGCATGCGTGTTGGCCTGGCCGTGGCGGATAAGTGTGATGTGGGACATGGGTGCCTGTTGTTCTGTTGTCCCTGTTCTAGGCCGGTGCTGTTCCTGTGGAAAGTGCGGGAGCCTCCGGCGGTGGTTTATTTTGCGAAATGAAGAATGGATCAGGCGCGTTGGAGGCGGCCGACGAAGGCGGGGAGGAGGACGGTGAGGAAGAGGAGGCGGGCGACGTGGGCAGCGGCGACGAAGCCGGGGTTTGCGCCGAGGACGACGCCCATGGCGATCATCGTCTCCAAGCCTCCGGGGGCGAAGGCGATCAGGACGTGGGTGGGCTCGAAGCCGAGCGTGTAGGCGACGGGGATCGCGGCGGCGAGCGCCATGAGGACGGTGAGTGTGGTGACGGTGAGCCCTGCGAACAGGGATTGGGCGAGGGCGCGGCGGGTGATGCCGTTGAACCGTGCGCCGATCAGTGTGCCGACGGTCATCAGCCCGGCGTAGCTGAGCCAGGGGTGCATAACGCCCGGTGTGACTTCGGTCGCGTGGCCGAGGGCGGAGGCGACCATGCCGCCGATCAGGAGCGGGGCGGGCAGGCCGATCTTGTCGAGTGCGTAGCCGAGTGTGAGCCCTGCGACGAGGAGGAGGCCGAGGTGGCTCCACACCATGGGAGGGCCTGGGGGTAGGACCTGTCCGGTGAGTTCGAAGCCGAAGGCCAGGGCGATGGCCGGGACCGTGAGGGTGAGGGCGAGGAGGCGGACGGACTGGATGACGACGATGCGCGTGGTGTCGAGGTTGAGGCCGGTTGAGAGGCCCACCACGAAGCTGAGATGGCCGGGGGCGGCGGCGAGGTAGGCGCTGCGTTTGTCGAGGCCGAAGCCGTGGTGCAGGAGCCTGCCGCAGAGCCAGAGTGTGGCCCAGAGCATCAGCCCGAGGGCTGCAAAGGCGAGCGGCCAGCGCAGCATGGCCGCCGTTGCGTTGCTGTCCACGCCGCTGCCGATGGAAACGCCCACCAGCAGGAAGACGAGGTTCCGCACCGTGTCGTCGATGCCTGTGCGCAGCCCTGCGAGGGCGGCGAGGCTGACCAGCAATGCGGGGCCTGTGAGCACCGCGATGGGGGCGCCGATGGCTTCGGCGATTCCTGCGCCGATGGCGCCGACGATCAGGGTTTGTGCGGTGATACGGAGGCTGTCGGGGGAAGGACGTGCGAGCATGCTCTTTGGCTACCTCTGTTGCCGGGGGTGAGCAATGGTTGCGGATCGGAAACCTTGATGGCGCAAAACCGGGGTGCGGTGTCGGGATTGGGAGTCACGGGATTGCGCGCACTCTCCTATATCTAAGGCAGAACAGGGAGATGCGGCAGATGTCGGATATGGTGACGTTCACGCTGGATGGACAGGAAGTGCAAGCCGAGGCTGGCATGACCATTTGGGAAGTGGCCCATGGTCGCGGTCTGGTGATCCCGCATCTGTGTCACAAGCCTGCGCCGGGGTATCGCCCGGATGGGAACTGTCGCGCCTGCATGGTTGAGATTGAAGGCGAGCGGGTTTTGGCCGCCTCGTGCATTCGCGAGCCGTCCGAGGGGATGGTTGTGACGACCAATTCGGCGCGGGCCGAGAATGCGCGCAAGATGGTGGTCGAGATGCTGGTGGCCGATCAGCCCGAGCGGGATGTCGCCCATGACAAGTCCGCCCATCTTTGGGACATGGCGGAGATGAACGGTGTGTCCGAGAGCCGGTTTCCTAAGCTGGAAGAAGGGCGGATTCCGCTGCTGGACGATTCCCATGTGGCGATGTCTGTGAACCTCGATGCCTGTATTCAGTGTGGGCTGTGCGTGCGGGCTTGTCGTGAGGTGCAGGTCAACGATGTGATCGGCATGGCGGGGCGGGGGCATGATGCCTATCCGACCTTTGATTTTGCTGACCCGATGGGTGAGAGCACCTGTGTCGCCTGCGGCGAATGTGTGCAGGCCTGTCCGACGGGTGCTTTGATGCCGTCCACGGTTGTGGATGATGCGCAAGTTGGGGACAGCAAGGACTACGACAGCGAGGTTGAGAGCATTTGCCCGTTCTGCGGTGTGGGCTGTCAGGTGTCGTTGAAGGTGAAGGACGGCAAGGTCAAGTATGTCGAGGGCATCAATGGCCCTGCGAATGAGGGGCGCCTTTGTGTGAAGGGGCGCTTTGGCTTTGACTATATTCATCACGATCACCGTCTGACCAAGCCGCTGATCCGGCGCGAGGATGCGCCTGCTAAGGGGCTGAATGTGGACCCCGGCGATTGGTCGACGCATTTCCGCGAAGCTTCCTGGGACGAGGCGCTGGATTTTGCGGCGAACGGGTTGAAGGGCCGGGGGCGCGAGGTGGCTGGCTTTGGGTCGGCCAAGTGTACCAACGAGGAAGCCTACCTGTTTCAGAAGATGATCCGGCAGGGCTTTGGCCACAACAACGTCGATCACTGTACCCGGCTGTGTCACGCGAGTTCTGTTGCCGCGCTGATGGAGAATGTGGGGTCGGGGGCTGTCACCGCGACCTTTAACGAGATCGAGAATGCGGATGTGGCGATTGCGATTGGGTGTAACCCGATCGAGAACCACCCGGTGGCCGCCACCTATTTCAAGCAGTTCACCAAGCGTGGTGGGAAGCTGATCGTGATGGACCCGCGGGGGCAGGCTCTGAAGCGCTTTGCCAGCCATATGCTGCAATTCCGGCCCGGAGCGGATGTGTCGATGTTGAACGCGATCATGCATGTGATCGTGGAAGAGGGGCTGTACGACCAGCAGTATATCGACGCCTACACCGAGAATTGGGAGGCGGAGAAGGCGCATCTGGAGGGCTTTGCGCCGGAGAAGATGGCGGAGATTTGCGGGATTGAGGCGGATGTGCTGCGCGATGTGGCGCGGACCTTTGCTGGCGCCAAGTCGGCGATGATCTTCTGGGGCATGGGTGTGTCGCAGCACATTCATGGGACCGATAACTCGCGCTGTCTGATTTCGCTGGCGCTGATGACGGGGCAGGTTGGGCGCCCGGGTGCTGGGCTGCATCCGCTGCGGGGGCAGAACAATGTGCAGGGGGCGAGTGATGCTGGCCTGATCCCGATGTTCTTGCCGGACTATCAGACGGTGACAGATGATGGCGTGCGGTCGGCGTTCACGGACGTTTGGGGGTCTGGTGACTTCTCCAATGAGAAGGGGCTGACCGTGACCGAAATTATGGATGCTGTTCACGCGGATCAGATCAAGGCGATGTATATTCTGGGGGAAAACCCGGCCATGTCGGACCCGGATGTGGAGCATGCGCGGGATGCGCTGGCGAAGCTGGATCATCTGGTGGTGCAGGACATTTTCATCACCGAAACGGCGAACTATGCCGATGTGATCCTGCCGGCGAGTGCCTTTGCCGAGAAGACGGGGACGGTGACCAATACGAACCGTCAGGTGCAGATGGGTCGGCCTGCGGTCCCACCGCCCGGCGAGGCCAAGGAAGACTGGTGGATTGAGGTCGAACTGGCGAAGCGGCTAGGTCTGGGTTGGACCTATCAGAGCCCGGCGGATGTGTTTGCCGAGATGAAGCTGAACATGAAGTCGCTGGATAACATCACCTGGGATCGGCTTGAGGGGCAGAATGCGGTGACCTATCCATCGCTCAGCCCGGAAGATCCGGGGCAGGCGATTGTGTTTGGTGACGGGTTCCCAAGGCCTGAGGGGCGGGCGCGCTTTACCCCTGCGGCTGTGATTGCGCCGGATGATGTGCCGGATGCGGAGTATCCGATGATCCTGACAACGGGTCGGCAGTTGGAGCATTGGCATACCGGGTCGATGACCCGCCGTGCGACCGTGCTGGATGCGGTGGAGCCGGAGGCGAATTGTTCGTTGCACCCGTCGACGTTGCGGAAGCTGGGGGCTGTGCCGGGGGATATGGTGCGTTTGACGACCAAGCGTGGCTCTATCGAGATCATGGCCCGTGAGGATCGGGCTGTGTCGCCGGATATGGTGTTCTTGCCCTTTGCTTATGTGGAGGCGGCGGCGAACATTCTGACGAACCCGGCGGTGGATCCTTATGGGAAGATCCCGGAGTTCAAGTTTTCGGCTGTGCACGTTGAAGCTGTCGCCGGGGCTGTGGCGGCGGAGTGAGCCACATGTGCGCCTGACGGCGCGCGCGATTTATTTTTGCTGACGAGGGGCTCTGCCCCTCGAGCTCCCCGTCGTATTTACAGTCAGAAGAAGGGGATTGCGTTGGCGTTGAATTCTGAGCGGTTTTTGGCGGATTTGCATATGCTGCGGTCCTTTGGGGCGTCGGGTGTGGGCAAGGGTGTGGTGCGGCCTGCATACTCCGAGGCTGACATGGCGGCGCGGGATTGGTTAGCCTCGCGGATGGCTGAGGCCGGGCTTGAGCCGCGCTTTGATGCGATGGTAAACTTGTTTGGGTTGGCGGAGGGGACTTCGCTACTGCTTGGGTCGCATTCGGACAGTCAGCCGCAGGGTGGTTGGTTGGATGGGGCGCTGGGCGTTGTCGCCGCTTTGGAGGTTGCGCGGGCCAGTATTGAGGCTGGTGGGCCTGCGATTTCGGTTGTGTCGTTTCAGGATGAAGAGGGGCGCTATGGGGTGACCACCGGATCGAATGTGTGGTCCGGTGGGTTGTCTTTGGCTGAGGCGGATGCGCTGGTGGATCATGAAGGCGTGACGCTGGGTGATGCGCGCCGGGTTGTCGGGGAGCGGATTGGGGCGCCGGTTGATCCGGGGCGGTTCACCGGATTCATCGAGTTGCATATCGAGCAGGGGGCGACGTTGGATGCTGCTGGGGAGCGGATTGGGGTTGTGACCGACATCGTTGGTATTCGGGATCGGGTCATCACGCTGACCGGGCAGCAGAACCATGCGGGGACCACCGCGATGTCGCTGCGTCGGGATGCGTTTCAGGGGCTTGTCGCCTTTTCCAGCCGGTTGAATGAGCGGTTGCGCAACGTGGTGACGCCGTCGTCCGTTTGGACGATTGGGCATGTGGTTGTGGCGCCCAATGCGTCATCCATCGTGCCGGGGCAGGTGCGGTTTTCGATGCAGTGGCGGGATGGCGATGCGGACCGGTTGGCGCGGATGGAGGCGGTGATCGAGGAGACCTTGGCCGAGGTGGCGGGTGAGATGGGTCTTGGTGTCGAGATGGGGCCGTTGTTGGGGTTGGAGCCTGTGGCGATGGATGTCGATCTGCGCGCGCGGTTGGAGGCTGGGGCGGAGGCAGTCGCACCGGGGAAGTGGCGGTGCATGCCCTCGGGAGCGCTGCACGATGCGACCAATGTGGCGCGGGTGCTGCCGGTCGCGATGCTGTTTGTGCCGTCCATTGGCGGGATCAGCCATGCGTTCGAGGAAGATACGGATGAGGCCGATCTGGTGGCGGGCCTGCGGGTGCTGGCCCATGCGGCAGGGCTTCAGGCTTTGGCGTAGCCCCGTCTGAGCGCGCGTTTGCGGTAGCGGTCGGCGGCGGTGGAGGCCGCGCGCAGGTCGCTGTGGCAGGTGATGCGGCGGCAGGGTTTGCCACCTTTGACGCCCCATTCGATCACCACGGAGGCTTCCGCGAAGAGGTTGAACGTGATTTCGACCCGGTAGAACCGGGCGTCGTCAGAACGGTAGAGGAGCGCTTCGACCATGAGGTGATTCTGGCATGAGTTGAATCCTCATGTCCACTGCACATCGCCCAGAAAGATGTAACCGGCGCCATAGATCGTTTTGATCAGGCGGGGGTTTTTCGGGTCTTCGCGCAGTTTTGTGCGCAGGCGGCTGATGCGGACGTCCATGGCGCGGTCAAAGCTGTCGCCTGCGCCGCCGCCGAGCATTTCCTGCATTTGGGCGCGGCTGATCAGCCGTTTGGGGGCGTCGAGGAAGAGGCGGAGCACTTCGCCTTCTGCGTGGGAGAAGGGGGTTTCGCTGCCCTTGTCATCGGTCAGCGTGTAGCTGTCGAAGGAGGCGGTCCAGCCGTTGAAATTGGCGATCTGGCCGGTTTGTGTGGTGGCTTTGGGGGTGCGCAGGCGGACGCGGATGCGGGCGACGACCTCGGCCGGGTCGAACGGCTTGATGATGTAGTCGTCGGCGCCGAGTTCGAGGCCCGTTACCCGGTCTTGTACCTGTGCGCGGCCTGAGATGATGATGACTGCAGCGCCTTGTTCGAGGGCGAGTTTGTGGACAAGTGTCAGGCCGTCGGTGTCGGGCAGGCCGAGGTCGACGAGGCACACGTCGGGTTTGTGGGTTTTGAGGGCGGCTTCGAAGGACGAGGCGCGGGAGAAGGAGAGGGTGCGGAACCCGGCCTCTTCCAGCGCGTCGGCGAGGATCGTGCGGATCGCAGGTTCGTCGTCGAGGATGGTGACAAGGGGCTGGGTCATGCGGCGTCTGCTTGCAGAAGGGCGGCGAGGTCTGAGGCTTCGAACGGTTTGCGCAGGACGGGGGCGGTGCGCGTGGCCGTTTGGAACGTGGGATCGCTTGGCAGGAGGGATGTCATCAGGATGACTGGCAGGCTGCCGTTCAGTTGGGTGGCAAGGTCGATCCCTGTGCGGGTGCCGGAGCCGAGGTTGATGTCGGACAGCACGAGGCCGATGTCGGGCAGGTCGGCGGTGAGGGCAATGGCCTCGTCCACGCCTGCGGCTTCGATGACCGCGTGGCCCATGCCCATCAGCAGATCGCGGTAGTGTTGGCGCAGGTCGGGGTCATCTTCGACCAGCAGCACGAGGGCCCCTGCCAGTTGCGGGGCGGGGCGTAGAGGCAGGCGCAGGCGGACTTGCGCGCCCACGTCGCCATTGCCGAGTTTCAGATCGCCGCCTGCGCGTTTGGTCATGTCGTAGACCATGGGCAGGCCCATGCCTGACCCTTCGGACCCCTTGGTCGTGAAGAAGGGGTCGAAGCCGTGTTCGAGCGCGTCGTTGGAGAAGCCGGGGCCGGTGTCGGTGACGATGAATTCGAGCCATGTGTCGTGGACGGGGCGGGCGGTGAGCGTGATTTCCCCGCCCGTGCCGCAGGCGTCGCGGGCGTTGAGGATGAGGTTCAGGAGGCTGTCCTTGACCAGTCCGGGGTCGAGCATGTGGGGGCCGGTGACGGTGGTGAAGGTGCTGAGCGTAAGACCCGGTGGCAGGGTCGATTGCGCCATGGTGGTGACGTCGGCCAGCAGCGTTTCGATGTCCGTGGCGGCGGGGCGCATGGCGCGGCCTGCGGTCATGTCGGCGATGGCATTGAGGAGTTCGCCGCCGCGTCTTGTGGCCGAAAGCGTGCCTTCGATCAGGTCGCTGGCACCTTGGGGGAGGTTATCCATACGCGACAGTTTGGATTGCAGGCCGAGGATGATGGTCAGCAGGTTTGAGAAGTCGTGCGCCATGCCCGATGTCATTTGTGCGGCGAGCGTGCGGCGGCGGTTTTGTTGTAGGGCGACGCGGGCTTGCGTTTCCTCGGTAATGTCCATCGACAGGATGTAGACGCCGCCCGAGGCTTCGGGGGTGAAGGCCACACGGATGCGTCTGGCGCTGGCTTCATCGGTGAATTCGAAGACCGAAGCTTCGCCCTGATAGGCGCGGGCGAGGTTGGAGGTGATGCGACCGTAGGCAAAGGCGCCGAGCGCGTCGGAGATATGTTCGCCTACGATTTCCGAGGGGCGGCTGGGGATGACCGTACTGAGCCGTCTGTTGGAGTAGGTGTAGTGCCCTGTTGCGTCTACGTGGGCGATGTGGGCGGGCATCATCTCTGTCGTGAGACGGGTGCGCGCCTCGGTTTCCGTCAGTTGGCGCTTGGCTTCTTCCAGCGCTGAGACGGTGGCGGCGAGCTGGCGGTTGGTCGAGCTGAGCGCTTCGGTGTGTTGCAGGACCTGATCGCTGAGTTCGGTGGCGCGGGCGCGCAGGAGCGCCTCTTGCGACTTGGTGTGGGAGATGTCGGTATAGACGGTGACCCATCCGCCTTGGGGGAGTGGCGAGCCTTCGACGGAGATTGTTCGGCCATTGGCGCGGGTGCGTTCCATGTAATGCGGCTCGAACGCGAGGGCCTGGTCGACCCGTTCCTGCACGAAGGTGTCGAGGTCGTCGATGGGGCCGTATTCGCCGCGCTTGGCGAGGTGGGTTATCGTTTCGCGAAAGGTGGAGCCGGGTGTGACCAGCGCGTCGGGCAGGTCGAACATCTGCTGGAAGGGGGCATTGCACACGGCAAGGCGCAGGTCGCGGTCGTAGATCGTGAGCGCCTGCGCGATCAGGTTGAGGCCAGAGGCCGTCAGGGAGGCTGTGTGATCCTGTGCCATGATCTATGGCTAGCACTGGATTTGCGCTGCGCACAACGGCTGCTGGTGGGCTGTTACAATTCGTAAGGATTGGGAAAACATCAGGAAAAAGTTGACGCGCAGCGTGAACCGGACATCCTTAGACGTGTAAGAATCGTCAAAGCGATCATGTGCGCCCCGGGGAGGGGGTGCTCGGGAGGAACATTCGTGGTTAAGTCGCCTGAAGGCGCGAACGGGCTGGTGTCCGTTCCTGCGCTGTTACATCGAAATGCCAAGGAATTTGGATCGGCCCCGGCCTATCGCGAGAAAGAATTCGGGATCTGGCAAAGCTGGACCTGGGCCGAAACGCTGGAAGAGGTCGAAGCGCTGGCATTGGGTCTGATCGACCTTGGGGTGCAGCCCGGCGACCATATTGCCGTGATTGGACGGAACCGGCCTTACCTTTACTGGTCGATGATGGCGGCGCAGATGGCGGGCGCGATCCCCGTGCCGCTCTATCAGGACGCGGCGGCGGAGGAGATGGCCTATACCCTCGACCATTCGGGCGCGCGTTTTGTGATCGCGGGTGATCAGGAGCAGGTGGACAAGGTCATCGAAGTGCAGGCGCAGTTGCCCGGCTTTGAGCAGATGATCTACCTCGATCCGCGCGGTTTGCGGAAATACGATCATTCGAAGCTGCATCAGTATTCCCATGTGCAGGATGCCGGGCGGGCCAAGCGGGATGAGTTGGCGCCAGAGATGGCGAAGCGGATTGCGGCGCTGGATTACGACAGCACGTGTGTGATGCTCTATACCTCGGGCACCACGGGCAAGCCGAAGGGTGTGGTGCTGTCCAATCGCAACGTGATCGAGACGTCGAAGTCTTCGTCCGAGTTTGACGGGCTGCGGCAGAGCGACGACATTCTGGCTTATCTGCCGATGGCCTGGGTGGGTGATTTCATTTTCTCCGTGGGTCAGGCGCTTTGGACCGGGTTCTGCACCAACTGCCCGGAAAGCGCTGACACGATGCACGTGGACCTGCGTGAGATCGGGCCGACCTATTACTTCGCCCCGCCGCGCGTGTTCGAAGGTCAGCTGACGAACGTGATGATCC
Organism: Tateyamaria sp. syn59; assembly: GCF_007995245.1. Taxonomy (GTDB): domain Bacteria; phylum Pseudomonadota; class Alphaproteobacteria; order Rhodobacterales; family Rhodobacteraceae; genus Tateyamaria. Next base: position 27,443 of record NZ_VCBA01000003.1, read on the forward strand.
GGATGGAAGATGCGGGCGCGTTCAAGCAAAAGATGTTCCATTACTTCATGGCGCACGCGCGCAAGGTGGGCCCGGCCATTCTGGACGGAAAACCTGTCGGGTTCATGGATCGGCTGAAATACAGCCTTGGCGAGTTGATGGTCTATGGCCCGCTGAAGAACACGCTTGGGTTTTCTCGTGTGCGCGTTGGATATACCGCCGGTGAAGCAATCGGGCCTGAAATCTTTGATTTCTATCGCTCTTTGGGCATCAACCTGAAGCAGCTTTATGGCCAGACCGAAGCGACCGTGTTCATCACCGCCCAGCCCGATGGTGAGGTGCGCAGCGATACCGTTGGGGTGAAATGCCCCGGTGTTGAGTTGAAGATCGAGCCGAATGGCGAGGTGTTCTATCGCTCGCCCGGTGTGTTCGTGGAGTATTACAAGAACGCGGAAAGCACTGCCGACACCAAGGATGCTGAGGGGTGGGTCGCGACGGGTGATGCCGGGTTCATCGAAGAAGACACGGGCCATCTGCGCATCATCGACCGGGCCAAGGATGTGGGGCAGATGGCGTCGGGTGCGCTCTTTGCCCCCAAATACGTCGAGAACAAGCTGAAATTTTTCCCGAACATTCTGGAGGCCGTGGTCTTTGGCAACGGTCGCGACGAATGTACGGCTTTCATCAACATCGACCTGACAGCTGTAGGCAATTGGGCCGAGCGAAACAACATTGCCTATGCGTCATATCAAGAGCTGGCGGGGCATCCGCAGGTTTTGGCGACCATCACGGACCACGTGGAAGAGGTGAACCGGTCGGTGGCCGAGGACGAGATGTTGTCGGGCTGTCAGGTGCATCGCTTTGTCGTGCTGCACAAGGAACTGGATGCGGACGATGGCGAGTTGACCCGTACCCGCAAGGTGCGCCGCCGGATCATTGAAGAGAAGTACGCAGACATCATCACGGCGCTCTATGATGGATCGTCGGAGGTGTCGACGGTGACCGAGGTGACCTATGAAGATGGGCGCAAGGGGTCGATTTCGGCGACGTTGGAGATCCGGTCGGCTGTGACGTCGGCTGTGGCGCAGAAGATGGCGGCGGAATGAGGATGTCGGTGCGACGCTCGGCTGCGCCATCGCCCCGCCCGCCATCCCGTATGGCGCGTCATGTTTGGCGAGGGGGACTTATAGCGGACCGGCCCTCCGGGGGGGATTTTTTTGAAACAGGGAATGAGGGCCGTTGTGGAAAGCCTCCTGTGGAGGGTTTCAGGTCCGAATGGGCGGAGCCCGTGACCCTAGTCCTTGAACACGTGCCGGACCGCGCAGCTCAGGCGGTTGTCGCCGGTGAAATAGCCGATGTTGCGCCGCATGATCTTGCGGGTCTCCGCAGCGTTCAGCCCCTTTCGGCGGCAGTCAAATGCGAGTTTCAGCAGGTAGCGGCGTTCAAGTGCGTCAAACATGGGAAGCCCTCCGAGGCGATGTCTGAGCTTGCGCATAAAATGGTTAACATCCCGCTGACCGCGCGGGCGATGGAGGCAGTTCATGCTTGATCAGGCCGAAGGATACGTCACCGCCGATGGCCGCAAGATCGGTGGCGTGGTGATGGAGATGAAGAACATTACCCTGCGCTTTGGCGGGGTCGAGGCGATCAAGGACATTTCGTTCGACATTCGAGAGGGGGAGATTCGGGCGATCATCGGGCCGAACGGCGCTGGCAAGTCATCCATGCTGAATGTCATTTCGGGCTTCTACATCCCGCAGGAGGGGCAGGTGTACTACAAAGGTGCGCCGCGCCCGCCGATGAAACCCTTTGAGGTGGCGCGGCAGGGGATTGCGCGGACGTTCCAGAATATTGCGCTGTTCGAGGGGATGACTGTTCTGGACAACGTCATGACGGGCCGGTTGACCCATATGAAGACCGGTCTGTGGGGGCAAGCGATCTGGAAAGGAAAGGCCGAGGCTGAAGAGACTGCGAACCGTGAAGTGGCTGAGAAGATTATAGATTTCTTAGAGATTCAGGCCATTCGCAAGACGCCTGTTGCGCGGCTGCCTTACGGGCTGAAAAAGCGGGTGGAGCTGGCGCGGGCGTTGGCGGCTGAGCCTTCGTTGTTGCTGCTGGACGAGCCGATGGCGGGGATGAATGTCGAGGAGAAGGAGGACATGAGCCGCTTTATCCTCGACGTGAATGACGAGTTTGGAACCACGATTGCGCTGATTGAACACGATATGGGCGTGGTCATGGACCTGTCCGACCGCGTGGTCGTGATGGATTATGGCAAGAAGATCGGGGATGGATCGCCTGATGAGGTGCGCAACAATCAGGATGTAATCGACGCCTATCTCGGGGTGTCGCATGATTAAGCACTTGGTGTCATTGGCGCTTGTTGCGATGTCCTGGGCGGGGCTGGCGCAGGCGCAGGATCAGGCGCTGTTTGAGGCGGGGCTTGGCGAATGCGCGCGGTACATCGCGACGCAGCCGACCACTGTCTGGACCTCGCAGGTGGTGCCGCTTGACGTCGATGAGGATGAGGGCGGGATCAAGATGACCGTCGTTTATCCGCAGGGCTCGGGCGGCGGGTTCGACTTTGCTGTCAGCTTTGATCATTCGCGCGGCAACTCGACCACGCCGGGCACATGGGCGTGCAGTGGGTCTGGGCCGAAGTCTCCGCAATGGCCGCAATTCAACACGACCGGTTGGATTGGGGCGGATGCACGCTTGCGTTTTAACGGCCTGGTCGAGTTGAAGTTTCCGCCGCCGCAGCGGGCCTATGCCAATTGCACCGCGGATGCGCCCGACATTTACCTGCTGTTCAATGCAGGTGATGGGGATCGCGTCGTGTTTGCGGCTACGACGGGGCCAGCCGCTGCTGCGTTCTGCAGCTCCTTGGGATGGAAGGGGTAACGATATGTTTCGCCACATGCCCCTTGGTGCCGCGATTGTTCTGGCGATGTCACCAGCATCGGCAGAACGAAGTGTGGAGCAACGCCTTATAGAAGACTTTGCAGATATGTGCATTGCACAGGTCACGAGCGGTAACGTTGTTTCGAGTCTGAGCTACCAAGAAATGACAGAACCACAAATACGCGCGCTGGCGACTTCGTTCAGCTTCGGTGCCGTTCCCGAAGCGGTATGGTTTGAGCCGTCCGGGAAATGGTTCCGCGTTCAGCAAGACGTGAATGTTCCCGAGCTGTGCGAATTCTTCGCCGTGGGGGCAAATCCGAAGGCCATCGTGTCGGCATGGAACGCGGAATTCGGCGAAGCATACCGAAGCCGATCTGCCGCCAGAACTCGGACGACTGCGAGCGGAATTCGTGCGGGTGGGTTTAATAGCAAGCCCCATGAAGACGGTTTTGTGCAGGTTAGCTTTAATACGTTTCGTTTCGAAGAAACGGATTTTTTAATCCTGGTCGCACTTAAGATCGGGAAGACGCCCGCATCGTGCGATTTGTGGCCGGAGGAGTGTGACTAGAATGTCGGATCAACTGATCTATGCCAGTGAGGTGTTCCTGAACGGTCTGATGGCCGGGGTGCTCTATGCCCTTGTGGCGCTGGGTTTTGTCCTGATCTTCAAGGCCTCGGGCATCTTCAACTTCGCCCAAGGTGTGATGGCGCTTTTTGCCGCCATGACCCTGGTGGGCATCCAGAACGGGCAGGTGCCCTTTGCCCATCTGATCAACGCAGTCTTTGGCACAGACATCCACTATTTCGGATGGGAGGTGCATTCGATCCTCGCCATCTTGCTGACCGTTGCAGTGATGATCCTGCTCGCCTGGATGGTGCAGCGCTTCATCTTCAAGCATCTCGTGGGGCAGGAACCGATCATCCTGTTCATGGCGACCATTGGTCTGGCCTATCTGCTGGAGGGGGTGGCGGACCTGATGTGGGGCTCCGAGATCAAGAAGCTGGATGTGTGTCTGGCCGAGGGGACCTGCCTGCCGCAAGGCATCAACCTTGCCATTGACGAGGCGACGTTCAACCTGTTCGGCTACGGGTTCTTTATCGACAATCTGGATATCACGGCGACGATCATCGCGATCCTGCTGGTGACGGCGCTGGTGATCTTTTCGCAATACACCAAGCAAGGGCGCGCCATGCGGGCCGTGGCGGATGACCACCAGGCGGCTTTGAGCGTCGGGGTTTCGCTGAACTACATCTGGATTCTGGTGTGGTCGGTCGCGGGTTTCGTGGCCCTTGTCGCGGGTATCATGTGGGGGGCGAAGTCGGGCGTGCAGTTTTCGCTGTCGCTGATCGCGCTCAAGGCGCTACCAGTGCTCATGCTGGGTGGGTTTACCTCCATCCCCGGTGCTATCGTGGGTGGCCTGATCATTGGTGTGGGCGAGAAGCTGTTTGAGTTCTTCATGTCCTCCAGTGATCTCGCGGGCGCGCTCTTTGGCTTTACGATGAACGCGACCGAGAACTGGTTTGCCTATGTGCTGGCGCTGATCTTCCTTGTCTTCCGTCCGCAGGGCCTGTTCGGGGAGAAGATCATTGAACGGGTCTAAGGCCAATCAATTGCCCCCTGCCGCTCTTGCGGCAGTGGTCGCGTCGGGCGCGGCGTGGGCGGAATGTACGCCGATCGAAGATCCGGAGCCGCACATGGATCTTGAGCGGTTCAAGACACTTGTGAGTGAAGGTGAATTCGGTACGGCGTTGCTGCCTTTCGAAATCCCGCAATCTGCCAAGACGCAGCTTGCGGGAAGCCTTGAAGCCGTCGCACCAGATGGGTTCGAAGACTGCACGACAATCAAACGCGTCCGCCAAAGCGACCACTTCATTTCCGAACTCTTCATGACCGAAGTCGACGGGGCCGTGCTGTATTGGGCCATTTCCGGCCAAATCCGTGGCGACCGCTTTCGGATGATCAACTTCAACTATTCCGACAAGTTCGACGAGTTCAGGGAGTTGATCTATTGATGCCCGTTGATCATCACCCTTCGTCCAATTGTCGGAACAGCGCAACCGTCAGTGCGGCCAGCACAGTAATTGACAGCGTCATGGCCAGCATGATGTCGCCTGTCAGCACAAGCGTCGTACCGGCGCAAAGTGTCAGTACGAAGATGCACAATAGCAGCGTCTGGCCGAGCCGCGATTGTACGCGCCCCGGCGGTTGGCGCGCCGGTGTTTGTTCCAGCACATCGTCTGCGTCCGGTATCGCCTCGAACAGCTTTGCCTTCTCGGCAGCCAGATCGACGGCACTTAACTCACCCCGCGCATGCGCGGCATCGAGACGACGGATGTCGTCTAGAATCACGGTCATAGATCCCACTCCATTTACCCACGATCAGTGTGCACACGGGATTGGGGCGAAATGTGGCAAAACAGGAAAACCACGCATGGTGGTTAAGCGCCCGTTCACCAAAATACGGCAGGAGGAGCAAGCTGATGTTCTATCGTGAGGCGGGCGATTTTTCGACCACATATCCGCAGGATAGCCAGACTTTCCCGATCAAGTTCGACCGGTATCGCTACTATGTCGTGCTGGCCGTGGCCGTGTTGGTCATGCCGTTTGTGATGACGGATTATCTGGTCAATTCGATCTTTCTGCCGTTTTTGATCTACGCCATCGCGGCGATCGGGTTGAACATCCTGACCGGCTATTGCGGGCAGGTGAGCCTTGGCACCGGCGGGTTCATGGCTGTAGGGGCCTATGCCTGTTACAAGCTGATGACGGCCTTTCCCGATGTGAACATCTTTTTCCATGTGATCCTTGCCGGAGGGATCACGGCGATGGTCGGCACGCTGTTTGGCCTTCCGTCCCTGCGGATCAAGGGGTTCTATCTGGCCGTGGCGACGCTGGCGGCGCAGTTCTTTCTTGTTTGGCTCTTCAACAAGGTGTCGTGGTTCTACAACTACTCCGCCTCGGGCCAGATCAATGCGCCTGAACGCACCGTGTTCGGCATTGAGGTGACGGGCCCGAATACCGAGGCATGGGCGACATATCTGTTCTGTTTGGTCTTTACCGTGGGTGCTGCGATCCTGGCCCGCAACCTGACCCGTGGGTCCGTGGGCCGCGAGTGGATGGCGATCCGCGACATGGATATCGCGGCTGAGATCATTGGGGTGAACCCGCTGCGCGCCAAACTGACCGCTTTTGCCGTATCGTCCTTCTTTGTCGGCGTGTCGGGGGCGCTGTTCTTTGCGGTCTACCTGGGCGCGGTCGAGGTGGGTGAGGTGTTTGGCATCACCAAGTCATTTCTTGTCCTGTTCATGATCATTATCGGGGGGCTGGGGTCGATCTTCGGCTCCTTCGCCGGGGCCGCGTTCCTTGTCGTTCTGCCTGTGGTGCTGAAGATCGTTGGCGTGGACCTGTTGGGTTGGCCCACCGACATCGTGGCGCATTTCCAGCTTGTGATCGTGGGCGGGCTGATCATCATGTTCCTGATCCTTGAACCGCACGGACTGGCGCAGCTGTGGCGCGTGGCCAAGGAGAAACTGAGATTGTGGCCGTTCCCGCATTGACGGGGGCGGTTGCCAAGAATGGTGGGGTGAAACCCCACCCTACGGATGGGCCGGATGGCTCGCATCGGATAACCATTAGGGAGGAATTACCGATGAAATACAAACTAGGCACCTATGCCGTCGCAGCCATGATGGCGGCCAGCCCAGTGATGGCGGACCTCGTGTTCCCAAGCTTGAGCTACCGGACCGGGCCATATGCGGCGGGGGGCATCCCCTTTGCTGACGGTTATGCAGACTACTTCACCCTGCTGAACGAGCGCGACGGCGGCATCGGTGGCGTGGAAACCCGCGTGCTGGAATGCGAGACCGGCTACAACACCGAGAAGGGTGTGGAATGCTACGAGGCGACCAAGGGCGAAGGGTCGCTGGTCTATCAACCGCTGTCGACCGGCATCACCTACCAACTGATCCCCAAGACAACCGCGGACGGCATCCCGATGCACACCATGGGCTATGGCCGGACCTCTGCTGCGAACGGCCAAGTGTTCAGCCACACGTTCAACTACCCTGCAAACTACTGGAACGGGGCGTCGGGCGCTATCAACTACCTGATGAGCCAGGGCGACATCGCGGGCAAGAAGATCGCGCTTGTCTACCACAACTCCGCCTATGGCAAGGAGCCGATCCGCACGCTCGAAGAGCTTTCGGAAAAGCACGGCTTTGAGCTGATGCTCGTGGCCGTGGATCACCCCGGTCAGGAGCAGAAGTCGCAGTGGCTGCAAATCCGCCGTGAGCGTCCCGACAATGTCATCATGTATGGCTGGGGTGTGATGAACCAGGTGGCGATCCAGGAAGCGGCCAACATCCGCTACCCGATGGAAAACTTCATCGGCATCTGGTGGTCCGGGTCTGAGAATGACGTGCTGCCTGCGGGTGACGCGGCCAACGGATACAAGGCGCTGACCTTCCACGGCGTGGGCAGTGACTTCCCAATCTTCGACGACATCCAAAAATATGTTGTCGATGCGGGCAAGGCTGCGGGTGCTGGCGACCAGATCGGCACGGTGCTCTATAACCGTGGTCTCTATGCCGCGATGCTGGCGGCCGAAGCGGCCAAGACCGCGCAAGAGATCCATGGCACGGCCGAGATCACGCCAGCCATGATGCGTGACGGCATGGAAGCGCTGGAGATCACCGAGGCCAAGATGACTGAACTCGGTCTGCCGGGCTTTGGTCCGTCGTTCAACGTGTCTTGCGAAAACCACGGTGGTCCCGGCCTGATTGGCATGACCCAGTGGGATGCATCGGCGGGCACATGGTCGCTGATTTCTGACTTCTCGGAGACGGACATGGAGGTCATCCAGCCGCTGATCGACGAGGACAGCGCGTCCTACGCCAGCGAGAACAACATCGAAGCGGGCTGTTAAGCCCTCACATCCCGGCGGCAGCACCCGTTGCCGCCGGGGCATTTGCATATTTTTGGAACAATGAAGGTGGCCCATGCTGGATGCCGAGGTTCAGACCGAGACCGTTCTTGAGGTCAACAATATCGAAGTGATCTACAACCACGTGATCCTCGTGTTGAAGGGCGTGAGCCTGAAGGTGCCCAAGCGTGGTATCACGGCGCTGCTGGGTGGCAATGGCGCGGGTAAGACCACGACGCTCAAGGCGATTTCGGGGTTGTTGGCGAGCGAACGCGGTGAAGTGACCAAGGGGTCGATCACCTATCACGGGACCAATACGGCTGAGATGGATCCGGCTGACCTGGTGAAACGCGGCGTTGTGCAGGTGATGGAGGGGCGGCACTGCTTTGAGCACCTGACCGTCGAGGAAAACCTGATGACCGGGGCCTATACGCGCAGCGACGGTAAGGGTGCGATCGCCGCCGATCTTGAGATGGTCTATGACTACTTCCCCCGGTTGAAAGAACGGCGGAAGTCTCAGGCGGGCTACACGTCAGGCGGCGAACAGCAGATGACCGCCATTGGCCGGGCGTTGATGTCAAAGCCCGAGACCATCCTGCTGGACGAGCCGTCGATGGGGCTCGCGCCGCAGCTTGTGGAACAGATATTTGGTATCGTGAAGTCGGTGAACGAGAACGAGGGCGTGACCTTTTTGCTGGCCGAGCAGAACACGAACGTCGCCCTGCGCTTTGCCCACTATGGCTACATTCTTGAAAGCGGGCGCGTCGTGATGGACGGCCCGGCCGCAGAGTTGCGCGAGAACCCGGATGTGAAGGAATTCTACCTCGGCATGTCAGACGAGGGGCGCAAGTCCTTCCGCGATGTGCGGTCCTATCGCCGCCGCAAGCGGTGGCTGAGCTAAGGGAGTTTGGCATGAAGCGATTTGTTCTGACCGCAGCCGCCCTGTTGATGGCGGGTACCGCCTGGGCGCAGGAGATCGCGCGTGAAGAAATCCGGCGCGCCGCCGTGCCGGGATCGGATACGATGGAGGTGGTTGTGTACCGTTTGACAGTGCCGGTCGGGGCGACAATTCCGCTGCACACGCATCCGGGTGACGAACACACAGTGGTTGTGACGGACGCGAAGGCCGAGGCGCCAAACGGCAATATCGTCGAGTTCGCTGTGGGCACGCCGCTCTACTTCCCCGAGGGGCAGGTGCATGGCGGTCTGACCAATGTGGGTGACGCGCCGATGGTGGCGATCACCACCTTTGTCGTGCGCAAGGGCGAACCGCTCACTGTTCTGGCCAACTGACATGGACAAGGTCGCCTGCCGCACTCCCGCCGAAGGGCGCGATGGGGTCACGAACATCCCGGCGTGGAAGTTCGATACGGTGCGCGGTGCGATCCTTGATACGCTGGCGGACGGGCCGATCAAGGCGATGACGCTGAAGGATGCGGTAGGCGAACGGCTTGACCCGGAGACGTTGGAAAAGCTGGGCAAGCTCGGCTGGCACGTGGTGACGGTGAAACTGGAATTGGAAGTGCGGGGCGAGATCGAGCGCCTCGATGTCAAAGGTCCGCAGCAGATCAGGGCGGTATGAAAAAGATGTTGGACAAAGTGTATTACGACGATCTGGAAACCCGCTCGTCCGACGCGCGCCATGCGGCGCAGCTTGAGGCGGTGAATGCCAATCTCGCGCGCACAGCCGCTGCCGAAGGCAGCTGCCTGCCCGAGATCGGCAAGCTGAAATACCTCGATGACCTGGCCCATCTGCCGGTTCTGCGCAAATCGGAACTGGCGAAGTGGCAGGCCGACAAGCCGCCTTTCGGTGGCATTCCGGTGTCAAACATCGCTCATGTCTTCCAGTCCCCCGGGCCGATCTATGAGCCAGGTGGGGTTGGCCACGATTGGTGGCGCATGGGCCGTTTCCTGCATGCAGCAGGTTTCGGGCCCGGCGACATTGTTCAGAATTGCTTTGGCTACCACCTAACGCCTGCGGGCATGATTTTTGAAAATGGCGCGCGGGCGGTTGGCGCGACTGTCTTGCCCGCAGGAACCGGCCAAACCGAATTGCAGGTGCAGGCCGCGCGCGATGTCGGCACGACGGCCTATGCAGGCACGCCCGACTATCTGAAAATCATCCTCGACAAAGCCGAGGAGATGGGCGTGTCCCTCAAGATCACCAAAGCGGCGGTCGGGGGCGGTGCCCTCTTCCCCTCGCTCCGACAGGAGTACAAGGACCGCGGCATAACCTGCATGCAGTCCTATGCCACGGCGGACCTTGGCAATATCGCCTACGAATCCGCAGCACTTGAAGGGATGATCGTGGACGAGGGCGTGATTGTAGAAATCGTCACCCCCGGCACCGGCGATCCGGTCGCGCCGGGCGAAGTTGGCGAGGTTGTTGTCACATCTCTCAACCCCGACTACCCCCTGATCCGTTTTGCTACGGGCGACATGAGTGCTGTCCTGCCGGGCCACAGCCCCTGCGGGCGCACCAACATGCGGATCAAGGGCTGGATGGGCCGCGCCGACCAGACGACCAAGATCAAGGGCATGTTCGTACGCCCTGAACAGGTCGCGGCCCTTGTCGCGAAGCATGATGAGATCACCCGCGCGCGCGTCATCGCCACCCGAGAAGGCGAACAGGACGCCATGACCGTCCAGATCGAAAGCCCCAACGACACGCCCGACAACTACGCCCAGTCGATCACAGACACGCTCAAGCTCAAAGGCACGATCGAGATCCACACACCCGGCTCCCTGCCCAAAGACGGGCTCGTAATCGAAGACCAGCGCAGCTACGACTGATCCTTCATTTCGCCGTATAAACCGCGGGGGGAGGCGCAGCCGGGGGGCTGGCCCCCCTTCATCGCCAGCCATCCTACGCAAACGTCATAAGGCGCAGGTGTCCTCCGCCCACGCAAACACTGGAAACCCGAGCGAAAACATAAGATAACGCCCAAGGTCCAGAAACAGGAACACACGTGGCGCTTACTTCCTTCTTCCAGCCCGACGCTCCGCGCAGCGCTGTGCCGCGCATGCTGCCGATCCTCGGCTGGACGGTAGCGCTCATTTGCCTTCTGCCGATGGTGGCGGTCGGCATTGCTGCGCTGACAGGTGGGACGGACACGGTCCAGCACCTGATCAGCACCGTGCTGGGGCGCTACACCGGCAACACGCTCCTGCTGGTGGCGCTCGTGTCCATCGGCACCTTCGCCATCGGTACCGGTGCCGCCTGGCTGGTCACCATGACACGCTTTCCTGGCGTGCGCCTGTTCGAGATCGCGCTGGTTCTGCCGCTCGCTTTCCCGGCTTACGTGCTGGCCTATGCCTACACCCACATCCTTGACCATCCCGGCATCGTACAAACGACCTTGCGCGGCGTTATGGGCTGGGGACCACGCGACTACTGGTTCCCGGAAATCCGCTCGCTCGGCGGCGCCGCAGCCATGCTGGTGCTCGTGCTCTATCCTTACGTCTACCTGCTCAGCCGGGCCGCGTTCATCCAGCAAAGCGGCTCGACCTTCATGGCAGCGCGGGCGCTGGGGTCGCGCCCGCTCTCTGCCTTCTTCCGGGTCAGCCTGCCGCTGGCACGTCCCGCCATCGCCGCAGGCGTGCTGCTCGCGGTGATGGAGACAATCGCCGATTTCGGCACCGTTGCTTACTTCGGGGTGCAGACCTTTGCGACCGGTATCTACACCAGCTGGTTCTCCATGGGCGACCGGGCCGGGGCCGCGCAACTGGCGCTCTGCCTGCTCAGCTTCGCGCTTCTGCTCGCCGTGCTGGAGCGAACACAAAGGGGCCAGGCCAGATACCACGACCCCAGCCGCGGCCAACGCCATCACCCGCCGCTGATGCTGACTGGCTGGTCCGCCGCTGGCGCAGTCACACTTTGCAGCGTGCCGGTGTTCTTTGGCGCGTTTTTCCCGATCATTGCGCTGTTCAATATGGGCATCGGGTCGGAACAGGACCTGCTCAGCAGCCGCTACCTCGGCTTTATCCGCAACTCTCTTGTGCTGGCGACGACCGCGGCCGGGCTGACGCTGGCGGCGGCCATCACCGTGGGGTACTACCTGCGCAGCCGCCCCGGACGGTCCTCGACCATCGCGGCCTATATCGCGCGGCTGGGCTACGCCGTGCCGGGGGGTGTGATCGCCGTGGGTCTGCTCGTGCCTTTCGCTGCCTTCGACAACGCGCTTGATGCGTGGATGCGCGCCACCTTCGATATCTCGACCGGGCTGCTGATCACCGGGTCTATCTGGCTGCTGGTCTTCGCCTACATGGTCCGCTTCCTCGCTGCGGCTTTGGGTGCCTACGAGGGTGGTCAAGCACTGGTGCACGCCAATATGGACGCCGCCAGCCGGTCGCTGGGCAAAGGGCCCTTTGCCACCCTGCGCCGGGTCCACTTGCCGATCTTGACGCCCAGCTTGCTGACGGCCCTGCTGATCGTCTTTGTGGATGTGATGAAAGAGCTGCCTGCAACGCTGATCATGCGTCCCTTCAACTACGACACGCTCGCGGTACAAGCCTATCGCCTTGCCTCGGATGAACGGCTGAACGGGGCTGCGGTCCCAAGCCTTGTGATCGTCGCCGTTGGCCTCTTGCCCGTCATCCTGATCTGCCGGCAGGTGGGGCGCCGCTAGGAACACAGGCTGCCATCAACCCATGCCAAGGCAAGCGCGCGCCGCTCAATCACTGGGCCGCGCGCCGTCGTCCCGGGGCGGCCGACCGCCCCGCCCACCGACAAAGCTGTCCGACACCGCGCCTTTGAAGCAGCGCGGGAAGAACGGATAGGTATCGGTTGCGAAATACACATACTGGCCGTCAACCATCGTCCCGTTGCATTCATCCAGGTCGCCTGAACCCGCAACATACTCGTAATCCTGAACATAGGTGCCGTCATGTGCGCCCCCCGGACCCGAGGGACGGTCTCCGCTTTTCAACTGCCAGGACGATTGCATGTTAGTGCCCATGTAGTGAATTTCGAACCCGTCTGCGGCATAGCCAAAGAGCGTGCCATCAAGCGCGCCCGTCACGGCAGAGGGGATGCCGTGATAGTGGTACATCCCGGATGCATCCACGTGGGCGTTCTGGGCGTCCATGATCAACCCGCCAATGCCTTCGACATTCCAGCCAGAGGACGGATCGCGTGAATAGCTGCGCTCGGACGACGGGTCGTAGTATTCCGCTGTGCCCGGGCGCAAGGGAATCCCGGTCAGCGTGATACCCGAGATTTGCACCCGGTAGGCGATGGTACCAGTTAGCTCCGGCGTCGCATCCATGCAAAAGTTGTGGTCCTGCGGCTCTACCGTGGCGCCGGGCCGCCATGTGCCGGTCTCATGGTCCGGAACGCCGTCGGATTTGATACAGCGCCGATCGCCTTCTACCGTGATGGTGACATGTGCGTGAACTGCACCGCCGGTCAAAGCCGTAAGAACGAGCGTGATGCCGAGTGTCTTCATGGTTGCCTCCGTGTGTGTTGATAGTTGTTCAACGGGGGCACGCGGTCTTTCTGTCGCGTCGTATCTTGGGAAAGGGGAATGGGCCGCCGCGGTGAGCGGCCGTTTGCCAACATGGGTAGGATAACCGTTCTGCATCCGGATGAATGATTATGGTCAAGCTTTCACATCATCCGTAGCGGCGCGCCATTCCTTGGACGCGTGCCTGTGTGTCCACGGCATTGGCATGGGCAGTGTCCATTTCAAACAGTGTCAGCACAGCCGAGCCTAGTAACATCGGGCACCGGCTTTCGATAAGGCCGCGCGGTTTCGTCCGTTCCATCGTCGGTCCTGGCGGGAACGTCTGGCTATGACACGCAGTTTGCCAGTCGGACCTTCGCAACCCCTGACGTATCAAAGGCAGCAGATTGGTCATCTGCCCACAGCATCGCACCAGCCATCTCCGATCCGTCCACCGTGATCTGACGGGTGCTCGTCGTATCATCAATGTCGACAGTAAAGGCCCAGCTTGCCCCCGGTCTCACATCGTCCAGCGACAGGGATAACAGCGTGTCGCCATCCGTGACGTCAGACGTGCTGGCCGTCCCCGACACCCATTCAAGCGGCTGAAACACCTGGACCCCAGCCCCCGCAGGCGTGGTGTCAAAGATCAGCCCTGCGGGTGCCGCACCCAGGTCGATCTGCACGTCGAGCCGGTCCAGCGCACAGGCGCCATCGTAGTTCAGCGTAAAGCGGTCCTTGGGCGCGCCGTCGCGGAAACTGACTGTCAGATCGGCTAGGGCGAAAGACGGTGTAAGGACTGCAAGGGCAAGAATGATGGGGCGCATGGGGTAGGTCTCCGATCAGGTCCGTATGCGGAGACGTAGCCTGCCAAACGCCCCAGACAACCGACCGCGCCCCGTCGGGCACGAGGGTGCGCCGGAACCGGTTAACACGCTCTACCGCACCGTGCGATGCGATAGCGCATTGATTTCGGGCCTGTTTCAGACGCTGATGAAGATCACGTTTAGCGTCCGAACCCCTTGTCCCCGCGGGGACACATCGCCATCAGGCGTCTTTGGGCGCAATCTTGTCCTGGGTCTGTGTGTCGAAATCCGACGCATCATGGCGGTTGTGCAGCTGCAACTCCGGCTCGCCAAATGCCCGGTTCACCATCCGTCCCCGCAGCGTCGCAGGCCGTTCGTCGATCTTCTTGGCCCAGGCCATGACATTGGTGTAGCTCTCCACATCCAGGAACTCCGCCGCGCTGTAGAGACGGCCCAGGCAAAGCTGCCCATACCACGGCCAGATCGCCATGTCCGCGATGGAATAGTCGTCACCCGCGATGAACGGCTTCTCCGCCAGTTCGCGGTCCAGCACGTCAAGCTGCCGCTTGCTCTCCATCGCATAGCGGTTGATCGGGTACTCGAATTTTTCGGGCGCATAGGCATAGAAGTGGCCGAACCCGCCGCCCAGAAACGGCGCCGATCCCATTTGCCACATTAGCCAGTTGAGCGTTTCCGTTCGCGTGGGGCCGGAGGCTGGGAGAAACTTGCTGAATTTCTCTGCCAGGTGGATCAGGATCGAACCGCTTTCGAAAACGCGCAGCTCTTCCTCACCCGACCGGTCGATGAGCGCCGGGATCTTTGAATTTGGGTTTGCCCCTACAAAGCCCGAGCCGAACTGGTCGCCTTCCCCGATGTCGATCAGCCAGGCATCGTATTCCGCGTCGGAGATACCCGCCTCCAACAGTTCTTCGAACAGCATCGTCACTTTCACACCGTTGGGCGTGGCCAGCGAGTAAAGCTGGAACGGATGCTTCCCAACGGGCAGGTCCTTATCGTGAGTGGGCCCCGCGATGGGGCGGTTGATCGAGGCGAACTTGCCCCCGGACTCTGCATCCCAGGTCCATTTTGCGGGGGGCGTGTAGGTGGGATCGCTCATGTCGGTGGCCTTTCGGTTCAAGTGTGACGGCAAGGTATTCCCCGCAGGGACACACGCAAGGGGGCGGGCTGTGCCGTGGCGCACAGGCCTC
This sequence comes from Tateyamaria sp. syn59, assembly GCF_007995245.1. GTDB lineage: Bacteria > Pseudomonadota > Alphaproteobacteria > Rhodobacterales > Rhodobacteraceae > Tateyamaria. Next base: position 42,703 of record NZ_VCBA01000003.1, read on the forward strand.
AGTCAGGCAGCAGCGTCCCAAGCATCGGATGCGGAAAGCTGCGCTGCGTCGTGACAGCGTAAAACGTGTCGGCGATGCCTGTGTCGAACGGGGCCGTGACCAGCTGACCCGAGGCAATCTCGTCGGCCAGAACGATGTCGGGCGCGAGCGCAAGGCCGATGCCTTCGCGCGCGAGCAGGCGCACCATGGCCATGTCGTCCACGTCCGCGACAATGCGGGGCTGCAGGCCCAGACGGGCGGTTAGACGGTTGAACCCGGTGCGGATCGCACTTTCGGTGGGGACAATGACGGGCTCTGAATTAAGTAATGATATCAGTGATTTGTGCTGCATTCGATGCGGAGCGCCGTGCAAGCTGACGGCGTGACCAGCCAGGCGATGGGCGATGAAATCGGAGCCCGCGGCACTGGTCGGGGCATCGGTGGTCAGCACAACGTCAAGCGCCAGTTCTGACAGCGACCGGAGCAGTGGTGTATTTTGCCCCGATTTCAATACGATATCGACCTCCGGGTGATCGAGGATAGGGCGCAAGAACTGCATCTGGAAGTTCCGCGACAGGGTGGACAGCGCGCCCACGCGCAATGGCGGCGCGTGGGCCGCGCTGCGGTTCAGCGTCTCCATCAATTCTTGCCCGGTGCCAAAGATGCGGTCGGCGTGGTCGAGAGCGATGCGCCCGACTTCCGTCAGCTTTAGCTGGCGCCCCACGCGGTCAAAGAGTGCATGGCCTAGCCGCGCCTCTAGCGCTTTGATTTGTGTGGATAAAGCGGACTGAGACAGGTTCAGCTTTTCGGCGGCACGGGTCAGGTTGCCCTCATGCGCGACGGCCCGGAAATAGCGGAGGTGATGATAGTTCAGTGTGTCCATACATTGAGAATATAGAACGATAAGGCGCAATAGTTATATTTTTTATCCGACACGTGCCCCGCTACTTCGTCCTCCAGACCCAAGGAGAGGCGAGTCATGGATATCATTACCGAGATCGTTACGACCATTCTGGCGCAACTGCAGAAACCGACGCTTGCCTTTCTGATTGGCGGCATGGTGCTGGCAGCACTTGGCAGCAAATTCGAGATCCCCGACGCGATCTACAAGTTCATCGTTGCGCTGTTGTTGCTCAAGGTCGGCATCGGCGCCGGGATTTCGGTGCGCGAAGCGAACTTTGTGGAATTGGCCGTGCCAGCCCTGCTGGCGGCAGCGCTGGGCATCGCCATCGTCGTGCTGGGCCGCTTAACGCTGTCCAAGTGGCGGGGTGTGTCGCAGCTGGATGCCACGGCCACGGTCGGCTTGTTTGGCGCGGTGTCTGCCTCCACCCTCGCGGCGGGCATGGCGGTTCTGGACGATGAAGGTATCGCTTATGAAGGGTTCATCGGCGCGCTCTATCCGTTCATGGACGTGGCGGCATTGGTCACGGCCATTGTGCTGGCGCGGCTGGCGGCTGCGCGGAAGGCGGCGACAGCCAATGTGCAGGGCGGGACTATCACCATGGGTGGCGGCGGCGGCGGCGCTGGCGGTTCGGCGGTTGAGAAGGGTCTGATCAAGGGCATTCTTGTCGATACCGCACGCTCGCCTGCCATCTCGGCGCTGCTGTTGGGTATCGCGCTTGGACTCTTTGCACGGCCTGAATCGGTCTATGAGAGCTTTTACGAGCCGCTGTTCCGGGGGCTGCTGTCCGTGCTGATGTTGATCATGGGCATCGAGGCCTGGTCGCGGTTGTCCGAGCTGAAGGGTGTGGCGCATGCCTACCTCTTCTACGGTCTGACAGCGCCGCTGGTGCATGGCGCGCTGGGCTTTGGTGCCGGTCTGATCGCGCACCATCTGACGGGGTTCTCGGCGGGCGGCGTGGTGCTGTTGTCGATCATGGCGGCGTCGAGTTCCGACATCTCGGGCCCGCCCACCATGCGCGCTGCACTGCCCGAGGCGAACCCGTCGGCCTATGTGGGGACGTCTACAGGGCTGGGCACGCCGGTTGCCATCCTGAGCATCCCGCTGTTCATGGCGTTGGCGGATTACTTCATCGGGTTTTGATTGGGCCATAGCTCTGTAAAGTGCACGGTTATGGGCGGGCTTCGGCCCGCCCTTTTACGTGATCCTGTGGTGTGCTGAAGCCCTTGCGAATTAAGAGGCTCATGAGGCTTTGCTCACTTGCACGGAATCAAGCCGAAGGCGCCGTGCATCGTCAGACCGCCCCTCGGGCTGGCGATTTGGTTGGTCTGGGCGCGTCGCTCGGATCGAAGATGTACTTGGCTGCCATAAAGCGAGTCGAATGGATGTTGGGTCGCCATCCCGCGGTCTGGCGCAGCACGGCTATTGCCACAAACAAAAAAGCCGCCCCGGATGGAGCGGCTTTTCTAAAATGTATCGCTGTGGCCTTAGCCCTGGCGGGCTTTGAACCGGCGCTGTGTCTTGTTGATGACGTACACACGGCCCTTGCGGCGCACGACGCGGCAATCACGGTGCCGATTCTTGAGCGAACGGAGCGAGTTGCGAACCTTCATGGCGCTTCTTCCTCATGTTTCATGGCGCGAAGCAGCGCCGGGTTGCAGTTTAGCGCATCTGCGCTGGTGTTTGGCCCATGCGGGTTGCCCCGGATGGTGGAATGAGTGGTGGGCGATACAAGGATCGAACTTGTGACCCCTTCGATGTCAACGAAGTGCTCTACCGCTGAGCTAATCGCCCACTCTGACCGCCTCGAATGCCTTGTCCACAGGTCCGTGGACGCGGGAATCCACGCCGGGTGAGGGGGCGTATAAAAGGAGTCGAACAGAGGATCAAGGGCTTTTGGCTTTCCCTTTTCTCGGGCTATGTTGGACGCCAGAGGAGGGGCCATGCCCAAGGTCGCATACGAAGTTTTGCATCCCGAGCGCCGCACGTCGTGCGTCGTGTTTGCGTCGCCCCATTCGGGTCGCGATTACCCGTGGAGTTTTCTGCGGCGGACCGTGCTGGATGAGCAGACGGTCCGGTCGTCCGAGGATGCCTTTGTCGACAAGCTGTTCAATATGGCGCCGCAATACGGCGCCCCCCTGCTGACAGCCGGTGCGCCGCGCGCTTTTGTTGATCTGAACCGCAGCGCGGACGAGCTGGACCCGGCGTTGATCGAAGGCGTCCGGCGTCAGGGGCACAATCCGCGCATCGCAAGTGGGTTGGGTGTGATCCCGCGCGTGGTGGCAAATGGCCGGGTGATCTACCGCGGCAAGCTGCCCATGCGCGAGGCGGAGCGGCGTATTGATCTGTACTGGAGGCCCTACCACGCTGTCCTGCAAAAGCTGCTGGACGGGGCGCACCAGCACCATGGGCTCACCGTTCTGATCGACTGCCATTCGATGCCGCATGAGGCCATGGACGGGATCGCGCAAGGCGCGCGCAAGCGCCCCGACGTGGTGCTGGGCGACCGCTTTGGTGCGGCAGCCGGGGGCGAGATCGTAGATATGGTTGAGGCGGCTTTTGCCGCGGCGGGCTTTACCGTGGCGCGCAATGCGCCCTTTGCCGGGGCCTACGTGACGCAGGCCTATGGCCGTCCGTCGCGCAACCAGCATGCTGTGCAGGTCGAGATTGACCGCTCCCTTTATATGAATGAGCGCACGATTACGCCGCACTCCGATTTCGATTCCGTGCGGGACCGGTTGCGTGGAGTTGTCGCCGAGCTGTCGACTATTGGCCAGAGCCGGATGCCGCTGGCGGCTGAGTGATCCTCAGCGCAGCGCGCGCCCTTTGACAATCGCATCGTGGCCGAAGCGGTCGCGGATTGCGTCGGCGGCGCGCTCCGCTTCACCGCGTTTGCGCGCGCCTGGATCGAGCAGGTCGCCCGAGGCCTGCACACTGTCTGCATCTACGAGGTCTGAGATACCGCAGCCGAGGAGGCGGTAGGGGCCTTCATCCCCAACCTGATCGAACAGCCCGCGCGCGGTGCGGTAGATCGTGTCGGCCAGTTGCGCGGGGTCGCGCAGGGAGACGCGGCGGGTGAGCGATGAGTGGTCGTGGCGTTTGAGTTTCAGCGTCACAACGCGCCCTGCGATGCCCCTGGCCTTGGCCCGGCTCGCCACCTTGTCCGCCATCCGCCAGAGATGGCCGTCGAGGATATCGGGGTCGTTCGTGTCCTCGCCAAAGGTAGTTTCGTTGCTGATGGATTTCATCGGCGCGTTGCGGGTCACGCGCCGGGCGTCCTGCCCGCGCGCGAGGTTCCAGAGCCGGTCGCCCATGGAGCCGAAGCGTGCGACGAGGTCGGTTTGGTCCCACCGCAGGAGGTCGGCGAAGGTGCGGATGCCGGCCTTGTCCAGTGATTGTTGAGCGGCAGGGCCAATGCCCCAGATCAGGCGTACTGGCTTGTCGCGCAGGAAGTCGGTGGTTTCTGCGGCACCAATGATCGAGAAGCCGTGGGGTTTTTCGAGGTCTGAGGCGACCTTGGCCAGAAATTTGTTGTGTGAGAGGCCAATGGAACCGGTCAGGCCCAATTCGTCCCGCATCCGCTTGACGAGGCGCGCGAGCATCACGGCTGGAGGTGCGCCATGCAGGCGGGTGGTGCCGGTGAGGTCCAGGAACGCTTCGTCCAGCGACAGGGGTTCGATGGCGGGGGTCAACTCTTCCATCATGGCGCGGATCGCGCGGGAGGCTTCGACATAGGCGTCCATGCGCGGTTTAATGACGACAGCGTCGGGGCAAAGCTTGAGCGCCTGGAACATAGGCATGGCAGAGCGCACGCCGCGGATGCGTGCCACGTAGCAGGCGGTGGATACCACGCCGCGCCGCCCGCCGCCGATAATGACGGGTTTGCCTTCGAGGCCGGGATCATCGCGTTTCTCGACCGAGGCATAAAACGCATCGCAGTCCATATGCGCGATGGACAGATCGAAGAGTTCTGGGTGACTGACGATGCGCGGTGCACCACAGGACGGGCAGCGGGAACCCGCTTCGAAAGTGGTCAGGCAATCACGGCATAGGCTGGGCATGGGGCGGCTTTGTAGCTAGTGGTTTTCGTGTATCAAATCAGCGAGGGATTGAACATGGCCAGACGGATCACCGGAGCAAAACTGGCCCTGTTTGTTGGCGATCGACTGGCCACAATGCTGCGGGACGACGATCCGAATATCAAATGGCCAAACTACTGGGACCTACCCGGTGGTGGCTGGGAAGAAGGGGAAACTCCGTTGCAGTGTGCGCTGCGCGAAACGCGTGAAGAGCTGAACCTTTCGGTTGCCCCGGAGTTGGTGCGCTGGGGCCGGGATTATGGCGCGACCAGCGGCAACATCACGTGGTTTTTCGCTGCGCACATGCCGGAAGAGACGGCACGCGACATTACCCTTGGGGATGAGGGACAGGCATGGGATCTGATGGATGTGCAGACCTTTCTGGACCATGACATGGTCGTACCGCTGTTCAAGCCGCGCCTGCGCGATTACCTCGCCGGGGTCATGTCTGCGAATTTTGAAAGGCCCTGACATAAAGCCCCCCGCGCGAAGCGGGGGGAGGTGACGAACCACAGGAAGAGCCGGTCCGTCGGGGAGTATCACCTAACGTAAAGTACCACCTTTAAGGGAATTTACCGAGTATGGATTTCCTGACCATCCAATATACGGTGGTCCGTTGCCGAAATGGCACAAACTATTGATCCGGAACAGCGTCAATTGCTGTGGATAGGTCGGAAAAGCCCGGCGTTGTCAGTGGTTTGGAGACTGTGCCTGCGGACTAAGCATTTCTGCCAAAATCGCCTCTGCAGCGGCTTTCGGGCTGGGCGATGTCCATATGGGGCGCCCGACAACGATGTGATCCACACCGTTTGCCACGGCGTTTGCGGGCGTTGCGACTCGCTTTTGGTCGCCCAGATCGGCGCCCGCAGGCCGCACGCCGGGCGTTACAATCAGCCGGTTCTGCGCTTCGGGCAGCGCGCGGATCGCGGCCGCCTCGTGCGGAGAGGCGATGACACCGTCCGCACCCGCGTCGAAGGCGCGCGCGGCCCGTTCGCTGACCAGATCGCCGACGTCGCCGGGCTTGATCAGGCTGTTGTCCAGGTCTTGTCGGTCAAGTGAGGTCAGGATCGTGACGGCAAGAATTTTCAGATCGCTGCCCGCAGCCCCTTCCTTGGCGGCGCGGACGACGTGCGGATCGCCATGGACGGTCAGAAAGTCGAGGTCGAATTGCGCAAGGCCGCGCACCGCCGCCTCGACCGTGGCGCCGATGTCAAAGAGTTTCATATCGAGGAAGATGCGTTTGCCGCGGTCCTGTTTTAACTCATTGGCGAGGGCCAGGCCGCCACCGGTCAGCATGCCAAGCCCGATCTTGTAGAAGCTGACGCTGTCGCCCAACCGGTCGGCAAGGTTCAGACCTGCCACCGCATTTGGCACGTCCAGTGCCACGATCAACCGATCATCTGTCATATGTCGTTCCCCCACGCTTGGCCGTGGCGCCGGTTTAGGGCACGCACGCTATGAAAAAAAGCCCGGATGCGATGTGCATCCGGGCAAGTGTCAGAGACGTAGCAGGCAGGCACCTGTCTCTGGATTGGTTCGTTGCGCTGCATGGCGCGGGGGACAGAAAATGCGCAATGCAGACCGCGCAACGAACCGAGGGAACTCAGGCTGCGCGCGGGCGCAGCGTTGCGAATTTGTCGATGGTCATACGCCGCAATCCCGCCAGCCGATTGGGGCGGCGTGGTGTCTTGGCGGCGGGCAAGTGCATGTTGCGGGACCGGCCAAAGGTGTGGCGTCGCATCGCTTGCGTTGCGAGCCCTTCGGCGGCGTCCTCGAACGCCATGGTGATGGGTGCATTGATGGCACATGCGTAACTGCGCGCACCGCGATCGTCGTGAACGGTCACGAGGGCTTCGAAAGACTGCGTGGCGGCGTTGTAGATCACATCGCTCAGTTGCAACGGAACAGTCTGCATTTTGGTCACCTACATGTTGTGGTTCTGCTCGTATAACTTGCAAGATGGGTGACTGGTTCCTGAATTTTAGGGGGAACATCTGTCACGCGGACTCACGGTCGCGTGCGTGGGGCGTTGCGGTTTGCCACCGAATTTTTGGCAAGATTCTGAAATCGTTAACTTTTTGGCAACGGTCGCGTATGGAGAATGCCCTTGGGCGTAAGCCGTTGAATCAGCGACATTTTGCTGAAATTTGTGAGCGATCCGTATGGTTTTGAAGGAAAGCTGTGACTTTCGGGGCGTTTTGGGCGCTGGGACATGTGGTGCAAAATTTGGTGCAGAAATCGACCTGTGACACTTGTGCAACGCATGCGCCTTCCCCATTTCTGGTTGGTAGGCCCGATGGCCCGTGTGCCTCTGGGAGGGCGCGGGCAAAACTGGGCGCTGAAAAGGAGAAATGACCCATGGACTTGTCGAAGTTCACGGAGCGGTCGCGCGGCTTTGTCCAAGCGGCCCAGACGATTGCAGCACGCGAAAGTCACCAGCGGCTGGCCCCCGAACATCTGTTGAAAGCGTTGATGGATGATGAGCAGGGGCTTGCGTCCAATCTGATCACGCGCGCCGGTGGTGATCCGGGCCGGGTGCTGACCCATGTGGATCAGACGCTGGCCAAGATGCCGCAGGTGACGGGCGATGCGGCGCAGGTCTATCTGGACAATGCGACGGCGAAGGTGCTGGCCGAGGCCGAGGCGCTGGCGAAAAAGGCAAACGATAGTTTCGTGCCGGTTGAACGGGTTTTGATGGCGCTTGGCATGGTGAAATCCGGCGCCAAGGAGGCGCTGGAGGCGGGTAAGGTGAACCCGCAGGCCCTGAATTCTGCCATCAACGACATCCGCAAGGGCCGCACGGCCGACAGTGCCAGTGCCGAGGACGGCTATGACGCGCTGAAGAAATACGCCATGGACCTCACCGAGCGCGCCGAGGCGGGCAAGATCGACCCGATCATTGGCCGGGATGAGGAAATCCGTCGCGCCATGCAGGTGCTGAGCCGTCGGACCAAGAACAACCCGGTTCTGATTGGTGAGCCGGGTGTGGGTAAGACCGCGATTGCCGAGGGACTCGCCCTGCGCATCGTGAATGGCGACGTGCCCGAAAGCTTGCGCAACAAGCGGCTGTTGGCCCTCGACATGGGTGCTTTGATTGCGGGCGCGAAGTATCGCGGTGAGTTCGAGGAGCGGCTGAAAGCCGTGCTGACCGAAGTGACCGAAGCTGCGGGCGAAATCATTCTGTTCATTGATGAGATGCACACCCTTGTCGGTGCGGGCAAGACGGATGGTGCGATGGACGCGGCCAACCTGATCAAACCGGCGCTGGCGCGGGGTGAGCTGCACTGTGTGGGGGCAACGACCCTCGATGAATATCGCAAGTATGTGGAGAAGGACGCGGCATTGGCCCGTCGCTTCCAGCCGGTGATGATTGCCGAGCCGACGGTCGAGGACACGATCAGCATCCTCCGTGGCATCAAAGAGAAGTATGAGTTGCACCACGGGGTGCGTGTGTCCGACAGCGCGCTGGTGACGGCGGCCACGCTGTCGCATCGCTACATCACCGACCGGTTCCTGCCGGATAAAGCCATCGACTTGGTTGACGAGGCGGCGTCGCGTTTGCGGATGGAGGTCGACTCCAAGCCCGAGGAATTGGATGCACTCGACCGGCAGATCCTGCAGATGCAGATCGAGGTCGAGGCGCTGCGGCTGGAGGACGATCAGGCGTCGAAGGATCGGCTTGAGACGCTGGAGAAGGATCTGGCTGATCTGCAGGAGCGCAGCGCTGAAATGACGGCGCAGTGGCAGGGCGAGCGGGACAAGCTGGCCTCGGCCCGTGACATCAAGGAGCAGTTGGACCATGCGCGGGCGGCGCTGGACATTGCCAAGCGTGAGGGCAATCTCGCGAAGGCGGGTGAGCTGTCTTACGGCGTGATCCCAGATCTGGAGCGCAAGCTGGGCGAGGCCGAAGGGGCCGAGACGGACGCAATGGTCGCCGAGGCTGTACGCCCGGAGCAGATCGCGAGCGTGGTGGAGCGTTGGACGGGTATTCCCACCTCGAAAATGCTGGAAGGCGAGCGGGAAAAACTGCTGCGCATGGAAGATCAGTTGCACAACCGCGTCATCGGGCAAAACAGTGCCGTGCGGGCTGTGGCCAACGCTGTCCGCCGTGCGCGTGCGGGTCTGAACGATGAGAACCGGCCGCTGGGCTCGTTCCTGTTTCTCGGGCCGACTGGCGTGGGTAAGACTGAGCTGACCAAGGCGGTTGCCGAGTTCCTGTTCGATGATGACAGCGCGATGGTCCGGATCGACATGTCGGAGTTCATGGAAAAGCATGCGGTGGCCCGCCTGATTGGCGCACCTCCGGGCTACGTAGGCTATGATGAGGGTGGCGTGCTGACCGAAGCGGTGCGGCGTCGTCCCTATCAGGTGGTCCTGTTCGATGAGGTCGAAAAGGCGCACCCGGATGTGTTCAACGTGCTGCTTCAGGTGCTTGATGACGGGGTGCTGACGGATGGGCAGGGGCGGACTGTGGATTTCAAGCAGACGCTGATCATCCTGACGTCGAACCTGGGTGCGCAGGCGCTCAGCCAGTTGCCGGACGGGGCGGATGCGTCCCAGGCGCGGCGAGACGTCATGGATGCGGTACGGGCGCATTTCCGGCCGGAATTCCTGAACCGTCTGGATGAGACGATCATCTTTGATCGCTTGGCGCGTGAGGACATGGACGGGATTGTCGATATCCAGATGGCCCGCCTTCTCAAACGTTTGGCGGCTCGCAAAATCGAGCTGTCGCTGGATGAGGCGGCGCGGACCTGGCTGGCCGATGAAGGGTATGACCCGGTGTTCGGGGCGCGGCCCTTGAAACGAGTGATCCAGTCAGCGCTGCAGAACCCGCTGGCGGAGATGCTGCTGGCCGGGGACATCAAGGACGGTGAAACGGTCAAGGTCAGCGTCGGATCCGAAGGGCTTTTGATCGGGGACCGGGTGTCCGGCACCCATCGGCCCCGTCCTGAGGATGCGGTGGTTCACTGAATGTGACGGGTCCCTGACGGGGCCTGTTGCCGGGGATGTTCGGCGAACGGACATCCCCGTGCCCAGCAGCCGAAACGCGTGCAAACCAGTGTTCCGTTTTTCGGTTTGTTTTGGCGATGTCTTGATGACGTGGCGCATGGCTGATCACGCAGACATCGGGGCACCTGCTGTTTGACGGCGCCGCGTCACAGCGCGTTCAAAACCCTGTCGGCCATCACAGCGGCGGACGTTCGGTTGTCGATACCCATCTTCTGAAAAATCTGCTCGAGATGTTTGTTCACTGTCCGCGCGCTCAGACCAAGGATGGCGCTGATGTCGCGGTTGGTTTTTCCCAGGGTCAGCCAATACAGCACTTCGGCTTCGCGCGGGGTCAGCGTGAAGGCTTCGGCGAGCACGTGTTCTTTGCTGTGTGACACGCGGCGCATCGGTTTGATCAGGATCTCGGGTGACGCTGTCATGCCGATGTACTGAAAGGTCAGTTCGCTTGTCTCGTAGGGTTGAACGGACGACACCGGCCTATTAGCGCACTCCGCCACCCACATCTTCCAATCAGGGCCCAGGGCCGTTGCATCGGTGGTGTTCAGGAAGTCGATCGCCTTTTGCGATCCCCACAGAACAGTGCCCTTCAGGTCGCATGCCAGAACGGTCCGCCCGGATGTATCGAGTGCGTCGCGGGCGCTTTGCAGAAGTCTTGAGTTGATGATGTGCGTGCTGAGCCGCGCAATGAGTTCTTCGACGACGACTGGTTTGGTGATGTAATCGACCCCACCGGATGCAAGACCTTCGAGAAGGCGCTCCTTTTCGGTCAGCCCGGTCATGAAGATAATAGGTGTGGTCACGGGGTCGGACCCGAATTTGAGTTCGCGGCAGGTCTCGAACCCGTCCATGCCGGGCATGACGGCGTCCATCAGGATCACATCCGGTTCCACGCGGCGGGTCAGTTCAATCGCAGATTTCCCGTCGGTCGCCACAAGCACGGTGATCCCGCTGTCCTCAAGTGCGGCAGACACCATGCCCAGAGTATCGGGCGTGTCATCGACGACGAGCGCGATGCACTTTCGGCCAAAGTCAGTCAATACCATCTTGGGCGGCCTCCAAGATTTCGACGATCCCCGCTATGTCGAACCGATCCAGACGTTTTTCGAGCAGATCGAGCAGGCCTGTCTGGCCGCGGTTTTCGGCCCGCAGCTTGTCCAGATGCGCCCGTATGCCTGCCGGGTGGCCCAGCGTTGCGCTGTCCAGGAGAATTTGGCGGTCCTCCTCGGTCAGATCCTGTGACGCGGGTTTTTCCTCTTCATCTTCCGAGGCAAGCACGAGGGTGACCTTTAAAAGCTCGGCCACCTGCATCAGCAGGTCGTCCAGGTTGAAGGGTTTGGCGAGAAACGCGTCATGCAGCAGTGCCTTTTGCCCGGACATGTCCTCTTCGTCCGCGTGGCCAGAGATGACGACAATCGGAATGTTCGGCCAATCCCGCGCGCGTAGGTCATCGGCAAAGGACCAGCCATCGCGTTCGGGCATATCAATGTCCAATACGATAAGGTCCGGGGTGGCTTCCTGCAGCAACTGCTCGGCCAGATCCGCCGATGGTGCGAGCAGCACGACAAACCCGAGATTGGACAGGAACTGTTCGGTCAAGGTCAGGTGATTGACGTCGTCATCGACCACAAGGATGGTCTTGCGCGGCCCGCTATAGCCGATCAGCGCAGGCTGTTGCACAGAGGTGTTCAGGTTTTCGGTGTCGAAGATGCTGGTCGAAATTGACGGGAGCATCATGCGTACCGAAAATGTGCTGCCTTGGCCCGGTGTGCTTTCCACCTCGATCCCGCCGCCCATGATCTCGACCAGAAGCTTGGTGATGGTCAGCCCCAGCCCGGAGCCTTGGCGGTCGGATCTGCCTGCGCGTTCAAACGGGCGCCAGATGCGGTCCAGGTTTTCTGGCGCGATGCCCATGCCGGTGTCTTTGACGGTGATGACCGCGACCTCGTTCCGATAGGCCAGGTCCAGCGTGACATGGCCTTTGTCAGTGTATCTCAGGGCATTCGACAGCAGGTTTATGATGATCTGACGCAAACGCTTTTCGTCGGTGCCGACGAGGGCCGGAAGCCTGCCGTGGGTGCTCCAGGTGAAGCATATGCCCTTTTCCTTGGCCTCCGCCTCAAAGATCGACGCGGTTTGGCGCAAGAGCGCCCGGAGGTTGACCTTGTCACGCGCAATCTCAAGCCGGCCTGCCTCGATCCGTGAGATGTCGAGCAAGCCGTCGATCAGCCCGGCGAGGTGTTCCGAAGAGCGACGGATGCTACTGATCGAGACGCGCCAGGGTTCAAGATCGGGGTCTTTTTCAAGAAGCTGAGCAAAGCCGTAGATGGCGTTGAGAGGCGTGCGCAATTCGTGGCTGAGGCCAGACATGTAACGCGTTTTTGCGAGATTGGCGGCCTCGGCCTTTTCCTTGGCTGCCTGCAATGCAAGGTCGGTGCGTTCATGCGCGCGGATCTCCTTGAGCAGCAGTTTTGTCTGCCGCTCGGTCTCCTCCGTTGCGTTCCGCTGGCTTTCGCCGACAAGGACAAACATCCACACCGCGACACCGATGACGATCAGCACGGTACAGAAGATGATGGTCAGAACGGCGTCGAGCGTGTCGTCATTGGCGAAGGCGCGGATCACCAACAGCAACGCCCCAAAGCAAAGCGACAGAACGGTTGTGGTCAAAAGGTAGCGTGACAAGCGCGACATCATCGCTTTGGCCATGGGCGCGGGTAGGGTGGCGTGCAGCGCGTCGCTAACCGTTTCGTCAAGGCGGCCGTGCGGTTTGCACTGGTCGTGGCAGGCGGCATCAAGACTGCAGCAGAGCGAGCAAATGTTCCCGACATGGAACGGGCAAACGCTCGTGTCTTCGGCATCGAACCGGTATTCGCACACGGTGCAGGTTTGCAGCCCCTTTTGCACCGGTTCTGCAGTGTCGACCCGCGCGAGATAGTACCGCCCGCCCGTGGCCCAGGCGAGAATGGGTGCCAGAATGAAGGCGGTCAGCAAGGCGACGAATGACGAAAACGCCTGGACCAGCGGACCGAAGACGCCCGCGTATGCGATCAGAGACACCACGCAGGCCACCACCATCGCGCCGATGCCGACCGGGTTCACATCGTAAAGGTGCGACCGCCGGAACTCGATGCCTTTGGGGCTGAGACCCAGCGGTTTGTTGATGACCAGATCAGCAACCAGCGCCCCGATCCAGGCCACGGCAACGTGGGAATAGAGGCCAAGGACATGTTCCAGCCCGGTGAAAACGCCCAATTCCATCAGCATCACGGCGATTGCGACGTTGAACACCAGCCAGACCACCCGCCCCGGGTGGCTTTTGGTCAGCCGGGAAAAGAAATTGGACCATGCGATAGACCCTGCATAGGCGTTGGTGACATTGATCTTGAGCTGCGACAGGACGACGAAAACAGCCGTAAGCCCCAGCACCAGAGCAGGGGAATTAAGGACCTGTTCGAACGCCGTGTAGTACATGCGGGTTGGGTCCGTCGCCTCTTCCATCGGTACGTTTTCACGGATGGCGAGCGTGACGAGGTATGAGCCGGCCAGCATCTTGAGCATGCCGAGCACGGACCAACCGGGCCCCGCACAGACCAAGGCAATCCACCACTTGCGCTTGTCGCTTTTTGTCTGCGGCTCGGGCAAGAAGCGCAGGAAGTCGACTTGTTCCCCTATCTGCGCGACGAGTGAAAAGACGACCCCTGACGCCGCCCCCAGCATCAGCAATCGCGATGCGTCAGGCATTTCGGAACTGCCCATGAAACCGGTCCACATGTCGATGTCGTAGCCGACGAAGGCAAGCATGACGAAAGGAAGGATATGCAGCAGAACCCAAAACGGCTGGGTCCATGCCTGGAACGCCGATATCTTGGAAAACCCGTGCAGCACCAGTGGGATCACCAGGACGGAGCTGGTGAGGTACCCAATAAACAGCGGTATCCCCAACGTGAATTTGAGGGCGAGTGCCAGGATCGCCGCCTCGAGCGCGAAGAATATGAAGGTGAAGGACGCATAGATCAGCGACGTGATCGTGGATCCGAGATACCCGAACCCGGCGCCGCGGGTCATGAGATCAATGTCGAGGCCGTACTTGGCTGCGTAATATGAAATCGGCAGTCCGGTCAGAAACAGGATCGCGCCGACCAGCATGATTGCCACGATGGCGGTGTCGAACCCATACGTCAGCGTCAGGGTCGCGCCGATCGCTTCCAACGCGAGGAACGAGATCGACCCGATGGCCGTGTTGGCCACGCGGCCATAGCTCCACCGCCGCGCGCGCCGCGCGGTGTAGCGCAGCGCAAAATCCTCCATCGTTTCGTTGGCCACCCAACGATTGTAAGTCCGCTTTTCGCGGGTGGCGGTGAGATGTGCGAGCATGCAAATTCCAAGTCGGCGGGGCAGCCAGGTCGGTTGGAAAACGACTCGTCCCGTGCCGGTCCCCCAAGATCACGTTTTCCCAATACCAGCCTAAGTGCACAAAACGCGCATCGGTATACGTCATTTAACGTATACTGCGCCGCAGCATTACCCGCGATCCTTTCGTTAGCGGGTGGTTTGGAATCGCCCAATTGTTGAGCACTTCACTAGGAGGCGATATGTCCAACGAGAATTCTGACAACAAAGTCAATGGGGTAAGCCGCCGTGCGGTACTGGCTGGAGGCACGGCCCTCACGGCGTCCCTGTTCATGCCAAAGAACCTGCGCGCCCAGGACTTCGCGACGGCGGATATCAACACCACCGGACTGGCGGTGACGGACGATACCGTCACAATCGGCATTCTGCATTCGGTCACCGGCACCATGGCGATCTCGGAAACGGGTTCGGTTCAGGCGGAAAAGCTGGCGATTGAACAGATCAACGCGCAGGGCGGCATTCTGGGTCGCAAGATCGAATACATCCAGGAAGACGGCGCGTCTGACTGGCCCACTTTCGCGGAAAAGGCCCGCAAGCTGCTGGTGAACGACAAGGTTGCGTCGGTCATGGGCTGCTGGACATCGGCCAGCCGCAAGGCTGTGCTGCCGGTGTTCGAACAGCACAACGGCTTTTTGTACTACCCGACCTTCTATGAGGGTCTCGAGCAGAGCCCGAACGTCATCTACACCGGGCAGGAAGCCACGCAGCAGATCATTGCGGGCCTCGACTGGGTCAACCAGACGAAGGGTGCCAAATCCTTCTACCTGCTGGGGTCCGATTACATCTGGCCGCGCACATCGAACAAGATCGCGCGCAAGCACATTGAAAACTTCATGGAGGACTGCAAGGTCGTGGGCGAAGAGTACTACCCGCTCGGCCACACGCAGTTCAACTCGGTCATCAACAAGATCCGCCTGCGCAAGCCGGACGTGATCTATGCCATCGTTGTTGGTGGGTCGAACGTGGCATTCTACAAGCAGCTCAAGGCGGCAGGCATCGACCCGACCGAAGAGGGCCCGATTGTCTTGACCATTTCGGTGACCGAGGACGAAATTCGCGGCATCGGCGGCGAAAACATCGAAGGCTCCTACGCCTGCATGAAGTACTTCCAGTCGCTCGAGAACGAGAACAACATCGCGTTCGTCAAAGCGTTCAAAGAGATGTGGGGCGAGGACATCGTCATTGGCGACGTGACGCAAGCCGCCTATCTCGGTCCGTGGCTGTGGAAAGCGGCCGTCGAGAAAGCGGGCAGCTTTGACGTCGACAAGGTGCGCGAAGCAAGCCCCGGGATCGAGCTGACGACGGCGCCGGAGGGCTACGTGAAGGTACACGAGAACCATCACCTTTGGTCCAAGACACGCGTAGGCCGGGCACAGGCCGACGGGCAGTACGAGGTTGTGTTCGAGACGGCGGAACTGGTCGAGCCTGACCCTTTCCCCGAGGGTTACCAGTAAGTCTCGAGACGCTGCGCGGCCCGGTTGAACGGCACCGGGTCGCGTCCTTTTCCCCAATCACATCGTCGGAGGTGCCATGTTCGCCGATTATTCCATGTCCGAGTTGGGCGCGATCTTTGCCATGCAGGGCTTTGCCGGACTGATCCTGTTCTCCGTCTTTGTGCTTATGGCGCTGGGGCTGGCGATCATTTTCGGCCAGATGGGCGTGATCAACATGGCCCATGGCGAATTTATGATCCTCGGCGCCTACGTGACGTATCTGACGTCGAACGTGTTTGCCGACTATATGCCTGCCTTGTTCGGAACCTACTTTTTCGTCGCGATGTTGCTGGCCTTTCTGGCCTCCGGCGCGTTGGGGTTATTGGTCGAATGGTCGCTGATCAGGCACCTCTACAAGCGTCCGCTTGATACGCTTTTGGCGACCTGGGGGCTGAGCCTGATCCTGCAACAGACCTATCGCAGCGTGTTCGGCGCGCGCGAGGTTGGTGTGTCTATTCCGGATTGGATGATGGGGTCACTGCCGCTGACCGATCTTATCGAAATCCCGATCAACGGAATCTTTGTCATGGTGCTGGCGGTCAGCATTTCTGCCGCCGTCTACGTGATGATGTTCCGATCCACCTGGGGCAAACAGGTGCGTGCGATCAACCAGAACCGCGTCATGGCGGGTGCGGTCGGTATCAATACGGAATGGACCGACCGGTTGACCTTTGGCATCGGCTGCGGCGTTGCGGGTGTCGCGGGCTCTGCCTTTACGATGATCGGGTCCACAGGTCCCACCGCGGGTCAGCTTTACATCGTCGACACGTTCTTGGTCGTGGTCTTTGGCGGCGCGGGCTCGCTCCTTGGCACCATCGCCTCTGCGTTCTCCATCAGCCAGGCCCAGTCGATCATGGAGTTCTTCCTCTCCGGGTCCATGGCCAAGGTTCTGACACTGCTGGTGGTGGTCGGGATCCTGATGATCCGCCCGCAAGGTCTCTTCTCCTTGAAGCTGCGCAAGTAAGGGGTGCGTCCGATGCAATCATCTGCCTTCATGAGCCGTAAAGAGATCATAGGCTTCGCCATTCTTGCCGCCCTGATCTTCCTCGTTTTGCCCGCCGTCTTGGACAATTTCCGCCTCAACCTGTTTGGCAAGTACCTGACCTATGCGTTCGTTGCCGTCGGACTTGCCCTGTGCTGGGGGGCGGGGGGCATTCTGAGCCTCGGGCAGGGGGTGTTCTTTGGCCTCGGGGGGTATTGCATGGCGATGTTCCTCAAGCTTGAGGCATCGACGCCGGAAAATACTGCGATCCAGTCCACGCCCGGCATTCCCGATTTCATGGACTGGAACCAGCTTACTGAACTGCCTTGGTGGTGGGAGCCCTTCTACTCCTTGCCTCTTGCGCTTCTTGCAGTGGTTGCCGTGCCGGTCATGTTCGCCTTTGTGATCGGGGTGGCGATGTTCACCCGTCGCGTGGGGGGCGTGTACTTCGCCATCATTACGCAGGCCTTTGCAGCCATCATGACGATCCTGATCATCGGGCAACAGGGCTACACCGGTGGTGTGAATGGCATCACCGACCTGCGCACCCTGATGGGGTGGGACATCCGGACCGATGAAGCCAAGACCATCCTCTATTTCGTGAACGGCGCTCTGTTGTTCGCTGTTCTGCTGATCGCGCAATACGTGCGCAAGTCCAAGCTGGGACGCCTTTTGATCGCGATGCGCGATCAGGAAGACCGCGTGCGCTTCTCCGGCTACAACGTCGCAAATTTCAAGATTTTCATCTTCTGCCTTGGCGCCGCGTTTGCCGGTATCGGTGGCGCAATGTTCACCCTGCAGGTGGGCTTTATGTCGCCCACGCTGGTCGGCATCGTGCCGTCAATCGAGATGGTGATCTTCTGCGCGGTCGGTGGACGGCTGTCTATCCTTGGCGCGGTGTACGGTGCGCTTCTGGTCAACTGGGCGAAGACCTCCCTGTCCGAAAGCTTCCCGGAACTCTGGCTGCTGGGCTTGGGCGGGCTATTTATCGCGGTTGTGATGTTTTTCCCGAATGGGCTGGCGGGCGTCTGGTCCGAAAAGATCGAGCCTCGGCTGTTGGCTCTGTTCAGCAAAAAGAAACCCGACACATCCGCGCCCGACGGCGCCCCGGCGGAGTAAGCGGCATGAACGAGCGTTTTATCCTCAAGGTCGAAGATCTGACTGTGTCGTTCGATGGTTTCAAAGCCGTCGATCACCTGAGCTTTTATGTCGAGCCGAACGAATGCCGGGTGATCATTGGCCCCAATGGGGCGGGCAAGACCACCGTCCTTGATCTGATCTGCGGACGGACCAAGGCGACCGAAGGGTCTGTGGTTTTCAAGAACAAAGAGCTGCTGTCCATGCGTGAGGACCAGATCGTGCATGCCGGGGTTGGTCGCAAGTTCCAGACGCCATCGGTCTACGAAGATCTGACGGTGTTTGAGAACCTCGAACTCAGCTACCCCAAGGGACACGGCGTGTTTGGCGCGCTGGCCTTCAAGCGCGATGAAAAGGTGCGTGCGCGCATCAAGGACATCGCCGAGACGATCTTTCTTGCCGATCAACTCGACGAAAAGGCGGCATTCCTCAGCCACGGTCAAAAGCAATGGCTGGAGATCGGTATGCTGCTGATTCAGGACCCCCAGCTTTTGATGTTGGACGAGCCGGTGGCTGGCATGTCGGTGGCCGAACGCAAGAAGACCGCCGAATTGCTCAACCGTATCATCCAGGACCGATCCGTGATCGTGATCGAGCATGACATGGGTTTTGTCGCCGACATCGCGACCCGCGTGACGGTTCTGCACCAGGGCAAAACGCTGTCCGAAGGCACGATGGAGCGCGTCCAGAACGACCCGAAAGTGGTCGAAGTCTACCTCGGCCATTGAAGGAGCACCCGGCATGTTGACCGTCAAATCCCTGTCCGCGTCCTACGGCGAAAGCGAAGTCCTTCACGGTCTCGACCTGACTGTGCAACCCGGCGAGATCGTCGCGATCATGGGGCGCAACGGTATGGGCAAGACCACGTTTATGAAAACGCTCATGGGCATCATGCCCGAAAAGACCGGCGACGTGACAGTCGCGGAGACGCCGGTCACCGGAATGAAATCGCACCAGCGCGTGGCCAATGGCATCGCCTATGTGCCCCAAGGGCGCATGATCTTTTCCGCCATGACCGTACAGGAAAACGTGGAGACGGGCCTGACCGTCACCGGGCAATCAAAGGTACCCGATGACATCTACGAGCTGTTCCCGGTCTTGCTTGAGATGAAGGACCGGCGGGGCGGCAATCTGTCGGGCGGACAGCAACAGCAGCTGGCCATCGCGCGCGCGCTCGCGTCGAACCCGAAAGTGCTGCTTCTGGATGAACCAACCGAGGGCATTCAGCCTTCGATTATCCGCGAAATGGCCCGCACGTTGCGCAAGATCCGCGATGAAAAGGGGCTGAGCATTGTCGTGTCCGAACAGGTGCTTAGCTTCGCGCTCGACGTCGCCGACCGGGTGATGGTGATCGAAAACGGCACCTTTGTGCATGACAGCCCCCGTGCGGGCATCGACGAGGCCAAGGTCTCGAAATTCCTTTCCGTATGACCAAAAAGACCAGGAGGATTTTATGGCAGATACATTGATTTCGGTGGAACTGAGCGAGAGCCCGCACACCAACGAAAACGTCCACAACCGCTGGCACCCGGACATTCCGATCAACGTCTGGGTCGAACCGGGGGATGACTTCAGGATTGAAACCTATGACTGGACAGGGGGTCAGATCAAAAACGACGACGACGCGTCCGATGTGCGCGATGTGGAGTTGGAACAGGTCCATTACCTGTCCGGACCCATCGGTGTGAAGGGTGCGGAACCGGGCGATCTGCTGGTGGTCGAGATCCTCGACATCGGGGCCAAGGAAGAGATGCTTTGGGGATTCAACGGCTTCTTTTCCAAGCAGAATGGCGGCGGTTTCCTGACAGAGCATTTTCCCGAGGCGCAGAAGTCCATCTGGGATTTCGACGGGATGTTCACCAAATCGCGGCATGTGCCCGGCGTTAAATATGCTGGCTTGATCCATCCCGGTCTGATCGGCTGTCTGCCGGATCGCAAGATGCTCGACATGTGGAATGCACGCGAAACGGCGTTGTTCAACACCGATCCGGAGCGTGTCCCGCCTCTGGCTGCGCTGCCCAACACGCAAAGCGCGCATATGGGGGCGATGAAAGGCGATGAACGCGATGCCGCCGCGGCCGAAGCTGCACGCACCGTTCCGCCCCGGGAACACGGTGGCAACTGCGATATCAAGGACCTGAGCCGTGGGGCGATCTGCTATTTCCCGGTCTATGTTGACGGTGCGGGGCTTTCGATGGGCGATCTGCACTTCAGCCAGGGTGATGGTGAAATCACGTTCTGTGGTGCCATCGAAATGGCCGGTTGGCTGCACCTCAAAGTGTCATTGGTGAAGGAAGGGATGAGCAAATACGGGATCAAGAACCCGATCTTCAAACCATCCCCGATCACGCCCAAATACGACGACTATCTGATCTTTGAAGGTATCTCGGTCGATGAGAGCGGTGAACAGCATTATCTTGATGTGCATATCGCCTATCGCCAGGCCTGCCTCAACGCGATCGAGTATTTGAAGAAGTTCGGCTATTCCGGCGCGCAGGCCTATGCGATCCTCGGCACCGCTCCGGTGCAGGGGCACATTTCGGGCGTGGTCGATATTCCAAACGCGTGTGCCACGCTTTGGCTGCCGAACGACATCTTTGAATGGGACATGATGCCCAATGCCGAAGGGCCGACCAAGCATTTGGACGGCAGTGTAGACATCCCCCTGGCTGCAGATTTGTAACCCAAAATGATCGGCGAGGCTCGCGGGCTTTGCCGGTCGCCAACGTTTCCGGAGTTAAACATGCCCGTCTATGAATACCGATGCGATGATTGTGGGGTTTTCGAGGCCATGATGCCGATGCATGCCTTCGCCAACCCATGCGATTGCCCGGATTGCGGCCAATCAGCGCCCCGTGTTTTGTTCAGCGTCCCGCACATCTCGGGGATGAGTTCCAGCACTCGATACGCACACGAAACCAATGAACGCGCGGCCGACAGCCCGAAAAGAAGCAGTCACGGCCCGGGATGCAGTTGCTGTGGCGGTGGGGCGAAGAAGAAAAGCAAAACGCTGTATCGTCCGGATGGAACAAAGAGCTTTCCAACCAAGCGACCGTGGATGATTTCACACTGAGGTGGGCATGTCGTGACTTAAGTGTTTTGCAAATCTCGCGGTTCGCAATCGTAAGTATTCGTCCACCTTGATCGGACCCAACCCTGGGTATTTTCTGTCACGTCGTAACTCAGCGTGAAGAGGTGACGTAGAAGCCTGCCCAATAGAACGGTTCCGCATACGGTGTTTCGTCCACCGGCAATGCGCGTAGGAAGGCGACGCGTTCCGCAATCTGCGGTAGCGACGCGCGGGGCAAGAGCGGGAGGGCCGTGTTGATCTGGGAAATAAGCGTGTCGCGGGTGGCGTCGCGCAGCCATGTTTGTGCCTCGTGAAGTGCCGTCGCGGGGGCGGTGCCCTCCAACAGCCTGCTGTAAAAGGCATTCAGCAAGAGCGCCGTTGCCACGTCGTCCACCGGCCATAGGGAGCCGACCACATCCCGCGCGCCCATTTCGAGAAAGGTGGAAGGCAGACCCACGAAATCGGTCCCGAGCGTGCTGCTGCCCAATCCGGTTTCGCAGGCCGACAGCACGACGAGCGCGGGCGGTCGGTCAAGCTCCATGTTAAGGAGTTGGCGCACTGTAAGCGTTCCGACGTCGCCGCCTAGAAGCAGGCCAGAGCGGTTGGGTCGCGCCCAATCGTAGCTGCCGTGGCTGGAGAGGTGCAGCACCGATTTGCCGTCAAATGCGGCTGCCAATGTGCCAGGAGAGCGAACTTGCCGCTCCATGCGGCTGAGCTGTGCGGAGGGGTGATCGGCAGTGGAAAAGAGCCCGGTCAAAAGAGCTGACTCAAGCCCGGCAAAGGCAGGCGCGCCCGCCCCGTCGACATCAATCCATGCGGCGGTGTTGAGGGGCGCGGCAATTTGCGACGCGGATGTATCGGACGACACAAGGCGCGTTTGTGGCACGGCGATGTCGTGAATGCTTTGGCCACTTGCGGGGTCACGGGCCAGCCACCACGGCAGCGCACCCAGCACACCGTCGGGCAGCAATGAGATGCTGTCGGGCCGCCCGTCCTGCAACGCGGCGAACAGCGGTTCAGCGATCATCTCGCCTAAGCGGTCGCGCAGGGTCGGGAACGGGTCAGAGAACGGCGGACGGCCCGGCAGCGGCGCCAGCCAGTTTTGCCGATACGCTTCGAACCAGGATACGGAGGCGAGGGGTGTGCGCGGCGGGTCCACGAGGTCACGAATGGCTTCGCGCGTGAGGCCGGGCGCCTCGACAAAAGTGGTCCGATCATTTCGGACTAGGATCAAACCACCGGGATCAAGCACGGTGCCGATGATCGGCACGACCAGCAACTCCCCCGGCCCCACGTTGGGCCGTTCGGGTCGCGCGGTGCGTTGCGCGATGGCATTTTGCGCGTCAGTTGGGGCAAACATGTCGATGTCGGCTGGACCGAGGTTGGACATTTTCCACAGTCGCGGCACGTTTTGGGCGGGCGTGCCGCTGGCAAGGACACGGTCCACCGCCCGCGTCGCCGTTGTGAAGTTCAGCGCGGCATCCACCTCTCCTGAGCGCGCCAGGCGGGCGATGGCGACGGACACCTGGGTTCCAAATCCTTGACTGAGCACGCGGGCGTCGCGGCGGTCGCCGACCTGGCCAAGCAAGTCAGTAAAGGCGTCCAGAAAGACGAGGTTGGCATCCAGCGCGCCCGCATCCCTGCGTTTGCTTTCCAATTGCGCCCGAAGCCACAATACCGAGAGTGCGGTCATCCCCCCGCGCGTCTCCGGCGCGTACCTGGTCAACCCATCGAGCCAGTCTTCGGCTTGGGCAAGATCTTCGCCCTGTCCTCTCGCTATGAGGTTAGAGGCCAGATCGACTGTGGCGCGCACGACGATGGGTTCTGCGATGTCAGAGGCTGCAAGGCCGATTAACCCGGTTTGAAGATAGCTGATCTGGTCGTCGATGAAGGGGAAGCTGCGCAGCGCGCCATAGTTCGGCGTCAGCAACGGAGGTGTTTCGACGCCGGTTGCGATGTATTGCCCTTCGATCTCCAGGATCGACGCAAGGCGAATCCAGTTGTTTGAATACGCGGCTATCTGGTTTGGGTCTTGACCGTTGAGGATCGGCTCGCGGCTGCGCTCAAGCAGAGCACTGACGAGATGCGCTTTGCCGAAGGGGATCAGCGCCTCCCATGCGTGTTGCCGGGCAGGGACGTATTGAATTGAGGCAAAGCGCAGGCCCGGCCCGGCCTCGCCCGCGCGCGCGTCGAGTTGGTCAATCAACTGCAGCGCACGGATCAGGACATCCATGGCCTCCCGGTCGGTGACGGCATCCGAAACGGAAAGGCGGTAGGCGTCCAGCAGGGCGTCCATGCCTGCTTCGAGCATCAGGTCACTGAGGTTTCGGAACCGCAGAAGCGCCGTGACCCTGTTGAGGTGGGTGTGCGCCGCGATGTCTGTTTCGCCAGCTCCCGCGAAGCCTTCGGCCGATTTTTTGGTGAGCGCACGCGACTGGCTGAGACGTTCTTCAAGCGTGTCGGTGCCGTAGAGGAGGGTTGCCGTCGCTGCCAGATCCGTTGCGCGGGCTTGCAGGTCTGGCATGCCCATTTGCGCGCGTGCGTTGGCGGCCAAAAGGTACGTGTTTGCTGCGCCTTGTCCTGCCGCAGGATTGGTCCGCGCGCTTTCGAGCAAAAGGTCACCCTTCCATTCCAGCAGCGTTGCCTCGTCCGCTAGGGAAGGCGCGAGAGGAAGAGCGCGATCAACAAGACGCAAAGCGGCTGCGCGCTCCGCCGAGGTGCGTGCAGACAACTCCATGTACATCCTGGCGAAGCGAATGGTGTTCGTGGGTGTGATCCGGGTGTTCGTTTGCAAAGCCGCCATATCGGTAAAGCGCTGGATGGCGCGGCGCAGAAGAACGTCGCGCTGGCGGCTCGCAGGCGGGCCAAGCCGGTCGTTTGCGATCTCAAGCGGGTTGGACTGGGCAAGGCGCGGCACATCGAGTGCCTGAAAGAGGGCTGCGAGACCCAGCAAGCGGAGCCGTTCGGCTTGCAGGTCGACTGGCAAAGCCTCCGGCGGCAGTTGTTCCAGAATGGTTTCGGCAGCGACAGTGTTTTGAGTGCCGCCCGCGATAAGCAGGCGGGTTGCACGATCAAGCTGAACGGCGTCTCCGGACAAGCCGATGAACGGCGAAAAGCGGTAGGGTGTTGTGTCCCAAATCCAGAGCGCAGACAGGTCGGATGGGCCCCTGAGTGAACCGCCAAATGATAACTCTTGTTGTGCAGTGGCCGTGGGTGGCACCAGCGCGCAAGCGGCGCATATGGCGATCACGGACCAGCGCATATCAGGGGCACGCGTCCAGCGCGGCGACCCGTTCGGTTGCAAAGCCCAAGCGCGGCGAGACCGCTTGATGGCGGTCAATTTCGGGTTGGAAGTTACGCAAGAGCCAGCAGGCATCGGGTGTAAAATGCAACGCAGCCGTGCCTTTGTGGCAAAGTCCTGCATCAAGGCAGCCCGACAGGCTGGCAAAGAAGCGGTCAAGCTCGAACAGTGTTCCGACGCCAGCCTCGGCCACGATGATCTGCGCAAACCGGGCGTGGACGGACGCCTGATCTGTTTCGGGGACGGGGCCCGCGTTCAGACGACGCAGATCGCTTTCACGGGCCAGCAGCGTGGTTGATAGCGCACGTAAGGCGCGGCCTGCGGGTGCCGTGTCGCCCTCGAGCCGATCAAGATAGGCGAGCGTGCGTGCAACGCGCTGATCCTCTTGCAAGACGAGAAACTGCCAGACGGCAAAGGCGGCGCCAAAAATCACGACAAGTTTCGAGACCGCGTCAAGCCAGACCAGAGTTTTGGGTTTCTCTGCGTCGCTCATGTCGGGCACGCCGTCAGGTCGATGCTCAGGTCGGTCCCTGCGCTGCTGTCGAGTTGTGCAGGCAGAGTGTCGGCGAGACATTCAAGCTGCCTGAGGTCGAGGATGTAAACCGGCGATATGGGGCCTGTTGCGCCTTCTTCGGGCAAGATCTCGAGCCGGTTTTTGTAGTCAACCGTGGCGTCGGGCACGTCGCAGGACAGCCGCACGATGATTGGGGTTTGTTGGCGCGCTTCGTTGATCAGTTGATCAAGCTGCGCGTTGAAGCAGGTAAAGCTTTCGACGCTGCCTTCGAGCACGGTGTCACAAAAGGGACAATCTGCAAGCGCGGTGTGGCCCGCTGCGATACCAGCCACCATAAGGACGGCGGGAATGGCCCGATCAAAGCGAAACCTGAGACGGCGCGTGGCGTCGGTCATCGGATCAAATACCTTTTCGGTACAGCAATGCATTTCTTAAAATTCGGCTACAGCAGCATATCACATATTAGAGCTTGTGGATAGCGAAGTGCGCCCGTGGTCAGGACACCACGCTATCGCTGGCGACATTTTTAGGCGTCGCCAGCAAGTAATCCCGGGGAAAGCATGCGTCTTAGGACACTGTGAGAACCGACACATCCGGGTTCTTTAGAAACCCGTCTCAGCCGCGGTGATGCGTTTCCTGCAATCCGTAGACCGGTGTGTCGATCCCCTCCAACCGCGCCTTGATCTGCAGGGCCAGGAATTGGGAATAATGCCGCGACTGGTGCAGGTTGCCGCCGTGGAACCACAGTGCTTCTTGCTGGGTCGGTTTCCACATGTTGCGCTGTTCGCCCTCCCATGGGCCGGGGTCTTTTGGCGTATCTGAGCCAAGGCCCCAGACCTTGCCGACCTTGTCCGCTGTCTCCTGCCCGATCAGGTCCGCCACCCAGCCGTTCATCGACCCGTAGCCTGTCGCATAGACGATCAGGTCAGCTTCAAGCTTTGTGCCGTTCTCAAGCACAACACCATCCTTTACGATTTCGGTCACTTGGCCGGGCTGCAGCTTGATCTTACCATCGATCACCAGCTGGCTCGCACCGACGTCGATGTAGTAGCCGGAACCACGACGCAGGTATTTCATGAACAGCCCGGAATTGTCGGCCCCCCAATCAAGTTGAAAGCCTGCCTTTTCCAAACCAGCATAGAATTCGGCATCAACCTCTTTGATCTTGTCGTACACGGGAATCTGGAATTCGTGTAGGATGCGATAGGGCAGCGAGGCAAAGATCAGGTCGGCCTTTTGCGTGGTGACGCCCGCCTCGACCGCGCGCTCGGAATACAGATCGCCGAGGCCGTATTCCATCAGCGGCTCAGATCGCACAATATGGGTCGACGACCGTTGGATCATGGTCACGTCCACGTCATTTTCCCAGAGCGCGGCACAGATGTCGTGGGCCGAGTTGTTGGACCCGATCACAACCGCTTTCTTACCCTTGTACTTGTCCGGTCCTGGATGCTGGCTTGAGTGATGCTGGTCGCCTTTGAACGTGTCCATGCCGGGGAAATCCGGGACGTTTGCCTTGCCGGACATGCCGGTGGCAAAGACCAGTTGCTTGGGCCGCAGGGTAATCTTTTCGCCGTCGCGATCCACGGTGACGGCCCACTCTTTGGACTGCTCATCATATGCGGCATGCTCAACCGTGGACCGGGTCCAATAATTCAGCTCCATGATCCTTGTATACATCTCGAGCCAGTCGCCGATCTTGTCCTTGGGCGAAAAGACCGGCCAGTTCGGCGGGAAGGGCAGGTACGGCAGGTGATCGTACCAGACCGGGTCATGCAGGCAGAGCGATTTGTAGCGTTTGCGCCAGCTGTCGCCAGGGCGTTCATTCTTTTCGACAATGATGGTTGGCACGCCCAGTTGACGCAAACGTGCGCCAAGCGCAATGCCACCCTGACCGCCGCCGATAATTACGGTGTAGGGCTGGGTCGTGTAGCCAAGTTCCTTTTGCTCTTTCTCGCGCTCTTCGGCCCAAGTCAGGCGCCCTTTTCCCGCACCATGTTTCGCGCCAAGCGGGCGTTCGTAGCCCAAGGGCTCCTCATGACCCTTGAGTTCGGTCATCGACGTCAGCAGCGTCCAGATCAGCCCGTCCTTGAGACGGACAAGCCCGTAGCCACGCGCAACTTCGGTTTCGAAACTGATCCACGCGGTCGTTATCCCGCCCTCTTCGGTGACCACTTCGTTCTCTGCAATACGCCACTGTCTGGACTTTGTGGTGCCAAGCTGCGCCGTCAGCATTTCGCGGATCTGGTCGTGGCCCTCCATGGTTCGGATGTTCCAGGTGAACGTGACAAGGTCGCGCCAATAGCTGTCGGCCTGGAACATGTTCACCGCCGTGTCGATGTCGGCGTGTTCCAAGGCATGGCCAAATCTGTCGAGAAACTCTTGGACTTCTGTATTCAGTGTCGTGTCCAGCATTCTGCGCCCTCCCAAGTGCAACTTACGAGAGTGTGCCAGAACGGTGCCGTCTGCGCGACATTTTTGCTGTGCATGACCGGTTTCTTGCCGATCACGGCGCGTTTCACAGCAGCGCGTCGACCTCAGCGCGTTGAGGCATAGAGGGTGCGGTGCCGGCCCGTGTAACCGAAATGCCGGCTGTTGCGCAACCGTACTGCACCGCATTGAGTGCTGATTTGCCTTCGGCCAGAGCTGCGGCGAAGGCGCCGTTGAATGCGTCGCCCGCACCTGTGGTTTCTACGACCTTTCCAGCGGCCACTGCAGGCACAAGGCCGTGGCCTGACAGGTAAGCCCCTTGCTCGCCCATCGTGATGATCGGTGTGCCGACCCCTTGAGCCTTCAGTGCGGCACAGGCCTGCTCGGCCTCTGCGATGGTGGTGACGGCAATCCCGGTCAATGCCTCACATTCGGTCTCGTTTGGGGTCACGTAATCGCAAAGGGCCAGCATTCCGTCGGGCAAGGCTGCAGCAGGTGCGGGGTTCAAAACCGTGGTAACGCCGGCCGCGCGGGCCAGGGAGAGGCCGCGCATGGCGGCATCCATCGGTTGTTCCAGCTGAGTTACGAAAACATCGGCGCTTGCAATAAGGTCCCCATGCGCCTCGACATCCGCGGCGGAGATCAGAGCCGCCGCACCGGGTGCGATGATGATCGCGTTATCACCGGTGCTTTCCTCGATAAAGATATGCGCGGCGCCAGTGTAGCTGTCCGCGATTTGCCTGATATGTGGAACAACACCCGCCTGCGCCCAGGTGTCGAGCGCGAGCTTGCCAAAATCGTCCTGTCCGAGGTTCGAGATGAAATGCGTGTCCGCTCCCATGCGCGCGCAGGCCACCGCCTGGTTCGAACCCTTGCCGCCCGGTCCCAGCGCAAAGCTGTTGCCCATGATGGTTTCGCCCATGACCGGCATGCGATCCGCGCGATACGCGGTGTCGGCGACAAAAACGCCCAGTATGACGACGGTTCCCATGCTTATCCCTCGTCCGGGGGCACGACGCCCTTGCGCAGGGCAAAGCATCCGTAAAAGCGCCGTTCGCCGGTTTGGATCACGGCGTAGGCCTGTTTCGCTCGGTCGTAGAATGCGTACCGTTCGATACCCAGCAGGATCGGCCCTTCGACACGGCTGACTTCGGCTTGGACCTCTTCCATTACCGGTAGGATCGTGTCGGGTTCATCCACCACCTCCATCCGTGCAGCGGCGTCATCGACGAACGTGTCGATGGGATAAACCGACAAGACGGCCCGCATTACTTCGGCTACAGGTCTGTCGATGCGCAGGACCTCGCCCAGCACCGTTTGACGTGCCACACTGTCCGAAGGAAAGTTGGTGTCTGCGATGATCAGATCATCGCCGTGGCCCATGGCACGCAGTGCGTAAAGCACGTCGGCGTTCAGAATGGGGTCAATTCCCTTGAGCATGTGGATACTCCTTTCTTGGATCAATCAGTTGAAGTGATCGGCAACGGCCACTGCCATGGCGCCGCCGATGGCGGCATGCGCGCCGATGTCGAGGTGGATGCCATCGACGGGGTCGACATGCACCACGGTATTGAGGTCGACGAACCCGCTTTGGTGTCTGTCGGCCACATCCCGCAACAAGTCTGGCAGAGCACGTGACTTTGGGGCGGCACCTGCAAAGACGTGCTGCAATGCGCCAACTTCCTGAACAGCGACGGGCGCGGCCAAAAGCACTTTGGGGGCGGTCGCGTTTGGGCCACTGTCGCATCGCAGGATTTCGGCCACCAATCGCTGGACGCCAAGGGCAATGTCATACGCTGTCAGCCCGAAACGCGCCTTCAGATCGTTGGTGCCAAGCATCAGGATGACGAGGTCAATCGGCCTGTGGCTCTCGAGGATGGCGTGGAGGGTGCGTGCGCCGTTCTTGTGCATCCCTTCAATCGGATCGTCCCAGACGGCTGTGCGCCCTGGATGCCCTTCGGCGATAACCTCCCAGTCAACGGGCAGGGCGCTGGCCATGATATTTGGCCACCTGTCTGCCTTGTCGTGTCGCCGCCTGTCGGTTGCGCTGGTCATTGCGACCGTTCCGTGCGTGTTGCTGTCGCCAAAGCAGAGTATGGTGCGCGGCGGCATGGTTACACGGAAAGCCGTTGTCCGGTCGCACTGTCAAAGCAGTGCAGGTAACTCGGGTCGGGTGCCAGATGGACTGTCTGGCCGGGCTCGAATGCGTGCCGCTCGCGGAAAACGGCGGTGACGTCCTGTCCCTGGAACGTCAGAAACACCATGGTTTCGGACCCGGTGGGTTCGACCACCTTTACTTGCATCGCGAGGCCCGCGTCAGCCAGCACCAGATGCTCGGGCCGGATGCCCAACCGGACCTTACCGCTGCCGGCCGGACCGGCAAACAGCTGGTCGGCAACCTTGATCTGTCCGTCAGCGAGGTCGGCGTCCAGAAGGTTCATTGACGGCGCCCCGATGAACGTCGCGACGAACTCGTTTGCAGGGTTGTCATACAGCTCAAGCGGCGTGCCGATCTGTTCGATATTGCCGCCCTGCATGACGACGATGCGGTCGGCGAGGGTCATCGCTTCGATCTGGTCATGGGTCACGAAGATCGTTGTCGTCTTCAGCCGCTGGTGCAGTTCCTTGATCTCGGTTCGCATCTGGATGCGCAGCTTGGCATCAAGGTTGGACAACGGCTCGTCAAAAAGGAACACCTGCGGGTCACGCACGATGGCCCGGCCCATGGCCACGCGCTGGCGTTGCCCTCCCGACAGGTGCCGCGGCTTGCGATCCAGGTATTCGGTCAGGCTGAGAATTTCTGCCGCCTCTTTGACCCGGCGTGCAATCTCGGCCTTGTCTGCGCCCGCAACCTTGAGGGCAAACCCCATATTCTCAGCCACTGATTTGTGCGGGTAGAGCGCGTAGGTCTGGAACACCATGGCGATGTCGCGCTCGGCCGGAGGCAAGTTGTTCACCACACGGTCGCCGATGGCGATGGCGCCGCTGTTGATCGGTTCCAACCCTGCGATCATGCGTAAAAGCGTCGACTTCCCGCAGCCGGACGGGCCAACGAGGGCCACAAATTCCCCGTCGCCGATATCCACGTTGACGCCGTGGATCACCTCTACGGCGCCGTATGATTTTCGGATGTCCTGAATCTTGACGCCTGCCATGCGCGGGGTCCCCTTCACTTAGAAATGGGATGCTAGTGAAAGGGATTTTTGTTGTCTACGTATCCGGGTCAGCTTTTGTTGACTTAACGTAAATCTCACGCATAGTGAGAGTTCCTCGGGGGAGTACGAGGCGCTATCACCTAGAAAAAATAACATAAAATGCGCCCCACCATCTGCCCAAGGATGATTTGTATCACGAGATCCAGGGAGGATGGATATGAAGACCGGATTGTACAATTACATTAGAGCGGCGCAGAAAATGAACCGCCGGCAAATGCTGAAAGGCACCGCTGCGGTGGGTGCTGCCGCAATGTTACCCAAAGGCGCCGCCATGGCGGATGGGCACGGAAACATCCGTGCGGAGATCCTTAAAATCCCCGGCGTCGGCGCCGGTTCACCGACCGATAGCGATTGGCAAAAGGTTGGTGAAATGTGCCTTGGTGCGACCAAGGAAAACGTCGCCGAAGGCGAATTCGAAGGTGTCGAACTGACCTTCATGGGTTTGAACAACCAGAACCTGCACAACTTTCTATTTCGCGGGTTCCTGAAACCGTGGGAGGCCTATACCGGCGCCAAGATCAACTGGATTGACCTGGCGCAGGCCGATTATAACGCCCGCCTGCAGCAGTCGATTGCGACAGGTACGGTGGACTTTGACATCATCGAAATGGGCGCCCCCTTCGAGGGTGATGTGCTGGGCAAGGGCCTGGCTTCCGAGATGCCCGACTGGGTCAAAGAGCAAATCGACATGGACGACTATGTCGACTACCTCAAGGCGCCTGTGGGCACTTGGGACGGCAAGACATACCGGGTGTCCATTGATGGTGATTGTCACAGCTTTGCCTATCGCAAGGACTATTTCGGCCCCGACGGGATTGGTGGCGCCGAGGTGCCGACCACCTGGCAAGAGATCAACCAGGTCTCAAAGGACCTGGTCGGCAAGGAAGATCCGCTGACGGGACTGCCTGCGCACGGCTACCTTGATCCCCTCAAGGGCTGGGGCGGCTTCGGCTTCTATTTCCTTGAAAACCGCGCGGCGGCCTATGCCAAGCACCCCAATAGCCCCGCGTGGTTGTTCGACCCCGAAACCATGACACCGATGGTGAACAACCCGGCGTGGGTGCAGGCCATCCAGGATGTCATGGACCTGATCGAAGCGGGCGCCTATCCCGCTGATCAGATCAACGCTGACCCGGGTACAACCGCATTCCAGCAGTTTCTGGCCGGTACCGGTTCCATGCTGATGTGGTGGGGCGATGTGGGATCAAGTGCGCGGACTTCGGACACCTCTGTGGTGGGCGATGTCGTGGGCTTTGGTATCAACCCGGCCTCCGACCGCGTCTACAATGCCCAAGCGGGCGCATGGGAAGACACCCGCAACGAAGCGCCCAACATGGCCTATATCGGCTGGGGTGTTTACGTCATGGCAACGGTCGAAGGCGACGAAAAGAAGAAGAAGGCGGCATGGTCAGCTGCGGCCCATCTGGGGGGCAAGGACCTATCGCTTTGGGCGTCGGCCTATCCTTCGGGTTTCCAGCCTTATCGTAACTCGCACTTCCAGTTCGAAGAGTGGGAAGAGGCCGGTTACGACCGCGCGTTCATCGAGGACTACCTCGGCTCCAACGCCGACAGCTACAACCATCCAAACGCGGCCATCGAACCGCGTATTCCCGGTATCTTCCAGTACTACTCGGTTGCCGAGGATGAACTCGCCAAGGGCTATGCGGGTCAGTATGGATCGGCGCAGGAAACGGCAGACGCCATTGCGGCCGCTTGGGAAGAGATCACAAACCAGATCGGGCGCGACAGCCAGATCGCGATCTACCGGGCGTCCCTCGGTCTTTGATGTGATCGCAATGCAAGTGTGGGCGGCGCGCAGGTGCCGCCCATCATGTCTCAAATACAGGCCATCGAACCACCATGAGCGCTGAGGGCGATCTTCTTCACACGGTGACTGCCGACGACATTTCGGAGAACCGTAAACGCCTTGGCAAGCTGATGGTCTGGGGCGCTGCACTTTTATGTGCGGGACTGGCTTTGTGGCAGATGGCTTTTGAAACTGGGCGGGTCAGTTCCGGCTTTGATAACTGGCGGCCCGTTCTGTATGCCTACATGCTTTGGGCGACGGTCCTGTGCGCGGCACAGGTGATGATCCGGGGCGAAGCTGGCAAGCGATCGCTGTTTGTCCTCCCCGCGGCGCTGTTCGTGATCAGCCTCGTGATCTTTCCGCTGCTCTTTGCGCTTTATATCTCTTTCACAGACTGGAACCTTGCATCTGCGGACGGGCCCAAGCCGAACGGTTGGGACAACATGGTGCAGATGTGGAATGACCAGTTCTACTGGAACGCGCTGAAAAACATGGTCTATTACGTCCTCGCGGTCAGCGTGGAATACGTGATCGCCTTTGGCCTTGCGCTGCTGCTGAACGCACAAATCCGGGCCCGCAAATTCTTTCGCGTTGTCTTCCTGCTGCCCTTGATGCTGAGCCCTGTGGCCGTGTCGTGGATGATTGGCAAATCCATGCTGGAAGTCCGGTTTGGCCCGATCAGTCGGGTCGTGCGCGAACTTGGTTTCGAGCCCAGCTTTTTCGGCACGCCCGAGATTGCGCGCTTTATGATCATGGCGATGGATGCGTGGACCTTCATCCCGTTCATGATGATCATGTTGCTGGCCGGGCTGCAGGCGCTCCCGCGCGAGGTGATCGAGGCGTCAAAAGTCGACGGGGCGACGGGCTGGCAGAGCTTCCGCGAAGTGATCTTTCCCCTGATGCTGCCTGTGTCGGTGACGGCCATTGTGATCCGTATCATATTCAAACTCAAACTCGCCGACGTCATCATCAACGTGACCTCTGGCGGACCGGGCGGGGCCACGGATTCGGTCACCAGTTTCATCTTTCGCGAATACCGTGACAGGTCGAATGTCGGGTACGGCACGCTGCTCGCGATGGTCTACCTCGTGCTCATCATCATCTTCGTCACTTTGCTGCTGAAGCTGGTGAGCCGGTGGATGGAGCGCCCCGCATGACCGACACCGCTGTTTTCAAAGACCATGACGCAGACCGTGCGGTCAGGGTGAAATGGTGGGCAAGCCGCTTCGCCATCTACAGCGCCCTGATCATCTGGGCCATCATCTGCCTGTTTCCGATCTACTGGACGCTGACGACATCGTTCAAACTCGCGCCGGACGTGATGCGCGGGAACATGGTGCCGTGGTGGGATTACACGCCGCGCTGGAAAGGGTGGGAATCGCTTGGGCTATCGCCGCGTCTGATCGGCGAAGTATCGACTGTGCGTGAGGAGTTTTTCAAAAGGTTCTGGAACAGCGCGATTGTCGCCACATCGGCGTCCCTGTTGGCGGTCATCCTGGGATCGCTTGCCGCTTACGGACTGTCGCGGTTCAACTATCGGTTCGGGTTCATGCGCAACTCGGACATCTCGTTCTTCTTCCTCAGCCAGATGATCCTGCCGCCCGTGGTTCTGGCCCTGCCGTTTCTGGTGCTCTACCGCTCTCTCGATCTGCTCGACAGTCAGATCGGATTGATCCTGCTTTATACGCTCATGGTGCTGCCCATCGTTATCTGGATCATGCGCGATCAGTTTCAGGGCATCCCGGTTGAGCTGGAGGAGGCGGCCCTTGTTGATGGCCTTGGCATCTGGGGTGCGTTCATTCAGATCGTCTTGCCCATCGCTTTGCCGGGCATGGTCGCCGCGTTCATCCTCAGCCTGGTGCTTTGCTGGAACGAGTATTTCTTTGCCGCCCTGCTCAGTTCGACGAACGCCACGACGCTGCCCGTGATGGTGGCCAGTCAGACCGGGTCGCAGGGCATCAACTGGTGGTCGATGGCGGCGCTGTCATCTGCGGCCATCCTGCCGCTGATTGTCGTGGCGATCTTCCTCGAGAAATACATCATCAAGGGTATGGCGGCTGGCGCGGTGAAGTAACGGGTAATGAACGGTAAAGCGGTCGCGCCCGTGCAAGGCGCCGCGTCTATTTCCAGACCGGGTTTGTCCACGCCCGTTTGCCAGCGCGGTCTACGACAGTCAGGCGCAACCACGGGCTGTACACAAAGCGGGCCAATGGGATGGTCACGCGGGTCATGCTTTCGCCGTGCTTGGCAACAGCGGCGCAGCCTTTGCCTTGAACGATCACTGATGCAGCGGCTGAACACTCGACTGTGACTTCTTCTTCACCCCAGATCACATCGTGGATCTCGGGACCCGTTGAGGCATAGCTGTGTCCCTGTTTGAGCGCGGCCAGCAGGGCCCCGGGCGTGTTCTCTTCCGCCTTGACCATGGTCCAGCCACCGAAGTGATCAGGTTCGCTGAAATGCGCGTCATCATTGGCGCAGAGCCAAAGGCGGCGGCCATCTTCCAGTAGCCGATCAAGGTGCCAGAACCCTTCGGCGCGGTCGGCGCCGACCTGACAGCCGTGATTGTAGACCTCAATGGCGTGCGCTGCCTCCAGCGACCGCGCATCGGCAAGGCTCAGACCGCCCCACTCGGGGTGCGCAATCGCGACGTAGGCGCCTGCATCGCGCGCACGCTGGGCCAAGGTGGGGCCGTTTTCCTGTTCGTCGACCGGCATAAAGTCAGGAGAGTGCGATGGCGCAAAATCAGCCGGGAGACCGACAGCCAGAATGTGCCACAATTCACCGTTTTCCATCGCGCCCGAGTGAATTTCTGCTCCGAGGATAGTGGTAAAGTCCGCGTCACGAAACGGCACTGTGTCGACGATGGGATAGTCATAAAGCCCAATGAAATGGTCGGTCAGCGCGATGAAGTCGTACCCTGCGGCTTTGTAGCGGCGGCAGACTTCTTCAGGCTCCAGCACCCCGTCGGAGCGGGTGGAGTGAGTATGCAGGTTGCCGCGCCAAAAACGTCCACGTGCGGAAAAGGCTGGGTCATGCATGCTATGGTCCTTCAAAACCGGCAGTCCCTGCTTTGCGAGCTTATGTTCAACACCAGCGCATCAAAATTGGGCGAACTGGGCTGCAATGTCACGGTCAAACACGCGCGCTTACGCTGGTGCGTTCCATGTCACTGACAGTCACCCCAGTTCCCGAGCAATGTCTCTGGTTTGCTCGTATAGCCTTCTGAACAGGTCATGTGCGTTGTCGTAGGCGTCGTTGCGATTTGCCCGGATTTCTCTGTTTATGGGGTTCCAGGATGCAATGTCCTTTCGATCTGCGATGCCGACGGCGAGTGCGGCCAGAAATGCGTCACCGTAGCTGGCACCCACCGTCTTTTCGCAAACGATCTGGTCGATCCCGGTGATGTCCGATGTAGCTTGCAACCAAAGCGCATTCTTCGTCCCACCGCCCACGGCGAGCAGCCGGGTTGGCGATTGACCCAGATCAGCGAACGTGTCGGTGACATGCCGTGTGCCATGGGCAATCCCTTCGATCAGGGCGCGGTACATGTCGCCGCGCGTGTGGGTGAGGTTCAGACCGAACATCGCACCCTTGGCGTGAATGTCGTGGATCGGGGTCCGTTCGCCCGAGAAATAAGGCAGCATCAGCAGACCATTCGCACCGGGGGGCGATGCCGAGGCCTCGTCCGCCAAAGCCGGAAATGCCTCCGCTGGATCGAGGTCGCGCGCCACCTGATCGCGGAACCAGTGGGTCAGTGTTCCGGACGTGGCTGACCCCGCCATCGACGCGTGCTCACCTTCAAAAAGCCAGGGCGCGTACCATATCCGGGGGTCTGCTACGCGGACCTGCGCGCGCAGGATGATAAAGATGGTCGAGCCATACATCATCATCATGTCGCCCATCTGATCGACACCCACCGACAGCGCCTCGGCGGCGGCGTCGATTGTGCCTGCTGTCACTGGCGTTCCGACGGCCAGTCCTGTCGCATCCGCAGCCGTTGCCGTAATGTGACCCGCAATCTCGTTCGACCACAGCAGGCGGGGCAGCTTGTCCAACGGCACGATGTCGTCGGCCAGATCATCCACCCAGTCTCTCGTTTCGACATCGTAGAGTGGTGAGAAGTTGGCTGCTGTGTAGTGGTCGATCACCACCTCACCTGTGAGCCGCTGTACTAAAAAGCTGGTTGAGGTCAGAATATGCGCGGTTGCAGCGTAGATTTTGGGTCGGTTGCGTTTCAGCCAAAGGATCTTTGGGCCCACTGATTGCGATGTGAGAGCGTTGCCGCACCGCGCGATGATGGTGTCTTCTCCGATCCGGTCGGTCAACTCGCGCACTTCGGTTTCGGCCCGCCCGTCCACGCCATACAGCACACCGTTCATCAATGGCGCGCCGTCACTGTCGACCGGTAGCATGCAGGGCCCAATGGCACTGCACGCCACCGCCTTGATGTCCTTCGGATCTATGCCGCTCTGTTCCAGGAGTGCGCGGCAGACATACACGAAGTCCCCCCACCAATCCTCTTCGGGCCTGTGCTCGGCCCAGCCCGGTTGCGGGACCAGCATTTGGTGCCCGCGGATGGCCTGTGCATGGACGGTCCCTGATCCGTCCACCAAAACACCCTTGGTTTCATAGGTGCCGATATCAATGCCGAGTGTGTAGGCCATCAGGTGTAGTCATCCCTGTCGAGTGAGAAATCAGGGCCGATCCGCTGCAATGCGGCGTCCAGCAGATCGGCCAGTTGCGCCAAATCGCAAAGATCGCACAGTTCGCGCGCGGAATGGGAGTACCGCATGGGAAAACCCACGTCGATTGACGCGACACCTTGGCCCGCATGCTGAACATAGGACAGGTCAGTCAGCACCCCGACTTGTGCGCTTCGTTGCAATGGGATGCCTTCGGATTGGGCCGTTTGTTCAAACAGATGAACCATTGCCGGATGCGGGATGACGCCGTTCAGCGTCCCGCGCCCGTGAAAGGAGTAGAGGCTGATGCCCGGCCCCCCGCCAAGCGCGATATCGCCATGCCCG
Source organism: Tateyamaria sp. syn59 (assembly GCF_007995245.1). Taxonomy (GTDB): domain Bacteria; phylum Pseudomonadota; class Alphaproteobacteria; order Rhodobacterales; family Rhodobacteraceae; genus Tateyamaria. The sequence continues at coordinate 80,064 of NZ_VCBA01000003.1, forward strand.
CGCATGTCAGGCGTGTCAGCCGCCAGCAGCAGGTCGATCTGGATGGCGACATCGGGTTGAAGCGTTTGGGCAAGAGGCAGCGCGCCGCGCAGGTTGAACTCTTCCTGTACAGTAAACGCGAGGTGTACTGGCGGTCCCGCGGTCCGGTTCTTGAGCCGACGTGCAACTTCCAGCAGCACGGCGCAGCCCGCCCGATCATCGACGCTGGTTCCCATGATACGCTCACCGGCCAATTCCACAGCGCGGGGTGCATAGACCACTGGCGTGCCAACGCGAATGCCGGTGTTCGTCACGTCGTCTTCAGATGCCATCCCGATATCGACATACAGATCGCGGTATGGCGTGACTTTGTATTTCTCTTCGGTGTTCGTCGCGTGGTGGCTTTTGTTTGCGATGACCCCGGGGATGTCGCGCCCTTCTCCGACGCAGACCAGTACCTCCTGGGCAGCCAGCGCCCGCTCCGGCACGCCGCCAAGGCGCTCCAGTCGGAGAAGGCCATTGCCTTCGATCTTGCGCACAATGAACCCAAGCTGATCCATATGCGTAAACAGCATGACCGACGGTCCCTCGCCGGGGAAATCCGCAACAAGGTTACCGAGGCAGTCCGAGCGGCTGGGCACGCCCATATCATCGAGACGGTTGCGAATGCTGCGGCGCACCCGATCCTCGTGCCCTGACAGGCCCGGTATGCGCATCAGGTCCATCAGGTCCTGTTTGATGCGCGTTGTCATGCGCGCGCCTTTCTTGCCCGCTCCATGAAATCTCGCGCGCGGTGCGGGTCAACGGGGTTCCACGTATCGCCATCCACCTTGAGTGATGAGCCAACGATACACCCGTCGGCCACGGACAACACATCCGCCACCGTTTCGTGTTTGACCCCGGTATTGGCCAGGACGGCGATATCCGGCAACACCGCCTTCACCGCCTCCAGATCTGACATGGCAGCCGCCTCACCGGTGATTTGCCCTGATACTAAGACTGCATCCGGGATTGATGAAAAAACGGCGCTGCGCGCCCGGTCGGGGAGGGGGCGCCTGTCCAGTGAGTGGGCAAATTCGGCCGAGACATTGTAAAGCATCGCCATATCTGGCCGCCCCAGCCGGTTGCGATAGCGCATGGCCTTGCCTGCATCAGGCGTCCAAGGCCCCATGTCGGACGCGTATGTGCCGGTGAAAATCTCGCGCACGAAACTGGCACCTGTCGCCACACCCACTGCAACGGTTGCCATCGGATCCCACAGCATGTTCACGCCGAACGGCACGGTGATCTCTGACTTTAACTGCCCGATCAGGAACGCCATCGTCGCGGTCGAAGCGGCGTCGACCTGAAACTCGTAGGGCCGGTCATTTTCGTTACCGAACATCACCGCGTCAAAGCCTGCGTCTTGCAGTGCGTGCAGATCTGCTCGGGCGGCGGCCAGCAGATCAACGGACGGATCGTGTAGCGGGGCGCCGGGCAAGGCACCGATATGCACCATGCCAATCACCGGCTTGGTTTCCCCGAACACGCGGGTAAATCGTTCTGTCATCTGCGATCCTCCCCGACCAACTGTAGGAACGGCAGGCTGTTCAGGCAAAAAGAAACTGCGCTACAGTCAAGACGATTGGATTGGGTGGAGACTGACATGGCCTTGAAAACGCGACACTGGGATCGGATCGGCAACGGCGGACTGACCTTGACGGAGTTGGGGTTCGGGACCGCACCCTTGGGCAATCTCTATCGGGCCATTAGCGACGCAGAAGCACGCGCTACGCTGGATGCGGCCTGGGCGGGCGGCGTCCGCTATTTCGATACAGCGCCGCTTTATGGGATGGGCCTGTCTGAGACGCGTTTGAACCCGTTTTTGCGAGACAAGCCGCGGGATGACTACGTGCTGTCGACCAAGGTCGGGCGGTTGATCCAGCACTGCGCGCCTGAGCACCGGTCGGGCGTTGGCAAATGGTTCGAGGTGCCGCAGCGACGCGAACAATATGATTATACCTATGACGGCATCATGCGGTCGTTTGAGCACTCGTTCTCACGGCTTGGCGTTGACCGGATCGACATTCTCTATGTCCACGATCTGTGCATTTTCTCGCATGGCTCCAAAGAGGCGTCGGACATGCGGATCGAAGAGTTTTTTGGCGGGCGCGGCTATGACGCTATGGTGTCGTTGCGCGATCAGGGCCTGGTCACGGCCATCGGGGGCGGCATCAACGAGTGGGAAGTATGTCAGACCCTCGCCGAGCGCGGGGACTTTGACCTTTTCCTGCTTGCGGGCCGCTATACGCTGCTTGAACAAACCGCGCTCGACAGTTTTCTACCGCTTTGCGAGGCGCGCGGGATCGGCATCGTATCGGGCGGACCGTACAACTCGGGCATTCTCGCCACAGGTGCACGGGACGGGGCTTGGTACAATTACAATCCGGCGCCAACCGACATCTTGGAAAAGGTCACCGCGATCGAGCGCGTTTGTTCCGCGCATGGAGTCCGGCTTGTGGATGCGGCCTTTCAGTTTCCGCTGCTCCATCCTGCGCATGTCACGGTTATCCCGGGTGGTCAGGGCGTGACCGAGATGGAGAGCAACCTGCAGGCGGCCAAGGCTGAAATACCTGCGGCACTGTGGTCCGACCTCAAGTCCGAAGGTTTGATGCGTGAGGACGCGCCTACATGAAGATCGACGCGCATCACCATTTGTGGCAGCCCGCGCGTGGTGATTATGACTGGATGCCCAAAGATAATCCCGTATTGAATCGGGTATATGCGCCAGGTGATCTTGCCCCGCTTCTTCGTCAGCATGCCATTGACGGAACTGTGCTCGTCCAGGCGGCCGCCACGGTTGAGGAAACCGAATACATGCTGGGATTGGCCGATGCGACGCCGTGGATCAAGGGCGTCGTCGGGTGGGTGAACTTCGAGGACGCGGGCCATCTGCATCACCTCAAGCGGTTGGCCGCACATCCCAAGTTTTGCGGTGTCCGCCCCATGATCCAGGACATTCCTGATGTGAACTGGATGCTGCGTGACGATGTGCAATGGGCCTACGGCGCACTTGTCGATCTGGATTTGACATTCGACGCCTTGGGGTTTCCTCAACACATCAGCAACTTTTTGAGCGTGGCAAAGCGATACCCCGGCCTGCGCGTAGTTTACGATCACTGCATGAAACCCCAAATCCGAGATCAGCAGGCTGGACAGGATGCATTTACGCAATGGGCGGATGGCATGACGCAGCTGGCGCAGGAAACCGACGGATGCGTGAAGTTCTCGGCTCTTGTCACCGAGGCCGATGATGGCTGGAGTATTGAGGATATCCGTCCGTTCGCCCGGCACATCCTCGATGCGTTTGGCCCCGGCCGCGTCATGTGGGGCTCCGATTGGCCGGTGTGTCGGTTGCGGTCAGAATATGGTGACTGGCACGACATGGCCGGGGTCCTGACGGACCATCTAAGCGATGCGGATCAGACCAAGATCTTTTGCGAAACGGCGATACGGTTCTACGGCCTGGCCTGACCCGCCATAAACGCCCGCACCTTGTCTGCAGTGAGCATGTCGCGCTCCGCTAACGGCTGTGTCACATGCAGCGCTGCCGCCGCCTGAGCAAATCCGATGGCGTCTGGAATGTCATCACCATCCGCAACCCGCGCGGCCAGCGCGCCCACAAACATGTCGCCGGCGCCGTGGGCCGATACAACATCGACTTTATACGCCGGATGGTTGATGCCATCGTACCGTGCCCCGTCCGCACCCAGCGTCGTCAGCACCGGCTGGGCTGCCAAAACACCGGCGTAGAACGCGGCTTCGACCCGATTGACGATCAGGAGGTCGATCTGGTCAAGCAACTCAACTGGCAACGCGCGTGCGGGAGCTGCATTGAGCCAGACCTGCACGCCTGCTTCCCGGGCCTTGCGTGCGACCGAAAGGTTCACGGCATCCGGCACCTCGTTCTGCAAAAGAAGCAGGGACGTCGATGGCGGAATGGCTATCTGCTCCGCATTGATCCGCAAGTTGGCTGCGGAAACGATGACGGCCCCGTATTGGCCGCTGTCCTCAACGATCGCGGCGCTCATCCCGCTGGCTCCGTTGTCGACCTGAAGCTGACCGGTATTTATCCGGGCGGCATCAAGCGCCGTGCGGATCATGTCGCCGAATGGATCGCTGCCAATGCGTCCCGCAAGACCGACATCTGCCCCCATCCGCGCCGCGGCAACGGCCTGATTGCCTCCCTTGCCGCCAAAGACGAAGTCGACTGCCGATCCTGCAACCGTTTCATCCAGCTGCGGCAAATGCGGTGCGCGCAACACCACATCCAGATGCAAGGATCCTACGACAAAGACGCTCACCCCAGCATCGCCGCCTGTACCAGGCGCATGGCTGTGGGCGCATCCTGCCGCGCAATAGCGTGCTGCAAATCGGTATCGCCGATCAGACGCGCCGCTACCGCGCGCAGTCGTTCGACCACTTCGATATTCGTGCGTGCCTCGGCCACTGGATCCAGGCCGGAATGGTCGGGGAACGTGTCGAAATAGATCGCGCCCTCATAGCCCGCGCGCTCAAGTTCAACCAGCAATTCGACTGTTTGGATCGGATGCACGGCACCGACCATCAGGCCGTTGTCCCATTTCCCGTACCCGTCGTTCAGGTGCACACCCAGAATGCGCGAATGCCGCGCCACCAGGGCGGCGGCAAAGGCGGGCATCTCGTCGGCGTAAAGCACATGGGCGAAGTCCAGTGTGACGCCAGTGTTGGGTCGGCTGAGTGCAGCAAGGGCCAGAAGTGTCGTGGCCGCATCGGGCATCAGGGCAAAGGCGCGGGGTTCGTTGGGCTTGTATTCCAGCGCAATATCTATCTGCGGATTGTGATCCGCCACCTCTGCCATCGCGTCAAGTGTGGCGTCCCAAGCCTGTGCATAGTCCATCTGAAACGAGTAATCGAAACCGTCTTGGCCCATCCACAAGGTCATCATGGTGCCGCCCATTTCGGCCAGCACATCCAGACCACGCTTTGTTTCGTCGATGGCCTCGCGACGGACGCTGGCGTCCGGATGCGTAAAGGCTCCCAGTTTGTATCCTGGGTCGGTGTAGTACCGCATGGCCAGACCGTTGAGGACCATACCATTGTCTTGCAGCGCCATGCTCAAGTCGGATGGAGTGTCTTCGACAAAATGGTCAGGATAATTCAGATCAGCGGCGGTCAGTCCTGCGGTTGCTGCCCGCGCCAGCAGGTCCGTTGTAGTGATCGTGTTTTTTTCGGGCCAGTACGCCTTCGCCCCGATTTTGAAGGCGTTCAGGCGAGCGGCGTATTTTGGAGTACTTTTGTCTTGCGTCATACGAGCGACGATACGCTTGCAGCACTCCGTTGCACAGCGTGCTGTGTATTTTAGTCTCGCAAATGATGCGGGAGCGAGCGGCGCTGTGGCGTCTGCCGACATGAGCGCAACGTATCGTTAGGGTGCGTTTGGTTGCGCGCAGCGAAGGGACCCCACACGTTGGGGCCCCTTGCAGTATTAACTTAGCTGTTGCCTTCGGGCAGGATCACCTGGTCGATCACGTGGATCACGCCGTTCGATGTTTCGATGTCGGCGGATACGACGGTCGCTTCTTCGACCATGACGCCGTTGTCGAGATCGATGGTGATTGCCTCACCTTGGACGGTGGTCGCTTCCATGTCGTCCGACAGGTCGGTGGACATCACTTTGCCGGGCACGACGTGGTACGTCAGGATCGCGGCCAGTTGCTCTTTGTTTTCCGGCTTGAGCAGCTCTTCGACTGTGCCTTCGGGCAGGGCGGCAAATGCCTCATCTGTCGGGGCGAAGACGGTGAACGGGCCGTCGCCTTTCAGCGTGTCGACGAGATCGGCGGCCTGCACGGCGGCGACCAGCGTTTCAAACGTGCCCGCGCTCACGGCGGTGTCGACGATGTCTTTTTTCGCGGAGCCTGCGATGGCGGCGGTTGCGAAGGCGGCTGTGGCGACTGTGGCCAGAAGTGTCTTACGAAGCATAGGTGTCTCCATTAAGGTTGCGATAACCGTCAGGCGGCATCGTGAGGCAAACGCGCGGCAGGGCTGTTTGGATCACGTGGAAATTTTTCCCACGGTGACTTGAAATGCGAGGGTGGGTGCCTAAGCTGAGCCTATTTTCAATTTCCACTCACGGTTTTGTTAAGCAGGGCGAAAAGTTGCCTGTGCTTGCGTCCTGCGGATCGCCTTTGCAGAGTGGGCATTGCGCGCATGGGAGGTACGTGGGGTGAGTTTTGCGATGTCTGTGCTTGAGGTGATGGTCCTCGGGTTTTTCTTTGTCATCGGTCTGGGCGTAGCCGTGGCGCTGGTGATGTTTGTGATCGACCGGGCGCAGACCCATGATGCGATCCGGCGGAACTACCCTGTCATTGGCCGGTTCCGGCATCTGTTTTCGACGCTGGGTGAGTTCTTTCGTCAGTACTTTTTTGCCATGGATCGGGAGGAGTTGCCGTTCAATCGGGCGCAGCGGGAGTGGATCAAGCGGTCGGGTGAGGGGGTGAGCAATACCGTTGCCTTTGGCTCGACCCGGAACCTGAATGTTGTGGGCACTCCGATCTTTGTGAATGCAGCCTTTCCCCCGCTTGCCGATCAATATGCGCGGACCGCGCCGATGGTGATTGGGGAGGGCGCGCGGGTGCCGTTTACGGCGCGGTCGTTCTTTAACATCTCGGGCATGAGCTATGGAGCCATATCCAAGCCTGCCGTTCGAGCGCTGAGTCGGGGGGCAAAGGAGGCGGGCGTTTGGATGAATACGGGCGAGGGGGGCCTGAGCCCGTATCATCTGGAGGGTGGCTGCGACATTGTCTTTCAGATCGGGACCGCGAAGTTTGGCGTCAGGGATGAAGAGGGCAACCTGAGCGACGACAAGCTGCGTGAGGTGGCGGCGCATAAACAGGTGCGGATGTTCGAGATCAAGCTGGCGCAGGGGGCGAAGCCCGGCAAGGGCGGTATTCTTCCCGGTGAGAAGGTGACGGAGGAGATTGCCAAGATCCGGGGGCTGCGCGTGGGGCAGGACGGGATTTCGCCCAACCGGCACGCGGAGGTCGATGATTGGGACGATCTGCTGGATCTGGTCTGTCATATCCGTGAGGTCAGCGGCAAACCCGTGGGGATCAAGACGGTGGTGGGGGCAGAGGCGCCGATTGCGGATCTGTTTGCCACTATTAATGCACGGGGTGCGGAGTGCGCGCCGGACTTTATTACTGTCGATGGCGGTGAGGGTGGCACGGGTGCTGCGCCCATGCCGCTGATTGATCTGGTGGGCATGTCCATTCGCGAGGCGCTGGTAACGGTCGTGGACCTGCGGGATCAGGCGGGGTTGAAGGAGCGCATTCGTGTTGTCGCCTCTGGCAAGCTGGTCAATCCGGGTGATGTGGCCTGGGCTCTGGCCGCCGGGGCGGATTTTGTCACCACCGCGCGGGGCTTCATGTTCAGTCTGGGCTGCATTCAGGCGCTGAAGTGCAACAAGAATACATGTCCCACCGGGATCACCACCCATGACAAGCGGTTCCAGAAGGGGCTGGTTGTCGAGGATAAGGAAAAGCGTGTCACGCGCTATGCCAGCGAGATCATCCACGAGGTCGAGACCATTGCGCATTCTGTTGGTGTGGCCGAGCCGCGGATGATGCGCCGCCGTCATGTGCGCATCGTGCAGGATGACGGACGGTCGCGGGCGTTGAATGAGATCACCCCGAGTTACAACCCGGTGACAAGGCCGTGAGCGAATATCATTTTGGAAGGCTTTCGGAACCATCTATGTGGCATGATGTTTGAAACCGCAGGAGACACATGAATGGCCCACCGTTGGAAAAACACCCTGACCCGCGCTGACGCGACGCCGCTGGCGGCGTATATGAACCGTCGGCAGATCATGGCGGGGGCGATGGGGCTGGGTCTGATCGGTGCGGCGGGCATGGCGCGCAGCGAGGGTGCCGAGGAACTGGTGCCCAATTCCTGGGAAGACATCACACAATACAACAACTTCTATGAGTTCGGGACCGGCAAGGGCGATCCGGCGCGCAATGCGCATACCCTGACGACCGAGCCATGGACCGTTGTCATCGACGGGCTGGTCGACAATCCGGGCGACTATTCCATGGAACAGATCATGGAAGCGATGACGATCGAGGAACGCATCTATCGCTTCCGCTGTGTCGAGGCGTGGTCGATGGTGATCCCGTGGAACGGGTTTGAGCTGGCGGACCTGCTGACGCTGGCCGGTGTGCAGGAGACCGGCAAGTACGTCGCCTTTGAAACCGCGCTGCGCCCGGACGAGATGCCGGGGGTCCGCTTCCCCACGCTGGACTGGCCCTATGTCGAGGGGCTGCGCATGGATGAGGCGATGCACCCGCTGACGATCATGGCGACGGGGATCTATGACAAGACGATCCCGAACCAGAACGGCGCGCCCATGCGTTTGGTCGTGCCGTGGAAGTACGGGTTCAAATCCATCAAGTCGATTGTGCGGATTACCGTGACCGAGGATGAGCCGCCCACCAGTTGGAACAAGGCGAACGGGCGCGAATACGGCTTCTATAGTAATGTGAACCCGGAAGTGGATCACCCGCGCTGGAGCCAGGCGAGCGAACGTGTCGTCGGTGGGGGCCTGTTTGCCAAGCGTCAGCCGACGCTGATGTTCAACGGCTATGAACAAGAGGTCGCCAGCCTGTACGCCGGTATGGACCTGCGCGCGAATTACTGATGCTGGCGGACCGGATCAATCAGGTGGGCCGGAAGGTCCCCACATTGGCTGTATATATAGTATGCCTGATCCCGGTCCCCGTACTTCTGTATATGGCACAGACGGGCGGCCTAGGGCGTGAACCCATTCGGGCGCTGGAGCATGAGCTGGGCGAGATTGCCCTGCAGCTTGTTATTGTGGGTCTGTGCATTTCGCCACTGCGCCGCTTTGCGGGTGTGAACTTGCTGAAGTTCCGGCGCGCGGTTGGATTGCTAGCCTTTATATATGTAGTGCTGCATCTGCTGGTCTGGGCGGTGCTGGATGTGCAGACGCTGGACCGCGTGATCGCAGACATCATTAAGCGGCCGTACATTACGATAGGGATGGCCGCCTTTGTTCTGATGGTGCCGCTGGCGGTGACATCGAACAATAAGTCGGTCCGCTGGCTGGGGGCTGCGTGGCGGCGGCTGCATCTGCTGACGTACCCCATCGCGATTCTGTCGGCTGTGCACTTCATCTGGCTGAGCAAAGGCTTTCAGTTGGAGCCATTGGTCTATCTGAGCGTGATTTTGGGGCTTTTGGCGCTGCGCGTTCCTGCGCTGGTCAAGAAAGTGGCAGCCTGAGGGGTGATTTGCCCGATTGAGGGCGGTCAGTGCATCGCAAGTCGGGGTGAATCGCGGCTGTATCGGGGTCGGGACCCGGAATTTTCGAAAAATCTTGGGGCTGGTCCAGTGAATCGGGCGACCCGTTGAGGTGAATCGGGCGCGATTCAGGTGATTTGGCCGGGTGAGTCTGATGAGTCTTGGGGATAGGTCTGTGGATAACCCCATATATTGATGACAGGGGTATGACGGAGGTTGTGAGGCGGGGTAATTTTCTGCCGATTTGACGCTAGGTTGGTGAAATTTGATTGCGTAAGACCATGTTTTTTCGAGGAAAATCAGGTTTTTTGGAAAAAAATGCGTTTTCTTCAAAAAAGCACTTGCGGGTCCCCCGCACTAACCGTAGAACCCCCCTCACCGGCGGCGCTAAGGGACACACCAACGCACTGACGGGGCGCCAAACGGGCCAAACGGCAACGAGACGCACTAAGAAATACCAGAGGTAATCGAGGCGGGGCGCGCCAAAAAGTTAGGGCGCATCCAGTCACTTTTGTCTCTACGCTCTTTGAAATTGATGATAACTGAAGAGATATGTGGGCGGTTTGGTTCATTTCGATGGATCAACGTCTGTATATCGCGCTCTTAGACCTTCGGGTCGATGATAGAGTGTCAGCTTCACTGTTTGGACGGTTTCTTGTTTTCTTATGAAAACCTGAAGCACAACAAACAGAAGACTGTCCCGGTCATGCCGGCCGGGACGATGTGCAGAGGTTCGAACGTCAAGGATACGTTGGCAACAACGTTTCAACTTGAGAGTTTGATCCTGGCTCAGAACGAACGCTGGCGGCAGGCCTAACACATGCAAGTCGAGCGCACCTTCGGGTGAGCGGCGGACGGGTTAGTAACGCGTGGGAATATGCCCTTCTCTGCGGAATAGCCACTGGAAACGGTGAGTAATACCGCATACGCCCTTCGGGGGAAAGATTTATCGGAGAAGGATTAGCCCGCGTTAGATTAGGTAGTTGGTGGGGTAACGGCCTACCAAGCCTACGATCTATAGCTGGTTTTAGAGGATGATCAGCAACACTGGGACTGAGACACGGCCCAGACTCCTACGGGAGGCAGCAGTGGGGAATCTTAGACAATGGGGGAAACCCTGATCTAGCCATGCCGCGTGAGTGATGAAGGCCCTAGGGTCGTAAAGCTCTTTCGCCAGGGATGATAATGACAGTACCTGGTAAAGAAACCCCGGCTAACTCCGTGCCAGCAGCCGCGGTAATACGGAGGGGGTTAGCGTTGTTCGGAATTACTGGGCGTAAAGCGCACGTAGGCGGACTATTAAGTGAGGGGTGAAATCCCGGGGCTCAACCCCGGAACTGCCTCTCATACTGGTAGTCTTGAGTTCGAGAGAGGTGAGTGGAATTCCGAGTGTAGAGGTGAAATTCGTAGATATTCGGAGG
>NZ_VCBA01000003.1:91602-96540 GCF_007995245.1 Tateyamaria sp. syn59
GTGGGGAGCAAACAGGATTAGATACCCTGGTAGTCCACACCGTAAACGATGAATGCCAGTCGTCGGGTAGTATACTATTCGGTGACACACCTAACGGATTAAGCATTCCGCCTGGGGAGTACGGTCGCAAGATTAAAACTCAAAGGAATTGACGGGGGCCCGCACAAGCGGTGGAGCATGTGGTTTAATTCGAAGCAACGCGCAGAACCTTACCAACCCTTGACATCCTGTGACAACTCGAGAGATCGAGCGTTCCTTAGGGACACAGTGACAGGTGCTGCATGGCTGTCGTCAGCTCGTGTCGTGAGATGTTCGGTTAAGTCCGGCAACGAGCGCAACCCACATCTTTAGTTGCCAGCAGTTCGGCTGGGCACTCTAAAGAAACTGCCCGTGATAAGCGGGAGGAAGGTGTGGATGACGTCAAGTCCTCATGGCCCTTACGGGTTGGGCTACACACGTGCTACAATGGCAAGTACAGTGGGTTAATCCCCAAAACTTGTCTCAGTTCGGATTGGGGTCTGCAACTCGACCCCATGAAGTCGGAATCGCTAGTAATCGCAGAACAGCATGCTGCGGTGAATACGTTCCCGGGCCTTGTACACACCGCCCGTCACACCATGGGAGTTGGTTCTACCCGACGGCCGTGCGCTAACCTTTTGGAGGCAGCGGACCACGGTAGGATCAGCGACTGGGGTGAAGTCGTAACAAGGTAGCCGTAGGGGAACCTGCGGCTGGATCACCTCCTTTCTAAGGATGTTTCTAGTATTACAGAGCTTGCTCTTGATCGTGAAACACTTAGCAGAAGATCAGCATTCAAAGCTGGTCAACATCAGGACCGAGCCGTCCTCATATCTCTTCAGTATAAAGAACACGGGCCACCGCCCGTATGGGTCGGTAGCTCAGGTGGTTAGAGCGCACGCCTGATAAGCGTGAGGTCGGAGGTTCAAGTCCTCCTCGACCCACCATTTCCCGCGATGGGAACAGTGGGGGCCTTAGCTCAGCTGGGAGAGCGCCTGATTTGCATTCAGGAGGTCAGCGGTTCGATCCCGCTAGGCTCCACCATTTCCTTATTGTTCTTACTTCACGTTCGGGTCTAAATCCGCACATGAATGTTTGCGCAATAACAATGGTGTACCGCGACTATTTCGCTCTTGCTCAGTGGGTAAGGCACTATTCAAATCAGCTTGGTATCGAGAACCTGTTTATTGTGGCCCATGGTCATGATCCAAAGGTGAACGAGATCGCTGCTGGTGCGAATATTTGGACGATCCCACGGGACAATCTGGAAAAATTTGATCGGCGCCGAAATTGGATGCTGAACAAGTTCCAGGCTGGATTGCTCAAGTTTTACGACTGGGTGATCAGGACGGACACAGACGAACTTGTCTGCGTTGATCCAGAACAGCACGGCACATTGAAGGAACTGCTCGCCAAGCAAAGCGATGATGCGGTTTTTGCGATGGGTCTGGATTTGTTTGAGGATGTCGAAGATGACGAGATGGATACTGACAAGTCGGTTTTCCAACAGCGGTCATCGGCGATTATCACGGGCAACTACAGCAAGGCTTGGGCGGTAAGGGACGCAACACCTTTGATAAGGCACGGCGTTGTCATTGCTCAGGACGGGAAGAAAACACACTCTTATGTGTTTCCAACCGGCGTCTACCTTGTTCACCTCAAGTTCGCTTCCATGCAGGAGCTGGCTGATGTGAATGAGACGCGCATCGCTCTTGGCCGCGCCGACCTGCCGGGTATGCCTGGGTTGGGATGGCAGAAAGCCAACAATCACGCCAAAAGGTTCTTTGAAAAAGCTGAAGAGCTTGAGGTTATGCCTTGGGACGCAGCAACGACACACGCATATGACATGATCCTGTCTGACATGAAGTTTAGCGAGAATGACGGTGTTATCCGCTCGCCGGGTATACCGCACATCGCACGAACAACGCTGCCAGATTGGTTCAAACACGCTGATGGATCAGATCAGTAAGAGCGCTACGGCGCTTTTACTCGTCCGATCCGGACGTGCTGACGCGCATCCTTACGGATACGCTGACGCATTGATCGACACAGTCGATCGAATTGACATCGTATAGAGAGATACAAGTTACTTTGAGAGCAATCTTAAAGTAACAATCAACACTGTTTGGTCGCCCGAGTGTGGGTCTGACCTCAGTGTGGTTCCAAGACCTTGGCAACAAGGGGTTGGAAGGCGACATGATTGAGTGCTTCCTCGCTCACCATGACGTATCCCGCGCTGAAACGAACAGAGTTGTCCAAGTCAAGTACACTAACCCGCGTGTCCGCACGGGCACGCACCGATCCTTTTGACCGACATCAGAAGGATCAGGGAAAGTATGCTTTTGACCAGAAAATGAGGCCCAGTTGTTCCAGCTTCTGAGCCATTGAAGACGCAAGTCTTTCTTTTTCTGGATCAAATCAAGCGCGAGAAGGGCGTTTGGTGAATGCCTTGGCAGTAAGAGGCGATGAAAGACGTGATACTCTGCGATAAGCCGTGAGGAGCTGAGAATAAGCTTTGATCCACGGATCTCTGAATGGGGGAACCCACCTGACAGTTTCCTATTGTTACTTCGGTAATCAATAGGTCGCTGAACCAGGTACTTATAGACTGAATACATAGGTTTATAAGAGCAAACCCGGGGAACTGAAACATCTAAGTACCCGGAGGAAAGGAAATCAATTGATACTCCCCTAGTAGCGGCGAGCGAACGGGGACCAGCCGAGCCATGAATGTGACTAGAACGACCTGGAAAGGTCGGCCATAGTGGGTGACAGCCCCGTATAGGAAGCATGATTGGACGTATTAAGTAGGGCGGAACACGTGAAATTCTGTCTGAAGATCGGAGGACCACCTTCGAAGGCTAAGTACTCCTTACTGACCGATAGCGAACCAGTACCGTGAGGGAAAGGTGAAAAGCACCCCGACGAGGGGAGTGAAACAGTACCTGAAACCGAACGCCTACAATCAGTTGGAGGCCCCTTGAGGGCTGACAGCGTACCTTTTGTATAATGGGTCATCGACTTGGTCTTACTAGCAAGCTTAAGCCGTTAGGTGTAGGCGCAGCGAAAGCGAGTCTTAATAGGGCGTCGAGTTAGTGGGATCAGACCCGAAACCGAGTGATCTAGGCATGACCAGGCTGAAGGTAAGGTAACACTTACTGGAGGGCCGAACCCACACCTGTTGAAAAAGGTCGGGATGAGTTGTGCCTAGGGGTGAAAGGCCAATCAAACTCGGAGATAGCTGGTTCTCTGCGAAATCTATTTAGGTAGAGCGTCATCCGAATACCCCGGGGGGTAGAGCACTGGATGGGTAATGGGGCCCCACAGGCTTACTGATCCTAACCAAACTCCGAATACCCGGGAGTACTAGATGGCAGACACACGGCGAATGCTAACGTCCGTCGTGGAGAGGGAAACAACCCTGACCTACAGCTAAGGCCCCCAATTCATGGCTAAGTGGGAAAGCAGGTGGGACGACCAAAACAACCAGGAGGTTGGCTTAGAAGCAGCCATCCTTTAAAGATAGCGTAACAGCTCACTGGTCTAAATAAGTTGTCCTGCGGCGAAGATGTAACGGGGCTCAAGCCATGAGCCGAAGCTTAGGATGCCGTAAGGCATGGTAGCAGAGCGTAGTGTGACATAGTTCCTATCCTCTTTAGCGATCTTAGGATCGCCTTGGAGGATATTCGGAGCTTTCAGTGAAGCCGGCGCGTGAGCGATCCGGTGGAGAGATCACTAGTGAGAATGATGACATGAGTAGCGACAAAGAGTGTGAGAGACACTCTCGCCGAAAGTCCAAGGGTTCCTGCTTAAAGCTAATCTGAGCAGGGTAAGCCGACCCCTAAGGCGAGGCCGAAAGGCGTAGTCGATGGGAACCAGGTTAATATTCCTGGGCCAGGAGGATGTGACGGATTGTGAAGGTTGTTCACCCTTATCGGATTGGGTGGGCCGCTAATCAGTCCCTGGAAATAGCCCTCCATGAGATCGTACCCTAAACCGACACAGGTGGACTGGTAGAGCATACCAAGGCGCTTGAGAGAACGATGTTGAAGGAACTCGGCAAAATACCTCCGTAAGTTCGCGAGAAGGAGGCCCGGTTCCTAGGCAACTAGGGGCTGGGGGCACAAACCAGGGGGTGGCGACTGTTTATTAAAAACACAGGGCTCTGCGAAGTCGCAAGACGACGTATAGGGTCTGACGCCTGCCCGGTGCCTGAAGGTTAAAAGGAGAGGTGAGAGCCTTGAATTGAAGCCCAGGTAAACGGCGGCCGTAACTATAACGGTCCTAAGGTAGCGAAATTCCTTGTCGGGTAAGTTCCGACCTGCACGAATGGCGTAACGACTTCCCCGCTGTCTCCAACATCGACTCAGCGAAATTGAATTACCTGTCAAGATGCAGGTTTCCCGCGGTTAGACGGAAAGACCCCGTGCACCTTTACTACAGCTTCACACTGGCATCAGGCCATGCATGTGCAGGATAGGTGGTGGGCTTTGAAGCAGGGACGCTAGTCCTTGTGGAGCCACCCTTGAGATACCACCCTTGCATTGCTTGATGTCTAACCGCGGTCCGTTATCCGGATCCGGGACCCTGTGTGGCGGGTAGTTTGACTGGGGCGGTCGCCTCCTAAAGCGTAACGGAGGCGCGCGAAGGTTGGCTCAGAGCGGTCGGAAATCGCTCGTTGAGTGCAATGGCAGAAGCCAGCCTGACTGCGAGACTGACAAGTCGAGCAGAGTCGAAAGACGGCCATAGTGATCCGGTGGTCCCGAGTGGAAGGGCCATCGCTCAACGGATAAAAGGTACGCCGGGGATAACAGGCTGATACTGCCCAAGAGTCCATATCGACGGCAGTGTTTGGCACCTCGATGTCGGCTCATCTCATCCTGGGGCTGGAGCAGGTCCCAAGGGTACGGCTGTTCGCCG
>NZ_VCBA01000003.1:97255-250431 GCF_007995245.1 Tateyamaria sp. syn59
TGAGGGCCGTGGTAGACCACCACGTCGATAGGCCAGAGATGTAAGCGCAGTAATGCGTTCAGTTGACTGGTACTAATTGCCCGATAGGCTTGATTTGATCCAGTAGAAGCAAGACTTCACTGATCAAAGCATACACATCACAAAGTCGTACGCGACTTGGACACATTGTTGATCGTTCTGAGCGGTTTTTTCGGTTTGGTGGTCATAGCGCAAGCAAAACACCCGGTCCCATCCCGAACCCGGCCGTTAAGTGCTGTAGCGCCGATGGTACTGCATCTTAAGGTGTGGGAGAGTAGGTCACTGCCAAACCTAAAAAGCCGCTCGAGAGTATCTCTCTTACGATGACACACTCCCTACAGTTCAGCCTTTAATCGCAGACACTTCGCGTTATGTCGCTGTGTCTGAGCAAGACTGTTTTGTGAGACTTCCATGCCCGAAGGCCATACGATCCACCGCGCTGCGCAAGACCAGCGCCCCATGCTCGTAGGCAAGCGCATCGCTGCGACGTCACCCCAGGGCCGGTTTGCAGATGGCGCCGCGATGATTGACGGGCGGACATGCGTCGCGATCGACGCTTTGGGCAAGCATTTGCTTTATCACTTCGACAGTGGTGAGCACCTGCACATCCATCTTGGGCTTGCCGGGCGCATTTATCGCAGTGCGCAACCGGCTGATCCGCCGCGTGACGTGGTTCGGATCCGCATGGAATCCTTGTCGCATGTGATCGACATCACGGGCCCGGCCATTTGTGAGATTTTAACTGACGCGGAACTTGCTGCATTTCGGATGAAATACGGGCCCGATCTGCTGGCAGAACCGGACGAGCCAGAACGCGCTATTGCCCGCATCCGCAAGAGCCGCTCGCCGATTGCCACGCTCTTGATGAACCAACAGGTTATCTCCGGGATCGGGAATATCTATCGCACTGAAATCCTTTGGCTTTTGGGTCTGAACCCGTTTATGCGAGGGTGTGACGTGCCTGAGGAGACGTTGCATAAGCTGTGGGCCGAGATGCGTGCGCTTATGCAGATTGGCGTCAAATACAACTCCATCATCACAAACGGAGAGTTGCCCGCTGCCGGTCAGGACATTCAGGAGCGGGTGAATATCTACGCGGAAGCGGCTTGCCCGACCTGCAAGTCCGAGATTGGTGTCACCAAGATTTCAGCCCGCACGTTGTACTACTGCGCCCGCTGTCAGAGCGTTTGACCGCGTCGGTCGGCAAGCCGCCGCCTGTCACGAATCTGTCGTTCAAAATTCACGCTATGATTGAAGGCCCGTCACCGACTCAGTGCACGGTGTCCGTCGCACGTTTCAGCGAAAGGCTTTCTGATGCATCGACTTCTGACCATGACTGCCATTTGTACCCTCGCAGGGGCCGCGATGGCCAAGGACCCTACTTATATCGGTGGCGTTCACGTCGTCCGCGGCGACGCGGACGGCGCCGATATGGCGCGGGGAACTGTATTTCTGGATGAAAACCGGAATGCGCAGTTCGATGAGGGCGAACCTGGGCTACCTGATGTCATGGTTTCGAACGGACGGGAGGTTGTTCTGACGGCCGAAGACGGCAGTTATGAGTTGCCCGCCTATGATGATATGAACCTGATGATCACGAAGCCAGCGGGTTATGCGACACCGCTGAATGCCCAGATGGTTCCGCAGTTTGCTTATATCCATAAGGAAGCTGGGTCGCCTGAGTTGCGTTTTGGCGGGCTCGAACCCACTGGACCACTGCCAGAGGCCGTCAACTTTCCGCTTATCGAAGATGAAGTTGGGTCCGAGTTCAATTGTCTCATCTTTGGCGATGCGCAGGCCTACACCAACCGTGAGATTGGCTATGTCCGCGACACGGCGGGGCAGATGCTGGCCACTGCTGACCTGTCGGATACCGAATGCCTGATCTTTGTTGGCGATGTGATGGGGGATGATCTGACCCTGTATCCCCGATTTCAGTCGATCATCGCCGTGGGCCGGACGCCGCAATACTTTGTGGGCGGCAACCACGACATTGATTTCGATGCGGCTGAGGACAAGGATAGTTTCGATACGTTCCGCCGCGCGTGGGGGCCAGAATACTATTCCTTTGAGATTGGTAACGTGCATTTCGTTGCCTTGGACAACGTACGCTACCCCTGTAACGGCGTGGACACCCATGACTTTTGTGCGCTAGAGGCGCGGACCACATATAACGGGATGGTCACCGAACGGCAGTTGGAGTGGCTGGCGAACACGCTGGAGAACGTGCCCGAGGACAAGCTGATTGTTCTGAGTGCGCATATCC
The DNA here is from genome assembly GCF_007995245.1 of Tateyamaria sp. syn59. Classification (GTDB taxonomy): domain Bacteria; phylum Pseudomonadota; class Alphaproteobacteria; order Rhodobacterales; family Rhodobacteraceae; genus Tateyamaria. The sequence continues at coordinate 99,540 of NZ_VCBA01000003.1, forward strand.
CCTTCCAGACCTTTACCGACAATACCGCGGCCAAGCACCAGACCGACAACCTTGATGAGCTGGTTGCTATCTTGAGTGATCGGCAGGTGGTGAGCTTGGCGGGGCACACGCATACCACTGAAAACATTGAAGAAGGTGAGTATTTCGATGGGTGGGAAGCGGCCACGAATGTCGGTCCTGCGCCGTTTCATCACATCATTGCGGGGGCCTTGTCCGGCAGCTGGTGGGCCGGTGATCTGAACGCTCAAGGGGTGCCGCATGCCACGCAGCGGCTGGGCAGCCCGCGCGGTTTTTATGAGTTGGCGTTCAATGGGCCTGAGTTTGTGGAAACCTTTCGGACCTTTCATACGGATGCGGACGAGCAGTTTCATGCCTCGTTCAACACACCGCGTTTTCGCGACTGGGCAGAGCGTTTGCTGACCTATCGCGCGCTCTATGATCGGGAGTTTGATCAGACCCCACCGGTCGTGCGTCGCGATTTGGGTGACATGCTGATGTTGACGACGGATGATCTAGCCGAAGGCACGTGGCTAGCGGTGAATGTGTGGGGTGGATCGGCCTCATCCACTGTCGTTGCAAGCATCAATGGCGGGGATGCAATGGAAGCGACGCGGACCCAATCCGGCACCGGCGAAGAGAAGCGCGAGGGCGTCGAATATGCCGATCCGCTGGCGCTTGCCGTGCAATCGACCCAAGGGTCCATTGCGGCGCGATCCGTGGATGGCGGGGATGAGACGGCGGGTTTCAGCACATGGCAGGGCACATCTTGGACTGGGAAAGTTAACCCGTTTCAGGGGTGGATGCTGACCGACAACAGCAGCCATTTGTGGCGTGTCGACATGCCAAGCGACCTGCCCGTCGGTGTGCATAAGATTGAGATCACCGTGACCGACCGCCATGACCGTGTGTTCCGTGACACGATTGCGTTCGAGGTGGTCGAGGAATTGCCGAACCTGGAGTGGCAGGCGGAATTCTGGGAGTAGCTGCGCGAATTTATGACGGCAAATGTGGGGGATGGTCTTGCGGTCCCCCGCGACTTGGCGTACATCACCCGAACCAATTGGCGCGGGATGGAGCAGCCCGGTAGCTCGTCAGGCTCATAACCTGAAGGTCGTAGGTTCAAATCCTACTCCCGCAACCAAAAAACGCCGTCCTTCGGGGCGGCGTTTCCCGTTTCAGCCCTTGTGCCCGGCGGCCTGTTGCACCAGCGGAACGAGGTCTTGCAAGGCGGGTCCCATGGGGTTGGTTGCGCGCCAGACCATGCCGATAGATCGGCTGGGCGCGGTCCCCGCGAAACGGTTGATGCATACGGGTGCGGAGCGTGTTTCCACATCAATGGCCATGTCCGGGATCAGCGTCACACCGATGCCCGCGCCCACCATCTGAACCAGAGTGCCCAACGAGCTGCCGTCCAGTCCACCGCGCGGGCGGTTCGGGTTGATGTTGCAGAACGACATGGCCTGATCGCGGAAACAGTGCCCTTCCTCCAGCAGGAGCAGGCGCAACTGCGCCAGTTCGTCCACGGTTACGGGCGGTGCAGCCGCGTCGGTCTTGGGGCGGATCAGCACCATTTCTTCGGAAAATAGAGGGGTTTCGACGAGGCCCGGTTCGTCGAGGGGTAGGGCGACGATGGCGGCGTCCAGTTGCCCGTCTATCAGCTCGTCGATCAGCCGAGGTGTCACCGTCTCGCGCACGTGTAGGTCGGTTTGTGGGTGCGCCTTCGTCACCTGACTGATCAGGTTGGGCAGCAGATAGGGCGCAATGGTTGGGATAATGCCAAGGCGCAGGCGGCTAAGCGTGGTGCCGCGCGCCGATGTGGCCCAGTCGCCCAACTCGTCCATGGCGCGCAGGATGGCTGTCGCGCGGATTTCAAAGTCTTCGCCCTTTGGCGTCAGCCGCAGAGCGCGGGGTTGCCGCTCGAACAATTCAAGGCCAAGGGTTTGCTCCAGATCGCGGATTTGCACGGACAACGCGGGCTGGGAAATGGCACATCTGTCCGCTGCCCGACCGAAGTGCAGGTCCTGCGCGAGCGCCTTGAAGTATCGCAATTGACGGAGGGTGATATTCATAATTTTTACTTATGAACATGATTTAAAAATGCAACTTCTATTAATCTGAACTGCACCTTACTTTGCCGTTACACGCGGACGGTTCGGCAAATGCAAATCCGAATCGAAGGCATCCAGATGCTTGGCACCGGGACGGCAAATGAATCTGAAGACAAGTCTAGAATGATTCTTAACTGGCCTTAGATGTGCAAGCAGCATCGACACCAACGCAGCAAAGAACGGAGACTGACATGGACGGCAACGATATTGGCAAATGCCCCGTCATGCATGGCGCAAGCCTTGCCAGCACATTCGGCGGACGCACCAACAAGGATTGGTGGCCAAACGCCCTGAAGGTCGAGGTGCTGCACCAGCACGGCGCACGGATTGATCCGATGGACGCCGATTTCGACTATCGCGAAGCGGTGAAGGGACTGGATTTCGACGCTGTCAAAGCCGACCTGCACGCCCTGATGACAGACAGCCAGCCATGGTGGCCCGCTGACTGGGGTCACTACGGTGGCTTCATGATCCGGATGGCGTGGCACGCGGCCGGTACTTATCGGATGCAGGATGGTCGCGGCGGCGGCTCGGCCGGTGACCAGCGCTTTGCCCCGCTGAACTCGTGGCCGGACAACGCCAGCCTCGACAAAGCCCGCCGTCTGCTGTGGCCGGTGAAGAAGAAGTACGGCAACGCTCTGTCCTGGGCGGACCTGATGCTGCTTGCGGGCAATATTGCTTATGAATCCATGGGCTTGAAGACGTTTGGCTTTGGCTTTGGCCGTGCCGATACGTGGGCACCGGGCATCGACATCAACTGGGGGGAAGAGACCGAGTGGCTCGCTCCGTCCGAGAACCGGTATGAGGATCTGGACGATGCATCGACCATGGCCAATCCTCTGGCGGCTGTGCACATGGGCCTGATCTATGTGAACCCCGAAGGTGTGAACGGCAATCCGGACCCGGCCCGCAGCGCGCTGCACGTGCGCGAGACATTTGCCCGGATGGCGATGAATGACGAAGAAACCGCGGCTCTGACCTGTGGTGGCCATACAGTTGGCAAGGCCCACGGCAACGGTGATGCAGAAGCGCTGGGAGCCGAGCCCGAAGGCGCTGGTATCGTGGATCAGGGCATGGGCTGGACCAACCCGAACCAGACCGACAAGGCGGATTCGCTGGTCACATCGGGCATTGAAGGTGCCTGGACAACCGAGCCCACCAAGTTCGACATGGGCTATTTCAAGCTGCTCTTCGGCTATGAGTGGGAGCTGACCAAGTCGCCTGCCGGCGCGCATCAGTGGAAGCCCATCGACATCAAGGAAGAGGACATGCCCGTTGATGCCGGTGACGGCACGACCCGCACCATGCCCATGATGACGGACGCTGACATGGCGATGAAGGTCGATCCGATCTATCGCGAGATCTGCGAGAAGTTCATGGCGGACGAAGAGTACTTCCGCGACACCTTTGCCCGCGCATGGTTCAAGCTGACCCACCGCGACATGGGTCCGCGCGCCAATTACATCGGCCCCGATGTGCCTGCCGAGGATCTGATCTGGCAAGACCCGATCCCTGCTGGCAACACCGGCTATGACGTGGATGCGGTGAAGGCGAAGATCGCGGCGAGCGGCGTTTCGCATGCTGACCTGATCGCGACCGCCTGGGACAGCGCCCGGACCTTCCGTGGTTCGGATAAGCGAGGGGGTGCCAATGGCGCGCGCATCCGTCTGGCCCCGCAACGCACTTGGGAAGGAAACGAGCCCGAGCGTCTGGATGCCGTGCTGGCAGTGCTTGAGCCGATTGCGGCAGAGACCGGTGCCTCGGTCGCGGACGCGATCGTGTTGGCGGGCAACGTGGGTGTTGAAGCGGCTGCGAAGGCGGCTGGTTTCGACGTCACCGTGTCGTTTACGCCCGGTCGCGGCGATGCCACGGACGAGATGACAGACGCCGATAGCTTTGACGTGCTGGAGCCTCATGCCGATGGTTTCCGCAACTTTGCCAAGGATGGTCTGGCCATCAGTGCCGAGGAAATGACGCTCGACAAGGCGCAGCTTCTGGGTCTGAACGCGCAGGAGATGACTGTGCTGCTGGGCGGGATGCGTGTGCTGGGCACGAACCATGGCGGGTCGAACCACGGTGTGTTCACCAACCGCGTGGGCCAGTTGACGCAGGACTTCTTCGTCAACCTGACCGACATGGCCTACAGCTGGCACGCGATCGACGACGGCACCTATGAGCTGCGGGACCGTGCGACGGGCCAGATCAAGTTCACTGCGACGAGTGCTGATCTGGTCTTTGGCTCCAACTCGATCCTGCGTGCCTATGCTGAGGTTTATGCTCAGGACGACAATGCCGAGAAGTTCGTGAAGGACTTTGTCGCCGCATGGACTAAGGTGATGGACAACGACCGTTTCGATCTGCTGTAAGCGGTTGTAAATGATCTGAGACGCGGGTCCATTGTGGCCCGCGTTTTGCGTTTTCAGGCGTCGAAGAAGACGGTTTCGTTTGGGCCTTGTAGGTGGATGTTGAACTGGAAATGCCCGTCCGCGACCTGTTTGGCGATGAGGGTGTCGCGTCGCGTATTTTCAACAAGTGACAGCCACGGATCGCTTGGCAGCAGTGGGTCGTCAGGGAAGTACATGCGGGTGTGCAGGCCGACATTGATGCCGCGCGCGACGATCCAGAACGTGATCTGTGCCGCGCCATCGCCGGTTACGCCGGGGCGGATCGTGTCAAACCGCCAAGCGCCTGTTTCCTGATCCGCAGGGCATCGACCCCATCCTGTAAAACCGTTGTTTGTCGCATTGAAACGCCCGGTGGCGTCCGCTTGCCAGATCTCGATCAGTGCATCGGTCAGAGGCGCACCCTCTCCGTCAAACACGGTACCCGTGACAGTGATCCGCTCTCCGATCACACTGTCACTTATCATCACCGTGCCGGGGTCACTGTCGTAAACGCCCGTGATGCCAGCAAAATTGGGTGTGCAACCGATATGCACGTAAGGCCCGGCCGTTTGCGATGGGCTTTCCTTGCGCCGTTTTGCTGTCATCAATTCCCCTCCATTCGGTTTTCGAACGGGGTCGACCCGCGCCCGCGCAGGATGATGTCGAAGCGGTAGGCGAGTGCGTCCATTGGGGCCGTTGCGTCCATGTCCAGACGGGCGGTCAACTGGTCGATGGCGGCGGGGTCAGAGATGGCGCGGACGATGGGACAGAGGGGGATCAGTGGGTCCCCTTCGAAATACATCTGGGTGATCAGGCGCTGGGCAAAGCTGTGGCCGAAGACGGAGAAGTGGATGTGGGCGGGGCGCCATGAGTTGGGGCCGTTGGGCCACGGGTAGGGGCCGGGCTGGACCGTTATGAAGCGATATGCGCCGTCGTCATCGGTGACCATCCGCCCGCAGCCACCGAAGTTCGGGTCGAGGGGGGCGAGGTATCCTTCCTTGGCGTGGCGATAGCGTCCGCCTGCGTTGGCCTGCCAGACCTCGATCAGTACGCCGGGCATTGGCCGGGCGTTTTCGTCCAAGACACGCCCTTTTACGATCATGCGCGGGCCAATCGCCATTTCGTCCAGTGCGGCGAAGTTGCGGATCAAGTCGTTATCAAGGGGGCCGAGCATGTCATGGCCAAAGACCGGGCCATGGTCCTCGCTAGGGGACGGCGGCGCCTTGACCAGCGGTTTTTGCGGGGATCGGAGGAGGCTGGATTTATACTCGGGGAAGTATGCCGCCGGGTGCCAGTTGCGGTCCCTTGGGTAAAGGGGGTCAGCCACTCTCGGCCTCCATCTCAGCATATGTCTCCTTCGCGATCTGCAATGCGCGGTTGGCGCGGGGAACGCCAGCATAGATCGCGACGTGCTGGAACGCTTCGGCCACGTCGCTCGGCGTGGCGCCCGTTCGGGCCGTGGCGCGGATGTGCATGGGGATTTCGTCGAAATTCCCGGTGGCGGCGAGCAGGGCGAGGGTGAGCATGGACCTTTCCCGCAGGCTGATCGCGTCGCTGGCCCAGACGGTGCCCCAGGCCCCTTCGGTGATCAGCTCCTGAAAGGGCGCGTCGAACGCGGTTTTCACCGCTTGTGCCCGGTCCACATGTGCATCGCCGAGCACGGTCCGGCGCACGCCCATGCCCTTGGCCCATTTATCGTCCATCGCAGCCTCCCTTTTCATCGGTGATAGCATGGCCCAAACCGCGTTGTCGCCTTGACTTTCCACCCCCTGCCCGGTGTATCTGCGCCGATCAAAACCGCAGCCCCGAAGGGACACGACCATGCATGCTTACCGCTCTCACTCCTGCGCCGCTCTGACCTCGGCCAATGTGGGTGATAACGTGCGTCTGTCGGGCTGGGTCCACCGGGTGCGCGACCATGGCGGCGTGCTGTTTATCGACCTGCGTGACCATTACGGCGTGACGCAGGTACTGTGCGACCCCGACAGCCCGGTGTTCTCGGACGTCGAGAAGGTGCGCAGCGAATGGTGCATCCGCATCGATGGCAACGTGAAGGCGCGGGACGAGAGCCTGATCAACCCCATGCTGCCCACGGGGGAGATTGAGGTCTATATCCGCGACATGGAAGTGCTGGGCCACGCGGCGGAACTGCCGCTGATGGTGTTTGGCGATCAGGAATACCCGGAAGAAACGCGCCTGACCTACCGCTACCTCGACTTGCGTCGCCAGAAGATGCAAGAGAACATGAAGCTGCGGTCGGACGTCGTTTCGTCGATCCGCAAGCGCATGTGGGATCAGGAATTCCGCGAGTACCAGACGCCGATCATCACGGCATCCTCGCCCGAAGGCGCGCGCGACTTCCTCGTGCCGTCGCGTCTGCATCCCGGCAAGTTCTATGCGCTGCCGCAGGCGCCGCAGCAGTTCAAACAGCTGTTGATGGTGTCGGGCTTTGACAAGTATTTCCAGATTGCGCCGTGCTTCCGGGACGAAGACCCGCGCGCCGATCGCTCGCCCACCGACTTCTACCAGTTGGACATCGAGATGTCTTTCGTTGAGCAGCAGGACGTGTTCGACACGATTGCCCCCGTGCTGGCCGGTGTGTTCGAAGAGTTCGGTGGCGGCAAGAAAGTCGATGCGCCCGAGACGTGGGAGCAGATCAGCTACCGCGATGCGGCACTTTGGTACGGCTCGGACAAGCCCGACCTGCGCAACCCGATCAAGATGCAGGTGGTGTCCGACCACTTCCGGGGTTCTGGTTTTGCGATCTTTGCTAAGTTGTTGGAGCAGGACGGCACGGAAATCCGCGCAATCCCGGCACCCACCGGCGGCAGCCGCAAATTCTGTGACCGGATGAATGCTTATGCGCAGAAAGAAGGGCTGCCTGGGATGGGCTACATCTTCTGGCGCGCCAGTGGTGGTAATAAAGAGCTGGAAGCGCTTCTAATCCAAAAGAAGAATTTGGCCACAAGTTATGCGCCTGGGGACAACGTTTCTTTCCGATTTGATTTGACCGGGGAGAAGGTCTCTGGCGAGCGTGATGAAGTTCTTGCTGACTTGGACGCAAGGATCAGTGCTCTGGATTTTGAATTGGAGGCCGCCGGCCCGCTGGCCAAGAACATCGGCCCGGAACGCACCGAGGCTATCCGCCAGCAACTGGGCCTTGGCGTGGGCGACGCTGCGTTCTTCCTTGGCGGCAAACCCAAGGCGTTTGAGGCAATCGCAGGCCGTGCCCGCAACGTGATCGGCGAAGAGCTCAAGTTGATTGACGAGGACCGCTTTGCCTTCGCCTGGATCGTGGATTTCCCGATCTATGAGGCGGACGAGGAAACCGGCAAGATCGACTTTGAACACAACCCGTTCTCCATGCCGCAGGGTGGTATGGAGGCGCTGGACGGCGATCCGCTTAAGGTGTTGGGCTATCAATACGATCTGGCGTGCAACGGCTATGAGCTGGTGTCTGGTGCCATCCGGAACCACCGGCCCGAGATCATGTTCAAGGCGTTCGAGATCGCGGGTTATGACGAGACCGAAGTCCGCAAGCGGTTCGGCGGTATGGTGAACGCGTTCCAATACGGTGCCCCGCCCCACGGTGGCTGTGCGGCTGGAATCGACCGGATCGTGATGCTGCTGGCGGGCGAACAGAACATCCGCGAGGTGATCCTGTTCCCGATGAACCAGCGGGCCGAAGATCTGATGATGGACGCGCCAAGCGATCCGACGAGCGACCAGCTGATGGAACTGGGTCTGCGCATCATTCCGCAAGACTAGGCAAAGAAACGCACATGTTATTGCGGGCGGCGGTGCAAAAGGACGCCCGCGATGCTATCTTTGTCCGGTGAATCCACAGCACCGGGTGATTGTCGTGCGGTCCTTCGACCCTCAGCTTGCGGAAATTCGTTTTGGCTACGGCGTGTCGCCGGAATATCCAGCGCCACCGGATGTACAGGCCATGCTGTCGGGACTGACAGAGCCAGACGTGATAGCCGAAAGGTTTCCGATCCAAAGCTTTCATGACTTTCGATCCCGCATGGTCGAAGTCAGTGAACAGGTCACAATTCGCAGGAAAAACAGGGGCACACCGCTGGCGGCCGAAGCGCGCAAGCGCCGGAACGTGCTGAACAAGGAAGCGCGCGAGGATGTGGCCGTCTGGCTGGGCCACACGATGCTGCGCCGTGCCCATACCGAGACCGCATTCCGCGAGAGGATCGTGGCCTTTTGGGCCGATCATTTCACGGCCATGGGCAAGCGCGGCGTGATCCGGCGTGGTACATCGCCCTACATCGAAGACGCCATTCGCCCCTTTATCGCGGGCAAATTCGAAGAGCTGCTCACCGAGGCCGTGACGCATCCGCTGATGGTGGACTACCTCGATCAACGTGTCTCCATTGGGCCAAACAGCCAGCGTGCGGAGCGGATTGGCGAAAACCGTAAGGTCGGTCTGAACGAAAACCTCGCCCGCGAATTGCTCGAACTGCATACGCTGGGCGTGGATGGACCCTACAGCCAAACCGACGTAACCGAACTGGCTGAATTGCTGACCGGGCTGACCTTTGACGCGCGCAACGGGATGAAGTTTCAAAAGCGACTGGCGGAACCGGGGGCAGAGACTGTTCTGGGTGTCACCTATAGCGAGACCGCGAATTTGGACACAGTTCGCAGCGTCTTGGCGGATCTCGCACGTCATCCTGCGACGGCCCGCCATATCGCGACCAAACTGGCCGTACATTTCGGCAGCGACACACCTGATCCGGCGTTGATTGATGCGATGGAGGCGGCGTTCATTGCACATGATGGCGCCTTGATGCCCGTGTATGAGGCGCTCCTGTCGCATCCGTCCGTATGGACGCGCGAGTTGTCCAATATCAAGCCGCCCATTGATTTCATGTCCTCTGCGATCCGGGCATTGGCCGTGCCGCCAGCAGCATTCGCTGATCGTGAGCAGCGGTGGATCAGACGCATTTTCATGCAGCCGCTATTTAACATGGGACAGCGGTGGGAAACCCCAAGCGGTCCTGACGGATGGGCCGAAGAAGATCCGGAATGGATCACGCCGCAAGGGCTTGCCCTGCGCGTGACGTGGGCGATGGCCTTTCCAGGCGAGTTGGTGGACCCGCTGCCCGATCCGCGCGATTTTGTGGACCATGCGCTTGGTGATTTTGCTACAGAGCCGGTGCGCTTTGCGGCTGCTGCTGCGGAAACACGTTCCGAAGCCATCGGCCTTGTCCTGATGTCCCCGGCATTTCAGCGCAGATAGGAGAACGTGATGCCCTCTTCCGTCTCTCGCCGCGACTTTCTGGCCCGGACCGGGCTGATCGGCTGTTCACTGGCGGCCAGTCCCCTGCTGACGCCGGTCAGTTTCGCGGCGGCGCCTTGGGACACCCGCTTTGTTGTGATTATTCTGCGTGGCGGGATGGACGGGCTGGACGTGGTCAGGCCCTATGGCGATCCCGCGTTCCGCGCGCTGCGGCGTAATATGTCCCCGGGTCCGGAGGGTGGTGCCCTGGATCTGGATGGTTACTTTGCCCTGCATCCCAGCCTCGCGCCGTTGATGCCGATGTGGGATGCGGGCCAGTTGTCGTTCGTGCATGCCGTGTCGACCCCCTACCGTGACAAGCGCAGCCACTTCGACGGGCAGGACCTGCTTGAGGCCGGAACGACCAGTATGGCAGGCGTGCGGGACGGGTGGTTGAACCGCATGTTGCAAGCGGTGCCGGGAGTGACGTCGCAGACTGCGTTTGCCCTTGGCCACAGCGACATGCGTCTGGTCCAAGGTAGCGCAGAGGTCGCGAATTGGTCGCCGGACGCTGATCTCGACATCAGCCCGCAAGCCGTTCGCTTGCTGGAACTTGTCACAGAAAGCGATCCGGCACTGCATGCAGCGCTGGCCGAGGCACAGGTTTTGTCACAGGTCAGTGGTGGCGACACTGAACAGTTGAAGGGCGAGCATCTGGAGATTGCGCAATTCGCTGCGGCTCGTCTTTCAGAGGATGCGCGCATCGCCGCGTTCTCGCTCAATGGCTGGGACACGCATGCCGGGCAGGAAAGGCATCTGGACAGGGCTTTGACACGGTTGGCTGAAACGCTTGTGACCCTGCGCGGAAAGATGCGCGGCAATACGTGGAGTAAGACGGCCGTTGTGGCGATGACTGAATTTGGCCGCACCGCCCGCCAGAACGGCACCCGAGGTACGGATCATGGCACCGGCGGTCTGATGGTCCTTGCCGGTGGTGCGATCAAAGGCGGGCAAGTCTTTGGCCAATGGCCGGGTCTGGGCGATGGTGACCTTTATCAGCAGCGCGATCTGATGCCGACCGGCGATGTCCGCGCCCATGCGGCCTGGATCATGCGTGGGCTGACGGGTCTGGACCGCAGCGTTCTGGAAGGTGCGGTTTTCCCCGGCGTGGATATGGGGGGCGATCCTGGCCTTCTGCTCTGAACCGCGACAATCGCTCTTGGCCTTCTCCAAAACCTTGCCTACCGTCCCGGCATGACTGCGATCTATTCCGTGAATGCTGCGCCGGTTCCAAACTGGACGCCGCCAACCGTGCCCGACGACACGCTGGTTTTGAAGGGTCGCCACGCGCGCCTTGAACCCTTGTTTGCGGACACGCACGCGGCATTGCTGTACCGCGCTTATGTCGGCCACGATACCGTGTGGGATTTTCTGCCTTACGGACCGTTTTCCTCGTCATCCCAGTACCACCGCTGGGTGCGCGACATGGAGCAGGACCCGTCCCTGCAGTTCTACGCGGTCTTCAACATTGAGACAGCATGCTATGAAGGTGTCGCGAGTTTCCTGCGCATCGCACCGGAGGCAGGCAGCATCGAGGTTGGGCACATCAATTTCAGCCCGGGCCTCCAAAAAACACGGGCCGCGACAGAGGCGTTGTACCTGATGATGGGCTGGGCGTTCGAGGCCGGGTATCGCAGGTTCGAATGGAAGTGCGATGCGTTGAATGCGGGATCCCGCCGGGCCGCTCAACGGCTGGGGTTGAGTTACGAAGGGATTTTCCGGCAGGCTACAGTCGTCAAAGGGCGCAACCGGGACACGGCCTGGTTTGCCGCAATTGATGCGGAATGGTCCTCGCTCAAGGAAGCCTTTGGCGCCTGGCTGGCTGACAGCAATTTCGACGCGGACGGAGCGCAGCAGGAACGCTTGTCGGACTTGACCCGGTTGGTGCGGGTGGCCGATGATCCGATGGGCGCAGCAGAGTAAGTCGCGATCAGATCGCGATCTTTTCGGCCAGACGCGCCTGTACCAATCCGGCAATCACCGCCGTCTCCGATGCTGCGGCATCGCCGCGTGCGCGCTTTGCTGCCAGCGCATCGGTTGCGTGTAAGAGTTCGGTGTCTTGCGCGCTGCGTGCAACGCCCGCCAGGAATTGCACGATGTAGTCCAGCGCTCGCGTGTCCTGCGCATCCTCAAGGACGTCAGCCACATGGACCATGTCGTCGCGGTAAGCAATGGGATCGGGTTCAACCTCTCCCTCAGGCAAAGCGCGCGGGCCAAGCGGCTGGCGATCGTCCGGCAGGTGGCTCAGGATCGCCTCCTGAAACAGGGCGAGTGACACAACCGGCTTTTCCATGAAACCGTCGGCCCCGGCATCAAGTGCACGATGTTCGCTGTCGGCATCCCCTGAAATCCCAAGAATCACATCTGGGCGTTGCGCGGCGCCTGCAAGCTCATGGATCAGATCGGCCCCGTTCCCATCGGGCAGGCCCAGATCGACAATCACCACTGACGGGCGATAAACCTGCAAGTGTCGCCGGGCAGCGCGCATCGTATCGGCCCGCCGGATTCGGGCACCGCTGCGCAGGCACAGCAACCGCATCGCCTCACAGGCATAGCGGCTGTCTTCGATCACCAGAACCGTGAGGCCCAGCAGGGGACGCAAGGGCGTAGGGGCAGGGTAGTTTGGCTTGAACGGGTCCGTCGTGTCCATCAGATCCTCCGAAACTCTCTTGCGACTCATCGTTACGTGCCCATGCCTAACAGCGCGTTAACGTCACATTGCACCTCGCCCGATGCTTGGCGATAAGGGCGCACACGCGAGCCAAAGGAGCCCCAGAACATGATCGGTCGCCTGAACCACGTCGCCATTGCCGTCCCGGACTTAGACGCTGCCGCTGCGCAGTATCGCAGCGCGCTGGGCGCCAATGTGGGTGAGCCGCAGGATGAACCCGACCACGGTGTCACCGTCATCTTCATAGAGTTGCCGAACACCAAGATTGAGCTTCTGTACCCTTTGGGCGAAAACTCCCCCATCCAAGGTTTTCTCGACAAGAACCCGGCCGGTGGCATCCACCACGTCTGCTATGAAGTCGAAGATATTCTTGCCGCTCGCGACCATCTGAAGGCCAGCGGTCTGCGGATTCTGGGCGATGGAGAGCCCAAGATCGGCGCGCATGGCAAGCCGGTTTTGTTCCTGCATCCCAAGGACATGAACGGCACCCTGACCGAGCTTGAGCAGGTCTGATGGGCATCACATCGGCCCTTGTTCTCTATGCGGTGATCTGGTGGCTGTGCTTCCTGATTGCCCTGCCTATCAAGGTGCAGACCCAAGGCGATCTGGGGGAGATCGAGCCGGGCACTCATGCAGGTGCGCCCGAGCATCATCATACTCGCCGCAAGGCGTGGATCGTGACCTGGGTTGCGCTGGTTTTGTGGATCATCATCGCCGGCATCATCTTTTCCGGCTGGATCAGTCTGGACGATATGAACTTCTTTGATCGGGCGCTGCAGCCGCTGTAACCCCATGGAATATATGGGTGAACGTGGCTGCCCCGATGATCGGGATCAACAGGTTCACGAGCGGCACCGACAGCGGGATCGCCATCAGCGTGCCCGCCAGCCAGATGGTGCCGTTGTGGGCGCGGCGTAGCTCTTTGGCGCGCGCGCGCCCTACGCGGCGCATGGCTGCGAGGGTGAAGTATTCACGGCCCAGAAGGAACCCGTTCAGCCCCCAGAAGATGAAGGGGGCAGCAGGGGCGAAGATCACATAGAGGATCAGCGCCAATATGTTGGCGCCGATCAGCACGCCAAGGAAGTTGATTGTGTCCACGATGGCGTCGCCGATGGGCACATTCCGTGCCGGTGGCAGGCGTGGATAATGTTTGTCTTCAACGGCTTGCGCGACTTCATCGAGGAACATCGACGTGATGGCCGAGGCGACCGGCATCATCAGGAAGATGGACAGCACGAAGAACAGGAAGAACGAGCTCCATGTGATGATGTCGCCCAGCCATGTGATGGTGCCGATCCATGGGACGGACACGCCATCGGCTGTGAGCCAGCCGATGAACCATACAAGGCCCGATGTTGCTGCGATGAGCAGGGCGATCGTGAGTGCTATGCCGAGCAGCAGTACACGGCGGAAGCGCCGGTCGCTGATCTGGCCGAGGGCCGTGAAGAAGGCGGTGAGGATCATGCGTCGACCCATGTTGTGATGGCGGGCACGTCCGGTCTTGGGCGTTCCGGCGGGGCAGAAGTTTCGGTTCCGATGTGGATGAAACCGGCGATGCGTTCGTTGTCGGCGAGGTTCAGGGCGTCGGTCATGAAGCCTCGGTCATGACTCGGCCAGCCGCTGAGCCAATTGGCGCCCCAGCCTGCGGCAAGGGCGGCGTTCAGGAGGGAGAGGCAGACGGCGCCTGCTGAGTAAGTCATTTCCAGTGTTGGGATTTTCTCGACATCACGGGTGATTTCGATAACGGCAACGGCGAGGTGCCCTTGGTCAAATTGGCTGCGCCCTTTGGTGATTTGATCGGGGTCGAGGTTCAGCGCGTGGCCGCGTTTTTCGGCGGTCTCTGCGAGACGTGGCATGGCGCCTTTGCCCAGCACGATGAAGCGCCAGGGTTCGAGCTTTCCATGGTCTGGCGTGCGGGCGGCGGCGGTTAGAAGCTGTTCGAGGGTTGCCCGGTCTGGGATGGGTTCGGAGAGCGTCTTGGCGGGGCGGGACCGGCGGGTGAGCAGGAAATCGAGGGCGGCTTGGTTTTTCGCGGGCATATGTTACGCCTTTTTACATGTTGAGGGTCATGTCGTGGCGTTGTGCTGCGACGTCAAGGGGTTAGAGGTTAAGTTGTTGCGCCATATGGTCAATTTCGGCGCGCAGGAAAGCGTCGAACCTTGGGCCCGGTTGGCGGTTGTTCAAGGCGCGGGCCATGGGGTCTGGCGCGGTGATTTTGCTGCCGGAGAGGGCTTCGAGCGTGGCGTGCCCGCAGAAGGGGACGTAGATTTCGGAGTAGCCGCCCTCGTGGCTGAGGACGAGTTTGCCGTCGCAGATCCTCTCTGCTAACGCTTTGATTTTGAGCGTCATTTCGCGGAAGGTCTCGGCCGTGGCGAGCATACGGGCGAGGGGGTCAACGGCGCCTGCGTCGAAGCCGCAGGCGACGATGATCAGGTCGGGGTTGAAGGCTTCGATGGCGGGGGCGACAACCCGGTCGATGGCGTGGAGATAGGCGGTGTGACCGGTGCCTGCGGGGAGCGGAAGGTTGAGGTTTGTGCCCTCTCCTGCGCCTGTTCCGCGGTCAGTTAAGTATCCGGTTTCTAAAGGATAATTGCCTGCCTGGTGGAGCGAGATGGTGAGCACATCTGGGCGTTCACGAAAGATGGATTCCGTGCCATTGCCGTGGTGGACGTCCCAGTCGAGGACGGCGACGCGCAGGTCGGGGCGGGTGGCTTTGGCGGCCTCGATGGCGATGCCGATGTTGGCCATTAGACAGAAGCCCATTGGAGTGGCCGCTTCGCAATGGTGGCCCGGTGGGCGGGCGAGGGCGTAGGCGTTCTCGTAGGCGCCTGTCAGCACGGCCTCGACAGCGGCGGTGGTGAGGCCCGCGGCGAGGGCAGCGATCTCGTAGCCGCCTTTTGCAAAGGGGGCGTGGTGGCCGATTTCGCCGCCCTGATCATCGGACATCGCTTTGAACTTGCTCAGGTATTCTTGCGGGTGGACGCGCAGGAGTTGTTCGGTTGTGGCCGCGTCGGCAGAGGTCACGTGCAGGTCGTTTGTAAGGCCGGTGACGTCCATCAGGTTCTTCATCCGGCGCTTGGTTTCGGGGCTTTCGGGCAGGCCACCAGCAGCCAGCGGTTGCACCAATCCGCCCAAGGGAACGGTGAAAGCATAGTTGCCGCCGCCGTGCCACATGGTGCGTTCGTCCCAGAAAAATGCGGTGCTCATCCGACCCTCCGATTTGGGGACAAGGTGGCGGAGGGACGGGGTGTTGTCCATGGCAGCGTGCGGTCTGTTAACCGGGGTTTTGGGCGCTGATTTCGGGCGGTGGCGCGGCCCGGAAATTGGCAAACTGCACATTTTGCCGGTGAAACTGCGTGTTTTCGGGCCGTGACATCCGGGCCATTTCGGCCTGATTTGGCAAAACTGCATATTTTGCGCCCGAAACTGCGCGTTTTGGCATTTGAGCGGGCAAACTAGCCCGGAAAAGGGTTAACGCAGGCAATTATGCCGCACCTTCGGCGCGCAGGGCGTTGATGTCGAGCGGCTGGTTGATCATTGCAAGCGCGCCGTCCGGGTCGCGGGGCCAGTCGGCCTCGGGCCGGTCGCGGTAAAGCTCGATCCCGTTGCCATCGGGATCGCGGAAGTAGACCGCTTCTGAGACGCCGTGATCGGCGGCGCCTTCGAGCGGGGTGCCGTGGTCGAGCACCCGGTTGAGGGCGGCCCCAAGCGAGGCGCGGTCAGGGAAGAGGAAGGCCACGTGGTAGAGACCTGCCGCCCGATCCGGCGCGGGGCCTGCGCCACGGGAATGCCAGGTGTTGAGGCCGATGTGGTGGTGATAGCCGCCTGCGGACAGGAACGCCGCCTGATCGCCGTAGCGCTGGGTAAGGGTAAAGCCGAGCACGTCGCCGTAGAATGCGATGGCGCGGTCGAGGTCGGTGACCTTGAGGTGGATGTGGCCGACGCTTGTGTCGGCGGGGACTTTTGCGGGCATGGTGCGGCTCCTTTGCTTGGGAAGCTAGGGAGTGCGGGTTTTGGTTGCTAGGCGCAGGGGTGCACAGGGGTGGTGCAGTTGTACGGGCAAGCTTGTGTTGTGCTCGATCAAGGATCTGCTCGTGGTCAGGGGGGTGTTCAGCTGCAATGACCACCCGAGGCTCCGGCAAGCTTCGAGTCCATATCTACGTGATCAAGGATGCTGTTTTTAGCGTTGTCAGCTCGCCGTCTTCCAATTGAACCAGCGCCAATGAGCATACCTGTCCTTTGATGGGGAAGTGTCCGAGAGCGGAAATATCGACCTGCTCTGCCTCCGTTTGTGCGGTATAGGAGCCAATAGTCATATGCGGTGTGAACGGATACGCGGCGTTGAATTCCGAGCGATGCGGGCCGTCATAAAGTTTGTCGTGCAGCGCGGTTATCGCGGCACAGCCCTCATCACATAGCAGGAAAGTTTTGTATGTCTTTTCAAAGGGGTCCAACTCAGTCACATGTCCGTCAAATGTGACCGGGAGTGTACTGGTTTGCTCACAAACGACGTCGACCAGCCGGGATAACCTTTCAAGATGCGTCTGCGCAACGCCAAAGACCAAGGTGATGTGGGGCGCGACCAACCGAGCTCTTTGCGCCTCATGGGTCTCTCTGAAAGCGCGGATCAGCACGGTACTGCGTTCGTCGAAAACGGGATAGACCAGGACGTAGATCATGCGGCGATTGTGTCGTGCCGATGCGAGTTATTCAAAGGCTTCGTCCCGCACAGCTGACGTTGACACGTCGCCAATGGAGTTTCTCCCCTACGCGCCGACCATGCCCACGATTTCGTAGGTTTTCTTCAGGATTGGCTGTGTGATCTCGCGTGCTTGTTCTGCACCACGGGCGAGCAGCCTATCGATCTCGGGGACGTCGTTCAGAAGCCGGGTCATTTCGGAGGCGATGGGGCTGAGTTTTTCGACCGCTAGCTCAGCCAGCGCCGGTTTGAAGGTGCCGAATTGCGCGCCGCCGTGGTCGGCCAGCACCTGGTCCACGCTGATGTCGGCCAGCGCCGCGTAGATGTTGACGAGGTTGCGCGCCTCGGGCCGGTCGTCGAGGCCCTTGTATTCGGAGGGCAGGGGCTCGGGGTCGGTTTTGGCCTTGCGGATTTTCTTGGCGATCGTGTCGGCGTCGTCCGTCATGTTGATGCGGGAGGCGTCGGAGGTGTCGGATTTCGACATCTTCTTGGACCCGTCGCGCAGGGACATGACGCGCGTGGCCGCCCCCTTGATCACCGGTTCGGTGATGGGGAAGAAATCGACGCCGTAGTCGTGGTTGAACTTGGTCGCGATGTCGCGCGTCAGCTCAAGATGCTGTTTCTGGTCGTCACCCACCGGCACATGGGTGGCGTGGTAGACGAGGATGTCTGCCGCCATCAGGGCCGGGTAGGCGAAGAGGCCGAGCGAGGCGTTTTGCGCGTTCTTGCCCGCCTTGTCCTTGAACTGCGTCATGCGCTGCATCCAGCCCATGCGCGCGACCGTGTTGAAGATCCACGCAAGCTGCGTGTGCTCGGGCACCTGGGACTGGTTGATCAGGATGGACTTTTCCGGGTCCACGCCTGCGGCGATGTAGGCGGCGGCGAGTTCGCGTGTCTTCGACGCAAGCTCGGCAGGATCCTGCCAGACGGTGATCGCGTGCAGATCGACCATGCAGTAGATCGTCTCGTATGTGCCTTCGTTCTGCATTTCCACGTAGCGCTTGAGCGCGCCGAGGTAGTTGCCCAGCGTCAGACCGCCCGAGGGCTGCATGCCCGAGAACACGCGGGGTGTGAATTGGCTGTCTGACATTGTGGAACCTCTGGGCAAATTTGCGTGGTTGGCTTACCCATGGGGGTAACAAGCGTCAAGCAGGCAGGCCCCATGTCAGAGCAGTATGATCCGAGCCCCGTGAACCCTTTGCCGCCCGCGGTGTGGCTGCTGTTTGCTGCCATTGCGTTGCCGGAGTTGGCGTTTTCGCTGGGGGAGGCGAATTTGATTGGCGGGCCTGCCGCCGTGGGCTGGCGGTTGCAGGCGTTGAACGACTACGGGTTTTCGGGGGAAGCCTTTGATTTCATGCTGGGCAATGGGGTGCTGTTGCCGGAGCACATGCTGCGGTTTTTGACCTATCCATTCGTGCATGGGGCGTTCACCTCGACCCTGTTTGCGGGGGTGATCCTGCTGGCGATGGGCAAGATGGTGGCGGAGGTGATGGGCGGCTGGGCCGTGATCCTGCTGTTCGTGCTGTGCGGGGTGTTCGGGGCGCTGGTCTTTGCCCTCGTGACCGATCAGGCGTGGCTGTTTGGGGCGTATCCCAGTGTGTATGGGCTGATTGGCGTCTTTACCTTTTTGTTGTGGCAGAAGTTGGCGGCGACGGGTGGGCCGCAGGCGCGGGCCTTTACCTTGATTGGCGTGCTGATGGGGCTGCAGCTGCTGTTCGGCATGTTTTTTCAGGTGGGCTATGCCTGGGTGGCGGAGCTGTCGGGGTTTTGCGCGGGCTTTGCGCTTACGGCCTTTGTCATGCCCGGTGGATGGACGCGGGTTTTGGCGACCCTGCGCAAGCGTTAGCCGCGCCGCACCGCGCCTTTGATGTCCGAGAGGCGCATGGCCCCGATGGCGTGAGCGATGCCGAAATAACCTGCGCCGCCGACGGCGATGAGTGCCAGAAGTGCGATGTAGCGGACGCCGTCGGTGCCGAGGGCGGGTTTTAGCACGGTGGCGAGGACGCCTAGCAGCACGCCCATGGCGACAGAGGCGGCGATGATGCGGGGCAGGCGCTTGCGGTAGCGGTCGTCGGTTTTGACCACGTCGCCCATGCCGCGCACACCGACGTAGAGAAGCCCGAGCATGGCCCAGCCTGCCGCCGTCGTTGCGATGGCCGGGGCGATCCAGCCGAGGATGGGGGAGAGGCCGATGGCCGCGGCGGCGTTGATGACCATAGCGACGAGCGCGAAGTAGAACGGCGTTTTCGTGTCGCCGCGCGCGAAGTACTGGGGTTGCAGCACCTTTTGCAGAACGAAGGCCGGCAGGCCCGCGCCGTAGATTGCGACGGCGGTGGCGATGGCGGCGGCGTCATCCGCGCCTGTTGCGCCGCGCTGGAACAGGACCGACACCAGCGGCAGGGGGATCACCATGAGCGCCACGGCGCTGGGCAGTGTGAGCGCCATGGAAAACTCGGTCGCGCGGGAATAGGCGTTGCGGGCGCCTGCCATATCCTCGGCCTTGAGCCGTCGTGACAGGTCGGGCAGCAGGACGATGCCCACGGCGATGCCGACGACGCCAAGCGGCAATTGATAGAGACGGTCGGCGGCAAATAGCCAGCTGACCGCGTTGTCGTAGTTTGAGGCTACAAGCTGGCCCACGACGAGGTTGATCTGCATGACCCCTGTCGCGAGCGCGGCGGGGACGGCTGTGCGGACCATCTGGGACATGTCCGGCGTCCAGCGGGGCAGGGCGGGTTTGAGGGCGAACCCGGCTTGCGCGGCAGCGCCCCATGTGAGGGCCAGTTGCGCGACGCCTGCGACCGGGATGGTCCAGATCAGCCAGGTGATTGCTTCGGCCCCCGTGGCCCAGGCGAGGGTCATTGCGGTGATCACCAGGACGTTCAGCAGGACGGGGGCGGCGGCGGCGG
The DNA here is from genome assembly GCF_007995245.1 of Tateyamaria sp. syn59. Taxonomy (GTDB): domain Bacteria; phylum Pseudomonadota; class Alphaproteobacteria; order Rhodobacterales; family Rhodobacteraceae; genus Tateyamaria. The sequence continues at coordinate 119,604 of NZ_VCBA01000003.1, forward strand.
CGGCGAAGCGGCCGGTGGCGTTGAGCACGCCCGAGAACAGCGCCGAGAGCGACATGAAGAATATGTAGGGGAACATGATCCGCCCATAGCCCACGGCGAGGTCGAAGCGTTCCTGTCCGAACCCACCCGCTGTGGCCCAGACCAGCGCGGGCATGAAGATCATGGCGAGGGCTGTGAGCAGCATGGTGACCAGCGCCAGCCCGTTCAGGGCGTCGCGGCCAAATTTCGCCGCGTCCTCTCCTCCTTCGAGCTTGCCCGAGAACATCGGCACAAAGGCGGCGTTGAACGCGCCCTCGGCAAAGAAGCGGCGGAACATGTTGGGCAGGCGGAAGGCGGCGACAAAGGCGTCCATCACCGGGCCCGGGCCGATCAGCGACAGGAGCATCACCTCGCGCACGAAGCCGAAGATACGGCTGAGCAGCGTCCAGACGCCCACGGTCAGGAAGCCGGTGATGAGACGGATCGGTTTCATTTGGGATGGGGTAGCGGGCGGCGCGCGCGCGCGCAATGGGCGCTGTTACGTGCAGCGCGTTAGCGTGTCGGCTGTGCCGCGCCGGGAGGCAAGGGCCAGTGACCTGACCCTTGCGTGGTTTTCATCGGATCAGAACAGGAAGCCGTCCCCGAGGCCAAGATCGGGGCCCGGATCGAAGGAGGGTGCCTGCGTCTGGCCATAGCTGCCGTCCCCGTTGGAGTAGAAGGTGAACGTGTCGCCATCGCCTGTGGTGTAAGACCCTGAATAGGCATCAGGGTCGCTTACGTCGCTTGAGACGAAGTACGTCATGTTTTGATCTGCCTCAGCAGCGGCTTCCAGCCACGCCTCGACCGTTTGCAGCGTGGGCGCTTCGCCGTCGTTGAAGGGATCACCGTCTTCGGCAAAGTCTTCCTGTCCTTCGGACGGTTCCTTGGGCTGATCAGAGCGTACTTTTGGCGGCTCGCTGAACGGGTCCGTGACGGTGCCCTGGCCCCAGACCGGCTGGGGGGCACCAAATATGGCGGCGTGCAGGTCAAACTGGCCGACCGCATAAAGGTCGTCGGGGGAAATGCTTTGCACCCATGGGTCTTGCGGGCGCGATCCTGTGACGATGATGTTGTTGTCGGTCATAAATTTCTCCAAAAATCAGTTAACGATGCGGGGACGGTAACTTGACGCTGCGTCAGGGCAATCTGCGGCCGGATTGCTCGCGATTTTCTGCCATTTGAGGGTGTCCAGGGCGGCAGCGTCCCGCCGTTTTGGGGTGGGGCGCGATTTTCTTCAAAGCACCATCGGCAAATTTTTTCCCGTACCGCGCGAATAAACCCCGGGGGTCGGTCGTTACCTTTGTGCAAGGCCGACACGGTGTCGGTGCTGACAACACCAAACGCAGATTACGCAAAAAGGAGACTTGAAATGAGCATTCAGACAGTTGCCATCGGTGGAGACCACGGCGAGGATTTCGACATTGAGCACATCAACTCCATCGGCTTTCGCGGCGACGATATGGTGGAAGGCGTGCGCATCAACGGCACGTATCATGGCGATGTGCAGGGCAAGGAAACCGTCGTTCTGAACTTTCAGCAGGACGAATACATCAATGAGCTTGTCGTTTACGAAAGCCACGACAAGAAGAAGAAAGAGGACCGCATTCGCGGGGTCGAGCTGACGACCAACCTAGGCCGGAGCATCAAGTGCGGTACATTCGCGGGCCCCAAGCGTGTTCTGAAGAACATCCGGGTTCTGGGCATCGGCGGCAATGCGGGCCACATGCTGTTCAAGCTGCGCGTCTATCACATCGCGGACTATGTGGAATCGTCTGTGGTCGAGACCGGGGTGTTCGCCGTGACTAATGTCATTCCGCAAGGCCAGACCTTTGAACGGATGGTGTCAAGCCGGGTGGCCCGGATGGACAGCACGCGCCTGTTCTTTGAAACGGTGACAAGCTTGACGCAGACCAACGAGGCGGGTGCGGCCATGGGGGAGTTTTCTGCAAAGGCCAGCACGACCTTTGGCTTGACGGTGACCACACAGGCCGAGTTCAACTCGGTCGTGGAAGAAGAGCGGAAGCAGAGCGAAACGATCACATATGCGCCGCCAGCCAATCATGTGGGCATCGAGGTGGTTGTGATGGACGTGTTCGAGGCGAAGGACGGGACCATCTGGTTCTTTCCGACATCCGAGCCGAACATCATTTCTGCCGCCGTGTCGGGTGACAGTGTGATCACCGCCGATCTCTATGACATGACCGGGGTGCTGGAGCTGCACCTGCCGTACATGTCCCAGCAGACCTTTGACTACGACAGTTTCGCCAAACGTATTGCGGCGTGACCTGAGCCTTTTTCACCATTTCATTTCAGCACTTTCGAGGCCCCTGCTGATGGCGGGGGTCTTTTTTCGTGTGCGTGAATCATTTGCGTTATGGGCGGCTGGCCCGTAACAAAGCGCTTTGAGTGTTAGTGCTAACATCTGGCAATAGGGGCTTTGACGATGGCAGACGGACAAGACTGGTGGCGCGGGTCGGTGACGTATCAGATCTATCCCCGGTCCTTTATGGACGCGGATGGGGATGGCATTGGCGACATCAGGGGCATCATGGACCGGTTGGAGCATGTGGCGTCGCTGGGTGTCGATGCGATCTGGCTGAGCCCGGTGTTTCCGTCGCCGATGGCGGATATGGGGTATGACGTTTCGGATTATCTGGACATTGATCCGTCTTTCGGGACGCTGGCCGAGTTTGATGCGATGGTGGCGAAGGCGCATGATCTGGGCCTGAAGGTCATTATTGATCAGGTGCTGAGCCATGCGTCGGATCAGCATGCGTTGTTTGCCGAGAGCCGTGCGAGCCGGGATAATGCCAAGGCTGATTGGTTTGTCTGGGCTGATCCGAAGCCGGACGGCACGCCGCCAAACAACTGGTTGTCGATCTTTGGTGGCCCGGCCTGGACCTGGGATTCGCGGCGGCGGCAGTACTACATGCATAACTTCCTGAAGGAGCAGCCGGATTGGAATTTCCATAACCCGGAGGTTCAGGATTACTTGCTGGATTGCGTGCGCTTCTGGTTGGAGCGGGGTGTGGATGGGTTCCGGTTGGATACCGTGAACTTCTATTTCCACGACGATCTGTTGCGCGACAATGCCGCCAACCCGTCGGATTGGGCGCAGGATGCCGTGCGTCCGTTCGAGATGCAGTACACGCTGTTTTCGAAGAACAGGCCGGAGAACCTGGTGTTCCTGAAGCGGTTGCGGGCGTTGCTGGATGAGTATGATGCGCGGACCATGGTGGGTGAGGTGGGGGATAGCCACCATGCTATTGATATCATGGGGCAATACACCTCCGGCCATCGTCTGCACATGGCCTACAGTTTCGAGATGCTTGGGCCGGATTTCAGCCCCAAGCACTTCCGTGAGCGGATCGAGGCGTTTTTCCGCGATGCGCCGGAGGGGTGGCCGTGCTGGGCGTTTTCGAACCATGACGTGCCGCGCCATGTGGGGCGCTGGCTGGAGCATGGGGTGGATCAGGATGCCTTGGCCAAGCAGGCGGCGGCGCTGCTCTTGAGCTTTGAAGGGTCGATCTGCATCTATCAGGGCGAGGAGTTGGGGCAGGTTGATACTGTGCTGAGCTTTGATGAGTTGACCGACCCCGAGGGCATCAATTTCTGGCCCGAGAAGACGGGGCGTGATGGATGCCGGACGCCGATGGTGTGGGAGGCGGATGCGCCGAATGGTGGGTTTTCGCAGGCGAACCGGACGTGGTTGCCAGTGAAGGAGCCGCAGCGGGCGCGGGCGGTGTCGGCGCAGGGCGAGAATTCGGTGCTGGCTTTCTATCGCGAGATGCTGGCGCTGCGCCGCGGGTCGGAGGATTTGCGGGCGGGCAAGACGGTGTTTCTTGATCTGCCGGAACCCGTGTTAGGGTTCAGGCGTGGAGAGAATATGATGTGTGTTTACAACCTTTCGCCTGAGCCTGTGAGCGTGGAATTGCCCCATTCGGTGACGTCTGTTCTGGATCAATCGGCGGAGGTGGATGGTGCGCAGGTGACGTTTGGCGGCAGCGGGTTTTTGATCGGGCGCATCGCCTGATGGGTGGGGCGGAGAACAAGATGCTGCCGCCCCATATGACCCAAGGGGACGTTGATGCGTTGCTGGAGGCGCGGCATGACCGCCCCTTTGACGTGCTTGGTGTCCATAAGACCGGTCGCGCCGCGTGGTGCGTGGCGTTGGTGCCGGACGCTGCTGAGGTTGTGGCCGTTGTTGGCCGCAAGTCTATCCCGCTGGACCGGGTGGAGGGGCCGCTCTTTGCCGGGCAGGTGCCCAATTCGAAGTTTGCGCATTCTTTGAAGGCGCGTTTTTCGGACGGGGCCGAATGGTCCTTTTACGACCCCTATCGCTTTGGTCCGGTGCTGACGGATGTGGATCAGTATCTGATCGGCGAAGGCTCGCACCGGCAGTTGTGGCAGGCGCTGGGCGCGCATGTCACAGAACTGGATGGCGTGGCCGGTACGCATTTTGCGGTCTGGGCGCCGAATGCTGTGCGTGTGTCTGTTGTCGGGGACTTCAACGTCTGGGACGGGCGGCGGCATCCGATGCGGCGCATGGGCGAGACGGGGGTTTGGGAGATATTCCTGCCGAGTCTGGGTGAGGGTGATCTCTATAAGTATGAGATTGCGCCGCGCGACGGGGCGCCATTCTTGAAGGCTGATCCGGTGGGGTTTGGGGCGCAGCATCCGCCTGAGACATCGTCGGTTGTGCGGGACATTTCGGGCTATGGCTGGGACGATGCCGACTGGATGGCGTCGCGGGGTCAGGCGCAGAGCCGGGACAAGCCGATTTCGATCTACGAGGTGCATCTGGGGTCTTGGCGGCATACCGCAGACGGGCGGCGGCTGAGCTACAAGGAGTTGGCTGTCGAGTTGGTGGACTATGCCAAGTGGATGGGCTTCACCCATCTGGAGTTTCTGCCGATCAGTGAGTTTCCCTTTGACGGGTCATGGGGCTATCAGCCGCTTGGTCTTTACGCTCCGACCATCCGATTTGGTCCGCCGCATGAGTTTCGTGATCTGGTGGAGGCGGCGCATAAGGCGGGGCTGGGGGTTATCCTCGACTGGGTGCCGGGGCATTTTCCATCGGATGCCCATGGGCTGGCGCAGTTTGATGGCACGCATCTCTATGAGCACGCCGACCCGCGGGAGGGGTTCCATCAGGACTGGAACACGCTGATCTACAATTACGGGCGGCGTGAGGTGAAGAACCACCTGACTGCCAATGCGCTCTATTGGTTTAAGGAATACCATATCGACGGGCTGCGCGTGGATGCGGTGGCGTCGATGCTCTACCGCGATTACTCCCGCGCCGATGGCGAATGGGTGCCCAACAAGGATGGTGGGCGTGAGAATTACGAGGCGATTGATTTCCTCAAGGAGATGAACACCGTCTGCTATGGCGAGGTTGAGGGGATCATGACCGTGGCCGAGGAAAGCACCGCCTTTCCGGGCGTGTCGACGCCGGTGGACGCGGGCGGCCTAGGGTTCGGGTACAAGTGGAACATGGGGTGGATGAATGACACCCTGCGGTACATCGAGAAGGACCCCATTCACCGGCAATACGATCATCATCTGATGACCTTTCCGATTGATTACTCGTTCTCGGAAAACTTCGTGCTGCCGATTAGCCATGACGAGGTGGTGCATGGCAAGGGGTCGATGATTGCCAAGATGCCGGGCGATGAGTGGGAGAAGTTTGCCAACCTGCGCGCTTACTATGGCTTCATGTGGGGGCATCCGGGCAAGAAGCTGCTGTTCATGGGCTGCGAGTTTGGGCAGTGGGCGGAGTGGAACCATGATGCGGCTTTGGATTGGGACGCGCTGCACGAGGACCGGCAGAAGGGGTTGCAGGCGTGGGTGCGCGATTTGAACCACGTCTATTGTGACACGCCTGCACTGCATCGGCGCGATTGTGATCCGTCGGGGTTTGCGTGGATAGCCAATGATCCGGAGCACTCGCTGACTGCCTTTGTGCGGATGGGGGACGAGGGCGATGCGCCTGCGGTGGTGGTCTGCAACTTCACGCCGGTGGAGCGTCAGTGGCGCATTGGTGTGCCTGCTGCCGGGGCATGGGCGGAGGTTCTGAACAGTGATGCTGCTGTTTATGGCGGCGGGAACCGGGGCAATGGGGGCGCCGTTCACTCTCAGGCGGGGGAGTGGGACGGGTTGCCGCAATTTGTGGACGTCACCGTGCCGCCCTTGGCGACGGTGATGTTCCGACATGGAATTTAGGGAGGATTGGATATGGTGGACACGACACGGCTGTCGCAGCGGTCAATGGCCTTCGTTTTGGCGGGCGGGCGCGGGTCGCGGCTGAAGGAGTTGACCGACCGGCGGGTGAAGCCTGCGGTGTTTTTTGGCGGCAAGACGCGGATCGTGGATTTTGCCCTGTCCAATGCGGTGAACTCCGGCATTCGGCGCATGGCGCTGGCGACGCAATACAAGGCGCATTCGCTGATCCGTCATTGCCAGCGCGGGTGGAGTTTTTTCCGCGCCGAGCGGAACGAATTTCTGGATATTCTGCCTGCATCTCAGCGGGTGTCGGAAGAGATGTGGTATCGGGGGACTGCCGATGCGGTGACCCAGAACATTGATATCGTGGACAGCTATGACATTGAATATATTGTCATTCTGGCGGGCGATCACATCTACAAGATGGATTACGAGGTGATGCTGCGCCAGCATGTGGAGCAGGGAGCGGATGTCACTGTCGGTTGTCTGACTGTACCGCGTGAGGAGGCGAGTGCCTTTGGCGTGATGGCGGTGGATGAGACCAGCCGCATTACGTCGTTCCTGGAAAAGCCGGCTGATCCGCCCGGCACGCCTGAGGATGCGACCAAGGCGCTGGCGTCGATGGGGATTTATGTCTTTAGCTGGAAGTTCCTGCGCGAGTTGCTGATCAAGGATGCGGAGGATCCAAATTCCAGCCATGACTTCGGCCATGATCTGATCCCGGACATCGTGAAGAATGGGAAGGCAGTGGCGCATCGGTTTGATGACTCTTGCGTGCGGGCGGAAGGCGCGCCGAGTTATTGGCGGGATGTGGGGACGCTGGATGCGTTTTGGGAAGCCAACATTGATCTGACCGATTTCACGCCGGAACTGGACTTGTGGGATCAGCAGTGGCCGATCTGGACCTATTCGGAAAGCGCGCCGCCTGCGAAGTTTATCCATGATGAGAAAGACCGGCGCGGGGTTGCGATCTCGTCCATGGTGTCGGGGGGCTGTATCATTTCGGGGACGGAGGTGCGCAACTCCCTCCTGTTCACGCAGGTGCATACCAATTCCTATGCGGTGCTGGATCATTCCGTGGTGCTGCCAAACGTGGTCATCAACCGCTCGGCCCGGTTGCGGAAATGCGTGATTGACCGGGGGGTGGAGATTCCCACCGGGCTGGTGGTCGGTGAGGACCCGGCGGAGGATGCCAAGTTTTTCCGTGTGAGCGAGAAGGGGACGACCCTGATCACCAAAGAGATGATCGACGCCTGGCAGGCGGCCCAATGACATGTGTGCTGTCCGTTGCGTCCGAGTGTGCGCCCTTGGTGAAGACCGGGGGCCTTGCGGATGTGGCGGGCGCGTTGCCGGGGGCGCTGGCGCCTTTGGGGATGGACATGCGCACGTTGTTGCCGGGCTATCCAGCCGTGATGGCGGCGTTGGAGGGCGCTGAGAGCGTCGCCGAGTTTACCAGCCTTTTTGGCGGGGATGCGCGGCTTTTGTCGGGCGAGGCGGCGGGGCTGGACCTGTTCGTGCTGGACGCGCCGCATTTGTTTGATCGGGCCCCCGGGATTTACCTGAATGACGAAGGCGTTGATTGGCCGGACAACCCGGAACGGTATGCGGCGCTGTGTCAGGTCGCCAAAGATGTTGCGGCGGGGACGCTCGGCACCTGGCGCCCGGACGTCGTGCACTGCCACGACTGGCAGGCGGGGTTGGTGCCATATTACCTGAAGCGTGGTGGCGTTGATGTGCCCAGCGTGCTCACAATTCACAACATCGCATTTCAAGGGCTGCTGCCGATGGCGCGCGCGAAGGCGATGGGCATTGCCAAGGCGGACCTGACACGTGATGGCGTGGAATACTGGGGACAGATTTCGGCGCTGAAGGCGGGGCTCGTCTGGGCGGATCGGTTGACCACCGTGTCGCCCACCTATGCCCGCGAGTTGATGACGCCGGAGTTTGGCATGGGTCTGGATGGCGTGTTGCAGATGCGGAAGGCGGACCTGTCAGGCATTCTGAACGGTATTGATCTGGATGTCTGGTCGCCAGAGGTGGATGACCATATCCGGACGTACAAGACGCCAAAGGGGAAGGCGGCGAACAAGGCCGCGCTGCGGGCGGAGTTTGGCTTGCCTGAGGCCGATGGGCCGCTCTGTGTGGTGGTGTCGCGGTTGACCGAGCAGAAGGGTCTCGACCTGCTTCTGGATGCTTTGCCAGCGCTTTTGGATCGCGGTGGGCAAATGGCGCTGCTTGGCTCTGGTGATCTGGCGCTTGAGGGGGCCTTTGCCAGCCATGCGCATCCCGGCGTGGCGGTTCGGATCGGCTATGACGAGGCGTTGTCGCATCGGATGATGGCGGGGGGCGATGCGATTCTGGTGCCGTCGCGGTTTGAACCCTGCGGTCTGACGCAGCTTTACGGCCTGCGCTATGGGACTTTGCCCGTAGTTGCGTTGACCGGGGGGCTGGCCGACACCGTCATTCCGGCCACGCCTGCCACCATGGCCAAAGGCGTCGCGACAGGCCTGCAGTTTCATCCGGTGACGGCGGATGCGCTCTCAAACGCCTTGATCCAGCTTTGTGACCTTTTCGCCGCGCCCAAGCTGTGGTCAAAGATGCAGCGAAATGCGATGGCGCAGCCCGTGGGGTGGGCGCCGTCGGCTGCGGCCTATGCTGCGCTGTACGACGACCTGGTGAAGGCTGCTGAATGACACCATTCCAACTGAGCGCCGGGCGCCCCCATCCCTTGGGCGCTACGTTCGACGGCGAGGGCGTGAACTTTGCCGTGTTCTCGCAGCACGCGACCCGCGTGGTGCTGTGCCTGTGCGACGATCAGGGGCGCGAGGTGTACCTCGTCGATCTGGCCGAGCGGGAGGGACATATCTGGCATGGCTATATCGCGGGCCTGCGTCCGGGGCAGCAATACGGCTACCGGGTGCACGGGCCCTACGCCCCGCGTGAGGGGCATCGGTTCAACCCCTATAAGCTGCTCATGGACCCCTATGCCAAGCGGTTGACGGGCCATGTGCAGTGGCATGACGCGCTTTACGGCTACGAGATCGGGCACAAGGACAAGGATCTGAGCTACGACACCCGCGACAGCGCGGAATACATGCCGCGCTCGGTTGTCGTCGATCCGGCCTTTACCTGGGGGCGGAATGAACAGATGCGGTTGGAGACGCGGTGGTCTGACACCGTCATCTACGAAGCGCACGTCAAAGGGCTGACCGCGCAGCGCAAGGATGTGCCCCATGCGGGCAAGTTTCTGGGAATGGCGTCGGATCAGATGCTGGAGCATTTGACTGATCTGGGAGTGACGGCCATTGAGCTGTTGCCCGCGCAGGCCGCCGTCGATGACCGGTTTCTGGTCGACAAGGGGCTGAGCAACTACTGGGGCTACATGACCTACGGGTTCTTTGCACCTGAACCCAAATATCTGAGCGACCACGATGTTTCCGAGTTCCAGCAGATGGTGGCTCGGTTCCACTCAGCCGGGATCGAGGTGATCATGGATGTGGTTTACAACCACACAGCCGAAGGCGATCAGCACGGGCCGACCCTGAGTTTCCGTGGTTTTGACAATGCGAGTTATTACCGGTTGGCGGATGACCGGCGTTACTACGTGGACGACACCGGGTGCGGCAATACGCTGGATCTGGACCATCCGTTTGTGCTGCGCATGGTGATGGACTCGCTGCGCTATTGGGTCGAGGTCATGCATGTGGATGGGTTCCGCTTCGATCTGGCGTCGAGCCTTGCACGGACCTCGGGCGGGTTTGACCGGGATGGGCCGTTTTGTCGGGCCATTCGGCAGGACCCGGTGCTGAACAAGGTGAAGATGATTGCCGAGCCTTGGGATGTGGGGCCGGGCGGCTATCAGCTGGGCGCCTTTCCGACGCCCTTTACCGAGTGGAACGACAAGTATCGCGACACGGTGCGTCGGTTTTGGCGTGGCGATGCCTGCATGATCCGGAAGCTGGCGGGGAATGTGACCGGCAGTGCCTTGCGCTTTGACCATGATGGGCGGCCTGCGACCTCGTCTCTGAACTTCATCACTGCCCATGACGGCTTCACGCTGATGGATACGGTCAGCTACAACGACAAGCACAATGCGGCCAATGGTGAGGACAATCGCGACGGGCATGATCACAATTGTTCGGACAATTGCGGGGTCGAGGGGCCGACGGATGATCCGCAGATCATGGCGCTGCGGGCGCAGCGGCGGCGGAACATGCTGGCGACGCTGATGCTGAGCCAGGGGACGCCGATGATTTTGGCCGGCGATGAGTTGGGGAATTCGCAAGCTGGCAACAACAATGCCTATTGTCAGGACAACGAGATTGGCTGGGTGAACTGGGACGAGGCGGACCCGGATTTTCTGGCGTTCTGCCGTCAGATTATTGCCTTGCGCAAGTCGAGCCCGATCCTGCGCCAGAAGCGGTTTTTGCATGCGGGCAAGCGGGCGGTCGATGGCAAGCCGGATGTGTTCTGGCGCAAGGCGGATGGCACCGCGATGCTGGATGAGGATTGGCAGCGTTCGGAACTGAAGTTCCTTGGCGTCGAGATGCGCATGGCGCGCGGCACGCCCGCTTACGAGCCGCGGCTGGGCGCGATTTATCTGCTGTTCAATGCGGGTGAGAAGACTGTTGCGTCACTGCCCGAGACATTGCCGGGCCATCGCTGGATGCGCGTCATTGATACCTCGGGTCAGGTGGCCGAGGCTGTGCGCCCCGGCGCTGTGTCTGTCGCGCCCAACAGTGTTGTGGCGTTGGAATTGTGCCCTGTGGACGGGATGTCCGAGGGCGAAACAGATTTTCAAAACAGGAAGATTGAAGCATGAGCATTCGAACCGTTCAGACCACCCCGATTGCGGGGCAGAAGCCGGGCACCAGCGGGCTGCGCAAGAAGACCGCCGTGTTCATGGAGCCGGGATATCTGGAGAACTACACGCAGGCCATTTTTGACGGCATTGGTGGCGTTCAACGCAAGACGCTCGTTGTGGGCGGTGATGGCCGGTACTTCAACGATGTCGCCATCGGGACGATCCTGCGCATGGCGGCGGCCAATGGGGCTGCCAAGTGCATCGTGGGGCAGGGTGGGCTGTTGTCGACCCCGGCGGCCTCGCACCTGATCCGGAAGCGCAAGGCCGATGGTGGTTTGATCCTGTCGGCCAGTCACAACCCCGGCGGGCCGAAGGCGGACTTTGGGCTGAAGTATAACGGGCCGAATGGCGGGCCTGCGACCGAGGGCGTGACGGAGAAGATCTTTGCCCGGACGCAAGAGATTGACGTCTATCGCATTCTGGATGCTGGTGAGGTTGATCTTGGTACGCTGGGGGATAGCGTGCTGGGCGACATGCAGATCGAGATTGTTGATCCTGTTGCCGACTATGCCGAGCTGATGGGTGAGCTGTTTGACCTTGATGCCATCGCGGGGCTGTTCAAGGGCGGGTTCCGGATGTGCTTTGACGCCATGCACGCGGTGACCGGACCCTATGCGCATGAGATTTTGGAGAACCGGTTGGGGGCGCCCGCAGGTACCGTCATGAACGGCGTGCCGAGCCCGGATTTCGGCGGGGGGCATCCGGACCCGAACCCGGTCTGGGCCAAGGCGTTGATGGACATCATGTATGCCGATGATGCGCCGGATTTTGGGGCTGCGTCGGACGGGGACGGTGACCGCAACATGATTGTGGGCGCGCATTGTTACGTCAGCCCCTCGGACAGTCTGGCGCTGCTGGCGGACAAGGCTGACCTGGCGCCGGGTTATGCCGGTGGTCTGGCTGGGGTGGCGCGGTCGATGCCGACCTCTGCCGCCGCAGACCGGGTGGCTGAGGCGAAGGGTATGGCCTCTTTCGAGACGCCGACGGGGTGGAAGTTCTTTGGCAACTTGCTGGATGCCGGGAAGGTGACGCTGTGCGGCGAGGAGAGTGCGGGCACCGGGTCAAACCATGTGCGCGAGAAGGACGGGCTGTGGGCGGTTCTGTTGTGGCTGAACATTCTGGCCAAGACGGGCAAGTCCGTGTCCGACCTGATGGCGGATCATTGGGCGAGCTATGGGCGGAACTACTACTCGCGCCATGATTACGAGGCGGTGGATTCCGGCGCTGCGAATGATCTGATCGCGAATCTACGCGGGCGTCTGGGTGACTTGGCTGGGCAGACTGTCGGAGACCTTACGGTGTCGGGGGCAGACGAGTTTTCCTATGACGATCCGGTGGATGGCTCGACATCCTCTGGCCAGGGCATCCGCATTTACTTCGAGGGCGGTGGGCGTGTGGTGTTCCGGCTGTCGGGCACGGGCACGGATGGGGCCACGTTGCGCGTCTATCTGGAGCAGTTGGAGACGGATGCGGGCGCGCTGGGCAAGGACCCGCAAGAGGCGCTGGCGGGTATCATTGCTGCCGCCGATGCGTTGGCCGAGATCAAAGTGCGCACGGGGCGCGATGGGCCAGACGTGATCACCTGATGTGCGTATGGGCGGCTAGTCTGCCGCCCGTTCCGCCCCTTCGATGATCGCGGCCCGCAGCTTTTTCTCCAGCGTCTTCTGCTTGGACTCTGAGTAGTATTTCAGGCCGAACATGTCCTTGACGTAGAAAGTATCGACCACCTGCTCGCCGTAGGTCGCGATGACTGCGTTGGCGATGTAGACGTTGCTTGCCGCCAGCGTGCGCGTCAGGTCGTGCAGCAGGCCGGGACGGTCGCGGGTGTCCACCTCGATGATCGTGTAGATGTCGGACCCTTCGTTGTCGAAGGTGATGTGCGTGGGGACCCTGAACGCCTTTTCGCGCTTCTTGACCTTGTCGCGGTCCTTGATTGCCTCGCGGGTGACGACTTCGCCTGCAAGCGTGCGCTCGATCATCTTGCGCAGGCGGGGCAGGCGGGCGGCGTCATAGGGGTTGCCGTCGGCGTCCTGGATCCAGAACGCATCGGTCACAAAACCATCGGATGTGGTGTAGCTGCGGGCGTCGACCACATTGGCGCCGACCAGCGCCAGCGCGCCGGTGAGACGAGCGAAGATGCCTGGGTGGTCGGGCATGACAAAGCAGGCGCGGGTGGCGTCGCGGTCCTCATCCGGATGCAGGTCCATGACGATCTCGTTCTCGCCGATGTCCTTGAGCAGCTTGGCAAAGACCACGTGGGCCGTGACGTGCAGACCCTGCCAGTAGGCGTTGTAATGGCGTGCAACTTCGGTTTGCAGGTCCTTGCGGGCCCAATCTGCCAGTTCGGCGCGGAGCGCTTTCTTGGCCTCCGCCCCACGATTGTCGCGCGTGAGCGCCTCCATCCCGTCCTCAAGCGCGCGGCGTGTCTGACGATAGAGCGCGCGGATCAGCACGGCCTTCCAGTTGTTCCATGTATTGGGGCCAACGCCACGGATGTCGCAGACGGTCAGAACGCAGAGCAGGTCGAGCCGTTTGACTGTCTGCACCGCCTTGGCAAAGTCGCGCACGGTGCGCGGGTCAGCGATGTCGCGTTTCTGGGCCATGTCGGACATTAGCAGGTGGTAACGCACCAGCCACTCAGCCGTGTCGACCTCGTCCTGTTTCAGGCCGAGGCGTGAGGCGATCTTGCGGACCAACTGTGCGCCCAGGATCGAATGGTCTTCCTCCCGCCCCTTGCCGATGTCGTGTAGCAAGAGGGCGACGTAGAGCACCTTGCGGTTGACGCCTTCCTTAAGGATCGAAGAGGCTACGGGCAGGTCTTCTTCCAACTCGTCGCGTTCGATCATCGCAAGCTGCGCGATGCACTGGATGATGTGTTCGTCCACCGTGTAGGAGTGGTACATGTTGAACTGCATCATCGCGACGATGGGTTCGAATTCAGGGATAAAAGCAGCGAGCATTCCCAGCTCGTTCATCCGTCGCAGGGCGCGCTCCGGGTTGCCGTGTCTCAACAGCAGGTCGAGGAAAATGCGCTGCGCCTCGGGGTTGTTGCGCATGTCATCATCGACCAGGTCCAGATGCGATTTGATCAGCCTCATCGCATCAGGGTGGATCAGCATCCCGGTGCGCAACGCTTCCTCGAAAATGCGCAGGAGGTTCAGCTTGTCGGTCAGGAACTGCGCGTCATCGTCGATGGCAAGGCGGTTGTTGATCACCTGATAACCTGCCCTGGCCCGTGGCTTGCGCTTGAACAGCCGGTCCAGCAGCGGCTCGGCCTTCAGATGATCGGCCTCCAGCTTGGTCAGGAAGATGCGGGTCAGGTCGCCGACTTCGGTGGCGTGCAGAAAATAGTCCTGCATGAACCGTTCCACGCCGCGTCGTCCCGCCGCGTCTTCGTATCCCATGGCATCTGCGACGGCGACCTGCATGTCGAAGGTCAGTTGTTCGGTCGCGCGGCCAGAGAGTAGGTGCAGGTGGCATCTTGTGGCCCAGAGGAAGTCCTCGGCCGCGACGAAGGCGTCGAATTCCTCATCCGTGAACAGGCCCAAGGGTACAAGTTCCGCGGCATCCTGAACCTTGTGGATGTACTTGCCGATCCAAAACAGAGATTGCAGGTCGCGCAGCCCGCCCTTGCCCTCTTTGACATTGGGTTCGACCACGTAGCGTTGGCCTTGGCGCACGTGCCGCGCATCCCGTTCGGCCAGCTTTGCTTCGATAAAGTCGCGCTCGCTGCCTTCGAACAGATCCGTGCGCAGCTTGGTGTCCAGCTCAGCTGCGAGGGCCGCGTCGCCAAAAAGGAACCGGTGTTCCAGCATCGCGGTGCGGATCGTGAAATCCTCGGCCCCCAAGCGCAGGCAGTCACGTACCGTGCGGCTGGAATGCCCTACTTTTAGCTTCAGGTCCCAGAGGATGTAGAGCGTTGATTCAATCACGCTCTCGGCCCAGGGGGTGATCTTGTAGGGCGTCAGAAACAGCAGATCGACATCGGAAAACGGCGCCATCTCGCCCCGACCATAGCCGCCGACCGCCAGCACGGCGAGCCGCTCGCTGTTCGTGGGGGTCGGGTTGGGGTGCATGCGCGTTTGAGCGGTGCGCAGTGCGGCATTGACCAGGCAATCGGTCAGATAGGTGTAGGACTGCGTCGTGGGCCGCGCCGCAAACGGTGCTGCGCTAAAAGCGGTTGCGATAGTGTCGCGACCTGCTTTCTGTGCGGCCTTCAGGTGCGCCACAACCGCTGTCCTGTCCGGATTGGTGGCCAACAACGCATCAAAAGCGCCGCCATCGAAAATGTCGGTGGCGGCGCAGATCAGGTGCTGATCAGGCAGATCATTTGCCTGAAGGGCGGTGCTGCTCAAGATGCTCTCCGTTCCGAGCGGGCGGGCATCAGAGCCCGGCGCCGCCAAAGGCACGCGGCGCCGGATCAATCACCACAACCTGATTGTCACGGACCGTTGCGATGGCCAGCCCGCGTTGGTTGCTCCCGTCGGGACGCAGGCGGAAGATGCCGGAGGCGCCCTGGAAGCCGGACCCTTGGGTCAATGCGGCGCCGGTCAGCGCGCGCGCATTGCCCTGTGCAGCCAGCGCGCCGATGGCGGCAATGCCGTCAAAGGCAAGCCCTGCCAACGGGTGTGGGGCACTGCCATAGGCGGCCTCGTATTGGGCGCGGAATGCATTCGCGCGGTTCGGGTCAGGCAGAGCAAACCAGCCGCCCTGGATGCCGGGCAAATCGAGGGTCTGGCGCGGAATATCCCAGCGTGTCATGCCGATGTATTGCGTGACCGACGGGTCCACTCCCGTTTCGGGCAGAAGTTGCGACAAAAGCGGCAGGCCGCCAGCCGGGGCTGCCGTCATGAAAACGGCGTTTGCCCCGGCGTTGTCGACAGCCGACTTCACCCGTGGCACCGCAGCAATCAGCCCTTGCTGCGACAGTGGGTAGTCCACCGTGCCCGTGACCGTGGCTCCGCTGCGCGACGCGGCTTGCTGGATGGCGTTGCGTCCCAGCTGGCCTGCCACATCCTGAGCGTGGACCACAACGATCCGGTTCTTGCCCTGCCGGGCGGCGTAGCTGACCAGCCGGTCTGCCGTGTTGTCAAAGGTCGAGCCCAGCACGAAGACATTGCCGCCTGCGATGGTGGTGTTGTTGGAAAAGGCCAGCACATTCACGTTGCGCGGGGCGACAGCCACGCCCGCAGCATTCGCGGCCTCGGCGTACAGCGGACCCACGATGATTTGCGCGCCATCGTTCACGGCCTGTGTCGCCTGGGCTGCAGCGGTTTGCGCGTTGCCTGCTGTGCCATAGACGCGCAGGTCAATCTCAACCCCGGCGAGGTCACGCATGGCGAGGCGCGCGGCGTTTTCCAGGTTGGTCGCAAGCAGTTCGTCACTGCCCTGGCCCGAGCCGCGCGGCACCAAAAGCGCCACTGGCACCGGTTGGCTCGTGTCGATCCGTGGCCCACTGCCTGCGGTGATCCCGCCAATTGCCGCTGGATCACAGGCCGCCAGCGCGAGGGCCGCTACGGGCAACAGAGCCCGCCGCACCGACTTGCGCAGCGATTTGAAAAACGCAAACATGAACCGTCACTCCCATTGGTGCCGGGCATGACATTGGCCGGCCCGGTTATTTTGGGCGGATAATAGAGGTAAGGCAGGGCGGGTCCAGCTTTGAATCATGTCAAGACGACGCTGCGCCCGGGGATTTGGTTTGTCGGCGTGCCCATCGGTACGGCGCGGGACATCACCTTGCGGGCGCTTGATGTGCTGGCCTCGGCCGATGTGCTGGCCGCCGAAGACACGCGCAGCCTGCGCAAATTGATGGACATCCACGGTGTGCCGCTGGATGGCCGCCGGATCGAGGCACTGCACGAGCATTCCAAGGAGACGCAGGTTGCACGGCTCGTGGAACGTGCGGCGCATCAGAGCGTGGCTTACGCGTCCGAGGCTGGTATGCCGCTCATCGCGGATCCGGGCTTTGAGCTGGCACGGTCTGCGCGTACGGCGGGCGTTCCGGTGACCTGCGCGCCGGGTCCGTCCGCTGTTTTGACGGCTCTGGTGCTCGGCGGATTGCCGACGGATGCCTTCCATTTTGGCGGCTTCCTGCCCGCGACGCGCAGTGCGCGGCAGCGTGCGCTGGAAGAACTGGCCGGGATCAAGGCCACGCTGGTGTTGTACGAATCGCCTAAACGGCTTGGTGCGCTGCTCGCTGATGCGGCGGATCGGCTGGGGGCAGAGCGCCCGGCGGCGGTGTGCCGGGAACTGACAAAACGGTTCGAAGATATCAGGCCTGGCACACTCCGCGCGCTGGCCGAGACCTATGCGGACGAGGCACCCAAAGGTGAAATCGTCGTTCTGATCGGACGGGGTGTGGTGACGGACGTTAAGGAAAAAGACATTGATAGTGCGCTACAGTCGGCCTTGAGCGATATGACGGTCAAGGATGCGGCTGCGTTTGTGGCCGAAAGCCTGGATTTGCCCAGGCGACGTGTCTACCAGCGCGCGTTGGATATGGCGCGCGACATGAAACAGGACGATGAGGCAGAGTGATGGCGCGGCACGAACGGTTTTTTGATCCCGCACAACCGGTGGATGCGCGTATTGCGCGTGGCCGGATGGCGTATCATGCTGGTCTGGCTGCCGAAGAGATTGTCGCACGCGCCTATCGCGCCGCCGGTTACACCTTGGTGGCCGAACGCTGGCGTGGCCGTCGCGGTGAAATTGACCTGGTGTTTTCGACCGCGCTGGGGATCGTCATGGTTGAGGTCAAGGCCAGCAAGACATTGGCCGGTGCTGCGGACCATCTGACCCCGGCCCAGATCGCGCGCCTGTACAGGACGGCGGATGAATACCTTGGCACCTTGCCCAACGGTTCCCTGACGGATGTCCGCTTTGATGTGGCACTGGTCGATCAGTCGGGTCGCTTGAACATCCTCGAGAATGCCTTCGCCGGGTACATGTGACCCCCGCGCAGCCCGTTCTGCACTCTCGCACAGACCCCTGCCATTGCGCCCCCCGCCGCTCTGCGCCATCAAAGGCGCGGACGACAGCAGAGGTGTGCCATGAAAATTGCCTTCCAGATGGACCCGATCGGGGCGGTGGATATCAACGCGGACAGCAGTTTCCGGCTGGCCGAGGAAGCGCAGGCGCGTGGGCACAGCCTGTTTTTCTATTCGCCGGACCACTTGGCTTATCAGGAGGGTCGTATTACCGCACGCGGCCATGATTTCACTGTGCAGCGGGTGCAGGGCGACCATGCGCGGCTGAGCGAGCTGCGCGAGGTCGATCTCGCCGATTTCGACGTGATCTGGCTGCGCCAGGATCCGCCATTTGACATGCACTACATCACGTCTACCCATCTTCTGGACCGGCTGAAGGATGACGTTGTTGTGGTCAATGACCCGTTCTGGGTCCGGAACTACCCCGAAAAGCTGCTGGTGCTGGATTTCCCCGACCTGACCCCGCCAACGACAATTGCGCGCGATCTGGACACCATAAAAGCCTTCAAGGCCAAGCACGGCGATGTCATTCTGAAGCCGCTTTACGGAAACGGCGGTGCTGGTGTGTTTCGCCTCGATGCCAGTGACCGCAACCTGACCTCGCTGCACGAGCTGTTCACGGGGTTCAGCCGCGAGCCGTTGATTGTGCAGAAGTTCTTGCCGGATGTCTCCAACGGCGACAAGCGCGTGATCCTTGTCGATGGCGCGCCCGTTGGCGCCATCAATCGCGTGCCCGCCGAAGGCGAGACCCGGTCCAACATGCATGTGGGCGGGCGCCCCGAAAAGATCGGCTTGACCGATCGGGACCGTGAGATTTGCGATGCCATCGGCCCGCTCCTGAAGGAAAAGGGCCAGGTGTTCGTAGGGATCGACGTCATCGGCGACTACCTGACCGAGATCAACGTGACCTCGCCCACCGGCATTCAAGAGCTCGAGCGTTTTGATGATGTGAACATCGCCGAAAAGATCTGGCAGGCCATCGAGGTAAAGATCGCTTGAGCCTGTTGCGCTCCATTCTGAACCAGTACCTGCGGCTGACGGAAAAGCCGCATATGCGCCGCGCGCTGCATCCCGAAGACCTGCGCCGCAGCTTTGAAGCCAAGGCGCGTCTGTTCTTTCACGCGCCGTGGTCGATGCAGTTTGAATGGGACGCGCTGGCCGGTGAAGACGCACTGTGGGCCAGGCCGCGCCGCCGGGCGAGCAACCTGACCATCCTGTACTTTCACGGCGGTGGCTACGTGTTCGGCTCGCCCCGCACGCATGGTGCGATGCTGGCATCGCTGGCCCACCGTGCCGGGGCGCACGCGGTGCTGCCGCGCTATCCATTGGCGCCCGAGCATCCCTTTCCCGCATCCGTGGACCATGCCCGCGCAGTGTACGACGCGTGTCGTGCCATGGACGGACCCTTGGTGATTGGCGGTGACAGTGCCGGGGGCGGTTTGGCGCTGTCGCTGCTTGGATCTCTGTTGGCGGATGGCGCGCCGTTGCCAGCCGGCGTCTTTGCTTTTTCTCCGCTGACAGATCTGACCTTTTCCGGCGCCAGCATCCGCGAACATGCAGAAACCGAGGTTGTCTTGCCCGCCGAGCGCGTGGATGAAATGGCGGATCTATACCTTGCAGGTGCTGACCCGACGGACCCGCGTGCCAGCCCGCTCTTTGCCGACTTTACCGGCGCGCCGCCGGTTTGGATCACAACAGGTGACACAGAGATCCTGTGCGACGACAGCCGACGCATCGTGCAACGGATGCAAGAGCAGGATGTGCCTGTGACCTATATCGAGGAGCGGGACCTGCCCCATGTATGGCCCATATTCCACAACACGCTGCCCGAGGCCCGCACTACGCTCGGTACTCTGGCCAACTGGATCACGGCTCAAACCGGGGCAAGCGCGCCCACGCGGTAGCTGACCGCCTCTGCCACGTGGGGCTTACGAACATCCTCTGATCCGTCGAGATCGGCAATAGTGCGCGCGACCCGCAGAACGCGGTGGTAGCCACGCGCCGACAGGCCAAAGCGGTCCGCCACCTTCGTCAGCAATGCGCGCCCCTCGGCATCCGGCGCTGCAAAATCATCAAGTGCGCCGCCCGACAGGTCGGCATTGCTGCGCATCCCCGTCCCTTCCAGCCGCGCGCGCTGTACTTTGCGCGCAGCGTCAACGCGTGCTGCGATCATGGCAGAGCTGTCGCCCGTGGCTGGCAGATCGAGGTCGGAATAGGTTACCGGCGGCACATCGACCCGCAGGTCGAAGCGGTCCATGAGTGGGCCGGAGATGCGGCCCATGTAGTCGTCTCCGCAGGCCGGTGCCCGCCCGCAGGCGCGCGAGGCGTCTGACAGGTAGCCACATTTGCAGGGGTTGGCTGCGGCCACCAGCATGAAGCGGCAGGGATATTTTACATGGTTGTTGGCGCGTGCGACCATAACCTCGCCGGTCTCGATGGGTTGGCGCAGGGTTTCGAGGACGGTGCGGGGGAATTCGGGAAACTCGTCCATGAACAGGACTCCGTTATGGGCCAGCGACACCTCACCCGGTTTGGCGCCGCGCCCGCCGCCGATGATGGCGGCCATGGAGGCCGTGTGGTGTGGCTCGCGAAACGGGCGGTCCATGGAGATGCCGCCTGCGTCCAAAAGTCCGGCGAGCGAGTGTATCATGGAGGTTTCAAGCGCCTCCATCGCCGACAGGGGCGGCAGGATGCCAGGCAAGCGCGCGGCCAGCATGGATTTGCCCGAGCCCGGTGTGCCGACCATCAGGAAATGGTGCCGTCCGGCGGCGGCCACTTCCATGGCGCGCTTGGCGCGTTCCTGTCCCTTTACGTCGCGCAGGTCGGGCAGGCCGGTGCCGCTGGCGATTTGGCCTGCCTTGGCCGGTTCCAGCGGGACTTGCCCGGTGTAGTGGCGGACCACGTCGCCAAGGGAGGCGGCGGCGATCACCTTGGTTGCGTCGACCCATGCGGCTTCTGCTCCGGAGCCCGCTGGGCAGAGGAGGCCGCGATCCTGTTCTGCTGCGGCCATTGCTGCGGGCAATGCGCCGAGTACGGGGACCAGCGTGCCGTCTAGGGATAGCTCACCGAGGGCGACCGTGCCTTCCACCGTATCTTCGGGCAGGATGCCGAGCGCCGCGAGCAGGGACAGTGCGATAGGCAGGTCGAAATGGGAGCCTTCCTTGGGCAGATCGGCAGGGGACAGATTGATCGTGATCCGCTTTGACGGCAGCGCGATGGACATGGCGGTCAGAGCCGCGCGGACCCGGTCGCGGGCTTCGGACACCGCCTTGTCCGGCAGGCCGACGATAGAGAATGCGGGCAGGCCCGGTGTCATGGCGCATTGCACCTCGACCTCGCGCGCGTCAACGCCCTGAAATGCCACCGTGTAGGCGCGTGCCACCATGTTTCCACCTCTTCAAAGCTGGTTAATGGCTAGCGACCTGCGGTTTACGATTGGTTAACGGGCGCGGTTTGCGCGCGCCGTCATGGTGCATATTTGGGGAACAATGAAGGTCAGTGCGCAGCGCTAGGCAGGCCATGCGCCTTGGGGCAGGCCCATGTCATAGGGGAAGGGGTCATAGGTGATTTTTTGCCCCTCTGCCCGCCATGCCTGGAAGGCTGTATCCGTGATCGTTGTCATGCAATAGCTCCGCGTCGCCTCGGACACCGGCAGGTCGTAACCCACCATGCGTGCGCAGACCGGGGCATAGAACACGTCCGCCAATGAATACGCGCCTAAGAGCCAAGGGCCATCGGTCTTGAACTTGGCCGCATGTGCCCAGAGCGTTTCGATCCGATCCAGATCGCGCTGCACGTCGTCGGAGACGGCAAAACCCTGGTTCACGCGGTTCAGTTGCATGGGGCATGCGCTGCGTAGCGCGGTGAAGCCGCCGACCATCTCTGCACAGAGCCAACGCGCCGTGGCGCGCGCCGCCGGTGCCTCAGGCCAGAGGCCAGCCTCCGGGTGCCGTTCGGCCAACGTTTCGGCCATGGCGAGGCTTTCGCCCACCACCGTGCCGTCCGGCAGCTTCAGGGCCGGTACCAGCCGTGCGGGGGCAAGCGGTGCCATGTCTTCGGCCATGGTGCCGGAGTAAAGGCCAATCATATGGGTGTGGTGGGGCAGGCCGAATTTCTCGAGCATGAGCCACCCGCGGAGCGACCAGCTCGAAAAGGTGCGGTCGCCGATATAGAGGTCGTAAGTCATAAAGCGCACGCTATGCGCGGCCCATGCGATTTGCCCAACGCAGATTTGTGGCGGGTGCCATCACGGTAGGTGATTGATGACCTCTGCCGTGCTCGTGGCACGGTTGAGTGTGGTGACGGACAGGGGTTCGATTTTGTGTGCCAGAACCTCCTGCGCGCTGACCCCAAGAACCGCCTGCACCTGCGTCAGGATCACTCCGAAATGGGCGACAGCGATGATATGGCGACCGGGATGCGCCGCTTCGATCCGCTGCACGGCCATCGCCACCCGCGCAGCAGAGGTGTTCCAGCTTTCGCCGCCGGGCGGGGTGTGGTCGCCAGGCTGTTCCCAATAGGCGCGGCTGAGATCCGGGTGCCATTCTGCCACGGTCGAAAAGTGTACCCCGTCCCAGACACCAAAGTGGAACTCGCGCAGGGCCGGATCATGGGGCAGGCGGGTGCGTGTGCCCTGTAGTGCGGACGCTGTGTTCACCGACCGGGTCAGATCCGATGAGACCACGAGCGCATCTTTGGGGAGGTGCTGTGCCAGCCGTGCGATAGCCGCCTTGTCACTCAAATCCGCGGGTACGTCTCGCCAGCCGGTGAACGTCTTCTGATGCGTCGGCCCGTGCCGAACCCAATGCCATGTGGTCATGGGGCGTCGCCCTTGCGCAGCTGCGGCAGCCCCGCCAACACGTGCCAGACCGTATCCGCCTGTGCGGCGAGCGCGATGTTCAACCGTCCCTGTGCCTCGCGGAACCGCCGGGCCAGCGCGTTTTCTGGAACGATGCCCTGACCAACCTCATTCGTGACCACCACAACAGGTGCCGCACAGGTGTCCAGCGCACCCATCAGAGCGGTTTGACCTTCGATCAAATCGGCGTCGTCCATCATCACGTTTGCGAGCCACATCGTGGCGCAATCCAGCAGCACCGATTGACCTTCCTTCGCCGCCGCCAAGCCGTCCTCGACCCCGTTGGATGCGTCAACTGTCACCCATTCTGTACCCCGCCTTGCTTTGTGCAGATCAACCTTGGCTTGCATTTCATCATCCCAGATCCGGGAGGTTGCGAGGTAAACTGGACTTAAACCACTGTTTAATATCAGAGATTCTGCCCACTGCGACTTCCCCGAAGCGGCTCCACCTAGGACGAGGGTCAGCGCTGGCAACATTTTTTCATCCCAAGAGTGAACCAATCGGCGGTGTGCTGCGTACAGAGGACAAGTGCGCAAAACAAGCATAACCATCCAGGGGGATGACACATGGCGTTAGATAATGTTCGGGACATGTCGCTGTCGCGCACAG
Source organism: Tateyamaria sp. syn59 (assembly GCF_007995245.1). GTDB lineage: Bacteria > Pseudomonadota > Alphaproteobacteria > Rhodobacterales > Rhodobacteraceae > Tateyamaria. The sequence continues at coordinate 143,170 of NZ_VCBA01000003.1, forward strand.
CAATGAAGGCCGAATTGCTTGATGCAGAGACAGAGTTGCGACTGGCCTATGCCTGGCGGGACGAGCGCGATGAAGCGGCTCTGCACCGCTTGATCACTGCCTATATGCGCCTCGCAATTTCGATGGCATCAAAGTTCAAACGCTATGGCGCCCCCATGAACGACCTCATCCAGGAAGCGGGTCTTGGCTTGATGAAAGCCGCCGATAAATTTGACCCGGACCGCGGCGTGCGCTTTTCGACCTACGCCGTGTGGTGGATCAAAGCATCGATTCAAGACTACGTGATGCGCAATTGGTCGATGGTTCGTACCGGTTCTACATCTTCGCAGAAGTCCCTGTTTTTCAACATGCGCCGAGTACAAGCGCGTCTGGAGCGCGAAAGTGCAGCAGCAGGCGAGACGCTGGACAAACACCAGCTGCGCCAGATGATCTCGACCGAGATTGGCGTGCCCCTCCACGATGTCGAGATGATGGAAGGGCGGCTCAGCGGGTCGGACTACTCCCTGAACGCTACGCAGTCTGTGGATGATGAGGGTCGCGAGTGGATTGATGCGCTGGAAGATGACAGCGCGCAGGCGGCCGAAACGGTCGAACATTCCCACGACACCGAGCAGCTGCGTGAATGGCTTCTCACAGCGCTCAATGGTTTGAATGAACGGGAACGCTTTATCGTGCGCGAACGTAAACTGCGCGAAGACCCCCGCACGCTAGAAAGTCTGGGTCAGGAGTTGAGCCTGTCCAAGGAGCGTGTGCGGCAGCTCGAAGCCGCCGCGTTCACAAAGATGCGCAAGGCACTGGAAAATCAGAGCCGCGAGGTCCATCATTTCCTCGTATGAGGATAGTCCTGAAAACAGCCATGCTTGCCGCCGCCGCGATCCTGTCGCAGGCGGCAATCGTGTTTTCAGCCACAGATTGGCGTGATTTTGGCGGGGACGTGCTGATCCTTGGCGAATTTCACGACAATCCGACGCATCATGCCGAACAGACCAAGGCATTGCAGGCCATCGCGCCCAAGGCGGTCATCTACGAGATGCTTACACCCGAGGAGGGAGCATCACTTGCGGACATTCCGCGCAATCCCGACAGCATGAAGGCGGCGGTTGAAGGGTTCCACTGGTCCAATATCGCAGACTACGTGCAGGTTCTGGCCGCAAGCCCCGTGATTGTCGGCACCGCCCTTCCGCGCGCCGACATGCGCGGCGCCTTCACCGACGGCGCGGCCGCTACGTTTGGCGAAGGCGCGGACACATACGGCCTCGCCACACCGTTGCCCGAAGACGAACAGGCCATACGCGAAGAGGCTCAGTTCGCCGCTCATTGCGAAGCTATGCCGCTCGAGACGATGGGTGGCATGGTCGAGGCACAGCGCCTGCGTGACGCAGCCTTTGCCCGGACCGTCATCGACGCAATCGACACATATGGCAGCCCGATTGTGCTGATCACCGGTAATGGCCACGCGCGGATGGACTGGGGCGTACCGGTCTACCTGTCGCGCGTCCGCCCCGATCTGGACGTGACCAGCGTGGGCCAGGGCGAACGGCAGGAGCCGCCTGAGGGTGTGTATTCCTGGACCTTGAACGGCGCACCAAGTCCCGACCGCGGCTATCCTTGCGCCGTCTTCACTCAATAGCCCCAACCGGTCCATCTTCCCTGTTTCAAAAAATCCCGGGGGAGAGGCCGCAAGGCCGAGGGGGCTGGCCCCCTCATGGCTCAAGGGCTGGTTCTCGGTGCCGCGTCCGCCTATTGTCGCTCTGACCACAGCCAGCCGGACGCGCCAACATGCTGCAAGACAAACGAATTCTGCTGATCCTGACGGGCGGGATCGCGGCCTACAAGGGGCTCGACCTGATCCGGCGGCTGCGCGAACGCGGGGCGGCAGTGACGCCGGTTTTGACCCGCGCAGCAGAGCAGTTCGTAACGCCGCTTTCGGTGTCCGCACTGGCCGGGGAAAAGGTTTACCGTGACCTCTTCGATCTGACGGACGAAGCAGAGATGGGGCATATCCAGCTCTCCCGTTCCGCGGATCTGATCCTCGTGGCCCCCGCGACGGCCGACATCATCGCCAAGATGGCGCAGGGGCGGGCGGATGATCTGGCCTCCACCCTGCTGCTGGCCACGGACACGCCGGTAATGACCGCGCCAGCGATGAATGTACGCATGTGGGACCATCCGGCCACGCAACGCAATCTGGCACAGATTGCAAGCGACGGCGTTGCAGTCGTCGGCCCGAATGACGGCGACATGGCCTGCGGCGAGTTCGGACCGGGCCGCGTGTCGGAGCCGTTAGAGATTGTAGCAGCGGTCGAGGCGCATTTCGGCCCCAAGCCGCTGACCGGTAAGCATATCCTTGTCACCTCTGGCCCAACCCATGAACCGATTGATCCCGTGCGCTACATCGCCAACCGCTCTTCGGGCGCGCAGGGCACGGCCCTGGCCCGCGCCCTCATCGCGGCGGGTGCGCGCGTGACCTTTGTCACTGGTCCTGCTGACGTCGCGCCCCCCGCCGGGGCAGATGTCGTGGCTGTTGAAACGGCCCAGCAGATGCACGACGCGGTGCATGCAGCGTTGCCCGCTGATGCGGCTGTTTTTGCCGCTGCTGTTGCCGACTGGCGCATGGCGACGGCCAGCAATCGCAAGCTCAAAAAGTCGAAGGACGGCCTGCCGGTGCTGGAGTTCGCAGAGAACCCCGACATCCTTGCCGCTGTGGCGCAGATGACCGAGGGCCGCCCTGGCCTTGTCGTCGGCTTTGCGGCCGAAACCGATGACGTCCAGGCGCACGCCACCGCCAAGCGTGCGCGCAAGGGCTGCGACTGGATCGTCGCCAATGACGTATCGCCCGAAACCGGCATCATGGGCGGATCGGAGAACGCCGTCATCCTGATTTCCGAAGCGGGCGCCGAGACGTGGCCACGCATGTCGAAGGACGAGGTGGCGGCGCGTCTGGCGCAGCGGATCGCGGATGCGCTGACCTGATCGCGTCTGGTCACGGTGGGATTTGAGTTTATTTGGCCAAGTGAAGATGAACAGTGTGCCCCTGAAAATCATGCGTGTCGCGGGATCGGACCCGGAGATTGCCTTGCCTGCCTATGAAACCGCAGGTGCTGCGGGTGCAGACCTGCGTGCCAATTTCCCGGACCGTGAGGGCGCGACCCTCGCCCCCTCTGAACGCGCGCTGATCCCCACGGGTCTGGCCATGGCGATCCCGCAGGGGTTCGAAGTGCAGGTCCGCCCCCGCTCCGGCCTCGCGCTGAAGCATGGTATTGCGCTGGTCAACAGCCCCGGCACCATCGACAGCGACTACCGGGGCGAGGTCGGGGTGATCGTGCTCAACACCTCCACCGAACCGTTCGAAATCACCCACGGCATGCGCATCGCGCAGATGGTGTTGGCGCCCGTGGTGCAGGCGGCATTCGCCGTGGTTGACACACTCGATGACACCGACCGCGGCGCGGGCGGGTTCGGATCGACGGGGCGCGGCTGATGCTTTTGGTGTTTCTGCTGGCGGGCGTGCTCTGGGGCATTGGCGCAATGATGAAAACACCGCATTCGGCGCGCTGGCTCATGATCGGGCTGTTGTACGTCGTTGTGCTGGCGATCCAGGTCGCCTTGCCCGAGGGTAACGCCCTGCGCATGGCCACGGGGGAGAGCCCCGCGCTATGGCTGATCCTCGGCGGCTTCGCCCTCATCGCGCTCGGCTACCGGACGGTGCTGCGCAAGCTGCGCGGCCGCGCGCAGGAGGAAGAGGCCAAGACTGCGCCCGTGATACAAGAGGGGCCATTCTCCGACACGGAACTTAACCGCTACGCCCGCCACATCGTGCTGCGCGAGGTTGGCGGTGTCGGACAAAAGCGGCTCAAGGACGGCAAGGTGCTGGTGGTGGGCGCGGGCGGCCTTGGCGCACCGGTGCTGCAATATCTGGCCGCCGCCGGGGTCGGCACCATCGGGGTGATCGACGATGATCGGGTCGAAAACGCCAACCTGCAACGCCAGACCATCCACACCGACGACCGCATCGGCATGCCCAAAGTGTTTTCCGCCAAAGCGGCAATGGAGGCGCAGAACCCCTTTGTCACCGTGCGCCCCTACCACCGCCGCCTGACCGATGACATCGTCGATGATCTGGTGGTCGAATACGATCTGATCATCGACGGCACCGACAATTTCGACACGCGCTACCGGGTCAATGCGGCGGCCGTGCGCGCGGGCATTCCGCTGATCTCGGGTGCCCTTACACAATGGGAAGGGCAAGTCAGCGTCTTCGATCCGGCCCAGAACGCACCTTGTTACCGTTGCATCTTCCCCGAAGCGCCCGCGCCCGAGCTTGCCCCCAACTGCGCCGAGGCGGGTGTGATCGGCCCGCTGCCGGGCGTTGTGGGGTCGATGATGGCGGTCGAGGCGGTCAAACTGCTCAGCGGCGCGGGCACGCCCCTGCGCGGCGAGATGGTGATTTACGATGCACTCTACGGTGAAAGTCGGAAGATCACGCTTGCCCGCCGCCCCGACTGCGAAACCTGCGGCAAGCAGGTGGTGGCAGGCTGACCTCCGCCCTACATTTATGATCAAAGGAGACCTGCCCATGACCAACGTGCTGCTCAGCCAGTGGGACACGCCGTTCCAGATCGCCCCCTTTGACGCCATTTCCGACGATGATTTCGCCCCCGCGCTCGAGGTCGCGCTTGAAAATCACAAGGCCGAGATCGCCGCCATCGCCGACAGCGATGATGCCCCCACCTTCGCCAACACCATCGAGGCGCTCGAAGCATCGGGCGAGGATCTGGACAAGGTCCTCGGCACATTTTTCAGCGTCGCAGGCGCTGACAGCAGTCCCAAGCGCGAGGAACTGCAGCGCGACTTCTCGCCAAAACTCGCCGCGCACTTCGCCGAGATTTCCAGTAACAAGGCGCTCTTTGCCCGCATCGCCGCCGTGTGGGACGCGCGGGACGCACTCGATTTGACCGACGAACAACAGCGCGTCCTGATGCTGACCCACCGCAACTATGTCCGCGCGGGGGCTGCATTGGACGGCGCAGACGACGCACGGATGAAAGAGATCAAGGGCAGGCTTGCCGAGCTTGGCACGGCCTTCACCCAGAACCTGCTGGCGGATGAACGCGATTGGTACATGACGCTGGACGAGGGCGACATGGCCGGTCTACCCCCCTTTGTCGTCGACGCCGTCCGCGCCGCAGGCGAAGAGAAAGAGGCGGGCGGCCCCGTTGTCACCCTGTCACGGTCGATCATCGTGCCCTTCCTGCAATTTTCCACCCGCCGCGATCTGCGCGAAAAAACCTACCGTGCGTGGACCGCGCGCGGGGCCAACGGCGGGGCGACCGACAACCGCGAAATCGCCGCCGAAATCCTCAAGCTGCGCGAAGAACGCGCCAAGCTGCTTGGCTACAAGAACTTCGCCAACTTCAAGCTGGAAACCGAGATGGCCAAGACGCCGCAGGCCGTGCGTGATCTGCTCATGTCCGTGTGGGAACCGGCCAAGGGTCAGGCCAACGCCGACGCCTGGGTGCTCGAACAGATGCTCAAGGCCGATGGCATCGACGGCCCACTCGAACCCTGGGACTGGTGGTTCTACGCCGAACGGCGGCGCAAGGAATTGCACGATCTGGATGAGGCCGAGGTAAAGCCGTATTTCCAACTCGACCGGATGATCGAGGCATCCTTTGATTGCGCCACGCGCCTATTCGGCCTTGAGTTTACACCGCTGGACGTCCCGCTCTACCACTCCGATTGCCGCGCGTGGGAGGTCACGCGGGGTGGCAAGCATGTGGCGGTTTTCATCGGCGACTACTTCGCACGTGGGTCCAAACGGTCGGGTGCCTGGTGTTCTGCTATGCGCAGTCAGGCCAAGTTCCCCGAAGCGCAGACACCCATCGTCATCAATGTCTGCAACTTCGCAAAGGGCGATCCGGCGCTTCTGTCCTACGACGACGCACGCACGCTGTTTCACGAATTCGGCCACGCCCTGCACCAGATGCTCTCCAACGTGACCTACGAGTCGATCAGCGGCACCTCCGTCGCCCGCGATTTTGTCGAACTGCCCAGCCAGCTTTACGAACACTGGCTGGAGGTGCCGCAGGTGCTGCACGAATTTGCCACTCATGCCGAGACGGGCGAGGCGATGCCGCAGGCGCTGCTCGACAACGTGCTCGCCGCAGCAACCTACAACATGGGCTTCCAAACGGTCGAGTATGTGGCCTCCGCACTCGTCGATCTGGAGTTCCACGACGGCCCGGCCCCAGCCGATCCGATGCAGAAACAGGCCGAGGTGCTTGAGCGGCTGGAAATGCCCCACGCCATCAGCATGCGCCACGCAACACCGCATTTCGCGCATGTGTTCGCCGGGGATGGCTACTCCTCCGGCTATTACAGCTACATGTGGTCGGAAGTGATGGACGCTGACGCCTTCGCCGCGTTTGAAGAGGCCGACGGTCCCTTCGATCCCGAAAAAGCAGCCGCGTTGGAACAGCATATCCTCAGCACCGGCGGATCCGAGGACGCCGCAGAGCTTTACAAAGCGTTCCGGGGGCGGTTGCCGGGGGTTGAGGCGCTGCTCAAGGGGCGGGGGTTGGCGGCCTAGCCTGCCTTTTCGAAGACACCGGCATAGAACGGCCCGTCAGATGGGCCGACGGACTTGATACGCCATCCGGCAGCGTTTGCGAGTTTGGCCAGCTCGTTCGGTTCCGGGTGGTACCACGGCACCCAGTCGCCGACGGCCCCTTCATACTCAAACCGCATCCGGATCTCGCCGCGCGGGCGCCCCTTATCGAGGTTACGCCGATGATAGGCGAGGTGGTGTTCCTGATCCGTCTTGGCAACGTCCAGCCCTGTCACCAAAAGCCGTGCGCCCGGCGCGGCTGCATGGGCAAGGTGGCGCAACAACGTCTCCGCCCCTTCATAGGTACCGCCGATCCCGATATTGTTGCCGAAGACGACAATGGTTCTGAACGGACCGCCCTGACGGGTCAGATCATCGGTCATCGCGTCAGCCAGCATCACATCCTCGCAGCCACGGTCGCGGCACACGTCGACCGCGCCGGGTGACAGGTCGATGCCCGTTGCTGCCACGCTTTGTCCGGCCAGCCAAAGAAGCGTCCGACCCGCGCCGCACCCGACATCCAGAACCGGCCCCTCGACCATGTTCAGCAGCGCGACTTCATGGGCAAACGGCTCCGGCATGAAGTAAAGCGCCGGATCGTGCCGGTCGACATGCCCGTCGTCGCGCCTGATGGTCAGCATGCGACCCGTGAGCCCAGCCTGTCTGTCGCGAAGGGCATCGCCAAAGATATCCATGGCGCGACGGTAAGCGCCTTATCCCAAGACGAACAGATTGCACCATTTTATCCGCAGCAATCCGCCAGCGGGTCAGTAGCCTGCCGTCCGGTCCACCAGATGCAGGAACGGCTCACCTGCCTCCCCACGCCGGATATTCTCGGCGATGGTCTTGCTGGAATAAGCCGGGCGCGTCTCGGACGCTATGTGCGGTGTCACGGTCACCCGCGGATGGGTCCAATACGGGTCATCCTCGGGCAGCGGCTCGATGCGGAACACGTCCAGCGTCGCGTGGTCGATATGGCCCGCATCTAGCGCCGCCAGCAGCGCAGCATCATCAATCAACGGCCCGCGTCCGGGGTTCAGGATGCGCGCGCCCTTGGGCATCAGCGCCAGCGTGCGCGCGTTCAGCGTGTTTTCGGTGGCGGGGGTCTTGGGCAACAGCAGCACGCAGTAATCGGCGACGGCCAAAGCCTCATCCAGCCCAGCATCCCCCGACAGGCAGGTGATGCCCGCAATGTCCTTTTGCGACCGGCTCCACCCCGTCACCTGAAACCCAAGCCCGGCCAGCGCCGTGGCACAGGCGGCACCCAACTCGCCCAGCCCCAGCACCGTCACGTGCGTGTCAAAGGACAGGGGCGGCGCCCCCGGCGCCCACGTCCCCGCAGGGGCATTGATATGCGCATCCATGCCCAGATGCAGGCGCAGGATATGCCCAGTCACCCACTCGACCATCCCTTGGGTCAGCGCCGGATCCACCATGCGGCAGAGCGGCAGGTGCAGGGTCGGATTGCCCACGACGGCCTCCACCCCGGCCCACAGGTTCAGCACCGCCTTGGCGCGCGTGAACGGCGTGAAATCCTGCACCTCCGAATTCGGGGAATAGACGAGGTAATCGACTTGGTCGGCGGGAATGTCGGTCGCGATATGCGCTTCGACCCCAATGGCGGCGATCTCCTTGCGCAACGGCGCTTCGTAGTCTCTCCAGCGTTCTTCGGCCAGGGCAAACAGGACATTCACGGTCATGTGTCGAACGCCCCGCCGAGGTCAGTCATCCCCTTGATCTCGATCGGGTTGCCCGACGGATCCATGAAGAACATGGTCGACTGCTCGCCTGGTTCCCCCTCGAACCGGATCTGCGGGTCCAGTACAAACTCCAACCCCTCGGCCACCAGCCGATCCGCCAGTGTCCGCCAGTCGGCCATTGGCAAAACGACCCCAAAATGCGGCATGGGAACGTCATGATCCCCTACCTTACCCGTGGGCGCGCTGTTGAACGGTTTGCCCAGATGGCAGCTGAGCTGATGTCCAAAGAAATCGAAGTCCACCCAGGTGTCGGTGCTGCGCCCTTCGGCACAGCCCAGAAGGCCACTGTAAAACGCCCGCGTCGCGTCCAGATCAGTCACGTTAAAGGCAAGGTGAAACAAGGCCATAAGGCACCTCCGGTCAGTGTCTGCCCAAGGTGTAGCGACACAGGTATCAAATGGGAAACAACAGAGTGTGATGGCGCCGACACGGATCAGCGATGAAAGGCGTCAGGCGTGGCTGTCCATGTAGCGGGCAAGTCGTTCGGCCGGTGTGCCGCCGTCACTCAGAACAGTATCGGTCCATGCCTGCGTTTCATGGATGACGATGTTCATCTCCCACACGCAGCCAACGATCTCTGCCCTGCCGTCGCCAAAAGCGGTCGGCGTATCCCAACTGGCGCGCATCTGGTGGATATGCGCCAGCACGCTGCCCCAGTGCCAGTAGAACACGGGCGAGACGACAGCTGTCTCGGCGAAGTGGATGATCTGAAACCCTACCCCGTGATTTCCTGTCCCATCCTCAAACGATCCGGGCGGTGGCAACCGGCGAAACGCCTCGGCAGTGGCGGCATCCGTGACCGCATCGGACAGTTCGCGGCCATCGGCCAATATGGCGTATCGCTTCAGGTGCCAGCCGTCCCGCTGTACCGCTGGCAGGGTCAGAACCGTGCGCGCCTCATACGGGGCCAGATGTGACATCAATACCCCTGCCGCGGCCTGTGCACATGCGCGCTTTGCGCCAGGCCAAAGGCCAGCATCAGCACCAGCATGGCCGACCCGCCAAAGCTCACCAGCGGCAGCGGCACGCCCACGACCGGGGCGAGGCCCATCACCATCGACATGTTCACCGCAAAGAACAGGAAGAAGTTGAGCGCGATGCCCAGCGTCAGAAGGGAAGCAAACCGATCCTTGTTCGCCAACGCCGACACCACGCAAAATACGATGATCAGGGCGTAAAGCGTGAGCAGCGAAAACGCCCCGATGAACCCGAACTCCTCGGCCAGCGTGGTAAAGATGAAGTCGGTGTGCTTTTCGGGCAGGAAGTTCAGCCGCGACTGCGTGCCCTGCATGAAGCCGCGCCCCGTCCAGCCGCCAGACCCAAGCGCGATCTTCGATTGCGTGATGTGATAGCCCGCTCCCAGCGGGTCAGAGGCCGGATCAAGAAAGGTGTCGATCCGCCGATACTGATAGTCCTTCAGAAGCTGCCACTCGGTCCCACGGAACTGGAACACGGCTGTGATTAAACCCACGCCGGCGCCAATCACCGCCGCGAAATAGGCCCAGTGCACACCCGCCAGAAACATCATGCCACCCCCCGCCGCGAGCAGCAGGATCGAGGTGCCAAGATCTGGCTGCCGCAGCACCATCGCCACCGGCACAAGGATCAGTACAACCGGGATCAGCACCCAGAACGGGCGCGATTTTTTGTGACTGGGCAGCCAGTCGTAGTAGGCGGCCAGGATCATTACCAACGTGATCTTTGCCAGCTCTGACGGCTGAAGCCGCATGAACCCAAGGTCGATCCACCGCTGCGCGCCCTTGCCGACAGAGCCAAAGAATTCCACGCCCAGCAGCAACAACAGTGTCCCGGCAAAGGCAACGCCCGCCATGTTGCGCCAGAACCAGATCGGCACCATGGCGACGATCAGCATCAGGACAAAGCCCATGACAAACCGCTTCATCTGCGGCTCGGCCCAGGGGCTGAACGACCCGCCGGCCACGGAATAGAGCATCAGGAAGCCGACGCAGGCGACAGCGGCCAGCAGCAAGGCAAGCGGCCAGTTCAGATACAGGATCTTGCGCGGCCCCGACGGGACATGTTTGACCGTGTACTCAAGATAACTCATGCCTGATCACGCCCCGCGAAATTGGCGACAGGCTGGATGCCGCGCAGAACCTGCTGCTGCTGCTCGATCCGGTCGCGGTCCTTGGTCGGGTAGGCTTCAAGCGGCGGCTCGCCACCGTAAAGCGCCTGCAAGGTCACGTCGCGGGCAATAGGAGCAGCCGCCTTGGACCCGCCGCCGCCATGTTCGACGATGACGGCCACCGCGATTTTGGGGTCGTCATAGGGCGCGAAGTTCACGAACAGCGCATGGTCACGACGCTCCCACGGCAGGTCTTCGTTTCGGACCACCCCGGCGCGTCGTTCGGCGGCGGTGATGTTGCGGACCTGGCTGGTGCCTGTCTTGCCCGCCATGCGCACGGCATCTTCGATGATCCGGCTGCCATAGGCCGTGCCGCGCCGGTCATTGACGGTGGCGTACATGGCCCGTCGCATCTTGCGCAGGTTGTTTTCATTCATGCCCAGGCTCGGCCCCGCGCCGGAGGGTTGTTCGATCCCGTCGATGGTCTTGATCAGACGGGGCTTCACCGCCGTGCCGGAGGCCAGCCGCGCCGTCATCACCGCCAGTTGCAGGGGCGAGGACAGCAAGAACCCTTGCCCGATTGAGGCGTTGACCGTGTCACCCACCACCCAGCTTTGACCGTGCACGCGGCTTTTCCAGTCCATGGTTGGCATCAGCCCCTGCGCGACGGCAGACATCGGAATGTCGTGCCGTTCGCCAAGGCCAAAGCGGCGGGCCATGGCGCTGATCTTTTCGATCCCGACCTTCACGGCCAGATCATAGTAGTAGACGTCGCAGGATTGCTTGAGCGAGTTCTGCAGGTCGACCCATCCGTGGCCCGCGCGTTTCCAGCAGTGAAAGCGGCGACCGGCCACTTCCATGTGGCCGGGGCAGTAGACAGTCTCGTCCGGCCCGATCAGTCCTTCTTCGAGCGCGGCCATCGCCGTAATCATCTTAAAGGTCGAGCCTGGCGGGTACGTGCCCTGTACCGATTTTGAGGCCAGCGGACGGTACTTGTTGTCCGTCAACATTTTGTAATCACGCGTGGAAATGCCGCGCACGAACAGGTTGGGGTCGTAAGTCGGCGCTGACGCGATGGACAAGAGATCGCCGTTTTCGACATCCATCACGATTGCGCTGGCGCTTTCGCCGTTCAACCGGGCTTGAACATAGCTTTGCAGCTTGCTGTCGATGGTGAGCTGCAAGTCAGAGCCGGGCGTTCCCTCGCGCCGGTCCAGCTCGCGCATGACACGTCCCGCGGCGTTCACCTCGACCCGGCGGGCTCCGGCCTTGCCGCGCAGGTTCTCCTCGATCTTGGCCTCGACGCCGACCTTGCCGATCTGGAAACGGGGGATGCGCAGAACCTGGTCGGGGTCTTCGATCCGTTCGAGGTCGTAGTCGCTGACCGGGCCGACATAGCCCAGCACGTGCGCGTAGTCCGACCCAAGTGGGTAGACGCGGCTTAGCCCCACCTCTGGCGTCACGCCGGGCAATGCGGGGGCGTTTACCGACACCCGGCTCAGGTCGTCCCAGCTGACCTCGTCCGCGACAGTGATCGGCAGGAACGGGGCGGAGCGGCGCATCTCGGCCATCGCGCGCGTGACCTCGTCCGGATCAAGGGTCACAAGCTGGCTGAGCGCTTCAACCGCGGCCTCGACATCGCCTGCATCTTCCCTAACGATCACGATGCGGTAGCTGGGCACGTTGCGGGCAAGCGCCACGCCGTTGCGGTCGAAAATCTCGCCCCGCGCGGGCGGGATCAGGCGGATATTGATCCTGTTTTCCTCGGCCAGCAGGCGGAACTGGTCGGCCTGATCGACCTGCAGGAACTGCATGCGTGCCCCAAGCGCGCCGACAAAAGCCAGTTGAACTCCGCCCAGGATCGCGGCGCGGCGGGTGAGCAGGCGGTGGTTCGCCTCAATGTCGATGCGGGGCCGTTTCATGAGCGCACTCCCTTACCGTCGATATCGCCCGGTGTCGATTTGCGCACGCCCATCAGCGCGTGGGTGATGGCTACGACGAGTGGATAGGTGATCGCAGTGACAAGGATCTGGATTAGGGCAGGCCCAAACGGCGGCACGTCAATCAACAGCACGGCAAGGATGATGCGATAGGCGAGGCCGATCCCCACGATCCACAGCGCCGCCGACATCATCTCGGCAGCGAGGCTGGCGTCACGCAGGGACCGCGACCGCCCCTTCATCTGCTCGCAGGCGATCAGCGCCAGCAGGGCCCAAAGGCCGGGGGGGCGTTGCAGCAGCAGATCCGCCATCAGAAACAGTCCGGCCAGAAGGGCGGCAGGCACGTAATCGGGGCGGCGCACGGACCAGGCGAGCGCGAACAGCAGCAGGAAATCGGGCCAGATCAGCCCGCCGGTCGCCGTTTGCAGCGGCAGCAGGTGCACAAACAGGATCATCAGGACCAGCGCAGAAAAGGCGATGCGCATGGTCCAGAGGCGTGTGGCGGGGGCGACGTCGCTCATTCCGAGGCCTCCGTCCCTAGCAGAAGGGCCGCACCGCCGGGCGCAAGGATGGTGCTGTCGTCGGTCACGGGTTCGGTGCCGTAGTGACGCAGCACGCGCAGGAATTCGAGCCGTTCGTAGTCCGCCGCCAACCGCACCCTGAGCCGTCCGCCGGGGTCGGCAGCGACCTGGCCAATAAGCAGCCCCGCGGGGAACACGCCGCCATCGCCGGAACTGATCACCCGGTCACCAGGGCGCACGAGGTCGGGGTTTTCCAGAAAGTCGATGGGCGGGGCCGCCGAGTTGTCGCCCGCCACGATCGCGCGCTGGCCCGACGGCTGGATGATCGCAGGCACGCGGCTGGAGGCGTCGGTGACCATGATCACCCGCGCCGTGTTCTGGGCCACGCCCGAAATACGGCCCACGAGGCCGATGCCGTCCATGGTGGCCCACCCTTCGACAATGCCGTCGCGCGCGCCGACATTCAGGAGGACCGACTGGCGGAAGGGCGAGCCGCTGTCGGCCAGCACCACGCCGGTGATGTAGGTCAGGCGCGGGTCGAGCCGGACGTTGTTGAGATCGAGGAGCCGCGCGTTTTCCTGTTCAAGCTGAAGCGCCGCTTCTTTCCACGCCTGCATCTGGCGCAGCTCACGCCGCAGCTCGGTGTTCTGTTCGGCGATGCGGCGGTAGCTCTGGAAATCGCGGAAAAGGTTGATGGTGCCCGTGACGGGCGCCATGGCCCAGTCCATGTTGGGCACGATGCGGTCGGTCACCTGCGCCCTGAATCGTTCGACGCGGGGGCTGTCGATGCGCCAGAGCAGGAAGGTGCCCGCCAGCGCCAGCAGCAGCACAGCCAGAACGAGCCGCCGCAGCGGGCCACCGTAATCTACCTGTCCGCGGTCCCTTGCCAAGGCGATGTCACCTCAAGTTTTGGTCCGTTTAATGGATGGTCCGACATTTGCCAAAGGCTGGCAAGCGGCCAATTTTTTGTCCCCGCGGGGACACATCACTTTTGCTCAATCTTATCAGAGACTTAAGTTTGAGCAAAAGTTAACATGCGTTAACTGTCGTAATCGATGGCGTGACGCAGTTGTTTTTCGTATTCCAGCGCCTTGCCGGTGCCAAGGGCCACACAGTTCAAGCTTTCGTCAGCGATGGACACGGCAAGGCCCGTCTGTTCGCGCAGCGCCAGATCCAGATCACCCAGCAGAGCGCCGCCGCCCGTGAGCATCACGCCACGGTCCACGATGTCTGCCGCCAGATCGGGCGGTGTGGTCTCAAGCGCGGTCATCACCGCTTCGCAGATTTGCTGGACGGGTTCGGCCAGCGCTTCGGCGATTTGCGCTTGCGTCACCTCAATCTCTTTCGGCACGCCGTTCAGCAGGTCGCGGCCGCGGATCTGCATCGACGTCCCGCGCCCATCGTCGGGCATCCGCGCTGTGCCGATGGATGTCTTGATCCGTTCGGCGGTGGTTTCGCCGACGAGCAGGTTTTGCTGGCGGCGCAGATAGCTGATGATCGCCTCGTCCATGCGGTCGCCCCCGACGCGGACAGATCGGGCGTAGACGATGTCGCCCAGTGACAGAACCGCCACTTCGGTCGTCCCGCCGCCGATGTCCACGACCATGTTGCCGGTTGGGTCGGTGATGGGCATGCCGGCGCCAATGGCGGCGGCAATGGGTTCGGCAATCAGGCCTGCGCGGCGTGCGCCTGCGGACAGCACCGACTGGCGGATCGCGCGTTTTTCAACGGGGGTCGCGCCGTGAGGGACGCAGACGATGATCTTGGGCTTGGAAAAGGTCGAGCGTTTGTGGACCTTGCGGATGAAGTGTTTGATCATCTCTTCGGCGGTGTCGAAGTCGGCAATGACGCCCTCGCGCATGGGGCGGATGGCCTCAATTGAGCCGGGGGTGCGGCCGAGCATCAGCTTGGCATCCTCGCCCACGGCCAGCACCTTCTTGACCCCGTCCTTAACGTGGTAGGCCACGACCGACGGTTCCGACAGGATCACGCCGCGCCCTTTGACGTACACAAGCGTATTGGCGGTGCCGAGGTCGATCGCCATGTCTGACGAAAACAGCCCACCCAGATTTCCGAACACTGACATCCGCTGCCCACCCCGAACACGTATTGGCACCCCGACTCGGGGGTGCATGGAATCCGTGGTCTTATAGGGATCGGACGTGCCGGGTTAAAGGCCGGATTCATTCAGGATCAGGCGCCATTGCGCCGATCAGGCGGCGTGGACGTGGGGTGACGACACGTGCTTTGCCTGACGCTATTTCGCGTCCTTGCGCCCGCGTGTCGTCAAGTTGGCGAGGAAATAGGTGTTGAACATGTTCAGCGTGTTGATGAACACTTCGACCGAATAGCCAAAAACGAAGCTGAGCAGGTAAATCAGCGGTCGGTTCAACTCCACGCCTGCCGTCAGGATGTTGGAGGGGACCAGAAGCATGGACAGCGTCATGGCGGCCAGACCGGCAAAGATCGTGCGCATGAACGAATAGAAAAACCCAAGCGCCGCGACGCTCGGGTTCAGCACGCGCCACATGCAATAAACGACTGAACCAAGCATACCGTAGAAGATCGGCAGGGCCCAAAGGTGGATGGTGTTGAGCCCGTCGCGCAGATCCTTGATCCGCACGTTCACCGCATCAAGCGTGTCCTGATAGAAGCTGACCGCGCTGCGGTTGGCGGTTCTCATCGTGTCGAACTGGGCCGATTTGACCATCATGAAGCGTTGATCAAATACGCTTGCCGCCTTTTCGGCGTCCACAAGGACATCGTCGTCACCTTCGCCGCCTGACAGGGCGGGCTGAGGTGAAAGTTGTGCCTCAACCGCGTTTTCGGTAACTGCGGGGCAGACAAACACCGCGCTGACCACCGTCCGCATAAAGGCCCGGTCAGCGGTTTTCTCGCAGACCCAGCGGTTTACGTATTCGCCCGGCGCACGGTAGGCGCGTGCCTCTTCCCACAGCACATGCATCCGCGACACCAGTTCCGCCTCGCGAGAGTAGTGCTGTTGCAGGGTTGAGATGCCTTCGAGATACATCAACTGTGGTTCGAGGTTGTTGCTGTCATTGTCGGCGACGACGGTGTCGAAATAGATCTTCATCTCGATCAGGCGCGCGATTTCAGAAGCGTGGTCGAAGGCCAGAAACTCCTGCGCTTCGGCCACCGCGACGGTGGCCCGGTTCGCCCAGTACGTGAAGTTGAACACCGCGGCGACCAGCAACAGCCCGGCAAAGCACAAAAGCAGGCTGCTCATGATCGGGGTGCCACGTTCTACGGGGGATTGTCCGACCAGCACCTCGCCAATGGTGTAGGTGTCGATGCGCAGGCACAGCTCGTCATAGGCCTGCTCAAAGGCGTTGCGTAGGGCCAGAACGTCTTTGTCGCTGATGGTGGCGTATTCGTCTGTGCGGTCAAACGGCCGCAGCGCCTGTGCCAGTGGCGCACTGTTGGCGCCCTGCACGTGCATCAGGTAGTCGCGCAGGTTTGACGCCTTGAACACAAGTGTCGAAAGTCTTTGGTCCTGGTCCATAATGTGGCCCTTTCCATGACAAATTGCGGGCCCGACCCGCGCGTGAAGCCCGCTATTGAATGAAGCCTGTCAGTGTTCCGGTTTGGGTGCGGCACTCGCACCGCGCCCCTGAGGGCGCCGGAGTCAGGGGCCAGCACCAGCCTCCGGGTACCACGCACGATCCCGTCGGGGCATTTTGGGCTTCGGACAGGGTGGCGATGCTCGCAAATGTGCAAGCGGTGAGAACAACAGCGGTTACGGTACGGATGCGCATAATGGGCATTACGAAACCTCAATAAATTTGGCTATAATCCCTCAACCTTGGGTTACGAACCCGGTTGAGTCAATAAAATTTGAATCAAATTGCAATGGGTTAGGCCAATGCGCACGGCGTTTTTCCACAGGCGCTACGCTGCAGCGAGACGCTGTTGCGACTTTGGTTCGATTGGTGTGCCTTTGTATATTTCGCGTGGTGTGTCGGGTGGGCGAAGGGGCCCACCCTGTCGGGTCAGCTGACGTCTTTGTAGCTGACCTCGCGCCTGTCGGTACCCGCCTTTTCGCGTCGCACAAGCAGGCGATTGAGGGCGTGGACATATGCCTTGGCGCTGGCGACGACAGTGTCCGTATCGGCGGATTGGCCGGTGACGATGCGGCCTGCTTCCTCCATACGTACCGATACGGTGGCTTGTGCATCCGTGCCTTCGGTCACGGCGTGGACCTGGTAAAGTTGCAGGCGGGCCTCGTGCGGGAAAAGCGCCTTGACTGCGTTGAAGGTGGCATCGACTGGGCCGTCACCCGTTTGGGTGGTCATATGCCGTTCGCCGTCGATTTCCATCACCAGATCAGCCACTTGCGGGCCTTCCGTGCCGCAGCGGACGGCGAGCTTTTCGATTTTCAGCCGTTCGTCTTCGGGGTCGGACGAGGTGCGCATGAGCGCGATCAGGTCGTCGTCGAAGATCTCTTTTTTGCGGTCGGCCAGTGCCTTGAACCGGACAAAGACGTCCTTGAGTTGGTTGTCGCCCACTTCGAACCCCAACTGTTCGAGCTTGTCGCGCAGGGCGGCGCGGCCCGAATGCTTGCCCATGACGAGGTTTGTTTCCGACAGGCCCACGTCTTCGGGGCGCATGATCTCGAACGTTTCGGCGTTTTTCAGCATGCCGTCCTGATGGATGCCGGATTCGTGGGCGAAGGCGTTTTTGCCGACGATGGCCTTGTTGAATTGGACAGGGAAGCCGGAGACAGCGGCCACGCGGCGCGAGATGTTCATGATCTTGGTCGAATCGATGCCGGTCTGGAATGGCATGATGTCGTTGCGGACCTTCAGCGCCATCACGACCTCTTCCAGTGCCGTGTTGCCCGCGCGTTCGCCGAGGCCGTTGATCGTGCATTCAATCTGGCGCGCGCCTGCTTCGACGGCCGCGAGGGAGTTGGCCGTCGCCATGCCAAGGTCGTTATGGCAGTGGGTGGCGAAGGTGATGTCCCCTGCGCCGGGCACGTTTTCGATCAGTTTGCGGATCAGGTCGGCGCTTTCGCGCGGCGCGGTGTAGCCGACCGTGTCGGGGATGTTGATCGTCGTGGCGCCCGCTTTGATGGCGATTTCAACCACGCGGTAGAGGTAATCGAGTTCCGTGCGCGTGGCGTCCATGGGCGACCATTGCACGTTGTCGCAAAGGTTGCGGGCGTGGCTGACCGTCTGTTCGATCCGCTCGGCCATTTCGTCCTGGGTCAGGTTCGGGATTGCGCGGTGCAGGGGCGAGGTGCCGATGAAGGTGTGGATGCGGGGGCGTTTGGCGTGTTTGACCGCCTCCCAGCAGCGGTCGATGTCGGGGATTTGCGCGCGGGCGAGGCCGCAGATCACCGCGTTTTGGGTCTGTTTCGCGATTTCGGAGACGGCGTTGAAGTCGCCCTCGGACGCGATGGGAAAGCCCGCCTCGATGATGTCGACGCCCATGTCGTCGAGCAGGTTCGCGATCTCCAGCTTTTCGGCGTGGGTCATGGTGGCGCCGGGGGATTGTTCGCCGTCGCGGAGGGTCGTGTCGAAGATGACAACTTTGTCTTGGGTCATTTGGTGTCTCTTTTTCTGTCCTAAAGCCTTGGCGCGAAAGGCATCCTCTGAGCGGTCGCGCCGTTGGGCACGCTCAGAGGCGAATTAGGAGCAGGAGGCCACGCAGGGGCGCGCCGGTGCGGCGTGCAGTCGGGATATGCGTGGCGTGTGTCATAGGCATAGTTATACGCGCTGCGTTTGAAATGGGAAGTGGGGAATTCCTGAGGCGGATCGGCCCTCCGGGGGCGGTTTATTTGGCGAAATGAAGTTGATGGATCGGGTTTGACTGCTAGCTCCTGCGTCCATGGAGAAGGTTTTGATACTTGGTGCGTCTGGCGGGATTGGATCCGCGTTGGTTGCTTTCTTTGAAGCGCGGGGGGCTGAGGTTGATCGGCTGTCGCGGTCTGTCGATGGGTTTGATGTGACGGATGTTGCATCGGTTGAGAGGCATTTGGCGGGGCGTGGGCCTTATGACCGGGTCGTTGTGGCGACGGGGGCGTTGGAGATTGATGGGGCGGCGCCGGAGAAGACTTTGAAGGGGTTGGACCCGGGCGCGATGCTGGATCAATTTGCGTTGAATGCTGTCGGGCCTGCTTTGGTTTTGTCCCACGCGCATCGGTTGCTGGATCGGGAGGCGCCGGGGGTGTTTGCCGTGCTCTCGGCGCGTGTTGGGTCGATTGGGGACAACCGGATTGGCGGGTGGGTGTCCTACCGCGCTGCGAAGGCTGCGGTGAACCAGGTGGTGCGGACAGCGTCGATTGAATTGGCGCGGACGCATAAGCGGGCTGCTGTGGTGGCGTTGCATCCGGGGACTGTGGCGACGGCGTTTACCCAGAAGTATCTGGGGCGGCATCCGTCGGTGCCACCGGCGCAGGCGGCGGCGGAGTTGATTGCTGTGATGGACGGGTTGGGGCCGGACGAGACCGGCAAGTTCTTTGACTATTCAGGGGCGGAGGTGCCGTGGTGAGCCGGTTGATTTTGGTTTTAGGGGATCAATTGTCGGACAGCGTGGCGGCTTTGCGGGAGGCTGACAAGTCGCGCGATGTCGTTGTGATGGCCGAGGTGGCCGAAGAGGGGTCTTATGTGCCCCACCACCCCAAGAAGATTGCGCTGATCTTGGCGGCTATGCGCAGGTTTGCGGCGCGGCTGCGCGATGAGGGGTGGACCGTCGATTATTCCGAGTTGGATGATACGGAGAATAGTCAGTCGATTGTTGCTGAGTTGCTGCGCCGGGCGGAGCAGCGGGGAGCGTCGGAGGTGATCGCGACGCGGCCCGGGGAGTATCGGTTGATTGCGGCCCTTGAGGACTGCCCGCTGACGGTCACGCTGTTGGAGGATGACCGGTTCATCGCGTCTCACAAGGAGTTCGAGGACTGGGCCGAGGGGCGCAAGGCGTTGCGGATGGAGTATTTCTATCGCGATATGCGCCGCAAGACGGGCCTTATGATGGAGGGCGATCAGCCTGCGGGCGACAAGTGGAACTATGACCACGACAACCGCAAGCCTGCGCCGGATGATGTGGATTTCGGCGGGCCGATGCAGTTCACGCCGGATGAGACGGTCGAGGCGGTGCTCGATCTGGTGGAGCGGCGGTTTGGCAATCACTTTGGCGAGTTGCGCCCGTTCTGGTTTGCCACCGATCAGGAACAGGCGCGGCGGGCGCTCAGCCATTTCGTAAAGCACGCACTGCCGAAGTTCGGCGACTTTCAGGATGCGATGCTGGCGGAAAACCGGTTTCTCTATCACGCGGTGGTTGGCCTCTATATCAACATCGGCCTCTTGAACCCGCTGGAGGTCTGTCAGGCGGTGGAGCAGGCGTGGAAGGATGGCGACGCCCCCATCAACGCGGCCGAGGGGTTCATCCGCCAGATCATCGGTTGGCGGGAATATGTGCGGGGCATCTATTTCCTGCATGGGCCCGACTATCCGCGCCGCAATGCGTTGAACCACCAGCGGAAACTGCCGGAGTTCTACTGGGGTGGTGAGACGCGGATGCGCTGTATCTCGAAAGCCGTCGAGCAGACGGAGGCCGAAGCCTATGCCCACCACATCCAGCGGCTGATGGTGACGGGGAATTTTGCGCTGCTCGCGGGCCTGGACCCGGCAGAGGTATCGGAATGGTATCTGGCTGTCTATGCCGATGCGTTTGAATGGGTGGAGGCCCCGAATGTCGTAGGCATGTCGCTGTTCGCCGATGGGGGCGTGATTGCGTCCAAGCCCTATGTGTCGTCCGGCGCTTACATCAATCGCATGTCGGATTACTGCAAAGGGTGCCACTACAAGGTGAGCGTCAAGACGGGCGAGGGGGCGTGCCCGTTCAACCTGCTCTACTGGCACTTCCTGGACCGGCATCGAGACCGGTTTTCGAACAACGCGCGGATGGGCAACATGTACCGGACTTGGGACCGGATGGATGAGGATCGGCGCGAGACTGTGCTGAAAGAGGCCGAGGCTTTCTTGGAGCGGATGTCGGCTGGTGAGCTGGTGTAAGCTCTATGCCGGTTTCTGCCATACGGAGATATGGCTGCGGCTGGTTCGGGTGAACGGTGATCTGGACCAATCGGACCACCGATGTTCAAGCGTGAGCCCGGCAATCCGTGCCATCAGGTCCATTTCGGCAGGCCACGCATAGCGGAACTGGACCGTTAGCGTGTCGGTGCCCGTCTTTGTCATCCAGACGTGGCGCGAGCTGTATGTTTGCTGCGCAACGTCGAACACATCCATGCCGAAGTGGTCGTCATCGGCCGCAAAGGCGCGTTTGCATTCGCCGAACGGAAGGTCCTGCAGCGGTGGGATCAGGGTTTCGACCACGAAGCGCCCGCCGGGTTGCAGATGGGCGGCTGCGTTTTCAAAGCAGGCCACCTGCGCGTCCTGTGTTGTCAGATTGTCGATGGTGTTGAAGACCAGTGCCACGAGGGCAAAGGGGCCGGGGACCTGCGCGTTCGTCATGTCGCCGATGACCACGGGGATGTTCGCGCCGCCGAGTTTGGCACGCATGTGGTCTACCATGGCTGCCGACAGTTCGATCCCTGAGACCGGGATGCCGCGCGCTGCCAATGGCAGGGCGATCCTGCCGGTGCCGATTGCGAATTCCAGGATCGCTCCGCCTTCTGCGAGGGCGGCCAATGTGTCCACTGTGGCGTTCAGGGCGTCTGGTGACGTCGCGCCGTGTCGTTCATCGTAGGTGCTGGCGACATGTGTGTCGAAGGCGCCGTCTTTGTCCGCCATAGGGCTGTCCGTTCAGTCTGTGTCTTTGGCGATGCAGGCGTCGAAGCTGTCGATATCGCGGTCGGTGCTGATCTTGTCTGAGCACGCGGTGACCTTTTGCACGCAAGCCACATCGAGTTTGGGAAACTGGCAGGTTGTCATCGCGGCCAACAGCGCTTGGGCGGCGGCGTCTTCCCATTCCTGGCCTGCCGCGGCCCCTTCGATAGTGATGCCAAGCGCGTGGGCGATGGGCGTGCCTGCGCCGTCCATCGACCACGTCGTGCTGTGGGTAGAGCCGTCGGAGAGGGTAAAGGTGGCCGTGAGCGCGGGTGCCTCGATCAGGTCGTGCAACGTGCCAAAGGCGGGGGCGGTGCCCTCCCCATGCCAGAGCCGGTCGCGCAGGGTGCGCCCCTGGGTCGCGCCATATTCGACGATGCGGCCCGGTTCGGAGCGGGCTTCTATGGATTTGGCGTCGAACCCTTGGGGGGTGAGGGTGGCTACGGGGCCTTCGTCTGCGAAGTCGGGGCCGTCTTCCGGTAGCGTGAACAGGGCATAGACCCGGCCCACGGGGTTTCTGTAGAGGTGCAGTTGCGTGCCGTCTTCGGCCTCGGTTACGGCGGCGCGGGTGTCAAAGCCGTTGAATGGGTCGGAGAAGCCGTCGACTGTGCGCCATTCGGCGTGGGCGGTGCTGCCTATGAGGCAGAGTGCTGCCCCGACAGCCTTAGCTGTCTTCATTTAGCGTCCCGCCGTCCCATTCGCCGGTGGCTTCTTCGCCCGTGGCGTAGCGCATTGTGCCGGTGCCCTGGCGTTTGCCGTTCTGGAACGTGCCTTCGTAGATGTCGCCGCTGGCATATGTGGCGATACCCTGGCCGTTGATCTCGCCGTTTTGCCATTCGCCGTCATAGGTGAAGCCGGAGGTCATCACGATCTTGCCGGTGCCGTGGCGCTGACCGTCGTTGAATTCGCCTGTGTAGACGGTGCCATCGGGATAGGTGGCCACGCCCTGGCCCTGCCGCTTGCCATCGACCCACTCGCCCTCGTAGCGATAGCCATCGGCATAAGTCATGATACCGGTGCCGTGGTTGCGTGCGTTGCGGAAGCTGCCCTCGTAGGTGATACCGTTGGGGTAGGTGATCTTGCCCTCGCCCTCGATCACGCCGGCGATCCACTCGCCTTCGTAGACAGAACCGTCGGTATAGGTGATCTTGCCCGTGCCTTGGGGCAGGTCGTCGACGAATTCGCCCTCGTAGACGGACCCGTCAGGGTAGGTGACGCGGCCCTGACCCTCAATCTGGCCCTCGGCCCATTGGCCGATGTAACGGTAGCCGTCATTCCCGATGAAAGTGCCCTGGCCGTGGCGGCGGTCGTCGGTGAACTGGCCGTCATAGACATCGCCGTTGGCGTAGGTCACGCGGCCTTTGCCCTCGCGCTTGCCCGAGACGAGATCGCCTTCGTAGACGTCGCCATTGGGTTGGGTCAGCGTGCCGGTGCCGTCGATCTGGCCACCTGCCCATAGGCCCACATAGACCAGCCCGTCGGGTGTGGTCAGCTTGCCCTCGCCTTGGCGTTTGCCGGCCTCGATTTGTCCGTCATAGACAGAGCCATCGGGATAGGTGATGACACCCATCCCCTGTTTGATGCCGTCGATCCAGTCGCCGCGGTATTCGTATCCGCCGGGTGATTGCATGGTGCCCTTGCCGTGATGCTTGGCGTTGCGAAACTGCCCTTCGTAGCGGACGCCGTTGGCGTAGATCGCGACGCCCTCGCCCACGATGGCGCCTGCCTGCCATTCGCCCTCATAAGTGCCGCCATCGGCGAAGGTGATCTTTCCAAAGCCCTCTGGTTTGCCCTTGGAAAAGGTGCCTTCATAGACCGAGCCGTTGGGAAAGCGCGCGGTGCCTTCGCCCTTTATCTCGCCATCCACCCATTCACCGGAATACTCGTAGCCATTGGGCAGCCGGTAGGTGCCTTGCCCGTGCTGCAGGCCACCACGGAACGTGCCCTCGTACACACCGCCATCGTCGTATTGCTTGGTCAGCACGGCCCCCGATTGGGCCAGCGCTGCACCCGGCAACAGGCATAGACAGAAGATCAGACCGCGCAGGGACATGGCTCACCTCTCAGATTCGTTGGCCCGCCCTTGTGCCTGGCAGGCGCCGAAAGGTTAAGTCAGGGGGCGGCGGGGGGCAATGGGGTTGGCGCGGACGTGATCCAAAGGCCGCTGTCGCGACGACATTGTCTGAGGGGCTCTGCCCCCGCCCGTGCCGGGCTCCCCCGTCGTATTTTCAGTCAGAATAAGGCCAGAAGAAGGGGTGGGTCGTCGCGTTGTCGCGGGTGGGTTTCCCCTGCCGTGCTTTCTGCTACATCACGCGGGACTTTGAAGGAGCCCGCGCATGGCTGACACATTCCGCATCACTCTGGGCCAGTTGAACCCTGTCGTGGGCGACATTCCCGGCAATGCCGCCAAGGCCAAAGCCACCTGGGAGGCCGGGCGCGACGCGGGCGCCGATCTGGTGGCGCTGCCGGAGATGTTCATCACCGGCTACAATGCGCAGGATCTAGTGATAAAGCCCGCCTTTCACACCGCTGCGATGAAGGCGGTGGAGGCACTGGCAGAAGAGTGTTCTGATGGTCCAACGCTGGCCATTGGCTGTCCGTGGACCGAAGGTACGGAGTTGTTCAACGCCTATCTTATCTGTCGGGGCGGCAAGATTGTGAGCCGGTTGCTGAAGCACAATCTGCCGAATGAGACCGTCTTTGACGAGGTGCGCATCTTTGATGCGGGGCCTTTGGGTGGCCCCTATTCCGTGGGCAACACGCGTGTTGGCAGCCCGATTTGCGAGGATGCCTGGCACCCGGAGGTGTCAGAGACCTTGCAGGAGACGGGGGCGGAGTTTCTGCTGGTGCCCAACGGTTCGCCTTACTATCGCGGCAAGTTCGAGACGCGGTTGAACCATATGGTTGCCCGTGTGGTCGAAACGGGCCTGCCGCTGATCTACCTGAACATGGTGGGCGGGCAGGACGATCAGGTCTTTGACGGGGGCAGCTTTGCCTTGAACCCCGGCGGGGCCTTGGCGCTGCAATTGCCTGTTTTTGATGAGATCGTGTCCCATGTTGATCTGGCGCGCGGGCCGGAGGGCTGGCGTGTGGTTGAGGGGGAGAAGGCGCATCACCCCGACGAATGGGAGCAGGATTACCGTGTGATGGTCACGTCCTTGCGCGACTATTGCGGCAAGACGGGGTTCAAGAAAGTGCTGCTTGGCATGTCCGGTGGCGTCGATTCCGCGCTGGTTGCCACCATTGCTGCTGATGCGCTGGGCCCAGACAATGTGCGCTGCGTGATGCTGCCGTCGGAATACACCTCTCCGCATTCGCTGGAGGATGCCGCGGCTTGTGCGACCGCGCTTGGCTGCCACTACGATTATGTGCCCATTGCCGAGACGCGGGCGGCGGTGACGTCGACCCTTGCCCCCTTGTTCGCGGGGACAAACGAGGGGCTGACCGAAGAGAACATCCAGAGCCGGATTCGGGGCCTTTTGCTGATGGCGCTGTCCAACAAGTTTGGCGAGATGCTGCTGACGACCGGCAACAAGTCCGAGGTCGCTGTGGGTTACGCTACGATCTATGGCGACATGGCGGGCGGCTACAACCCGATCAAGGATCTCTACAAGACGCGCGTGTTCGAGACCTGCCGCTGGCGCAACGCCAATCACCGCGACTGGATGATGGGCAATGCCGGTGAGGTGATCCCGGATCGGATCATCACCAAGCCGCCGAGTGCCGAGCTGCGCGAGGATCAGAAGGACAGCGACAGCCTACCGGATTATCCCGATCTGGATGCGCTGCTGGATATTCTGGTGGATCAGGACGGGTCAATTGCCGATTGCGTGGCTGCCGGTTTCGAGGCGGATGTGGCACGCAAAGTGGAACGGTTGATTTACCTGAGTGAATACAAGCGATTCCAGTCTGCGCCCGGGGCTCGCTTGTCCCCGCGCGCGTTCTGGCTGGACCGGCGTTATCCCATCGTGAACCGCTGGCGCGATCCAAGCTGACGGGGGCGGGGTGACCCCCGCCCGCTGTGTTACAGCATCAACTGATAGCTGTGCGCCTCGTACCGATAGCCGCCCTCGCCATTTCCGACGACATAACCGATGCCGGGCCACGGCATGTGATAGCCGATGAACGCGGTCCGATCCGTCGCCATCATGTCCAGAAGGCGCTTGCGCGTCGCGGCGGCGGCCTCTTTGTCCATGTCGAACCGCACTTCCCAGTCGGGGTGGGCGAGCGACCAGACATAGTGGTTGGCGAAGTCGGCCCCGATGATCAACTGCGTGCCACCATCCTCGACCATGTAGACCATGTGGCCGGGTGTATGGCCAAACGCTGCCATGGCCGTTATGCCGGAGGCGGGCGATCCGCCATCGTCGAGCATGGTGAACTGCTCGGCCAGCGGCGCAACCTTGGCGTCGAAGTTTTCGTTGCCGGTGCCTGACCAGGCGCCGAACTCGGCAGAGCCGGTGACATAGGAGGCGTTGGCGAAGGTCGGTGTGCCGTCATCGCCCGACAGCCCGCCGATATGGTCGCCGTGCATGTGGGTGATGATCACCTTGTCCACCTGATCGGCGGTGTAGCCTGCCGCCTCGATCGCGGCGACGGTGCCTGCGCCCGAGAGGCCAGTGTCGAACAGCACCAGTTCCGTGCCGTTGTTGACCAGCGTGGGGGTAAAGAAGAACTGCGCGGCGTCCGTGGACAGGCCGGCCTCTGCCGAGACGCTGTTGAACGTGTCGGCGTCGACGTTGAGGCCGAAGATTGTCTGTGGCGCTTCGACCGCGCGCGTGCCTGCGAGCAGTGTCGTGACCTCAAACGTGCCGACCTTGACCCGGCGGTAGGGGGCCTGGGACACGCCCAGCATGGGGGCGGCGGCCCGGGTCTGGGTCGCCGTTGCTGCGGCCAGCGGGAGGGCGGCTGCGCCCATGAGCGCTGTGCGCCGGTTGAGTTTGGGGGATGTGGACATGGCTGTTATCCTTCCTGTCAGTCACGCCTTACATAGCGCGCGTGCGACACAGTCACGTGAACTTGTGCAAACACAGGTGTTCATTTTTGCGAGAGCAGTGCGGGCGGGCTTGGGAAACTGGACAAGGCACGGCCCCTGTGACAAGGCAGGCGGAAGTTTTGGAGAGGCTCATGACCACCACCCGTTTTGCCCCATCGCCCACCGGTTACCTGCATATCGGCAACCTGCGCACGGCGCTGATGAACTACCTGATCGCGCGCAAGGCGGGCGGGACGTTCATCCTGCGCATCGACGACACCGACCCGGAGCGGTCGAAGGAAGAATATGTCGACGCCATCAAGCAGGACATGGAGTGGTTGGGCCTGCAGTGGGACCGGGTCGAGCGCCAGTCGGAGCGGCTGGATCGCTATGCGGCAGCCGCTGACAAGCTGCGCGAGATTGGCCGGTTCTACGAGGCGTTCGAGACACCGACCGAGCTGGATCTGAAGCGCAAGAAGCAGCTGAACATGGGCAAGCCGCCGGTATATGACCGGGCGGCGTTGAATTTGAGCGATGATGAGAAAGCGGCGCTGCGCGCCGAGCGCGGGCAGGGTGTGTGGCGGTTCAAGCTGGACCACGAACGCATTGAGTGGACCGACGGGATTATCGGCGATGTGAGCATCGACGCGGCCAGCGTGTCCGACCCGGTGCTGATCCGGGGTGATGGTCAGGTGCTTTACACGTTGGCATCCGTCGTGGACGACACCGAGATGGGTGTGACGGATGTGGTGCGCGGGTCGGATCACGTGACCAACACCGCAACCCAAATCCAGATCATCGAGGCGCTGGGCGGGTCCGTGCCGCGCTTTGCGCATCACTCGCTCTTGACCGGCCCGCAGGGTGAGGCGCTGTCGAAGCGTCTGGGCACGCTGGCCCTGCGCGATCTGCGTGCGGGTGGCGTGGAACCGATGGCGGTGCTGAGCCTCCTCGCCCGGTTGGGCTCCTCGGACCCTGTGGAGTTGCGGATGGATATGGAGGCGCTGATCGAGGGGTTCGATGTGGGCCGTTTTGGCACCACGCCGACCAAGTTCGATGTGGCGGATATTGATCCGCTGACCAGTCGGTACCTGCAAGCGCTGCCGGTCGAAGCGGTGGCCGCCGATCTGGACGCGGCTGGCGTGCCCGAGGGCCAGCGCGATGCGTTTTGGTCCGTGATCCGCGAGAACATCGACACCCGCGCCGACATTGCGACCTGGTGGGCGCTGTGTCGGGACGGGGCCGAGCCGGTGATCGAGGACGAGGACAAGGACTTCGTGACCGAGGCCATGGCGATGTTGCCGGAAGGGCCGTTTGATGCCGACACCTGGGGCGCCTGGACAGGGGCCGTGAAGGCCGCGACCGGTCGTAAGGGCCGTGGGCTCTTCATGCCCTTGCGTCTGGCGCTGACCGGGCAACGGCATGGGCCCGATATGGGGTCGCTCATGCCGCTTTTGCAGGTTGTGAAGGCGCGCGCATGATCCTGGCGGAGGGCGCTTTTGGACAGCGG
Source organism: Tateyamaria sp. syn59 (assembly GCF_007995245.1). Classification (GTDB taxonomy): domain Bacteria; phylum Pseudomonadota; class Alphaproteobacteria; order Rhodobacterales; family Rhodobacteraceae; genus Tateyamaria. Next base: position 171,376 of record NZ_VCBA01000003.1, read on the forward strand.
CCCTCCCCTTACGGCGGCAAAGCCGCCTACCGGGCAATGGGACGGGATTTTTTGAATACAGGGAAGGGGTGGACCCGTGGCTGAGGGGCAAGCGAAGTTCCTCTCCGGGTCGCTTTTGCGTCATGTCACGGTGATGTCTTTGACCTCGACCGTCGGGTTGATGGCGGTGTTTCTGGTCGATTTCATCGACATGGTGTTCATCTCTATGTTGGGCAAGGCGGAGTTGGCGGCTGCCGTAGGCTATGCCGGGGCGATCCTGTTTTTCACGACGTCCTTTTCCATCGGGATGGCGATTGCCGTGGGCGCCTTGGTCGCGCGTGATCTGGGTGCGGGAGATACCGAGCGCGCGCGGTTGCGCAGTTCGCATGGGCTGGCCTACGGCGTTGGCTTTGGGGTGCTGTTTTCGGCCTTTGTCTGGTTGAACATCCCGACCTTCGTGCGCTGGATCGGGGCCGAGGGGGAGACGGCGGCGCTGGCCGAGGGGTATCTGGCCATCATCATCCCGTCGTTGCCCTTTCTGGTCGTTGGCATGATGGGCAGCGGTATTCTGCGCGCCCATGGCGATGCGCGCCGCGCCATGATGGCAACGATCTGGGGCGGAGGCGTGAATGCCGTTCTCGATCCCATCCTGATCTTTGGTCTGGGGCTTGATTTGACCGGTGCGGCGCTGGCTTCGGTCGCTGCGCGGGTGGCGATTGCGACAACGGCCATTCTGCCGATTCTGCGCCATCATGGCGGCCTGCCGCGTCCTGAGGTGGTTGGAATGCTGCGCGATTTTGGTCCGCTAGTGACCATCGGTTTTCCCGCCATCCTCACGCAGTTCGCAACGCCCGTGGGGCAGGCCATCGTCACACGGTCCATGGCGCAATACGGGTTGGAGGCTGTGGCGGGCATGGCCATCGTGGGCCGTTTGATGCCGGTGGCCTTTGCCGTGATTTTTGCCCTGTCCGGTGCGGTTGGGCCGATCCTGGGTCAGAACTTTGGCGCGGGGCGCCATGACCGGGTGCGGGCGGGGTTTGATGCGGCGCTGATCTTTGCGGGGTCGGTGATCTTTGTCATTGCGGGGGCGCTGTTTGTCTTGCGCGGGCCGATTGCGGATCTGTTCGATGCGAGCGGCGTGACCCGCGATCTGGTGTTCCTGTTCTGCGGGCCGCTGGCGCTTTTGTTCTTTTTCAACGGGGTGCTGTTTGTCGCCAATGCGGCGTTCAACAATCTGGGGCACCCGTTTTATTCGACGTGGATGAACTGGGGGCGGAACACCGTCGCCATGATCCCGCTGGTGTGGGTTGGCGGGCAGCTTTTTGGCGCGGAGGGCGTTTTGATCGGGCAGGCGCTGTCGGCTGTGGTCTTTGGCGCGTTCGCTTGGCTCTTGGCCCGGCGCGTCATCGCGGCTGAGGGTGGGGAGGTTGCCCGCGACAGCTTTGCCCGCGAAGGACGGCTGTTGTCCCTACTGAACCTCCGCAAGTAGGCGGTCGGTGAGTGCCTGTTCCTGGGCCGTCAGCGTCTGGGCGCGGGGGTAGAGCGGGGCGCCGCGGTCGTCATGGACTGTCGTGTCCCAGCCATCCGTCGTGGCAAAGAAGTGTTCGGCCCCGGCTTGGCCAAACTCACGCATGAACCCCTGCACCACAACGTCGAGATAGCTGAGCAGGATATGGTGATTGCCACCCGGACGCTGCGCATCTGGCGGCACCTGGTAGACGGCGATATCGATGGCATCGGCCCTGTGTGCCACGGCCTGTGTGGCATCGATCCGGTTGTACCCCGTCTCGCGCAGGTCAAGTGCGGCCCAGTCTGCGCGCGGCACCGTGGCGATCAGACCGTCGATGCGGTGGCCCGGCGCCTCGTGCACCGACAGGAACACCACGTCGCGCCGTTCGGTGCGCACCCAGACCCGGCGCCAGCCGTTCAGCGTGGCGCGCTGGGCGTTCGGGTAGTCATGCGTAGCCCGGTTGACGAGGCTGCCGTAGCCAAAGAACCAGGGCGTCATGTGTCCGACATCAGGTCCGCGAAATGCTTGGCCAGCGTGTCCCAGACCTCGGGCGATGCGGCGGACAGCAGGTAGCCCTCGGTTGTCGCGGCGGTGTAGTCTGACCCGTCCAGCATTGCGGCCTTGCCGCCGGCCTGCTGGCAGATCAGGACACCGGCAGCATGGTCCCAGCTGTTAAGCGTGGCGGATAGAACGAAATCTACCGCACCGGTCGCCAAAAGCCGATATTCGTGCGCTGAACAGCGCAGGCTGCCGATAAAGGCCAGCGCGCCCACCTTGGTCCACATCAGCGCTTGATCCGCCGGCGTCATCAGCCGGATATGCGCGTAGCCTGCAAGCTCGCCCAGCGGTTTCGTGCCCGCTGTATGGATGAGCCGAATACGCCCGGTTTGCGTCAGCCACTGCGCAGGAGACGTGTTGTCGGCCATGATCAGGTCGTTACCGACCGGGTCATAGATCAGCCCGAAGACCGGTACGCCAAACCGGCAGACCGAGACCATCGTGCCGAAGAGCGGCATGTTTTTGGCGAAGTTCCATGTGCCGTCGACCGGGTCGATGATGAAGGCAAGCTCGGCCTCGCCCACACCGTCGAGCAGTTTGGGGTTGGATGACACTGCCTCTTCCCCGATGACCAGTGCATGAGGGAAGGCCATTTGCAGACCGCGGGTGATCATGGCTTCGGCTGCCGTGTCCGCTTGGGTCACCAGATCCGTTTCGTCGCGCTTGGTGTCGATCTCGCCTGCGTCGAGGCGGCGAAAGCGGGGCATGATCTCGGCCCGGGCGGCGCGGCGGATCAGGTTGACGATCTGGGTCTTTTGCGCCGTGGTCAGTGGGGCGGTGACAGGCATGGGCAATTGGTCGGTCATAAAATAGTCCTTGATTCCATGGATCGCCGATGGTGTGCCATGGCTTGCCGCACTGCCGCAACGTACCTTATTCGCGTCCTCGCAGCACCTGCGCGGGCCGTGCCGCCAGCGGACCCCAGGCAAAGGCGAGGCCCGCCAGCAGCGTGGCCGTTACCCCACCAATGACGATGGCGAGGGCGGAGGGCCAGATGACGGTGAAGTCGGTGTCCATGATGTAGTAACTCACCGCCCAGCCGCCTGCGATCCCTGCGGCGAGCGCCACCGCACCTGCGCCGAGGCCAAGGAGGGCGGCGCGGGTGGCGAAGCTGATCAGGATGCGCTGGCGTGTGGCGCCGAGGGTTTTCAGCACGGCCGCTTCGTATGTGCGCGCTTGGGTGCCTGCGGCCGCCGCGCCGATCAGAACGAGGAAGCCCGTGAGCAATGTGGCGCCTGCGCCGTAGGATGTCGCGGCGGCGAGGCCGGACAGCACCTCGCTCACCCGGTCGATGGCGTCGCGGACTCGGATGGCCGTCACGTTGGGATAGGCGTTGGCGATGTCGCGCAGGATCTGGGTTTCCGCTCCGTCTTCGGCGTAGACGGTCGAGATGAATGTATGCGGCGCGCCTTGGAGGGCTGCGGGGTTCATCGACAGGATGAAACCGATGCCTGCGGTGGAGAAATCCACCTCGCGGAACGAGGTGATTGTGCCGATGATGTCGCGGCCCAGGATGTTGATGGTCATGCTGTCGCCCAGGGACAGGCCCATCTCTTCGGCCTCTTCGGCGGCAAAGCTGATTTGGGGGGCGCCCGTGTAGTCCTCTGGCCACCATTTACCGGCGGTGATGCGCGTGTTTTCGGTGGGCGTGTCGGAATAGGTGATACCCCTGTCGCCTTGCAGCACCCAATGGTCGCCCGCCACGTCCGCGGCGCGCTGCCCGTTGATCCGGGTGATGATGCCGCGCAGCATCGGTGCGCTGTCGATGCGGCTGACGGCGGGGTCACTCTCCAACCGCTCGGTATAGCCCGCCATCTGGTCGCGCTGGATGTCGACAAAGAAATAGCTGGGCGCAATCTCAGGCAGATTGCCGGTAATCGCGTTGCGCAGGTTGCCGTCGATTTGGCCCACGGCGGCAAGGACCGACAGGCCAAGGCCCAGCGACAGCACCACCGAAGCCGCCCCCTCGCGTGTGCCGGAAATGGCGCCAAGCGCCCACCGCAGCGCGGGCCGCCCCTTGGCCCGTGGGGCGGTGCGTTTCGACAGCCAGCGGATCAGGACGGCAGCGAGGGCCAGGAGGCCGAGGGCAAAGGCGATCCCGCCGGAGGTCCAGAGCGTCAGCCACCATGTGCCGGAGAACAGGCCTGCGAGGCCGATCAGCGCGGTCAATCCCACACCGATCCAGAACAGGTAGCCGATTCGCGGCAGCAGCCGCGCCTTGTCGAGCGCATCGCGAAACAGGGTCGCTGCCCGCACATCCTCGGCCCGCGCCAGCGGCCACAGGGTAAAGACAAAGGCCGTAAGCAGGCCATAGATCGCTGCCTCGATCAGCGGGGCGGGGAAGATCGTGAAGCTGGCAGGGATCGGCAAGCGTGCCTCGATCACAGGGGCAAGCACCAACGGCACAAAAGCCCCCAGCACCAGCCCGATCGCGATACCCAGCAGGGACAACACGCCGATCTGAATAAAGTAGGTCTGAAAGATCGTCCGCCGCTCAGCCCCAAGCGTGCGTAACGTGGCAATCACCGATGTCTTGCCGGACAGATACGCCCGCACCGCCGCCGACACGCCGACACCCCCTACGGCGAGGCCAGACAAGCCTACCAGAACCAAAAACGCGCCCAGCCGGTCCACGAATTCGGACACCCCCGGCGTACCGTTGCGCGCGTCAGTCCAGCGCATACCCGTCGCCTCGAACTGATCCCGCGCCTGATCCTCAAGCGCTGCAAGGTCGGTGCCATCCGGCAAATCCAGCCGGTACTGCGAATTGAACAACGTGCCGGGGGCGAGCAGCTGCGCGTTCTCCAGCGCCGTGCGCAGCACGATGGTGCGTGGCCCCAACCCAAAGCCACCGGCAGCACTATCCGGTTCGCGGGCAAGCGTCGCCATCAGCACAAAATCCTGCGTGCCCAGGCGGAACGTGTCGCCGGTGCTCAGCCCGAGCCGGTCGATCAATGCGCGTTCCATCACTGCACCGGGCAGATCATCCTGCCCCGCCAACGCCTCTGGCAGTGGCATCGCTGGATCCAATTCCACAGCGCCAATCAACGGATAGGCCCCATCAACAGCCTTGATCTGGGTCAGCCCGCGCTCGGTCTCTCCGCCCCGGTTGACCACGGCCATGGAGCGGAAATCAGCAATCTCCGACACCTCGGTCGCGATGCCCTCCATCCAGGCGCGCTCCTCCTCGGTGGCAAAGCGGTAGGTGAAATCCAGCTCCGCATCACCGCCCAGCAGGGCCGCGCCTTCGCGCTCCAGTCCCGCCTCGATGGCAGAGCGCACGGACCCGACAGCCGCAATCGCGGCCACACCCAGCGCCAGACAGGCGAGAAAAATACGGAAACCCTGCAGGCCCCCGCGCAATTCGCGCCGGGCAAAGCGGGCAGAAGTTGCAAGGCTCATTCGGCGGCGGCCCGCGCGGGCGCTTCGATCTGGCCATCCGCCAGACGGATCACCCGGTCGCAGCGCGCGGCCAGATCAGGCGCATGGGTGACCAGCACCAGCGTGGCCCCGTGCCGGTCGCGCAGGGCAAAGAGCAGGTCCATGATCGCCTGCCCGTTTGCGCCGTCGAGGTTACCCGTGGGCTCATCGGCCAGCAGGATTTCGGGCCGGGTGACCAGCGCACGGGCCAGTGCCACGCGCTGTTGTTCGCCCCCGGACATCTGGCTGGGGTAGTGCCCGCTGCGGTGGGCGAGGCCGACTGCGTCCAGTTCTGCCTCCGCCCGGTCAAACGCATCGCGCACGCCGGCCAGTTCCAGCGGTGTCGCGACATTTTCCAGCGCGGTCATTGTCGGGATCAGGTGAAAGCTCTGGAACACCACGCCCATATGCCCGCGCCGAAAGCGGGCAAGCGCGTCTTCGTTCATTGCTGTCAGGTCTTGGCCGAGTGCGGTTACGGTGCCGCCCGTGGCCCGCTCCAGCCCGCCCATGATCATAAGAAGGGATGACTTGCCGGACCCCGAAGGCCCCACCAGCCCGACCGTTTCGCCCTTGGCCACGTCCAGCGTGATCCCATGCAGGATATCGACCCGCCCGGCATTGCCATCGAGGCTGAGCGCTGCATTTTTGAGGGAGAGGACTGGATCGGACATCGCAAGCGGCCTTTATTGTCGTGTACGCCGTCATATGGAGATCGGATCAGCATGGGCAAGGTAACAGGTGCAATTGTCATAAGTCTGTGTGCTGGTGCCGCTGTGGCAGAGCCGGTGACGATTGCGGCATTGGGTGACAGTCTGACCCAGGGCTATGGGCTGCCCGTTGAGCAGGGGTTCGTGCCGCAGCTTGAGGCGTGGTTGGCGGAGGCCGGGCACGATGTCAGCGTCATCAACGCGGGTGTGTCGGGCGATACGACCCAAGGGGGGCTCAGCCGGGTCGCGTGGACCCTCACGCCCGAGGTCGACGCGATGATCGTGACGCTGGGCGGCAATGACCTGCTCCGCGGCATCGCGCCAGAGGTGAGTCGGGCCAATCTCGAAGGCATCGTGCAAGCCGCCACGGAGGCCGGGGTGGAGGTGCTGGTCGTCGGCATGCAGGCGCCGGGTAACTACGGCCCGGATTACAAGCAGGCGTTCGATGCGATGTACCCGGAGATAGCCGAGGAATACGGCACGCTCTTCCTCGACAGCTTCTTTGCGGGGCTGGGTGGGCCGGATACGGATCCTGCAGATGTGCGCAGTTTCATGCAGCCCGACGGCATTCACCCCAACGCGACCGGTGTTGCGCGGATCGTCGAGGGGGTTGGCCCGAGCGTCGAGGCGCTGATCGCACGGGTCGAGTAGAATGCCGGGGCGGTTCTTTTTCACCGACCCGGTGTCGGACCTGACGGCCGCCCTCGGTGTGCCCGCGGGCGCAGTCGACAATGAACCCGCCCGCCACAACATCTCTCCAAGCCAGGAGATCATCGTCTTTGATGGTGCCCTGACCCGGATGCGCTGGGGCATTGTCCCCGTGGGTCGCGTCAACGCCCGCGGTCGGCCCGTTATGCAGAACATCATCAACGCGCGGTCCGAGACGCTGTTCGAAAAGCAGGCGTTCCAGGGCGTTGGCCGGGCGGTCATCCCGGTCAATGGCTGGTACGAGTGGACCGGAGAAAAACGCAAGAAAACCGCATGGCGGATTGTGCCGAAGGACGGCGGCTTTCTTTATTTCGCGGCGGTCACCGATGTCTGGACGGCGCCGGGCGGATTGCAGGTGCCTCAAGTGGCGGCGGTCACCTGTGAGCCAAATGCGGACGTGGCGCCCATACATCACAGGATGGGCGTTTTGCTCGAACGCGCCGATCTGCAGACGTGGATGAGCGACGACATCGACGCGGTGAAAGCCTTGATGCAGCCCTGGCCTGTGGGCCTTTTGAAGATTGAAGAGGCCACCGGTGTAGACTGGACCGGGCCGTGATCCAAAGGCCGCGTGCCGCGACGACATTCTTTATTGGGGCGCTGCCCCAAACCCCGCCGTATTTGGAAAGAGAAGAAACCAGGGTGGTGCGACGCCTGTAGAGAGCCGCGGGTCCTTTCTTCCCTGTTTTAAAAAATCCCCGCCGGAGGCTCCGAAGGTTGTAAAAAAGAAAAGGCGGCGCACCGAAAAGCGCACCGCCCTGAAACTGGTGTTTCGCGAAAGGCTTACGCCAGTGCGATGTTCACCGCGCTTTCGCGTCCGTCACGGCCGGCTTCCAGGTCGAATGTGACCTTCTGGTTGTCGGCGAGGCCCGTGAGGCCCGAACGTTCGACGGCCGAGATGTGAACGAATACGTCCTTGCCGCCCGATTCCGGGGCGATGAAGCCGTAGCCTTTGGTGGTGTTGAACCATTTGACGGTGCCGTTGGCCATCGTCGTTTCTCCTTTGAATGTTGCCCGCAACATGCGGCAACCTTGGCGTTGTCATGAGATCGAGTGACTGAGCCGGAAGGAGCAGTGGGTCGATAGATGATGTAGCACGGCGAGATATGGCACCGTTTTCATGTTTTTCAAGGCCTTCCGGCCTCGCACGGCCGCACCGGCAAACTGCCGCTTCTTTGTGCAGGAGGGGGGAAACGACGGGGTCAGGTCTTTTTTACCAGTTGATAAAATTTTCGACCTGTGAGAGCGTTTCATACGATCAAATCTTGCAAATGGGGTAGCCATGAAGCCATCTCCTTTCTCACCGGGTCTTGCGGCGGGCCGCCTTGACGACGGTGCCTATGCCGACAATTTTTCGGACTTGCATCCGGCTATGGATGCGCATGAAGCGCTGGTAGCCGCGGATCGCTGTTATTTCTGTCATGACGCGCCCTGCATCACGGCGTGCCCGACAGACATCGACATCCCGCTTTTCATCCGACAGATCGCGACCGGCACGCCGGATGCGGCGGCCAAGACCATACTGAGCCAAAATATCATGGGCGGCATGTGCGCGCGGGTCTGTCCGACAGAGACGTTGTGTGAAGAGGCCTGTGTGCGCGAGTTGGCCGAGGGCAAGCCGGTCAAGATCGGGCAGCTTCAGCGCTATGCCACGGATCATTTGCAAGAACAGGGCATCCATCCTTTCAGGCGCGCTGAGGCCACGGGGAAGACGGTGGCCGTGGTGGGCGCGGGGCCTGCTGGTCTGTCCTGCGCGCACCGCTTGGCGATGCTGGGTCACGACGTGACCGTCTATGACGCTCTGCCCAAGCCGGGGGGGCTGAACGAATACGGGATCGCGGCCTACAAGACACCCGAAGGGTTTGCGCAGGCCGAAGTGGACTGGCTGCTCAAGATCGGTGGTATCACCCTCGAGCATGGCGAGGCGCTGGGGCGCGATGTAACGCTGGAGCAGTTGAAGGGTGACTTTGATGCCGTGTTCCTTGGCATGGGGCTGGGCGGTGTGAACGCGCTGGCTGTCGAGGGTGGCGACAAGGATGGTGTTCTCAACGCCGTCGACTTCATCGCTGATCTGCGGCAGGCGTCTGACATGGGTGCGTTGCCGGTCGGTCGCGATGTGGTTGTCATCGGTGGTGGTATGACGGCGGTGGATGCGGCCGTTCAGTCCAAGTTGTTGGGTGCTCTGAACGTAACCCTGGCCTATCGCCGAGGGCGGGACCGTATGAATGCGAGTGTGTTCGAACAGGATCTTGCCGCGTCCAAGGGCGTGCGGATCATGACCCATGTCGTGCCGCGCGCGGTGCATGGCAACGGGGCCGTGCGCGAGATAGAGTTTGAATACGTGAACGACGATATGACTGGCACGGGCGAGATGGTGCGTATCCCTGCAGATCAGGTACTGCGCGCCATTGGTCAGACGCTGGAAGGCGATGCGTTGCCTAATCTGGAGGGTGGCAAGATCGCGGTGAGCGGTGCCGGGCGCACGTCGATAAACGGTGTCTGGGCGGGGGGCGATTGTGCCGCTGGTGGTGACGACTTGACCGTGACGGCCGTGGCTGAGGGCCGCGATGCGGCGATGGATATTCACGCGAGCCTGACGGCCTGAGCGGAGGGAGAGAACGATGGCAAACCTGCAAAGTGATTTCGTCGGGATTAAATCCCCTAACCCCTTCTGGCTGGCCTCGGCCCCGCCCACGGACAAGGAATACAATGTCCGCCGCGCCTTTGAGGCGGGGTGGGGCGGTGTTGTCTGGAAGACGCTGGGATCCGAAGGGCCGCCCGTCGTCAACGTGAACGGGCCGCGCTATGGCGCGATCTACGGCGCGGACCGGCGGCTTTTGGGTCTGAACAACATCGAACTGATCACCGACCGTGATCTCTATACCAATCTGGAAGAGATCAAGCGCGTCAAAGCCGACTATCCCGACCGGGCCATGATCGTGTCGATCATGGTGCCCTGTGAGGAGGAGGCGTGGAAAGCCATCCTGCCGCTCGTTGAGGATACAGGCGCCGATGGCATCGAGCTGAACTTTGGCTGCCCGCACGGGATGAGCGAGCGGGGCATGGGGTCTGCCGTGGGGCAGGTGCCCGAATACATCGAAATGGTGACGCGCTGGTGCAAGCAGTACTATTCGAAGCCGGTCATCGTGAAGTTGACACCGAACATCACCGATATTCGCAAGCCTGCGGCTGCAGCGAAGGCAGGTGGCGCGGATGCCGTGAGCCTGATCAACACGATCAACTCGATCACGTCGGTCAACCTCGACACGATGTCGCCGGAGCCGTCGATTGACGGGAAGGGGTCGCACGGGGGCTATTGCGGGCCTGCGGTCAAGCCCATCGCGATGTCGATGGTGTCGGAGATTGCACGCAACCCCGAAACGCATGGCCTGCCCATTTCGGGCATTGGCGGCATCACCACATGGCGCGATGCGGCGGAGTTCATCACCTTGGGCTGCGGCAACGTGCAGGTGTGTACTGCTGCGATGACCTACGGCTTCAAGGTCGTGCAGGAGATGATCAGTGGTCTGTCGGACTGGATGGACGAAAAGGGCCACGCCAGCATCGACGACTTCAAAGGGGCCGCGGTGCCCAATGTGACCGACTGGCAGTACCTAAACCTGAACTACGTGGCGAAGGCCAAGATCAACCAGGATCTGTGTATCTCGTGCGGACGGTGTTTTGCAGCCTGCGAGGACACCTCGCACCAGGCGATTTCGATGTCGGACGACCGCGTGTTCGAGGTGATCGACGAGGAATGCGTGGCCTGTAACCTGTGCGTCAACGTGTGCCCGGTCGAAAACTGCATCACGATGGAGCCGATGGCGGTGGGTGACACAGACCCACGCACGGGCAAGGTCGTCGAGCCGGATTATGCGAATTGGACGACCCACCCGAACAACCCGGCGGCCACTGCCGCCGAGTAACAGGTTCGCGTCAGCGCACTAGACGGGCGTTCCATCCTCTTTCGCGGAGGCTGCAGTCTCGTCCGTCTCTGCCGCCGGGGCGGTTAGGGGGGCGGTTTCAACAGGCGTGTTCACCGCTTCGATCAGCAACTCAAGCCGCTGTTGTTCTTGCGCGGCTTCGGCAAAGCGGCGGGCGTCTGCCTCGATCTGCTCAGGGGTTTCCGCGATGGCGGCTTCGACGATGGTCTGCGTGGGTGTTGCGTTGCCGCTTTCACCCAACGTGTTGACCCGCGCCGCTTCGGCCTGCGGCTCGGGCGGTGGTGCGGCTGCGGTCGCTGTGGATTGATCCGTACCGGTCGCAGGGGCCGGTGCCGTAGTGTCCTGTGTCTGCGCGGCATTGCCCGAGGTTGCGGACCCGCTGTCCTGGCTTTCATTTGCCGCGGCGCTTGTCTGGTCGGTACTGTCCCCGGTCTGTTGTTGGTTCGATGGCTGCTGTACCGTTTGCGGACTGCCTCCTCCGCCGCCGAAAATTGATAAGATACTCATATTCCACTCATAGGCTTGCGCCCTCACCCGGCTCCGTTGTGCTGCGAGCGGTGTGAATGGAAGGTTAATGAAGGACGGAGATCGGTAATGAAGGTTACCGAACCGTTAACGATTGGCGGGTGTAAGCAGGTTGGTGAAAAGGTCGCGCAGGTAGGCGTCGGCGCCAGGCGCCGGTTTGTCCGTGCTCATCAGAACGCCGATCTGGACAGCGAAGTCGGCGTAGTGCTGGGTGGTTGACCAGATCGAAAAGACCAGGTGGCGCGGATCGACGGGCGCCAGCTTGCCCGCATCCACCCAGGCCTGGATCACGGCACATTTCTCATCAAAGAGCGGTTTCAGGTCCGCCTCGAGATGGGGCAGCATGCGTGGCGCGCCCTGAATGATCTCGCCTGCGAAGAGGCGGCTTTCGCGCGGCAGTTCGCGGGCCATGTCAAGCTTGCGCTGGACATAGGCCAATAATTCTTGGAGCGGGTCGCCGCTGGCATCCATTTCAATCAGGGGGTCTAGCCATGTCTCCATCAACTGGTTCAGCAGGGTGACGTGGATCTCTTCCTTGCCGGAGAAGTAGTAGAGGATGTTGGGTTTGGAGAGGCCCGCCGCCTCGGCGATCTGGTCGAGGGTGGCGCCGCGGTAGCCGTGGGCGGAAAACACGTCGAGTGCGGCATCCAGGATCAGGCTGCGGTTGCGCAGCTGGATGCGGCTGGGTTTCTTTTCGGCGCCGTCGGGCATTGGCATGTCCTTTGTGATGTGCTGCAAGTCTAGGCAGATGCGTGGCGCTTGGGCAATTCTGTTCAAAGCAGTTCTTGACAGAAAAGCGTACGCTGGCAATCGTAGCTTTACCAATTGGTCAAAAAGTTCAGGGCCATCGGCAGAAGGGGACATCACATGGCGGCACCGGGCGAGAACCTGCGGATCAACGGTGAGCGGCTGTGGGACAGCCTGATGGAGATGGCCAAGATCGGCCCCGGTGTGGCCGGTGGGAACAACAGGCAGACATTAACCGACGAGGATGCCGAGGGGCGTGCCTTGTTTCAGGCGTGGTGCGAGGCGGCAGGCTGTTCCATGGGGCTCGACCAGATGGGCAACATGTTTGCGATGCGGCCCGGTGCCGATCCCGATGCGCTGCCGGTCTATGTGGGCTCGCATCTGGATACGCAGCCGACTGGCGGGAAGTATGACGGCGTATTGGGCGTGCTTGGGGGGTTGGAGATCATCCGCACCCTGAACGATCTGGATGTGAAGACGAAACATCCCATCGTGGTGACAAATTTCACCAATGAAGAGGGGACACGCTATGCCCCTGCGATGCTGTCTTCGGGGGTGTTTGCAGGCATTCACACGCAGGACTGGGCCTATGACCGGGTCGATGCCGAGGGCAAGACGTTTGGAGATGAGCTGGAGCGCATTGGGTGGCGTGGCGAGGAAGAGGTGGGCGCGCGGAAGATGCACGCCTTTTTTGAGCTGCACATCGAACAGGGGCCCATCCTTGAGGCCGAGGGCAAGGATATTGGCGTTGTCACGCACGGGCAGGGTCTGTCGTGGACGCAGGTGACGATTGAGGGGAAAGACAGTCACACCGGATCGACCCCCATGCCGATGCGCAAGAATGCCGGGTTGGGCATGGCGCGGGTGCTGGAAAAAGTGGACGAGATTGCGTGGTTTCATGCGCCCCATGCCGTGGGCGCGGCGGGGCATATCGACGTCTATCCGAACTCGCGCAACGTGATCCCGGGGAAGGTGGTGTTTACCGTCGATTTCCGATCACCGGACCTGAGAGTGATCGAGGACATGGAGGCGCGGCTGCGCGCTGAAGGTCAGAAGATCGCGGACGAGATGGGGCTGCGCATTTCATTCGAGAAGGTCGGTGGGTTTGACCCGGTGGCCTTTGACGAGGGCTGTGTTACCGCGGTGCGGTCTGCTGCGGAGCGGTTGGGGTATTCGCATCAGAACATCATCTCCGGCGCGGGGCATGATGCCTGCTGGATCAACCAGGTGGCGCCGACGGCGATGGTGATGTGTCCCTGTGTCGATGGGCTGAGCCACAATGAAGCGGAAGAAATCTCGAAAGAGTGGGCCGCAGCGGGCACGGATGTGCTGATGCACGCGGTTGTCGAGACGGCGGAGATCGTCGGGTGAGCGTGTCGTTTTCCGACACGGAAAACGGACCGGAATTTTTGCAAAATTCCGGCGCGGGGTGGTGGCGTGATTGATCCTGATCTGAGCCTTGCCGATCGCATCGCCGATCTGGTGGCCGCCGAAGCGCTGGATGCGCCGCGCGGGACCGCGGCCGAGCGGAACCTTGTGCAAGCCTTTGAGGATGCGCTTGTTCAGCCGTTTGAATGCACGGTGAACTTCAGCGGCGGCATCACGCAGCGCTGCTGGACCGTGACCCGCAGCGATGGTGCCTACCGCGTGGTATATTTGCCGCGCGCGGGTTACTTTTCGCTGTGTGTGGAGAGTGATTTCGGGCCCTTGGATATTGGGGTGCATGGGCCGGCGCTGGGGTGTTTTGCGAGCGTGTGACTGGGGCTTTGCCCCAGACCCCGTCGTATTTTTCGTCAGAAGAAACAGCTGACAGAGGAGAGATGACATGACCAAGGTGATCAAAGGTGGGATGGTGTGTACGGCAGACCGGACCTGGAAGGCCGATGTGCTGGTCGAGGGCGAGGCCATCAAGCAGATTGGCGAAGATCTGGTGGGTGACGAGTATATCGACGCCGAGGGCGCCTATGTCATTCCCGGTGGCATCGACCCGCACACGCATCTGGAGATGCCGTTTATGGGCACGACCGCCGCCGAGACGTTTGAGTCCGGCACATGGGCGGCTGCCGTCGGCGGGACTACGATGGTTGTGGATTTCTGTCTGCCGGGGGCCGACGGGTCGATCAAGAACGCGATCAACGAATGGCACCGCAAATCCGCGCCGCAGATCTGTTCGGATGTCGGCTATCACATGGCGATCACGGGCTGGAACGAGAATGTCTTTAACGAGATGAAGGACGCCGTCGATATGGGCGTCAATTCCTTCAAGCATTTCATGGCCTATAAGGGTGCTTTGATGGTTGAGGATGACGAGATGTTCGCGTCCTTCCAGCGCTGTGCCGAGCTGGGTGCCTTGCCGATGGTCCATGCAGAGAATGGCGACGTGGTGGCGGCCCTGCAGGAGAAGTACTTCAATCAGGGGATCACGGGGCCAGAGGGCCACGCCTATTCCCGCCCGCCGGAGGTTGAAGGCGAGGCGGCCAACCGTGCCATCATGATTGCGGATGCCGCCAATGTGCCGCTCTACATCGTGCATGTGTCCTGCGAGCAGGCGCATGAGGCGATCCGGCGCGCGCGGCAGAAGGGCATGCGCGTCTATGGCGAGCCGCTGATCCAGTTCCTGACGCTGGATGAGAGCGAGTATTTCAACAAGGATTGGGACCATGCCGCGCGGCGGGTGATGTCGCCACCCTTCCGGTCGAAGGATCATCAGGACTCGCTTTGGGCAGGCCTGCAGGCTGGGTCGCTGCAGGTGGTGGCGACGGACCATGCGGCCTTTAATACCGAGCAGAAGCGGGCAGGGCGTGACGATTTCCGCATCATTCCCAACGGCTCGAACGGGTTGGAGGAGCGGTTGGCCGTGCTCTGGACCGAAGGGGTGGAGACAGGGCGTCTGACGCCGAACGAATTTGTGGCCTGTACCTCGACCAATGTGGCCAAGATCCTGAACATCTATCCGAAGAAGGGGGCACTGGTCGAGGGGGCCGATGCGGATATCGTGGTGTGGGATCCGAAGATCACCAAGACGATTTCGCCTGCCAATCACCACTCGGTGCTGGATTACAACGTCTTCGAAGGGTTCGAAGTCAAGGCGCAGTCGCGGTATACGCTGAGCCGGGGCGAGGTGATCTGGGCCTGGGGCCAGAATTCGCAGCCGCAGCCCGGTCGGGGCAAGTTCGTGCCGCGCCCGGCCTTCCCGTCGGCGTCGGTGGCGCTGTCGAAGTGGAAAGCGCTGACGGCGCCGAAGATGATCGAGCGCGATCCGTTGAATATTCCGGCGGGGATTTGATGGGCGCGGACTGGACCACCCATTTTGCGGATGCGCGGGGGCGGCTCAAACCCTGGCGCGGCTCGATCGAAGCGGCCATTGCGCGCACGCATAAGCGGGTGAGAGACCGCGTGGCTGTAGAACAGTTGGACATCGTGGTGCAGGACAGCCCGCGGGTCATCCGCGAGCTCGGGCATGTGGGTTTTGCTCCGAATGGGTGGATGGTCTACCTGTCCTTCGATCCCGAGGCAGATGCCTTCGAGAGCAATCTGGATACGCCTTTGGAGCGGACCCTGGCGCATGAGATCAACCATATTCTGCGTTGGCGTGGGCCGGGATACGGTGCGACATTGGGCGAAGCCTTGATCAGTGAGGGACTGGCCGGTGTCTTTGTGCGCGACCTCTACGCATCTCCGCCGGAGCCCTGGGAATGCGCGTTGGGTGATACCGCGGCTCTGGCCGATCAGGTTATCGCGGAGTGGGACCAGGCGTATGACCATGGGGAGTGGTTCTTTGGCACCGGGCAACATCCGGTTTGGGCGGGTTACACCATCGGTTACCGGATCGTGGCTTATCATGCGGACAACGCGATGGATGATATTGTTGCGCTGACCACGCGTCCCGCATCGGATTTCAAGACATTGGCAAGACTGGCCCTGCAGTGACGACACAGAACGTAGTTCAAGCCAAATCGCTAGATTTGACGTTTCAAACCAATGACGGTCCTGTCCATGCGCTAAAGGGTGTTTCACTGGATATCGCCAAGGGCGACTTCGTGTCCTTCATCGGGCCCTCGGGCTGTGGCAAGACGACCTTTCTGCGTTGCATGGCGGATCTGGAGCAGCCCACTGGCGGCGCCATCACCGTGAACGGAACCACGCCAGAGGAGGCCCGGAAGTCTCGCGCTTATGGTTACGTGTTTCAGGCGGCGGGGCTTTATCCCTGGCGGACGATTGGACGCAATATCTCGCTGCCATTGGAGATCATGGGGTATTCCAAAGCGGAGCAGGCCGACCGAGTGGCGCGGACGCTGGAACTGGTGGAGCTCTCGGGCTTTGAAAAGAAATTCCCCTGGCAACTCTCCGGCGGCATGCAGCAGCGCGCGTCGATTGCACGCGCGCTGGCTTTTGATGCGGACATCCTGCTGATGGACGAGCCCTTTGGTGCGCTCGACGAGATTGTGCGCGATCACCTGAACGAGCAGTTGTTGCAGCTTTGGGCGCGGACAGAGAAAACCATCGCTTTTGTCACCCACTCGATCCCCGAGGCGGTGTATCTGTCGACCAAGATCGTTGTGATGTCGCCGCGCCCCGGACGGATCACGGATGTGATCGAGAGCACGCTGCCGCGGGAGCGACCTTTGGATATTCGGGAAAGCCCCGAGTTCCTGCAGATTGCGCACCGGGTGCGGGACGGGTTGCGGGCGGGGCATGCCTATGACTGAGGTTCGGCATTTGGCGGATCGGCCCTCCGGGGGCGGTTTTTCTGGCGAAATGAAGCAGGGGCGTTTGTAGTGAAGTCGGTGTTCCCTGTTCTGACTGTTTTGGCCGTGATTGTCGGGATCTGGTACCTGGCCGTGGCCCCCATGAACGTGCGCGTGGCGCTGGATCAGGCGGAGCGGGCGGGGGCGGCTGTTGTGCCGGAAGGGTCTGTGCCGCGCCGCGACGTGTCGGTATGGCGGCTGATGCTGGACAATTCGGAGCATGTGGGGCTGGGCTACGCCCTGGAACGGCCTCGGTTGCCGACGCCTGCGCAGGTGGGGCAGGAGTTGTGGAAAACCACGGGCGAGATGGTGGCCAAGGGCCGGCCCTGGTCGAAGCGGGGGCTGATTTACCACAGTTGGATCACTTTGCAATCGACGCTGTGGGGGTTTGCTCTGGGCACGCTTCTGGGCATCGTAGGAGCGGTGGCCATTGTCTACTCCCGGACCGCGCAGTTGAGCCTTATGCCCTGGGCCATCATTAGTCAGACCATTCCCATTGTGGCGCTGGCGCCGATGATCATTGTCCTGTCTTCTCAGGTCGGGATCGAGGGGCGGGGGGTACCGAAGGCGGTGATTTCGGCGTATTTGTGTTTCTTCCCGGTGCTCGTGGGCATGGTGAAGGGGCTGCGGGCGCCGGACACGTCGCAGCTTGATCTGCTCAGGACCTATAACGCCAGCGGGTTGCAGAGTTTCCTGCGCCTGCGTCTGCCAGCCTCGGTGCCCTATCTGTTCACTTCGCTGAAGGTCGGGATTGCGGCCGCACTTGTGGGGACAATCGTGGGCGAGTTGCCAACGGGGGCTATTTCCGGCCTCGGCGCGCGTATTCTGATCGGGGACCAGTTCGGCACGCCTCTGGCAATCTGGTCGGCGCTGTTTGCTGCGGCGGTGCTGGCGGGGGCGCTGGTGACATTGCTTGACGTGATCCAGCGCGTGACACTGAAGCGCATGGGGATGGCAACATGATGTGGCTGGTCCTTGCGCTTGTGGCCTGGCTGGGCGGGTGGGCTTCGAACGCTTGGCTCGCGCGCCGGGGCGAGATCCGCGCGGTGCGCATTGCCGTGCCCGTGATCTTTGGCCTGACGCTGCTGGTGATCTGGGAAGGGCTGGTGCGTGGCTTCGGCGTCTCACCCGTGATCCTGCCCGCGCCCTCGACGGTGGCGCAGACCTTTGCCGCATCCACTGACATTTTGTGGATCGACTTCCAACAAACCGTGCTCAAGGGTGCGCTGCGGGGCTTTGCCATCGGAGCCATCGCCGCCTTTGTTGCCGCAATCGCCATCGACCGGTCGGCGTTCCTGACACGCGGCCTGCTGCCCATCGGCAATTTCGTCGCCGCCCTGCCCATCGTCGGCATCGCGCCCATCATGGTGAACTGGTTCGGCTTTGACTGGCAGTCGAAGGCGGCTGTGGTTGTGGTGATGGTGTTCTTCCCCATCCTCGTGAACACTGTGCAGGGCTTGAACGAAGCCAGCGCCATGCAGCGCGACCTGATGCGGACCTATGCGGCGGGCTACTGGCAGACGCTCATCCGCCTGCGCCTGCCCGCTGCCATGCCGTTCATCTTCAACGGACTGAAAATCGCCACCACGCTGGCGCTCATCGGGGCCATCGTTGCCGAATATTTCGGCTCCCCCACGCGCGGCATGGGATTTCGCATCTCGACCGGCGTCGGCAGCTTGAGCATCGACCTCGTCTGGGCTGAAATCGCCGTCGCAGCTTTGGCAGGCACGGCGCTTTATGGCATCGTGGCCTGGATCGAAAAGAGGGTGACCTTCTGGCACCCGTCACAACGCGGATAACAAAACCAACCTCGGAGGGTATCATGAAAATCAAAGCAACTCTGGCAGCGCTGTCGCTGACCGCCACGGGTGCATGGGCGGCGGATGACGTCACCTTGCAGCTGAAATGGGTCACGCAGGCGCAGTTCGCGGGCTACTACGTGGCGCTGGAAAAAGGGTTCTACGATGAAGAAGACCTGAACGTCACCATCAAGCCCGGTGGCCCCGACATCGCGCCCACGCAAGTGCTGGCCGGCGGCGGTGCCGACGTCACGGTGGAGTGGATGCCAGCTGCCCTCGCAGCCCGCGAAAAGGGCCTGCCCATGGTCAACATCGCGCAGCCGTTCAAGTCCTCGGGCATGATGCTGACCTGCCGTAAGGATGCCGGGGTCGAGACCACCGCTGACTTCCCCGGCAAGACGCTCGGCGTTTGGTTCTTTGGCAACGAATTCCCGTTCCTGTCGTGGATGAGCCAGCTTGAGATCCCCACCGACGGCTCTGACAACGGCGTCGAGGTGCTGAAGCAGGGCTTTAACGTCGATCCGATCCTGAACGGGCAGGCGGCCTGCGTGTCCACCATGACCTACAACGAATACTGGCAGGTCATTGATGCAGGGCTCACGCCCGAAGAACTGACCGTCTTCAAATACGAAGACAACGGCGTCGCGACGCTCGAAGACGGGCTTTACGTGCTCGAGGAAAACCTCACCGACCCGGCCTTCGAGGACAAGATGGTCCGCTTCGTCCGCGCCTCCATGAAAGGCTGGAAATATGCCGAGGAGAACCCGGACGAGGCCGCAATGATCGTACTGGAGTATGACGAGACCGGCGCCCAGACCGAAAAACACCAGAAGCGGATGATGGGTGAGGTGGCCAAGCTGACCGCCGGGTCCAACGGCGCGCTGGAGCCTGCCGACTACGAACGTACGGTTGAATCGCTGCTGGCGGGCGGGTCGGATCCGGTGATCACCGCCGCGCCCGAGGGCGCATGGACGCACCAGATCACGGACAAGGCGCTGAACTAAAAGCGGTTTTCATCGCATCGGCAAAGGCCAGCCTGCGGGCTGGCCTTTTTTGTTGGCAAAACTGGACGTGCGCGGGTTTTGACCCATGTAGTTGCCGAGCAAGGGAGTGCGCACCACATGACACGTATGGAAAATTTGCAACCGAACCTCGATGAGCAACAGCGCATGGACGCGCGGTACCAGGCTGCGATGGCCTCGATCAACCGCGAGAAGGTGGCGCGAGAGAAGAGCGGCTATGTCGTGATGTCGGCGGCTATGAATTACGGCGAAGGATCGATTGGGGATGGGCTTTTTGGCAAGATCAGCCATGCGGCGAAGCTGTTTATGATCGCGTTTGCGTTTGGCCTGCCGGTGGTGCTGGTTTGGGCTTATTTGTTGTAGAGACGCGATGTGGTGAGCCAGTCCGTCCGCGGCTCACTTCATTTTTTTGAACTCGAATTCTTTCATGAACTTGCCTAAATCAATGGAGCCCCAACACTTCTGTTTTAGGTGCCATCCGTGCGGAGGGAACGCAGCGTGAATTACCTTCTTACCTTTGTTTTGGAGAATTTCGGCAGCTGGAACAAAGTCTTGGTCTGAGGTCACCAAAACAGCCACATCGTAGGCATCCTCCCAAGCTAAGCTCACCAAGTCTGTAGCAAGCCTCGTATCAACACCCTTTTCTTCTGTCCCTCGCATGTCAGACGAACAAGATGCGCATTTTTCAACGCTAGTGTGGCACTTTGGGCAAGAAGGATAGCCTTTTTTCTTTGTCCTAGGTTTGAACTGAGCGTTTACTCCGGGGAAAGTATCAAGAACGCTAGTTGCCCAGTTCTTCAGGCGGTTCTCTGTGTTTGCATTGTATGAGCCGTACACATTCATGCCCGCGTAGACCACCAGCGCACTGGGATCAATTAGTGCGCCAGCCTCACGTGTGAGTATCTTGGGGAATCGTTTCCAATCCGTCGAAAACTTTTGTTGTTTTTCCTGCGCGCTAAGCGTGTAGTTCCAAAAGTCCGCAAACACGTGAACTCGATATTCTGTGCGGTCCATCTTTGACTCCACTATCTGTAGCGCTGAGATCGTAGCGGTAACACCTTGGCAACTTATTGCCTACATAATTCCTTGACCTCGGCACATTTTGTGTCCACATACAAATCAACAGAGCCCCTCGAACTGCGCCGGATACACGGGTTATCGTTAGTTCGGGTAATCATTAAGAGCACCTTCGGGTGCTCTTTTCTGTTTCAGTGAGATTGAACTGGTCGCTATGCAATACGCTAGCTTGCATATTTTTGAGAGGTGTTACTCGTAGCTCGCCGTCGACTGTCTTACATGTAAGCTATACCCAACGGAGTGCCGCTACGCGCATTTGCTACGCAAAAACTCTTTCGCGCACGCCTTGAACCCAAAAGCCTGCACAAGAAATTCGTTCAGCGAACGAATTTCTTGTGCTTGAGCCTTTTGGGTTCAAGGGCATCCGGCCCCAGTCTACGCTTCTTGTCTTCCTCGTAGTCCTCGAAATTCCCCTCGAACCACTCCACATGCGCGTCGCCTTCGAACGCAAGGATATGCGTGCAGATCCGGTCGAGGAAGAACCGGTCGTGCGAGATCACGACCGCGCAGCCGGCGAAATCCACCAAAGCGTCTTCCAGCGCCCGCAGCGTCTCCACGTCCAGATCGTTGGTCGGCTCGTCGAGCAGCAGCACGTTGCCGCCCTCTTTCAACAGCCGCGCCATGTGGACGCGGTTGCGCTCACCGCCTGATAGCAGCGACACCTTCTTTTGCTGGTCGCCGCCCTTGAAGTTGAAGGACGAGCAATAGGCGCGGGAGTTCACCTGCGCGTCGCCCAGCTCGATCACCTCGGCCCCGCCGCTGATCGCTTCCCACACCGTGTCCCCATCGGCCAGATCGTCGCGCGACTGGTCGACATAGGACAGTTGCACCGTGTCACCGAGTTCGATGGTCCCGGCATCGGGCGTTTCCTGCCCGGTCAGCATTTTGAACAGCGTCGACTTGCCCGCGCCGTTGGGGCCGATGACGCCGACAATCGCGCCGGGCGGCAGGGAGAAGTCGAGCCCCTCGACCAGCAACTTGTCCCCCATTGCCTTCGTCAGCCCGGCCACGTCGATCACCTTGGACCCGAGCCGCTGCCCGTTCGGAATGACGATCTGTGCGCGCGTCAGCTTCTCGCGCTCGGATTGCTCGGCCATCTCGTTATAGGCGTTGATCCGGGCCTTGGACTTGGCCTGCCGCGCCTTCGCGCCCTGCCGCATCCATTCCAGTTCGCGCTCCAGCGTCTTCTGGCGGCTCTTGTCCTCGCGCGCTTCCTGCTCCAGCCGCTTGGCCTTCTGCTCCAGCCAGGCGGAGTAGTTGCCCTCGTAGGGAATGCCACGACCACGGTCGAGTTCCAGAATCCACCCGGTGATGTCATCGAGGAAGTACCGGTCGTGAGTCACGATCAGGATCGTGCCCTTGTAGTCAATCAAGTGCTGTTGCAACCAAGCGATGGTCTCGGCATCGAGGTGGTTGGTCGGCTCATCGAGCAGCAGCATGTCAGGCGCTTCCAAGAGCAGCTTGCACAGCGCAACGCGGCGCGCCTCACCTCCTGACAAAGTCGTCACATCCGCATCATCGGGCGGGCAGCGCAGCGCCTCCATGCTGACATCAATCTGCGAATCCAGATCCCACAGGTTCTCTGCATCAATTTGGTCCTGAAGCGCAGCCATCTCATCCGCCGTCTCGTCGGAATAGTTCATGGCCAGCTCGTTGTAGCGGTCCAGAATACCCTTCTTCTCCGCCACACCGAGCATCACGTTCTCGCGCACGCTCAGCGCGGGGTCCAACTGCGGCTCCTGCGGCAGATAGCCGACCTTCGCACCCTCAGCCGCCCAGGCCTCCCCGGTGAAATCCTTGTCCATCCCCGCCATGATCTTCATCAGCGTGGACTTACCGGCACCGTTCACGCCCACAACGCCGATCTTCACGCCGGGCAAGAAATTCAGGTGGATGTTCTCAAAGCACTTCTTGCCGCCGGGATAGGTCTTGGACACACCCGACATGTGATAGACATATTGATAGGCCGCCATGGCATTCTCCCGGATCAGATTACGCCGTTTCGTCTAGCGCTCGGCGGGGCAAAGGGCAATGCACCGCCCGCCCGCGATATGTCATTTGGTGAAGTGGCCCGAAACGTGCTAGCGGAAGGCAGCGAAACTGATGGAAGTGCCCGACATGCGGCGGTTTATCCTGTTTGCGGCCTGCTTCATCCTTGGCGGTTGTGCGGTCGGTATCAACCTTGCACCGCCCCCGAACCTCTACCGCACTGGTGAGAATTATCCCGACGACCTTGTGCCCGAAGTCTGGCGCACGGCGGAGCCCAAGATCTTCTACATGACCGACCGCGCCCCCAACGGGCAGAGCTATGGCGCAAGCCGGTCGGATTCGATGGCGTTTGGGGCGGCGACGGTCAAATTTGGGCGCGATCTGGGCTGGGAAGAGCTGCTGGAGCGCACGCGCGCGGATTCCGACCAACGGGTGTCGAGCCTGTGGGTCCCCGAATTCGAAGAGGTCGTGCGGTTCGAGACAACGCCGCTGCCCTATGCCCGCGATGTCGGGCGTCTCACGCATCTGCAGGATGCGCTGGATATCTACAACGCGCAGGCCGCCCGCTTTCAGGAGGTGATCGCCAATGAGATCCGGCAAACCGGCAACCGCAGTCTTCTGATCTATGTCCACGGCTTTAACAGCGAATTCGAGGACAGCCTGACGACACTGGCCAACATGTGGCACTTTGCCGGGCGCGAATCCGTCCCGATTTCGTTCACCTGGCCTGCGGGCAACGGGTTTGGCCCGCTGGGCTATTTCCGCGACCGGGACGCGGGTGTGTTTTCGGTCCACCACACCAAGGAATTTCTGCGCATGCTGGCCGCCATGCCCGAGGTCGACAGCATCGACATCATCGCGCATTCGCGGGGCACAGATGTGGTCACAACCGCCCTGCGGGAGCTGATGATCGAGGCGCGCGGCGCGGGTATCCACCCCAAGCTGATGCTGAAGACCGGCACGCTGATCATGGCGGCCCCGGATCTGGATGTCGGCATCGTCCGGCAGCGGCTGCAGGCCGAGAGGTTTTCGGAATCCTTCGAGCAGATCAACCTCTACATCAATCCCCGCGACGCCGCGCTGCGGGTGTCGGCGCTGCTCACACGCTCCACACGCCTTGGTGCCCTGCGGAACGAGGATTTCGAGGATGGCGAACTTGAGCTCTTGCGCAAGGAGGGACTTGTCCATTTCATCCGGGTCGAGGATGTGCGCGGGGGCTTTGGCCACGCCTATTTCCGGGACAATCCGGCCGTGCTGTCGGACGTGGTGCTGGCCCTGCGCACGCGCGCCTTTCCGGGTGGCACCTTGCGCCCGCTGGATCAGGACGAGAGCGGGGTGTGGGTCTTGCACCCGAACTACCCGCTTGAGCGGTTGCCGGACCTGATCAGTGTCGAAGCCCGCACCGCCCGCCGCGAAGAGAGATGAGCGAGCTGCACGCAATGATGGCGCGCTGGGCGCAACCCGGTCGCGTGGACTGGATCGGCGCGCGACCCGCGCGTATGGCGGACATCCGGGTTTTGGAGCAGGCCGACATCACCGAAAGCGGGGTGGATGGCGACCGGGGCCGCGCTGGCAAGCGCGCCGTCACGCTGATGCAGGCCGAACATGTGCCGGTCATCGCGGCATGCCTCGGCCGCGACACCCTCGATCCCTCGATCTTCCGGCGCAACATCCTGGTGCAGGGGCTGAACCTGAACGGTCTCAAAGGGCGCGAGGTACAGGTGGGCACGGCCATTGTGCGCATCACCACCATCTGCGCGCCGTGCAGCCTGATGGAGCGGCTTTTGGGCCACGGAGGATACGCCGCTATGCGCGGCCACGGCGGCTGGTGCGCAGAGGTGCTGACCCCCGGCAGCACCGCACTTGGCGATCAGGTGCGACCGATTGATTGACAACACGCGCGCTTTGGCGTCCGTTCACGCGGTTTCAACCCTTTGGACCATCACGTGACCCACGCCCCATTTCCAATGGCCAGACCGGGCCAGATCATAGGCCTTTTGGGCGGGTCGTTTGATCCGGCTCATGACGGGCATGCGCATATCACATGCGAGGCGATGAAACGGTTTGGTTTGACCCGCGTTTGGTGGCTGGTGTCGCCGGGCAACCCGCTCAAGGCCAAGGGGCCTGCGCCGTTGGCGCGCCGCATGGTGCGGGCGCGGCAGGTCATGCAGCACCCGCGCGTCACCGTGACGGACATCGAGGCGCGGCTTGGCACCCGCTACACCGCCCAGACCATCGCAGCCCTGCAGGCCCGGTATCCGGGTGTGCGTTTCGTCTGGCTGATGGGCGCCGACAATCTGGCCCAGTTCCACCGCTGGCAGGATTGGACGTGGATCATGGAAAACGCGCCCGTGGGAGTGCTGGCCCGCCCCGGCGACCGCATTTCGGCCCGGATGAGCCCCGCAGCCAGGCTTTATCGTCACCACCGGATTTCGGCGCGCGCCAGCCAGCTTTTGGGTCGCTCGGATGCACCGGCCTGGTGTTTTGTGAATGTCGCGATGACAGCGCAATCGTCGAGTGCGATCCGGGCGCGGGGCGGTTGGGCCACGTCTTCGGATTTGTGATCCAAACCTGCTTGTTTGACGGGCAAAGCTGCGCTTACATGCCGGCATGTTGCCGAGATTTTCGAGACGTCATTTTTTAGCTGCCCTGGCCTCTACAACGGCCACAACCGCTCTTGCCGCCCCACCAACCGCGTCGCTGCGCCCCAACGCGCGCGGCGGCGATCATTTCAAGAAGGCCGTTGCCGATCCGCAGGCCATTATCGCCGAGGCACGGCTGGGCGGTCGCGTCTGCTATGCTGTCGCCGACGCCCGGACGGGCGCCAAGCTCGAAGGCGAGAACGCGAAGATCGGCACGCCACCCGCATCTGTGGCCAAGGCAATCACGGCGCTTTATGCCCTGTCCGTTTTGGGTGCGACGCACCGGTTCACGACACGTGTTGTGGCGACGGGCGGCGTGTCGGGCGGGGTTGTGCAGGGTGATCTGGTTCTGGTGGGCGGCGGTGACCCAACACTTGATACCAATGCGCTCGCGTCCCTTGCCGCAGCGCTGAAAGGCCAGGGCATTCGCGAGGTGCGCGGAGATTTCAAGGTCGCGGACGGCATGTTTCCGCAGGTGCCCACCATCGACAAGGGCCAGCCCGATCACGTGGGCTACAGCCCCGCACTGTCGGGCATCGCGCTGAACTTCAACCGGGTGCATTTCGAATGGAGACGGCAGGGGTCGCAATATGCCGTGTCGATGGACGCGCGGTCGGACCGCTACCGCCCGGATGTGGCCATGGCGCGCATGGCTGTGACCGAACGACGCGCGCCGGTCTACACCTATGCGGATGGCGGGCGCACCGACAATTGGACGGTGGCGCGCGGCGCGCTGGGCAATGGCGGTGCCCGCTGGTTGCCGGTGCGAAAGCCTGCGCTTTACGCCGGGGACGTGTTCCAGACACTGGCGCGGTCGCAGGGCATCGTTCTGAAGAACCCGCAGGTCGTGACGCGCGCACCACAGGGCACCACGCTGGCCTCACATCAAAGCGGTGATCTGCGCACGATCTTGCGCGATATGCTGCGCTTTTCCACCAACATCACGGCCGAGATGGTGGGCATGGCCGCGACTGTGAAACGCAGCGGAAAACCTGCCAGCCTGCGCGCCTCCGCGACCGAGATGAACCGCTGGTCCAAGACGGCTCTCGGCACGTCGAGCATGCGGTTGGTTGATCATTCGGGCCTTGGGGATGCCAGCAAGATGACGGCCGACGATATGGTGCTGGCGTTGGTGCGCGCCCGCCAGAACAACGTGCTGCGCCCGATCCTGAAACCCATACCCATGCTCGACGCGCAACGCCGCGCGATCAGCAACCATCCCATTGACGTGCACGCCAAGACCGGCACTCTGAACTTTGTCTCGGGGCTGGCAGGATACATGACAGCGCGGGATGGCACCGAGATGGCCTTTGCCATTTTCGCGGCAGACGAGGCAACGCGCGCGGGCATCAGTCGCGCCAACCGCGAACGCCCGCAAGGCGCTCGCAGTTGGAACCGGCGCGCCAAGATCATGCAGCAAAAGCTGATTGAACGCTGGGGCGCTGTCTACGGCAGCTAGGCGGACGACACGTCCGCCTTACGATTGGTGCGCATCTCGGAAGTAGTCGTAAGGCGGATCCTGATCCGCCCCTCCGACTATGCTGCGTTCTTCATCCGACCCGCATCAATGATGTCAGCCGTCGCCTGTGCAGTCGCTGCTGACAGGGTCCAGCCCAGATGCCCGTGCCCGGTGTTGTAGTAGACCCCCGGCGTCTTTCCCGGCCCCACCTTCGGCATCATCGACGGCAGCATGGGGCGCAGCCCCGCCCACGGCACGCAGTGCTCGGTCGACACATCCGGAAAGAACATCTCGCACCACTCCCGCAGGGGGCGGATGCGGTCGTTGCGGATGTCGAGGTTGTAGCCGTTGAACTCTGCCGTCCCGGCGATGCGGAACCGCTTGCGGCCCAGGCGCGAGGTCACGATCTTGGCCTCATCATCGAGCAGGCTGACCCAGGGGGCTGCCGCCTGGCTCTCCACGTCATCGAGGTTCACGGTGATCGAGTATCCTTTGACTGGATAGATGTTCACCCGGTCGCCCAGCTCGGCCGCGATGGCGCGGCTGCCGACCCCGGCGCAGACCACGATGCCGTCGAACCCTTCGGTCTGAACCGCACCGGCGTCGTCCCACGTCAGACGGACGCCTGCGCCACTATGGGTCACCTCGGTCACCTTGCTCTTGTAGTGAAACGAAACGCCCATTTTCTCGCACGCATCGCTGAGCGCGCGGGTGTAACGGTGGATGTCGCCTGTAAAGTCACTCTCTGTATAAAACCCGCCCAGCGTCTCGGCCTGTAGCGCGGGTTCCAGCCGTTGCACTTCGGCCGCTGACACCTCGCGCCGTTCCAACCCCGCCTTCTCCAGCAGGTCATTCACCCGTCGCGCATGATCGAACTCGGATGGCTTGCGGTAGACGTGCAGGATGCCCCGCTGCTCCATGTCGAAATCGGCCCCCACCTCGCGCGCGAACTCCAAAAGGTGTTCTCGCGCCGCGATGGCCAGCCGTGCGGTTTCCACCGTGTTGCGCTCGTAATCGGGGATGTTGCCCATGAACTCGGCCATCCAGCTCAGCTTGTGCCAGCTTGGCGTCGGGTTCACGAGCAGCGGGGCGTCGGATTTCATCATCCATTTCAACCCTTTGAAGATCGTGCCCCAGCGCGTCCACACCTCGGCATTCGAGGCCGACAACTGCCCGCCATTGGCAAAGGACGTCTCCATCGCGGCATAGCGGTTGCGGTCAAAGACACTGACGGCGTAGCCCCGGCGGGCCAGCGCATAGGCTGTGGTGATCCCGGTTATTCCGGCGCCGATCACGGCAATATGGGTCATTTGGGGGTCCTCCCAGGCTCACGGCGATGGCACGGATGCAGGCACGGCACCGCGCCGACCCACATCCCCATCTGTCGCGAGACCTGAGAGCTTGACGGCAAGCACCTTGTCAGGTGCCGGGCGGGCCGCTTTCTCCTTCGGTGGGCCGGATGCCATGAGGTCCGACCACTCTCCAGATCGTCACATTTACCGTCCTGACATGCGTCAGGTTGGGCGCGACCGGCACGGTTCTGGTGCCTGAGAGTTTCCGGGGCGTTGCTCCTTCGGCGGCGGGGCTGTCCCGCGCTCTCCCATGTCGGCCTCTGCGACTGGGTTTCGTATAGGAAACTTGATTGAGTCGTGCAAAGGGTTTTGCGCTCACATGCCCTGACATCGACGCGACGGCGCGTATGCGCCCAAATTGCAGGCGTCAGGCCCCGGCCAACGCCAGCGGTTCGGTCTTGCCGCTGACCTCAAGATCCCAGACCGCGTGCCAGTCGGTGCCCGTCCGCGAGATGACCAGCGTATTGCGCTCGGCCACATAGCGCCCGGCTTGACCGGGCAGGCGACGGATGGTGATGGGCGCCCCCTCCAACGGGTCCTCCCCCAGGGCGGCGAGTGAGCCCAGCACCTTGGCCCAGGCCAGGGGTGGCGGTCGGTGCGCCACGCCTGAGGCAATCAGCTGGTGCAGCGTGCAATGATCACCCAGCGGCATGGTCGCGCGGGCGGCCAGATGGATTTCTCCGGACACGGCGGTGATCCGCGCGCCCGTGTCGGTCGCGATGTCGGTCAGGAGCTGCAGCATCCGCCGCCATTCCTTGCGATGGGCGCGGCTTTGCCACTGGTCGCGCAAATCGTCCTCGTATTCCTGCATCTTGGGCGTGACGACCATGGCCGCCTCAAGGACGGACAGACGTGGCCCCAGCAGCGGCACAGACGATACGAACAGGATGTGAGCGGTGGGTGGCAAGGCGGCAAAGGCGTCCATCATCGACCAGCCTACATCGCCCATCACCTGCCGTCGCGTCCGCTCGCCGCGCAGGTCGGGGGCAACGATCCGCAGGTCAGGCAGATCGACCCACCAGCCAAGGCTCAGGCCCGTCTTGTCATAAAACCGGCCTGGCATGTCATCGAGGGTACAGCCATGCTGGAAGATCAGCGTGACCTCGCGCGCGACCTCGTAGAGCGTTTGGCCCACGGGCGAATAGGTGCGTGAGCGGGGGAGAGAGCCCCAGCCATCGCAGATATCATGGTCGTCCCACTGGCACAGCGCCGGGACACTTGCCGCCAGTTCCATAAAGGCCGGGCAGCTTTCGAAGAACGCTATGTAGCGTTCGAAAAATCCCCGCCGCAGATGCGCGCGCAGGTCGCGCAGATGGGCACGCTCGGGGTCTTTCGGAACCGAGTCCGGCCAGTCCTCACTCAGCGGATGGCCCAGTGTCACTTCATCTGCATAGATCTGGTCGCCACCATGCAGGATCAGGTGGAACGGGTTAGCCCGATGATCGTCCCGCAGGCGCGCCCACATGGCGTTGCGCTCGTCCGGGTCGCGATCCAGATCGCCGTTTTCTTCGCCGTTGCATGAGGCAAAGGCGATGTTCAGATCACCGTCATACCCGGTGCGGATTGTGTGGCTTTGGCCCAGGGCTTCATAAGTGATTGGCTCTGACACTGGGCCGTCAAACCTTGCGCGCAGCACGCGCCCGTCTGCGTCCGCGGCAATTTCGGTGAAAGGGTAATGCCCATCTACGCACACCAGCGGCTCGGGCGTGTCGGTGCCGCGCACAAAGACAAGCGCGCTCAGATGCAGCTGTCCGTCGTGTGCGTCGTCCAGAAAAAGGATTGGACCCAGCAAAGCGTCGCCTTCGTCCAGGGTGGCCGCGTCCGTGCTGATTGTGTCGTCGGTCATTGGGTTCAGGATCCCGAGATGCGCACGTTGCGCGTTGCTGTCGAAATCCTGAACATGATACGCGGGCGCGGCTTTGCAAGGGCGCCTAGCCGCGTCCGAAGGTTCGCGCGATCAGGTCGCGTGCTGGATGATGTTGCCCTGCAGGTCGTAGACGGCATAGGCCATGTTCATGCCCGGCATGTTGACCCAACCATCGCTGCCGGGAATAACATTGAACGTGACCTGCCGGTTGCCACCCGATCTGCGATGGGTGAACCAGGGGGCGTTGTCCTTCACACCGCCATTGAATTGAAATGGGGTCGACGCGCCGTTGGCGCAGACGGCAAAGCGGAAATACTGCAGCCAGGCGACATAGAAACGCTCGTCGCCGTTCTGGTCGCTGAACTCCATTTCAATGTCGACCTCATCCGTCGTGTTAAGGATATTCTTCATCTCGTAGGCCGTCTCGACCTCGACGGACACGGCCTTCTTGATGGTGCCCTTGATTGTCCCGGTGATCGTCAGCGATGTCTCCTCGGTGGTCGAGACGGTTTGTGTCTTGCCGTAGGTGAATTTGGTCGCGGCGCTGGTCGTCCACCACACAGGCTGCAGATAGGTCTGTACCACCGATTGCAGGTTGTCCGGCAGCCCGGCCTCGTTGTCGTAGATGTTGCCGTAGACGTTGTTCAGGCCCTGCGCCAGCGTGGCATCGCCATAGTTCGTGCGCATGATGAAATTGTCATATACCGTCGCGTCGCGGGAATACTCGACCGCGTTTGACGCATAGTCCACGCTCTTGGCGTTGTCGAAGGTGGTTGGGGGTGTGAGTGGTGTGCCAGTATAGGTCATGGTCCCTGATCGTACCTCTTTTGGTGTCATGTTGTGGGGCAGATGTTTTTATGTATTTCTGCCCTACGACACCGTATGCACACGCAAGACGTGTAGCAACTGAAAGTTGCATTCTGGTCCGATTTTGAGATTTTACAGTGAAATGCTGGCCCTCACGCACGTTGGCGCGCCATAGTTGAGAGCCGTCTACACAGCAACGCACGCAACATACGTATGCGTACGCTCGCAATTGGAGCCGATCAGAACGCGTTAAAGCGTCAAATGCCGCGCTCGCGCGCCGCGCTCGATGGCTGCGGCGTGCAGCCGGTCGATGTTCAGCTCATACCGGATTTCTTCCAGCAGCCGCAGCTCGGCTTCCTCGAGCGTCCCGTCCGCAGCCGCGACGTCGCAGGCCAGCGCATAGGCCGTCTCGAACAGCCGGTCCGGTAGTGCTTCGCGGACCAGCCCAAAGAGGGCGTCGAGCCCGTCTTCCTGTTCGAAGAGGTCAAACACCATCTGCGCCATCCTGTTCAGCCGGTCGAGATCGTAGCCCGCAAAGACGGGCAGGTTGTTCACGGCCGAGTTGATCTTGACCAGCTCGGCGGTGCGGATGTCTTCGTCCGACGCGGATACGGCGATCATCATCGCGACCAGCGCGTCCTGTGCGGTCATGGAAAGGGTCGTGTCGGCCATTGTCCGGTATCCTTATTCGGTGCTTGTCCCCCTCAATATTGACGGCAAAGGCGGCCCGCAATAGGTACCGCCGGGATTGTCCCTGCGAGGACATGTCACAAGGCCGTGCATCGGGCACGTCCCACCACATGGGATCAAAAGCATGTCGAGTTTCCGTGACGCCGCGATGAGCAGCAAGGCCTGGCCCTTTGAGGAAGCGCGCCGCCTGCTCAAACGCTATGAAAAGGCGCCGCCGGAGAAGGGATACGTGCTGTTCGAGACGGGCTATGGTCCCTCGGGTCTTCCCCATATCGGCACCTTTGGCGAAGTGGCCCGCACCACGATGGTGCGCCGCGCGTTCGAGGCGATTTCAGATATCCCGACGAAGCTGATCTGTTTTTCCGACGACCTTGATGGGATGCGTAAGGTGCCGGGCAACGTCCCGAACCCAGAGCGGTTGCAGGAATACCTGCAAATGCCGCTGACATCCGTGCCCGATCCGTTCGAGACACATGAGAGTTTCGGTCATCATAACAATGCGATGCTGCGCCGCTTCCTCGATACTTTCGGGTTCGGCTACGAATTCTATTCGGCGCGCGAGTTCTACCGGTCGGGCCAGTTTGACGAGATCCTGCTGCGCTGTGCGGAGAAGTACGACGATCTGATGAAGATCATGCTGAAGTCGCTGCGAGAGGAACGCCAGCAGACCTACTCGATCTTCCTGCCCATTCATCCCGAGACTGGCCGGGTTCTTTACGTGCCGATGAAGCACGTCGATGCGGCAAATGGCACCGTCACCTTCGACGATCCGGATGGCAGCGAGATGACGCTGCCCGTCACGGGCGGCAATGTGAAGCTGCAGTGGAAACCTGACTTTGGTGCGCGCTGGGCGGCGCTTGGCGTGGACTTTGAGATGTATGGCAAGGAACACGCCACCAACGAAAAGATCTATGACGCGATCTGCCGGACGCTTGGGGCGCAGCCGCCGAACCACTTCAGTTACGAGCTGTTCTTGGATGATCAGGGGCAAAAGATTTCGAAGTCATCGGGCAACGGCGTCAGCATCGACGAGTGGCTGACCTATGCCAGCACGGAGTCGCTGTCCTATTTCATGTACCAAAAGCCCAAGACGGCGAAGCGGATGTTCTTTGACGTCATCCCCAAGGCGGTGGACGAGTACCACCAGCAACTGCGCGCCTATCCGGGGCAGGACGACAAGGGCAAGGCGACAAACCCGGTCTGGCATATTCACTCCGGCGATGTGCCGGAGAGCGATATGGTCGTGCCCTTTGCCATGCTTCTGAACCTCGCCTCGGTCAGTCAGGCGGAGGACAAGGACAAGCTGTGGGGGTTCATCCGTCGGTACGCGCCGGAGACCGGGCCCGAGACGCATCCGGGCATGGACAAGGCCGTGGGGCACGCGGTGCGGTACTACAATGATTTCGTGAAACCGGCGAAGGTGTATCGCCTTCCTACGGACGCCGAGCGTGAGGCGCTGGAGGTTCTGAAGGGCGAGCTTCAGACCTATGACGGGCCGGTCGAAGACGAGGCTTTGCAATCCGTGGTTTATGCCGTCGGGCGTGAGCGGTTTGATCCGCTGCGGGGGTGGTTTACCGCGCTTTACGAGGTGCTGCTGGGCGCGAGCCAAGGGCCGCGGTTTGGTGGGTTCATTGCGCTTTATGGCGTGGCGGAGACCATTGCGTTGATCGAGGCGGCTTTGGCGGGCGAGTTGGTGCCGGAAGGTGCGCAGTGAATGCGCACCCTACGGGGTTTTCTCTGTTCGATTGAGCGATTGATGCGGCGGCAGCGGGTTTTGTCCCCGCGGGGACAGCCTGTTCGCGCGGGTGACCGGGTTTTTACCCTTCTGTGAAAGCCATTCGCGTCCAAGGGTTTGGCGAACGGACGCTGTGATAGCGGAAAATTAACCACCGAAAACGCATGCTGCTGCCCGAGAACGGGCGACATTTCATTTGCCCGTTTTGTTGTTTGGAAAACATGTGCTGTCCTTCGGTGCTGGCGCTTGGATGGCGGGTCTGTAAAACAGTCGGACGACTGACTGACGACAGGTAATGCCCATGATCCGCCAGATCTCTCCCTCTGCCATTTACATGGGTTTGCTGGCAGCCTTTGTCGGCTATTCCGCGTCTTTTGCCATCGTGTTGGCCGGGTTGACGTCGATGGGCGCGACGGAGGCGCAGGCGGCCACGGGATTGTTTTTTGCTACGCTGGGGATGGGGTGGGGGAGCATTTGGCTCGCCGCAAGCACCCGTATGCCCGCCGCGGTGGCGTGGTCGACGCCGGGGGCCGCCTTCCTTGCCGCGACGGCGGCTTTGCCGGGCGGGTTTGC
This sequence comes from Tateyamaria sp. syn59, assembly GCF_007995245.1. Classification (GTDB taxonomy): domain Bacteria; phylum Pseudomonadota; class Alphaproteobacteria; order Rhodobacterales; family Rhodobacteraceae; genus Tateyamaria. The sequence continues at coordinate 205,234 of NZ_VCBA01000003.1, forward strand.
GGAAGCTGTGGGCGCCATGATCGGCTGTGCCGTGCTGATCCTTTTGACTGGCCTTGTGCCAGCGCTCGGCCGCGTCGTGGCCGCCATCCCCAAGCCGATTGCGAATGCGCTGCTGGCGGGTGTCCTGTTTAACCTGTGCCTTGCCCCGGCGCTGGCGCTGGGTTCGATCCCGCTCCTGGTGTTGCCGGTGATGGTGGCTTGGCTGGGTGGTCTGATGTGGAACCGGCTGGCGGCGATGCCCTTGGCGGTGCTGGCCTTTGGCGTGGTCATGGCACTGGGCGTCGACATGTCGGGCAGTGGGGTTGATCCCGAGATGCCGTGGTTGCCGGACTTTGCACCGGTTACGCCCGTCTTTACCCTGTCTTCGATGGTTTCGATCGCCTTGCCGCTGTTTCTGGTGACGATGGCGGGGCAGAACATTCCGGGCTTCGCTGTGCTGGAATTGAATGGCTACGCGGTGGAGCGCCGCCCGCTGATCCGCAAAACCGGGATTGTGAGCCTGGTGATTTCCGCATTTGGCGCGGTGCCGGTGAACATGTCGGCCATCACGGCGGCGATGATGGCGGGCGAAGATGCGGGGCGCGACCCGGCCAACCGCTACTGGGCGGCGATCACGTCGGGTGTCGCCTATCTGCTGCTGGCGTTGGCGGCGGCGGTGGTTGCGACGCTGGCCAGTCTGGCGCCTGTCGCGTTGATCACGGCCGTGGCTGGTTTGGCGCTGATCCCGGCCTTTGTTGCGTCGGCATCGGCCGCGTTTGGCGAACAGAGCCAGCTTGAGGCGCCGGCGCTGACGTTTCTGATTGTGGCAAGCGGGATGGAACTGTTTGCTGTCAGCGGCGCGTTCTGGGGCGTGGTGGTGGGCAGCGCGATATGGGCTGCCAAGGCGCTGGCTCGGTAGCGCCGTCTTCTATGCGAATCGGGCCCGGTGGCGGTGGTAGGCCGATCCGAGATTGTTTACTGAGCGCGGACAGTCTGCACAGCGCGCCACTATTGATGCCGTCTACTTGTGCGCGCGCGTTTTTTGGGCACCTGTTCGATGGGATGGGTTCTGGACCGTATTTCAGTCCTCATTTGAGATTTAGGGTGTGACCGGAATGCGCATTTTTTAAGAAATTTGGGGCGTCCGTCCCGTTGTGGTCGTCTTGGGATGTCGGTGTATTCTTGCCGAAAGGTGAAGAATGATCCGCGGCTTCTTGTAAGGGTTGTACATGGACCCGCCCGTCGGGCGATACTCCGCCACACGTTTCATCAACCTGATCATTTTTCGCAGGTGCGGCAGAGGATTTTACAATGCCTGTGTTTTTGGAAATTGAAGAAGACGATGTAACCGATCCCAGCTTTTGGGCGGCGCTTGTGGTTGACGCGGACAGCACCATCGACGTGTCCGACCTGGATGACGATATCAACGTCACCCTGACCGCCAATTCGATCATCTTTGAAAACACCGACACCGGCGTGGTGACGACCTATGAAGACGGCGATCTGGCCGGAGGGTCGTTTAGCGCGTTCGTCGAGTTTGTCGGAAACGACGGAAACAGCAATGTCAGCGGCGCGACCGGTCTGAATGCGGATGGCTATGAAGGCGGCGATGGCGACGACATTTTTGTCGACGATGGTAATTTGGGTGGTCGGTTGGATGGGGGTGACGGCGACGACACGCTGGTTGGTGGCGTCGGCAGCAACAATATTGATGGCGGCGACGGCGAAGACGTGCTGTTCGCCGGGGCTGGTGGCAACAACCTGAGCGGTGGTGACGGCAACGACACCCTGTTTGCCCAGGATGGCGCTGGTCTCCTGGATGGCGGCGAAGGCGATGACGACATCTTTGCTGGTTTGAACACCAATTTCGTGCAGGGCGGCGATGGCACTGACGGGCTGACGTTGCCGGCCGGGTCAACTTTTACCCCGTTCTTTCCCGGATCGACCGGGGGCACGGCGGTGCTGCCCAACGGGACCAGCTTTACCTATCTGAACATCGAAAACGTCGTTGTGACGTGTTTTACCGCCGGGACGCTGATCAGGACACCGACGGGCGATGTGCCCATTGAGCGTTTGGAGGTGGGAGATCAGGTCAGCACCCTGGACCGGGGGCCGCAGCCCGTGCGGTGGATGGGTGTCACTGTCGTCGACGGGCGCGGTGCGTATGCCCCCATTCGCTTTGCGCCCGGCAGCATCGGCAACGTGCGCCCGCTGTTTCTGTCGCCGCAGCACCGGGTGTTGCTGTCAGGGTGGAAGTGCGAGTTGCTGTACGGATCGCCGGAGGTTCTGTGCGCCGCCAAGCAGTTGTGCGACGGGGACCGCATTGCGCATGCGCCGCGTGATCGTGTCACTTATTTCCACATGATGTTTGAGCGTCACGAGATTGTATGGGCCGACGGCGCGCGGCTGGAGAGCTTTTTCGTGGGCGATCACATCGCCGCAGCAGACATGGGACCTTACGCGGAACTCTTGGAATTATTTCCCGAGCTTGCCGCCAAAGGAGAGGCCGCGATGCAGATGGCGCGGCCCTGTCTGAAATCCTTTGAGGCGCAGGCGCTGATCTAGCGACATTTGCCCACGCGCGCTGGTGGCCTACCTGTTCGGCAACCAGGGGAGATGTCGGATGTACAAATGGATCATGGGGGCCGTTCTGGCCGTGGGTCTGTCAGGTGCTGCATGGGCGCAAGGCAGCGAGATTGAAGACGTCATTTCAAGCCAGATTGAAGCTTTCAAGGTGGATGATTTTGCCGAAGCCTTCACCTACGCCGCGCCTTCCATTCAGGGGATGTTCCGTACGCCGGAGAACTTTGGCCGGATGGTGACGCAGGGCTATCCGATGGTATGGCGCCCGGCGGATGTCACCTATCTGGACTTGCGCGACGAGGCCGGCCGCTACGTGCAGGTTGTGCGGATCGAGGACACCCAGGGTACCGTGCATTTTCTGGGCTATTCGATGATCCAGACCGCTGAGGGCTGGAAAATCAGCGGTGTGCAGGTGCTTGAGGCGCCGGGCGTGAGCGCCTAGGTCTCGCGCGCGATCTGGAGGGCTTTTTGAAGCTGGGGATCGCGGCCCGTTTGCAGATCACGGACCGTCAATTCGATATGGGTATCGGGCATGAGGTCGCCTGCGCCGATCATGTGCGCGACGATTTCGGGCTCTGTCGTGCTGTCCGGGTGCCCCGTCTTCCAGTCGTGCCACGCAGTGGAATAGCGCAGTTTGGTGCCTGATACGGGGAGGTCGATGGTGTCTCCCTCGGCGTAGAAATCCGTGGTGTCCCCCATCTCTTCGCCCACGATGTGCAACCTGTCGCCGAGCCGGTGGCGAAGGAGGGCGACGTGGACGATGGCGGCGGAGAAGGTGAACTTGTTGATCAGGGCGACGCAGACGGGGCCGTGCCAGTCGGTCGAGAGTGCGTCGAGCAGGGGGAGCGTTTTGAGGAAGTCGCCACCGGGGTTGCCGCGCAGGTCAAGGATGATGGGCGCGTCCGGGGTGCTGCGGATGCGTGCGGTGGCTTGGTCGATCTGCGCTTCGAGCGGCGGTGATTGGTCTGGACCGAAGTTTGACAGGCCTATCACGTGCGCTGGTGTCGTGCGGGGTTGGAACGCGCCGGTTTCGTAAATGGGGTAGAGAGGGGCGGCGTCTGTCAGCGTATCGGGACCGAAATGCGCGTTGGTTGTATTCCCGCTCGCATCGGTGAGGACATAGGTGACAGTGCCTGCATTGCCCACGCCGATCTCTGCGAGGGCGGCGGGCCAGACCAGCGTGATGGGGCCGATGACCCGTTGACGCTGTGCCGTTCCGGCGAGGTAGGGGCGGAGGCGGTCAAGCACCGCGTTAACCGGGTGGCCGTTGATCGCCGAGAGCCGGTAGAGTGTGCCGTCGTGCAGGGCACCGAATTCGGAGCCGACAGAGACGATGCGCAGGGGGAAGATGCGGATCGCGGGGTTGGGGATGATGCGGGTGTGGCCGTTACCTGCAAGCGCGAGGCAACGCATGGCTTGCAGGATGAAGCTGTCCGGTTCGGTTTGATCCTGAAGCGCATTGAGGGCACCCCTGAGTTCGGATGTGTCGACGCGGCCAAAAGATGGGTCGCGGGCCAGGCAGATGTCCCTGATGATTTCAATATCAGCCCGAGCGTCCATGCGTGCAACTTGCCATGCTATTCGGCGGCCTGCACCCCCGGTTTTGGTTCAGTGTCGTGATCTTCGTGCAAGGGCTGCAGGCCGGTGATCAGTCGCGCGCCCTTGGAGAAGGTGAGGTAGGACCAGAACCAGTTCATGGCGACAAAGACCGGATTGCGCACGCCGATCAGGAAGTAGATGTGGGCGATGCCCCAAAGCCACCATGCGACAAAGCCCGACAGGTGGAAGCGGCCAAAGTCGATGACGGCGGCGTGCCGTCCGATGGTCGCGAGGTTGCCCGCGTGGCGGTAGCGGAAGGGGGCATCGTGCGTTTTGCCTGCCGTGAGAGCGGCGATGCGTTTGCCCACATATTTACCGCCTTGTTTGGCCGCCGGTGCGATGCCGGGCACGTCAAGTCCGTCTTGCCAGGCCACCTGCGCCGCGTCGCCGATGACGTAAATGTTCGGGCTGCCGGGCACGCTCAGATCCGGGTTTACCGGCACGCGGCCCGTGCGGTCGGTCGTAGCATCGAGCCAGCGGCCCACATTCTTGACCGCCACGCCCGCGCCCCAGACCTTGGTGGCGGAGGGGATGAACGTATCGGGCAGGTGCACGCCCTCTTCGGTGATGTCCTGCACACGGGTGTTAACCATGACTTCCACGCCGAGTTTTTCCAGCGATGTCTGTGCCTTGGCCGAGAGCGCTTCGGGGAACGCGCGGAGCAAGCGGTCGCTGGCTTCGATCAAGATGACGCGGGCGTCGCGCGAGTTGATGCGGTGGAAGTCGGCGGCGAGCGCGTGATTGGCAAGTTCGGCAATGGCCCCGGCCATCTCGACCCCGGTGGGGCCACCGCCGACCACGACGAAGGTCAGTTGGCGGCGTTGTTCGGCGTCGGAGTTCGAAATCTCCGCCCTCTCAAACGCCATGAGAACCTGTTTGCGGATCTCGGTGGCGTCGATGATGCGTTTGAGGCCGGGGGCGTGTTTTTCCCAGTCGTCACGGCCAAAGTAGGAGTGGTGCGCGCCTGAGGCGACGATCAGGTGGTCGTAGGGAAACGTGCCTTCTTCGGTGATGACCTGCTGGGTGTCCTTGTCTACGTCTCGCACTTCGGTCAGCGCGACAGAGACGTTTTTCTGGTGCGAGAAGATACCGCGGATGGGCCACGCTACGTCTGCCGGGGACAGATCTGCGGTTGCGACCTGGTAGAGCAGGGGTTGGAACAGGTGGTAGTTGCGGCGGTCGATGATCTTGATATCGACGGGCGCGTTTTTCAGCGCGCGGGCGGCGGCAAGGCCCCCGAAACCTGCGCCGATGATGACGACCTTGGGGCGGGATGATTTGGCCTTGGGCATGGAGCAACCTCGCTGCGTTTGCAAAAGGGCGTGCTGCGTTTGCACATACCACAGGTCGGTGCGCCCCCGCGCGTATTCCATATCCAGACCACAGGACGTGAACACCTGTAACAATCGGGACCGGCGTTGCGTGCTGCACCGGCCCGCCGCACGGTGCTGTCGGTCGCCGTTAACCCTTCGTTGATACTTCCCTTGCCCGCGACGACCGGCCCCCTGGGCGCGTTCGGTTTCACTGCGTGACACGGCCAGATTTGGCCCCTGCCAAAAGGGATGAATGGATGAACAAGGCAATTACTGATGGCGTCCTGCTAATGCCGCCCGCCTTTGCGGAAGGTTTGAATGTCTGGTCGAGCGGCGACGGCACGCCGGGGACAGCGACCTATCAAAACGCGGCCAACGCGGCTTTTGTCCCCGCGGATCAGGATTTCGGCGGTTGCCTTGAGTTGCAGAAGACATCCAACACCACGCGCGTCCGCTACATGGGACAGACGCCGCTGTTGCCGGGCTGCTATTTGCGGGTGACCGCGCGCATCAAGGCGGTCGCTGGCAGCCTGCCGTCGGTGCGCATTGCGGGTTATCCGGCGCGGGCCAGTGGCGAGCCCCTGGCTGGTGTTGACACGGCTGGGGACAGCGTGGCCCTGACCACCTACGGCGAGGTTGTTGAGGTGTCGGCCATCATCGGTGCAGGCAACCGGTCTGGCGTGGACCTCGTCTGGGGGTCACGTGCCGTCTATGGTCACTTTGGCATCGACCTGACCGGGCCGAACGGGGGCATCGTCCGCATTGACGACATCATCATCGAAGACGTCACGTCGGTGTTTTTGCGTGACCTGCTCGCCGTTGTGGATGTGCGCGACTTTGGTGCGCTGGGCGATGGCACGACCGACGACAGCGATGCGTTCGATGCGGCCAATGCCGCTGCCAACGGCCGGACCATCCTGATCCCCGAGGGTGTGTTCCGCCTGGAAAAGGATGTCGCATTCGAAGAGCAGGTGAAGTTCGAGGGCACGATCAGCATGCCCACTGACAAGATGCTGCTCTTGCGCAAAAGCTTTGATCTGCCGACTTACATCGAAGCCTTCGGCGACGAGGTTCTGGCCTTTCAAAAGGCGTTTCAAGCGCTGCTCAACAGTTCGGACCACGAAAGCCTGGACCTGTGCGGGCGCCGTATCGCCGTGTTCGAGCCCATCGACATGCAGGCCGCCGTGCCCAACCGCGATCAGTTCAACACCCGTCGCGTGATCCGCAACGGTCAGTTCGAGGCGCAGGGCGACAACTGGAACACGCAGACCGTCACCAGCCAGGCCACCTATTCGTCGTCCAACGGCCGCACGCTGACCAATGTGACGAACATTGCCAACGTCCCTGTCGGTGCGCATGTGACGGGCAACGGCGTGGGGCGCGAGATTTACGTGCGCAGCAAGAACGTGGGCGCCGGCACCATCGAGCTGAATGCGCCGCCCTTTGATGCGGACGGCACGCAGAACTACACGTTCCGCCGTTTTGATTATCTGATTGATCTGAGCGGCTTTTCCAAGCTGTCGAAGTTCAACATGTCGAACATTGAGTTCCAGTGTAACAACAAGTGCTCGGGCATCATGCTTGCCCCGGCTGGCCCGACCTTTGAGTTGCAGGAGTGTTTTATCAGTCGGCCGAAAGATCGTGGGATTACCTCGATTGGCGGTGGGTGCCAGGGTATTCTGATCGACCGCTGCCAGTTCCTGTCCGCGGAAGAGGCTGAGAACGTGGCGGACCGGACGTCCATCGGGTTCAACGTCAATTCGAACGATGCCAAGATCCGGGATTGCCGCGCAACACAGTTCCGCCATTTCATGCTGCTGGCCGGGCAAAACCACCTGATCAAGGGCAACCACTTTTTCCAGGGCGATGCTGTCGCAGATGGTTTCCGGACCGCCGGGATCGTGCTGCAGGACAACTACACAGCCAGCGTGGTGACCGGAAACTACATCGACAACTGCTTTGTCGAGTGGACAAACGAGCGCGACCCGACGCCGGGCTTTACCAGCGGGTTTTCCTTCAGCTCGTTCAGCCTGACCGACAACGTATTTCTGTCCGGCGATGTGGCGCCCTGGTTCAGCTATTTGGTCGTCAAGCCGCACGGGACCGGGCATTTCCTGAACGGGGTGACCGTGACCGGCAACCGGTTCCGGTCCATCAACGGCAACATCGACCGGGCCGAGCGTGTCGACACCAGTTTCGCCGACCTTGATCACAGCCGGAACCGGTCTGTCTGGTATAAGGGCAATTCGTATCACAATGTGCGCGAGCACGCTGAAAACCCGCTGGTCGTGGCCCACAACCAGGGCACAAACGCACGGACCTGGACGGTCGGTACGGACAAGAAGCTGCCCTTTGAAGGGTTCTGCCAGTTCGTGGATTCCGTCATGCTGACCGGCGATCTGCGCAACAATTCGAACCAGCGCCGCTATGAGACGCCCGTGGGTCGTGGCCGCATCGGGTCCGATGATGACCAGTTCTCGCTTGAGTTCAGCGAGGACATGCGTGGCTCCGTGCGTGCGACGGTTCGGATGGACAAGGACTGATCGCACGCGGTCAGAACGACCGCCACATGCCGAGTTTGAGGGCAAGGATGCCGTCCTTGCCCTCGATCCCGAAGACGAAACTGGGTGCTTTTGGTCGTGGCTGCCAGACCACAGAGGGGGCGAGCGTCGTGCCTGTCTTACCGTTGGTTTCACTGACAAAGACCTGCATCATCACCTTGAATTTGTCGTTGATGCTGAGGCCAAGCGTGGTGTCGAGTTTCAGCGCGTCCTGCCCCTCGTCGAGCGCCCATTCGACCGCGCCATCAATGGCCAGCCAGCCATATCGGTCCCACATCTTGATGCTGCGTCCATAGCTGAGTGCCGTGCGTACAAACGGCTCTGAGGTGTCGTCGAACGTGGCGCCCAGCCCCACTTCGTAGGCGATCTTGTAGTTTCTGTCCCTGAGCGTGATCGGTTTTCGGAAGAACACAAAGCCGCTACCATTGCCTGGGCGACCGTAAGTCATGTCGATATCGACCTTGGCCCCAAGCGTCAGCTTTGGCCGCAGCCCATATTCGAAATAGGCCGAGCCATCGAGCTTCCCGGTTTCCTGATACACTCCACTGTAGGACAGAAAGCCTGTGCGATGCTCCCGCATCCATGCGCCCGCGCTTGCGGGCAACGCGCCGACGATCGCAAGGAGCAAAAAGAGTAGAAACAGGAGGCGAATGGCAGCATCTCCTCAAGCGAAAAATGCGCGATGAGCGTGGCCCCAACATGGTTAACAATTGATTATTCCGGTCCGTTGGTAAGGCGCGTTCCGTTGGTTGCGGATCCGCTTGCCCTCAAAAGGCACATTGGACTGATCGTGCCGGTGGATCGGCCAGCGCATGAGCCCGCGTGATGTCGCGCATCAAGTTGGCACGAGGGGTGCCGCTGCGCCGTCGCAAGACAAAGGGCATGGGCGACTTGTTGGGCAATATTTTCTACTCTTTAGGCGAGACGTCTCATCAGCACCGTCGCGAGCAGGGCGCAGCCACGCGGGGACCACATCGGCTGGTGCCCGTCGGCGGCAAGTTTGATGACTTAATCACCAGCGATGACAATGGCTGCGGTGGCGCAGGTAAAGCTTAAGCCGAACAACATTTGGTGCATATGAAAGCCCTTGAATGAGGGGCTCGCGCTGTGTAGCGCGGCTGTGAAATACGCGCCCATCCTGGCACAATCCGTCCGCATCCGGCAGTTGGGTATTCCTGACGTGTTAAACGATGGGTGTTGCGGTGCAGGCTCGGAACTTCTGTACCTCGGGTGCGGCGCCTGTCAGTGATACGGTCACAGCCGCTGTCTGGGTAAAGGCGGTGGCCGTGGAGTTGAATTCCAACCCGTCGAGCACATTGCCGAACCCCGCATCCGTGACCGTGAGGGTTTGACCGGTGGTGATGTGGCGGGTGGTCGAGATGGTATTTGGTTGTGCCCCGTCAAAGCGGATGGAGAAGGCGGGGGCGCTGGGCCATCCATCGGTGTTGGTCACAGCGATGGCGTAGAGCCGAGTGGCGTGGTCGTAGGTGACAGTGATCTCCGCGGCCTCTTCCTGATGCGAGAGAGTGCAGATAGGCGAGGGGCTGAAATCCCAGGCGTGAGCGGGAGATGCGAGCAAGGCGAAGGCGGTAAGGTAGCGCATGGGTCGGAGATAGGGTGGTCGTGAACCCGGGCCAGTCTTTGGAACGTTTCGCGCGCGAAACGTTTGAGTTTACAGTTGGTTAGGGGGTAGCACATATCGTGCCGGGGACCGATGCTACCGCCAGGTTCGGGTTGCATTCAGGGTACGGTGAGCGCGCGGTGCCTGTCATGTGCTATGATGGGGATCAGGAGATGTGTCATGCTCAGGACCGACCCGGCCACCGACCGCCAGACTGTTATCACCACATTTGATAGCGCGCCCGGCACCTGCGCCGACCTGCTCGACAAGTTGCAGAGGGGCTTATGCCGACTTTATCTCGCACCAGCCGGGGTTCATAGCTGTGGGCCTGCATGGGAACGATGCGCAGACGCGGATCGCCAATTACTCGCAATGGGCGCGGCGCGAGGATTTTCAGGCGATGCTGCGGACGGAGGAAATGCGGGAGCGGAACCGAGAGGTTGCGGGGCTTTGCACGCGGTTTGAGCCGGTGATGTATGAGGTTGCGGGGGTGTTTTGAGGGAGGGTGTAGGGTGGGCTATTTGCCCACCTTCCGACGTGTGATTGGTGGGCAGATTGCCCACCCTACATGGTTCGTTAACCATACCGTCGGATGATCCTGGTCATGTCGAACTACCGCCGGTTCCGCGTGGAGGGGGCCACCTATTTCTTTACCGTCAATCTGGCGCAGCGCGATGGGACGTTGTTGACCGATCACATCGATCATTTGCGGATCGCCTATGCGCAAACCCGCCTCGAACACCCGTTTCGATGTGATGCCATTGTTGTGTTGCCGGATCACCTGCACGCGGTCTGGACACTACCTGCGGGGGATGCGGATTTTTCGGAGCGCTGGCGCAAGATCAAGGCGCGGTTTTCCCGTGCCTTGGGCGGCGATTACATGCGCAGTCCGAGCAAGGTGAACAAGCGTGAGAATGGATTATGGCAGCGCCGATTTTGGGAGCATTGCATTCGGGATGAGGCGGATTTCCGAGCACATGTGGCGTATTGTTGGTCGAACCCGGTGAAGCGTGGGTATGTGGAACGCGCCGTAGATTGGCCATATTCGTCGGTCCATAGGGATGTGCGGTTGGGGCGGGTTGAGCCGGAATGGTGTGGGGCGGTTTTGGAAGGGGCGTACAGGGAGTAGGGTGGGCAATTTGCCCACCGGATTTGGTGGATGTTTGGGTGGTTTGGTGGGCAGATTGCCCACCCTACGATCGAAAAAATATCAAGTGACCTCGGAATTACAAGTGCAGGTCAGTTGAACGGGTCTGTTGATGCGCCGAAAGGATCCTGTTGGTCCGTAAAAGGATCAGAGATGTCAATTGCGTCCCAGCATTCAAATAGACTTAGAATTGCTGCAAACGATCCGCTCAACGAAAAAGTTGCCAAGCGACGTTCAGCATCGTTCAACACAGCCACAGCGTTGCCTCGTTGTAGCTGCTTAAGAAACTCTACTGACTTCTGATTGTCAGTCATTTGGAGGGAAACGCCAAAGTCTTTTGCACTTCCGTCCATCGTCCAACGCGAGTAGTCAATGTCGATCAGAAATCGGACCGGTCTCGGGGACAAAGACCAACGATGATCGAAAACGAAGAGTGTCAAGTTCCCGCTATCATATGCGGTAAGGCTGAACGTCTGGTTCTGGCCATTCGTCGTTCGAGCCGCACACCACAATTGCCCGTCTTGAGTATCATGGGTCAATTCAACGCCCCAAGCTCCCTTCGCGAACAGTGTTTCGCTTGAATAGCGTTCCGCACTAACGTGTTGGGAAAAAGTAAGAAATGATATCAATACTGCAGTAATCTTTGGAAGCATATGTGGAGTATTTCGCGATTCTTCTTATTTGTTAACAAATTTCTCTCACCGCTTCCGCCGCTTCACATTCCCACCCCTTTGACCAGCCCGGCCCGCCGTTGACCGCCCAGATGCCTTCTGCGCATCATCCACGGCCTTTTCCACCGCGTATTGCCGCGCCATGGGATCGTCGGCAATCGCCAGGTCCACTGTTTCCAGCCGTTTGACCTCGTCCCGCAGGCGTGCGGCTTCCTCGAACTCCAGGTTTTCTGCCGCCTTGCGCATGTCGGCGCGCAGACCGTCGAGGACGGCTTGCAGGTTGCCACCGGCCATGGGCGCGTCGATCTTGGCCGTCACGCGGCTTTGGTCGGTGTCGCCCTGGTAGAGGCCCGCAAGTACATCCTCGACGTTCTTTTTCACCGTCTCGGGCGTGATCCCGTGTTCTTCGTTATAAGCGATCTGCTTGGCGCGGCGGCGATTGGTTTCGGCGAGCGCGCGCTCCATCGAGCCGGTGATCTTGTCGGCGTACATGATCACGCGACCATCGGCGTTCCGCGCGGCGCGGCCGATGGTTTGGACGAGGGACGTCTCGGAGCGCAGGAACCCTTCCTTGTCTGCGTCGAGGATGGCGACGAGACCGCATTCGGGGATGTCGAGCCCCTCGCGCAGCAGGTTGATCCCGATAAGCACGTCGAAGGCGCCCAAGCGCAGGTCGCGCAGGATTTCGATGCGTTCCAGCGTGTCGATGTCGGAGTGCATGTAGCGGACGCGGATGCCCTGTTCGTGCATGTATTCCGTCAGATCTTCGGCCATGCGCTTGGTCAGCGTGGTACAGAGGGTGCGGTAGTCGTTGGCGGCGACTTTGCGGACTTCGTCCAGCAGATCGTCGACCTGCATCTCAACCGGGCGGATTTCGACCTCGGGGTCTAGCAGGCCGGTGGGCCGGATGACCTGTTCGGTGAACACGCCGCCGGTCTGCTCGATTTCCCACGTGGCAGGTGTGGCCGAGACAAAGACAGATTGGGGGCGCATGGCGTCCCATTCCTCGAATTTGAGGGGGCGGTTGTCCATGCAGGAGGGCAGGCGGAAGCCGTGTTCGGCCAGTGTGAACTTGCGCCGGTAGTCGCCCTTGTACATGCCGCCGATCTGGGGGACGGAGACGTGGCTTTCGTCCGCAAAGACGATGGCGTTGTCGGGGATGAATTCGAACAGCGTGGGGGGCGGTTCACCCGGTGCGCGGCCCGTGAGGTAGCGCGAGTAGTTTTCGATCCCGTTGCAAACGCCAGTGGCTTCGAGCATTTCAAGATCGAAGTTTGTGCGCTGCTCGAGCCGTTGGGCTTCGAGCAGCTTGCCCTCGCCCACCAGTTGGTCGAGCCGGATCTTGAGTTCCTTTTTGATGCCGATGATGGCCTGGTTCATCGTTGGCTTTGGCGTGACGTAGTGCGAGTTCGCGTAGACGCGGATATGTTCAAGCGATGCTGCCTTTTCACCGGTCAGGGGGTCGAATTCGGTGATGGCTTCGAGTTCTTCGCCGAAGAAAGACAACTTCCATGCGCGGTCTTCGAGGTGGGCGGGGAAGATCTCAAGCGAGTCGCCGCGCACGCGGAAGCTGCCCCGCTGAAAGGCCTGGTCGTTGCGGCGATATTGCTGGGCGACGAGGTCGGCCATGACCTGGCGCTGGTCGTATTCCTTGCCGACCTTGAGGTCCTGGGTCATGGCTCCATAGGTTTCGACCGACCCGATGCCGTAGATGCAGGAGACGGAGGCGACGATAATCACGTCATCCCGTTCCAGCAGTGCCCGCGTGGCCGAGTGGCGCATGCGGTCGATCTGTTCGTTGATCTGACTTTCTTTCTCGATGTACGTGTCGCTGCGCGGAACGTAGGCTTCGGGCTGGTAGTAGTCGTAGTAGCTCACGAAGTATTCGACGGCGTTGTCGGGGAAGAACCCTTTGAACTCGCCATAGAGCTGGGCCGCGAGGGTTTTGTTGGGGGCGAGGATGATGGCCGGGCGCTGGGTTTCCTCGATCACCTTGGCCATGGTGTAGGTTTTGCCGGTGCCCGTCGCGCCCAGCAGCACTTGGTCGCGGTCGCCGTCCAGAACCCCTTGGGACAGTTCCTTGATCGCGGTGGGCTGGTCGCCTGCGGGTTTGAACTCGGTGTTCATCACCAGCGCTTTGCCGCCTTCGAGTTTCAGGCGGGTGCGGACGTCCTCGGCCGGGTTGGCGAGGTAGGTGGTGGGTTCGGAGGAATCGGTGTGTGCGTAGGCCATGCACGTAATCTGGCGCAAAGGGGTCGGGGCGCAAGTGGGTGCGGCGCTTTGCTGTCAGGAATTGGCAGGAGCATGCAGCGGCATTGGATCGTCCACCCCTTTGAGTGTTTCGGTGCTGACGTGTCGCGTGGGCATGCCGGTCAGGTGTGCGGCTGTGTCTGAGAGCAGGACGGGTTCGTTGAGGCGGCCGCAGAACGCTTCAACACGGCTGGCGATATTGACGGACTGGCCCAGCACGGTGAAGTCCAGTCGTTCGCGCGCGCCGACATTGCCGTAGAGCAGTTTGCCGAAGTGGATGCCAGTGCCGAAGGGGACGGGCAGGTCGGCGAGGGCGGCGATGCCGAGTGCCGCGTGGGCTGCGCTGAGGGCCTGGCGGCAGGCCTCAACCTGTCCTGCCTCGCTGCCGTCGGAGGGGAAGAGGGCCAGCACGCCGTCTCCGGTGAATTTCAGGATCTCGCCGCCATTGTTGTCGATGGCGTCCGACATGACCTCGAAATAGCGGTTGGCGACGTCGAGCACGTGCTCGGCAGACTGCGAGGCGTTGAGGGCGGTCCAGCCGCGGATATCGGAAAAAAGGATGGCCGCCTCGATTTGCGAGATGTCGCCGCGGGTCATCTCACCGTCGAGCACCCGTTGTCCGGTCCGGGGCCCGAGGTAGCTGGTCGCGATGGCGGTGGCGAGGTGGTCGTGGCGGCGCGCTTCGACGATGGGGGCCAGCACTTCGGACAGCGTGTCGAGCAGCGTGAGATCGTCGGCGCTAAACTCGGCCCCATCGGCCACGAAGATGATCATGCCGAAGCTGCCCGTGGCAAAGTGCATCGGGCGTCCATACCAGTCGGCCGCCCCGCGTGCCTTAAGCTCGTGCAGGATCAGGTGGTCGTCCGGGCCGAGCGTGTTGTCGAGCCGTCGGCGGTAGGGGGCCTGGCTGGTCGAGATTTTCTCCATCGGACTGCCGATATAGGTTGAGCGACTTTCGATGCCGTGGGGTGCGCGTAGCTGGGCCTTGTCTTCGGCGTCGTTGCCGCCGGGATCCCAGATGTAGCTGACGGCTGCGATCAGCGGATGGGTTGTGCGCATGCCCACGCGCAGCCGCATCAGCGGAATGCCCGCGGCACGCAGTTTCGGCCCCAATTCGTCTGTGAGGATCTGGAGGCCCTGGTGGCGTCCGGTCTTGAGGATCCAGTCAATGAAAGGGGCCGGGTCGTGCATGGTTTAGATATGATCCTGATTGTATCTGAGACAATTCGCATCTTGCAGCGGTGCGCGGAATTCCCGATATGTTTCGCAGCTGCATCAGGAGCCATGGAATGCGCGCACGTATCTATCAGCCTGCCAAGACGGCCATGTCGTCGGGCACCGCCAAAACCAAGCATTGGGTGCTGGAATTTGCGCCGTCCTCGGCCCGGTCGGTGGACCCGCTGATGGGCTGGACGTCGTCGTCCGACACGCAGGCGCAGGTGAAAATGACCTTCGACACCAAGGAGGCCGCGCTCGACTATGCCAAGGAGCATGGCATCGACGCGCAGGTGCAAGAGCCGAACAAGCGCAAGGCCAACATCCGGCCCGGCGGTTATGGCGACAACTTTGCCACCAATCGGCGCGGGGCATGGACGCACTAAGCGTCACCCCCGACACACCGGCCACGCCGGATGTGCAAGCGCTGCTGGGGCGGCATTTCGAATTGATGCGGTCGCAGTCGCCAGCCGAAAGCTGCCATGTGATGGAGCCGGACACCCTGCTTGAGGCGGGCGCGACACTCTATGCCGCGCGTGATGGTGATACGGTTTTGGGTGTGGGCGCGTTGACCGCGATTGCGCCCGGTCATGGTGAATTGAAGTCGATGCACACCGCTGCCGAGGCGCGTGGGCGCGGCGTTGCGCGGGCTATCCTCGCCGCGCTTCTGGAGGCGGCACGTGCGCAGGGGATGGAGCGTGTCAGCCTTGAGACAGGATCGGCCGAGGTGTTCGCCCCGGCGCGCGCCCTTTATGCAGCGCACGGGTTCCGGGAGTGTCCTCCCTTTGGCGACTACGTGCTGGACCCGCTGAGCGTTTTCATGACCCGCACGCTCTGAGTGCTTGCCCTGCGTGGCGCACTGCGGCATGACAGGCGCAGCGGTCCCTTAGCTCAACTGGATAGAGCAGCTGACTTCTAATCAGCAGGTTGAGGGTTCGAGTCCTTCAGGGATCGCCACGGGTTTTCACATGAATTGACGGGCTTGCCTGCCAGACATAGCACTGTCTGGGTCAAGGGTGGTGGAGAAGGCACATGTCGAAAGAATTGGTTGCCGGGTTTTGGGACGCGATGGCGTCCAATGATTTCACCTATGCCAGCACGTGGCTTCATCCCGCGTTCGAGTATTACATGCCGCAGACCGGCGAGTATTTGAAAGGCCGGGATGATTTTGCGGCACTCAATGCGGCGTACCCGGCGGAGGGCAAATGGGAATTCACCGTACGCTCCATTGTTGGCGATGGTGACACGGTTGTGTCTGATGTCGAGGTGACGGATGGCAGCGTGACGGCCCGCGCGGTTACCTTTCACACGGTCAAGGACGCTCTGATCTGGCGGCAAAAGGAGTTTTGGCCGGACCCGTACCCCGCGCCCGGCTGGCGCGCGGCGTGGCGTCAGATCATGGACGCGCCACCGTTTTAGGCGGGTCCACGTCCTGAGCGAGATCTGCTGCGTGTCAGCCGAAGACCAGCCCGCCGTCCACGATCAGGTTTTGACCCGTCACCGCGCGCGCCCATGGGCTGGCGAAGAACAGGACCGCATCAGCCGCCTCTTCGGGCGTGGTGACGGACCGCAGTGGCGTGCTGCCTGCGATCAGGTCGAAGACGGCGTCGGGCGTGGCCGCACTTGCGTCCGTGGTGCGCAAGAGACCGCCCGAGACCATGTTGACCGTGATCCCTTTCGGGCCAAGCTCGGCGGCTGCTGTGCGGGTGAGGGCCATGAGTGCGGCCTTGGCGGAGGTGTAGTCGTGGTAGGGCACGACCGGGTTTTGGACGAGGTTTGTTCCGATGGTGATGATCCGGCCGAAACCTGCGCTTTGCATCGCGGGGGTGGTTGCCTTGATCACGTTCAGGGCGCCCAGCACGGCGGTGTCGTGCTGCGCCCGGAGCGCGTCGGCGGACAGCGTCTCCAAGGTGTCGCGGGCGTCGCCGTTGAAGCTGTAATCGGCCAGCGCGTTGTGGACGACCGTTGTGATGGGGCCAAAGTTGTCCCTAGCGGTGTCGATCATGGCGGTGACCTGATCCGCGTCGCGGATGTCGGCCTGGATGGCGACGGTGCGGTCGCCCAGCTGGGTGGCAAGCGCTTCGGCCTGTGCCTTGCTGTTGCGGTAGTTGATCACCACCTGCGCGCCTTCGCGGGCAAAGGCTGTGGCGATGGCGGCGCCAAACCCGCGGCCTGCGCCGGTGACGAGGACGGTTTGTTGGTCGAGAGGGAGGGTCATGCGTGGTCTTTCTAGAGGTCGAAGAAGTGGTGGACGGGTCCGTGACCGGTGCCGACCGACAAGGTGTCTGCGGCAGCGATGGCGCCGGTGACGTACGCTTTGGCGGCGGCCACGGCGTCTGGCAGGCGGTCGCCCCGCGCCACGCGCGCGGCGAGGGCGGAGGACAGGGTGCAGCCGGTGCCGTGGGTGTTCTTGCCCGGTGTGCGGGGGCTGTCGAACCAGTGCAGCGCATCCTCTGCGCACAGCACGTCGGGGCTGTCCGTGCCGTCGAGATGCCCGCCTTTGATCAGGACGGCCCCTGGCCCAAGGTGTGTCAGGGCGCGGGCCTGCGCGGCCATTTCATCGCGGTTCGTGGCGACCGGCTGGTCCAGCAGGTGGGCCGCTTCGGGCAGGTTCGGGGTGAGCAGTGTGGCGCGCGGCACCAGCCGGGTGCGCAGCGTCTCCATGGCATCGTGCTGCAAGAGCGGCGCGCCGCCCTTGGCGATCATCACCGGGTCGAGAATGGCGGGGATGCCGGGGTGCTTTTGCAACAGATCCGCCACGGCGCCCGCAATCTCGGCATTGGCGATCATGCCGATCTTGATCGCGTCGACGCGGATATCGGCGAGGACAGCCTCGATCTGCGCGGTCACGAAGGCGGGCGGGATGGCTTGCACGCCGGTCACGCCTTGGGTGTTTTGCGCGGTGAGGGCAGTGAGTGCGGCCATGCCGTAGGTTCCGTTGGCGGCAAAGGTCTTGAGGTCGGCCTGGATGCCAGCGCCGCCAGAGGGGTCGGAGCCTGCGATGGACAGGACGTTGGGGATCATGGTGTTTCCTCCAGTTCGGTGCGCAGGGCACGGGCGGCTGCAAAGGGGTCGGGTTGGCCGCAGATGGCGGAGACAACGGCGATGCCGTCGCAGCCTGCGGCAAGGGTTCGGGCGGCGTGGCCCTGTTTCAGTCCGCCGATGGCGACCGTGGGGCAGGGCGCGAGGGCGGCGAGTTCGGCCAGCCCGTCGAAGCCGATGGCAGGTTTGTGGTCGGATTTGGTGTCGGTCGGGAACACGGTGCCGAGGCCGAGGTAGTCGACGATGTCGGGGTCAGCGGCGCGCACGTGCTCGGGCGTGTCGCATGACAGGCCGATGATCTTGTCCGGCCCGAGCCGCGCGCGGGCGTCGGCTGCAGAGATGTCGCCCTGCCCGATATGCACGCCGTCGACATCTGCCACGATGGCAGCCTCAAGATCGTCGTTGATGACCAGCGGGACGGGTGTGTCCCTCAGAGCGTGCTTGAGCGCGCGGGCGAGGGCGATGCGGTCGGATGTGGTTGCGTCCTTGTCCCGGAGCTGAACAAAGCTGACCCCACCGCGCACCGCTTCGGTGACCGTCTCGACGAGGCCGTGATGGGCGCAAAGCGCGCGGTCGGTGACGAGGTAGAGCCTGAGCGCGTGGGGATCTAGGCCCATGTCACGCGCCCTTCGTCCAGATCGCCGGGCTGGATGTTGTGCAGATGATCAAGGAAGTGGACCGAGAAGCTGCCGGGACCGGATGCGGCCTTGCCCGCCGCTTCCCCGGCTTCGGCAAAGTGGGTCAGGGCCGCCACGGTGGCCTCAAGCGGGGAAGTCACGGCAGCGTAGGCGCCGGTGAGCGCGGTCAGGGAGCAGCCCAGGGCCGTGATCTTGGGCATGGTCGCGTCGCCGCCCGCAATCTCTGCCTGTCGGCTGCCGTCGGTGACGAAGTCCCGCGCGCCCGTGACAGCAACGACGCACCCGTGAGTGGTGGCAAGCGTGATTGCGCTGTTTTTGGCGGCGGCGACCTCGTCCCCGCTGTCGGCCCCTTTGCCTGCGCCGCCTGTCCCCGCAAGCGCCATGATCTCGGACGCATTGCCGCGCAGGATTGTCGGATTGAGCGCCATAAGCTGCTGCGCGGCCTCGCGGCGGTAAGGGGTGATGAAATGGGCGACCGGGTCCAGCACCCAGGGCACGGATGCGGCGTTTGCAGCCTCGGCCGCCTTCAGCATTGCGGCCAGCCAGTGGGGCGAAAAGGTGCCGATGTTAATGGTCAGGGCGCCAGAGATGGGCGTGAAATCCTCGACCTCTTCCACCGCGTGCAGCATGGCAGGCGACGCACCTGCAGCCAGCACCACGTTGGCGGCGATGTTCATCGCCACGTAGTTGGTTATGCAGTGCACGAGGGGGGCCTGCTGGCGCAGGGCGTCGAGGGCGGAATTGGGTGTCATTGCATCAGTCCACTTCTTCGGGCGGACAGGACGCACCGGGACTAAGCGCTCCGGTTCAACCTCCCTCCGCCAGCATTATCTGGTTCAGGTTCGAAGGGTACGTCTCAGCCTTGCGGCGCCCCTGGCTATGCGCAAGACATAGGGGGAATGTGGCCGGTGTCCAAGTGGCAAAATGCCGGACGGGTCAGAGGCCGTCTCGTGCGATGCGCGTGGCCAGCTCAACAAGCAATTGCGCGCGCGCCTGGGCGACTGAGGCAGGCGTGCCATCGGCCACGGGCGTGGACAGCTCAAACAGATGCGCGTGATCGCGGCCACGCCCATCGAGGTCCACGACATAGTACTGCCCCGACATACGCAGCCGGTCGGCCACGATGTTCAGATCCTCAACGCGGACCTCGACCCGACCGGATGCAAAACCGTCAAAGGGCCAGGGTTCGGACGCCACGCGCCGCCCGGTGATCTCGGCCAGATGGCGGGTCAGGGCGAGGGTCATGGCGCGCGTTGGCTCGTCTGCCCAGAGCGTGTCGGAGAGGACCAGCAGGTCGCCGTCATTGGCCGTGATCTCGTCCCGTGCGGCATAGGCGGGCAGTGAGATGTCGGCCACCTCGATGCTGGCAAAGCGGGACGGGATTCGTTCCTGCGCGACCAGCTTGGGGGAGGCCACGAACTGATCCGGTGTGCCGCAGGCCCACACGAGGCTGAGAGCGAGAAGGGCAAGGGCGTGGCGCATGGGTTACCGTCCGAGGATCAGGGAATTGGGATTGCGTTGAATGGTGCGGGCCAGGTCGGTCAGCGCCTTGGCGGCGCGTTCAATCTCGTTCAGCGCCCGCAGTGTTTCGCGCGAGAAGGCGGAGCCTTCCTCGTAGCCGCGCAGGGTGCCTTGGGCCTGTGCCAGTGTGGTGTTCAGGCGGTTGGCAAGTGCGGGCAACTCGTCGGCGGCTGTCTCAATGGCGGCAGCGGCCTCGCGCGCGGATGACATTGTGGCGTTGGCGCTGTCGATCAGCCCACCGGCGCGCAACTCGGCCAGCGCGGCTTCGGCCTCGGCCAGGGCACCGGCCAGTGCGTCGGGCAGATCGGCGTCGCTGGCATCGCCAAAGAGCCGGCTGGCGGTGGCCAGCACGGCCTCAAGCTCGGTCGCGAGCGTGTCCAGCTCGACCTCCTCCGCACCGGCGGCGATCCGGTCGAGCCGCTCGACCACCGAGGGCAGGCCCGCGACCGCCTCTTCGACGGCGGTGGCGGCGGCGCTGGCATCGGTCAGCGCGGCGGAAAGCTGGTCGGCGGTGTTGGCCTCGGTGATGTCGTTCAGCACGCCCGACAACTCGTCAAAGGCCTGCACCACCGCGCCGGGTGCAGCGCGGATGTCGTCGGAACTGAGCAGGATTTGCGCCTCGCGGGCGAAGTCGGTGGCTTGTGTGATGAGCGCGTCGAGCGGCAGGGCGTTGGCGCCGTCGATGAAGGTTGCGATCCGTTCGGTCAGGTCCGGCAGGTCATCAAGGGCCGTCTCGGCGCTGGCGGCGGCCAGGCCCACCTGATCAACGGCGGCCAGCAACCGGTCCACGGCCTGCGCGTCGCGCACATCGGCCAGCAGGCCGCGGACATCGGCGCTGGCAGCCTGCAGGTCGGTCATCAGCACCCGCAGATCTTCGGGCAGGGCCTGCACCTCGTCCGAGCCGATCACGCCGCGCGCGTCGGACAGAAGGCCCAGGATTTCGCCCGGTGTCTCGCGGATTTCATCGCTGGCGACGAGCGCGGCGGCGTTGTCCAGAAAGCGGATCGCGCTGTCGAGCAGCTCTTCGACCGGCAGGGCGTTGACCCGCTCAAGCACGCCTTCGGCGGACAGGGCCACGTCAGATACTTCGCTGTCGGTGACGGGGAAGAGGGGGAACGGGTCGCCCTCGCGGTTGATGGTGGCGGACGGGGCGTCGGGGTCGGTGATCAGCTCGACCTTGAGGCCACCAGCCAGAAGCGACGCGTTCACCAGCCGGGCCCGCAGACCCTCGACCACCCGTTCATCGAGAAAATCGATGGCTTCGCTGCGGCTGAGATTGGCGTCGATGCCCAGGCGGGCGGTGTTGATCTCGACCGTGGACAGCAGTCGGACCCGAGAGTCGCCGAAGCGGTCCGGGTCCACGATGCCCGACACGTTGGCCACCCGCCCGATGCGCAGGCCGCGCCATTCCACGGCGGCGTCTGCCGTCAGCCCGCTGACGTTGTCGTCAAAGATGAGGGTGAGGCGCACCACCGCGCCGCTGCTGCCTTCGAACACCGAATTGCGTGCGGCGGCTTCGTTCGGGTGCACTTCGTAGACGAGCCCGGCGCGCAGGGGCTCACCCCCCGACACCAGTGTGCCAAAGGTGATGCCGCCGGAGATCAGCGAGGCCACCGAGGAGAAGTCGAGCGATGCGCCCGAGGGCCCGACCGACAGGCTGAAGCCCGACGTGTCCCAGAAGCGTGTCGCGGTCGTGACCAGCTGGTCATGCGGTTCATAGAGTATGGCAGGCGCTGACACCCACTGCCCGTTGACAGAAATCGTGGGCTCGCCGAGACGACCCACCTCGATCCCCTTGAACAGGATGGGCGTGTTCGCCGACAGGCCCGCCGCGCGGGTCGAGCGCAGTTCGATCACCGTGCCGCGCTTGAAGGTGGTGATCAGGGGCGCGCGGTCATTGGCCTCGTGCAGACTTGCGAGACCGCCCGGCACCGTGTCCCATGTGCCTTCGATGTAGACGCCGGACAGCACCGTCTCGAGCCCGCTCACACCGCTGGTCGTGACCTGGGGACGGACGATCCAGAACGCCGCCTCTGCATCCACGAAAGGGGCGACGGTCTTGTCCAGCCGGACGTCGACCAGCACGCGCGACAGGTCGTCGTTGAACTGCACATCTTCGACAATGCCCACGGCCACGTTGCGAAAGCGCAGCTCGGTCTCGTTCGGCAGGATGCCTGCCGCGTCGTCAAAAACGATCTGCACCAGCGGACCCTGGTCGTTATAGGCCTGCAGGGCGACCCAGACGGCTGTGAGGACCGCTGCGATTGGCACGAGCCAGACCCAGTGCGCCCCGGCAAACAGACCACGGCGGTCCTGTCCGGTTTGGGGAATGTCGGGGATGTCTGAACTCACGCGGGGTCTTTCGTGTCTTGGGTCTCAATCCGGTCCCAGATCAGTCGCGGGTCCAGGCTTTGTGCCGACAGCATGGTGAAAATCACCGAAAGTGCAAATGTCAGCGCCGCAATGCCCGGTGTGATCGAGGCTGCGACGTTCAATTGCACCAAGGAGCACAGGATGGCCACGACAAAGACGTCGATCATCGACCAACGTCCGATATATTCGACCACTTCGTAGAGGATGTACTGCCGTCCCGGCGGCCATCGGGCGCCGCGCCGGACAGCCAGCGCGAGATAGGCGATGGCAAAGAACTTGCCCAGGGGGATGACCACGGATGCAATGAGGATGATGGCCGCGATGCCGAAGGCGCCATGTGCGGCGAGATCAAGGGCGCCCGCGATGATCGTGTCCTCCGACGTGTGAAAGAGCGTGCGCGTCGTGAGCATCGGGTAAAGGTTCGCGGGGATGTAGGCGATGATGCCCGCGATCCACCAGGCCCAGACCTTCTGCAGGCTTTGGGTGTCGCGGGACTGCAGCGCGTTGCCACACACCTCGCAATGGGTGTGATCCGCTGGCCAGACCCGCGCGCATTCGCGGCAGGCCACCAGCCCCTTGTCACGTGCGGTGACCGTCACCGGTCCAGTGCCTTCCACACCGACCAGCGGCACATGACCATGTTCTGCACCGCCATCAGCACCACGACCGCGACGAACATCCAGAAGGCAGGCCCAATCTCGACCCGTGCAAGGTCTGTCAGTTTGATCAGCGATACGGCACAGCCGACGACAAAGATCTCGGCCATGGACCATGGGCGCATCGCCTCGCTGAACCGGAACGCGCGCTTGGCGCCGGGCCAGGGTTTGCGGTCCAGCACCAGCGGGGTCAGGGTGTAGATGGTCAACACCAGCCGCGTCAGCGGCAGCGCGATGATCAGCGCGATCACGGCCAGCGACAGGCCAAAGAGCGGCCCGCCGTAAAAGGCCAGTGCGGCATCGACAATGGTGGCCGCATTGCTGAAGCCCAGCCGCCGGATCTCGATAAAGGGCAGGAACAGGGCCGCGATGACCAGAACGGCCGAGGCAAAGGCGGTCGTGATGATCACCAGCCCGGCGTCCCGCCTGCGGGTGTAAAGGCGTGTGTGGCACCGCTCGCACCTGGCCCGGTCGCCCTTGTTCACAACTCCGACACGGTAGAGCGCGTCGCATTTCGGGCACGCGATCAAGGTGTCGAGGTCAGGGTCCGCCGTGTCTTTCATGCCCCAAGAATAGGCGAGGCGTGCGGCGCAGCAACACGAATTCGAACGCGGGCCTAGGCCTTGGGCGTCAGAACCGCGACGCTGAACCGCTCCGCCGCGTCGACATGACGGTGCCGGACATCCCAGCCCGCCGCACCGGCCAGGGCCGCCAGACTGTCCGGCGTGTACTTGCGCGCAGCACTGATGTGGATTGGCTCGCCTGCTGCAAAGTCGATGCTGTGCCCGGCCACGCGCACCCGCTGGTCGCGGTTCGACACAAGCTCCATGTCGATCCGGGTGAGGGCGGCGTTCCAAGTTGCGCGGTAGTCGAATGCCGCCAGATCAAAATCGGCCTCCGCTTCGCGGTTCAGGCGGCGCAGGATGTTGGTGATGAACTCCGCCGTCACGCCTTGTGCGTCGTCATATGCGGCGACGAGCGTCTGCGTGTCCTTGACCATGTCGGCACCCAGGATGAACGCTTCGATCCCGGCCCACGCCCGGACACCGGACAAAAGCGCCTGCGCGCCCTCCGGCGTCAGGTTGCCGATGGTCGAGCCGGGGAAGAAGGCCACCTTCGGCAGTTCTGTCAGCGCTGCAGGCAGGCTGACGGGTGCGGTGAAATCCGCGACCACTGGCACGATGTCGAGGGCGGGATAGGTGGCCCGCAATCCCTCTGCCGTTTCGAATAGAAAGTCGCGCGAGATGTCGATGGGGACGTAGGCGCCCATATGTCCGCTTGCATCCAGCAGCGTGCGCGTCTTGACCGACGCGCCGGAGCCCAGTTCCACCAGTGCACCGCCCTGCGGCACCAGCCCTGCCAGAGCGTCCGCGTTGGCGTGCAGAATACCCGCCTCCGTCCGGGTCGGGTAGTATTCGGGCAGGCGTGTGATCTCTTCAAACAGCGCGCTGCCGTGATGATCGTAAAGCCACTTGGGGCTGAGCGTCTTGGCATCCGCCGTCAGCCCGGCCAGCGCATCGGCGACAAGGGCCGCGTTGCGTACATGAACCTGAGTTGAGCCGTCCATCATGCAACATCCCGTGCAAGCCGCAGGCCCATCATCTGCCAGCGCTGGTGCGGGTAGAAAAACGTGCGGTAGGTGGCGCGCATCTGTTCCCGAGGGGTCGCGCAGGACCCGCCGCGCAGCACGCGCTGGTTGACCATGAACTTGCCGTTGTATTCCCCCAACGCGCCCTCGGGCGGGCGGAAACCGGGATAGGGGGCAAAGTCGGACGCCGTCCATTCCCACACGTCACCCCAGACGCCCTTGCCGGGCAGGGGCCGCAGTGCGCCGATGGCATCAGCGTCGCCCATCAGGTTCCCCACGATGGGTGTATCGCGAAAGGCGACCTCGTGCTCCGCCTCGGTCGGCAGGCGGGCCTCGGCCCAGCGGGCAAAGGCGTCTGCCTCGTAATAGCTGACATGGACAACCGGCGCGTCGAGAGCGACCGGTTGCGCCCCGCGCAGGGTAAAGGTCCACCATGCGCCATCCTGTTGCCACCAATAGAGCGGATGCGACCACCCTTCGCGCTCGGCCACGGCGTGGCCCTCCATCAGCCAGTGGCGGGTGTCGTCATAGCCGCCGTCCTGCATGAAGGCGATCCAGTCGCGGTTGGTGACCGGACGGTCGGCCATCTCGAACGGGGCGAGGTAGGTCTTGTGTCGCGGCCCTTCGCAATCATAGGCGAACCCGTCTCCCTCATGCCCGATCTCGACCAGCCCGCCGTCATGGCGTGTGTAGGTCAGGGGCACTTCGCTGGTGACCGGCAGCGGCGCGGGATCCTTGTAGACCGGGAGCAGCGGGTTGAAGCTGAGCCCATGCAGCAGGTCCGTGACCAGCAACTCCTGATGCTGCATCTCGTGATGGCAACCCAGTTCGACCAGGGCCGCAATGTCGTCGCTGTCGCCGCGGTCCGCATTCAGCAGGTCGGACAGGCTGTCTTCAACATGGGCGCGGTAAGACCGGACCGCATCGCCGCCGGGGCGGGAGACCAGCCCCCGTTTGTCGCGCGCGTGGCGCGGACCGGCTTGCGTGTAGTAGGAGTTGAACAGAAAGGCGAAGCGGTCGTCAGGCGACGTGTAGCCCGGCAGGCGCGGCTTCAGGATGAACTCTTCGAAAAACCAGGTGGTGTGGGCGAGGTGCCATTTGACGGGCGAGGCGTCCTCCATGCTTTGCAGCATCGTGTCCTCGGGGCTGAGCGGTGCGGCCAGCGCATGGGTGCGTGCGCGGGTGCGTTCAAAGAGGTCGATGGCCTGCGGTGGTGCGAGGGGGGCGGTCAGAGCTGTCATGGGATGCGGGTCCTGTGGTCGGGAATGTGCGACGACGATGCCCCCTACACATGACAGGAATTGGCGGCAGGACCATCGCCCCACACGGTAAAGTGTAATCAGTTAATAATTTGGGCGGCATCGCGCTGGAGGCCCGGCAGGGCCTTGCGACCTGACGAGCGACGAACGCTGCGGGTGTGCGGGCTCTTGCCGAAACCGGGTCGTCCCGCCAGCACGTTTCGGCGCGTCTGGCCCTAGCGCGTTGGCACCGTGCGGGCGGTGTCGCCCGACAGGAAATCGGCGCTGCTTTTGCCTTCGGCGGGCTGTAGGAGCGTTGCGCGCCGGCTCTGCGCTTCGGGCAGCAGCACGGCGCGGCGGGCCACGAAACGGCCCGTGTAGGGGCCAAAGTAGACCGCGCGGCTGTCGGCGAAGGCGCCCAGTTGCAGGCGCTGGTCAAAGCTGTGGCCCAGACCGGCAAGGCGGAAGCCGGGGGCGGTGGCGACCTGTTCCAGATACCCCTCGACTGACAATTGCCGGAGCGTGTCCCCGCCCTGCCTGAACCGGCCAAAACGCAAGGAAGCGACCTGCAGGCGTCCATGGGTAAATGTGCCGCGTGCCACGACGAACTGGCCTCCGATCAGGCTTTGACCGCGCCGTGGGGCCAGCGGTGTCTGGCCGATGCGCCAACCGTCGTCGGCCGACCCTTCGAGGACGCCGGACACGATGTCATCGCCCTCGGGCGCGGCTTGCAGCAGGCTCGCCTGCACCGTGCCGTCCGCCTGCCAGAGGCCTCCTACGGTGACGCGGTTGCCGGCCTGTTCGGCCAGCCCCGCAATTCCCTGCACCGGCGTGCTGTTGACGGCAAAGCCGCTGCCCTGCCGCAGCAGGAGGCCCGTCAGCGGATCGTCGATGTCGATCCGCTGCGCTTCGAACCGACCCAGGCGCGTGCGGGCGAACAGGGTCAGCGTACGCCCTGGCACCAGCAGGCTGTCGCTGGCGCGCCGGTTGGCGGCAAAGACGCGGGTGGATGAGGTCACCTCGACCCGCAGTCCGTTGATCAGAACACTGCCGCGGGCCGTCATCAGACCTACAATGCCGGTGCCGCCAATGCCGCCCTCGAACGGGTCATCGCCCAGTTGTGCCGATGGAATGGCTGGCGCACAGGCGCTCAATGCTGTGCCCCCCACAAGCCCAAGCATGTGCCGTCTGGTCAGCTGTGTCACCGGTCTTGGGCCTTCTCGTCTGTGTCCGCAGGTGCGGCGTCTTCCTTGTAAAAGTAAATGCCCAGCCGGAAGCGTTGTCGAGGCCCCTCTGCATCCTGCGCTGCGCGGTGCAGGGCGCTCGACTGACGGTTGAGATCCTCAAGCAGCTCCTGCGCCTTGGCCCGTGCCGCGGCCTCTATCGCGTCAACGGCTTCGGGCGGCAACTGGTTGTAGAACACCGCGCGTTCGAAAAACGGGGGATCATCGGCCAGCAGGTTTTCGGTGGCCGCGGCCAGGTGGTCTCCGACATTGGCGGCAAAGAACGCCTCCTTGTCGCGGGCCGACCCGGTGCCGACCACCGCCTCGGTCTGCAATTCCAGCAGGCCATCCGCCGTTTCGCTGACCAGACCCGCGTTCATCAACTCGTCCAGGACGGTGCGGGGCCGGACGTCGCGGTTGACCGATCGGACCAGTGTTTCGAAATCTGCACTGCCCTCGGCCTGCCGGGGCAGCAGGCGGGGGGCACCATCGGTGACGAAGTCGGGCGCCGACATCCATTGGCCAATGACCGTGGCCAGCAGCGCACTTTTGCGGCGCGACGGGCCCGTTTCATCCGGTCCTTCGGCCCTGATCGTGCGGATGTCCTTGCGATGCACACCGGTCAGCAGCGCGATGCGGCTGTCGGTCAAAGGTTTGTCATCAAGGCGAAATGAGTCCTCTGCAACCTCGACATACACCCGTTTGAGCAGGCCATAGACCACCGGCGCCGTCAGCCCGCGCGCAATCATCGTGCGCACCAGAGGGCGGAGTAAGCCCTTGAGAACACGCATAAATGCGTCGGATGCACTGGTTTGGTCGCTTGTTGCCATTACCCGAGAATATCGCGCGTGGAAAAATTTTCCACGCAAATCCTTGAAATCTTCGCGGGCTGCGTCACTTCGTCGTCCGTGGGAAATATTCCCACATATATGACAGGCCCCGCGCCACCACGAGGAGATCAACCATGAAACGCCGTTCCTTTATGAAAATGACCGCCATCGGCGCGGCCCTTGCCACCCTTGGCGCCTGCGCCGAGATGAACACGCAGCCCGACATCGTCGACACCGCCATCGCGGCTGGCTCCTTCAACACGCTGGTCGCCGCCGTGCAGGCCGCCGATCTGGTCGACACGCTGAAAAGCCCCGGCCCCTTCACCGTCTTTGCCCCCACGGACGACGCTTTTGCAGCCCTGCCCGCAGGCACGGTTGAAAACCTGCTCAAGCCCGAGAACAAGGACCAGCTGGTTGCCATCCTGACCTACCACGTGCTGCCGGGCCAAACGCTGTCCTCTGATCTGGCCGGTCAGCGCCTGAGCGTTGCGACGGTCAATGGTGCCAATGTCCACATCGACGGGCGCAACGGCGTGAAGGTCGAACAGTCCAACGTGATCCAGGCCGACATCCTGGCCTCGAATGGCGTGATCCACGTGATCGACAAGGTCCTCATTCCTTAAACACGCCAATCCGGAAGGAGACTGAACCGTGCCAGCCACGACATTTAACTTCACCGGTTTTGCTGAAAGCGACCTGATCCAGGGCAACCTGGGTCACGGGTCCACTTTCACCCAGCCCGATGTCGCGACACTTGAATTCGAAGTGATTGACGATGACACCAACCTGAGCGGTGATTTTCACGATCTGTCGCTTGATCGCAGCGGCCAACATGCCTCGATCCTCTCGGGTGGAGAGGATGTGGGGACGGGCGCACGGCTTTATGCAGAACGTGTGTTTCACGTCAAAGGGTCTGACGGCATCGACTACGTGCTTGTCGAGCTTGAACAGGAACACAACCACACCGACTTCTTCACCTATCGTGGCGCCGTGCCACCGGCGGGCACCCAGTTGACAGTAACAGCCGTGCAGAACGTGCTGCACGTCCCCTACGCCGATCTTGGGGCCGGGGCGACAACGCAAAACATCGTTGCCATTGCCGCTGGATCGGATGATTTCAACATTCTGGTGCAGGCGCTGACGGCTGCGGGCCTTGTCGAAACTGTCCAGAACCTCAATGACATCACCGTTTTTGCCCCAACAGACGCGGCCTTTACCCAATTGGCTGTCGATCTGGGCTTTACCGGCGATACGTCGGACGAGAACGCCGTCTTCGGCGCAATCGCAGATGCCCTCACCGCACTGGCACCGGATGGTGATCCAATCCCACTGCTCACGGACATTCTTTTGTATCACGTGTCCGCCGGTGCGTTGTCCGCTGACGATATTGCAGCAGCGGGCAGCGTCGATACGCTCCTGTCCGGCGCGTCCTTCGGGACGGACGGGACAGAGCTGATCGACGCAGAGCCGGACATCGACAATCCGAATATCGTCATTCCGGATATCGCAGCGACCAACGGCACCATCCAGGCCATCGACCGGGTTCTGTTGCCGCTGGACATCCCCGGCAACACCCCCGACCCCGAGCCGGGACCGGAGCTGACGCTCACGGGCCTTGTTGCGGCAAGCGGCGGTGTCTTTGATGCGGATGGCACGGATTTCGACATCCTGCTCAACGCAGTGCAGGCGGCCGGTCTGGCTGGAGCGCTGGACGATCCCGAGGCGGACCTGACCGTCTTTGCGCCCAATGACGCGGCCTTTGTCGGTCTGGCGCAGACGCTGGGCTTTGGCGGGTCGGACGAGGGCGAGGCCTTTGCCTATATCGTCGATGCGCTGACGTTGCTGAGCGCGGGCGGTGACCCCATCGCGCTGCTCACCGACATCCTGCTCTATCACGTGTCGCCGGGCGCGCAGGATGCCGACGACGTGTTGGGTTCCACTACTTTGGACACACTTCTAGGTGCGACCATCGGCGTGGACGGCACCAGCCTTGTCGACAATGACCCCGACGTGCCTGATCCCAACATCATCCTGACCAACCTGGAGGCGACAAACGGGATTGCGCATGTGATCGACGGTGTGCTGCTGCCAGTTGATGTGCTGCCCGACAACGGACCGGGGCGCGTGGACTTCATCATTGACGATGATGGCGGGTCCATCATCTTCACCGGCCGGAATGACGACTTTGTCTTCGGTAAGGGTGGTGATGATCTGATCGGGCTTGGCGCGGGCCACGACGTGGGCCTTGGCGGCGACGGTTCCGACATAATTATCGGTGGCCGGGGCCAAGACACGCTGAATGGCGGTGACGGCAACGACGTCCTTCTCGGTGGGCGCAACCACGATACGCTCGATGGCGGCGACGGAGATGACAAGCTGTTCGGTGGCCGCGCCAATGACGAGTTGACCGGCGGCGGCGGCGAAGACGTTTTCGTCTTTGGCCGGCGCGACGGTGACGATCTCATCACCGACTTCACCGTGGGCGAGGATGCCATTCAATTGCGTGGCTTCTTTGGCAGCCGCGATGTGATGGACCTGGTCTCGTCAGGCAAGGACGGGGCCGTCATCACCTTCGGTGCGGCGACGGTCACACTCGAAGGTGTCGCCGCAAATGCGCTGAGCGTCGACGACTTCCTGTTCTGAACCTGAGCGTCACAAGACAGAATGAGCGGCCGTGCCACATGCGCGGCCGCTTTGCTTTGGGCGGATCACGCCACTTGGCGGCCGTGGCTGAACACGTCTCGGGCAACCGCCGCCCCCTCAATCCGCGCAAAACGCACAAGGTCCGCGCGTTGGCCCACCGCAATATCCCCACGGTCTGTCAACCCGACCGACCGGGCGGGCGTGTGGGTGACCGTCGCGATCCCGCGCGCCATGTCGCCCCACATCTCCCCCAGTTGCACCGCTGACAGCAACAGCGCAGCAGGCACGTAGTCTGACGACAGGATGTCCAGCAAATCCCGTTCGGCCAGGTCGCTGGCGGCCACATTGCCGGAATGCGACCCGCCCCGCACCAGGTTCGGCGCGCCCATGATGATGGCGATGCCGTTGGCGCGGCACGCTTCTGCCGCCTCGACTGTCGTGGGAAACTCCGCCACCGCAACGCCATGCGCGGCAGACACACCCACTTGTTCCGTTGTGGTGTCATCGTGGCTCGCCAGTACCGCGCCCAACCGCCCGGCCTCGGCCACCGCCGCAGCCTCGTGCTTCGCGCCCAGCCGGTCCTGCAGCCCCTGCAGCTTCGCCACATGCTGCGCGAACTCGTTTTCGGTCAGATTGTTCTTGCCCATCACATAGGCCTTCATCTTCTCGATGTCGCGGAACTGGCGCTGACCGGGCGTGTGGTCCATCAGGCTGACGATGCCCACGCGGTCGTCGGCGGTGAACTCCGCCAGCTCTTCGGTCAGTGTCTCCGAACAGATCTCTGCCCGCAAGTGCAGGAAATGGCTTATCTTCAGCACCCCCTGCGCCCGCAACTCCAGCATCTCCGAGGAGAGCGCACGCGCATACTTGGTATAGCGCGCGCGCCCTGACGGGATCGAGCCCACGCGCATCGCGTCAAAAACGGTGGTGATCCCGGTGCCCGCCAACTCCCGATCATGGGCAAGGATCGCGGGCCCGTGCGGCCAGGGCACCTTGGGCCGGGGCGAGATATGGCGCTCCAGGTTGTCGGTGTGTAACTCGATCAGACCGGGGGCGAGATAATCGCCCCCGCAATCCAGCCCCCCCGCTGGCACAGCCGCACCGGTCCCGATCTCGGCAATCACACCGTCGCGCAGCACCACGTGGCCGGTGATCACCTCGTCCGGCAGAACAAGCCGGGCGTTGGCGAGGATCGTGTCTTGTGTCATGTGGCTGTCATCTCGAACTGGAATGGGGCGCGATATGTTCAAACGCTACGCTGTCTATTACACACCCGAACCCGGAACGCCGCTTGCAGAATTCGGGTCCGCATGGCTGGGCTGGGACAGTGCCGAAAGGCGTGCGTGCGAACAGCCCGACATTGCCGGGCTCGACGTCGCGGCCCTGACCGACACACCGCGCAAGTACGGCTTTCACGGCACGATCAAACCGCCCTTCAGGTTGGCGGACGAGCACACTCCCGAAGGCTTGCAGGAGGCACTTGCCACCTTCTGCACAACGACGGCGCCGGTGGCACTCGACGGGCTGCGCCTTGCCCGCCTGGGTCGCTTCCTTGCGCTTGTGCCGCAGGGAGATGCCAGCAGCCTCGCGCAGCTCGCCGCCCGCGCGGTGCAAGAGCTTGACCCGTTTCGCGCCCCGCTGACCGATGCGGAACTGACCAAGCGCAGGGCCGCGCGCCTCACGCCCGCGCAGGACGCGCATCTGGTCCGCTGGGGGTATCCGTATGTGCTCGATCAATTCCGGTTCCACCTGACGCTCAGCGGCAAGCTCGACACACCCACCTTTGAACGCGCCCAAGCCGCACTTGCCCTGATGCTGTCGCAGCTCGACCTCGCGCCCTATCGGCTGACCGGCCTGACCCTGCTGGGTGAGGATGATGCGGGTATGTTCCACCAGATCCACCGCTACGCCCTCACCGGATAAAGCGCCCCAAGGGCCGCGCGCACGGTGTCCGTCAGTGCGCCGGAGTTGTCGATGACCGTCGCCTGAGTTCCATCCGGCAGACCGGTACCCGCGCGCGACAGCCGCTTTGCGATATCATCTGCCGTCTCGCGCCCCCGCGCGCCGAGGCGTTCAGCCAGCGTTTCGGCATCAGCCGTCAGCGCAATGACCCGCAGATCTGGAAACCGCGCGCGCGCCTGCCCCAGCACACCGCGCGACAGGTTTGCCAGCATGTCCCGACCGCCGCCAAGCGCCGCATCTACCGATACCGGAATGCCGTAATGCAACCCATGCGCGGCCCAGCACAAGGCAAAGGCGCCCTCACGCACCATCGCCTGAAAGGCCGGAACGGTCACACCCTCGAACACCTCGCCACCCGCCCCGGTGGGCCGCGTGATCACGCGGCGGACCAGGCCCAGACGCGGCTCGGCCTCGGCCATGGCCTCCATCACGGTGTCCTTGCCCACGCCCGACGGACCGACAACAGCGATCAGGCGCCCACTCACGCTGCCCGCTCCGGTGTGAAGTGGCTGACATCCACCTCCCGGTCGCAGACCTGCGCGCGGGCCGCCTCATCATGGAAGATGCCGACAATGGCGGCCCCGCGCGCCTTTGCTTGTTCAATCAAGTCCAACACCACGGCCCGGTTCGTGGCATCAAGGCTGGCGGTCGGCTCGTCCAGCAGAAGCGCCGGATAATCATGGGCAAAGCCACGCGCGATGTTCACCCGCTGCTGCTCACCGCCCGAAAAGGTCGTCGGGCTCAGCGACCAGAGCCGCTCCGGTATGTTGAGCATCGACAGCAGGTCCCGCGCCCGCGCCTCGGCCCGCGCGACATCGACACCCACCGCGCGTAGCGGCTCCGCCACGACTTCCAGCGTCGGCACACGCGGCACCACGCGCAGGAACTGGCTGACATAACCCAGCGTCTCGCGCCGCAGGGCCAGTACGTCGCGCGGCGGGGCCGTTGCCACATCAACATCCCCCACCATGATCCGCCCCGCCTGCGCGGTGTAGTTGCCGTAGATCATGCGCATCAGCGTCGACTTACCCGCCCCCGACGCCCCCACAAGGGCCACACACTCGCCTGGCGCCACAGCCAGCGCAGCCCCCTGCATCACGGGGATCATCGCACTGCCCTGATTGTGCAGAACAAAGGATTTCGCAACTCCACTGACGTCAATCATGCCCAGATCTTCTTCTGACTAAAAATACGACGGGGTCCGGGGCAGAGCCCCGGGTCTCACACCTGCAACACACTCGACACCAACAACTGAGAATAAGCGTGCTGCGGATCATCCAGCACCTGATCGGTCAGGCCCGTTTCGACCACATGCCCATCTTTCATCACCATCAACCGATCTGCCAGCAACCGGACGACGGCGAGGTCATGTGTCACGATGATCGCACTCAGTCCCATCTCCCGCACCAGCCCGCGCAGCAAGTCCAAAAGCCGCGCCTGCACCGACACATCCAGCCCGCCGGTGGGCTCATCCATGAACACAAGCCGCGGCCCGGTCACGAGGTTGCGCGCGATCTGCAGGCGCTGCTGCATCCCACCGGAGAATTGCCGAGGCCGGTCGTCGATCCGGTCCTCCGCGATCTCGACCCGCCCCAGCCAGTCAATAGCCTGCGCCCGGATATCGCCGTAGTGCCGCGCCCCCACGGCCATCAACCGCTCGCCCACATTGCCGCCCGCGCTCACATTCATGCGGAGCCCGTCGCGCGCATGCTGGTGGACAAAGGCCCAGTCAGTCCGCCCCAGCATCCGCCGCTCCGGCTCGCTCATGGTCACTGTGTCGCGCATGCCGTCAGCACGGGTGTCGAACATCACGCGGCCCGCATCGGGCGGCAGGTGCCCGGCCATGCAGTTCAGCAAGGTGGATTTGCCCGACCCGCTCTCGCCCACGATGCCCATCACCTCACCGGGATAAAGGTCAAAGCTCACCTCGGCGCAGCCGATCCTCTGCCCGTAGAACTTCGACAGCCCATCAACTTGCAACAGCGGACTCATGTGGCCTCTCCGATCGCGGCACTGAAGTCGGTGGGAAGCAACACCATCTCCTCGATCCCCAACACGAAATCCCCATGCTGGGCCGATGTCTCGGCCTTGATCCGCTTCCACTCTTCATCGGCCATGAAGCTGGCCCACTTGTCGCCCATCTCGGCCTCGTCTTCCCACGCCAGCAGATAGACAAAGCGCACGCGGCCCTCACGCTCATCCGTCCACATCGCCTGAATGCGAAAGCCATGGTCGGCCATCAACCGGGCCGCATGATCGCGAAAGCGATCCAGAAACGGCCTGCGATTGCCCGGCGGCACCTCGTATATGCGCAGCTGGTTGATCATGCTGCGTCCTCCTTGAATGGGGTTCCTTGCGCACCGACATGCCCGGCGGCCCGGCGGGACTGGCAGTAATCGGTGTCGGAACACATGAACATGCGCGTGCCTGCGTCATCCACGATCAGCTCATCCAGATAGCTGTCCGTCGCCCCGCACAGCGCGCAGGCATGCTCGGCCTTCGAAGCTTCGAACGGATAATCGTCAAAGCCGAGGCTCACGACCCGCGTATAGGGCGGCAGCGCGTAAATCCGCTGCTCACGCCCCGCCCCAAAAAGCTGAATGGCCGCCATGCTCAGCTTCGGATTGTCGAATTTCGGAATGGGCGAGGGATCCATCACATAGCGCCCCTCAACCTCCACCGGATAGGCATAGGCGGTGGCAATCGCCCCATGCGCGCTGATGTCCTCATAGAGCTTCACATGCATCAACCCGTATTCCTCAAGCGCATGCATCTTGCGGGTCTCCACCTCCGACGGTTCGAGAAAGCGCAAGGGCTCCGGGATCGGAACCTGGTAGACAAGGATCTGATCGTCAGTCAGCGGTTCCTCGGGAATGCGGTGGCGGGTCTGGATCACCGTGGCATCGCTGGTGGCTTCAGTTGTCTCCACTCCCGCCGTGCGCTCGAAAAAGCGGCGGATAGAAACGGCGTTGGTCGTGTCATCGGCGCCCTGATCAATCACCTTGAACACGTCGCTTGCAGTCATGACGGCCGCCGACACCTGCACGCCACCCGTGCCCCAGCCATAAGGCATCGGCATCTCGCGACTGGCAAATGGCACCTGATACCCCGGAATAGCCAATCCTTTGAGGATCGCACGTCGGATCATTCGCTTGGTTTGTTCGTCCAGATAAGCAAAGTTGTAGTCCGTCATCGCTCAACGCTCCTCAGGTCTGTCGGCCCTTCGTCGCGATGATCGCCTGCCAAGGCGTGAAGAGCGTTCATTCCGCCGCCTCCTGCCGCACTTGCCCCATCGCCTCACGCCGCAGCTTGCGGATCAGCTCCAGCTCGGACTGGAAATCCACGTAATGCGGTAGCTTGATGTGCTCCAGAAACCCCGTCGCCTGGATGTTGTCCGCATGATACAGCACGAATTCCTCGTCCTGCGCCGGTGCGCCCACGTTGTCCTCACCCAACTCCTTCCACCGCAAGGCACGGTCCACCAGCGCCATGGAAATCGCCTTGCGCTCGCACATCCCGAACACGAGGCCATAGCCCCGCGTAAACTGCGGCGGTTCGGTCTTGGACCCCTGAAACTGGTTCACCGTCTCGCACTCGGTCAGCTCGACTTCGCCCAGCTCAATGGCAAAGCCCAGCTCTGGAATGCCCATCTCGACCGCGCACGCACCGATGCGCAACTCGGCGACAAAAGCATGGTTTCGGGCGTATCCGCGCTGGGTGGAATAGGCCATGCCAAGGATGAACCCCTCATCCCCCCGCGTCAGCGATTGCAGGCGCAGCGGGCGCGCGGCGGGCAATTCCAACGGCTCCCGCGTCAGGTCCGGCGGCGTCTCCGCCCCCTCTGGCTCCGGTTGGATCAGGTCCTCGCGGTCAAGGAATGACATGATGTGCGGCTTGGTTTCGGGCGCTTCTGCCCGCTCCGGTGCGCTCGGCACCTCGCCGTCGGCGGCCAGTTTGAAATCCAAAAGCCGGTGCGTGTAGTCGAATGTCGGCCCCAGTACCTGCCCACCCGGCGCGTCCTTGAACGTGGCCGACACGCGGCGGTCACAGGCCATCGCCTCGGTGTCCACAGGTTCCGAGCCCCCAAACCGGGGCAGGGTGGTACGGTAAGCCCGGATCAGAAAGATCGCCTCGATCAGATCCCCCCGCGCCTGCTTGATCGCCAACGCCGCAAGGTCCGGGTCATAGAGCGACCCCTCCGCCATCACCCGGTTCACAGCCAGCTTCAACTGCCCCTTGATCTGGTCCACCGACAGTTCGGCCACGTCCTCCGGCCCGCGCCGTTCCTCGGCCAACCACGCATGGGCGGCGTCAATCGCCTTCTCGCCCCCTTTTACCGCGACATACATCAGATCACCTTCGTGCTGCGGGGCAGGGCGGCCATCTGCGCCCCGCACGTGAACATGAAATCCAGACCCAACGGGAACAGCGTCGCATTGCGCTGGAATGCGGCCACATCCGGCAGGTCGAGCACCGCGCGCTCCTTGATCCCCGGCCCGGTCAGCGTCGCACCCTCTGCCCGCAACTCCAACATCTCGACGATCACGGTGGCAGAGCGGTCCGGGTATTCCGGCGTTCCGATCCGCAGCACAGACAGGTCGATGTCATTCCAGTCTCCGACCACGAAATCAGCGTCTTCAGCCGCCACAAGCGGCGCGCCGGTCTGGAACGTAATCCAATCGCGCACGGCTTGCGTGTCGCAGGCCCCGGCAAGGTGCACGCCGGTATCCGGGTCACAAAGCGTCAGCAAAGCAGTGCCCGCCGCCACCGACAGGGGCACAGGTGCCACGGCCCCCGCCACGTCGCAAATGGTGCCAGGCCGGGCCATGGCTTGCATGATGCCACGAAAGGCAACGGCGCTTTGTTGCGGTGGGTCCGTAAAACCACCCGAAAGGCTGGCGTGATCCATCAATCCTCTCCCCGCACCATGGTAAAGAAATCGACCTTCGTCGCCGCCGCCTTGGCCGCGCGGGTCGTGCGGCGCGCTTCGGCGGCGTTCCGCAATGGGGTAACAATCGCGTTCTCAACGGCAACCGCATCCGCCGTCTGCATCAACGCATCGGTCAACGCCGCCTGCATCGCATGATCCTTGCCGCGCCCCTGCACATACCCATGCCCAACCTCACCCGAGGCCAGGCGCACAGAACAGCGTGTCACCGTCATCTCACCCAGATTGAACGGCGCACCCACGGCCCCCGCGCGCCCGCGCACCATCACGGCACCAATCTCCGGCGCGCGCAGCACCTCGTGGTCCGGCGCATATCCCGCCTCGGCCCAGAGCGCTGCGACATCCGCCGCCTGCGCCTTGGCCAGCACCGACAGCCACGCCTTGCGGGCTGCATTCGGGTCGCCTGATCCGTCCATCTATACACCTTGCGAAGTTGTCGAGATCACTATACAACTAGACAAATCATAGGTGAGTCGGCCCGTATGGTCCATCGGCTTGTTGTGAAAGTTTCGTGACACGAAAAGGGGGCCGCCCGTGCCACGCACACCCATCTGGAAATCCATCGCCGCCACCCTGTCGTCCGAGATCGCGGATGGCGCCTACCGCCCCGGCGACAAACTCCCGACGGAGGCGCAGATGGCGTCCCGCTTCGGCGTGAACCGGCACACGGTGCGGCACGCCCTGTCGGCGCTGGTCGAAGCGGGCACGGTCCACACAAGACGCGGGGCAGGGGCGTTTGTTGCGCAAACGCCCACCGACTATCCCATCGGCAAGCGGGTGCGCTTCCACCAGAACCTGCGTGCCGCCGGTCGCATCCCGGCCAAGGAGGTGCTGTCGGTCACAACCCGCCTCGCCAACAGCAAGGAACGCGAGGCACTGGGCCTCGGCGCAGATGACCAAGTCCACACCTACGAGGGCCTCAGCCTCGCCGACGACCAGCCCATCGCGCTCTTCCGCTCGGTCTTTCCCGCCGCACCCTTCCCAGACCTGCCGGATGCGCTCGCCCAATCCGGTTCCGTCACGGCAGCCCTGCAAACCGGGGGCGTCACCGACTACACCCGCGCCTGGACGCGCCTGACGGCCAAATCGGCAACGGCGACCCAGGCCCTGCACCTGCGCATCGCCGAGGGCGCCCCGATCCTGCGCAGCGACAGCCTCAACATCGACACCACAGGGCGGCCCATCGAATTGGGCCGCACGTGGTTCGCGGGCGACCGGGTCACCCTCACGCTGGCCGAGGACATGTGAAAGATTTGTGACGTCACCGCGCTGACATATCCACAGGCTACTATCACGGGAAACACGTTTCGCATTGTACCCTGATCGAGCCTACAGATGCCCCGACCCTTTCCCGCCTTTTGCATGACCGGCGCCCGTATCCTGCGCGACGGAACGCTGTTGGACGCCCCGCTTTGCGTGGCCGAGGGGCAGGTGGTGGACGCCGCCCAACCCCAGCTTGACCTCACGGGCTACCTTGTCTTGCCCGGCATCATCGACCTGCACGGCGACGCCTTCGAACACCACATGGCCCCGCGCCCCTCCGCCCCGTTCCCGTTTGAGACGGGCCTCATCGGCACCGACCGTGACGCTGCCGCCAACGGTGTCACGACGGCCTGGATGGCCCAAAGCTGGAGTTGGGAGGGCGGGCATCGCGGCCCCGACTATGCAGAAGGGTTCCTCGCGGCCCACGCCGCCTACCGCCCCTGGATGCAGACCGACCTGCGCATCCAGATCCGGTGCGAAACGCATACCGTCGATCAGAAAGACCGGCTGATCGCGGCCATCCGTGACCACGACATCGACTACGTGATCTTCAACAACCACCTGGACGAAGCCCTCGACCTCGCCCGCACCAAACCCGAAGAGATCGTCTATTGGGCGCGCAAATCCGGGCGCACGGCCGAGGCGCATATGGCTCTCGTGCATGCCGCCCAAGCACAGGACAAGGACGTGCCGCGCTACCTGTGCGACCTCGCCGCCGCTTTCGACCGGATGGGCGTCACTTATGGCAGCCACGACGACCACGATGCCGCGACGCGCGAACATTATTCAATGATCGGGGCCAAGATCTGCGAATTCCCGACCTCGATGAAGGCCGCACTGGTCGCGCGCACATGGGGCGACCCGATCCTGATGGGCGCGCCCAACGTGGTGCGAGGCGGCAGTCAGTCGGGCAACATCGCGGCCTCCGTTCTCGTTGCCGAAGGGGCCTGCGACGCGCTGGTGTCGGACTACTACTACCCCGCCCTGTCCCAGGCCGCGTTCAAGCTGGCGGACAATGGCGTCCTGACCTTCGCCAAGGCGTGGGAGATGATCTCTACCCGCCCGGCGGCCATCATGGGCCTCGCTGACCGCGGCACGCTGGACACCGGCAAACGCGCCGATCTGACCATCATCAACGCCGACACCCGCCAGATCGAGGCGACCATGGCAGGCGGCCGCTGGACCCATCTGTGCGGAGAGGTGGCCGCCCGTGTCAGCGACGCACCGGCGCGGTTGTCAGTGGCCGCCGAATAGGGCGGTTCAGGATCCGCCTTACGTAAGGCGCACCCATGGTGCGCCACCGTCACGCGTATTTTTCAAGAAACGCCTCTGCGTTTAGAGCGCGAAAGTCATCCAGCCGCGCGCGCAAGGTGGCATTGTCCCAATCCCACCAGGCCAGCGCCATCATCCGGTCCGCCACCCCGGGCGCATAGCGGTCCCGGATCTTCGTCGCCGTCACCCCGCCAACGATGGTGTAGGGGGCCACATCCTTGGTCACGATGGCGCCCGAGGCGACAACAGCGCCGTGGCCCACCGTCACCTCCGGCTTGATCTGCGCATTGTGCCCGATCCAAGTGTCATGGCCGATAGATGCCCGCCGTGTCCGGCGCTTGGCGAACCAGTCCGCATCATCCTCCGCATCGTCCCAGTAACTGGCCGAGCGATACATGAAATGGTGCAGCGACGCGCGTTCGAGCGGATGATCGGTGGCGCCGATGCGGACAAAGCTCGCGATGTTTGCGAACTTGCCGACGGTCACATTCGCAAGGTCACAATAGCGGTCGCAATAGCTGTAATCGCCCATCTCCACCTGGGCGAGGCGCGTACCCTTGCCGATCTCGGTATAGGTCCCGAGCGTTGTGTTCACCGCATCCACATCGTCGTGCAGAAACGGCGCGTCCGTCAGTCTTGGCATCAGTGGCCGCCTTCGTCACCCTTGATCAACTTGCGGCGCAGCATACCCGACACCCAGTCCATGAACACCACCATCACGATGATCAGCATGATGTAGTAGCTGACCTCTTCCCAATCCTTCTGGGTGATGATCGCCTGCGTGAGCAGCAGGCCAATGCCACCCCCGGTGATGGCCCCGATGACGGTGGCGGATCGGGTGTTTGATTCCAGGAAGTACAGGATCTGGCTGATCAGCACAGGCGTGATCTGCGGGATGACGCCAAAGCGGTAGCGCTGGATCGGCTTCGCGCCGGTCGATTGCACGCCTTCGATTTGCTTCTTGTCGACGTTTTCCAGCGCTTCCGAGAACAGCTTGCCAAAGGTGCCGGTGTCCGTGATCAGGATCGCCAGCGCACCGGTGAGCGGGCCAAGGCCAAAGGCGCGGCTCAGGATGATGGTCCAGATCAGCGCGTCGACCCCGCGGATAAAGTCAAAGAGCCGCCGCGTCGCCATGCGCACCGCCACCAGCGGGGCAAAGTTCCGCGCCGCCAGAAAGGCCAGTGGCAAGGCCAGAACGGCAGCGCCCATCGTGCCCAGGAACGCCATCAGGATCGTTTCGAAAATGGCCCAGGCGACATCGCCATGCCGCCACATGTTGTTGTTCCAGAAGTCGCTTGCGATGGCACCCGCTTCACCGCTGACGGCACGGCTGACCACCTCGCCAAAGCCCATCCCGTAATAGGGGCTGTCGAGGGTGAAAAAGAACAGCTCCCACCCGACAAAGTACCGAAACACTTCCGTCCGGTTGCGGGTGACCGACAGGCGGCCTGCCTCGGTCGTGACCGCCACGCGGTTCTTCGAGGCGCTGATCCAGTCTGGCAGTTCGTCCGTGGGGTAGGTCTGAATGACACCCTGCGACCGGGAGACCTCGAACGTCATCAGCCCGTAGCCCGGCACGTCATAGGTCACGCCGTTGTTCTCGGGCAGGTAGGTGATGATGTGGCCATCGCCCAGATCAATGACGGTCTCTTCACCAAGGGCCACCCACTCCGGCGCCTCACCGTCCGGGTAAGCACCCTTGTTCTCGCCCTCGATGGCGACGCGCACGTCGCCCGACC
Source organism: Tateyamaria sp. syn59 (assembly GCF_007995245.1). Lineage (GTDB taxonomy): Bacteria > Pseudomonadota > Alphaproteobacteria > Rhodobacterales > Rhodobacteraceae > Tateyamaria. The sequence goes on from NZ_VCBA01000003.1 coordinate 247,109, forward strand.
GGTTGTCGCGGGTCACGTGGACCTTGTGGCTGTAGGTGTCGGCCACCAGCGCGCGGGCGTTGGCGCCGCTCGCCTTCTGGATCAGTTCGGGCACGCCAAAAGCAAAGAAGACGTACACCAGATAGGCCAACACCAGCGCGGGCAGGCCGAAGCTCACCAGCCGCTTGCGCGCCATCACGCGGTCGGCGGACCCTTTCAGGTCGGCGGTATCAAGCATGGTCATCAGCGGCGCTCCGATTTGGACCCGTGGGTCAGGCGGTCACGGTAGTGGCTTGAGGTCTGGTCGATCACCACGATGGTCAGAAACAGCAGCAGGAAGATCGCCGCCGCCTCGTCATAGCGGCCCTGGCCCCAGCTGATCGCGTTCTTCAGCTCGTAGCCAAGCCCGCCTGCGCCCACGAAGCCCAGGATGGCGGACGCGCGCACGTTGATCTCGAACCGCAAGAGCGCGTAGCTCAGCCAGTTGGGGGCCACTTGCGGCACCACGCCCAGGGCCATCTTCTGGCCCCATGTCGCGCCCACGGAAGAGAGCCCGTCGAGCGGCTTCAGGTCCGCGTTTTCGTTCACTTCGGAAAAGAGTTTGCCCAGAGCGCCTGCCGTATGGAGCGCAATGGCGATCATCGCGGGCACCGGCCCGCCGCCGAGGATGAAGATCAGGACCAGCGCCACCACGATCTCGGGGATGGCGCGGGCGATGTCCATGATGCGGCGAAAGACCGGGATGAGAACGGGAAAGCGCGCCATGCCGCGCGTGGACAAAAGCGACAGGAAGATGGCCGCCAGCGCGCCCAGCAGCGTGGCAGCGGCAGCGATGTTCACCGTCTCGATCAGGGCCGGAAAGAAGGTCACGAAATGGCCGGGAAACTCCGCCAGTTTGCCGCTGGCCTCGATGACCAACTCGGACGGGTAGTCAAAGAAGTTGTCGATCCCGCCCCAGAACGACCCGGCATTGCGCTCGCCCGCGACGGAAAATCCGGCGACCATGAGGGCGATGAAAATAATTAGCAGAACAAGGGAATAGAGACGCTTCTGCCGCGTCAGCGCCATGTATTCGTCGTGGATGCCGCCCAGATCGCGAGCGCCCGCTGTTGTGTCGGCCATGCCTGCCCCTTGGTATTCCTGAAATCAGGAGAGTGTTTCGCGCGCGAAACAACTTTAGAGTGTATTAACCATTGAATTACCGGGCCCCCAGAAGCTGGGGACCCGGCAGAAGCGCACTTAAATCAGTTGGACTTGGCTTTGCGTGCTTCGATCACGGAGACATATGCCTCGTGCGTGATCGGGTCGAAGCCCAGGCTTTCACCGGCCGAGATGTTGTATGTGCAATCCTTGTCGGTATCGAACATGTTGTCGACCAGCGCGGTCATCGTGGCCTTCACGTCCTCGGGCAGATCCTTGCGCAGAACGATGGGGCCTTCGGGGATCGGCTTGGATTTCCAGATCTCGACCAGTTCGTTCATGTCAACGAGGCCCGCGTCCACGGCCTTGCGCAGCGCGCCCGAGTTGTAGCCGTCTTCCCACGCGCCCTGACCGTCGGCCCAGGTCACACCGGCGTCGATGTCGCCGTTGTTGACGGCAACGATGGTCTGCTCGTGACCACCGGTGAATTTAACCTCACCAAAGTAGTCGCCGGAGTCCATGGTGATCTCGTCCTTGTACTGCGGCACTTCGATCGACGGGATCAGGTAGCCCGAGGTCGAGTTGGGATCGCCAAAGCCGAAAACCTTGCCTTCCATATCATCCAGGTTGGTGATGCCGCTGTCGGCGCGGGCAAAGCCGATGGAATGGTAGCCGTAGGAGCCATCGAGGTTGATCTTGACCAGCACCGGCTCAACCGCGTCGGGGTTCTGCAGGTAGGTCGCTGCGTAGGCGGAGGCCCCCAGCCACGCCATGTCGAGCGTGCCGCCGACGAGGCCCTGGATCACACCGGCATAGTCGGCGGGGGCAAACAGCTTGGTCTCAACACCCAGCGCTTCTTCGGTATAGGCGCGCAGGCACTCGTTCGAGTTCAGACGGTCCTGGGCGTTTTCCCCACCCAGCAGGCCGATGCGGAATTCGGTGATGCCTTCGGCGCTTGCCGTGCCCACCAGGGCTGTTGTTGCCAAAGCGGCAGCGATGATCGTTTTCATGTGTCTCTCCGTTGGAACGAAAAAGCCCCGACGCGTTTTCGCATCGGGGGTGAAGGTCAGACGTAGGCCTCGGCCTCCATCTTGGCTTTTTCCTGGGCGTCCAGTGCCTCGATCTCGGTCGAGGTGGCGCTTTCGGAAAACTCGGCACCCGCGCCATAAATCTCGCGGGCCATGGATGTGGTCAGCTTGTCTGGCGTGGCGTCAAACACGATGCGCCCGGCACGCATCCCGATCACCCGGTCGCAATAGCGGCGTGCGGTATCAAGGGTGTGCAGGTTGGCGATGACCATCCGGCCATCTTCCTCGTGGATGCGGCGCAGGGCGTCCATCACGACCTGCGCGTTCATCGGATCGAGCGAGGCGATGGGCTCGTCCGCCAGAATGATCCGGGGGTCCTGCATCAGCGCACGCGCGATTGCCACGCGCTGCTGCTGACCGCCCGACAGCGCCTCGGCCCGTTTGGGCGCGTGTTCCGCAATGCCCAGACGGTCAAGGATGTCGATGGCGCGGTGGATGTCTTCTGTCGGGTAGAGGTTGAACAACGTCGCCAGCGTCGAGCGGCGATTGAGCGTGCCGTGCAGCACGTTCGACACCACGTCCATACGCGGCACCAGGTTGAACTGCTGGAAAATCATGGCGCACTGGCTTTGCCATTCGCGCTTGGCCGCACCTTTCAGGGCGGTGATCTCCTGCCCTTCGAAATGGATCGCGCCGGAGGTGTGGTCGGTCAGCCGGTTCAGCATCCTGAGCAGGGTGGATTTGCCCGCACCTGACCGCCCGATGATCCCGATCATCTGCGGTTTGTCGACCTCAACGCTCGCGGCATCGACGGCCACGTTTTCGCCAAACGCCTTGGTCAGCTTTTCGATCCTGAGCATTCCATCCCCCGGCTTGCACGACGCGTGGTATCGGGGGGATTGGATTCGGAAATGTATCAGTTTCGCGAAGATTTTGTGACTGCGGTGGGCCGCAGGCCTGACCTTCCCGTAAGGCGTGTATTCGGGCGTTTCACCACGGCTTTCGCGCTTGGGTTGCCGCGATTTTAAGCGGCGCACGTACTGGCTTTCGAATGCTAAAAAGTAGCGCATCGAAGCGGCAAGCAGTTGAATGCCGTCAATCCAAGGGAACGCCGGACGCGTGCCGCAATTCGCAAACTGGCGCTACCGAATGGAGTGAGCTGGGTATTGGAGGGTA
>NZ_VCBA01000003.1:251183-527567 GCF_007995245.1 Tateyamaria sp. syn59
GAACTCTCGACCTCTCCCTTACCAAGGGAGTGCTCTACCTCTGAGCTACAGCAGCATCGTGCGCGGCGGGATAGACCCAAATGCACCCCCATGCAAGCCCATTCTGGACGCCAAATGCGCCCTGCGGTACAGAAGCGCCATGGCAGACAAATCCCCTCCCAAGGCAAAGGCGTCAGATGACCGCGAAGCGCGGCTGAAACAGGCGCTCAAGGCCAACATGGCCAAGCGCAAGGCGCAGGCACGGGCGCGGGCAGAGGCAGGCAAAAAGCAGGAGCAGGACAATGGATAGCATATTGGTCAAGGGCGGGGGCGCCCTCAATGGGCAGATCCCGATTGCGGGGGCCAAGAACGCTTGCCTGACGCTGATGCCCGCCACGCTGCTCAGTGACGAGCCGCTGACGCTGACCAACGCGCCGCGCCTGTCGGACATCAAGACGATGACCCAGCTTCTGGCGTCCCTCGGGGCCGAGGTCACGTCGCTGCAGGACGGTAAGGTGCTGGCCATGTCGACCCATGGCGACATCAACACCCGTGCCGAATATGACATCGTGCGCAAGATGCGGGCCTCGAACCTCGTTCTCGGACCGCTTCTGGCACGCGAAGGGCACGCCGAGGTCTCGCTGCCCGGTGGCTGTGCCATTGGGGCACGCCCCATGGACATTCACACCGATGGCCTGACCAAGATGGGGGCCGAGATTGACCTGCGCGACGGCTACCTGCACGCCAAAGCGGATGGCGGCAAACTCAAGGGCGCGGTGATCGACTTCCCCTTCGCATCTGTTGGCGCCACCGAGAACATCATGATGGCGGCCACGCTCGCCAAGGGCACAACAGTCATCAACAACGCCGCGCGCGAGCCGGAAATCGTGGACCTCGCCACCTGCCTGCGGGCTATGGGCGCGCAGATCGACGGGGACGGGACCCCCACGATTACCATTCAAGGCGTCGACAAGCTGCACGGCGCCACGCACCGCGTGGTGACCGACAGGATTGAGTTGGGCACTTACATGCTGGCACCGGCCATTTGCGGGGGTGAGGTGGAACTGCTGGGCGGCAAGATCGACCTGCTCGGCGCATTCTGCGAAAAGCTGGACGCCGCCGGGATCAACGTTGAGGAAACGGACAAAGGGTTGAAGGTCGCGCGCAAGAACGGGCGCATCCGTGCGGTCGACGTGACCACCGAACCCTTCCCGGGCTTCCCCACGGACCTGCAGGCGCAGATGATGGCGCTTCTCTGCACGGCTGAGGGCACCTCCGTCCTCGAAGAAAAAATCTTCGAAAACCGCTTCATGCACGCACCGGAACTCATGCGCATGGGGGCCGACATCGACGTACAGGGCGGCACGGCCACGGTCACGGGCGTCGAAAAGCTCAAGGGCGCGCCGGTCATGGCGACCGACCTGCGGGCGAGCGTAAGCCTGATCCTCGCGGGCCTCGCCGCCGAGGGAGAAACACGGGTCGCCCGCGTCTACCACCTCGACCGCGGCTACGAACATGTGGTCCGCAAATTGTCGGGCGTGGGCGCCAATATCGAACGGATCGCGGGGGACTGATGCAGGACGCACGGTTTGAAGACGGGCGCGAGGCGCCCCTGAACCTTGGCGCGCTGGACGTGGACGACCTGCAGGTGATCTCGTCACTGGCGCAGGACGCGGTGTTCCCGGTGACAGAGATGACATGGGACCGCAAGGCGCACCGCTTCGGCCTGCTGCTCAACCGCTTCCGCTGGGAGGATCAGGGCACGAGCCGGCACGCCCCCGAACGGGTGCAGTCGGTGCTAGCCTTCGACACGGTGTTGCGCGTGGCAAGCCAAGGCGTAGACCGCTCGGACAAGGATGTGATCCTGTCGCTTCTCTCGGTGACCTTTGACGCGGGCGAGGACGGCAGCGGCGACATCCTCCTGACGCTCGCAGGCGACGGCGCGATCCGGCTCTCGGTCGAAGCCATCGACGTGACGCTCAAGGACGTGACGCGGCCCTACAAGGCGCCCTCCAAATCCGTGCCGCAGCACGATGACTGAGCCAGCCGTGCGCCGCCTGACCGGCGCAGATGCGCCGGACTGGCAACGCTTGCGGCTCGAAGCCCTTTCAACCTACCCCGAAGCGTTCCTGACGACGTACGACGAGGCGGCGGCGGTTCCGGTGGGCACCATCGCGGAGCGGCTGGATACGGGCCACACCTTCGGCGTTTTTCAGAACGCAGCGCTCGTGGGCATTGGCAGCCTGATCCGATTGGCGAAAGAGCAAACGAAGCACCGGGCCGAGTTGGGCGCATTCTTCGTTCAGTCCGGCGCGCAAGGCAGTGGCGCCGCGCGGTCGCTGTTCGACGGCATCGCCCAAGCTGCCGTTGAGGTGGGCATCCGCCAAATTGAACTCTATGTCGCGTCGAGCAACGCGCGCGCCATCTCGTTCTACACCCGCGCAGGTTTCCGTGAGGTGGGACAGATCCCAAACGCAACGCTCAGCAATGGCGTGTCCGAAACCGACCTGATCATGGTGCGCGACCTGTCGTAAGGCGGATCCTGATCCGCCGGGCGCACGGAACGTGCGCCTTACTCCAGCGCCCACGGAAAGCTCTGTATCTAAAGTGTGTGCCTGCCTTGCAGCAATCCAGCCAAATCGGATGACTGTTTGCAGCCGAAATTGACACGGCGATGGATAGTGGACTAGCGATTCAGCCGGTTGTTGTCTCAGTGGAGACTAAATTGGCTGGCGCCTTCGCAATTGTGCTCTTTGTTCCTGTGGTAGTGGTAGCTTTGGCATTTGCTGTTTTCCGAGGCTTGGCACTGTCGCATGGTTTTCGGCCGTTGGTCATGTCTGGAAGTCTGTGGTTGGCGGCTTTGTTTTATTGGTTGTTTCGGACCGCGAGCGGCTGTGAACCGCCGCCACAAGGTCAAAGCGATACTGGATGCGGTTTTGCCTCATCTATCGGATCACTCGAGACACTTAGTATTTGCGGCGCGATAGTGGGATCCGTTTTGGTCCTAGCATATTGGCTGTTAAGAGCGCGGACGCCTCCGTCAGACTCTGGTGAGCTTTAGCATTCGGGTTGTCCACTTCGCTGCATTTGGCCAACCTACGAAAACCCGAAGATACATCGCGGCGCGTCCCCCTTGAGGCCACCCAACCTCCCCGCTATGTCCCCCGTCAGCCGGAAAGGACGCCCATGCCCCAGTTTCTCGACCACAGCGACGCCGATTTCGAAGCGCGATTCACCGCACTTCTCAACGCCAAGCGTGAGGACAGCCCGGACGTCGATGCCGTCGTCGCAGACATCATCGCCGATGTGCGCGCGCGGGGCGACGCAGCCGTCATAGAACTGACCGAGAAATTCGACCGGATCGCCCTGACCCCGGATACCCTGCGCATCAGCGCCGATGAGGTGGCACTAGCCATCGAAGAGGTCAGCGCAGAAGACTGCGCCGCCCTCACCCTCGCCGCTGACCGCATCCGCGCCTATCACGAACGCCAAATGCCCGAAGACGCCCAGTGGACGGACACGGCGGGCGCCACCCTCGGCTGGCGCTGGACTCCGGTGTCCGCAGCCGGTCTCTATGTCCCCGGCGGGCTGGCGACTTACCCGTCCTCGGTCCTGATGAATGCCATTCCGGCCAAGGTCGCAGGGGTAGGGCGGCTCGCCATCACGGTTCCCACGCCCGATGGCGCCATCAACCCGCTGGTCCTTCTCGCTGCCCAACTGGCAGGCGTGGACGAAATCTACCGCATCGGCGGCGCACAAGCGATCGCGGCCCTCGCCTACGGCACCGACACCATCGCGCCGGTGGACAAGATCACCGGCCCCGGCAACGCCTTTGTCGCCGCCGCCAAGCGGCGCGTCTTCGGCAAGGTCGGCATCGACATGATCGCAGGCCCGTCCGAGATTCTGATCATTGCAGATGGCGACAACGATCCCGACTGGATCGCCCTCGACCTGCTCAGCCAGGCCGAACATGACGAAAGCGCGCAATCGTTGCTGATGACGACCGATCCCGCACTTGGCCGCGCCGTGGCAGAGGCGGTCAACACCCGGCTCGAAACGCTCGAACGCCGCGCCATCGCAGGCGCAAGCTGGCGCGACTTCGGTGCCATCATCACTGTGCCCGACCTCGACACCGCCGTGGCCCTGTCGGACCGCATCGCGCCCGAACACCTCGAACTTTGCGTCGCCGACCCCGTGGCGCTGTCGGAAAAGATCACCCATGCAGGGGCCATATTCCTCGGCCAATGGACGCCCGAGGCCATCGGCGACTATATCGGCGGCCCCAACCACGTGCTGCCCACGGCCCGCTCGGCGCGCTTCTCTTCCGGCCTGTCGGTCATGGATTTCGTCAAGCGCACGACGTTGGCCCAGATGACCCCCGACGCCCTGCGCGCCATTGGACCCGGAGCCGAACGGTTGGCAGCGTCCGAAAGTCTTGAAGCGCATGGGCTGTCGGTGACGGCGCGTTTGCGCAAGCTGAACGGATAGAGGGGGGCCAGCCCCCCGGCTGCGCCTCCCCCCGAGGTATTTATGGCCAGAAGAAATGGGCATGTCCGCGCTTGGAAAATGAGACGCGCGCCATTGTGTTGCCCGCCGCCAGACCCTAAGCATTGCGAAAGATTGTTTCGTTGCCGAAGGCTCGCGCGCCATGACCCGTATTGCCCGCATCACACTGGATGATGCCAACCTGCCCCCTCCAACGCCCGAGATCGAACAGGAACGCAAGGTGGCGATGTTTGATCTTCTGGAGGACAACACCTTTGTCCTGCCCGGCCGTGACGGGCGCGAGGTGCCCGCGGGTCCCTACCACGTGGGCCTGTCCATCCGTGACAAGCGCCTTGTTTTTGATGTGCTGACCGAAGCGGAAGAGAAGGCCGCAGAGTTCCACCTGTCCCTCGGCCCCTTTCGCCAAGTGGTCAAGGATTACTTCCAAATCTGCGAAAGCTATTTCGAGGCAGTCAAGAAGCTGCCGCCTTCCCAGATCGAAACCATCGACATGGCCCGCCGCGGCATCCACAACGAGGGCAGCCGCGTGCTGCAGGAACGGCTGGAAGGCAAGGCCGAGGTGGATACCGACACCGCCCGCCGCCTCTTCACCCTGATCTGCGTGCTGCATTTCGGCGGATAGATGACCGAAACGCTGCCCCAATCCATCCTCTTCTGCTGCGACCACAACGCGGTCCGCTCCCCCATGGCCGAGGGGATCATGAAGAAGTTCTATGGCACCGGCACCTATGTGCAATCGGTGGGGGTCAAGAACGACATGGAGATCGACGGATTTTCGATCGCCGTTTGCCAGGAACTGGGCGTCGAGTTGAGCCGCCACCGCTCGCGCAGCTTTGACGAGATGGAGGATTGGGGCGACGATCTGTCCTCGTTCGATCTGGTGGTGGCGCTCAGCCCGGCCAGTCAGCGTCGCGCCCTGGAGTTGACGCGATACTTTCACCTCGATGTTGAGTACTGGCCCATCCTGGATCCGACTGGCCTGGGTGAAACGCGTGAGGCCAAGCTGGAAAGCTACCGCGCGGCGCGCGACCAGATCATAAAGCGACTCACCGACAGGTGGGGCGGTGGAACGGAGGTGACGTGATGGACGTGGTGCACCGCTATTTAGAGGCGTTCAATGCCGGCGATATCGACAGGATGCTTGATTGTCTCACGGAAGACATCGCGCACCACGTGAACGAAGGGCAGGTGCGCACCGGCAAGGCGCTCTTTCGCGACTTCTGCCAGCATATGAGCCGCTGCTACGCCGAGACCCTGACCGACATGGTGGTCTTTGCGACGCCAGACGGCACACGGGCCGCGGCGGAGTACACGGTCAACGGCACCTATCTGCAAACCGACGCAGGCCTGCCCGAAGCGCATGGCCAGACCTACTGCCTGCCCGCCGGATCCTTCTTTGACATCCGCGACCGGCGCATCGCCCGGGTCACCACCTATTACAACCTCGCTGACTGGATCCGTCAGGTCCGCGCATGAAGGTCGCAACGCTCACCGGGCCCGACATCGCCGATGCGCTCGATGATCTGGCCCGCCTGCGCCTCGCCGTGTTCCGGGACTGGCCCTACCTTTACGAGGGCGACTTCACCTACGAACGCCGCTACCTCGAGGTTTACGAGCAAAGCAACCGCGCCATAATCGTGGCCGTCTACGACGGCGACTGGATGGTGGGGGCGGCCACGGCAGCACCGCTGGCCGAGCATGCGGATGCGTTCTTTGACGCCTTCGCAGGCACCGACATCAACATCGACACCTGCTTTTACTGCGGTGAAAGCGTTCTATTGCCGCGCTTCCGGGGACAGGGCTATGGGCATGCCTTCTTTGATGCGCGCGAAGAGCATGCGCAGGCGCTGGGCTATACGCAGATGTGCTTTGCCGCCGTCGTACGCCCGCCCGACCACCCGCTGAAACCCCGCGCCTACCGCTCGCTCGAGCCGTTCTGGGAAGGGCGGGGATATGTCCGTATGCCCGGTGTGATCGCGCACTTCCCATGGAAAGACGTCGATCAGGCAGTCGAGACCGAAAAGCCGCTGCAATTCTGGATCAAGGACCTGTAGCTCAGGTGCACTGGCGTGCGGCGCTGTCGCTGTAGGTTTTCCAGCGGGTCCAGAACCGCTCGTCCGCCGGACGATCGGATTGGCGCACCTCTTGGGCCAGTTGCGGGTTGCTGAAGAACCCCGCACCGCGGCGTTGTTCGTCCCCGCGTAGCGACTGGTTGGCGACGGCCTGCACGCAGCCGCAGCGCGCGCGGCTGGCCTGGCTGCGACCCCCGCTCCGACAGGCGGAATAGATCGGGCCGGTGGCAAACAGGACAGCATTGCCGGGCACAGCGCGCGTGCTTGAGTAGGAAGAGCCACCGCCGCACGCGCTCAGGCCCAACATGGCGGCACCCGCCAGGATCGTGATCGAGAGTTTCATGGTTCTGCTCGTGTCTGCTCTGGCGGGTTGTCCCGCTCTGGATGGATCAAGTTATGCCGCAAGCCGATTGCAAGGGCAATTCACACCCGCGTGCCGCCTCAACCCGTGCGCGCAGCGCTTGGGGCTGTATTTCGGAAGACTTTTAAGGAAAAACCTCGCCGATCCACGGGACGTTGATTTGACCGAACTGATCCGTCTGGCTATGTCATTTGCAAAAGACCGGAGAGCAGACATGACCCGCACCCGCCTGATCCTTCTGGCCATCGTGGCCGCAACCGCCCTGACCGCCTGTGAAACAGCCAAAGGCGTTGGGCGCGACATCACCCGTGCGGCAGATGCGGTGGACCGAGCGCTTTAAGAGGTCGCTGTAAGTTGCGTATTCACTGCGCACTGCTCGACTGGGTCAAATGCACCCGTAGGGCGGGGTTCACCCCGCCGTACTGATTAAACATCCCAAACGAACCATCGTTCTGCTCACCCCAGCGCGGAATCAAGGGCGCCAGCCCGCCGCGCATCCATTGCCCGGCAGGCGATTTGTCAAAGCGAAATCTGCCGAGAGGGGGCAGGCCCTCCCGCGGCCGGTCGATTTGGCCGATCTTGGTGCGCCGGTGAAACGGAAGATGGACCTGGCAGCCATAAAGTGCTGCCGAACAAAGGTTGGATCGACAGCCAAGGGCCTGCTGATGCGCGGCTGGTCACATTGGACCAGACGAAATCAAACCAAGCACAAATTCGACAACCTTGTGCGCCCGCAATCCAATCTTGAGCCCAGCCATTGGACCGGAACTCTCAGCAGCTTTAGCCCGCTCAGCCAAACTGATTTTTCCCGCGCGATTGCCACTTTGCTTCAGTGCATCAGCATTTGCCGTATCGCTTGATCCATCACGGAGTGTTTCGGTCGCCAAACCCAACTCAGTGTCCAGCCGACCAGTCGTCCCTTCGCGCAAATCCTCGATAAGCTGCGCACCAGCTAGCCGTTTTGCTTGGCTTAGTTCCTTGAAGCGCTGACTGGCCCGAGCATCGACGGCCTGCGCAACATCTGGATGATCCGCCCGCAGTTGCAGCGCCAACTCGTCCAAAGTGGCAACAAGCATGGTCAATTCATCGTCGCTAGCAAAAGATCCGTCTGCTACACGCGCCTTAATCATGTCGCTCGCGCGGCGCAGAAACTGTTCCAGGGCGTTGGGGTCATCGAGGCAGTTGTCCAAAGCATGGCGCAAAACTGTAGCTGCCGTACTCATGTCGTTCAGATCGCAAGCGTTGCTTCGAACAGCGAGGTCCAGGGTGAAGCGGACGCGGTTTTCGATGCTGTCAATGAGTTTCGATGGGTCGGAAGCCGTGGTGCGAACGTCGTAGCGTCCATCTGCGCTTTCGAAGACATCTTCGACTTGTGGCAGCTTCGCGAGGAGTATCTCATCTCGCATCGCGTTGATGGTTGAAGCAACTTTTGCTGGCGCATCCTCATCACGCCATAGTGTCTCCGGCAATCCTAAGACATCCGACGCAAACGGCCAGTCATTGAACTGACCTCTACAGAATTGCGTATGCCACTCTTCCCACCAATGCCAAGGACTGTCATCGTTCCTGCGCGTTGTGCGCAGGCGCATTCCAGGTCGTATGCGCGCGGGCGCCCATTCGGGAAACTGAACCGCTGACTGAATTAACACTGTGGTGCGCTCATCAACTTTGCGCTTTGTGCTCAGATTTGTTCCGGTCGTCGACTCGTAGATCTCTTCCGCCAGCAAATCAAAGGATACACGGAGTAGGGGATCTGGTTCGGGATGAATAAGTTCAAATCCCCAAGCTTCACCCATGATCGACACTGCCGGGTAGTCGCCAAATGATCGAACTGTAAAAGCGACACCGCTTCTGCCACCCCTTAGATGAAAAGTGTTGGGCTGATTGGTTGGTTCATAAGGTGCGTTTACCAACCGCCTATGTGTGACAGCGTCAGTGGTTGCCTCAAGAAGAAACCGATGCAGTTGCAGCCAGTACACAAGATGATCTGCATCACGCCTCGATTGAATTTTCTTAGATTCCGCAAGTAGTGCTGGAAGTATCCTGTGAAGGTAGCGCACCAGAAGAACCTTACGGCTGCTGGTGTTTATCCAGCCGAGCTTTTTGAGCACGTCGTAGCTTCGTGTAGCATCATGCATGTGCGACATAACAGTCAGCGATTCCCATTGCCAAACCCCAAAAACCCTTACATATCCCAACCATGACACCGCTCAGCCATATCCGCAATTTCTCCATCGTCGCCCATATCGACCACGGGAAATCGACCCTTGCCGACCGCCTGATCCAGTCCACCAACACGGTGGCCGACCGGGACATGAAGGAACAGCTGCTCGACAGCATGGATATCGAACGCGAGCGGGGCATCACGATCAAGGCCAACACCGTCCGCATCGACTACACTGCGCAGGATGGCGAGCACTACGTCCTGAACCTCATCGACACCCCCGGCCATGTGGACTTCGCCTACGAGGTCAGCCGGTCGATGCGCGCCGTCGAAGGCTCGCTTCTGGTCGTGGACAGCACCCAAGGGGTCGAGGCGCAGACGCTCGCCAACGTCTACCAAGCCATCGACGCCGACCACGAAATTGTCCCCGTTTTCAACAAGATCGACCTGCCAGCCTCCGACATCGACCGCGTCGCCGAGCAGGTCGAGGATGTGATCGGCATCGACGCGAGCGGCGCCATCGCGGTTTCCGCCAAAACGGGCCAAGGCATTCAGGAAACGCTGGAGGCCATTGTCACCCAACTCCCCGCGCCCCAGGGCGACCCCGACGCCGATCTCAAGGCCATGCTGGTGGACTCATGGTACGATAGCTACCTCGGCGTCATCGTCCTCATCCGCGTCATCGACGGACGGCTCAAGAAGGGCGAAAAGATCAAGTTCGTCTCAAACGGCACCATCCACCACGTCGACCGCGTCGGCGTCTTCCGCCCGGCCATGCAAAACGTGGACTCACTCGGCCCCGGCGAAATCGGCTTCCTCACGGCGTCCATCAAACAGGTCCGCGACACCCGCGTCGGTGACACAATCACCCACGAGCGCAAAGAGGTCGACCCGCTCCCCGGCTTCAAACCCGCGCAACCGGTAGTCTTCTGCGGCCTCTTCCCCGTGGACTCCGCCGAATTCGAAGACCTCCGCGACGCCATCGACAAACTCGCGCTCAACGACGCCTCCTTCTCCTTCGAAATGGAAACCTCCGCCGCCCTCGGCTTCGGCTTCCGCTGCGGCTTCCTCGGGCTTTTGCACCTCGAAGTGATCCGCGACCGGATCGAGCGGGAATACGGCATCGAACTGATCACCACCGCGCCGTCGGTCATCTACCACGTCCACATGCGCGACGGCACGATGATGGAACTGCACAACCCCGCTGACATGCCCGACCTCACCCATGTCGACCACCTGGAAGAGCCGCGGATCAAGGCCACCATCCTCGTCCCCGACGACTATCTCGGCGACGTGCTGAAACTCTGCCAGGACCGCCGCGGCATACAGGAAGACCTCACCTACGCCGGCACCCGCGCCATGGTCGTCTATGACCTGCCGCTGAACGAGGTGGTGTTCGACTTCTACGACCGCCTTAAATCGGTGACCAAGGGCTATGCCTCCTTCGACTACCAACTGACGGGCTACCGCACGGACAACCTGGTGAAAATGTCGATCCTCGTGAATGACGAGCCGGTGGACGCCCTGTCGATCATGGTCCACCGCGACCGGGCCGAGATGCGCGGCCGCGCTATGGTCGAAAAGCTCAAAGACCTGATCCCCCGCCACATGTTCAAAATCCCGATCCAGGCGGCGATTGGCGGCAAGGTCATCGCGCGCGAGACGCTATCCGCGATGCGTAAGGACGTGACGGCGAAATGCTATGGCGGGGACGCGACGCGGAAACGGAAGCTGCTGGACAAGCAGAAGGCGGGGAAGAAGAAGATGCGTCAGTTCGGGAAGGTGGATATTCCGCAGGAGGCATTCATCAGCGCACTCAAAATGGACGGCTAAAGCCGACCATTTTAGGCGCTGAGGAATGCCAGTGCGCGAAAGTCGTATCGCGCAGCGATGCGCGTAGCGCACTTACGCTGGCCGAGCGAGAGCAAGCTCGCTGCACTGTCAAGCCTCCGACAACGGGCTCACGGTCTGTTTTCTAACACGAACAATTTCTTTGCACAGATGAGTCTGCCAGCGATGCTAGGCCTATAGTTACACATAGGAGCGCGTCGGGTGACACCTCCGTACTGTATCTAGTGCTATTCCTTTTGCCAGCTACAATACTTTTTGGTTGCTGAACGGAGCAAATCATGCAACACCTAGACGTAGGAACAGCAGCAACCACTAAATATTGACGGCCTGCAACACAACATGATGTGTTTCCGTCTAAATGTTGTTGTGCTGCAGCCATAGCTACTATTCGCGACCGTTTTGTACTAAAAGATACTTCGAGGAGGAGTTGTCTCGATTCGTCGCGGAGGAGCGCATGCTCAGAAGTACAAGAATAGCTGCCGTTTGCTGTTTTCTTGCCTCTTTGGGCAATGCAGATGTCGACAATCAAGACGAGGCAGAATCTGTCTATGGACTGGACCTGCAGGTAAAGGCAGCTGAGCTTGAAAGCTCGTTCCCCATTCTTCTGCTTGGCAACGGACAGAAGACTCGCGATGCGCTTACCAATCACCGTCAAGCATTGGAGCGATACAGAGCACAGATTTTGGAAGGTTTTTCCAGAGAGATCGCTGCAATTTGTGATCGTGCCAAGCGTCATGAAGCAGAACTTCACAGCAACGCAAGAGAAGGGACGATATCTCGATCTTTGTATTTGAGACGTTTGGATGAAATAGAATACGCGAGATTGCAATGTGATACTAAGCATTATCGCAGCTCTAGGTACTGGCGGTTATATGACCGAATGCTTCTCCGCTATCAGAGCAGTGACAAAGAAGTTCAAAGAGCAATAAGCGATTGTTTTTCACAAAACTCATGTAGGCAAAGAAAAAATTAAAAAATGCTCGAGTCTTTGCGTCAAAAATTCGAAACTCTGGGTTTTGCGATAGGCGAGTTTCTTCCCGTATTTTTTGTGGTGATTTTTCTGGTTGTGAGCACCAAATGCGCGCTTTTTTTCTACAAATCCAGTGCTATGATAACTTGGACGCAGCTTGGTTTTTACTCAGTTTCTGGCGTTCTCGTTGGCTACGTTGAAAACATCACAGGAGCAAAAATTGGCGGACTTTTGCCTTCAGCGATTGTAATATTTGCCTTTCTAGTAAACAGCTATCTCCGTATGAGAGACGATAAAACCGCTGCCGTGACGCTTTCTTCTCCAGTATACCTATCAGCTGCAATTGCTGGTATTTCCTTTATGCTCTCGGCTAGGTATTTTACACTTCTATTTGATTGAGAGCTGCATTTGCTCGCGGATCACCCCACAACACCAAATCCATACCCACCCGAAACCGCGCATCCCAATGCACACTCGAATGCGCCCAATCCTCGGGCCGTTCCACAAACCCATGCTTCACCGGGGCTCCGCCCGTTCGCGGCTGAAACGGTCCCCCGGACCGTTTCCAAGACGCCGCTCACTCCAACAATACCGCACATGCGCACGGTAATCGGCCTCATCCCGAATGTGATGCTCCCAGAATCGAGGTTGCCACAACCCGACCCCGCCCTACGGCATGACATCGAAAACCGCGCCTTGATCGCCGGGGCTCCGCCCGTTGTCACCTCAATTGATCCCCCGGATCAATTGCCGGGCTCCGCCCGGACCGGTGCCAACCCCGCATCGTGTCGAAAAATCCCAATCCCCAACCGGCAACGTCCACACACAATGCAAATGGTCCGGCAACACAACCCACGCATCAATATGAAAGGGCCGTTCCGCCTTCGTCACCCGCACCGCCTCACGCAACGCCTCAACCTCATCCACCAACACGCGGCTTCCCCGCCGCGCCAACGCAACGGTGAAAAACACGCAAGCCCCTGACACCTTCGGACGCACATAATTCGGCATCCCCCAACCCTGCCAAACCCATGGTTAACCACCCATAAACGCGGACCAATTTGACCGACATCAATGCACCGCGCCGCACTCCCCGGCACACTCCGCTCAACCTAAAGAACCGGAGGCCCCACATGCAGCGCTACATGCTGTTCCTTGTCCTGCACATCTTCATCGGCGCAACCATGGCGGGCACGGGCGTTATCGCCGCGCTGGTCATGGGCTTCGGCACGGTCGGCCCGATCCTGATCGCCGCGGCCATCGGCTTTGTCGCCTCCTTCCCCGTCACGTGGCTGGTCGAAAAGCGGATCACCAGCCTGCGCTGACGCGGGCGCTGGGTCAGCCACTCCACACGAAAAAAGGCGCGGGGCATCGCTGCCGCCGCGCCGTTCATGATGCACTGGCCAATGGCTATTCCATATAGCCGAAGCTCTCATTTTCTATCCACACCGGCTCGCCAATACCGGCGCGCATCAGCAGGCAGGCGGTGCCCTTGCGCTGGAAATACACGCCCTCCATCTCGTACCACCCGGCCTCCGGCACTTCGACCTCGACCGTCTCCGTGGCTTCGCACGGGTGGACCCCGTCAAAGAAGGCAACCTCCTGCCCGCCGATGGACATCATCAGCCCGTCATTGCTCATGAAATCGACAAGGTAGGTGCCCGCCTCGTCAAAGCGGACATAGCCGGAGATGCCCGCCACCACCTTGTGCGCCTGACCGCTGGTCAGCGTCTCATCCCCGTCAGCAGTGTCGCGGTAGTCCATGCCCAAGAGCGGCTTGCCCGGGCGGGCGGCGTCCAACGCGTCGAGGGCATCGTCGATGCTGCGCGGGTTTTCATCCAGGTTGTAGACAACAGACAGCCCCTGGCTCAGCGCTTCGGGCTGCGGGTCGGCTGGCTCCAGTTTCAGGGGGGCGGCAAACAGTGCCGTCGCCGACACATATGAGATTGCGGCCAGAGCGGCCGTCGTCAACATCTTCATCATGAACTCCCGTTGGTCCCGACCGCTTTTGGCGCGGCCTTGAATCAGGGTGAACCATAGAAGCCGGTGCCAAGCGCTGACAACAGGGGCACCGCTAAACGTCACGAAACTTTGGCAAAACTACACGTATCGGTAGAAAAGATACCGATCCGGGGCAATCGTGTCCGGTCCGCAGATTTGTTCGAAGCCGACAAGCGGTTGCTGCGACAGGATCAGCCCGCCGGGGATCATGACCTCGGCAATCCCAGGGCTGAGGCGGGCGCCTTCCTCGATATCCTTATCCTTGACGCCGTAGCCGAAGTCATAATGCGCGAGCGCCATGCGACGCCCCTCGGTCTTGAGGCGGGCCAACATCGCTTCGGCTTCGCCTTCCAGAAAGTCCGCCTCGGGTGGGACGCAGCTGGGGTGGCATTTCAACATGCGGTCGATCACCCAGATCCGGCGGTCGGGCAATTCCTGGCGCAAGTGGTCGTAGGTGCGGCCGTTGCCAAGGCCCATTTCGAGGACGTCGCCTTCCATTCCGGCGATGCGCTCGGCCGCCCAATTGATACCGTCGATCTGCGCGGTCAGGCGCCGTCGCATCGATTCCAGTCTGCTCATCTCAAGTCGTCTCCATCGTCCAGGGGGTCGCGCCGCCTGACAGCATTTCCTGTATGTACGCGCTGGTGAAATCCCAGATCGCAGGGGTGTGGACCAGGTGGTGGGTCAGAAGCCCCAATGGCTCTGTTGCATCCTCGGCACCCTGCCTGCGTGCCCGCAGGAGGGCAGCGGTGCTTTGGACCAGGATGTCGGGTTGCACAAGATCGCGTGTGCCTTTCCACCAGATCGGGTCGATATGGGTGTTGATTTGCGTCAAGCCAGAGGCTGCTTCGCTCGTTTGTCGTGCTCCGAAGGTCGACAGCACCGTATAGCCTTGCCGTGCCAGAACCGGCAGGTGCGCCTCTTTCACACGGTTCCACGGCGGTACGAAAGCAGAGCGCAGCGACGCACCAAAGAGCTGCTGCATCCGCGCCAATCCCCGCGCGCTGTCCTCGGCCAAGCCTGTGCGGTCCGTCAGAAACTCGTTCTTCTTTTGGTCCGGCGTGCTGTGATCGCGGTGCGCCCAGCCGTGGACCAGCGGGATCATCTGCCGGGCAGCGGTGTATTCGGCCAGGTCAGGCGTGGCGTGCGCTGGGACGATCGCGAGGTGGACGGCAACGCCCGTGGCGCGCGACAGGTCGGCCAGCCTGTCCAGCGCGGTGGTCGGCGCAATCGCGTCGTCATCGCGCCACCAGAACGGCAGGGCCATGTCATTGCGACGGCAGGCCTGCAACTCCTGTCGCAAGGGGGTCCAGTCAATCGTCATGCATTCTCCGCCGATGCAGGTGATGTACGATGTCCACGGTGCGCGCGGCGCCGTTCATGCCGTGGGTGCGCCGGGGGCGATCCGGTCCGTGCGCGGCTGTTGCAATGGCGTGCAGAAGAGCGTCGCCCGACAGGTCGGATTGCCGGATGACGGACATGCCGCGCAGCTTGCTCAGCGCCTTCGCGCGCAGCGTCTGTTCCACCTCTCCCCCGTCATCAAAGGGTACAAGGACAGCCCGTACGCCGGTTTGCAGCACGTCGAGCGCGGTGTTGTAGCCACACATCGAGATCGAGACCTGCGCCTGCGTCAGGAGCGTGCGGAAGTCTGGGCGCGGCCCTTCGATGGTGACGTTCGGGGGGGCGACGCGGGACAAGGCGTTGCGCCGTTCCGCGTCCCCTCCGACCAACAGATGCCAGTGCCGGTCGGGTGCGCGTTGCGCCGCCTCAAGGGCCGCGTGAAAAAGGGTGTCGCCGACGGTTCCGCCACCCGCACTGACGATGATGTCGTTGGTGGTATCAGTGCTGCGCGGGACCGGCGCGGGCGCGACAAAGCCGGTGTAGTGCAGCTTGTCCCGCAGCGCTGCGGACACCGGCCAGCAGTCTTGCAACGCCACGACTTGCGGATCGGCATGGACGAGCACGCCATCATAGGCACCGCCGATCAGGTCGTCGGCAAACGCGACCTTTTCCGGTTTTGAGGGCGGGGCGAGGATGTCGCGGATCGAAGACAGGATCAGCGGCGGCGACGGCAGCGCCTTTACGGCAGAGAGCAAGGCCTGAAATTCGTGCTTCAGGGTGCGTCTGCCAAAGGGGAACAGCTCGGTGATCAGAACGTCGGGCGGGGAGGCTTGGACATGGGCCAGCAACGCGGCCATGCGGGCCTCCAGATAGGCGGCGTCCGCTGTAACGTTGTCGTCAGTCAGAAGGTTGGAAAAGTCCGTGCCATCCGAACGCAAGGCAGGCAACTGCAAAAGGGTGACGCCAGTCGTGTCGAAATGCGGCACGGGTCGACCGCCGCTGATTACGGTAACCGTGTCACCGGCGGTGGCAAAGGCGCGCCCAAGGGTCAGTGCGCGGGCCAGATGGCCAGTACCCAACAGGTGTGTGACGACGAAGGTGACCTGCATCAGCGCCGCTCCAGCCGTTCGGCATCGGGGGAAAGCGTCAGGTCTTGCCCATCGACATGCAGGACAAACAAGCGGTTGCGTTTGATCCGGAAAGGGGCGGGGCCGTCGAACATCCACCCGGTGGCGTGGGCCATGAGAACCCGCATCGTGCCGATGTGACAGATGGCAACGGTGTCTCGCTCAAGATTGGCGAGCCAGGGCAGCAGGCGTGCGCGCAGGGCACTTGGGCTTTCACCCTCGGGCGGGCAATAGTCCCACCCCCAGTCCTCGATATGCCGAAAACCGCTGTCGGGATTCTTGGCCAACTCGGCCCCGTGCTGGCCTTCCAGCCTGCCCCAGTTCATTTCGATCAGGCTGGGTTCGATGCGCGGCTGGCGTCCTGAAACCAGATGCGCCGTTTCCACCGCGCGGGCCAGCGGGCTCGACACCAGGTCGGCGGAGTGCCAGGCGGATGGCAGGGCGAGCACGCCCAGCTCTGCTCGGGCCATGTCGTCGAGCGGTATGTCACTGCGCCCTTGCAGCCGACCGGCGCGGTTCCACGAGGTGTGACCGTGACGGAGCAGAGCAAGCCGGATCATATCGCAGCCTCGATCCCGGTGCGCAGTGTGTGCGCGGCGGCAGGCAGAAGGTGGTCTGCCTGCACCTTGCCCCGCGCGTCTGTCGTCGCTGCCGCGTGCAGATCTGGCCGGGTGAGCAACTGCGTCAGGCGCGCGGCCATCGCATCCGGACCATCGGAGACGGGGGGTTGTATCCCTGCGACCACGTCCTGCACCCCGGGTCGATCCTGGGCCACCACGGGCACCCCGGCTGCTTGCGCCTCAAGATAGGCGTAGCCGAACGCCTCGTTTACGCCGGGCCAGAACAGCAGGCGTGCCCGCCCATAGTGCCGCTGCAGCGTATCGGCCGACAGGGCACCCAACATCCGCACGCGGGCACCGAAGGGCATCATCAGGTCCAGCACATCCGCCTGTGCAGGGCCGTCACCGGCGATGTCGAGGTGCCAGTCCAAGGCCGGGTCCAGCAGGGGCAACGTCTCGGCAATCAAGCGGTAGGATGACAGCTTGTCCCCGGCGCGCATCATGCCGACGCTCAACATCGGCCCGCTGTGATCTGAACCGACGGGCAGGTTTTCGGACGGCAGAAAGGGCGGCAGATGGATCAGGGACTGGCCCGCCGGTGCGTCACGGCGCAGGGTCTCCGCATCGCGCCGCGTCACGTAGAAAATCGTGTGGGCCTGATCGCTTGCGGCCTCTGCCGCTGCTGCAAATTTCGCCCAGGGGCCCGACAACCGTTTGCGGGCGCGCGTGCTTTCGACCTGGATGTAAGGAATGCCCAGGGCGCGCGCGACAACGGGCCCAACCAGATCGGGCGCCTTGTAGTAGTTGTGATAGGTCAGCCAGCAGCGCCAATTACGCGCCTCGTCCAGCGCAAGAAGACGCGCTACCTCTGCCTCGGCCTGATCGGTCAGATCGGCCTGCGCCGCGCTGTCCCCGCGCCCGTCATAGATGCGCAAGCTGCATGCGACGGCGACATCGTATCCGGCATGGTGCAGGGCGTGGATCAAGGCGCGCGCCATGGTGCGGTCGCCTGACGGCACCGGGTGGTCCGGCGCCTTCAGCGGCGCATAGAACGCAATGGTCACGCGGTCCCCATCAAGGCGCGCAATCGCTTTGCCAGATGGTTGATGCCCGGTTGCATGGTGAATTCGGCATGCAACCGGGCATGGGCAGCCTCCGCAAGCCTCGGACCGAGCGCGGGATCATTGGCAATATCGCCCATCGCTTTAGCCAGGGCCTCTGGCGCATCGTCGCTCAGGATACCGTGGACACCGGTGTCGATGAATTCGGGGATGGCTGACACGGGCGTGCTCAGGATCGGCAGCTTCTGGCTTGCCGCCTCCATCAGCACGTTGGGCAGGCCATCGCGGTCGCCGTCTGCGGCCACACGACTGGGCAAGACAAACAGGTCAGCCTCGCGCATCGCTGCGATCACCTCGGGCTGGTCACATGCGCCGCGCCAGGTGATGCGCCCGGTCAGTCCCAAACGCTCGGCATGCGCCTCCATCTCGTGCTTCAGGGCGCCGCCGCCGATATGCTCCCAGTGCCAGTCCAGATCCTGCGGCAGCAGGGCCAGCGCCTCAAGCAGCCGGTCAAAGCCCTTCTTTTCGACCAGACGGCCGACGGAGACCATCCGGAACGGATCGCCAACGCCACGTGTGGCACGGGCCGGTGGATCGGGAAAACGTGAGAGGTCCAGCCCGTGGTACACAAGGTCCACTGGCGTCCCGGATGACAGGTCGTTCAGATGCTCGGCACCAAATGCCGTGCACGTCGCGCCGAAATGCGCCCCTGCGGTGTCCGGCGCCAGCTTTTCGCGCAGTTCCCACTCGGGCGAGGTCCAGATGTCCTTGGCATGGGCCGAAAAGGACCACGGCACGCCGCGCAGCATGGCGGCATAGCGCGCGACCGAGGACGGGGTGTGCAGAAAGTGGGCATAAAGCGCTGCGGTGTCAGCGGGCAGTTCTCGGGCCATGACACAGGCCTGACCGAACCGGCGCACGCGGTTGCGATTGCGGTCACGCTTGAAGTCGCGCAAGAATTGCTTCAGCGCGGGCCAGAATGCGCGGGTGCCAAGCGCGGCCAAGACCCCGCGCAGGACGCGGACGGGTTCTTGATGCAGGTACTCGGGCAGATAGTGCACATGCGCCTGCAGGCGGTCATGTAGGGGATGCGTCTTGGTGTCTGTTGGATGGCGCAGCGACCAGATGGCAAAGTCTATGCCTGCTTCTTCCAACGCGACAAGCTCTTGCGCGACAAAGGTCTCGGACAGGCGTGGCCAGCCCTTGACCGCGATGGCCAGGCGAGGGGATGTCTGGGTCATTCTGCGGCGTCGTTCAGCGGTTGTTGCATGAGGGCCTGCGCGCGCGCGATCACGACCTCAAGCCCGTCCAGCAGCCCGTCGGCCCCAGCCTCGGACGGGCGTTTCTGGTTGGGCAGGGCGCGGATGGCCTCGACCATGGCGTTTGTCGTCAGACCCTCGCGGAATCGGTCGAGGTTGCGCACGAGGCCCAACTCTTCGGCCCGGTGGGCCCGGATCCACTGTTCCAGCCGCGGGCGGGTGCGCGGCACGATGATGGCGCGGCTGTCGAAGGACAGAAGTTCACAGAAGGTGTTGTAGCCCCCCATGCAGATCACGCCCTCTGCCGCTGCAAACAGCGGCTCGATCTTGCTGTCAAAGCCGGTCGAGGTGACGCGGCCCCCCAGGGCATCCACACGCGCCTCGAACCGTTCGCGCACTTCGCCGGTCAGGAAGGGCCCGTAAACAAGCACCGCGTGGGGGCCAAGGTCGGGATCCTGCTCGTAGGCGGACAGGACCAGATCAACCATCGCTGCCCCGTCGCCACCACCACCCGGCGTGACAAGGATGTAGGGCGTGTCGGGAACCTCTGCCGCGTCCACGATGCTGCGGCGCAGGTAGCCGGTCCAGACCGTGCGCGCCCGCGCTGCGTCGGACAGCGGCAGACCCTGGGTCGGGTCATAAACCGACCGCATGCCATAGACCCAGATCTCGTCATAGTACGCTTCGGCGGCGGCCACAGCGCCCTTGCGGTCCCATTCGGCGGCCAGCACGTCGGGTTCGTCCAGAACATCGCGCAGGCCCAGCACGATCTTGGTCCGGCGGTTCCGCCGCAGCCGGTCCAGCGTGTCGCTCAACTCGCCCCGAAAGCCGGTGGGCTCCTTGTCGACGATCAGCAGATCGGGTTCGTATTGCTCGATGGTCGACGTGATCAGGGCAGAGCGCAGGGCGGTCGTCGCCTCGATATCCATGCCCTCGGTCTGGCTGGCATAGGTGCCGTCGGCCAGTTTCTTGACGCCGGGCAGGCGCACGTGGTCCACCGCAGGAGGAAAGGTGAAACGGCCCGCGACCGGACTGCCTGTCAGGATGATCGCGCTTTCGGCCACACCGGATTGTGTCAGCGCCGACGCCAACGCACGGCTGCGCCGCAAATGGCCCAGGCCGAACGTGTCATGGCTGTAAAGCACAACACGGCCCGTCATCGTCATAGAGGAATTGGATTGGCCCATTACCGTCGTCATTTCCCATCCCAGCGCAGACGATGCCATATCCCGCGCCCAGAGTCCTTCCGAGCCGTATAGCACAGTGTGCCGCTGGACCAAGGTCACAATGGCCACTTCAGGCCGCATTCGCGCAACCGGTGGTGCGCTATCGCAAATATAGCGCAGTGTGCACGGCATTGCCGCAGATGGCAGATCGCGCGTGTTCAACTTTGGGTAGGCCAATTGTCAGCAGCGGTGCGGTCGCGTAGCGTTTGCGCACTCTGACAGTGCGACGGCATTTCCTATGATACATCTTTTCCTTCGGACGCTCGCGCTGGTTTTGCTGATGGGTACGCTGGCTGGTCCACATGTGGCATCGGCGCAGGGACTAGGCAGTCTGCTACCTGGTGCGGGATTGTCGGACGCGGCCAGCACGGATTTGTCCGATGCCATCGCCGAGGCGGCGGAAAACGGTGTCAGTGTGATCGTGATCGACAGTGACGGCCGGGTTGTCACGCAAAACGGACCCGCGCCTGTGGATGCAGAGGTGCCGGGCAGCGGCTCGACCCTCATGGCCATTCAGGACGACGCGGTGGCGTTCCGATCGGCGCTGGTCGACAGGCTCTTGAACCTGCCCATCGCGTTCAACGAAGTCATTTACATCCTGCGCGCCACCAGCCCGGACGGCACGATCTTTGCCTATGTTCAGGCGCTTCTGATCAGTCTGGCGCTCTTTGCGGCCGGCATGGTTTTCGAGGCGCAGGTGTTTGGAAAGCGCTTGGTCAAACGGTTCGTGGTCGCACGCATTCAGGCGGCGCCAAGCGGTTATGTCGAAAAGATGCCGTTTCTGGTCTTTCGCTTCTTCATGGGCGTGGTGGGCACGCTGGTGTCGATGGCGGTCGCCTATATCCTGGGCTGGCTGATCTTTGGCGCGCTCGAAGACGCGGCGATGCAGTTTACCGTCACGCTGATCAACATCGGGTATTTCCTGGCACGGGTCGTGGCCGGGCTGTGGCGTATGATCCTGTCGCCGTATCTGTCGCAGTATCGTATTCCGCTGTTCAATGATCACGACGCGCGCAAGCTGCACCTGTGGCTGTCGGCTGTCACGGCCTTTGGGTTCTTTGCCATCCTCTTTGGCGTCTGGATCGAAGAGCTGGGCCTGAACAGTGAAGTGCATGTCTTCCTTTTTTCGCTGCTGAGCCTGCTGGTCATGATCCTGAACATCGCCCTTGTCGCGGCCAACAGTCAGGCCATCACCGGCGCGATCCTGAACGGCAAGGCCCCGACAGACGCCACATGGACCCTTCGCACGCTTGCGCGGGTCTGGGCTCCCATGGCCGTGGTGTATTTCCTGTTTGCATGGTCCGATCAGACCTATCACCTGGTCATCGGCGACCCGCTGGGCGTGCCGCTTCTCGCGGCTGCGTGGGGCATCTTGACCACCATCCTCGTGGTCTACGGCGTCATCAATTTCTTTATCGAGCGCAGCTTTGCCCGCGCCCGGCGAGTGCGCGAACATAATACGATGGCCGAGGTCGCACCCATGCGGGACCCTGCCGCGTCGCCGGTGGCTGCACCGCGGTTGACCACGTTCGAGGGGTTGGCCCAACGGGTCGCCGGCATCCTCGCCTTTGTCGCGGGCATTTACGCGTTCGTGACCATCTGGCGCCCGGACACAGCCATGATGGGCGAACGGTGGAGCGACCGTTTGCTCGACATCATCGTCATCCTGTTCATCGGCTACATCGCCTACAACGCGTTCCGCATCTGGATCGACGGCAAGATCCGAGAAGAGCAGGGCGAGGTACAAGAGGCCGAGCTGGGCGACGAAGGCGGCGGATCGTCGGCCACGCGTCTGGCCACCTTGCTGCCGCTCTTCCGCAATGTCGTGCTGATCGTCATCGTCCTGTCGATCCTGCTGATCGCGCTGATGGAAATGGGTGTGAATGTCGGCCCGCTTTTTGCGGGTGCTGGTATCGTGGGCGTGGCCATCGGCTTTGGCTCGCAATCACTGGTGCGCGACATCTTTTCCGGCGCGTTCTTTTTGTTCGATGACGCCTTCCGCAAGGGCGAATACATCGACGTCGGCGGGGTCAAGGGCACGGTCGAGAACATCAGCGTCCGCAGCTTCCAACTGCGCCACCACCTTGGTGCACTGCACACCATTCCCTTTGGCGAAATCCAAGTGCTAACCAACTACTCCCGCGACTGGGTCATCATGAAACTGCCCCTGCGCGTGACCTACGACACCGATGTCGAACAGGTCCGCAAACTGATCAAGAAGCTGGGTGTCGCGTTGCTAGATGACCCGGTGATCGGCGAAAACTTCATCCAGCCGCTGAAATCGCAGGGCGTGATCGAGATGCAGGACAGCGCCATGATCATCCGGGTGAAGTTCATGACCAAGCCCGGCGATCAGTGGCTGGTGCGCAAGAAGGTCTACGAGGAAATCCGCGCGCTCTTTGAACGCGAAGGGATCAAGTTCGCCCACCGCGAGGTCACGGTGCGTCTGGCCGATGGCAAGGCGGCTGAGGATTTGACCGACGAAGACCGCAAGGCGGTCACCGCTGCAGCGCAGGCGTCGATCGAGGAAGAGTTGCTGGAAGATGCGGCCGAAACCGGAGACGACAGATAAAGCCTCTCGACACGGGCTGCGAAAGGGCATAGGCGCGCAGGCTTGGTGACTGCACCGCTCTATCTACAGGACATATCCCTTGATCGCTCCCCTTCAGGCCGCGCTGACCGCCCGTGGCTACACTGACCTGACACCCGTTCAAACCGCTGTCACCGATGCCGCCCTTGGTCACGCAGACCTGCTGGTCTCGGCCCAGACCGGATCGGGCAAGACCGTTGGGTTCGGATTGGCCCTTGGGCCGACCTTGCTGGGAGACGAGCCGCTTTTTGAGATGGCGGCGGCGCCGCTGGCGCTGGTGATCGCGCCGACGCGGGAACTGGCGTTGCAGGTCAAGCGCGAACTGGCGTGGCTCTATGCCGAAACGGGTGCAGTCATGGCGTCCTGCGTTGGCGGCATGGACATGCGCGACGAACGGCGCGCACTGGCCCGTGGCGCGCATATCGTCGTGGCCACGCCGGGTCGGCTCCGCGACCACATCATGCGCGGCTCCATCGACCTGACAGCGATCCGGGGCGTGGTGCTGGACGAAGCGGACGAGATGCTGGATCTCGGCTTTCGCGAGGATCTGGAATTCATCCTTGGCGAATGTCCTGACACGCGCCGGACGCTTCTCTTCTCGGCCACCGTGCCGGCCCAGATCGCGCGGCTGGCCCAGACCTATCAAAAAGGCGCTGTGCGCGTCGCCACCACGACCGGCGAACGCCAGCACGCCGACATCACATATCAGGCCATGATGGTCGCCAACCACGACGCCGAAAACGCCATCATCAACACTCTGCGCTATCACGAGGCCCCGAATGCCATCGTGTTCTGCAACACCCGTGCCATGGTCAACCGCGTCACAACCCGGCTGTCGAACCGTGGCTTTCCCGTCGTGGCCCTGTCGGGTGAGTTGACGCAGTCCGAACGCACCAACGCACTACAAGCCATGCGCGACGGGCGCGCGCGGGTTTGTGTGGCGACGGATGTGGCGGCGCGCGGCATCGACCTGCCCAACCTCGATCTGGTGGTCCATGCCGAACTGCCCTCGAACTTCGAAACGTTGCTGCACCGATCTGGCCGGACCGGACGGGCCGGGCGCAAGGGCACCAGCGCCCTGATCGTCACGCCCAAGGTGCGGTCCAAGGCCATGCGCGTGCTCAAGGGCGCGAAGCTGGAGGCCGACTGGATCGACGCCCCATCCGCAGACGCCGTGCGTGCGCAGGACGAGGCGCGTCTGCTCAGCGATCCGATGTGGACCGATGCGGTGACAGAGGCCGAGGCCGACATGGTCGCCAAGCTGGCCTCCAACTTCTCCGCCGAACAACTGGCCGCCGCACTGTTGCGCATCCACGGCCAGCGTCACTCCGCCCCTGAACATCTCTCTGACGTGCCCGGCGAAAAGGCCCCCAAAACCCGCGCGCCCTTTGGACCCAGCGTCTGGTTCTCGGTCACGGGCGGTCGTGACGACGGCGTCGAAGTGCGCCGCCTGCTCCCGATCCTCTGCAACGCGGGCGACATTACCAAGGACGACATCGGTGCTATCCGCATCACCGACGACACCTCTTATGTCGAACTGAAAGCCGACAGCGCCGACGGTTTCGTGCAGGCCCTTGGGCCGACGTTGCAGATCGAAGGCGGCGCAACAGTGACCCGGCTGGAAGGTGTGCCGGACGCCGCACGCCAACCCAAGCCTCGTTTCACCCCCAAGCCAAAGCAGCCGGACAAGCGGGTATGGGACGAAAACCGCTCTGCTGCGCCGCCCCGCAAACCGAAATCCGACGCCGCCCCGGTCCAGTGGAACGACGATCCAACCCCGCGCAAGCGTAAGCCCAAGCCAAGCGCCAAACCCGCAGCCCCCCGCAAACCCAAGGCCGAAACGCAGCTTGAAAAGGCAATCAAGGACGGCAGCGTCAAGGCCCCGAAAAAGCCGCGACACAAGGCAGGCGGCAAGGGCAAGCCCGCAGGTGCGCCCAAGGTCGGCAAGTACAACAGCAAGAAAAACAAGGCGCGCCGGGCCGCTGCTCAGGGCGGCACGCAACCGCCCAAGCGCAAATCGTAAGGCGGATCCTGATCCGCCCTAGTCGCTGTAGGGATCCAGACTGTCCCGCAGACCGTCGCCAAGGAAGTTGAACGCCAGCACGACGATGATGATCGGCAGCATCGGGATCGCCGTCCATGGATAGATCTCGATGCTGGCGAGGTTCTGCGCGTCGTTCAGCATCACACCCCAAGATACGGCGGGCGCACGCAGTCCGAGGCCAAGGAAGCTCAACGCCGTTTCCCCCAAAATCATAGCTGGGATCGACAGCGTGGCCGATGCGATCAAGTGGGACATGAAGTTCGGCAGCAGATGCCGCCGGATCACGCGGGACGGTTTTGCCCCCATCATCTCTGCCGCCCGTACATATTCCTCCTCTCTCAGCGAGAGGAATTTACTTCGCACCGCCCTTGCCAGCCCCGGCCAATCTAGTAGGCCGAGGATGATACTGATGATGAAAAAGACCGACACCGGCCCCCAATTCGACGGCACCGCCGCTGAAAGCGCCAGCCACAGGGGCAACTCTGGTAGGGAGCGCAAAATCTCAATCGCCCGGTTCACAACCCAATCAACCCAGCCGCCGAAATACCCGGCAATGGCCCCGAACCCTATGCCGAGGATGAAGGACACCGTGATCCCGATCAGTCCAACGGTCAGCGACAGCTGCGCGCCGTAGGAGATGCGCGAAAACACGTCCCGCCCCAGCCGGTCCGAGCCGAAGATGAACACCGTTGCCCCCTCGGGCGCGCAGAACAGGTGCCGGTCGGCGGGGATCAGGAAGAACAGTTTGTATTCCGTCCGCTTGCAGAAAAACTGCAACGGCATCGGGCGCGTTGTGTCAGTCTCATAGACCCACTGGAAATTCTCCAGATCGGCACTGCCCACGGTGGGATAGACAAAGGGCCCGATGAACTCCCCCTCGTGCCAGAAGTTGATGGCCTGTGGCGGATGATACAGGTGATCGGCGCTGCGTTCGTTAGGGGTATACGGCGAGATGAACCCGGCAAAGGGGATGGCCATGTAGGCGAGCAGCAGAAAAATGCCCGAGATCAGGCCCAGCTTGTGCTTGCGGAACTTGCGCCAGACCAGCAGCCAGCCCGGGGCGTCCATATCCTTGCGCTCGGGCGCTGACAGATCCACGTTGGGATCATAGGGCGCGTCGTCGATATAGCGGCCGTCGGGCAGGGTGCTCATGGTCTTATCCCTCCCTTGCGCCGTAGCGGATGCGCGGATCAAGCAGCACCAGCAGAAGGTCCGACACCATCGTGCCAATGAGCGTGAGCAACGCTACGAACATCAGAACAAAGGCGGCCAGGAACTGATCCTGCGACTTCAACGCCGTCAACAGTGCGGGGCCAATGGTCTGCAAACCCAACACCACGGACACCAGAACCGAGCCCGACACCATGGCCGGCAGTAGGTTCCCGATGTCAGCCACAAAGGGGTTAAAGGCCATGCGCAGCGGATACTTGGTCAGCAGTTTCGAGGGGGCCAGCCCCTTGGCCATCCCCGTCTCGACATAGGGTTTCGACAGCTCGTCCAGCATATTGGCGCGCAAGCGCTGCATCATGGCCGCCGCCCCCGACGTGCCGATGACAAAGGTGGGCACAATTAGATGGATCAAAACGCTCTGGACCTTTTCAAAGGACATCGGCTGGCCTTCGAACTCCGGTGCCATCAGGCCCCCGATGGGCAGGCCAAGATATTTGTTGCCGTAGTAAAACAGCATCAGCGCCAGCAGAAAGTTGGGCGTGGCAAGGCCCAGATACCCAACAAAAGCGGTGGTGTAGTCAACCCACGTGGCCGAGCGGGCCGCGGCCAAAACACCCAGAGGCAGGGCAACCATGTAGACGAACAGAACGGCGGCGAGGTTCACCAGCACCGTCAACCACAGCGCGTCGCCCACAATGTCAGCCACGGGCGCATCAAATTCAAAGGACCAGCCGAAATCCCCCTGCAATAGCCCCGAAAACCCTTGCGGGCCGGGGGCGACGCCCACCCAGATCAGGTATTGCTCCCAGAGCGGCCGGTCGAGCGCGTATTCGGTGCGCAGGAACTCGGCCTTTGCCACCCCCTCGGCCTGACCGGTGGCACGCAGCTCTGCAATCTGGTTCGACAGGTAGTCGCCGGGGGGCAGGTTGATGATGATGAAGATCAGGATCGACACCACAATCAACGTCAAAATCATCGTCAGCAGCCGGTAGGCCGCATAGCGGATGAACATCATTCGCGCACCTGTGCGATCTGTTCATCATCCGCAAAGAAAAACTCGTCGATCCGGTGCACCCCGAAATGCGCGCCGGGATCCCACGCCCATTTGCCCCGCTCCGGAACGTTGCGCAGCCGGTCCGACACGATCACCGGCTGTGGCGCTTCGCTCAGGATGCCGATGCCGTATTGGTTGTCGGCGTGGATCTTCAGCATCTCCCGCCAGATCTTCGTCCGCTCCTGCCGGTCTTCGGTCTTTTGCCATGCGGCGCTCAGCTCCATCAGGCGCTGGGCGTCGGGCATGTCCACAGGCTCGCCCGCCGCACCATGGGTCTGATAATATTGCCCCCATTTCGGCCAGGCAAAGAACACCTGGTCGGTGGGCGCCAGATATGTGGGCGGCGTGTTGGGACCGGGTATCCCATTGTCCCAGCCGAACCAGACCGATGCCATGGTCACACCGGAAAAAACGCGGTTTCGCAGGATGTCGCGGTCCAGCGGGCGCATGATCAGCTGGATGCCGATGTCGCGCCAGGTGTCGGTGATGATGGCCAGCGCATTCTCGACCTCTTGCCGCTCACCCGCCGTCTCGATCACGAATTCCATGGGCCGCCCGTCGGGCAGCAGCCTGATGCCCGCAGGCGTGCGCTGGTTCAAACCCATCTGATCCAGCATGACATTGGCCGTATCCGGATCGTAAATCGCCCATTGGGTCAGGTTTGACGGGTCAAACAGCGGGCTTTGGGCAAGAGCGGTCATCCCGCCCTCTTTGCCCAGCCCGAAATACAGCGCCCGGTTGATCATGCGCCGGTCAATACCCAGCGACAACGCCCGGCGGAACCGCGCATCGCGCATCACCTCGCGCCAGACCGGGTCGGCAAAGTTCAGGTTGGGGTAGATCGCAATCTGGCTCGCCGCCCCGTTGGACCACAGGTAAGTGCGATAGGGTGCGCCGTCTGCCTCGCCCTTCTTCAGGATTGAGGTGTCGCGAAAATCAAGTCCGCGGGCCTGCAGATCACTTTCGCCCGCGTTGGACTTCGCCGCGACAAGACCCGATCCCACGATGTCCATCTCGACCACGTCGATATAGGGCAGCTGCACCCCGCGCGCGTCCACGCGGTGAAAGAACGGGTTGCGCACAAAGAGGTTCCGCATCGCTGCCCCGGTCGAGGCGGGCTTCCACGGCTGCAAGGTCGGCAGCTGGTGGTTGTCGAACTTGTACATATTGTCGAGCTTGTTGTGCAGCGGTGCCCAGCCGCGCACGCGCTTCTTGTCAATCATCTCCTTCATCGCTTCCTTGGAATTGAAAGCGACGTGGAACTGCTTGAGGTAGTGGGACGGTCGGTAGATGAACGGCGGGCTGGCCTGTGCCAGCGTTTGCAGGAAGTTCGGGTTGGGGCGCGGGAACTCAACCACGACCGTAACCGCGTCGGGAAATGTCATGGTGGCGATGTCATTGCCCATACGCATGACCTCGGGCGGGCCATTCGGGCTGAGTTCCCGGTTGTTCGCTACATGATCCCACCAGTATTGAAAGTCGGCTGACGTGAACGGCGCACCATCGGACCAGCGATGGCCCGGACGCAGATGCAGCGTAAAGATGCGGCCCTCGTCCACCTCGACATCGCGCAGGATGTCGGGCTGCAACTCGTAGTTCTCGTCATACCCCACCAGCCGGGCGTAGCCATAGACCACCATCTGGCGCACGTCCTTGGTCCGGGTGACCATCGTGCGCAGCGTGCCGCCCTGCGTGCCGAACTGTCGGCCCTTGGCCTCAAGATCGACAATCAGCGGCACGTCCGGAATGCGGTCTGCGGCGGCGGGGATGATGCCTTTTTTGACCTCGGGCGCCCAGAAATTGCTTTCCTGAACGGGCGTGCCAGCAAGGGTGGGCAGGGCGACAAGCCCGGCAAACACAACGGCAATCAAACGGTCAAACATGGCAGCGCACCTTGTGTCCGGGGTCGATCTGGATGAGGGCCGGGGCATCCACGCCCTCGAACCGGTACATGTCCGGCCAGGAGCTTGGCGATCCCGCACCGCGCGCCACCTCGGCCAGATCAATGGGGCGGCGCACATCCGGTTCCGGCTGGGCCGCGATCAGGGCCTTCGTATATGGGTGGCGGGGGTTGTAGAACAAGGTCTCAGGCGGGGCCTGTTCCACCACTACACCTTGTCTCATAACAGCCACCTCATCGGCGATACGGGCGACGACGGCCAAGTCATGGCTGATAAACAGGTAGCTTAGACCCATCCCGTCGCGAATACGCTCCAGCAGGCTCAGGATCTGCTCCTGCACCGACACGTCCAGCGCCGAGGTTGGCTCGTCACAGACCAGCAGCACCGGATCAAGGGTCAATGCGCGCGCAATGGACAGGCGCTGTCGCTGACCGCCGGAAAACGCATGCGGATAGCGGGCCAGCATATCCGGGTCGAGACCCACCCAGCGCAGCATCTCCGCCGCCTTGTCACGGCGGGTGATCCGGTCACCGATCCGGTGGATCTCCATCGGTTCGACCAGCGCCTCCTGGACACGCATACGCGGTGACAGGGACGAGTACGGGTCCTGAAACACCATCTGCGCCTGCCGTTGAAAGGCGACCTTCTCCGCCCGGCTCAGATCATTGATGCAGACCCGTTCCGCCCCCGGCTCGGCCCGAAACAGCACCTGTGAGCCTGCGTCCGGTACCTCGGCCCCCAGAGCAATACGGGCGCAGGTGGTCTTGCCCGACCCGCTTTCGCCCACCACAGCAAGCGTCTTGCCGCGCGGCAGCTTGAGGTTCACGTCGACACAGGCATGCACCTTCTTCTTCTCACGCCAGCCACCCGCGCGCACGAGGTACGTCTTGGACACACTGTTCAATTCCAGGATCAGATCGTCTTCGGGCAGCGGCTCGGCGGGCTTTGGGTCCTTCGGGATCATCGGCGCCGCGGCAAACAGCTTCTTGGTGTACCCATGCCCCGGCGCGCCCAGCACGGCAGGGGCGGGGCCACTCTCCATCACATGTCCCTTGTTCATCACGACCACGCTGTCGGCCATGTTTGCGACGACGCCCAGATCATGGGTCACGAGAATCATCGCCATGCCGGTGTCGCGCTGCAGATCTTTCATCAGACCCAGCACCTGCGCCTGCGTTGTCACGTCCAAAGCGGTCGTCGGCTCGTCCGCGATCAACAGGTCTGGCTTAGCAACGATGGCCATAGCGATCATGGCCCGCTGACGCATCCCGCCCGACATCTCGAACGGGTAGGCGCGGAAGGCGCGGTCCGGATCGGCAAAGCCCACACGCTCGAAGGTGGCGAGCACATCGCGCCGCGCCTCCTCGGCCGTCATGTCGCGGTGCAGCGTCAGCACCTCGCTGACCTGATTGCCGATGCGATGCAGGGGCGACAGAGACCGCATCGGCTCTTGAAAAATCATGGAAATGCGGTTGCCGCGGATGCCCCGGATCTCGCGTTGCGACAGGGTCAGCAGGTTTGCGCGTGCGTCGCCAGTGCCAAACATCACCTCGCCCTGACGCAACTGCGCGGTCTTGGGCAGGATGCGCAGGACAGAGCGGCAGGTCAGCGTCTTGCCCGATCCGCTTTCGCCAACCAGCGCCAGCGTCTCGCCAGCGGCAACGGAAAAATTCACCCCGGCAACGACCGGTGGCGCTGAGCCGAACCCGATCGACAGGTTTTTGACGTCCAGTAGCGGGCCCATTCAAGGTCCTTCGTTAGCGCACACATGGCCTGAATCAGTGAAACCGATTCCATCGTTCACGTCCATACACGGGTAAGTCGCGGAAATGTGCTGTCGTTTCATCACTTTTTGCCCCATCTAGGGTTAAAGCGAAGGAAATAATCATGCCGCAAAGCCGCCTTGACCTGTTTGTCGACCGTATGGTGTCCCAACGGGCCTGTCTGGATCATGCCGCATCAGTCATCGCGGAAATGGACGGGCCGGTGTTCGAACTGGGCCTCGGCAACGGACGCACTTATCACCACATGTGCCACATCATGCCCGACCGTGACATCTACGTGTTCGAGCGCGCCATCGCCTCGCATCCCGACAGCACTCCGCCTGATGACATGGTCCTGCTGGGCGACGTTTTTGACACGCTCCCGCAAGCGCTTGCCCGTTTCGGCGCGACAGCCGTGCTGATCCACGCCGATCTGGGCGGGCACAGCCGGGAAAAGAACGACATCTTTGCGCGCAAGGTCTCTCCCGTGATCGAACCCCTGCTGGCTGTGGGTGGGTTGATGGTGTCGTCGGACAAGATGTATTTCGACGCCTTTGTCGAACAGCCGCTGCCCGAGGGCGCGGTGCCCGGGCGCTGCTTCATCTACCGGCGCGAGCGTTAAGCGCGCAGACGGCCCGGCTGAGATCGACCCTTCGGGGAGGATTTTTTTTGAAACAGGGAAGGGGCAGGGTTTTGCCACCTCGCGACCAAATGACGTCGCGGCGTTTTTTGAAATGCTTGCCCTTTTTCTGTGCACGCCTAGGCTGAAACATGTGCCGGGTGGAGGACCCGCGCGCATCTGATTTCAGCGGAGGGACCATGAGCGACAAGATTGCCTATTCAAGACAGGGCGACATCGCCATCTTGACGGTCCAGAACCCGCCAGTAAATGCGCTCAGCCAAGCCGTGCGGCAGGGTCTGTCCGAAGGCATGGACCGCGCCGAGGCCGATGATGGCGTGCGCGCCGTCCTGATCGTGGGCGAGGGCCGCGCGTTCTTTGCAGGTGCCGATATCACTGAGTTTGGCAAGCCGCCGCTTGAGCCGCATCTGCCCGACCTTATCAACCGCATAGAAGCGTCGCCCTTACTTGTCGTTGCCTCCATGCACGGGGTCAGCCTCGGTGGCGGGTTGGAGGTCGCGCTGGGCTGTCACTACCGCATCGCGGTACCCTCCGCCAAAGTGGGCCTGCCCGAAGTGCATCTTGGCCTGCTGCCTGGCGCTGGCGGCACGCAACGCTTGCCGCGTCTGACCGGGGTCGAAGCGGGGCTGAATGTGATGACCACAGGGCGCCACATCGGCGCGCAAAAGGCGCACGAACTGGGCATCATCGACGTGATCGAGGACGGTGATCCCAAGCAAAACGGCATCGCCTACGCCCAACGTCTGCTGGACGAAGGAGCCGCGCGCCGCCCAGTGTCCGAGATGCCACCACCCGCGCCCATCGACTGGGATGCGGCGTTCGAGGCAATCCTCGCCAAAGGTCGCGGTCAGATTGCCCCGGCCTGGTGCGTGCGGGCCGTGCAGGCGTCGGTCGAAAAACCCTTTGCCGAAGGGCTCAAGGCGGAACGCCATATCTTCTACGACCTCATGCAGACGGACCAGCGGCAGGGCATGATCCACGCCTTCTTCTCCGAACGCGCGGTGGGCAACCTGCCTGAGTTGAAAGGGATCAAACCACGCGGCATCCAGCACATCGGCGTCATAGGCGGTGGCACCATGGGGGCAGGGATCGCAACGGCAGCCCTGCTTGCCGGGCTCGAAGTGACCTTGCTGGAAATGAGTGCCGAGGCGGGACAAGCCGCCCGCGACCGGATCGAACGGAACCTGTCGGGCGCCGTGAAACGGAGCAAGATCACCCCGAACCAGCACGACCAGATCCTGACCCACACGCTTGTTGTCGTGACCAACTACGACAAGCTGAGTGACGTTGATCTGGTGATCGAGGCCGTGTTCGAAGACATGGACGTCAAGAAAAAGGTCTTTGCCGAACTGGACCGTGTCTGCAAACCCGGCGCGATCCTTGCCTCGAACACCTCGTATCTCGACATCGACAAGATAGCGGCCACCACCTCTCGACCGTCGGACGTGCTGGGCCTCCACTTCTTCTCCCCCGCCCACGTCATGAAACTGCTCGAAATCGTCGTCGGCGACAAAACCGCGCCCGAGGTCACGGCCACGGGCTTTGCGGTGGGCAAGATGCTGGGCAAGATCAGCGTCCGCGCGGGCGTCTGCGACGGCTTCATCGGCAACCGCATTCTCGCCTCCTACCGCACCGCCGCCGACCAGATGATCCTCGACGGCGCGTCCCCCTATGACATCGACGAAGCGCTCGAAGACTTCGGTTTCGCCATGGGCCCCTTTGCCGTGGCCGACCTCGCGGGCCTCGACATCGGATGGGCCGTGCGCAAACGCAAACGGGCCGAAGGACATGCCCCCAAACGCGATGCCACCTACGCGGATAAGCTCTGCGAAGACGGCCATTTCGGCCAAAAGACGGGCAAGGGCTATTATGACTACGCGGGCGGGCTGAAAACCCGTGTCCCCAACCCCGACGTGCTGCCCATGATTGAGGCTGACCGCGCGCGGCTGGGCATCACGCCACGCAGCTTCACGCATGAGGAAATCGTGCGCCGCTACATGGCCGCCATGGTGAACGAGAGCGCCAAGGTCGTGGGCGAAGGCATCGCCCGCCGCCCCCTCGACGTCGATATGACGCTGCTCTTCGGCTACGGCTTCCCGCGCTACAGGGGCGGCCCGCTCAAATGGGCGGACATCGTGGGGCTCGAAGACTTGCTAAAAGACATCAAATCCTACGCCGCCGAAGACCCCGACTTCTGGGCCCCCGCGCCCTTGCTCGAACGACTGGTGGCCGACAACAAAACCTTCGATGACCTGAACAAAAAGGGCTGAGATATGGACCTGAGCTATTCCCCCGAAGAACAAGCGTTTCAAACCGAAGTGCGCCAATTCCTGGCCGACGAACTGCCCAAGGAGATCGCGGAAAAGGTCCGGCTGGACCAGGACCTGACCAAGGACGACATGGAACGCTGGCACGCGATCCTGAACACGCGCGGCTGGCTGGCACAGAACTGGCCCGCGTCCTTCGGAGGGGCTGAATGGTCCGCCGTCCAGCGGCACATCTACGACACTGAAGCGGCCGCCGCACACGCGCCCCGCATCGTCCCCTTCGGCTTTTCGATGCTCGGCCCCGTCCTGCAGAAATTCGGGTCCAAAGAACAACAGGACTATTGGCTGCCCCGTATGCTGGACGGCACCGACTGGTGGTGCCAGGGCTATTCCGAACCCGGCGCAGGCTCCGACCTCGCCTCGCTGAAAACCAAGGCCGTGCGCGACGGCGACCACTACATCGTCAATGGGCAAAAGACGTGGACGACCCTCGGCCAATTCGCCAACATGATCTTCTGCCTTGTCCGTACGGATCCGGATGCCAAGCAGCAGGAAGGCATCAGCTTCATCCTGATCGACATGGACACACCCGGTGTCGAAGTGCGGCCTATCATCCTGCTAGACGGCACGCATGAGGTAAACGAGGTTTGGTTCACCGACGTCAAAGTGCCGGTAGAAAACCTCGTCGGTGAGGAAAACAAGGGCTGGACCTACGCCAAATACCTGCTCACACACGAACGCACCGGGCTTGGCGGTGTCGGGTCGAGCGAGGCGGGGTTGAAAGCGGTCAAACGCATCGCGAAGGCGGCCAACCACAACGGTAAGCCGCTGCTCGAAAACCCGCACTTCGCCGCGCGCGTGGCACAGGTCGAGATTGACTTGCGCGCCATGGCCACTACCAACCTGCGCATCATCTCCAAGGCCGCCGCAGGTGAAGCGCCAGGGCTCGAAGCCTCCATGCTCAAGGTCAAAGGCTCCATTCTGCGCCAAGAAATCAACGACCTCGCGCGCCGCGCGGTCGGCCCTTACGCCATGCCCTTCGCGTCCGAGGCGGTCGAAGGGGCCAACGACCGCATCCCCGACCCGCTCGACGCAGGCCCGGTTGCAGGCCAATACTTCAACAACCGCAAGCTGTCGATTTTTGGCGGCTCCAACGAAATCCAACGCGGCATCATCGCCAAGGTGACCATGAGCGGAGGCGCATGATGAACTTCAACCTCACAGAAGAACGGCAGATGCTGCAGGACACGCTACGCCGCTACCTGCGTGAACAATACGGAACCGAACGTCGCAGTAAAATTCTGGAATCTGAAACGGGCTTCTCTGCAGACATCTGGACCGAACTCGCAGAACTCGGCGTGCTCGGTGCGCTCTTTACCGAGGACCAGGGTGGCTTCGGCGGCGCAGGCTTCGACATCTCCGTGGTGTTCGAGGAGCTGGGCCGCGCAGGCGTGGTTGAACCGGTGCTTGACAGCGCACTCCTCGGCGGTCGCCTCCTCGCGGCAGCGGGCAAGTCGGACCTGGTCGAACAGGTGATCGGCGGTGCCTTACACCTCGCCGTGGCTCATGGCGAACCCGACAGCCGCTATGACCTCGACCACGTGAACACGACTGCCAGCGATGGCAAACTCACTGGTCGCAAAGCCGTCGTGATGAATGCCGAAGCTGCGGATCACCTGATCGTCTCGGCCAAGAACGGCGACAGCATCGCGCTCTACCTCGTGGACAAGGGGGCCACCGGTCTCGACATCCAGGGCTATCCGCTCCTCGCCGGGGGCCGCGCGGCGGAAGTCACGCTCGACAACACACCGGGCGAACCGCTGGGCCTGACGCTAGCGGACTACGAGGCCGCCAACCGCCTCGCCCTCATCGCCCAATGTGCCGAGGCGCTGGGCGCCATGGAAACCGCCACGGCCCTGACCAAAGACTACCTGATGACCCGCCAGCAATTTGGGCGGCCCATCGGCACCTTCCAGGCGCTCGCCCACCGCATGTCCGACCTGCTGATCGAACTGGAACAGGCCCGCTCCGCCGTCATCAACGCCGCAGGCTATGCCGACGACAAGGACGCCGACCTGCACCTCTCCGCCTCCAAGAACCTGATCGGGCGTATCGGTCGCCTCGTGGCCGAGGAAGCGATCCAGATGCACGGCGGTATCGCCATGACGCAGGAATACGAACTTGCGCATATCGCCAAGCGCATCGTCATGGCCGACCACCGCTTTGGCGACACGGACTATCATCTGGAGCGGTTCATTGCCCTCTCTGCCGCCTGACGGTCCCGGTATCATCCGCGACGAGACGGGTGCGCAAACCCTGCTTGGCTACGTCGTGGATATCCGCGAGGCGGACGGCGTGTCGCGCTGCTGGCTCGACATCGGCCCGCAACACGGCAACCGCCACGGCGGTCTGCATGGCGGCATCATGTCTGCGATGCTCGACAACGCGATGGGCTTTGCGGCCGCGCGCACCGGCGAGAATGATGGCAGCACCAAGGTCGCAACGCTCACCATGACCACCAACTACCTTGCCCCCGCCAGCACAGGCGTGGTGGTCGCCACAGGCGAGGTCGCGGGCGGCGGCCGAAGCACCATCTTCACCGAAGGGCGGCTGGAAGACGAAAACGGCACCGTCCTCGCCACCGCGACAGGCGTCTACAAACGGGTGAGGGGTGCCTAGCGTCTACGACCTTCTCGCCCATCAGGTTGCAACGCGACCCGATGCGCTGGCCTTGGAAGATGTGACCGGCGCGCGCCTCACTTATGCAGACCTAAGCACTGCCGCTGATGAAATTGCGGAAGTCTTGACAGCAAAAGGCATTACCCAAGGCGACCGCGTCATGATCGTCTCCGAAAACTGCGCGGCCAAGGTCGCGGCCCTCTTCGCCACATGGCTCATCGGGGCCATCGCAGTGCCCGTGAATGCGCGCCAAACTGAGGCTGAAATCGCCCGCGTTGATGCCCATGCCGAGCCCAAAGCGGTGTTCTTCACCACACAGATCTCGCCAGATGCCGAAAAGCACAGCATCACCGCACAGAAAAAAATCGCAGATTTAGACGCCAGTACCATATCCGGCGCATGGGGCCAACTGACCCTACACTGTCCCCGCGGGGACAGTTTTGCCGGGGACGAAGACGTCGCCGTTCTCCTCTATACGACCGGCACCACGGGCGACCCAAAAGGCGTCATGCTCACCCACGACAACGTCCGCTTCGGCGGTAAAACCAGCGCCGAACTCCGCGGCATGACCACGGATGACCTCATCTACGGTGTCCTTCCCACCACCCACGTCTTCGGCCTCTGCTCCGTCGTCGTCGCCGCCATCTACGCGGGTGCCCCCGTCCGCCTGATCCCCCGGTTCGTGGTCGCAGACGTCTTCGACGCCCTCCGCGACGGCATCACCCTGTTCTCCGCCGTCCCCCAAATGCACGCGCTCCTCATGGCTCATGCCAAGACGCTCGGGGAAACGTCACTCGGCTCAAAAACCCTCCGCTACGTCTCCTCCGGCGCCGCCCCGCTCGACCCAACCTGGAAACGCGAGGCCGAGGCGTTCTACGGCGTCGCAATACAGAACGGCTACGGCATGACCGAAAGCACCGCCGGAACCGCCGCGACGCGCAATGTCATTGGCGATCCAGATACATCCGTTGGCCCCGCACTGCCGGGCATAGAAATTGCCATTGATGATGACGTGCCCGGCGGCGAAGTGCTGACCCGAGGGCCGCATGTGATGAAAGGGTATTTTCGCAATCCGGGTGAGACGGCGAAGGTGTTGAGTGAGGACGGCTGGCTGCGGACCGGCGATCTGGGAGAGATTGATGCAGAGGGCAAGCTGCACATTCTCGGGCGTGCCAAGGAACTGATTATCCACGGCGGCTTCAACGTCTTCCCGCCGGAAGTCGAAGCTGCGTTAAACGACCATCCAGATGTGATCCAGGCGGCCGTTGTTGGTCGGTCAAAGGGCGGGGATGAAGAGGTGCTGGCCTTCATACAGGTGCCACAGGATGGCGGGCCGTCCGAGGATGATTTGCGCGCGTTCGTCAGGGATCGGCTGGCAGGGTACAAACGACCGGCGCGCTACGTGCTTGCCACCTCATTGCCCGCTGCTCCCACGGGCAAGATTCTCAAGCACAAATTGATCGAAACTTTCGCGGATCAGTTGGACTAGGGCGCCGGAAAACGACACGTTTTCCGGTCCGCTTTCCGTGTCGGAAAGCGGTTACGTCCAGACCCCTTCGGCTGCCGCCCGGATGTTGCGGATGTTCTCTCCGTACGGGATCGGATTGTCGACCGAGCCACCTTTGAACACCGCCGAGCCTGCAACCAGGACGTCCGCGCCAGCCTTGGCCACCAGGGGCGCTGTGTTCGCATCTACACCGCCGTCGATTTCGATATGGATCGGGCGGTCTCCGATCATCGCGCGCAGGGTCGCGACCTTCGACGTCATGTCGATGAACTTCTGACCGCCGAAACCTGGGTTCACGGTCATCACGCAAATGAGGTCGACCATGTTCATCAGCTCCTCCACGGCAACGGCTGGCGTGCCGGGGTTCAGCGCGACACCCGCTTTCATGCCCGCGCCGCGGATGGCTTGGAGGGTGCGGTGGATATGTGGACCCGCCTCGACATGGGCTGTCAACACGTCCGCACCGGCATCGGCAAAGGCCTGGATGTACGGATCGACGGGCGCGATCATCAGGTGGACGTCCATGACGCCCCTGATATGCGGGCGGATCGCCGCGCAGGTCGCGGGGCCGAAGGTGATGTTCGGAACGAAGTGGCCGTCCATGACGTCCACATGGATCCAGTCTGCGCCCTGCGCTTCGACGGCGGCGCATTCGGCGCCGAAATTGGCGAAGTCGGCGGCGAGGATGGAGGGGGCGATCTTGATCGAGCGGTCGAAGGTCATGGTGGCCTCATTGTGCGGTTGGTCGCGATATATCGGGCCGGCGGCTGTGTGGAAAGGGGCCCTTCGGGGAGGATTTTTTTGAAACAGGGAATTCGGACCTCTTACCAGCTTTCGGAGGAACAGAGGAAGAAAGCATGCCGCATTCTGAGGGGCGTACATCAGAATTAGTTTGACAAGTGAATTAATGTTCGGTCATGGTGGCAGTCTAGGGAGGATGTCGATGTATCTCGGACTTGATCTGGGCACGTCGGGTGTGAAGGCGTTGCTGGTCGATGCGAACGGGCGCGCTGTTGGCAGTGCCGACTCCACCTATGACGTGTCGAACCCGGCGGCAGGCTGGAGCGAGCAGGACCCTGCGGATTGGGTCGTGGGCATCACGGCTGCGCTGTCTGAACTGCGCGCCGTACATCCGAAGGCGTATGGCGCGGTGCGCGCGCTGTCCTTTTCCGGGCATATGCATGGTGCGGTGCTTGTGGATGCGAAGGGTGACGTGTTGCGCCCCTGTATCCTTTGGAATGACACCCGCAGCCACGCAGAAGCGGCCGAGATGGATGCAGATCCCGTCGCCCGCGCGGTCAGCGGCAATATCGTGTTTCCGGGTTTTACCGCGCCGAAGCTGGCGTGGGTGGCTAGGAACGAACCAGACATCTTCGCCCGTGTGGCGCGGGTCATGTTACCAAAGGATTACCTGCTGTGGTGGCTGTCAGGGCGCTATGCGACCGAGATGTCCGATGCTGCAGGCACGGCCTGGCTGGATGTTGGCGTGCGGGCGTGGTCGGACGATCTGCTGAGCCTTGGTGGGATGCGACGGGACCAGATGCCGGACCTTTTGGAAGGCACGGACGTGGTGGGCGAGGTGCAGGCTGCGCGTGCTGATCTGGGCCTGCCTGCAGGCTGCAAAGTGGTTGCCGGGGGCGCAGACAATGCCGTTGCTGCCTGTGGTGTGGGTGCCTTGGGTGAGGGGGACGGTTTCGTATCTCTTGGTACGTCCGGCGTCGTGTTGGCGGGGCGCGGAAGCTATGCGCCCGATGCAGACAGCGCGGTGCACACGTTTTGCCACGCTGTGCCGGGGCGTTGGTATCAGATGGGTGTGGTTCTGGCCGCAACCGACAGTTTGAACTGGTTGAGCCGTGTCACGGGGCAGGGGGCTGGCGCCTTGTCAGCCGCCTTGGGCGATACGCTTGCAGCACCAGGTAGTGCTAAATTCTACCCTTACCTGTCCGGCGAACGCACACCGCACAACGATGCGCAAATACGGGGCGGGCTTACCGGGCTCGATATCGCATCCGGCCCCACGGACCTGACCCATGCCGTCATGACCGGCGTCGGCTTCGCCCTGCGCGACAGTTTCGAAGCGCTGAAAGCCACCGGTGCGCAACTCCCCTCCGCTCTCGCCATCGGCGGTGGCAGCCGGTCCGACTATTGGACGCGCATGTTGGCCACCACCCTTAACATTCCGCTCGAACGCCCGGATGAGGGCGCCTTTGGCGCTGCCCTCGGTGCCGCCCGGATCGCCATATGCGGTGACATGGGCGCAGACCCGGCAGAGGTCATGACCAAACCGCCTATCGCCGATGTGATCGAACCGCAGGCCGATCTCGTGTCTGCCTATGATGAAGCCTACGCCGCCTTTGCAAGCGCGTATCCCAAACTGAAAGCCATGCCATGACCACTGGATTCTTCGACGCCGTTCCGCCCGCCACCTTCGAAGGCCCCGGCAGCACCAACCCCATGGCCTTCCGCCACTACAATCCCGATGAGATGGTGATGGGCAAGCGGATGGAGGACCACCTGCGCTTTGCCGTAGCATACTGGCACTCCTTTGCGTGGGAAGGGGGCGATCCGTTCGGCGGT
Source organism: Tateyamaria sp. syn59 (assembly GCF_007995245.1). Classification (GTDB taxonomy): domain Bacteria; phylum Pseudomonadota; class Alphaproteobacteria; order Rhodobacterales; family Rhodobacteraceae; genus Tateyamaria. The sequence continues at coordinate 291,854 of NZ_VCBA01000003.1, forward strand.
CAGACTTTTATCCGCCCGTGGCACCCGCAGGACGACATGGGCCGCGCCAAGATGAAGGCGGACGTGGCGTTCGAGATGTTTGCGCGGCTGGGCGTGCCCTATTTCTGCTGGCATGACGCTGACATCCGGCCCGAGGGCACAACCTTTGCCGAAAGCCTCGACCGGCTGAACGAGATCACCGACTATTTCGGCCCCAAGATGGAAGAGACGGGCGTGGGCCTGCTCTGGGGCACGGCCAACATGTTCTCGCACCGCCGCTGGATGGCAGGGGCGTCAACCAACCCCGACCCGGACGTGTTCGCCTATGCCGCTGCCACGGTGAAGGGGTGCATGGATGCGACCCTCAAGCTGGGTGGACAAAACTACGTCCTCTGGGGCGGGCGCGAGGGGTACGAAACCCTGCTGAACACCGACATGGGGCAGGAGTTGGACCACATGGGCCGCTTCCTGTCCATGGTGGTCGAGTACAAGCACAAGATCGGGTTCAAGGGGCAGATCCTGGTGGAGCCCAAGCCGCAGGAACCGTCGAAGCACCAATACGACTTTGACGCCGCCACCTGCATCGGCTTCCTGCGCAAATACGGGCTCGAGGACGAGGTGAAGCTCAACCTTGAACAGGGGCACGCGATCCTCGCGGGTCACTCCTTCGAGCATGAGATCGCCGTGGCCGCCGCCGACGGGATGCTGGGGTCGATCGACATGAACCGCAACGACTACCAGTCTGGCTGGGACACGGACCAATTCCCCAACAACGTGCCGGAAGTGGCGCTGGTTTACTACCATATCCTCAAGGCCGGGGGGCTGGGCCTAGGCGGCACCAACTTCGACGCCAAGCTGCGGCGGCAAAGCCTCGATGCCGAGGATTTGATTGCCGCCCATGTCGGCGCCATGGACATCTGCGCGCGCGGGCTGAAAGCTGCGGCGGCAATGATCGAGGATGGCGGTTTGGAAGACGCTTTGAAAACGCGCTACGCGGGCTGGGACACGGCCGAGGCCCAAGCGATGCTGGGCAGCGATCTGGCGTCAATTTCGGATCGCGTCCTTGCTGACAATATCGAACCCCAGCCCCATTCGGGTCGCCAGGAGATTCTTGAAAATTATGTCTCGCGTTTCGTCTAAGGCCGCAGCCTTTGCTCTGATGGCGGCCCCGCTCTGGGCCGCCGACCTACCCTATGAAGAACCGGTGTTTCCCGAAGTGGACGCGGCACAGGTCGAACTTGGGCGGCTCCTGTTCTACGATCCGATCCTGTCGGGGTCGAAAACGGTCAGCTGCGCCACCTGCCACCACCCGAAATTCGCCACTGGCGACGGGGTGTCTCTGGGGCTGGGCGACGGGGCGGCGGGTCTTGGCCCTGACCGGGTCGCCGACCCCGAAAACCTGCCCGAACAGCGCATCCCCCGCAACGCGCCGCCGCTCTTCAACCTCGGGGCCACGGAATTCACCGTGTTCTTCCACGATGGACGTCTGGAAGAGGACGCCACCCGCCCCTCCGGTATCCGCACGCCACTGGGCACCGAGATGGAGATGGGCTTCGCCTCTGCCCTGTCCGCGCAATCCATGTTCCCCGTCCTGTCGGCGGACGAGATGGCCGGACACTACAGCGAGAACGAGATCAGCCAGGCCGTCCGTAAGGGCCTGATCACCGGGCAGGGTGGGGCGTGGGACCTGCTGTCGCAACGGATCGAGGCGATCCCGGAATATCGCGGGCGGTTCGACGTGGTGATCGGGGATACGCCGATCCACTTTACCCATATCTCGGACGCGCTTGCCGCTTTCCTCGACTTCGAATGGCGCGGCGTCGCCAGCCCCTTCGACCTCTACCTGCGCAACGGTACGGAGATGGAGCCAGCCGCCATGCGCGGGATGGACCTGTTCTATGGCAAAGCCCAATGCGCCACGTGTCACGCGGGCCGCTTCCAGACGGATCACGCCTTCCACGCCATCGCCATGCCGCAGATCGGGCCGGGCAAGGCTGCGCGGTTTGAAAGCCATGCACAGGACACGGGCCGCATGCGCGTCACAGGCGATCCGTCAGATGCCTACGCCTTCCGCACGCCACCCCTGCGCAACGTGGCGCAAACCGCGCCCTACGGTCACAGCGGTGCCTACGCGACGCTCGAAGGGGTCGTGCGCCACCACCTCGATCCGGTGGCCAGCCTGCGCAGCTACGATGTCGCCCAAGCCGTGATGCCGGGCTTCGATACCGATGACATGCGCGTGCTGAAGGATGCGGCAGAGATAGACGCCATCGCAGCAGCAAACGATCTCGCCCCCATTGCGCTCACCGATGCAGAGGTGGATGACTTGCTCGCTTTCCTCGACGCCCTCACAGACCCGCAAAGCATCCGCGGTGCACTCGGCATCCCGGCTACAGTCCCCAGCGGGCTTCCGATTGATCAATAGCGAAATACTTGGCCGGGTACGCGCTGTATTCAATCAAGCTCGTGACATGGTCCCTTCTTCTCTTTGAAAGTACGGCGGGGTTTGGGGTGGAACCCCAATAGAGAAAAGATGTCGCGCAGCGGCCTTTGGATTACCGAACGGTTCGTTAACCATTTACCCGTGGCACACAACCGGTGCACAGGTTGTGCACGTTCCGTGCACGCGCTGCGTATCGTGAATTCTTGATTTTACTCCCATGAAAACTGGGTAAATCGACGTGCGCGCGCGCAAGTTTTAACGCCGAAGCGTCACCCCCCGGTTCACCCCTGTCTCTTCCCACGCGGACCAATCACCATGCGGCCAGCGCACCCGCAGCCGAACGGTCTCGGCGGCACCCAATCCAAAATGCTGCGGTCCCGAGGCACCACCCGCATGGCCCCCGCCGACGGTGATCTCGCGCGCCTGCACAGCCACACCATCATCCACCTCAATCCACGCGCCAACCGCCTGCGTATTGGCCCCATCCTGTGTCACCGCAACACTCAACCAGTTGCCCGTATCCGCGCTCGTATTCTGCCAGATCTCAAGCGGTGCCCGCCGGTTGACCACGGCCAGATCCAGTAACCCGTCCCCATTGAAATCCACCAAAGCCGCCCCGCGCCCACGGTGCATCGAGGCGACGCCTGCCACGTCCCCGGCCTCCGCGAATGTGTCATTCTCCTGCGCGATCAACAGGTTATTCGGATCCTCCATCGCCAGACCGGGCATCTGCTGGACATTGCCTTTGGCAATGAACGCATCGTCGCGCCCGTCATTGTTCACGTCTCCGAAGGCGATATGCCACCCGGTCGAGGGGCGCCCATCACCGCCTACATAGGGCCGGTGCGCTGACGTTCCCATCTCGAACGGCACATCTTGAAACGCTGGTCCATCACCCACCTGCCGCATCAGCCGCTGGTCACCCATGGAGGACAGATACACTTCATCCCGCCCATCCCGATCCAGATCACGAGCAGCAATCCCCATCCCCCACAGCTTGTGCCGCGCCCAGCCATCCTCTTCGGTATAAAGCCGTGGCGTGGGTTCCATCGCCCACATCTGCTCCTCGCCCTCACGCACGTAATAGTGCCGATCATTCGACACCCGCAGATCGGCACGGCCTGTACGCGTCCAATCGGTGAAGAGCATGGACAGCGCGCAATACCCTGGCGCAAGCTCCGACACCTCGTAGGTGGCCCCGTCAGACCGCCATAAATGGTTGATATCGCACGCCTCAAAGGGCCCATCAGGATCGCTTCGGTCGACGTAGTGACCGAAGGCCAGTGTTGGAGCTGTCTGCCCCGCCTCCCACGTTGCAGAGAAAGCAGTGCTCCAGCGATCCTCGAACCGGAAGGGCATTGGCGTGAAGGTGCAGTCTCCGTTCCCGCGCAGAATGGCATCGGGACCGACGCGCAACATGACCAGATCGAGCAGCCCGTCATTGTCGATGTCGATCGGATAGGCTCCGGTCGTGGCTGTCATGTCCAAACCGACGTCGCCCAACTTTTCAAAGGCAACGGCGCCCTCCGAGACGTTGCGTAGGACCAATGGCGGGTTGCTTCCACCCGCCGCCACCAGATCGGGACGCGCATCGCCATCGCAATCAAGAACAGCCAGCCCGCCGCCCACGAAATGCTCCCATCCTCCGTCGTAAACATGGTGCGGCACATCCACGGGCACAAAGCGGGGCGTGTCGGCGGCCACCGGGTGTGCCGCCCCGAGGAGCAACGCGACGAGGCCCCGCCCTACGTCAGATTTTTTCAAAAATCTGGTAGCGTTACGCATCTTCCAGTGCCTCGACTGCCGTATCTTGCACAAATTCCAGCGCATAAGCCGCGGCCCCGCGCGCCCACATCAGGTTATCCCACCTGTGGACCACCACCTCCGGCGGCGGCTTGTCGATTTCCACAATGCTTTTGCGCATCTCCTCGATCACAGTATCGGCATAGAGGTGGTCGAACTGCATCTGCTCGCCCGCGAGGATCACCAGTTCGGGATCAAAGATATTCACAAGGTTGGCGAGGCCCATGGCGAACATCTTGCTTGCCCGGTCGACCACCTTTTGCGCTGTCGGGTCGCCGCCCTTTGCTGCGGTCAGGACGGTCGCCACTGCGTGGCTTGTAGGGGTGGTCAGGTTCATGCCGCCGACGCTGGATGCCTCGCGCACGAGTGCGTAGTCGGAGATGTAGGCCTCAAGGCAGCCCCTTTGCCCGCACCGGCACAGCGCACCGTCCAGATGCACCTTGGTATGGCCAAACTCCGCCCCGCAGCCGCGCGTACCGCGGTAAAGCTGCCCGCCCAGTACCATGCCCATACCAACACCGCTTTCGATGGTGATCACGATGAAGTCGGAATGCGACTTGCCCAGCCCGAAGGTCAGTTCGGCCATGGCCACGAGGTTCGCGTCGTTGTCGACATAGACCGCAATTCCGAGCGCATCGCGCAACACGTCTGCAAAGGGCGCGTTGCGCGCGTTCAGCGAGGGCGACCAATAGACCAGCCCGTGCCCGGCATCGACCACACCGGCCAGGCCCACCCCCACCGCCGAGATGTCGGACAGGGTGCGCCCGGCTTTTTCGGCAAGGTCCGTGAGCCCGGATCTGATGTGCCGGGCCAGGTCGTTCGGCGCCAGACGGCCAGTTGGGATCGCGCATTCATGGTCGGACACGTCCCCGCCGTCAAAATCCAGCAAGACCAGCGAGATTGACGCGTTCGATACTTTCAGACCGGCGATCAGGTAGGCGTCTCCGGCGATCTTCAGATCGACCCGTGGGCGTCCGCGTGCTGATTCGTCACTGCGTGATTCGCGGGGCACTTCCTCGATCAATCCGCCACGCAAAAGGTCGGCCGTCACGGCCGTCACGGTGGCCCTGCTGATGCCCGTGTGCTCTGCCAGATCAATGCGTGCCACCGGCCCGCGCTGCGAAATTTCGCGCAAAAGCAGCCGTCTGCTTTCGACCTTCTGATGACCGAATGGCATGATTTCGTTCTCTTTTTCCTCCCGTCGCGCGGCAAAGCGCGCAACCCTCACCACCGATGATGGCGGTTTTTTTGAAAGCTGTCCAATTTAATTTGCTTTTCGAATTTAATTGGCTAAGAATGGGATACCCGCTGCAAAAGGTACGACGGCGGGCATGTCTTTGGGAGGACACCTATGAAACGACGCACGCTTTTGGGCGCCCTTGCGGCTGCCACCATGCTTACTTCGCCAGCTTTGGCTGACGGTCACGCGGTGACCGTTGGTGTAAGCTGGTCGAACTTCCAGGAAGAGCGCTGGAAAACTGACGAAGCTGCCATCAAGGCCGCACTGGATGCCGCTGGCGCCACCTACATCTCGGCTGACGCGCAATCGTCCTCGGCCAAGCAGCTTGCCGATATTGAATCGCTGATCGCCCAAGGCGCCGACGCGCTGATCATCCTGGCCCAAGATGCCTCGTCCATTGGCCCGGCTGTCCAGGCTGCTGCCGACGAAGAGATTCCCGTGATCGCCTATGACCGTCTGATCGAAGACGCCCGCGCCTTCTACCTGACCTTCGACAACGTCGAAGTGGGCCGCATGCAGGCCCGCGCTGTTCTGGCGGCACAACCGTCGGGCAACTACGTGATGATCAAGGGCTCGCCCACCGACCCGAACGCGGATTTCCTGCGTGGGGGTCAGCAAGAGGTGCTGCAGGCGGCCATCGACGCCGGCGACATCACCATCGTCGGCGAAGCCTATACTGACGGCTGGGTACCTGCGAACGCGCAGCGCAACATGGAGCAAATCCTGACCGCCAACGACAACAAGGTCGACGCGGTTGTGGCCTCGAACGACGGCACCGCCGGTGGCGTTGTGGCCGCCCTGACCGCCCAAGGCATGGAAGGCATCGCTGTCTCCGGCCAGGACGGTGATCACGCTGCCCTGAACCGTGTGGCGACCGGCACGCAAACCGTGTCCGTCTGGAAAGACGCGCGCGCCTTGGGCAACGCGGCAGGCGAGATCGCCGTGTCGCTGGCCAAAGGCGAAGACGTCGATGGCGCAGCCGAGTGGACATCGCCCGGCGGCACCACCATGAACTCGATCTTCCTGGCGCCGGTTCCGGTCACAGCCGACAACCTGGACGTCGTTCTGGACGCTGGTTGGATCGAAAAAGACGCGCTTTGCGCAGGTTCTTCGCTGGCGGTTTGCCAGTAAGGCCACATGATACCCCGCCCCGGCGCATGTGCGTGCCGGGGCGGACCACACAGATTTCACCAGACATTGCGGCACGTTTCGACGGGGGGCTTTCCCACGGACGGGTGCGCTGTGCCGTAGCAACCGGGTAAAAAGGGCAGGGGACATGGACGACCAGGCCAAATCAATGATGGACAAGCTGGGCCTTGATGCCCGCCTGTTGGGGATGATCGGGGCGCTTGTCGTCATCTGGATTGTCTTCGGCTTTTTCACCGACTGGCGCTTCTTGTCGCCCCGCAACTTTTTCAATGTGAGTGTTCAGACCGCATCGGTCGCTGTGATGGCGACGGGCATGGTGTTCGTGATCGTGACCCGCAACATTGACCTTTCTGTGGGCTCGCTTCTGGGCTTTATCGGCATGACTGTCGCGGCCCTCCAAGTGCAGTGGCTGCCATCGGTGCTGGGCCTTGGTCATCCGATGATCTGGGTAATTGCTGTATTTGCAACCATCCTGATGGGTGCTGTGCTGGGTGCGATGCAGGGCTGGGTGATTGGTTATCTGACCGTCCCCGCCTTTATCGTGACGCTGGGCGGCTTTCTGATCTATCGCGGTGCGATGTGGTGGGTTACCAAAGGCCAGACCCAGGCGCCGCTTGATCCCGTCTTCCGCCTATTGGGTGGTGGGGCCGAGGGCACGTTGGGCGAGACGCTCAGCTGGGTGTTCGGCACCGTCGCAGCTCTTGTCGCAGTGGGCATCATGCTGATGAGCCGCCGCCGCAAGGCCACGCATGGCTTCACCGTCAAACCGGTCTGGGCCGAGGGTATCCTGATGGCTATCGCCGCCGGGCTGATCATCGCCTTTGTCTGGATCATGAACAGCTACCCCATCCCGCGTGGTGCCATGCGCCGCATGACGGAAGCGCGCGGGATCGAGTACACTGATGGCATGGTCTGGAACCACGGTGTCGCCATTCCGGTCGTCATTCTGCTGGCCGTCACCATCGTGATGACCATCATCGCCACGCGCACCCGCTTTGGCCGCTACGTCTATGCCACCGGCGGCAACCCCGAGGCGGCGTCGCTGTCGGGCATCGACACGCGCCTGCTGACGGTCAAGGTTTTTGCCCTTATGGGTGCGCTGACCGGCATCGCGTCGATCATCGCATCGGCCCGCCTGAATGCGGTGGACGTGGGCCTTGGCACGCTGGACGAGTTGCGCGTGATCGCGGCGGCCGTCATCGGGGGCACCGCCCTGTCGGGGGGCGCGGGCACGATCTATGGTGCCGTCATTGGTGCGCTGATCATGCAGTCGCTGCAATCGGGCATGGCCTCGGTCGGGGTGGATGCGCCATTGCAGAACATCGTCGTGGGCTTCGTTCTGGTCCTCGCCGTGTGGATCGACATCGTTTACCGCCGCCGCGCCGGCGTCTGAGGGAGGACTTTGACATGACGACACCTCTTGTCGAAATGAAGGACATCTCGATCAGCTTTGGCGGGATTAAGGCGGTGGACCACGTGTCGGTCGACTTGAAACCGGGCGAAGTTGTGGGCCTCTTGGGCCACAACGGTGCGGGCAAGTCTACGCTGATCAAGATCCTGTCGGGCGCCTATGCCATGGACTCGGGCGAAATCCGGATCAACGGCGAAAAGGCCACCATCAACAACCCCCGCGACGCGCGGACGTATAACATCGAGACGATCTACCAGACGCTTGCGCTGGCCGATAACCTTGATGCCGCATCGAACCTGTTTCTGGGGCGGGAGTTGGTGGGACCAACCGGCTTTGTCGATGATGACGCGATGGAGGCCGAGACGCGCAAGATCATGGCGCGCCTCAATCCCAACTTCAAAAAGTTCAAAGACCCGGTGAGTGCCCTTTCGGGTGGTCAACGTCAGTCCGTCGCCATTGCCCGTGCGGTCTACTTCAACGCGCGCATCCTGATCATGGATGAACCGACCGCGGCCCTTGGTCCGCATGAGACACAGATGGTGTCGGAGCTGATCCAGCAGTTGAAAGCCGAAGGTATCGGCATCTTCCTGATCAGCCACGATATTCACGATGTCATGGAACTGTGTGACCGCGCATCCGTTATGAAGAACGGAAAGCTGGTGGGGACGGTTGACGTGGCGGACGTGACGGATGATGACCTGCTCGGAATGATCATCTTGGGTAAGACACCGGGCGAGGCGTAATGCAAGACACGAGCAAGCAGGACCAGGCCGTTGGCCTGGTCGCCGATGTGGGTGGAACGAACACGCGCATGGCCTTTGTCGATCGGGACGGGGTGATTGCGGATACCGTAGTGAAGTGTCCGAACGCCGACTTTGGCAGTTTTCTGGATCTTGCGACCAACTACCTTGACGGGCGGGATGTGCCCTCGCGCGTTGTCATCGCTGTGGCGGGGCCCGTTGCCGGGGACAAGGCGAAGCTGACGAACCGGAACTGGGATTTTGATGCGGGCGCTTTGGCCGCTGCCTTTGACGCCGAAGAGGTTGTTCTGATGAACGACCTTGAGGCGCTGGGGCAGGCGGTGCCCACCGTGCCGCAGGATGCGGTGGAGCCGTTGCACATGGGCGCTGAACTCGGCGGGCGCGGGCAGGCCTTGGTTGTGGGCCTTGGCACAGGCTTCAACGTCGCGGCGGTGAATATGGAAAGCGGCACGGTCTTTACCGCCGAGCAGGGCCACGCCAGCCTGCCGTCGAGCGTGATGTCGATCCTGCAGGCGCGTATGCAGAATACGTCGCGTTTTGACAGTGTCGAGAACCTGTTTTCCGGTGTGGGACTTTTGCGGTTGGCCCATGTGATCGGTGTCGATGTTGACAGTGCCGAGGAGTTGGCAAAGTCCGACGATCCCCGCGCGGTCGAGGCGCTGGATCTGTGTACCGAAGCCTTCAGCCTGATGGTGCGGGAACTGGCCTATTCCTATTTTCCGCGGGCCGGGTTCTATTTCAACGGCTCGCTTGCCAAGTTCCTGATGGCCCCTGAACGCCGCGAACGGGTTCTGGCGCCCCTGCGGGCCGATGACAGTTTTGACGGACAGTTTGCCCGCATCCCGGCGTTTCTGTTCGTGTCGGACACGGTAGCGTTGGGGGGCTGTGCTGCGCGACTGCTTGCGCGGCTCAGCTGAAAGATAAGTCGACGCGGCCGAAGGAGCCGAAATCGGCGCTGATGTCGGTGCCGGGCGGGCATTCGATGGGCCGGATGAAGCTGCCGGACAGGATTATCTGGCCTGCCTTGATTACATTGCCATAGAGCGCCATGCGACGGGCGAGCCAGACGACGCTTTCCACCGGATCGTTCAGAACGCCCGCGCCAAGACCTGTTTCCTCAACCGTGCCGTTGCGGCTGACGATGGCACCGACCCAGCGCAGGTTTTCGGGTTGGTGCCGTTCGCTGCCCATGACGATGCCTGCATTGGCGGCATTGTCGGCGATGGTGTCGAATACCTTGCGCGGCTGGCCTGTTGCGGGGTCGGCGCGCAGGATGCGGGTGTCGAGGATTTCGAGGGCCGGAGCTACGTAGTCTGTGGCCGCCAGCACGTCGTCGCGCGTGACCGTGTCACCACCGATGTCTGACTTCATGACAAAGGCGATCTCGGCCTCGATCCGCGGTTGGATGAAATGGCCCGCGGGAATGGTTGCACCGTTTTCGAACAGCATCGACCGGGTCAGCACGCCGCTGTCGGGGATGTCGATGTTCAGCGCCATCTGCATGGCGCGGCTGGTCAGGCCGATCTTCCAGCCGATCACCGGGTCGCCCGAGGCGACCTTGGCTGCGACGAACTGGTCCTGGATAGCGTAGGCGTCATCCATGGTGATGTCTGGATGGGCCACCGAGAGAAGGCCGATTTGTTCGCCGGTTTGCTCTGCTTGGATGAGCGCGTCTGCGGCGGCTTTGTGCTGCTCAGCTTTCATCGGCCACCTCGCTGCGCAGGGTGCCGATGCCTTCGGCGGTGACTTCGACGATGTCGCCGTGTTCCAGGAACTTCGGCGGATCGAAGCGTGCGCCCGCCCCGGTGGGCGTGCCGGTGACGATGATGTCTCCGGGCGCTAGGGTGGTGAAGGTCGAGATGTAGGCGATCTGGCGGCGGATCGGGAACAGCATGCGGCTTGTTCGGTCGTCCTGGCGGAGTTCGCCGTTCACGTGTGTCGTCAGGCGGATGTCGTCGAGTTGGGCGGCGTGGGTGAAGGGGACTAGCCACGGGCCCATGGCGCCGGAGGCGTCCCAGTTCTTGCCTTGGGTGACGTTGAACTTGGCGTGGCGGACCCAGTCACGGATTGTCCCTTCGTTGCAGAGGGTGAGGGCGGTGATGTGGTCATAGGCGTCGGCCTCGGCGATGCGCCGCCCGGTTTTGCCGATGACGATGGCGATCTCGCCCTCATAATCCAGTTTTTCGCTTTCCGGCGGGCGGATGACCTGCTGGTTGTGGCCGGTGAAACTGCGCGGGAAGCGGGGGAAGAGGGACATGTTGGGCGGCGCCTCTTGCCCGTCTTTGTATTCCGCGTTGCGGTCGGGAAAGTTGACGCCGACGCAGATGATCTTTTCTGGGTTGGGGATTGGGATCTGGTAGGTGATGTCAGTATGGGTGGCCGTGCGGCCTTGGGCGGCTTTGGCCAGATCGTGCAGGCCGTCGTTTTCGATCACGTCGCGCAGGGTCGGCCAGTGGGAAAAGTTGGGTGAGAGAGGGATCATCCCGCCTTCGCTCACGGCTCCGTAATAGGCGGCGCCGTTGGTGGTGTAGGCCGCGAATTTCAAAGGGACCTCGCAATCTCGGTGATTGTGTCGAAGGCCGTGTCGAAATCGCGCTCTTCGCAGTCGAATTGGCCGGCTTGAAAGCGGATGACTTTCTGCCCGTCCACGATGGTCTGGGTCAGGTAGATGCGGCCATCGTTGTTGATCGCGTCAACCAGCGCCTGCGTCTGCTCATCGCTGGCACTCGTCGCCTTGAAGGTCCAGAGCGACAGGATGGGTTCTGTCACGATCTCGAAATCGTCCTCGGCACGCAGGCGCTCGCATAGCGCTTGGCTCCACGTCACATGATTGCGGATCCGGTTGCGTAGCCCCTCCATCCCGTAGTGGCGCATCAGAAACCACAGTTTCAGCGCGCGGAAGCGGCGACCAAGCGGGATCGACCATTCGGAATAGTCGATGATGTCCTCTGCCCCGTGGGTTTTCAGGTATTCGGGGCGTATGGCGAGCGTTTGCCTCAACTGATCCGGGTCGCGCAGGAAGTGGGCGGCGCAGTCGAATTGCGCGCCCAGCCATTTGTGGGGGTTGAAGACGATGCTGTCGAAACGCTCGGCCCCGGTCCAGAGCGTGCGGAATTCGGGGCAGATCATTGCAGTGCCTGCCCAGGCCGCATCGAGATGCGAATAGAGACCGTGTTTCTCGGCCACGGCGGCGACGGAGTCCAGATCGTCGCACGCGCCCATTCCAGTGGCGCCCGTGGCGGCAATGACGCCCGCCGGGATGCGACCGGCCATTTTGTCCTCGGCAATGGCGGCTTCCAGATCAATGGGGTCCATGTGGCGCAGATCACCAGTCGTGCGGATCTTGACCAGATTGTCCTGCCCGATGCCCGCGACCCAGATCGCGCGGTCGATGGAGCTATGGACCTGATCCGAGCAGTAGATGCGGAGTTGCGGCTGGCCGTGTAGCCCTTCGATGTTGCCGCGGAAGTTCAGCGCGCGTTCGCGCATCGTGAGCACAGCGGCGAGCGTGGCGGAGGAGGCGCTGTCCTGGATGACGCCTTGATAGATGTCCGGCAGGCCAAGGCTCTGCCGCAGCCAGTCCATCATGCGGGTTTCCATCTCGGTCGCGGCCGGTGACGTTTGCCAAAGCATGCATTGGGGCGCGATGATTGAGGTGAGGAATTCTGCCAGGACCGAGGCAGGGGCGGCGTTCGAGTTGAAGTAGGCAAAGAAGCGTGGATGCTGCCAGTGAGTGATGCCCGGCATCACGATGCGGTCGAAGTCTTCCATGATCGTGGCAAGGTCGGTGCCATCTTCAGGCGGAGCATCTGCGAGTTGTTGGGCAATGTCGCCCGGCGCAGTTTGCGCCCGCACGGGACGATCGCGGATGGTCTTGTGGTAGTCGGCGCCCCAGTCGGCTGCATCCTTGGCATGTTTGGCAAAGTCATCCCAACTCATGGTCTTCCTTTCGGGCGGGGCGCATCAGGATGCGCCTTACGGGTGTCGTAAGGCGGAGGTGTCCTCCGCCATGCTCAGGGTGCCACGATGGGCTGGGCTTTGAGAAGTGGCTCGGATGTTTCAACGCCGTCGAATAGGCTGCCTTCCTCGAACCAGCTCTGCGGGGCTGGTGCGCCCCAGAGCGTCTGGCGTTGGGGATCCTTGAGGTCCCATTTGATCGGCTCGTGGTCGGGGTCCACCGTTTGGTAGTCGGAGCAGTAGATTTCGATCCGGTGGCCATCGGGGTCGCGTATGTAGAGGAAGAAGGCGTTGGAGATGCCGTGCCGCCCAGGGCCGCGTTCGATGTTTTCGCGGTAGCCTGTCGTGCTCATCAGATCGAGCAGGTCGATGATGTTGAGCGGGGTGGGCACCCAGAAGGCGGTGTGGTGCAGGCGCGGGCCAATGCCGTTGGTGAAGGCCACGTCATGCACGCCGCCCTTGCGGTGCATCCATGCGGCCCAGGTTTTTCCGGTCTCTGCATCTTCAGTGTATTCCGTCGTGCGGAACCCCATTTGCGTGTAGAAGTCAACGGCGCCGTCGACATCATTGGCGAACAGGTTGAAGTGGTCGATACGCAGCGGTTTGACGCCTTTGTAGAGGGCGTATTTCTGTGCGATCGACGGCAGGCGGTCCATCTGGACGTAGAATTCCAGTGGGACGTCCCACAGGTCGGTCGTTTGCAGGACGCGGCCCATGAACGGGCGTTTGGTCCAGGTGACAGGTCTGCCTTGGGCCTTGAACCAGTCCGCAGCGTTGTCGAGGTCGGGGTCATCGTAGAGCTTGAAGCCAAGGCGCGCGACGTTGGGCACCTCTGCTTGCCTCAGTATCATGCAGTGGTGGCCGCGTTCCTCCATCGCGCGCAGATAAATGGTCTGCGCATCCTCATGCGTCACCTGCAGGCCCAGCGTATCGATGTAGAAGGCGCGCGATGCGGCGAGGTCCGTAACCCGATATTCCACGTGGCTGAGCCGCACGATGTTGAAGGGCGGGTAAAGTTCTGGCGGTGGGATCGGCATGGGCTGTTCCTAGATAGAGCGGCTTTGCCGCACACGATTCAGTGTTGGGAATGAGGGGTTCCACCCCTCAAACTCCCCGCCGTATTTGGAAAGAGAAGAAGCATCAGACACCCAGGCGTGGAATGTTCGGGTCGCCTGTGGCGATGCCGATGTGCTTCTGTTCCATGTAAAACTCGAACGACCAGTCGCCGCCGTCGCGCCCGATGCCGCTGGCTTTCATGCCGCCGAAGGGGGTGGGCAGGTGGCGGACATTGGCAGAGTTGACCCAGATCATGCCCGCTTCGAGCTTTTCGGTGAAGCGCATGGCGCGGGTGACATCCGCGGTCCAGACATAGCCTGTGAGGCCATAGGCGGTGTCATTGGCGATGTTCAGCGCTTCTTCCTCGGTCTTGAAGCGGATGGAGGTGAGCACCGGTCCGAAGATTTCCTCTTGCGCGATTTTCATGTCGTTGGTGGCGTTGGTGAAGAGCGTTGGGGCGACGAATTGGCCTGTCTCGCCGACGCGTGTGCCGCCCGCAGCGATGGTGGCGCCTTCGGTCTTGGCGGTGTCGAAGCTGGCCATGACCTTGTCCCGGTGCCCTTCGTGGATGAGGGGGCCGACTTCGGTTGCCGGATCCAGCGGGTGGCCGACCTTGATCGCTTTGGCGCGTGCGGCGAGTTTGGCTTCGAATTCTTCCGCAATCGTGTCTTGCACCAGCAGGCGTGAGGAGGATGTGCAGCGCTCGCCGTTGAGCGAATAGATCATGAAAATTGCGGCATCGAGGGCTGCGTCGAGGTCGGCATCATCGAAAACGACGACCGGGTTCTTGCCGCCGAGTTCGAAGTGGACCCGTTTCAGCGTCGGGGCGCCTTGGGCCATGATCGCTGAGCCCGTCGCACTTTCACCGACAAAGGCGATGGCCTTGATGTCAGGATGTTCCGTGAGGGCCTTGCCGGCCTCTTCGCCCAGGCCGTTGATCACGTTCCAGACGCCGGGGGGCAGGCCGGCCTCTTCCGCAATCTCGATCAGGATGCGGGCGGTCCATGGGCTCAGCTCAGCCGGTTTGTGGACAACCGTGCAGCCTGCGGCGAGTGCGGGTGCGATTTTCCATGTCGAGAGCATGAAGGGCGTGTTCCACGGGGTGATCACACCCACCGGACCGATGGGCACGCGTGTGGTGATGTTCATTAGCGTGGGCGAGGGCAGGGCCTGGCCGTCGCGGGCGGAGGGCGCACGGTCGGCGAAGAAGCGGAAGTTTGCAGCGCCGCGCAAGGCTGCCTTGGACATGAAGCGTAGGGCTTGACCCGTGTCCCAGCATTCGCAGAGGGCGATTTCCTCGGCGCGGGCTTCGATGCCGTCGGCGATGGCGTGCAGGATGCGCTTGCGTTCGGCTGCGGCCATGTCGCGCCAGGCCGGGAAGGCGGATTTGGCTGCCTGCGCGGCGGCGTCGACGTCGTCTGCATCGCTGCGCGCCACGCGTGCGATCAGGCTGTCATCCACCGGGGAGGTCGTATCGAACCACATGTCTGACGCGGACGGCACCGCTTGTCCGTTGATGTGGTTTAGGATGCCAGTGTCGCCGATGGCAGCCACGTATGGCGCGAGTTTTGCGATATTGCTGTTTAGCTCAGACATGGTCAATTTCCAGGCAATGGTTCAAATAATGAACCATGAGATGCAAAAATATATTGCAAGGCGTTTCGGAGTGCGTCAACCTTTGTCGCATGTCGACCATCGCCAAGGCTCTTGGTCTTTTGGACCTGTTCAGCGAAGCGCGGCCTGCGCTCGGGCTTTCGGATGTGCAGCGCTTGGCCGGGCGCGACAAGGCCACCGTGCACCGCCATCTGGTTGCGCTGGAGCTGGCGGGGTTTCTCGAGCAAGACGCCAGCACACGCGCCTACCGTCTTGGACCTGCGCTGACCCGGCTGGCGGGTATGCGGGTGCGCACCGTGCCCGAGGTCGAGATGCTGCGCGGCGTCATCGAAAGCCTGAGCCGCGCGGCGGGTGAGTTGGTGCATGTCAGCCGATTACAGGGCTTTGATCTTGTGCATGTGCATCACGCCGAAGAGCATGAGCATCCGGTCCGGGTCAGTTTCGATCCCTATGGCCTGCCACCCCTGTTCGCGACGGCGTCGGGCAAGGCATATCTGGCTTTTTCTCCCGGCGGATTGCTCGATCTGGCCCTGGCGGACCCGCGGACACGCTTGCCGGGCGCGCCCGCCCCAAACCGCATCGAGATTGAGGCAGAGCTGAAACAGATCGCGACCCGTGGCTATGCCCGGAACCGTGATGCGCTGCGTTTGGGCGTGTCGTCGGTGGCCATCCCGGTCTTTGATGCGGCAAGCCGCGCCTTTGCCACCTGCTCGATTGCGTTTCCGACGGGTCGGGGTGGCAAGGCGACCGAAGCCCACCTTGCCCGTCTACTGATGGCGCAGGGGGAAGAGATCAGCCAGACCATGGGCGGCACCGTGCCCCCTCATATTGTCCAGCTTTGGACCCCGCCACAGGAAAGGGCAGCGTCGTGAAAGACAGCAACTTTCTGAAGGAGCACAATGCCCGCCAGTTCTGGCACCCGATGGCGCATCCGGCTGACAGCATGGCGAACCCGCCGACGATCTTGACGGGGGGCGAGGGTGTCTACATCACGGATGTGGATGGGCATCGCAGCATCGACGCGGTGGGCGGCCTGTGGAACGTGAACCTGGGCTATTCCTGCCAGCCGGTGAAGGATGCGATTGCGGGGCAGTTGGATGCGTTGCCCTATTATTCGACCTTTCGCGGCACCTCGAATGACAAGGCCATCGAGCTTGCCTATCTGCTGGCCGAGTTCTTCGGTCCTGACGGGATGACGCGCAGTTTCTTCACGTCCGGCGGTTCGGACAGCATCGAGATCGCTCTGAAACTGGCACGGCAGTATCACCGCATCCGGGGCGAGGGGACGCGGACCAAGTTCATAAGTCTGGACAAGGGGTATCACGGGACGCATTTCGGCGGTGCATCGGTGAACGGGAACGCCAAGTTTCGAAATGCCTATGAACCGCTGATGGCGGGTTGTTACCACATCCCCGGCCCGTACCTGTATCGCAATCCGTTTGGTGCGGATGACCCTGCGGAATTGGCGCAACTGAGTGCCGGGATGCTGGATCGTGAGATTGCATTTCAGGGCACGAACACCGTTGCCGCTTTCATCATGGAGCCGGTGCAAGGCGCGGGCGGTGTGATCCCGCCGCATCCGTCATTTATGCCGATGGTGCGCGACATCTGCGACAAGCACGGCGTGCTGCTGATCGCGGATGAGGTGATCACTGCCTTTGGACGCACCGGGTCCGAGACGGGATCGCGTCACTGGGGCGTGCAGCCCGACCTGATGTGCACGGCCAAGGCCATCACCAACGGGTACTTCCCATTCGGTTCCGTGATGATTGCGGGTCATGTTGCGGCGGTGTTTGAGGATGACGACAGTGGGGTCGGGTCGGTCGACTCCGGTTACACTTATTCCGGGCATCCGGTCGGTGCGGCAGCGGCTGTGGCTGCTGTTAAGGAAACCATGCGTATCAAACCGTGGGAAAACGCGCGTGCACGCGGGCCCGAGCTGAAGGTCGGTTTGGAAGCGTTGGCTGCGCGCTACGACCACATCGGTGATGTGCGCGGCGAGGGTCTGATGTGCGCCATCGAGTTGGTCAGCGACCGTCGCAAGAAGACCCCTGTGGGCAAGGCCCTGCCATTGGTGTTCCAAAAAGCTGCTTATGAAGACGGGGTTATGATCCGGGTGTCGGGGAACAACGCCATATTCTCTCCGCCCTTGGTCATTGACGCGGGCCATGTGCAGAAGATCCTGTCTGCCGTTGAAACCGGCCTGAAGGCCATGGCCGAGGCGGCTTGAAGAGCCGGGCCGCATCCCCCGCACTGAAAAGTGCCACGGCGGTGCGGCCCATCCGGTCAAGCACCACCAGGCAGGGTTTCGCCAGCGCCTGCCCGCCCGACAAGAAGATCAACGTGACCGACATCACCGACTTTCGTCGGGGACGAGGGGATCTGATCTTTTCCCTGTTCATGGCGGGGCTGGCGCTGTTTTTTCTTGTGTTCTTCTTCACCCAGACGGGGTGGGAGGACCGCAAGCTGCCGCACAACATGGCCCGTTACTGGATGGAGCAGTTCGGTGTGACCACGCCCGAGGGGCGGACGGCGCGATTGGGGCGCATCCTGAAACAGGGTTGGGTGGCGCCGCTGATCTGCCTGTGCGTGCTGGTGCCTGCCGCATTATGGAACCTGCGTGGGGCATGGCGCGCGCATTTGTGGCGGCGGCGGTTCAAGCAGCCAACCGCGGTGACCCATGAACTGGTGCAGTGGCTGCGCGCGCTGGAATATGTGGTTTGGTTCGTGGCCTATACCCTGTCGGTGCCTTTGCTCGGATATCTTGTCTCAACCCTACTGCTGGGCACGCTCTTGCCGTGGCGGCTGGGTTATCGAGGTGTGCGGTGGATGGGCATCTGTCTGGCCGCCAGTTTCGCCATCGTTCTGGTCTTTCGCACCGGATTGCAGATCAAGACACCGGTCAACATCTGGCTCTATGACCAGCTTCCGCAGGGCATGGAAACCTTCATGCAGGTGTGGTTTTGATGGAAGCCTTTTGGATCGGCATCGACAACCTCGCCAGTTGGCCAGTGCTGGTGGCGATCCTGATCGGGTCGGTGGGTGGTTTGGCCATCGGAGCGGTGCCGGGGATTGGCCCTGCGATTGCGATTGCTATTCTGTTGCCCGCAACCGTATTTCTGGATGATCTGGTGTCGCTTGTCCTGCTCTTGGGCGTCTATGGCTCATCCATGTATGGCGGCGCGATCCCGGCCATCCTGATCAACACGCCCGGCACGCCGGTCAATGCGCTGACCACCTATGACGGCTACGCGATGACACGGCGGGGAGAGGCGGCGCGGGGACTGTCGCTGGCCTATTCCGCGTCGTTCTTTGGCGGGTGCTTTTCGATCCTGCTGGGGCTCGCAGCGTTGATGCTATTCGGGCCCTACCTGCGGGATTTGGGCGCGCTGTTCGGTCAGCGGGACATCTTCATGGCTGCGGCTTTGGGGGCTGTCCTGCTGATTGCCGCTCACCGCAAGACTATGGGGATTGCGGCGCTGTTGTTTGGTCTCGGCTTCCTGATTGCACTGATCGGGCGGCAGTCGTTGAAGCAGATTGACCGCTACACGTTCGGGATTGAATACCTCTATCCCGGCTTCAACCTGATCGTCGTGATCGTGGGTATCTTCGCCATCTCGCAGGCGCTGTTCCTGCTGACGGGCAAGGATGCCGACCCGCCAGAAGCGCGGCTGAAGGGCGGCCTGCTGCGCGGTTTCAGTGAGTTGAAGAAGCACCCGGCCGTTGCCACGATCAGCGCGGGCTACGGCACGATCATGGGGATCATCCCCGGCGTCGGCGAGTTCGTGGCGCAGTTCTTCAGCTACTCCACCGCGCGGGCCATGTCGAAGGAGCCGGGGCGCTTTGGCCGCGGCGCACCCGATGGGCTGATCGCGTCCGAGGCGAGCAACAATGCGGTACCTGCCGCTGCCATGGTGCCATTGCTGGCGCTGGGTGTGCCGGGAGAGGCGCTGACCGCGATGATGATGGTCGTGTTCTTCGATGCAGGGATCAAACCGGGGCCGGACATCTTCGAGAATAACCCGGATTTCCTGTTCTCGCTCTTCATCGCGCTGTTGATCATCAACGTGCTGGTGATCCTCACGTTGCTCTTGTCGACCAAGTGGATCGCCAAGATTATCTACGTGCCCAACCGCTTGCTCGGCGCGTTCATCCTGATCCTCGCCTTTGTCGGCGTGTTCTCCATCCGAAATTCCTTCGCCGACTGCATGTTTGCCGCCGGATTCGGCTATATGGGCTTCATCCTGCGCCGCCTCGACTGGCCGCTGGTGCCCATCGTGCTGGGCCTCGTCCTGGGGTCCATCATGATCGAAAAGCTGACGGCTGGGGCGGGTCAGATCAAGACCGTCTTTGACCTGATCAACCGTCCTGTGTCGGGCACGCTGTTTGCCGTCATCCTGATCGTGATTGCCGTTACGATCACCCAAAGCCTCCGCACCCGGAGGTTTGAACATTAACCACAAAAGCGAACACAAAACTCAGGGAGAGTGACCATGAAAGAGCTTTTGACCTCGGCCGCCTTTGCGCTGGCCGCCCTGACCGGCCCCGCGCTGGCAGACTACCCCACCGGACCGGTGCAGTTCATCGTGCCGTGGCCGCCGGGTGATTTCGAGGACATCCTGACACGCATGATCGCCGCCGATATGGCCGAAGCGACGGGGCAACCTGCGTCCGTGGTCAATCGTCCGGGCGGTGGCGATGGGCCATTTCCGGGCGCTTTGGAAGTGCTGAATGCGCCCAATGACGGGTCGGTGATCGGGTCGTTTGTGATCGGCGTGCCCATCGTCGGCCCGCAGATCGACATCGGAATCGAAGAGGACAGCTTCGTGCCTATCGGCATCTTTCTGACCTACCCGTTCGTGTTGGCCGCGTCAGGGGATGCGCCCTACTCCAACATGGCGGAGCTGGCGGAACATGCGCAGGACAACGACGTTGTACTAGGCCATTTCGGTGCTGGCCTGACGCCCACGGCTGTGTCCATGGCGGCGGCGGCCAAGATGGGGTTTGAGTTCGCGGATGACAGCGCCTTTGACCTTCTGGATTGCAACACGCTGTCGTCAGGCGACGCGGATGTGATCAACACAACGCTAGCCCTGATCGAGCCGTGCCTTGGCGACATCAATGTGCTGGGCAACATCGGCGCCGAACCTATTGCTAAGCTTGATGGCGTTGAAACCATTGCGGCCCAATCCGGCGTGAATGATGTCGAGCTGTGGAACGGTCTGTTCGTGACCAAGGGCACACCGCAGGAGGTGATCGACACCATCGCGGCCGTGGCTGCCGAAACCATGGCCTCGGACGAAGCGCAGCAGTTGATGGCCGAAACAGGTGCCGCGGTCTACTGGCAAGGTCAGGAGGAAGCGCAGGCACGTATCGAAGCGGATCGTGCCAAATCTGCCGAGATCAACGAGATCCTCGGGCGCTGAGCCAGCCGGGGGTGGCCATGGTCGCCCCCCTATAGCGAGAGAGAACGTATGTCCCGCCTGAAGCTCGGCATCCTACAAGTGAACCACGACCGGTCGGTCGAGGTCGGCGACGCCTTTCCCGACGATGCCCACCGTTTCCGCGACCTGTTCGATGCGCAGGAGCAGCGGTTCACCTACCGGGTCTACATGACCATCGGGGGCGAGGTGCCTGCGGATGTGGAGGAGCATGACGCCTATCTGATTACTGGCTCGCCGCTGAGCTTGCTGGACGATCTGACCTTTTTGCCGCCGCTGTATGATTTCATCCGGGTCTGTGATGCGGCGCGCAAGCCGCTTCTGGGGGCGTGTTTCGGGCATCAGGCGATTGCCGTTGCCTTGGGCGGTGCTGTTGCGCGGCGGGACTGGAATATTGGCATAGATCAGATCGAGATAACGGCGTCGCGGCCTTGGATGCAGCCTGTCGCCAAGTCACTGAATTTATATCAGTTTCACCATGATTCGGTGACGCAATTGCCCGCCGATTGCACCGCCTATGCGGCGTCGACCAAATGTGCCATCGCTGGCTTTACCAAGGGCAATCATATCTTCACCACGCAGGCGCATCCCGAGTTTTCCGATCCGTTCATGCGCTGCGTTCTGGACTACACCAAACCGCATCTGAGCGACGCAGAAGTGGCGGACGCCGAGGCGACGTTGGCCCGCCACAATGATGGCCCGATCTTTGCCGATTGGGCGACACGGTTCTTTGGGGGGACGCCATGAAGAACCTGGCCGATCACGACAGTTTCGTAGACGGGGTGCCGCATGACACCTTTGCCCATATGCGCGCGGATCACCCTTTGCACTGGACGGATGCGTTTGGTGGGCAGCGCGGGTTCTGGTCCCTGACACGTTACGCAGATATCATGGCGGCGCAGCGGGATGCGGCGACCTTTTCCAGTGCGCAGGGCATCCGGATCGAGGATCAGAGCCGCGAGGAATACCTCGCTCGACGCACTTTTCAGGAGACGGACCCGCCGGACCATAGGGTCACGCGCCGCGCAGTGAACCCGGCTTTTGCAAAGCCTGTCGTCGCGCAGTTTGAACCGCTGATCCGGGACCTGGCCCGCGACATCGTGGCGGAGGCGCTGGAACACGCCGAGTTCGACGCTGTGGACCTGATTGCCAAGCGTCTGCCCATGCTCATGCTGGGCCGCATTCTTGGCGTTCCCGAAAATGACCTCGATTGGCTGGTCGAGCGGGGCGATGCGCTGATCGGCAACACTGATCCGGACTTTACTGACACCGTGATCGACAAGGTCGATACCGAAGCCTACCGCATGATGCCGTTTCGCTCGCCTGCGGGCGTAGAATTGTACGATTACGCTGAAGATATCCTTACCGGCGCGCGCGAGGTGGATGAGACGGGTATTCTGGCGCGTGTTTTGCGCGCCGAGGATGGGGCGATCCGGGGACAGGAGTTCAAGAACTTCTTTTGCCTGCTGGTGGCCGCGGGTAACGATACGACGCGCTATTCCATCGCGATGGCGCTGCATCTGCTGACGCAGCAGAAGAGACTGCTCGAGACGCTGCAATCGGGTCAGGTGTGGGAGACATGTGCTGATGAGTTCATCCGGCTTGCGTCACCGACCTTGCACTTCAGGCGCACAGCCACGCGCGATGTGGCGATGCACGGCCAGACCATTCGCGCAGGCGACAAGGTGCTGATGTGGTTCGTGTCGGGCAGCCGGGACGAGGCGATGTTCGACGACCCGAATACCGCCCATCTGGACCGCAGCCCGAACAGGCACCTCGCCTTTGGTCAGGGCGGGCCGCATGTCTGTCTGGGCATGTGGCTGGCCAAGCTGGAACTGCGGTGTGTGCTGGAAGAATTGGCCAGCCGCATCAGCGGGTTGCAGGCCCTTGACGCGCCCACCTGGACCCGGTCGAATTTTATCTGCGGGGTCAAGTCCCTGACCGTCCGCCCCATACTGAAGTGACAGCCATGACGACCCGCACCCGTATCCTGTTCTGCGATCTGCTCAACCTGCCACGGGGCAAGTTTGTACCGCCGGATGTGGCTGCGGGTGGCCGGATCGGCTTTGCCCGGGGCGTGTTCGGCACGACCTTTGACCGCGATCTGATCCCGGTGCCCGGGGCGGGCGTGTTTGACGGTATCCCCGACATGGAACTGTTGCTGGACGGTGACCGCCGCCCTGACTGGCAAAGGGACAGTGAGATCGCGTTGGGAACTCTGCATGTAGACGGCGCCCCCTTTGGTCTGTGCGCTCGCGCACGGCTGCAGGCGGCTGTTGCTGTTTGGGAGGCGAAGGGGCTGACGCCGATGGTGGGGCTGGAGATGGAAGCCTATGTCTTTCAGCAGGATGCGGATGGGGTCTGGACGCCATATGACACGCCCGGCGCTTTTGTGTACGGCACAGGTCCGCAGAACGATCCCGCAGGGTTGATGGAGGCGTTGTGGTCGACGGCGGATGCTGTGGGCCTGCCCCTCGAGTCGATGAATGGGGAATATGACAATGGTCAGTTCGAGCTGACGCTGAAGTTCGAAGGCGCAGTGGCGGCCTGTGACAATGCGTTTCTTTTCAAGGCTATGGCGCGCGAGGTCGCGGCGGAGATGGGGCTTCTCCTGACCTTTTTGCCCAAACCGATCCCGGATCGCGGCGGGTCCGGCCTGCACATCAATTTCAGCTTTGCGGACGCGAAGGGGGCCAATGTGATCGCCCCGGATGGACAGCTTTCGAACGTGGCCAGGGGCTGCATGGCCGGGCTGATCCATCACCATGAGGGGTTGGCAGGACTGCTGGCTATGACGGTCAACAGCTATGATCGGCTGGGCCCTGCATCCATGGCGGGGTATTGGGCGAACTGGGCGGATGATCATCGGCTGGTGACCACACGATCCTGCGTGGCCTCGCCCCGATCTGCGCGGCTGGAACATCGCATGGCCGACTGCGCGACGAACCCGTATCTGGCGGTGGCTGCAGTGTTGCAAGCGGCGTTGCTGGGGGTCGAGAAGGGTTATGCGCTGGTCGAGGCCGAAGATCTGGATGGGTTGGAGAATGTGCGCGCGACACGGCACGTGCCGTCTGCGCTCGATAAGGCGCTTGATGCGCTGGACGCCGACACACCATTGCGTATGGCGGTGGGGGAAGAGATCTGTGATGCGGTGATTTTTCTGAAGCAGGATGAGTGGAAACGGTTGAAGGATAAGTCGGTGGACGAGGTGCGGGACTATTATTTGCCCTTTGTCTGAGTGGGGGCCTGAATTTACCTTATTTTCATTGAGGTTTGTGCCGGACGCAGGTTGTCACCCCGCGTGCACCACCTGTGCACCGCCATCTGGCAGTCATGTGGTGGTTAATCCCGCGTGCGGTGACCCGAAGGACGCCTAACGGCGACGCGATTCATTTTGCTGATGAGGGGTTCCACCCCTCAAACTCCCCGCCGTATTTTCAAAGAGAAGAAGGGGGCATGTTGGCCCTAAAGCGCGATGCCAGTGTTTTGTTTGATGTCGCGTAGCACCAGGTTGGTCTGGGCGCTGGCTACGGCGGGTAGGCGGAACAGGAAGGTTTCGAGGAAGGCGTTGTAGGCGTCGAGATCTGCACAGAGCACGCGCATCTGGTAGTCGGATTGGCCCGTCGTTGCATAGCATTCCACCACCTCGCGCCGGGTTGTGATCGCGCGGATGAAGGCGGTCAGGTCATCCTCGGAGTGTCGGGCCAGTTGGACGTGGACGATCGCCTGGAAGTTAAAGCCCGCCGCCTTTGGGTTCAGGATTGCGCCGTAGCGGTCGATGATGCCGGCCTCTTCCAGCGCCTTGACCCGGCGCCAGCAGGCCGAAGGCGACATGCCCGCCGCTTGCGCAAGATCGGCGTTCGAGATCCGGCTGTCCGCTTGCAGGTGGCTGAGAAGAGTGTGGTCGCGGTGATCGAGCTGCATTTGGGTAAATTATCCGATTCTTATCTCTAAATCGACGGAACATTTCATAAAATGCCTCATCTGGCGGATAAACAGAAACACTTTTTCACCCCTGTACGGCCACACTGTGTGCAGGAGGTAGCCATGTCCGACCCAAGCCACCGCTTTGATACATACGCCTTGTCCGACCGCTATAGCCGCACCGAAGGCTGTGTGTTTCTGACCGGCACGCAGGCGCTTGTGCGCATCATGCTGGACCAGGCGCGCCGCGACCGCGCTGTAGGGCATGGAACGGCGGGGTTCATCTCGGGCTATCGTGGCTCGCCCCTTGGCGGGCTGGACCTGGAGTTGTGGCGGGCACGGGAGCGTACACAAGCGGCCGACATCACCTTTATGCCCGCGGTGAACGAGGATTTGGGTGCGACTGCCGTTCTGGGTGCGCAGCAGGCGGTGCTGGATCCAGACTGCGCACATGAGGGCATCTTTTGCATGTGGTACGGCAAGGGGCCGGGTGTGGACCGATCGGGTGATGCGCTAAAGCATGGCAATGCCTATGGATCGTCGCCGCTGGGCGGTGTGCTGGTTGTGGCGGGCGACGACCATGGCTGTGTGTCATCGTCTATGCCGCACCAGTCCGATGTCGCTTTCATGGCGTGGTTCATGCCGACACTGAACCCCGCGTCGGTGGCGGAGTATCTGCGTTTTGGCGCTTGGGGCATCGCGCTGAGCCGGTTTTCGGGCACTTGGGTTGGGTTCAAGGCCATATCGGAAACTGTTGAAAGCGGGGCGTCGGTGGTGCTGCCGCCGGATCCCGTGTTTGTACAGCCGGATTGTACCGCGCCGCCCTGGGGCCTGCACATTCGCCCATCCGACCTGCCAAGCCCCGAGATCGAGGTGCGTATTGGCCACAAGCTGGAGGCCGTGCAGGCCTTTGCCCAGGCGAACGCGATTGACCGGCGGATCTACGATGTTGATGGTGCGCCGTTCGGGTTTGTGACGACTGGCAAGGCGCATCTGGATCTTATGGAGGCGCTGCGCCTCTTGGGTCTGGATGAGGCGATGTGCCGGGCGCGGGGCATCGACATCTACAAGGTTGGTATGGTCTGGCCGCTGGCCCTGCGTGATGCGCGTGCCTTTGTGCGGGGCAAGCGCGAGGTCATGGTGATCGAGGAAAAGCGCGGGATCATCGAAAGTCAGTTCAAGGAGGCGTTCTATGACCTGCCGCGTGACATTCCAGAGCGTATGGTGGGCAAGTATGACGAGACCGGCGCGCCCCTGGTGCCGTGGACGGGAGAGCTGAGCCCGAAGCTTCTCGCGCCTTTGATCGCGCGGCGGTTGCACCCCTTTGTCCCTGATCTTGATCTGCTTACGCGGGCGCAAGCGCTGCAAACGCCGCCGAAAGTGTTGGATGTCGCTGGGGCCACGCGCACGCCGTATTTCTGCTCGGGTTGTCCGCACAATACCTCGACCAAGGTGCCGGAGGGGTCGAAGGCTGCATCCGGCATCGGGTGCCATGTCATGGCGTCATGGATGGATCGGGAAACTGGCGGCTATGCGCAGATGGGCGGCGAGGGTGTGCCGTGGGTTGCGGCATCGAAGTTCAACGGTGGCAAGCATATCTTCCAGAACCTTGGCGAGGGGACGTGGTATCATTCCGGGTCTCTGGCCATTCGGCAGGCCGTCGCGGCGGGGACGAACATCACCTACAAGGTGCTATACAACGATGCGGTTGCCATGACCGGTGGGCAGCCTGTCGATGGTCCGGTGAGTGTCGAGGCGATTGCATGGTCCAGCCGGGCCGAGGGTGTGGACCGGATCGCGCTGGTGTCGGATGATATCGGTAAGTTCGACAGGGCCGGCTTTCCCCCCGGTACATCGTTTCATGCGCGCGAGACGCTGGATGCGGTGCAGCGCGAATTGCGCGAGATCCCCGGCGTCACCGTTCTGATCTATGAACAAGCCTGCGCTACAGAAAAGCGCCGCCGCCGCAAGCGTGGCAGCCTGCCGCCAGTCCAAACGTTCGCCGTCATTAATCCGGAGGTGTGCGAGGGGTGCGGCGACTGTTCGTTTGAAAGCAATTGTTTGAGTGTTGAGCCTTTGGAAACGCCACTCGGTCGCAAGCGCCGGATCAACCAATCGACCTGCAACGCCGATATGTCCTGCCTCAAGGGGTTTTGCCCCAGCTTCGTGACGGTTGATGGCGCGGTGCGAAAGGCGCCCGAGCCCGTGATGTTCGATGTGACCGCAGCGCTGCAGGATGTGCCGCAGCCCACGCTGCCTAGGCTTGAGGCCCCCTATGACCTGCTGGTGACCGGCGTTGGGGGGACCGGTGTCGTGACCGTGGGCGCGTTGGTGACGATGGCGGCACATCTGGAGGGGCGCGGGGCGTCGGTGCTGGATTTTACCGGGTTTGCGCAGAAGTTCGGGACGGTGCTGAGCTATATACGGTTGGGTCGTGCGCCGGAGGCGCTGCATCAGGTGCGGATCGAGGAGGCGGCCGCGGATGCGGTGATCGGCTGCGATATCGTTGTGTCCTCGGCCCCAAAGGCGTCGGCGCATTATCATTCCAACACGCGCATGGTGCTGAACCGGGCCGAGATGCCGACCGGTGATCTTGTTCTGAACCGTGATGCCAGCCTGCGCGTGGATGCGCGTGAGGCAGCGATTGCCGAAGTGGTCGGAGCCGAGAACCTATGGGCTGTAGATGCCAATGCACTGGCCGAGCGGTATCTGGGCGACAGCGTCTTTGCCAACGTGATGCTGCTGGGCGTCGCGTGGCAGAAGGGGCTGGTGCCGGTAAGTGAGGCAGCGTTGAAGCAGGCGATTGCTTTGAATGATGTCGCCGTTGATCAGAACGCGCGTGCCTTTGATCTGGGGCGGATCTGGGCGCATGATCCGGGATGTTTGACGCGTGTCGAGGCGCCGGAGGTGCCGAAGACGGCGGAGGAGGTGATCGCGCATCGCGCGGAGCTTTTGGTGGGGTATCAAAATTCTGCCTACGCCGCGCGGTATCGGGACATCTTGGCGCGTCATACGTATGCGTTTTGTGAGGCGGACCGGAGCTTGGCTGCGCGCGCGCTCTATAAGCTGATGGCCTACAAGGACGAGTATGAGGTCGCGCGGCTACACGCCGAGAGTGGTTTTTATGATTGCCTGTCCGAGCAATTCGAGGGCGATTTCAAGGCGCGCCATCACCTCGCTCCGCCGCTTGTGTCATGGCGCAAGGATGCGCGAGGGCGGCCTGTGAAGCGGGCATTCAGTCCTTGGATGCAGCGCGCGATGCGGTTGCTTGCGCGGGGCAAATGGCTGCGGGGCACGTGGGCTGATCCATTTGGCTACATGGCCGAGCGGCGTGAAGAGCGCGCACTGATTGAGTGGTATGTGGCGGGGCTTGAGCGGTTGTCGGCGGGCGTGAAGGACGCCGATGCGGCAACCGCATTTCTGGCCGCGCCGCTTGAGTTTCGGGGGTTCGGCGCGGTCAAAGCGGAGGCTGTCGCGCGGCTGAAACCTGAGGCGGACGCAGCGCTGGAGCGCGCTAGTAGTCGCTGACCAAAAGGTGTGTGGGTGCGGTGTCTTCCTCGATGTCGGAGAACCGCCCGATGGGCTCGGCAAAGATGTTGTCAGTCAAGTCGTCGTTGACGGTCGAGACCTCGTGGATCAGGCAATCGCCGCCTTCGCCCCAGAAGGCATGCCAGGTGGTGGGGGTCAGCGTGACGGACGCGCCCACCGGCAGCTTGAGGTGTCCGCCTGCGGGCAGGGTCACCGGCACGCCGTCGGTCAGCACGTGTACGTCGGTTTTGCGGTCGATCTGTCCATCGGCGTCGCAGGTAAAGAGTTCCAACACTAGCGTGGCGCCGCCGCGGTTGATGATGTCTTCGGTCTTGAGCACGTGGCGGTGCATGGGTGACAGCTGATCCTGCCGCGAGATCATCAGCTTTTCGGCGTAAAGCATCGCGCCCTGTTGTCCCATCTCGCCCAGATCGCCGTTGCGCATGGTGAAGAGGAACAGGCCCATCTCGTCAAAGTTGCCCTGTCCGTAGTCGGTGATGTCCCAGCCGAGACGGCGGTCGCGGATATGGGCGGCCTTGTCGCTGCGCATCTCATCCGGGCTCCAGGTGCCGAAGGGGGGCACTGTCCAGCCATGCTGGGCAAAGAAATCGGCACCATTGGCGAGGATGTCGTTCACGCGGGATCGTTTCATTGGGTCAGTCCAGTTCTGCTTGCCACGGTGGGTTGGCACCTGCGCGGGACACGGTGACGGCCGCCGCGCGGGCGGCGAAGGTGAGCATGTCGGTGAGTGTGGTCTCGTTCAACGTGTCGATGGCCGCGGGTGACAGTGCATCCGCGCGGCGCAGGGCAGCGAGGCAAGCCGCATTGAACGTATCGCCTGCGCCGACGGTGTCGATGACTTGTGCCTTTTCCGCTGAAACGCGCACCTCGGTGCCATTTTTGAGATGGGCGGTTGCGCCGTCTCCGCCCTCGGTCAGTAAGAGCATCTTTGCCCCCATGTCGAGGATCGCCTGTGCCTTGGCGCTCAGGTCGCCATCCGGCACCAGCCAACCGATATCGTCATCCGATAATTTCACGATGTCGGCGCGCCCTATCAGCTTGGTCAACCGCGTGCGGTAATCGTCCTGGTCCGAGACGAAACCAGGGCGGATGTTTGGGTCGGCCATGACCAGTCGGTCGGCCGGTTGGGAAAGGGCCAGAGCAAGCAACGTGTCGGCCACGGGCGGGTTGCAGAGGGAAATGCCGCCGAAGAAAACCGCCTTTGTCCCCGCGGGGACAGAAGCGATATCAATGGGTTGGATGTTCCGCGTAGCCGTTTCGGCGTCGTAGAACGTGTAGGTGGCATTCCCGTTTTCGAGGTGAACGAAGGCCAGCGTCGTGTTGCGGTCGCTGCGGACGGCGTACGCGGTTGAGACGTTGCTGGCGGTCATATGATCCTCGATCATGGCGCCGAACGGGTCCGATGAGAGGCCGGTGATCAGCCCTACATCCTCGCCCAGACGACCTAAGGCGACCGCGGTGTTCAGGACAGCTCCCCCCACATGCGGGACATATGCGTCCCTGTCGTTCGGGATCATGTCGATCAGCGCCTCGCCTGCGCAAATGATCATTCGGGGGTCTCCGTCAGGGTGATGTCGGCGCGGGCCGAGTTGTTAAGGACCGTGGTGATATTCGGCATGTCGTTGGTGTCAATCCAGGTTTGGGCATCGGGTTTGCCATGCTCGGCCCATCTGGCGTGCAGGCGGTGGGTCAGAGTGTCGATGTTCGGATGGATTGCCACCGAACAAGCCCATAGGCCATGCAGTTCATCCCACGGCGATTGGTTGAGCAGCAGGTAGTTGCCTTCAACCAGCACGGTGCGGCAAGTCGCATCGACGCGGCCTGCACCGGCGATGGCGATCTCGCGCTGGCGGTCGAAGATCGGGAATACAACGGGGTCGGGGGACTGCAGTGCGCGCACCATCCGTACGAAACCGGATGTATCGAAGGTGTGCGGCGCGCCTTTGCGCGCCTGAGTGCCATCGACTTGCAAGAGACGGTCGTCCAAATGAAAGCCGTCCATAGGCACGACTGTTGCGGATTCACCCATGTCGGTGAGACATGTTGCCAGATCTTTGGCCAGCGTGCTCTTGCCGCTGGCCGGAGGACCTACGACCGCCACAAGCCGTCGGTCGGGCGTGGGAGGGCGGTCAAGGATCTGCGTGCAGATCTGGTCGAGGGTCATCTTACGCCGCCATCTCCGGCACGGCGGCCCCGGTCATGTAGGCGACGGCGTCGGACATCGAGTGGTCCTTGGGGTCGATCACGCAGAGCCGCTTACCCAAGCGATGCACGTGGATGCGGTCGGCGACCTCGAAGACATGTGGCATATTGTGGCTGATCAGGATGATGGGAATGCCACGGGACTTCACGTCCTGGATCAACTCCAGCACCTTGCGGCTCTCCTTGACCCCGAGCGCAGCGGTGGGCTCGTCCAGGATCACAACCTTGGACCCGAAGGCGGCGGCGCGGGCGACGGCGACGCCTTGACGTTGGCCACCAGAGAGCGACTCGACCGCCTGGTTGATGTTCTGGATCGTGGCGAGGCCCAGCTCGCTCAGCTTTTCCCGCGCAAATTTCTGCATCGCGGGTTTGTCGAGTTGGCGAAAGACAGTGCCCATGATCCCCGGTTTGCGCAGCTCACGCCCCATGAACATGTTGTCGGCGATGGACAGGGCCGGGGACATGGCAAGCTGTTGGTAGACCGTTTCGATGCCTTCCTCGCGCGCTTCTATAGGTGAGCGGAATTTGACCTCACGCCCTTCGAGCCAGACCTGGCCTTCGTCCGGGACGACAGCGCCGGAGATGGCTTTGATCATCGACGACTTGCCCGCCCCGTTGTCCCCGATGACGGCGAGGATTTCGCCTGGCATCAGGTCGAAGTCCGCGTGGTCGAGGGCCGTGACCTTGCCGTAGCGCTTCACCAGGTTGCGGGCTTTGAGGATTGGCTCGGTCATGCGGCTACCTTTCTGATCCACTGGTCGACGGCGACCGCCGCGATGATGAGCATGCCGATGAGCATGAAGGTCCATTGAGGGTCGGCCCCGGCCATGCGTAGGCCAAGTTCGAACACGCCGACGATGAGGGCACCGAAGAGTGCACCCGCGATGCTTCCACGTCCGCCGAAGAGCGAGATGCCCCCGATCACCACAGCGGTGATGGACTGGATGTTGCCAATGACGCCAGTGGTGGCCGAGGGCGAGATGGAACCGAACCTGCCGATCATTACCCAGCCTGCCAGCGCGCAGATGAACCCGGCGACCATGTAAACGGACATGTATGTTTTGTGGACGTTCACGCCAGACAGTTCGGCTGCTTCGGGGTCGTCTCCGACTGCGTAGAGGTGCCTGCCCCATGCCGTAGATCGGAGGGCGTAGGCGAGGATGATGAACAACGCGATCATACCCAGCACGCCAAGGGTAAAGACTGCGCCGCCGATGGTGAACTTGGTGCCGAGGAACTGGAGGAAGGAGGCTTCGGCCTCGATATCCTGCGACCGGATCGTTTCGTTGGCGGAATAGAGGTAGTTCGCTGCCAGCACGATCTGCCACATGCCCAGCGTCACGATGAAGGGCGGCAGCTTCATGCGGCTGACGAGCCACCCGCTGATGGCACCCAGAGCTGTGCCGACCGTCAACCCAATGGCGACAGAGACGGCGGGCGGGATGCCATATTGGAAGGATGCCTTGCCCATCACGACCGTGCACAGAACTGCAATGGCGCCAACGCTCAGGTCGATGCCTGCGGTCAGGATGATAAGCGTTTGGGCTGCCGCCAGCACGCCGACGATCTGCACTTGCTGAAGGATCAGCGTCAGCGCGAACGGCGAGAAGAAGCGCTGGCCCAGCAGGAGGCCGAAAAGCGCGATGGAGAAGATGAGCACGATCAGTGGCACCAAGGACGGGGTCTGGTGCAACGTGTGCTGGATCTGCCCGACGATGCCGCGGCGGTGATCTTCGAACTCAGCGACTGTTGCGTCGGTGGAAGATGCGGATTCGTAATTGTCCGATTGGGTCATGGTGTCCCATCCTTGGGGTGGGGAAAGGGGCAGGTGTGTGGCCTGCCCCGATCTAAGCTCAAATGCTGCTCCGGGTGACGAAGATGTTTCGCGTGAGGCAACCCCCGGGGGCTCCGCCCGTGAGAACCTCAAACACTCACCCGGAGTGTTTGCCCGGGGCCTAGCCCCGGGTTCGCGTCCTCACCCCCAGCAGAGGTTCTTGCCCTCTTCGACCGAGATGCTTTCGACACCGTCAGCAGGCTGGTCTGTGACCAGCGCCACGCCGGTGTCGAAGAAGGCCTTGCCTTCGGTCGCTTCCGGCTTGGTGCCGTCCTTGGCCCAGGCGGCAATCGCCTCGATCCCCAGCGATGCCATCAGCAGCGGATATTGCTGTGAGGTGGCACCGATCACACCGTCAGCCACGTTCTGTACGCCGGGGCACCCGCCGTCGACGGATACGATCAGCACGTCATTTTCGCGGCCGATGGCCTTGAGCGCCTCGTATGCACCGGCGGCGGCGGGTTCGTTGATGGTGTAGACCACGTTGATGAACGGGTCCTTGGCCAGCAGGTTCTCCATCGCGCGGCGGCCACCTTCTTCGTTCCCGGCGGTGACGTCATTGCCGACGATGCGGGGGTCGGTCTCGTCCCCCCACTTGTTCGGATCGCCGATGTCGATGCCGAAGCCGGTGAGGAAGCCCTGGTCGCGCAACACGCCGACGGTGGGCTGACTGATGGCGAGATCCAGCATCCCGATCTTGGCGTCTGCCGCTGCATCGCCGAGGGTGGCAGCCGCCCATGCGCCGATCAACTCACCGGCCAGGAAGTTGTCGGTGGCGAAGGTCATGTCAGCCGCATCAATGGGTTCCAGCGGCGTGTCGAGCGCGATGACCAACAGGCCCGCGTCACGCGCTTGCTGGACCACCGGCACGATGCTGGCGGTGTCGGAGGCCGTGAGCAGGATGCCCTTGGCACCGTTGGCGATGCATGTCTCAATGGCCTGCACTTGCGTTTCATGATCGCCATCGACCTTGCCCGCAAAGGAACTGAGGTTGATACCAAGCTCTTCGGCCTTGGCTGTGGCGCCCTCGCGCATCTTAACGAAAAACGGGTTGGTATCTGTCTTGGTGATCAGGCACGCCGAGACGGAGTGGCCGTCAGCCATAGCCGCACCAGCCATCGTGGTCAGGGCACAAGCTGTGCCCAGCAGTAGTTTCTTCATGGTGTCCTCCCAGAACTTGCCGGACCGCAAATCGGCAATCCGAACTTCCGCAAGGGAAACGCGATTCTGTGATGGTGTCAATTTGTAAATCAACTTGATTTATTAATTGACGCGCGCGAAGTTGTGGTCAGGAGGAGCGGTCTGATGACACTGGACCACGTGCGAACCCTGTCTGGTGGGATCAACCAGACCGGCGTGCGCGCTTACAATGAACGTCTGATCCTGTCGATCTTGCAGCGCAATGGCGGGCTGCCGGGCAGTGATCTTGCACGCCGCACGGGCCTGTCGCCGCAGACGGCATCAGTCATCCTACGCAAGTTGGAGCAGGATGGGCTGCTGTTGAAAGGCGCGCCGGTGAAAGGGAAGGTCGGCAAGCCGTCTGTGCCGTATCTGCTGAACCCCGATGGTGTCTTTTCCGTCGGCCTCAAGATCGGGCGGCGCAGTGCGGACCTGCTGGTGCTGGACGCGATGGGCCAGGTGCGGCACCAGTTGCGGCATACCTACGACTACCCTCTGCCGGGTCATGTCTTTCGTTTTCTGCGCGACGGGTTTGCAACGCTGATGGACCAGATGGAAGATGCCATGCGGGCGCGTCTGTGCGGAGTCGGTATTGCGGCCCCGTTCGAGCTGTGGAGCTGGCACGAGTTGCTCGATGCGCCGCCCGAAGACTTTGCCGCCTGGAAGGAAGCAGATTTCGTGGCGGAGGTGGGCCGGATCACGGATCTGCCCGTCCGTCTGGTCAATGACGCTACTGCCGCCTGTCGGGCCGAACATGTATTCGGGATCGGGCGGGAGTATCGCGACTACGTCTACTTCTTCCTCGGTGCCTTTGTCGGGGGCGGTGTTGTGCTGGACCACACGGTGTTCGAAGGAAACCAGAAGAACGCGGGCGCGTTTGGAACGATGCCAGTGGCCGACTTACAGGGCAAACCGGGCCATCTGATTGATCTGGCGTCGATCTGGACACTTGAGACGCGGTTGATTGAGGCAGGGGAAAATCCGCGCCAACTGTGGCAACAGCCGCAGGATTGGTTGCATCTTGAGCGCTTCGTTGTGCCGTGGCTGGAGCAGACAGCCGATGCGCTGGCCATCGCCTGCGTGGCAAGCTGTGCCGTGATTGACGTTGAGGCCGTGGTGATCGACGGGGCGATGCCGCCGCCTATTCGCGCGCGGCTGGTCGAGATGACGGGCGCTGCGCTTTCGACGAAAGATATGCGCGGTCTATTCCGTCCCAAGACCGTCGAAGGTCAGATCGGCGCAAATGCCCGTGGCATCGGCGCTGCCACGGGGCCCATTATCGGACAGTTCCTGCTCGACCGCTCAGCGGCGATGTTTGAGCAGGCTTAGCGGTAGTAGAGCGACTGCCCGTTCGAGAAGATTTGTACCTTCTCGGGCGCTGCCGTTACCTTGACCGACTTGCCGCGCAGGTCCTTGTGAATCCCAGGCATCTTGGCCAGCACCGCCTGTTCACCCTCTTCCGCATGGAAGTAGAGGATGGTCACTTCGCCCAGTGCCTCGGTGAAATCGACGGTCCCCTCGAACACGGCGTCGCCATCGGTTTCGACCATGTCTTCGGGCCGCACGCCGACATTGACCTGCATGCCCTTGTCGCTGTCTTGCGTGGGCACCGCGGACGTAACGACGCCGCCACCCTTCATTTGGACCTTGGTCTGCGCGCCGGTTTCGACAATTTCGCCCGGCAACAGGTTCATCGACGGAGAGCCGATGAATTGGGCCACGAATTCGTTCTCGGGACGTTCGTACAACTCAAGGGGCGAGCCGACCTGCGCGATCCCCTTGTTCGCCAGAACCACGATGCGGCTGGCGAGGGTCATCGCCTCCACCTGGTCGTGGGTCACGTAGATCATCGTGCTGTCGGGCATCGATTCCTTGAGTTGCGCGATTTCAATCCGGGTGGCGACCCGCAGGGCGGCGTCGAGGTTCGAGAGGGGTTCGTCGAAGAGGTAGACCTTGGGGTCGCGCACGATGGAGCGACCGATGGCAACACGCTGGCGCTGACCACCCGATAGGGCCTTGGGCAGACGGTCGAGATAGGGTTCAAGCTGCAGGATGCGGGCGGCGCGATTCACCGCCTCATCAATCTCGGACTGAGATTTCTTCGCCAGTTTCAGGGCAAAGGTCATGTTGTCCCGCACGGTCATGTGCGGGTAAAGCGCGTAGGACTGGAACACCATGGCGATGCCGCGCTGGGCCGGGGGCACATCGTTGACGACGGTGCCGTCAATCTCGAGCGTGCCACCGGTGATCTGCTCCAGCCCCGCGATCATGCGCAGAAGCGTGGACTTGCCGCAGCCAGACGGGCCGACAAAGACGATCAACTCGCCCTTCTGGATGTCGAGGTTGATGTTGTTGAGCACGTTGACCGTGCCGCCATATGTCTTTTCGACATCGGTCAGTTTCAAGTCGGCCATGGTTGGTCCCTCCCTTCGGGGGGACGGTGGCCCGCCCCCCGTTCTCCTCGGTTATGTCTTCAGCGCGATGGCGACCTGCCAGCCACCAAGATGGACGTGCCCATCGGGGCCGGGGGCGGTACTGCCCAGTTCCGACCCGATGGTCACCCATGATCCTTCGGGCAGGTCCAGCGTGGCAGGTTCGTCGCTCAGGTTGATCGCGCAGAACACGGTCTGGTCGTCATGATTGCGGGTGAAGTGGACGACATCGCCCATTGCTTTCACCCCATCGTGGCTGCCCTTCGACAGCGCCTTGTGCGTGTTGCGCAGGGCAATGGCGCGGCGATAGTGGTGCAGGAGGGCAGCCGGGTCGTCCTCTTGCGAGGCGACAGCGCTGTGCAGGTGATCGCGGCTGACGGGCAGCCAAGGGTCGCCCGCGGTGAACCCGCCGTGGCTGTTCGATGGCTCCCACACCATGGGTGTGCGGCAGCCGTCCCGGCCCTTGAACTCGGGCCAGAACTCGATGCCATAGGGGTCTTGCAGGTCCTCGAATGCGACGTCGGCCTCGTGCAATCCCAACTCTTCGCCCTGGTACAGGCAGACCGAGCCGCGCAGGCACAGGATCAGCGTCGCATAGGCGCGCATGGCGGCATCCGACAGCTCCCACCGGCTGGCATGGCGGATCACGTCGTGATTGGAGAACGCCCAGCAGGCCCAGCCGTCGGCGGCGACCTCATCCACCTTATTCAGCACCTCGACGACGCGGGTTGCGGTCAGCGGGTCTTTGGCAAGGAACTCAAAAGCATAGCACATTTGCACCCGGTCATCACCGGCGGTGTATTCGCCCATGATCTCAAGCCCACGTTGCGCGTCACCCACTTCGCCTACAGCGGCAGAGCCGGGGTATTCATCCAACAGCTCACGGAAGCGGGCCAGGAACGCCAGGTTCTCCGGCTGGTTCTTGGAATAGACGTGTTCCTGATGGTTATAGGGGTTCACCGACGGCGCGATGGTCGCGTTTCGCTGCTCTTTCGGGAGGGCCGGATTGTCGCGCAGCTGCTTGTCGGCGTAGTAGAAGTTGATGGTGTCGAGGCGGAAGCCATCCACCCCACGATCCAGCCAGAACCGAGTCACATCCAAGAGCGCGTCCTGCACATCCGGGTTGTGGAAGTTCAGGTCGGGCTGCGTTTTCAGGAAGTTGTGCAGATAATACTGCTCGCGCCGCGGCTCCCACGTCCAGGCGGAGCCGCCAAAGATCGACAGCCAGTTGTTCGGCGGCGTGCCGTCGGGCTTGGGATCAGACCAGACATACCAGTCGCATTTCTCGCTGTCGCGGCTGTGCGCGCAGTCGAGGAACCAGGGGTGTTCATCGCTGGTGTGGCTTAGCACAAGGTCGATCATCACCCGAAGACCAAGCGCATGCGCCGTCTCGACGAGCGCATCGAAATCGGCCAGCGTACCGAACATCGGGTCAACGCCGCGATAGTCGCTGACATCATAGCCAAAGTCCTTCATCGGCGACGTGAAGAAGGGCGAGATCCAGATCGCATCGACACCCAACGACGCAACATAGGGCAGGCGGCTGGTGATCCCGTTCAGGTCACCAATACCGTCGCCGTTGCTATCCTGAAAGCTGCGCGGATAGATCTGGTAGATCACTGCTCCGCGCCACCAGTCCTCGTCGGTCACAAGAGTCCGAGCCATGTCGAATTCCGCCTGTTTGTTCATGTAAGGAGGTCCTATTTCACCGACCCGGCCAGCAAACCGCGCACCAGGTATTTCTGCATTGCGAAGAAGACGCACAGCGGCACCGCAATCGACACGAAGGCCGCCGTGGCAAGGATTTCCCAATTGCCCCCGCGCGTGCCCAGCAAGTTCACGATCTGGTCGGTCATCACTGTCGTCTGCCCCGTGGCGTCAATCAGGAACACCTTGGCCACCAGAAGGTCGTTCCAGGTCCAAAGGAACTGGAAGATTGCAAAGGACGCCAAGGCGGGGAACGACAGTGGGAGGATGATCTTGGTGAAGATCTGGAAATCCGTCGCGCCGTCCACCTTGGCGTTTTCGATGATGTCGCGGGGCAGGCCAACCATGTAATTTCGCAAGAGGTATATCGCGAGTGGAAGGCCAAAGCCGGTATGGGCGAGCCAGACGCCCAGGTACCCTTTGCCGATGCCAATCCCCACATGCAGCTTTAAGAGCGGGATGAGGGCAAGTTGCAGAGGAACCACGAGCAGGCCCACCACGCAGGCAATCAGGATCGCGCGGCCGGGGAAGTCCATCCAGGCCAGCGCGTAGGCAGCGAATGCGGCCACGACGATGGGGATGATGGTCGCCGGGATGGTCACCGTCAGCGTATTGAAGAACGCCTTGGCCATATTGTCGTTGGCATCCCCGCTGGTCATGATGTTCACGTAATTCTCTGTCGTGAACTCGGGCGGCGTCTCAGCCGTGACAAAGGCGCGTTGGCCCCGACCGCTGATCTGCTCTTCGTTCCCAGACCAAGCGTAATTGCCGTCGGCGTCGACGGTGAAGGTCTCACCATCGCCCAGATCGGCCACGTCGCCGGGTTGATACGCATCGACCGCACGGGACGAGGTGCCCCAACTCTTGATGTCGCCACCGCCGCCGTTTTCTTCAAAGATATTGCCCTCGACCACGAAGAGATCGCCGCGCTGCACGCGGTTCTCATCCGGGTCCGACGCGCGGAAGCGTTCGGTCTGTTCCGATGGGAACATCGATGCCCACCAGCCCGATCCGACGATCTGGTCTGCAGTTCGGAAGGACGAGACAAGGAGCCCGAAGGTCGGGAACACCCAGAGGGCAACAAGCAACACGACCGAGATGTTGACGGCCCAGCCCAGAGACGATTTGGAACCAGCAATATTGTCCATTATTTCATCTCCTTGCGGGCGTTGTAGACGTTCCAAACGAGGATCGGCGTCACCAGCAGCATGATCACGATGGCCGAGGCTGACCCCACGCCCCAATCATTGGCGCGGAACATCTTGTCGTACATGTAATTGGCCAGAACCTGCGTCTCCCACTGGCCGTTGGTCATCGCAAACACGATGTCAAAGACCTTGAGCACAACGATGGTGATAGTGGTCCAGACCACGACGATGGTGCCCATGATCTGTGGCACCTTGATTTTGAAGAAGATCTGGAACGGGTTGGCGCCGTCGATGATCGCGGCCTCGACCGTTTCCTCGGGGATGCCGCGCAGGGCAGCGGACAGGATCACCATGGCAAAGCCGGTCTGGATCCAGATCAGCACGACCATCAGCAGGAAGCTGTTCCAGAACGGGATC
Source organism: Tateyamaria sp. syn59 (assembly GCF_007995245.1). Classification (GTDB taxonomy): domain Bacteria; phylum Pseudomonadota; class Alphaproteobacteria; order Rhodobacterales; family Rhodobacteraceae; genus Tateyamaria. The sequence goes on from NZ_VCBA01000003.1 coordinate 331,100, forward strand.
GTCAGCCATGTCTGCGGCTGGCCGTAGGGGAAATCGAAGGTGAACACACCGATCAGCGACGACAGCGACAGATAGACGAGGTAGAGCGCCGCAGCACCCACGAACAGGCGCAGCGGGACGTATCCCTTTCCACCACCGCGCTCTTTGCTCTCGGCAATTGGCCTTACGAAAATCCAGCCGACATAGGCGACGATCGCGGCAAAGGACAAAAGCATGATGGCGGGCAGCAGCTGCAGGAATAGGAAGGACCCGATGCCGCCTTCGAATTGCAGCCACACGGCGTTCAGCACACCGATCTGCCCTTGGTCCGCAGGGCGGGCTTCGTACACGAGCTTGAAGATCACGCCCGCGCCCACGAAGGAAATCGCCATGGGCATAAAGATCAGCGACTTGGCGGCAGCGCCCCACTTGATCCGGTCGGTCAACTGCGCAGCCAGCAGGCCAAAGGCGGTCGATGCGGCAGGCACCACGATCAGCCACAGCATATTGTTGCGCAACGCTTCCCAGAACTTGGGCTCTGCCATCATCTGGTTGTAGTTGGCAAGCCCGACAAAGGCACCGCCAGCGTCACGGTCAGTCAGCGACAGGCGCAGCGTCTCAAACACGGGGTAGGCGAGGTAGAGACCCAGCGCGAAGATGGCAGGGAACAGAAAGAGCCAGGGGCGCACCATGTTGGCGCGGTTGATGTTCTGACCGGCTTGCGGCCCGTTGGCCGGAAAGATCACTTTGTCCAGGACCTGGTTCGATCCCCAGAAATACAGAACACATCCGCCCACGCCGAGCGCGATGGTTATCAATCCCAAGAGTGCGGGGTTCATCTGGCTTCCTCCCTATGGCGTGGCCCGGCTTATGCGCAGGGTCCAGCGCGACCGGCAAAATGGCCGGTGGTGTGATCAGCCCGCAGATGCGCGGGCTGATCGGTTCTCAAAGCTTGGAAAAGCTTACTTCAGCGCGTCCCAGCTGGACTGGATTTCGCTGGCCACGGTCGCGGCGTCCTTGCCACCGGCATAGTCAACCATGCCGGTCCAGAACGTACCGGCGCCAACACCACCAGGCATCAGGTCCGAGCCGTCAAAACGGAAGGTGGTCGCACCCAGCAGAACTTCACCCAGCGCACGCAGCGTGTCGTCCTTGTAGGCGTCCAGGTTCACACCGTTATGCGGCGTGAGGAAACCGGTCTGCGCCATCATGATCTCGTGGCTGATCGGCTCTTGGAAGAACTCCATCAGCGCGTTCGCGCCATCGGACGGGTTGGTGATCGCCATCAGTGTACCGCCACCCAGAACCGGGTCGCCCAGATCTTTCTCGGCATAGGACGGGAAGTAGAAGAAGTTGGTGTCGACACCGAACTCCACGTCTTCCGGGAAGAAGGCCGGCACGAACGACGCCTGGCGGTGCATGTAGCACTGCGGGGGCGACGAGAAGAGACCCTTGGGTGAGTCGCGGAAGTCGGTCGATGCGACCGCACCGGCACCACCGGCCACCTTGGCGTCATCACGGGCAAACCAGCCAAACTCTTCGATGGCCGCCACGACACGCTCGTCGTCAAACGGGATCTCGTTCGCTGTCCACTGGTCGTATACTGCGGGCTCAACCGTACGCAGCATCATGTCCTCGACCCAGTCGGTCGCGGGCCAGCCGGTGGCCGCACCTGATCCCAGACCGATGCACCACGGTGTTTCACCGTCGGCCACGATCTGTTCGGTCAGTGCCTTGAGCTCTTCCATGGTTTCCGGCACTTCGTACTCGGCATCCTCGAAGTTCTCGGGGTTGTACCAGACCAGCGACTTGACGTTCACGTTGTAGAAGAAACCAAACACCTGGTCGTTGCCGTCGGCATCCGCATAGGTGCCCAGATCGACCCAGGACTGACCGGCGGCGTAGTTTTCCTTGACCCAGTCACCCATACCTTCGGGCAGGGGGTGCAGCTGACCCTTGCCTGCCATCACGGCAGCCAGACCAGGCTGCGGGAACACGGCGATGTTCGGGGCGGAACCCGCCTCTGCATCGATCACGATCTGCTGTTCGAAGCTGTCGGAGCCGGTGTAGACAACGTCAGCACCGGTCGCTTCCTCGAAATAGGCCAGCGCATTGTTCAGATAGCCATCTTCAGGTGTCAGCCAAGGGCCGAACACGGTGATGGTCTGACCGCTCAAGTCAGGGGCGCTTTCGGCCCATGCGGTGTAGCTGTCCCAGCTGAACGGGCCCTCGCCCGGAGCAAAGATCAACTCGGCATGTGCCGTCCCTGCGGTGATAGCCAACGCAGCCGCGCTGGCCAGAAGTGTGGTGTTCATTCTGGTCGTCCTCCCATTTATTTCAAATCCAACATGCTGATTGACCAGTTCATGCCCGCTTTCACATTTGTCAAAGCGCTTTGGAATGCCGCGAACGTTGCCGAATTTTTACCGCCTGTCAAACGGTCTCGGGTCGTCCGTGCAAAATAGTTTAACACGTCAAACGGGAGGCATGAGAAGTTTTGACGTTAGCGCAACCAGCCGTTAGCTTGCAGCTCTGAAAGCGCTTTGGAACGAAATGCCCAACGGAATGCCCTGTGAATCTTAAAGAACTGTCATCGCTGCTGGGGCTCAGCCAAACCACGGTGAGCCGCGCGCTCAACGGCTATCCCGAGGTGTCGGAGAAAACTCGCGCACGTGTGATCCAGGCGGCCGAGGCGCACGCCTACAGCCCCAACACGCGGGCGCAGGGCCTCGCCACCGGGCATTCGAAGTGCATCGGCCATGTCATCTCCGTCAGCGATTCGGCAGAAATGGTGAACCCGATCTTCGGCGACTTCATGGCGGGGGCGGGGGAGACTTATTCCGCCCATGGCTTCGACATGATGGTGACGCGGGTGGGGGCCGAGGACGAGGCCGACACCTACCGCAACCTCAAGGCCCGCGGGGCCGTCGACGGCATCGTGGTCCACGCACCGCGCCGCAACGATTCGCGTATGGCGCTGCTCGACAAGATCGGGCTGCCTTATGTGGTCCACGGCCGCTCTACCGGCGTCACGACGCCCTATTCCTGGCTCGACGTAAACAACACCCGCGCCTTTTCCGAGGCGACGTCATACCTCGTCGGCCTTGGCCACAAGCGCATCGCGCTGATCAACGGTCAGGAAACGATGGACTTCGCCATAAGGCGGCGCTCAGGTTACGAATCCTCGCTGCGCTTTGCCGGGCTGACCATTGATCCTGCCCTGATGAGCACGGGCGAGATGACCGAGGCGTACGGCTATGACCAAGCCAACATGATGCTGGACGTGGACACGCCACCCACCGCCTTCCTTGTCGCCTCCATCATCTGCGCCGCAGGTATCCGGCGGGCGCTGGATGAGCGTGGCCTGCGCGTGGGCAAGGGCGTGTCGATTGTGACCTTCGACGACTGCCTTAGCTATTTCGCCAATGGCGGCGACAGGCCCGTCTTCACCGCCTGGCAGTCTTCGGTGCGCGAGGCGGGGGCCACGCTCGCCGAGATGCTGATCCACCGCATCCGCGCCCCACGCGCCCCACACGACACGAAACTCTGGGAGGCAGCCTTTGTCGAAGGCACCTCGACCGGCCCGGCACCGGGCACATCCAAGGACTGACCATGTTCACGCACAAACGCACCGACTTTCCCGAAGGGTTCCTCTTCGGGGCCGCAACCTCTGCCTACCAGATCGAAGGGCACCAATTCGGCGGGGCAGGCCGCGCCATGTGGGACGACTTCGCCGCCACGCCCGGCAATGTCGTCCGCGCCGAAGACGGTGCACGCGCCTGCGACCACTACCATCGGTACGAGGCCGACCTTGACCTGCTGCGCTACGGCGGCTTCGACGCCTACCGCTTCTCAACCAGCTGGGCGCGGGTCATGCCCGACGGACGGACGGTAAACCCCGAGGGGCTCGAATTCTACGACCGGCTGGTCGACGCAATGCTCGAGCGCGACCTCAAACCCTGTGCCACGCTATACCACTGGGAACTGCCCTCAGCCCTCGCCGACCTCGGCGGCTGGCGCAACCGCGACATCGCAAGCTGGTTCGGAGATTTCACCGAAGCCGTCATGGCCCGCATCGGCGACCGCACTTACTCGGTCGCCACAATCAACGAATTCTGGTGCGTGTCCTTCCTGTCCCACTTCCTCGGCCACCACGCGCCGGGCCTGCGTGACATCCGCGCCACCGCCCGCGCCATGCACCACGTCCTGCTGGCCCACGGCACCTCAATTGAACGGATGCGCGGCATGGGCGTCGGCAACCTCGGCGCCGTCTTCAACATGGAATGGGCCACGCCCGCCGACGACACCCCGGAGGCTGCCGAAGCCGCAGCCCTCTACGACGACTACTACAACCACTTCTTTGTCTCTGGTGCGTTCAAGGGTACGTATCCCGACCGCCTCGTCCGTGATCTCAGCCCTCACCTGCCGGACGGCTGGCAAGACGACATGACGACGATCAAGGCCCCGCTCGACTGGGCCGGGATCAACTATTACACGCGCTCCATCATCGCCCCGAACGACGGCCCGTGGCCGCACCACCACGGCATCGAAGGACCGCTCGAAAAAACGCAAATGGGGTGGGAAGTCTACCCCCAGGGCCTGCACGACTTCCTCGTGCGAACAGCTCAGGACTACACCGGAGACCTCCCACTGTTCGTCACCGAAAACGGCATGGCCAACGCAGATACAGTCACAGACGGAGCCGTACAGGACAACGCCCGCATCGCGTATTTCCAAAGCCACCTGCAAGCCGTCCGAGACGCCATCGCCAAGGGCGTGCCGGTGCAGGGCTACATGGCATGGTCGCTCATGGACAATTACGAATGGGCGCTCGGCTACGAAAAGCGCTTCGGCATGGTCCACGTCGATTTCGACACGCTCGAACGCACGCCCAAAGCGTCATGGCATGCATTCAAAGCGATGCTGGCCGGTTGAATGGGCAGTTCCCAAAAAGAGCGGCTTCGCCGCACGCGATCCATTCTATTGAATGAGGGACGCTGTCTCGCAAACTCCCTAAGGTATTTCAGCCGGAAGAAGCAGGCATCCATTGCCGGGGATCGGTGGCTTGACCAGTCTGCGCACTTTCTTGTGCAGCCATACCCATCGCAACTGCGGCCCAGCCATCGGCCAACGTCACCTCGGGGGTTCCTTGCCCCCGCACGACAGCCGCGAATTTCTGGTGCTGATAAAATGTCGACCCGTTGTGATCGCCTGCGTCCAACAGGGTTGGGTCCACCGGAATGTCATGGGTCACGGGCCCCTGCGGATGCCGCGGAGACGTCACCAGTTTCGCCACCGGGGCAGGTCCCAGATGCTCCGGCCAGAACCGCCCCGGACCGGGGACAAAGGCTTCAATCTTACCCGTGGGCCCAACAGCAGACAGCTCCTCCTGATAGGCGGAGCCTTCGGCAAACATGCACAATTCCAGCATCGCCCGCGTGCCATTGTCGAAATCAACAAGCGCGTAGCCGCTGTCGATGATGTCAGGCACCTCGCCAGAATAATCCTCGTCCAGATGGTTCACGGCCTGCTTGGCCGAGGCCATCACCCGAACCGGCTCCGCCCCCATCGCCAACCGCATCAGGTCAAAGAAATGGCAACACTTCTCGACAAAAGTGCCGCCGGTGTACCGATTGAACCGGTTCCAGTCGCCGACCTTCTCCAGAAACGGAAAGCGGTGCTCGCGCACAGACAATTGCTTGATACCGCCGGTTGCCTCAGCGCTTCTTTCAAGAAACTGGGCAATGACGGGCATATAGCGATATTCCATCGCCACCCAGACCGGGCAGGGATAGCTGTCGCGAAACGCCGCCAGCTTCGCCGCGTCCTCGGGGTCGGTAAACAGCGGCTTTTCCACCAGCAGGGGCAGGGCGCGCGTCGCCGCGATCTCCTCCATCTGCGCCACATGGCAATAGTTCGGACTGACGATCAGCAGGCAATCCAACGCCTCGACGGCCAGCAGCTCAGCCAGTGACCCAACGCGCCGAGCGTCAGGCTCAATAGCCGCAGCCAATGCCGCCATCCCATCATCGGGTTCAAAGAACGCGGCCACGCTCGCCTCGGGCAGCAGCGCGATATTGCGCATATGTTCCTGCCCCATCATGCCGCATCCGATGATGCCATAGCGTACCTGATCCAACTTGCGTTCCTTCACTTCAGTCGTTGCACATAAACGGCCCGCGCGGGGTCGTACCATGTGCGGGAAAATTCAATGGGTGCCGCTGCGTCCGCCCAACTCAGCCGCTCGATATAGCCGACGGTTTCGCCGGGGCTGGGGCCATACGCCTCAGGCGCCCAGTCCGGGACCGGGCCAAGAGACACCCGGTCCTCGGCGCGCTGGATCCACAGACCCAACTCCTTGCGATAAGTGGCGTAAAGGGATTCGGACATCGTCGCTTCCGACACGATTCCCGCATCCGCATCCAGCCAGATCTCTTCCACGCCCATGATTGTTTCATTGAGCGACCGCAAGCGCCGGATGCGCGTGGCCCGCGCCGCTGTCCCGAACGCCGGCAGATCACCCGGCTTGTCCATAAGGTCCACCGACAGCACCTGCGCGCGCGGCAGCCCGCCGCCCTCCAGCAGTTCCAGCCGGAACATGGCATAGACAGTGCCCGTATCCCCGCCCGCCCGGATGTAGTTGCCCGACCCCTGAACGCTCTCGACCAGCCCCTTCTCGCCCATATCGCGCAGGGCCTTGCGCAGCGTGCCGACGCTCACACCCAACTCCGTCGCCATGTCCCGCTCGGGTGGCAGGCGCTCTCCTTCGATCAACCGACCGGCGACGATATCACGGGTCAGAAGTTCGGCAATCTGCACATAAATCGGCAGCGCATGGGGGGAGGGGCGGGGATCGGTCACAGGAAGGGCGAGCACGTCGAAAAACAAAATTGATACACCATTGATCTACATCAATGACAGTGTTACGCAAGTCCCAACTTGACCCAAACGGAAAGTGCGCCGATGACCATCGTCCCCATCACATCCCCTGACGTCGACGCGGCCGAAGTGTCGTGGTTTTCGGCGCTGTGCTCGGACGACTACCAATTCCTCGGCGTGCCCGACGGCGACCTGCGGTCGTCGTGGGCGCATTGCTCCGACATCGTGAAAGAGGCGGAGGCACAGGGCTTCCGCAACATCCTCTGCCCCTCATCCTATCAGGTTGGCCAGGACACCCTGTCCTTCGTGGCAGGCTGCGCGCCGATCACCAGCAAAATCAACCTGCTGGCCGCCGTCCGCTGCGGCGAAGTGCAGCCCATCATGCTCGCCCGCACCATCGCCACACTCGACCACATGCTTGAGGGTCGGCTGACGGTGAACATCATTTCCTCCGACTTCCCGGGCGAGAAAGCGGACAGCAACTACCGCTACCAACGCTCGCGCGAAGTGGTGGAAATCCTGAAGCAAGCCTGGACACGGGACGAGATCAATTACGAGGGCGATGTCTACAACTTCACCGGCCTCACCACCGACCCCGTGCGCCCCTACCAGACCGGCGGCCCGCTTTTGTATTTCGGTGGCTACTCGCCCGCAGCCCTCGAACTTTGTGGCCAGCACTGCGACGTCTACCTCATGTGGCCTGAGCCGCAGGAAAACCTCGCAGGCCGGATGCGCGACGTGAACGCGGTGGCCGAGAAGTACAACCGCACGCTCGACTACGGCCTGCGCGTCCACATGATCGTGCGGGACACGGAAGCTGAGGCCCGCGAATACGCCGATTACATCGTGTCGAAGCTCGATGACGAATACGGCCAGTTGATCCGCGACCGCGCGCTCGACTCCACATCGCTCGGCGTCGCGCACCAGGCCAAAGTCCGCGAACTCGCAGACAAGTTCGGCTATGTCGAACCGGGCCTCTGGACCGGCGTAGGCCGGGCGCGCTCGGGCTGCGGCGCCGCACTCGTGGGCTCCACCGACCAGGTCATGTCCAAGATCGAAGAGTATCAAAAGATGGGCATCCGCGCCTTCATCTTCTCGGGCTACCCGCATCTCGACGAAGCAAAACATTTCGGTGCGCGCGTCATGCCGCACTTGAAAACCTGTTCTTTGCCCCATGCTTATGGCCGGGTGCCAGACAGCGCCCCCGCAACACCACTCGCCGCAGGAGAGCGCCGCTAATGGACCGCGTCCACCTATCCGATACCCTCAACTTTTCGCGCATTGTCTACGGCATGTGGCGGCTGGCCGATGACAGCGACACCTCCGTGTCCCACGTGCAGGCCAAGATCCACGCTTGCCTCGACCAGGGGATCACCACCTTCGACCAGGCCGACATCTACGGTGGCTACGTGGCCGAGGCGGTTCTGGGCGAAGCGCTCAAGGCCGACACCGGCCTGCGGTCCAAGATGGAGATCGTAACCAAATGCGACATCGTGGCCCCCATGGGCCGCTATGCCGACGCGCCGGTCAAATACTACGACACCTCCCGCGCACACATCATGCAGAGCATCGAAAACTCGTTGCGCGATATGGCGATTGATCACATCGACCTGCTGCTGATCCACCGCCCGGATCCATTTATGGATCAACACGAAACGGGCGCAGCACTGGACGAGGCGGTGGCCTCGGGCAAAGTCGGCAGCGTGGGTGTGTCCAACTTCCGCCCGTGGGACTGGCAACTGCTGCAATCGGCGATGAAGACCCAGCTGGTCACGAACCAGATCGAAATCAGCCTCAGCGAAATCACGCCCTTCACCAATGGCGATCTTGCCTTCCACCAACAGCACGGTCAGCCACCGATGGCATGGTCCCCACTGGGTGGGGGCGGCCTGATGACAGGCAGCGAGAAACTTCATCAAGTGATGGACGATATCGCAAAAGACGAAGGTGTGGACCGCGCGGCGGTTGCGACGGCCTTCCTCTTGGCGCATCCTGCAAAGATTATCCCGGTCATGGGCACGAACAATGTCGACCGGATCAAGAAAATTGGTGACGCGACCAAGGTGTCGCTCGATCGACCGACATGGTTCCGCCTTTACGAGGCGGCACTCGGGCATGAGGTGGCCTGATGACGATGCAAAGCCTACAGCAACCTACAGTGTTTTCGCCCGACGCGAATTCCGGCCGTCAATTGCGCGATGCCTTCGGCAAGTTCGCCACCGGCGTGACGCTCGTTACGGCGCCCAGCACCGACGGTCCCATCGCGATCGTGGCTAACAGCTTTTCTTCGGTCTCGCTCAACCCGGCACTCGTGCTGTGGTCGGTGGACCGGGGCGCCCGGCGGTTCCCCTATTTCGAAGCCGCGGACCACTACGCCATCCACGTTCTGGCGGCGGAACAAAATGACGTATGCAAGCGTGCTGCCCGTGACGCGCACATTCTAAACGACCATCCCTACCAGCTGAACGCCGACGGAGTTCCGCTTATTGATCATTGCCTTGCGCGGTTTGAATGTCGCAGGGTGGCGGCGCATGACGCGGGTGACCATGTCATCATCGTGGGCCAGGTCCAGCGTACCCAAATGCGCGACGGACAACCGCTCACATTCTTTGGGGGCGACTTCGGCTCCGTCTCGTCCTAACGGACGCGTAAAACGACCCGCCCGCGGGGTTAAAGCGGAAAATGGGCCACGGTGGACAAACCGCCGGGCGACCGACAAAGGGAGGGCCCTTCATGGGTCTGTTACTGACGGTGCTTGCGCCGTTTGCATGGGTGAATGGCGCCCTGCTCAAGATCGGGCGCGCCATCGGCATCGTGGCAATTGCGGCCATGGTGATTGCGATCCTGATCCAGGTGGTCGCGCGCTACGTTTTCAACAACGCACTGCCCTGGCCGGACGAGGCCGCGCGCTTCTGCATGCTCTGGATGACAGGCCTCATGGCCCCCACAGCCTTCCGGCGCGGCGGGTTCGTGGCGCTCGACATGATTTCAGGCGTGCTTCCTCGCGTCGTAGCGGCGCTCCTCAGCCTGTTTCTGCTGCTCATCTCGCTCTCCATCCTGCTCGTCGCGCTGCCCATCGGCTGGTCCGAGGTCACAGGCTTCGGTGGCCGCTTCGCCACCGCCTCCCTCTACCTGCCCACCTTTGACGGCTGGTTCCGCATCCCGCGCAGCTGGATGATGCTGTCCCTGCTCGTGGGGGTCGTCCTGCTGATCATGGTCAATATCGAACTGATCCTGCGCAAACTGGTCGAGATGATGGGCGGCGGTGACCAACTGCCGGACCTCGATCTGGGCGACATGGCCGCGGGGAGCGAATGACATGCTGATCTGGTTCCTCCCGCTGTTCCTGCTGTTCCTCCTGATCGGCCTGCCGGTCTTCTTTGGTCTGCTCGCGGCCCCCGGCATCCTGCTGTATCTTAACGGTCAGGAACGCGACATCACGCTGCTTTACCGCAACGTTTACAACGGGATGGATAGCTTCCCGCTGATGGCAATCCCGTTCTTCATGCTGGCGGGCGAGTTGATGAACAAGGGCGGGATCACCATCCGCCTTGTCCAGTTCTCCCAGGCACTCATGGGCCACCTGCGCGGCGGTCTCGCACAAGTGAACGTCCTGTCCTCCATCCTCTTCGCGGGCCTCTCGGGCTCCGCGGTGGCCGACACCTCGGCGCTCGGCTCCATGCTGGTTCCCGCGATGGAGAAAGAGGGCTACACCCGCCGCTACGCCGCCGCCATCACCGCCGCCTCATCCGTCATTGGCCCGATCATCCCGCCCTCGGGCATCATGATCATCTACGCTTATGTCATGGGCGAAAGCGTGGCTGCCCTGTTCCTCGCAGGCATTGTGCCCGGCATCCTCGTCGGCGTCGGCCTCATGGTGATGATCCGCCTCACCGCAGACCGTTACGACCTGCCCGCAGCGCACAAGGTGCAATTCGATGGCGTCGAGCTTAGCGCGATGGAGCGCTGGGTGTCTTGGGCGCTCGTCCGGCTCAACATCGGTCTCCTGCTCTGGGCCTTCCTACCGCTGGGCGAGACGTCCCCGCTGATCCTCTGGGGCACCTTCGCAGGCGCTGTCGTAGTTGCCCACGCGCTGATGCTCGCCTTACGCACTCAAGTGAGCAGCGAATTCCGCACCATCTGCAAACGCGCCATCGTGCCCCTGCAAACACCGGTCCTGATCCTTGGCGGCATCCTCGGCGGTGTCTTCACCCCGACAGAAGCCGCAGCGGTCGCCGTGGCCTACGCCGTTTTCGTCGCCTTCTTCGTGCTGCGCACCATGCGCCTGTCGGACCTGCCCGACATCCTCAGCCGCGCGGGCCTCACCTCTGCCGTGGTCCTACTGCTCGTCGGCGCAGCACTGGCGTTCAAAACCGTGGTCTCGCTCAGCTACGCACCACAAATCCTCGCCGACTTCATCCTGACGCTGTCGGAAAACCCGCTGATCCTGCTGTTCCTGATCAACCTGCTCTTGTTCATCGTCGGCATGTTCCTCGACGCAGGTCCTGCGATCATCATCCTCGGGCCGATCCTCGGGCCGATCTTCGTTGACCTCGGCGTCGACCCGATCCACTTCGCGATTATCATGTCGGTGAACCTGACCGTGGGGCTGGCAACACCGCCCATGGGACTTGTGCTGTTCGTGGCGGCCGCCGTCAGTCGCGAGAAGGTGGAAACCATCGCCAAGGCGATCCTGCCCTTCCTCGCCATCGAAATCGCGGTGATCTTCCTGATCACCTACGTGCCCGCCATTTCCATGACCATTCCCCGTCTCACGGGGTTTGCCAACTGATCCAAGAGCTTAACGGGAGGACCTAACCACATGCTCAAAACGACCCTCAAAACCCTCACGGCGGCCGCGCTTGTCGCAGGCTCGGCCATGATGGCGGCTGCGCAGGAGTACACGATCCGCGCCACCGCCAACTCGAACACGAACGACGAAGACTATGACGGCCTCGTCGTGTTCAAGAACTATGTTGAAGCGGCCTCCAACGGTGCCATCGCCGTGGAGCTTTTCATCGGCACGCAGCTCTGCTCGAACGGTGCGGAATGCCTGCAAGGCGTGGCCGACGGCTCGATCGACGTCTTCATCTCCACCTCCGGCGGCGCCTCGGGTATCTTCCCGTATGTGCAGGTGCTCGACCTGCCCTACCTGATGGCCGACGACCGCATCGCCGAACACGTGCTGCAAGGCGATTTCGTCCGCACGATGCGTGACATGGCGCTTGAGGATTCCGGTGGCGCCATCCGCCTGATGACCATCGGCAACACCGGCGGCTGGCGCAACTTCGCCAACACCCAACGCCGCATCGCCGAGCCGGGCGATATGGAAGGGCTGAAAATCCGCACCGTGGTCGCCGACCTGCCGCAAGAGCTGGTCCGCGCGCTGGGCGCTTCGCCCACCCCGATCCCGTGGCCTGAACTCTTCACCTCGTTCCAGACCGGCGTGGTTGAGGGCTCCAAGAACGGCATCACCGACATCATGGGCATGAAGTTCCCCGATGCGGGCCTGCAATACGTCACACTAGACGGTCACGCCTACATGGGCGCGCTGTGGTGGATGTCGAACGAGAAGTTCATGGCGATGCCCGAAGACATGCGCCGCGTCGTGGTTGACGGCTTCTACGCGCTGCAACAGGCCACCTTCGCCTCGCCCAAGCGCAAGTCGATCCAGGCGTACGAAGAGTTCGTCGCAGGGGGCGGTGACCTCTACGTGCCGACGCCCGAGCAAAAAGCGGCCTTCGCCGAGGCAGCCGCCCCGGTCAACGACTGGTTCGTGGCCAATGTGGCCCGCGGTGATGAGATCCTCGCTGCGTTGCAAGAGGCCGTGGCAGCCGCCGAAGCGGACGTGAACGCGGCGCGTGATGCCGATCTGAACTGAGGCGGATCAGGATCCGCTTTACGATTGGGCCGTCCCCGCCAGGGCGGCCCTTTTCTTTTTGGCCATTGAACGGCATGTGATCAGATCACTCCGCGCCATAGTCAAACCCATTTGCCACCAAATGCTGCCACCGCTTTTGCCGATGCGCATAAAATGATCTGGCAAATTGCGCGACAAACCAGGTCAAGGCGCCCGCCTCGATGGCGACTTTGTCGGTGTACAGCGTGCCTGCACCCTCCGGCACCACAGTCACCAGATGATCCCACCGCCGGATCAGAGCGCTAGAGCCGTTGTCGCGGATCTGTCGCACGCCGTCCGCTGCCTCGGGATGCGAAATGCGAATGACCTGCCGACCCAGCGGAATGATACCGTGCCAGGTCATCTTCACCGTGTAGTCGCCTTCCGCCCATCGCTCAGGCAATTGCGGGGGATCCACAGGGTCAAATCTGAGGATTGGATGTGCCACAAAGTGCAAGAGCCGCGCGGTGCGCAACGCGCCCCAGACCTGGTCCGGCGGGGCATCCAGAAATGTCGACAGCTCAATGTTGCGCATGGCCAAATGTTAGCAAAGAACGGGCGTCTTCGGTACCGTGACACAGATGCGCGAAGATGCGGAATTGATGTTCGGACGGCTTCGCAGATCTTTCAACCCGGCGCTAAGGACGAGCGTGCAAATTCCCCCGGTCGCGCCTCAACCCGTTACCGACAATCGAATGCGCCCACCGCCTCCAAGACCGCGAATGTGGCCTGGCGCCGTAAAGGCACATGTGAGCGATCCGGCATGTCCAAATTGAACGCAAAAAGATAGGTCTCTGCGTTGCACCGCAGCCAGCCAACGTGCCAGCCGATATCCATTGCGAACCGACGAAAGCGCCACCCTGTTTTGCTGTACATGGTCCAGCCGTCACCGGCGTCTGATTGCATGATGGCCTCGGCAGCAATATATGTCGCATCTGACAGCGGCAGATCGCGTACTGCCAGCCGTTCAAGGAATTTGGTCTGTTCCCTTGCCGAAATCTGCAGCGTGTCATCCAACCAATATGTCGTCAGCGTTTCCTCGGTGCCCGTCTCGGCATTGCCGTACTCAAAACGAGCAAGCCATTCGGTCATGCCAGCCAGATCAACGCGTCTCGCAATTTCCTGATACACCCACACGACCGAGTTCGGGAACGCCGAACTCAGGCTATGATCCCGGTTCCAACTGTCAAAGGCGCGCTGCTTGCCGTCCCATTCGAACACAGTGTCCGGTTGGGCCACCCCGGCTTCCAAGGCAATCAATGTGTGTGGGATCTTGGACGTCGAGGCAGGCGAAAAGCGCTGGCTGGACCGATCTGTGTTGCTGATCCAAATCTGGTTGTCCGGTACCCGGCGCACCACAATGGTTGACGCGGCAACCTCGATGCCCGCCGCTTCGACCGCGTGGGATATGTCGATCGGATCGGCCAACGCATCCGATGCGGACAAGGCAAGACCGAACAACGCAAACAGCTGCGGCGCTGCGCCCTTACACATTTGGATGAAGGACAGACTGCTCATTTTTGGATTTCCTTTGGGAAGGGGCGTGATCAGAATTAAACATGTTTTACAAATGTATAGGATGCCCTCTGATCTACGCATTCAATGAATTGGGGCGCGGATCACGGGCTAACATGGGAGGTAAATCCGGTTCTTCTGCGCCACAAGTGGATCACCTGATATGACCTCTCCGTGAGCTTGAACTTGCTCAACGGTCGGACACGCCGGGCAACATAAGTGCTCCAGACACCTGGAAAACAAGGTGCGGCTCCGGTGGCGAACGAAACAGTGCAATACCACTTGCCGCGGCCGTGTCGTCACGCAATGCTGCGGGCGAGCCAACCAACCACATGGATGCGACCAATGTGCCAAGCTGACAAAGCCACCGCCTTCGCCGCGCTTCACGTTCCGGGCACGCCGCTGGTGATCTACAACATCTGGGATGCCGGATCGGCCAAAGCGGTCGCCGCGGCAGGGTCCGCGGCCATCGCGACCGGCAGCTGGTCCGTGGCCGAGGCGCAGGGATACGCCGATGGGGAACAGATCCCGCTTGATGTGCTGTTGCCCATCGCCCAGCGGATCGTGGATTGCGTCGACATACCTGTCTCCATCGACTTAGAAGGAGGCTATGCCGTAGACTCCGAACCGCTGGCCGCCAACATTACCGCGCTGATCGGCACCGGCGCCATCGGCCTGAACTTCGAAGATCAAGTGGTCGGCGGGGAGGGTTTGCACCCCGTCGATACCCAGGTCGCCCGGATCAAGGCCGTGCGCACCGCTGCGGAGGCAGCAGGCATTCCCCTGTTCATCAATGCGCGCACCGACATTTTCCTGAAATCGAAACCGGATGCCCACGCCGATCATGTGGCCGAGGCCATCGACCGCGCGACTGCCTATGCCGACGCAGGTGCGAGCGGCTTCTTCATCCCCGGCCTGACCGACCACGCAATGATCGAACAGATCTGCGGCGCCACGTCCCTTCCGGTCAACGTGATGATGCGCGGTGCGCTGGGATCAGTGTCGGAGGTCGCAGCCCTTGGCGTCAGTCGCGCCAGCTATGGCCCCGGTCCCTTCGCCACCGCCATGAAGAATGCCGCGGAAGGGTTCACAGCGGCAGCGGCCAGCTAAAGCGCAAGGCGGGAGTGTCGGTCCGCCAAATTGGAGTAAACGGTCGGGCCGCGTTCAGTGATGAACGTGGCGCGACGGTGATCGCACTTCCCAAGCCCAGCATCTGCTGCCAAACTCAGCGAAAGGGATACATCCACACCTTGTAATCAGCGACCAGAATATGCGCCCGTTCAATTTCGTCCTTGGTCATTTTTTTGACCACCTCTTCCAGCGAAATCGCCGCATCCGGGTCGCCGCCGATCGCACTCAGCGTGTACCACATATAGGCGCGCACCAGATCGGGCGCAGGCATCCCACGCCCGATCTCATAGTACCATCCGACCCCGGATTGGGCACCGGGATGCCCCTTCATCGACGACCGCAAATACCATTCAAAGGCCCGCTCATCGTCGCGCTCGACCCCGAGGCCCAAGGCATACATTACCCCGATCAACTCCTCGGCATCCGCATTGCCCGACCGGGCCGCAGGCCACAGCGCGTCATACGCCGCCTCATATGCGCCAGCCTCCATCAGGTCGCGCGCTTCCTCGATCTCTGCAAAAGCTGGAAAAGCCATAAAAACAAAGGCTATGGCAAGTTTACGCATGTGATCCTCCTGGCTGCGGCACCGGCTTTGGCCGACGATCTGCCGCGTCCCCTGACATCGGATGATTTCATTGCGGTCGACCCCGCGCAAGCCAAACTCGGCCAGCTTTTGTTTTACGATCGTATCCTGTCCGGCAATCGAAACATCGCATGCTCCACCTGCCACCATCCCGACCTTGGCACTGCCGACGGTCTGAGCCTGGGCATCGGGGAAGGCGGTGAGGGTTTGGGACCAAAGCGGACAGCAGGGACGGGGGAAGACCGGATTCGCAAACGCATTCCCCGCAATGCGCCGGGCCTCTGGAACCTGGGCGCCCGCGACTTGCACACCATGTTCCACGATGGCCGCCTCAGCGTCGCCGATATGTATGAGAACGGGTTCAATTCACCGGCGGAGGAGTGGCTGCCGGAAGGCTTGGACAACTTGTTGGCAGCGCAGGCAATTTTTCCGCTTGTTGCCCAGTTTGAAATGGCTGGGAACCCGAAGGAGAACGAAGTTGCGGGAGCAATCCACCAACGTATGGATTATGCTTGGCCCATCCTCACCGACCGTGTGCGGCACATCCCGGCATATGTCGAAGGGTTCGCCTCCGCTTACGACCACATCACAGCCGCCGAAGACATCGCCATTGCTGACATCGCCAATGCGCTGAGCGCCTTTATGATCTGGGAGTGGAGCAGTTTTGACAGCCCTTTCGACGCTTATCTAGCGGGCGACGGAACAGCGCTTGGTCGGGTGGAAAAGTCGGGCATGGCCCTGTTCTACGGCAAGGGCAATTGCAGCACCTGCCATGCCGGGCCGCTGATGACGGATCAGCAATTCCACGCCATCGGATTGCCGCCTTTCGGTCCGGGGCGCACGCGGCGCTTTGATCCCATGGTGCGCGATGTTGGGCGCATGGGCGAAAGTGATGTGCTTGAGGACGCTTATGCCTTCAAGACGCCAATGCTGAGAAACGTCGCTTTGACAGCACCTTACGGGCACAATGGCGCGTACCCGACTCTCGAAGGGATTGTGCGCCACCATCTGGATCCACTGCACGGGTTCGAGGCATGGACGCGCGAGTTGGCCGCCCTTCCAGACGTCCCATGGCTTGCGCACGTTGATTTCATGGTGTGGCAGGACAGCCGTGAAATTGCACGCCAACGCGCCGCTGTGACGCTTGAGCCCAACGCAATGAGCGATACGGAGGTTGACGCAATTGTCGCCTTTCTAGAGGCTCTGACAGGCAGATCAGCGCGTGATGACAAGCTGGGCATCCCGCTCTCCGTGCCAAGTGGCCTGCCTGTTGATCAGCGCATCACACCCTAGCGACCTTTCCACACCGGGTCGCGCTTCTCTGCGAAGGCGCGAGCGCCTTCCAGCTGATCCTCGGAACGATACAGCGTCTCGACGGCGGGCAATTGGCTGTTGGTGATGCGGTTCATGGCGTCCTGAAACTTCGAATCCTCAGCGTCGCGTACCACCTCCTTGATGGCAGCATAGACCAATGGCGGGCCTGAAGCGATCAAACGGGCAAGCTCCCACGCCCGGTCCATGAGGTCCTGGGCCGGAACGACTTCGTTGATCAGCCCCCAACGATGCGCTTCCTTGGCGTCGAACCAGCGCCCTGTCAGCAAAAGTTCCATGGCGATGTGATACGGGATGCGCTTGGGCAGCTTGATGCTGGCCGCATCCGCTACCGTACCCGATCGTATCTCTGGCAGGGCAAAGGTCGCGTGATCGGCGGCAAGGATCATGTCGGCACTCAGGGCAAGTTCCAACCCACCCCCGCAGGCAATTCCATTCACGGCGGCAATCACCGGCTTGTTCAGCCCACGCAATTCCTGCAATCCGCCGAAGCCGCCAACGCCGTAGTCGCCGTCGACCGCATCGCCATCTGCAGCGGCTTTGAGGTCCCAGCCGGGCGAAAAGAACTTCTCGCCAGCCCCGGTGATGATCGCCACCCGCAATTCGGGATCATCCCGAAACGCGAGGAAGGCTTCGCCCATGATCCGACTGGTCGCGAGGTCGATGGCATTCGCTTTTGGCCGGTCCAGAGTGACTTCAAGTATTGCGCCCTCGCGTCTTGTTTTTATGGGGCTCATGGTTCAGGCCTTTCTTATCAGTGCATCTACGGCAACGGCGCGGGTGGGTGTGCAGATCAACGGGTTGACCTCAACCTCGCCGACGGTGTCGGCATGGGCAAGCACGTAGTCCTGGATCGCAAGAACCGCATCGACGATGGCTTGCCTGTTTGCGGGTGGCTTGCCCCGGTACCCATCCAGCAAACGCGCGCTGCGCAAGCGGCCTAAAGCCGTGTCTACATCTGCCGCACGGACCGGCAGCAACAGGTGCGTGACGTCCTGCATAACTTCGGTCAGCACCCCGCCCGCCCCGATGGTCAGAACAAAGCCGTGCGCCGGGTCGCGCAGGACACCGACCAGCATTTCAACGACACCATCGGTCACCATTTCTTCGATCAGGACAGTGGATGTGCCTATGTCTGCCGCGATCGCGTGCAGGTCGTCCGGGGCAACGTTCAGGCGCACGGCATGCGCTTCGGTCTTGTGCGCAAGGCCAAGGCCCTTGACGGCGAAGGGGCCCTTCAGGGTTGCCGCGGCCTGCGCCACATTGTTGCTGGGCGCTATGAAATTGCGCGGAACATTAACTCCGTAGGAGGACAATGTCGCCTTTGCCTCTGCCTCTGTCAGGACCAGATCGGCATCGGACTTGCCGGGCAAACAGACCGGCGACGGATGAGGTTCACTTGTCTGCTGCGCTGCCGCAATGGCTGCCAGGGTCTCGCGCAGGCCGTGGAATGGAACGACCCCGCCTGCGGCCAATTGCTGTGCAATGGCTGGCGGCATCAATTCCGGCAGGGTTGCCACAACGCCAAAGGGCGCATCGGAAAGCGCTTTGGCTGCGATGGCCGCGTCCACCGTGCACGACCAGTCAGAAGGATCGGTTGTGGGGTAGTCCACGATTGACAGTGTCATGCCGATCCCGTCCCCGGTCATTGCCGTCCAAGCCTGCGCCATCCGGTCGGCATCGCGCCAGATGTAGGTGTGGTAGTCTAGCGGGTTAGCGAGTGCGACCATGGGCCCGAGGGTGTCGCGCAGAGCCGTCATTTGGTCGGGCGTTAAGGGCGGAAAGGTCAGGTCCAACGCGTGCGCCATATCCGCGACGAGGCTTGCCTCACCCCCCGAACAGCTGATTGAAGCAATGCCTGGGGCATGCAGAGGCCCGTGCACATGTAGCAGCGTCAGGGTTTCGAGAAGATCCGGCAAGGTACTGACCCGTGCGATCCCCAACCGATCGAGAAAAGCCTGCGCACCGGTGTCAGATCCGGCGAGGGAGGCCGTGTGCGATATGGTTGCGTTCTGCGCCTGATCTGACGCGCCGACCTTGAGGGCGACCAGAGGCACGCCCTGCGCGTGCGCCGCCGCGGCCAGCGCCTCCCACGCACGCAGGTCGCGGAACCCCTCGACGTGCAGGCCAATGGCGGTTACACGCCGGTCAGTCAGCAATTCAAGGGCCAGTTCTGCCTGGTTGATCTGCGCCATGTTTCCGCAGGTGATCGCATATGCGATGGGCAGCGCGCGTTGCTGCATCGTCAGGTTGATCGCGATGTTCGAGCTTTGGGTGAGGATGGCCACGCCCCGGTCCACCGGCGCGCAACCATGTTGATCGGGCCACAGCAGAGCCTGGTCGAGCGCATTGATGAAGCCGTAACAGTTAGGGCCAAGGATCGGCATGTTGCCTGCCGCCGCGATCAATCGGTCCTGCAATCGCGCTCCATCCGTGCGCTCGGCCTCCGCCTCAGAAAAGCCGGATGCGAAACAAACCGCACCACCGGCCCCGATCCGGGCGAGGGTGCCCACGACCCCCACTGTCGCTTCTCTGTTCACTCCGACGAATGCCGAATCTGGCGCGGCGGGCAAGTCCTCAACGGTCGGAAACGCCCCGTGTCCGCCAACCATCGCTTTGGTTGGGTGTACGGGCCACATCGCTCCGGCGAAGCCGAAGGCTTCGGCTTGCGCAATCACCGATGCACACCAAACGCCGCCGCCAACCACAGCGATGGATTTGGGGCGCAACAGTCGCTGCAACCCCATCTTCCCTGTTTCAAAAAAATCCCGGGGAGCGCGAGGGGCTGGCCCCTCGTTGCCGTCGAATGGGTGGGGTCCCTCCGAAACCAACTTAAGCGCCCAAAGGCCGCAACAGGTCGCGGCTGATGATGTGGCGCTGGATTTCGCTGGTCCCGTCCCAGATGCGTTCCACCCGTGCATCACGCCAGAAGCGTTCGATGGGAAAGTCGTCCATCAATCCCATGCCGCCATAGATCTGCAAGGTGGTATCTGTCACCCGCGCTAACGCTTCGGAGGCGTAGAGCTTGGCTGACGCGATCTCCCTGTTTGCGGGCAGGCCTTGATCCAGCCGCCACGCGGCGGCAAGCGTGAGCCAGTCCGCTGCGTCGATTTCGGTGATCATGTCGGCGATCTGAAAGCTGACGCCTTGGAACTTCCCGATGGGCTGGCCGAACTGTTTACGCCCTGCCGCATAGTTTAGAGCGTAGTCAAAGCAGCGGCGCGCGCGGCCCACGGAAAACGCCGCGACGGTCAGGCGCGTGGCGTACAGCCATTCGTTCATCACAGCAAACCCGCCATCCACGTCGCCCAGCACCTGCGCATCGGGCAGACGGCAGTCGTCGAAGTAAAGGATGCAGTTTTTGTAGCCCTTGTGGCTCACCGAATTGTAGCCGTCGCGCACTTCGAACCCGGGGGTGCCGCGATCCACAAGAAAGCTCGTGATCCGCTTTTTGGGGCCCTTAGGCGTGTCATCGACACCGGTGGCAATGAACACGATGAAAAAATCTGCGTGTTCCGCGCCTGAGATGAAATGCTTCGACCCGTTGATGACCCAATCTCCGCCGTCACGTATTGCGGTGCATTTCATACCGCGTACGTCTGATCCGGCATCGGGTTCGGTCATGGCCAGCGCATCCATTCTGTCGCCGCGCACGGCAGGTAGCAAGTAGCGTTCACGCTGTTCGCCGTTACAGGCCATCAGGATGTTCTGCGGTCGGCCGAAGAAATGGGTCAGCGCCATCGACCCGCGCCCCAACTCGCGCTCAACAAGGGTGAAATCAAGATGGCTGAGCCCTGCACCCCCGACCTCTTCGGGGAAATTGCAAGCGTAAAAGCCCATGTCGATGACCTTGCGCTTGATCTCTTCCCCCAGCGCATGCGGGACCTGGCCTGTGCGCTCGACCTCGGCCTCATGCGGGTAGATTTCGTTTTCGACAAAACTGCGCACGGTCGAAACGATCATGTCCTGCTCTTCGGTGAGGCCAAACTGCATGTGGATCATCCCTCTGTCGTTCTTGCGCAATCTGATGGCGACTTGCGCGACCATGCTATGCCGTATTAGGTCTTGATCATGCAGGATTGGCCGAAAATCCATGACGCAATGCAGCATGTGGACATCGTGTTGTTTGATCAGTTTTCCAATCATTGCCTCGCTAACTTTGTGGAGCCGCTGCGCGCGGCCAACGGCTTTTTGCAACAGCAACACTACCGCTGGCGGTTTGCGACCTTGGATGGGGCAGCTGTTCAGAGCTCAAGCGGCTTGAAGATCACGCCCGATCTGCCACTTGCCGACATCGATGGATCGGCACTGGTTTTGATGCCATCCTATGGCATCCGCCATCTTGATCGGCTTGAGGTGGTGCGGGCGGTCAAGCGCGCCGCAGGTCGCGCGCGAGTGGTCAGCGGGATCGATACGGGCGCGTGGTTGCTGGCACGCGCGGGCCTCTTGGACGGATACCGCGCAACCATTCACTGGGATATGCTCGATACCTTTGCCGAGGCATTTCCTAACATCGATACAGTGCGTGCGCGCCACGTGATCGACGGGGATCGCGTCACGTGTTCGGGTGCAATGGCGGCGTTTGATCTGGTGACGGACCTGATCGGGTCGGCCCACGGTGCCGGGGTTGCACTGGACGTGGCACAGATGTTCATGTCGCGTGATGCCGTGCCGGGCCCGGCGACCATCCCGGCGGGGCGGACTGTGAACCGGGCGGTCGCGCTCATGCAGGACCATATCGAAACACCGCTTTCGATCCCCGAACTGGCGCGCCGCGTCGGATGCACGCAAAAAACGCTGGAGCAACGCATGCAAGGCGCATTGCGCGCCAGCCCATCGGCAATTTACCGGCGGCAGCGATTGAACGCAGCGCGGCGGCTGGTGCTGGACAGTGATCTGCCCGTGTCCGAGATTGCGGGCCGCTGCGGATATGACAACGCGAGCGCCCTGACACGCGCGTTCAGGCAGGCGTTTGGTCAAAGCCCCAGCGCGATGCGCCGGGGCGAGGATCATGCCGGCTTCGGCGCCGTATCCTCGTCGGGCGACCGCATCGGAAAGACGCGGCGCAAGGCCACATAGAACACAGGCGTGAAGAACAGACCGAGGAAGGTCACCCCCGACATTCCGAAGAAGACAGCTGTGCCCAGAGCCTGGCGCATCTCGGCCCCTGGTCCGGTTGCGATCATCAGTGGCACAACGCCAAGGATAAAGGCAAAGGCCGTCATCAGGATGGGCCGTAGGCGCAATCTGCAGGCATCCACCGCAGCCTCTGCCGGGGACATCCCTTTTTCCTCCTGCGCATGTTTGGCGAATTCCACGATCAGGATGGCATTCTTGGCTGACAATCCCACAAGCACGATCAATCCCACCTGCGTCAGGATGTTGTTGTCCATGCCGCGCAACATGACTCCAGACAGTGCGGACAGGACGGCAAGCGGCACAACAAGGATGATGGCGAGCGGCAAAACCCAGCTTTCGTAAAGTGCGGCCAGAAACAGGAAAGCAAAGAGCACCGAAAACGCAAAGATGTAAGTGGCCGTGTTGCCCTGATTGCGTTCCTGCAGGGCTAGTTCGGTCCATTCATAGCTCACACCCGGCGGCATCAATTGCTCGGCCAATTCCTCCATCGCGATCAGGGCATCGCCGGTGGAGACGCCCGGCGCTGCGTTGCCCTGCAAGGGCACTGACACAAGCTGGTTGTACCGCTGCACAAGCGCGGGTCCCGCCGTGTCAACAACGGACACCAGCGTGCCCAACGGGACCAATGCGCCTGTTGCTGTACGCACCCGGAGCGCGCGAATGTCCTCCTCCTCCAGTCGGAACTGCTGATCAGCCTGTGCGCGCACCTGGAACAGGCGGCCAAAGGCGTTGAAGTCGTTGACGTAAGCCGAACCAAGGTTGATCGACAGCGTCTCGAAAATCTCTCCAATCGGCACGTTCAGCATCTGCGCCCGCACGCGGTCAATCTCAAGGAACACCTGCGGCGAACTGGCCGAGAATGTAGTGAAGACGCCGGTCACCTTGTCGGATTGTTGTGCCGCTCCCATGATTGCGTAGGCGGTGTTCAGGGCGCGCGTCATATCCGCGCTTTCGTTGTCCTGCAGCTGCATCTTGAAGCCCCCGCCGGTGCCCACACCGCTTACGGCGGGAGGTGCTATGGCGATGATGAAGGCCTCACGGATCACCTGCATCCGGCCAAAGATCTGGCCCACGATGGCATTGGCGTTCAGCCTGCTTTCAAGCCGTTCCTCGAACGGTGCGAAGGTCGTAAAGATGACGCCCTGGTTGCTGGCATTGGTAAAGGTCGCGCCCGAGAAACCTGCAAAGGCCACCGCGTTGGTCACCCCAGGTGTTTCGAGGGCGATTTCGGTCGCTTGCCGCATCACTGCATCGGTCCGGTCGAGCGACGCGCCTTCGGGCAATTGCACCACGACAATCGCGTAGCCCTGATCGGCGTCCGGAATGAAGCCTGTGGGCACTTGTTCGTTAACCCACCAAGCCGTGCCCAACAGCGCGACGAATGCGAGGAATGCAACGGCGATCATGCCCCATGTCCCGACCAGCACGCGGACAACGGCCGCATAGCCCCGCGTCATCGCATCAAAGCCGCGGTTGAACCCGTTGGCAAAGACATCGACGATCCTTGCCAGCGGGTTGCGGGACGGTTTCGCGTCGTGGGGCTTGAGTAGGACTGCGGCGAGTGCAGGCGACAGGCTGAGCGAGTTGATGCTGGAAATGACGGTCGCAACGGCAATGGTCACAGCGAACTGCCGGTAGAACTGCCCGGTGATGCCGGGAACAAGTGCAGCCGGAACAAAAACAGCAATCAACACCAGTGACGTGCCGATGATGGCGCTTTGCACCTCGTCCATCGTCCGTGCAGATGCATCGCGCGGGGACAGGCCGTTCTGAATGTTGCGCTCGACGTTTTCGACCACGACGATGGCGTCATCCACCACGATTCCGATGGCCAGGATCAATCCGAACAGCGTCAGCAGGTTGAGGGTGTAGCCCAGGGCCAGCATCACCGCGAATGTGGCGATGAGGGAGACTGGTACAGCGAGCAAGGGAATGATCGCCGTGCGCCAGCTTTGCAGGAAAACGAGGATGACGATCACGACCAGCAAAACGGCTTCGAGCAATGTGGTGTAGACGGCGTCGATAGAAGCGCTGATGAATTCGGTCGGGTTGTAAACGACGCGGTACTCCAGCCCACTCGGAAAATCCTCGGCTAGCTCGTCCATGGTGGCGCGCACTTCGGCGGCGGTGTCCAGGGCGTTCGAGCCGGGTCGCTGAAACACGCCCAAAGCCACGGCGGGACTGTTGTCGAGATACGAGTTGGTGACGTAGGACCGCGCCCCGATCTCAACCCGTGCGACGTCGCGGACGCGCACCACGCGCCCATCTTCCGATGCTTTCACGATCACCCGGCCAAACTCGCGAGGATCCTCGAGCCGACCTTGGGTCGTGATCGACACCTGAAATGCGTTGTCGGCTGCATTGGGCGGCGCGCCCAGTGATCCGCCGGACACCTGCACGTTTTGTTCGCGCAGCGCGCCCACCACGTCGCCCGCTGTCAATCCCAGCGATGTCAGCTTGTCCGGATCTAGCCACACGCGCGCCGAGAACTCGCGTTCGCCAAAGATCAGCAGACTGCCCACACCGTCTATGCGTATCAGCCTGTCGCGCACGCGTGCGCGGGCGTAGTTAGAGACATAAAGCTGGTCGAAGCTTTCGTCCGGCGACAACATGTGCACGACCATCATCAGGTCGGGGGAGGATTTGGTTGTGGTCACACCCAAGGCGCGGACTTCCTGGGGCAGGCGCGGTTCGGCGATGGCGACCCGGTTCTGCACCAGCACCTGTGCGGTGTCCAAATCAGTGCCCAATTCAAAGGTGATGGTCACGCTCACCGTTCCGTCGGCAGTCGAGTAGGAGGACAGGTAGAGCATCCCCTCGACCCCGTTGATTTCCTGTTCCAACGGGGTGGCAACGGTATTGGCGATCGTTTCCGCGTCGGCGCCGGGGTAGCTGGCCTGCACGACAATAGAAGGTGGTGCGATTGCGGGGTATTGTTCGATCGGAAGCTGGAAATACGCGATCAGGCCGACGATGGTCATTATGACCGAAACAACGATGGCAAAGATCGGGCGGGTGACGAAAAAGCGCCCCATCCTAGTTTTCCGCGACCAGGGGCAGGTCAACCCGGTCTGGGTTTACGGTCGTGCCTGGGCGTGCACTGACCAGTCCGTCGATAACGATGGTCTCGCTGCCATCCATGCCTTCGCGAATGACACGGTAGCCGTCGATGCGTGGTCCGGGGCGCACGGGCAGCGGGGTGACCACCCCGTCTTCGCCCACCGTCATGACAAGCCTGCGGTTCTGGTCCGCCACGATGGCGCGATCCGGTACGAGAATACCCTCATAAGGAAGTGAGCCGGGGACGTTCACTCGCCCGAATAGGCCGGGCGTCAACAGTTCATCAGGATTGGGTAGGATGGCACGTACGCGCATCGTTCCCGTATCGGCGTCGATCCGGTTTTCCGAGAAATCGAGCGTTCCAGTCTGGGCCGGGATACGCGCGTCCGACAGCGTCACTTTGACCTCAAGCGCACCGCCGCCCTCTTGCAGGGCACTGCCGCGAGCCCGCGCGTCGCGGGCGTAGGCCAGGAAGTACCGTTCGTCGATGTCGAAGAAGAAGTAGATGGGATCGTTGGACACGATGCTTGTCAACTCGGTCTGGTTGGCCGACACAAGGTTGCCAGGGTCGATCAGCGAGCGGTCGATGCGGCCCGCCATGGGGGCGCGAATTTCTGAAAACTCCAGGTCCAGCTCGGCCAGTTCAACCGCGGCGCGCGCCTGTTCCAAAGCACCTTGCGCCGCAAGGTACGCCTCGCGCCGTTCGTCCAGCACACTTTGCGGGATGGTGCCATTGCCAATCAGGGCTTGTGCCCGTTCCAGCTGTTCCTCGGCAAATTCATAGGTGGCGGTGGCCACGTCGATTTGCGCCCGCGCTTGTCGCAGGGCGGTCCGAAACTGTCGCTGATCAATGGTGAACAGAAGCTGGCCCTGCTCGACCAGGCTGCCGTCATCGAAGTGAACGTCTTCGAGGTATCCCGACACCCGCGCGCGCACGACAACGTCAGATTGCGCTTCAAACCTGCCAACGAACTCATCATCTTCGACGATGGTTTTGACAACCGGACTTGCGACGGTGACAGTCGGTGGCCCTTGCTGGGCCGAGGCTGCCAGGCCGTACAGTGCCAGTACGAAAAAGCATAGAATTGTAAGATTTTTCATGGAAACTGTCCTTCTGTGCGGCGCCGTCGAATCGTGCTTCACATCCGCTGTATAGCGCATGCTGCGACAAATAGAGATGACAGTATTAAACCTTGAATTGTCTGCAGTGGCGCGGGCAAAGCTCAGGGTTGCGCTGAAAGCGCTGTAATTGTTGGCTTAACGCGGGCCGGTTTCAACTTAATCTGGCATTTCGCGATGTCATGGATCATGCTCGTCGCATTCCATTCGCCAATTGTTTGAGCACATTATGTCTATTCTGCCGTATTCCGTCCAACGGGTCCTTTTCACAGTCGTTGAAGCCATTCCGCCCCTCGCCAGCCTTGTGAACCGGTGGGCGATAAATCGCGTGGTGAACCGCGCGCGCCCACGTCCGCACCCCCTTAGCACCGAGCGTGATTATGTCTGGTGGGGCGGTCTGACCGACAAGAGATGGAGTGGCCGACATCTGCCACCGCGTCCGCGCGAAAATGCGCCCGATCCGGACGTGTTGGCCGATCTGTTTCGACGCAAGGACGGCACGCAGCGCATGTGCCCCAAGTCGACATGCCTTTTTCCCGCCTTTGCCCAATATCTGACCGACGGATTCATCCGCACCGAGTCCGAAGATCTCGTGCCTGAGGGCGTCGATCCCACCCACCGTCTGAAGCGCAATACGTCCAATCACGAGATTGATCTGTGCCCACTTTACGGCCGTACGCGCGAACAGACACTTGCGCTGCGCCATCGTTCGGACACGGCGGGGGAAAAGGGACGGCTTGCCTGGCAGATGATTGATGGTGAGGAATACGCACCGTTTCTATACGAAAATGACAAGGTCAAACCGCAGTTTGACGTGCTGGACCCGCCACTGGGCTTGAGCAAAACGACTGCAGACCAACGGGCAAAACTCTTTGCTTTTGGCGGCGACCGGGCGAATTCGGTCCCGCAGGTGGCGATGCTGAACACGCTGTTTCTGCGCGAACACAACCGTCTCGCTGGTGAGATCGAGGCGGAACACCCCGATTGGGACGATGACCGCGTCTTTGAGACCGCGCGCAACAGTGTGATCGTGATGTTCATCAAGATTGTGGTCGAGGATTACATCAACCACATCTCGCCCCTGCCGTTCAATTTGCGCGCTGACCCGTCGGTGGCGTGGGACGCGGTTTGGAACAAGCCGAACTGGATCACGACGGAATTCAGCCTGCTGTACCGGTGGCACGCATTGATCCCAGATATGCTAACTTGGGGCGGACAGTCGCTCCCCCTTGCGTCCACGTTCATGAACAATGCGCCGCTGATCAAAAACGGACTGCTGTCGGCGTTTGCAGACATCAGTGCGACGCAAGCGGCGGAACTGGGGCCGCGAAACACTGCAGACCCGCTTTTGCACATCGAGGTTGCGTCAATCGAACAGGACCGGGATTGCGCGTTGGCCAGTTTCTCGGACTATTGCGACTACATGAGCCAGCGCAGGCCCTTCAACTTCGAGGCGATTTCATCCGATCCTGAGGTGGCTGTTATGCTGCGCAATTCTTACGCAGGTCCACGCGATGTGGACTTCCACGTGGGCCTGTTTTGCGAAGATCGCGTGCCCAACAGCCCACTGCCCAATCTGGTGCTGAAATTCGTTGCCCTTGATGCGTTCAGCCAGGCGCTGACCAATCCGCTTCTGTCGCGCCACGTGTTCAAGCGGTCAACCTTCTCCGGCCCCGGCTGGCGGGCCATCAACACCACTCAAACCCTGCGCGACGTGGTGGATCGGAATGTCGATGGCGGCGCGGGCGACATGTTTATCGGGATGACGCGGCAAGAGTGGCGTCCTGAATAGCAAGGCGAAAGGGCAGATCAGGGGCCAGCGTTTCGCCTGCCAGCTGTGTCATGTGCCAGGCGAGAACAAGATTGCTGGACAGGACAGGAATGCCGCGGGCCGCTTCTATCACCGGGATAGCGCGCAGCGTACGCAGATT
Organism: Tateyamaria sp. syn59; assembly: GCF_007995245.1. Classification (GTDB taxonomy): domain Bacteria; phylum Pseudomonadota; class Alphaproteobacteria; order Rhodobacterales; family Rhodobacteraceae; genus Tateyamaria. The sequence goes on from NZ_VCBA01000003.1 coordinate 359,667, forward strand.
GGTGCAGGACAGGAAAAGCGCGTCAACCTGCGCATCACGGCCCAGATCCTGCGCGGCTGCGATCACCGATTGCGACGCAATCCGCACCACGCGCTCCTCAACCGGTTCGTTGAAGCTGGTGAATGACACGACCTCTATGCCTGAGGCGGCAAGGACGGCGCGCAACCTGTCAGACACGCTTGCGATATACGGGCTCAACAAGCCCAACCGAGTGACACCGAGAGACCTGCAGACCGCGGTCAGCGCCGTCACGGGGTCAGTGACACTTGGGGTTGCGATACCGGCGTGTATCAGATCCCTGATCCGTTCGGCGCCGATCTCTGCCGCGCCCGAGGTGCAGCCATAGGCGACGCACGACAAGTCAGCGCCGCGCGGCAAAAGTCGCGCGGCTTCGGTCAGATGCGCTGCCATGTCCGCAAGTGTTTCGGGGGTGACAGAAGCGCCCGATGGCACGCGGCTGACCATGTATTCGACATGGTGCGGCAAAAGCTGGCGCATGTCCTGTTCGATTGTCTCATCGGCCTGAAGCGCGATGAGCCCAAGCTGTGCCGGGCGGTCCGTTTCAAGGTCGTAAGGCGCGTTCACGTCAGCACACGGATGGCGCTGTCTTGCGGCGCCGACAGCCACTCCGCGCCCGTCTCGCGGATGACGATGTTTTCCTCGTGCACCATGATACGTCCACCGTCCAGCGACACCGAGGGTTCGAGCGTCAGGGTCATACCGGGGACCAGTTCGGTCTGATCCGCGGCGATGATCGACGGCCATTCGGTCAATTGCATGCCCACGCCGTGCCCAAAGCGCCCGGCATCCGTAGCGCCCCCTTGGGGAGTGGCGACGGCATGCATCGCTTGGAAAAGGTCCGCTGCCGTCGCGCCGGGCCGGGCCGCGTCAAACCCAGCCCTGGTCGCGTCGATCAGGCGGGCATGCGCACTTTGGACCGCAGGGCTGGGCGCGCCGATGCTGAAATTCCTGTCGAAGTCGCAGAAGTATCCGTCGTGCACCAAACCGGTGTCGAGCATGAGGACATGCCCCTGTTGCACCGGCGCGTCCGTTGCGGGAGAGATGACATCGCTGTAGCCACCGTAGTCTAACGCGCCTGCAAGATAGGGCACCCAATCCGCGCATTCGTCGAGACAAAGCGCCTGGAAACCCCGGAACACAGTGCTGAGCGATGTGCCCGGCCGGGCAATGTCCGGCACCCGCGCAAAGGCGCGGTCGGCAATGCCGGCAGCGAAACGGATTTTGGCAATCTCTGCCTCGGATTTTTTCATCCGCACGCGTCGCGTGATCTGTTTGTCCGACACCAATCTCCGCGGCTGCAGCGCCAGTTCAAGTGCCTGAAAATCAGCGCGCGGCATCCGGACATGGCTTTCCATCGCGTCGGCCAGCCCGATGTCGCCGTCCTGCGGCACCACTTCGCGCAGCGTGTCAGCCAACAGACCAACGCCGTCGTCATCGTAGTCTGGCGATTGCCAGGTGCGCATGTCGGTGATCCATGTCTGGCCCATCAGGTGTGCGCCAATCGACGGTATAACGGCAATCGGCGGCCCGCTTTCAGGCAGCACCACATACCAAGGGCGCGTTGGGCTTTCCCAGAACCGGGTCAAAAATCCTGTGTAGTATCGCACTTCGGGCTCAGTCGTGAGCAGCAGGGCGGATAGGCCGGCCTCGGCCATCAACGCTTGGGCGTTGTGCGTCCGTGCCTCGAACTCCGCATCCGGGAAACCACGCGTAGGGGCAGTCATGCTGCCGTGTCCTCGCTCAGGATCAACAGCACGCGTGATGTGTCGTCGAGGCCCAATGCGTGGCGATGGTCCATGCTCGCCAGCAGGGCTGCAAGACCTGCTGCCCCGGACGGTGAAGAGGGCAGGCCAACCTTTGCAGCAACAGAACTGCCAGACGCCCCCTCGGCTTCACTGATCAGAACAAAATCCGTTGCGTCGCGCGCCAGGCCCTTGAGCGCAATCAGCGAGGGCTCCTTGCAATCAAGTCGACCCATGTCGGACCTTGGCCCTTCGGTCACTTGCGGAGATCCCGCCTGCACCGACGCGTAAATGGCTGGGGCGGCTTCAGGTTCCACCACGGCAATGCGCGGGGCATCTCCCCATGCAGCACGCGCAACGGCGGCGCAGGCGGCAGCCAACCCGCCGACGCCCGCCTGAAGGAAAATGTGCGTGGGCATAGGCGTCGCTTCGACCACTTCTTGCATCAGCACCGTGTACCCTTCCATCAGCCGATGAGGGACTGAGGTGTATCCGAGCCAGGAACTGTCCGACAGCAGTGCCCAATTCCGGGCACGGGCCTCGCGCTCGGCTTCGGCCATGCTGTCCTCGTAGACGGCCCCGTGGCGGCGCACATCTGCTCCGAAACTGCGCAAACGGTCCGCAAAGCTCTCGGGCACCGTTTCTGCCAGATAGATCACGGCGGTGGCGCCAAAGGCTTGTGCGCCAGCGGCAACGGACAGGCCATGATTGCCCGCACTGGCCGTCACATATGTCTGACCCCTGGCGTTGCCTGTTGCGGCGTCGCAGGCGATGACATAGGCCGCTCCGAGCGCCTTGAAGCTGCCCAGCCCCATGCGCGCGCGTTCGTCCTTGACCATCACCTCGGCGACACCGGCCATCGCGGCAAGTTCCCGCGATCGAACCAGCGGCGTCGCGGCAGCAACCGGGCAGCGCGCCAGCAAGGCGGCAGGTGCTTCTGTATTGGTGCTGGGCCAGGGAATGTCTGGCAGCGCGTCGATCACGGCGTCGGCCTGCGCGTGCGTTTGGGAAAAATGCTTCATCCCCAAGGGCTAGCAGGTTGTGACGCCAGGCCCCAAATGGAATCGCGACGCATTTGCGCCAATTGGCGGCTGCAGGCTGCTAAATCCTTGAAGTGGCTGGGATGGTAGGACTCGAACCTACAACCTACGGTACCAAAAACCGGTGCTCTACCAATTGAGCTACATCCCAACGTGCCGCGCTAATTAGAGCGGGCGTGCGGCGCGTGCAAGTCCTTTTGGGCCAAAATCCTTACTATTCCTTTGGCGCCGCATCGGTCAGCAAATCGGGGGCATCAGGGTCGCTGCGTTCGGCGTCGACCAGCTTGTCCAGTCCGGGCTCCGACATGTCGGTCACATCGGCGGCGGCCACCTCCGGAACGTCGGGCACTTTGGTTGGCGTCGCGGCGGGGCTGGGCCGCGCGGCTTCGGTTGCGGGTGCCAGGCCGCCCAGCAATTGCACGCGGTAGGTCGTATCGGGCACTTCGATCCCCGCCCCTTCGATCCGTGCCTTGACCAGCCGTAGCGCTTCACCCTTGGCGCGCACCAACGATGTCGCCTCTTGGTCGATCCAGCCCGTGACGGTAAGAAAGATTGCACCGTCCCCGATCCGTTCGATCCATGACATCGGCGCAGGTTCAGCGAGAACAAAGGGCAGTCCCGCCACAGTCTCTTCTGCCATGTGTCGCACGTCGGCCAGATCGGCGTCGGAACTCACCCCGATCTCGAAACTAAAGCGGCGTTCGGTGTTGGTGGAATAGTTCACGATCCGGCTTTTGAAAACGGTCGCATTCGGGATGCGGATATGGTTGCCGTCAAAGCTGAGCAGGATGGTGGCGCGGCTGGTCAGACGGATGACCTTGCCGATGTCGCCTTCGATTTCCACAACGTCATTGGGGCGAAAGGGCTGCCGGATCGACAACATGATTGAGGCGATGAAATTCTCGACCGTGTCCCGCACCGCAAAGCCAATGGCCAGACCGACGATCCCCGCAGCGCCCAGGATCGTGCCCAGAAGCGCGGTGGCCCCAAGGATATCAAGCGCAATGACCACGCCCGCGATGAAAAACAGGATGCGCACCACTTGTCGGTAAATGTCAGCGATGAATGCGTTGGGCGCGATCCGGTCCCACGGGTTGCGCGCGCGGGCCAAAAGCATCCCGATGGTCAAAACGCCAACGAAGGCCACCGCAGCAACGGCCAGCAGAGGCAAGAGGGCGACAGCCTGGGTGATACGGGCTTGAAACCGCTCGACCGCCGGGTTCAGGCGGGCGACCACATCGGTGGTCTCCACGACTTCGTTGTTGATTGCCACGACCCCTTCAACCCGGCCCACCAGGTCATTCAGCCGCCCGGCCGTGCTGGCATCTACGGTGGTGCCACGCAAGGTCACGATGCCGGATGATACGGACACGGTGACGCCGTCAAAACCGTCGAGCTCACCCAGAATGTCCCGGATGCGCACGGCAATGGCGGCGTCTTGCGCGGCACTGTCCTCGACTGTAATGGTGCCCTGGGGTTGGCTGGTGTCCTGTGCCCAGAGCGGTGCAGCGCTCAGGCAGATCAGCAGGGCAATGAGGCGGATCATGCCTGCACCTCAACCAGAATGCCGCCGTCGCGGCCGCCACGTTCCACTGCCTCGTGCGCGGACGCGGTTTGGGCGAGTGGAAAGGTTTGCGCGATGGGGCAGAAAAGGGCGTCATCGCTCAGCGCTCTGTGAAGATGCGCGATCGCTGCGTCCCGTTGCGCTTTCGGCAGCAGATAGATCAAGAGAATATCGAGCGTCGCCGCCTTGAACAGTAAGGGGCCAAAGGGCAGCGTTGGCGTCATATTCAGGGCGGAGCCGTAGACCGCAATCGTCCCGTTTGGGGCCACAACCTCGGCGTCAGTCTCGATGTTGTGGCCCAACTCGACTTCGACGATCCTTTCGATGGGCGCACCCCCGTTTGCATCAAGGATGGCAGGGCCGAGGTGCGGATCGGCATAGTCTAGCACGGCATCCGCGCCCGCGGACCTGGCACGATCCATTCCTGTTCCGTGTGCGGTCGCGATCACCCGGGCGCCGCCCCATTTAGCAAGCTGCACCGCCAGCAAACCGACCGTGCCCGCGCCCCCTTGCACGAGGACGGTATGTCCCTCGACCGACCCGCCGCCAAAGACGGCCTGCGCCGCCGTCAGCCCGGGAATGCCCAGCACCGCACCCGTCTGCTCCGTCACGTCGTCAGGCAAATCGACCGCTTGCTCTGCGGGCAGGCAGATATGGGTTGCCGCGGTGCCGAAGGGGCGCTGCCATTGCCCGTTCCAGACCCACACGCGCTTTCCGATCCGATCCGCAGGCACGCCCGCGCCGACGGCGGCAACGCGGCCTGCGCCGTCACTGTGCGGGATAATTTGGTCGAAGGGCGGGCGCGTCACTCCGGGCCGTGTTCCGCCGCGCGCCTTGAAGTCTGACGGATTCACGCCGGAATAGCTGAGTTCCACCAGTACTTCGCCCGGTGCAGGGTCGGGCGTTGGCAGTTCGGCAAGGGTCAGAACGTCGGCAGCCGATCCAAAGCGAGAGTATTGTATGCATTTCATTTCAATGGTCTTTTCCAGTGCGCCCAGCAGCGTTTCGCAGGATGCTACCCGAGTTAACGGCAAGAGCAAGGAGAGTTCCGATGACACGACAGGTTCTAATTCCACCTGTACTGCGTGATGCGTGTGCCCGTGCCGGCATGTCGCCCGGGATCCTATCCAATACCCACGTTTTCTTGACCGGGGTGACAGGGGCCCTCGCGGATGGCGTCATGCCAGATAGCCAACAGGCGCAGTTCCACGCCTGTTTTGACAAGATCGCCGCCGTGTTGGCCGAAGCGGATTTGGGGCTGGACGCGCTGGTCGAAATGACCAGCTATCACGTGGGGCTGCGCGCGCATTTTGACGTGTTCGACCGCGTGCGTTTGCAGCATTTGTCAGCCCCATACCCTGCCTGGACAGCGGTTGAGGTTGCGGGACTGCGCCGTCCCGGCGCTGTTGTCGAAATTCGCGTGATTGCCGCGCTGGACTAGTCGCGCAACTCGTCCATGGCCACGCCCCACAGCCGTGCTTTGGGCGCCCAGCCACGGTAGCCGCCGGAACTGATGCGGCACCATTCCGGCCCACACTTGCCCAGCCTTGCGACGACGCCGACCTCGAGGGCTGCGGTCACAGGTGCCGCGGCATCGGGTTTGCTGCGCAGGGTCAGCATGTCTTGCTCGACGATCACGGTGCGGGTGCCGGACAACAGGGAATAATGCACCCAGCCGCCAAAACCATCGCGGTCCTCGACCCGGCGCCAGTGTCCATGCTCGGCCGTGATGCGCAGGGGCATGTCGCGGCGTTTGAACACCCAGTCGATGCGGTGGGTGAGCGACGGACCACGGCGCACGTTGCCCTCGGCAGCCTTCATCGACACGTAGCGGGGCAGCGGCAGATTGGTGACGGGACCGGTATCGCGCGCCATCAGGGGCAGGGTCAGACCCAGCACCAAAGACATCGACAGCACACATCGCCACACCGCAACCATCGGGAACTTTCCGCTCATCACGCGCCTCTTGATATGGCCGAGGTTCTTGTGCCTCTTGCTCACATCCGCCACCATGCCAAAAACGCAGGCCAAGGCCAAGCACCGGGGAGGGCGCAATGCCAAAGGAACGTCTGAGTGTTGTCGTTACGCGACGGTTGCCTGCCGAGGTTGAAACACGGTTGAGCGAACTGTTCGACGTCACCCTGCGCGAAGAGGACACAGCCATGTCCCGCTCCGAGATTGTGGAAGCCATGAAAACCGCCGACGTCCTCGTGCCAACGATCACCGACGCCATAGACGGGGCGATGATCGGGCAGGCAGGCGAACGTCTGAAGTTGATTGCCAATTATGGTGCAGGCGTAGACAATATTGATGTTTCAACGGCCCGGCAGCGCGGCATTCTGGTGTCGAACACGCCGGGTGTGCTGACTGATGATACGGCTGACATGACGATGGGTCTGATCCTGGCCGTCACGCGCCGTTTGCCCGAAGGGCTGGCCGCCATGCAATCGGGGGCGTGGGACGGTTGGGCGCCCACAGCTTTCCTTGGCGGCCGCGTCGCAGGGCGGCGTCTGGGCATCCTCGGGATGGGCCGGATCGGACAGGCGATTGCCCGCCGGGCGGCGGCCTTTGGGATGCAGGTGCACTACCACAACCGGCGACGCCTGCGGCCCGAGACCGAGGAAGAGCTTGAGGCGACCTGGTGGGAAAGCCTGGATCAGATGGTGGCCCGCATGGACGTGATAAGTGTCAACTGCCCCCACACGCCATCGACCTTTCACCTGATGAATGCGCGCCGCCTGAAGCTGATGAAGCCCGACGCGGTGATCGTGAACACCTCGCGCGGGGAAGTGATCGACGAGAACGCCCTGACCCGGATGCTGCGCGCGGGCGAGATCGCGGGCGCGGGCCTGGACGTGTATGAAAACGGGACCGAGGTGAACCCGCGCCTGCGCGAACTGAGCAATGTCGTTCTGCTGCCGCATATGGGCTCGGCCACCCGCGAGAGCCGGATCGAGATGGGCGAGAAAGTCATCATCAACATCAAGACCTTCGATGACGGCCACCGGCCACCGGACCAGGTTGTGCCGTCCATGCTGTGATGCCCCGGGCGGCGTGTCGCCCGGTTTGAACCGCTAAACCGATTGCATGCCTGCGCCAAAGGAGGACCCGATGCGCTTTTCCCTGACCGTTGCCCTCACCCTCATCGCGGGGGCCGCGATGGCCCAGCAAGCGGCCGATGCCGTCCAGCCCGAAGGATCGACAACCGGCGCAGCCGTCGCAACGACCGAAGCTATTGCTGCCGCGCAAGAGGCCAAGGATGCCGGGCAACCTGTCACTGCAGACACCTACATGGTCGCCGCGGCGAACCCGCTTGCCGTTCAGGCTGGTGTCGAAGTGCTTGCCAAGGGGGGAACGGCTGCGGATGCCCTGATCGCCGTCCAGCTTGTGCTGGGTCTTGTCGAGCCGCAGTCATCCGGCCTGGGAGGGGGCGCATTTCTGGTCTGGTATGATGCCGAAACCGGGGAGCTGACGACGCTGGATGGGCGCGAAACAGCGCCGCTGGCGGCAACGCCGCAGCTTTTCCAGACCGAGGACGGCGAGCCGATGGGCTTTTTCGATGCCGTTGTGGGCGGTCGGTCGGTTGGCACACCGGGCACTCCGGCCTTGTTGGAGGAAGCGTATCTGCGGTGGGGCGGCCTGGACTGGTCCATCCTGTTTGATACGGCCATTGACCTTGCCGAAAACGGATTTGAGGTGTCACCGCGCCTTGCAGCCATGATCGAACGAGATGCCGAGCGGCTGAGCACTTTTCCGGTTACGGCGGACTATTTCCTGCCAGGCGGAACGCCGTTGGCTGCGGGAACGACCCTCAAAAATCAACCCTACGCGGACACACTCCGCCTGATGGCGGCTGAGGGGGCGGACGCCTTCTATGTCGGCAAGATCGCGCAGGATATCATGGCGGCGGTCCAGTTTGCGCCCAGCAATCCGGGCGTTCTGTCCGAACTCGATCTCGCCGTCTATGAGGTCAAGGAACGGGCGCCGGTGTGCGTCACCTATCGCGAACATGATGTCTGTGGCATGGGGCCGCCCTCGTCCGGCGCGCTGACCGTGGGCCAAATCCTTGGCATGCTCGACAGCTACGATCTGGCCGAGCTTGGTGCTGAAAACCCCGAAAGCTGGCGGCTGATCGGTGATGCATCGCGCCTCGCCTTTGCAGATCGGGGCCGGTTTATGGCCGACAGCGATCATGTGCCCATGCCCACCGCCGGTCTGGTCGATCCCGCCTATCTTGCTGATCGCGCTGCCTTGCTGGGCGGCGACGCGGCCCTAACCGAGGTTGCACCAGGCAACCCAGCCTTTGATCACAGCAGCAATTGGGCGGATGACGAGAGCCTCGAGCTGCCATCGACGTCGCACATCTCGATTGTGGACAGCTTTGGTAACGTCGCTTCAATGACAACGACAATCGAGAACGCATTCGGTGCGCGCCTCATGGTGCATGGGTTCCTTCTGAACAACGAACTCACCGATTTCAGCTTCCGCAGCCATGTGGACGGCGTGCCCATCGCCAACGCCTTGGCCCCGGGCAAGCGCCCGCGGTCCTCCATGTCGCCCACCATCGTGATGAAGGATGATGTGCCCGTTCTGGCCATCGGCTCGCCCGGCGGAAGCCGGATCATCGGCTACACCGCCAAGTCCATCATTGCCTGGATGGATTGGGACATGGACGTGCAGCAGGCGATCAGTCTGCCGCATGCTGTGAACCGCTTTGGCACTTACGATTTCGAAGAGGGCACATCCGCTGCTGACCTTGCTCCGGAACTGGAAGCACTTGGCTTTGAAGTGAACGTGCGGGGGTTGAATTCGGGCCTGCATGCGATTGAGATTGGCGAAACGCTGCAAGGTGGGGCCGACCCGCGCCGCGAAGGGATCGCGCTGGGCGACTGACGCCGACGCATTGAGGGAGGAAAAAGCATGCCGCAGGCTATAGATCTGCCACGCAACGAGAAGGGGATCGCGACCGCGCTTGGCATCCTCAAGCAGCAGTTCGGCGACCGGTTCCACACCGGGCAGGCGATGCGGGACCAGCACGCCCACTCCACCACGTGGATCCGGGCGCAGGCGCCGGATGCGGTGGTTTTTCCGACGTCGACCAAGGAGGTGTCGGACATCATCAAGGTCTGTGCCATCCATGAAGTGCCAGTGATCCCCTTCGGGACCGGAACATCGCTCGAGGGGCACGTGAACGCGCCCGCCGGCGGCGTGTCCGTCGATCTGACCCGGATGGACAAGATCCTTGCCGTCAATGCCGAGGACCTAGATTGCGTCGTGCAACCGGGTGTCACCCGAGAGCAGTTGAACACCTATCTGCGCGACCGTGGTCTGTTCTTTCCCATCGACCCTGGCGCGAATGCGTCGCTTGGTGGCATGGCGTCGACCCGAGCGTCAGGCACGAACGCCGTGCGCTACGGCACGATGAAGGACAACATCCTGAGCCTTGAGGCCGTGATGGCCGACGGGCGCATCATTCGCACCGCGCAGCGGGCCAAAAAGACCTCTGCGGGGTATGACATGACGCGGCTTTTGATCGGGTCGGAGGGGACACTTGGCCTGATCACGGAGATCACGCTGAAGCTGCAGGGCATTCCCGAGGCGATCTCTGCCGCACGCATGTCCTTCCCATCCATTGACGCAGCCTGCCAGGCGGTGATGACGACGATCCAGTACGGCATCCCGGTGGCGCGGATCGAGTTGATGGATGAATTGAACGTGAAGGCGGCCAATGCCTATGCGGGGTTGGACCTGCCGGAGACGCCGTTGTTGCTGCTGGAATTCCATGGCTCGGACAGTGGCGTGATCGAACAGGCAGAGATGTTCGGGTCCATCGCGGAAGATGTGGGCGGGACGGATTTTGCCGCGACAGCCACAGCGGAAGAGCGCAACAAGCTGTGGAAGGCGCGACATGATCTGTATTGGGCAACCCTGCAATTGCGCCCCGGCGCGCAGGGCATTTCGACGGATGTTTGTGTGCCCATCTCGCGCCTGGCCGAAGCGGTGACAGGCGCGCAAGCCAAAGCGGCCGAGCTGGATTTGTTGGCACCCATCGTCGGTCACGTGGGGGACGGAAACTTCCACTCTCTTGTGTTGATCGACATGAACAATGACGACGAGGTCCGCAGGGCCGAAGAGTTCACCGCATATTTGGCGGACGAGGCCATCCGCATGGACGGCACCTGCACCGGCGAGCACGGGATCGGGCAGGGCAAGATGCCCTATCTGATCAAGGAGCTTGGGGCGACGGTCGAGTATATGGCGGCGATCAAGACCGCGCTTGATCCGCAAAACATAATGAACCCGGGCAAGATCTTTGGTCCGCGGCGCTAGGGCCCTCATCTGTGCCATCCTGCTGGTGCTCGGCAACGTGGCCGCGGCGCAGGACACCGCACAATACCGGGTGGATGTAACATTCAACTGGTCGGACCCCCGGCTCGACGCGCATTGGAGCCGCCTGATCGCTTTCGCGCATTCGTCCCGCTACAGCCTGTTTCGGGACGGCGATACGGCATCGAGCGGCTTGGCGCTGGTTGCCACGAACGGCCGTGTCAGCGTGCTGGAGGCGGAGTTGGCGGAGGGGCGCAGGCGGGGCCGCGTCGGCGCGCATATGGTCCTGCCGGGCATTGCAAGCCCCGGTGCGTTTTCATTTGAACTGACGCTCGATTACAGGCTGGACCACATCTCCTTTGCCACCATGCTGGCGCCCAGCCCCGACTGGTTTTCTGGTGCGAGCGGCGTCAGTCTCCGCGTCGATGAGGTCTGGCAAGACAGTGTCTCGGTCACTTTGTGGCCCTGGGACGCTGGCGCGGACAGTGGTCCGGACCATACCGGACCAAATATCGACACCCAGCCGCGGCAATCGGTGCGTCTGCTGGCCCATCCGGACTTTCTAACTCCCGATGGTTTGAAGCCCATTGGCCACGCGATATTTACTCGGCTGCGGTGATCCAAAGGGCGCTGCCGGCGACACCATTGTTTAGGGGGCTTTGCCCCCGCGCGTGCCGCGCTCCCCCAGGATTTTTTTGAAACAGAGAAGGGTGGACTGGTGGCGGGCGTCGTTTTTCCGCTGTGACCGGTCGGCTTGCTGCCGCGGTGGCTGTGCGCTTTGCCTAGAACGGCATAGACGGTTTGCAAGGGAGTCGGGACATGAAAACCCATGTGAAAGCGCTAGTGGTCGGCGGTGGGGCAGTGGGCACATCGATTGCCTATCATCTGGCCCGTGCGGGCTGGGACGATGTCATGTTGCTGGAACGCGACGAGCTGACCAGCGGAAGCACTTGGCATGCTGCCGGTCTCTTGCCGTATTTCAACATGTCCTATGCGACCACCCACATCCACGACTATTCGATCAAGTACTACAAGACGCTTGAGGAAGAGACTGGCCTGAATGCCGGTTTCTACGTTGTGGGTAACCTCCGCATGGCCCAGACAGATGCGCGCATGGACGAATACATGCTCTATGCCTCGACTGCCGAGACCTGCGGCGTGCCTTATGAGTGGATGAGCCCGGCGCAGATCAAGGAGCGGTTCCCTCTGGTGCGGACCGAGGATCTGAAGGGCGCGATCTATCACCCGACAGATGGCTACATTAACCCCGCCGACGTCACTATGGCGATGGCCAAGGGCGCGCGGCAGCGCGGTGTTTTGATTGAGCGGAAGTGGCAGGTGGATGCCTATCACTGGACCGGCGACCATTGGGATGTGACCTGCACCAAGATGGTTGAGAAGGGCGGAAACCTTGTTCCTTCGGACGAGCAGATCGTGATCCATGCCGAGCATGTCGTAACGGCGACGGGCAACCATGCGCAGCGCACGGCGCAGCTGTTGGGCATCAAGATCCCGGCCATTCCGGTTGAGCATCAGTATATTGTGACAGAGCCGGACCCAGCGCTGGTCGAATGGCGCAAGACCAATCCAGAGCACCCGGTTTTGCGCGATGCGGATGCCAAATGGTACGTGCGCGAGGAGCGGGGCGGTTGGATTCTTGGCCCCTACGAGCGCAATGCACCTGCACGGTTTGAGTATGCCGTGCCGGACAGTTTCCGGGCGGATCTTTTCCCCCTCGATCTGGAGCGGATTGAGGAAGAGTACATGTCCATGATCCACCGGATTCCATCCTCGGAAACCGTTGGTTTGAAAGACGATTACAACGGCCCGATCTGTTATACTCCCGATGGCAACCCGCTGGTTGGGCCTGCGCCGGGATTGCAGAACATGTGGCTGGCCGAAGGGTTTTCCTTCGGCATCACGGCGGCGGGTGGCACTGGCTACTACCTTGCCCAGATGATGGTCGAGGGTGAGGCCGAGATCGACATGGCCTCGCTTGACCCCAAACGCTACGGGTCGTGGATGACGACCGAGTATGCCGCGCGCAAGAACGAGGAATGCTACGAGCATGTCTATATCCTGCACCACCCCGACGAAGAGCGCGAGGCGTGCCGGCCGTTGCGTACCGGTCCGGCCTATGACCGGCAGAAAGCAGCGGGCGCGCAATTCGGTTGCGTGAACGGGTTCGAGCGGCCAAATTATTACGGGCCTTTGAATGCGCCGGACAGTTTCGACCATGATGCACGGTCGTTCCGTCGTGGGGGCTGGTGGCAATACGCGGTCGAGGAGGCGAAAGCGATCCGTGAGGGAGTGGGCTTGATCGACGCCACGGCCTTTACCAAGCATCGGATATCCGGGCCGGGGGCGACAGCTTTCCTCGATTGGTTCACAACGAATAAGCTGCCCAAGGTGGGGCGTATCAACCTGACCTATGCGCTGACTGCGGCAGGAACAACGCGGACGGAATACACCATCGTGCGGCTGGCCGAGGATGACTATTACCTCGTCTCGGCGGGGGCGTGGCACGCCTATGACCAGGATTATCTCTACAAGGCGATCATGGAGAAGGAGCCCGAGTTTGGCCGCATCAATGAAGAAGATGTGACGACGAGGTGGGGTGTCTTCGCAATTGCCGGACCGAAGTCGCGCGATGTGCTGAATGCGTTGGTGAAGGATGCGGACCCGTCCACAGTGCTGTCGAATAAGCGGTTCCCGTGGCTCAGTTATCGGGACATTGAGCTGGGCATGTGCCCCGTGCGCGCGATCCGCGTGGCCTATACTGGCGAGCTTGGCTGGGAGTTGCACCACCCAATCGAGATGCAGAATTACCTGTGGGATCAACTGGTTGCAGCCGGTGAGAAGCACGGCATGAAGCTGGTCGGTGCGCGGGCGCAGAACTGGCTGCGGCAGGAGAAATCCTATCGCGCCTTTGGCACTGAGCTGGGCCGCGATGCGACGCCGATTGAGGCCGACCTGCCGCGCTTTGTTGATCTGTCCAAGGATTTCCATGGCAAGGCGGCGATGGAGAAGATCGGGGTGCGGTCGAAATGCGTGACTCTGCTGGTCGATGGGCCACAGGATGCGGACCCCTGGGGGCGGGAGGCGCTGTATGATGGCGAGACGCGCGTGGGGCGTTTGACCTCGGGCGGGTATTCGGTAGCCTTCGGCAAGTCGATTGGGATGGGCTATGTGACGCCCGGATTGGCGGTGCCGGGGACCAAGCTGAAGGTCAAGATGTTCGATCAGCTTTGGGACGCTGAGGTGGTCGAGGACAGCCCATATGATCCCAAGAACGAGGTGATCCGAAAGGACGGGTAGGAGCGGTTTCGCCGCGCTTGCGCTGCGGCGACCGGCTGGGGCTCTGCCCCAGACCCCGAAGTATTGTTAGCCAGAAGAAATGGCTTTAGCGGATGGTGCGGCGGTCCAGCCACGCCTCCCAATCCGCGGTCGAGCCGTTGAAGGCGTTGATGTCGACCGATCCCGCTGTGTTGGGCAGGGTGCCGGTCGCTGTGTACTGCCAGAAGCGCCAGGGTTGGCCGGGATAGGCTTCGGCTGGCGTTTTGGCTGTCGTTCGGAGCCAGAATTCGTAGCCTTTGAAGGTGTTTAGCTGCGCGTCCTCGTAGAAGCCGGGCGTGGTGTAGATGATTGGGCGTTGGCCGTAGTGCGCGGTCACGAGGTCAAGCCAGCGGCGCATTTCGTCCTGAACTGTGGCCGCATCCGGGCGGCGTTGGCAGGTGGGGGAGAAAGGGTTCCACTCCATGTCGAGCACGGGCGGCAGGCTGCCGCGGGTTTTGGGGGCGGTGCGGATGAAGAATTGCGCCTGCACCTCGGGTGCGGTGCAGAAATAGTAGAAGTGGTAGGCGCCGCGCTTGATCCCGGCGCGGCCTGCGCCGCGCCAGTGGTCTTGAAACGCGGGGTCGAGCAGGTCGCCGCCTTCGGTGGCCTTGAGGAACACGAATTCGATGCCGACGGCTTTGGCGCGCTCCCAATCGACGCTGGTCTGGAAGCGGGCGGCGTCCATGCCCTGGACCGGGTAAGTGGTTGGTTGGCGGCCGGAAAATCGGACGGGGTCAGTGTCGCCGATGACCATAGGGCCGGTGAAAGGGGTTGGGGCGGGGGCGCCGCAGGCGGTCACGAGGACCAGCGCGGCCAGCATCAAATGGCGTATCAACATGGGCTGAGCCTAGCCGCTCAGAAGCGGGCTGGCGACAGGGAATTGATGGTGGTGGCGTCGATCTGCGGAGGCTGGCCGAGGACGATGTCGGCGAGGAGTTGGCTGGCCGCCGGGGCCGTCTGGAAGCCGTAGCCGCCCTGGCCTGCGCACCAAATGAAATCAGGCACTTGGCGGTCGCGGCCAAGGACCAAACAGCGGTCCGGGGCGAAGCTGCGCAGGCCGGCCCAGGTGGTTTCGACGCGGGTGACGGGTTCGGTTACGTGTTGGGCGTAGCGGTCGAGACCCTCGGCCAGCACCATGTCGTCGGCCCAAGCGTCGTGAGGCTGGACCGCGTCTTCGTCGGCGGGGGAGACGAGCAGTTTTCCGGCGTCAGGTTTGGCGTACCAGGTTTCGCCCACGCCGAAAAATATGGGCCAGTTATCAACGGCTTGGCCGCCCGGCGCGGGCAGGCGGGCCATGGAGCGGCGGTGGGGTGTGATGCCGATGGGTGCGACACCGGCGAGTGCCGCGATCTGGTCGGCCCAGGCGCCCGCGGCGTTGACCAGCAGGTCGGCGGTTAAGACTTCGTTACCGCAACGGACGATCCAGCGTTTTTCATGTTTGATTTCAGTTACTTTACGATCCGTCAGAACCTGCCCGCCATTGGAGCGCACGGTCCTTGCGAAATCCTGAATCATACGGTCCGTGTCGATGTCCCATGCATCGGCATGGTAGGCGGCACGGGTGATTGAGCCGTTCAGGATGGGGACGTGCGCGCGGGCCTCGTCCACTGAAATCTCGGGGCATTTCAGGGTTTTGGCGTCCGCTTCGAACTGGGTGTCCTCGCCGGCGCGGGCCATCAGCAGAAAGCCGCGGGGGCTGAGATAGGGTTTATGATATTCGGCGCTGGCCTTGTTCAGCGCGACGACGGGCGGCAGGCCGTAGTTCTCTTCAAAGAGCGCGGCGGAGCGGCCCGAGGCATGGTAGCCGAGCGCGCTTTCGCCCTCCAGTACGGTGACATTCGCTCCTTCGGACAGACGTGCAGCGGCGGAGATGCCTGCGATGCCGCCACCGATGACGATGATGTCGGTCACGCTTCCTCGATCCGGTCGGTCGCGGGGGGCGGGGTGACGCTGAATCCTGTGATCTGGTCGTAGAGGTCCGCCGTCATATCGAAGTCGAGTGCTGCCAGCGATGGTGCCAATTGCTCTGCAGAGCGGGCGGAG
Source organism: Tateyamaria sp. syn59 (assembly GCF_007995245.1). Classification (GTDB taxonomy): domain Bacteria; phylum Pseudomonadota; class Alphaproteobacteria; order Rhodobacterales; family Rhodobacteraceae; genus Tateyamaria. Next base: position 375,740 of record NZ_VCBA01000003.1, read on the forward strand.
ATGATGGGGCGCGGGCGGGCAGGGTGCGCCATGGCCCAGGCCACGGCGAGGGTTGCGGGGCTGGTGCCCAGATCGGACGCCAGCGCAGTCAGTTTCACCGCCGCCTCGCGCATCCATTCGACGTTGTAGCGCGCGGCGTAGCGATTGTCTTCGGTGAGACGCCCAGTCCCTCCACTTGCGTATTTGCCCGTTAGCAAGCCGCCGCCCAGAGGGGAATAAGGTGCGATTTCAATGCTCTGATCGACGGCCATGGGGAAGATCTCGACTTCCGATTGCCGTTTCACCAGGCTGTGCATGGGCTGGATGATGTCGATGCGGACTTCGAATTGGTTCGCGACTGCTTGCGCCTTCATCACCTGCCATGCGGCGAAGTTTGACACCCCGATGTAACGGATGCGCCCCTCGTGTTTGAGGGTCGCGAGCGCGTCGAAGGTTTCCTGTAGCGGCGTGTCGTCGTCGAAGCGGTGCAGGTAGAGGATATCGACCATATCCATCTGAAGCCGCTGCTGCGAGGTGGCGAAGCCCGTCAGGATGTTGTCGCGGCCTGATCCGCCTTCGTAGGCCGCCTTGGTGGCGATGATCAGGCTCTCACGATACTGTCGCGCCATCTCACCCAGCAGGGTTTCGGAGGCGCCGCCGGTATAGACATATGCCGTGTCGAAATGGGTGATCCCGGCCGCGCGGGCGGCGTCAAACATCGCTCGGCTTTCGGCAGCGTCGGCGCGTCCGCCGAACTGCATGGTGCCAAAGGTAAAGGGCGAAAGCGGGGTGCCATTCAGGGACGTAATCATGGGCCAAGTCGTGGCACGGGGGCACCGTACGCGCAACGGTTAACACGGCCCACGCCGGGAATCGGGCGGAAATCCCTTAATGGCCTGCATTTGCGAGGGGCACCGGGCGCGCACCCCCTGTGCACCCCCCGTACACCCCCTGATGCACCTTGGGCGTGGTTAACGCACCATGCGGTGGGGTTTGTTACCAAAGCGTAAATGGCGGCCACTGCCGGAAACTGGCACCAGCCTGCGGTGGATTGTGCCAGACCGCGCGATAGGTAAAGCGCGGCAATAGATGGAGGGATGTGGCATGGCCGATGGGTTTGAGCAGATGGTGGACGAGGCGCTGACCTTCTTTGCCAAGCTGGAAAAGAACAACACCAAAGAGTGGTTCGAACCGCATAAGGCGCATTACAGGGAGGCCATTGCCGGTCCTGCCGGGTTCTTTGCCGATCTGATGGCCGAGGATGTCGCCCGCATCACCGGCAAGCCTCACAAACCCAAGGTGTTCCGCATCTACCGCGATGTGCGCTTTTCCAAGGACAAGACACCGCTCAACACGCATCTGCACATCATGTGGCAGCCGACGGTGCAGGACCCGCTGGCGCCATCATGGTTCTGGGGGCTGTCGCAGAATTACTTCATGTTGGGCATGGGGATCATGGGTTTGCAGGGCGAAGCGCTGACCCGTTACCGGGCTTTCGTGGACAAGTGGGGCGATGGACTCCAGGAGGCGTTGGATCGGGCTGCCGAAGGCGGTGCCGAGATCAGCGATTGGGGGCCTGAAACGCTCAAGCGGGTGCCTAAGCCCTATGATCAGGATCACCCCCATGCCGATCTGCTGAAGCGCAAGGCGCTGGCTGTGTCAGGAGCCATGCCGGACGACTGGCGCGAGACGGGGGTGGTCAAGGCCACGTTGTCCCGCGTTGAGACCTTGATGCCCGTATGGACGATCTTCGACAAAAGATTACACATTGATACACATCAATGACGGACTGAGACACATGGTGTTTGCCTTCTGACCATAATCAGAAGGAGACGACCCATGGCGCAGCCTGTTGAAGTGTTGACCACCAATTCATCGGCCGCGCAGGCCTTTGACACCGCCCAGTACCCCTATCCTGACAAGATGAGCCGCGCGGAATATGAGGCGGAAAAGGCGGCCTTGCAGGTTGAGCTGCTCAAGGTGCAGCTGTGGGTGCAGGAGACTGGTCAGAAATTCGTTCTGCTGTTCGAGGGCCGCGACGCCGCTGGCAAGGGTGGCACGATCAAGCGGTTCATGGAGCATTTGAACCCACGTGCGGCCCGTGTCGTCGCCCTGAACAAACCCACGGATGAAGAGCGCGGCCAGTGGTTTTTTCAGCGGTACGTCAAGCATTTGCCAACGTCGGGCGAGATCGTGCTCTATGACCGGTCGTGGTACAATCGCGCAGGCGTGGAACGGGTGATGTCCTTTTGTGCGGCCAACGAATACCTCGAATTCATGCGCCAGACGCCCGAGTTTGAGCGGATGTTGTCCCGGTCGGGCATACAGCTGTTCAAATACTGGTTCTCGGTCACCCGCGATGAACAGCGCCGCAGGTTTGAGGCGCGCAAGACGGATCCGCTCAAGCAGTGGAAGCTGTCGCCCATTGACCGTGCGAGCCTCGACAAGTGGGATGATTACACCGAGGCGAAAGAGGCGATGTTTTTCTACACCGACACGGCCGACGCGCCCTGGACCGTGATCAAGTCCAACGACAAGAAGCGCGCGCGGATCAATTGCATGAAGCATTTTCTGGCTGGGCTTGAGTATCCGGACAAAGATCTGACCGTGGCCACCGCGCCTGACCCGCTGATCGTGCAGCACGCCGATACCGCCGTGCACAGCGCAGAGCACATCCTGGCCGCGTCGCTGCATCCGCAATCCCGCAAGAGCTGACGGAGAACGTCGATGTCACACACGCCTCATGACCTGGCCAGCGACTTTCCCGAGCACAAGGCGCGTATCTCGCGTCTGCGCCAGAACGATGCCCATTTCGCGCGCCTGGCCGACACGTATGATGCCATCAACGGATTGGTGCACCGGGCCGAGACGGATGTAGAACCGATGTCGGATGAGCATGTGCAGGAGTTGCGCAAGAAGCGCATGGGGCTTAAGGACGAGCTTTACGCCATACTCAAGGCATCCTGAGCGGTAGATAGCATTTGATGTAAATTCCCCTCAGATCGGGGCGGCGCGGCAACCTCGTGTTTAGGTGTCGCGGCCAAAACCACCACACGCGATGATTTCAGAATGGGGTTGCGATGCGGTGGATTTGGTGTGTCTTGGCATGTGTGGCGTTGATCGGGCAGGCGGCCCTTGCGTGGGCAGATGCGCTGCCGATGGCCAGTCGGGCCAGCCTGGTGCCCCAGGCATCGCCGCTGATTGTGCGCGCTGACACGTCGCTGCCTCGGCACTCCGGTCCCAGCCTGTTTGCCGGACGATCCGAAACGGGTCTGTTTGCGCTGCCCGATCCCGAAGAGCTTGAAGCGCTGCGTAGCTATCCGGCCAAAGACCGAGTGGCCCGGCTGCGCACGCTGATCGCGCAGGCAGAGGCGGGCTCCAAGGGGTACGACGCCGTGCAGTACGGCGCTACGATCAAGCCGCCCGCCGATCCGACGCGGCTGACGATCCAGCAGATCTATGACTGGATCGATGACACACCCGGACAGCCCCACGCCATTGGACGCTACCAGTTCATCCCGCCGACCCTGCGGCGGCTGGTCAAGCAGGCAGGTGTCAATCCGCAGCAACGCTTTACGCCACAGGTGCAAGACCAGTTGGCCGATATACTATTGGCTGATGCGGGGCTGCAGCCGTTCCTTGCCGGGGAGATGGACCGCGTTGCCTTTATGAACAACCTGGCCAAGATCTGGGCGGGGCTGCCGAATGATACGGGCCGCTCGCACTACCACGGCTATGCCGGGAACAAGGCGACGATGACCTGGGCGCATTTTGATGCGCAGATGGTCCGGATTTTCGCGCAATAGGCAGGGTCACAGGCCGAGCACGGTCTTGACCGACCCCTGTGGGCCAAAGGACCAGTCAATCGCCGCATTCTCGATCAGAAAAATGATCGCGTTTTCGGGCGGGAACCCGATGCCGTCGAGCCGAGTGCGGATGTCGGCATAAAGCGCCTCTTTCTGCGCATCTGTTCGTCCGCCCAGCAGGGCAATTTCGATGACTATGGTGGCTGCCGGGTCGCGTGGCCCTAGGAAGGCGGGATGAAACGCCATATCTTCCGGCTCATACCGGCAGACCAGGCAGAAATCATCATCGGGATTGACGGCGCAGGTCTCCACAAGGGCGGCGTGCAGGTTTCGGTTGATCTGCTGGCACATCTCGGGCGTGAGGGCTTTCGGCACGTGAAGTTTGTTGAATGGCATGGTTTTGGTCCTTTCCGATCGGACGAAAAGCAAAGGCCCCCGAAACCGGGGGCCTGAGATGTTGGTCTGGCAAGGCGTGGCTTACTGCGGGATCTCGCCCTCGAGCCCTTCGACATAGAAGTTCATGCCCGCGAGCGTGCCGTCATCGGCAGTCTCGCCATCGGCGAGGAACGGCGTGCCGTCCTGCTTGTTCAGAGGGCCGGTAAAGGCGTGGTACGATCCGTCCGACAGGGCCGCCTTGAGGGCGAGCGCCTCCTCCTTCACCTCCGCCGGAACAGCATCCGTGATGTCGCCGATGCCGACCATGCCGTCACCGATGCCGTGCCACGTGTCGCCGCTCTCCCACGTGCCATCCTTAACGGCCTTGGTCCGTGCGACGTAGTAGGGGCCCCAAACGTCCAGCAGCGCGCTAACCCGTGGGAACGGTGCATAGGCGGACATGTCCGACGCCTGGCCGAAGGTGACGACATCGCCCGCCTCTTGAGCCGCAGCGTGCGGAGCGGTGGAGTCGGTGTGTTGCAGAACGACGTCAGCGCCTTGTTCGATCAGCACCTTGGCGGCATCCGCTTCCTTGGCCGGATCAAACCAAGTGTAGACCCAGACGATCTTGAACTCGACATCCGGGTTCGCCTTCTTGGCGTGGATATAGGCAGAGTTGATGCCACGGATCACTTCGGGAATCGGGAAGGACGCGATGTAGCCGATGATATTGCTCTCGGTCATCTTGCCCGCGATGTGGCCCTGCACGGCACGGCCTTCGTAGAAGCGGGCAGAGTACGTGGACACGTTGGGGTGCAGACGCTTGTAGCCAGTCGCGTGCTCGAACTTCACATCCGGAAACTTGGCCGCGACGTTGTTGGTCGCATCCATGTAGCCAAAGGACGTGGTAAAGATCAGGTCGGCCCCATCCAGCGCCATCTGCGTCATCACGCGCTCGGCGTCCGGGCCCTCGGCCACGCTTTCTACAAAGACGGTTTCGACCGCATCGCCAAACTCTGCCTCTACTGCTTGGCGGCCCTGATCGTGGGTAAAGGTCCAGCCGCCGTCGCCGACAGGTCCGACATAGACAAAGCCAACCTTGGTCGGATCATCGGCCAGTGCGCCGCCCGCCAGCCCGAGCGCCAGCGCGGCACTTGCCACAAGTGTCGTGAATTTCATTTTCGGTGTTCTCCCCATTTAGGTGTGCGCCTCTTATCCCGAGGCGTGGAATGTGCGCCCCAGTGAGCCGGGGGCGCGGGATTTGTCTGCGCTCAGAATCACCAGAACGATGATCGTCACGATGTAGGGGGACATTGCCAAATACTCGACCGGAATGGCAACGCCCGCGCCTTGCAGGTTCAACTGGAGCTGGGTAATTCCGCCAAAAAGATAAGCACCCAGCAGTACGCGCCACGGCTTCCACGAGGCAAAGACGACAAGGGCGAGGGCGATCCAGCCCACACCGGCGGTCATCCCTTCGGTCCATTGCGGTACGCGGATGAGCGAGATGTAGGCCCCGCCCAACCCCGCACAGGCCCCGCCAAAGAGGATCGCAAGCGTGCGGATGCGCTTGACCTTGTAGCCCAAGGCGTGCGCCGCATCGTGGTTTTCCCCGACCGCGCGCAGAATCAGTCCCATACGGGTGAACTTCAGAACCGCCCATGTGCCTGCGACGATGCCGAGGCCCAGATATACCATCAGGTCATGCCCGAAGATGATCGGCCCGATCACCGGAATGTCGGCCAACGGCCCCAGCGGCGTCGCCTCCGCCCGCGGCGGCTTGATGCCCACATAGGACTGCCCCATGAGCGAAGACAGCCCGAGGCCGAAGAGGGTCAGCGCAAGGCCAGAGGCCACCTGATTGGCCAGCGCCACCTGCGTGAGAAAGGCAAACAGCAGCGACAGCACCGCGCCCCCGACGGCAGCGGCGAGAAAGCCAACGGTGGGCGAGCCGGTGTTCACCGCAATGATGAACCCGCAAACGGCCCCCGTGATCATCATCCCCTCGACCCCAAGGTTCAGAACTCCGGCGCGCTCGACGACCAGTTCTCCGATGGCGGCCAGCAGGATGGGGGTGGCCGCCGCGATCATGGCTGCGATCAGGAGGATGGGGTTGATGGAAGACAGGTCCATGTCAGTCACACCATCGAAAAGAGAGTTCCGAAACTGGTCACCAGCAAACCGAGTGCTGCCAAAACCAATATGCGGCATGTCTTCCGGGGCACATTGCTTGACGCCGAAATGCCGGCGATCACGAGCACAGCAATGACCGGGAGTAACAGGTTCCAATTCATTGCTGGCCAAAGCAGAGACGTCGGATCAACCAGGAACCATAGAAGCGCCGGTACAATCACCGCACCAACGATCATCGCGACGGCATTTTCCAAGCCTTTCGCCATCACGCCACCTCCGCTCGGCCAAAACGAACGCAGTAGTTGGTTAACAGATCGAGCGCTAAAAGAAAAAACAGCAGCATCCCCTGAAACACCTGAATGGCCGCCGCTGGCAGGCCCAACTGCGACTGCGCAATGTCGCCACCGATATAAGTCAGCGCCATCAACAACCCCGCCGCCACGATCCCCAGCGGGTTCAAGCGGCCGAGGAAGGCCACAATGATGGCCGTGAACCCATAGCCCACATTGAAATCAATGCTGATCTGACCCGCGGGCCCGGCCACTTCGAACATCCCCGCCAGCCCTGCCAACAGACCCGAAGTGCCCAGACAAAACAGCACCAACCGCCCCGGATTGACGCCCCCGAACTTGGCCGCCCGCGGCGCCTCACCCGTCACCCGAATGGCAAAGCCCAGCCGGTGCCAGGTGAGCAGAACATACGCAAAGATGACGGCAATCAGCGCCGCCACAACACCCCAGTGCATGCCGGTGCCCGCAATGATCTCAGCGTTATGTGCTGACGGATACTGCTGCAAATTGCGCGAGCCGGGAAAGCCAAAACCCTCGGGATTCTTCAGCAATCCCAATGACATGGATGCCAACAACTGCTCGGCCACATAGACCAGCATCAGCGATACCAGAATCTCGTTGGTGCCAAAGCGCACCTTCAACACCGCCGGGATCATCGCCCAGGCCCAACCGCCCAAGGCCCCGGCCAGCACCATGAGCGGAAAGATCAAAACGCTCTCAGTCGGATAAAAAGCCAGTCCCACGCCCGCACCACAAATGGCGCCTACGATGTATTGCCCCTCAGCCCCGATATTCCAAATACCGGCCCGAAACCCCAGCGCCAGCCCGATCGCGATCAGCACCAGCGGCGCGCCCTTGATCAGCAGTTGAGGCCGGTAAAAGAACGCAAATTCGCCAAAGATCGGCTCCCAGAAAATCGTCGCAATGGCCTGCAACGGATCCTTGCCCAGGGCCGCAAACAGCGCGCCGCCAAAGATCATGGTCAGCACGACGGCCAGCACAGGCGTGGCATAGGCCATCACGGCCGATGGCTGCGGCCGCGCCTCGATCCGGATCATCCAAACATCCCCAGCTTCATTTCGCCAAATAAACCGCCGCCGGAGGCTCCCGCACCCTCAAACATGCGCTACCTCCATCCCGTGGGCACCCCCCAGCATCAAACCGATCTGCTCCACATCCAACCCAGCCGTGGCACGCGGCGCACTCAAGCGCCCCTCGTTCAGTGCCGCAAACCGGTCCGAGATTTCCATCAGCTCGTCCAGATCTTGCGAAATAGCGACCACTGCGGACCCATCCGCCGCCAAATCCAGCAAGGCCTGCCGAATGGCCGCCGCCGCCGCCGCATCCACCCCCCAAGTCGGCTGGTTCACAACCAGCACTTCCGGCTTCTGCAACACCTCGCGCCCGATCACGAATTTCTGCAGGTTGCCGCCAGACAGCGACCGCGCTGCGTTCTCAGGCCCCGGCGTGCGCACGTCAAAGCCCGAAATGATCCGCTCCGCAAAGCTACGGGTCTTCCGCCAGTCCAGCATCCCCCGCCGCGCCAGCCCCTCGCGCGCAGCCCCGGTCAGCATGGCATTCTCTGTCAGCGACATATTCGGCGCGGCGGCATGGCCCAGCCGCTCCTCGGGGGCTGCCAACACACCCAAACCGCGCCGCGCTTCCGGCCCTGCCTTGGCCAGATCATCCCCCTTGAACCGTACCATCCCTGGCCCGCAGGGTAACTCGCCTGACAAGACAGCCAGCAATTCATCCTGCCCGTTGCCCGCAACGCCACCGATGCCCAGCACCTCGCCCGCGCGCACGTCAAAGGACAGGTCCTTCAAAGACATGCCAAAGGCCGACGGCGATGCCACCGACAATCCCGTCACGGACAACAGCACCTCGCCTGCCGCATGGGCCGCTGCCTTTGGCGTGGCCAGCGAACTGCCCACCATCATCTCCGCCATGGCCCGGGCCGAGGTGTCACGCGGTACGCAGGTACCCACCACCTGTCCGCCCCGCAGGATTGTCGCCGCATCACAAAGCGCGCGAATTTCCTCCAGCTTGTGCGAGATATACAGGATCGCTGTCCCCTCGGCGCTCAGCTTGCGCAGGGTTTCAAAAAGGATTTCCACCTCCTGCGGCGTCAGTACAGAGGTCGGCTCGTCCATGATCAGCAGTTTTGGGTCCTGCAAAAGACACCGAATGATCTCGACCCGCTGCCGCTCACCCGCCGACAGATCGCCCACCACCCGATCTGGCGACAGGGGCAACCCATAGGTCTCCGACACCTCACGAATACGCGCCGCCAGCGTCCGCATAGGCGGCGGTGTTTCCATCCCCAGCGCGATATTCTCCGCCACGCTTAGCGCGTCAAAAAGCGAAAAATGCTGAAACACCATGCCCACACCCGCCGCACGGGCCGCACGCGGATCAGCGGGCGCAAAGCCTGCACCGTTCATCTGCATGACACCGGCATCCGGCTTCACCAGCCCATAGATCATCTTGACCAGCGTCGACTTGCCCGCTCCGTTCTCGCCCAGCAACGCATGGATTTCACCGGGTGCGATCTCCAACGATACGTCGTCGTTGGCGACAACGCCGGGATAGGCCTTGGTCAACCCGTTCAGGGACAAAAGGGGGCTCACGCACGGGTCTCCAGTCGTAGCGGTATGGTCTGCGTGGACTGTGCTAGCCGATAGGCGACCCCAATCGCAATCAAATGCGGGTCCTTGCCAAGGGAAGGATCGCCAATCGGGCAGGTGATGCGGTCAATTTCATCCGCAGCGTGTCCCAATTCCGTCAACCGCTTGCGAAAGCGCGCCCATTTTGTTTTCGACCCGATCAACCCGCAAGTGGCAAAACCACGGGTCAGCAGGGCATGGCACAGGCCAAGGTCAATATCATGGGCGTAGGTCAGGATCAGGTGATGCGCATCTCTGGGCGCATGGGCCGCCAGCGCGGGCAGGTCCACGGCAGGCACCGTGGTCACCGCGTCCGGCACATCTTCGGGAAACCGCTCAGGCCCGGTATCGGCCCAGGTCAACCGATGCCCCGGCACATGGCGAAGAATATCGACCAGCGCACGGCCCACGTGACCCGCGCCCCAGATCCAGACCTCCTGATCCTCCGGGCGCACCGGCTCGATCATCCAGCCGTCTTTCAGTTGCGATGCGGGCAGGGTGCCCTGATTGCGCGCCGCCTTCATCATCCGCTTGATGGACAGGGGCATCGGGTCCGGCCCCCGCGCCACCAGATCATGGGGCAGGGCGCGGGCGCGGTTCAGGTCGTAGATTTCCGACAAAACCTCAACGGCCCCACCACAGCACTGCCCAAGGTCCGGCCCAAGCGCGTGACGGCTGCGCGTGTCCCGCTTTAACTTGCGCCCGGCCGCCGCCAATTCAAACTCCAGCGCACCGCCACCAATGGTGCCCGACTGCCCGCCGTCCCAGACCAGCATCGCCGCGCCCGCCTCACGCGGGGCCGACCCCTGCACATGTGCCACCACGACGCGCACCACACGGCCATGCGCCGCGCAGGCGGCAATCAGACCTGCGCGATCAAACATCGCCACGCGCGGTGTGCACCGCTCTCAACACAGCTTCGGCAGTTGCGGGGGCCTGCAAGTCCGGATAGTGCGGCCCACAGGCCGCTGCCGCATCGCTCAGCGCGAGAAAGGCCGAAATCCCCAGCATCAATGGCGGCTCGCCCACGGCCTTGGATTTATAGATCGTGTCGGCCCGATTCTCACCATCCCAGAGTGCCACATTGAACACGTCAGGCCGGTCCGCACAGGCGGGAATCTTGTAGGTCGACGGCGCATGGGTGCGCAAACGGCCCGCATCGTCCCAGACCAGCTCCTCGGTCGTCAGCCAACCCGCGCCCTGGACATAGCCGCCTTCGATCTGGCCAATGTCCAGCGCCGGGTTCAGCGAGGCCCCCGCGTCATGCAGGATGTCGGCGCGCAAAATCCAGTTCTCACCCGTTAGCGTGTCGATCACCACCTCCGTCACGGCTGCGCCATAGGCAAAATAGAAAAAAGGCCGGCCCTGTCCCTTGATCCGGTCCCATTTGATGTCAGGCGTCTTGTAGAACCCGGTCGCCGACAGGCTGATGCGGGCCATGTATGTCATCTCCGCCACATCAGCAAAGCTGTACTCCTCGGCCCCCGCACGCACCCGTCCGTCGGCAAAGATCACTTCATCCGGGCGCACCTGGTGCAACTGCGCCAGATGTTCAGCCATCCGATCTCGAATGGTGTCGCAGGCGGCCTTCACCGCCATCCCGTTCAGATCACTGCCCGACGATGCCGCCGTGGCTGAGGTGTTGGGCACCTTGGCCGTGTCGGTCGCGGTGATCTTGACCATCTCTAGCGGCACGCCAAATCGGCTCGCAGCTACCTGCGCCACTTTTTGGAACAGCCCCTGTCCCATCTCGGTCCCACCATGGTTCAGATGGATCGACCCGTCTGCATAAACATGAACCAACGCACCGGCTTGGTTCAAATGCGTCAGGGTAAAAGAAATCCCGAACTTCACCGGCGTCAGCGCAATCCCCTTCTTCAGCACCGGGTTCGCGGCGTTCCACTCTGCCACAGCCGCCCGCCGCGCATCGTAGTCCGCACTCTCGCGCAATTGCGCGACCAAGGCATCGCCAATAAAGTCATCGACCTCCTGCCCATAGGGCGTTGTCTGATAAGTCTTCCCTGTTTTCAAAAAATCCTCGGGGGGAGCGCCATCGGCGCGGGGGGCAGACAGCCCCCCTTGATAAAAATTCGCAAACCGCACCGCCAGCGGATCAAGCCCCAGATGGCCCGCCACATGGTCCACGATCCGCTCCATCCCCAACATGCCCTGCGGCCCGCCAAACCCGCGGAATGCCGTTGCACTCTGCGTATTGGTGCGCAGCCGATGGCTCTCGATCCGGACATCGGGCAACCAATAGGCGTTGTCCGCATGCAACATTGCCCGGTCGGCCACGGGCAGAGACAGGTCCATCGCCCAACCACAACGCACATACTGGCGCACGTCCAGCGCGGTGATGCGACCCGCATCGTCAAAGCCCACGTCATAGTTGATCCGAAAATCATGCCGCTTGCCGGTGATGACCATGTCGTCATCGCGGTCATAGCGCATCTTGCAGGGGGCACCCGTCAGCCGCGCGGCCACGGCACAGGCGACGGCCAGCGCATTGCCCTGGCTCTCCTTTCCGCCAAAGCCGCCGCCCATCCGCCGTGTCTCGCAACGCACGGCGTGCATGGGCACGCCAAGGGCATCGGCCACCTTGTGCTGAATCTCGGTCGGGTGCTGGGTGGAGGAGATGACGTGCATGTCCCCATCCTCCCCCGGCAGAGCCAATGCGGCCTGACCCTCAAGATAAAAGTGCTCCTGCCCGCCAATCTGGAACGACCCCGTAAGGCGGTGCTCTGCCCCACCCATGGCCGCAGCGGCATCGCCGCGGGCATAGATGCGCGGGCCGTCTTCGAACCGTGTGCCTGCGGCCAGCGCCTGATCAATGGTCAGGATCGGGTCATCTTCCGCAATCTCGACCTTGCCCAACCGCGCCGCATGACGCGCTGCCAAATGCGAGCGGGCGACGATCAGAAACAGGGGCTGGCCCAGATAGTGCACCGACCCGTCGGACAGCAAAGGCTCATCATGGGCCGAGGGCGAGACGTCATTGGCAAACGGCAGGTCATCGGCGACCAGAACGGCGACGACGCCCTCTGCAGCCCGCACAGCCTCCAAATCCATCGCCGTGATCTGCCCGCGGGCGACGTCACTGATGCCAAAAGCCAGATGCAAAGTGCCCGCCGGTGCCGGGGTGTCATCCACATAACGCGCGGCTCCGGTCACATGCAGATGGGCGGCATCGTGCGGCAGAGGTTTTGCGACTGTCATGCCCGCACCTCCAAAACGTTTGTGGCCTGCCCCTGATCTTCAAGCCATGCACGCAGAAGCATGTTCTGCGCCGCCTCCATCCGATACTGGGAAGAGGCCCGCATGTCGGACATCGGCGTGAAATCCCGCGTCATTGCCTGCATCGCACTGGCCACCGTCGCGTCTGTCCATGGCATGCCCCGCAGCGCAGCCTCGGCACGCAGCGCACGTTTGGGCGTGCCTGCCATCCCGCCAAAGGCCAGGCGCACCTCGCGCACTTCTCCGTCCTCGACCTCGATCCAGAAACAGCCACAGACGGCCGAGATATCCTGATCGAACCGTTTCGACAGCTTGTAGCAGCGCAGATGATCATTCTGTCGAGGAATTGTGATCGCCTCGACAAACTCGTTCTCCGCCCGATCCTGCTTGCCATAGTCGATGAAGAAATCTTCGATCGGCATCTCTCGCACACCATCGACGGACCGCAAATGCAGCGTGGCCCCAAGCGCGATTAAGGCGGGTGAGCCATCCCCGATGGGCGAGCCGTTAGCCACATTGCCGCCAATGGTCGCCGCATTCCGCACCTGCACCGAGCCATAGCGGCGGATCAGCTCGGCAAAAGCGGGGTGATGCTCGGCCATAACACCGTGCAGGTCAGTCAGCGTGGTCGCCGCACCAATCCGTATCTCCTCGACACCGACCTCAACACCACTCAACGCCGGAATGCGGTTCAGGAAGGCCACGGGTCCCAGATCGCGGAAATCCTTCGTCACCCACAGGCCCACATCCGTGGCACCTGCAATCAGCGTGCCGCCGGGATTTTCACTCATCCACGTGGCGAGGGCCTCGGGCATGGTTGGGGGCTCTGCCCCCGGCTCCGTTGGAGCCTCCCCCGTGGTATTTTCAGTCAGAAGAAGGGGAGTGTCGTTTACATGATCGGGGACCGGCGCTGTTTCAGCGGCCTTGGCGGCGCGTATAATGGGTGCGTAGCCCGTGCAACGGCAAAGGTTGCCCGCAAGGGCCGTGTCATGGTCCGTCTCGCCGTTCAGGTGCGCCGTCGCCATCGTCGTGATGAACCCCGGCGTGCAGAAGCCGCATTGGCTGCCGTGGTGCTCGATCATGGCCTGCTGGACAGGATGCAAAGTGCCATCCGGGGCGGCGATCCCCTCGACCGTGCGGATCGCCTTGCCCTCAAGCTGCGGCATGAACAGGATGCAGGCATTGAGCGCCCGTGCGCCGCTCGCATCTGTCACCATGACCGAACAGGCGCCGCAATCGCCTTCGTTGCAGCCCTCCTTGGTGCCGGTCAGGCCGGGGCGCTCGCGCAGCCAGTCCAGAAGTGTCGTTGTCGGGGAAGTGTCCGCCGTGATCTCGCTTCCGTTCAGAAGAAAGGTCGTGCGCATGTTATATGTGCCTGCCGCGGTACCAACGCCCCTGATGCGGCCCCTCGGTCGATGCGGCGTAGACCGAAGGGCGGGCTGTCAGCGGATAAGGTAGGGCAGGCGGGCAGGCAAAGGCAAGCGGGGCCGGGCGGTTACGCCGCCATCTTGGTGGCGAGTGCCTCAAGGTTGGCCAACCCTGCCTCCCATCCCGCCTTGAACTCGCTGTCCGCGTCCGGCCCGGTGAAGGCCGACACCGCCACCGACACATCAAGTCGCGATCCGGTCCCCTGGGCTGTCACCCGGTAGGTGACCAACGTGGTCGCGATGGCGGCCCCGCCGATAATGACCGTCTCGGTAAAGGCCGCATCATGCGGCCCGTCGATCCGGTACCAGCGCGTATCCACCGTGAATTCCGGATTGTCCGCAGGCCCGCAGCGATGCGTTTCATGGCCGCCCAACCGGAAGTCCGATTTGTCCATGATCAGCACCATGCCTTCCTCCGGCGCGCCCCAGACCTCGCGCATCTGCCCATCGGTCAGCAAGTGCCACAGCCGGTCGGGGTTTAGCGGTAAAGTCCGGCTGAGGTCGAAATGTCCGGTATCTGTTGTCATGATGTCTTCTCCTTCAAAGTCATTGCGAGCTCTCCAAGCTGACGGATCACCGTCGCCCAGCCCTCGTGAAATCCCATTTCTTCGTGCCGTTTGCGGGTCGCTTCATCGCCATGCAGAACGGTGGCGCGGTACAGCGTGCCCGCGTCGCGCGGCTCAAGCTCGTAGATCGCGGTCATAAACGGGGCCGCGGTGGGGCGGTAGCCGCTCAAGAGCGCATCGGTGGTCACCAGCCGCCGGGCCGGATCCGCCTCGAGGACACAGCCCCGCAGTGGCATCTCGGTCCCGTCATCCAGCACCATGGTCAGGTCTGCCCGTCCGCCTGGCACGAAGTCATACGCGATGTCCTTGACCGTGAACGGCTTGGGCGCAAACCACTGCGCCAGAAGGTCGGGATCGGTCCAGCAGCGCCAGACGGTTTCGGGCTTTGCCCCGATCTCGCGTTCGATGCGCAGGTCCAGGTCCGGGTTGAAATCCATCATGTGCTGTCCTCTTCGTTCAATGCTTCGGCAAGTCGTGCCAAACGGTCGAGCCGCCCTTCCCACATGTCCTTCTGGCGTTTCAGCCAATCGTCCATCACGCGCAGCGGGGCTGCTTCGATATGGACGGTACGCACGCGCCCCTTCTTGGTACTTGAGACCAGCCCGCTTTCCTCCAGCACTTTCAAGTGTTTGAGGAACGTGGGCAGCGCCATGTCGTGCCCGTCATGCAGCGCGCTAACAGCCGCTGGCCCTAGGGTCAGTTGCTCGACCACCGCGCGGCGGGTCGGGTCGGCGAGGGCGCCAAAGACGATATCGAGTTGGTTAGTCATGTGACTAAGTATTACCGTCGGGCGATTCGAGTCAAGACACTTAGCCAGATAGCTAACTTATAGCCTGTGGATAACATCTTGTGGGGCTTTCCGAGCGGCGCGCCACGACATATCGTGGTCCACATGACAGACGCCCCCCGATTCATTCACTTGCGCACCCACTCCGAATACTCGCTGCTCGAAGGAGCAATGCGCCTGAAAAAGCTACCCGGCATCGTGCGGGATGCCGGCATGCCCGCCATCGCGCTGACCGATACGAACAACATGTTCGCCGCGTTGGAGTTCTCGGTCAGCATGGCGGGGGCGGGGGTGCAGCCCATCATCGGCTGCCAGGTCGATCTGCAATACGTGACCCCGCGCCCCGGTGAACGGCCTCGCGATCCCGCGCCGCTCGTGCTGCTCGCACAGACCGAGGCGGGGTACGAACACCTGATGAAGCTGAACTCGTGCCTGTATCTGCGCGACGGCTCAGACCTGCCCCATGTCACTGTCGAGGAACTGGCGGGCCATTCGGCGGACGTGATCTGCCTGACTGGCGGTCCAAACGGTACCGTCGGGATGCTGTTGCAGACGGGGCAGGTACCGGCTGCCCAAGCGCTCATGGACCGGCTCAAGGATATCTTTGCCGACCGGCTCTACGTCGAGTTGCAGCGCCACCCGGGCGAGGGTGGCCAGCCCGAAGCCGAGCGCCTTACAGAGCGCCCGCTGATCGAAATGGCCTATGGCATGGACTTGCCGCTGGTCGCGACCAACGATGTCTACTTTCCTAAACCGGACATGTACGAAAGCCACGACGCGCTGATCTGCATTGCCGAGGGCGCCTATGTTGACCAGCAGGAACCGCGCCGCCGCCTGACAGCCCAGCACTACTTCAAGTCGCAGGCCGAGATGGTGACGCTATTCGCCGATCTTCCCGAAGCCATCGAGAACACGGTCGAGATCGCACAGCGCTGCGCCTTCATGGCTTATCGCCGTGATCCGATTCTGCCAAAATTCGCAGATGACGAGGTGCAGGAACTGCGCCGCCAGTCCAACGAAGGCTTGCAGGAACGGCTCAAGGTGATCCCCCACGCCACATCGGTCGAGGAATACCAGAAACGCCTCGATTTCGAGTTGGACATCATCGAAGGCATGGGCTTCCCCGGCTACTTCCTGATCGTGGCCGACTTCATCAAATGGGCCAAGGATCACGACATCCCGGTGGGGCCCGGACGGGGCTCCGGTGCGGGCAGCCTCGTGGCATACGCGCTCACCATCACCGACCTCGACCCCCTCCGCTACGCGCTCCTCTTCGAACGCTTCCTGAACCCCGAGCGGGTGTCGATGCCCGACTTCGACATCGACTTCTGCATGGACCGGCGCGAGGAGGTCATCCGCTATGTGCAAGAGAAATATGGCCGCGACAAGGTCGGCCAGATCATCACCTTCGGCGCGCTTTTGTCCAAGGCAGCGGTGCGCGACATCGGGCGCGTGCTGCAAATGCCCTACGGCCAGGTGGACCGGCTGTCCAAGCTGATCCCGGTCGAGGGCGTCAAGCCGGTGAGCATCGAAAAGGCGTTGAAAGACGAGCCCCGCCTGCGCGAAGAGGCGCGGAACGAAGAGGTCGTGGACCGTCTCCTCACCTACGGCCAACAGGTTGAAGGGTTACTACGGAACGTCTCCACCCACGCTGCCGGCGTGGTAATCGGGGACCGCCCGCTTGATGCGCTTGTGCCGCTCTACCAAGACCCCCGCTCGGACATGCCCGCCACCCAGTTCAACATGAAATGGGTTGAACAGGCGGGCCTCGTCAAATTCGATTTCCTCGGCCTGAAAACCCTGACGGTGATCCAGAACGCGGTGGAACAAATCCTCGGCTCGGGCCGCAAGCTGCACATCGCGGCCGACGGCACGGAACTCTATACGCCCGCCGACGGGATGGAGAATGACATCGGCGGCATCCCCCTCGATGACGAGGCCAGCTACAAGCTCTACGCCGCAGGCAAGACGGTCGCCGTGTTCCAGGTGGAAAGCTCGGGCATGATCGACGCGCTCAAGCGGATGAAGCCCGACTGTATCGAGGATATCATCGCCCTCGTCGCCCTCTACCGCCCCGGCCCGATGGAGAACATCCCGAAGTTCTGCGAGGTGAAAAACGGGCTCTCCGAACGCGACACCCTGCACCCCTCCATTGACCACATCCTGGACGAAACCCAGGGCATCATCGTCTACCAGGAACAGGTGATGCAGATCGCGCAGGAAATGGCGGGCTACTCGCTTGGCGGCGCTGACCTGCTCCGCCGTGCCATGGGTAAAAAGATTCAAGAGGCGATGGACGCCGAACGACCCAAATTCCTTGCCGGGTCCAAGGAAAACGGCGTGGACGAGGATAAGGCGCTGGAGGTCTGGCACCTGCTCGACAAGTTCGCCAACTACGGCTTCAACAAATCCCACGCGGCGGCCTACGCCGTGGTCAGCTACCAGACGGCGTGGCTCAAGGCGAACCACCCGGTCGAATTCATGGCCGGTGTGATGAACTGCGATATCCACCTGACGGACAAGCTGGCGATCTATTTCGAAGAGGTGCGCAAGGGGCTCGACCTGCCTTGGGTGCCGCCCTGCGTGAACCGGTCGGACGCGACGTTCAAGGTGGTCGACGGGGCGCTGGTCTATGCGCTGGGCGCACTCAAGAACGTGGGCGTCGAGGCGATGCGGCTGGTGCAGGAGGCACGTGACGGCAAACCGTTCGTGAACCTGTTCGACTTCGCCCGCCGCGTAGACCTCAAGAAAGTCGGCAAACGCCCGCTTGAAATGCTGGCACGCGCTGGTGCCTTCGACCAGCTGGACCCTAACCGACGCCGTGTCTTTGACGCCCTCGACGCGCTTAGCGCTTATTCTGCGGCGGTACATGATCAGAAGAATTCCAATCAGGTTTCCCTGTTTGGCGACGCCGGGGACGATTTGCCCGAACCACGACTCTTACCAGTGGCAGATTGGCTGCCCGCAGAACGATTGGGTGAAGAACACAAAGCCGTCGGTTTTTACCTGTCCGGCCACCCGCTTGACGACTACATGGGTCCGCTCAAGCGCAAGGGCGTGATCACTCTGGACGAGGTGACGGCCAAGGCCGAGGGCCAGCCGCTTGTGGCCAAATTGGCTGGTGTGGTTGCCGGTTTGCAGGTGCGCAAATCTGCCAAGGGCAATCGGTTCGCCTTTTGCCAGATGTCAGATACGACCGGTGCGTACGAGGTCACCTTGTTCTCCGAGAGCCTCGAAAAATCCCAGGATCACCTTGTCACAGGTGCCAAAGTCATCGTCACGGTCGAAGCGACTATGGAAAGCGACCAGCTCAAGCTTCTGGGCCGCTCCGTCGCTCCGGTGGACACGGCGGTTGCCGATGTCGGCGGCATGGGTTTGCGCATCTTTGTCGAAGCCCCCACCGCGCTCGCCTCGGTCGCTACGGTGCTCGAAGGAGCGGCCAACTCGGCCAAGGGGGCAGGGCGCGGCCCGATCACAATCTGCCTGATGGATGACAGCCTGCCGGGCGAGGTCGAGATGGACCTCGGCGCAGAATTCCCCGTGACGCCCCAGATCAAGGGCGCGATCAAATCGCTCTCCGGCGTGGTCGAGGTGCAGGACCTCTGACGCCAACCGCCCCCGACTGGACGTCATGGCGTCTTGGGGATAAAACCGGCGCGGGGATGTGGATAAGTTCAGGGAGGATACGCGTGTGATGCGAAAGCTGTCGGCCTGCGCCTTGCTGGTTCTGCTCGGGGCCTGTGGCGATCCGCTGCGCGGCATTGACCGCGTGTCAGCCGGGGCCGTCCTGCCCCCAGAACCCGGTGCCAATGTCGTGTCAACCGAAGAAGAGCTCGCGCGCGAAGACAGCATTCTGTCCGGCGTCTTCCGCGACCCTGGCAATGGCGCGGACGAAAACGCACAAACACCTGCGCCCAACCCGGACCAGATCTACGCGGACGCCACGGTATCAGACACAGACGGAGCGTTGCCTACCGAACCAGCCCCGTCCGACGCGCTTGCAAGCGCGGGGTCTGACGCCGCCGTAACGCCGGTAGGGCCCGCTTCGCGCGGCCTCTTCGGCTGGCTGCGCCGCGTGTCGGCGGCAGACGCGGACCCACAACCACTGACCAGCCAAGATGCGGTCAACGCCGGGCCAGACGCGCAGATAGATACCGAAGCTGACGCACAACCTGTTGTTACAGCCGCCGTCTCCCCCGACGCGCTGGTCGAGCCGGAAAAGCGCCGCCGCCTCTTCGGCGGCCCTCGAAACACACCACGCAACGGTCCGGACGCCATGGACGTGGCACCCGGCACGATGGTGCCCTTCGGCCAGATCGCGCGCAATTGCGATGCAACACCGGCAAGATCGGGCGCGGTGGTGGACAAGGCCGCAGGCAAGGGCCGCGGCTACGTGCTCTATGACACAGCCCCCGACAGCACCGCACCCCGCACCTTCTACGTCACGGGTTTTGCCGACAATTGCCCCCGCCAGTTCACGGCAGCCCTTGCGCTCTTCGGCGAACCTGCCTTCCACGAACAGCTCCGTTACGGCCTGCCGGCGGACGAGTATCCCTACTCGACCACTGACGAAGCTTATGAAAAGCTGAAGCGCAAGGTGTGCAATGTGGGGCGAAACAAGCCTTGCGGCGGGCGCATCGACCGCCTGTCACGGAACACGACCTTCATCAGCGCCTATGAGAACTTCACCGACAACGGGCGCTGGGCCGACATGCTCTTGCACGACGGCGTAGTGGTGGCGGCGTCGCTCAAGACACCCTGAGGTCTTTGCTTTTTGCAACCCGACCCTTCGGGGAGGATTTTTTTTGAAACAGGGAAGACAGACCCTGTTCACCAATCATTAAGGTTAATCGCCTTTGTTAAGGGCGCACCGGGAGCAGGGATGCGAACCGGTGTAAACGGGGAAGGCCCTTGGTCCATTGCGATCAAGGGCTGGACCACCCCGCCTTTCCCCACGTTGACAGGGCGAGCGCTCCGGTCCTCATCTTCCCTGTTTCAAAAAAATCCTCCCCGAAGGGCCGACCAGCCAAGACGCCGTCCTACTCAATAATGCGGCGGCCGTTCATCCCCGATCACGACGCCACCGCCGCCATCCGCCTCTCGCTGCGCTTCGCGTTCCATCAGCATCTGCACGCGCCGGGTCAGTAGGGCAATCTCGGTCTCCTGCCGCGCCACCACGTCCGACAACTCGTCCACCGAGCGCTGCAAATGTGCGATCTCTTCTTCCAGCTTTTCCATATCCCTCTCCTGCCACTTCAAGCCCTGCTTGCCCAGCCCCCATGCCTGCGCTATCCCCGCGCCCGAACGCAAACCCGGAGCGCCACCATGGCCAAGCCCAAGAAAACCCCCCGCCCCAAGGCGCAAACGCCCAAGGGGTTCCGCGACTATTTCGGCACGGACGTCACCGACCGGGCCGAGATGCTGCAAAAGATCGCCGGGGTGTACCATCGCTACGGGTTTGACGCGCTGGAATCCAGTGCAGTCGAAACGGTCGAGGCACTGGGCAAGTTCCTGCCCGATGTGGACCGCCCGAACGAAGGGGTATTTGCCTGGCAGGAGGAAGACGGCGACTGGCTCGCCCTGCGCTACGACATGACGGCCCCGCTGGCGCGTGTCTATGCGCAACACCGCAACGACCTGCCCAATCCCTATCGCCGCTACACGATGGGTCCGGTCTGGCGCAACGAAAAGCCGGGACCGGGGCGGTTTCGCCAGTTCTATCAATGCGATGCGGACACGGTGGGCACGGCCTCCATGGCCGCGGATGCCGAGATTTGCGCGATGCTGTCGGACACGCTCGAAGCGGTGGGCATCCAACGCGGCGACTACGTGATCCGCATCAACAACCGCAAGGTGTTGAACGGCGTGATGGAGGTTGCGGGCCTCGCAGGCGAGGACAAGAAAGCCGAACGCGGCATCGTCCTGCGCGCCATCGACAAGCTCGACCGGCTCGGGCCCGACGGCGTGCACGCGCTGCTCGGCGAGGGGCGCAAAGATGAGAGCGGGGACTTCACCAAGGGTGCTGGCCTCAGCGAGTTGCAAATTGAAAAGATCATGAATTTCGTCAACTCGTATGAGCCGGTCAGCAACCGGCTTGCTTTGGAGGCGTCTCGAGCGGCGGATGAGGGCAATTCAACACGAGCGGACCAACTCACTTTTGCAAGATACTCCGTGGATGGGGCTTTCAATGATCGAGAAGGCAGGCTTCAATACAGCGAATACCGAAAAATCTGGAACCAACGGATCATTGATCACCTGCGCGAAGTCGTTGGTGGGTCTGATGTTGGCTTTTCCGGTGTAGAAGAGCTTCAACAGATCCATGACCTTCTAAGCGCGGCAGGATATTCAGACTGTCGACTTCAAATCGACCCCTCCGTTGTCCGCGGCCTCGGCTACTACACGGGCCCCGTCTACGAGGCCGAACTCACCTTCGACGTCCAGAACGAAAAGGGCCAGACGGTCCAGTTCGGCTCCGTCGCGGGTGGCGGCCGCTACGACGATCTTGTCAAGCGCTTCACTGGCCAAGAGGTCCCGGCCACCGGCGTCTCAATCGGCGTCGACCGGCTGCTCGCCGCCCTGCGCGCGACAAACCGCATCGGCACGACCGAACAAGGGCCCGTCGTCGTCACCGTCATGGACCGTGACCGCATGGCCGACTACCAGGCCATGGTCGCCGAACTCCGGCAAGCAGGCATCCGGGCCGAGGTCTACCTCGGCAACCCGAAAAACTTCGGCAACCAGCTCAAATACGCGGACAAGCGCAACGCCCCCATCGCGATCATCGAAGGCGGCGACGAAAAGGACCGCGGCGTCGTCCAGATCAAGGACCTCTACCTCGGCGCCAAGATCGCCGAGACGGCAACGCATGAGGAATGGGCCGAAAACCCCAGCCAGTTCGAAGTGCCCCGCGATCAGATGCTCGCTAAGGTGCAGGAGATCCTGAACCAATGACCCAAGCACGCGAGCGGGTCCATGCCCTGCGCGACCGCTTCATCGCGGCGGGCGCGCAGCTGGTCAAACCGCCGATCCTGCAACCGGCGGACCTGCTGCTCGATCTCTATGGCGAGGATATCCGTGCACGCGCCTATGTCACTTCCGACGCGCTCCGCGGCGAACAGATGCTGCGCCCTGACTTCACGGTGCCGGTCGTACAGATGCATATGGCCAATGGCGCCGACCCCGCCCGCTACACCTATGCAGGCAAGGTCTTTCGGCGGCAGGAGGACGACCCTGACCGGGCCAACGAATACCTGCAGGTGGGCTACGAGCTCTTCGACGGCACCGACCCTGCGGCAGCGGATGCCGAGGTGTTTGCCCTGATCGCCGACGCCGTCAGCCCGCTGAACCTGCGCGCGGCCACCGGTGACATCGGCATCCTCATGGCCGCCGTCGATGGCCTCGACATCTCCGACCGGCGCAAGGCCGCCCTGCGCCGCCACATCTGGCGCCCCCGCCGCTTCCGCGCGCTGCTCGACCGCTTCTCCGGCCGCAGCCCGGTACCGGAAACGCGGGCAGCCCTGCTCGCGGGCAAGGCCGCAACCGACGCGCCCCTCACCGGCCTGCGCCGACAGTCCGAAATCGACGCACGTATCGCAGCGCTTCAAGCCGACGCCGCCGAACCGCCGCTCTCCGGCGCGCAGATGGAATGCCTCGATGCGCTCTTGAATGTCCGCGAAACGCTGCCCTTCGCGCTGGCCCAGATGCACACGCTGTGCGCCGACCTGCCCGCCCTGCGCCCCGCCGTCAAACGGATCGACGCACGGGCCGAAGCCCTCTCCGCCCGCGGCATCGACGTCGACAACCTGGAATTCGAGGCCAGCTTCGGTCGCACCTCGATGGAGTATTACGACGGCTTCGTCTTTGGTTTTTACGCCGAACAGCGCCCCGACCTGCCCCCCGTCGCCTCAGGCGGGCGCTACGACGCGCTCACCCGCCGTCTTGGCCAAGGCCAGGAAATCCCCGCCGTAGGTGCCGTCATTCGCCCCGGCCTGATGGATGAATTGGAGGGCGCAGCATGATCAAGCTCGGCGTGCCGTCCAAGGGGCGGCTGATGGACAAGACGTTTCAGTGGTTTGAAAAGCGCGGCGTTACACTGATGCGCACCGGGTCCGACCGCGAATATGCGGGTGCAGTGGACGGCATCGACGGCGTGGCGCTCGTCCTGCTCTCCGCCGGCGAAGTGCCGCGCGAACTCGCCGGCGGGCGCATCCACCTTGGCGTCACGGGTACTGACCTGATCCACGACAAACTGCCCCTCTGGGAACAGCAGGTCGAGCCGATGGCCGAAATGGGCTTTGGCCACGCCGACCTCGTGCTGGCCGTGCCCAAAGCGTGGATCGACGTGGACCTGACCGATGATCTCGACGCCGCCGCCGCCGCCTTCCGCACGGACCACGGCTTCCGCCTGCGCATTGCCACAAAGTACCACCGGCTTGTGCGCGACTTCCTGCGGGACGCGGGCGTGGCCGACTACGCCCTTGTCGACAGTCAGGGCGCAACCGAAGGCACGGTGGCGAATGAGACGGCAGAGGCCATCGCCGACATCACCTCGTCCGGCGACACATTGCGCGCTAACCACCTCAAGATTCTGAGTGACGGCTTGATCCTCGCCAGCCAAGCCACGCTGTGGAGGTCGCGGGTTGCCGCGTTGGAAGATCAAGATCGGGTTGTGCTTAAGGAGTTGCTCGACAAGTTGCTCTAGGTGCGCAGGCGGATCATCATCCAGCCCGCAGCGATCAAACAGACCACCTTTGACACTTCGAGCGCGACAAAGATCAGGTGCCGCCCGGTCGCATCGCTGTAGGGCGCGCCCGCGATAATCAGATC
The DNA here is from genome assembly GCF_007995245.1 of Tateyamaria sp. syn59. Taxonomy (GTDB): domain Bacteria; phylum Pseudomonadota; class Alphaproteobacteria; order Rhodobacterales; family Rhodobacteraceae; genus Tateyamaria. Next base: position 399,829 of record NZ_VCBA01000003.1, read on the forward strand.
GCTGCGCGCTTCCAGCATCGGCTGAACACCAAGCTGCTGAACGAGAAAAAGCGCTGTGGCGATCACGATGAGCGCTGGCGGGCGCGTGCGCGATAGGACCGTTACCACGGCAATGGCTGCCAAAAACGCCCACTCGACATACCCGATCCATGCGAACTGTGCGCGTCCCACCTGTAAGGCGAGCGGCAACTCAAGCGCGTCCACCGTGAATTTCGCGGGCGCCGCAACCAGATTTCCACCGATGCAGCCGCCAGCCCAGATCAGCACGAGTATGGTGAGAAAGCGCAGTGTGATCGCCTGCGCCATGGCCCTACAAGACCCCGATCTCGGCCAGCGCCCGGTTCAGTTCGATCGGCAGCGGCTCTTCCCGCTCGCGGCCTTTTGGCAGGTCGGGCGGGGTGTCTTCGGGTTTCAGATACCGCCATCCCTGGAAGGGCCGTTTCAGTGCCGATTGCACCCGCACCAGCTCGGGGTCCGACACGATGGCGCAGCGGCGAATGCCGTCGCTGCCAATCACCTCATCGAGCCGGATGATGCGCTGGCGGCAGGTCAGTACCCCTTTGACGACCCAAAAAATCGACCCACCGTTCAGGATTTCCTTCTCCCGCTTGGGCCACATACGGGTCACATGGCGCGGATAGCCGTCAGCGGTCTGGGCCCGTTTCGTGGACTGCCACGCGACCAGATCCTCATAGCTGTCGCTGCCCACAGACAGCTTAATGAGATTGATGTACTTATCCACAGAATCCACCTCTCGCCACACCATATAATGTAGCGCCGTCACGCCGAACTGCAACCTGTTGTGTTTATGGTACCGCTAGATTTGGTGGCTAGCAAGTCAAGTACATCTATCTGTTGTGGTTTGCGTCAGAAATGGTAGCTTAATTGCCTGCACGGCGTCCGACAGATTCGGGCGCCTACAAGGGGATGCTCTGATGACACGCTTTGCCGCGCCGATTGCCGAACAGATCTGGGACATGAAGTACCGCTTCAAAGAAGCGGACGGCACGCCCATCGACGTCACGGTGGAAGACAGCTGGCGGCGCATCGCACGCGACCTCGCGTCGGTCGAAAAAGACCCCGCGCAGTGGGAGCAGACCTTTTATAACGCTTTGGAAGATTTCAAGTTTTTGCCCGCGGGTCGCATCACAGCCGGGGCAGGGACAGCACGCTCCGTTACCCTCTTCAACTGCTTTGTCATGGGCACGATCCCCGACAGCATGGGTGGCATCTTCGAGATGCTGAAAGAGGCGGCGCTGACCATGCAGCAGGGCGGCGGCATCGGCTACGATTTCTCGACCATCCGGCCCAAGGGGGCAGGGGTCAAGGGCGTAGCCGCCGACGCCTCCGGACCCCTTAGTTTTATGGACGTTTGGGACGCCATGTGCCGCACGATCATGTCCGCAGGCAGCCGCCGTGGCGCGATGATGGCGACCATGCGCTGCGACCATCCGGACATCGAGGATTTCATCACCGCCAAATCCGACGCCGCCCGCCTGCGCATGTTCAACGTGTCTGTCCTCGTAACCGACGCCTTCATGGAAGCGGTGAAGGCCGACGGCTCCTGGGACCTGATCTTTGACGGCACCGTCTACAAGACCGTTCAGGCCCGTGATCTGTGGAACGGCATCATGCGCTCGACCTACGATTATGCCGAACCCGGCGTGATCTTTATCGACCGCATCAACGCTGCCAACAACCTGAACTACTGCGAGACCATCGCCGCCACCAACCCCTGCGGTGAACAGCCCCTGCCGCCCTATGGCGCGTGCCTCCTCGGCTCCATCAACCTCGCCCGGCTGGTTACGCAACCCTTTGAAGAAGCAGCGGAATTGGATGAAGCGGCGTTGTCCGACCTCGTCGCCACAGCCGTCCGCATGATGGACAATGTGGTCGACGCCTCACGCTTCCCGCTCGAAGCGCAGGCGCGCGAAGCCGCCGCCAAGCGCCGCATCGGCCTCGGCGTCACGGGCCTTGCCGACGCCCTCCTGATGCTGGGCCTGCGCTACGGCTCGGACGAAGCTGCGGCGCAGACCGAAGCGTGGCTCAAGGCCATCGCCCGCGCCTCCTACCTCGCTTCTGTCGAGCTGGCGAAAGAGAAGGGCGCCTTCCCGCTGTTCGATGCCGAAGGTTACCTCGCCAGTGGCACCATGCAGATGATGGATGTAGACGTGCGGGACGCCATTGCTGAACATGGCATCCGCAACGCGCTTCTCACTTCCATCGCGCCCACCGGAACGATCAGCCTCTACGCAGGCAACGTTTCATCCGGGATTGAACCCGTCTTCGCCTATGCGTACACCCGCAAGGTCCTGCAAAAAGACGGCAGCCGGACGGAAGAGGAAGTCGTTGATTACGCCGTACAAATGTGGCGCGACAAGTTCGGCGACGCAGAGCTGCCCGACTACTTCGTGAACGCTCAAACCCTCGCACCAAGCGACCACGTCAAAATGCAAGCGGCCGCGCAAAAGTGGGTCGACTCGTCGATCTCCAAGACTATCAACTGCCCCGAAGACATCAGCTTCGACGCCTTCAAGGACGTCTACATGCAAGCCTGGGACACGGGCTGCAAAGGGTGCACAACGTACCGCCCGAACGCGGTCACAGGCTCAGTCCTGACCGTGGCCGAGGAGAAGCCTGCCGAAGCGCCCGTCATGGCCAACGACGACGCAGAGCCCATGCAGCCCCATGGCGACGTCATCTACATGGCGGAACCGCTCGACCGCCCCAGCGCGCTTGAGGGCAACACTTACAAGGTCAAGTGGCCCGACAGCGAACACGCGCTCTATATCACGATCAACGACCTCGTCATCGGCGGTCATCGTCGCCCGTTCGAAGTGTTCATCAATTCCAAGAACATGGAGCATTTCGCCTGGACGGTTGCGCTGACCCGCATGATCTCTGCCGTGTTCCGGCGGGGCGGGGACGTGTCGTTTGTGGTCGAAGAACTCAAGGCAGTGTTCGACCCGCGCGGCGGGGCCTGGATGCAAGGCAAATACATCCCGTCCATCCTGGCGGCGATCGGCGGCGTGATCGAAAGACACATGATCCAGATCGGCTTTATCGAAGGTGAAGGTATGGGGCTGAAGTCCGATCCACAGGCCGAGGTCGTGGGTCTGGACACCCCGCGCGGCAAGGCGTGTTCTAGCTGCGGCAGCTACGACATGCGCATGATCGAAGGGTGCATGACCTGTGCGTCGTGCGGGTTCTCAAAGTGCGGCTAGACCCCTGAGTTTGGCGCCGCACACCTTCCGGGCACGCCCCGCATAATGCAGCCTTGGCCTCAAATGCGTTGCTCGAACGCATGCCGTCAAAACACCTTGTCGTCCTGTTCTATCTCGCCGCTGTCCTGTCCGTCCCGACAGGACAGCTTGACGCAAGGGCACTGCGTTGAGCGTTAGCGGCAAAACGCCTACATTGCGCGGGCGCGGGGTGCCCCAAGATGCGCTTCGTGTCATCTCATGCGATGACCCCAACGCAAGGACAGTGACACATGTCTCCCGACGATGCGGCGGTGTTTGGCGTCAGGCTCGCCATTATCACGGTCGGATTTGTTGCTGGCGCCGTCTATTTGTTGCAGCGCCAGCTCAGCCCCGTTTACGGCCTGTCATCCTTCATGTTTCTGGCATTTGTCGCCAGCCAGCTCGTCTATGTGGCTGAAACGCTGTGGCCCAGCTTGCCGCCGGGATGGCACCATGCCGTCCATATGGTGTCCTATGTGGCAGCCTTTCTGCTCCTGCCGACCTTCTTCATTCATCTGAAACTGCTGTCACGGGTCCCCGAACCGATCACCCGGCAAGAGCTGGCGATCCACCTTGCGCTGCCCCTGACCGTGTGCGTCTTGGCCCTTGTGACACTGTTCATCCCAAGCGACAGCATCCTTGCCCTCAAGACCGGCCAGCCCGCGCCGGGTGCAACGCCCTGGATGGACCTCACCGTCCGCATCCTTCTGCTGCTCGAGTTCGGCGGATACGCCTTTGTGCTTGTCTACATCTGGCTGCTGTTTCGATGGCAGCGCCGCAACTGCGCGCACATGCGCGAGGTCTTTGCCAACGGCAACTGTTACGAGACGATCTGGACGCTCAGCCTGGCGGCGGTGATGGCATTCTACGTGGGTCAGGTGCTGGCTTCGTACTTTATCCGCGACGCCGGGCTGGGGCATCCGGTCGGGCCCATCCAGCACAGCATCATCGCCTTGCTGTTTATCTTGCTGGTGGCCATTCGCGGCTTGCAACAGGCGCCGGGGCTTTATCGCGCGCCGGACATTGCTGTGCCGACTGAACCGCAGGACGCGCCGAAATACTCCAAAAGCGCGCTGGCAGGCGACCACGCGGCGCGGATTGCGCGGAAGCTGACCACCGCGATGGCAGATGATCTGCTCTACCGTGACGCAAACCTGTCGCTGACCAAGCTTGCCCAGCACATCGGCTCATCTCCGAACTACGTGTCCCAAACCCTGAACGAGCATCTGGACAAATCTTTTTTCGACTTCGTGAACCAGTGGAGGATCAAGGAGGCGGAACAGCTTCTGGTCGGCGGGGAGGATACGATCCTTGCCATTGCCTACGAGGTCGGGTTCAATTCGCGGTCGGCGTTCTACACCGCGTTCAAAAAGCACACTGGTCGCACCCCGACCCAGCATCGTTCGAACCACCGCCAGCTGCAGGGTGCGCGGGCTGCGCCGAACAAGGAACGGCTGCCCGCACGTCCCTGACCCAAAGCGTGGGTGTCCAAAAACTCAGAACCGGGTTGTAATCCCGAGTGTGCATTCCTCGATGTCGTGGTCGTAAAAGGCAACATTGCTGCTCGTCCGCCCGAACGTGCAGTGCAATGTCGGCATGAACCGCCCGAAGCGGACGGCCTCATGCTGCGCTGACAAGGTGATCTGCACGTACTCGTCGCCGCGCGCCACGCCCGCAAGGGGGAAGAGCGCCGCATAGCTGCGTCGCCCGACCTCAAGCCCAAGCCCGCCTTGCAGGCCACCGCGCCACGACCGCGACAGATGTGCAAACGCGCTCTGTCCGTCGTATTGCAAATGGGTCCGCTCCGGTCGGTGCGCGATCAGCCGCGTGCCAATGCTCAGCGTGCCGTCCTGCAGGGCCCGTGCAAGCCCGATCTGCAGCGCGTATAACGGTCCGTCATTGGCGTCGCCGATCAGGTTGTCCCGCTGCTCGCCACTGACCGAAAAGAACAGCGTATCGCGGGGGGTCAGCCGCCGGTCGGCGCTGAAACTGACGCCAAGGTCAAGCCGTTCATCCTCTTCGTCCTCGGTCCAAAGCCGGTGCACAAACGGCCCGACCGACCAACGCGCCTGCGCGCTTAGCCGCGCATATTGCAACCGCGCCAGCGCGGAAAAGCTGTTGTGGCGGCTGTCCTCGAATTGTCGTGTCGACAGGTCCCAATCGAGGGTCCAGCGAAATCCGTTCTCCCTCCGCCACAGATGACGCCCGGCAAGGCCCAGCTCGACACCGGTTCCCGGTTCCGCCCGGCTGGTGATATCGAATGACGGGGCGTTCGGCACACCGGGCTGAAACCGGTCCTGTGAACTGCCGCGGTTGATGTTGGTCGACGAGACGATGGCGAACCGCCCGCTCAGCGAGAACGGGCGCAGGCGGTCAATCTCGTCCAGAAAGGAAACATAGCCCCGCCGCTGCTCGGTCGAGGGATCATTGCGCAAGAGCATGCGAAAGTGATGCGCCGACGCCCCGTAGTCTCGGGCCAAAAGCAGGCTGTGCGCCAGTTCGCGGCGCGCCGCGATATAGGACGGCTCCTGCTGCAGGACATCGCGAAAAATCTGTATCGCACGGTTCAGATCGCCTTCGGCCTTCGCCACGCGTCCGTCAAAGAAGAGCCAGTCGATGTCTTCCGGCCCCTGAACCGCATACAGCGCCCGTGCCTCCGCGATCTGCCCATTGGCGATCAACGTAACAAGCGTGCGGTCCGAAGTTGCAAAGGCCGGATGCGCCAAACCGGTCAGCACACCCAGCACAACACAGACGACCGCACTTAGACGTGCAGGCTGGTCCATCACTCTCAACGCCGTCTGTTCGCGGCGCTATGGGTTCCGCTGCCGGTCCGCAAGGAACCCGCCCACCAGCGCCTGATCGTTCGTATTGCCCGCAAATGCACCCACGGCACGGGTGTTCCCGATCCGCCCTGTCAGTGGCGCGTCAACGCCGCGATAGCTGGCTGTACCGCCGAGGCTCTGACCGTTGATGCTGCCGTTGACCGACAAACCGCCCGCCTGTCCAACCAGCGTGCCCTGGTTGAAGTCAGCGTTCAGCACAATGTTGCCCGTAACGCTTTGTTCGAATGTGTTTCTGTCGGCATAGGCCAGGCTGTAGTCACCCCTGTACGTGGCGGTTGCAGATGTCGGGGCGCCGCCGACCTGACTGTTCGGCAAGACGCCCGCAACACCCAAAAATTGATCTGTCCCACGCACGCGGCCCATCTGGTAGGCAAAGGCTGCGCCGTTCGCGCTGCTGTTGAAGGTTGCCACATTGGCAGCTTTGCTTGTGTCGATACCGACGTCTGGCACCAAGCCATCGGCCGTCAGCCGGACAAGTCTGCTGTCCACCGGTGAGCCGGGCGCAATGCCGCCCGAACCACCTGATGACGATCCGGAGCAACCCGAAACTGCGAGCGCGCAGGACAAAATAGCGACCGTGGAAATTGACCCATTTGTCATAAATCTCTCCTGAAAATGTGGATGCGCCGGGGTAGGTGTCTGTCAGGTCCCGACGACACAGCCGAGATGGACGCGCGCACGGCCCCTGTCGTCCTGATGGGTACGGTCGGCATCCCGCATGTGCGTGCGGGTAGGACCGGACAAAGGCCAGGGGCGGGGAGGTGAAGCGTCGTGTCGCGTCAACTCACAAGGGCAGAAGATGCAGGGCCGTCCCCGCTATAGCACGCGGTGTCTACCGCTGTGGGGGCGCAGTGGGCGCCGGCATCTCCACCATCTGCCGGGCCAGCGCGATGCACCCGGCGGCCTGATGCCGGGCCAGCGCGTGACCCTTCTCAGCTGTGGCAAGATGCGCCTCGCCGACCACGCCGCTGTCCGACAGGTCCGACGCAATCCACCCGTACGAGATGGGACCGATGGGCGGGATAGCGGACGTTTCGGCACTCGACCGGAAATCGCGGGCTGCATCCATGTCCACCGTTTCGGGGCCAAAGGCCAGCATCAGCGACGTCTCACGGTCCCCACCATGAATGCCAAACATATCTTCCTGCGCGCTGAACATCCCCTCGGGCGCGCCGAACGATCCCCATTGCGTCTTGACCGCCAGCATGCCCGCCTGCACGCGCAACTCGCGGCTCAGGATCGAGATCAGGTCGAGATTGCCGCCATGCGAATTCACGATCATCAGCTTTTTCAAACCGGCTCGGGCGACGGACAGCCCAATCTCGGTCCACGCCCGCAGTGCGGTTTCGGCGGTCAGCGTACAGGTGCCCGCGGCCCACAGGTGCTCGTTCGACTTGCCGATGGCCTGAACGGGAAGGATCAGCAGATCAAGGTCACTAGGGCAGGCGGCGCGGACAGCGTGCAGCATGCCCTCAGCGATCAGAGTATCCGTGCCGACCGGCAGGTGCGGCCCATGCTGTTCGATGGCCGCTGTCGGCAGAAGGACAATGGTGCGCTCCGGGTCCAGGCCTTCGAACTCGGGCATGCGCAGGTCGGCCCAGTTGCGTGCAGTCATACGCTTTCCTTTGGCGCATAGGTCGCCTCCAGCCGGGACGCGAGGTAGTCGGCGGCGCGAATGGGTGGATACTTGGGCTCGCCGGTGCCGGGCAGGGCTTCGACCAGCGCATCCGGGTTCGCTTCGCAGAAAAACGCAACCGACCGCCGCTGCCGTTTGGGGGGCAACACGCGATGCGGGGTGGAGACATAGATGTCATTCGTCCAACGCATCAGGCAGTCACCGATATTGACCACATAGGCACCAGGCACCTGGGGCACATCTGTCCAGTCGCCGCCGCGTGGCTGCACCTGCAACCCCGGCTCGCCATCCGTCATCAGCAGCGTGATCGCGCCATAGTCCGTATGTGCGCCTGCGCCGATCTCATTATCGGCGCCGCTGGCAGGGGGGTAGTGCAGCAGCCGCATGGCCGACAGTGGTTCTGTGAACAGGCCGTCAAAATGCGTTGCGTCCAGCCCAAGGTCTTCGGCCATAACACTCAGCAGGGCCGAGGCCTGGGCCTGGCATGCCTCGTAGTAGGCCAACATGGCATCTGCAAAGCCGGGAATGTCTGGCCAACGGTTCACCCCGCGAAAGGCTTCGCCCGCGATGACGCGCGGGTCATCCGGCGCAAGGTCATAGCCGATGTTGAAGGTCTCCTTGGTGTCGACCTCGGGCCGGGTTTCGTCCAGCGACTCGTCCCCTGGCTGCGCCCACCCGCGGTAATGCGGGGTGTCCAGGATCGACAGCTTGGCCTTCTCCGCGCGCGGCTGATTGAAGAACCTGTCCGCCAGCGCGAACACCTCGTCCCGCAGGGTTTGCGGCACCTGAGGGTTTGCCAGCAGGAAAAATCCGGTCTCGCGCACCGCCTCGCCCAGCTTGGCGGTAAACGCGGCGCGGTCCGTCTGTGCCTCCGACCAGTCGAGAACGGGGATCATGCTGTCAGCCTCTCCATCCGTTCGGCCACTTTTCTCAGATAGCTTGCACGCGACGTATCAGTCGAACTGTCCATCAGGTAGTGGGCGGCAAAGACGGTCCGGCAGCGCTTGGCACAAATGGCGCGCACACCCCGCGTCAGCATCTTGCGCCCCGGCGCCCCGATCAGGGTCGTCAGCCACCACGACGCACCGCAGGTCGTGAACACGCCCAGGCGTTTGATATGCGTCAGGCCGGGCTGGATGTTGTCCCCCTCGCCCTTGGGCATGATGAAAGCGACACCGGGCAGTAGGACGCGGTCGAGCCACCCTTTCAGCATGGCAGGCAATCCGTACCACCATGTCGGATAAATAAAGATCAGCGCATCGGCCCATTGCACATCCGCCACGTCCTGTGCCACCGGATCAGCGTTGCAGCTTTCGTCCAGATAGCAATCCAGCTCATGGGCCGTCAGCACGGGCATGAAATTAGACCTGTAAAGGTCGCGCAGGCGGTATTCGACGCCGGCCTTTTCCAGATGGGATGTCACCGTGCCCAGCACGGCGGCGTTGAAACTGTCCTCCTTGGGGTGGCAAAAAATGATGAGCGCACGCATCAGAATGTCCTTAACTGTTCTCCGACATGTTCGAGGAAGCGGCGTCGTTTTGCGTCCGTTGCCCGGTTCATGTCGTAAAGGGCAAGGTATTTGGTCGACCTCGGCCTGCACACATGCCAGACCGCTCGGGTCACGCACTTGCGCGGCGGGTCGCCGCACAGCATGGCCCTGACCCGCGTGCCGCCATAGGTGGTGACAGCCGCCAGCCGCCGGATGCGTGTCAGGTTCGGGACGACCTTGCCATCGTCCAACCGGAAAGACACGCCCGGCAAAAACACCCGGTCGAGAAAGCCCTTGAGCATTGCCGGATAGCCAAAATTCCACACCGGAAAGACCATGATCAGCGCGTCCGCCGCGCGCAGGCGGTCCACGTAGTCTTTCACCGGCTCCACATTCTCCGGCACGTCGTGATAGCCGCGCCGGTCCGCCTCCGACATGATCGGATCGAACCCCTCAGCGTAAAGATCGCAATCATCCACATCCCACCCGCGCCCCATCAGCGTCTCAACCACCCTGTGATGCAACGCCGCGTTGAAGCTGTCGGGCACCGGGTGGGCCGCCAGCACCAGCGCCCGCTGGGGTTCTGATGGGACAGTGGGTGCTGGCGTCATTCGGCCGCCTGTATCTTCGGATAGGAATACATCTCGGAAAAATCAAAGTCCGGATCATCCCATGCAATCATCTTGCCCGGATTTAGAAGACCCTTGGGGTCCGCCTCCCGCTTGAACTTCAACTGCCGATCATCGACGGTCTGCCGCCCGCCTTCCTCCAGCGTGTAACGGTGCGGGTTGAAGACCATGGCACCCGCGTCCTCGTGGATCTGGATGATCTCGTCCAGCCGCTCCTCGGTGGTGAACTTGACGAGCGACAGCCCGGCAAACATAACCTTCCCGCCCTCTTTCAGCACTTCAAGGTGGTGCAGCACCTCGGGCGACAGCGCCTCGCGCATCTTCTCGATCAACTCCAGCTGGTTCGGGTAGCCAAAGCGCACCTGCAAATAGGTGATCGACGGATCGACCTTCAGCGCCCGCAGCGTGGTGTGATTCCAGCCGTATTCAAACACAGTGCCCGGCGACCGCTCCCAATCGTGGTCATCGCTGCGGTAAATCAGGCTCAACTCCGGGCTGCGGCCCAACAGCGTCTGAAATCCGTCCATCGAATGCGGCGCGACCATCAGCCCGATCAGATTGTCGTCGGCCTCCACATGCGGTGCCACACGCTGGAAGTAATCCTTGGCCACCGGCGCTTCGAACACGGTGGCGAGCTTGATCAGGATCCCGTCCTCATTCGCCACATCCTGCGCAAAGCGGGTGGCTGCCATGAAGTCCTTGGACGTGACGAACATCTCGACCCAGTCATAGGCAGGGGCAAGCGGCATCTCGATCTCGGTGATGATGCCGTTGGTGCCGTAAGCATGGCTGACACGCGCCAGTTCCTCGCCCCGAAACTCCAGGATGCGGGGCTCTTCCTCCATGGTGACGACGCGCAGACGGATAATGTTGCCCAGATCGCGCAAGCTGCCCCAGGTGCAGGACCCCACACCGCCCGAGCCACCAGCGATGAACCCGCCAATGGTGGCCGTCGCCCACGTGCTCGAGAACATGCGGATTTCCTGCCCCGACTGCTCCTTGCAAACGGCATCGAGGTCTTTCAACAAACAGCCCGGTTCGACAATCACGCGGCCCGGATGCACCTCCTTCACCTTGTCCATCCAGCGCAGGTGCATGACGCAGCCGCCCTCAAGCGGCATCGCCTGGCCATAGTTCCCGGTCCCTGCGCCGCGCGTCGTGACCGGCACATCGTGCTGATAGCAGACCTTCAGCACCTCGATCACCTCGGCCTCGTTGCGGGGACGCACGACAAAGTCGGCCACCACATGATCCAACCGATCCTTCAGCACGGGTGAATACCAAAAGAAGTCGCGGGAAGAAGCGCGGATACTGGCCTCTTTCTCTTCGATGTCGAGATGGGCGAGGGCGGCCTTGGCAGCGTCGAGGTTCATGTTGTCTCCCACAAATGATCGAGGGTGGCGTAGTCGGGCAGGGTCCGGTCGATGGGCGCACCATGTCGTAACACGATACGGTCGGCTTGAGGGCGCGCATAGAGCTCGGTCCATTCCCGCGCCTTGAAGATAACGATGTCGGCAGGGGCGCCAACGTCCAACCGTTGCGCAGCAAAGCAGCACGTGGAGGTGGGCTGGGTTGTGAACGATGTCACCCAATCGGCCCGCGAATGATCCAGATGCGCGATACGCGTGGCCTGCCGCATCACTTCCAGCATATCCAGATCACCATAGGCATAGAACGGATCGCGTGTGTTGTCCGAGGCGAAGCTGACCGGAATGCCCCGCGCCTTCATCTCATGCACCAGCGTCACACCACGCCCGCGCGGGGTGCGGGCCGTGCCAGCGGGCGTGCGGTCCTGAAGGTAGAGGTTGCACATGGGCAGGCTCACGACGTGCAGCCCGGCCTTGGCCACCAGATCCAGCGTATCCATCGCCCGGGCCTCGTCCTGCGTGGACAGCGAACAGCAATGGCCGACAACGATGCGCCCTTCGAACCCAACCTCAAGCGCCACTTCGGCGATCAGGCGCAGGGTCTCAGACGACGCATCCGTCGTCTCATCCACATGAAAATCCGCATCAAGTCCGCGCGCGGTGGCGAGGCGAAAAAACCCTTCGAGCCGCTCGCGCAGGTCTGGCACGGGATAGGTCACCATCCCCAAAACGCCGCCATGTTCGGCCACCAGATCGGCGGTCACGCTGAAATCACCGTCTTCCGAAAACCCATCACAGCCGATCAGGCAAACGCCTTGCAAGTCGATCCGCCCCGCCCATTCGTCGCGCAATTCGGCAAAGACCGGCCAAGTGATCTGCGGCTGCGGTGGAATGCTGTCGAGATGTGTCCGCACGGCCCGCGTGCCATGGGCGTAGGCGCAGGCCAGTCCAAACTCCATGCGCGCCCGCAAATCATCCGCTGACCAGTTGGCATGATCTGCACGCACGGTGGTGAGCGCCCCCATGAATGACCCATCAGGGTTTGCTGCACGCGGCCAGATATGCCCCTTGTCCAGATGCACATGCATGTCGGTGAAACAGGGCAGCACCATCGCGCGGCCCATCTCAACGCGCTGGCCGGGTGCGTCCGTGATCTTGCCATTACCAATATGCAGATCGGTTGTGATCAGATCGCCCTCCTGCCCCAAAAGGCAGGCAGGAATGGTAACATCTGCAAGGGTTATGTGTCCGCTGGGCAGTGCGCGAAAGTCCATCAAGTCTCCCGTTTGATGGCGCTTTCGTGCCACTTGCGCAGCAACATATGCGACAGAAGCGACAGGGCCGCAAAGATAAAAACACCCATCGCCGCCACGATGGCGAGGGCCGCAAACATGCGCGCGATGTTCAGGCGATACCCCGCCTCCTGAATGCGGAAGGCCAGCCCGGTGCCCACACCGCCCGTACCGGCCACCAGTTCGGCTACAACAGCCCCGATCAGCGAAAGCCCCCCGGCGATCTTAAGCCCGCCAAGGAAATAGGGCAGGGCCGACGGCAATTGCAGCATCCACAGCCGCTGCCAGCGGGTCGCCCCATAGATGCGGAACAGGTCACGCAGGTTATGATCGACTGAATTGAGGCCCAGCGTTGTCGAACTCAGCACCGGAAAAAACGCGACGATCCAGGCGCACATCAGCATGCCTACCGTCTTGCTTTCCACATAGATGAAAATCAGCGGTGCAATGGCCACCACCGGCGTGACCTGCAGGATCACGGCGTAAGGGTAGAGCGACAGCTCCACCATCTTGTTCTGATTGAACAGAATGGCGAGGCCCGCACCACCCACAACAGCAATCGCAAGCGCCATCAACGTGATGCGCCCCGTAAGCAGTGCACTGTCCCAAAGGATCGCCCAATCGCCTGTCAGGCTGCCCCAGACACGCGCCGGGCTCGGCAGAATGAAGTGCGGGATCTCGTTCCATACGACGATCCGGTCCCAGATCCAGATCATCAGCGCCATGACCAGCAAGGGAAGCAACCAACGCGCCGTCTTCTCGATCCGGCGGCTGCGCGCGCGACGCGCTTCCTCGGCATCGATTGTCGGAGCGGTGGGTTGGTCCAGTTCGGTGACGCTCATGCCGCCGCCTCCATCGCCTGCTCCAGCGCCTGGCTCGCTGCCCGACAATGCGCCGCGTATTCGGGCGACGTGCGGAACATCTCACCTCGGGGATAGGGTTCGTCCACATGCAACTCTTCGATCACACGACCGGGGCGGGCCGCCATCACGACGATGCGATCCGACAGGAACACGCTTTCAAAAACAGAGTGTGTGACAAAGATCACCGTGCAGCCAATCCGCGCCTGCATCTCCAGCAAATCGTTGTTCAGCTTGAAGCGCGTGATCTCGTCCAACGCGGCAAAGGGTTCGTCCATCAGGATCAGCTTAGGTTGCGTGACCATCGCGCGGGCGATGGACACGCGCATTTTCATGCCGCCCGACAGCTCTCGGGGATAGGCGTTCTGGAACTTCTCCAGCCCCACCAGCTTCAGCGCCTCCAAGATCTCATCCTTGACGGCAGCGTATGTTTTCCCCTCCAGTCGAAAGGGCAGATACACATTCTGCGCCACTGTCGCCCAAGGCATCAGCGTGGGTTCCTGAAACACCACGCCCAGATCGCCCTGCGCGCGGGGCTTGGACCATTCGATCCGGCCCGTTGTTGGCTCGGACAGGCCCGCGATCAGGCGCAGCGCCGTCGACTTGCCACAGCCCGATGGCCCCAGAAGCGAGATGAAATCGCCCTCGCGCACCGTCAGCGACATGGCACGCAACGCCTGCACGTTGCCGGGAAACACCTTGTCCACGGCGTTTACACGCATCAACTCGTCACGCTCGGCAAAAGGAGCGATTTGCGCCATGTGGCCCTCTTTGTCGTAGAAAATGCCGAACGTACGCACCACACCCCGTTCGGCATTCTGTTGCTAGGATGATAGAACGGCGATCAGGGTTTGATGTCCATCCCAACCTTCTTGTTGGTGAAGTCGAGGGTATAGGCGGCCTTCCAGTCCAGATCGTCACCGATCACACCGGCATCCACCATCTTCTGGTAGAAATCGCCGATCACCTCATCCGACATCGCGCCAATGCCCAGCTCAAGCGTCTTGCCGCTGTCCACGATGCCCTGGTCGCGCATCATGTTCTTGGCAAAGTCGATCTTGTCCTGGGTCATGTCGGCATTGGCTTCCAGGATCAGCGCATCGGCGGCAGCACTGTCGCCATAAAGGTAGTTGTACCAGCCCGTCAGGGACGCATCGACAAAGCACTCTACCTGTTCAGGGTTCTCGTCGATGGTGGACTGCATCACCTCGATCGTGGTCGCATAGGAAGAATAGCCATTGTCCGCGATCAGGAACACGTTCGGCTCAAACCCGGCCTCTTTCTGGACCAGATACGGCTCGGATGACAGATAGCCCTGCATGGCCGTGTCCGTGTTGGCGATGAACGGCGCGGGGTTGAAGGTGTAGGGCTCGCGCTGTTCTGCGGTAAAGCCATGCGCGGCGATCATCCACTGGTAATAGCTGGTGTAGCCATTGTCACCGATCAGCAGGGTCTTGTCCTTCAGATCCTCCCAGCTTTCCACATCCGGGTGGGCCACGATGACCTGCGGGTGCTTCTGAAAGATGGCGGCGACGGCGACGACCGGAATCTCCTCGGCCACGGCGTTGAAGGCCTGCAGCATGTCACCGCCCATGTGATACTGGATGCGGTCGGCCAGCAGCAGCGCGCGGTTGTTCACCTGCGGACCGCCCGACACGATGGTGACGTCCAGACCGCATTCGGCATAAGTGCCATCGGCCACGGATTGATAGAACCCGCCATGCTCGGCCTGCGCCAGCCAGTTCGTCCCGAAGGTGACGGGCGTCAGTTCCTCGGCCATCCCGGCCAGCGGTACCGCGGCCAGGGCCGCACTCAGCGCATATTTATACATCGAACTCATCTCCCCTGTGGTGTTGCACTTCCTGCGGGCAGAGGATGGCGCTTACCGTACGGAAAGAAAGTCGCGCGCCGCTCAGAGCGGGCTCACATGTGCTGAATTGGCGAAATGATGCCTAAAAATTAGGCAAAACGACAGCAAATCACACAGACGCCTGCGGCACGTGCCGTCATCGGCCTTTGTCCGGCGCCTCGTAATCCTCGCCCGCGTACCGGTTCGGCATGCCCTCCGCGTCCGGGCGGTCAATGAACGCGGCCCAATCTTTGCCGGGGCGCCAGATGCTGTCCATGTTCGCAAAAGCCTCCTCCGGCGATGGGATCCCACCCGACTTTGCATAGCGGTAGAAAAACGCGCTGACGCGTGCGTTATAGATGCAATGAACGTGCATCCGCGCGTTCGGATGCGCGTCCATGGCCCGCTTGAAGGCTTCAAAGTCGTCATCGGTGGGGGCCTCAAACTCGACCGGGATGTAGATATAGGTCATGCCCAGCCCGGCGACGGTCCCGGCCTCGTCCGCCAATGCACCATCGTTGTGATGCGGCCCAAGGTTCACGATATGCGTGACACCCAACTCGCGTATATCGGCCAGCTGCAGCTCGGTCGGCTGCCCCGATGTGGTCAGGCGGTCATTGATGCGGCGCCAGTTCAGGATGTGGGTCAGGTCGGTCATCTCGCGCTCCGTCATCAGGCCAGGCTCGCCGCGCAGGCGGCGTGGGCTTTGGTCACACGTTTGGTCGACGCGGGAAAGGCGACCAGCTTGTCGTCAGGGCGCACGGGACGCGGCACCAGACCACCGCCGCAATTGGGACAGATCAGGTGGAACCGTGTCTCGGCACATGCGGCACAGAAGGTGCACTCGAAGCTGCATATCCGGGCATCCGTAGTATCTGGTGGCAAATCGGTGTCACAGCATTCGCAGTTCGGTTTCAGGGCCAACATATCGCGTCCTCCGTCTGGTTTGGCTGTAGACTACCGCGTTTTCTGATGGCAGAAATGACAAGATGACATCAAATTCTGCCAAATCCACGGATATGACGGAACCGAGGCGGCTGGTGGTCTTCGTGGTCTATGACAACATCGTGCTTCTGGACCTCGTGGGGCCGCTGCAGGTCTTTTCCCACGCACCGGACCCGGCCACGGGTACGCCGGGATACGACTGTGTGGTCGTCTCGGTGGAGGGCGGCCCGACCACGACCAACACGGTTCTGCCGATCCCGAGTGCGGATGCCGGGACACTTGCCGGTCAGGACATTCACACCCTGATCGTGGTGGGCGGTGACGGCGCGGTGCCGGGCATGCGGGACGCCCGGCTGGTTGACCTCGTCGGGTCGCTCGCAAAACGGGCGACGCGTGTTGCGTCCGTCTGCTCGGGCGCGTTGGTGCTGGCCGCCACCGGTCTGCTCGATGGCCGCCGCGCCGTCACCCATTGGGAGGACTGCGCGATGCTCGCCGCCGAGTTTCCGGATGTGGCGGTCGAGATGGATCCGATTTTCATCAAGGACGGCCCCGTCTGGACCTCCGCCGGGATCACGGCAGGCATCGACATGGCACTCGCTATCGTGGCCGAGGATCTGGGGCGTGCCGCAGCCTTCACCGTTGCGCGGTCGATGGTGGCGCAAATGGTCCGCTCGGGTGGCCAGTCGCAGTTCAGTCCCGCGCTGGGGCGCCAGCTGCGGGATCAGGCCGGCCAGTTCGAGGCGCTGCATGCCTGGATCGCGCAAAACCTGGACCAAGACATTTCGGTCGACGATCTGGCGGCACGTGCGGGCATGAGCCCGCGTAACTTCGCCCGTGTCTACGCAAAGACCATGGGCATGACGCCGGCCAAGGCCGTGGCGGCCATGCGCATCGAACAGGCGCAGGGGCTGCTGGAGACAACGCAGCAAGGCATCAAACGGATCGCGGCCGCGTGTGGGTTTCGGGACGAAAACAGGATGCGTCGCGCCTTTGTCGCCATGCTTGGCGTGTCGCCGTCCGAATACCGGTCTAATTTCAACGTCTCCTGACCGGGCGCACAGCTTAACTTAACTTTACTTTCCGCCCGCAAGCCGCTGGAATCTGATGCGAATCCGGGCTTCACAGACCGTCCTCAGGTTGTTAACCTGCGATTAATAAAAAAAGACAAGGCAGGCATACAGGCAATGAAAACGGGCTTTCGCGGCGCGTTTGTCATCTCCTGGTCGCAAACAGAAGTGGACGGCCTCGAGGCCGCACCGTTGGCATCTCTGGCTGTTGGGGCAGCCTGGGCCTGGCGCGGCGATCCCGTGCAGGTTGACGGTCCGCAAGATGTGTTGCGCCTGGACAGGGCAGACGGGCAAGAAGACATTCGCAGGCGCGCGGCGCGCATGGTGCATCGGCTGGTCGGTGCGGCACTGGACAACACGCCGCTCACGCCGGACGTGGCAGAGCGTGATGCCCTGATGCCGGACAGCAGTTTCGTCGTCACGGACGGGGCCAAGGGCTATACGATTACGGTGATCGAGGTCGGTCGCGATGCGCCGCCGCTCCTGATGTTCCTCGACGAGATACCCCCGCGCAAGACGGATCTGTGGGTGGTGCACTACCGGATCAAGACGGCCCCGCCGGGGCCGTCATCGGACCCGTCAAGCGGTGTGATCTGCTTTACTCCGGGCACCCGGATCGACACGCCAGATGGCCCGCGTCTGATAGAAGATCTGCGCGAGGGCGACCGCGTGCAGACCATGGACAACGGCGCCCAAGAGATCCTCTGGGTCGGTAGCCGCCGCATGACCGGCGCGCGTCTGTTCGCCCTGCCGCAATTGCGGCCCATCCGCATCGCGACCGGTGCCTTGGGCATCGAACGGCCCGATCAGGAATTGCTGGTGTCGCCGGAACACCGAATGCTGGTGAAGGGAGACGCGGCCCGTGATCTGTTCAATGCGCCCGAGGTTCTTGTCGCGGCCAAGGACCTGGTGAACGGGTCGACCATCACGGTCGACGTCAAGGCCCGGTCCGCCACCTACGTGCACCTTCTATTGCCGCGCCACGAGGTGCTGCGCGCCAATGGCGTCGAGACCGAGAGCTTTCACCCCGCAAACGCGGCCCTGTCGATGCTGAAGGACGACGACCGTGCCCGTTTGATCGGGGCTGTGCCGGATCTTGCCGAGGATCCGCACAGCTATGGCAGCCATGCCCGTCGGAACCTGAGCGCGAGCGAGGCCGCGATCCTGAACCACGCCGCGTGATCCAAAGGACACGCTATCGCGCGCCGACATTGTGAGGGGGGCTTTGCCCCCCGGCTGCGCCTCCCCCCAGGATTTTTTTGAAACAGGGAAGGGGGGGGGGATCAGGTGAAGCCGGGCGTGCCCTTGTCTTCGGGCGTGCGGGTGAGGTGTTTGGCCTTGATATCCTCTGACATGTCGCGGGAGCCATCGTGGCTCCAACCCGGCGGAGCCACCGCGTAAAGCAGGCGCTGTTTCAGGGTGAGGCCGCGTTGCGTGATGTCTTTCCAGATGCCCACCCATTCGTGGAACGCGACCCGGATCGGGTTGAAGGTGCCGATATTCTGGACCAGTCCGTAGTCCGGTTTTTCGCTGTCGAGTTCAGGCACGAAGGTGCCGAACAGCTTGTCCCAGGTGATGAAGACGCCAGCATAGTTGGCATCGAGATAGCGCGCGTTGCGGCCGTGGTGGACGCGGTGGTGGCTGGGGGTGTTCATGATCGCTTCGAACCAGCGCGGCATGCGTCCGATCGCTTCGGTGTGGATCCAGAATTGGTAGATCAGGTTCAGACCGCCGACGAACAGGACCATGGCCGGGTGAAAGCCCAGCAGGATCAGCGGTGCGCGGACCACCATCATGAAGGTAAAGGTGCCCGTCCATGTCTGGCGCAGCGCGGTCGTAAGGTTGTAGTGCTGGGACGAGTGGTGGTTGACGTGGCTGGCCCAGACCCAACGGATGCGGTGCCCGAAGCGGTGGACCCAGTAGTAGCGGAAGTCGTCTAGGACGAAGCAGAGCAGGACCACCCAGACGCTGGCGCCGAGATCGAACGGCGTGATTGTCCAGAGCCACATGAAAAAGCCCCAGGCGATGAACCCCAGCAGGATGCCCGAGGCGACGTTGCCCGCGCCCATGATCAGGGAGGTAACGGCATCGCGCGTCTCGTACCGGCCGCCGCGGCCCTTGATCACGATCCATGTCAACTCGATGGCGATGGCGGCGATGAAGAAGGGGACGGCGAAATTCACGACGTCGGGGTAAGTGAGGTCTGCCATCATGTGTGAGCCATCCAGTCTTGCCACGCGCTGTGTTCCTGTGGCGTGAGGGTAAGCCGCACTTTGGGCGCGGCATAATCGTTGAGATGCAGGGTGGAGGTGTCGCCGGCGCGCGTCAGTGTCTCGCTGCCGGTGAGGCGACGTGCGCAGCTGTCGGCGCCCATCTGCCAGAGCACGCCGGGGCCCTGATCCGTCGTGATCCGGGCGGCCCTGCCGTCGGTGGTGACCGTAATCGCTTTGACCGCGTCGTCGGGGTGCGCGCGGTGCCATGCCTCTTGGGCCGTTTGGGACGTGAAGGGGGTGGCGCGGGACAGGCCCAACAGGTGCAGCGCGAGCGCGATGCCCGCGATGCCGCCAACCACCAAAATCAACAGGATGTGCAAGGGCACGGCCTGATCCTCCCGCGCGCAGTTCAGCGGACGCGGGGTTGGATCGTCAAGCGTGGCGTGGCGTCAGTTTGTTGCCCCGGCACGTGTAACGGTTACCCGTGGGTAACCTAACATATTGTTAACGCTTGTTAAATTTTGGTTGCAGCACCGCGCGCTAGCTGCTTTCGGCACCAATCAAGGAGGCGATGATGGCCTTGGCGCTGTCGGATGACCAGTCGGCATCGCCGCGCAGGCGGGCGATCTCGCGCCCCTCGGGGTCGATGATCACGGTAATGGGCAGGCCGAAGACGCCCATCTGGGCGGCCAGCTTTTGCTTGGGGTCCTGATGGCGGGGCAGGTTGGTGGCGTTGATCTCCTCCAGGAACTTGACGATGGCGGCCGGATTGTTGCGGCCGGTGGCGATTGTGACGACCTCGAAATCATCACCGCCGAACTCGGTCTGCAATTCGGACAGCATCGGCATTTCGTGCCGGCAGGGCGCGCACCACGTGGCCCAGAAGTTCACCAGGATGTGCTTGCCTTCGTAATCGGCGAGCGAACCGGTGCCCGCGCCGTCGGCCAGATCGAAGGGCTGGTTCGACACCGCCTCGGGCGTGCCGTGGAAGATCAGCTTTTTCATGTCGCCGTCGCGCAAGGCCTCTGCTGCTGAAGTGTCAGCGAGTGCAGGAATTGCGCCCACGCTCAGGGCCATGTAGAGGGCTGCGGTAACAAGCTTTTTCATGATCTTCCTCAAGGTGCCACGTTCATGTCCGACAAGACCGCAAATCAGATGTGGGGGGGCCGGTTTGCAGCAGGTCCAGATGCGATCATGGAGGCAATTAATGCCTCGATCGGGTTTGACCAGCGCATGGCGTCCCAGGACATTGCAGGCTCGCGGGCCCATGCCGCCATGTTGGGCGCCACCGGCATCCTGAGTGATAAGGATGTGGAGGCGATCCGGGAAGGGCTGCTCACGGTCTTGTCAGAAATTGAGGCGGGGACGTTTGAGTTTTCCACCGCGCTTGAAGATATTCACATGAATGTGGAGGCGCGGCTGAAAGAGGTGATTGGTGAGCCTGCGGGGCGGCTGCATACGGGGCGGTCGCGGAACGATCAGGTGGCGACCGATTTCAAGTTGTGGGTGCGCGACCAGTTTGATGCGGCTGAGAGCGCTCTGTTGTCGCTGATCGCAGCGCTGCTGGATCAGGCAGAGACGGGGGCCGATTGGGTCATGCCGGGCTTTACCCATTTGCAGACGGCGCAACCGGTGACCTGGGGCCATCACATGATGGCCTATGTTGAGATGTTTGGCCGCGATCTGTCCCGTGTGCGCGATGCGCGGGCGCGGATGAATGAAAGCCCCTTGGGCGCTGCGGCCTTGGCAGGGACGTCGTTCCCGATTGATCGGCAGATGACGGCAGAGGCGCTGGGCTTTGACCGCCCTGCGGCCAATTCGCTGGATGCGGTGAGCGACCGGGATTTCGCGCTGGAGTTTTTGGGCACGGCGAGCATTTGCGCCATGCACCTGAGCCGTTTTGCCGAAGAGTTGGTTATCTGGTCGTCGGCCCAGTTCCGCTTTGTCACGCTGTCGGATCGGTTTTCGACCGGGTCGTCCATCATGCCGCAGAAGAAGAACCCTGATGCCGCCGAGTTGATCCGGGCCAAGGTGGGCCGGATTTTTGGTGCGAACACGGGCCTGATGATGGTGATGAAGGGGCTGCCGCTGACCTATTCCAAGGACATGCAGGAAGACAAGGAACAGGTCTTTGACGCCGCCGACAACTGGATGCTGGCGCTGGCGGCGATGGACGGGATGGTGCGGGACATGACCGCCAATCGCGAGAGCCTTGCGACTGCTGCCGGGTCGGGCTTTTCTACCGCGACCGACCTGGCCGACTGGCTGGTGCGGGTGCTGGGCCTGCCCTTCCGTGACGCGCATCACATCACCGGCAGCCTTGTGGCGCTGGCTGAGGCCGAGGGCTGCGATTTGCCCGATCTGACGCTGGAACAGATGAAAACGGCGCATGAGGGCATCACCGACGACGTGTTCACCGTTTTGAGCGTGGAAAATTCCGTCGGATCGCGTACAAGTTACGGAGGCACTGCGCCGGCCCAGGTGCGCGCGCAGGTTGCCCGGTGGAGAGAGGTGATCGCATGATCCGTGTTCTTTGTGTCCTGTCGCTGTTGTTTGTCGCCGCCTGTGGCGCCGATGGCGAGCCGGTGCAGCCCACGGGTGGCGTGACCATCGGCGTGGGATCGAACGGCGTGCATGCGGGTGGCACGGTCGGCGTGCGGCGCGGGCCGCTGTCTGTCGGTGTGAGCCTGTTCTGAGCCATGGCCCCGGTACGCATCGTCTATCTCGCCCTCGCCGTTTGGGGCGCCATTCACCCGATGTACTATTTCATCAGCTGGTTTCAGGCGAACACCTGGGACATCATGGCGATGGTCGATGCGTGGCATGTGAATGCCGCCACCAGCGGGCTGGTGTGGGATCTGACGATTGCGGCGGCGGCGTTGACGGTCTGGATTATCTCGGAAGTGGCGGTGCGTCGGAACTGGCTAGCGCTGATCGCGATCCCGGCGACGTTTTGCATCGGGGTGAGTTGCGGCTTGCCCCTGTACCTGTTCCTGCGGTCGCGGCCCATTCAATAAAATCTGACCTTTTGCGGCCCTAATTTCGCCCAAATCCTCGGTATTGTTTCGACCGCAGGCACAATGCGTTCGAGCAGAGGACAGATTTTATGGAACAGACAGCGCCCAAGGCCCTTTTGGCGGCACCGGCCAATCCCATTCCCCCCGCCCCCCAGATGATTGTCGACGTGGCCCGCGCCCATGGCGTCAGCCCGTTCCGCCAGATGCGCGAGATGTGGGCGCTGCGCCGGGGTCAGAGCCGGATGCGGGCGGATGAGTATCACACGTCGGGTGTCTATGATCCTGCGCTGTCGATGGACGACAAGAAGACATTCGTGGGCGAGATGGGCAGCTTTCGGCTGAACAACCGGTTGTCGCCCCTGGATCTGACGCCGATGCGTGCGTTTATCCGTGACAAGGCGATGTATGCGGCACTGCTGGAACGTCTGGGCGCGCGGACGACGCACACGCAGGCTCTGGTGCATCCCAACCGTGCATGCGGCACCATTCCGGTGCTGCGCGATCCGCAGGCGGTTGTGGCGTTTCTGAAAAATGAAGCGGACTATCCGCTGTTCGGTAAGCCCTGCGAGGGGTCCAAGAGCGTGGGCTCCGCCCTGATCACGGGGCTTGAGGGTGACATGCTGCGTCTGGGCAACGGGCGCGAGGTGGACCTTGAGGGGTTCGCGCATGAGCTGGTGGAGGATTATCCCGAGGGGTTCATCCTGCAATCCGCCGTGCAGCAGCATCCTGATATGACAGCCATCACCGGTCCTGCCGTTGGCACGTTGCGTGTTGTGACCCTGCGGGACGAGCAGGGCGCCAAGGTGCTTTACTCGCTGTGGAAGCTGCCGTCGCCGTCGGCGATGTCCGACAATTTCTGGCAGGCGGGGTCGATGGTCGCCCAGGTGGGCGACGACGGGGTTGTGAGCCGCTGCAAGCGCGGCACGGGTCTGGCCGCCGAGTGGATCGAGACGCATCCGGTGAGCGGGCAGCCCATTGTCGGCGCGCAGATCCCACATTGGGATGCGGTGCAGAAACTGGCGACGGACAACCACATGCTGTTCCCGGATTTCGGCGTGTTCGGTTGGGACATCGCGATTGATGCGGATGGCCCGCTGGTCATCGAGTGCAACGCGAACCCGTTTCACATGCTCTATCAGCTTGCCACGGGCGAGGGGGTGCTGAACGCACGGCACATGCCCGCCTTTGACGCGGCCATCGCCTGTTCGGCGGCGATCAAGTCGAGCCGTATCGCGATGGAAAAAGCGCGTAAAAAGGCTGGCGATCTGGCGCGCTAAGCAATTGAAGCCGGGCGCCTGCTGAATTAGGCAGGCGCTCATGGATCATTTTCTCTACCGCGATGGCGTCCTGCACGCCGAGGATGTGCCGGTGGCCGATATTGCGGCTGCCGTGGGCACGCCGTTCTATGTCTACTCGACAGCGACGCTCTTGCGCCACTTCACACTGTTTGATGAGGCGCTTGATGGCATGGACCATCTGGTGTGCTACGCGATGAAGGCGGCGAGCAACCAGGCGATCCTCAAGACGCTGGCGCAGGCGGGTGCGGGCATGGATGTGGTGTCGGGTGGTGAATACGCGCGCGCAAAGGCAGCTGGCGTGCCGGGTGACAAGATCGTGTTTTCCGGCGTGGGCAAGACCGCGGACGAGATCCGCATGGCGCTGACCGGTGGCATCCGCCAGTTCAACGTGGAATCCGAGCCGGAGATGGAGGTGCTGAATCGCGTCGCTGGCGAAATGGGTGCCGTTGCCCCCATCACCATTCGCGTGAACCCGGATGTGGATGCCAAGACCCACGCCAAGATCGCGACCGGCAAGTCGGAGAACAAGTTTGGCATTCCGATTGCGCGGGCGCGCGAGGTCTATGCCATGGCGGGGGCGATGGAGCACCTCGATGTCATCGGCATCGACGTTCACATCGGGTCGCAACTGACCGAACTGGCGCCGTTTGAGCTGGCCTATCAGAAGGTCGCGGAACTGACGGTGCAGCTGCGCGAGGACGGCCACGACATTCGCCGCCTTGATCTGGGCGGCGGGCTGGGCATTCCCTATGCCCGCTCGAACGAGGCGCCGCCGTTGCCCACGGATTATGGCGCGCTGATCAAGCGCACGGTCGGGCATCTGGGCTGCGAGGTCGAGATTGAGCCGGGCCGGCTGATTTCCGGCAATGCCGGGCTGATGGTGTCCGAGGTCATCTATGTCAAATCCGGCGAGGGGCGCGATTTTCTGATCCTCGATGGGGCCATGAACGACCTCATCCGGCCCGCGATGTACGAAGCCTATCACGATATCGTGCCGGTCATCGAACCGGCGCCGGGTGCTGAACAGGCGCCTTATGACATCGTTGGCCCGGTCTGCGAATCTGGGGACACCTTTGCCAAGCAGCGGATGATGCCACCGCTGAGCGCTGGTGACCTTGTCGCCTTCCGCTCCGCTGGCGCATATGGCGCAGTAATGAGCAGCGAGTACAACACGCGACCACTTATTCCTGAAGTTCTGGTTCACGGTGATCAATACGCGGTGATCCGCGCACGCCCGACCTTTGACGAAATGATAAATCGCGATACCATCCCTGAATGGCTCTGATCCGATCAGTGCCTATATGAGGCTGAGGGCGCTATAACGTGGCCCGCGCCACCGACAAGGGACGCGACACATGGCCAGTTTTTCCAAGCACGATGTGCGGCGTGGGATGAAAACTCTGCGCTGGCCGCTTGCGTTGACCCGCGCGGGCATGTTTGCCGAGTCGTTCTGGCAAGCCACGTGGCCCTTGGCGACGGTGGTTTTGGCGGTGCTGGCGGTTCTGATGCTGGGGTTGCAAGATACCGTGATGGTCGAGCTTGTTTGGGTTGCGGCGGTGGCTGCGACGGCGGCTGGCCTTGGAACGCTGGTCTATGCGTTGCGCACCTTCCGTATTCCGACCCGCGACGCAGCCCTCGTTCGGCTGGATGAAACGCTGCCGGGGCGTCCGATCCAGGCGCTGATGGACGAACAGGCCATCGGGGATGACGATGCGGCCTCCGCCGCGGTCTGGCGCGCGCACCAGGCGCGCATGGCCGAGCGTGCCGCACGCGCGCAACCGGTGCCTGCCGATCTGAGGATCGCACGGCGCGACCCCTACGCGCTGCGCTATGTGGCTGTCTTGATTTTTGCCGTGGCGGTGATTTTCGGGTCGATCTGGCGCGTCGGCTCTGTCGCCCACATGGCGCCAGGCGGCGCCGATGGTCTGGCCACCGGCCCTGTCTGGGAGGGCTGGGCTGAAAGCCCGCGCTACACCGGGCGGCCCACGATATACCTGAACGACATTGCCGAGGGCCCGCTGGAGGTGCCTGCCGGGTCGCTGATTACCTTGCGGCTTTATGGTGAAGTCGGGGCGCTGACCGTGGCCGAGACCGTGTCCGGCCGGATTGGTGAAGTGCCCCCCGCCTCTGCGCCCGAGCAGGACTTTACCGTCAACCGCTCGGGTGAAATTGCGATCAACGGCCCTGGCGGGCGCACCTGGTCCGTCGCGGTGCTGCCGGATGAAGCGCCGCGGATCGAGGTACTTGATAGCCCCGAGACGACCGCGCTGGGCGAGATGACGCTGCCCTATGCCGCCTCTGACGACTATGGGGTCGAAGCGGGCGAAGCGCGCTTTGCGCTTGATCTGCCAGAGGTGGACCGCCGTCATGGGCTGGCCATCGAGCCGGAAAGCCGGCCTGACATCACGGTGTCCCTGCCGATGCCTTTCACCGGGGATCGGAGGGAGTTTGAAGAGGCGCTGGTCGAGGATTTTTCGGAACATCCATGGGCCAACCTGCCTGTGACGGTTGTGATGACTGCGCTTGATGCAGCCGAACAGCAATCGGAAACCGCACCGTTCCAGATGACCCTGCCGGGGCGGCGTTTTTTCGACCCGCTGGCCGCGTCGATCATTGAACAGCGGCGCGATCTGCTTTGGTCCAAGGACAACGGCACCCGCGTGGCGCAGATCCTGCGCGCCGTGGCGCACCGGCCGGATGACGTGTTCCGCCGCGAGGTGGATCAGCTGCGCCTGCGCCGTGTCATCAGTAAGCTTGAGCTCTTTGCCAGCTACGGTCTGACCGACGAAAAGCAGGATGAGATTTCGCGTGACATGTGGGATCTGGCCCTTGGCATCGAAGAGGGCGATCTGGCCGACGCGCTGGAACGTCTGCGCCGCGCGCGCGAGCGTCTGGAGCAGGCGATGCGCGATGGGGCGAGCCCCGCCGAGATCGAAGAGTTGATGCGCGAGCTGCGTCGCGCCACCGACGACTACATGCAGCAGCTGTCGCGGCAGGCCGAGTTGGACCGCCAGAACAATGAGGAAAACCCGCGCAATCAGCAGCAGTCGCAGAACCAGATGCAGATGACGCAGGACGACATCCAGCGCATGATGGACCGCATTCAGGAGCTGATGGAACAGGGCCGCATGGCCGAGGCCGAGCAGGCCCTGCGTGAGTTGCAGGAGATGCTGGAGAACATGCAGGTCACCCAAGGGCAGGGTGGCGAGGGCCAAAGCCCCGGTGAGCAGGCCATGGAAGGTCTGGCCGAGACGCTGCGCGAGCAGCAGGGGTTGAGTGACCAGGCGTTCCGCGACTTGCAGGAACAGTTCAACCCCAACGCTCAGGCCGGTGAAAGTCAGCAGAACGAGGGCCGCGATGGCGGTGCGGGCCGCGGGCAAGAGCACAGCCAGGGCGGTCAGGGTCAGGGCCAGCAAGGCGACACTGAGCAAGGCGGCGAAGGTGACCAGCAAGCCGATGGCCAAGGTCAGGGCCAGGAAGGCTCGCTTGCCGACCGTCAACAGGCGCTGCGCGATGAATTGCGCCGCCAGCAGGGCAGCCTGCCGGGTTCCGGCACGCCGGAAGGTGACGCGGCCCGTGATGCGCTGGACCGTGCCGGCCGCGCCATGGACGGCGCCGAAGAGGCCCTGCGCCAGCGCGACTTTGCCGACGCCATCGACAACCAGAGCCAGGCCATGGAGGCCCTGCGCGAAGGCATGCGCGCTCTTGGCGAAGCGATGCAGCAGGAGCAGCAGGACGCCCAGCAGGGCCAGGGCACGTCCGAGAGCGACCGCCGGGCCGAAGCGCGCGATCCGCTGGGCCGCGAGCCGGGATCGAACGGGTCGGTTGGCACCGAAGAGGGTCTGTTGCAGGGCGAAGACGTGTACCGCCGGGCCCGTGACCTGCTGGACGAGATCCGCCGCCGGTCCGGCGAAGGTGAGCGTCCGGATGTTGAGCTGGATTACCTCAAGCGTCTGCTTGACCGCTTCTAGGTCCTATTCGGGTGTGCTGGCTGTCAGGTTGTCCAGCCATGTCAGCCCGGCTGCGACCTGACCATCCAGCCAGACCCGCGCGCTGTCGACCTGCGCCACATAGGAGCTGAGCAAGGGGTCGGCCTGCGGCACGCTGCGTGCGATGTCGGGGGCAAAGACGTAGATCACCAGCAGCACGACGGCCAGCAGGATCATCAGCAGAAAGCCGCGGCGGAAGCCGGAGCGGCTCTGCGCGGCCTCGGCAGGGTCTGCTGCCATGTCTGCGGCGGGCGCGGTTTCCCTGTCCCCGGTTGAGCGCAGGGTCGAGTTGATCTCTTCGATGTCGGGCAAGAGGTCACGGCGCGACCCGATTGCGGCGGCAGTGGCTGCCGCCTCCGACACCTGCTCGGGTGCGGGGTCTTCGCCGCGCATCCGGGACATGCGTGCGCGGGCCTCGCGGGCGCGGCGGTCACCATCCGCCTCTGCGCTGTCGAGGCCAAGTTCCGGCTGACTTTCCAACGCTTCGGCCTCGCTTGCGCGGGCCTTGCTCTCGACTTCGGCCTCCTCGCGCAGGATGTCGGCGACGGATGGATCAAGCTCGCGGCGCTTGGGTTCGGGGGCCTCAGTGCGCTCTTCCTCTTCGGCGGGCTCGTCATCGGCTGGCACCTGATCGACCGGCCCCTCGTCGGCATCCGTGTCGTCGGGCATGTGATCGGGGTGGTGCTGAAACCAGGTCTGCCCGCAGTTCGAGCACTGCACGTCGCGCCCCTCAGCCGGGATAACGTCATCCACAACTTCGTATTGCGCATCGCAATTGGGACAAATCAGCCGCATTTCGGTTCCTGCCTCGACTTTTAGTACTCACCATATGTTGTAGGGCCTATTCAGAAAAGACATAACTGCGCGGGCCGCACCCCAAGCATTCAGATTGAATCCGGCATGGTGCTGAGGCACAACAGGTCGCAAAGGGGCGGGGGCGCACGTGATCGAGCTGGAAAATGTGGCGTACAGCTATGGCGGCGGTGAGCTTTTGTCCGACATCTCGGTCAAGCTGGCGCCGGGATCGTTCCATTTCCTGACCGGTCCATCGGGCGCGGGCAAGACCACGCTTTTGAAGCTGTGCTATGGCGCGCTGTTGCCGACCTCGGGCCTTGTGCGCCTGTTCGACCGCGATGTGCGCAGCCTGCAGCGCGATGATATCGCCAAGGTGCGGCGGCGCGTGGGTGTCGTGCATCAGGACGTGCAATTCCTCGATCACTTGCCGGTGTCGGACAACGTCGCGCTGCCCCTGACAGTATCCGGGCGTCAGGCTGACACCGCCAACGGCGATCTTGAGGAGCTGATGACCTGGGTTGGCCTGACCCAGAGGGCCACTGCGCTGCCGCCCGAGCTTTCGGGTGGTGAACGCCAGCGTGCGGCGCTGGCGCGCGCCGTCATCATGTCGCCCGATGTCGTCCTTGCGGACGAGCCTACGGGCAATGTCGATTGGGACATGTCGCAGCGCTTGCTGACCCTGCTGGTCGAGCTCAACAAGATGGGTAAGACGGTGCTGATTGCCACCCATGACCTGTCGCTCATCCGCGCGGCCAAGGCACAGGTGCAGGCGCGTGTCTTGCGCATTTCGAACCGGCGGGTGCAATTGGCGGGGGCAGATCTGTGATGTTCAACATGCGGACCTTGCGCGCCCTTCTGGCCGGTGATCGCTATGCCGACCGGGTCGTTCCACCCACGGGATTTACCGCACAGCTGACGCTGTTCGTGTCCGGCGCCATGGCATTCCTGGCCGTCTTTGCCCTGGCGCTGTCGCTGGCCTCTGGCCGGTTGGCCGATCGGTGGGGGGACGAACTGGCGCGCACGGCAACCATTCGCATCGTGGCCCCCGAAGACCAGCGTGCCATTCAGACGACCGCAGCGCTTGAGGTGCTGTCCACCACGCCGGGCGTGGCCGAGGCCCGCGCGCTGACCGATGAAGAGCAACAGGCGCTGCTTGCCCCGTGGTTCGGACAGGACCTGCCCCTTGATACGCTGCCGGTGCCCCGGTTGATCGAGATCGAGGCGACCGGAGAGGGATTTGACGCCACCGGCCTGCGCCTGCGTCTGGCGGCAGAGGTACCGGGCGCTGTCCTTGACGATCATGGCCGCTGGCGCGCGCCCCTTGTTTCTGCTGCCCAACGGTTGCGTCTGCTGGGCTGGACCGTTGCGCTGCTGATCATCGGGGCGGTTGCAGCGATGGTGACGCTTGCCGCCAACGCAGCCCTTGCCGCCAATGCGCAGGTGATCGCGGTGCTGCGCCTTGTGGGAGCCACCGACAGTTACATCGCCAATGCGTTCGTGCGCCGTTTCACATTGCGCGCTTTGGCAGGCTCGGCCGTGGGGGTCGGCCTGGGGGTGCTGACCGTGTGGCTGATGCCATCCGGGAGCGAGGCCCCCGGTTTTCTGACGGGCCTGGGTTTTCAGGGCGCGGGCTGGCTCGTGCCCCTTCTTCTGCCTGTGATTTGCGGGTGCGTCGCCCTTCTTGCCACGGCCTATGCCGCCAGCCGCGCCCTAAGGACACTGACATGATCCAATACATTCGTTCGCTCGTCTTTATGGGCCAGATCTATGTCATGATGCTGGTCATCGGGTTGCTTTGGGCCCCCTATGCCATCGTCAGCAAGCATGGCGCCCGGTCCGCCTGCAAGACCTACAGCCGCTATGTTTTCTGGTCGATGCGCTGGATGGTCGGGCTCCGGGCCGAGGTGCGGGGCGAGGTGCCGTCGGGCGAGGTGTTGATCGCGTCCAAGCACCAGTCCTTTCTGGACATCATGATGATCTTCACCGCGTTGCCGTCAGCCAAGTTCATCATGAAACGGTCGATCCTGTGGACGCCGGTCATCGGGCTTTATGCCAAGCGCCTGGAATGTGTGCCGGTGGATCGGGGCAAGCGCGGGGCCGCCATTTCCAAGATGGTCAAGGATGTTGAGGCCGGGCGCGCGACGCCGGGCCAGTTGATCATTTATTCCCAGGGCACGCGGGTCGCGCCAGGGGTCAAGGCGCCCTATAAGGTGGGTACCGCGGTGCTCTATGAGCAGCTGGGCCAGCCGTGCGTGCCCGTGGCCACCAATGTCGGCGTGTTCTGGCCGCGCACCGGCGTGCTGCGCAAACCGGGCACCGCCGTGGTCGAGTTTCTGCCCGCCATGCCGGATGGTATGCCCAAGGATGATTTCCTCGCGCATCTGGAACAGACGGTCGAGGTGCGGTCGGACGCGCTGATGCGTGAAGGAGGGTTTGATCCCGATGGAGTTCATTGAAAATATCCCTGCGCTCGAAGCGCTTTATGGCACGCCGGGGGCCGCCTCGCTGCGCAAGGTGGCCGATCACCTGACGCCGCTTTATGCCCGTTGGATCGACAAATCCCGCTTTGTCGTGCTGACCACCGTTGGCCCGGAGGGCACTGATGGCAGCCCACGCGGGGACGATGGCCCGGTTGTGCTGCAGCTTGACCCGCAAACCCTGGCTCTGCCCGACTGGCGTGGCAATCAACGGCTCGACAGTCTGCGCAACATCGTGGCGGACGGGCGCGTCTCGTTGATGTTCATGGTGCCCGGATCGAACAC
This sequence comes from Tateyamaria sp. syn59, assembly GCF_007995245.1. Lineage (GTDB taxonomy): Bacteria > Pseudomonadota > Alphaproteobacteria > Rhodobacterales > Rhodobacteraceae > Tateyamaria. Next base: position 431,125 of record NZ_VCBA01000003.1, read on the forward strand.
CGTGGTGCGGGTGAACGGGGTGGCGAAACTGACGGCGGATGAAGATCTGCGCGCGCGGTTCGAACAAAAAGGCCGGCATCCGGCGACGGTGATCGTGATCAAGGTAGGGGAAGTCTATACCCAGTGCGCGCGGGCTCTGATCCGGGCCGGGCTGTGGTCGCGCAATGATGCGGAGGGGCTGCCGACACCTGGCGAGATACTGGCGGAGGTGTCGCAGGGCGAAGAAGGCGGCAAGCCCTATGACGACGCATGGCCCGAGCGCGCTGCCCGGACCATGTGGTGACGTCATGCAGTCTGTCCCCGCGGGGACAGGGTGTGTGGCTTAGGGCAACAGCACCTGGTCAATGGCGTGGATCACGCCGTTCGATGCAAAGATGTCAGGCTGAATGACGTTGGCGCCGTTCACGGTCACGCCCGAGCCGAACTTGCCCACGATGCCGTTCACATCCAGCGTCCCGCCCTGAACGGTGGTCACGTTCTGACGCGTGCCCAGCACGTCGCCTGCGGTGATCTGGCCTGGCACGACGTGATAGGTCAGGATGTTGACGAGCTGGTCCTTGTTCTCTGGCAACAGCAGGCTGTCGACTGTGCCTGCGGGCAGCGCGGCAAAGGCGTCGTTCGTGGGGGCAAAGACGGTGAAGGGGCCGGGGCCCTTGAGCGTATCGACGAGGCCCGCTGCCGATACGGCGGCCACGAGTGTCGAGAAGTTCGGATCGCCCGAGGCGACGTCCACGATGTCGGGGTCTTGCGGCTGCGCGCAGGCGCCAAGGGTGACAAGGGCGGCGCCGCCCCCGATCAGTTTCAATGTGCTACGACGATCCATGGTGATGTCCTCTGTCTTTCCTAATTCATCAGGGCCTGAAAGCGGCCTCTCTATGAAAGGAGTGCCGCGGCATTGAAAACAATGGCGGTTCACGCCCTCCCGTGTGGGAAACTTTGGGTTCGGCAGAAAAGTTCCCCTGCGTATGGATTGGATCGGCGGAAATGTGCCCGATCTGGCGGATCGGATTTCTTTGTTGGACGTCGCGGGCGTCTTGCTGAGCGGGATTTACGTCGAATGCAAGGCAAGTACCGGCGCGCATTTAACGGGGTGCAAAGTTTGGTGCCATATCCGTTCGGAGCAATCGAAAGGATATTGTATGTTCAAAGTAACCAGTGCCGTTGTTATGACACTTGCCCTTGCCGTCGCGGGGTGTGCGCAAAAGGCGGAGGATGTCGGGGCGACTTATGTCTCCCCCCTGCAATTCCAGAGCCTGAATTGTACCCAGTTGCGGCAGGAAGCCACTCGGGTGAGCCTGCGCGCGTCGGAAGTGGCAGGCACGCAAGATAAGAAGGCAAAGGACGATGCCACCGCGACAGCGGTCGCACTTGTGCTGTTCTGGCCCGCCGCGTTTTTCATCAAGGGCGACAAGGCCACCGCGGCGGAACTGGGCCGCCTGAAGGGAGAGATGCAGGCGTTGGAAACCGCAAGCACGCGCCGCGGATGCGGTGTGACGTTTCGCGAAGGGTAAAGAGCGCGAGGTGTCGCGGGCCATTTTGGCCCGCGCCTTTTCCTACGCTGCGACGCGGCTGTGCTACTCCCGGCGCGCGACCGTCTAAAAGGCGGCGCCTTTTAGCTGTGGATCGGACCCAGGCCGCATGCGAGGGCGGCTTCGCGCACTGCCTCTGAATAGGTCGGGTGCGCGTGGCATGTCAGCGCCAGGTCCTCCGCTGAGGCGCCGAATTCCATCGCCACGCAGACCTCGTGGATCAGATCGCCTGCGCTTGGTCCAATGATGTGCGCGCCCAGGATGCGGTCGGTTTCGGCATCGGCGAGAATTTTGACGAACCCGTCAGCGGCGAAGTTCGCCTTGGCCCGGCCGTTGCCCATGAAGCTGAACTTGCCCGCCTTGTACGCATGGCCCGCGTCTTTCAGCTGCTCTTCGGTCTTGCCGACATTGGCAACCTCCGGGTGCGTATAGATCACGCCGGGGATCACACCGTAGTTCACGTGCCCATGCTTGCCCGCGACCTGCTCGGCGGCGGCCATGCCTTCGTCCTCGGCCTTGTGGGCGAGCATCGGCCCTTCGATCACATCGCCAATGGCGTAGATGCCGGGGATGTTGGTCTGCCAGTGCGCGTCGACGGCGATCTGGCCGCGCTCGGTCATCTTGACGCCAAGCGCGTCAAGGCCGAGGCCCTCGGTGTACGGTTTGCGACCAGTGGCGACGAGAACAACGTCGGCGTCCAGCTCGTGTTCACTGTCGTCCTTGCGCAGCTTGTAGTGGACCTTGGCCTTGTTCTTGGCAACCTCGACCGATTGGACGGCGGCGCCCATGGTGAAGCTGAGGCCCTGCTTGGTCATGATCTTCTGGAACTGGCGCTGCACTTCGGCGTCCATGCCAGGGGTGACAGCATCAAGGAATTCGATCACCTGCACCTCTGATCCCAGACGGCTGTAGACCGACCCAAGTTCCAGCCCGATCACGCCCGCGCCGATCACCACCATCTTCTTGGGGATCTTGCCCAGTTCCAGCGCACCGGTGGAGGACACGACGACTTTCTCGTCAATCTCGACGCCGGGCAATGTGGCGACGTCCGAGCCGGAGGCGATGATGATGTTCTTGGCCTCGTGGATCTCGTCGCCGACCTTGACCTTGCCCGCCTCGGGGATGGACCCCCAGCCCTTGAGCCAGTCGATCTTGTTCTTCTTGAACAGGAATTCCACGCCTTTGGTGTTCTGGCCGATCGTGTCGGTTTTGTATTCCAGCATCTGTTTCCAGTCGACCGACGGGCTTTTGCCCTTGAGCCCCATGGCGGCGAAGTTGTGTTCAGCCTCGTGCAGCATATGGGAGGCGTGCAGCAGGGCCTTCGAGGGGATGCAGCCTACGTTCAAGCAGGTGCCGCCGAGGGTTTCCCGCCCCTCGACACAAGCGACTTTGAGGCCCAGTTGTGCGCAGCGGATGGCGCAGACATAGCCGCCCGGGCCGGAGCCGATAATGATTACGTCGTAAGAAGCCATGAGTTTGGTCCTTTTGTTTTGCGGTCGGACCGGGGCGCTGCCCCGGACCCCGCCGTATTTGGAAAGAGAAGAAGATCAGATGAGCGTTGCGATGAGCATGAGGGGTGCTGCGAGAAAGCCCACGAACCAGATCAGTGACCGCCAGGGGGTCAGGCCGAAATAGTAGGCAGGGATGTAGAGGGTGCGGGCGATCAGATAGGTCCAGGCGCATGTGGCGGTGAAGGTGGTATTTGCGTCTGCGAGGGATACGACCAGCACGGCGATGGTGAATAGCGCGAGGCTTTCGAAGTGGTTTTCCCAGGCGCGGATCAGGCGGCCGGTTTTGTCCGACACCTGGTCCTGGATGTCGCCGCCGAGGCGTTTGCGGTCGCGGGGGGAGAGAGTCTTGCCCTGCGGGAGTTCGATGTTGGTCGGGATCGCCATCAGTAGGAACTGTATGAATTGCAGGAGAGCGGCGAGCGCGAGGGCGGTGAGTTCGGGGGTCATGCTGCTTGCACCGCCTCTGCGATTTGTTCTGCGCGCATGTCGTAGCTGCCGATGCGGGCCGACGGGTGGGGCGCGGTGATGTGGTCGATGCCGAAGTGTCTGAGTACTCGGGCGCTGTCGTTGCCAAGTGCGACGGGGCGACGGCCCAGGAGTTCATGCCTGCCGATGGCGTCGAAGCTGGCGCGCGCGTGGGCGACCGGGATCGTGCTGGAGCGTTTGGGGGTCAGCAGGTGGAATATAGGCGTGATGTAGATGTCGGCGCGGGTGAGGTTGAGGAGCTTGAGTACCCGGTCGATCACCTTGTTGTACGGGATGTTCGGCAGGTAGCCGGTGCTTTTGAGTTGCGCTTTGTTGGCGTTTGCCGATGGGGCATCAAGCCAGTCCTTGGACATCAGAAGGGGGCCGGTGAGGTTGCCGGAGGTCATCTGGATCGGCGAGACGTAGTCGCCATCGAACCCCGCCTCGGCCAGCGTGGGGTAACCCGGCAGGCGGAAGGCACGGCGTGCGGCGATGGCGCGGTGATATGCGGCTGTCAGGGTCATCCGTTTGCGGGTTGCAGCAGGACGGGGTCGGGCGGGTTGCCGAACATGCCCAGCACCATCATGATCAGACCGACCATCGAGATGATCCATGCGACCGAGCGGACCATCGGGATGCCGGAGGCGTAGGCTGGGACGTATGCGACACGGGCCCAGAACCAGATGGCCGCGCCGAGGGCAGTGGTCTCTGTGTTCAGGTTGGTGACCGTTAGGGCGAGGGCCATGGCGGCGAAGGCGGGAAAGTAGGTGACGTAGTTCCAGAGCGCCCGTTCGATGCGCCCTGCCACCGCGTTTGGTTCGCGTTTTTCATCCTGCGGGCCTAGTGCCCAGCCGATGCCTTTGGACAGGTCCGAGAGGGTGGCCTGGATCAGGACGTGGGCGATCAGGAGGATCACGGCGTAGGTGAGGTAGATGAGTTCTGGGGTCATTTGTCTTTGCCTCCGTAGTTTGGCGGGCCGAAGCCTACCTACAAATCTTCCATCTTCTTTAAGCACCTACGGCGAACACGAAACCAGTTTACGCCAGCCCATAGATTCAACAGTGCCAAGAACGGTAACACGATGAATGCCTTGGAAACGGTACTCGGAACGTGGCCGCCAGCCAGATAGATGAGCTGGAAGACGCCAAGCAGCGCTATCAAACCGACAAGCGACCAAAGCGAAATTACGAACTCAAGTCGTGCCTGTTTGGTCGGACTTCTATCGGCTTTCTTGGACCGTTTGGACATAGAGGCGATATATACCCTGCTTTGCATTTCAACCTTGATCTAACTTACAAATCCATCAACAACCTCCGCGGATCCTCCAGCGCCTCTTTCACTCGCACAAGGAACGTCACCGCCCCTTTGCCGTCCACGATGCGGTGGTCGTAGCTGAGCGCCAGGTACATCATGGGGCGGATCACCACCTGGCCGCCAATCGCCATGGGCCGATCCTGGATCTTGTGCATGCCCAGGATGCCCGATTGCGGTGGGTTCAGGATGGGCGAGGACATGAGCGAGCCGTAGACGCCGCCATTCGAGATGGTGAACGTGCCGCCCTGCATTTCGGCCATCGAAAGCTTGCCGTCGCGGGCGCGGGCACCCTTTTCGGCAATCTGCTTTTCGATGTCGGCGAAGGACAGGCTGTCGGCTTCGCGGATCACCGGCACGACGAGGCCCGTAGGTGTGCCCGCGGCGATGCCCATGTGGACGAAGTTCTTGTAGACGATGTCGGTGCCGTCGATCTCGGCGTTGACCTCGGGCACCTCTTTCAGGGCATGGCAGCATGCCTTGGTGAAGAAGGACATGAAGCCCAGCTTGACGCCGTGCTTCTTCAGGAAGAGATCCTTGTATTCGTTGCGCAGCGCCATGACCTCGGTCATGTCCACCTCGTTGTAGGTGGTGAGCATGGCGGCGGTGTTCTGGCTGTCCTTCAGGCGCTTGGCGATGGTCTGACGCAGGCGGGTCATCTTGACCCGTTCCTCGCGTGCGGCGTCGTCGGCAGCCACGGGTGCACGCGGTGCTGCAACAGGGGCGGATGGTGCGGGTGCGCTTGCGGCGGCGGCGACGGCCTTGGCGACGTCCTCTTTCATCACGCGGCCATCGCGGCCCGAGCCGGTCACCTGATCGGAGCTGATCCCCGCTTCGGCCATAGCTTTCTGGGCGGAGGGGGCGTTTTCCACGTCCGAGCGGCCTGTTCCTGCTGGAGCAGCTGCGGCCGTTGAGGCTGGTGTGGCAGTAGCTGCGGGGGCCGCCACTGCACCCAAGGCTGCGATAACAGCCAGCTTGGCCGAGGCGTCCACGGTTGTGCCTTCGGGCGCCGTGATCTCGGCCAGCACACCGGCAGCGGGGGCGGGGACTTCGACGCTGACCTTGTCGGTTTCCAGCTCGCAGAGCATTTCGTCTTGGGCGACGCTGTCGCCCACGGCCTTGAACCAGGTGGAGACGGTGGCTTCGGTCACGCTTTCACCCAGGGTGGGGACCATGACATCGACGCTGTCGCCCGATGGTGCCTCTTCGGCGGCTGGCGCCGCTTCTTCGGCTTTGGGGGCGGGCTTAGACGGCGCGGCTGCGCCACCCTCGGAGATGTTGGCGAGCAGGGCGTCTACGCCCACCGTTTCACCTTCGGCTGCGACGATGTCGGCGAGGGTGCCAGCGGCGGGGCTGGGCACTTCGACCGTGACCTTGTCGGTTTCCAACTCACACAGCATCTCGTCCACCTCGACACTGTCGCCGGGTTTTTTGAACCAGGTGGCGACGGTCGCTTCGGTGACGCTTTCGCCTAAGGTAGGCACGCGGACTTCGGTGGTCATGGTCTTATCCTTCGATGGTCAGCGCTTCGTTCACGAGGGCTGCTTGTTGTGCTTTGTGCTGGCTGGCGAGCCCCGTGGCGGGGCTGGCAGAGGTGGCGCGGCCGACATAGAGGGGCCGTGTGTGCTTGGCCTTGATCCGGCTGAGGACCCATTCGATGTTGGGCTCGATGAAGGTCCAGGCGCCCTGGTTCTTGGGCTCTTCCTGGCACCAAACCATCTCGGCCCCTTTGAACCGCTCCAATTCCTTGACCAGAGAGATTGCGGGGAAGGGATAGTATTGTTCGATCCGCATGATGTAGATGTCGTCAATTCCGCGGGCGTCGCGCTCTTCGAGCAGGTCGTAATAGACTTTGCCCGAGCACATCACGACGCGCTTGATCTTGTCATCCTTGGCCAGCTTGGTCTCTGAATTGCCCAACTCGGCGTCGTCCCAAAGGACACGGTGGAAGCTGCTGCCGTTGGTGAACTCCTCGGCCTTGCTGACGGCCAGTTTGTGGCGCAGCAGAGATTTGGGCGTCATCAGGATCAGCGGTTTGCGGAAGTCGCGGTGGATCTGCCGGCGCAGGATGTGGAAGTAGTTGGCGGGCGTTGTGCAGTTGGCAACGATCCAGTTGTCCTGACCGCACATCTGCAGGAAGCGTTCGAGCCGGGCCGAGGAGTGCTCCGGGCCCTGGCCTTCAAAGCCATGGGGCAGGAGGACGACGAGGCCGGACATGCGGAGCCATTTTGACTCACCCGACGAGATGAACTGGTCGAACATGATCTGCGCGCCGTTGGCGAAGTCGCCGAACTGTGCCTCCCACAGCGTGAGCGCGTTGGGTTCGGCCATGGAGTAGCCATATTCGAACCCAAGTACCGCATATTCCGACAGCATCGAGTCGATGACTTCGTACTGCGCCTGGCCGGCGCGGATATTGTTGAGGGGGTAGAACCGTTCTTCCGTCTCCTGGTTCACGAAGCCGGAGTGGCGTTGGCTGAACGTGCCGCGGGTCGAGTCCTGACCTGCCAGGCGCACCGGAAATCCTTCGGTCAGAAGCGAGCCGAAGGCCAGTGCCTCCCCCGTGGCCCAGTCGAACCCTTCGCCGCTGTCGAACATCTTTTTCTTGGCGTCGATCAGGCGGCCCACGGTCTTGTGCATGGGAAAGCCGTCGGGCGCAAAGGTCAGCGCCTTGCCCACATCGGCCAGTGTTTCGGGCGCGATGGCCGTCTTGCCGCGCTGGTAGTCGTCCTTGTTCTTGTCGAGATGGGACCACTTGCCGTCCAGCCAGTCAGCCTTGTTCGGTTTATAGTCCTTCCCCGCTTCGAACTCGTCATTCATGCGCGCCTGAAATGCGGCTTTCATATCCTCGATCTCGCCCTCGGGGATCAGGCCGTCCTTGACCAGCCGCTCGGTGTAGAGCGTGAGGGTCGTTTTGTGCTTCTTGATCTTCTTGTACATCACCGGGTTGGTGAACATGGGCTCGTCGCCCTCGTTATGTCCGAACCGGCGGTAGCAGAAGATGTCGATCACGACGTCCTTGCGGAACTTCTGGCGGAACTCGGTTGCCACCTTGGCGGCGTGCACCACGGCCTCCGGGTCGTCGCCGTTCACGTGGAAAATCGGTGCCTCGACCACCAGCGCATTGTCGGTGGGATAGGGGGAGGAGCGCGAGAAGTGCGGTGCGGTGGTAAACCCGATCTGGTTGTTCACCACGATGTGCATGGTGCCGCCGGTGCGGTGACCCCGCAGACCCGAAAGCGCGAAGCATTCGGCCACGACGCCCTGACCGGCAAAGGCAGCATCGCCGTGCAGCAGGATCGGCATAACAGCGGTGCGGTCGTGGTCGTTCAACTGGTCCTGTTTCGCGCGCGCCTTGCCCAGAACCACCGGGTTCACAGCTTCGAGGTGCGAGGGGTTGGCGGTCAGTGACAGGTGCACTTCGTTGCCGTCAAACTCGCGGTCCGAGGACGCGCCGAGGTGGTACTTTACATCGCCCGAGCCATCGACGTCTTCCGGCTTGAAGCTGCCGCCCTGGAATTCGTTGAAGATCGCTTTGTAGGGTTTCGCCATCACGTTGGCGAGAACGGACAGACGCCCCCTGTGGGGCATGCCGATGACAATCTCTTTCACACCCAGCGCGCCACCGCGCTTGATGATCTGCTCCATCGCGGGGATCAGGCTTTCGCCGCCATCAAGGCCAAAGCGCTTGGTGCCCATGTACTTGACGTGCAGGAACTTCTCGAACCCCTCGGCCTCGACCATCTTGTTCAGGATGGCCTTGCGCCCTTCGCGGGTGAACTGGATTTCTTTGCCGAACCCTTCGATCCGTTCCTTGAGCCAGCTGGCTTCTTCGGGGTTCGAGATGTGCATGTATTGCAGGGCAAAGGTGCCGCAATAGGTGCGCTTCACGATAGCCACGATCTCGCGCATGGTGGCGACCTGCAGGCCCAGCACATTGTCGATAAAGATCGGGCGGTCCATGTCGGCTTCGGTGAAGCCGTAGGATTTGGGGTCGAGTTCCGGGTGCGGGGTCTGGTCACGCATGCCCAGCGGGTCGAGGTCCGCCACGAGGTGCCCCCGGATCCGGTAAGCGCGGATGATCATCAGGGCGCGGATGCTGTCGAGCACAGCGCGCTTGATCTGGTCGTCACTGACCTCGACGCCCTTTTCCGCCGCCTTCGCCTTGATCTTGTCGCCCGCGCCTTTGACTTCGGCCGGCGCGGCCCATTCACCGGTCAGAGCCTGGGTCAGATCGTCACCGGGTTGCGGCGGCCAATCGGTGCGCGCCCAGGACGGCCCCTCCGCCTCGCGTTTGACGCTGACCTCATCATCGCCCATCGCCTTGAAGAACGCCTGCCAACTTTCGTCGACCGCGCCTGGGTTGTTGGCATAACGGGCATACATCTGTTCGAGGTATTCCGCATTGTGTCCCTGCATGAAGGACGAGGCATGGAACTGGTCGTTGGGGGATTGGTCGGTCATTGCAATCACTCCGGTGGGATGTTTGGGGTCGCGGATGGGCGAAGGTCAGATGTCATTGGGCGGCTCCAATCATGCTGGAGTTCTGTCCGATCAGGCCCGCGTCTGCCGGATCGGTGGAATAGCGGAATTGCTCGAACGCGCTGCGCTCGAGATCCAGAAACTTGCGTGTTCGGGCGGTGTTGAAGAAGTCGGCAACGGGACTACCCGCCAGCCTGTCATTGCCGGGCTTCAGATGCGCGAGCTCTGCAGACAGCGCTGGCGCCCCGATGCGGCTGAGGGCCGTGTCGACATCGCTTGCAAAATCCTCGAACCGAATGGCGAAGTCCAAGCACCACGCGCCATTAACCTTGAACATCGTCTCCTGCGTGCGCACCGGAAACTCATCCAGAAACGCGTCGAAGCGTTGCAACAAGACGTCGAAGCCCTGCTCGTCCTCCTTGTTGACCCGGAGGCGAAACAGGAACTGTGAGAGGATGCGGGAGAATGGGTTTCGGACGACCGAGAACTTGAAGTAACCCCGCCAGAGATCTGGAGGCACTTGGTCGTGTATCTCTTGCCCGGTCTGGTGATGGTACCATTTGGGTTGCACCGGCTCGTCGCCCAGACGACCGCGAAACCCGACGACACCGCATTCGGTTTCAAGCGCAGGCGTCTTGTTCGGGACGGTCTCTCCGGACGGGACGCACAAATGCTGCAACAGCCGTTCAACAGATGTGCCACCGGACTTCGGTGACTTGATAAAGATGAACTTATGACTGTGGCTGATAAGCATGGTGTTGCAGAGCCCGAGACTTGCCGCGCTGGCCCGTGCCAGCGCAGCAGATATCCGTCTAACCCTTGATCGCCTCCATCACGGCCTCACCCAGCGTCGCGGGGCTGTCGGCCACCACGATGCCAGCCGAGCGCATCGCTTCGATCTTGTCCTCGGCACCGCCCTTGCCACCGGCGACAATCGCGCCCGCGTGGCCCATGCGGCGGCCCGGAGGGGCGGTGCGGCCTGCGATGAAACCGGCGGTGGGCTTCCAGCGGCCCTTCTTCTTCTCATCGGCGAGGAATTGGGCGGCGTCTTCTTCGGCCGAGCCACCGATCTCACCGATCATGATGATGCTTTCGGTTTCGTCATCGGCCAGGAACATCTCCAGAACGTCGATATGCTCGGTCCCCTTGATCGGGTCACCGCCGATGCCCACGGCGCTCGACTGGCCCAGGCCCATATCCGTTGTCTGTTTCACGGCCTCATACGTAAGCGTGCCCGAACGGCTCACGACACCCACGCTCCCGCGCTTGTGAATGTGGCCGGGCATGATGCCGATCTTGCAGGCGTCAGGCGTGATGACACCGGGGCAGTTGGGTCCGATCAGGCGGGACGAGGAGCTTTCCAGCGCGCGCTGCACCTTCATCATGTCCAGCACCGGGATGCCTTCGGTGATGCAGACAATCAGGGGCATTTCGGCGTCGATGGCCTCGAGGATCGAGTCCGCAGCAAAAGGGGGCGGCACGTAGATGACAGAGGCGTTGGCTTCGGTCTTTTCCATCGCCTCGTGGACCGAGTTGAAGACCGGCAGATCCAGGTGCGTCTGGCCGCCTTTGCCGGGGGTCACACCGCCCACCATCTTGGTGCCGTATGCAATGGCCTGCTCTGTGTGGAACGTGCCCTGCGAGCCGGTCAGGCCCTGGCAGATCACCTTGGTGTTTTCGTCAATCAATACGGCCATTGTGGTCGTCTCCTTCGGGGGTGTCTTGGGTATGTGAGGGGCGTGTCATGCGGGGGTGGTCCCCTTGCGCAACAACGCTTTGATGTTGTCATCGACCGGCAGGCCGACCCGGTTGATCAGTTCGACGGTAAAGCCCGCGCGTCGCGCAACATCGCGCAGGCTATAGAGGGTGAAGTAGGTGACGTGGTCGGGATAGCGGAAGCCGCACCATTTGGGCCCGACAACCCGGCGGTTGAGCGAGCCGAAATTGGGCACTCGGACATAGGCCGCGCCGCCCGGCTTCAACGCGCGCCAGACGCCTTTGAGCACGCCCATCAGGTCGACCTCGTGTTCAAGGTAGCTGTGCATGACGACGCCGTCGAACATCTCGGGCTCGAAATCCCAGATGGCTTCGGCCCCGGCGCCGTGCACGCAGTATCCGCCGCGCTTGCGCATCCAGTCGTCGGCATAGGCATGCAGCGCCTTGCTGAGTTCGATGCCGTAAGGGGTCATCGGCTCGGGTACGTTCATCAGGTTGCCGCAACCGATGTCCAGCACCTTGCCGTTGTTGAACCATGCGCCCATGCGGTGTTGGTTCGACTTGTGCGTCAGCTTTAGCTTTTTGCGTAGGGACCGGATCGCCGGGGAGAGAGATGTCGACCCCTTGGTCGTGACCTTCTTCTCTTCATAGGTTTTTTCCCAGGCGAAATCCTCTTCCAGCGCAACATAGTCGACCGGATTGCGTAGGTAGGTCAGATCGCAGGTTCCGCAGCGGGCCACGATGTAAGGTGCAGGCGAGTAGTCCGGCAGGGGTGTCGCCTCGGTCGCGTCGCAGCTGGGGCAGGCGCGCAGATCGGTCATTGCTGCACCTCCTTGCCCGCTGGTGGAAGGTCCGCGCCGACACCTTCTTGCTCAACATGCGCGCCAATATGGACCGCTGCAACCTGGCTTGGCAGCAACGCGCGCCCTTCGACAAAGGTGTGGATGCCCGGAAGGACCGATGCTGCAGCCGGAGCGGTCAACGCGACACACGTGCTGATGGCCAAGGGGATATGTCGAGCGCTCAGCGCCACGTGATCCACGCTCCTGTCAGCTGCTGGCCCAGGAAATTGCGGCGAGTGTTGATCTTGAGTTCGGTACCGGCAGGCGCACCCGCGATGGCCCACGTCTGATCCGCATTCTGGGCCGCCACTTCACGCAGACTGTACCCGGCGCCGGTGACGGTGGCGACCAGTGCGGTCGCTGTCGCGGTCGGGTCTTCTTTTCGGACAGAGATCAGGCACTGGTTGATGCCTGCGCGTCCCACGCCGACCGCCGCTTCAAGCTGAATACTTCCGGGGCGTTGCCCGGTCACGAGAAAGTTCGATCCAAAGTCACTCGGCGCCACGCCGAAATCGCGCCTGCTGACCTGGCGCAGCCGTTCCAGCACGCCAGACATGGACGGAAGGGAGGCGACACACGCATCGCCAAAGGCTTGTGCTGCAAGTGCGATGGTGGTCGTGGGGCGGGCGCGTTGTGGCACGTTCGCGGTTTGGGCAACCGGCGTTGCCGCGGGCGCCCGCCCATCCACCGTTGTGCGGATCTGGGAGGTTGGAATGTCAGCGGCACGCGGGCGCTGGGCCACGGGAACTTGACGTTCCTCCAGCCAAACGGCGCTTGCGGCCAGACCCACGGGCGGGAAGTTGTCCTGCACCGGGATGTCCGGTCGGCGTTCGCTGCTGCAGGCCGCAAGGCCCGCACACAGCGTCACAATCACACCAACGCGCCGCATGGCTTAGCCCTTGACCGCTTTCACGATTTTCTGCGCGCCGTCCTTCAGGTCGTCGGCGGCAATCACATCGAGGCCGGAGTTGTTGATGATGTCCTTGCCCTGCTGCACATTCGTGCCCTCAAGACGCACTACAAGCGGCACCTGCAGGCCCACCTCTTTCACGGCAGCGACAACGCCCTCTGCGATCACATCGCAGCGCATGATGCCGCCGAAGATGTTCACGAGGATGCCTTTGACGTTGGGGTCAGAGGTGATGATCTTGAAGGCTTCGGTCACCTTTTCCTTGGTCGCACCGCCACCCACGTCGAGGAAGTTGGCAGGCTCGGCCCCGTAGAGTTTGATGATGTCCATTGTCGCCATGGCCAGGCCTGCGCCGTTCACCATGCACCCGATCTCTCCATCCAGTGCGATGTAGTTCAGGTCGTACTTGGAGGCCGCGAGTTCCTTGGGGTCTTCCTCGGTCTCGTCGCGCAGCTCGTTGATGTCGGCGTGCCGGTAGATGGCGTTGCCGTCGAAGCTGACCTTGGCATCCAGCACTTTCAGGTCACCGCTGTCGGTCACGATCAGCGGGTTGATCTCGAGCATCTCCATGTCTTTTTCCATGAAGGCTTTGTAGAGCAGACCCATAAGACCCACGCACTGCTTCACCTGCTTGCCTTCGAGGCCCAGCATGAAGGCGATGCGGCGGCCATGGTAGGCTTGGTAGCCGGTGGCCGGATCAACGCTGAAGCTCAGGATTTTCTCAGGTGTTTCGGCCGCGACTTCTTCGATGTCCATCCCGCCCTCGGTCGAGCAGACAAAGGACACGCGGCTTGTCACGCGGTCGACCAGTAGCGCCAGGTACATCTCGGTCTCGATGCCCGAGCCGTCTTCGATGTAGATGCGGTTGACTTGCTTGCCTGCCGGACCAGTTTGGTGAGTAACAAGTGTGCGCCCCAGCATCTTTTTGGCTTCTTCAGCGGCCTCCTCGACCGACTTGGTCAGGCGGACACCGCCTTTGTCTCCGGCGTCGGCCTCCTTGAAGCTGCCCTTGCCGCGGCCACCCGCGTGGATCTGTGCCTTGACCACCCACATCGGGCCATCCAATGCGCCTGCGGCTGTCTTTGCGTCTTCGGCCCGCAGGACGACGCGCCCGTCCGAGACCGGGGCCCCGTAGCTGCGCAAAAGGGCTTTGGCCTGGTATTCATGGATGTTCATGGCGGTTTGATCCCGTATAGATACGTCAACGTTGGACCTATTCGACCAACACAGAACCGTGCGTAAACGGAAAATATGTCGCACCAGCGGTTTTAGGCGTAGAAAACCGGATTTTGTGATCACTGCATGAAAACGTGTGATCACAAAATTAAATATGTTAAGGAATCAAACGTCAGATGTCGCAATTTCCTATAAAATCAAAGGAAAACGACATGCGGTGGGGAACGGTCCTTACGGCAAACGAACCGGCGGCCCTCGTTGAGACGAATGTGCGCTGGCATTTGGCGACCGGAGCCTCATTGGTTTTCGTGTTCCTGGACGACCCTGATGACCCTGCGGCCGACCGATTGTCTGCAATACCAGGTTGCGTGGTGCGACGCTGCGACGAGGGGTATTGGCGGGTGCTGCGCCCGCACAAGGGGCGGCCCGCCTCGCAGATGCGGCGGCAGACCATCAATGCGAACTGGGCGCAGAACCAATGCGACCTGGACTGGCTCTTTCACATAGATGCGGACGAGTTCATCTGGCAGGACAGCGACCTGGCCGCGGAATTGGCTGCACATGACGACCCGCAGAGCGAACTCAACTTACCGGTGTTCGAGCGTTTGTTTCCTGACCGCCCCCAAGCCACTCTGTTCGACGGACAGTTTCGCGCAACGTCAGACCTTGCGGATAAGGAGGCCGAGACGGCCTTTGGCCCCTTCACCTGCTTTATGAAGCGCGGCCAGTATTCACATGGTGCAGGCAAGAGCGGTGTGCAGGTGGGTGCCGGTTTGCGCCTTGGCGTGCACAACGCGACACGCAAGGGCTCCGAAGGGCGGCAGCGGCGCGCTGGCAAGCGGGTGTCGACGGCGGCCCGACTTCTGCATTTCGACGGCATTACGCCGCTGCATTGGCTGGCCAAGGCGCTCCGCTACCGCCAGAGCCCGCCCGAGGTACAAGCCGCGATCCTGCAACCGCACCGTGCGGCGCAAATTGAGTGGCTGCTGGACAATGCCGCTAATCCGGAACAGGCCCTCAAGGCACATCACGCGCTCTTTGGGCTTAGCGCTGCGCGGCGCACGCAGCTGGCCCGCTTTGACCTGTTGCGCGAGGTGCCATTCGATCCGGCCCTCGTGCTTGGCACGGCGTGTCCCGATCTGAGTGTCGAGGGCTTTGACGCCGATCTGATGCGGCGCAATCCCGAATTGGCTGGTGTTATCGGGGCCTAGGTCGGACTTGCCGGTTCCACCGCGTCTTTATACGCCTTCCACTTTGTATAAAGCAGGTAGAGCAGCGCAATCTGAGGTATGGCCGTGACCAAAAACGGCAAGCCGGCTGTGATATCCACCACAACCACAAAGCCCAAGGCGCCGAGGATACGATTTCGATCCTTCTTGAACTTCAGCCGGATGGGGCTTTCGTCGACCGCAAGCGCGGGCGGCGCCGTGTCATCAACCGGAGTGGGCGGTGCCTCGCTCGGCGTCACCTTCGGCCCAAGATTGTTCAGCAGGCGCGGTGCCGTGACTCCCTCGGCGATAACGGCATAGATGCCAATCTCGTCCGCGAGGTGTTTGGGCGTTGTCGGCCCCAGCGGCCGCATCTCGACCGTGCCCAGATTGTTGCGCGCCGTGTCATAAACGTATTGCGACACCAGAATGCCGCCCACCTCCGCCATCTCCTGCAGGCGTGCGGCAAGGTTCACGCCGTCCCCCAGCAGGTCTTCGCCTTCGATGATCACGTCGCCCAGGTGTATGCCTAGCCGAAACGGCAACAGATCCGGGCGAGCGTTGATGGTCCGCTGGATGTCGATGGCGCAGCGCACGGCGCCGACAACGGACGGAATATCTGCGATGAGCCCGTCACCGGACGTGTTGGCAATGCGCCCGCCACATCTGGAAATGGCAGCATCAATGATAGCGCGGGTGCCACGCAGCGCGCGCACGGTGCCTTCCTCATCCACGCTCATCCGACCGGAATAGTTCGCAGCATCTGCGGCCAGCACCGTGGTCAGCTTACGTTCTATGGGGCGCGTCTCTGGCATGTGAACCATATAAACATGAAAAGGGCCGGATGCGATGACATCCGGCCCTCAAAATCAAACCTGTTGCAGGTTTATGCGAGGCTGTCGTCGATGCCCGTGCAGGCGTCCATCAGGCCCTGGACGGCTTTGACAGATGTATCGAACATCTCTTGCTCTTCCTTGTTGAGCTTGATGTTCACGATCCGCTCGATCCCGCCCGCGCCGATCACCGTGGGCACGCCCACATACATGCCCTTCAGGCCGAACTCGCCATCGCAATGGGCAGCACAGGGCAGGACGCGCTTCTGGTCCTTGAGGTAGGCCTCGGCCATTTCGATGCCTGCCGTGGCAGGGGCGTAGAAGGCCGAGCCGGTTTTCAGCAGACCGACGATCTCGGCACCGCCATCACGGGTGCGCTGTACGATCGCGTCCATTTTCTCTTGCGAGGTCCAGCCCATGTCGATCAGGTCGGGCAGGGGGATGCCAGCAACGGTCGAATAGCGGACCGAGGGGACCATAGTGTCGCCATGGCCGCCCAGAACAAAGGCGGTGACGTCTTTCATAGACACGTCGAACTCCTCGGCCAGGAAATGGCGGAAGCGGGCGCTGTCGAGCACACCGGCCATGCCGCAGACCTTGTTCGCGGGCAGACCCGAGAACTTCTGCAGGGCCCAGACCATCGCGTCGAGCGGGTTGGTGATACAGATGACAAAAGCGTCGGGGGCGTTGGCGGCAATGCCTTCGCCCACGGACTTCATGACCTTCAGGTTGATGCCCAAAAGGTCATCACGGCTCATGCCGGGCTTGCGCGGCACACCGGCGGTCACGATGCAGACGTCCGCACCGGCGATGTCGGCATAGGACTGCGTGCCCTTCAGCTTGGCGTCGAACCCTTCGGACGGGCCAGACTCGGCGATGTCGAGGGCCTTGCCCTCGGGGGTGCCTTCGGCGATGTCGAACAGGACGACGTCGCCCAGCTCTTTCAAGGCTGCAAGGTGGGCAAGCGTGCCGCCGATTTGACCTGCGCCGATCAGCGCAATCTTGGGTCTGGCCATGGGTGAAAGTCTCCGCACTTGGGGTTTAATTGGCGCGGTGCCTAGCGCGTGACGGGGCGTCGCGCAAGGGCGCTGCACCGCAGCAGAGTGACGCTGCGGCGCTGGTCTACGGACGGTTTGCGCGCTAAGGGGGCGGAAAGAGGCTGTTTTTCGAAGGGTACGCGCCGCGTGACGCTTGATCTTTGGTTCTTTGCCATTGCCGCGCCTGCGGTGATCTTTGCCGGGATGTCGAAGGGCGGTTTCGGCTCGGGTGCGGCTTTTGCCGCGGCATCGATTCTGGCGCTTGTGGTGGAGCCGGGGCTGGCACTTGGGGTCATGTTGCCGCTCCTCATGCTGATCGACCTAGCGACCCTGCGCCCCTACTGGGGCAAATGGAACGCGCGCGCCTCACTGCTGCTGATCCTGGGCGGTTTGCCGGGCGTTGCACTGGGCGCCTTGCTCTTTGCCCGCGCCGACGCAGATGTGTTCCGGGTCTTGATCGGCGCCATTTCCATCGGTTTCGTCGCCTGGCAGATCGCGCAATCGCGCGGTTGGATTCGCGCCTCTCGCGTCGCATTGTCGAAGGGTGCCGGTGTGCTTGCGGGTGTCGTGGCGGGCTTTGCCAGTTTCGTCAGTCACGCCGGTGGCCCACCCGCCGCCGTCTACCTTTTGTCGCTGAAGCTGACCAAGACAGAGTACCAGGCCAGCACGGTCCTGACCTTCTGGGCCATCAACATCGCCAAGTTCATCCCCTACGCTTTCCTCGGCATGTTCACCACGCAGACCACCACCGCCAACCTTTTACTGGCGCCCTTCGCCCTTTTGGGCGCGTGGCTTGGGGTCAAGGCGCACCATATGGTCCCGGAAAAGCTGTTTTTCCGTCTGACCTACGTGCTGCTTGTGGTGACGGGGACCAAGCTGATCTGGGACGGGCTGACATGACGATGCGCGCACTCACGGCTGGCGACACGGAACAGGCCATGGAACTGTATCGTCATCTGGTCGGTGACGCGCCGCTTGGGGCGTATGAGGCCTTTGCCGCTGTCGTGACCCATGCCGGTACGACCGTTCTTGGCGTGTTTTCCGACACGACACTCGTCGCCATGGCGACCCTGCATATCCTGCCAAACGTGACGCAGGGCGGGCGCCCGTACGCTCTGGTCGAAAACGTTGTTACGCATCGCGATCATCGCGGCACCGGGCAGGGACGGCGGGTCATGCAGGCGGTGATTGACGCCGCGTGGGACGCTGAGTGCTACAAGATCATGCTGCTGACCGGGCGCACAGCAGAGGCACGCGGGTTTTACGAAAGGCTTGGCTTCGGCGCGGATGAAAAATGGGGCATGACCATCCGCCGCGCACCCGTGCGGCGCTGACGCTGGCGGATCAGGATCCGCCTTACTCCCTTGCGGCAAAGAAAAGGCGCCCCGTAGAGCGCCCATGTCAATCTTTGCAGTCGTAAGGCGGACGTGTCGTCCGCCCGTTTCAGGCGTCGCTACCCTTTGCAGGCAGCGCCTCGGCCAGCGCCTCGAACGCCTGACCGCTCGCCACAAGGCAGGTCATCCCGTTGGGTGTCGTCACCGTAATCGTCCACGTGCCGCTTTCTTCTGAAGCAAACACCTCGATCACCGAGTTGTTGGCACCCAGACCCATGGACTGCCGCGTCTCGCCATACCCCTCGGCCAGGCGGCTCACCACCATGTCGCGTGGACCGCAATTGCGTGCCTGTTGCGCCTGCGTTGCCTGCACCATCGCCGCGAGCGCCAGAACACCCGTTGTCATCACATTCATCATCCGTGTCATCACGTTCAGCCTTTCACAATGGAAGGCGTCACCTCTGGTCATCTGGCCCAGCCGGAACCCCGGCGATGACCGGGCGGCCCCGGTTCACACCCGACATTCTGCGCGTTCCGTGAAGTGTTCGGCGGCCCTGCCGAAACGGCCCTCCCCGCGCTGTCAGATTGGGGCAAATGTGCGGATGGAGGCTTGAATAATGGTTAACGCACCGTCCGCAGGTCGTTCCAATTTGATGAAAGCCCGCAGCATCAGACGAAAGTCGGCACGTCATTTCTGCAATGCAGCAAAATAGCGCTTGAACTATCTGGCAAAAAATGGCCCTTTCCGCGCAACTTTATGACTCGCTAAGGATCGCACGCCATGGCCCTCGACCGTCCTCTCCGCTCCGTTCTCTATATCCCTGGGTCCAAACCGCGGGCGCTGGACAAGGCGCGGGGCCTGCCGGTTGATGCCATAATATTTGACTTAGAAGATGCCGTATCGATCGAAGAAAAGGAAAGCGCGCGCGCCACGCTGGCCGAGGCGCTGGCGCAGGGCGGCTACGGTGCACGGCTGAGAATCGTAAGGATTAACGGGTTCGACACAAAGTGGGGCCGCGACGACGCGCAAGCGGCCAAGGAAATGGGTGCGGACGCGATCCTGCTGCCAAAGGTCAACAGCCCCGCTGACCTCGATGCACTTGCCGAGATCACCGGCGACACGCCGCTCTGGGCGATGATGGAGACGCCGTTGGGTATGATCAACGCACCCGCTATCGGCGCGCATCCCAAGCTGCAGGGCATGGTCATGGGCACAAACGATCTGGCCAAGGAACTGCAAACCCGCTTCCGTCCCGACCGGCTGCCGCTGCAAACGGGCCTTGGCCTCTGCCTACTCGCCGCCAAGGCGCATGGCTGCGCCATCGTCGATGGTGTCTACAATGCGTTCAAGGATGAGGACGGGCTCAAAATCGAATGCGACCAGGGCCGCGACATGGGGTTTGACGGCAAGACACTGATCCACCCTGCACAGGTGGACATCGCCAACGCCGCCTTCTCACCGTCCGAGGCCGAGATCGACCTCGCCCGCCGCCAAATCACTGCCTTCGAAGAGGTCGAGGCCAGTGGGCAAGGTGTTGCCGTTGTTGATGGACGTATCGTCGAGAATCTGCACATCGTCACCGCGCGTGAGACGTTGGCCAAGGCCGATGCCATCGCGGACATGGCAAAAGGATAAACGATGTATTGGATCATTCTGGTTGCGGGTGTCGCTCTGTGGTGGGCGGCGCATCTGTTCAAACGTATCGCGCCCGAGCGGCGAGCTGCGATGGGCGATCCGGGCAAGGGCGCAGTTGCAATCGGTGTGGTTCTGTCCATTGTGCTTATGGTGATCGGCTACCGCGGCGTAGATTTCATCAATGTCTGGTTCCCGCCCAGTTTCACGATCCATATCAATAATCTGGCAATGCTGATCGCGATCTACCTGCTCAGCCCTGCGCCAAAGCGGGGCAAGCTGGTGTCCGGCATGCGCCATCCCATGCTGACCGGTTTTTCAATCTGGGCCATCGCGCACTTGCTGGTGAACGGCGATCTTGCCTCGATCATCCTGTTTGGCGGTCTGCTGATCTGGGCCATCGCCACGGCACGCATCATCAACGCAGCCGAACCCGACTGGCAACGCGGACCCGAGGGGACGCTCGCCAAGGACGCCATGTTCTTCGCGGGCTCCATCATCCTGCTAGGCGTCATTGGCTGGATCCACAACTGGCTGGGTGTCTGGCCGTTCCCGAGTTAAGCCCATGAAACTCTACCGTTTTCTGTCCGAAGAGGACACATCCGCCTTCTGCCACAAGGTGACCGCCGCGCTGAATGCGGGCTGGGAGCTGCATGGCTCACCCACGCAGACCTGGGATCATGCTGCAGGCGTCATGCGCTGTGGGCAGGCGGTCATAAAGGACGTGCCGGGGGACTACACCCCGGACATCAAACTAGGGGAACAGTAATGGCCAAAACCAATTCGGGCCGGTTTTTCGAAGATTACAGCGTCGGTGACGTGCTGACCCACGCGGTGCCGCGCACGGTCGGGGCAGGGGAACGGGCGCTCTACCACGCGCTCTATCCCGCACGTCACGCGCTTTATTCGTCGGACACGTTTGCGCAGGCGTCCGGGCTCGCGGCCTCGCCGCTTGATGACATGATCGCGTTCCACACCGTCTTTGGCAAAACCGTTCCGGATGTGTCGCTGAACGCGGTGGCTAATCTCGGTTATGCGGAAGGGCGTTGGCTGAAGCCTGTCTGGCCCGGTGACACGCTGACCTCGGAATCCGAAGTGATCGGGGTCAAACAGAATTCCAACGGCAAGTCGGGCGTGGTCTATGTGCGCACGACCGGTCGGAATCAGCAGGGCGAAGCGGTGCTGGAATATGTGCGCTGGGTCATGGTGCGCAAAGGGAACCTCAATGCCCCCTCGCCAGAGACGGTGATCCCCGAGCTGAACAAGGTTGTCCCCGCGGGGACACTTGCCGTGCCTGGGGGGCTGACATTCGAAAACTACGACTTTGATCTGGCGGGTGAGCCGCATCGCTGGGGTGATTACGAGGTCGGTGAACAGATCGACCATGTGGACGGTGTGACCATCGAGGAAGCCGAGCACATGATGGCCACGCGCCTCTGGCAAAACACGGCGAAGGTGCACTTCGACACTTCTGCGCGCCCAGATGGTACGCGCCTGATCTATGGCGGGCACGTGATTTCCATGGCGCGCGCGTTGTCGTTCAGCGGGCTGGCGAATGCACAGATGGTCGTGGGGCTGAATGCAGGCGCCCACGCCAACCCTTGCCTTGCGGGCGATACCGTGCGCGCGTGGTCCGAGGTGCTGGACAAGGCCGAAACCTCGGCACCTGGCGTCGGTGCAATCCGGCTGCGGCTAGTCGCGACCAAGGGCGGCGCCCCCTTCCAGCTGCGCGGTGAGGACGGCAAATACTTGCCGGAAGTGTTGCTTGACTTGGATTACTGGGCCTTGATGCCAATTTAAGAAACGGTGGGTGACGCGCGTCTGACGACGACGCCCCACCCGCCGTCCCGCATGGCGCAAGGAGTGAAGTGATGTTGCGTTACGTTTTGCCCTGTTTGATGCTCGCCGGACCCGCTGTGGCCGATGACGGGCGCGAGGCGTTTGTCGAAGCCAATCTGCTCGGCATCTTCTATCACGAACTGGGCCACGCCCTGATCGACATTCTCGCGCTGCCCGTCTTTGGACATGAGGAAGACGCGGCCGATGTCGCCTCCGTCCTGCTGATCGACGGGCTTTATGACGAAGATGCCGCCCAATCGCTGGCCTATGACACCGCCTTTGGCTTTCTGGCCGAGGCGGATTTTGCAGGCGACGTCGCCTATTGGGACGTGCACGGCCCGGACGAGCAACGGTTCTACAACACCGTCTGCCTGTTCTACGGCGCCAACCCCGACGCACGCGAAGATTTCGCCATCGACCTCGGCCTGCCGGAAGAGCGTGCAGAAACATGCCCCGAAGAGTTCCAACTGGCGCTCGACAGTTGGGGCCCAGCCTTTGACGAGATCGCAGGGCGCGGCAGCTCAATTCTGTTCAATGACGGTGGCCATAACCTGCTGACGACCGACGTGATGGCGGCTGAAGTGGCCGCCTTGAACGAAGATTTCGACCTGCCTACCCCTCTGATCGTGCGCGTGGAGTCTTGTGGTGAGGCGAACGCATTCTATGACCTCGGTACCACCGAAATCATCATGTGCACCGAGTTCGAGGATCATCTGCGCGCGCTCTACGATCAATTGGGCTAGACGCAATTTTGTGACGTGCGTCGCGCCTGTCGGGCGGCTAGGCTCGGGCCTATGTGGCGCGCGGTGTGTATCTATTTTCTGATCAGTGCTCCGGTGCAGGCATGCCAGCTTGCGCTGCTGTTGGCCGTGGATGTGTCGGGCTCGGTCGACCGCGATGAATACCGCATCCAGATGGACGGTCTGGCCCATGCCTTGCGCGATGGGATTGTCGCCGACGCGTTGGTCGAGCAAGAGGCCCAGGTCGGTCTTGTCCAATGGACCGGTGCCTCGCGTCAGAAGCAGACAATTCCTTGGACGCCGATGCACTCGCACAGAGATGTCCTGGCTCTGGCCGAACGGATCGAAAACGACACGCGGATCTGGCGCAATTACTCAACCGCTATCGGAGAGGCGCTCGCCGTCTCGCGCACGGCCTTTGGGGCCGTCGCCTATTGCACCCGCAAGGTCATCGACGTATCGGGTGACGGCGTGTCGAACGAAGGCATCGAACCGGCGGAACAGCGCGTGGCCCTGAACGACGCGGACATCACCGTGAACGCCATCGCCATTGAAACCGACGACACGGATCTGACGGCCTATTTCTTTGAAAACGTGATCACCGGGCCCGGCGCTTTTGTGGTCACGGCGCAGGGATTCGAAGACTACCCGGAGCAGATCAAGCGGAAGTTGCAGCGCGAGACGATCCGGCAGGTGACTTATTTTGCAGAGTAGCGATGCTTGTGATCACGCAAATTTCCGCCGTGATCACATTTGCGCAGAATCTTGCAAATGCGCCAAAAAACCGCGCCATTCCGCGGGTCCTCGCGCGTGACTCGCGCGTAAAAAGGAGTATGAAAGGGCAGCCGAGGATAAAGGAAGCAACATGGCCGACGTAAATCGGGGCAACCGCCCGCTCTCGCCACACCTGCAAATCTATCGCCCACAATGGACATCCATCTCGTCCATCATGGTGCGGATCACAGGCATCGGCTGCCTCATTGCCTCCGTGCTTGTCGTGAGCTGGCTCTTGGCCGCAGCAACATCCGAAGCCGCCTTTTCAGCCATCGACGGTCTTTTGCGCAGTGTTCTCGGTACGCTCATCCTGGTCGCGGCCATGTGGGGCATATTCTATCACATGCTGGGTCGTTTGCGGCACGTGCTGTGGGATTTCGGCTATCTTGTGCAAGTGCCCGTGTCCGAGGACATGGCCAAAGGCATGTTCATCGGCGCCACGCTGCTCACCGTTTTTGTCCTCGTCGTGGCCTAAGGAGGGTTTGACATGCGTTTTTTGACAGATCGCAAACGCGCCGCCGGTCTCGGCTCCGGTCGTGAAGGCACCCACCACCATTGGCAGATGCTGGTCAGCTCCATCCTGCTGGTGCCGTTGGTTCCAATCCTTGTCCTGCTCTTCGCATCCGCGTTGGGCGGAAACCACGCCGAGGTTCTGGCCTTCTTCAGCCGTCCGATCCCGGCCATCCTGATGGGGCTGGCGCTGATTGTTGTCATTCAGCACCTGATGCGCGAGGCGCACGCGGCCATCGAAGACTACATCCACGGCACCGCAGGTAAGTTGACGCTGATCGCAACCACCGCATTTGCCTACATCATGATCGCGGCAGGATTGTTCGCGATTGCGCGCATCGCGCTTTGAATTGACGACGGCACGCCTCGCCAGCGTTGCTTTGAAAACAGGAGGCCAAAATGGCTGCATATGATTACGAGACGCATGAATATGACGTCGTGGTCGTCGGTGCCGGTGGTGCCGGACTGCGCGCCACTTTGGGGATGGCCGAACAGGGCCTGCGCACCGCTTGCGTGACCAAGGTGTTCCCGACCCGCTCGCACACCGTTGCGGCACAAGGGGGCATTGCTGCGTCGCTGTCGAACATGGGGCCCGACAACTGGCAGTGGCACATGTATGACACGGTCAAGGGGTCCGACTGGCTGGGCGACACGGATGCGATGGAATACCTCGCCCGCGAAGCGCCCAAGGCGGTTTACGAACTGGAACACTACGGCGTGCCGTTTTCGCGCACGGAAGAGGGCAAAATCTACCAACGCCCCTTCGGCGGCCACACCACCGAATTTGGCGAAGGCCCCCCCGTGCAGCGCACCTGCGCGGCCGCCGACCGGACCGGCCACGCGATCCTGCACACGCTCTATGGTCAGTCGCTCAAGAACAACGCCGAGTTCTACATCGAATACTTCGCCATCGACCTGATCATGTCGGATGACGGCGTATGTCAGGGCGTGCTGTGCTGGAAACTCGATGACGGCACCATGCATCTCTTTGCCGCCAAGATGGTTGTTCTGGCGACAGGCGGCTATGGCCGCGCCTACTTCTCGGCCACATCGGCCCACACCTGCACCGGCGACGGCGGCGGCATGACGGCCCGCGCCGGTCTGCCCCTGCAGGACATGGAGTTTGTGCAATTTCACCCCACCGGCATCTACGGTTCGGGCTGCCTGATCACCGAAGGCGCGCGGGGCGAGGGCGGTTACCTCACCAACTCCGAGGGCGAGCGTTTCATGGAACGCTATGCACCGACCTACAAAGATCTCGCATCGCGTGACGTGGTCAGCCGCTGCATGACAATGGAAATCCGCGAAGGGCGCGGTGTGGGCGCCGATGGCGACCACATCCATCTGCACCTCAACCACCTGCCGCCGGAAACGCTGGCCGAACGGCTGCCCGGCATCTCGGAAAGCGCGCGCATCTTTGCAGGCGTCGACCTGACCAAAGAACCGATCCCGGTTCTGCCCACTGTGCACTACAACATGGGCGGCATCCCCACGAATTACTGGGGCGAAGTGCTGGCTCCGACCAAGGACAACCCCGACAACGTCTCGCCCGGCCTGATGGCCGTGGGCGAAGCGGGCTGTGCCTCGGTCCATGGTGCGAACCGTTTGGGGTCAAACTCGCTCATTGACCTCGTGGTCTTTGGCCGCGCCGCCGCCATCCGCGCCAAGGATGTGGTGGATGCCGACGCGCCGGTGCCGACGCCCAACAAACGCTCTGTCGAGGCTGCGTTCAGCCGTTTCGACGGCCTGCGCTATGCCAAAGGCCACGTGCCCACGGCTGAACTGCGGCTGGAAATGCAGCGCACCATGCAGCAGGACGCCGCCGTCTTCCGTACGGACAAGACGCTGGCCGAGGGCGAAGAGAAGATGAAGGCGGTCGCTGAAAAGCAGTCCGATCTGCAGGTCACCGACACGTCGCTTGTCTGGAACTCAGACCTGATGGAGACGCTGGAGCTGACGAACCTCATGCCCAACGCGGTCGCCACGATCACGGCAGCCGCCGCGCGTAAGGAAAGCCGCGGCGCCCACGCGCACGAGGACTATCCCGACCGCGATGATGAGAACTGGCGCAAGCACAGCCTCGTCTGGTTCAAGGGCAATGAGGCGTCGCTCGGCTTTCGTGGCGTGCATCTGCAGCCGCTGACCAGCCACAACGATGGCGGCATCGACCTCAAGAAAATCGCGCCGAAAGCGCGGGTGTACTAAGGTCCACATGGATCAGGCGTTGCACAGCACGGATGATGCAGGGCTTGTCCCCGGACGGGTGCTGCGCATCTATGGCATGCGGCGGTCGGGCAACCACGCGCTGATCAATTGGATCATGCGCAACGCGCCCGGCGGCAACGGCCTTTTCATGAACAACTGTCGCCACGGCGGTGACCCCATCGTGACCTGCAGCAGCCTGTCGCTGTTCGAAGGTGGGTCCGAGGTGGGGCAGGGCGGCAAGTGGAAGCGGATCGACCGCGCCGGGGCCAAGCCGTTTACCGCCGTCTCCTACGAAGACCGCGTGCCGCCTGCGACACCCAAAGCGCTCTTCGCAGCCGCCGAAACGCTCGTCATCATCTACCGCAGCTTCCTGCACTGGGCCGCGTCCCTTCTGCGCAAGATCCAGGGCAACGACGGCTTCGGCCCGCTCGACCGCAACCGGATCATGGGGCGCGCCGTCAGCACCTATTCGGACATGCTGACGCGGGTAAAGGACGACGACGTGGTCCCGCTCTGCTACGACAGCTGGACCGCCGATGAGCACTACCGCGAAGAGGCGCTGACCCGCCTCAACCTGCCGGGCAAAGACCTGTCGCTCGGAACAGTCCAACGTTTTGGCGGCGGCTCCTCCTTCCAGGACGCAACCGCCGCCGCTGACCTCAAAATCGACCAACGCAGCGCGCAAATGGCAGATGACCACGAATACCAGATGCTGCTCTGGACCGCGGCGCGGGACGACAGCTTCATGACCAAGCTCGCGCAGCACTTCCCTGGCGACGCCAAAAGGCTCGAAACTCTGCGCAGCACGGCAAGTGCACAGGTGGTGCTGCCATGATCCGCGCCGCCGCCCTCATCGCCGCCCTCACGCTCACCGCCTGCGCCGAGACCACCCAAGCGGTGGACAACGTTGCCCGCCGCAGCGCCAAGGCGGCGGTGGCAGAAACCCTCGTCACCCGCTTCCCCGCCGTACCGCAACAGGCCGTGACCCCCTTCACCGACTGCGTGATTGACAACGCCTCGGCCCGCGAGATCGGTGAATTTGCCAAGGATGCCGTGATCGGCGTCTCCGAAACAACCGCCGCTCTTGTACGTTCCGTGCTCGAACGGCCAGCCACACAACAGTGCATCGTCGGGGCGGGTCTCTCCGTCCTGACCGCGTGAAAGGAGAACCGCAATGGTCCAACTGACGCTTCCCAAAAACTCCCGCATGATGACGGGCAAGACATGGCCCAAGCCCGAGGGCGCCACGAATGTGCGCAAGTTCAGCATCTACCGCTGGAACCCCGATGACGGCAAAAACCCGCAGGTCGACACCTATTTCGTCGACCTCGACGATTGCGGCCCGATGATCCTCGACGCGCTGATCTACATCAAGAACAAGATCGACCCGACACTCACCTTCCGCCGCTCCTGCCGCGAGGGGATCTGCGGGTCATGTGCGATGAACATCGACGGCATCAACACGCTCGCCTGCATCTACGGCATGGACGAGGTGAAGGGCGACGTCAAAATCTACCCCCTGCCGCACATGCCGGTGGTCAAGGACCTAATCCCCGACCTCACCCATTTCTACGCCCAGCACGCCAGCATCATGCCGTGGCTGGAAACCAAGACGAACCGTCCCGCCAAGGAGTGGAAGCAGAGCATCGAGGATCGCAAGAAGCTCGACGGCCTCTATGAATGCGTCATGTGCGCCTCCTGCTCAACGGCCTGCCCCAGCTACTGGTGGAACGGCGACCGCTACCTCGGGCCGGCAGCGCTGCTGCACGCTTACCGCTGGATCATCGACTCGCGCGACGAGGCAACAGGCGAACGGCTCGACGACCTGGAGGACCCGTTCAAGCTCTATCGCTGCCACACGATCATGAACTGTGCCAAGACCTGCCCCAAGGGCCTGAACCCGGCCGAGGCGATTGCGAACATCAAGAAGATGATGGTCGAACGCACCGTCTGATTTGAACGATTGAAAAAAGGCGGCTCCGCCGAGGCGGCTCCGCCGAGGCGGAGCCGCTTGTAGCGTGCCGCATTGGGTTTCTTGTGCATCTCATAGGACCAAGCAGGCGATCAGTTTCCAGGGTGCGACGAGGCACAGCCGCACAGCGTGGCTTCACCGATGTCTTGGGTCAAAGGTGTCTCGGCGTTGCAAACAGTTTAAAGGTATTTTGGAAAGGCGGAAATGCAGGCAGTCCGCGCGCCGCGTCCAAAGCGCGATATGCGGCAACAACTTCATGCCGCCGATGTGCAATGATCGTTCTGGCATAGAACTTCTCGTAGTCCTCGTATGTGAGCGCACCCTTTGGACTAACAAAATGCGTTGCCCACCCGTGAATTTTGATCTCATCCAGATAGCTTAGGCGCGTGCTCTCATCTTTGATGTCGTCATCAGAGGCCCGCGTTTCTGCCTGGACAAATTCAAAGAATTTTCGGTGCCTCAGGTCTTCATATTCCCTGATCTCTCCAGATGTGAAACGTTCAAAGGCTGCTCGGCCTTTTTCAAAATCTCCTTTGATGTTCGTCTGAATGATATTTCGTGTATGTCTTAGGCCGGTTTCACGGATGTCCCCCGTTTCAATGCCGCCCAGATATTCCTCCGACAATCTCTTGGTCTGATGCGCGACGAGGCGCGGAAAAGTCCGGTCGTGTTCGACAGCCCGCCACGCGTGCATCATGGCGTCAGGCGCGCGCATAATGTGTAGAAAATTGGTCTCGGCATAGAAGTCTTCAAACGCGTCAATCGGCAGGAAATGTGCCGCCCATCCAGCGATATGGCTTTCAAGTCCTGCAGAAGAGTTGTGCATTGTGAGAGGGTTGTCAGGGATATTCAGGCGCTTTGTTTCGGCGACAAGATGGCGGTAGAACGCACGCTGCATGTCTGTCGCCTCGGGGCGTGACCCATCAATGAGATCAGTATGAGACTTGAGCAGAATGTCGTTTCTCAGTGACGTCCATGCGTTGAACCGTTCGGCGCGCTCTTCTTTACTGGGCGCCTTGCTTGTCGCGCGTGAAAAGGCCCATAAAAGCCGTTCTCTGTAGCCGTAGAGTATCTCGTCCAGCGAATAGTAAAGGTTTTTCCAGAATCCGATATTCATCTGATGTCGTCCCTGTGCCGCGTTTTGGTGGGGTGTAGCGCGCGCATTGGTGCTTTTTGATGGCGACAAACGTGAGTGTTGTTGTCATCAAACAAGTGGTCAGAACCAGAAATTGGTTTGCTGCATTGGATGCAAGAGTGCTGAATGGCAGGGTCAGAATAAAGGGGCAGATATGCCAGATGCACCAAACCACGCCGCCGCCCACCGTGCCCTGCCGCCGGTGATCTGCTATCCCACCGACACCCTGCCGCAGCCGGATATGGCTGCCTATGCGCGCGCCCGTGACGGCATGACCAAGCTGTCCGAAGTGCTTGCATCGCCACGCGAGGCCGCGACATTCGCGGTTCCCGCCGGTCATATCTTCCGCATCTCGTCCATCGAAGGGCCACAGGTCGGCGATCTGAACCTTTGGAACCTGCATGACCTGACCGAACGGTTCTATTCCGGCAAAACCCGCGCCCTGCACGGCACCCATGTGAACACCGGCGACAGGCTCTGGAGCAACTTTCCAACCCTGCGCCCTATGGCCACAATCATTCACGACACGCTGGACTGGTACGGCATCGACGATTTCGGCGGCGGCGTGCATGACGTGATCGGCACGCGCTGTGACCCCTATACCGGCAACCTGCTGCAAGGCGGGCACTACCACCACTGTTGCCATTCCAACCTGACCCGCGCCCTCTCGGATCACACGGATCTGCCGCTGGCCGAGGCCGAGCCGCATATCCACGACGTCATGAACGTCTTCATGTGCACCGGCTTCACCCGCGACACCGGCCAGTATTTCATGAAAGCCTCACCTGTCCGACCCGGCGATCACATCGACTTTTTGGCCGAGATTGATCTGCTCGGCGCACTCAGCGCTTGTCCGGGCGGGGATTGCGGGTCCGAGCATTCCTCCGATGTGGCTCCCTGCCACCCGCTCAAGATCGAAGTCTTCGCACCCACAACGGGTGCGCTTGATGCGTGGCAAAGTCCGCCAGCCAACGGCTACGATCGGACCCACGGTCGCTAAGACAGCGCCCCAGTCCATCCTTCCCTGTTTAAAATAATCCCCGCCGGAGGCTCCCACCGTCGCAAGGCGCAGCGACGATGGTCTAACGCTTTGCCAATCCGGTTGAGGCCCGCTTGGCTCCGATGCGGGTGAACAAAGTGTAAAGGCACCGCACGGTCCCGGTGCGCGCGCGGTGCACAGGTTATGTACGAATAGTGTACGCAATGTGCATGCGCCGTTGTCGATTTAAGCTATTGACTAAAAATCAAAAACCTCACGAAAACGCCGCCTCTAGCGCAATTTCCACCATGTCCCCGAACGTGCGCTCTCTGTCTTCCGACGGCAACGCCTCGCCCGTCTGCAAATGATCGCTCACCGTCAGCACCGCCAGCGCCCGGCGCCCGTGCCGTGCCGCGAGTGTGTAGAGCTCCGCCGCCTCCATCTCGACCCCGAGAATGCCGTGCCGCACCATCTGCTCATCCAGATCCGGTCGCTCCGCATAGAACACGTCCGAAGAATAGATCCCGCCCACATGCGTTGTTGTCCCCTTGGCCTCCGCCGCCTTCACTGCGGCGGCGAGCAGGGGGTAGTTCGCACAGGGCGCGTAGTTGATTTCCTTGAAAAAACTGGAGGACGGCGACGTGATCGTCGTGGCCGTCATGGCAATGATCACATCGCGGATCCCAACATGCGGCTGCATCCCGCCACATGACCCGATCCGGATCAGGGTCTGTGCCCCATAGGTCGAAATCAACTCATTCGCATAGATCGACAGGGACGGCATTCCCATGCCGGACCCCTGAATGGTCACCCGGTTGCCTTTCCACATGCCCGTGAACCCAAGCATGCCGCGCACCTCGTTGACCAGTTCGGCATTGTCCAAGAACGTCTCTGCCGCCCATTTGGCGCGGTAGGGGTCACCCGGCATCAAAACGGTCTCGGCAATCTGGCCCTCGGCGGCACCGATGTGAACGGTCATGGTCAACTCCTTATGCTGAAACAGGACGCCCGCTTAACGCGCTTTCGGGGAAAGGAGAACACCATGTCGGTGAAATCACGAAACGAAAACGGAACCGGTCGTAAAAACAGGGCGCATTTCATGTCAACCCGTCCAAATGACCGATCAATGGCGCCTTGTGGATCACCAGCTAACTTTTGAAAACGGTCTGCTATCTGCGGCATTTTCGGATCAGGCGACTTGGCCGAACGCATCCGTATGCTTTTTAATCGTGCCCCTCAAAGCTAAGGGGGCACGATTCAAGAATGTGCGCGATGTTGCCTAGATTTCCAGGCTTTCCGGCGCTGTACCCGCTTCGACAGCGGCTTTGAACCAGTTTGGTTGCCGACCTTTTCCGGTCCAGGTCTGCGTCGGATTTTCCGGGTTCATGTATTTGGGCTCTGCGCTCGATGCTTTTGCACCACCGCGGCCAGCTTTTTTGCCGGTCAGTTCGTCGAGTGAAAAGCCGAACTCTGCTGCGGCCCGTTGTGCCGCTGCGAGGGCGTCCTGCTTTTCCGACTTCCGTCTTTGCACAATCGCCTCGTCGACATCAGCGCGCAACGCTTCCAGCTCTTTTCGGCTCATTTTGTCGAGTTTTATTGCCATTTGCTTTTCCAGTTCTTGTGTCAGTACCAGCCCTATTCGAAAAAAACCGCCGAGTATCAATAGTCTGGCTGCGCATTTTTTGTGTCAACGGCGGTAACTTGCTCGTTATGCGCGTTTCTTTCGACCATCAGTGGAAGGTAAAATACATATTTTTAGAGTTCCCGCCATAGTAGTAAGTTTGGCGCGGCCTTATTTTCGCTAAGGGAAAATGAAGCACGCGGGCACAGCAACCAAAAAAGAACCGCCCATTGGGCGGCTCCGCTGGATTACAGATTGATGTGGGTGTGCGTCCCTACTCCGCGGCAACGGCCTGCGGATCGGCGAGGGTCACAATGTCCATCATGATGGTGTTCAGTTCGAAATCCTTGGGCGTGTAGACACGGGCAACACCCATTGCGCGCAGCCTGTCGGCATCATCGTCAGGGATGATGCCGCCAACGATCACTGGCACGTGGTTCAGCCCTTCCGCCTGCATGCGTTGCATCAGGTCCTCCACCAGCGGGATGTGGCTGCCCGACAGGATCGACAGGCCGACCACATGCGCGTCATCCTCGCGCGCGGCGGTCACAATCTCTTCCGGTGTCAGGCGGATCCCTTCGTAGGCAATCTCCATTCCGCAATCCCGCGCGCGTACGGCAATCTGCTCGGCGCCATTCGAATGCCCATCAAGCCCTGGTTTGCCAACCAGGAATTTCAGACGACGGCCCAAACGGTCGCTGACCGCATTCACCGCATCACGCAGGTCATCCAGGCCTTCGGTCATGTTCGACCGGCCCGAGGATACGCCCGTGGGGCCGCGATATTCGCCATGGACCGCGCGCATCTGCGCCGCCCACTCGCCGGTGGTCACACCCGCCTTTGCACATACGATCGAGGCGGGCATGACGTTCTTGCCAGCCTCCGCAGCCGCACGCAGATCCGCCAGCGCCTCTGCAACCGCCGCCGGATCACGGTCGGCCCGCCACGCATTTAGCCGGTCAATCTGGTCCTGTTCCACCGCCGGATCGACAACCATGATTCCGCCATCGCCGGTCATCAAGGGCGAGGCTTCGCCCGCCTGATACTTGTTCACACCGACCACGACGGTTTCGCCCTTTTCGATCCGGTTCAGCCGTTCCGCATTCGATTGCACCAATTGCGCTTTCATATAGTCGATGGCTGCAATGGCCCCGCCCATGGCATCGAGGTTGTCCAACTCGTGCCGCGCACCGTTCTTCAATTCCTCGACCTTGGCATCGACGGTCGGGTTGCCGTCAAACAGATCGTCGTATTCCAGCAGGTCCGTTTCAAAGGCCATGATCTGCTGCATCCGCATCGACCATTGCTGATCCCAAGGGCGGGGCAGGCCAAGCGCCTCGTTCCAGGCGGGCAATTGCACCGCGCGCGCGCGCGCCTTTTTAGACAGTGTAACGGCAAGCATTTCGATCAGAATACGGTAGACGTTGTTTTCCGGTTGCTGTTCGGTGAGGCCCAGCGAATTGACCTGAACGCCGTAGCGGAAACGTCGGAATTTCGGATCGGTGACGCCATAGCGCGTCTCGCAAATCTCGTCCCACAAATCCACAAACGCACGCATTTTGCACATTTCAGTGACAAAACGAATGCCTGCATTCACGAAGAAGGAAATACGTCCCACGACAGCTGGGAAATCCGCGGGATCAATCCGCGGTTTCAGTTCGTCCAGAACGGCTGTGGCCGTCGCAAGGGCAAAAGCCAATTCCTGCTCCGGCGTCGCGCCCGCTTCCTGCAGGTGATAGGAACACACGTTCATCGGGTTCCATTTCGGCACATTCGTGTAGCAGTATTCGGCTACGTCCGCGATCATCTTCAGCGATGGTTTCGGCGGGCAGATATACGTACCGCGGCTCAGGTATTCCTTGATCAGGTCATTCTGCACCGTGCCCTGAAGTTTCGACGTGTCCGCGCCCTGTTCCTCGGCCACGGCAATGTAGAGTGACAGCAGCCAGGGGGCCGTGGCATTGATCGTCATCGACGTGTTCATCTGCTCCAGCGGGATCTGATCAAAGAGCGTGCGCATGTCGCCCAGATGCGCCACTGGCACACCGACCTTGCCCACTTCACCGCGCGCCAGCACGTGGTCGCTGTCATAGCCCGTCTGCGTCGGCAGATCGAAGGCAACGGACAGGCCGGTCTGGCCCTTGGCCAGGTTCGACCGGTAAAGCGCATTTGACGCCGCAGCCGTCGAGTGGCCCGCATAGGTGCGGATCAACCAGGGGCGGTCTTTCTGTTCAGGCTGCGACATGGGCGATCTCCTGTGAATCGGGCGCGTAACAAAATTTCGTCTGATCGGAGGTATATGTAATTTTCTGGCTCAGTCAATCCGCTGCGTTGCGGCATTTTTCCGGCGTTGGGGCCAAACCGCGACGACGAACATCAGCCAGCCCAGCACACCCACGCTGTGCGCAGCCAGGCTTTCTGGTCCGGTAAAAGTGAGCAGAGCAACGATTTCCTCCGGCGGGGGCGGTGCCTGAATCACAGATTGGGCCGGCAAGTTGTCAAAGATCATGCGGTAGTACGTGTAGTACCCCTGGGGCGAGGCCCAGACAAAGGTGATGAAGGCCACCAGCCACACCGGCACACGAATGATCAGGGGGCGTCGCTGCACCAGTACCCACGTGAACCCCAGCGCTAAAAGCGCAAACAGCGCGGACACAGCGACCAGTCCGATCTGCTCCAAGGTCGTCAGCGTGTGAATGGAATCCGCGTCATACATCCCCTCTTTTTCCTAGGAAGCGCCGCCAAAGGCCAGCCCATTTCCCTTGCCCCCGTCCCCGGCGCCTGCGAGGGTTCCCGCAATGATGACGACCGTTGAACTCCCCCTTTGGCTTTTTGTGCTGATTGTGCTGTTCGCGGCTGTGACCTTTGCCTCGCACTTCCTGTTCCCGTCCGTCCGCTGGTTCTTTCGCCGCAGGCTGGAACGGGCGGTGGCGCAGTTGAACGAACGTCTGACGCGGCCGATCGAACCGTTCAAGCTGGCGCGGCGGCACGACATGATCCAGCGCCTGATCTATGACCCGGAGGTGTCCGAGGCGATTGTCCAGCACGCCAATGACAACGACGTTCCGGAGAACGTTGCGTTCGAACAGGCTCGCCGCTACGCGCGAGAAATTGTACCCAGCTTTTCCGCCTTTGCCTATTTCAGTTTCGGCGCGCGGGCGGCGCGGTGGTTGGCAACAGCACTCTATAATGTGCGGACCGGGCTGAACAATGATCAGCAGATCCAAAGCGCCGACCCCAACGCAACGGTCGTCTTTGTAATGAACCACCGCAGCAACATGGACTACGTGCTGGTCACCTACCTAGCGGCGCAGGCGTCGGCCCTCAGCTATGCGGTCGGGGAGTGGGCGCGGGTCTGGCCGCTGTCGCGGCTGATCAAGTCCATGGGGGCTTACTTCATCCGGCGCAAATCGCGTGGCGCGCTCTATCGCGCGGTGCTGGCCCGATATGTGCGCATGGCGACTGAGGGTGGCGTAACACAAGCGATCTTCCCCGAGGGTGGGCTAAGCGTGAACGGCAAACTCATGCCTCTGAAAAAGGGGCTCTTGTCCTATGTGGTCGATGGCTACGACCCGAAGAAGCGCGATGTCGTCTTTGTTCCTGTCGCACTCAACTACGACCGCGTGCTCGAAGATCGTGTGCTGATCGCCGCCGATGCGCGCGGTGACAGGCGCTTTGGCGTGAGCATCACCGTTGTCATGGCCGAGATCCTACGCCTTCTGTGGCAATGGATCAGGGGCCGGTACCGCAAGTTTGGCACCGCATCGGTGGTCTTTGGCCCACCCGTGTCACTCGCTGCCCTCGGTGAGGACGTGGAGCTGGACGAACTTGCCGAAACGCTGCGCGACCGCATTCAAGACGTCATGCCGGTGCCATTCGTGCCCCTGCTGTGCCGCTTGTTTCTCATGTCACCGGACCCGCTGCCCGATCAGGATCTGGTGCATGAGGTCAAGGCCGCAATGCCGCCGACCCGCGGCACGCGCCCTCCGTTGCTCGACCAGGATCTGCGCGACCGCGTTCTGCGCGCGATGACGGATATGGAAACACGCGGGATGGTCAAAAAGGTGTCTGACACATGGGTTATGCTGGCGGAAGAAGAGGCGCTCGTGCGCTTTTATGCTAATTCCATCGACGATTTGTATCCCGACAGCATCGCCATCGGCAATGCTGCGCGCGCAAAGTCATAAAATTACAAAAACACCAAAGTATGTGTTGCTTTATTTCGTGACGAGCCATATTCAGCCCTAACGCGGTCGATTCTGCACTGCGGCACAGATTTTCTAACCCGGAGGCTGACATGGCACTCGACACTGGCATCGCGTCCTACGACGCACCTGAAAAAGACCTCTACGAGATGGGTGAAATCCCGCCCATGGGGTATGTCCCGAAACAGATGTACGCGTGGGCGATCCGTCGCGAGCGGCATGGTGAGCCAGACACGGCGATGCAGTTGGAAGTGGTGGATGTGCCCACGCTCGACAGCCACGAGGTGCTGGTGCTCGTGATGGCGGCCGGTGTGAATTACAACGGGGTCTGGGCCTCGCTTGGCAAGCCGATTTCACCCTTTGATGGTCACGGACAGCCCTTCCACATCGCCGGTTCCGACGCCTCGGGCATCGTTTGGGCCGTGGGTGATAAGGTGAAACGCTGGAAAGTCGGCGACGAGGTTGTCATCCACTGTAACCAGGACGATGGCGACGACGAGCACTGCAATGGTGGCGATCCGATGTATTCGGACACGCAGCGCATCTGGGGTTATGAGACGCCCGATGGCTCCTTTGCCCAGTTCACCAATGTGCAGGCGCAGCAATTGATGCCGCGTCCCAAGCACCTGACCTGGGAAGAAAGCGCTTGCTACACGCTGACACTGGCGACCGCTTACCGCATGCTCTTCGGTCACGAGCCGCATGACCTGAAGCCGGGACAGAACGTTCTGGTCTGGGGCGCATCGGGTGGTCTGGGCTCCTACGCCATCCAACTGATCAACACGGCGGGCGCCAACGCGATCGGCGTCATCTCGGACGAGACCAAGCGCGATTTTGTAATGGATCTGGGCGCCAAGGGCGTCATCAACCGCAAGGACTTCAACTGCTGGGGCCAGCTGCCCACGGTCAACACGCCTGAATATGCGGCCTGGCTGAAAGAGGCGCGCAAGTTCGGCAAGGCGATCTGGGACATCACCGGCAAGGGCGTGAATGTCGACATGGTGTTCGAACATCCGGGCGAAAGCACGTTCCCCGTTTCGTCGCTGGTCTGCAAGAAGGGCGGCATGGTCGTGATCTGCGCGGGCACCACTGGCTTCAACTGCACCTTCGACGTCCGTTACATGTGGATGCACCAGAAGCGCCTGCAGGGCAGCCACTTTGCCCACCTCAAGCAGGCCGCAGCCGCCAACCACCTAATGGTCGAGCGCCGCCTTGATCCGTGCATGTCCGAAGTGTTCGCCTGGGACGATCTGCGCGAGGCGCACATGAAGATGCTGCGCAACGAGCACAAGCCCGGCAACATGTCGGTGCTGGTGCAGGCGCCGAAGACAGGTCTGCGCACGCTTGAGGATGCGGTTGAGGCCGGCCGTTAACGCCTTACACGCAGAAGAAGAGTATAAATGCCCGCGAATCACCTCATGGTTTCGCGGGCATTTTTCTGTTCCAAGGCGCGCCTAATGCGATCAAGGGCTTAGAAAATGCTCCCTCGCTATTTCTGGGGAGGGGAAATACGTGAATTTTCAGGCAGAGTTAACACATGCTATAGTTGTGTTAACCATTCATTAACCACTCGAGAGTGAGTCTGACCATGAAAAGTGACTGGATACTAGACGTTCTGACGGACCTGAAGACCTTTGCCCGCGCCAACGAAATGCCCGCTCTAGCCGAGCAGTTGGATGACACCGCAATCGTCGCAATGGCCGAGATCGCCGCGATGAAGGAAACCAAAGATGGTCAGCGCCACGACGGCGAGGCAGCCGTTGGAACCTATTTTGGAGGATTTGGAACAAGCTGAAGGGCTCGCCGCCCTCCAGTCGGCCTCCGAAGAAATACGCGACCATTATGGTGTCGATCACGTGGTGTATCACTGGGTCGACTCCGCCGGGGATCAGTACGGTTGCGGCACATATTCGGACACATGGCGGGACCGGTATCTTGAGCAGAATTATCTGCGGGTCGATCCGGTCATTCTTGGGTGTTTTCAAAGATTTCACCCGGTCGACTGGAAGCGACTTGATTGGAGCAGCAAGCCCGCCCGCACGTTCCAGGCCGAAGCCATCGCTCACGGGGTTGGGAACCAGGGATTTTCCGTTCCAATTCGGGGGCCCAACGGGCAGTTTGCGCTTTTTACGACCAGCCACTCATGTGACGACGATACATGGGCCACATGGACAGAGGCGCATCGCCGGGACCTGATCCTCATTGCACACACGTTTAACGAAAAGGCGCTCGAATTCGAACCGGACCGGGCGCCTGAACAGTCCCAGGCGCTCAGCCCGCGCGAGGTTGATGCGATGACATTTCTGGCGATGGGATACAGTCGCGCGCAGGTGGCCGACACGCTGTCGATCTCGGAACACACTTTGCGCGTCTACATCGAAAGCGCCCGGTTCAAGCTCGGCGCGATGAATACGACACACGCCGTTGCTCGAGCCATGAGCAGGGGTTTGATCGTGGTGTAA
Organism: Tateyamaria sp. syn59; assembly: GCF_007995245.1. GTDB lineage: Bacteria > Pseudomonadota > Alphaproteobacteria > Rhodobacterales > Rhodobacteraceae > Tateyamaria. The sequence continues at coordinate 469,554 of NZ_VCBA01000003.1, forward strand.
GCCTGCGCGTTGCTCGTGCAGACAACTCTCCGTACGATTGTATTTCTGGACGTTAACGCACGTATCGGTAGTCTTTTGGTCATACCTGCCCCGGTCTGACAAGGAATACCCAAATGCTGCGTTACATTTATGCCTCCGATCTCGGTGATCACCCCAAACTTGCCCGTACGATGTTCCGCGACCGCGCGGACCAGTTCAAAACCCGGCTTGGCTGGGACGTGCATGTGGACAAGGACGGGTATGAGCGTGACGAGTATGACGATCTGAACCCGCTCTATGTCATCTGGGAAGAGCCCGACGGCTCCCACGGCGGCTCCATGCGCTTCTTGCCCACCACGGGCCGCACCATGGTAAACGAGCATTTCGATGATCTGATCTCCGGCCCCATCACCAGTCCGGTGATCTGGGAATGCACTCGCTTCTGCCTGACGCGCGGCGCGGGCAGCCATGTGGCCGCGGCGTTGATGTTGGGCGGCGGCGAGATCATGCAGAACTTCGGGATCGAGCATTTCGTCGGTGTGTTCGATGCGCGCATGGTGCGCATCTACCGCATGATCGGCTCGTCTCCGGATGTGCTGGGTAGCGCAGGCGAAGGGCGTGATCAGATCAGCGTCGGCCTGTGGCATTTTGATGAAGGTGCAGCCGCTGCAGTGGCCGAGCGTGCAGGCGTGCCCATGGAACGTTCGCGCCAGTGGTTCGACCTCGCTTTCGGCACCACATCCCGCCGGGAACTCGCCCGCATTGCCTGATCCCGCTGGCACCTGCCGCGCCCCGACTATAGGGTCGCGGCATGTTAACCGCTCTTGCCCTTTCTGATGATCAAGCGTCCGCCTATGACACCGTGACCGAGATGTTGCGCGGGGCGGGCATCGACCTGGATGATGCGCTGCTGAACCCGCCAAAATCCTCGGCTACTTCCGTGATGGCTATTACGGGCAAGGCTGGGTCGGGCAAGACACTGCTGCTCTCGGAACTCTACAAAGCGCTTGAAGCGGCAGGGGTCGAGGTCGTCTCGGGCGACTACGAATCCCGCAAGCGCAAGGACCGGCGCACGCTTGCCATTCTTGCCCCGACGAACAAGGCGGCCAGTGTGTTGCGCTTTCGTGGCGTGCCAGCAACCACGATCCACCGCATCCTCTACACACCCGTCTACGACCCCGAATACGAACGCATTGCTGAATGGCTTGCGGGAAATGGCGATCGGCCAGAGGTCGAGGGGTTGACAGACGAGGCACTCGACCGCGCGCACGCCTTCTACCAGACCAACAAGTCGATCCCGGGCGCGTTGGCGGCCGCCGGTCTGCGTGGCAGCGACTTCATCACCGGCTGGAAACGGCGCGAGGAGCCGCTCGATATCGGCTTCATCGACGAAGCCTCCATGCTCGATGACAAGCAGTTCGAGGATCTCAAGGACATCTTCCCGACCCTGCTGCTCTTCGGTGATCCCGCGCAGCTGGCTCCGGTGAACCAGTCCGGCGCCATGGTGTTCGACAAGCTGCCGGAAAAGCGGGTGATGAACCTGGGTCGCATCCACCGTCAGGCGGCCGACAACCCGATCCTGGATCTCGCGCACGCGCTGGCTGACCCGCAGGTCGATTTCTACCGTTTCGAAAAGATGGTGGAGGAAGCGGCCACAAAAGACGACCGCGTCGTTTGGGGCCAGCGGGTCGAGGTGGATCTGATGGCCCGCAGTCCTGTTCTCGTCTGGCGCAACGCGACACGCATCCGGCTTATCAATGCGTTTCGCGCCGTCTACGATGCACCCCAGGATCGCCTAATCGAAGGCGAGCCGCTGATCTGTGACGGTCTGGAATTGCCTTTGAAACACCGCAAGAAGCGGCTCGATCTTGAAGCGCGCGGGCTGATCAAGGGCGCGCAGGTTGTCTATCTGGGCGAGGGGCGCAAACCCGGGTTCTCCCGGTTGCACGTGATCGGGGCTGAAGACCCGCAAGTCTCTGCTGCGTCTATCGTGAAGATAGAAAAACCCGACGAAGAAGAGCCGTTCATCCCCTACGCGGCCCGCATGGGCGCGACATTTCTCCATGGTGCAGCGGTAACCATCCACAAGGCGCAGGGATCGCAGTGGGAAACGGTGCAGGTCTTTGCGCCGGACCTGTACGCTGCCGCGCGGATGAATCGTACAGAGGCTGGACAACCGCTCTGGAAGCGGCTGGCTTACGTCGCCATCACCCGCGCGCAGGACAGGCTGATCTGGGTGGTGCGGAACCGGCTATCGAAACCCTCTGGGCCTTTGCGCGTGGATGACCTGCGCACTGTGCCCGCAGCCAAGCTGACCCTCGCCTCAGAAGACCCAGCGTAGGGGCGCACCGACTGCGCACTTCCCCTCAGTTTCTCAGCAGCGAAAACGCAGCCGATGCGGTCCAACCCGCGGCGATGGCAATGGCCAGCGACATGATCCCGTACCAGAACGGGTTTTCGCGGCTCAGCGTGAACAACCACCGTTCCAATCCCACCTTGCGCACGTCGATAGCGGTCTCGTAGCTCGCCACGACTTGCCCTTCTCGGGTCAGAAAGATCCGCGTCTCGTAGGCGCCTTCGGTCAAGGCTGCGGGCAGTCGAATGCGTGTGCGAAACAAAGTGTCCTGATCCACGATCACCGTATCCTCAAGCAGCTGATAGGTGCCTGCACTTGTGTTGATCCGGATCAGCGCGGCGACATAGGCGCTGGCATCCAGCACGGTGTTCGGCGTGTCGACGCTGCGCAATTTGCTGGGAACCGATACCTTGTGCAACAAGTTGTCACGGATGCCCAGCACATCGTCCAGGGGCGCGTTCGTTGCCACCGCGTAGAAGCTAGGGGCACCATCCAGCTCGACCGCATCCGTGTTGACCCAGATGCCAAAGCGACGCTCCTTACGGCGGACTGTAACCGGCTCGGGCGGGCCGGCGATGGTGACGATCACGCCCAATTCGCTCTCGGGGATCGTCGTTTCGCGTTTCACCGCACCAAAGATCAGGATCTCTGATCCGTCAAAGCTGGTGGTAATCGCAACCTCGTCCTGGCTCAGCCCTAGCACAACTTCCTCGGCCCGCACGGGCAGGGCGAAGAGCAGCGCGATGAGCAGCCAGCGCAGCATCAATGCCCCTCCACCGCGCCGACGGAGTACAACTCGTACGGCGTGACCAGCAGGTCAAAGGCCAGCTTGCCGCACACCGCAAGCACCATGAGCGCCAGCAGAATGCGCAGCTGTTCAGCTTTCATCCGCACCCCGATGCGCGTGCCGACTTGCGCGCCAATCACGCCACCGATGAGAAGCAGCACCGCCAGCACCACGTCCACGGTATAGTTCGTGGTGGCGTGCAACATGGTCGTAAAGGCCGTGACAAAGATGATCTGGAACAGCGACGTACCCACAACCACCTTGGTCGGCATGCCCAGCAGATAGATCATGGCAGGCACCATGATGAACCCGCCACCGACGCCCATGATGGCGGCCAGCACACCGACGCTGAGGCCAACCAGCAATGGCGGAATGACCGAAATATAGAGACCCGAGACCCGGAACCGCATCTTGAAGGGCAGCTTGTGGATAAGCCCGTGCTTTTTGCGCGTGGGGATCGCTGTGCCCTTGGCCGTCTTGCGGATCGCGTTCAGGCTTTCGACAAACATGAGCGCGCCGATCACGCCAAGGAAGACGACGTAGCAAAGGCGCACCAGCAGATCGACCTGGCCCAGCGACTTGAGATAGTTGAACAAGAGCACGCCGAGTGCCGCGCCTATGAGGCCGCCTATCAGAAGGACGGTCCCCATCCTCAAATCCACGGTCTTGCGCCTGAGATGCGCCAGTACGCCCGAGAATGAGGAGGCGACGATCTGGTTCGCCTCGGTCGCTACGGCCACCGCCGGTGGGATGCCGATAAAGAACAAAAGCGGGGTCATCAGGAACCCGCCGCCCACGCCGAACATGCCAGAAAGGATGCCCACCATACCGCCCAGTCCCAAAAGCAGGAACGCGTTGACCGATACCTCGGCGATGGGCAGGTAGATTTGCATGAACACTGTTAGGACGGGGGCGGATGGGAAATCAAGATGTCTCGCCGCCATGCAGCTGACTGGGCTCAGGTTTGTGAAGAATCTGGACCTATCGCAGGGCGCATAATGGTCGTGCGCCTTGCGATCAGCGTTCCTTCACATAGGGCTCGCCACCCGCGCGCGGCGGAATGGCCTTGCCCACGAACCCGGCCAGGATCACGACCGTCAGGATATAGGGCAGCGCATCCAAGAGTTGCACCTGCACCCGGAAGCCCAAAGCGCCCTCGATAATGTCAGGCCGCAGCGCGATGGCTTGCAGGTATCCGAACAGCAGCGTCGCCCAAAGGGCGTGCCAGGGCCGCCACTTGGCAAAGATTAGCGCTGCCAACGCGATGAACCCGCGCCCCGCTGTCATGTCTTTCACGAACCCAGCCTGCAGACCGGTCGCCAGATACGCCCCTGCGATCCCGCACAGGACTCCACAGATGCCCACCGCGACAAAGCGCAGACCCACGACCGATACACCTGCGGTATCCACCGCCGCCGGGTTCTCGCCCACCGCCCGCAGGCGCAGGCCAAAGCGCGTGCGGAAGAGCAGCCACCACGTTCCCGGCACCGCCAAAAGCGCGACGTAGACAAGGATCGAATGGCCCGAGATCAGCTCGGCATAAATCGGGCCAATAAACGGCACACTGCGCGCCGCCTCGGCAAAGGGTAGGACAATCGGCTCGAACCGCCCGCCGCCAATCAGCGACGGGGTGCGCCCACCCTGCTGGAACCAGTCCTGCGCGATCAGCACCGTCAGCCCCGCAGCCAGAAAGTTGATGGCCACGCCAGAGATCAACTGATTGCCGCGGAAGGTGATCGAGGCCAGTCCATGGATGCCGGACAGTGCCATGGACGCAGCGATCCCGGCCAAAAGACCAAGCCAAACGGATCCGGTCAACGCAGCCACAGCCGCAGAGAAAAAGGCTGCAAACAGCATCTTGCCTTCTAGGCCAATGTCAAAAATGCCAGCCCGTTCGGAGAACAGACCGGCCAGGCAGGCCAGCAACAGCGGCGTCGCCAGCCGTACGGTTGAATCAAGGACAGACAGGTCGAAAAGGGCAAGAATATCCATGATCCTACTCCGCCGCCTGCTTGCGTTCGGGCTTGGGTGCCCGCGCGACGCGTGCGGCCAGGAACATCCGCTCAAGCGGCATCCGCACCATGTTGTCGAGCGCGCCGGTGAACAGGATCACCAGTGCTTGGATCACCACGATCAGCTCGCGCGGGATCGACGTCCAGAGCGCCAACTCAGCCCCACCCTGGTAAAGAAAGCCAAAAAGTATCGCCGCCAGAAACACCCCAAACGGATGGCTGCGTCCCATCAGCGCCACCGCGATGCCGATAAAGCCGGCGCCCTCAACCGCGTTCAGGACCAGCCGCTCCGCCTCACCCATAACGTTGTTGATGGCCATCATCCCCGCAAGCGCACCAGAGATCAGCATCGCCACCATGGTGATGCGCACGGCTCCGATGCCTGCGTATTTCGCAGCGCGTCCCGACTTGCCATAGGAGCGTATTTCAAGGCCCAGCGGCGTGCGCCAGATCAATAGCCAGACCAGAACGCAGGCGATAATGGCGATCAGCAGGGACACGTTCGCAGGCGCAGCCCGCGAGAAATCAATGCCAATCGGGGCCAATATCTGGTGCAGGTTGGGTAGGTGCACCGTTTCGGGAAAGCGCGCGGTGGCAGGGTCCATCGCCCCTTGCGGACGCAACTGGTTCACCAGCATGTAGTTCAGCACCGCCGCCGCGATGAAGTTGAACATGATCGTCGTAATCACGATGTGGCTGCCGCGCTTCGCTTGCAGATAGGCCGGAATTGCGGCCCAGAGCGCGCCAAAGACAGCTGCCCCCAGCGTTGCGGCCAGCAAGGCGACAGTCCAATGCGGCCACGGGATAAACAGCAGCACAAGGGCCACGCCCAGCCCCCCCAACATCGCCTGTCCCTCGCCGCCGATGTTGAACAACCCGGCATGGAAGGCGACCGACACCGCCAACCCCGTGAACATGAAATTCGTGGCGTAATACAGGGTATAGCCCCAGCCATAGGTCGAACCCAGCGCACCTGTGACCATCAGGTTTACAGCCGCGACCGGGTCTTCACCGATGGCGAGAATGACCAGCGCCGACAGGATCGCCGCCAGGATCAGGGAAATCAATGGGACCAGAATGACCTCGGCCCATTTTGGCATCACATCCATGTCTCAGGCCTCCTTCGACGCATCGCCATGCGCATGGGCAAGGTTGGCTTCGATCTCGGCGAAGTCATGCGGTTTGTCAGTGTCGGTTATGCCCGCCATCAGCAGCCCCAGTTCTTTTTCGTCCGTGGCATCAGTCTGGCGTTCACCCATGATCTGTCCGTCGAACATGACGGCCACACGGTCGGCCAAGCCCAGGATCTCTTCCAACTCGACCGACACCAGCAGGATCGCTTTGCCCTGATCGCGTAGGGCCACGATTTGCTGATGGATGAATTCAATGGCGCCGATGTCCACGCCGCGCGTGGGTTGGCCGATGAGCAGCAGGTCCGGGTTCCGCTCGATCTCGCGCGCCAGCACGATCTTTTGCTGGTTCCCGCCGGAAAAGTTCTTGGCCGCCAGATGCGGGTGCGGCGGGCGCACATCGAAGCGTTCCATCTTGTCGGCGGTGTCTGCTTTGATCGCGGCGTTGTTCGACAGCAGACCCGAGGTATAGGCCCCATCACGATGGTAGCCGAACGCCGTGTTTTCCCATGCGGCGAAGTCCATGATCAGCCCCTCACGCTGCCGGTCCTCCGGCACATGGGCGATGCCCCGGTCCCGGCGCGAGCGCCCGTCGGAATGCTTCCCGCTCAGATCAATCTGCGTCCCGTTCAGGGTGATCGACCCGGTGGCATCGGCATAGCCGCCCAACACTTCGAGCAGTTCCGACTGCCCATTGCCCGCAACACCAGCAATGCCCACGATCTCGCCCGCACGGACCTGTAGGTCGATGCCCTTGACGCGCTCAACGCCTTGTTCGTCCACGACTTTCAGGTTCTTGACGTCCAGAACAACCTCACCGGGCGTCGCGGGTTTCTTGTCCACCCGCAACAGCACCTTGCGACCCACCATCAACTCAGCCAGCTCTTCCGGGCTGGTCTCGGCGGTCTTGACCGTGGCCGTCATCTCGCCGCGGCGCATCACGCTGACTGTGTCGGTGATGTCCATGATCTCGCGCAGCTTGTGGGTGATTAGGATGATCGTCTTGCCCTCGTCCTTCAGCCGCCCGAGGATGCGGAACAGCTGATCGGCCTCGGCGGGCGTCAGCACGCCAGTGGGCTCATCGAGGATCAGAATGTTGGCCTGCCGGTAGAGTGCCTTGAGGATCTCGACACGCTGCTGCATGCCCACGCCAATCTCTTCGATGACGGCGTCCGGATTGACCTTCAGGTCATATTCTTTTTCCAGATCCAGCAGGGTCTTGCGGGCCTTGGATAGTGAGGGCCGGAGTAATCCACCGTCTTCGGCGCCGAGAATGATGTTTTCCAGCACAGTGAAGTTCTCAACCAGCTTGAAGTGCTGGAACACCATGCCGATGCCTGCGGCGATGGCGGCCTGGCTGTCGGGAATCTCGGTTTTCTGACCGGAAATGAAAATCTCGCCCGCGTCAGCCTTGTAGAACCCATAGAGGATCGACATCAGCGTGGATTTGCCCGCGCCGTTTTCCCCGATGATCCCGTGGATCGTGCCGGGCATGACCCGGATCGAGATGTCCTTGTTGGCCTGTACGGGGCCGAAGGCCTTGGAGATGCCTTTGAGTTCGATGGCGGGGGCAGTCATGGGCGGGCCTTCGCTTGGAAAAGGGGCCGCGCCACGGGCATGTGGCACGGCCCCGAAGTCAGGTCGCGCGGCTTAGAAGCTCAGCGCGGGGCAGCTGTCGTCCGACATGTAGTCGTGAACCGTCAACTCACCCGCCGCAATCGCGGCCGAAGCCTCGTCCACGGCGGTTTTCATTTCGGCAGACACCAGTCCTTCGTTGTGCTCGTCCAGCGCATAGCCCACGCCGCCGTTGGCCAGGCCCATGACGTTGAAACCGGTTTCCATGTCAGGACCGTCGGTGAAGGCCTGGTACACCGCGTTGTCCACGCGCTTCATCATCGACGTCAGAACTTTGCCGGAGTGCAGGTAGTTCTGATTGCTGTCGACGCCGATCGACAGGATGTCCTCGTCTGCGGCTGTCTGCAGCACGCCCACGCCGGTACCGCCCGCGGCGGCATAGACCACGTCAGCGCCCTGGGAAATCTGCGCCTTGGTCAGCTCGGAGCCCTTCACCGGGTCGTTCCACGCCGCGGGCGTCGTGCCGGTCATGTTGGCAATGACGGTGGCATCGGGGTTCACGGCCACAACGCCTTGCGCATAGCCGCAGGCGAATTTGCGGATCAGCGGGATGTCCATGCCGCCGATGAAGCCGACGGTGCCGGACTCCGACGCCTTGGCCGCCATCATGCCTACAAGGTACGAACCTTCGTGCTCGTTAAACACGACCGAACGCACGTTGGGGGCGTCCACGACCATGTCGATGATGGTGAATGCGGTGTCGGGATAGTCGGCTGCGACCTGGCCCAGCGCGTCAGCGAAGGCAAAGCCTGCCATAACGATGGGGTTGGCGCCGGATTCGGCAAAGCGGCGCAGCGCCTGCTCGCGCTGCGCTTCGGATTGCAGTTCGATCTCGCGGAAGCTGTTGCCGGTCTCTTCGGCCCAGCGTTGCGCGCCGTTGAAGGCCGCTTCGTTAAAGGATTTGTCGAACTTGCCGCCCAGATCGAAGATCAGCGCGGGTTCAGCCAGCGCAGCACCTGCGGACAGGGCCATCGCCGCGGTCGCGCCAAGGAATTTCTGCATCATGGTCATGTATCAGGTCTCCCAGTTTTTCGTGGTTGGGGCGTCGGCAGCAGGCCACCAGACGCCCGGGATCAAAAGATCATAGGGAATTAGGCCGCAGGGCAGGGGGAGCGTCAACCGCTTTTTGACCAATTGGGCAGGTGTGAACGGGGCTGACCTTGCGCAATGCTGCATGGGTGGGCAGGGGGGCTGTCTGCCCCCGCTTCGCCCTAGGGGCGAAGCTCCCCCGAGGATTTTTTTGAAACAGGGAAGGGGAGGTGTGCGCGCATGATCAGCGCGTCGATACGGATGTTCTTGCGGCGGTAGTATGCCTCGCGTTTCGCTGCAGTTTCAAAGCCATAGCGCTGATAGAGGTGAATGGCCGCTGCGTTGTCTGCAGCCACGTCCAGGAACGCTTCTGTGCAGCTCATTGTCGCCTTTTCCATCCAGTCCGCCATCAGGCGCGCACCGATCCCGCGCCTTTGTGCGGCGGGCGCCACGGCGATTGTCAGTAGCTCTGCTTCACCGGCGATTCCGCGCCACAGCGCAAAACCATGCGCCGACGTCTCCAGGCGGGTGAGGGGATTCGCGAGAAGTTCCTCGAACTCCTTGGCCGTCCACGGGCGTTCATGCGTAAAGGCGGCGCGGTGAATGGCTGCCAGGGCGTCCGGCGTCATGCGATGATTGGCGGCGGCGCATCGCGCGCCGGGGCGGCATCGGGCGCACGCACGTAAAACGGAGCGGGTGCGGCGGCCGCATCCGGGTAGTGCCGCATAGCGCAGTGGGCGATGGCGGTGGCCAGTTCTGCCGGTGAGGGGTGCGGTGCGGGATTGCGCACGCTGTCCAATGGCACCAGCTGCGGCCCGGGGCCTTGCGTAATGTATACCATGTCGCGCGGTGCGGGGATGGCTATGGTGGTGCCCACAGGCGCCAGCAAAGCCCGCGCCTCAAACCCCGTCACGCCATAGGCCGTGCAGCCCAGGCCCAGGGCCAGCCCGCGCGCCGCCGACACCCCGATCCGAATACCCGTGAAATTGCCGGGACCCGTCCCGACGGCCAGGGCATCCAGATCGGTCCACGCCACGCCTTGACCCGTAAGCACTTCTTCGAGCAGACCCATCAATCGCTCGGCCTGCCCCCGCGCCATATCTTCGCCGACCGCCGCCAGCAGCGCATCGCCCCGCAGCAATGCTGCCGTGCAATGGGCCGCCGACGTGTCAAAGCCGAGGATCAGCGGCGCGGTCATTCGGCTGCCCGGTTCAGCGCCTCGCGCGCCGAGGCATCGGCGCGTGGCAGGTCATCCGCGATATGCAGCCAGGGCAGGGCGCTGTCCGCGTGGCTGTGCATCTCTGGCACAAGCGTCTCCGCCTGGTCGATGATCCCCACCGGGACATATATCTGATCCGGCAGGTAATCGAAAGCCGCGGCCAAAGGCGCATGACAGGTCGGGCAGGTCCACCGCTCGACACCCGGCGCCCCGAAAAACGGCTCAGACAACTGCGCCACGACGTCAGTCTTTTCGAATGCAGCAAAGGCGGCCACCGGGGCTCCGGTCCACCGCCTGCAATCGCCACAATGACAATAAGCCACCGTCAGGGGTGGCTTATTGAACGTCAGTCGGGACGCACCGCAATAGCACCGTGCCGTCAATGGCTCAGACAGCAACAGGGCGCACCTCGGTCACCTCGGGGATGTAGTGACGCAGCAGATTCTCGATGCCCATCTTCAGCGTCAGGGTCGAGGACGGGCAGCCCGCGCATGCGCCCTGCATATGCAGATAGACGACACCGCGGTCAAAGCCGTGGAAGGTGATGTCACCGCCATCCTGCGCCACGGCAGGACGGACGCGGCTGTCGAGCAGTTCCTTGATCTGGCCCACAACGGCAGCATCTTCGCCATCATGCTCGGCATGGCCCGAGGCGGGGGCGTGGCCTTCGCTCATCACCGGCTGGCCGGACTGGAAATGCTCCATGATCGCGCCCAGCAGCGCTGGCTTGATGTGGTCCCAATCGACCGCGTCGGCCTTGGTCACGGTCACGAAATCGGTGCCAAAGAACACGCCTGTGACGCCTTCGACCGCGAACACGCGCTGCGCCAGCGGGGACTTGTCAGCGGCATCTGCCGTCGGGAAATCTGCAGTGCCCATCTCGAGCACGGTTTGACCTGGCAGGAACTTGAGCGTGGCGGGGTTCGGTGTGGATTCGGTCTGGATGAACATGGGGCAACTCCTGAGTGCTCCACTCGGATATGCGGACCATGGGCCCGCGTGTCAAGGATTGGAACGATTCTAATCTAATCCGATGTAAATCGCCAGACCCGTAAAACGTAACACTTAACCGATCCTTGGGGGCCGGCGCCTACACCACTGCCTTGAGCCAAAAGAAAAGAGCAGTGCCATGAGTTCGTTTTACACCGTCGGCGGTTACGCCCAGAACGCCTTTTATGTGACGTCTGACGGAAAGGTGTTGCTGGACCCGAATTTCGACGCAAGTGAAGACGCGTATCGCTGGGAGATCGAGGAATACGACAACGGCGTCCAGTTCGATGGCGACGACAACGGCCAAGGGGATGAGATCGGGGACAACGATCAATACGCCCACAAATACGATGCCCAGGGCAACCTGATTGCCGAGGGGAACGTCTATCTCGAAGAAAGCTGGACGCTGACCGACGGCGACGGCAATACGATCACGCTCTACAAGGTCGAAAGCAACGGCACGCATTCCGGTTGGGTGGCGGACGGGGAAATTATCCCCGGTGTGTCCTATGATTATTCGGGGCCAAATGATGTCGTGACGGCGAACCAGCCCCGTTACGACGAACTGCACTATCCCACCTACGATCCCGACAACGTCAACAGCTACGACGGCGGTGACTTCGACGATTACGCCTATGCCGGTGACGGCGCCGACACGGTCTATGGTGATGGTGGCGATGACCGCATTTACGGCGGCGGCGGCAACGACAACCTCTATGGCGGGGATGGCAGCGATACGATCGACGGCGGGTCGGGCGACGACTACATCGCCTACGGGCGTGGAGGAGACTCCGTTCGTGGCGGTGATGGCAACGACACAATCGACGAGGCGGCGGGCAATCCGGAATACGACTATGACGACACGATCGACGCCGGTGCAGGCGACGACAAGGTCTATGCCGGGTGGGGCGACGACTATATCGACGGTGGCACCGGCGACGATGAGCTGCACGGCTCAGAGGGCGACGACACCATTCTCGGCGGGGCTGGGAACGACACCATTTATGGCGGCGTCGGCAATGACCAGATCACCGGCGGGGCGGGCAATGACCTGATTTACGCCGGTGACGGGAACGACACGGTCGATGGGGGCGACGACAACGACACGATCTACGGTGAAGCCGGGAATGACCAGCTGTCGGGCGGGGCGGGTGACGACAGTATTGATGGCGGCGCCGGGGACGACACGTTGTCCGGCGGTGACGGCAACGACCGGATCGACGGCGGGACAGGCAGCAATACTGTCACAGGCGGCTCCGGCGATGACGCATTTGTCCAGTCGCAAGATGGTGCCACAACCGTCACCGATTTCGACATCAGCGACGATGACGGTGACGGCAGCTACAACGACCAGCTGGATGTCTCCGAATTGCGCACGCTGGACGGGCGTCCGGTCACGGCGTTCGATGTGGTGGTCACGGATGACGGCAATGGCAACGCCAAGCTGACGTTCCCCGAAGGCGAAACGATTGTCTTGCAGGGCGTGTCACCTGCGCAGATGTCCTCAGCCCAGCAGTTGAATTCGGCGGGAATCCCCTGTTTCACCGCAGGCACGCGGATCGCCACGGCGCATGGTCTCATGCCGGTCGAGGCGCTCAAACCCGGTGACCGGGTCCAGACGCGGGACAACGGCCTGCGGCCCATCCGGTGGATCGGTACGCGGGCGGTGGACCGGCACGATCTGGAAACGAACCCGATGCTGCGCCCTGTTCACATCGCGCCCGGAACCTTTGGCAACAGCCGCGCCCTGCGGCTCTCGGCCCAGCACGCGCTGGCTCTCAACACGGCACAGGGCACCACCCAACTGGTCCGCGCCGGACATCTCGCGCGCCTGCACGGGGGTGCGGTGCGCGTGGCAAACGGCGTGCGCCGCGTCACGTATTATCATCTGCTTCTGGACAGCCACGACCTGATCCTGGCCGAGGGTGCCGCCTGCGAAAGCTTCTATCCCGGGCCGTGGGGGCTTCTGTCGATCGGGCCGACGGCAACGCGCGACCTCTTGCGCCTGATGCCGGGCCTTGGCAACCGGACCGTGGCCGACATCTACGGCCCCACGGCGCACCCGGTCGCACGCTTCGGACGGCTGCCGCCCGACCTGCGCGACCTTGCCATCGCGTCCTAGGTGATCGCTTCCAGCTTTTCCTTGCTCAGATCGCCCGGCACGATGGTTATGGGAATGGGCAGGGCGCCCGCGTTCCGGCTGAGCTGCGTGACCAGAGGGCCTGGGCCCTTTTTATCCGTGCCCGCGCCCAGCACCAGCACGCCGATCTCGGCGTCTTCATGGACCTGCGCCATGATCTCGTCCACCGGTTGGCCCTCGCGAATGACCAGCTCGGGGTCGATCCCCTGCTTGTCGCGCATCCATTTTGCGAACACCTCGAAGTGGGCGTGGATACGCTCGCGCGACTCCTCGCGCATGACGTTGCCCACACCGATCCAGTGATTGAACTCATCGGGCGGGATCACCGACAGGATGGCCACACCACCGCCCGTATGGCTGGCGCGCATCGCGGCAAAGCGCATCGCGTTCAGGCACTCTCGGCTGTCATCCAGCACCACCAGGAATTTGCGCATCGGGTCCTCCGCCTAAGTTCGGGCACAATGGCCCAAGGACCTTGCCCGTGCAATCCCGACAATCTCAGGCAGCGCGCGCATGGGCCAGGGCCTGCTCCAACCGATCGTTGCCCCAAAACAGCGCGCCATCGACCACAAAACTGGGCGCACCGAACAGGCCCCGCTCCAGCGCTTCGTCCGTGGACCGGCGCAGCAGCGCCTTGCCCTCCGGCGTGGTTGCAGCGGCGATGACAGCCGCACTGTCCTGCCCGATCTCATCGACAATCGAGGCAATAACCTTTTCATCCGCAATGTCCCGATCTTCCGCGAAGTTCGCCCGATATACCGCGCGCACAAAGGCGCCCACCCAAGCGGCGTCTGCATGCGTCGCCGCAATACGCGCCGCCAGAAGACTGCCGCGGGGAAAGGACGACGGTTTGACAAATGGCAGGCCCAAATCGGCGCAACACCGTTCCATATCCGTCCACATGTAGGCGCCCTTCACCGGGTACAGGTTAAACGGCGAGTCCGTCAGGCCCTGCGCGCCAAAGACCGGGCCCAAAAGGAACTGACGCCACAGCAGCGGCACACCTGCGTCGGCACAGGCCTCTTCAATCCGGGCTGCAGCCAAATAGCTGTAAGTGCTGGCAAACTCGAACCAGAACTCGACCGGCTTAACCATTGCTGGCGGCCCAATCCCAATACATCTGACGCACCCGGCGCGTCACAGGGCCAACCTGGTACGAGGTATCCTCAAAGGCCGACACAGGCGTGACCTTCATCATATTGCCGGACATGAATACCTCGTCCGCATCTTCGAAATCGGCGAATGACAGCACCTTTTCTACCACCTCGATCCCGTCCGCGCGCATATTCTCTATATGTCGGGCACGGGTGATGCCGGCCAGGAACGTGCCATTCGGAATGGGGGTAAAGGCGACACCATCCTTGACCATGAACACGTTGGCCGTGGCACTTTCCGCGACATTGCCCATTGCATCCGCCACCAGCGCATTGCCAAAGCCGCGGGCACGGACCTCGGCCAGCATCCGTGCGTTGTTGGGGTAGAGGCACCCCGCCTTGGCGTTCACCACATTGTCCTCCAGCACCGGACGGCGGAACCGCGTGCGCGCCAGTGTGGTCGATGCGCTCTCCGGGGCCATGGGGATCTCTTCCAGGCTGATGGCAAAGCCAGTGGAGCCTTCCTTGGGCACAATTCCCAACTCGCCGCCCTCAAGCGCCCAATACATCGGGCGGATATACACCGCCTGATTGGGGCTATACGCCTCCAGCCCTTCGCGGACCATGGCGACCATGTCTTCGGTGCTGACAGTGGGCGTGATCATCAGCGCCTTGGCCGACCGGTTCACGCGCGCGCAGTGCGCCTCCAGATCCGGTGCCAAACCGTTAACGTATCGTGCACCGTCAAAAACTGTCGTGCCCAGCCAACTGCCATGATCTGCGGCGCGCATGACCGCCACATCGGCGTCATGCCACGCACCTTCATAGTAGGTGCGCACATTCGTTCCCGTCGCCATCCCGGTTCTCCCTCGTTTGGCCGACAGGCTAGCAGAGACAGGTCAGGCGTCCAGACCCTTTCACTTGGGCTCTTTGCGCAGCTGATAGACGCCTTCGGGCAGGTCAAGTGCCGCCGCCAGATCGCGGGCCTGTTCCGGGGACAATGTGATCTTGACCATACTGTCGCTGCGCGGGTCGTATTGCTCGACCGTGATCACCTCGGCAAAGGCGTTGATGACCACATCTTCCTGCAGAGGGGCCGCCCCATCGTCGACCAGCGTGATCACCGATGCGTCAAATTCGTGCTCAATCGTAAACATGTCGGAAACCTATTCCATGGGCAAACCATTGCATAGAGCACACGGCTGCGTGATGAGGGCTGGAAGCCACCCCCTTGCATGATACAGTCTGATGCGTCTTGGAACGAAAGGACATCGGTTTGATCTCTCGCATAATGGCCGCGCTGACGGCCCTGGCCTTCGTGGCCGCATGTGACGACGCGGTTGTAACCACGGCCCCGACAAACACCTCTGCGCCCACTGCGACGGTCGCACCGGCCGAGGTGCCCGATGAGTTGCGGACGCGCCAGCAATCCGCGCGCGCCTTTGCTCAGGTCGTTCAGCGGGTGGAGCCTGTGGCCGAGCGTGAATGTCGCGCCCGGACCCGCAACGTGAACTGCGATTTCAAGATCCTTGTCGACGATCGCGCAGGCGTGCCGTCGAATGCGTTTCAGACACTGGATGACAATGGTCGTCCGATCATCGTGTTCACGCAGTCCCTGATCGACGATGCCCGCAACGTGGATGAATTGGCCTTTGTGATGGGCCACGAGGCGGCTCACCACGTGCGCGGCCACATTGCCCGTCAGCGCGAGAACGCGGCTGCCGGTGCGGTCATCTTTGGCGGGCTGGCGACGCTGACGGGCGGCGATGCGGCTGCAGCCCAGCGGATCGGTGCGCAGGTCGGCGCGCGGACCTATTCGAAGGACTTCGAACTGGAGGCTGACGCGCTGGGCACCATCCTGACCGCACGCGCCGGCTATGATCCTGTGCGCGGTTCTCAATTCTTCAATCGCATTCCGGATCCGGGCGACCGTTTCCTTGGCACCCACCCGCCCAATGCGCAACGGCTCGAGATCGTGCGCAGAACGGCAGCCGGGCTTTAAACCGGTGTCTGGTGCCGCGCGCGCAGCCGCACCAGAATGCCGATCAACGACATGGCGACCCAAAAGATCTGCAGCATCGCCGACGCCAGGTTAAAGCTGGCCATCAGCCCCATCAGCACGCAACTCGCCGCCACCAGGTTGATCGTGAAATAGGCCAGGCAATCGCTGCTCAGGCAGCGGGTGGTCAACAGGCTGTAATTCGTCACATAAAGCGCAAAGCCCAATATGCCGATCAGCTCATAGACCGCGAGAGGCGGCAACAGTGAAATCATCATGGAAAAATACCCCGGTGTGAAATGGTTTTTCGTTTATCAATGCACCGGAAGTAGCACATGCGGACCCGTCTGTCGGGTCCGGGAATCCCGACCTTGAGGCAACTTGGCCATATCCTGACCGACCGTGGGTCCAAATATGCTGTATCGGGCAGCGCGGTGACCTCGCGTGCGGACATTGATGCAGCCCTCAAGCACCTCAAGCGCGACCGGACCTACGCCAGGGCCACCCACAACAGCTGGGGCGCGATGCTGCAAGACGGCGGCGCCATCAAGGGCGACGATGGAGAGGCGGGTGCTGGCATGGTCATCCTGCGTATGCTCGAACGCGAGGGCCTGACCGACCACCTTGTCGTCGTGACCCGCTGGTACGGCGGCAAACACCTGGGCGGCGATCGGTTCCGCCATGTGCAAACCTGTGTGCGTACCTATCTCGACCAGATTTGACCTGGATCAATGTTGGGCAGCGGTCCAGTCCGGCACAGTCGGGCCATCCTATTCACTCGAAAGGACGACCCAGAATGACCGATGCCCGCCTCAAGACCCACGCCGATCTTGTCGACCGCATGGCCTCCGCCCGCGGGGTCGACCTCGAAGAAGCCGCGCTGCGTGCCCATCTCACCCCTGGCGACATTTCGGACCTGGTCCTGAACTGCGTCGGCTGCACCAAGCCTGACACCTGTGCCCAGTGGTTGACCGCCCAACAGGGCACCGTTTCGGAAACTCCCGGCTATTGCCGAAACGCCGATGCGTTTGCAGAGCTGGCCAAGGCCTCAGACTGACACACCCAACGCCACAGCGCCAAAGAAACAGGCCGACGCGGCCAGTACGAAGCTGTGCCAGATCGCGTTTTGAAACCTCAGCGCCTTAGCCGCGTAGAATACCGTGCCCAGCGAATAAAGCCCCCCGCCCGCCGCGATCAGCGCGGTGGACGCGCCCGGCAATGCTTGCCACATCGGCCAGATCAACAGCACGCTCGCCCAGCCCATCGCCAGGTAAAGCGCCAGTGACCCCCGCGCATCCGTGGCCCAAAAGCTCAGCTTCGCCACGGCACCCACCAGCGCCACCAGCCAAACCGCCGCCAGCACCACATAGGCGAACGCTGACCCGATCAGCACGACGAGCGGCGTGTAAGTCCCTGCAATCTTGAGGTAAATGGCCGCGTGATCAATCCGGTGAAACACCGGACGCGACGCCTCCCACGGCAGCAAGTGGTACAAGGCCGAGGCAAGCAGCGCAAAAACCGCAAGCCCTGCATAAACGCTCGTAGCCGCGATCTGTGCGATGCCTTGCGTCTGCGCCACATGCACGACCAACATCGCAGCGCCAGTCATACCCGCCCCCAGACCAAGGACATGGACCGACGCATCGGCAATCGTTTCGCGGGCGGAATGTGGGTAAGGCATGCGCGCACCGTGACGACAGTAACGCGTCCAGTCTATGCACAAATCCTCACGAAGTGGTTGACGTCGCTGCCCTTTGCCGACGCAGATGCCAGCGGTAGATCAGTGGGGCCAGCACATGATCGTAGGTCTTGGAGGCCAGCCAATGCACGCCTGGCAGGGACACCAAGCGCGCCAACCAGCGATACCGCGGCATGTCCTGCCACAGCACGATAAACGCGGGGATGCCGGAATACATCCGGCCGTCCTTCAACACATACAACCGCTGTGCCGCTGCATCCCGATCCATCCTCCAATCGGCCATCTCGGCCTGGTTCAGATCCTCAAACCGAATGGGCAGGGAACGATCGCCACTATACTTTGCATAGTGGCTGATCTCGAAATTGCAGACCGGGCAGTCGGCATTGTACAGAACGCGGGTGTCATCACTCATGCTAAAAAAATAGGCGCGCGCACAGCCCCGCCAACAGACAAACGGTCGCAACCTACCGCGGCTTGTTCCCGTCAATCCAGCGCGACATCATCACCTTGTCCTTGAAGCACTCCGCCGGGATCTGACGCCGCTTCAGCCGCGCAATCCGTTCGGCAAACTGTACCTGCTTGGCACTTGGATAGGCGGCAAAGCGGCCCTCGGGCGCCTTCGGTTTGGCTTGGTCAATCCACGCCGACAGGCCCGCTTTGTCGCGAAACAGAGATGTCGGCAGCACACGCCCCGTCTTGGCAGCCAGCGTCCGCGCATAGGCGATCTGCTTTTCGGTGGCGGGCTGCGCATCAAGCGGCAAAGCGGTCTGCACCGGTTCAAACAGACCGGGAAGGGTGGGATGAATGGACATATCTGTTCTCCTACCGTGAGGAACAAATATAGAACATAGTTAACGTGTTTTCAAGCAATGCAGTGCAAACACCTCAGCCCAGCCAGGATTTCATTAAACCAATCAAAGGCTTGAGAGGCTCGTCTGACCCGTGCAGCAGTCCGAGTGCGACCACGCTCAACAAACCTGCCCCGAGCAAAAACAACATCACGGCCCCCAGGCCAGTGCCTTTGGCTTTGCCCACCTCCAGATGGGCGGCTCCGATCAGTTTCAGCAATGCGGTCATCGTCCGGTCCTCCGTCCTTTGGCGCCGTGGCGCATCCGTCGGAACCAGACTTGACGGGTTTGCAGGAAATTTTGGTTAATGCGTCGTCACGCCGAGAGACTTTTTCAGCAACGCGCGCCGCACGTGCGCAGTAAGGCGACCATATCGCCAAGTCAGCATGCGCATAAGGCTATGATTTATTTGATCAAACGGCCCCAAAGATCATATTCGCCAGCCTCGTCCACCTCGACGGTGACGATATCGCCGGGGCGCAAATCTTCGAATCCGTCGTCAACGAAGAGATTGCCATCGATCTCAGGGGCGTCGGCTTTGGTTCGGCACGTGGCCGCCTCGTCATCGACCTCGTCTACAATAACTTCCATCCTTGTGCCCACTTTGGCCGCCAGCTTCGCCTCGGAAATGGCCTGCGCCTTTTCCATGAACCGCTCCCAACGCTCCTGCTTGATCTCTGGGGCCACATGATCCGGCAATGCGTTTGACCGCGCCCCATCTACATTTTCGTACTGAAAGCAGCCCACCCGATCCAGCTGCGCCTCGTCCATCCAGTCCAGTAAGGTCTGAAACTCGTCCTCAGTTTCTCCCGGGTAGCCAACGATAAACGTGGATCGCAGCGTGATCTCGGGACAAATCGACCGCCATTCCGCGATCCGGTCGAGCGTCCGTTCTGCCGCGGCAGGCCGCGCCATGCGCCGCAGCGTATCGGTGTGGGCATGTTGGAAAGGAATGTCGAGATATGGCAAGACCAATCCCTCGGCCATCAACGGAATAAGCTCACGCACATGTGGATAAGGATAGACGTAGTGCAAGCGAAGCCAAGCGCCGAGCGACCCGAGATCGCGCGCCAGATCGGTGATATGCGCCCGATGTCCTTTGTCTTCCGCGTGTTTGATGTCCACGCCATAGGCCGAGGTGTCCTGCGAAATCACCAGCAGTTCCTTAACCCCAACCTCGACCAGCTTCTCCGCCTCGCGCACCACCGCATGGGCCGGGCGGGACGCAAGCCGGCCACGCATGTCGGGGATGATGCAGAACTTGCACTTGTGGTTACAGCCCTCTGAAATCTTGAGGTAACTGAAATGCCTGGGCGTGAGGCTGACGCCAGAGGCTGGCAGCAGATCGATGAACGGGTCCGGGTCCGGTGGCACGGCGGCATGTACCGCATCCAGCACCTGTTCATATTGATGCGGTCCGGTGACGGCCAACACCTTCGGGTGTGCACCGGTAATATACTCCGGCTCCGCCCCCAGACAGCCCGTCACGATCACGCGGCCGTTCTCGTCCAGCGCCTCGCCAATGGCTTCCAGGCTTTCTGCCTTGGCACTGTCCAGAAAACCGCATGTGTTCACGATCACCGCATCCGCCCCACTGTAGTCGGGCGAGATGCCGTAGCCTTCGGCCCGCAACCGGGTCAGGATGCGCTCGCTGTCCACCAGCGCCTTGGGGCAGCCAAGCGATACCATCCCGATGGTCGGCTGGCCGGAACGGCGGGTGCCGTCCAGCTTGGCGCGGGGTGCAAGATCTGGGCGAAGGTCAGGCGGGTTCTGGCTCATGCTCTGCCTCATATGTGAACTCCGCCCCCGCGAAAAGGCGGGAAAAGGGTTGGGGTGCGACCGCACGCTGCGTTAGGCTGATGTCAACACGTCATCAGAACGGGAGCAGTCGCAATGAAATGGATCATCCGCCTGATCGGGTTCGTCCTCGTCCTGTCGCTTGTAGCGATCGGGTCGATCTTCCTGCTGCCCGCCGACCGCATCGGCGCCATCGCTGCTGACCAGATCCGCAAGGCAACGGGCCGCGATGTCACGATCATAGGCGTTTCGATGACCCTCTGGCCCGTGCTCGGTGTCCGCGCCGACGGGCTCGAGGTCGGCAATGCCGACTGGTCCGAACAGGGGCCCATGCTTACGGCGGAGAATGCAGCGATTGGCGTGGACATGATGGCATATATCCGGGATCGCGAAATCCGCATCACCAACGTCGAGGCGACGCGCCCCACGATCCGGCTGGAAAGCCGCGCGGACGGGCGGGCCAGCTGGATTTTCACCGACGCCAGCGGTGCGGCGCAGATCGAGGCGGAGACGCCCGCTCCATCGACCGACAGCGCGCCACAGGCCCTGTCGATCCAGAAGCTCGAGGTCACGGATGCCACCCTGATTTACGACGCCGAGGGCGCGGATCTCGTGTCCTATTCCGGCGTGGACCTGACCCTTGACTGGCCCGAAAGACTGGGCCCTGCCACGATCGCCGCGACATTGCGCCCCGCGGGGACAGAGGTACAGGTGGACGCCACGATCGGTGGCTTCGCGGGCTTTATCACCGGCCAAGTGCAACCGCTGAATGCCACGGTCGACGCTGGCGGCGGGCGCGTCACCCTCGACGGGCGTGCGAGCACAGCGGGCGACGTGGCCGGGGCGTTGGGCGTGAGCCTGCCCAGCACTGACGCGTTCATGTCCGCGCTTGGCCTGTCCCCGCCGGGACTGCCGCCAAAACTGGGCAGGGCGGTTGAGATGTCGACGCAGCTGACCCTCACCTCGGACCGGCGCCTGTCGCTGCGCGACTTGCGCGCGGATCTTGAGGGCAACGCGCTGAGCGGTGCGGCGGACATCAGCCTCAACGGCACGCCGGTCGTCAATGCGCAGTTCAACGCGGGCGCGCTCGATCTGCGCGGTGCAACCGGATCGGCGGCCTCGGGCGGCGGGTCAGCGACCGGGGGCGGTTCTGCACCTGCGCCGACGGGCAGCGGATGGCCGAAGGACCCAATTGATGCGAGCGGTCTGGCGGCCTTTAACGGAGAGATCGCGCTGACCGCGTCCTCCATCGACCTCGGCCAGTTCAAACTGGGTCAGACCCGCACGCTCCTGCGCAATGACCGCAGCCGCATGGTGTTCGAGCTGCGCGAGGTTGCAGCCTACGGCGGAACGCTTGTGGGCGAGTTCGTGGTCAACAACCGCTCCGGCCTCAGCGTCGGTGGCAACATGAACATGCGCGGGCTGTCGCTTCAGCCCTTTCTGCGGGACGCCGCGGACCTGGAGATGCTGACGGGTGCGGCGAACATGGACCTGCGCTTTCTGGGGGTTGGGCAAAGTGTTGATGCGATCATGCGGTCACTTTCGGGCAACGGATCGTTCAACGTGGCGCGCGGCACGATTGAGGGGATCGACCTTGATGGCCTGCTCAAGTTCGGGCGCGGCAATGGGCGCACGACCGTCTTTGACGCGATGAGCGCGAGCTATCGGATGGAGAATGGCAACCTGTTCAACGATGACCTTCTGGTGGTGTTGCGCAGTTTTGAGGCGCGCGGAAATGGTCGGATCGGGCTGGGTCAGCAAGACATCGACTACCTTTTTACGCCGACGGCATTGAAGGGCGAGGACGGCCCGGATCTCGCGATCCCGGTGCGCATCCGCGGGCCGTGGGCTGACCCGAAAATCCTGCCAGATCTGGATGCCGCGATTGACCTGCGGCTTGATGAGAAACTGGAGGCTGAAAAGGAGGCGTTGAAGGCCAAGGCAGAACAGCAGGTGCGCGAGAAAGTGGCTGAGGAACTTGGGGTCACGGATCAGGGTCAAAGCCTTGGAGATGCGGCCAAGCAGAAGTTGGAAGACGAGGTCAAAAAGGGGCTTCGGGGACTGTTTGACTGATCTGTCTCCGCGGGGACACGCTGTTCGGGAGCTTTGCCGTATTTTAGGCTTTGTCTTGTCTGCGCGTGAAATCAGGGACTTCGGCCTATGCGCGGTGCATTATGTCAAACTTAACCGGATGTCCGATAGGCTGTGCGCGAAGGCGGGCGGCACTTTGATCGCGCCCTGAGCGGTGCATTGCTTTGGCCTGTGGAAGTCTGGTGATCGCGACCGAGATGCGGGTTTGTTCGACACGACCCGGTCAGGCGTTCGGCTCGGGGTTGGGGTTGTAGTGTGGAAAGCTGCAGTCGAGGGTGGCGTGCCGCTCCACCACCGTGGCCCCGATGCGGCGCAGCAGGTCCGGTGCAAAGGCTGCCGCCGTCCCTTTTCCTGCGGCGCAGACAACGGTGAACTTGCGTGTCAGTTTGAAATCGCGTGCGAGGTCGTCGGGATACGTGTCGCATACGCCTTCCACGAAATCATACCCTCCGCCCCGGCGCGGTTCACCGGCTCCGTTCAGGACGATGTTGCGCAGCTCTGCCATGTCGTCGGGGCCGTGGGTGAGAGGGCATTCGAAGCCCATCTTCACCCCTGTCTAACCGTTGGGATTATGGGAGGCGATGACCATGGCAACCGCCGGGACATCAATGTGGAATTGCGCGAAATAGGCCATCGGTGACAGCGCAGGGCCGATGTCATGGACGCGGATGCCCCCCTGCATCAGCCCCAGGATCAGGGCGTCTTTGACCGAAAGCGAATAGTCGCGATAGCCGTTGCCAACCACGATATCCGGCCTGATCCCCGCCTGTGCATCTGTGTGCCAAGCCCCAAGCCGAGGGCTGTGATGCCGGGTAGGTTGATCTGTTCGGGATATCTCCAGCGTGCGTCGTGTTCCCGAAACCCTGTCGGAGCAATCATGGGGTCGCGTAGGAAAACCCAGGTGTTCGGTGTAACGGTGGTCTGCGGTTTGACCCTGTGCGGTCAGACGGACACGGGCCGCGCCTTTGCCAGCGCGTCGAACTGCATGAGCGTGTCGATGAGTTGCGGCATCTGGTCGAGGTAGATCATGTTCGGCCCGTCCGAGGGTGCCGTGTCAGGGTCGGGGTGCGTTTCGATGAACACCGCCGCGACGCCGATGGCGACGGCGGCCCGCGCCATGACGGGGGCAAACTCGCGTTGCCCGCCGGAAGAGCCGCCCTTGCCCCCCGGTTGCTGGACCGAGTGCGTGGCATCCATCACGACCGGGTAGCCCGTTTGGGCCATTTGCGGCAGCGACCGCATGTCAGCCACCAGTGTATTGTAGCCAAAAGATGTGCCCCGTTCCGTCAAAAGGATGCGGGTGTTGCCGGTGCTTTCCACCTTGGTCACGATGTTGGGCATTTCCCAGGGTGCAAGGAATTGACCCTTTTTTATGTTCACGACCGCGCCGGTGTTCCCTGCGGCCAGCAGCATGTCGGTCTGGCGGCAGAGAAAGGCGGGGATTTGCAAGATGTCGGCCACTTCGGCCACGGGGGCGCACTGTGCTTCGGTATGCACATCCGTCAGGACCGGGACGCCGATTGCGTCCTTGACCGACTGCAGGGCCTTGAGCCCTTCGTCGAGGCCAAGGCCGCGCCCGCCGGTGAGCGAGGTGCGGTTGGCCTTGTCGTAGCTGGCCTTGAAGACGTATTGCGCGCCTGCGGCGTCGCAGACTTCTTTCATGCGGCCCGCGATCTCTTGGCCAAGATCAACGTCTTCCAGGGCGCAGGGCCCAGCGATCACGGTCAGGGGCCGGTCATTGCCGATGGTCAGACCGGCGACGTCAACGTGTTTCATATCAGCTTGTCACCTGTTCTCTGAGGATCGACGCAGTGAGCGAGATCATCAGGTAGATGCCTGCAAAGACGAGGAAAGCCAAGATCGTGTTTTCGAATGCGCGGGGGTAGGTCGGTTCCTCGGGTGCGATGGGTTCAACCGCGACCGTGAGGTAGCGCACCTGCCGCGAGGCTTCGACGCGGGCCTGTTCCATCTGTTGCAGGGCCGATTGCAGCATCATGTCGCGCGAGGCGAGGTCGGCCTGGGCGATCTGGATGCGGGCGGCCAGTTCAGCGAGGGAGTTTGCGCCCTGGCTGACGTCGGTCATCTTGTTATTGAGCGCGACAAGCTGGTTATTGAGGATCTGTAAAGTGCCGCGTGCGCCGTCCACGCGGCTTTGGTTGGGGCGCGTATTGTTGAGCAGGCTGGCAAGCTCAATCTCTTTCTCGATGATCTGGGTTTCAACGGTGCTGATCTGCGTGCGCAGCGAAGCGATCACGCCTTCGGGGTCGAGCGTGGACCCCTCGATCTGGAGGCGGACGAGGTTTTCCTGAGCGGCACGGCGTTCTTCTTCTGCCCTTTCGAACCCTTCGCGGGCGTCGCGCATCTGGTCGTCCCGCTTTTGAAACGAGAGGTTGTTCACCCGCTGTTCGGCGTAGTCTATAAGCTGGTTCGAGAAATCGGCCGAGACGGCAGGATCAGCGGCCGCCACCTCCATGCGGATCATACCCTCGGTCGGATCATAGCCGATTTTGACGTTTTTCTTGTATGTCTTGTAGGCTTCTTCGTTTGTGGGATCTTCGCTCAGCCGTTGGATCGGGTCGATCCAGTTCTGGGTGAAGTGCGTTTTAAAGCCGACATCGCGGTCAAGCCGCAGCATGGCGTCCTTGGATTGCAGGAAGCCCTGCACCGCGATGCTGTCGGCGTTGGTGGCAAATTGCGTGGGCAGAAGCCCGCCCAGCGGACCGGAGCCGCCGGACCCCTCGTTCTGGATGATCAGAAATTCGGACTTGGTCGCGTACATGGGTGTCGCGATCTGGTAGAAATAGTAACCCGCCAGAAAAGTCGGCAGGATCACGAAGAAGGCGAGCCGGACCAGCAGGAGGCCCATTTTCTTGCGGCGGCGGCGACCGATGTCGCGCTGGATGTTCTGGATTTCCTGAGTGCGCCGTTCCGCAGGGCTCAGTTCGGTCGAAGGCAGCTGTTGGCGCGCCAATTGAACTGTTTGCGGCAGTTGCGCGCGCCCGGACCCTGCGCCGCCGGTGGTGGCAGGCAGGTTGGCAAAGGCGTCGGGTGCGCCGCCCTCATGCGGTTCAGCGCCCGCTTGCGGCACCACCAGCTCGAGCATGTTGGAGCGTTGGAACGGGTCGATGCCCTTGGCCCGCAACAGGCGCACGGCGTCGAAGTCTGAGGTGGGCGCCAGCCCATGTTTCTGCGCGACACGGCGCGCCATGCGCAACTGGCGACCGGTCAGCCCTTCCTGGCGGATGGCATCGACGGTATTTTCGCTTTGTACCTGCTGGGCCGAGGCAACCTCACCGCTCTTGGCAGGGGGTGGGGTTGGTTTGGGCTCCGCATGCGCGGTGTCGACCGGTGGCTCTGGCGCTTCGGTCGCCTCGGCACGCGCCGCGTTTGCGGCTGCCGTTCCGGGCATCGGCGCTGTCCGCTTGATGCGGAATTTTCTAGCTTTGGGTTTCGTAGTCATAGAGCCGTTTCGCCTCTTCGAGCGTGTCGAACATGTGCAGTTTGCCGTCGAGCAGGACCGCGGCAGAGCGCGCGAATTTCTCGAGCGTCTGGGCCTGGTGCGACACGATGATGATGGTCGTGGTGCGCAGCCGCTCCTGCAGCACTTCGCCCGCCTTGCGGTTGAATTCCACATCGGTGGAGGAGGGCATCCCCTCGTCAATCAGGTAGATGTCAAAGTCGAGAGCCAGCATGAGTGCGAAGGAAAACCGCGCCCGCATCCCCGACGAATAGGTGCCGAGCGGCTGGTCGAAATATTCGCCCAGATTGCAGAGCCAGCGGCAGAAGCTTTCGACATAGTCGGGGTCAAGCCCGTAGAGCCGCGCGATGTAACGGGAGTTTTCCAGCGCCGAGATCTTGGGCAGCACGCCCCCCATGAAGCCCAGCGGAAACGAGATGTTGCAGCTGCGCCGGATCTCGCCCTCATCC
Source organism: Tateyamaria sp. syn59 (assembly GCF_007995245.1). Taxonomy (GTDB): domain Bacteria; phylum Pseudomonadota; class Alphaproteobacteria; order Rhodobacterales; family Rhodobacteraceae; genus Tateyamaria. Next base: position 496,286 of record NZ_VCBA01000003.1, read on the forward strand.
GGTTTTTCCAAGCCAGCCATCATGTTGATCAGGGTCGTCTTGCCGGTGCCGTTGGGGGCAAGCACGCCGAAGGAGTTGCCCAATTCCACTTGGAATGACACGCGGTCAAGGATCACCTTGCGCTGTGTGCCTGTCCAGAAGGACTTGGATACGTTTTCAAACTCCAGCATCTCTGGCTGCTCCGCGGCGTCTGCTCTGCCTCCGCACCCTCAGGTGGGCGACCCGTGCCCCCATTACCAGAGGGGTGTTAACGGTCTAATCACCGACTTTGGCCATATTATGTCCAAAGTGCTGTCAAATGTATAGGTTTTGCGGGGGACTGTCGCTGCGGAATAAACAGTTCTGCGCCCTTGCCACACAGTTGTGACAGGGGCGTGAGGCGCGGAGCGTTGTAAGGCGACGCATTGTACGTGCCTTCGCGACCGACCTTTCCTTTGCCGAAGCGTAGCCTTGTCTTTGATCAGTATAGGCTGGCAGATCGAACCTGCCCTGTCAAAACTGGTTTTGAGCGAAACCCTAATGGGCGATTGTCTCTACAATCTGTTCCTGGAAACGGTTGAAGGTCGTTTAGCAAGAGTTGAATAAAACACTGCGCACCTTTTCAGAGTTGGTCTTGTGTCTGGTCTTTTTTGCACGGTCATCACCGTTGGCCTTAATGAGATCCGCAGATCACGTTCCTACCTGCCAAGAGGGCTGCAGCGCCCTAAACATTCGGCGGATTGTCCTCATCGTTACCGCTGAAGTGTACACCGTCACATCAACTCGTCTTGCTATGTCGTTGTCCTTTTCATTTTCAGGCCGTGTGCTGTCTGTCAGCTTTGTTCCTCGTCAGCACGGTCCACGTGATCCGAGCCGTCTTATTCGCCGTGGCCCGACTTAGTTCCGGGTCTCTGTCTCGTTTCCACCCGTTGGTGTGTACGATGTGCCAGAAACCCTCTGTGATCAAACCAGCCTGAACTATCCCACCGGCTCTGACGTTACACCGCTTCCCGCAGTGTGGGCTGCCCCGCGCGGTTCAAACGGTCACGACAAAGCGCTGCGATGGCGGGTACGGCGGCACGGCGGTCCGCAAAGCGAACCGCAATCGCGACATGCCGCGCGAGCGACACCCAGCGCATGGTGTCGATACGATGCGGGTCCGGCAGTGTGCGGAGTTCTGCGTAGCCTTCGAGGAAGTCGCGCACAAGGTCGTCGTACGCATGGCCGTCCCCCCCTCGGCGAAGGTCGAGCTCGGTCAGATGCGCGATAAAGTTGCCGAGATCAATCGCCGCATCGCCGATTGCATGAAGGTCGAGATCGACCAGCCAGGTGGTCTCCGGGCCGACAATGATCTGATCAAAATAGAAGTCGCGATGAAGCCCGACATCGACCGCAGGCGGGAGCGTGGCCATGCATTCAGAGGCGAGCCATGCGAGGTCGGCTTCCGGGCCATCCAAAACCGCCCGTGACAACACGGCCAACTCGTTATCATGACTCCAGTGACGGTTGGTCTGCGGGGCAGTGCAGTGCAGCGCCGCCAGCGCGCGTCCTGTTTTGCGCATGGCACTGGCCGCATGAGGCGTTGCGATGAGCTGGCCTAGCGGCGTGCCATACACCTCTTCCTGAAACCAGACGGGGATGTCCTCGGCGACGCCCACGACGCGCGGTACGCCGATACCATCCCTCCCATTCAGGCCCGCAGCCCTGAGCCCTGACTGTATCCTAGGCGCAGTGTCGTCGTGCCCCTTGGCGCGCAGTTTTCCCAATACAGCGCGAACGGAGCCTTCATACCGGATCATCGCCCGGCGATGGGGCTTCAGACGCGTAAGGGTCGCCTTGTTTGCTGCGAAAGCGGTAGCGCAGGCACGTGGGTCGAGCGCCGCAGCAAGGTGCGGGGTCGACGGATATCCGCCGTCCAAGACCGCCGTGATCTGATTGAGCACCGCTGCGATCTCGCGGTCCCAGCCTGGACGACGGGCGCGAAACCCGTCGGTGGCGCGCGACATCAGCACATGGGCGCGATAGGTCGCAATGTCTGCGTCGGAGGCGCTGCCGCCAGCGGCGCGGTAGCCCGCGATGAGCGCATCCCCTGCCGCATCGGTTCCGTCAACCCCGCGCAGGCGGTCCAAGTCAAGCACAGCCAGCGCCGTCCCGATGTCGTGGGCCGCCGGTCCGATACAGGCGCGGTCCCAGTCGAGGATGCGGGGGCCTTCAGGTCCGCAGACGATTTGATCGGCACTGAAGTCGCCGTGTAGCGCTGTCGCAGGACCACCAGGGAGGACGGGCATGCGTGCAGCCACATCACGCGCCGCCTCATCCAATTCCGGGGCCAGCCAACCCAGCCGCTCGGCCACGGCGTCTGCCTCAACAGGGCGTAAGCGAGGCAGGTCCATCGGCGGGGCCATCTTGTGCGCGGCGGCCAAGGCCCGTCCTGCCTGCACGTAGTTATCAAGTGATGCGTCTTCGTCCAACGTCTGACCCGGTATCCACTGCGTCGCAATGGCGCCATCTTCGGCTGATACGGATAGTAGCGGCGCCCCGCCAGCGGCTTCACCGGCCCGAGCGCCCGCGAGGGCGCGCGCGAACGCGTCTGGGTGGGCATGGAGCTTCAGAAGAGCGCGTGGACCGTCCGGTCCGTCGGCGCGGAGCACCAAACGGCGCCCTGGCTTGAAGCGAAGAAGTTTGAGTGTGCAGCCCGAAAGACCCATCCGCGCCAGAAGTGCCTCACGCGAGGACGGATCGGCCAGCGCACGCGCTGCCTTCGGCCGACGCATCAGGGACAAGGGAACAAGCACGGTTTGCACGTCATCCAGGAAAATCACGCCGTTCTGCCACGCCGGACGGTCGCGCACTTCGCGGTAGCGCGCCGTCGTGTAGGACGCTGCCGTCCAGGCGCCGAGCGTTCCATCCTCGGGCATCAGCCCGGCCACGCAGCTCGTCCATGGCTTGTAGAGCAGATAAGATGTCCGGAGACCCTTCAGCCCGGCGCGCATCGCTATGGCTGGCGCGTGCAGAACGCCAGCCAGGCCGGGCAGCTCGGGCTCGCGCATGGCGAGCGCCGCATCAGGATGCAATTGCATGGGGTCGGTCTCCTCTTTGACGGGCATGCGCGGCGGCGAACCAACCGCCATCACGCAGCAGCATCTTGGGTGCGCCATCCTCGACCACGCGTCCGCCATCCAACACCACGACCCGGTCACAGTCAGACGCAAGTGCGAGGTCATGGGTGATCAGCAGCGTCGTGCGACCGCGCGATACACGCGCGATGGCGCTTGAGACGATAGCCTCCGAAGGGCCATCAAGCCCGGTGGTCGGCTCATCCAGGATCAGGATCGGAGTGCGACGCAAGAGCGCGCGGGCAAGCGACAGGCGCTGGCGTTGCCCAGCCGAAAGCGACCCGCCCCGCTCGGCGATGACGGCATCGAGGCCACCGTCCATAGCTGTCACGAAGTCCTCGGCTGCGGCGGCCTGAAGCGCATTCTTGATCTCGTCATCCTCAACATCGTGGCTCAGCCCGAGCAAGAGGTTCTCGCGTACGGTGCCGGAAACGATCAGCGGCTCCTGCGGCACGAGGGCGATCTGCGCCCGAAGCGAGGCGAAGGTTGCATCGCGCAGGTCCATGCCATCAGCCGTTACGCGACCCGCGTCAGGATCGTGCAGGCGCAGTGCCAGTGCCGCGAGCGTCGACTTGCCCGTGCCGGATGGTCCAACCAAAGCAATACGTTCGCCCGGCGCGACCTTCAGGTTGAGATTGTCAAACACCGGCGTGCCGCCCGGATGCCCGAAGCGGACGCCTTCAAAGGCCATTGCACCCGAAAGCGCCGGGGCCGGTACGGCACCCTCGCGGTCACGCACAGCGTCGGTTTCGTCAAGCAGGCCGACGACGCGCTCACCCGCGGCGAGCGCCTTCGCAAGGCGGGCGGCGTACTTGGCATAGCCGCGCACTGGGCGGAACGTATGCTTGAGGTAGGTGACGAAGATCAGCAGATCGCCGGGCGTAATACGGCCCGAAAGCACTTGCAGAGTGCCGAAGAACAGGATTGCGGCCAATCCGACACCCGCCAGGACATCAACCGACCGCTCCAGTCCCGCAGTCAGACGCGCGCCTCGAAGGCCCGCCTTCATGTCGCCCTCGTTGGCACCCCCGAAGACCGCTGCCGTCCGCGCCTCCAGGCCCAACGCCTGGACCGAACGGATGCCAGCCAGCGTCTCGGTCGAGGTGGCCGCAAGATGGCCCTGGCGTTTGCGTTGTGTGCGGCTGACTTCGCGGATGCGGCCTGTCAGCACGCGCGACAGGATCATCAGGATGGGTAGGGGTGCCAGCGCCACAAGCGCAAGCTGCCAGTCGAGCCACAGCATGACCCCGACCATGCCGCCGAAGATCAACACATTTGCCGCCAGCGGCATCGCTGCCGTGACCATCGTCTCCTTGAGCATGCCCACGTCACCCACGAGGCGCATCGTCAGATCACCCGACCGCGCGCGGGTATGAAACCCGACCGACAGCGATTGCAGATGTGAAAACAGATCAGCGCGCACGCGTGTCAGCACCGTATTGCCCACCCGCGCAAAGCCCATCGTCGCGAGGAATTGGAAAAGGGCGCGCAAAAGGACCGCTGCAAGCAGCCCGAACGCGCAGAGCGTCAGCACCAGCATCGGGTCGTATCCTGCCAGCGCAGGCGCGCCCGACGCGGATGGCACGACGCTGTCGATCACGAACTTCAGCGCCCACGGCTCGGCCAGCTTCGCAACGGTGGCAAGGATGAGGGCGATGACCGACCCCGCAAGAACGACGCGATGTCCGCGCAGGTAAGGCGCAAGGCGGCGCACGATCCGGCCCAGGCCCGGCAGCGTCTCTGAAAGGGTGTCGGGGCGGCTCATGCGGCGTGGCGCTTCGGCAGGGCCCGCTCCAGCAGGCGCGCTGCAACGCCGTCCCACGTGCGGTCGGTCAGAACCTCGTCCCGACCGGTGGCGCCCATGGCGTGGCGGCGTGGGGCGTTTCGGGCAAGTATCAGCAGTGCGCGTGCCAGCGCAGCAGCATCGGCGACCGGCACGACATGGCCTGTGGCCCCGTCACGCACTAAAGCGGGCAGGTGTCCGACCCGCGTGGTCACAACCGGCAGGCCCGCGGCCATGTATTCATAGATCTTGAGTGGCGAGAAATAGAAGTCGTCCGTTTCGCCGTAGGGCGCACAGCCTACGTCCATGCGCCGGAGTGCTGCAGGAACGCAGGATGCGGGCAGCGCACCGGTGAATTCCGCAGCATCGTCGCATCCTGCACGGCGCAAGCGGTCCATACAGGCCGCGCGCTCCGGTCCATCGCCAACCACCAGCAGGCGGGCATCCGGCAGGTCACGCGTGAGCAGTGCAAACGCATCGACCAGAAGCGGAAGGCCATGCCACGGTTTGAGCGAGCCCAGGAAACCGACCGTAAAGGGTGCAGCCGCGAGCGGCGCGGGTATGGGGAAGCGCGCGGGATCGACCGCGTTGGGCTCGACCGTCACATCTGTTGCCCCCATTCTGCGGGCATGGGTGGCGACGGGCTCCGAGACTGCACAGACAAGCGGCGCGGCGGCCATTGAGCGGCGCGCAGAGGCTTCGGCGGCTTGCGGCAGGGCGAGGGTGCGGTGAGCCGCCTGCTCGGCCAGAAGCGGTGCATTGACCTCCAGCACGGCAGGTACATTGCATCGACGCGCCCATTCCATCGCGGCATGGGCGTAAAGCGCATGGCGCTCGTAAACAAAGGTCGGTTTTAGATGATCGAGCGCGATGGCCACGTCGTCGTTCGAGGCCAGCAGCTTGGTGGCCCGAACATCGGGAGCCCCTTTTGGGGAAGGTGGCAGGGCATGCACCGCAACTTTGGTGAGGTCTGCAGGCGGCGACCCTTCAAGCCGGGGCGAAAGAACCGTCACGCGTGCGCCACGGCGCACGAGGGCGCGCAGCATCTCCTGCACATGGACAGAGGCGCCCTTGCTGCCCCAGACGGGAATGCCGGGATCGGTTGAGACATAGGCTACGTGCATCACGCCGCCTCCGGCAGATGTGCGCGGCGGGCGAGCGCATCGGCCCAATGCGCGCGCAGTGCGCCTGCTGCGGCGCGCGCGTCGAATTGGCGTTCGATCAGCTTCCGTGCGCGGACCGAAAGGTCGGCGCGCAGGCTCGCATCATCGAGCAGCCCGCCCATTGCGGCCGCCAGGGCCTCGGGATCGGTCTCGGGAACGATCCGCCCGGTCTCTCCGTCGCGCACCAGTTCGGGGATGCCGACCACATCGGTTGATACGACCGGCAAACCAAGCGCCATCGCCTCGGTCAGGACTGTGGGCAACCCGTCGCGATTGCCGTCAGAACCGACGACACAGGGGCAGGCCATCAATGCAGCGTTGCGGATCAACTCGACGACTTCCGACTGCGGGCGGGGGCCGTCCAGCAGAACCTGACCTGACAAGCCTGCGTCCTCAATCTGGCGGGCAAGGTTGTCGCGCTCTTCGCCATCGCCGATGATCCGACAGCGGGGCCTGCGGCCTTCGGCGGCCATCAAACGGATCGCTTCGATCAGGATGTGAAAGCCTTTCTTTTCGACAAGGCGGCCGACGGCGAGGATCTCACGCGCCTTCGGATCGGGCGCGGCGTATGTAAAGCGGTCAAGATCCAGCCCATTGTACACCCGCGCCAACCGGGGGCCTTTCCCGAACCGGTCCCGCAGATGTGTGAGGTTGTAGTCCGATACGGTCACACAAAGATCTGCATCGCGCAGCTTGAGATCGAGATGCTGTGGCGCGTCGTAGTCGTGATAAATGTCCTTGGCGTGGGCCGTAAAACTGTAGCCGATGCCGGCCATCGCCGCGGCCAGGCGTGCGACCGAAGTCGCGACCGTGCCAAAATGCGCGTGCAGATGGACGAGGCCGCGGCGCTTGGCCAGCACCGCCAGTTCCAGAGCCTGTGCGGCGTCCTGGCCCGATGCGACACCTTGTGCGTCGCGCAACGCTTCCCACGCGCCGGGAAGTTCGGCGCGCGCCTCATTCAACCGCTTCCAAAGGCTCTCGACGCCCGAGAAGCGGTCCTTGAGGCGCGTGACCGGCGCACGGACGCGGCCAAGGTTGTCCTGGAAGTGTGTCTCTTCGACAGGGCGAAGCGCGAAGACATCAATGTCCTGCCCAGCGGCCTCGTGGGCGAGAATTTCGGTGACGATGAAGGTTTCCGAAAAGCGTGGGTAGCGTTTGACGACGTAACCAATGCGATCGACGGGGGGGACGGATGCAGACATTTGAAAAACCTCTCTGATCAGGCCGCGAGCGCGGGCGGGGTGACGGTTGGGGCGCCGACCGTTGCAAGGGATTGAATGCGTGCCAGCCCGCCCATATCCGGTCGGCTCTGCGGGCGGGGGGGCGGCGACACCAGCCACGCGGAAAGTGCATCAGGGCCAAGCGCATCTGGCCGCAGCATCGAGACCAGACCGCGTGCGGCGAGACGCGCAGTCCGGATCAGCTGTTCACGGCGTGGGGTGCAGCGAGGCACGATCAGCGCAGGGGGATCCAGCGCCAGCATCTCCATGGTTGTGTTGTAGCCACCCATGCCAACAATGCGGGCTGCGTTGGCCATCAGGCCAATCGGCTCGCGCACGAAAGGCAGCACGGTCATGTCGTCTCTTTGCTTTGCCAGATCGGCGACACGCGCCTTGGCGTCATCGGGCATTTGCGTGCCTGTCACGAGTACGCCGCGATGGCCATCCGGCAGACGAGCGCGGACGAACGCTTCGCACAGGGCGACGCCATCGCGGCCGCCACCCACAGCGCAGTAGACATAGGGACGCGGATCACCACCGGTGACGGCGCCAAGATCACGCGCGGCTTGTGCTGCGTCGCGCCGCCCAGTGGGATCAAGATAGCCGACATGCACGGCCTTTTCGCCCAGCGCTGCCTGCATTCCGCACTCGCGCAGGATGTCGTAGAAATCGGCGTCGCCATAAATCCAAACCGCATCGTAAAAACGTCGCACGGTCTCGAAGTTGCGCTGACGCAACCACTGCCGGCGTACGGTTGCGCAGTCGTCGATGACGTCGCGCAGCCCTAGCACGATTCGGGCACGGCCGCGCGCCCTCAGCTTACGCAGCATACCGTCAAGTTCGTATTGTGCGCCGCGCGGCACGTTGTCGACGATGACAAGGTCGGGGTCGAAGCCTACGACTGTGCTGCGCACAATGCGCGCGCGCAGCGCTGCAAGCCGTGTAAGATCGCCACCCAGATCGCGTGGTCGGTAGCTGCCGTCGCCCTGCTTGGCGTAGGCGGGCAAGGTGATGCTGTCCACCCCTGCGGGCATGGCAAAGGCGCCCGCCTCGCGCATCCCTCCGATCAGCAGGATCTCGGGGCGCGGTTCGATCTCGGCGAGAGCAGCAGCGATCAGCAGGTTACGCCGCAGGTGGCCGTAACCCAGCGTGTCATGGGAATAGAGTACAATCCGCATCGGCTCGGCTCGCTGGGCGCGCGGATCAATTGGAAATGGCGGACGGGCATGGAGCATTGGTGCGTGATCCTTGAGTGTCGCGTGGTTGTCATAACCGTGTGCCATCCAGATATGTGGGATCGTCCGCGTTACCCGTTAGAAGGGGATTAGCGCGGATTAGAATTTCGTTAGAGAGCTGGATTGACCCATGCTTGACAAAACGACGGGTGCTACAGTCGCGTCGAAGGCCGGGCCAAGGACCAGATGCGCGTCACCACCAAAATCGCCATTGCGCAAACAGCGCTTATCCTCACAGCCGGAGCAGTTGTGACCGTGATGCTTATGACACTGCGCTCTAACCAGACTGTCATGCAGGAAATCATCAACAGCTATGAGCAGTCGCTAACTGTCAAAACCATCGCGCAGATGGCTGATAACTATTCCGAGCAGATTGCCGAACACGTCATACTCGGCCCCGAGTCGGAAGAAGCAGCGGCGGCGCACGACGTTCTCATGGAAACCATTTCCGCCATGGAGCGGAAGATCTTGGGCGAGTTCCAAGACCTCACTCGGTCTGGCAACCAGCAGGAAGCCGCTTACGTGCAATTGGAACTCGACCGCATGAAAGGGCTGCGCGAAGCTGTCACCCGGTTGGAGGACGCTCGCTCGCGCATGGTCAGCTCATTATACCAAGACAATACCGCGCGTGCAGTTGCGATCTACGCGGAAGAGATTGAAGACGGCTTCGATGTTGCGCTCGATCAGCTGACGGAAGAGTCGGTTGTTCGCGAACAGGTTCAGGTCAGGGACGCCTTGTTGGACTCTCAGGTTGCGGCGGCGCGTATTCGCTGGATCGTCGTCTTCCTTGCCCTCTCGGCGGTCAGTGGGGCGTTGGTCCTGTCCGCGTTCCTACACAAAAGTATCCTGCAACCCATCGCACGCCTCGACGCTGCAGTTCGCGCCGTCTCTGCCGGGAACCTCGAGGCCCGGATCGGCGATAATCGGCGTGACGAACTTGGTGACGTTGGACGGGGTTTCGACAACATGACCGCCAAGGTATCGGCGCAGCGCGGCGCTCTGGTCGCGGCGCGGGATTCTTTGGAACGTCAGGTGGCCGAGCGGACCGAGGCGTTGACGACGGCACTGCAGGATCTGGAACTGCAGTCCGAGCAGCGGTCGCGGTTTCTGGCAGATATCAGTCATGAGTTGCGCACGCCGCTCACCGTTCTGCGGGGCCGTGCCGAAGTCGCACTTGCTGATCCGGGATCGGACGCAGATACGATGCGGACGGTTCTTGAGCGTATAGTGCGGACGTCCAATCATCTGGGGCGGTTGGTCGATGATCTCCTGTTTCTGGCCCGGTCCGAGGCAGGTGTGATCTCCATCGAAAAGGGCCCCGTGGTCTTGCAGGATGTGCTGGCGGACATTTTGCTCGATTGCCGCCAGCTCGCGCGTGGGAAGGGCATCACTCTGATGCCCAGCCAGCCGGACGCCCTGCTGACCATCGAGGGCGATGCAGACCGGCTGCGCCAGGCCGTTCTTATCGCGCTCGACAATGCGGTTGCGGCCGCACCGTCCGGAAGCACGGTTTGGGTGACTTTGATGCGTGCGGGCAACCACGCGGTGTTGGAGGTGGCCGATGAGGGACCGGGTTTCTCTGACTCCGAGATTGCAGAGCCGGCGCGCCGGTTTCGCAAGGGGCAGGGCCGGGGGAACGGGCTTGGCCTGTCCATCGCCGACTGGATAATGGCGGGGCATGACGGCCATCTTCGTCTGTCCAATGCAAAGGATGGCGGCGCCGTCGTCCGTCTTGAGCTGCCTCTGAGCAAATCATGACGGATGGGGCCCGCATCCTGCTTATCGAGGATGATTTCGAGATCTGTGAAATCGTGACTCAGGGCCTGCGTCTGGAAGGGCACGAGGTCACGGTCCGTACTTTCGGTCAAGGTCTGGTTGAGCATGTCCAAGCGGATCCGCCCGCGCTGATCGTGCTCGACCGAACGCTGCCTGACAGCGAAGGCGCCGAACTCTGCCGTGCCTTGCGGGCCGCGGGTCTGGGCGTCATGATCTTGATGCTCACAGCCCGCGACAGTCTGGAAGAAAAGCTACAAGGCCTCGACGCTGGCGCAGATGACTATCTGACAAAGCCATTTGCACTTTCTGAGCTAACGGCGCGCGTCAAGGTCCTGCTGCGCCGAGCGGGTCACGGAGGATTGGCAGAGCCTGCACCGCCCGCCTCTGTTCTGGGACCTCTCCGGCTTGATCGTGCAACGGCATCTGCCGATGTTGCCGGTGTTCCTCTCGTGCTGACGGCAACGGAGTTCGCGCTCCTGGCCGCCCTTCTGGAGAACCAGGGCCGTGTCATGAGCCGGACAGAGCTTCTCAAGGCGGTCTGGGGGTACGACTTCGACACGCGCACGAACGTCGTGGAAGTCTATGTCTCCTACCTCCGCCGCAAACTCTCAGCCGAGACAGAGGCCGTCGTCGTCCGCAACGTGCGTGGCTTCGGGTATACAATCGAACTCTCTTTAGAAAAGGCCTGACGTCACTGAGTGTTGGCAGCGGCAGCGAACAGCTGAAAAGTGGGCTGCGAGCGCAGCATCTGTACTGCAGCTGCGGGCTAACGGGCCCTAGTCAGGCAGATCCCGGAGAGTGCAGGTGCCCATTGTTCAAACGCGCAGGTCGATGTCATGCTGAGGGTGCAACTAGAGAATGTGCCGCATTGTGACCGCCTCTGTTGGCGTGTCCTTGCGATGTCTTGATGGCGGATATTTCCTGAAACTTTGTATGGAGGATATCCAGCCTAAACTGAGGTCCACTGACCTGTTCGGCAACCAAGGCGTCCGAGTTCAGAATATTCAGATACGCCACGATTTGGCTATGATCTTATCGGAATTTTAATAAATGGATCTTGAGCGACGCGAACAGCGTAGCCCTTAATTCTTCGCTCAAGGTCAGTGACTTAGCGAAACCATTCCCGCTTGCGCGCAAATCGGGCTGACGTTGACAGGTACTCAGATGCGGTCGTCTACTTGAAGGCAGCGCAATACCGAAATCACCCTGAGACTGGCGAGGCGCATGCACAACGACGATGGATCCGGTCAACCCATTGCAAGACGCAAGCGCTCATGAGCGCGATCGTGTCTGCCGATCTTGTGCTGACCGGCGGGACTGTCTGGTGCGGCAAAGACCTCGACCGGGCCGAAGCAATCGCCTTTTGGGGCGGGCGGGTTTTGGCGGTCGGTACTGCAGCGGACCTTGCCTCGCTCATCGGACCAGACACGCGAGTGGTTGACCTTGCTGGGCGTTTTGCGATGCCGGGCCTCAATGACGCACACATGCACCTCATTCCGTATGGCACGTCCATGGCGGAGATGGATTTGCGCCCATCTGAGGTCCAAACGCTGGAGGGGCTCCTCGATGTGGTGCGCGCGCAGGCAGCCAGCACACCGAAAGATGAGTGGCTGATCGGGCGAGGCTATGACCACTTCAAGCTTGATGTGGGGCGCCATCCGTATCGGGAGGAACTGGATCAGGCCGCACCCGACCACCCCGTCTATATCGTGCGAACATGCGGGCATCTTTCGGTTGCGAATTCGCGCGCCTTGGAGCTTGCAGGGATCACCGAAGACACCCGATCGCCACCCGGTGGTCTGATTGAGCGTCAGAATGGCCGGCTGACCGGGCTTCTGGCTGAAAACGGGCGGGACGCGGTGATGCAGGTCCTTCCACCGGCTAATGTCGACGAACTCGTCGCCTCAATCGAACGGGGCGGTCGCGATCTGCTGTCCTACGGTATCACGTCCTGTACGGAGGCCGCTGTGGGCATCCGTGATGGCTGGACCGAGATGCTGGCCTATCAGAAAGCGCATCGTGAGCGACGCTTGCCAGTACGCGTCTATGCCACGCTGATGGGCGACAAGAGCAGAAACGTCCTGCCTGAGGCGATGGGCGCCGGCATGATATCCGGTTCCGGCGGCGACATGTTTCGCATTGGTCCGGTCAAGATTTTCACCGACGGCAGCGCGGGTGGACGCACAGCGGCCATGACAAGGCCGTATCTGGGCGGCGAGGACAAAGGGTTGCTCTGCCTGCCTTCCGATGAGCTGAACGAAATGGTCGCCGCCGCCCACGACGCAGGTTACCGCATGGCGATCCACGCGATTGGCGATGCGGCCATTGATCAGGTGCTGGATGCGCTTGAGGCGGCTCTGGCCAAGACGCCTGATCCGGGTCGACGCCATAGGATCGAGCATTGCGGATGGCTGCGCCCCGACCAGATGGAGCGGATGGTCGCTGCTCATATCCTGCCTGCGCCGCAGCCTGCTTTTCTTTATTACTTCGGCGATCTGTACCTCACCCTGCTGGAGCGTGAGCGGATCGAGGCGTCGCATCCGATGCGCACCTGGCTGGAGCGGGGGCTGCATCCCTCCGCCAGCACTGATTGCCCGGTGGTGGAGATCGACCCGCGTCCGAACCTCTACACGATGATCACCCGTAAGACCCAGCAAGGCAAGTTGCTGGGCGCAGATCAGGCGCTCACCCTGGACGAGGCACTAGAGGCCTACACCTATGCGGGTGCCTACGCGGCGCACGAAGAGGGGATCAAGGGGCGGCTCACACCGGGGCAATTGGGCGACGTCGCAGTCTTTGACACGGATTTCTTCACCGCCGTGGAGGCGGGTGAGCCGGAGCGTCTGCTGGAAGTGCAATGCGACCTCACTATTCTGGGTGGACAGGTCGTGTACCGGCGGGAGGGTGCGGCAATATGATGACGTTGGTTCTTAACCGTCTGATTATCTCCGTCCCCGTTCTTTTCGGCGTCTTGCTTCTGGGCTTTGGCCTGTTGATCCTCGTTCCCGGTGATCCGGCCATTGTGATGGCCGGTCCGATGGCCACCCCCGAGGTTGTCGCGGCCATCCGCACCGAGATGGGTCTTGATGAACCGGTACTCACTCAGTTTTTTCGCTATCTAGGCCGTATGGCGGAGGGGGATCTGGGCCGCTCACTCATCTCCAACAAGACGGTTATCAGCGAGTTGGGCGCTGCCATCGGTCCGACGACCGAGCTGATGGTGGCCTGTCTGATCTGGTCGATCCCTCTGGGCATCGCGTTGGGCACACTGGCCGCGGTCTGGCGCGGCTCCATCACTGACCGGGCGATCATGGCGTTCTCTGTGGCCGGCGTTTCGCTTCCCATCTTCTTCATCTGTCTGATGCTGATCCACTTCGTCGGTGTGCAATGGCGGCTTCTGCCGTTCATCGGGCGGGGTGGGCCGCTTTGGACCATTGATGGGTTGCGCCATATCGCGCTGCCCGCTCTGTCTCTTGGTTTGATCTTCATTGGACCGGTGGCGCGGATGACCCGATCATCGGTGCTGGAGGTTCTGCGCCTCGATCATGTTCGCACCGCCCGCGCCAAGGGGCTGTCCGAGACGCGCGTCATCCTGCGTCACGGGTTGCGCAATGCGCTGATCCCGGTGGTTACGCTTGTGGGGCTGCAGGCTGGTTATCTGCTCGGCGGTGCGGTGGTGACGGAAAGCATATTTTCCTATCCAGGCATCGGGCGTCTTGCCGTAGGCGCCATCTTGTCGAGTGACTTCCCGCTGGCCCAAGGCGCCATCCTGATCCTTGCGCTGGCCTTCATCCTCATCAACCTGATCGTCGATGTACTCTACGCACTGCTCGATCCGCGGGTGCAGACATCATGAGCATCGCTGAACCCGTCGATCTGGATGCCCTGGCGCCCAGCCTGCCCTGGTGGCGGCGGCTGGTCCGCGATCCGGCAGCATTCTTGGCGCTGATCGTTCTGACCATCATCGTGTTGTGCGCCATCTTCGCGCCGCTGATCTCTCCGCATGATCCTTACGCCTCGTCCCGTGCCGTCATGCAGCCTCCGGTCTGGAGCGACCGTGGCGCCTGGCTTCACCCATTTGGCACGGACGGGCAGGGCCGGGACATCCTTAGCCGCATCTTCTATGGCACGCGCCTGACACTGCTGATCGGTCTTGTCAGTGTGGGTCTGGGCGGTGTGCTGGGCTCTCTCCTCGGCCTGCTTGCCGCCTTCCGCCCGCGCCTCGATCCTTGGGTGATGCGGTTGGTGGATGTCATGCTAAGCTTCCCTGCTATCCTTCTCGGGCTGGCCCTTGTTGCCGTCTTCGGGCCCGGTGCCATCCCGGTGATGATCGCGCTGGCCATCGCAACCGTACCTGATTGCGCCCGTATCGCGCGGTCCATCGCTGTCAGCGTTATGAAACAGGAATACATCGAAGCGGGCCGTGCCGTGGGTCTGTCGGATCTGGCGCTTTTCACGCGCTACCTTCTGCGCAACTGCATTTCGTCCATCCTGATTTTCATCAGCCTGCGCTTTGGCCAGATCATCCTCATTGGCGCTGCCCTCAGTTTTCTGGGCCTCGGCGCCAAGCCGCCCCAGGCTGAACTTGGCATGATGGCCGCGCAAGGGCGAGATTTTCTGCTTTTTGCACCGCATATCGCGGTGATCCCGTCGGTGATGATTTTCGTGATCGTGCTGGCTGCCAATGTGCTGGGCGATGCGCTTAGAGATGTGCTGGACCCGCGTCTGCGGTCCTGACCCCAAAAGAAGACCCAACAGGAAGAGGATAAGGAAAATGAAACGATTGACTTTAACCACCGCTGTTGCGCTTGCCCTGCCTGCTTTCGCGCAAGCGGCAGAGATCACCGTAGTGCGCGAGGTCGACAGCAACAACTACGACCCACACCGCGCGGTAGCCCGCGCCGCGGCCGAGGTGCTGTTCATGCTGGGCGACACTTTGGTGTCGCTGAACCCTGATATGCAGACGATCGAGCCGGGCGTGGCCGAATCCTGGGACGTGTCGGACGATGGCCTGACATACACCTTCAACCTGCGAGATGATGTCTATTTCTGCGACGGCAAGCAGATGACGGCGGAGGATGTCGCCTATTCCATCACGCGCTGGGTCGATCCCGAGACGAAATCGCCGGTCGCCTGGCGCGCGGGCGATGTGGAGAGCGTGACCGCGGTCAATGAATTCACCGTCGAATACAAGCTGAGCGAGCCTTTCTCGGAACTGCTTTACCAACTGACGCAATCCTTCGGCACGATTATCGATTCCGCCAATGTCGAGGCGCTGGGCGAGGATTTCGGTGTCTCAGGCTTCAACGGCTCTGGCCCATTCTGTTGGGTCGAATGGACCCCGCGCGACAAGATGATCATCGAGCGTCACGAGGCCTATAGTTGGGGCGCACCCTTCCACACCAATACCGGTCCCGCCAGCATGGAAAAGATCACCTGGCAGGTTGTGCCCGAGGAAAACACCCGCACGGTCGCGTTGCTGACGGGCCAAAGCGAGATCACACAATATGTGCCCGACATCGCGCTGGCGCAGTTGCGCGACGCGCCGACGGTCGAGGTTGTCCGCTCGGATCTTGCCTTCTGGACCTATTTCATGGGGTTCAAGATCGACAAGGCGACTGTCTCTGACCCTGCGGTGCGGCAGGCGATCAACCTCGCGGTCGATCAGACTGCCATGGCTGAGGACCTGTTCTTTGGCGAGGTGGAACCGGCTTATAGCTACGTTTCGCAAGGTGCGCTTGATTGGAACACGGCGCTCGACGACACGCTGCTGACCTACGATCCTGATGAAGCGAACCGTATCCTCGACGAAGCTGGATGGGAGCTTGGCTCGGACGGCGTGCGCAGCAAGGACGGTGTGAGGCTGGAGCCAATTGCGTACGTTTTTGCCGGATCGACCTGGGGCAAGATTTCGGAGTCTGTGCAAGCCTATTTGCGGGAAATCGGCGTGGCGATGGACATTCAGGCGTTCGACGCAACCGTCGCGTGGGGCCGCCTTGCCACGCAGGAGTTTGACATGTTCGGGATGAGCTTTCCCTATGTCTCGTCCGGTGATGCGCTGAACCTGTACTTCCGGTCCGAGAATATGCCTACGCCGAACCGGATGAACTGGAACGACGCACAGACGGACGAGTTGCTGCAAGCGGGCAAGACCGCGTTGGACGATGCGACCCGCGCCGAAAGCTACGGCGCGGTGCTGGAGATTGTGCATGACGCTGCAGTCTGGCTGCCGCTCTATCACGAGCCGATGGTCGTTGCGCAGTCGGCAGATCTGGAGACCGTCGTGCCGCACAACATCTATGGTGCCGGGCTCTACAAGGGTCTCGACCTCAAGTTCAAAGAGTAACGCATGACGGGGCCGCCTGGAGCGGCCCCGCTTGACCCAGATTGACCGGAGGTCCCCATGCCCGTCACTGTTATTCGTAACGCAGCCTGGATCGTTGCCCACGAGGCGGGCGCGCATACCTACCTCAAGGACGGCGATGTCGCCTTTGAAGAAGACAAGATAATTCATGTCGGCGGCACGTATGACGGCACGGCGGATGTTGAGATCGACGGGCGTGACCGGCTGGTCTCACCGGGTCTGGTCAACATCCATTCGCATCCGTCGTCCGAGGCGATGAACAAGGGGATGCTGGACGAATTGGGCAGTCCCAAGCTGGGTATGTCTTCGCTTTATGAATTCATGCCGCTCTTTCGCCCCGATGACGAGGGCCGCCAGGCCTGTGTCGAGGTCACCTACAGCGAGCTTTTGCTGTCGGGCGTTACGACCCTCGTGGACCTGTCGGTCGCCTGGGACGGCTGGCTTGATACCTTCGCCGCATCCGGCCTGCGAGGCGTGGTCTCGCCCATGTACCGCTCCGCCCGCTGGTATACCGACACTGGCAGCACGGTCGATTATGAGTGGGACGAGGCCGCAGGTCGTGCTGCTATGGAAGCCGCCTTGGCGCTGGTCGATGCCGCCGCAGCGCATCCGTCCGGGCGCTTGTCGGGCATGGTTTCCCCGTCGCAGATAGACACCTGCACGCCTGACCTCATCCGCGACAGTTTTGCTGCCGCTCAGGACAAGGGGCTGCCGTTCCAGATCCACGCTGCCCAGTCCGTGGTGGAGTTCAACGAGATCACCCGCCGACATGGTCGCACCCCGCTGGAATGGCTTGACGATCTGGGTGTGCTGGCGGAGGGCGCCATCATCGGCCATGGGATTTTCCTCAACGACTACGACATGGTCTATTGGCCCGAGGCGAACGATTTCGCCCTGCTACAGGAGAGTGGCGCCGCGGTCGCCCATTGCCCAACTGTCTTCCAGCGCCGTGGCATCACAATGAACACCGTCGGGCGCTATATCCGCGGCGGTGTGCCAGTCGGGATCGGCACCGACACCTACCCACACAACATGCTCGAAGAACTGCGCAATGCGCTGTATCTCAGCCGTGTCACCTCTCGGAATGCATACGACCTGCGCACCAGCCATATCTTCGATGCCGCCACGACCGGAGGCGCTGCGATCCTGGGTCGCGACGACATCGGCAAACTGGCCGTCGGCGCCAAGGCCGATCTGTTCCTGGCTGATATCACTGCGCCGTCAATGTGTCCCCTGCGTGATCCCCTGCGCTCGCTCATCTATGTCGCAGGCGAGCGGGCCGTGACCGACGTCTTTATTGATGGGCGCCACGTGGTCGTGGACGGCACCGTGCAGGCCTTTGATCTGCCCGACGCGCTGGCCCGTCTTGAGGCGGCGCAGCGCCGGGCCGAAGAGGCCTTCCGCGGTCTCGATTTCGCCGACCGGCGGCACGATCAGGCGTCGCCTTACGTTTACCCGATCACCGCATGAAGATGGAGGAGGTCGATATCGGCACGACGACCGAACCGCTCCTGAAGGTCGAAGACCTTGCCGTCGAATTCCATGTCAGCGGCACTGTTCAGCGCGCCCTGCAGGGCGTCAGCCTGACCTTGCAGCGGGGCCGCACTCTCGGCCTTGTTGGCGAATCCGGTTGCGGCAAAAGCGTCACGTCCCTCTCGATCATGCGGTTGCTGCCGCAGCCTCCGGGGCATTACGCAGGCGGGCGCATCGTGCTCGAAGGGCGCGACCTGCTCAGCATGCCGGAGCGCGACATGCGCGTCTTGCGCGGCGGGCGGATTGGAATGATCTTTCAGGAGCCGATGACCTCACTCAACCCGGTCTATACCTGTGGCGAGCAGATTGTCGAAAGCCTGACCGTGCATTCCGGGCTTTCGTCCAAGGCCGCCATGGACCGTGCGGTTGAACTGCTCGACCTGGTGGGTCTGCCGTCCCCGAAGGAGCGGGCCCATGACTACCCGCACCAACTGAGCGGCGGGCAGCGACAGCGGGTGATGATCGCGCTAGCGCTTGCGAACGATCCTGACCTGCTGATCGCGGATGAGCCGACGACCGCGCTCGACGTCACGATTCAGGCGCAGATTCTTGATCTGATGACCGATCTGCGTGAACGCACCGGCGCCGCCGTTCTTCTGGTCACGCACGATCTGGGCGTCGTGGCCCAGACCTGCGACGACGTGGTTGTCATGTATGCCGGTGGCGTGGTCGAACAGGCCCCGACCAAAGCGCTATTTGCCGACCCGCAGCACCCCTACACGATCGGCCTTATGGCCGCTGTGCCCCGGATCGACACCACTGTTGACCGGCTCTCTACCATTGCGGGGTCCGTCCCGCCGCCCTGGGTCAAGATCGACGGGTGTCGCTTTGCGTCCCGCTGTCCGCTGGCCGACGACCGCTGCCGCAGCGCTGTGCCTCCGTTACGCGAGATCGGCCCGGATCACGCCGTCGCGTGCTGGCGCGCGCCAATTGAGGAGACCACGGTATGACTGCAATGCTGGAAGTCCGTGGTCTGACCAAACACTTCCCCGTTCGCCGGGGGCTGCTGCGTCGCGTCGTCGGGCATGTTCAGGCCGTCAACGATGTCAGCTTTGACGTGAATGAGGGCGAAACCCTTGCCATCGTCGGCGAGTCTGGTTGCGGCAAGTCCACCATCGGGCGTACTGTCCTGCGGCTGGTAGAGGCGACAGACGGTTCCGTGCGTCTGGACGGAGAGCAAATCCTCAACCTGTCGACCGACGCCATGCGCGACATGCGGCGCAAGTTGCAGATCATATTTCAGGATCCCTTCGGCTCTCTCAATCCGCGGATGACTGTGGCCGAGACGCTGGCTGAACCGCTGCTTTTGCACGGTTTGGCTACGCCTGACACTGTTGACGACAAGGTCACTGAGCTTTTGCGCACCTGTGGTTTGTCGCGCTTCCACGCCCAGCGCTATCCGCATGAATTCTCCGGTGGCCAGCGTCAACGTGTCGGCATCGCGCGTGCGCTCGCCACGCGGCCCCGCCTGATCGTATGCGATGAACCAGTTTCTGCCCTTGATGTCAGTGTGCAGGCGCAGATCGTGAACCTGTTGCAGGATCTGCAGGCGCAATTCGGTATCGGTTACATCTTCATCAGCCACGATCTGGCCGTCGTCCGGCACATCGCGGCGCGGGTCGCGGTGATCTATCTGGGCCGGATTGTCGAGGAAGCGACTGCCGAGGCGCTCTTTGCCGCACCGCGCCACCCTTACACGCTGAGCCTGATCGCAGCCGCCCCGCGCCCGGATCCTACCATTCGTGATGGGACTGAGCCGGTTCAAGGCGATGCCCCCAGTGCGCTGGCACCACCGTCTGGCTGCGCGTTTCATCCTCGCTGTCCAATGGCGCAAGAGGTTTGCCGCACTGAGCGTCCGGAGTTGCGCGCGCTTGGTGCAACGCGCGTGGCTTGCCATTTTGCCGAAGAGGTTGTGCCTGAGACGGTCGCAATTCAAACAACGCCCACAGCGCCGAGCTTGCAACGACGCCTCGACGTGCTGCAAAGCGCAGCCCTCAAAAAACAGAGTGCAACATGAAAGACGATCCCCCAATGAACGGCGCTGAAAGCGTGGTGCGCAGCCTGCATAGCGCCGGCATAGACGTCTGTTTTGCCAATCCCGGTACATCTGAGATGCAGTTTGTCGACGCGCTTGATCGCACCGGGTGCCTCCGCTGCGTGCTGGGACTTTTCGAAGGGGTTGTGACCGGGGCCGCGGACGGCTACGCGCGGATGGCTGGCAAGCCTGCTGTGACGCTCTTGCACCTTGCGCCCGGTCTCTCGAATGCAGCGGCGAACATTCACAATGCCCGCAAGGCCCGCACGCCGATGATAAATCTCGTGGGCGATCATGCCTTGCGCCACCGCCAGTATGATGCGCCGCTCACTGCCGATGTCGAAGGCGCCGCGCGGCCCTTCAGCGACTGGGTGCGCACGGCCATGACGCCGAGCCAGTTCGCGGCTGATGCGATGGACGCCTTTGCTGCTGCGACTGCAAAACCCGGCGCAATTGCCACACTCATCGCGCCTGCCGATGTGGGATGGGATGCGGGGGGCGTGCTTGCGCCACCTCCCCCTTCTCCCGTTCTTGCGGCCCCGGACGAGGCGGCTCTGACCGATGCGGTTCGCGCTTTGGAGAGTGACGATCCGACCGTTTTCCTTGTCGGTGGCGCGGTTCTGGAGGACCCGGACGCGCTGGCGCTGATGCAAGGTATCGCGGCCCGCACCGGTGCCGACGTTTTGGCGCCGACATCCAACAGGCGGATTGAGCGGGGCAGGGGCCGCGCAGCCGTTCGCCGTATTCCCTATCCCATCGACCTCGCACTCGACATGCTCAAGCCATACGCCAATGCGATCCTGATCGAAACGGTGCCACCTGTTGCGTTCTTCGCCTATCCCGACCGCCCCAGCCTGTTGCTGCCGGAGGGGTGTGAGGTCCTGTCGCTGTGTGGTCCGGACGGGGACGGGGCTGCCACCATCGCGGCCTTGGCCGATCGGCTCGGTGCGCGGGCCACAGCGCCGGTAGACGCGCCTTTGGCCGCACCTCCCGCAAGTGGATCCATTACTCCCGACAGTCTCGCCATCGCTATTGCCGCAGCGCTCCCGGAGAATGCCATCGTTGTCGATGAAAGCATCACGTCCGGCCGGTCAATCTATGACGCGACGGCTGGGTGCAGCCCTCATTCCTGGCTTTCCATCACGGGCGGCGCCATCGGCATTGGCCCACCTCTCGCGGCTGGTGCGGCTTGCGCCGCGCCGGATCGTCCCGTCGTCACGCTGCAGGCTGATGGGTCTGCCATGTACACGATCCAGGCCCTCTGGACACAGGCGCGGGAGAGCCTGAATGTCACCACCGTCATCTTTGCCAACCGAACCTACGAGATCCTCAAACATGAACTTTTCAACGTGGGTGCCAATCCCGGTCGCTCCGCGCTCGATATGCTGAATCTCGACCGCCCGGAGCTCGATTTCGTGTCACTCGCCAAGGGTATGGGCGTCTCCGGTGTTCGGGTGGACGACGTGCATGAGCTATTCAAAGCGCTCGAAACGGCCACGCAGGAACCCGGCCCGTTTCTGATTGAAGCGATAATGTGAGTAGCCGGAGAAATATAAGCAATAGCTATGATGTCATCTGAAATTAAATCATAAATTTATCAATTTTCCTATGTGGTCCGCAGGGTCTCGTCTAGCCTGTCGGTGGGAGGGAAGATGTCAGGAGGTGAGTATGACACCATTATTGAACTTGGGCGCCTTGGCTATCGCCCTGACCCTATCCGCACCGGCGCTGGCCGAAACCAGGACCTTTAACGTTGCGCTCGACGGCACCTTTGCTCCACACGCGATGCCAAGCCTCAGCGGTGGCGTTGAAGGGTTCAACGTGGATCTCGCCAACGAAATTGGCACCCGGATGGGGGCGGAGATGAACATCGTCGCGACGCAGTTTTCCGGCATTCTTCCGGCGCTTGCGGCGGGAACATATGATTTCGTAGTGGCGCCAGTCACCATCACTGAAGAGCGTGCCGAAAACCTGTTGTTCTCCGAAGGCTATCTGAACACTGACTTTCAGTTTGTCATCGCTGCGGATGCCGATGACATCACCGATCTGGCGGACCTCGAAGGACAGGTGATCGCCGTCAATAAGGGCTCTGTCTATGACAATTGGGCGCGCGGGCTGGAGGATGAGATCGGCTGGACCGTCGAAAGCTACGGCACCAACAGCGACGCCGTGCAGGCGGTGGTATCAGGCCGCGCCTTTGCCAACGTCGCTGGCAACACCGTGTCGGCTTGGGCGGCCAAGCAGAACCCGGCGATCAAGCTGAGCTATCTGCATTCCACAGGGCTCGTCTGGGGCATGCCTTTCCGCAAGGGCGATGAGGATCTGCGCGCCGAGGTGGAGGCGATCATCGAGTGCATGAAGATCGACGGCACCATCGCCGCGCTCAGCGAGAAGTGGTTTGGCACCGCACCCGCCGAAGGTTCTGCCGCCGTCACGCCTGTTGCGGGCTTCGGACAACCGGGCTTCAATGGGTATTTGGACAATGGTCATACACCAGCCTGCAACTAAGATGACGCAGGCCGCGCAGGAGGCCGTGGCACCACCCACGCTGGTAGTGCGCGGCCTGCGCAAGTCCTTCGGGTCGGAGGAGGTGCTGCAGGGCATCGACCTCACCGTTGCCCGCCGTGAGTTGGTCTTTGTCCTCGGCCCCTCCGGTTCCGGCAAATCCACCATGCTACGCTGTTGCAACCGGCTGGAGGAACCCGATGCAGGGGAGATCACGCTGGAAGGTGACCCGGTCACCGGACCGAAAGTGGACGTAAACCAACTCCGCCGGCGGATGGGCATGGTTTTTCAGGCCTTCAACCTCTACCCGCATCTTTCGGCCCTCAGCAATGTCACGCTGGCCTTGCGCAAGGTTCGTGGTTTGCCACGTCCCGAGGCTGAAGCAATGGGGCTCACCGCGCTAGACCGTGTCGGGCTGAAGGCCAAGGCGGCCAGCTATCCTGCGCATCTTTCGGGCGGCCAGCAGCAGCGCGTGGCAATCGCCCGCGCCTTGGCACTGGAGCCGTCGGTAATGCTCTTTGACGAGCCGACATCGGCGCTGGACCCAGAGCTGGTGGGCGATGTGCTGGCGGTCATGCAGGATATGAAGGCGCAGGGCATGACGATGCTTGTCGTCAGTCACGAGATGAAATTCGCCCGCGACGCCGCCGACCGCGTGATCTTCATGGATGCCGGTCGGATCGTGGAGCAGGGGACGCCTGAACAGATCTTCGAGACGCCGCACCACGAGCGCACACAGACCTTTCTTGCGCGCTTTTCCGGTCGGGGCTGAGGTGGAGGCGTTTCTCGACACCTTCTTTAACGGCGCGGTGCTTGCGCGCTATGCGCCGTCGATCCTGCAAGGGGTCTGGGTCACAGTGCTTCTGTCGGTGCTGATCGTGGTCAGCGGGATCGTCGGTGGCGCGGCGTTGGCCTGCCTGCGGGCTTACCGCATCCGGCCTCTTTCTGCCCTGATCGTCATCTATGCTGATATGTTCCGGGCACTTCCACCGCTCGTCCTGATCCTGCTCGTGTTCTTCGGCCTGCCGAACCTTGGCATTCTCCTCTCCAGCTCCACCGTCCTTTACCTGATCCTCACCCTCGTCCTCGCCGCCTTTGCCGAGGAAATCGTCTGGGCCGGGATCACCGCCGTGCCTAAGGGCCAGTGGGAGGCGTCCCGCTCCACCGGGCTCGGCTTCACCCAAACGCTCATCTGGGTCATACTTCCGCAAGCCGTGCGCCTGGTCATCCCACCGCTCACCAACCGGGCCATTGCCATCACTAAGATGACCGCCCTTGGTATGGTCATCGGCGTGCCGGACATCCTAGGTCAGGCCACCACGGCCCAAAGCTTTTCTGCCAATGCGTCCCCCCTGATGCTGGCAGCCATCGCTTATGTCCTGCTGTTTCTGCCTCTGGTGATCTTCTCTCGCTGGCTCGAAACGCGCTTTGCAGCGCCGGGTGTGTGAGATGGAGGCGATCCTAACCCAGTTCTTCAACGTCGAGATCATGGTGAAGGCCCTGCCTTTGGTCCTGCAGGGGCTCGGCATCACTCTTTTGATCTGCGTGGTGGTGATCCCACTCGGCTTGGTTGGCGGGCTTCTCGCGGCTTTGGCTGCCGTTTCAAGAAACCGTGCCGTGCGCTGGTCAGCCATCGCCTTAGTCGATCTCTTCCGCGCGGTTCCGCCTCTTGTCCTTCTGATCTTCATCTACGCCGGGCTGCCCTTCGCCGGTCTCAGCCTGTCGCCCTTTGCCGCCGTTGCCATTGGGTTTTTCCTGAACAACTCCGCCTATTTCGCCGAGATTTTTCGGGCAGGTCTACTATCGGTCCACAAGGGGCAGGCCGAAGCCGCCCGCTCAACCGGGCTTACCCAGAACCAGACCCTGATCCACGTGGTCCTGCCGCAGGCCACGCGCAACGTCCTGCCGGATCTGATGTCTAACGTGGTCGAGGTGATCAAGCTCACCTCCCTCGCCTCGGTCGTGTCTTTGGGTGAGATGCTTCATGCTGCGGGCCTTGTGCGCTCGCTCACCTACAATGCGTCGCCGCTGGTGCTGGCAGCGGGGATTTACCTCGCAATGCTCTGGCCGCTGGTCCGACTGATCAGCAGGTTTGAACGGCGCATCGCAAGCTAAGACAAGAAAGGGAACGCCATGCGGGAAATCGTCATCGGAGGCGCGCAGATGGGCCCCATTCAGCGCACCGACACGCGCGCGCAGGTCGTGGACCGTATGCTTGCCCTTCTCGATCAGGCGCGGGGAGCGTGTTGTGATCTGGTGGTCTTTCCCGAACTGGCGCTTACCACCTTCTTTCCGCGCTGGTACATGGAGGACCCGGCAGAGGTTGAGGCATGGTTCGAAACCGAAATGCCCAACGCTGCTACGCAGCCGCTTTTTGACCGTGCGCGCACGTATGGGATAGCGATCAGCTTTGGCTACGCAGAACGCACGCCCGATGGACATCACTTCAACACATCCATCCTCACCGACAAGGCCGGTGAGATCGTCGGCAAGTACCGCAAGATCCACCTGCCGGGACATTCCGAATACGACCATGACCGCGCCTTTCAGCATCTTGAGAAGCGCTACTTCGAACCGGGTGATCTGGGCTTTCCGGTCTGGCGCAACCTGGATGCCTGGATGGGCATGTGTATCTGCAATGACCGCCGCTGGCCCGAGGTTTACCGCGTGATGGGCCTTCAGGGCGCCGAACTCATCATGCTGGGCTACAATACGCCGTCGGTGAACAGTCAGGCCTCTGCCGAAGGGCTGGAGCAACGGCTTTATCATTCGGATCTGTCGATGACGGCGGGGGCCTACCAGAACGCCTCGTGGGTGGTGGGCGTGGCCAAGGCGGGGGACGAGGACGGCCATCCGCTGATGGCGGGCAGCATCATCGTCGATCCCAACGGCTTTGTCGTGGCGCGGGCCGAGACCGAAGGGGACGAGTTGATCGTCTATCCCTGTGATATGGACCTTTGCGCTTTCGGCAAATCCACCATCTTCGACTTTGCCCGCCACCGCCGGACCGAACATTACGGGCGCATCACCGCCCAGACCGGGGTGGAGTATCCCGACACATGACGTTGAATGTTGATCTGTGCGCATTGGAGGCCAAGGACCGCTACAAGCTGCTGACTGCAGTGGTGATCCCGCGCCCGGTCGCCTGGATCACGACGATCAGTGAGGAGGGCATCGTCAATGCAGCGCCGTTCTCTTTTTTCAACCTGTTCGGCAAGGATCCGGCATTGGTTGCCCTTGGCCTTGAACATCACGCAGATGGATCGCCAAAGGACACAACGCGCAACATCCGTACAAACGGAGAGTTCGTGATCAACATCGCCACGCCCGATCTGACCGAAGCCATGGTCGGCACCGCCGCCGCCTATACGCCCGACGAAGGAGAGCCCGAGGCGCTGGGCCTGCTGACGGCGCCTTCGACCCACGTCGCCCCGCCGCGTCTGGCCGATGTGCCCGTTGCCATAGAATGCCGCCGCACCGTTGCCTTGACCTTCAGCCCAGAGCGCGAGATCGTCATTGGCGAGGCTGTGAGCCTTGCGGCACGCGAGGGGCTGGTGGATCCGGCAAACTGGCATGTGCATTGGAACGGCGACTATCCCGTCGCGCGGCTTTTTGCAGACCGCTATGCAAGGCTGGAGGAGATCGCACCGCAGTCCATCCCGTCCGCCCCGACATGACCGGAGACCTTAAGTGACCAACCTCATCGACCGAAACTCCAGCGGCGTCTTCATCATCGCCGCGACGCCCTTTGACGACAGCGGTGCGCTTGATCTGGCCAGCACCGACAGCATGGTCGATTTCTATCTCGATTGCGGCGTCAGCGGCATGACTATCTTAGGCATCATGGGCGAGGCACCCAAGATGGCGGGTGACGAGGCTGTGACCTTCGCACGCCGGGTACTCGACCGGGTGGCAGGACGTGTACCGGTGATCGTTGGCGTCTCTGCCGCGGGTCTCGACAATATGGCGCGCCTTGCTCACACGTCGATGGAGATGGGCGCGGCGGGTGTCATGGTCGCGCCGCAACCAGGTCTGGGAACAGAGGTAAAGCTGCGCAGCTACATCGCCCAGGTCTGCGCCACTTTGGGGTCGGACGTACCGATTTGCTTTCAGGATTATCCGCAGACGACCGGCGTGCAGGTGTCGGTCGAAAGCATCATCGGCATGACCGTCGATCATCCGCAGATCGTCATGCTGAAACACGAGGATTGGCCGGGCCTTACCAAATTGTCGCGCGTGCGGGCCGAGACGGGCACCGGAAATGTCCCGCGTCTGTCGATCCTGACGGGGAATTCGGCTCTGTTCCTGCCTCAAGAGATGCAGCGCGACGCCGATGGCGCCATGACCGGCTTTGCCTATCCAGAGATGCTGGTGCAGGTCGTTGCCCGCCATCAGGCCGGCGATGTGGACGGGGCCGAGGATCTTTTCGACGCCTATCTGCCCCTTGTGCGCTATGAACAGCAGCTTGGTCTTGGCCTTGCCATCCGCAAGGAGGTGCTGCGCCGCCGGGGCGTGATCGCCAGTGCCAAGGTGCGCGCACCGGGCCCGGCGCTTACGTCGACAGATGCCGATGAACTGACCCGTCTGACCAATCGCCTTGAAAAGCGTCTGAAGGAGCTCGGCTGATGGATCTGGGACTGCAAGGCACAGGCGCTCTCGTCATGTCTTCCTACTCCCATGGGCGGGGCTTTGGAATCGCCGAAGGTTTGGTGTCCGACGGGTGCAGAAACCCAGCCCGGGAACCCGTACACGTCGCCACGTTCCTGGCCAGCTATGTTACCAGCAGCCTGATCCGCTGCGATGGTGGCGCCGTCTGTGCGGTCTGATAGGGGAGAGACACATGTCATATGATCTGGTGATAAAAGGCGGAGAGATCGCCACCGCGACCGACCGCTTTCACGCCGATGTCGGTATCGCGGGCGGCAAGATTGCTGCCCTGGGCTTGGGACTTGAGGCCGACGATATGATTGATGCGACAAGCAAGCTGGTCCTGCCTGGCGGGATCGAGGCGCATTGCCATATCGCCCAGGAATCCGCGACCGGCGGGATGACCTCTGATGACTACCGCACAGGCTCCATCAGCGCGGCCTATGGCGGCAACTCGTCCTTCGTACCCTTTGCCGCGCAACATCGGGGGATGGGCGTGATCGAAACGCTCGACCTTTATGACAGCCGGGCGCAGGGGGCTTCGGTAATCGACTACAGCTATCATCTGATTATTGCCGACCCTACGGAAAAGGCGCTGAATGACGAGCTGCCTACCGCCTTTGCGCGGGGCATCACCTCGTTCAAAGTCTTCATGACCTATGATCTGATGCGGATTGATGACCGGCAATTCCTCGATATCCTGACCGTGGCCAAGACCCACGGCGCGCTGACGATGGTGCATGCCGAAAACTCTGGCATGATCAGCTGGATTTCTGACCGTCTGGTCTCCGCTGGCCATACCGCGCCGCGCTACCACGCGCCCAGCCACCCCGCGCTGGCCGAGATCGAGGCGATCAACCGCGCCATTTCCCTAGCTGCTCTCGTGGATGCGCCGCTTTTCATCGTGCATGTCTCTACGCCCGAAGGCGCTGAGCTTATCGCTAAGGCGCGCCTCTCTGGCGCCAAGGTTTTTGGCGAGACTTGCTCGCAATACCTGTTCCTCACCCGAGATGATCTCGACTGTCCGGGCATGGAGGGTGCGAAATACATGTGCTCTCCACCTTTGCGCGACGTGCCCACGCAAGAGGCTCTTTGGCGTCACCTTCAGGCGGGCACGTTCAGCGTTTTTTCCTCTGACCACGCGCCCTATCGCTTTGATGATACCGGCAAGCTGGCAAACGGCCCGAATGCTTCGTTCAAGCAGATCGCCAACGGCATGCCGGGTATCGGCATCCGCCTGCCGCTTCTCTTCAGCGAAGGGGTTGGCAAAGGGCGCATTACCTTGCAGCAATTCGTGGCCCTGTCTGCCACCAATGCGGCCCAACTCTACGGGATGGACAGCAAGGGCAGCATCGCCATCGGTATGGATGCCGACCTTGCCATCTGGGATCCAGAGGAGACGCGTACTGTCACTGTCGAGAACCAGCATGATGCGATGAACTACACGCCTTATGACGGCTGGTCCCTGACCGGCTGGCCTGTGACAGTACTTTCGCGCGGGGCGCGGGTGGTGGATCAAGGCACGTTGATTGCAAAACCCGGCGCGGGCCAATTCGTGCCCCGCCGTCCCGTCGATATGACTGGCCATCCCGGCCATGTCGTGCCGGAACTGGACCCGGCCACGAACTTCGGGGCCGAGATCGCGCCATGACCGGACCCATTGTCGTCATCAACCCCAATTCCAATCAGGCCGTGACCGACGGGCTCGTCAACGCACTTGCGCCGTTTGCGCGCGCGGATGGCCCGGCGATCGACTGTGTCACCCTGACCGACGGACCATTTGGCATCGAAAGCCAGGTGCACTCAGATCAGGTTGTCCTGCCGCTGGTCGATCTGATCAAGCAAAGAGCGGACGCCTCGGCCTTCGTCATCGCATGCTACTCCGATCCGGGCATAGACGCATGTCGTTCCGTCTCTCCGGTGCCGGTCTTCGGTATTCAGGAAAGCGGTATGCTCACCGCTTTGGCGCGCGGCGACCGGGTCGGCGTAGTGGCGATTGCCGAAGCCTCAACCCTGCGCCATCGCCGCTACATGCGCCGGATGGGTGTGCTCGACCGCCTTGCCGGAGAGCGCGCGCTGAATATGACCGTCGATGAAAGTGCACGGGGGGACGGCACGTTCAAGCGTCTCACCGAGGTGGGGAAGGCCTTGCAAACGGATGGCGCAGACGTGCTTGTCCTGGGGTGCGCAGGCATGGCTGTGCACCGCGCGCCGTTGGAAGCTGAGCTGTGTTGCCCAGTGATTGACCCGACACAAGCTGCTGTGGCGATGGCGATGGGTACCGTTCTGGCTTCGCAGCTTTAGGCTGCATATATTACTCGCATGAAGATCAAGCGCCGAAACGACCTCTCTCTGCGTCTGCTCGAGATTTTCGGCACGCTTATGGTCCATCAGACAACTGTTGCCACGGCTGCAGAGCTGGGCATATCGCAACCCTCCGTTTCTACCGCGATCAAACAGCTTGAGGACCAGTTGCAGTTCGCTCTCTTCGAGCGACACAAGAAACGCATGCTGCCCACCAGCGAAGCGCGCAGCTTGTTCGAGGAGGTCGAGCCGCTTTTCGAACAACTCCGCTCTGTCGAAAGCCGTGTGCGGGATCTGCGTGGCGCTTCCACGGGTAAACTGCGGATCATGGCCACCCCACCTTTGGGACATTCTGTGGTGCCTGTGGCGCTTCACGCGTTCCTTGCCTCTCGTCCCCGTGTCACGGTGCAATACGATGTACGACGGATGGAGAATGTGATCGACGCGGTCGCTATTGGGGCGATTGATCTGGGTCTTGTCCTGGGTCTCGATGCCCACCCCGGTGTGGTCATACGCACATTGCGCACCGACCGCATGGTGGCATTGATAAAGCCCGGTCATCCGTTGGAAGAGCTTTCGGTGATCGGGCCTGCGGATGCTGCAACGCATGGATTCATCGGGCTTGATCGGGCATCTCGGCTGGGCCTTCTTCTGCAAACCGCGTTTGAGAGCGCCCGCGTGCCATATACCCCTCAGGTCGAGGTCCGCTACTGCCACACTGCGGCTGTTCTCGCACAATCCGGCAACGGGGTGGCTGTGGTCGATCCCTATACCGCATCGTTCTTGCCGAATATGGGGCTGGTCAAACGCGCCTTCGATCCGATGATTCCGGTTGGAGCATGCCTTTTGACGCGTCCAGGGCGCCCGATATCCCGCCTCGCGTCGGCATTTTGCGATGATTTCGAAGGCGCTTTGCTGAAGTGATTTGGCTTACTATCGCTAAGCTGAAAGAGCAGAAGCGTTTCAAAGGTGTTCGTGGACTAAAGAGATATTCATTGCATGCGACTGCGCGAGGTTTGTTGGCACCCGTCCTAGTGACCTCTGAGTAATGACGCACTTCCCTCTCGCTGCGAATGTCGGAAATGTGGATGGCGAACGGAGCATCGAAGTAAGACGGTCGATGTCTCTTACGACCCTCTTGCTCAAGCGGCCAGTGGTCAAATCTCATCTGGCTCCGTTCATGGCTAATTCGTTTTCAGGTTACACACCGGAATACTTAGGTGCGCCATCTATTTTGTTGTGGCCACGCGGAACTCAAACGGCAGACAGACAGCAATACCTTTACGGTTAAAGTCACGTTATTGCTTCCCATCGACCGTGCCCCAGACAAGCCAGTGCGACCATGTTTGAGTGCCGGTCTGTGCAAACCAAGCCCACGTCTCTATTCTCTCCGGCCTCGCTGCTAATGGAAGACCGGCATCACCTCCGCTCGATACATGGATAGGTGCACTGCAGACGCGCATAGAAATTCAACTCTGCGCGAAAAAATGCCACTTGTTGTTCGCTTCAACCATGTGCTTGCTGGGCTTTTTTTGCGCCATGCTATGCTCGTAATGCGTGTATTTTTTTGCTTACGGTCTGCGACAAGGTACCGAACTTCGAGTATCAATCCCTATCGTTTG
>NZ_VCBA01000004.1:0-363533 GCF_007995245.1 Tateyamaria sp. syn59
TGGAGTGCAGGAACAAGCCGTTGTCGTATGCGACGGCTCCGTTCGACCCGGAACCGGCCACGTAGGTGTATCGCGTCTCGGTCGCGCTGTCGCCGGGTTCGTAAACGTCGCTCAGATACTCCGCTATGGCGTCGTCCACCGTGTAGACGCGGCACCACGCACCGATGAGGCCGAACTTCTCGCGCGGGTCCTCCATCTTCCGGTTCGGGTCCTGGACGGCGCGGGCCTTTTCCTCGCTCTGGTAGGGGAGTTGTGCGAAGTCGTCCCAGTTGGGGCACTCGGTCAGGAACTCGTCTCGATCCAGCACCTCGCCGTCGTTGCGGCGCAACCAATACTCCTGATCCTTCGAGATCGAAGGTTTGAACATGGTCTGCGTGTATCGGAACGACACCAGGTCGGGGATCTCGATGGCTTCTTCTGGATCGTCTGCCAGTTGCAGGGCCAAGAAGCGGGCAATTGCGTTGAACTGCACCTCGTCCATCCGGCCTTGTACCGGGAAGATCATGCGCACGCGCGGCTTCTCCGGGCAGTGCTTCCGACTCGTGTGCATCAACCACGCGTACTTGTTGATCGCCGCGTTGTGGATGATGTTGTCCAACTGTTCCGGTGTCACCGTGTCGATGTCATAAACGATCATAGTGCGGCCCAGATTGTGGGTCGCTTTGCGTCTGCCTTCCTTGAATAGCGCGGCCAGCCAGTTGCCCGGTGCGCGCTTCTTCTCAAGGGTCTCATCGTCGTTCAACTTGAGATACTGTGCATATGTGCATTCGGTATCCACGAGGATGTTCTCGCGCTCGAAGCGCTCATAGAATCGGTCCCATGTCGTGCACTTGGTCTTCACCTTGCCTAGGCCGGTTCCGACCCCATCGCTGTATTTGACGACATATTCTTCAAGCCCCACTGGGGCTGCGGTGTGCTCTGTCATGTTGGCCTCAAAGAAACAATTGAGCTTCCGAACTTGGGAGACAATTGACCGAGGCGCATCTCCAAAAAAAAGAAATTTTTGGGAGACGTTTACAGCCAGTCAGTTTCGTCGTCGTCAAAGGCTGCTACAACTTCAAGCCCAAAATAGTCGGCCATTTGTCGTCGCTTTTTCTTGTTTGACCAGAGTTTACCGACGGCTAGGGAGTTCATTTCCGGCATGTTGCACCGTAGTGCAGCTTCGGCGACGATTTCGCAGGCTGCGGTTCCAGTGTCGCGACGTTTTGATAAATCCTCTGTCGGCACAGCGCTGCGCGTTGGTTTTATCTCGTATGCCCTCAGCACTGCGCGCATGGCCATTAGAACAATGATATCACGATCCCACTTTTCAGGCCGACCAACGGGTTTTGCGGGTGGCTCTATTTCAACAGAAAGAACCTCATAAACCAGGTCTTTCAGTTGAGTAGGCCAATCAACGTTTGCTTCATGCCTCAACCTCGCAACCTCCAAGGCGAGGCGATATACGCCCCTTTCTCTTCTCGCGCGCGCGCACAGTTCACCAATTGATTCCGGGTTGAGCTTTGGATAGCTCCCGTCTTTGCCCGATAGATCGATGCCGAACTCGTTCATGGCATTCACATAGTTTTGACCATATGAAAGGTGAGAATCCTGCTGAAGCCTCCTGATTTCGTCATATGCAAGCTGAATTGCCTGCTCCCGTTCGGTGGAGCTGAGTTTCATTGATACCGTCTTCACCTTCCGTTCGAGCAACGCACTGCCATTGCAATACAAAGGCCGTGACACCTTAGCGCATTCACGAGGGGTACCTTGCTTGGAACCGCTACCAGCGCAATGAGTGATCGTGCGGCGCTAATTTACCCAACGAGGGCCCTGTTGGCTATCGATCCATCTGTTGGTACGGTTGTTGGTAAAACGATGCAGTTTTCTCTCAAAATTCTGTATTTGCAAAATAAATTATTCCGGTACTCGCCTCCAATTTATGAACTATCGTGTATGGTTTTGTTGGCTCGTCACGGAACTATGTTGCTTAGAACCTGCTCCTACCCTTTGTGGGTTGAACTTGCGATATCCGCGCACCAGCAGCTTTCACGTAGAAGACCGCCACTCTTCCTAAAAAGTCCCACAACAACCCCGGCAGCACTCCTGAGTTAAGCAACTGCAAAAAACTACTGCAAGTCCACCAGTCGCTCAAACAACGCCACCACGTGGTTGAAGCGAAACACAAAGAGCGCTCGCGTCGAGCGACGCTCCGGCAATAAGCGCGTCTTGGGTCAGTTCTGCCACAGCAGCGCGGGGCGTCTGCGCGTCACCAAGCGTGCCGGCAATATCTTCTTGGCTTAACGCAGTCGTCACCCCCGGAGACGCCAGCAGGAAAACGTCCCGCGGTTCCACTTGCCCAATCGCAATGGACGGAGTCGCGGTTTGGCCTGCGCCAAGCGCTTGCGTGACGACCCCGCGCAAGCGTGTGTCGATATGTGGACGGTTCAGCGCATAAAGCGTGCCCTGCCGAAACAGAAAAGCGCTGCAATGCCCCACCCAAAGCACCGCGTAACGTCGCGCTTGCACGAGCAGGACAACCGCTGCGGCGGCCACGGGGTCCTCGGTGGTTGTCGCCATGGCGCGGCGCGCCGCAAGGCGGGTGTTGGCCGACCCGAACTTTCCCTTCGCGACAGAGATCAAATCACTCATGGAAAATGGATCGGCAATGTCTTCGAAAACAGGCACTAGACCCTTGATCTGCGACGCCAACGACGGCGCCGCGCCAATGCCGCTGAGCAAAGAAAATGCCTGCGCGTCTTTGTTGACAGCAACCGTTTCCGTCAATGCGGCACTGCGTGCGCCGCGGAGGCACGCGCTTGCGTGATCAGCTGTCAGCAGTTGGACTGCTGCGCCCCGTTGTGCACGTACTGGTGTTTCGTTGTTCGTTTCTGTCAACTGCAATTGCGCCTGCGGCTCGGGCACATCTGCGGCGGCATCTGGCGGCCCCATGAACATGGCTGCAAAGTCTTGGGGTGCGGGCAAGGCGCGGGTCAAATGCGCGCGCGCACCATCCGTTCCAGTCCACCAATAGGCTGTGGGCGCATCGCCATCGGCATCATCCGGTGCCGCGAGGTTGGGCAAGGGGCCAAAGGGCAAGGCATCGACATCATGCGCGAGGCTGCCCGGAAGGTCGGAGGCCTGCAAACACGACATCACCAACGCCTCGGCTGCGTCAAAAAACAAAGGATCCTCTGTCAGCGCCATGGGATCGCGCCGTCCCAGGTCTGGCCGGGCCGCGGCCACGACAAGCGGGAAGTACCTACCGACGCGGTCAACCGAAGGCATCATGACGCCCGCGACGGGCTCGGACCCGTGGATCCCCGCCTCCAGCACAAATCGCCAGACCGGCGTGACCAGAAAGGCATCTAGCCAATTCCGGCCAAGTTTCATCTGGCTTTCGCGCATGGCCGCGCGCAGCCAGTTGTCGAAAGCCGTCTCGATATCACGCGGCAGGCCCGCGCTTACGAAATCACCAGCCTGCGGTATCTTGCCAAAAAACCCGCGCCAGCCTGTACGGACGGGATCCGGGGCAATCGACATGCTTCAAAAGCCCTCCGGGCATCGAAAAGAGGAAAGCGCGGGCAACATGAACGGGTTGTTCACGCTACCCGACGTGATGCGGAACGTTACAGGCCGCTGATCCACCACAAAGGTCGCGTCGAACCTGTTGTCGTCTCTCGGCGTTGTCCGGGCCATGTCCAAAAGGCGGAACGGCGCCCAGGTGCCTGTTGCAGTCGGTGCTGTCGTCCTGTCCCCCGGCAGAAGCATCACGCTTGCAATGTCACCACCCTTTTCCGGCGGCCATACCAGCCGCGTGCCGTCCGACAGGTTTTGGCGGAACGCGGCGCGCGCGCTTCCGACAAAGAAAAGGGCCACGTTGGCATCGTTCGCGATGTCAATCAGGTCGACAGACAATTCGACCCGCGGCTCTGCGATCCCGTTGGGAAAGAACGCGTTTCGAATTGCCGCCGCGCGCTGGAATTGCTGCAATGCTCCGGCAGTGTCAGTTGGCCCGGCCAGACCGCCGCTGAACGTCCAGGGATCGGTCGTCGTGTCCACGATCTGAGCGAGATGTTCGTCGAAGAACGTCTTGAAAAGCCCGGTCGGTCCAAACATGGCAATAAAATCGCTGCGCGTGACTTCTGCGGAGGCCGCTGCACTGAAAGGGTAACGGTCGCTGACGGCACGGCGGCACGCCGCTGCCCTTTCCGCGCGCCACTGACGGTTGGCTGCTGCACGGGCCTGCCCGACGGAGGCTTCGGCAACGCGCGACGCGATGGTCACGACCCATGTGTCAGCGGGCGCATCCAGTTGCCTGCCTGCGGCCATGAGCGATTGTGCCGCGTCCCGCAAACCACTTTCAGACGCCAGCGCCGTGGCTGCGGCGGGATCCGGCATATCCAGACGATTGAGTTGTTGAAAAACCTCGTCATAAAGCGGCGTGAGCGCCGAAAGCGCATCGACCTCATTTCCGGCCTCGTCCGTTGCGCTTTCGAGTGAGCGGCGCAGCGGACCAAACGGGTCTGGTGCGGCTATGGGGTCAAAGGGCAATTCCGCCAAGTTTACCCCGGCTCCGCTGGCAGCACCGGTCAGGTTCGTCTGCACAACGATGTCCCGCACCATACGTCCCAGAGGATCTGAGGCCGATGCGAGCGCCGACATCATGTCTGCGGCGTCCCCGAGGCTATTGGTTTCTGCCACGGTGGTGTTTGCGATGGCTTCACGCCAGCGCCGTTCGAACTCGCTGTAATAAAGCGCGATCGCATCCAGCGCGATGTCCGTGGGATCGGCGCGCGTCGCCGCACCGGGCCCACGCACCCAGTCTTCGCTCGCTGCGACTTCGGACAGATAACCAAGCTGCGGGATGACGACCTCGCGATATCCCGCTCGCGTATACAGGCCGTCAACGCGTACGCCCGTGATGGCACTCGTAAATACGTCACCGGATTGCGGTCCGGCCACACTTGCCGCGCGCCAATCAGTCAGGCCACGCGTCGCTTCACGCACGGAAAGTAGGTCAATCACCCGACGCGCCGGGCTGCGCTCTGCCACGGTCTCACGCACGTCGGCGACCAGATGATCGTCTATCTCGAGGACGGGCAGCGTTCCCTTATCCAGCATCGCTGTGATGTGATCCTGAAGTGCCACACGCGTCGATTCACGTCCGGCACCGGAATACAGCTCTGCAAAGATGCGCTCCGATTGTGCGAGCAGACCATCGCGATCAATCGGGCCAAGACCTGCCAGTGACAAATAGTGTTTAAGCGTCTCGAAAGCGCGCGCTTCGGATGTCTCGGGGTCTTTCAAGATGTTTTGCAAGGCAACCATGTAGCGGGGCAGCAGATAAGCCCCCAGCGCGCGTGAATAGGCGGTGGAATGTCCCCGTTCGATGCGTGGGCGCCGGTCCATACCCAACCCGGCGCGCTGCAGAGGCAACGGACCGACCTCAACTGTGTCAAAGGCATCTGGACTGCCCGCGAGACGTTCAAGGGCCGGCAGGATACGCAGAAAATCCTGGTCCTCCACCTCGCGCACGGGGATGGCGTTGGTCAGGGTTTCGTACTCCGCAAGGCGCGTGTCGATGGATGCCAAGGCTTGTCTGTTGGCCATGTACCCCAAGGTCCAGCTGGCAAGGAAGAAAGCGCCGATCAGGGCGGCAACCGCGGCACCGACCGTCGTTGCAATCCTTTGGCGCCGTCCCACACGTTCATCTCGGGACACCAGCGCAGCCTCACCCAGAATCACGTCGCGGAACAGTCGCTCGACGAAATAGGTGCGGTTCATGGACGAAGCGGTGCGGGGAACGCCCGGGACCGATGCCGCCTGCATGGCTCGCTCCTGAGTGGCCGACCCGAAGTAGATGCCGCGCAACAGCGGTTCGGATACGGCGCCGGTGCCCGAAGACAACTCTTCAATGATTTCGCGCAGGGCATCGTGCAAGGCCGCCACCTGTGCTGGAAAGCGAAAAATCCGCCCACGCTCTGCAATGTCGGTCTCTTGCTGCAGCCGTTCGATCAGCATCGCGTTCAAGCGGGCAAGCAAGCTGTGAAACTCGCGCGAGAAGACGTCCGCGAGGTTGCCGTTGGCGGATGCCCCGCGCGTTTCCTCCGCCTCTCCATAGGGAAAGGTGATGCCCCAGACCTGCCGCCGCCCTTCTTGCCCGAGGGCATCAAAGAAACGGCCAAACCCGGTGAGACGGTCCGCTTTTGTCAGCACGACATAGACCGGCACGCGGGCCCCCAGCGCCTCTTCCATCTCGGTCAGGCGCTGACGGATGGCACGGATGTCGCGCAGGCGCTCTTCGGGATCCTGTGCCAGAAGGTCGGTCAACGACAGCGTCAGGATCGCGCCGTTGATCGGTTGACGGCGGCGAGTCTTTCGCAGCATTCCAAGAAAACCAAGAAAGCCCTCGCGATCACGGGCGCGCCCCGTCTCCTGCGTGGTATAGCGACCAGCGGTGTCGATCAGCACAGCCCGGTCCGTAAACCACCAATTGCAATTGCGCGTGCCGCCGACGCCTTTGACAGGATCGGCACCCTCGGCATCACCAAGGGGAAACTTCAGGCCCGAATGTGTCAGCAAGGTCGTCTTGCCAGCACCAGGGGCACCCATCATCAGGTACCACGGGTATTCGTAGGCTGCGCCAAATCGCCGTTTTGCCAGCCTGCGCATGGTTTTCAGCGCTGTGCGCAATCGATCTCGGAGGGCGGCGATTTCTTCGCGCGTCTCACCCGCCTCGATCTCTTCGGGACTTTCCGCAATCGCGTCATCTTCGGCCCGCGCCCGACGGCGCTGGCGCAACCAGGTAACTGCGGCATAGATCAGCCAAATGCCAACAACAACAGCGATGGCGATCAGACGCGGACGGAGCGGCGCCAGTGGATATCCGCCTCCGTATGGCAGTCGCGGCCCAAACATCCAGATGATGGCGCAGATGGCACC
Source organism: Tateyamaria sp. syn59 (assembly GCF_007995245.1). GTDB lineage: Bacteria > Pseudomonadota > Alphaproteobacteria > Rhodobacterales > Rhodobacteraceae > Tateyamaria. The sequence goes on from NZ_VCBA01000004.1 coordinate 6,925, forward strand.
GACCCAGACCAAAGAGACGAAACGCGGCCCAAGAACAGAGACATAGGACGAGATATTGGACCGGAGCGAGGTCCACATGCCAAGCGGGTTCATTGCAATGCCTCCTCTGGCGCGGTCAGGCTGTCAGGGTCCGGCAATCCTTCGGTCAAGAGACTGTCCGGAACCCGTGCACCGGGCTCAAGCACTAGGATTTCGGTACGTCGGTTCGCCTCCCGCCCGGCCTCGGTCTCGTTCGTGGCGATGGGACGATCGGGCCCAAGACCATCAATGCTGATGCGCTGCTCTTCGACATACGGCAGCAGCAGATCGCGCACGGCGCTCGCCCTTGCTTGACTAAGGAAATAATTGTTTGGAAACGGTGCTGCCCTGATACCCACATTGTCCGTATGACCCAGCACGGTCACATCGAATGTCTCGGCAGCGAGCGCTTGGCCGATCCGGTCAAAGACGTCCAGAAACGCGTCTTCGATGGTTGCACTGCCGGACCCAAAGGCGCCGTTGTTGGCAATACGGACAAGAACAGCATCCTCGGCACGCAAGAGGCGCACAAGCCCCTCGTCCACCTCGGGCTGCAGAAAGGCGACAAACTCTTCGATAGGCGGTGTCTGAGGCACGCTTTCCGGAACTGGCGCTGGGACAATGACCGGTTCCGGTGCTGGCTCCGGCTCCGGCGCCGGAGGCTCAGGCAAAAACAAAGAGGGCGGACCGTCGGGCGGCAAGACCGAAAGCCGCTCCAATGTGTCGTCGGCTGCACGGTTAAGAAGAGATGTGTAAACGATAAACACAATAAGGAGCGCCAGCACCCCTGCCCCACACAGGAGCCAGAGCAAAAGCCCCGCGCGTATGGGGCTATGTGCCGCCTCCTCGCCGCGCCATTGCGGCGACAGATCACGCTCGACGATATCGAACTGTGTGCGCAGGGTACGGAAGAGGTTCTCACGCACCAGGGCCAACTCTGCCAACCCGCGCGAGGACACACGGGCGCGCCCCTCAAAGCCAAGCGACAAGCACAGGTAGATCAGCAGAAGAAGATCGCGGTTGTTGCGTGGGGTCTGTTGGAAATGGTCAAGCAGGGCAAACACCTTATCCCCGCCCAACACATCGTGGTGAAAGGTTGAAACCAGCCCTTCAACGGCCCATTCACTGCCCCAGTCGGTGTTTCGGATCACGTCGTCCAGTGTTGCGCATACGACGTAGTGCGCCGCCCTTGCCTGATCCGGTAGTGTGCCTGCTGCGGCCAGCGCAGCCTCGTACCGGCGCGCGGCTGCAGTCAACTCTCTGCGGAGTTCGGCGATCGCGGGCGGATTTTGGCCTGCACGCAGCGCATGCGCGAGATTCAGGAGCGGTGCCGCTTTTGCGACCATCTCTGGCAAATCGCCGCCCGTGAAACGAAAGCCATCCAGAATGTCGCCGACGGAAAGCTCGGCCTCAGGCGCTGGTGGATCGACATCTACGGCCTGTGGCGCTGGTTCTGCCGGAGGACGTACACCGCCCGGCGTGGGCAATACGATACGTGGCGCCTCGTCATCTTGGTCCGGCAGACGACGCGCAGCCTGATCTTTGTTTTTTCGGGCTTCGTTCGTCACCCTCTGATACCCCACAATTCAAGATCAATACCTGGAATGTCCGCCGCAAGATGGATGGCAAGCGCCCCCCCTTCTGTTGCGGCAGCCCAAAGATCGTCGGACGTTTCAAGCTCGAAATAGACGGATCCGGCGCGGAACGGCAGCTGCCGGGGCGCAACCGGAGAGGGGCGGATCGGGATGCCTGGAAGGGCGACGTTCACCAGTTCGCTGATGCGCTCCACCGGGCCGATCTTGATCTGGTTGGGCAAGGTGCGCCGCAGTTGCTCCACCGGCAATTCCGACCGCGCCGCGAGCACCATCGCCGCATCGGATTTCAGCCCTGCATCTGCCAGCATACCCACCCGTACGCCGTGGCGGCGCATTTCCAGCGGAATGGGTGTCGCCGATTGGTCCAGAACGGCGGACAGAGCCCGCCGCAACTCGTCCATCACAGGAGCGAACGTTGTTTCGGGGTCCATGTGTCCATAGGGTGGCAACTCGGGCGCGAGGCTGTCAGCCGCCGTAAACGTCGCCAGCTCCCCGGCCAGACCAACCAGTGTCGCGAACACCCGTTCCGGATGGATCTGACCAGCCTGCGCGTCGAGATGTGCCAGATGCGGCGTCGCCCGGTTCAGAGTTTGCAGCATCATGTAGTCGCCGATTTCCGCAGCCCCCCGGATCGACGGATCGCCAATTCGGCGGGCGATTGCAGCCGACCGGTGCCGTAGAAGGCCCACCAACTCGGTCAGATACCCTTTTAAACGTGGCATTGCGCCAACCTGAATGGTCGGCGGGATCATCGTTTCGTCCAAAATGACAGAGAGGTCGGCGCCCGTCTCGATCACACGCGCGACAGGCAGGCATTCAAAGCCTTCACGCTCGTCACTGTCGGTCTTGAGGGACAACTCCAGCCTGCCCACCTCAATCGCGGCAGTAAAGGACGTGTCCGCATTTGCATCCTCAGCCTCGTATTCGACACGCTTGTGTCGGGCCGCCCCATCCCCGACCGGGCCATACTCATCCTGCCCGGCCTTCGCCATACGTACCGCCAGATAGACGGTTGTAGAGCCCGACCCCTCGGCCAGCTGAACGGGCGCAGGCAGATCGGCGATGTCCGGCGCGGATACAGGCGTGCCATCTGGCAAAACGCACGACAGCGTCGACAAAGCCACGCGCCCCACACCAAGCGCCGAGCGGTCAATTTCCAAACGGGTAAAACCCCACGAATATGGGCTCATCGCCGCCGTACGGTCGCGCAGCATACGCTCGGTCCATCGGTCAGCCTGCTGAAAATGCTGTACCTTGAGGAACATGCCCTCGGTCCAGGCGACACGGTTGTCAGTCTTCACGAAACGTCTTCTCCTGTCATTTGCGCGGCACACCGCCTGGTGTGGGCAACGGGAACGGGGTGTTATCAGGCGTCCCGTCCTGTTCTGCTGTATGATTGTGCGCGCGTATCGCGGCACTTAGCGCGCGGTCCGAAAGCGGCGGATCATCAGACCCACCAGCAAAGCGTTCTTCGTAAAGCGCCCAGGCGCGGGCGGCTGTCCCGACCCGAAGCGCATTGGTCGCTTGTGCGCGCAGGCTGTCTGGATCAAGCGCCACGCGCGCAGCGGCAGCAAAGGCATATGCACCATCATGCGTGGCCGCGTGCGTTCGCTCCACCGCATCCAGTCGGGCCGTCAGGTCTGACAACGCACCCCCGCCCGCTTGCGCCGCGCCCAGAAGCGTTCGCACCGCATCACGCGGGGTTGACGCGACGGCTTCGCTGTTGTGTTCGGCGCCGCGGTTCAGAGCACCGCGTTCCATGGCGACAAGGCTGTCGAGCGCGATCCGCAACATCGCCCCAAATGTGTGCATTGTGTCCTGTGTCAGATCTTCAAGCTCATTGGCTGACAACCCCGCCCCGCGCAGGAAGGCGACGCCGTCAGGCCCGATGCAACGCTCCTGCTGCGTGCTTTGGCTGACCGCCTTGGCTGCAACCACGTATCCCGTCGCGCGGGATTGGCCGGAGCGTGCGTCCGCATCAGAGGGCACCGCGTCAGCAGCGTCCATGTCCCAATCATCAGGCAAGAAGGCCCCGCCTGAACGCAAGGTGTCGAGCGGGATGTCCCGCTCACCTTTTTCCGCAGTCACCTCGGCGCGGTGTTCGAAGCCCCCTAACCGATCCCAATCGGGGCGTTTGGCCGTGCCTTCGCCCGTCAGCCGGGCAATCCAGTCATCATCAGATCGCGCGGGCACCAGGCTTTCTGCGGTGATACCGCCTGGTGCTACATCGGCGAGGATCGCGCTGATGGTAGGGGCAGCGGTGGCACGCGCATCGGTCAAGTCCTCACGAAAGCGCGCCGCAATTCGATGCGCGCCTAACCCGATCACGGCGCCATCGGCAACCGAACGCGCCTCACCCGCCGACAAGGCCCGTTGATCCAGATGGGCGATACCACGTACGAGAACAATGTTTGCACCGTGACTGTCTGCAGTCACACGCAACTCTCCACCGCCGTCCTTGCCACGGGGCGGCAGAGACCACGTGGCGTCCGGAAACGTGCTGAGGGTAAAGGGCTGCCCCGCCTGCACGATACGTCGGTCGCCCGCATCAAGATGTTCGAGCACCAACGTCATGCACTCATCGCCTCTCTGCCGTCTATGATGGCTTCAGAACTGTCGCGGGTCGCATCTGCATCCCGTGCCCAGCTGTTCCAACCCAACCGGGGTTGTGGCCCACTGCCGCCCAGCTGCGTTCGGGGGATGTCACGCCGGTCCAGAACAACCTGGATGTCAAAATCGAGAACAGGTCCAATCGCAAACCGCACGAGCTTTGCAAAGTCCTGCAAGCGTGGCTGGCCCAGCTCCAACGACATAAAGTCGGCGTAGCGCACCGGCCCCACGACCAACCGGATCTGCCCGGTACGGTCCCGTATCCATGACCCGGTAGTTGCATCCGATCCCAGGCTGCGGCTGCCATCCAAACGGGTCTGTTCCACGTCCGGAACCTGTCGCCAGCGAGGTTGGAACTGCTTGATCTGGACCGGCAGGCCAAGGTGCCTGCGCGCAATCGCACCAAGCGCCACGGCCGAGCGTGTCCGCCCGGCAAGCAGACCCGCATGCACAAGCGTCGCGTCTTGCGTCAACGGGGCGCGCGCCTCTAGTCCCGGCGTTGCAAGGCCAATCAGAGCATGGAGCGCAGTGAGCACCTGGTTGGCTCGGCGCGGTGTCCATTGCAGCAACACCGGTAGATCATATCTTGCCGCAGCTCGGGCAAACAGGATTGCCAGCCGAGCCGAAAACAGGTCAAGAAAGGCACTCAGACCTCCGGCACGGCGCCGACGGTCCGCAGCCGCCAATTCAGTCCAGGCCGGCGGAAGCGGCGACAGCGGACCGACAAGCCCGGCAAAGCTCGCTTCGATCCTTATCTCCCTCGCATCCGCGGAAATGCGCGTGATGGCCGTCGGTGCCAGCGTACCGGTCGGGGGCGCAGTGATCTGCAACGGCACGCCCCGTCGCTTTGCTTCTTTTTGCGCCAACCTGAGCGCCGTGAGGGGCTCAAAGACATGCGGCTCCTGACACAGACGATCAAAAAGTGGATTCGCGGACACCATGTTAGATCAAAGCCCCCTCGCCGGAGCGTGCCGGGAAATGCGCAAGCGTATCGAGCCGGTTCTTCAGCCGGACATGCAGTCTGGTGAAGGTGTTGAGCGTTGTGTAGCACCCAAAGAAACGGTCGAGCACCGAGGCAAACACAACCGCTTGCCCTACCGAAATACGGTTGTCATCAAATGTCAGCGTAATGTCCGTGCCCGTCACGTTCACGCCCTCGATCCGCGCAAGCCCCGTCGTGCTGTCGACACTGTCGATGGCATCGATCATCTGCGTGAACTCGGGTCCGTCACCGGGATCGTAAAGGCGTAAGATCTCGCGCAGCGTGGCGGCTCCGCCCGATTGCACGGACAGGTGGTTTAAGGACAGGTGCGACATCAACTGCCAAGCTCTGTCATCGTCCGACGCAGGCGCACGTGGCGGCGTCGGTGCACGCAGGCAGGTGACACCGGTCACGTGGTCGATGGGCGAGGACAGGGTGAGCCGGGGTTGACCCCCGCCAAAGGGCAGTTTGCGTGACAGCGTGCCGTTGGTCGCCAGAATATCCACACCAGCCGTCCCGGCATCACAGGTTGCGTCGACGCCGCGCCTATCCACGAACGCGAGTGTCGTTCGACCAAGGTGCCCGTCATCTTCCGGCGCGTGGCGACGCAGATGCCAATAGACCTCGCCCGCCCGGCGGTCCGTCAATCGATGAAACAACGGGGGTGCAATCTGGGTTGTGCCATCCGCTGCAGCGATGGTGACGCCTGTCACCGAATGCACCGCGCGCGTTTGCGGGCGCCGTGCGTCAGCAGCCAGCGGGTACGTTGTGCGGCTGCCATCAAGGGCAACCGGTTCCGCGCGCGCTGGGAACAGGTTCACGGCGGGTGTGGCATGCAAGGTGATCGACCCTGGCCCGACACGCGCCAGGGTGTCGTCCAGCGGACGGTCAAAAAAGAGATAGACGTCCAGCCTATCAGTTTCCCTCAAGGGGCCGAGGTCGATGTCGAAAAACAGGAATTTTTCAGGCAGTGCCGCAAACTCAGACAAGGTGCGGTAGCCTGCAAAACTGCCTTCGGGCCAGGGTGTCAAAGCCGTGTCTGCGTCAAAGCCCACCGGCCTTACGGATGTCGCAGGCATGCGGCGTGCGTCGGGGTCTGATGCATGGGCTGCCAGCGTTACCCCCAAAGTTGATTGCAACATCAACCGCGCCAACCCTTGCGCCTGCGCTGTCGGTCCGGACAGGAAAAGACGCAAGCGATCCAGCCCCATCTCGCGCAGTGGGACCGCGCCCATCGGTTCCACGGTGATGCGCAGACAGGCAGCCGCACCAGCTGGCGCAGGTGGCGCCTCAAAGGGCCGAGCGCGCAAACGTGTTTCGGTCAGCCGGATCGGAGCAAGGTCCACAATCTGGGTCGTCACAAATCGAACACGGTCACCGTCAATGGGTTCGGAGACCACCTCTGTTCCGCGCCCGACAGGCAACACGCCGTCCAGTGCCGGATCAGGAGACAGCGACAGGACGGTAAAGGCGGGCTGCGGTGCCAGATAGTGCGGGTAAAGCGTCTCCAGCAATCCATCCGTCAACTCTGGCAGACCATCCTCAAGCTTTTGACGCACGCGCGCAGCGGTATAGGAAAAAGACTGGATCAGCCGCTCGATATTCGGGTCATCCGCGGCATCACTCGACAAACGCAGACGTGCTGCAATCTTGGGATGCGCTGCGGCGAACCGGGCCGCGCGCTGCCGCAACGCCTCAAGCTCTGAGTTGTAAAAATCGAGAAATCTGTCAGCCATAGCGCCCGCCCCTCGCCGCTCCGCCCCCTATTGCGGCATCGCTGACGCTGAAGCGTCCGGCCACCGGGTCCATTGCCGTTTCGAATACGACCGGCGGCAACCCAGGGCGCGCCACGTGCCGCGCCTTGATCCGCAATCTCAAATGACGGCGTGACGGTATCGGGTCCGACGCAAGGTCCACGGTCAGATCAACCAACCGGGGCTCAAACTTCTCGATCCGTTTGCGGATCTCTTCGCAGAATGCGGCGCGCTGTGCCTGGGTCACCAACTCGGCTGAAAAGAAATCGCCCGTCCCGTAGCTCAGCGCACTGTCGCTCAGCGCATCCAGATGCGGCGGCAAATGTCGCGGGACAGTACGGGTGTTTAACAGCATTTCAAGGTCCCTGCGCAGCGCCGCGCGCAGACCGGCAATCGTTTCGGCCTCTGTCATTGCGGGGTCTTCCGACAGATCGGGATCAAGGTCGATCAAGCGATCAAGCAGGGCCGGTGCGACCCGCCTCTTGTGCGCCGTCGCATGTCGCCTCCCATCAGTCATTGAACACCACCGTCGCAGGGTCCAGCAGCCCGCCAAGCGTGTCGTTAAACACGAAGGATCGTTGCCCATATGCACGGGTCAGGCCGGGGGTCAGTTCCGAGAACTCGGTGATCCGTCCCAGTCTTTCGGCCTCCGTACGTGGCGCGTCATAGATCGCGACCAGCCGCAGGTCGCCGGTCGATCCATCGCGCAAGGCAACGCGCGCTCGCCGTGCCAGCACATCGAACGGGGCAACAATCGCTTGAAAATCGATCCTTTTGACCCGAGCGAGGTCGATCCAGAGATAGAACCCACCGGGCGTCAGCGCCTCTACCGCATGTGGTAGACGGTCATCGACATCACGCAAGTCTTCGACCTCAACGTCGTCCCAAACGGCAGGACGGGGCGCGCGGATGTCTTCCAATTTCCCGGCCAGCGCGGACGCCTCGATCAAGTCCCCTGCCCGCACCGCAACATGCAGTGCCATGGCGGCCGCATCGGCCGACGTCGGTTCACCGGGAAAGTCCGGTGCTGCCCCACCCTGCCACCATGCATCACGGGCATGCAAAGCCCGCAGGTACTGGCGAAATTCAGACAACGCCGTCGCACGTTTAACGTCCTGCGCCTGTGCCATTTTGGCGTGGGTTTCCGCCCGTTCCAAATCCCCCGACACGGCCAGCAACTGCGCCAGCGTGACCCGCAGATCGGTGTCCTGAGGCGTGGATTTGATGCCCGATACGGCAGCATCCACAGCCTCTGACACGGCGTCCTGATGCAGCAATTCGCGAACTGAAAGTCTCACGCGATGTTCCTTTCCATGCCAGCCGGAGCCTCGGAGACGAGATGAAAGCTGGTCGAAATGTCGTCGAGTTGAAAATGCGGTTGCAGCCGGATCGTGGCGGCATATGCGCCCGGTCGTCCCGGCAGGGGTGCGACCGTTACGGACGCGTTGCGCAGCGGATACTCCGCCTTGAGGGCCGCATCAGCATCCTCGTTGCCCAGGCAATGGGCCCGCAACCAGTCGTTCAGGCCTTTTTCAATTGCCTCAGGTGGCGCGACCGAACCGATTTCGTCCCGCATCAGGACTTTGAGGTAGTGGGCAAAGCGCGACGTGCAGAGGACGTATTGCAGCATGGCCGAGATGCGCGCGTTTTCGGTTGCGATCCCGGTGTCGAAACGGTTGGGCTGATGCAGCGATGGATTGGCGTTGAAAACAGCCGTTTCACTCAGTGGCAGCGTGCTGAGCGGTATGACACCGCGCGCGATCAACGCGTCCTCTTGCGTGGCTGTAAGGCGCAACGTTGCGGGGGGCTGGCGGGACAAGCCATGACGGTCCACATCCAGATCATGGCCGGGCCAGTTCGGAACGGTGCCACCGCCCTTCGCGTCATCTTCGGCACCACGAATGGCGGCAAACCACCCGGACCGCAGGTAGGCCGCCATGACAGTCGCCGCGAAGCCAAAGGCGCCGTTCACTGTCAGTGGCACACGTCGGTCCTCGTCAAAGGTAAAGCCATCCGCGCGTTCCGGTGACAGCCGGGTTCGCGGTGCACGGATGACAAGATCGGGCGCCACAAGCCCCAGAAAGCGGGTATCCTCCTGCTTGCGAAGCGCGGCCCATCGCATGGCTTGCACCTCTTCTCCACGCCCGGGGCGACGTTCGGACAAATCGGTGTGCGGCGCGATCCGGTCAAACGCCTCAACACCCAGCAGGTCGGCAGCAGCGCCCAACACGATTGGGCAAAAGGCGGCGGCACCGACCGCAGCCAAGCGCGCAAGGGTTTCTACCTGGTCACCACGTGTGCGGTCCGTAGCCGACGATACAGCATAGTCACCGACGATCAGACCGAATGGCACGCCGCCCGGCATCCCAAACTCGGCGTCATGCACAAGCCGGTGCATGTGGGACTGGTCAAATTCCACCGCACGGTCCAGATCGCGTACCAATTCCGGCCAGGCGACATCCAGCACACGCACCACGACCTGCCCGTCAGAGCCCGCATGCGTGACCAAGCGCGCAAGCGCGCGCCAGCGGGCTTCCAACGCACGAACCTCTGGTGCGCCAAGAATCGCGTTAACCTGACGTGTCAGGGCAGCGTCAATCGCAGAAATGAGCCTGTCCACCCGCGCCGCAACATGCGCTGCAGTCGCGTCCGGCTCATCAAACAACGCCGCCCCGGCATCACCCACGCGAGGCGGGGCGATGACGGTAGCGTCTGTCATGTCACTGTTTCTCCGGGATCCGCGCAACCATCCGCAGCGATGTGGTCAGCTCTTCCATCTGCAGCCAGGGCCGCAGCCATGCGACCGCATTGTAGCTGCCCGGTTTGCCCGGGATTTCCTCGACCGAAACGCGCGCATCGCGAAGTGGATAGGCCGCCCGCATCTCTGGGCCGGCATCGTCATTAGCGTTCACGTAGTTGTTGATCCAGCGATTCAGCCAGGCTTCGCAATCCTCGGGCTCCATAAAGGATCCAATCTTGTCGCGCCCAATGACCTTGAGGTAATGCGCAAAGCGCGATGTCGCCATCATGTACGGCAGTCTGGATGAAATCGCAGCGTTTGCCGTGGCCTCGGGCCGGTCGTACTTCTCTGGCTTGTGGGTGGTCTGTGCGCCAAAGAACACGGCGTAATCGTGGTTCTTGTAGTAGCACAGCGGAAGGAAACCCATCGCGCCCAGCTCGGCGTCGCGTCGGTCTGTGATTGCGATTTCAGTTGGACACTTGATGTCCGTATCGCCCCCGTCCGTCGAGAAAAGGTGCATGGGCAGTCCATCGACCTTGCCGCCGTTTTCAGCCCCACGGATGGCCGTGCACCATCCGGTTTGATTGAACGCCTCGGTCAGACTTGCCGCCATCGCATAGGCCGCGTTCATCCAGCAGTAATTGTTGTGCGGAATGCGGTCGCCTTCGTAGGACGCAGCCTCGTCATAACTGAATTCGTCGATGGTGCGTGTGGTCGGACCGTAGGGCATACGGGCAAGCACGCGCGGCATGGTCAGTGTTGCAAAACGGCTTTCGTCCGACGCGCGGAAATTCCGCCATTTCGAGTATTCCGACGCATCGAAGATCTTTGACAGATCGCGCGGCTTTGCCAGCTCGGTATAGTCGTCAAACCCAAAGAGCTGCGGGGCCGCTGCCGAAATAAACGGCGCAAACGCGGCCGCTGACACCTGGCTGATGCCCTGCAGACATTCGAGATCTTCGAAGCTGTTGTCGAACTCAAAGTCACCGATCATTGCGCCCAGCGGTTCACCACCCGGCGTGCCGAACTCGTCCTCGTAGATGGACTTGAACAGGCGGGACTGGTCAAATTCCACCGCCTTGGCCAAATCGCGTCCAATCTCTGTCTTGGAAGCATTGAGCACTCTGATCTTCAGATTGGCAGAGGTGTTCGAGTTCTGCACAAGATGCCACAGGCCGCGCCACGATCCCTCCAGCTTGGAAAACTCCGGGCTGTGCATGATCGCCGCCAGTTGAACTGAGATTTTCTCGTCCAGCGCATCGATCGCCTTGGTCAACGTAATCGTCAGGTTCCGATTGTAGCTGACGGTTCCATCCAACGCGGCGTCAGTGAGCGTCTTGAGCAGTTCCTTGGTGCGGTCCGGTTCGGTCTGCCGCGTCGCGCCAATCACGCTGTCGAGCAGTGACTGGTTTTCAACGGCTTCGGCTGCGCCCGCTTCGGTTTGAAATTCTGTACCCATTACTTATCCCCTTGTTCTGCGGTTTGCGCTTGAAGCTGATCGACCACGTCCTTGATGGCCGCGTCGTCTTGCAGAAGTTTCTCAAGCAACGTTTCAAGTTCTTCGGAGCGGTCGGCTTTGGACAGCAGATCGCGCAGTTGATTGCGGCTTTCGAGCAGGCTGTTCAAAGCGGGCACCTGGCTGACCACCTGCGCCGGTTCAAAATCTTCGAGACGGGAGAAGGACAATTGAACCTTCATCTCTTCGTCTGCATCGCTGAGCGTATTTTCGACCCGGAAGTTCAGGCCAGGCGTCATCTTTGCCATCACATCATCGAAGTTATCCTTGTCGATCTGGACAAATTTGCGCTCGCCAAACGGCTTCAGCTTTTCTGTAGGATCGCCGGAAAAGTCGCCCAGAACGCCGACCACGAAGGGCAATTCCTTTTCGACCATCGTGCCTTCTGTTTCGATCTCGTATTTGATGTGGACGCGCGGTTTGCGCACCTTGTCGAGTTTGTCGTGAATACTTGCCATTTTTTGGCCTCCTTAAATTCGGGTGTTGTTTCGAGGTTGAGCTGCATCTGCAGTTGAAATGCGTTTCGCGGATGTGTTGCGTGATCACGCGGCGGAGGTGCCGCCAGTTGTTTCGGGTCACTCTCCGTTCTGGTTGTTGTCGGGTCGTCGGCCGATGCCAGCCGTTGTCATCACCGCCGTGCGTGCATGCTCGTCCGGGATCAACTCGGCCAGCAGCGTCGCAAAGTCCATGCGTCCGCGCCGCACCAGCGTTTCGAGTGCGTCGGCAATAGGTGAGTGCGGTTCGGCCCGACGAAAGTATGCGGCGATCCGCAGCATCTGGCCGAAGGCGTCTTCGCGAGACGTGATGGCCGAGGACACATGCAGATCTGCGGGCGATGCGTCCGCACTGTCCGGCGTTTCCGTGGCTGGCACCGCGCTGCCAGGTGCACCTTCATTCAGGATGTCGGCGGCCAAGCTGCGTATCGTCCGCGCCGCTTCGTCCAACGCGTCCTCGATCTTGTTGAAGGGCGGGGCTTCCGGACCAAGCAAATCACCCAACAAACTGTCGCATCGCTCAAGGGCGCTGCTGGCCTGTTCTATGGCGCGAAGTTGCTCAGCAATTGCCGCTGATCCCGCCTGCTCCAGAGCAATTGCAACCGCAGCGGCAGCACCGCCGTCGGTCACGTTCCAGACGCCGTGCTCACCATAATTGCCGTCAGGCGCCAGCGGCACGAGGCGCAGCGGAGCGATCAAGGTGCCTTCCCGACCCACGCCGTTTAAGGCTCCTATTATATCGAACGGACGGTCGAGCGCGTCTTCGGGTTGTGGGTGAAGGTCAGCGCCATGCGCCTCAACCATGTCGGCAAGACGCACGAGTGATTCGCCCAGTCCGGAAAATCCGGAAAGGCGCGTCCGCGCCTCAATCAGCCACACGGTGACTTCTATATCCAGGCCAATATGGTCCAGCAGATGCGCTGCCGTATCGGCGACTTCCAGCCAATGTGGCGCGATCTTCAGCACCCGTTTTGCGGGTTCTGCCCCCTCCTGTCGGCGCTCTTCCGCTCGCGCCGCTGACCTTGCGTCCCTGAGGCGGCGATAATCCGCTAACCCCGAATTGGATTCCCGCGGGTTCTCGCCAATCGGGAGGGCCGTTTGAGGAAGCCTACTGTCATCGGGCACCGGGTTTGTCTCCTACGGGCAATCATGTTTTTCCAATAAAAACCGAGACTTAATAGGTAGCTTATCTCGATTCGTATAAAACCGTACCTGAGCAATTCCGGAATTCCGAATGGATAATATGCTTGAAGAATGGCTGACCGGCTGAAAACTTTAAGGGTGTAAGCGGCGCCTGGGCGTCGGGCTTCAGCGGGACAAAATCAGCTTGTTTCCGTCGTCCATGCTTGCAACCTAAAAGTGTGTTTCAACGCGTGAATTCTGGCGCGGTAACTGTGAGCTAGTCGATTTGATTGATGTGTACTGATGTCCGAAATTGATCTGCATGTTTTGATTTCACGGCTGGCCCCCGATGTGGCCGCAACCCTGGAAACAGCTGCGGGAATCGCTGTCCGGAATGGCCACGGAACGATTGAGCCGGAACATTGGATCGTCGCGTTGTGCGACGCGAACAACGCAGCAGCGGCAATCGAAGCGGCCGGCGTAAACCCGGCCGCCGTCCGGGCAGAAGCGCAGCGCACCATCGACGCATTGCCGCGCGGCACAGCCGCGACACCGACGATGGCCGCCTCTGTCGTCGACCTTGCGCGCGAAAGCTGGACGGCCACCAGTCTGAGGTTCGCCCAGCGCATGGTGACAGCCGACATCCTGCTGCATGTGCTCACAAACGACACGGCGTTGAGAGCAGCCGTGCGGCGCGCAGCCCCCTCTCTGCTTCAATTGGACAAATCCGTTCTTGAGGACCGGATTGCAGCAACCGCAGACACAGATGCATCGGGCGACACCCGGCCAGCGACCAGCGGCGAAGACTTCATCGCGCTTTACACCCACGACCTGACGGCACAGGCCCGCGAAGGAAAAATCGACCGCATCGTCGGACGTGATGCCGAGTTGCGCCAGATGGTCGACATCCTGCTGCGGCGGCGACAGAACAACCCGATCCTGCTGGGTGAAGCCGGGGTCGGCAAGACCGCCGTTGTCGAAGCTTTCGCGATGATGATCGCCGACGGAACAGCGCCGAAACCGCTGAAAGAGATGACGCTCTATGCGCTGGACCTCAACCTGCTTCAAGCAGGCGCCGGAGTGAAGGGCGAGTTCGAACGCCGCCTGACCGGCATATTGGATCAGGTCAAGGCTACAGCCAGCCCGGTGATTTTGTTCATCGACGAAGCACACGGTTTGATCGGCGCCGGTGGGCAGGCTGGGCAAGGCGATGCAGCCAATATTCTGAAACCAGCGCTGGCGCGCGGCGAATTGCGCACCATCGCGGCGACCACTTGGGGTGAGTACAAGAAATACTTCGAAAAGGATGCGGCCCTGACGCGTCGGTTCCAACCGATCAAGGTTGACGAGCCGGACATTGAAACGGCCGTGCGGATGATGCGCGCCGTTGCGGTCAAATTCGAGGCACATCATGGGGTGTCTATCCGCGAAAGCGCATTGCGCGCCGCGGTCGACCTGTCCGCGCGCTACCTGCCTGAGCGGCACTTGCCCGACAAGGCGGTCAGCGTCATCGACACGGCTGCTGCAGCGGTCCGACTGTCCCGCGACATTGATCCCGAGGCGCTGGAACGGCACAGGATCGAAGCCCGCCACCTGTCGGCAGAAATCGAGCGGCTGGAAAGCGAACCCGCAGCCTCAGGTGCGCAAGACAACAGCCTGAAGTCACTGCGCACAGCCCATGCTGTCGAAGAAAGCGCCGCAAAAACCGTTGCGCTGGAACTTGAAAAGCAGCGCGCGTTGGCTGCCAAAGCGGACGCTGTGGCCGCCGCCGGGCAAGCAAACCTGCCCGAACTGGCCGAAGCGGAACAGGCCCTCGCCAAAGCTGGCGGCGAAAATCCCCTTGTCCATCGCGTAGTGGATGCCGAGGCCGTCGCGCAAGTGATTGGCCGCTGGACCGGAGTGCCGACCGGACGCCTAATGCGCAATCAGATTGACGCGGTGGGCTCCCTGAATCAGCGCCTGAAGGCGCGCGTGCTGGGCCAGGACGCCGCGATCGACGCGCTGTGCAAGGCGATGCGCGTGGCGCGTGCACGGCTTGGTGATGTGCGCCGACCGCAGGGCGTTTTCCTACTGGCTGGCATGTCTGGCGTGGGCAAAACCGAAACCGCTCTGGCGCTGGCGGATGAGCTTTATGGCGGTCAGCAAGCGCTGAGTGTCATCAACATGTCGGAGTTCAAAGAAGAGCATAAAGTCTCTCTGCTGATGGGCTCGCCCCCCGGCTATGTCGGCTACGGCGAGGGCGGCGTGCTGACAGAAGCCGTGCGGCGCAGGCCCTACGGCGTGTTGCTTCTGGACGAAATTGACAAGGCACATCCAGCGGTTCAGGACATTTTCTATCAAGTGTTCGACAAGGGCGTGCTGCGCGACGGCGAAGGCCGCGACGTGGATTTCCGAAACACGACAATCCTGATGACGGCGAACACCGGAACAGAAACCCTTGCGATGCTTGCTGAGGATCCGGATGCGATGCCTGCGCCCGACACGCTGCCAGACCTGATCCGGCCCGAACTTCTGTCCCATTTCAAACCTGCCTTTCTGGGGCGGGTGACGGTCGTGCCCTACCAGCCGCTGGACAGCGATACGCTGAACGGCATCGTTGATATGCAAATCACCCGCATCGCAGAAAGGTTGGCCGCCAACTACGAGGCCCAGCTCAAGGTCACGGATGCCGCCCGCGACACACTCGGCGCGCACGCCAAGTCTAGCGAAACGGGTGCGCGCGCCATTGAGGCGATGCTTTCACAAAAGGTTCTACCCTTGTTGGCGGACCTTTTCCTGGATTCGATCACGCGCGGTCTGGTGCCGCGCGCGGTCGAAATGGACGTCGATGAGAACGGCGAAATTACAGTCGCCGCGATCGGAAAGAGGAGACGTCTGGCAAGCTAGCCGCCGCTGTGCTTGCCGCAACCTAAGCCACGAACGACTGCAACCAAATTGACCCAAGGAGCAATACAAAATGCCAATCTACATGCAACTGGACGGTGTGCCTGGTGATGCGACCCACGAGACCCACCGTGAGTGGATGGATATCGAAACACTGCACTGGAATGTTGCACGCAACATGAACACGCAGGCCGGTTCCACCGCGAACCGCGAAGCCTCCGAACCGACGGTCAGCGAAGTGGTTCTGACCAAGGTCACGGACAGTTCCTCGACCAAACTCTTTGCCGAGGCCTGCACCGGTCGCACAGGCAAGCTGTGCACCATTCACCTTGTCACCACCGGCAACCCCGGTGACACCTATGTCGAGTACAAGCTGACCAACACGCTTGTATCCAACTATTCGGTGGATACGTCCGGGGATCGTCCGGTTGAAACCATTCGTCTGAACTTCACCAAGATGGAAGTAAAGTACATCCCGCACGACGAAAACCACAGCCCGCAGTCGCCAATGATCGCATCCTACGATCTGACCACGACCAAGGCCGCTTAACGCGCCTCTGGCCGGTTCCCGCAATCGTGGGGACCGGCCCTGCCTTTTCCGTCCGAACTCCTGTTGTCAGCGAAACGAGGGGCGCCACATCATGGCCACCGATGCAAAAACGAGGCTGGAAGCGCACGCGCGACGCCTTGGTTCGATTAAATCCGATTACTATGGGCATGTCTTTCAGGCAGTCGCCGGGGCATACTCGGACGCTTTTGATGCGTTCAACAAGAAACTGGACGAACAAAAGGCCGCCGATGACCTGAAGATGGAACTGGCGATGACGGTTCTGATCGTAGCTGCGGTGGCCGCGGCCCCGATTGCCGCGGGCAGCGCGGTGACGATCCTGGCCGGAACCGCTGTGGGCAAAACCATGGCAACCTATTCGGCGCGGGTCGCATCATCCGGCCTTGCCTCGTCCAAAGTAGCGAGATGGGCGGTGTCACAAGGCGGAGCGCTGCACTCTGCCACGAACCAGTTGTCAAACCGAACTGTCGTGAAAGCGATCTGGGCGCCGGTCCGGTCCGAGGTAGCAAGTTACGTGCGCAAACAAGCGGCCAAGCAGGCGACAAGAGTCACGGCCGACGTACCCGGTCTCGAGATCCAAACTGGCAACCCGAGTTCCCTGCTGCTTGCGATGACTGCGTATGTAAAAAACTCCTATGCCTACCTCGAAGCGCAGATTGAGGCAGCGATTGCCGGTGACGGCTCCGAAGACATCCTCGCGGCGTTTGCCGATGATCTGGACAAACATCCGTTTCTGAAACGCCCTCCGACAATTGATGAGGCGACGCTGGTCACGATGCGCCGGCGCTTTGAACTGGCCCTGTTCCTCGACTACCTGATGCAATTCGACCGGCTGGAGGTCACAAAGTTCAGCCACCACACGCGGAAGGATGCCATCGCCGTCTACACAACGACCTCGTCCGCGATTGAGGCGCTTCCAGGCTCTCCAGATTATCCGCGGAACAGATCCAGACAGTATTCACAAGAAGGCCAACGGGTCGTCTACCGCGATCCGGGCAATAAGGTCGAAGACCGCATCAACGAGTTGATGGCCGACGAACTGGACGCGAAAGATACGCTTGTGCAGCTGAAAGGTCTGCCGCGCGACCTGATCCGCGACCGCTCTTTCTTCGAGACGGGCCCGTTTGGTTCTGACGTCGATGCCACAGCCATGCGCAACAGCGCAAAAGCGCTGCGCGCGCTGAACGATGCGTCGCCGCTCGTGAACAGGATCCCGGCGCAGGCCGCGGCTGGATAGCAGACCCCGACGCGACACGCCTGACCCGCGTGTGCATGTGGGCCAATGGCGAAGGCCTACCTACAGGGCAGTCGGCAGGCTGAACGCGCCATGCATTTGATCGTGGCAGGGCTGTAAGCTGCCTCCGGAGGGCTACCCGCCGATAAGCGACGGCAAGGTCAACGAGATCGCGGGGACAAAGGTGATCAGCATCAGCGCGATCAGGATGGCGATATAGAACGGCCAGATCGTCCTGACTGCCTTTTCCATCGGCAGTTTTCCTACGGCACATCCAACGAACAGGCATGACCCCACAGGCGGTGTGCACAGCCCGAGGCCCAAGTTGACAAGAAGGATCATGCCAAATTGCAACGGGTCGATGCCAAGGCTGTTGGCCACAGGCAAGAAGATCGGCGTGCAGATCAGGATAAGCGCCGCCATGTCCATGATCATGCCGAGGATCAGCAGGACCAGGTTGATCATCAATAGGATCAGGATCGGATTTTCCGTCAGCCCGGTCAGCAGGTCCACCGTTTTCGCAGGGACGCGGTAGAATGTCAGCATGTATGCAAACGCACCAGCGCACGCGATCAGAATCATGACCATCGCGGTCGTGCGAACCGATTGCAGCACTGCCGTCTTGAACTTGTCGAAGGTGATGGATCTGTACACCAGCAAAGTCACAAGAAAGGCGTAGATCGCGCCGAACGCACCGGATTCCGTCACAGTGAATACGCCCGACAGGACCCCGCCCACGATGATCACTGCCGTCAAAAGCCCCGGTATCGCGCCCAGAAAGGCCATCAGGAGTGCGGTCATTCCGGGAAACTTCTCGGCGCTGTAGCCGCGCTTGACCGCCACGATGTAAGCCGCCGCTGCAAGGCAAGCACACATCAGAATGCCGGGCACCACGCCTGCCAGAAACAGCTTCGAAATTGAAATCCCGCCGCCCGCAGCAATCGCAAAGATGATCATGTTGTGGCTGGGTGGGATGATGATGCCCGCAATCGAGGACGTCACCGTGACATTCACAGCATAATCCGCGTCATACCCCTTTTCCTTCATCACCGGCACCAGGATCGAACCAAGCGCTGAAATGTCGGCGATGGCCGAGCCAGAGATGCCGCCAAAGAGCATCGAGGAAAACACGTTCACGATGCCCAGACCGCCCCGGACCGCCCCAACAGCCGCTTGGGCAAAACGCACGAGGCGCATGGCGATGCCGCCATGGAACATCAACTCTCCCGCAAAGATGAAAAATGGGATCGCCATAAGCGCAAAGACGTTGATCCCGCTGATGATCCGCTGGAAACCGATCATCAGCGGCAGCCCTTCGAACCAGAAGGCCGCGATGGCCGAGATACCAAGAGCGAACGCGACGGGCGTGCCAATCAGCACGCAGAAGGCAAAGGCCCCCAGAAGGACGGCAATTCCCATGATCAGATCCTATTCGATACTGTCGCTGCGTTCGTCCGCACCCAGAAACAGGCGGATGAGATGGCCAAGAGAGAATAGCAGGATCAAGGCGCCCCCGACCGTAAGCGGCAATGAGCGTAAGCCCTCTGGCACCTGGATCAGCGGGATCAGCGATCCCCATTTGAAGAGGGTCAGCTGCCACCCATACCACAGCATCAGCCCCCCAAATGCCGCCATTGAGATGTCCGAGATGACAACCAAGGCGGAGCGCACGCGGCGTGGCACCGAGCTGCGGACGATGGAAACCGACAGATGCGTGTGTTCATGCACCCCTACTGCAGCGCCGAGAAACGCGATCAACATGACCAGCAAAAGGGCCACCTGCTCTACCCAAGTGGGCGTTGCGTTCAGCACGTAGCGACCGAACACAAGCCAGCCGAAAATGACCGTCAGCACCACAAGTGCGATGCCCGTCGCAACCTTGCACACGAGCGCAAGCGCATCGAGCGCCCGTGACATACGCCGCAAGTGTATTGATCCGCGCAGTGCGTCACTCATCGTTGGACCCTCAGGACAAGTCACCCGGCTCCGATGATACGGAGCCGGGCGGTTAAAGCATCTTCAGACAGCAACCTATTCAGTGGCCTGGATCAGCTCGACCAAAGAGCGCAGGCCCGGGTTGGTCTCGAAATATGCCTCGTAAACAGGAGCCATCGCGTCCTGGAAAGGTCCCTTGTCCGCGACTTCGTTCACGACCACGCCACCGGCTTCCACGGCTTCGCGGCTCGCCGCTTCGCGCGCGGCCCACAGTTCCCGCTGCAGGATCGCAGATTCCTGTGCAGCTTCGGTCACGGCGGCCTGCATATCAGCGGACAGAGCGTCGAACGCCGCCGTATTCACGCAAATGCACTCAGGGATGATCAGATGCTGCGACAGTGAGTAATAGCCCGCAACCTCGAAGTGACCGGTGGATTCGTAGGAGGGCCAGTTGTTTTCCGCGCCATCTACGACGCCGGTTTTCAGGGCCTGGTACACTTCGGCAAAGGCCATCGGTGACGGATTGCCACCCAGTTCTGCGATCATTCCGGTGAACAGGTCGTTGTTCATGACCCGGACCTTCATGCCTTCGACATCCGCAGGCGTGTTGATCGGCTTTTCACCGTTGTAAAATGAACGCGCCCCGGCGTCATACCAAGCCAGTGGCTTGAGCCCCTTGGCCGCCATGCCCTCGGCGATGGCTGCGCCGCCCTCGCTTTCGAGAACGCGGAACATGTGTGCGACATCCTTGAAGATAAACGGCAGCGAAACCACATTCGCCTCGGCCACGATCGGGCCAATCGGGCCCAGGTTGAAGTTGCCCACCTCAAGCGCACCGGCGCGCACCTGCTCAACCGCGTCTGGCTGGCTGCCCAAAGTCCCGCCGTGGAACATCTGCAATGTGACTTCCCCGCCGGTCTTTTCCGCCAGCAATTCGGCGAATTTGTCCATGGCGACCGTATTTGGATATCCGTCCGTATGGATATTCCATCCGCGCCAATCCGCAGCATGGACCGAGACGGCCATAACAGCCACCGCCGCCGCGCCGACCAGTGATTTCGTGACATTCTGGAACATGGTTTCCTCCCTAAAGACCAGAGCCAAATTCTTGTCTCGCCGTGTCTTGCCTCGGGCACCCGAGCCTCCCGGCCACCAAGGGAAAAACGACGGTTTGGCATTTTGATGCCCCAAAGGAGTACTAGTATACCAGTTTTGTCAACTGAAATGTTTTCCTTCAATCGCAGGTCGAAACCACGTCATGCGCAGATGGCGTTACGCCAAACCCCTAACGGGGCGATCATTCTCGATATTGAAGGTCATTCCGTCCAGCAGTTCAGCAAGATCCGGACGAGCGGCAGGACCGTTTGAGATATCGACAAGCATCAGTGTTCCGTCGGGCCGAATGCCGAAGGCGCCCGGTTCGGAAAACCGGTCCGATGTCTCCGCTTCCGACAACGGGTCGGACACGTACAGACCCAGGGACCGCATCTGGTCCTCGGTCAGACCGTATGCAAGGTCGAACCCCCACCCGAACTCATCCTGATCCTGCTGCGCTTTTTCGACCGTATCTGCGGACACCACCACGACATCCATGATCGCCGTCCAGTCGCTGAGCATATCATCCAGTTTGTTCAGAAACCTTTTGCAGCGCGGGCAGTGCCGCCCGCGATACACAAACAGCATTGTCCAACGATCCTTGGGATGTCCGACAGAGACCGTACCGGACCCGACGGTCAGAAACTCCATGGGTGCGACGGGTTCCCCCACACGTGGCTTTTTAGTCATCCTGCATCCTTCTGGCCTAGACGTCTTCGGGCATAAAATAGTTCGCGTTCGTTTCCCAAATCCGGTCGATGGTCTCGTCCAGTCGCGACAGGTGGTGAACACCGGCTTTCACCGCGCTTGTGGCATCGCGCGTGCGCAGTGCGGTTGCGATGGACCGGTGATCTTCAACCAGTTCGGGCATGCGATCCCCTTTCGACAGGCTGAGCGTACACAAACGGTCCACTTTCGACTTTTCCGACAAGATGACGTCAAAGGCGAAGTCCGACCTTGCAATCCGGCAAATCAGTTTGTGAAACGTGTAGTCGAGCGCATTGAACCGCTCGACATCGCGATCCCGAACAGAACGCTCCTGCTCTTCCAGTGCGGCGTCAAGCTGTGCTGCATCCTCCGCGTCACACAGCGTCGCCGCGCGCAGCAGAACCTCTTTTTCGACTGCAAGCCGCACAAACCGCGATTTGACAATCTCGCGCATTGAAAACCGCTTCACTTCGGTTGCGCGTTGCGGACGGATCAGCAACAGGTCCAGCGTCGCCAGTCGGTTGAATGCATCGCGCACAGGTTGCCGGGACACACCGAACTTCGTGGCGATGTCGGCCTCGGAAATCTTGTCACCCGGTCGCAAGCGCAAGGCCGCAATCTCTTCGTAAAGATAGGCATAGATATCATCCACGCTGGTGCGCCGCGCACCTATTTGAGTTGCCTGCGCCATATGCCGGCCTCCGTCTTTTCGTCTTTGGCTCGGTCTACTGAGTTTGCTGCATGACGAACACTCAAATTGTGAACCAATTGACCAGGCCACGCCAAAGGCTGTGACCGCTGTACTGATTGACTAGTATACCAGTTTCAGCCAAAAGAGAATGCGAATCTCGATGCAACCCGCTGGCTACCACATGTCACGGCTGCGTCAGCGGACGGAACGGACCAAGGACATTGACCATGAAACTCTCCGGACAAACAGCCATTGTGACGGGGGGCGGTCGCGATATCGGCCTTGCCGCCGCGCTCAAACTCGCGTCCGAGGGCGCCAGGGTCGCCATCAACTACTACTCAAGCAGCGCAGGCGCAGATGCCGCCGTTGCCAAGATCAAGGAACAAGGCGGTGATGCCTTTGCCCTGCAGGGCGATCTGACCCAGCAAAGCGATGTCGATGCCCTTGTGTCCAAGACTGTCGAGGCCTTTGGCGACATCAACATCCTCGTCAATAATGCGGGCGGACTGATCGCGAGGAAATCCATCGCCGAGATGGAATTGGACCATTGGAACGCCGTTATGGATCTCAACCTGACAAGCGTGTTCATGGTCACCAAAGCGTGCCTTGCGCACATGAAAACCGGCGCAATCGTGAACCTCGCCAGCCAGGCTGCGCGCGACGGAGGCGGTGCGGGCGCCGTGGCCTACGCCGCGTCCAAGGGTGCAATCACGACGATGACCCGCGGCCTCGCCAAAGAGCTTGGGCCGGACATACGCGTGAACGCCCTATGTCCGGGCATGATCGACACCGATTTTCATAACGTGCACACCGCAGACGCAGCGCGCCGTGGATACGAAGCGGCGGTGCCGGTCAAACGGCAGGGGACCGTGGAGGATACGGCCAACCTGATCCTCTTTCTCGCCTGCGACGACTCCGCATTCATCACGGGGGCCAATATCGACATCAACGGCGGGATTCTGTTTTCATGACGCATCCGGGGTCCGTTTGAGATGAGCACGTTTCCCATCATCCCGACCGCAGAGGGCGTCACCCGGCAGGTTCTGGCAGATCATCCCGAGCTCATGGTCGTCGCCTTTCGTTTCGACCATGAAGGCGCCGTTGGTGCACTCCATGATCATCCGCATGTGCAATCGACCTATGTGGAACGAGGGCGGTTTCGGTTCACCATCGGCACGGAAGAACGCGAGGTCGGACCCGGTCACGGCTTTGTCATCCCGACCGGAATTACACACGGATGCGTATGCTTGGAACCGGGCACCCTGATCGACTGCTTCACCCCACGGCGCGACGACTTCCTCTGACTGTAACCGAATGATCGCAAGACAGCCCCGGCGTCGTCAAATGCCGCCGCTCAACCAGACAGCAGTTCAAGAAGCCAAGAGCGGAAGGCGACTGCTGCCGGAATGCTCTCGTTCACGGATAGAAAGTATCCCTCCTGGCTCGCAATTGAACCGGGATAGGCAAGCTCCAGCACGCCTGACCTGCGCGCATGCCCGGTCAAAAGCGCGCTGACCAAAGCAACGCCATTTCCATGTGCCGCCAATTGTAGCGCCATGCCGTACGTATCCGTATACAACGTGGGCTGCGGGGCGGCGCAGACCTCGGCCTGCCACGCCTTCCATCCTCCTGACGTCCCCACGGTTTCAATCAAGGGAAGATCCTCAAGCCGCCCGTGCAGACGGGGCGCCTTCATCGGCACCAGCCTGTCAGGCGCAAGCGCCTCAGCCCCCTCGCCCACCTGTTTTTCCGATCCAAAGCGAATTTCCACATCGGCACGGGACGTGTGAAAATCATCGGGCCAGACCGCGCTCAGCAGTCGGATCCGGATATCCGGGTAGCGCGATGCAAATGACGGCAGGTGCGGGGTGATCAGCCATTGCGCAACGCTGACCGACGTCGCCACAGTCAACAGGTTGGCAGAGGTGCCAGTGTCAAACGCACCGGCCGCCGATGCAAGCGTATCAAGCGCGGCACCCACTTGCGGTAAAAGGCGGCGCCCGTCATCGGTCAGCGACAGACCACGGGGGCGGCGCACGAAAAGTGGCACGCCAAGCCGCAGTTCCAGCGATCTGACCTGCTGGCTGACGGCCGATTGTGTCAGGCCAATCTCCTCGGCGGCCGCCGTGAAACTGAGCGTCCGCGCGGCGGCTTCGAACGACCGGAACCATGTCAGTGGCGGCAGCGATTTACCCATGGGTCAAATAAGTCATTAGCTTAGCTAATAGCTAAGCCTCTGATTCATTCGTTTGTCAAAATTTTTGCCCCTTCCTACCATCCGTGCGGGCGTCGAGGAGGGAATGATGCAGCCGGAGATCCGCAAGTTCGTCACCTATGACGAAGAGGTTTTGATCGAAGGCTTTCGCGCGGCAAAGACACCGTGGCGCATGTTTGCTGTCGCCGCTGTGGTCAAAAATCCCTGGGCCGGGCGTTACATCGAGAACCTGACACCAGAGATACAGGCCTTTGGTCCGATCCTAGGCGAGGCGTTGACCGAACGGATCATCGCGCTGGCACGGTCCGGTGACGCCATCGAGGCCTATGGCAAAGCGGCCGTGGTCGGCCTGGACGGCGAAATCGAGCATGCGTCGGGCCTCATTCACACCCTGCGTTTCGGCAATCACTTTCGGCACGCTGTCGATGCGAAATCCTATCTGTCTTTCACAAACACGCGCGGCGGCGCGAACGCTCCGATCATGGTGCCCATGATCGACAAGAACGACGCCGGGCGCAGGTCTCATTATCTCACCATTCAATTCGCCATTCCCGACGCACCGCGTGACGACGAGGTCGTCGTGGTGCTTGGCGCGGCCACCTCGGGACGGCCGCACCACAGAATTGGTGACCGATATCAGGACCTAAAGGATCTGGGCCATGACGTGGACAACCCGGCGGCGGTCTGACATCGGCGCTCTGCGCGCTGTCACAGCGGGTGCAGGCCCCCATATCGTGCTTTTGCATGGCGTTGGGCTGAGGGCAGAGGCTTGGGGCGCACAACTGGATGCGCTTGCTGACGTCGCCCACGTGATCGCGTTGGACATGCCCGGCCATGGCGACAGCGTGATGCCGGTGCCGCACATGGGTTTCGAGGATTTCAAGGATGTCGCGGCGGCGGCCATTGCAGCGCTTGATGGCCCGGCTGTGCTGGCGGGCCACTCCATGGGCGCGATGCTCGCTCTGGAATTGGCCGCAGACATGCCGGACCGGGTATGCGGCGTCGCCGCCTTGAATGCCGTGTTCGAACGCAGCGATGCGGCGGCTCACGCCGTCCAAGCCCGCGCCGCGCAACTCGACGGCCAAAACCCAACAGATCCAAGCCGGACGCTTGAACGATGGTTCGGCGCCTGCCAATCGCCTGAACGGAACGCTTGTCGCGACTGGCTGCTGTCCGTGGATTCGGCGGCCTACAAATGCGCCTACACCGCATTTGCAGAAAGCGGTTCACCCCAGCGACGAGCGTTGGAACACTTGCAGTGCCCGGCGCTGTTCATGACCGGCAGTCTGGATCCGAATTCAACGCCGGACATGTCCCGCGCAATGGCCGACCTGGCGCCATACGGCAAAGCGGTCATTGTAGAAGGGTCGGCGCACATGATGCCGATGACCCACAGCGATGAAGTCAATCGCGCCTTGCGGGGCCTCCTGCAGGACGCACGTCAATGACGACGTGGACAACAATACCCCGCCCCATGCCGCCGTCAGAGGCTCGTAGTTTGCTCGTAACAGTCCCAAGCCTGGCGGGCCGCGATGATGTAGGACCGCACGTCGCCGACATGCCGATGCGCGATGCTCAGAAGGTGCAAACGCACGACTTCTCATTGTATCCGAGCACTGCGCAAACCGGCGATGTACATCCTCTTTCAGACAGGAGCTGACCCGTGGAATTCTCTCTTTTCTTGCACATGGAACGCCTGGACGCAGCAGAACCGCAGGCCCGGTTGCACGAACAGTTCATTGAACTGTGTCAGATGGCTGATGACGCCGGCATGCGGGCCATCTGGACGGGCGAGCATCACGGCATGGATTTCACGATTGCGCCCAACCCGCTGATGTCCCTCGTAAACTTGGCGCACCACACCAAGAGCATCCGCCTGGGCACGGGCACCGTCATCGCACCCTTCTGGCACCCGATAAAACTGGCGGGCGAAGCGGCGTCTGCCGATCTGATGACGGGCGGCAGGATCGAACTTGGCATTGCGCGCGGCGCCTATTCCTATGAATACGAACGTCTGATGCCGGGCATGGACGCATGGGAGGCCGGTCAACGCATGCGAGAGATTGCGCCCTTGCTCCCGAAGCTCTGGGCAGGGGATTGCGGGCATGACGGCGCATTCTTTCAGTTCCCGCCCACGACCTCTGCCCCTAAGCCGCTGCAGGACGGCGGCCCACCGATCTGGATTGCCGCGCGGGACCCAAACAGTCATGAATTTGGCGTGCACAACGGATTCAATATTCAGGTGACACCGCTCTGGCAGGGGATGGACGAGATCGAAACGCTCATGGAGCGCTTTGACCACGCCTGTGCGAATTACAACGGACCACGCCCCAAGATCATGCTGCTTCACCACACCTATGTTGCGGCGGACGATGCAGATACGGCGCAGGCGGCCGGTGAATTGTCCCGCTTCTACAATCACTTCGGCGCTTGGTTCCGGAACAAGCGTCCGGTCAAACAAGGCATGATCGCAGCGGTGACCGAAGACGAAATTGCAAGCAATCACATGATGGCGCCCGAAAACATGGCGCGTGACCTGACCATCGGCACCGCAGATGCCGTCACCGACCGGCTCAGGCGCTATGAGGATCTCGGGTTCGACGAATACGCGTTGTGGATTGACAGCGGCATGAGTTTTGAGCGCAAGCGCGCCTCGCTTGCGCGGTTCATCGACGACGTCATGCCAAGATTTCACTAAGAGACGCCCATGGATCAAAAACCGCACTACCAACTCTTTATTGATGGCGCATGGACCGACGGAGCCGGGGGTCAGGTCATGACATCCCAAAACCCTGCAACGGGCGAAGATTGGGCCAGTTTTGCCTGCGCGGCACCGTCAGATGTGGATCGGGCAGTGGCGGCGGCCCGGCGTGCGTTGGATGATCCGGAATGGCGCGACATGACGCAGACGCAGCGGGGCAAGCTGCTCTACCGGCTCGCCGATCTGATCGAGGTGAACGCAGCCCGTATCGGTGAGATCGAGACCACTGACAGCGGCAAGTTGTTGGCCGAAACCGCCAGTCAGACGGCATATGTCGGGGACTACTATCGCTATTACGCCGGGCTCGCCGACAAGATCGAAGGGGCCGTCCTGCCCATCGACAAGCCGGACATGCACGTTTTCACCCGGCGCGAGCCCATCGGTGTCGTCGTCGCGATCGTGCCGTGGAACGCGCAGATGTTCTTGACCGCGACGAAACTTGGACCCGCGCTCGCGGCGGGTTGCACGGTCGTGTTGAAAGCCTCTGAAATCGCACCCGCACCGATGCTGGAATTCGCCCGGTTGATCGAAGCGGCAGGCTTTCCCCGTGGCGTTGTCTCGGTCCTGACCGGCGACGCCGACAACTGCGCGATCCCCCTGACCCGCCATGCAGACGTGGACCGTATCGCCTTTACCGGAGGGCCTGACACAGCGCGTCACGTCGTGCGCAATTCGGCAGAGAATTTCGCGGTCACGACGCTTGAACTGGGTGGAAAATCCCCCATCCTCGTTTTTGAAGACGCCGACTTCGACGGCGCCGCGAACGGGCTGATTGCAGGCAATTTCGGCGCATCAGGTCAAAGTTGCGTGGCAGGATCACGCGGGCTTGTTCACAGGTCCATCTTCGACGCGCTCGCGGCCCGGATCGAGGATAAGATGAAGGATGTCATCGTCGGCGATCCGCTGAGGGCTGATACCCATGTGGGACCATTGTGCACCCAAGCGCAGGTTGCGCGGATCCAGGAAACTCTGGAACGAGCAAAGCAACAGGGGGCGCGCATTCGGTTTGGCGGCGCGCTGTTGGCACGTGCGGGGCACTACTTTGCTCCGACATTGGTGGAATGCGCGCACAATGACACCGAAACCCTGAAGGTCGAGATGTTTGGCCCGGTCATGTCCTTGCTGCAATTCGACACCGAAGACGAAGCGATTGCCCTTGCAAACGCGACACCGTTCGGCCTGGGGTCAGGTGTCTTTACCCAGAATATCGCGCGCGCGCATCGCGTGTCGGCCCGCCTGCGCGCAGGTATCTGTTGGGTCAACACATACCGCGCCGTGTCGCCAATCGCTCCGTTTGGCGGATACAATCAGTCCGGTTATGGACGAGAGGCCGGGATCGAAGCGATCCGTGACTATACGCGCACCAAGACTGTCTGGATAAACACGTCTGATGCACCGATGGCGAACCCGTTCGTCATGCGCTGAGCGCACCATTGGGATTTGCGCCATCGGACTGTCAGATCCCCGCAGCAACCCGCGGCATTGCGCTAGTCTTCGCCCGCCGCCATCTCGGCCAACAAGCAAGGATCGCGCACAATGATTGTTTGCGCGCCATCCAGCGACATCACCCCCGCCTTGCGCAACGTCGTAAAGGCCCGGCTGACGGTTTCCGTCGTCAGGCCCAGAAAGTCTGCAATGTCGCTGCGAGACATGGGCAGATCAATCCGGCGATACACACCCGCGTCCTCCCCGTAACAGGTCGTCAGCACGTTGAGGAAGGACGCAACACGCTCCAGCGCTGACTTGCGGCCAAGCATCATGACGTGATCCTGCATCGCGCTGATCTCACGCAGGGCTGCCTCAAGCAGGGCAAGGTGCAGTTCCGGGTCCCCCTCCCCGGTGTCGAGCGCCGCGCGACGATACGCGTACAGCGTTGTATCGACCAAAGCATCGCAATCGGTGTGGTGGCGACCATCTGCGGGAAATCCGATGATATCACCGGGATACCCGAATGAGATGACTTGGCGCCGCCCGTCTTCCAACATGCGGGTGAGCCTGACGACACCGTTCGAGACCTGGTAAAGGCGTTCAACCTCATCGCCTTCACGGTAAAGATGCTGTCCGGACTTCACCAGTGTCGGCAATCCCGCAGCCGAGGCACCTTGAGCGGAAAGAGGGCCGTGGGCGGGACGGTTTTCCGCAGACAGCGTGACGTACATCTTTAGCCCCCCGGATTGCGCACAGGGTCTTGGTGAACGACATGTGTATTCCTACATATGGTTGTACCTGTGCGGTTTGTATCAATTTGTAATTTCGCCCAGCAGACTTCGGGTCTACGGGCCTGTCGTGCATCTGCACCAATTCGCTGGAGCGCAAGTTGGACCAAAGACCGTCCACACTCATTGTCGAAGACGACCCCAAGGTGCGCGCCGTGCTGCGCAACCTTCTCGAAGATGACGGCTTTCAGGTGATGGAAGCCACGTCGTCTGCCGAAACTCTGGAGTGTATCGCGTCACAAGACCTGAGCCTTGTGACCCTCGACATCCATTTGGGCGCCGAAAGTGGTCTGGATCTGGCGCGGCAAATCCGCAAGTTGTCGACTGTTCCGATGGTCATGGTCACGGGCAAGGACGACATCATCGACCGGATCGTCGGTCTGGAAGTGGGCGCCGATGACTACATCACCAAGCCGTTTCACGTGCGAGAAGTCATCGCACGCATCCGGGCTGTCCTGCGTCGGCACCAGTTCGCCGCAGAGGACGCGCACAAGACGACCATAGCGTCGGGTGCGAGCACTGAAAGCGCCGCCGCCTTCCATTTCGACGGTGTCATCGCTGTCCCGGACCGCATGCAGGTCATTGACCGCTGTGGGAGTGACTGCGCCCTGACGAGCGGAGATTTCAATCTGCTCAAGGTGTTTCTGGAACGGCCCATGCGGGTCTTGTCGCGCGACCAGCTCATGGATCTGACGCAGGGCGCCACGTGGTCGCCGCTGGATCGCACCGTGGACAACCAGGTGGCCCGCCTGCGCAAGAAGATCGAGCGCAATCCGTCTGAGCCGCGCTTGATCAAGACGGTGCGCGGCGTGGGCTACACCTTTGCCTGCGCGGTTGAACGCAAGCCTTTGGAAGACGCGCATTACAAAAGCGCCTGAAGCCGTTCCGCGAGGTCAGACTGCCTGTATGGCTTGTGCAGCACATCGTAGTCCGACGTGCCCCCCAGCTTGCTCGTGACAACATCGCTGGCATAGCCGGAGGTCAGCAAAATCCGCACGGTGGGAAATTCGGCACGCACTTTCGCCGCCAAATCATACCCGTTGAGCGTTCCGGGCATCACGAGATCGGAAAAGATGATGTCCACTTCGATCCCCGATTGCAGCAGCACATAAGCGTCATCGCCATTTGGCGCCTCTAACGTCCGGTAGCCCAGATCGCGGATGCGTTCGATGGAGAGTTTGCGCACACGGGGATTGTCTTCGACCACCAGAACGACCTCGGCGCTGCCGCGGGGTATCGGGTCCGATGTCACAACTTTCATTGCATCCTCGGCGGACCTGGCATCGCGTACAGCCGGGAAATAAAGACCAAAGCTCGTCCCATGGCCCAACTCACTATAGAGCGTGATGTGACCGCCCGATTGCCGCACAAATCCGTACACCATAGCCAGCCCCAGTCCGGTGCCGCCCCGATTTGCCTTGGTCGTAAAGAAGGGCTCAAATGCCTTGCGCTGCGCTTCGAGCGTCATGCCCGCCCCATCATCACTGATGAAAAGCCGCACATACTCACCCGGAACGATGTCCGTTTCCTGCGCCATGTAGTCGTCGTCGATGATCACGTCTGCAATCGAAATCAGGAATTCGCCCCCGTCAGGCATCGCATCACGCGCATTCAGCGCCAGATTGATCAGCGCCGATTGCAACTGCACCGGATCAATCATCACCTTGCTGACGCGCGGCGCAAAATCCGTCCGGATGGTATAGCGTGCGCCAATCGTCCGGCTCAGCAGGGCCAGCGCATCCTGACACTGCTCGCGCAAATCCACCTGGACCGGCTTCAGTTTCCCCTTCCGCGCAAAGACCAGCAGCCGGGATGTCAGATCGGCCCCCAGTTCGGCAGAAGCAAGCGCATCATCAATCAACCCGCGCTGCCGCTCGTCCGCACCGCGCATCTGCAAAAGTTCCAGATTGCCGATGATGACCGTCAGCAGATTGTTAAAATCATGCGCAATGCCCCCCGTCAGCTGGCCCACCGCGTCCAGACGCTGAGACCGGGCCAGCACCTCTTCAGCAATGTGGCGCTCGGTCAGGTCATGCAAGATGCCTATGAAAACCGGTTCTCCATCAATGTCTGCGCGCCCCACCGATAAGTGCAGCGGAAAGATCGTGCCATCCTGACGCTTACCCTCGACATTGCGGCCTTTGCCGATGATCCGCTGCTCGCCCGTGGCAAGGTGATGCGCCATAAACCCGTCATGCAGATCTGCTAGCGCCGCTGGCATCAGAATATTGACCCGCTCCCCGACAAGCGCCCCTTCAGAATAGCCAAAAAGGCGCGCCGTAGCAGGATTGGCACGCATGATACGGCCATGTTGATCGGCAATGATGACGGCATCGGCCGCGGCTTCCATTAGGGCTGTCAGCAGGGCGGGGTCACTGGCAGGCGTCACGTGGCAAAGACCTTGTTGAAATGACGTTCAAATACGCTTTGAGCCCCGCGGCCCCTGGCCGGTCAAGCGTTGACGGGGTCACGGGTGAACCTCGCCCGTGTTTGGCGTGTTTCTGCCGATGCGGGTCAGCAATCCAAGCTGACGGGTCAGGTCGGACAGGCTCACCACCCCCATAAGGTGCCCACGCTCCACCACCATGAATTTCCGGTGGCCGGTCTCCGCGATCTTTTCAAACAGCTCGAGCACGGGCATGTCCGGCACAATACAGACGCTGTTGCTGACCTTCACATAGACGTCGCCGACTGTCGTGCTGGCCCAGTTCTCCCGGTCAATGCTTTGCAGAACATCCGTATCCATGTGGCCCAACACACGCCCATCCTCGACCACGGGGACAAAACTGACACGCTGCGCCAGCATCACCCGGTTCACCAGCGCTGCGAGGGTCATCTCGGGTGCGGTGGTCACGGCTGGCGCGGACATCAGCGATTGCACCGGACGATGCCCCATCAACGCCCTGATCCGCTGACTTTCAACCGACGTGTTGGCAGCACCCAAAATGAAAAGGCCGATCAAAATCTGCCAGAAGCCACCGACAATCATACCCTGGAACAAACCCAAAAGCCCCAGTCCCATCAAGCCATACGCCAGAATGCGTCCGGTATTCGCGGCTGTTTCGGTTGCGGACAGCATGTCGCCGCCCCGCCACCACAACCAGGCGCGCAGGATGCGCCCGCCGTCCAGTGGAAACGCCGGCAACAGGTTGAACACGGCAAGAACCACGTTCACGAGCGCCAGATAGTGCAGCACGGCAACCATCGCGCCCTCCCCAACCGTCGCACCGACAAGCGCGGCCAGAAGTGCGAAAAACGCTGCGAGTACGAGGCTCATTACGGGTCCAGCCAGTGCAATCCAGAACTCATGCAAGGCCTTTGAAGGCTCGCGCGCAAGCTCGGCCACACCTCCGAACAGAAAAAGCGTAATGCTGCGCGTTTGTACCCCAAACCTTTTAGCGGCGAGCCCATGTGCCAATTCATGCCCCAAGAGCGACGCAAAAAAGAGGCCCGCGCCAACGACCGCCAAACCCGCATAGGTCCATTGCGACAGGCCGGGCACCGCTGCGGGAAAGCTGTATGTGGCCAGGCTCCACGTGATCAGGGCCGCAATCAAAATCCAGCTTGGATCGATCCGAATGTTGAAGCCGAACAGGGTCACGATGGTGCGGGCATTTGCAAACATGGCGACAATCCTTTCACCGCCAACACTACCCGTTCGGGGCAGGAATTTGTTGATATGGCTCAACCCGCTCACGCTATCCGTGCAAGGCGAGAGGCCCGAGGTCGATGGGCAAAGGTTGACAATTCTCAACATAACCCGGCGCGAACACCGTAACCTGACACGGACACAGTCTTGGAGTGGTCAATGGATATCCTCGCGACCCCGCGCGTCCCGGACGACCTGCAGATGCTGTCCCGCTATGCGACGCTGACCTCATGTGTCGCGGGCGACATGATCGAAATTGCACGCCACGCAGACCTCGCATTGATCGCTTCGGGTCAGGTGCACATGGAGCGGGCGCATGGTCCGTCCCTCACGCTGACCGCACCATCCGTTCTGCTTCGGTCCGAGGCGGAGTGCGCAAGCGCGACGGCGTTGCAGGACCTGTACATGTTGCCTTTGAGCTATGAGACCTGCGCAAGCCTCGTGGCGCGGCACAAGGTATGCCGTGACCTGTTCTTTGCCGCCATGACCGGGCGTATCCGGTTGTTTCACACCCACCAGTCGCCATTGATCCCGGCCTATCCAGCGGTCTTGCATTGACCGCGCGAGGGGGCGCGCATGAAACCAAACATCGGACATCTCGATAGACTGCTTCGGTCTACTTCGGGCCTCTTGCTGCTGCTGTCTGGAACCGAACTGATACCCGCCATATGGCCGGATATGCCGATTGCCCCGCTTCTTCTGGTCCTCGGCGGCTACTTGATTGCCACATCCCTCTTCCGGTTCTGCCCGGTCTACTGGCTGCTTGGGGTGTCAAGCCACAGGGTGTGACGACGTCGCTGGCGCCCGCTACTTCTGGATGGTTTCAAGGTAGGCAGACAGTGCAATCAGGTCAGACGGTATTGGTGTGGACACCCCGTCTTCCTCCACTTGCACCAAAGGTCCCAGATCTTCGTTCCCAAACTCCGGCATAGCGGAACTCGGATGATCGCGCCGGTTGAAACCATCAATGACACTCATGACAAAGTCTTCGGGATACACGCCGTCATTGCGTTCGGTCAGCGTCGTCAGGTCCGGCGGCGGCCCGCCCAATCCCAAAGATGCAACGCCCGCACCAGTGCCATCCCCGGCATGGCACACTGCGCAATCCTGCATGAACAGACGCGCGCCGTGTGCGGCACTCACATCGGGTTCACGCATCTCTGGCGCACAGCCAACTGCAAGGAAGGCAGCCACCGCCGGGATCATTCTGTTTTTGAATATCATTTTTATGCTCGCCTCTTTTTGTTGTCGGCAAGCGTAACGACGCACCGGGCGATGCCCTTTGACATACCTCAATCCACAGGTCTTTGCCGTCAGGGCGCTCTCAAGTGCGTCGTTCAAATCTCCAGAACGACCCGCCCTTCGATCTGTCCGGCTTTCATCCGGTCGAAAATGGCGTTGATGTTTTCCAGCCGATCCCATTCGAAATGCGTGGTCACGCGGTCATCGGCCGCGAGGCTCAGCGCTTCGGTCAGATCAAGGCGCGTGCCGACAATCGAGCCGCGGATCGTCAGACGTTTGAGCACGACGTCAAAGATCGGCAACGGGAACGTGCCGGGCGGCAGCCCGACAAGGCTCATGGTGCCGTGACGCCGCAGCATGCCGGTGGCCTGTGCAAAGGCTTCGGTGCTGACAGCAGTCACAAGCGCACCGTGGACACCGCCGAGATGCGCGTTCACTTCCTTGACCGGGTCAACCTCGCGCGCATTGATGGCGACATCCGCCCCAAGCGTCTTGGCCAGCGCCAGCTTGTCATCGGCCACATCGACGGCCACCACGTGCATGCCCATGGCCTTGGCATATTGGACAGCCATGTGACCAAGGCCCCCGATGCCGCTGATGGCAACCCATTGACCGGGGCGCACTTCGGTCTCTTTAAGCCCCTTGTAGACGGTCACACCGGCACACAGCACGGGAGAGGCGGGGCCGTACTCCATCGCTGCTGGCAACTGCCCAACATAATCCGCATCGGCCCGGACAAATTCAGCATAGCCGCCATCCACGGAATAGCCTGTGTTCTGCTGGCCCTCGCACAGTGTTTCCCACCCGCCCGAACAGTGTTCACAACGGCCACAGGCGGTGTGCAACCATGGCACGCCAACGCGGTCGCCTTCCTTCAAATGCGTGACATCGCGGCCCAGCGCGGCCACCTCCCCCACCCCTTCATGACCCGGAATGAACGGCGCAGTGGGCTTGACCGGCCAGTCGCCCATCGCGGCATGCAGATCGGTATGGCAGACACCGGACGCACGCACCCGAACAAGCACGTCACCCGGCCCGATCTCGGGCACCGGCACCTCTCGGATATCGAGCGGCTGGCCGAGTTTCGTCACAACGGCGGCTTTCATGGTCTTTGGCAGCGTATCGAGCATGTGCAACGTCCTTGCGCAGTGGGTCTGCCACATGACTGCCACGGGCAACCGCAGCCCCTTTTGACATTGGTCAATCTGCAAAAGCGGCGGGCACGCTAAGCAGTTGGCAGACGGAGCCGAACCCATGCCTGCCAAGACACCGCCAGCCATCTACTGCTTTTCCAAGGGCGGCCACAGCCGACATGCCGCCTGGAACCTCGCCAAGCACACAGGGGCCGAGGTGATGGCGGTCGACGTGACCCGCTACCGGGTGCCCATGTTCTGGATCATACGCGCGATCTGGGACGCAGGGCGCAAGAATGCGCCGCCGCTGAAAACCGGCAACATACTTCCGGCGGCGCGCCCATGGATCGTTGTGGCCGGACCGGTTTGGGCCGACCTGCCCGCGGCACCGATGCGCAGTGTTCTCAAGGAATTGGCCCAGTCGGACATCCCGGTCGGCGTCTTGCTCACCTGTGGTCGCAAGAAAGAGCAACAGTCCAGTATAACCGCGTGCGAAGCCGTCTTGCGCCGTCCGCTTGCCGGATCCGTGACGATCCCCAACCACATCGAAAACACCGAAGAGATGGAGACAAGGCTGGGCGCATTTGCGTCGGCCATGTCCAACCAAGCGGCACAAGGGGCGGCCTAACTGGCGATGAAACCAACGTTCTAAAGAACGCGCATCCGAAACCTCCCCTTTGATGCATTGCCGAGCTCACGCACCGAAAGGCTGCGCGCCGCGCGACCAGCACGCCATCACTTTTCAACCATACATGGTGGCAGCGCCCGCTCCCGCCCCTATCTCATCTTGTACCGACATCCATCAGGGAGAGTAGGCATGGCAATTTCACTAAAACTGAACGGTCAGGACCAAACGGTCGAAGCGGAGCCCGGCACACCGCTGCTGTGGGTCATTCGCGA
Organism: Tateyamaria sp. syn59; assembly: GCF_007995245.1. Taxonomy (GTDB): domain Bacteria; phylum Pseudomonadota; class Alphaproteobacteria; order Rhodobacterales; family Rhodobacteraceae; genus Tateyamaria. Next base: position 42,986 of record NZ_VCBA01000004.1, read on the forward strand.
TGAATTGAAAATGACGGGCACGAAATTCGGCTGCGGGGTCGCCTCATGCGGCGCGTGCACTGTCCACCTGAACGGTGAACCGGTAAGGTCCTGCCAGACATATATCGAAGACGTGGAAGGAGCCGAGATCACCACGATCGAGGCCATGAGCGAGAACGAAATCGGCGCCGCCGTCCAGCAGGCATGGATCGAGATGGACGTGGTGCAATGCGGCTACTGCCAATCCGGGCAGATCATGTCGGCCGTCGGTCTCTTGGCCGAGAACCCAAAGCCATCGCCGCAGGAAATCGACGACTACATGTGGGGCAACGCCTGCCGCTGCGCGACCTATCAACGTATCCGTGCGGGCATCCAGCGCGCCGCTGAAATTCTGGAGGCGTGATCATGACCATCAACACATCCCGCCGTGGTTTCCTCAAAAGCGCCGCCGCTGCAGGTGCCGTCCTCGTCATTGGCGTGCGTCCCGACGGGGCGCTTGCGGCCTCCGGCTCGCCCGCGATGCTGAACCCGTTCGTCCAGATCGGCAGCGACGGGTCCGTCACCGCCATCGTCAAGCATTTCGAGATGGGCCAAGGTCCCTCGACGGGCCTCGCCACCCTCATCGCGGAAGAGATGGGGCTGAGCATGGACCAGATCGGCTACGACTTTGCGCCGTCTGATCCGCAGGTCTACAACAACACCCTCTTCGGTCCGATGCAGGGCACAGGTGGCTCAACTGCAATGGCCAACTCGTTCACGCAGTACCGCCAGGCCGGTGCCGCAGCGCGCGAAATGCTGCTGCAAGCCGCAGCACAGTCATGGGGTACCGAAGCCTCCGCGTTGACGCTGCAAGACGGCGTGATTTCAGGTGCGGGCAACTCCGCCCCGCTGGGCGAGTTTGTCGCAGCCGCTGCCCGGCTTGACGCGCCTGCGGACCCGCCGCTCAAGGACCCGTCCGAGTTCCGCCTCATCGGCAAGACCGATGTGCGCCGCCTTGATGGTGAGGCCAAAGGCAACGGCACCGCCATGTTCGCCATGGACATCGTGCGCCCAAATCAGATGATCGCCATGATCGCCCGCCCGGAACAGCAACGCGCAACTGCCGTCAGCGTGGATGCGAGCGGAGCAACTGACATCACCGGCTTCATCGACGCGCAAATCCTGCCCAACGCAGCAGGTGTCGCCGTCTTCGCAGAAACCACATGGGCTGCTATGCAGGCGCGCAACGCCATCTCGGTCGAATGGGACACGTCGAACGCCGAAACCCGCAGTTCATCGGATATCGAGGCGGAAATCCGCACCGCCCTCGACGCAGAGCCCACCTACAACGTCAACGAAGCAGACGTTGAAGCGGTGCGCGCGGCAGTGGACGGCGCCGACACGGTGATCGAGGAAACCTTTTACTTCCCCCTCCTCGCCCACGCCCCGATGGAGCCGCTGAATTGCACGATCGAAGAAACGGCCGAAGGCGTTATCCTGCTGCATGACGGCTGCCAGTTCCCCACCATCCCGCACGGGGCTATTGCGGAATTCTTTGGCATCCCGTTCGAGAACGTGCAGATCAACACAGTCCTCGCCGGTGGCTCGTTCGGGCGGCGCGCGACACCGCAGGCCGACTACCAGATGGAAGCCGCGATGGCGTTTTCCCTGACAGACCGGTCGCGCCCTGTGCACCTGGTCTGGTCGCGCGAAGATGACCTGCGCTCGGGCCAGTACCGCCCGGCCATGGGCCACAAGGTCCGCGTGGGCCTTGACGCGTCCGGCACCATCGTCGGTTGGGAACATCGCATCGCAGGCCAGTCGATTCTCAAGGGCACGCCGTTCGAGGCGATGCTGGTCCAAAACGGCATCGACTTTGCGTCGGTCGAAGGGACGTTCGACAGCCCCTACCAGATCCCCACCGCCTCCTTTGGCCTGACGGACACACCAAAGGCGACCAGCACCCTCTGGTGGCGCGCGGTCGGTCACACCCACACGGCCTATGTGATGGAGGTGATGATGGACATGGCAGCGAAGGCTGCAGGCATCGACCCGGTGGAGTTCCGCCTTGCCTACCTGACCGGCGACGGCGCGGACCAGACACGCAAGGCCGGTGTCCTGCGACTGGCCGCCGAAAAGGCCAATTGGGGCAACGCCCCCGAAGGTCGAAGCCAGGGGATCGCGGTCCACAAATCCTTCAACTCCTACGTGGCCGAGGTTGTTGAAATCTCCGGCACGCCGGAGGACGGCATCAGGATCGAAAAGATCACCTGTGCCGTCGATTGTGGAATCCCTGTGAACCCCGAGATCATCAAATCGCAGATGGAGGGCGGGATCGGCTACGGCATCGGGCACAACATGCGCGACCAGATCACGCTGACGGGCGGGGTCGTGGACCAATTCAACTTCCCCGATTACGAGCCGCTGCGTATCAGCGACATTGGCGCGATCGAAGTGCATATCGTCCCCTCTGCCGAAGCGCCCACCGGCGTGGGTGAACCGGGCACGCCACCCGCGGCCCCTGCGCTGGCCAACGCCATCGCAGCCGCCAGCGACCTGCGGGTTGCATCGCTGCCAATGGACGACAACGGCGTCTTTTTCGTCTGAACCCATCGCCCCGGCATCAGCGCCGGGGCACCCTCTCTTGCCCTTTGGTCCACGATGCCCATGATGGCGCAAACATCAAAGCACAGGAGAGCCTTATGCCCACCACAACCGCTGTCATCGGTCTTGGCTCCATGGGCTACGGGATGGCGCAATCCTGTCTGGCCGCAGGACATGTTACGCACGGTTTCGACATCAATCCGGACCAGATAGAGCGCTTCCGCGAGGAAGGCGGGGCTCCGGGCACATTAGCAGACGTCGCGCCAAACCTCGACACGGTGGTCGTGGTCGTCTTGAACGCCGCCCAAACCGAAGCCGTTCTGTTCGGCGACGCAGGCGTCGTTCCCCACCTCAAACCCGGCGCGGTGGTCATGGCCTGCGCAACGGTGCCACCCGACTTCGCCCGCGACATGGAAGCGCGCTGCAAGACCCACGGCGTCCACTACCTCGACGCACCCATCTCCGGTGGGTCGATCAAAGCGGCCCAAGGCGCGCTGTCAATTATGGCCGCAGGCACGCCCGAGGCCTTCGCCGCAGCCCGCCATGCCCTCGACGCCATGGCCGAAACCGTTTTTGAACTGGGCGACCACGCAGGCCCCGGCTCTGCCATGAAGGCCGTCAACCAACTGCTCGCCGGTGTCCACATCGCAACAATGGCCGAAGCACTCACCTTTGGCATGACCCAAGGCGTCGCGCCGGAGCAATTCCTCAACGTGATCGCGAAATGCGCAGGCAGCAGCTGGATGCTCGAAAACCGCGCCCCGCATATTGTGGCAGGCGATTACACGCCTCACTCCTCCGTCAACATCTGGCCCAAGGATCTGGGCATCGTCCTCGACATCGCCAAATCCGCCAGCTTCTCGGCCCCCATCACCGCTGCCGCCCTGCAACAATTCATCGCTGCCGCAGGCATGGGACTGGGCGCCGAAGACGACGCAGCAGTAGCAAAGGTCTATGCCCGCAATGCAGGTCTGACGCTGCCCGGAGAGGACATATGAAGTTCTCCGCCAATCTCGGCTTTCTCTGGAATGACCGCCCCCTGCCCGACGCCATCCACGCGGCCAAGGCGGCAGGCTTCGACGCAGTCGAATGCCACTGGCCGTATGACACCCCTGCCGAAGACGTGCGCGCAGCACTTGATGCCATAGGCCTGCCGATGCTCGGCCTCAACACCTCACGCGGAGATGTAAGCGCAGGCGAAAATGGCCTCGCCGCCTTGCCGGACCGTGTTGCAGACGCACGCGACACCATCGACCAAGCCATCGGCTACGCCGACATCGTGGACGCAGGCGCAATCCACGTCATGTGCGGTTTCGCGAGCGGCGCTGAAGCCCACACGACGTTCATCGACAACCTGCGCTACGCCAGCGACGCCACAAGCCGATCGATCCTGATCGAACCGCTGAACCGGCACGATGCCCCCGGCTATTTCCTGCAAACAACGGACCAGGCTCGCGACATCATCACCGAGGTCGCCGCCCCCAACCTCAAGCTGATGTTCGACTGCTATCACGTTGGCCGGACCGAGGGCGACATCCTCACCCGCCTCACCGACCTCAACGACATCATCGGTCACATCCAATTCGCCTCCGTCCCCGACCGTGGCGCGCCGGATCACGGAGAGCTGGACTATGCCACCATCTTCGACGCCCTCACCGACTGGCCCGCCCCTTTGGGTGCGGAATACAAACCCGGTGGCGACACCGACGCTACGCTGGGCTGGATGCAGCGCTTTCGTTGATGCGGCCAATCGAAAGCCAACTCAGCAGGATCATCACCGCCGCTGTCGCAAGACAAAGTGGCACCCCGCCCAGCTGGTAGGTCAAGCCCGATAGCACGGTGCCGATCAGCCGGCCGGCCGCATTTGCCATGTAGTAAAACCCAACATCCATCGTGACCCGCTTGGCATCTGTAAAGGCGAGGATCAGATAGGAATGCAGCGACGAGTTGATGGCGAACAGCACACCAAACACCAGCAGTCCAAGCACAATGAACCCGGTCAGCCAGAACGTCGGTGCCCCCACCACCCAAACGGCAAAAGCCAGCACCGTCGGAACAAAAAACAGTGTCCCGACCCAGAAGCGCGCAGCGCTCGACATATCAGCCTCTGATCGTCGCGCACTGCCAAGCATAACAGGGGCCTTGGCCTGCACGGCACCATACAGAATGACCCAAACGGCCATGAAAATCCCGATCATGAAAAACGCCGCGCGCTGCCCCTCCGGACTCCCGTCGCTCAGCACCGAATAGAAATAGATCGGGATGCCGACTACGAACCACACGTCGCGGGCGCCGAACAGGAAAACGCGCGCTGCACTCAGCCAATTGACGCGCGGGTTCTTCGAAAACACCTCTTTGAATTTCGCGTCCTTGCGCCCCGCAGGCAGACCGGCAGGCATGCGCAGCAGAACAACCAACAGGATCAGAGCAAGAACCGCCGCCATGCCCAAAACGGACGGCACGAACCCGAACAGCGCCAGCGCCCCTGCCCCAACAAGAAAGCCAAAACCCTTCACCGCATTCTTCGACCCGGTCAGCAACGCCACCCAGCGGAACAGCCCATCACCTTCGGCTGGCGCCAGCAGCTTCACCGCCGATTTTGACGACATCTTGGCCAGATCCTTGGCCACACCCGACAGCCCCTGCACCGCCATCACGAACACAACCGACGCCGCGACAGACCACGCCGGGTCAAGCTGCGCCAGTGCCAGCAACGCGACGACCTGCAGTCCAAGGCCCACATACAAGGTCGAGGTCAGCCCAAACCGCGCCGCGATCCACCCCGCGCTCAGGTTCGTGACAACCCCAGCAATTTCATAAAGAACAAAGAGATAGGCCAACTGCACCGGCGAAAAGCCCAGCGTGTTGAAGTGCAAAAGCACCAACATGCGCAACGCCCCATCGGTCAGCATGAACGCCCAATAGGCCGCCGTCACAGCGACATATGCAGCAAAGCCGTCCGGTCGGCTCACAGGCTGGCGCCCACCATCTGCGCCACATCGACCAGCCGGTGGGCATAGCCCCACTCGTTGTCATACCAGGCATAGACCTTTACCTGCGTCCCGTTCACGACCATGGTCGAGGGCGCATCCACAATGCTTGACCGCGGATCGTTGGTGTAATCCGTCGACACCAAAGGCCGGGTTTCATAGCCGAGAATACCCTTGAGCGGACCCTCAGCCGCGGCTTCAAACAGCGCGTTCACTTCGTCCACGGTGGTCGCGCGATCCACCTCGAACACACAATCCGTCAGCGACGCATTGAGCAGCGGCACCCGCACCGCGTGCCCGTTCAGCTTGCCCGCCAATTCGGGGTAAATCAGCGTGATCGCCGTGGCCGATCCGGTGGTCGTCGGGATCAGCGAATTCAACGCCGACCGCGCACGCCGCCAGTCCTTGGCCGGGCGGTCCACGATAGTCTGCGTGTTGGTCACATCGTGGATCGTCGTGATCATCCCATGCCGGATACCCAACCCCTCGTGGATCACCTTCACCACCGGCGCGAGGCAATTGGTTGTGCAGGAAGCCGCCGTCACAATCGACTGCCCGGTATAGGCCTCATTGTTCACACCATAGACGATGTTCGCCGCACCCCCGTCTTTGACCGGTGCCGACACCACAACCTTCTTTACCCCGGCGGCGAAATACGGGGAGAGCGTCACTTCGGTCTTGAACGCGCCCGTGCAGTCGATGACCACATCCACCCCGTCCAACGGCAGCTGCTCAATGCTCCCCACCGACAGCGCAGGGATCCGTGTCCCGTCAATCGTGATGCTCTCGTCATCTGCAGCAAAAACCGCATCCCACCGTCCGTGCACGGTGTCAAACTCCAGCAGATGGGCGTGCATCGCGGGATCGCCGACAGCATCGTTAACAAAGGCGATCTCGCAGCCGCGCTCCAACAACGGCTTGAGCGCGAGTTTCCCGATGCGGCCCAGGCCGTTCAGTGCATAGGTGGTCATTCAGTCTTCCTTGGTCCGGCCGATCTCATCGACCTCTTGTTGCAGGGATGCGCGGCTTAGCGTGTGGAGCGGCAGATTGGCAAAAGCGAGAATACGGTTGCGCATCGCGCCATAGGTCTGTTGAAAGGCCAGTCGCTTTTCAGCATCTGTTCCCTCGGCCTTGACCGGGTCCGGCAGGCCCCAATGGGCGCTGATTGGTTGCCCCTCCCACGGGGCGCACTCTTCGTTCGCGGCCAGATCGCAGACCGTGAACACGAAATCCAGATGCGGCGCGTCATCGCCCTGAAATTCCGCCACGTTCTTGGCGCGCAGATCGCTGGTGTCGATCCCCTTCTGCTGCAGCATCTCCACCGCAAAGGGGTTCAGTTCAGATGACGGCTTGGTGCCCGCGGAAAATACATTGAACCGTTCGCTCGCCTCGCTGCGCATGATCGCCTCGGCAAAGATCGACCTGGCCGAATTGCCGGTACAGATGAACAGAACATCGTGCTTTTGGTCAGACATGGATTCAATCCTTGTGCTGGGATCGACCATTGCAGGCGGGCACAGGTCCGGTCGGCCATTGCAACAGTCCAGAAACAGCTGCGCCACCATCTCTCGCGCGCCGTGCAAATCCACTGCATAGCGCAGCGACGTGCCCACGCGCGTCTGACCGATCAACCCCACCTTCTGGAGAGCCGACAGATAGACGGACGTTGTCGATGGCTTGAACCCCAACACATCTGCCACCTCGCCTGCCGGAACGGCATCCGGACAGCGCCGCATCAGCAGGCGAAACACACGCATCCGTTCGGGATGGCTAAGGGTTGAAAGTTGGTCCAGCAGCATGATGCACGTCTATTTCATGATTTTATGAAATATATATGACAGAGCACCCGACGAGGCGCAACGCGCCTACCGCATCTTCCGCAAGACACCCGCGGCGCGCAGCTCCTGCCCGTCCACCTTCACAGGCCGATCCGAGTAATTAAACCAGAACCGCTCGACCCCGGTGTCACGACGCCGCACGCCCTCAGGCATCCGCTCAGTCCCCAGATCAGTCGCCAGCGTCTCGATCAGACGCATATGCACGGCATCATCGCCCCAGCCGCCGACATAGGTGACATGCGGCGCGCAACGCACGGCCAAAGGCGCGCCCTCATCCGTGGCCAGAACCACCTCACCCCCGCCCTCAAGCTGCTCGAGATAGCGCGAGACGTACCCGCCCCCGTGCACGGGCACCGGCAGATCGGGGCGCATTGACTGGACGCGCGACACGGTCAGATCACTTCCAGGCCACGCAGGCGGCAACGGCACAGGGATGTTGAAATCGGCATCCCGTGCGCCGGTACGCGGCCCTAAAACCACCTCTGCATCAGCGGTTTGCAAGGCCGCCTTCAAGTCATCGGGCATGTGCATCACGCCCGGCACCAAAACCAAAGCATACCCCGCAAAGTCCCGCGTGCCGGGCGGCAGGATATCGACCGACAGCCCCAGCTTGCGGCACGCGCGGTACCAGTCAAAGACAAGCCCAAAATAGCTGAGCCCTTCCCCATGCGGCTGCACCGACCACGCCCAATCGGCATCGTAGTCGAACACAATCGCGACCGGCGCTTGAGCGGGCGACACGTCCGGTGCATCGGCCAACTCGGCCATCACCTCTGCTGCCTCACCGAAGGCTTCGGCCTCGACCGAGTCAGGGCGCAGAAGGCCCGCGTGCATCTGCTCCTGCGCAAAGGGGGCCTGCCGCCAGCGGAAGTAGCATACCGCCTCCGCCCCATGGGCAAACGCCTCCCACGACCACAGACGCACCATGCCGGGCAGTGGCGACGGGTTGTAGGGCGCCCAGTTCACTGGCCCCGGTTGCTGCTCCATGATCCACCACCGGCCCTTGCCGACGGCGCGATACAGATCATGGTGAAAGGCCTGAAAATCCGGATCGCCTTGCCGAGCGTAGGCGCGTTGGTGCGCCGCATCGGCGCCCACACGGTCCTCCAGAAAGCCCAGCGGATAGCTGTCCCACGACGCGATCTCCAGATCGTCGCCCACCTTGAAATGGTCGAACTCGGTCACGCGGCCCATGTAGTTGTGGGCAATCGGCGCGTCCGAGAACTGCCGGATGATCTCGACCTGCGCACGGTTGAACGCCACCACTTCGTCCGACGCAAACCGCCGAAAAGCATGCGCATGCGCCGGGTTTGGTTCAGTTACCGTCAGGTTGGGCAATCCAACCTCGTCAAAATCATCATAGTCCATCGACCAGAACACATTGCCCCAGGCCGCGTTCAGCGCGTCGATGTCTCCGTGATTGCCCTGCCCCGGGAACTGCCCGCGCAACCACTCCTGAAACCGCGTCCTTGCCGCGTCCGAATAGCTGAGCACCGTGTCGTGACAGCCATACTCGTTGTCGGTCTGCCATGCGGCCACATGGGGATTGCGACCATAACGTTCGGCCACGGCCCGCACGATCTTGCGGCTTTCCCCCAGAAATCCCTGATGCGAGAAGCAATAGTGACGACGCGAACCATAGCCGCGCACATGCCCGTTCTCATCGACGGCAAACATATCCGGATGCTTTTTGCAGACCCATTTGGGCGGCGTCGCCGTGGGCGTGCCCAGCACAACCTTCAGCCCGGCAGCCCCCAGCGTCTCGATCGCCCGGTCCAGCCAGCTCCAGTCGTATTCGCCCTCGCGCGGCTCCATCCGCTTCCACGCAAATTCGCCAATCCGCACCCAGGTCAGGCCCAGATCGGCCATGCGCCGGGCGTCCTCGGCCCATTGCGCTTCGGGCCAGTGTTCGGGGTAATAGCAGACCCCAAGTGTTCGCTTCATAGGATCACCCGATGTTCACGCTGGCCTGCCACGCCCGCAGGCCCGTAAAAGGTTTTCCCTCCCTCCGCCTCGTCCAGCCCGACTGCTGCGGTGGTAACGAAAAGCGTTGTCGCATCCGGCCCGCCAAAGGCCGGGCAGCTTGATTGGCTGACCGGGACGTCAACCGCGCGCAAGAACGTCCCGTCCGGGCCGTAACACGCCACACGACCGACGCCCCACTGCGCATTCCAAAGGTTACCATCGGCATCGATAACCGCTCCATCCGGGTTCAAACCCTCAGGCTTCAGATCAACAAACACCTGCGGCTCACCTGCGGGCCAGCCTTCATCATCCAACTCAACACTCTGAATTTGCTGTGAAAATGTATCCGCAAAATGGGCCCGAGTGCCGTCCGGAGCAAACGAGATCGCGTTCGAGATGGTGATCCGATCAAACAGCCTGCGTAACTCGCCCTTGTACAAGCGATAGATCGCCCCGGCATACGGCTCAGCATCCAAACCCATGGTCCCAATCCAGAACCCGCCCTGCGGATCCGCCCGCCCGTCATTCGAGCGCGTGACCGGATTGTCCGCTTCAAGCGCCGTCACTAGCTCCCTGTCTCCTGTCGGAATGTCGAACCGCCACAGCCCCGAGGCCGACGCCATCAACAGCGTGTCCCGATCCACCCAGCCGCAGGCCGAGACATGCTCGTCAAACTCCCACTCCCGCCGCTGCGCCCCGCGCGAAAACATGCGCTTGCCCAGAATGTCGAACCAGAACAGTTCGCCCCGCTCCGGATGCCACATGGGCCCCTCTCCCAATTGACACGGCGTATCATCGAAAACCTGCACTACGCGCCCGCGTCGTAAGCTGCCACCATATCCGCCGCACGGCTGGCAACATCGGGCACGGACATGCCTGGCTTGTAGAGAGCCGAGCCGATGCCAAACCCGGTGATGCCAGCAGCGAACCATTCGGCAAAGTTCGCAGACCCGACACCGCCCACGGCATAGGTCTTGGTCCCCGCAGGCAGCACCGCACCAATAGCTTTCAGCCCCTCAACGCCCAACAGGGACGCCGGAAACAGCTTCAGCCCATCGGCCCCCGCCTGAAGCGCCGCAAAGCATTCCGTCGGCGTCATCACACCGGGAAAAGACATCATCCCCGCCTGTTTCGTCGCCACAATGACAAGGGCATTTGCATCCGGCGACACCACCATATGCGCACCCATCTCGTGCAGGCGCTCCACGTCCCGCACATCCAACACGGTGCCCGCCCCGATCATCGCATGATCCGCGTGCGCCTCCAGCATTTTCCCAATGCTATCAAAGGGATCAGGCGAGTTCAGCGGCACCTCGATCCGGGTGATCCCCGCATCGACCAGTGCATCGGCCACCGGCACAGCCTCGTCCGGGGTGATGCCGCGCAGAATGGCAATGATCTCTCGGCTCATGCGGCCTCTCCGTAAATCTGTGTGTAGGCGGCGGTCAGGCCCGCCAATGTCATCTCTTCCGCACCGGCCATCTGCGTCGGCACACCTTGGGTCTTCAGCGCATCGGCATAGGCCTGCGACAACGCCTCAGCCCCGATCAAAGCAACCTGCTGACCCAACCAATAGGGCCGCATTGACGCCAGTTCCGCCCCAACCAACAGCCCCGACAACCGCGCCCGCGCGGCATTACCGGACAATCCGTGCAACAACCCCTCCGCCCGCAAGGAAAACAGCGCCGCCGCCAGCCCCTCGGGCCGGGACAAGGACTGATCAACCCCCGCCGCAAAGCTCTCGGCATCCCAGCCGTCGCCCATGGAATGGCGCAGCACCGACCGCTCCGACAAAAGTGCAAACATCTCACCCGTCATCGCCGTGCGGAAACTCACAATCTCGCCCGCGCTCACATGCGCCCACTTGGTATGCGTCCCCGGCAGGCAGATCACACCATCAAAGCCCGGCGACGTGGCAAGGAACCCCGCTATCTGCGTTTCTTCCCCGCGCATCACATCCGCAGGCTTCACCTGCTTCACACCGGGCAGAATGCGCACATCGAGATCAGTACCCGCCACCCGCACGGCCTCCGCCGCGGCAGGCGGGGCACAAGGCACGGCAGCATAGGGCGCCTCCGCCCAGCCCTGCCGCGACCCGACCATACCGCAGGCCAGCACCGGCGCAGGCAAGGCATCGCCAATGAGTTCCCGCAACGCAGGCTCAAACCCGGACCGCTCCAACGCGCCCATGCCCCGCGCCGACGACCGCCGATCCACAACCGTGCCATCGGCGCGCATCAACCATGCGCGCACATGCGACGTCCCCCAATCCACAGCGATCCAGGCCACATCCCCCATCAGCCAGTCACCACAACGCCGCCATCGACGACCACCGATTGCCCTGTCATCATCCGACTTGTCCCCGAGGCGAGAAACAGCGTGGCCCCAACAATATCATCCGGCTCCAGATGGTCCTTCAGGCACTGCCGCTCCATATGTGCCGCCAACCCCTCGGGCGTGGCCCACTGGTCCAACTGCTTCTGCGTCAACACCCAACCAGGGGCCAGCGCATTCACCCGGATCTTGTCCGGCCCAAATTCGCGCGCCAGCGACCGGGTCATCCCGTTGATGCCACTATTCGACCCCGTATAAATCGGATAGCCCGCATTCCCCATCATGTAGCTGATGGAGGAAAAGTTGATGATCGACCCGCCACCCGCAGCCTGCATGCCAGGAATGACCGCCTGACAAGCAAAGAAATAGGCCTTGAGGTTGATGGCGATCATCCAGTCCCACAGCTCTTCATCCACATCCATCGTCGCATGGCGTTTGTCATTGGCTGCGTTGTTCACCAGCGTCGTGACCGGCCCATGCGCCTCCGCCGCCTGATCAATGCACGCCTTCAAATGCGCCGTATCCGTGATGTCGCACTGCATGAAGAGCGGACGCACGCCGTGCTTGGCCTCCATCTCGTCACAGAACGCCGTCGCGTCCGACCGCCCGACAAAAGCAACCTGCGCACCCTGATCCATGAACCCGTCCGTCAGCGACGCGCCAATGCCCGAGCCACCCCCGGTGATGAACACCGATGCGCCCTTCAGATCGTGAAATGTGGCTGTTTCTTTCATGGCATCATGTCCTTCTCGGGGCTTAGGCGAGATCGCCTTTGATCACCCACATCCGTTCCGGGAAACTCCATGGCAGCGTCAGGCCATGGTACATCAAATAGGCCCCGCTCACCACGATAGGGCCGGTCTTCAGCGCGTTCTGGCCGCGCGACAAATGGCTCGCATCCTCACGATTGATCAGCTCCACGCGGTACTTGGCATCGGGTGTCAGGCGCGTCAGACGCAGGGGGCGCGGCGCGATCTGATCACTCGTCGCCGCCTTGCCCGCAAAGACAACAAACTGGCCCCCGCCAAGCTCCAGATGCTGCTCGGCAAAGACGGCAGGGTCGGCGCTGTCCAGACGCAGAATATCGGCGCCATACATCCAGTCGCGGTTGTGCTTCCACCAGCCAGTCACGTCGGTCAGCACTTGGGCTTCTTCATCGGTCAACTCACGCGGGTCCATCTCGAAGCCCATGTGGCGCTGCGCGGCCACCCAAACCCGAAACCGGATGTCGAGCGTTCGGCCGGACGTATGACATGTCCGCGGACCCACATGACTGCCCGTCACCGCCATAGGCAAAAAGATCGACGCGTTGTGCTGAATGCGCAGCCGCTCAACGGCGTCGTTCGAGTCGCTCAGCCACACACGCTGCGTCCGCTCCATGATCCCGAAATCGATCCGACCCCCACCCGAGGCGCAACTTTCAATCTCCACATCCGGGAACCTCTGCCGCAACCGGTCGAGCAGCGTGTAAGACCCGCGCGTCTGTGCGGCATCGGGCATCGGCAGCACGCGGTTGTGGTCCCACTTCACATATTCGATGTCATGGCGGCCCAGAATGTCGCTGATGCGTTCAAACAGGAACGACTGCACGGCAGGCAGCGCCATGTTGAGCGCCATCTGCTGACGCCCCATGATCTGGTCCTCACCCCCCAAAGCCCAATCGGGATGGGCGCGGAAGATGTCGGAGTTCTGGTTGATCATCTCCGGCTCGAACCAGATGCCGAAGGTCATGCCCAGCGACTTCACGTGATCAATCAGCGGGGTCAGCCCATCCGGATATTTCCGCGGATCAACCTCCCAATCGCTCAGGGCCTGCGTGTCATCATCGCGATTGCCGAACCAGCCATCATCCAGAACAAACCGCTCCGCCCCCAGCTTGGCGGCACGCTCCGCGATGTCCTTCAACTCATCCAGATTGTGGTCGAAATAGACGGCTTCCCAGCAATTGTAGTGCACGGGCCGCGGCGCATCCGGGCGCGGGAAAGTCACGATCCGATCCCGCAGATGCCGCTGGAACGCCACCGCGCAGCCGTTCAGACCATCATCCGAGAACACGGCATAGAGCTTGCCCGTTGCAAACCGCTTCTGCGCCGATCCCTCGACCCGCGCCGCATGTCCAAACTGGATCTGCCGCCGCCCGTCCGGTAATTCCTCGGCCACCATACGGTGCCCACCGGACCACCCGTAATGAAAGGCATAAGCATGGCCCGAGGCGTTCGACGCCCCCTGAACCGGCACGATCAGCCCCGGAAAATGCTCATGCCCCGTACGCCCGGTCCGGTTCTCGCGGTAGCGAATGCCGGGCGACCAAGGCGTGCGGTTCATCTGGAACTCACCACACCAGCGGCCTGCAAAGTCGATCATCTCGTCGGCCAGTTGCGGCGCGGGAAAGACCGGAGCCGACAGCCAGTGCAGGTGCATCGGCTCCAGCGCGTCCAACTCGGCGCTCGCCTCGATCATGTGCGTGTCCGGGTCGATCGCAAAGCGCGCGCGGTAGGTCAGCACGCGGTCCTCGTCCATATAGGTCAGGATCAGCACGTTCTCGGCCAGGTCGGACCGCTCAAGGCAGAACTTGGGCAGGAACGGCGTCCCGTCACCGTGCCGAATGATCAGACCTGGCTGCCCAGGAAAGGACCGAGTCGCCTCCGGGCAGATGCTGAGTTCGGGATTTGCATCGAGCATCCCGCCCGTCACATCGAGGGTATAGGCCTCATAAAGCGTCGTCAGATCTTCTTCGTCCGGCAGGCGCGGTCCCCAATAGACAACCTCCGCCAACCGGCCCCTGTCGGAGCCGAGGACCAAAGTCTGACGCCCGTCATCGAGGCGCCAACATCGTATCACTTTACAGCCCCCAAGGTCAGACCGGCAATGAAGTGCCGTTGCATCAGGAAGAAACACACGACGGGTGGAATAGCGGCCAGCAAGGACGCCGCCGACACGAGGTGCCAGTTGTTCACGAACTGCCCGTTGAGCGCCCGCACCCCCGCCGTGATCGGCTTGGCGCTTTCGCCTTGGGTCAGCACGTTGGCCCAAAAAAAGTCGTTCCAGACAAAGGTGAAGATCAGCACCGCGAGCGCCGCGATGGCCGGGCGCACGAGGGGCAGAACGACGTACCAGAAGATGCGCCACTCTGCGACGCCTTCGATCCGCGCGGACTCCACCAGATCAAAGGGTAAGGCCTTGATGAAGTTGCGCATGAAGAGCGTGCAGAACCCGGTCTGGAATGCTGCGTGGAACAGAAACTGCCCGGCGATCGTGTCATAGAGGCCTGTCTGCACCGACATGTCGCGCACGGGCACCATGAGGATCTGGAACGGGATGAAGTTGCCTGCCACGAACAGGAAGAACAGCGGCAGCGCGACCCGGAAGCGGTAGATGGCAAGCGCGTATCCGGCGAGGCACGCAAGGGCCACGGAGATGACAACGCTGGGCACGGTAATCAGCACCGAATTGAGCATGTACTGCGCCGCAGCGGACTGGGTGAAGACAGCGGCGTAGTTCTCGATAAGCGCAAACTCCGATGGCCAGCCAAAGACGTTGCCCGAGTTGATGTCCGCCGCCGACCGGATCGACGTGAGGAAAATGGCGAGCAAGGGCAGCAGCCACATGATGAGGGCAATGGGTAGGAACGCCTGGTAAGCCGCTTTGGCCGTGGCGCCGGATTTTTCGATGGGACGTGGAAACATCTCAGCGCCCTCCCTTCTCGTCCTGGTACATGCGCCACAGGAAGTAGCTGATGAAGATGAGCATGATGCCGAACAGCACGGTCGCAATGGATGACCCATAACCATACCGCTCGCCATATTCGGAAATCGCCACCTCGAACATGTAGTGCGACAGCACGTTGGTGGAGCCAAATGGCCCGCCCTGCGTCATGATCGCGATCATGTCGAAGGACCGAAGGGCGCCGATCACGGTGACCACCACGGCAATGAAGGTCGCGGGCTTGAGTTGCGGCACAACCACATACCACAGCATCTTCCAGCCCTTGGCACCGTCGAGGCGCGCAGCCTCGATTTGGTCTGCGGCCACGTTGTTGAGACCTGTGAGATAAAGGATCATGCAATACGCAATCTGGGGCCACAGACCGGCGGCGATGATCCCGTAGGTGGCCCATTGTTCGCTCGACAGGATGTCAGGCACGGGGCGTTCGCAGCGGAAGGTCGTGTTGCCGAGGATGTTGGTGGTTTCCTCGCAGAAGATCGCCTTCCAGACCGTGCCGACCACGCCGAAATCAGGGTTGTAGAACCAGCCGAAGATGAGGCCCACGACCACTTGGGAGATCACGAAGGGGAAGAAGAACATCGACTTGTAGAAGCGCATCCCCGTCACTGTCTGGTTCAGGAACAGCGCGATGAACAGCCCCGCGGGGACGGCCAGCATGTAGAGGACCAGCCACGCGATGTTGTTGCGCAGGGAGGTCCAGAAATTGGGATCGCCCCAGAGCCTTGCGTAGTTTTCGAAGCCGACCCAAACAGCGGTCGAGTTGCCCTCGGCATCATAAAGGCCGTTCCACTGGTAGAGGCTGAGCCAGAGGGATTCGAAGATCGGGATGACAACGTAGATCGCGAAGAAGATCAGCGCCGGGATCAGGAAGATCCACGGGGCGATGGCCAGCTTGTTGCGCCTGAAAAATCCCGGCTCGGTCCGGGTTCGGGTATCTGTGACAACGGCATCTGCCATGGGCGTCCTCCTGGTCTGAGGGCAGGTGTCCCCGCGGGGACAGCCAGAACCTTTTGAAAGCACAGCAGATTTTTTTGGGATTAATCTGTGTTTACAGAAGGTTAATGGCAAAATCGGGGTGTAGGGCAAGGTGCGCAGTGACTGCGCACCCTACGGATTGCGTGCGATGCGCCGGGGTGGCGCATCGCTGATCAAGGCTTAGTAAACCTCGGCTTGGACCTCATCCAGACGCTGCAGGATGTCCATCTTCTTGGACGGATCCAGCATGAACTCCTGGAAGCCTTCCATGCCCGCCTTGGCCATCGCGGCCGGGGCGTCGCGGTCATAGAACTGCGCGAGGCCGGTGGCACCGTTCAGCAGCGCAAAGCCTTCTTGGATGAACTTGTCATCCGAAATGTCCGCCTTGGAGTTGATGGGCAGCTGGCCGATGGTCTTGTTCCACTCGGTCTGCACATCGGGGCGCGCCACGAAGGCCAACCACTTCTTGGCGTCTTCGACATTCTTGGCGTTGGTCGGGATGAAGAAGGCGTCCGCAGGCGCTTCTTCCGCCGGGGGCACGTCCGCGTTGATGGTCGGGAACGGCATGAAGTCGATCTGATCTTCGGTCAGGCCGGCGTTCTTGTAGCCGTCGACGGAGAAGTTGCCCATCACGTACATGGCCGCGTCACCGTTTGCGAAGGGCGCAATTGCGTCCTGCCAGCTCATCGAGGCGTGGTTGTCGACAAAGCCGCACTCGTTGATGAGTGTCTCCCAGTTCTCGAACGTGGCGACGATGCGGGGATCGGTGTACTTGATCTCACCGGCGGTCAGCGCGTTGTGCACGTCATAGCCGTTGGTGCGCAGGTTGATGTAGTCGAACACACCGGCGGCGGTCCAAAGGAACTTGGTGCCGATGGTGAAGGGCGTGACGCCGTTCTCTTTCATCTTGCCGCAGGCAGCCAGCAGCTCGTCCCAGGTCTGGGGCTCTTCCAGTTCCAGCAGGTCAAAGATGTCTTTGCGGTAGTAGATGCCCCACTGGTAGTAGGAGTAAGGCACGCCCCAGATCTTGCCATCACGGCTCATCGTGGCCTTGATCGCGGCCAGATCTTCGTTGAAGCCGTTTTCTTCCCACACGTCATCGACAGGCTGGAACAGGCCCGCATCGACGAAGGGCGCCATGCGGTTGCCGGGGTACCAGCTGGTCACGTCCGGCGCGTCGGCAGTCAGGAAGTTGCGGATCGCGGTCTTGTGCGCTTCGCGGTCATTGATGTTGACGATGACGTTGATGTCGGGGTTTTCAGCTTTGAATTTCTCGACGGCGTCTTCGAAGCCTTTTTTCGGGCCGGGGTTCAGGTCATCGAAGTTGATGACCAGATCGCGCGCGAAGGCCGTGCCAGCGACAGCCGACAGTGCAATGGCCGCCACGGCGGTTTTCAGATTAAGGAACATTGGTTCTCCTCCCGTTGGTTCCATAACGTTCCGCCGCCGAGCCTGAGTTTTCCTGTCGGCGACGAAATTCAGATTTTCTTTGACACCGGCCCCCGCTTTGTGGAAGTTCCACATAGTGACACCGGTTTCCAACTATTGGAACTATGCGGGGACACGGGGCGCAGGTCAACAGGTTTCATGCGCCACTCTGGGAGGAGACAGATGAACACGGCAGCCCCCCGTTCGGGGGAGGGAACCATTGCCAAGGCGTTGGAAGTGCTGGACCTTGTGGCCCAGCTGGAACGTCCTGTGCGGTTTTCCGAACTGCTGGCCCTGTCCCCCCACCCCAAGGCCACACTCTACCGTCTGGTGCAGACGCTGACCGCGCTTGGCATGCTGCGCTATGATTCTGATCGGCAGACCTACGCGCCCGGATTGCGCCTTGTGCGCCTGGCCCATGCGGCGTGGCGGCAAAGCTCTCTGGCCCCGATTGCCCGCCCGTTTATTGACGATCTGAGCGCACAGGTGGGCGAGACGGTGCACTTGGCGCAGATGGATGGCGGTCAGGTTCTGTATGTGGACAAACGCAACGCGGCCGAGCCGCTGGAGATGTTTTCGCAGGCCGGAAAGGTCGGCCCCGGATATTGCACGGGCGTGGGCAAGGCGATGCTGGCCTTTCTGGCGGACGACGCGCTGGACACCGCGCTGTCGCAGCAGGCGTGGTTTGCCCACACGACCCACACCCATACGAGCCGCGAATCTTTGTGTTCCGAACTGGAGGCGATTCGGGCCGAAGGCGTCGCCTATGACCGTGAAGAGCATGAGCCCGGTATCATCTGTGTCGCCGCCCCGATCCTGTCCGATGCGGGCCGGTCCATCGGCGCGCTGAGCGTCACCACATCCACCGCGCGCAAATCGCTGGCCGATCTGGGCCAGCTTGCGCCGCATCTTCAATCCACCGCGCGCGATATCGCCGGTGCCGCTGCCAACTGGCAGTTTCCAAGTCAATAGAGGGAGGACACCATGACCGGTGTGACATTGCAGAAAGCCATCAAGCGCTACGGCGCGACACAGGTCATCCATGGTGTGGACCTGACCATTGATGATGGCGAGTTCTGTGTTTTTGTCGGCCCGTCGGGCTGCGGCAAGTCCACCCTGCTGCGCATGATTGCGGGGCTTGAGGAGACGAGCGACGGACAGATCAGCATTGGCACCCGCGACGTGACCCATATGGACCCGGCCGAGCGCGGCGTGGCGATGGTGTTCCAGACCTATGCTTTGTATCCGCACATGACGGTCGAAGAGAATATGGGCTTTGGCCTGAAGATGAACGGCGTCGACAAGGAGACCATCAAGAAGAAGGTCGATGGCGCGTCGAAAATCCTGAAGCTGGACGAGTATCTCAAGCGCAAGCCTGCCGCCCTGTCGGGTGGTCAGCGCCAGCGGGTGGCCATTGGCCGGTCGATTGTACGGGGGCCGGAGGTGTTCCTGTTTGACGAGCCGCTCTCGAACCTTGATGCCGAGTTGCGCGTGGACATGCGGGTGGAAATTGCCCGGCTGCACAAGGAGCTGGGCACCACGATGATCTACGTGACCCACGATCAGGTCGAAGCGATGACGCTGGCCGACAAGATCGTGGTACTACGCGCGGGGCATATCGAGCAGGTTGGGTCGCCCATGCATCTCTATCAGGACCCGGACAACAAGTTTGTCGCTGGCTTCATCGGCTCGCCTGCGATGAATTTCGTGAAGGGTATCGTGGAAGGGAACGGTGTGCGGGTGCCGGGTCTTGGCGACCGCGTGGTGCCGACATCCGTGGGACTGCCGTCTGGCGGGACCGAGGTGATCGTGGGTGTGCGCCCGCAGGACATGTCGCTGGCCGAGGGCGCGTCGCCCATCACGCTCGATATTCGCGAGCGGTTGGGCGGTGTGGCCTATGACTACCTGACCACCCCGACGGGCGAGCGGGTGATTGTGGAATCGAAGGGCGATTTGGCGATGGAGGAAGGAACGGAAGTCACCGTGTCCTTCGACGACGACCGGGTGATGTTCTTTGATGCGCGGAGCGAGCAGCGGCTGCGCTGAGACCGGTTTTCAGCGAGATTGGCCGTCATCTGGGTATCAGGTGGCGGCTTTTTTGTGGGTTGGGGATGGATTGGGGCAAGGTGCGTTATTTGATGTTTTTGCAGCTATTTCTGTGCACAAATCCGAGCTTTGATGGAAAATTCACAACAGCATCACGCGCATCAATAGGAGGCTCATCGGCGCATGTGCTTAACCTGCGAGGCAGGTTGACCGGCGATCTTCTCAAGCAAAGCTTTTGGAATACCCGACAGAGTGTTGAATCCAATACAAGATTCGGCACATCACTTCTGATCGCGTAGATAGCCCATAATCGCGGGCCGGACGTTCATATCGCCCCTGTGGCGTGCATCGGCGATGACTTTGCGGACTTCGTCCAGATTTGAGCGTCTTAACAACGACTTGACCGGCCCAATGGACGCAGGGCGCATCGATAGGCGGCGCAAGCCGATGGCGGCGAAGCACAAGGCTTCGACCGGGCGGCCTGCGTCTTCTCCACAGAAGGACAGCGCCGTGTCGGTCTGTGCGCAGCGTTCCACGATGCGTTCGATGAACGACAGGAACGACACGTTGAGGGTATCGTAGCGGCGGCGCACGCGTTCGTTTTCGCGGTCGGCAGCAAAGAAGAACTGCTTGAGGTCGTTGCCGCCGATGGAGAGGAACCCGACCTCTTCAAAAAATTTCTGCGGTGCGAAGGCGAGGCTTGGCGTTTCAAGCATCGCGCCCACTTCGACCTTTTCGGGCAGCACATGGCCCAGTCGCGCCTCGCGTTCCATGGCCTTGTCCACTTCGGCGCGGGCGCGCGTGTATTCCTCGTACTGCGCGACGAAGGGGAACATCACCGTCAGGGGCCGCCCGTTCGCGGCCCGGATCAGCGCCTGCAACTGCATCCGCATCACGCCGGGCTTGTCGAGCCCCACACGGATCGCGCGCCAACCCAGCGCTGGGTTCGGCTCGTCATTGGGCTTCATGTAGGGCAGCACCTTGTCCGACCCGATGTCGAGCGTGCGGAAAATTACGGGCTTGCCGCTTGCCGCATCCAGCACGCGGGCATAGAGCGCCGACAACTCCGACCGTTTGGGCATCTGGTTGCGCACCAGGAACTGCAATTCGGTACGGAAGAGGCCCACACCCTCGGCCCCTGACCCCTGAAGCGAGGGCAGATCGGCCATCAGCCCCGCATTCATGTGCAGCGACACGACCGACCCGCAGAGCGTTTCCGCGGGTTTGTCCCGGATTGAGGCGTAGCGTTCGACCGCGGCCGCCTGCATCGCCATCTTGTCACGGAAGGCGGTTACCACAGTATCATCGGGGCGCAGGTGCACGATGCCCTGTTCGCCGTCGACCATCACATGATCGCCGTTCAGCGCCTCGAGCGTTGCGCGGTCGGCATGGACGATCAGCGGAATGGCCAGCGCACGTGCCACGATGGCGGCGTGACTGCCGACGGACCCAGCCTCAAGTATGATCCCCTTGAGGCTGCGGCCATAGTCCAGCAGTTCCGCAGGCCCGATATTGCGGGCCACAAGGATGGGATCTGCGGGCATCTCGGCCCCGGTATCAGATCCCTGCCCCGTCAGAATACGCAGCAGGCGGTTCGACAGGTCGTCGAGGTCCGATAGGCGTTCACGCAGATAGCTGTCGGTCGCCTGCCCCATGCGGGCGCGGGCGAGCGATTGCTCTTTCTCGACGGCGGCTTCGGCGCTCAGACCGTTGGAAATGTCCTCCTGCATCCGCCGCATCCAACCCTTGGAATTGGCAAACATGCGATAGGCTTCAAGGACTTGCGCCTGTTCCTTGTCAGCGGCGAGCGCGAGCATCTTGTCGACGCCCACGCGCAGCTCTTCGACCGCTTCGGTCAGACGCTCCAACTCGCGATGCGGATCATCGGCGATTGGATTGGTAACCACGACGCGCGGTTCGTGCAGCCAGATATGGCCCTCGGCCACACCTTCCTGTGCAACCGTGCCGCGCAGCATGACGGGCTGCGAATGACGCGCGCCCATGGCCGCACCCTCGCCGACAAAGGCACCGAGTTCGGCCATTTCGGCCAGGACCATCGCGACGACTTCGAGAGCATAGACCTCGTCCGCGGAAAACTCGCGCGCCTCTTTCGATTGCACGACCAGCACGCCCAGCGCCTCACCCAACCGCTGCACAGGCACGCCGAGGAAGCTGGAAAACACCTCTTCCCCCGTCTCGGGCATGTAGCGAAAACCTCGCGCATTGGGCGCATCGGCGGTGTTTACGACCTGACGGCGCCGGGCCACACGACCCACCAGACCCTCGCCCAGCCGCATCCGGGTCTGGTGCACCGAATCCGGATTCAACCCTTCGGTGGCGCACAGTTCCAGCGTTTCTTCATCCCGGAACAGGTAGATCGAACAGACCTCGCACCCGATGCTGGTGGCGATCAGATGGGTGATCTTGTCCAGCCGCGCCTGGCCCGGGTCATCCCCCGCCATGGCGTCGCGCAAGCGGCCCAGCAGCTTGCGGCTTTCTGTTTCAAGGCGTTCGGCCATTGCCGCGCTGTCCCCACGTCGATCCTGCGACGACAGCTTAGATCACAGGGGGCCGCAAAGCGAAACGACAAAGCGACATTGCAAACCGCATTACTCCCGCAAAAGTAGTGAATAAGCTGTAATCCGCAGCACCAACCGGATCAATTTGCCAATTGGGCAATCATCCTGTCCACATAGGCGCTACACAGGAAAATAGTGCGCCCGTTGCGCTGCCACCCAGCAGTTCCGTCACATTGTTCCAGTTCCAGCGTGACGCGCGAGTGCCAGTCGATCCGGGTCAGCAGGTCCAGCGCGGTCTCGACCAGATCGCGGTTGGCCATCGCCATCAGCTCAAGTTCCGGGTCGACGCGCAGGCCCACTTCGGTCACACGCGCATCGTGGTCCATCCACAAAGGCTGAAGCGTGCGCCGCCAACTGCGCAGGATTTCGGGGGCGAGGTCGGCGCAGTTGTCCCGCGCATCGTCGTTCATCATGTTGCGCTCTGCGAGGCCGGAGTAGCGGTTCGGATCAAAGCCATAGAGCAGGCAGATCATCCGCCCTGCCCGCTGCGCGTCCGGGCGGTATTCGGAAAACGGGCCGGGGCTTGCGCCATCGGCGCGGTGCTGGGCGGCGCGTGCTTCGATGATCGCCTCGGCCCGGTCAGGCAGGGTCAGGTAGATGTAGGCGGTCGCGAAATCCTCTGCGATGTCCTCTTCGGGTCCGAGGACGGGCAGGTCGAACTCACGCAGGATCGCATGCCCGGCCTCGTGTGCAATAACATGCAAGAGAGCATTGCCCACCCGCTCCGGCAATTGGGTCGCCGCGGCAGGCACCGCCCAGATCACAAGAAGTAAAGCGTAAAGCGTGCGCAACATAGACCCGTCTCCTGACGTCCGCGTTGCGCTCTAGATGGGGGCTTAGGCCGCTTTGTCCAACTCGAACGCGTCGTGCAGGGCCTGAACCGCCAATTCCATGTATTTGCGGTCGATGAGCACGCTGATCTTGATCTCGGACGTCGTGATGACCTTGATGTTGATGCCCTCGGCACTCAGGCACTGGAACATCTTGGCCGCAACGCCCGTGTGGCTGCGCATCCCGATGCCCACGACGCTGATCTTGGCGACATCCGTGTCGGCGATGAGTTCGTGGAAGTTGATGATTCCTTCGCCCTTGGCCGCATCCATCGCCTTTTCCGCGCGCGCGACCTGATCCGTGGGGCAGGAGAATGTCATGTCCGTCCGCCCCTCTTCCGAGATGTTCTGGACGATCATATCGACGTTCACACCCGCATCAGAGAGCGCGGTAAAGATGGTGGCGGCGATGCCGGGGCGGTCGGCGACCGACACCAGCGTCATCTTCGCCTCGTCCCGGGAAAAGGCCACACCGGCCACGACATTGCTTTCCATGATATCCTCCTCGTCGCAGACCAGCGTGCCTGCATTGTCGGATTGTTCTTCGAAACTCGACAGCACACGCAGGCGCACCTTGTAGCGCATGGCCAGCTCGACCGAGCGGGTTTGCAGGACCTTGGCGCCGAGCGAGGCCAGTTCCAGCATCTCCTCGAACGCGATCTTTTCAAGCTTGCGCGCCTTGGGGCTGACCCGCGGGTCGGTGGTGTAGACGCCGTCGACATCCGTGTAGATGTCGCACCGCTCGGCGTCGAAGGCTGCGGCAAAGGCCACGGCGGTGGTGTCTGATCCGCCCCGACCCAGCGTGGTGATACGCCCCTCGGGGCTGAGCCCCTGGAAACCTGCGACCACGGCCACCCGCATGCCTTCGCCAAACTTGGCGTTGATGTTGTCGGTGGGGATCTCTTCGATCCGGGCGCTGGAGTGCGACGAATTCGTCTTCAAAGGCACCTGCCAGCCCTGCCAGGAGCGTGCGGGCACGTCCATTTCCTGCAAGGTCAGCGCCATCAGACCTGCGGTCACGTTCTCGCCCGAAGACACCACAGCATCATATTCGCGCGCATCGAACAGGGGCGAGGTTTCGTTCACCCAGCCCACCAGTTCATTGGTCTTGCCCGACATGGCCGACACGATGACAATCACGTCATAGCCCTTGGCGACCTCCACCCCCACGCGCTTGGCCGCGCGGCGGATGCGGTCCAGCGTGGCCACGGACGTGCCACCGAATTTCATCACGAGAACAGGCATGAAGGGCCCCAATTTTCAGTCCGCCCGGCCTTACCCGCAGGTTCCGGAAGTTGCAAGGACACTGGGTCGCCGAGCCACTGCATTGCCTTCTTCTCTTTGACAAATACGGTCGGGGGAGCTCGAGGGGGCAGACAGCCCCCTCGTCAGAAAAAATAGATCGCGTCGCGCTAAAGGCGCGCCCGCATCGTAGAAATCCAAAGGCGGCCTTTGGATCACGTGCGCATCAATAAGCGTGCGCGCGCCCATCCCATGTCTCGAAACAGCCCGTGGTGTCGTGATCCAGAGCCGCGAAGCGCTGCATCAATCCCTCCACCGCCTCATCCACAGTGATGTCGGCCGCATCCCCGCCCATATCCGTCTGCACCCAGCCTGGGTGGTAGATGCCCACCGCCACCTCCCCCGCCAGATCCGTGGCGAGGTTCCGACCCAGGTTCAGCACCGCGGCCTTCGACGCGCGGTAGATATAGCTGCCGCCGGGCGCGCGGGTGTGGGATGCCATCTGGGACGAGATGATTGCGATGCGTGGCGCGGGCGCGGCGCGCAGGTTGGGCAACAGGGTTTGAATGGTCAGGAATACGCCGGTGACGTTGGCAGCAAAGCTCTGCGCCCAGAGATCGGGGGCATAGCCCGTGTTCAGATCATTATTGCCTTTGTCCAGATAGACCCCGGCATTGCAGACCAGAAGGTCGATGGGGCGGCCCGCGAGTTGAGCAGCCATGGCGCGATGGTCCTGCGGCTGGGTCACGTCAAGCGTCACTTCTGCGCCAGAGGACCGGCCCGTGCCGGTCACGTCGTGGCCCATGCCGCGATAGGCTGCGGCCAGCCCTGCGCCGATGCCACGTGTGGCACCCGTGATCAGAATATGCATGTCGGTCAGTTTGCCTTGCGTGTTGGAACAAAGGGCAGCGGGGCCACGGGCACGCCGTCGTCAATCAGGCGCTTGGCCTCTTCGCGGTTTGCCTCCCCCCAGATCGGGCGGTCGGGCTGCTCGCCCAAGTGCTGCGCCAGTGCCTCGGCGGCGAAGTTGCCGCCGACATAGGTGGCGTTCTTTTCCACTGCCTCGCGCATCTTCGACACGGCAGCCTCAACCTCGGAGGCGGGGTGCGACAAGGCGTTTTTGGTGGGCTTATCGGTGGCCGTGCTCACGCGCGGCGCCATGATCGCTTTGGACACATCCGCGTTCCCGCACACCGCACAGGACACATGGCCCGCAGCCTTCAGACTGTCAAAGGCATCAGCGCTGGCGAACCAGCTTTCAAACCCGTGCCCATCGGCACATTTGAGCGCATACTTAATCATTGCCGCACGACAATAGTGGCTGCGACGCGGACGTCAAAGCCGTAAAGCCTTTGGATCACGCAAGAAACCGTGGGTCAAAATCGCGCAGGATACGGGCCAGTTCGGGGGAATCGACCATCTGGAACGCCTTTTTGCGGCTCACCCACTTACGCTTGCGCTCGGCAGCCTCGGGAAACTCGGCGGCGAGCGACTTTACCTTGAGCGCATAGACCATCGCCACGACCGGCAAACCAGCGTCGGCGCCCATATCCTTGTTGTAAGAAAACATGCCCAACGGGCGCTGATCGGCGCGCCCCAGTACACCCGCTTCTTCCCAGGCCTCCTGTGCAGCGCTGTCGCCCGGTGTCAGGCCATCCATCGGCCAGCCCTTCGGGATGATCCACCGCCGCGTTCTGCGCGACGTGACCAGAAGAATCTGAACCTTGCTGTTTTTAACGCGGTAGCACAGCGCAGCAAATTGAGTGCGCACGTCCGCCTTTTTAGCCCGCCCAATCGAGAGCGGGAGCTGTTTGATCATCGGGGCCGTCACTGCCCTGCCCTCCGTAATTGTGGGTAATATAACCTTGTTTTTAGTTAATGACCAGTTATTGGACCTGTTCTGTGGTCTTTGAGGTCGGCAAATCGCGGCTTTCCGGCACCGCGACCTTTGCATCAGAACTGCGTTTTGACCTTGAGGCACGGTCCTCCTTGCCCAATAGTCCGGGGCGATGAAAACCCCAAACTGGATCAAGGGCTTGGTGCTGGCCTGCGCCACAGCGATGGTCGGCCAAGCCGCGGAGGCCGAGCCTGTGCGCGTCTTTGCCGCCGCATCGCTGCAGGGGCCGCTTGATGCCGTTGCGGCCACCTGGGATGGCGCGGTCGTGATCAGCTATGGCGGCAGCGGCGCGATGGCGCGTCAGATCAGCCAGGGTGCACCCGCTGATGCGGTGATTCTGGCCAATGCAGAGTGGGCGGATTGGCTGGCAGAGCGCGGCATCGGTGCCGCGCCCCCGCACGCCCTGTTGTCGAATGCGCTGGTCGTTGTTGGCCCCATAGGCGCGCCGCCGTTGCCCGAGGTGACGACCGATGATCTGCTGGACCGGCTGGGCGGCGGGCGCCTTGCCATGGGCCAGCACATGTCGGTCCCTGCAGGCATATACGCCCGCGCATGGCTGGACCGCGTGGGCGCATGGGATGCGCTGCGCCCCCAGCTGGCCGAGACCGATAATGTGCGCGCGGCCCTTGCACTGGTCGCACGGGGCGAGGTGCCCCTGGGCATTGTCTATGCCTCGGACGCGGTGGCAAGCGCCGACGTCGCTGTCCTGTTTGAAGTGCCCACGGATGCGCACCCAACCGTTGTGTATCCGGGCCTGGCCCTCAGCCCCGAGGGCACCGCGTTTCTGGATCACGTGGCCGCACGGATCGACACATTTGTTGCCGCAGGGTTCCGCGCGCCATGATGCTGGACGCTGCCGGATGGACCGCCCTGCGCCTGTCGCTGCTGGTCGGTGTGACAGCCACGCTGGTGGCCCTGCCGCTGGCCATCTGGATCGCGTGGCTGCTGGCGCGCCGTGACTTCTGGGGCAAGGGCGTGCTGAACGCGCTGGTCCACCTGCCCCTTGTGTTGCCCCCCGTCGTGACCGGCTATCTGCTTTTGATCTCCTTTGGCCGCAACGGCCCCGCGGGCCGCTTTCTGGAGGAGACCTTCGGCCTCGTCTTTGCCTTTCGCTGGACCGGAGCGGCTCTGGCGGCAGGGGTCATGGGGTTCCCCCTGATGGTCCGCGCCATCCGGCTGGCCATTGAAGCCGTCGACCCTAAGATCGAAGACGCCGCCCGCACCCTTGGCGCCCCCGGCTGGGCCGTCTTCGGCTCGATCACCCTGCCCCTGATCCTGCCGGGCGTGCTGGCGGGCGCGGTCATGGGCTTTGCCAAGGCCATTGGCGAGTTCGGAGCCACGATCACCTTTGTCGCCAACATCCCAGGCGAGACGCAAACCTTGCCCTCGGCCATCTATGCGCTGTTGCAGGTGCCGGGGGGCGAGGATGCGGCGATCCGGCTTGTCATCTGGGCCTGCATCATCGCACTGGGTGCCGTGGCGCTGTCGGAATGGCTGGCGCGGCGCGTGGCGCGCAGGATCGCGGGCGCATGACGCTGTCGGTCGCCCTGCGCAACCGCTTCGGTGATTTCGACCTCGACGTCGCGTTCGAGGCCGGGCCGGGGGTGACGGCCCTGTTTGGTCGGTCGGGGGCGGGCAAGACGACCATCGTGAATGCGGTCGCGGGGTTATTGCGCCCCGATCATGCGCAGATCACCCTTGATGGGGAACGGTTCGACAGCCTGCCTGTCCACCGCCGCCGTGTCGGATACGTGTTTCAGGACGCGCGTCTCTTTCCGCATATGAGCGTGGCCGACAATCTGGATTACGCCAGCCGCTACGGCGCACGCGCCAGTGACCGCCCGCGGATCATCGAGATGCTGGGGATTGGTACCTTGCTTGATCGCCCGCCCGCCACCCTGTCGGGCGGAGAGAAGCAGCGCGTGGCCCTCGGGCGGGCATTGCTGTCGAACCCGCGCCTGCTGCTGATGGATGAACCGCTGGCCGCCCTCGACGCCCCGCGCAAGGCTGAGATCCTGCCCTATCTCGACCGGCTGAAGGCAGAAACGGGTCTTCCGATCCTCTATGTCAGCCACGCCGTGGACGAGGTCGCGCGGCTGGCCGATCACATGGTGCTGTTGGCAGATGGCCGTGTGGCGCGTGCCGGGCCACTGTTTGACGTGATGGCAGACCCCGCCGCCGTACCGCTTCTGGGCGTGCGCGAGGCTGGCGCGGTGCTGCGCGCACGGGTTTTGAGCCATGACGAGGATGGCTTGAGCACGTTGCAGCTTGCCTCGGGCCACGTGCAGCTAATGGGGGTGCAGGCCCCGGTTGGCGCAGAGGTGCGGTTGCGTGTGCTGGCGCAGGACGTGCTTTTGTCGCTGACCGAACCGGAGGGGCTGAGCGCGCAAAACATCCTGCCTGTCATAATCCACACCATTCGGGCCGGTGACGGGCCGGGGGCGGCCATCGCGCTTCAGGCGGGCAGCGACCGGCTGTTGGCACGGGTGACGGCACGTGCCGTGCAGCGGATGGGACTGGTCGAGGGGCAGTCGCTCTTTGCGGTGATCAAGGCCACCTCTGTCGCACAGTCGGCCATCTCGGGTGCAGCTACTTGAGCGCCAGCACCTGTGTGCGCAGCCGCTCGACCATCGCTTCGTGCGGCTGGTCCGCCTCGACCGATAGACGGCGCAGGCCGAAATGCACATGGGCCATGTCGGTGTAATACTTGGTGTAGCTGAAGTTGATGGCGGCCCCGGCAGCAGCCCCCAGCACAGGCACAGTCTGGGCTGCCAGCTTCTGGCCCAAGACCACCGCAAGACGCGGGGCCACGCGCGTGATCATCGCCTGCATCGCGGCACCAGACAGCGCCATGCGGGCGGACAAAAAGGCGATATCAGACCCGTCGTCATGCTCCAGCGGACCGGCGGCGGCAAAGACCTGAATGCAGTCGAAGCGGACGGAGTCGGCGCTCGGATCAAACCCGTGTTCCTCAGCCACCCCCTCAATCACGCGCAGAAGGAGGGTTGTGGTGACCGGCAGCTCGGCCAGCGCCGTGGGCAACCCGCCAAAACCGCCTGCCGCCCCCATGGCCGCACTGACAGTCGCGTTCAGCCACTCCGCCTGATCCGGCACCACGCCGCGTGACCGGCTGGCAGCGCCCAGCGCCTGGGTCAGGGCGGCGCGGGTGGCATCGGTCAGCTGATCCTGCACCGCGACGGGCAAGCGGTTGAGCAGCCCGTCGGCCTGCGTGCCCAGCGTGTTCAGTACCTGGATGCCCAGACCGCCCGCAGCCTTGTAGCGCCTAGCGAGCCGTTCGAGTTCATCCTCGGGGTTGAGCGGGTCGGGGACAACGATGATCTGGTTCATGCCCTCAAGATGGGCGAGGCAAGGGCGCTTATCAACTGAAACGCGTGACATCGCCTGCAATGCCGTCCCACGCGCCGGGCGCAAGATCGCGGCCGAGCACACGGTCGGGGTTCGTGGGGGGCGGCATGACAACGCCGCTCAGCTTTTTGAAACCGAAGCGGCCATAGTACGGTGCATCGCCCACCAGCATCACGCGATCCCAGCCAGAGGTATGCGCCCGATCCAGGGATGTCCCGATCAGCTCGCCGCCCAAGCCCTCGCCCTGCCGCGTCGGGTGCACGGCCACGGGGCCAAGCAGCAAGGCCGCGTGCGCACCGATGCGCACGGGCCAGTAGCGGATCGCGCCTGCCAGAATACCATCAGGGTCGCGCGCCACATGGCTCAACCCCGCCACGGGCGGCACATCATCGCGCAAACGGTAGGATGACAGCGCCTCGCGCCCCGGTGCAAAGCACAGGTCATACAGGGCCTCGACCTCCCACCGATCCTCGGGCGTCTCTGTGCGCAGATGGTACATGGGGCGGTGCGGGGCGGCGTATCATTCGTGAGGGCTGGCCCCCGCCCTAGCATGGGGCTATCCCTTGCGCAAACGCACCACACTTCGGAGCCGCCATGTTCTACCGCCCCGCCGACGGCCACGGCCTGCCGCACAACCCGTTCAATGCCATCGTCACACCGCGGCCCATCGCCTGGGTTGCCACGCGCGGCAGCGATGGAGCGGACAACCTGGCGCCCTACTCCTTCTTCAACGCCACCGCCTACGTCCCGCCGCAGGTCATGTTTGCCTCGACCAGTGCCAAGCCCGACCGCGATGGGACCAAGGACACCGTCGCCAACATCCGCGACACCGGCGTTTTCTGCGTCAACATCGTAGAGCACGCGATGAAGGACGTGATGAACCAGACATCGGGCGACTGGAGCGCGGATACGGATGAGTTTTCCCTCGCCTCGGTCGAGAAGGCGGAATGTTCCGAAATCAACTGTCCCCGCGTCGCTGTGGCGCCCGCATCGCTCGAGTGCCGCATGACCCAGATCCACAAGATCGAGGGCGAGACGAACTATGTCGTCTTTGGGGAGGTCGTGGGCATCCACCTGCGTGACGATTGCATGGTCAACGGCATCTTTGACGTGCTGGCCTTCAACCCGCTCACGCGCATGGGCTACCGCGACTATTCGGTCATCCGCGAGAAATTCAGCCTCAAACGCCCCGGCGAATGACCTTTCCCGACGCAGG
The DNA here is from genome assembly GCF_007995245.1 of Tateyamaria sp. syn59. Lineage (GTDB taxonomy): Bacteria > Pseudomonadota > Alphaproteobacteria > Rhodobacterales > Rhodobacteraceae > Tateyamaria. The sequence goes on from NZ_VCBA01000004.1 coordinate 73,980, forward strand.
CCGCGCCTATCCGGTGACCTTGCCCGACGGGTCAGACCACCAGGGCACCGTTTTTCTGAACCGGGTGATCGATCATCCGGGATGGGAAGTGGGCGACTATACCTACGCGTCCGACTTCTCTCCGGTCGCGGATTGGGCAGCGCATCTGGCCCCGTACCTTTTTGGATACGGCCCTGAAAAGCTGCGGATCGGGCGGTATTGCCAGATCGCACACGGCGTTCGGTTCATCACCTCCGCGGCCAACCACGCGATGGATGCGATGACGACATTTCCCTTTCCAATCTTCGATCCGGCGCAGATATCCAGCTATCAACCCGACCGCCGCGACACCGTGATCGGCAATGACGTGTGGCTGGGCTATGGCGCCATGGTCTGCCCCGGTGCGCATATCGGCAACGGTGTGATCGTCGGTGCAGGCGCAGTCGTGCGGGGCGTTGTTCCGGATTATGCGATTGTCACGGGCAATCCGGCGCAGGTGGTTCGGATGCGGTTTTCCGCCCCCGAGATCGAAACGCTCGCCAATCTGGCGTGGTGGGACTGGCCCGCGGACAGGGTGGCCGCGGCGGTCCCTACGCTGCTGGCGGGTGATGTTTCAGCGCTCACACAGTGCTGACACACGGACCGGCATAGAGACATACCCCGCACCATCCCGACGTGATCCAAAAAGGCAGAACGTTCTGCACCGTTTCGGCGCCATCGGCGCATCACCGTCACGTCGCGGTACACCTGTCGGCGATTTGGCGCGCAATCGGCGCGTGGATACGACACCCCATTCAAGCTGGCAGAGGCCACATGCTAGGATTGCGCGACACAAAAACGGCGCAGGAGATTGGCCATGAACAAAGTATTTGCACTGACCGCAGTCGCGGCATTTTTGGGCCTCGCGGCCTGCGGCGACACCACCGCACAGCGCGCAGTGGTCGGCGGAGCCATCGGTTGTGCCGCTGGCGAAGTGCTGGCCAATGGCCGCTGCGTGGAAGGCGCCGTTGTGGGTGCCGGTGTCGGTGTGATCACCGAGTAATTCTTGCCGCCACACGCGGCTTTGAACATGGAAGGGTGCGCAGTCAGTCTACGCGCCCTTTGACCAACAGCCCATACTCACCCGCATGACGTGCAATTCGCAACCGAACTGCGCTAACGCTTGCTTGTTGCTTGATTTCTTTCTTAGCAGTCTCGAATACTCCCGGCAGTACATACAGGGGAGTATGATCCATGCCGGGCCCAACAATTCGTTTCTCGAACGGTATTTCACCGAATATCTTGATTTTCGACACGATCTTTGACGAGCTTTTCAACACCGTCACGTTGACCAGCGAAGGCGCTACAGAAGCCGTTTTCGAAACCAGCACCGGTGCTACCATCACGCTGCAAGGTTCTGGCTTTGCCTATGTCGGATCCATTGAAGAACGGCAGCTGGTCGGTGGCACACTGAACGCGCTCATTTTCGAGGTCTCTCCGGGTGTGACGGTTGAAATGACAGGCATCGCCTTTGATGTCCCCAGCTTTGCAGCGATCTATCAACAGGACGCCTCCGGTGCCGATCCTGCGGCGCTCGAAAACTTCCTGATGCCGATGGACTGGACCATTCTGGGCAATGATGGCGCCACGGAATTTCGCAACACCGCCGTGTCGTCAGATGGCGTACCGCTGACCTTCAGCGGGGACAATACCGTCGAACTCGACGGCGGATTCGACATCTTTGATGCGGGTGCGGGCAACGATACGGTCAGCGGCGGATTGAAAGGCGATTTGATCTGGGGACGCGCGGGTAACGACGTGCTGAACGGAGATGAAGGCAACGACACCTTGCTAGGCGGGGCTGACAGTGACCTGCTGAACGGCGGCAGTGGCAGCGACAGCCTGAACGGCGGCAACCAGCAGGACACGCTGATCGGTGGCAATGGCAACGACACCCTCGTAGGCGGCAACCAGCGCGACGAATTGCGCGGCAGCAAGGGCGATGACAGCCTGAACGGCGGTGCCGCCAAGGATGTGCTGATCGGCGGCTCGGGTGATGACACGATGACCGGCGGCAGCTCGGCGGATCGGTTTGTGTTCGTCAAAACCGCGGCTGGGCAGGAAGACGTGATCACTGATTTTGATGCCAGCCAGGACCGCATCCGCATCTACGGCGAAAACAATCCGGGCACTGCCACTTTCCAGGATCTAGGTGATGACCTTCTGGTGACCTACGGCACCAACAGCATCCTGATCGAGAACACGGAAGAAGCCGATTTGACCAGCACCAATTTTCTGTTTCTCTGACGCGGGATCAGATCAAAATGCGAAAGGCCGGGCGCAACGCCTGGCCTTTTCAGGTCCGGATCCCGGCGACGTTAATGCCCGCCAAGGATCCCTGTGCGCACGCCATAATCAGTGGCGATCTCGTAATCGGGGTCATCATCACTGTCGACGATCAGGTGGCCCGCCTTGGTCAACAGCTTGTGGCAATCATGGGTGAGGTGGCGCAATTGCACGCGTTTGCCAGCCTCCTCATATTTGCCCGCCACGGCCTCGATCGCCCGCAGCGCCGACTGGTCCACGACGCGGCTGTCGGCAAAGTCGATGATCACTTCGCGCGGATCGGTGTCGGTCTTGAACATCTCGATGAAACCGGTGGCCGAGCCAAAGAACAGCGGCCCCTGCACCTGATAAACGCGTGCGCCTTCAGGCGTTTCATAGGTCTTGGCATGAATGCGGCGCGCGTTGTTCCAGGCGTAAGCCAGCGCCGACACGATCACGCCTACGACCACCGCCACGGCAAGGTCTTCCATCACGGTCACGACCGTCACCAGAACGATGACAAAGGCGTCCGTCAGCGGCACTTTCCGCAGGATCTTGAGGCTGTTCCAGGCGAAGGTGCCGATCACAACCATGAACATCACGCCCACAAGTGCCGCCAGCGGAATCAGCTCGATGACAGATGATCCGACGAGGATGAAGGCCAGCAGGAACAACGCCGCCGCCACACCCGCAATCCGTGTGCGACCGCCCGATTTCACGTTGATCATCGATTGCCCGATCATCGCGCAACCGCCCATCCCGCCGAAAAAGCCTGTGGCCGTGTTGGCGACACCTTGGGCAATGCACTCCTGCGACGCCCCGCCCCGCTGGCCTGTCAGGTCGCCGACCAGGTTGAGGGTCAGCAGGCTCTCGATCAGGCCGATGGCGGCCAGGATCACGGCGTAGGGCAGGATGATCTCAAGCGTTTCCCAGGTCAAAGGCACCATGGGGATGTGGAAAGGAGGCAGACCGCCCTCAATGCTGGCCAAGTCGCCCACGCGCGGCACATCGAGGCCGAAGGCAATCACGATGGCTGCCACAATACCGATACCCGCCAGTGGCGCCGGGATCGCGCGGGTCACCCGGGGCGCAAGCCAGATGATCGCCATCGTCAGCGCCACAAGGCCCAGCATCATGTAAAGCGGCATGCCAGACAGCCACTCACCGCCCGCCATCCCATGGCCCGACGCCTCTGCGCTGCCCGGCACCTTGAATTGCGTGAGCTGCGCCAGAAAGATCACAATGGCCAGACCGTTCACGAAGCCCAGCATCACCGGGTGCGGCACGAGACGGATAAACTTGCCCCACTGCATCACGCCCGCAAAGATCTGAAGCAGCCCCATCAAAACGACGGTCGCAAACAGGTACTCGACCCCGTGCTGCGCCACCAGTGCCACCATGACCACGGCCAAGGCCCCCGTCGCACCCGAAATCATGCCCGGCCGGCCACCGAAAAGCGCGGTGATCAGGCCCACCATGAACGCCGCATAGAGCCCCACCAGCGGGTGCACGCCCGCGACAAAGGCAAAGGCAACAGCCTCGGGCACCAGCGCCAGTGCGACCGTCAGGCCGGACAGCAGATCCGTCTTGATCTGGCCGGGGGTCAGCTTGGTATCACCCGGCGCGATGGAAAAGTCGCCAAAGCGGGTCTTGGTGTTGAGGTTGTCGAGAAAGGCCATGCGTATTCCGTCTGCTCTTGGGGGCGCGATCGGTGGCCTCTAAACCATGCGGGGGTTAAAAACCATTGCACCAAGCGCGGGGCTGTTATGTGCGCTGCACATAGCAGGTTTGCGGCCGATGGCACGGTATTTCTGGGTATGCAAAGGACCGCAGGCCAGCCGTGACACGTACAGGGATGTTTTACGATGAATTTTCGGCATTTGGGCGACGATGCTTAGGTCGCGATTAACTGAAGGACGGCTACACCTCAGCGTGGACGACGAAAAAGGCAGCGCGCTATGAAAAGCACCGCATTCAGCACCAGCAAACGCTCTGCGGACGAGGTTATTAAACGCGCGCTATCCAGCGTCCGCGAGCATCTGGGCATGGAAATCGCCTATCTGTCCGAGATTGAGGGGAATGATTCTGTCTTTCGCGCCGTTGATGCGCCAGGGCTGGAAGATCTGGTCAAACCGGGGGACCGGCGGTCGCTCGATGACGTCTATTGCCGCCATATCGTCGAGGGACGCTTGCCGTCACTTATCGCCAACACCGCCGACATCCCGATGACAGCGTCGATGCCGATCACGACGCAAGTGCCCATCGGAAGCCACGTCAGCGTGCCGATCCGACGCGAAGATGGCAGCGTCTACGGCATGTTCTGCTGCCTGTCGCCGACGCCCAATCCATCGCTGAACAAACGTGATCTCGCGATCATGGAGATGTTTGCCGACCTCTGCGCCGACCAGGTCAATGGCGCCATCACAGAGGCCAAGGCATACGACGCCCAGAGCGCTACGATCCGCAAGATCCTGGACACGCGCGACTTTCGCGTCGTTTATCAACCGATTTACCATCTTGACAGCAACCGGCCTTCGGGGTTTGAGGCGCTGTGCCGCTTCCAGTCCGAGCCCTACCGCACCCCGGACATATGGTTTGCCGAAGCCGAGGCTGTCGGTCTGGGCATCGACCTTGAACTGGCGGTCATCGACGCAGCGCTGGACGGTTTTGCGCAGCTACCGGAGGACGTGTACCTGTCGGTCAACGCCTCCCCGGCCACGGCCACATCTGGCCGCCTGTCCGAAGTGTTTGACGGGCGCCCACTGGGCCGGATCGTTCTGGAAATCACCGAACACAGCGCGATCGAAGACCCCGCCGCCCTGATGGCCGAGCTTGAAGCCTGGCGCAGCCGCGGGCTGATCTTGGCCATTGACGACGCGGGTGCGGGCTATTCCGGCCTGCAACAGATCGTGCAGCTGTCACCCGACATCCTGAAACTCGACATGTCGCTGACATCGGGCATCGACACAGATGCCGCCAAACGCTCACTCGCCGCCGCAATGGTGCATTTCGCCACGGAACAGCGCTCCGTCATCGTCGCCGAAGGGATCGAGACAGAGGCGGAACTGACCACCTTGCGCAAGATCGGTGTGCACCGCGGCCAGGGTTGGTTTCTGGGAAAACCCGCATCGCTTGAAGACGTCTGCGCCGCTCTGCTTCAAGGGCCATCGGCCAAACAGGCCTGAGGCGTCTGAGATCCACATCAGGATGGTTTCGACCGTTGTCACCACCTTGAGCGCGATATGGTGAGACAGCGTTGGATCGCCTTGATACACGTTTGTATCGGCATCAAAGAGTGCATGTGCGCCGAGGCAAAATATGAGCCACCGATCCATGCGATGGCATCACTTCGTTCGCCCTACTTCTCCCACTCCATAATCATAAGGTAAGGCATGCGTGCATAGGCCTGCACCCGCTCCGTAGGCCCACCAGTCGGTTCCGGTTCGTCGAAATGGCGCAGGGTCAGGCCTTGTGACAAAAACGCCTGCATGTAGGTTGCCAGCGGTCGATGCCAGTTCTGGATCCGCAACCCGTCCCATTCAAACCACATGCGTTCTTCGACCAAATAGCGCCCCAACGGCTTCAGCTTCTCTCCTGTGTCGCGGCAATACCGCGGGCCGATGGCCGCACTGGACGTCGAAAAACTGGTCAAGTTCGCCACCAGGACGCGACCACCCGGCGCCAAAACCCGCGCCATTTCCGCCGCCGCGTCTTCCAGGCCATCAATGTCGATTAACGTCAGGTACGACACGACAAGGTCAAACGCTGCATCGTCAAATGGCAGCGCTTCGGCAAAGCCGATGTGATACGCGCCGCCCGGATGCCGCAACCGCGCGCTGTCGATCATCGCCTCAACCGGGTCCACGCCAGTCGTGGCAATCCCCAGATCGCCCAGCATCCGACAAAACCGTCCCTCGCCACAGCCAACGTCCAAGGCGGTCTTGGGCTGCAACGCCGCAACCCGCGCCAGCATCGGCGCATCAAGCACATGGGCGCGCGAAAAGTCTCCGACATCGGCCATCCGGTCGATCCACGCAGGGGCCGACGATTGCCAACCGTTTTCGTCAGGGTCTCGCATCGCGCCTGTCTCCTGTTTCGGGCAACCCGGTCATGGGCATATGCCATGTGTCTCCCGACTGACGCCCGATGGCAACACGGGTTGGAAAACCAACTCAACTGCTGACGATCAAATCAGCATCCGTTGCGCCAAGTCCCATCTCTGCGCGCGGTGGGCGTGCATGGGGGGTGTACGCGTGGTGCACGGCTGGTGTACGGGTGGTGACGGCCTGTTTTGGCTGCAAAATTTTTTTTCCTCCGGCTTCAGAGGCGCCCATGACCCGTACCAAAATCGCCGTGATCGGCGGCTCCGGCATCTACGACATTGACGGGTTGGAGGGTGCGGAATGGACAACTGTCGACACCCCTTGGGGTGCACCGTCAGACGAGATCCTGACGGGTACGCTGGACGGTGTCGACATGGCCTTCCTGCCCCGTCACGGGCGCGGGCACGTGCATTCCCCGACCACCGTTCCCTACCGCGCGAATATCGACGCGCTTAAACGGCTGGGCGTGACGGATGTGATCTCCGTCTCAGCCTGCGGGAGTTTCCGCGAAGAGATGGCGCCGGGCGATTTTGTCATTGTAGATCAATTCATTGACCGTACCTTTGCCCGCGAGAAGTCGTTCTTTGGCACGGGCTGCGTGGCACATGTGTCGGTCGCGCATCCGACCTGCCCGCGCCTCAGCGATGCGTGTGAGACGGCGGCGAGGGATGCCGGGATCAACGTCCACCGTGGCGGTACCTATCTGGCCATGGAAGGTCCGCAGTTTTCCACCCTGGCCGAGTCCAAGATGTACCGTGAAAGCTGGGGCGCGGACGTGATCGGCATGACCAACATGCCCGAAGCCAAACTCGCCCGCGAGGCCGAGCTGTGCTATGCCTCCGTCGCCATGATCACCGACTACGACAGCTGGCACCCCGACCACGGCGAAGTGGACGTAACCCAGATTATTCAGACACTTATGGGCAATGCCGACAAGGGCCGCGCCCTCGTGAAACGTCTGCCCGCCCTGCTGGGGGCTGACCGTGCGCTCTGCCCGCATGGCTGCGACCGCGCGCTGGAATTCGCCATCCTGACCGCCCCCGATGCCCGCGATCCAGCGGTCGTCGCCACGCTCGACGCCGTGGCAGGCCGCGTTCTCTAATCCCCTGATCGGAGCCCCTTATGTCCCTCGACCTCTGGCTGACCTTTGTTGTCGCCTCAACCGCCCTGTTGGTGATCCCCGGCCCAACCCTCATGATGGTGCTCAGCTACGCGATGACCCAAGGTCGCCGCGTCGCCGTCGCCTCCGCCCTCGGGGTGGCAACCGGTGATCTGATCGCCATGACGCTGTCCGTCATCGGGCTGGGCGCGCTGTTTCTGGCCTCAGCTCTGGCCTTCACGATCCTCAAATGGGTGGGCGCGGTGTACCTTGTTTACCTGGGCATCCGTATGATCCTGAGCGCCCGCACACCGCAGCAGACCACCCTGATGGACAAACCGTCAGGCCAGAAGGCAGGCAAGGTGTTTCGCGACCTTGCGACCGTGACGGCGCTGAACCCCAAGTCCAACACTTTCTTCGTGGCGTTCGTACCTCAGTTCATTGATCCGACAGCATCTTTCGCCACACAGGCTGTGATCTTGATTGCCACTTTCGTGGGCATCGCGGGCATCAACGCCCTGCTCTTTGCCCTGGCCGCCAACGCCATGCGGACCCGCATCACGCGCCCCACAGTCCAGATGTGGCTGACACGCGCCGGTGGGGCGACGCTGGTGGGTATGGGCGTTCTCACAGCCACCCTTCGGAGAGCCACATGAAGACCGTTTCCGATTACATCCGCACCATCGTCGACTTCCCCCATGAGGGGATCATGTTCCGCGATGTGACGACGCTATTTGCCGATCCACGCGGGTTCCGCATGGCCGTCGATCAGATGCTGCATCCCTATGCCGGGCTTGAGATTGACAAGGTTGTGGGCCTTGAGGCCCGCGGTTTCATCCTTGGTGGGGCCATTGCGCACCAGCTTTCGGTCGGCTTCGTGCCGATCCGCAAGAAGGGCAAGCTGCCCGGCGCCACGATCAGCGAGGCCTACACCCTAGAATATGGCGAAGCGATTGTCGAAGTGCATGACGATGCGATTAAGGCGGGCGAAAAGATCCTGCTGGTCGATGATCTGCTCGCCACGGGCGGCACCGCAGAGGCCGGGATCAAGCTGGTCGAGCGGCTGGGCGGAGAGATCATGTCCTGCGCTTTTGTGATCGACCTGCCGGACCTCGGTGGACGCGCGCGGCTCGAGGCGATGGGTATGGACGTGCATGCGCTCTGCGCATTTGACGGCGACTAGGCTATCAAAGACGGCACAGCGCGGTCAAAATTGGCGGGATACTGAGAGGCGTACTGCGACCTGCGGCGGGACCAGCTAAACTGACGAAAAGACCCGTAAAGCTGGACGCAGACCATGCCCGATGTTGAAGCACCTCGCAAAATCGCACTCGTCACAGGCGGCGGGTCCGGCATCGGCAAGGCCACGGCCCGACGTTTTGCAGCCGCAGGTGCGCATGTGATCATCACCGGGCGACGCTCCTCCGCTCTGGACGCTGCAATGGCCGAAATCGCGGCGGACGGGTTCAGTGCTCAGGCCATCGTCAACGACGTCACTGATCTGGATGCTGTGGCTGACCTGCATCGACAGATCGTGGCAGAGCATGGTCGCCTTGATTTCGCATTCAATAATGCGGGCTACCGCGAAACACGTGCGCATCTTTGTGATCAAGCATTCGATACCTACGCGCGCGTATTTGACACCAATGTGCTTGGGATGCTCGCCTGTCTGCATCATCAGATCGCGGCGATGCGGGCGCAGGGCGGTGGAGCTATCGTGGTCAATGCGTCTGTCAGCGGGTTGCGCAATCCAAATCCGGGCTTCGGGCTGTATTCGGCATCGAAGGCGGCCGTGATTTCGATGGCGAAGACAGCCGCAATGGAAGAGGCGCAGCACGGCGTGCGGATCAATATCGTGGCTCCGGGCCGTGTGGTGACGGACATGATCATGGAGCCGGGTCTTGATCTGGACGCCGTCGCCGCGACCTTGCCGCTGCGCCGCACGGGCACGCCCGAAGAGGTCGCAGAAGCGGTGCACTGGCTCGCCTCGGACGCGGCGGACTATGTGGTTGGGCATGTGCTCTGCGTCGATGGTGGTTTCATGGCGTCTTGACCGCGCATGGCATAGGCCTGCCGCATCGCAGAGATTGAGGGCCCTATCCGGTGTCGCTGCGGTTGAGGATCTGGGGCAGGTGTGGACGCACCGCGTTCACAACCTCTGCAGCCCAGGCGTCATAGATCGGCGCACCGGGGTGAAAGCCGTCGCGCGCCATGTCTGATGGCCTGAGCGGTTGGTCAAATGGCAGATGCACCGCGCCCTCATGCCCGGCACATAGCGCAGCCAGCTGCGCGTCGAACCGTGCCGCACGTCCGCCAAGAACGCCGCGCAATGGCGTCGGTAGCAACGGAAACAGGCCCAGCGGCGGGACACCGGATGCGACGATAACGCGTGCGCCGTGCCGGATCGTAAGCGACCGCAGGATGGCAGCATAGTTCTTGCGCCATCTCGAGATGTGGACACCGTTCTTTGCGTCATTGACGCCCACCGCGAGCACAGCAATGTCAGCGCGGGCGGGTGGCAACAGCTCAAGCGCTTGCAAGACCTGGCGCGTGGTCCAGCCGGACTTTGCAATGAGCGCCCAGGACACAGAAGCTGTCGGGGCGAGGTGATGTGCGAGCCGACCGGCCAGCGCTGCGTCCTGATCTGGAACGCCGACGCCCGCGGCCGAGGAATCGCCCACAATCAGAACCCTTATCGCATCACCCTGCCCCACCATACCGGTGCGCGGGCCAGCCGCCTCGGGAAGGCGCACGGCCCGCCATGCAACCCAAAGGGCTTGCGGCACAAGAACAGGCAAAAGCGCGACGGTGCGCAGAGCAGACAGCATGGACGGGACCGCCTTACATGTCCGCCGCGCGCAATACAGCGCCGGGGTTCATGATGCCATGCGGGTCGAGTGCTGCTTTGATCGCGCGCATGGCGTCCAACTTGGTCGGGTCGGCGTAGCGCTCCATATCCTCGACCTTCAAGCGACCGACGCCGTGTTCAGCACTGACGGAGCCGCCCATTTCGTGCACGAGGTCGTGCACAACGCGTTTGATCTGCGGTCTGTCCGCCTCGTGATCGGCGCGGGATTTGCCGGGCGCGGGAAAGACGTTGTAGTGCAGGTTGCCGTCGCCCACGTGGCCAAAACAATTGATCCTGAACGCGCCAAGCCGGGCGATGCGCCGGTCCCCTTCTGCGATAAAGTCGGCAAGGGCGCCGAGCGGAACCGAGATGTCGTGCGAACTGATGGACCCGATGCGTCGGTTCGCTTCGGGTATGTTTTCGCGGATCGACCAGAAGTCTGCCGCTTGCTGGGCGTTCTGCGCGACTATGCCGTCCTGTACCAATCCGGCCTCCATTGCCGCGCCGAACAGACCTTCGAGCGCACTGGCAGGATTCTGGTCACCGGTCAGACCCAGTTCCATCAACACGCACCAGTCTGGTGTCGCGCCCCACGGGTTGCGAATCTGCGGCATGGTTTCGTCCAGAAAGGCAAACCCCTGCGCCCCGATCAGCTCAAAAGCGGAGATGCCGTCGCCCACGTGATCGCGTGCAAGGGCCAGCAGCGACAAGGCGGCAGCGGGCGATGTCACATGCAGCAGCGCCGTGCCAGAGGCGTTTGGGCGCGGAAAGAGTTTGAGGGCAGCCGCAGTGATTACGCCAAGCGTTCCCTCTGCCCCGATCAAAAGGTGGCGCAGGTCGTAGCCGGTGTTGTCCTTGCGCAAACGGCTGAGCCCGTGAAAGACCTCGCCGTTGGGCAGCACGGCCTCAATCCCCAGGCACAGATCGCGGGCATTGCCGTAACGCAGAACGCCCGTGCCGCCCGCATTGGTGCTGAGGTTACCACCGATCCGCGCCGACCCTTCCGCCGCCAGCGACAGGGGAAACAACCGATCGACCTGTTCGGCGGCGGCCTGAACATCGGCGAGGATCACGCCCGCGTCGGCAATCAGCACATTTTCTTCAGGGTACACGGCGCGGACGGCTGTCATCTTTTCAAGCGACAGGATCAGGGGGATGGGTCCAGCCTCGGCCACCTGACCGCCGACAAGGCCCGTGCCACCGCCGTACGGGATGACCGGTACCCGCATGTGCGATGCCTGCCGGATCAATGTTGCGACCTCATCTGTGCTGCGCGGCAGCGCCAGAAGGCCTGCCTGCCCTGAATAACGTCCACGTGGTTCTTGCAGATGTCCGGCGTCCGCTGAGGCAAAACGGTCATCTGGCAAGGCGGATCGCAACGCTGCGACCCGGTCTTCTGTCAGCGAATTCAGCATGGTGATCCCTTGTGCGCCCTACCCCGCTACGTGCCAGAAAGCGCTGGCACCGACAACGTGGTTATTCCGCCGAGTCGCGCAGCCATTCCGGCCGCAGCACCATAATTGTCGGACGACTTGGCAAGCGGTCGACCGAAACATCGAGCGACGGGCCGCCGGTTTCGACCACCTGAAACTCGTCGGCCATGCCGGTCAGGAAGGCGTCGAGCGTAAACTCGCCAAACCAGTGCATAGGGATCACGATGGAGGATCGCAGCCGTGACACGATCCGCATCATCGTCGGCAAATCGACCGTCATACCGCCATCCACGGCCGCCATCACCACATCCAGTCTGCCGATGGCCGCGTACTGCTCGGCATTGGGTTCGTGATGCAGGTGACCCAGATGCCCGATACACAGGCCTGCAACCTCGAAAATAAAGATGGAGTTGCCGTTTTCTTCGACACCAGACCATTGCGACCGGATATCGGTCGAGACATTGCGCACCAGCACCTCACCCAAATCAAGCCGGTGGCTTATGCCCGCTCCATGTTCCTCGCCCCAGCCGCGCAGGACATGGGGGATGGTCGGGTCGGGATTGGCCGTCCAATGCGTTTCATGCGCGTGGTTCATGGTCACAACGTCCGGGATCATCGGCGCCGAACCGGTGAAACCAGTGAAGTCTGTCACCACGTTCAGACCGCCCGCAGTGCGGATCAGGAACGAGGCATGGGCGATGAAATGGATGCGTACGGTCTCCGGCGCCACCTCTACGTTATGGCTGGCGCGGTGCACGAACTTTGCCCCGTCGATCTGTTCTGACAAGGCGATGCAGTGGCTGGGTGTGCGGGTGTCCTGCGCAAAGGCATAAAGCGGCAGTGCGACGAGGGCGATGGCAAGAAGCAATGTGCGCATAGACGTAGAGTAGCGCGGCCCAGGATTTTTACAAAAAATCCTGGAAAAAATCTGCGTGAGATTTTTACCCGGCGTCAGTTCGCCCGCGTCTGTCCATGCGAAGGGCGGCATAAAGGACGTGGGTGCGCCAGCGCCCGTCAATCTGCAGATAGCTTTGCGCCACGCCCTCATATTTGAAGCCGCAGGTTTCGAGCAGCCCGCGCGAGGCGACATTTTCCGGCAGGCAAGCGGCTTCGATCCGGCTGAGATCAAGCCGTGTGAACGCGTGGTGGACAACCGCCAGGATCGCCTCGCGCATATAGCCTTGCCGCGCGTGGGCTGCACCGGTCCAATAGCCCAGCGTCCCGGCCTGAGAGGGGCCGCGTCGGATGTTGTCGAGCGTAATCGCACCAAGCAGCGCCTCATCGCCGCGCCGAAACAGAAACAGAGGCATCGCAGTGCCGCTGGCTACAGACCGCTGCGCCCAATAGACCCGGTTGGTGAAGGCTTTGCGCGTCAGGTGATCGCCTGCCCAGCTTGGCTCCCACGGTGTGAGGTGGTCGATGCTGGCGGCACGCAGCGCCGCCCAGCTGCGAAAGTCGGAATGGGTTGGCGGGCGCAGCGTCATACGCTCCGTTTCGATCCGCAATTTCCGCTTGTTCAGAAGCATTAGGCGGCGCGCCGCTCCTGCAAGGCTTGGCGGGTCGGGGCCGCGTCGATGGGACCGTAAAGCGCAACGGCCATCGGGGCGTGCGTCGCCATATGCGCTGCAAAGGCCCGCACATCGTCGACGGTGACGCTGTCGATCAGGGCGACTGTTTCAGTGAGCGCAGGCACCCGGTCCCAGATCTGCACCAGCCGTGCGAGGCGCTCCGCGCGGTTCGACGGGCTTTCGAGCCCCATCAGCAAACCGGCCTTCATCTGGGCACGCGCCCGGTCCACTTCCGCCACTGTCATATCGTCGGCGGCGCGCTTCATCTCGTCCACGGTTATGGCGGCCAGATCGCCAATCTGATCAGCAGAAGTTCCCGCGTAAACGGTGGTCATGCCAGTATCCGCATAGGCCCCTGCTTGGGCAAAGATCGTATAGCACAGGCCGCGGTTCTCCCGCACTTCCTGAAACAGGCGGCTCGACATGCCACCGCCCAGCGCGCTGGCATAGATCTGTGCCGTATAGATCGCATCGTCGCGGTAGCCCGGCGATTCAAAGGCCATCGCGAAATGCGCCTGCTCCAACGCCTTGCTGCGACGCTCCTCACCGCCTGCGAAAGTCGCCAGATCGACCACACCTTTCGCACGCGGCACGAGGTGGCCAAACAACTCTTCTGCCAGCCGCACGATGGCATCGTGATCGACGGCGCCTGCCGCCGACAGGATCATCTGTTCCGGGCCGTAGTGTTGATCGACAAACCGTTTCAGATCCGACTGACCAAAGGATGATACCCGTTCGGACGGGCCCAAGATCGTGCGTCCAAGCGGTTGCTCGGGATAGGCTTGTTCCTGCAACCAGTCAAAGATCACATCGTCCGGTGTGTCCAGCGCCTGACCGATTTCCTGCAGGATCACGCCCCGCTCCACCTCGATCTCGTTCTGGTCAAAGATCGGGTTCAGCAGGATATCCGACAGCACATCCATCGCCAGCGGCACGTCATTTTCTAGAACGCGCGCATAAAAGGCGGTTACCTCACGGCTTGTGTAGGCATTGATGTAGCCGCCCACGTCTTCAATCGCCTCAGCGATCTGCAAGGCGCTGCGCCGTTCGGTTCCCTTGAACGCCATGTGTTCAAGAAAATGCGCGATCCCGTTCTGCTCAGACGCCTCGTGCCGTGCGCCCGCGCCCACCCAGACGCCAATCGAGGCCGAGGCCAGCCCCGGCATGTGTTCGGTGACGATGCGAAAGCCGTTGCTCAGGCGATGCGTTTGCGTGGTCAATTCAGTCTCACTGCCGTTTGGTCACTGCGCGCGGTGCGTCAGGATATGCGCCTTGAGCGCGTCAAGATCGTTCGGCACCCGCGTCAGCCGTTCCGCGCGTTCATACAGGTCTGCCATCCTAGGTGGAAGGGGGGGCGTGATACCCGTTGCCGCCTCGACCGCCGCCGGGAACTTGGCAGGGTGCGCCGTAGCCAGCGTGATCATAGGCGTGCCTGCGACGCGTTCGATGTCGGCAACATGAACGCCAACGGCCGAATGCGGGCAGAGCAGTTCGCCGCTGGCTTTCAACGACACGCTGATCTGCGCGCTCGTTTCTTCTTCGGACACCCGACCCGAGGCATAATGCTCCTGCAGAACCTGCATCGCACCCTGGCTGACATCGAACCCGCCCTGCTTCAACTCGTCCATCAGCTGCGCAACCGCCGCGCCGTCCCGATCGTAGGCGTCAAAGAGCGCGCGCTCGAAATTCGAGCTGACCTGGATGTCCATCGACGGGCTGATCGACGGGATCGTTTCGCCCTTGTGATAGCCGTGCCCGCTCAGACACCGATGCAAGATGTCGTTCTGGTTCGTGGCCACAACCAGCTTGTCGATCTGCAGGCCCATCCGCTTGGCAATGTAGCCCGCAAAGATGTCGCCGAAGTTTCCGGTGGGCACAGTGAAACTGACCTTGCGACGTGGCGCACCAACAGAAACAGCTGCGGAGAAATAGTAAACCACCTGCGCCAGTACACGCGCCCAGTTGATCGAGTTCACGCCGGCAAGGGCAACGCCGTCGCGGAACTCGAAGTCGTTGAACATGTCTTTCAGACGGGCCTGGCAGTCGTCGAAATCCCCTTCGACCGCCAGCGCGTGTACATTGCTTTCCGTGGGCGTCGTCATCTGGCGGCGCTGCACTTCGCTGACGCGGCCATGGGGGTAGAGGATAAACACATCGACGTTGTCGAGGCCGCGGAACGCCTCGATCGCGGCCGAACCAGTGTCGCCGCTTGTGGCGCCGACAATGGTGACGCGTTGATTGCGGCGCTTGAGGGCGGTCTGGAACAGCTGACCAATGAGCTGCATGGCGAAGTCCTTGAAGGCCAGCGTTGGCCCATGGAACAGCTCAAGCAGGAAGTGTCCCTGGTCCAGTTGCACCAGCGGTGCGCGAGCGGCATGGCCAAAACCCGCATAGGCGCGGTCGATGCAGGCGCGGAACTCTTCGTCAGTAAACGTGTCACCGACAAAGGGGCGCATGACGGTATACGCGATCTCTTCGTAGGGCTGTCCCTCCATCCCTGCGATGGTCGCGTCGTCCAGGGTCGGGATCGTTTCGGGCACGTACAGGCCGCCATCCCGGGCCAGTCCCGTCAGCATCGTGTCTTCAAAGGTCAGCGCGGGGGCTTGGCCACGGGTCGAGATGTAGCGCATCTTGTCGTCTTTCTCAGCGCGGGCTGCGGTTGGTGCGCAGCACGAAATAGGCAGTCATGAACACCCAGATCGCCGCCAGCGAAAACCAGGTGATTGCGTATTGCAGGTGATCGTTCGGAATGCCAGCGGTGTCTACGGGCCAGGGCGTCACGCCAAGGTCATTTTCCGGCGTCTGCCGCAGCACGATCAGGACGGGTTGCGTGCCCAGCACATCGGCCATCGCAGGCACGTCGCGGGCAAACCACAAGTTGTTGTCCAGATCCGGTGCAGGTGTGAAACTGTCCGCCTCGTTCGGTGCGTCGAGATTGCCGACAAGTGTCACCTGCGCGTCAGGCGCACCCGGCACCGGCACCTCATCCGGCAGCCAGCCGGTGTCGATCAGGACAGGTCCAAAGCCGTCGGCCTCAAAAGGTCGTATGATCCGGTGCACGGCACCCGTTGTCTTGCGCGATGCGAGCATGCGGATGTGATCGGGGCCGAACGTACCTGTCGCCTCGACCGGCGCATAGCGTTGGAACTGCGGGTTCACGGCCTCGGTCAGTGACGTCGGAGTGGCGTCGATCTGCGCCTCGATCCGGCCCAAAAGGTCCTGTTTCCAGGCAAGGCGTTGCACCTGCCAGACGCCAAGGCTGATCAGGATGCCCGCCCCCATCAGGCCGAAGGTCAGGAGAAAAAGGTAGCGACGCATGCGCGCAAGTGCCCTCTGAACATGTGAAAAGCGCGCGGAAACCGCGCGCTTTGACCTTGGTGCGGTGACCGCGGTTTAGTGGTCGAGACCCGGCATCGTGCCGACGCCCCAGATGTAGACTGCAAAGAACAGGAACAGCCACACCACGTCAACAAAGTGCCAGTACCAGGCTGCTGCCTCAAAGCCGATGTGCTTTTCGGCAGAGAAGTGACCCTTCATCGCACGCAGCAGGCACACGAACAGGAAGATGGTGCCGATGATCACGTGCACACCGTGGAAACCAGTGGCCATGAAGAAGTTCGAGAAGAACTTGTCGCCGCCAAACTCCCAGCCTTGGTACAGCAGGTAGGAGTATTCATAGGCTTGGAAGAAGGTGAAGAGGATGCCCAGAACAACGGCAATGGCCAGACCGTTGACCACGTCCTTGCGCGCGCCGCCATGCACCAGAGCGTGGTGTGCCCAAGTCACTGCACAGCCGGACAGCAGCAAGATCAGCGTATTGATCAGAGGCAAGTGGAACGCATCAACATGGTAGATTTCCGGCTGGATGTACTCGGAGCCGACGTACTCGCTCATCGGGTACATCGCGTGCTTGAAGAACGACCAGAACCATGCCGCGAAGAACATCACTTCGGACATGATGAACAGAATGAACCCATAGCGCAGGCCGATGCGCACAACTGGCGTGTGATCGCCAATGCGACTTTCGGCTACCACGTCAGCCCACCAGCCGAACATGGTGTACAGTACGGCCACAAAGCCGATCAGGAACAGCCACGGGCCGCTCAGCTCAATCGACTGGAACAGGATCGTCATGCCACCTGACATCCAGGCAACGGCGCCAAACAGCATGATGAAGGCGGCCAGTGCCGACAAAAGGGGCCAGGTCGATGGCGCAAGAATGTGGTAGTCGTGATTTTTTGCGTGGGCCATAGTCCGTCCCTTAGTTCAGGTTTGTGTCGTCCGCCTGCTCAAGCGCGGCATAGCCTTCGGGCAGGTCGATTTGGTAAAAAGTGTAGCTCAGCGTGATCGTGTGCACGTATTTCGCATCGCGGTCGGTGACGATCTCAGGATCCACATAGAAGGTGACGGGCATCATCACCCGCTCGCCCGGCTGCAGCACCTGCTCTTCAAAGCAGAAGCAGTCAATCTTGGAAAAGAAACCGCCCGCTTCGTACGGTGCCACGTTGTAGCTGGCAGAGCCTGCGACAGGCTTGTCCGTTGGATTGTAGGCTTCGTAGAACGCCAGGCCTGTTTCCCCGATGCGCAATTCCATCTCGCGCACTTCCGGCGTGAACTGCCACGGCATATGGCGTTCCAGCGAGGCGTCGAAGCGGACCTTGATCGTCTGATCCAGGATGTCTTCGTTTGCGACCTCCGACACGCCGGGCGTGCCACCAAAGCCGGTCACACGGCAAAACCAGTCGTAGAACGGCACCGACGCCCAGGCCAATCCACCCATGACGACGACAAGCCCGACCGTTTGTGCCACTGTTTTCGTTGGACCTTCCAGACGCATCATTGCCCCTCCTCGATCTGGGGCAGTTCAAAATCACCACCCGTGATCTTCACAAAAGTGAGTGCCAGGATCAGCACGACAAATCCTGCCAGCATCAGACCCACACCTACATTGCGCCCCTTGCGGCGCTGGTGGATTTCGTGTTCCGCGCGAATGGTCATGCCCAGATCCCCCAGGATACAGGCAACATCGCCTCAACCAGGATCGCGACGAAATGCAGGAACAGGTACAGAAGCGACAGCTTGAAGAACGCCTTTTCAACGCGGTAGCCGTCAGCCTCCGCCGCCGCCTCATCGCGACGCCAGATGTCAAACGCGCCTTTCAGGAACAGGGCGTTCAACACGATTGCGACGGTCAGATAGACCGGCCCGCCAATCGCCGTAAACGCAGTGCCCACGGCCAGACCGACGAGCAGGACGGTATAGACTAGAATGTGCATCCGCGTGGCTTTGCGCCCATGTGTCACGGTCAGCATCGGGACGCCCGCATCCTCGTAGTCCGACTTCATAAACAACGCCAAGGCCCAGAAATGCGGCGGCGTCCACATAAAGATCAGGGCAAACATCAGCCATGCCTCAACCGACATCGAACCGGTTGCGACGACCCAGCCGATCACCGGCGGGAATGCGCCCGCAGCGCCACCGATCACGATGTTCTGCGGTGTCAGACGCTTCAGCCACATCGAGTAGACGACGGCGTAGAAAAAGATAGTGAATGCCAGAAGGCCAGCCGCCAGCAAGTTGGCACTGAGCGCCAGCATCATCACAGACATGCCGGATAGTGCGACGCCCAGAACTTTGGCTTCGTCCGGCGTGACCTTGCCCGCAGGGATGGGCCGTTTTGCGGTCCGTTTCATCACGGCGTCGATGTCGGCGTCCCACCACATATTCAACGCGCCAGAGGCACCTGCCCCAATCGCGACAAACAGAATGGATGCAAACGCAATGACCGGGTGCACCGAAACGGGTGCTGCCAGCAAACCAACAAGCGCCGTGAAAACCACCAGCGACATGACGCGCGGCTTCAGCAGCGCGAAGTAGTCACCCAACGACGCTTCGTTGTCGTAGCTTTGCGCCTGATAGCTGATATCGGTCATTGCGTTCCCGTTGATCTCAAGACAAAGGCGGCGGGAGCACCCCGCCGCGCAATCGCATTATCAGTTGGTCAGAACCTGGCGCACGTCGACATAGTCACCGCTCTCGCGGTTGGCGTCGAGCCATGCCTCGTAGGCGTCTTCGCTCACAACCTTCACTGCAATTGGCATGTACGCATGCGCGATACCGCACAATTCCGAACACTGACCGAAGTAAATGCCTTCCTTTTCAGGCTGGAACCATAGCTCGGCCAGACGACCAGGCACGGCGTCTTGCTTCACGCCAAAGGCGGGGATGGTCCATGAGTGGATCACATCTGCGCCCGTCACCTGCATCACGATCGTCTTGCCAACCGGCACGACGACGGCTGTGTCTGTCGCCAGCAGGAAATCCTGCTCGGAGTAACCGGCTTCAACGAGCTGCGCCCGCACTTCATCGTTGATGGCATAGTTATAGGGCAATTCGGAATCGAGCGGCGCAGTTGCCGGCGCACCAATCATGTAGCTGTCGAACGAGATATCCTCGTCCACGTACTCATATCCCCAGAACCACTGATAGCCTGTGACCTTGATGGTCACGTCCCCTTCCGGGATCTCCTGCTGGTGGAACAGCGTCGGCAGCGAGAACGCACCGATGAACACCAGGATGACAATCGGAACGACGGTCCACGCAATCTCGACCGGGGTGTTGTGCGTAAAGCTGGCTGGCTCAGGGTTGCGCTTGCGGTTATACCGCACGATGACCCACGCCAGCAGGCCGGTCACAAACAGCGTAATCAGGGTGATGATGACAAGGATCATACCATCGAGCCACTGCAGGCGGCGGGCAATCTCCGTTGCCGCCGGTTGGAAGCCCATGCCCCCATCGACGGGGCGGCCAATCACCTCAAGGCTGTCCTGCGCCCAGGCTGGGGCGGCAGCAAGGGCGCTCAGCACACCCGAAATCGAGAAAAGCTTTTTCATCTGGTCGTCCTGATCTTGATTGATCATCATGTGTGAGGAGAAAGGCCACAGCGCGCACTGCTTCCGCCTCCCGTTGTATTGTCGCGACTAACAATCATATTCTCGCTTCAAGATAAAGACGTAAGGGGCGCGTCAAACGGACGCTTGCCGTGGCGAAATGCCCCACTGCATACCGGAGTATACCAGATGAACGACGCCCCTTTTGCCCCATTGGATCACGACATTGATCGCGGCGTGGCCCTGCAGATTTTGCGCGACGCAACAGCGGGGGCGGACGATGGCGAATTGTTTCTGGAACGCCGCCGGTCCGAGGCGTTGGTCTATGATGACGGGCGGCTGAAGACGGCCAGCTATGACGCAGCACAGGGGTTTGGCCTGCGCGCCGTACGGGGTGAGGTTGCAGGGTATGCGCACTCCACCGAAATCTCTGAGACAGCGTTGCGCCGTGCCTCAGATACTGCGCGTCTGGCTGTGGGTGACGGCGGTGGCACGCTGGCAGATGCACCTCAACCCACCAACACGCAACTTTATACCGACAAGGATCCTATTGCCGGGGCAAGCTTTCCGGTCAAACTCGAAACGCTGAAAGAGATTGACGCCTATCTGCGCGACCTTGATTCGCGGGTGGTGCAGGTGTCTGCCTCTCTTGCAGCATCCATTCAGGAGGTTGAGATCCTGCGTCCCGAGGGCCATTCAGTGCGCGATGTACGCCCTATGACGCGGCTCAACATCTCTGTTATTGTGGAACAGAACGGCCGCCGCGAAAGCGGCAGCGCCGGAGGTGGCGGGCGCGTGGGCCTTGATGGTCTGATTGACCGTGACGACTGGCAGGCCAAGGCGAATGAAGCGCTGCGCGTGGCGGTGGTGAACCTGGATGCGGTCCCTGCCCCGGCTGGCGTGATGGACGTGGTGCTTGGCCCCGGTTGGCCCGGTATTTTGCTGCACGAGGCCATCGGTCATGGGCTTGAGGGGGATTTCAACCGCAAGGGCAGTTCCGCCTTTGCGGGCCTAATGGGCGAGCGGATCGCGGCTCCCGGCGTGACGGTGCTCGATGACGGCACCATACCGGACCGGCGGGGATCCATCACGGTGGATGACGAGGGCACGCCGTCGGCCAAGAATACCCTGATCGAGGACGGGATTCTTGTCGGCTATATGCAGGACCGTCAGAACGCGCGCCTGATGGGAGTGAAGGCCACAGGCAACGGACGGCGTCAAAGCTATGCCCACGCGCCGATGCCGCGGATGACCAACACATACATGCTCGGCGGCGACGCCGCACCAGACGACATCGTTGCTGATTTGAAAGATGGCATTTACGCGGTTGGGTTTGGCGGTGGTCAGGTCGACATCACCAACGGCAAATTCGTGTTCTCTTGTACCGAAGCCTATCAGGTCAAAAACGGTAAAGTGGGGGCACCGGTCAACGGTGCCACCCTGATTGGCGACGGCGCGACCGCGCTCAAGCAGATCCGCGCGATTGGCAATGACATGGCCCTGGATCCCGGCATGGGAAACTGCGGTAAGGCCGGTCAGTGGGTGCCGGTTGGCGTTGGTCAACCGACATTGATGATCGGTGGATTGACAGTTGGCGGGTCCGCGACCTGAGTCGGTTCCAGCGGCTCCTGTGTCACACAACACATTGATTTGGTTGCACCCTCCCTATTTTAGGGGAGTGCGCGATACGTTTTTCGTTCTGCATTTGTTCGCATCGAACTTTTTTTGGCGAATTTTTTCCTGCCAAATCAACCCTTAGGTGAGTAAGCAGCAATCCGGGCCCGTCTGTTCATGCGTTGTTAACCTTGTCGAATCTACAACATTATCAGCAACGGACGGAGCCTCGGATGACTGAAAAGGATACCCATCCTTCTTCCACTCACCCCCCACTCCCACCCACCTCGGAAGACGACCAGTTCACGCGTCTCCGTCTGTTGCGCTCCCGCCGGGTCGGCATTGCAACGTATAAACGACTGCTGATTGAACACGGCACCGCGCAAAACGCGCTGGCCGCGCTACCCGAGGTAGCGCGCGCCGCGGGCGTCGAAAATTACACGCCCTGCCCAGAGGGCGTTGTCCACGCGGAGCTGAATGCCGGTCGCGCGCTCGGCGCTCATCTGGTCGCGCAGGGCGACAGCATGTATCCTGCGGCTCTGAATGAGTTGTCCGATGCACCGCCATTTCTATGGGTGCTTGGCGACGCAGGCCTATTCCAACGTCCCATGATCGCGCTGGTCGGTGCACGCAACGCGTCGTCCCTCGGGACGCGCATGGCCCGCGCGCTGGCCCGTGACCTTGGCGCCGAAGGGTATGTCGTAGTCTCCGGACTGGCCCGCGGTGTCGACGCCGCCGCGCATCTGGCGTCTCTGGATACCGGCACCATCGCGGTACAGGCAGGCGGCGTGGACACCATCTATCCCGCCGAAAACGCCAAGCTCGCCGAGGACATCGCGGCACGCGGCGCACGGACCAGCGAACAACCCATCGGTCTGCAACCCATGGCGCGACACTTTCCGGCCCGCAACCGCATTATCTCAGGCCTCGCGACCGCCACTATCGTTGTCGAGGCCGCCGCAAAATCGGGCAGTCTGATCACCGCGCGGGACGCACTTGATCTGGGTCGAGACGTGCTGGCGGTGCCAGGTCATCCGATGGATGCGCGCGCATCTGGGTGCAATATGCTTATCCGGGACGGCGCGACGCTGGTCCGTGACGCCGCCGATGTTATCGAAGCGCTTGCGCCCATCGCACCCGCGCAGGCGCCGGAATTGCCGCTAGAAGTGCCTGCACAGCCGCCCAAGGACCGTCGAACACTTCAGGAAACAGCGGCGCTGCACCAGCAAATCCTATCCCGCCTTGGCCCCTCACCCTTGGCCGAGGACCAACTGATCCGCGACCTTGGCGCTCCGACCGCGACCGTCGCGCCCGCCCTTGTCGAGCTTGAACTTGATGGCAGTATCGACCGCGCGCCGGGGGGGCTCCTGACCCGCGCGAGTTGACGCCGCTCACAGTGCACTTGTTGACATTCGGCCCTTGCACCCCACATGTTGCGCCGCCATAGAGCAACAAATTTTCCGGTCCGAGGTCACCCAATAAATGCCCGTCGTCGTTGTCGAATCTCCAGCCAAAGCCAAGACGATCAACAAGTATCTCGGCAGCGACTACACCGTTTTGGCCAGCTACGGCCACGTGCGCGATCTGCCGCCAAAGGACGGTTCGGTCGATCCAGAAAACGAATTCGACATGTTGTGGGAGGTCGCCTCCGACAGCAAGAAACACATCAAAGCCATCGCCGATGCGCTCAAGGATGACAACGCCCTTATCCTCGCCACCGACCCCGATCGCGAGGGGGAGGCGATCAGCTGGCACCTGCAAGAAGCGCTGACCAAGCGCAAGTCGATCAGGAAAGACACGGACGTCAAGCGCGTCACCTTCAACGCAATCACCAAAGCGGCCGTGACCGAGGCGATGCAAAACGCCCGTCAGGTCGACATGCCGCTGGTGGAGGCATATCTTGCGCGTCGCGCATTGGATTATCTTGTGGGCTTCAATCTGTCGCCAGTCCTGTGGCGCAAGCTGCCCGGCGCCAAGTCAGCCGGCCGGGTCCAATCGGTCTGCCTGCGCCTGATCACTGAGCGCGAGATGGAAATCGAGGCTTTCCGCGCGCGCGAGTATTGGTCGGTCAAGGCCGTGCTCGCGTCCCCACGGGGACAGGAATACGAAGCACGGCTTGTCAGCCTTGCGGGCAAGAAGCTCGAAAAATACGACCTTGAAAACCAGACAGCCGCCGAAATGGCCCAGCAGGCCATCACCAGCCGCGACCTAAAAATCCAGTCGGTCGAGGCGAAACCGGCCTCCCGCAACCCCTCTGCCCCGTTCATGACGTCGACGCTGCAGCAGGAAGCCAGCCGCAAGTTCGGTATGGGCGCGCGCCAGACGATGAGCGCCGCCCAGCGCCTTTATGAGGCTGGACACATTACCTATATGCGGACCGACGGCATCGACATGGCCCCCGAAGCTGTGCAAAACGCTCGCGACGCGATTAAGGACCGATACGGCGCCGATTACGTCCCGTCGAGCCCGCGCATCTACAAAAATAAGGCCAAGAACGCGCAAGAGGCGCACGAATGCATCCGCCCCACAGACATGGCGAAGGATGCGGCAAGCCTCAAGATCATGGATGATGATCAGCGCAAGCTGTACGACCTGATCTGGAAACGGACGCTGGCCTGCCAGATGGAAGGCGCCCGGCTGGAACGCACCACGGTCGAGATCGGCAGCGACGACGGCCAGGTTGTGCTGCGCGCCACCGGCCAGGTCGTACTCTTCGATGGTTTTCTGCGCGTTTATGAGGAAGGGCGCGATGACGATGTGGTCGACGATGACGATAAGCGCCTGCCGCAACTAAGCGAGGGCGAGAAATCCGACAAGCGTTCCGTCACGCCAGAGCAACACTTCACGCAGCCCCCGCCTCGCTACACCGAGGCAACGCTGGTCAAGCGCATGGAAGAACTGGGCATCGGCCGCCCCTCGACCTATGCCAGCATCGTCACAACGATCCAGGACCGCGGCTACGTCCGCAAGGACCGCAATCGCCTGATCCCCGAAGACAAAGGGCGGCTGGTGATAGCGTTCCTGGAAAACTACTTCCGCAAATACGTGGGTTACAACTTCACCGCCGGCCTCGAAGAAGAACTGGACGATGTCAGCGCGGGCGACCGCGACTACAAAGATGTGCTTGGCCGCTTCTGGCAGGATTTCAGTGCGGCCATCGCAGAAACATCCGAGTTGCGGATCACCGAGGTGCTGGAAAAAATCAACGAGGTGCTTGAGCCGCACCTCTTCCCGCCGCTCGAAGATGGCGGCGACCCGCGCCAGTGCCCCAATTGCGGCGTTGGCCGTCTGTCCATGCGCACGGCCCGCTCGGGCGGTGCGTTCATCGGCTGCTCGAACTACCCCGAATGCCGCTACACCCGCCCCTTCGGTCCGCCAGATCCAGAGGCCGAGGCAAGTGCCATCCCGCCCGAAGGCAAGCTGCTGGGCGAGGATCAGGGGGACGAGATCCGTGTGTTCAAGGGCCGCTTCGGCCCCTACGTCCAGCGTGGCGAGGTCACCGAAGAGAACAAGAAGCCACCGCGTCAGTCGATCCCCAAGGATTGGGTACCGGAGGATCTGGAACTCGACCGCGCCCTCATGCTGCTGTCCCTGCCCCGCGAAATCGGCCCGCATCCCGAAGACGGGGTCATGGTGTGGGCCAATATCGGACGCTATGGCCCCTATCTGAAACACGCCGAAAGCACATCGGACCGGGGTGGCACCAACGCCAACCTTGAAGGGATTGACGAGGTCTGGACTGTCGGCATGAACCGCGCTGTACAATTGCTGGCCGAAAAGGTGGCCAGCCGTGGTGGGCGTGGTGCGGCCGCCAAACCGCTGCATGAACTTGGCGAACACCCGGATGAAGGCGGCCCCGTCAACGTGATGAAGGGCAAGTATGGCCCTTACGTCAAATGGGGCAAGGTCAATGCGACGATCCCCAAGGGAACCGAGCCCGAGGACGTGACCATGGAGATGGCGGTTCAACTGATTGCCGAAAAAGCGCCGAAAAAGAAGACGACGCGCAAGAAGGCACCGGCCAAGAAGACCACCGCAAAGAAAACGACAAAGAAAAGCGCCTGACCCTAGCCTTCGGTTTCCAGTGCTTCGACCCTGCGGGCGACTTTGCCCAATAGGCGTATCAGTTCGTCCTGCTCTGTCACGGTCAGCGCGGACAGAAACACGCTCATATCGTGAATGTCTTGGTCATGGATCGCATCGGCAATGCGCTGCCCTTCGGTCGTCAGGTTCAGCTCATATGCGCGCCTGTCACCGGTGCATTGCTTGCGTTCGATCCAGCCGCGATTGATCAACCGGCCGATCACGCTGCTTGCTGTGGTGGCCGCAATCCCCAGTGAGCCTGCCACAACTGTTGCCCGCACACCCGGTTGCGCCCGCACCATCCCCAGCGTGTGAAAATCCAGAGGGTTGAACTTGATGATGTGCTGATGCTCGGGCGGCGTGCGCTCGCTGATCAGCATCACGCGCATCAAGGTTTTCACGTGGTCGAGAAGGTCATGTTCCTTGGTCATTCCCAAAAATTGCGCAGCCCCCTTGAACATGCAAGGGGAGCTCCCAAATACTACGATAATCGCACCATTTAATGCGATAATCGTAGTATAGGAGTGAACGCAATGAAACGCACCATAATTGCTGCCGCAACTGCAATTGCTTTGGTGATGGGACTGGTCAGCGCTGCCACGGCCACGACCGTCAGCTTCCCGCCCGACATTTCAATGCCGGACAAAGATGGCACCTCTTCAACTTCGAAAGGGGCTGGCACCACCGACAAAAGGTGATAGCGCGACCGCTCCGGATTTGCGCTCGGGTCCCGTGGGCCACCCTCAAGTGGACCAAACGACCCGGGCGCATACACTTTCATGAATTAATGTACCCACCCCGACCGACCGTGGTCAGACACAGCGAAAAATGGTGCCGCCCAAGGTCACTCCGTTGACTTTGAAGGTGCATACATTCACATACTGACGCATACAGTGAATGCTCCGTCACCGGGCCTGTTGGGGAAATAGATGAAGAAGATTTACGGCTCTGCCACCGAAGCGCTGGATGGGCTCTTGTTTGACGGCATGTTCATCGCTGCAGGCGGGTTCGGCCTGTGCGGCATTCCCGAACTGCTGCTCGACGCAATCAAGGATGCAGGCACCAAGGATCTGACCTTTGCCTCGAACAACGCAGGTGTCGATGATTTCGGCATCGGCATTCTGCTGCAAACCCGGCAGGTGAAAAAGATGATCTCGTCCTATGTGGGCGAGAACGCGGAATTTATGCGCCAGTACCTTTCGGGCGAGTTGGAACTAGAGTTCAATCCCCAGGGCACCCTAGCCGAGCGGATGCGGGCCGGTGGCTGCGGCATCCCCGGTTTCTACACCAAGACGGGCGTGGGAACGGTGATTGCCGACGGCAAGGAGCACAAGGATTTCAACGGCGAAACCTACATCATGGAGGAAGGTATTTTTGCCGATCTCTCCATCGTCAAAGCCTGGAAAGCGGATGAGACAGGCAACCTTGTCTTCCGCAAAACCGCCCGCAACTTCAACCCGCCTGCCGCGATGTGCGGCAAGGTCTGCATCGCAGAGGTCGAGGAAATCGTCCCCACCGGCAGCCTTGATCCCGACCACATCCACCTACCGGGCATCTACGTCCACCGCCTGATCCAGGGCGAACACGAAAAGCGCATCGAACAACGGACAACGCGCGCCGCGTAAGGAGCCAGGCCATGCCTGACACCATCGAAGAACTGCTGGAAGACGACAAATCCTTTGAGGGGTTCACCCGGGCACAGGTGTCCATGGTGGTGACCAACCCCCATCTCGAGGACAACCCGATCGTGTACGTCAACCAGGCGTTTACACGGTCTACAGGCTATGCCCGATCTGCATCCATCGGGCGGAACTGCCGGTTCCTGCAGGGCGAGGACACGCGTAAAGCGGACGTGGACAAGCTGCGCGCGGGTATCGAGGCCGAGGAAAGCGTCAGCGTCGACATCCTGAACTACCGCGCCAATGGCGAGCCGTTCCTGAACCGCCTGATTGTAGCACCCGTTCACGATGCGCGCGGCGAAACGCAATATTTCGTCGGGATCCAGAAAGAGCTGCGCGCGAGCGAACTGTCGACCAGCGCCGAAGAGATCAACGCGCAACTGATCGAGATCCAGAACCGCGTCGCGTCGGATCTGTCGATGATCATCGGCATGATCCGCCAGCAATCCGGCAGCACATCGGTGCCCGAAGACTTTGCCGCCCTCTCGCGCAGGATCGAAACGCTGCAACTTCTCTATGAAGAGATGAAGCTGAGCGATCAGCAATCCAATCGCGACAGCATCCAGATGGGCAGCTACCTGTCCCGCCTCGCCGCCGCCATCGCACATATCGAAGGGCGTTCGGGCATCCGCGTGTCCCTTCAGATCGAACCGCTCGAAGTTCCGATTGAGACAGCGACGCGCGTGGGCCTTGTCCTGTCCGAACTTCTGACCAACGCGTTTCAGCACGCCTTTGACCGGATCGACATGGGGCTGGTCGAAGTGCGGATGAGCCGGCTCAGCGCAGGTGGCCTGCGCCTGATCGTGGCCGATGACGGCGTGGGCATTCCCACCGATATGGAGTGGCCGGACAGCAAGACCGTGGGCGGACGCATTGTGTCAGGCCTGATCGAAGGGCTGGAAGGCACGCTGCATCTGGGCCGCGGTGCCGCAGGAAGTTTCATCACCATTGACGTGCCCGCAGGCGCGGCACTCACCGACGAATAAGGACAATCAATGCCCTGGGATCGCAACCAAATGGCGGCGCGTGCCGCTCAGGAATTGGAAGACGGCTGGTATGTGAACCTCGGGATCGGGATCCCGACGCTGGTGTCCAACTACATCCCTGACGGGATCGAGGTGACACTGCAGTCGGAAAACGGAATGCTGGGCATGGGCCCCTTCCCGATCGAAGGCACTGAAGACGCCGACCTGATCAACGCGGGCAAGCAGACCATCACCGAACTGCCCCAGACCGCGTATTTCGACAGCGCCCAAAGCTTTGGCATGATCCGCGGCGGCAAGATCGCGATGGCGATCCTCGGCGCCATGGAAGTGGCCGAAAATGGTGATCTGGCGAACTGGATGATCCCGGGCAAACTGGTCAAAGGCATGGGCGGCGCGATGGACCTCGTGGCTGGTGTGGGCCGCGTCGTGGTGGTCATGGACCACACGAACAAGCATGGCGACAGCAAGGTGCTGAAGGAATGCACGCTGCCGTTGACCGGCAAGGGCGTCGTGGACCGGATTATCACCAACCTCGGCGTGCTTGATGTGGTCGACGGTGGCCTCAAGATCGTTGAGGTCGCCGATGGCGTAACCGAGGACGAATTGCGCGCGGCCACCCAGGCGACACTTGTCTGACTTCACCATCCGCCGCGAAGAAAGCGGCTCCAAAGGCCGCTACGTCCTGTCCCACAATGGGGCGGACGCAGAACTGAGCTATTCCATCCTGTCACCGCAGACGCGCATCGCGGACCACACAGGCGTACCAGATGCCCTGCGCGGGACTGGCGCGGGCCTCGCACTGGTCAAGCGACTGGTCGAGGACGCGCGCGCCGAAGGATGGAAGATCGTGCCGCTCTGTCCCTTCGTCAACGCACATCGGGCCAGGCACCCGGAGTGGGCGGACGCATTCAACATCTGACGCCGCACCGTTTTCCGATGTGGAAAACGGACCGGAATTTTTGTAAAATTCCGAAGGCGTCAGTTCATGGCTGCAAACACGCACCCATCAGTGACAAGCTCTGGCGGAGTGATACAGAGACCCTTGGCCACCTGAAATGTCGCCAGCACCTTTGGCACATAGTCGCGTGTTTCGGAGTAAGGGGGTACGCCATCATGGCTCTGCACCGCCCCCTCGCCTGCATTGTAGCCTGCGAGAACCAGCACAGGATCGCGGTCGAACCTATCCATCAGCCAATCGAGATACTTCACCCCGCCCGTGATGTTGTCTGCGGGTACAAAGCTGTCCTTGACCCCGAACCGTTCAGCCGTCGCTGGCATCAACTGCATCAGGCCCTGGGCACCTGCACGGCTGGTCGCATCGACGCGGCCCGCAGATTCGACCATCATCACCGCCAGCACCAACGCAGGCGACACATCGGTGCCGATGGTCGCCTTCAGAATATCCACACCCTGCGCCTGCGCCAGTGATTGCATCTGTTGCAAGCGCGGCACGGGCACGGGCTGCTTTGCACGTGCCAGAGCGCGCAACGCCTGATCCAGCCGCCCCGGCCCCGCCTGATCCAGCGCCGGAGAGACATCATTCCAGAACCAGTCGAAGCGCGTCGACGGAGCACTTGGGGTGACCTCAGAAGTGTCTGGCGGAACAGCGGCTGGTTCGGCCTCGGGGGCCTCCGGTTCAATCTGTACGGTAATAAAGCGTTTTGCCCCCGGCTCGGGCGGTTTGACCCGCTTGGCCGAGAAATCCTTGAACGGTGGTGGGTCTTGGGCGGCGGCGTCACTAAAAGACAACGAAAGCGCCGTCAGGACGACAACGGACAAACGAACCATGGAACTGCTCTCAATCTGCGCCCGCTCTTTGGGCGGGCATTGGTGTAAATATCGCAGAAATCGACCTTTCAGGCCAGTCTGAGGCTTCAGAAAATGGCAAAGCTGCCACAATTGCTGCCCCAGTTAACGAAAACTACACGAATTGCACTTCACGAAATCGCTTTTCTCACTGTTTTTCAGTCGGTTAAGAATTTTCAGCAAAAAAATCGGAGCCAGACGCGAAATCCTCAATAACCCGCCAAATTCGTGCCCCAATCCCCCGACTATATAGCGCTATACCAAGTCGGACACGGGCCAATGAGAGAGAGCGGCCCTCCAAGGCCGACAAGGTTGAAACGCAAATCTACTGATCCTTTGGAGGGACAAAATCATGATCAAGTTCATCAAAAACTTCCGCAAAGACGAAAACGGCGCCGTGACGGTTGACTGGGTTGTTCTGACCGCAGCCGTGGTTGGCCTGGCGATCGCTGCTTACGGCTCGATCTACTCGGGTGCAAACGACCTGACCGCAGCCACCAACACCTTCCTCGACACACAGACTGTCGGCTCCATCGGTGTTCCTGCTGCCGAATAATAGTCAGGCGTAACCGTCTGATGACAGGGGCCGTGACCATATCCGGACACGGCCCCTTTTTGCACCCAAGGCCCCTCAGTTAAGTTAAAAAGGACCGCCATGACCCGTTTCCTGACCTCTTTTAAATCCAGCGAATGCGGCGCGGTCACGATTGATTGGGTGGTGCTGTGTGCCGCCGTTGTTGGCCTCGCCATTGCGGCGATCTTCGGCATGAACACCGGTACGCT
Organism: Tateyamaria sp. syn59; assembly: GCF_007995245.1. Lineage (GTDB taxonomy): Bacteria > Pseudomonadota > Alphaproteobacteria > Rhodobacterales > Rhodobacteraceae > Tateyamaria. The sequence goes on from NZ_VCBA01000004.1 coordinate 105,155, forward strand.
TGCGATTGCCGGAAACGTCGATACGTATCTCGACGCTCAGTTCTTCAACGAATAAGCGCTTCGCGCACCGATTTTAGATGGAAACCGACCTGCTGCACCTCGTGGCAGGTTTTTGCATTTTGCGCAAAGATCCGGCCACGTGCCGCGGACCTTCCACACCGCCTCCCACAAATCGCCACATTCTTCTGACAGTTAGATCGCAAGAGGTTCCGTCCGATCCGGACAGGGATCCAATCAATGAGGTGCTGAAATGCGAATGGTATTTGGATTGGTGCTGCTGGCCGGGATCGCCCTGGCAGGTGGTGCCGTTTACATGGCCAAGAATTACATCGGGCAATATCAGGCAGCGTTGGCCGCAGAACGGGCCCAGCGCGAAAAGATCGTGCCGACCGTCCCGATCTACGTGGCGGAACGTCAGTTGAAATACGGTGAGGCTCTGACCCAAGCGGACGTGCGCAAGGTTGACTGGCCCGAGACGGCCCTACCCGAAGGCGCGTTCACCGCTGAAAACCCCCTCTTCCCCGAGGGCGCGACCGAACAGCGCGTCGTGCTGCGCACCATGGAAAAACACGAGGCGATCCTCGCCGTCAAAGTGACCAAACCGGGCGAAGAGGCCGGGCTGACCTCGCGTCTTGAACGCGGTATGCGCGCTTTTGCGATCCGTGTTGACGTGGCATCCGGTGTGTCCGGCTTCCTGCGTCCGGGTGACCGGGTGGACGTCTATTGGACCGGCCGGGTCGGCAAAGACCTTGGCGGCGCGCGCGGTGAGGTCACAAAACTGATCCAGCCCGCTATCCAACTGATTGCTATCGACCAGAACGCGGCTGGAGATCTTGACGGCGCGACCATCGCGCAGACCGTCACCGTCGCCGTGGCACCGGCGCAGGTGGCTAAGCTGGCGCAGGCGCAATCGACCGGTCGCCTTTCGTTGTCCCTGGTCGGGGCCGAAGATGATACCGTCGCAGGCGCCATCGAAGTGGACCAACGCGCCCTCCTCGGCATCGAAACCAAGGAGGTGAAGGCCGAGATCGAAGAGGAAAAGACCTGTTCAATACGGACCCGTCGAGGGGCCGAGGTTGTGCAGATCCCGATCCCCTGCACAAACTGATCCCTCTTTTTCAAGCACTTATGCCCGGCGTCACCCTTGGTGGCGCCGGTTTCATATGTCCCCCTGTTGCTTGTTATCCACATAAAAGAATCACCTGAAGTCGTTGATTCTTGCAAAAAAATCCAAACTGCCGCATTGTGATGCCAATTGCGGGCACAAAGACCCGGCACCGAGGCGTGATCAAAAAGGCAGGTCACATGAACATTGACGGAATTTTCAAAGCGGCCCTGCTTGGGCTGTGTTTTGCTGCAGGCCCCATCGCGGAAACCGCCATGGCAGAAAACCTGCGGGTGGTACGCAAGTCTACCGAAGCCACGCTGAACGTGCCGATGAACCGTGCGGTCGTGGTGGAAAGCGACACGGCATTCGCCGAGCTGAGCATCGCGAACCCGGCGATTGCAGACATCTCGTCCCTCAGCGACCGTACGATTTACGTGTTGGGCAAGGCCCCTGGCCTGACGACGCTGACGCTGCTGGATGGCAATGGACGCCTGATCACCAACGTGAACGTGCGCGTGTCGGCAGATATCTCGGAATTCAAGGAACGCCTGCGCCAGATCCTTCCCGGCGAAAAGATCGAAGTGCGCACAGCCAATGATGGCATCGTGCTGTCTGGCATCGTCTCCTCCGCGGCGCGCCTGCAGCGCGCACTGGACCTCGCAGAACGCTATGCCGAAGGGCGCGTGAGCAACCTGATGAGTGTCGGCGGCATCCAGCAAGTGATGCTCAAGGTGCGTTTCGCGGAAATGAACCGCTCCGTGTCGAAATCGCTCAGCTCATCGCTGTCGCTGGGCGGTTCGATCCTCTCCGGTGACGTCGGCCTGAGCGGTGGTAACGGCACAACGGTCGGTCAAGGCGCGATCACCAACTCCCTTGCAGGCAATGTACCTGCTTCGAACGCCAACGCCGGTGCGATCCTTTTTGGCTTCAACGCAGGCAACACCCAAGTCGGCCTGCTCCTCGAAGCCCTTGAAACCAAAGGGGTTGTGCGCACCCTGGCCGAGCCGAACCTCGTGGCCCTCTCGGGACAAGAGGCGCGCTTCCTTGCGGGAGGCGAATACCCCGTCCCCGTCGCACAGGAAGACGGCGTAATTACCATCGAATTCAAGCCGTTCGGGATTCAGCTCAACTTTATCCCGCGCGTCGTGGACAAGGACCTGATCAACCTCGAACTTGAGGCGACAGTGTCCGACATCGACCCCACCAACGGCATCACGGTTGACGGGTTCACGGTTGACGCCTTCAGCGTCCGCGAAACAGCCACCACGGTCGAGCTGCGCGACGGCGAAAGCTTTGCCATCGCGGGTCTCCTGCAAGACAACTTCATCGACAACAACAACCAGTTGCCCTGGTTGGGTGACGTGCCGGTCCTTGGCGCCCTCTTCCGCTCCGCCTCGTATCAGCGGGACCAGTCCGAGCTGGTGATCATCATCACCGCACACCTTGTTTCCCCCGTCCGCGGCGACGCCCTGGCGCTGCCCACGGACCGGATCAAACCGCCGAGCGAACGGGATCTGTTCCTCTATGGCCGCACCGCCGCAGGCACGCGCACCCCCAGACAGGGCGCCGCCGGCGAGGTTGCCAAACAGGACTTCTCCGGCTCATATGGCTACGTGTTGGACTAAGGACAGGGTCATGAAACCGATTTTCACCGTTGCAGTGGCAGGCACCCTCGCCCTTGGCGCGTGTGGCCAGTCCAACGACCCGGTCTACACCCAGTTCTACCGCGAAGCGGGCGCATTGGTGGACACCGGCCAATTCGGCAACGCGACGGCCAACAACACACTGCTTTTGACGGGCGAACGCCAATACACCTTTGATCTGGCGCAACGTTTCGCGTCAGAGGTGGGCACAACCGTCAACTTCGCCTTCAATTCCTCGCAACTGGACGCAGGTGCACGCGATGCGCTTCGTGAACAGGCGCGCTGGATCCGGCAATTCCCCGAAATCCGCTTTCGTGTCTATGGGCACACCGACGCTGTGGGCTCTGCCGCCTATAATAAGCGTCTTGGCCTCGCCCGCGCGAATGCAGTTGTGCACTACCTGACCAGCCAGGGCATCAGCCGCTCCCGGCTTGAGGCGGTCGCTTCCTTTGGCGAAACCCAGCCGCTGATCGTCACCCAAGGCCGTGAGCGCCGCAACCGCCGCACCGTGACCGAGGTCAGCGGCTTTGTGAAATCGCATCCCACGGTGTTGGACGGCAAGTACGCACAGATCATTTACCGCGACTATGTCGAGTCCGGCGTCGCCCGCACAGGGCTGACCGGAAACGATGGCAGCCAGTTCAATACCGGCGAATAGCACCCGCAATTTTTAACAAAGGGCCCGCAGACAATCCTGTCTGCGGGCCCTTATCGTTTTGAGATACCCAACAATTGGAGTTTTTTAGCCCAAATCTCGCCTGAATTCGCTGCGACAACCGCCCCAGAGGACACCTATGTCCGGTGAAAACAACCGGGCGAGAGCGCCCGCTCCTACCTGCCGAACAGGCACTATTTTGGGGGCACGCTCTGTGAACAAAGGGAAAGTGGGCAATGAGCAGTGTAATGCCACAACCGGAAACGGCCCCGATCACGGCCTGCACCATCAGCCGCGATGTGCAGAATTTCGACCTGCTGATCGAGGATATGGAGCACGCCCTGGGTGAAGCATGGGGCGATCTCGGCTTTGCCGAGGCGCTGGCCTTTTTCAACCAGCCCGAAGCTGAGGCCATGGAATTCGTGGCCCTCGCCCTTGATGAAGAGGACGAGGACAACCTTGTCCTGCTGGGCGAAATCATCACCCAAGCCAAATCGCGCGGAATCAAGGTCATCCTGATTGCCGAAGACGTAACGCCCGCAGCTCTGCACCAACTGCTGCGGCAAGGCGCGGACGAATTTGTCCCCTACCCTCTTCCCGAGGGTGAGTTGCAGCAAGCCATTGACCGCCTGCAGGCAGCCGCGCAACCGCAGCCCGCAAGCACGGATCGAACCGCAAACCTCAAATCCGGCGTGGACAAGCAGGGCGCGGTCTTTGTCTGCCATGGCGTTGCCGGCGGCACCGGGGCCACCACGCTCGCCGTCAACCTCGCCTGGGAACTCGCACTGCTGTGCGAGGGTGACACTCCATCCGTCTGCCTTCTGGACTTTGACATGCAGTTCGGGACCGCCTCGACCTATCTCGACCTGCCCCGCCGCGAAGCCGTGTTCGAAATGCTGTCGGATACCGAAAGCATGGATGAGGAAATCTTTGGCCAGTCCCTGCTGACCTTCGAGGACAAGCTGCAGGTGCTCACCGCACCGTCCGACATGATACCGCTGGACCTCGTCACCGCCGATGACATAACCCGGATCATCGAAATGGCCCGGTCGCACTTTGACTATGTCGTGATCGACATGCCCTCGACACTGGTGCAGTGGACCGAAACCGTGCTGACCGCCGCGCATCTCTACTTCACGACGCTCGAGATGGACATGCGCTCGGCCCAGAACGCCCTGCGCTTCAAGCGTGCCCTTCAATCCGAAGAACTGCCTATCGAAAAGCTGCGCTATGTGCTGAACCGCGCGCCCAAATTTACCGATCTGGGTGGCAAGGCACGGGTCAAACGCCTTGCAGAAAGCCTCGACATCTCGGTCGAGGTGCAGTTGCCCGACGGCGGCAAACCGATCAGCCAGGGTGCTGATCACGGCGTGCCGCTTGCCAGTTCGGCCACCAAGAACCCGCTGCGCCGCGAAATCGCAAAACTCGCAGCCTCCATTCACGAACTCAGCGAGGACCACGCCAAGGCGGCGTGATCCGACAACCCGGGGGTCTCTCGATGTTTTCCAAATACAAGAAAGCCGCGCCCAAACCGGCCGCCGCCGCACCCGAAGAAAAGGTCGCGGAGCTACCCAAGGCCGACACGTCCAACAAAATCGCGCGCAAGGCCCCACCGGCCAAGCCCGCCACCGTCACGCCCATGGACAAGGAACGCAAACGCAAGGAGCGGATGGGCGAGATCAAGCTCGAACTGCACCGCGCACTGCTGGACAACCTGAACCTCGCAGCCCTTGAACATGCGACCGAACAGGATCTGCGCCAGGAAATCAGCGCCATCTCGACCGAGGTGCTGACGGAAAAGAACATCATCCTCAACCGCGAGGATCGGCAGACCCTGAACCAGGAACTGTTCGACGAAGTCACGGGCCTCGGCCCGCTTGAGACGCTTCTGAAAGACGAGACCGTCAACGATATTCTGGTCAACGGCCCGCAACAGATCTTTGTCGAACGCTCCGGCAAGCTGGAACTGACCGACATCACGTTTAAGGACGAACGCCACCTCCTGCGCATCATCGACAAGATCGTGAGCGCCGTGGGCCGCCGTGTCGATGAATCGAACCCCTATGTGGACGCCCGTTTGCAGGACGGCTCGCGCTTCAACGCGATGGTGCCGCCCATCGCGGTCGATGGCAGCCTCGTTTCCATCCGGAAGTTCAAAAAAGACAAGTTGGGCATCGACGACCTGGTCAATTTCGGCGCCTTCACCGAAGAAATGGCCGCATATCTGCAAGCCGCTGTCGCCACGCGCCTCAACGTGATCGTGTCAGGCGGTACCGGTTCGGGTAAAACAACCACGCTCAATGCGCTGTCCTCCTTCATCGACAACGCCGAACGCATCCTGACGATCGAAGACACCGCGGAACTCCAACTGCAACAGACCCATGTGGGCCGGATGGAAAGCCGCCCGCCCAACGTCGAGGGCAAAGGCGAAGTCAGCCCCCGCGACTGTCTGAAAAACGCCCTGCGGATGCGCCCCGACCGCATCATCGTGGGTGAAACGCGTGGCGAGGAAGTGATCGACATGCTTCAGGCCATGAACACCGGCCACGACGGGTCGATGACCACGATCCACGCCAACTCCGCCCGCGATGGGGTCTCGCGTCTGGAAAACATGATTGCCATGGCCGGGATCGAAATGCCGATCAAGGCGGTACGGTCCCAGATCTCATCGGCTGTGAACCTGATCGTGCAGGCCTCGCGCCTGCAGGACGGTAGCCGCCGCATGACATCCATCACCGAAATCACGGGCATGGAGGGCGACGTGATCTCGATGCAGGAAGTGTTCCGCTTCCAGCGCGTGGGTCTGACACCCGACAACAAGATCATCGGTCATTTCACCGCCACTGGTGTGCGTTCACACTACTCCGAGCGCTTCCGCCTGTGGGGGTACGACCTGCCCGCATCCATCTACGAACCCGTGGCCGCCCAATAAGGACGAGTTTTATGTCCTACCACTTCATTACTTGAGGACTTGAGGAAATGAGCGCAGAACCAATCATCTACGGCCTGATCTTCATCGGTGTCCTTGTCCTGGTCGAGGGCCTGTATCTCGTCGCCTTCGGCAAATCCATCAGCCTCAACAGCCGCGTGAACCGCCGCCTGGAAATGCTGAACAAAGCCGGTGGTCGCCGCGAGGAAGTGCTAGAACAACTCCGCAAGGAGATGCAGCAGCACATGGGCGCCCGGTCCATCCCGCTGTATTCGCTGCTCGCCGAAAAGGCGCAGAAGGCGGCCATCGCCTTCACACCACAACAGCTCATCCTGATCATGGCGGGCCTCTCGGCCGTTGCGTTCGTCGGGCTCAGCGTGGGCACCGAAACCGAAACACCGGTCCGCATTCTGCTGTCGGTCGGCATCGGTATCGGCGCAGTTTACTTCTGGGTCTCGTCCAAGGCGGGCAAACGGCTCAGCATGCTCGAAGAGCAGCTGCCAGACGCTGTTGAACTCATGGTGCGCTCGCTACGCGTGGGTCACCCTTTCAGCTCCGCCATCCAGATCGTGTCCAAGGAAGTCAAAGACCCGCTGGCATCGGAATTCGGACTGATCGCAGACGAAGCCGCCTTTGGCCGCGATGTCGGCGAAAGCCTCAAGGACATGGCCGAACGGCTCGACATGCAGGATTTGCGCTTCCTCTCTGTCGCCGTGACGATCCAGCAGCAATCCGGTGGTAACCTTGCAGAAATCCTGGCCGGTCTGGCCAAGGTGATCCGGGCGCGCTTCCGTCTCTTCCGCCGGGTCAAGGCAATCACGGCCGAGGCGAAGTGGTCGGGCAAGTTCCTGTCGGCCTTCCCCATCGTCGCACTGATCGTGATCAACGTGACCGACCCGAACTACTATGACGACGTGCGCGATCACGCCTACTTCATCCCCGCCTGTATCGCGGTGGGCCTGTTTCTGGGCGCCAACCTGATCGTGATGCGCATCCTGACCAACATCAAAGTGTAAGGAGCCGACCCATGGACGCCCTGCTGCAACCCATAACGGACATCCTTGGCCCGCTTGGACCAATTGTGATTGCCGGTGTGCTCGGCCTGATGATGGTGGTGATCGTCATCATCATGATGCTCAAGCAGCCCGAAGACCCGCTGACCAAGCTGAAAAAGGCACAAAAGGGCGTTGTTACATCCGGCGCTCAAAAAGAACGGCTGCGCCATGGCGCACGCAACGAACAACTTGAACGCTTTTCGAAATTCCTCGAACCCGAGGATGTCGAAGAGATGTCAAAGCGCCAGCTTCTGCTGCGCCAGGCGGGCTATCAATCGCGCGATGCGGTGCGCATGTTCCACGCCGCCCAGTTCATACTGGGCGTTGCCGGTCTGCTCCTCGGCGTCATCTACACGAACTTCGTTGTCGGCACCGACAACATGAGCACACAGAAAATCATCATGTTCACGCTCGGCCCCGGCGGCGTGGGCTACTACCTGCCCCAATACTGGGTGACCAAACGTGTCGGCAAACGGCAAGAGGAAATCACCCAAGGCTTCCCGGACTCGCTCGACATGCTTCTGGTGTGTGTCGAGGCGGGCCAATCGCTGGATCAGGCGATCAACCGTGTGGCCGTCGAACTGCAAGCCTCCTACCCCGCACTGGCGCATGAGTTTTCGGTCGTCAGCTATGAAATGAAGGCGGGCAAGGACAAAGTCACCGTGCTCAACGACATGGGCGAACGGTGTGGTGTGCAGGATGTCTCCAGCTTTGTCACGGTGCTGATCCAGTCGTCCAGTTTCGGTACATCCATCGCCGAAGCGCTGCGGGTCTACGCGGGCGAAATGCGCGATAAACGCGTCATGCGCGCGGAGGAAGCGGCCAACAAGCTGCCCACCAAGATGACGCTGGCCACCATGATGCTGACCGTGCCGCCACTGCTGTTGATCCTGGTGGGTCCTTCCGCACACGGTATCACGCAATTGGGCAATCTGAACACGCTTGGCAACTAGGCCGACGCTCCAACCCGTGCTACACAACCTGCACCACGCGACCGTATGGCCGGCGTGGTGCAGTCAATTGAAACAACGTGGCAACGACCACCATGATGACAGGCATGCGGGCCGTTCTGGCCCTGATCCTCACGCTCGCAGTGTCCGCCTGTGGTGAGCCGCGCATAGACGCCTCCCAGACCGGCCCGTTCGCACCGGGCATCGACCGGCGCGCGCAGGGCGTGGACGGGGTCGAGGTCGGCCACCGCCTGATCGCCGCAGGCGAGTTTGAACTTGCCATCCGCTCCTTCAACCGCGCGGCCCTGGACCGCGGCGGGTTCGACGCCGAAATCCTGTCCGGCCTCGGCACCGCGAACCTTGGCCTCGGCCGTCTCAACCAGGCCGAAAAGCTCCTGCGCCGCGCAACCACCGAATATGACCCCTACCCCGAAGACCTCAACAACCTCGGCGTCGTGCTGATGGAACGGGGCGAGACGTTCGAAGCCATCCAGATCTTCCGCCGCGCCTTCGCCCTCGATGACGGAGAAAGCACACTTATTCGGGATAATTTACGCTTAGCACTCGCAAAATCCGAAAATTCTGATACCGTGCCCATCAATGAGAGCCAGTATAAACTGGTCCGTCGAGGCAGCAGTGACTTTCTGATCCGCACTGCATCTTGATTTGCCCACTCTGGGGTGGGTGTGAGGCTGCGCTTTTCGAGGCGCAAACAAGGGATGCGACCGGGCAACAAAAGCGCGGCGCGAACGAGCAGGAAAAAGGACGCAAACATGCGCCACTCTGTGATTTTGGCCGTCTCATTGGCAGGCATGACGGCCCTTGCTGCATGCGGTGAGAAAAATGCCGACGAAACCGTCGAACGCGCATTCCAGGACGTGAACGTGGTGGACGAAAGCAACCTCAGCGACGTGATGCTGACCGTTGCAGACCCCAACGAGGCGGTCGCTTACTTCAACCGCACGGTCAAGGAAAACCCCGACCGCATCGACGCCCATCGCGGCCTTGCCACCAGCCTCGTGCGCGCCAAACGCTATACCGAAGCCACCTCCGCCTACGCCAAACTGGTCGAGATGAAGGGCGTCACCAATGACGACCGCGTCGACTATGCCGATGCGCTTTTGCGGGCCGGTGACTGGGCCCGCGCCGAAGAAGAGTTGGACAAGGTTCCGCCCACCATCGAAACCTTCAAACGCTACCGGCTCGAGGCGCTGATCGCCGACAGCAACCAGGAATGGAAGAAAGCCGACAGCTTCTATGAGACCGCCGTCGGCCTCACGACCCGCCCCTCGGGCGTGCTGAACAACTGGGGCTATTCCAAGCTGACGCGCGGCGATTTCAAGGATGCCGAACGGCTCTTCACCGACGCGATCCGCCAGGACCCGCAGCTGTTCACGGCCAAGAACAACCTGATCCTCGCGCGCGGCGCCCAAGGCAACTATGCCCTGCCCGTCATCCCCATGGACCAGACGGAACGCGCGCAGCTTCTGCACACGCTGGGCCTCGCAGCGGTCAAAAAGGGTGACCTGCAAACCGGCAAGGGCCTCCTGCGCGACGCCATCGAAACGCATCCCCAGCATTTCGAAGCCGCCGTGCGCTCGCTCCGCGCGCTCGAAAACAACGTCTCGAACGGGTAACCGTCCATGGCACTCTCCGCCTCGGTCGCGCTGTGGTTCCTGCCACTGCTTGTTCCGCTTTGCCTCTACGTGGCGTACACGGACCTGGCAGAGATGCGGATCACCAACCCCACGGTCCTGACCATGGCCGCCATCTTCGCCGTCATGGGCCCCTTCCTTTACCCGTTTGACGCTTATCTCTGGCAACTGGCGCACCTCGGCATCGTGCTGGTGGCAGGTATCGTACTGAACGCCGCCGGGGCGATGGGCGCAGGCGACGCCAAATTCCTCGCCGCCGCCGCCCCCTACGTCGCCCTGGGCGACATCCGCCTGATCATGGCGCTCTTTGCCGCCGTCCTCTTGGCCGCCTACGCGGTCCACACCATCGCCAAGCGGACAGCCCTGCGCAATTTCGCCCCCAACTGGACCAGCTGGAGCCAGGAAGGCCGTAAATTCCCCATGGGCTTTGCCCTCGGCCCCACCCTTGCGATCTACCTCGGCCTCGCCGCCCTGTACGGGTCTTGACCATTTGAGGTCATAATTTGGCCGAACTGCTGCGCTACGTCACACAAAACGAACCGCAGCAGAACACAGGCCCACCCCATGAACATGCAAGTCTCGGACGTGATCGCGCCCCCGGCGCCAAAACGGTTGCAGGACATGCAACTGCCCATCGTCATGATGCGGGACATCCTGCTGAAAACCATGTTCCGCAAGACCCTCGACATGGTCTCGGACTTGTCCGTGGCCATGTGCCTGCCCATCCCCGTGGTGCAGGAACTGATCGACATGTGCCGCGACCAGCGGCTGATGGAGGCGACGGGCACGCTCAACGCCAACAACGGCAATGAAATGGGCTACCAGCTCACCGATGCGGGCAAGGCGCGCGCCCTCGACGCGCTGGCGCAGTCCGAGTATTTCGGCGCCATGCCCGTCCCGCTCGACGTCTACCGCGAGCAGGTCAAACGCCAGTCCATCCGCAACATCATGGTCACACGCCAGCAACTGACGGGCGCCATGGGCCACCTCGTGCTGCCCGACGACCTCTTGGACCAACTTGGCCCTGCCGTCAGCGCGGGCCGCTCGATCCTGATGTACGGCCCGCCCGGCAACGGTAAATCATCCATCTCCAACGGCATCCGCGACGCACTAGGGGACAATGTCTACGTGCCCCGCGCCATCGAATATGCGGGCCAGGTGATCACCGTCTACGACCCCATCGTGCACGTCCTGGCCCCGGAAGAGGCGCAAGACCCCACGGCCCTGCGCCGCGTCACGCCCTATGACAAGCGCTATGTGAAATGCGAACGACCCACGGTGATCACCGGGGGCGAGTTGTCCCTCGACATGCTTGATCTGGTCTACAACCCCACGGCCCGCACCTATCAGGCACCGCTGCAACTCAAATCCACCGGCGGCATCTTCATCGTGGACGACCTTGGCCGCCAAGCCGAACCGCCACAGGCGCTGGTCAACCGCTGGATCGTCCCGCTGGAGGAATCCAAGGACATCCTCGCCCTGCAATCGGGTGAAAAGTTCGAAGTGCCCTTCGACACGCTGGTCGTCTTCTCGACCAACTTCCACCCCAACGAAATCTTCGACCAGGCCGCGCTCCGCCGGATCTTCTTCAAGATCAAGATCGACGGCCCGAACCAGGCCAACTTCCTGAAAATCTTCGCCATGGTCGCCAAGAAAAAAGGGATGGCCTTGAACGAAGAGGCGCTCGTGCACCTCCTCAAGGTCAAATACCCGACCATCGACAACATCTACGCCAACTACCAGCCGAACTTCCTGGTGGATCAGATGGTGTCGATCTGCAATTTTGAGGGGATCCCGCTGCAAATGCGCCCCGACCTGATCGACCGCGCCTGGGCCAACATGTTCGTCAAGGACGAACATATCGTCAAATGATCGGGCTCGCGGGATGCGGACGCATGGGCCTGCCCATGCTTGAGGCGCTGCGCGATGGCGGTGTGGACGCCATGGGTTTTGACGTGGTCGACCCCGGCTTGGGACATATCACGACCAACATCATGGCCTTCGCGCCAAGTCTCGAAACGCTCTTTTCCGTCGTGCGGGACGAAGAGCAGACGAACGCCCTCCTGTTTGACGTCCAGAACCTGATGGGCACCGCGCCCAACCTGCGCCGCATCTTTATCTGCTCGACACTCTCACCCCGCTATGTGCGCGGCCTGCGCGATCGCATTCCCAATCACGTCACACTGATCGACGCGCCCATGTCAGGTGCCGTTGTTGCTGCCGAAAACCGCACGCTCAGCTTCATGCTCGGCGGCAGTGACAACCACATCGCAGAGGCCACGCCGCTACTGGCCCTGATGGGCGAACACTTCCACCACATGGGCAGCTTCGGCGCGGGCATGCAGGCCAAAGTGCTCAACAACCTGCTCGCTGCCTCGCACACCGCCATGACGCGGCTGGTGCTCGACTGGGCGGATGAGGCCGGTCTCGACACCAAACACCTTTTGAACCTGATCGAAACGTCTTCCGGCCAGAACTGGCTCGCCTCTGGATTTGATACGATCGAATTCGCCAAACACGGCTACGCTCCCGACAACTCCATCGGCATTCTCGTCAAGGACGTCGCCGCCGCCCTCGACTCCGCACCGGAGGGCGCAGACACATCTCTGCCAAAACAGGTGCAGACCAACATCCTGCACCTCCGCCCAAGAACCTCTTGAGGCGGTAGGGCGGGCTTCAGCCCGCCGTCTAATAAAGCCCCCCACCGCACGTTGCGTTAACCACCGCCCAACCGCCCGATGGGGTGCACGGGGCGTGTACGGACGGTGCACGCAGGGTGACACCCTGCCATACGCCCTTAAACTCAATAAACATTGAGTAAATCTGCACGCGCCTCACCCGCCCCTTCCCTGTTTAAAAAAATCCCGGGGGTATGGGGGCTGGCCCCCATCCCGCACTTCCCACGCGCGCGCCACCCGCTACATTGCGCTCCATGACGACCCTCCCCGACATCTTCACCCAGTGGTTCGCCTCCAAGGGCTGGTCCATCCACCCTCACCAGCAACAGATGCTGGACCGCGCAGACGACCCCGCCCTCCTTCTCATCGCTCCCACAGGCGGCGGCAAAACGCTCGCCGGGTTCCTGCCCACACTGGCCGATCTGGCAACGTCCGAACACGAGGGAATGCACACGCTCTACATCTCCCCACTCAAGGCCTTAGCCGCTGATATCAAACGAAATCTCCGCACGCCCGTGGAAGAAATGGGGCTCGACATCCGCATCGAGGACCGCACCGGCGACACCTCGCAAACCCGGAAAAAACGCCAACGCGCCGACCCGCCGCACATCCTGCTGACAACGCCCGAAAGCCTCGCCCTGCTGACCAGCTACGAAGATGCCCCACGCATGTTCGCGGGTCTCAAGCGGGTCATCGTTGACGAAATCCACGCGCTGGCAGAGTCAAAACGCGGCGACCAGATGTTCCTCGCCCTCAGCCGCCTGCAAGCCCTCCGCCCCGACCTAAAGCGCGTGGGTCTGTCCGCCACAGTCGAAGACCCACAGGCCATCGCCCACCTCCTCGCGAAACACCCCGACCCCTGCGACATACTACATGCAGACCCCGGTCCACCCCCAGACATCAAGATGTTGGTGACGGACGAGCCTCCCCCTTGGTCCGGTTCGGGCGGCAAATACGCCATCCCGGCAGTGCTGGAAGAGGTGAAGAAGCACAAGACAACCCTCATCTTCCACAACACCCGCGCCCAGGCCGAGCTCTACTTCCACAACATCTGGCTCGCCAATGAGGAGCAGTTGCCCATCGGCATCCACCACGGCAGCCTCGACCGCCAGCAACGCGAAAAGGTCGAACAGGCCATGGTCGACGGCCAACTCAAGGCTATCGTCTGCACCGGCACGCTCGACCTCGGCATCGACTGGGGCGACGTGGACCTGATCATCCAGGTGGGCGCGCCCAAGAACGTCAAACGCCTCGTCCAACGCATCGGCCGCGCCAACCACCGCTACAACGCCCCCTCCAAGGCCCTACTGGTGCCCGCCAACCGCTTCGAGGTGGTCGAATGCGTCGCAGCCCTTGATGCCGTCCACGAGGGCGCGCTCGACGGCGACCCACGCGGCCCCGGCCCCCGCGACGTGCTCTGCCAACACATCCTGATCCGCGCCTGCGCAGGCCCCTTCGAGGCGGGTGACCTCTACCACGAGATAAAGAGCACCGGCGCCTACAGCGCTCTTACCAGAGAAGAATTCGACGCCTGCCTCGATTTCTGCGCCACCGGCGGCTACGCTCTCCGCGCCTATGACCAGTGGAAGCGCCTGCTGCAACGCCCCGACGGTCAATGGCAGTTGCGCGATCCCCGCTCTGCCCAACGCATCCGCATGAACATCGGCACCATCCAGGACACCGACACGGTCAAGGTCCGCTGGAAGGGCCGGGGCGGCAAACCCCTGGGCGAGATCGAGGAAGGCTTCGCCGCCACCCTCACCCAAGGCGACACATTCCTGATCGGCGGCCAGATCGTCCGCTACGACTCCCTGCGTGAAATGACCGTGCAAGTCACCCGCGACTCTGCCAAGAAGCCCAAGATCGCCACCTTCCTCGGCACCAAATTCGCCACGTCCACCCAACTCAGCCACCGCATCATCGAGATGTTCCAGCAGGACACATGGCCCGCCCTGCCCCCACATACGTCAGATTGGCTCACACTCCAGCGCGAGGTCAGCCGCCTGCCCGAACCGGGCCGACTGCTGATCGAAAGCTTCCCGCACGACAACCGCATCCACACCGCCGTCTACGGCTTTGCGGGCCGCAACGCCATGCAAACACTGGGACTCTTACTCACGAAACGAATGGAAGAGACTGGCCTCAACCCCCTCGGCTTCCTCGCCACCGACTACGCGACTCTGATTTGGGGCCTCGACAAAATCACCGACCCACAGCCGCTCTTCGACATCGACGCCCTGCGCAACGGCCTCGACACCTGGCTCGCGGGCAACGCCGTGATGAAACGCACCTTCCGCGCCTCCGCCACCATCGCGGGCCTCATCGAACGCAACCTGCCCTCCAACCGCAAGACGGGGCGACAAGCCACGTTCTCCTCCGACATCCTCTACGACACGCTCGCCAAATACGACCCCGACCACCTGATGATGCACATCACGCGAGAGGAGGCGATGCGCGGCCTCGTCGACTTCGGCCGGATCGAGGAAATGTGCGCCCGCATCGGCACCCGCATTGACCTCATCGAACACAGCCGCGTCACGCCCCTCGCCGCCCCCCTGATGCTCGAGGTGGGCCGGGTCCCCATCAAGGGCCTGGCCGAAGAAAAGCTCCTCGCCGAAGAAGCCGAGCGCTTGATGACCACGGCAGGCCTGCCACCAGAACCAAAGAAGAAAGAATGGCGCGTCCCCTTCTAACTTCTTCTCTTTGAAAATACGGCGGGGAAGGCGCGGCACGCGCCGAGTGCAGCCCCCCCCCCGAAGTCGTAAGGCGCATCTTGATGCGCCCCTTCCAGATGCGTATGAACAAAGTATGAACACGTGTGATCTCACCCTCGCTGGCACAGCACTAAAAGCGCTCGGTTCCGGCGCCCTCTACTGGCCCGAGCAAGCGCTCCTCTGCGTCTCCGATCTACACCTCGGCAAAGCCGAACGCATGGCCCGCCGCAACGGCACACATCTTCCCCCCTACGAGACTCGCGACACACTCACCCGCCTCGCCGCCGACCTCGAGGCAACCAATGCCCGCACCGTCATCTGCCTCGGCGACAGCTTCGACGACCTCACCGCCGCCCGCAGTCTGCCCGAGGACGAACGGCTCTGGATCGCGCGCCTGCAAGCAGGCCGCCGATGGATCTGGATCGAAGGCAACCACGACCCCGGCCCCATCGAGTTTGGCGGCACGCATCTCGCAGACCTGACCCTCGGCCCGCTCACCTTCCGCCACATCGCCGAACCCGGCGCCAGCGGTGAAGTGTCGGGCCATTACCACCCCAAGGCCACGCTGCAGACCCGCGCCCGCGCCATCTCGCGCCCGGCCTTTTTGATCGACAGTGACAAGCTGATCCTGCCCGCTTACGGCACCTATACCGGCGGGCTTCGCACTGATGACATGGTGCTGACCAACCTCATGCGTCCCGACGCCAGCGCCATCCTGACAGGCCCAAAACCAGTGCAAGTGCCCATGCCGCGCGGGGCCGCATGAAGGACCGGATCGCCGCCAGCTTCGCCAAACAAAGCATGATGCAGACCTTTGGCGCTGCGCTGGATCATGTAGCGGACGGCAATGTCACACTCTCCGCCCCAATCCTGCCCGGCAGCCGCCAGCAACAGGGCTTTGCGCACGCCGCCCTTACCTTCCGCCTTGGCGACAGCGCGGCAGGCTACGCGGCGCTCACGACCATCCCAAAAGATCAGGACGTCGTCACGGCAGAGATCAAAATCAACCTCACCGCCCCCGCAATCGGCGACCGCCTGATCGCAAAAGGCCGGGTCATCAAACCCGGCCGCCGCCTCATCGTGGTCACCTCAGAGGTATTTGCGCTCAACAACGGCATAAAAACCCTTGTCGCCATCCTTCAAGGCACCATGGTTCCGGTGCAAGCGTAAGGCGGGTTCTGATCCGCCTCAGGCCGTCAGCCCCTCTGGCTCAGCCAACCCATTGGCGCGGCAACACGCTGTCACGGTGTTGGCCAGCAAACAGGCAATGGTCATCGGCCCAACCCCACCAGGCACAGGCGTGATGGCCCCCGCAACCTCGGCACAGCTGTCATAATGGCAGTCGCCAACAAGCCGCGTTTTACCTTCGCCCTTCTCGGGCGCATCAATCCGGTTGATGCCCACATCGATCACGGTTGCGCCGGGCTTGATCCACTCGCCCGTCACCATCTCGGGCCGCCCCACAGCGGCCACAACCACGTCCGCACCGCGCACGACATCCTGAATGTCCTTGGTCCGCGAATGCGCAATGGTCACGGTGCAGCTGTCGTTCAGCAAAAGCTGCGCCATCGGCTTGCCCACGATGTTCGACCGGCCAATGACGACGGCATTCAGCCCCGAAAGCGACCCGTGATGATCGCGCAGCATCATCAGGCAGCCCAGCGGCGTACAAGGCACCATCGACTTCTGCCCAGTCCCCAGCAAACCAACATTCGAGATATGGAACCCGTCCACATCCTTGGCCGGGTCAATCGAGTTGATGACCAGATCCTCGTTCAAATGCCCGGGCAGCGGCAATTGCACCAGAATACCGTGGATCTCCGGATCCTCGTTCAGCGACTTCACAACGGCCAGCAGGTCTTCTTCGGAGGTGTCCGCATCCAGCTTATGCTCGACGCTCTTCATCCCGACCTCGACCGTCATCTTGCCTTTCGAGCGGACATAGACCTGGCTCGCCGGGTCTTCGCCCACCAGCACAACCGCAAGACCGGGTGTGATGCCATGCGCCTCTTTCAGGCGGGCCACATGGTCGGCCACCTGGCCCCGTACCTTGGCCGCAAAGGCCTTTCCATCAATCACAGTCGCGGTCATGCAGGTCGTCTCTCCTTGGATTATCGGACGAAATTCACCTGATGCGCCCAGGTTTCGCCATCGCTGATCACCAGCGTGTCGAATTCCATCAGTTGCAACAGGTCGAAGAAGGTCGCTACGAATTGCAGCTCTTGCGCGCGGAAAAAGTCGTTGTTGCGCATGTTGGATGTCATCTGCGCCAGCACGGCGCGGGCACGGAATAGCGTGGAAAACACGTCATCGTCGAGGGCGATGACATTCAGATGCTTTGCATCCTCCCCCTTGGCAAAGAACACAAAACGCGGGCTTTCCGGGGCTGCCAGCTGCGCGACGGTCAGGTTGGTCACGAACTCGACGCGCACACCCTTGCTGGACTGCGGCGCTTGCCGGATCACACGTGTGAAATCCTCGGTCGAGGTCACGTCGGGGTAGTAGTACCCCTCGTACCGCTCTTGTGCATGGGCAGCGGTCGTCACGAAAACTAAGGCTGCAACAAAGGCAAGCAATCTGGTCATAGGTTATCCTCCAAATGATGGAGATACGCTGACCGCGCAAGCGGCACCGGGTCAATCGACTTTCGGCCCCGTCATCGCATTGTGACGCGGCCGAGAGGTAGTTTGGCTCAGAACAGCCCTTCGATCTGGCCGTCATCGTTCAGCATGATGCTTTCGGCTGATGGCACGCGCGGCAGGCCCGGCATGGTCATGATCTCACCGCAGACCGCGACGATGAACCCGGCACCAGCACTCAGACGCACCTCACGCACGGGCACCGAATGGCCCGTGGGCGCACCGCGCAGGTTTGGATCGGTCGAGAACGAGTACTGTGTTTTCGCCATGCAGACCGGCAGATGGCCATAGCCCTGCTCTTCCCACAGCTTCAGCTGATCGCGGATCTTCTTATCCATCAGCGCCTCGTCCGCGCGGTAGATGCGCTTGGCGATGGTCTGGATCTTCTCGGCGAGCGGCATGTCATCCGGATAGATAGGAGAGAAGTTGGCCGTGTCAGCATCTGCCAGCTCCGCCACCTTAGTCGCCAGATCGGCAGAACCTTCCGATCCCAGTTCCCAGTGGCGCGACAGGATGGCCTCGGCCCCTTGCTCGGCCACGAAGTCCTTGACCGCTTGGATCTCTGCATCGGTGTCGGTGACAAAATGGTTGATCGCCACGACCACCGGCACGCCAAAGGATTTGAGGTTCTCGATGTGACGGCCCAGGTTCGGGCAGCCCGCCTTCACGGCGTCCACATTCTCAGCGCCCAGATCAGCCTTGGCCACGCCGCCGTTCATCTTCATCGCACGTACGGTGGCCACACAGACAACAACGGAGGGCGCGAGGCCCGCCTTGCGGCATTTGATGTTCATGAATTTCTCAGCACCGAGGTCCGCACCAAAGCCCGCCTCAGTCACGACATAATCCGTCAGCTTCAGCGCCGTGGTCGTGGCGATCACCGAGTTACAGCCGTGCGCGATGTTCGCGAATGGGCCACCGTGAACGAAGGCCGGGTTGTTCTCCAGCGTCTGCACGAGGTTCGGCTGCATCGCGTCCTTCAGCAGCACGGTCATCGCCCCATCCGCCTTGATGTCGCGGACAAAGACAGGGCTGCGGTCGCGCCGATAGGCCACGATCATATCGCCCAGACGCTTCTGCAGGTCCTTGAGGTCTTTGGCCAGACACAGGATCGCCATAACCTCGGACGCGACAGTGATGTCAAACCCGGCTTCCCGCGGGAAACCGTTTGCCACACCGCCCAAAGATGCGGTGATCTGGCGCAACGCACGATCATTCATATCAACCACACGGCGCCACACAACGCGGCGGGTGTCGATCTCAAGCTCATTGCCCCAGTAGATATGGTTGTCGATCATCGCCGAAAGCAACGAGTGGGCCGAGGTGATGGCGTGGAAGTCGCCCGTGAAGTGCAGGTTCATCTCTTCCATCGGCACGACCTGGGCATAGCCGCCACCAGCGGCCCCACCCTTCATGCCGAAGTTCGGGCCAAGCGACGCCTCGCGGATACAGACGCAGGCGTTCTTGCCGATGCGGTTCAGACCGTCACCCAGACCCACGGTCGTGGTGGTCTTGCCCTCGCCCGCAGGGGTGGGGTTGATGGCGGTCACAAGGATCAGCTTGCCGTTCGCGCGGTCCTGCACCGAGTTGATGAAGGATTGGCTCACCTTCGCCTTGTCATGGCCATAGGGCAGCAGGTCGGCACTTTCGATGCCCAGCTTGGCACCGATCTCCTGGATCGGCTTCTTGTTCGCCTCGCGCGCGATTTCGATGTCGGATTTGTAGGCCATGATGCTCTCCGCAGTCCTTGGATTGGGCACGTCTTTCGTGGCCTGCATACAGGCGCATGCCTAGGGGTCATGCGCGCGATTCCGACATTTTGGACGATATCAGCGGCCCAATTGGAACCAAGGGTTTCATTTCGGAAACGATGGGAACGCCCGCGAAACCTATGACGTGCCGCGTCAGCCTGCGCGCGCGGCCTCAAGATGCGACCATACGGGTTGGTCCGGCACATGCAGCGTCAGCACATCGCCCACGGCCAACGGCCCGCCATGCTCGACCCACGCCGTCACCCCGCGCCGTCCCTTCGCCGCAGGCTTATAGCGCGCGCCGAACCCTTCGGCCTCCACCTCGATCTCCTTGCCGGGAAAGATGCAGGGGCGGTTTTCGATATCGATGGCAATGCCCACACCGCTTTCCGACATCAGGCGCGAGGCAGGCGGGACGTGGGTGAAATCGGGAATACCCTCGATCACTAGCGATGCGCCGACCCAGGACGGGTCGATCCGCTCCAAACCCATGGCCTCAGCCGTCAGCGCAAGTTCTTCGGCGCTGACGATACACAATTGACGCGTATTCCTGATCTCGGTGCCCGGTGTGTACTGGCTGCGCACACGGGCGCAGGACGGACGGGTTGGCCCGCCATGATCTTCGCCCGGAAAGCCGTCCAACGTGACCTGGACCGCATCCGCAGGAACCGCCCGCAGGCTCACGGCACGGCTTGGAACATGGCCCAGCCAAGTGATGGTTCCGGTAAAAGACGTGGGCTTCAACGCAGGCATGATCGTGACCTTTTCGAAATTCTGACACCGCGCACTAAAAGGCCCCGCACGCGGCGGGGCCAATGACTTTTTGTGACGCTGATTTCAGCAAATGGAATGTCAGGTCGGTTCCGGTTCCATGCCACCATCGCCGGAAGGGCCGGACTTCTTCTTGGCCTTGGGGATGGCGGTGAGGCTCGGCTTCTTGTCCTCGACCTTGGACCCACCCTCATCATCGTCGGGCGCATGCGGGGGATCGCCGCGCATCACGCGCTCGATCTCTTCGCCGGTCAGGGTCTCGTACTCCAGAAGGCCCTGCGCCAAACGCTCGAACTCTTCCTCGTTTTCCTGGATGATCTTGCGCGCCAGTTCATAACCGTCCTGGATGAACCGCTGCACTTCCTGTTCCACCAACTCCTTGGTGTTGGCCGAGACGGAAAAGCCCATCGTGTTGCCCTGATAGCCCTGGGCCGCTTCGGAATAGTCAATGTTGCCGACCTTGTCCGACATGCCCCATTGCAGGACCATCGCACGGGCCAGGGCCGAGGCTTGCATGATGTCGCCAGCCGGACCATTGGACACCTGATCCTCACCATATTTCAGGATCTCGGCCGCCTTACCGGCCATGGTCATGGCCAAACGCTGGTGGCATTCGTCCTTGAACATGTTCAGCCGGTCCATCTCGGGCAGGCTCATCACCATACCCAGCGCACCACCGCGCGGAATGATCGTCGCCTTGTAGACGGGATCACACTTGGGCAGCAGGTGCCCGACCAGCGCGTGCCCGGCCTCGTGATAGGCGGTCATTTCCTTCTGTTCCGGTGTCATGACCATGCTGCGGCGCTCCGGCCCCATCATGACCTTGTCCTTGGCGCTCTCAAAGTCGACCATGGTGACGAAGCGGCGGCCCACACGTGCGGCCATCAATGCCGCCTCGTTCACGAGGTTCGCCAGATCAGCACCCGAGAAGCCCGGCGTCCCGCGTGCAATGATGCGCAGATCAACATCGGGGCCAAGCGGCGTCTTGCGCGCATGCACGCCCAAAATCTTCTCACGACCCTTGATGTCGGGATTGCCCACGGTCACCTGACGGTCGAAACGGCCCGGACGCAGCAGCGCAGGGTCCAACACGTCCTTACGGTTGGTCGCCGCGATGATGATCACGCCTTCGTTGGCCTCGAACCCGTCCATCTCAACCAGCAGCTGGTTGAGGGTCTGCTCCCGTTCGTCATTGCCGCCGCCATAGCCGGCGCCACGATGGCGACCCACGGCGTCAATCTCGTCGATAAACACGATACAGGGCGCGTTCTTCTTCGCTTGCTCGAACATGTCACGCACACGCGACGCACCCACACCCACGAACATCTCAACAAAGTCAGAACCGGAGATGGTGAAGAACGGCACGCCTGCTTCCCCAGCCACAGCACGGGCCAGCAGCGTCTTACCAGTGCCGGGAGGGCCCACGAGCAGCGCGCCCTTGGGGATCTTGCCGCCCAGACGCGAGAATTTCTGCGGGTTGCGCAGGAACTCAACGATCTCGTCCAACTCGTCCTTGGCCTCGTCAATGCCGGCCACATCATCAAAGGTCACACGCCCATGCTTTTCGGTCAGCATCTTGGCCTTGGACTTGCCAAAGCCCATGGCGCCACCTTTGCCGCCGCCCTGCATCCGGTTCATGAAGTAAACCCAGACACCGATCAGCAGCAGGAAGGGCAGCAGCGAGATGATAAAGGTCTGGAAGCCCGACTGCTGTTGCGGCTCCACCTGCACCGGCACCTCGTTCGCGATCAGCAGGTCGGTCACAGCGGCGTCTTCGGGCTTGATGGTCACGAACTCTTCGGACCCGCGGCGGAAGCGCACCTGTTCACCGTCCAGCGTAGCGGATGTCACAGTGCCATCTTCAACGGCGCTCACAAACTCGGAATAGGTGATCTCGCGGCTTTGCAGCGTGTTGCCCGACCCGCCAAACAGGTTGAACAGCGCGAGGATCAGCAGAAACAGTACAACCCAGAAGGCGATATTACGTGCATTTCCCAAGGAAAATCTCCTGATTTCACCGGCGCACGACCTCCGCGCGCACCGTTTCACCTAAGATAGCTATGCCGCGCACATGTTCAATGAGATAAAAGTGCGGCGAAAAAGGCATCTTTGCCGCCGTCCAGCTCTGCCGTCCACTCATCGTCGAACCCGACGAACGGGGCCGCGACCAGTTCATCGTTGTACCAAACCGCAGGGGACGCAGCGAGCGCCGCGCGCGGCAAACCAATCTCGCGCCACCCGTCGATGCCTGCCAACGCCTCGTATCCCAGCGGGCGCACCTCCAGATCCGGGTCGTCTTCGGGCCCTGTGATCAGCCAGCGGTCATCCCACATGTCGCCCACTTCACAGACCATGTCCTTGACCGCGTTCAACTCGCGGAACACCCAGATCATCCCGTTTTCGACACAGACCTGGCAGCCATCCAGTGTCGCACTCTGACCTGTGCGCACGGCGGCAATGGCGCGCGCCACCGGCTCCTTGCGCGGCGGGTAGGTGTGTTGCGAGGTCCAGCCGAGCGTGTGCACCATCAACCGGCGGGCGATTTCCTGGGGCAGCAGACGGAACTTGGCCAGGTCAATGGCGATGACCCCGTGGATCACCTGCGCCATGTCCTGTGCCGCCAAAAAGGTTTGCCAATCAAGGGCTTCGCGGCTGCGCGCCATGTGATCAGCCACCTCGACCAGCGTCTCGGCCCTGATGCCCAGCGTGCCCAGAATGGTGAGTGCATCACGCACGCGCACCCGTTCGAACTGGCGCGACTGGTTGCTGGGATCCTCGCACCACGCAATCTGCGCCGCGCGCAGGTAGTTGCGCAGCGCCGACCGCTCGATGCCCAGAAACGGGCGCACCCAGGTGATCCCATGGCGGACCCGGCGCGCGGCCATGGCGCTCAACCCGTCGACACCCGCCCCGCGGGCAAGGCGCATCAGAAACGTCTCGGCCTGATCATCAGCCGTGTGGCCCAGCGCGACGATGCCAATCCGGTTGGCATAGGCCCAGTCCGCAATCAGCTCGTACCGGGCATCGCGGGCCGCAGCCTGCAGATTGCCCTGCCCATCCCAGCCGGTCCAATACTCCACATGATGCGCCAGGTTCCACTTTGAACACAGGTTGGTGACCAGCGCGATTTCCTGCTTGGCCTCCTCGCGCAGACCGTGATCGACCGTGATGACATGCAATTCCACGCCGTTGTCGCGACAATAAGGTACAAGCGCCGCAAGCAACGCCACCGAATCTCCGCCGCCAGACACCGCCGCGCCCAATCTGGCAGGCGGCGCAGCCCCAAGCTGTGCCTCAATCGCAGCGATAAGCGGGGCCAGCATGGATCAGGAGCAGCCGATGTTCTGCATCGCACCCTGAGCATCGGCGATCACGGGCGCACCAGGAAAGCGCACACCGACTTCGGCCAGCGTCACGCAGGCCTCTTGCGTCTGACCCAACCGGCCCAGGGCCGCGCCCAGCTTATAGAGGGCCTCGGCGGCCAGCGGGCCCTCGGGCGACAGAGTAAAGGCCGACAGGTAGGCCCGCGCGCCCTCGCGCACATCGCCCAAGCCCTCAAGGGCATCGCCCCGGCGCACCTCGGCCTCTACTGCGAGGGGGCCACCCGGGTAGGTCTGATTAAAGGTCGCAAACTGGTCCGCGGCGGCTCGAAAGTCACCGGATGCGAGCGCCTCCTGCGCCCGCTCGAAATCTGCTGCCTCCTGCGTGGCCAGTTGCGGGGCATTTGGCGCCGGTTGCTGCGGCGCAGGGGTCACGGCGGGCGCCTCGCCTCCGCCCAACACCGGCGTATCGCCCAAGGCGGCAATGTCGCAGCCAGGCTCCAACTCGCACAGACGGAACTGCAAATCGCCCACCCGGTTGGTGCCATCCGTCACGACGGAATTGATCCGGAACTCCAGCTGCTCGGTCTTGTCGGTCAGGCGGCGCAACTCACGTTCGATGACGTCGACACGATCCAGAACCGAGCCGCCACCGGTCACACCACCGCCAACGCCGCCTGTGGTCGACAACTCACGCTTCAGGCGCTGCACATCGGTGTTCAGCACGATCAACTCCTGCCGAATATCGGCAAGGGTCTGATCCTGCGCCACAGCCGGCGCAGCCAGCGCAAGCGCCACCGCAATCCCTACAAAAAACCGTTTCCCCACGGACATGCCCCTTGTCGTCTCGGCCTACCCGGTCAGGCCGCCTGCCAATACCGTAACAGCGCGACGGTTCTTGGCATAGCAGGCTTCTTCGCTGCACACCTCGATGGGACGCTCCTTGCCGTAGCTGACGACCTGCAAGCGGCCCGGTTGCACACCTTGGCTTACCAAATAGGCGCGGGCCGCATCGGCGCGGCGCGCGCCCAGGGCCAGGTTGTACTCACGCGTGCCCTGCTCGTCGGCATGCCCCTCGATCACGGCAGTGAAATCGGCATTCTGCAGCAGCCACACGGCCTGACCATCCAGCGTCGCGCGGCCCTCGGGCGTCAGCGTGGACTGATCCACGGCAAACAGCACCCGGTCACCCACGGCCTGCTGGAAATACGCGGGCGAAGCGGGATCGGACGCACTGCCCGGCACCACGCCGCCAGTGGCACCGTTCGCAAACGGATCATTCCCTGCCCCGGCACCGCCCAGACGCGCCGGATTGGTACAGGCGGCCACTCCCAGCGCCGCGCACAGCATCAACATGGATGTTCTCAGTTTCATGGCCTCTGCCTCTCTGGTTATCGCGCCGCTCTGGCGGCATCTTATGTTCAGACTATCACGTTCCTCGGTCAGAGGAAAACGCAACCCTTCAATTCTGCAATGGCCCCCAGGACGGGTCCGACCCGCCATCGGGCGTGCGCACCGGGCGCAGATTGCGGCCCGTGATGTCCACGGAATAAAGCGTCGAACGCCCCGCAGCCCCTTGAGTTTCACGCGAAAACATGATGACGCGCCCATTTGGTGCCCATGTCGGCCCCTCATCGAGGAACGACGCCGTCAGCAACCGCTCCTCCGAGCCATCGGTGCGCATCACACCAATGTGAAACCGTCCCTTGGACTGCTTGGTAAAGGCAATGAGATCCCCGCGCGGCGACCACACCGGCGTGCCATAGCGCCCCTCGCCAAAGGAAATCCGCCGCGCCTCGCCACCGCCCGAAGGCATGACATAAAGCTGCTGCGTACCCGACCGGTCGCTTTCAAACACGATCTGTGTGCCATCGGGGCTGAAGCTCGGCGCCGTCTCGATGGCCGGGGTCGAGGTCAGGCGCTGCGACTGGCCCGAATTGACGTCCATCGACCAGATATCAGTATTCGCCCCCTGCGTCAGCGAATAGACCACCGTCTGCCCGTTCGGGGCAAAGCGCGGGGCAAAGCTCATCGTCCCAGGCTGGCTTTCCAGCACCCGGCGCTGCACGCTGCCCACATCCAGAACGTAGATACGCGGAAAGCCCGTCTCGTAACTGGTATAGAGCACCCGGTCGCCCGTGGACGAAAAGCGCGGCGCCAGCACAATGGCCTCCGACCCCGTGAGGTACTGAATGTTCGCCCCGTCATAATCCATGATCGCCAACCGCTTGCGGCGGTCATCCTTCGGCCCCGTCTCGCTGACAAAAACGACGCGGCTGTCGAAATAGCCGGTCTCGCCCGTGATCCGGGAATAGACGACATCGGCCATCTTGTGCGCAATCCGCCGCCATGCATCCGTCGTGCCCGCCAGTTGCAGACCGTCCCCCAGTTCCGCACCGGAGAACACGTCATAGAGGCGGAATTTCACGCTGATCTGGTTGCCGTTCACGCTGACCGCGCCCGCCACGAGGGCCTGCGCGTTGATCGCCTTCCAGTCCGCATATTGCACGGGTGCCGCAAAATCACTGACCTGGCTGATAAAGGCCGATGACGGGATCTCCCGGAAGAGGCCCGTGCCCGTCAGGTCCTCGGCCACGACGCGCGCGATACGCTGGCCCCAATCCCCGGCCGCCCCGCCTTCGGGCACAAGGTCGGGAATGGCGACGGGCAAGGGTTCGATCACCCCTTCAGTGATCTCGATCCGCAAGGGGCCACTCTGCGCCGCCGCCCAGGCAGGCGCCAGACACATCGCGATCAGGAAAAGCACTCGAACCATCATTTGATACGCATCCTTTCGGGATTGAACGTCATCTCAATTTCTTGCCACTGCCCGTACTTCTCGGCAGGCAGGTCATATCCGTCGCGCGTGCAGCGAATGATCGCACGCCGCGCCGCTTCAAAGGCTTGCTGGGCCGCAGCTTGGCTCCCGCCAGAACTCGACGCCAGCGTGATCGACGGGACCACCGGCTTGCCGTCCTGGCTCATGTCCACGGTCACGACGACCGTGGTCTGCAAGGCCTCCGACGACAGCGACCCCACGTTCCAGCAATTCGACACCGCCACGCGTAGCGCATCCTTTTCCCCTGCCGACAGCGGCGGGCCCTGCGGCACCGGGCTTTGATCTTCGGCTCCAGCCAGCGCCTGACGCAAGGCATCGTTGACGTCATCGCTGGTGTCTGCCGGTTCCGCCGCAGGCGTAGGCGCCTCTGGCTCAGGGGCAGGCTCCGCCCTCTGCACCGGCGGGCTGGGCCGCCGCGCGGGCGGACGGATGGAGGAGGTCGGCGCACCCGCAGGCTCCTCCGCCTCGGTCACAATCTCAGTCGTTGCCTCTTCGGGCGCCGTCGCCTCTTGCGCTTCTCGTTGGCTCTCGCCCGTGTCGCTTTCGGTTACAGCATCCTGCTGCACATCATCGGGGGCAGCCTCCGGTTCTGGCGGCGCGACAGGGTCTGGCGCCACACGCTCCGCTGCACGCGGCACAGGGCGCTGCGCGAGGTCTGGAACAACCACCGCCTGATCCTGCGGCGCGGGCTGCACAGGCGCATCATCCGCCACCTCCGGCTCCGGCTCGGGCGCTGGCGGTTCCGGCACAACATCGGGCTCGGGCGCAGGGGTCGGCTCCGGCGGCTCCGCCACAACCGCCTCATCCGGCACCGGTGTTTCGACCGGATCGGGCGCCACATCCGGTTGCACAGGCAAAGCGACATCCGTCACAGTATCCGGGATCGGCCCGCTGGGCATCATCGCCTCGAACGCATCGGACGAGATCACGGATACCTCCGTCACCTCAAACGGCAACGGCTCGGACTGGAAGGACCCGCCAAACAGCATCCAGCCGATCAGGCCCGCATGCCCGATGCCCGATATGACCTGTCCGGTGTTCAAGGGGTTACCCCTCCTCGCCGTCCAGCGTCGGCCCGCCAATATCGGTCACAAGGCCGATGTTCGAAAACCCACCGGCGTTGAGGGCCCCCATCACCTGCATCACCTGCTCGTACGGCACCGCACCATCGGCCCGCAAAAAAACCTGATCCCCGTCACGCTCGGCCGCAATGGCGCGCAAACGGCCAATCAGCTCGTCACGGGCCACAGGCGTGGTCTGAATCTGGATCTCGCCCGTCGCAGTAACCGTGATGGTCAACGGCTCTTCCTGATCGGTCGGCAACGCATTGGCCGCCGTCTCAGGCAGGTTCACCGGCACACCCACGGTCAGCAGCGGTGCCGCCACCATGAAGATAATGAGAAGCACCATCATCACATCGACAAAAGGCGTGACGTTGATCTCCGACATCGGCTGCGCCCGACGGCGGCGGCGGCGCGACCCGCTGCGTTCGTTCTGAATGACACCCGCACCCATGGCTCAGCCGTCCAACTGGCGGCTCAGGATGGTGGCGAACTCGTCCGAGAACGCCTCGTACCCCGCCACGATCCGGTCACTGTCCGCCGTCAGCTTGTTGTAGAAGATCACCGCCGGAATAGCGGCCAACAGCCCCAAACCCGTGGCCAAAAGCGCCTCCGCAATACCGGGTGCCACAACGGCCAGGTTCGTATTCTGCTGCTCCGCAATCTCGATAAAGGCGTTCATGATGCCGATGACGGTCCCAAACAGACCAATAAACGGCGCCGACGACCCCACGGTGGCAAGAATGGTCAGCCCGCCCTGCAGCTTCTCCGCCTCCTTGGCGATCGCGACATCCATGCTGCGGTCAATCCGGCTCGTCGCCCCGGCGATCAGCCCGCCATCCTCGCGATGCGACCGCTGCCACTCGATCATGCCAGCGGCAAACACCTTTTCGGACGCGCCATCGGGCTCCGGCCCGATCTGGTCAAACAGCCCATCCAAGGGCTCGCCGGACCAGAACGCCCGGTCAAACCGGTCGGCCTCCGTCCGCGCGCGGCGGTACACCAGGATTTTTTGAATGATAATGGCCCACGCCCAGAACGAGGCGACGATCAGAATGATCATCACCAGTTTCACCGTCAGGGTCGCGCGCATGAAAAGCCCCCACATCGAGAAATCAACCTCGTGCGCCAGGGCGAGCGCTTCTGCTTCCATACTGCCTGCTCTTTTGTTTGGCCGCTTCTTCGGCTCTTGTCTGGCGCAAAGACTAAGGCAAAGGACAGGGGAAAGCTATCACTTCGGCGTCAGAACACCGGTATTATGTGTTCATTGCGCGGATTTCCGCGGGCAAACGCACCGGTTTTCCGGCCGTTGTCATGGTCACG
Source organism: Tateyamaria sp. syn59 (assembly GCF_007995245.1). Classification (GTDB taxonomy): domain Bacteria; phylum Pseudomonadota; class Alphaproteobacteria; order Rhodobacterales; family Rhodobacteraceae; genus Tateyamaria. Next base: position 134,246 of record NZ_VCBA01000004.1, read on the forward strand.
GCGACCACATGGGCCCGGAACAACACCTGCCCGTCCCGCTGCACCTCCTGATCAAAGGTCCAGCGCACCGGGCTTGCGGCCTGGTGAGTGGTGACAACCTCCAACCGATCCGCCATCCGCGCGGGCGAGATGTAATCCGCCTCCACCCGCGTGACGACAAAGACGAGGCCCTCGGCCCGCATCGCCACCTGATCCAGCCCGCACAACTCGACAATCTCCGACCGCGCCCGCTCGATATAGCGCAGGTAGTTGGCGTAATAGACGACACCGGCCATGTCCGTGTCTTCATAATAAACGGTCAGCGGAAAGCGATGCGGGCTCATGGTGTCTCCGGCCTGTGACGCGACCATAGATCACGACGACCCCGACCTGCGCAAGGCGCACCCGCCGCTCAAATCCCCGCGCTGAAATCGGCCACGAGCGACCGCACCACCTCTTTCAGGGCCTCAGCTTCGCTTGCCCCGGCCTCAAGCGCTTGCCCGTAGACCGCGACCTGCCGCTGTGAACTGGTGCCGCGCTCCAATATCCCGCGCACCTGCCGCAACTCGTCGAGACAGCCGAGATGCGCCGCATGGGGCTCCAACAGCCCAATCAGATCCTCGAGGATGTCGGCAAAGGGCACAATCTCGCCCGCGCCAAAATCAATCAGCCCCTTGGTCAGCCCATAGCGCTGCGCCCGCCACCGGTTCTCCTCGATCAGGAACCGATCATACTGCCGCCACCGCTTGTTCTCGCGGCCCAGCGTATAAAGCATCCGCATCAGGCTCTGCGTCACCGCCGCAATCGCCACCGCATCGTCCAGCCGCGGCACCACATCGCAAATCCGCGATTCCAGCGTCGGAAACTGCCGCGACGGACGCAAGTCCCACCAGATCTTGCTGGCATCCTCGATGATACCGGTGTCGATGATGGTGCCAACAGACCGCTGATATTCCGCGTAGCTCGACAACAGCGGCGGCAGCCCCGTGCGCGGCAGGTTGTCAAACACCGCCAAGCGGTAGGAATGCAGCCCCATCTCCACCCCCTCCCAAAAGGGCGAGGATGTCGATAATGCCAGCAGATGCGGCAGGAAGTACGAAAACTGGTTCAAGAGGTCGATCCGCAGGTCTTCGTCCTCGATCCCCACATGCACGTGCATGCCGCAAATCAGCATCCGGCGCGCCACCCCGGCCAGATCCTTTTCCAACGCGCGGTAGCGTTCCTTGTCCGTGAACTCCTGCTCCTGCCACTCAGCAAACGGATGCGTCGACGCCGCCACAGGCTCCAGCCCGTACGCGTTGCAGCACGCCTTCACGGTGCGCCTCATATCCGCCAGATCCGCCCGCGCCTCGGCAATCGTCTTGCACACGCCCGTGCCAACCTCGATCTGGCATTGCAGGAATTCAGGGCTCACCTTATCGCCCAGCTTGTCGGCACAGTCCCGCATCAACTCCTCGGGGGCGGCCACCAGATCAAGGGTCGTGGCATCGACGACCAGGTATTCCTCTTCGATGCCAAGTGTGAACGACGGTTCGCTGCGCGCCATAGCCAAGTCTCCGTAAACGCGGATCGACAGGGACCGGACCCGCCGGTGATCAACACATAAGGTGTCGCTCCGTTCCGCCAATCATCGGCCATCATGAGGATGCAGGTCAAAGGGCAATCTCAGCGACAGCGCACCGGAGCGGACAGACAAAAGAGCCACGGAAAGCACTTCAGGATGGGACGTGACCGCTCAGAATGTTTTGGGTTGGACCTGTCTCTGTTCGCGGCGCGACCGGCTGCGCCGCTGCAGGTTTGATCCCGCAAGAGTGCCAAAAGCCATCAACCGCACCGGATCGTGCGTCAGTCTGCGCCACAATGGTTAATTTCGTCGAAATCCACCGCGCGCTGTCCCAAGCCATTGAAGTCGGGTACAAATCACAGGGCGGTAAAGATCCCCTAAGTGCAATGAACCCCTTGTCCCCGCGGGGACAAATCGCCGTCCCCGCGGGGACACCGGCAATTTGGCGCCGTTCCGGATGAACGCCAAGCCTTTGCAGACCCCTTCGACTTGCCTAAGATTCCGCCCAGCAGTCACAAAAACACAGGCACCCGACATGACCCTCACCCGCAGAACGCTCCTGCTCGGCTTAGGTGCCGTCACCCTCTCCGCCTGCGCCGACGCCGTGCCCACAGGCAGCAGCGCGCCGGCGGGCCTGCCCCCCGACCTGCGCCCTGCCCCGAACGCGGCCTATGACGCCTGGGTCGCCAGCTTCCGCAGCCGCGCGGCATCGCAGGGCATTTCTCAATCCACGCTGAACGCCGCCTTCCGCGACGCCGGCTACCTGCCCGGCGTCGTGCGCCGCGACCGCAACCAGACCGAGTTCACGCGCACGCTCGAAGACTACCTCTCCATCGCCGCCTCGGACGAGCGCATCTCCAAAGGCCGCGCCGCCTTCGACCGCCACCGCTCGACCCTCAACGCAGTCGAGGCACGCTACGGCGTGCCCGCCAACATCGTCACCGCCATTTGGGGTCTGGAAAGTTTCTACGGCGAACGGCGCGGCGACGTGCCTGTCATCTCCGCCACCTCGACCCTCGCCTTTGACGGCCGACGTGGCGCGTTCTTTGAAAAGCAGCTGATCGAGGCACTGCGCATCCTGCAATCGGGCGACGTGACACCTGCCAACATGACCGGCTCATGGGCAGGCGCTATGGGACACACGCAGTTTATCCCGACGTCCTACCAAGCGTTCGCCGTGGATTTCACTGGCGACGGGCGGCGCGACATCTGGTCCGAAGATCCATCTGACAGCCTCGCCTCCACCGCCGCGTACCTCTCGCGCAACGGCTGGCAGTCGGGTCAAAGCTGGGGTCGCGAGGTGACGGACGGCAGCGCCTCGGGCAACATCATCCAGCCCCAACCGGGTGGCCCACGCTTTGCCGTGACGCGCAACTTCCGGGTTATCAAGACCTACAACAACTCCGACAGCTACGCCATCGGCGTCGGCCACCTCGCCGACCGCATCGCAGGCGGAGGCCCCTTGCGAGGGAGCTTCCCACCGGACCGGTTCGGACTGACCAAAGACGATCGCATTGACCTCCAGCGCCGCCTGACTGCGCGCGGGTTCGACACCGAAGGCGCAGACGGCGTGATCGGCAACAACACGCGGGCAGCAATCACCGCCTACCAGACGAGCGAAGGATTGGCGGCAACGGGCGATCCCTCGCCGGAGTTGCTGCGCAGATTAGGCGGCTAGCTGCGAGATCCGTCCCCGCGGGGACAGCCTAACTGGCCGCCTGCACCCGCGCACTCAGGCGCAGCGCGTGGGACGGATCATCGGCGCAGACCGGCATCACCGGATCGTAGGCCGCGCGGATCAAGCCTGCGATGTCGGGGCGCAGCACCGTTGTTTCGCCCGCTACGGCGAGCGGGGAACGGTCGCCGAAAGCCAGGTCGGACCAGAGCAGGATGGATTGCACCGTCTGGCTGAGTGCGAGTGTCTCCGCGGGGACAGCGCTCAGGTGCTTGTCCATGCGCAGGAACACGAAACAGGCCTTGATCGCGCCTGCCTCGTCAAAGCGGAAGATGCGATACTGGTTGGCATCTGCAGCCTGCAGGCGCTGCACGAGCGGCGCGAGGTCGGGAACGAGGCGGTCGAGGCCCGGCACCTCGGGCAACTCCGACCAGTCGGAAAAGAAGAACCACATGAAGTTCGAGCCAAGCTCTGGGTCCGTCTCTGCCATTTCATGGCCTGCCAGTTGGCACACGGCCTCGACCGCGCCTTTGATCACGCCGAGGGTTTCGTCCTGCACGCCGAACACCACCGGGGCCAGCGGGCGGCCCCAGCGGGCGAAGGTGTAATCGCCGCTGTCGCGGGTGAAGAGCGCTTCTATATCTTCCGGTCGCATCGTTAACCTTTGATTAATCGAACAAGTCGCCTGTGGGACGCGGTGCTTCGAGTCCCAGATGCCGCCACGCACGTTGGGCGAGCATCCGGCCGCGCGGCGTACGCTGGATCAGGCCCTGTTGCAGCAGGTAGGGCTCAATCACCTCTTCCAGCGCGTCGCGGCTTTCGCTGAGCGCGGCACTGAGGGTTTCGACGCCGACGGGACCGCCGCCATAATGCTCGGCCATCAGCTTGAGATAGCGTCGGTCGGCACCGTCGAGGCCGAGGTGATCGACGCCAAGACGGGTGAGCGCGGCATCGGCCAGTTCGCGGGTCACGCGACCATCGCCATCGACCACGGCAAAATCCACGACCCGGCGCAAGAGCCGCCCGGCGATGCGCGGGGTGCCGCGGGCGCGGCGGGCGATCTCTCGCGCGCCGCCTTCGTCCGCCGGGGCGCCAAGGGTGCGGGCGTTGCGTTCGACAATCGTGAACAACTCATCTTCGGTATAGAATTGCAGGCGTGTCGGGATGCCGAAACGGTCGCGCAAGGGCGTGGTGAGCAAGCCCATGCGGGTCGTGGCGCCCACCAGTGTGAAGGGTTGCAATTCGATGCGGACGGTGCGGGCGGCGGGGCCTTCACCGATCACGAGGTCCAGTTCGAAGTCTTCCATCGCAGGATAGAGCACTTCCTCGACCGCCGGGTTGAGGCGGTGGATTTCGTCGATGAAGAGAACATCGCGCGCTTCAAGATTGGTGAGGATGGCGGCGAGGTCACCCGCCTTGGCCAGCACGGGACCGGAGGTCATGCGGAAGTTCACGCCCAATTCGCGCGCCATGATCTGGGCGAGCGTTGTCTTGCCCAGGCCGGGGGGGCCGTGGAACAGGGTGTGGTCCATCGCCTCGCCCCGCTGTTTCGCGGACTGGATGAAGACGCGCAGGTTGGCGCGCGCCTCGGCCTGGCCCACGAAATCCTCAAGAAGCTGTGGACGCAGCGCTCGGTCGAACCCACCCGCGTCATCGTCAGGCAAGGGCGCACCGCGCAAGGTCGGATCGGAGGCGTCGGTCATGGTGTCCTCATCGTAAGGCGGAGGTGTCCTCCGCCCCACCCTCTACCCTTTCGGAGCCAGGAGTTTCAACGCGGCGCGGATGAGCGCGGGGGTGTCGGCCTGCGGGTCCTCGCCTGCGGCTTGTGCTACAGCGGCGGCCGCATCGGAGGGGCCGTAGCCAAGGTTGCCGAGGGCCGAGAGTGCATCGGCTTGTGCAGAGGATGGTGGGGTGGCGACGGGCATTGGCTCAATAACGTCGGCTTCGGCTGGGGCGTCACCTGTGGCTTCGGCCACTGTGCCGCCCATTGCCATGACCGAGGGTGCCTTATCCTTGAGGTCGAGCACGACGCGCTGCGCGATCTTGGGACCGATGCCCTTGGCGGCCTTGACCGCGTTCCAGTCCCCGAGCGCAATGGCGCGGCTGACGCCATCGGGGCCGAGCGTGCCCTGGATGGCGAGCGCGGCCTTGGCGCCAACGCCCTGCACAGACATCAGTAGGCGGTGCCATTCCTTTTCCACGAGCGTCTGGAAGCCGAAGAGTTGCATGAGATCCTCGCGCACCACGAGGTCGGTGAAGAGCGCGCAGGCCTGGCCCACGGGTGGGAGCGCAGCAAGCGTGCGGTCGGAGCAATAGACGATGTAACCCACGCCGCGCACGTCGATCAGGACGTGATCGGTGGACTTATAGTCGATGCGGCCCGAGAGTTTCCCGATCATGCGCGCGCCCGTGCGACAGCGGCAGCGAGCCCTTGTCCAGCCCCGTGATGGGCGTGGCAGATGGCGATGGCGAGCGCGTCGGCGGCGTCTGGCCCTGCGATCTGCACGCCGGGCAGTTGCACGCGAACCATGTGCGCGACCTGGCGTTTGTCAGCGTGGCCGACACCGACGACCGTTTTCTTGACAGCGTTCGGAGCGTATTCGCCGACGCTGAGCCCTGCGCGGGCGGGGGCCAGCATCGCGATCCCGCGCGCCTGACCGAGTTTCAGGGTGCCCGCGCCGTCCTTGTTCACGAAGGTCTGTTCGACGGCCGCCGTGTCAGGCGCGTGGTCCGCGATGACGGCGCTGATCTGGTCAAAGAGGCTGAGCAGGCGCAGGGACAGGTCATCGCCCGCTGAGTTGCAGATGCCGTTGGCGACGTGCCGCAGACGCGGACCATCGGCGTCGATGATGCCCCATCCCATGTGGCGCAAGCCGGGGTCGATGCCCAGAATTCGCATGATGTGCCGCCCTCGCCCGTGTGCATTTCGCTTTTTTCTTGGCGTAGCACGAAAGGCGAACATCCGCCAAGGGTTAACAATGGCAGGCCGTTTGCGACATGAGGGTTGTCCGTTTTCGACATTGGTCCACTTGGGTCGTCGATAACAGGCGGTGCAAGCAGCTGAAATTGCGGCATGTGCAAAAACTTTCGCCATTTTTCCATATGGTTACAGCATTAACTTGGCATGCAAAAAACGCATATCACGTATGAGATTTGACAACTTGTGGCGGGTTTTCATCGCGCCTAAATGCGCAGCACAACGCCGAAGAGTTCGGCATAACCATATCGAAAAAGGACTGCTGCAATGGCTGCTTTCGACACCACCCGCCCCGCGTATGGCGCTGCCCCCGTTGCAGGCCAATTCAAAGGCTTTGTTTCCAACCTGATCGCCCAAGTGGTGGCCTGGAACGACGCCCGTGTGACCCGCAACGCCCTGAACGCCCTGACTGACCGTGAGCTTGAAGATATCGGCCTGGTCCGTGGCGACATCGATGACGTGGCAAACCGCCACTAAGACGTCTCTCCTCCCCGAGACTGGACGCGCTGTGCAAACAGCGAAAGCCGCGGACCCGATTGGGGTGCCGCGGCTTTTCTTTGGAGGGTCGTGCGAGTTACTTGATGAAGGGGTCGATGAAGCCTGCGATAAACTGCGTCACGTCGTCGGCCTGCATCAGTGTTGAACCGAGCTGTTCGAGATACGCGCCCTGCTGCAGCTTGGCGACCCGTTCGTTGTAGGTGATGTCGCCCAGCGAGGCGAACATGATGGCCTTGAACACAAAAAAGCCCGCCACGAGGGCCAGCAGTCCGCGCGCGGGTATGTTGGGGCGATAGCGACGGCGGGGTTGGACAACGATCAGTCCGTCACCGCGCAACCGCGTGGTGTATCCGTTGGACATGGCCGCGTGTTTGCGGCCCAAGCCTGTCAGGCGCTTGCGAAAGTGTTGTTGAGTCTCGACCATGCGGCAGCCTCGTGAACTCTGAACCAGCCCCCACCGGATTCAAACGACTAGATGCCTGCGAAATGTGGCAAAATCTGGGCAAATGCGTCAAAAGCCGTTAAAAACCCTGGCGAATTAGGGCGTCTTTTGCAGCGTGAGGGTCGTCCATTCACCAATCTCTTCACGGTGGCTCAGACTGTTTCCGTGCTGGGTATAGTGAGCCACCACGTCGTTCGCCTGTTCGTTGAGGATGCCCGATAGAATCGCGTGCCCGCCGGATGTGAGCCGTTCGGACAGGTCGGGCGCCAGCGCGATCAGGGGCCCCTTGAGGATATTGGCGAAGATCAGATCGAATGGACCGGCGAGATCGGGGTGGTCGAAGCCTGCGGCCTCGGCCAGTTTGACCCGGCTCTCCATGTCGTTCGCGTGCAGGTTGGCACGGGCCACGTCCACGGCTTGGGCGTCGATGTCGCTCGCGATGATGTCGGCGTCCCAGATTGCGGCCGCACCCATGGCCAGCACCGCGGTGCCACAGCCGATGTCGGCCACTTTGTCCGCCGTCACACCGGCATCCGCCAGCCGGTCGAGCGCCTTGAGACAGCCAAGCGTCGTACCGTGGTGGCCGGTGCCGAAGGCCATCGCCGCCTCGATCAGCAGGGGGTGTTTGTCTGCGGGCACTCTGTCTGCGTCGTGGGAGCCGTAGACGAAGAAGCGCCCGGCCTCGACCGGGGCAAGCTCGCGTTTGACATGGGCGACCCAGTCGGTTTCGGGCAGTTCGGAGACGGTGAAGGGTTTTGCGTCCATCGCTGTTGTGAGGAGCAAGAGGGCGGTGTCGTCGGGACGGTCGGTGAAATAGGCACCGACTTCCCAGAGGCCGCTGTCATCTTCGACCTCAAAGACGCCGATACCTGTCGGTTCGGGATCGAGGTTTTCGAGGGCTACGCCAAGCGCTTCAGCCTGCGCCTTGCCGTTGAGCGTGGTGAGGGCGGTCCATGTGGGCATGATCGTCTCCGTTGCCGTTGCGCGGAGCCTTAGCGGCGCGCGCCTACCCGGGCAAGCGATCTATTCCGCCGGTGTTGGCAGTGCGCCAGTGAGCCGGGTTTCATGCCCCGGCACAGGGTGGCGCGGGATCAGGAGGGCGAGGCAAAGTGAGGTGGCGGCCATGCCTGCCGCCAACAAAAAGACTGCGCCGGGCGAGAAGAGCCAGAGGAGGCCCAGGGGCACGGGCAGGCCCACGGCTGCGATGTGGTTGATGGTGAAGGCCACGGCCGCCGTCGGCGCGATGTCGGCGGGGTCGGCGATTTTCTGGAAGTAGGTTTTGAGCGCCAGGGCGAGGCCGAAGAAGATGTGATCGAGCACGTAGAGGACCGCCGCGATCATCAGGCCCCAGCCCATGAAGTAGACACCACCGTAGGCCAGGAAAACACAGACGAGGCCTGCATATTCAAAGATCAAAGCCTTTTGCTCGCCAAAGCGGGCGACGATGCGGCCCAGCAGCGGTGCGACAAGGATGTTGACCATCAGGTTGATGAGGTAGAGCGCGGTCAGCTCGTGGACTTCGAAGCCGAACTTTTCGACCATCATGAAGCCCGCGAACACCATGAAGATCTGCCGCCGCGCGCCCGACATGAATTGGAGCGCATAGTAGAGCCAGTAGCGGCGGCGCAGGACGAAGGTCTTGAGTTGTGGGGTGGGTGCCTCGAACTGCGGGTAGGCGAACATCGCAATGATCGCGATGGCCGCGGTGATACCGCCGCCCACCATGTAGACGGTGTTGTAGGTCAGACCCAGCGGTTCCCAGAGGATCATGATGACGAAATAGACGAGGAAAGTGGCGGTGGAGCCCGCTGCCATGAGCCAGCCCAGCATTTGGGGGGCGCGGTCCTTGGGCAGCCATTGCAGTTGCAGGGATTGGTTGACCGTTTCGTAGTAATGAAAGCCGATGGACGAGATGAAGGTCAGCGCGAGGATGCCGCCCATCTCCGGGAACTGTGCCGTCAGGGCCGTCGCCACGCCCAGCATGACAAGCGACACGAGCCCCAGCACCTGTTCGCGCATCACCATGATGACGAGGATGACACCGACGGCAAGGAAGCCGGGGATTTCGCGGATCGCATGGAGGAGGCCAATGTCGGCCCCGTCGAAATTCGCGGCGTCCACCACGAAGTTGTTGAGCAGGGCCAGCCAGACCGAGAACCCGATGGGCATAGCGAACGCCATAAGGAACAGCAGCGCCGTGGGGCGCTGCCATCGCGGCAAGGTCTGCGCATTCTGGAGTGTCACATATCTGGCCATCGTCTTGGCTTACGGCCTTTGCATCACAAATACGAGAGCGGAAAGCGCACAAGTGGCGGTCCGAAAGCGCACAGGTGCCCGCAAGCGCATGTTCCGGGTTGCGGGTGGCCGTCCATCCGACGCACGGTGACGCCATGCTGTGCACCGATATAAAGACGCAATTCGGGGACCTCACCCTGACAGAAGATCGCGGCGCTATCGTGCGCATGACTTGGGGTGTGTCGGGTCGTGCGGATCGGTCCGACGTGTTGGATACGGCAGTGGACCAGGTGCGCGCCTATGATGCGGGAGAGCTTGAGGTCTTTGACCTGCCGCTTGAGGTGCGCGGGTCGCAGTTCCAGCGCGATGTCTGTGCTGCCATGTCCGAAATCCCGTTTGGGCAGACCATCACTTACGGCGATATTGCCAAGCGCTTGGGCGTGCCTGCGCAGGCGGTAGGTCAGGCCTGTGGCGGCAATCCCATTCCGATCATCATTCCGTGTCACCGCGTCATGGGGGCCAAGGGGTTGACCGGGTTTTCTGGCGAAGGCGGGGTTGAGACCAAGGTTGCGCTTTTGCGCCATGAGGGTGGTTTTCTGATTTGAGCGTGGCGGAAACCGGCGCGGTTTCCGGTTCGTTTTCCGGCGCGGAAAACGGGCGCTGCGGGTGGCCGGACACTGCCTCAGTGTCCGGGCCGTTTTCCGCGTCGGAAAACGGTTCAACGTTGTGGGAAGAGCTGCTGGGCGATACCCGCGAAGAGAAGATAGAGCGACGTGATCACCAGCCCCCAATGCGCCCAGCTTTCAGGGTGGAAATCGACCCATGCCGCCCAGCCTGCAAAGAACGTCCACGCAAGCGCCATGGGCAGGCTGAACCACCGCCAGCGTTCTGTGCGCACGGGGTGGATGAATTTGACGGGCAGGAACATGCCCACCGCGAGGACCGTGACCAGCGCCAGTGAAGCCCAGAACGTCGGCTCCAGCGCGAAGATCACCAGCACCACCATGTTCCAGCAGCCGGGGAAGCCGGAAAAGGAGTTGTCCTTGGTCTTCATCCGCGTGTCGGCGAAATACATCGCACTGGCGAAGGTGATCAGGATGATCGCGACCCAGCCTGTCCAGCCCGCCATGAGGCCCGAGGCGAAGAGCGCGAAGGCCGGTATGAAGACGTAAGTCAGGTAGTCGATGATCAGATCCAGAAGCACGCCGTCGAATTCGGGGGCGTTTGTCTTGACGTCATATTTGCGCGCCAGTGGTCCGTCGATCCCGTCGACGAAGAAGGCCACGACGAGCCAGAGGAACATCAGGTCCCATTCAGCCTCGACCGCGGCCAGCATGGCCAGCATGGCAAAGACCGCACCGGTGGCGGTGAGAAGGTGAACGCCGAGCGCGCGCATTTGCAAAGTCATTCGGGTCTCATGGTCGATTGCGGGACAGGTTTCAAGACGGACGCGACGTGTCAGGCCTTGGGGTGGGCCTTGGCGTAGACCTCCATCAGCCGGACGGTGTCGACGGCGGTGTAGGCCTGGGTCGTGGACAGCGAGGCGTGGCCGAGGAGTTCCTGGATGGCCCGCAGGTCGCCGCCCGCGTTCAGGAGGTGCGTGGCAAAGCTGTGCCGCATGGCGTGGGGCGTGGCACTGGCGGGCAGGCCCAGTTGCATCCGTGCGTTGGCCATCACCTTTTGGATCGCTCGGGGCGCGAGGGGGCCGCCGCGGATGGCGCGAAAGAGCGGGCCGTCGGCGGGCAGGTCGTAGGGGCAGGCGTTCATATAGGTATCGACCGCGTCGCGGGCGGCGTCGATGACCGGGACGATCCGTTCCTTGCCGCCCTTGCCGGTGATCCGAAGCACTTGGGGCAGCGGCGCTTGTCCGGCGGTGAGCGATAGTGCTTCGGAGATGCGCAGGCCACAGCCCCAGAGCAATGTGAGCACGGCGGTGTCGCGCAGGCCGACCCAGGGTTTGTCGGATTGCAGCGGGGTGATGTCGAGGAGTTCGCGGGCCGCACTTTCGTCAAGCGGGCGCGGCAGCTTCTTTGTGAACTTCGGGGCGCGAGTGCTGAGGACCGCCGTAGGTTCGAACCCTTCACGGTTGGCGAGCCACTTGTAGAACGCCTTGACCGCTGACAGCTTGCGCGCCAGCGAGCGGGCACTGACGCCCCCTGCCCGCGTGCGGGCCATCCACGACCGCATATCGCGTGTGTCGATGCGAGCCAGAGCGCCAAGCCCCTGTGTCTGGCCCGAATGTTCGGTCATGAAGGATAGGAACTCGGTGATGTCGCGGCCATAGGCGGTGATCGTGTTGTCCGCTGCCCCCTTGATCGCGCGCTCGTGCGCCAGGAAGTGTTCCAGCGCGTCGCGGGCGGCGGGGGAAATGAGGCTCATCCCAGCCAGCGCCGCATAGCGCGTTCGAAGACACCTGTGAAGAACGACAGCAGGTCAGTGCCCTGTTGCGGGCCGAACATGTGCGGGTCTTCGGCGCCCATGACCAGAAGGCCCGGCAGGCGACCGTCGCCAAAGTCGAGTTTCAGGCACGCCTCGGATCGGATCCATGTCGCGGTGTCGCCGTAAACTTCGGGGTCGGCGTCCTGCAGCTGGCGCAATGTCACTTGCCGCACATTGCCGCCGCGTCCGTCGGTCAGGTAGTCGTCGATAAAGCCGGGTTCGGCCACGCTGAGCACATCGCCGAGCCGCTGCAAGGCGGGGTCTTTGTCGTTCTGGACCGACTCGAGCACCAGCTTGACGGCATCGACGCGCAGGATTTCGGCGACTTCGCCGCCAAGGTCGCGCAGAAACGCCTCGAACTCGGTCGGGTCGAGCATGCGGAGGATGGCGCGGTGGATCTGGTTGGTGCCCGCAAGGTTTTCGTAGGCTGCGGCGATGACGGAGCGGTGCGTGTCCTCCAGCCGATCAAGCCGCGCCTCAAGCCGTTCCATGGCGAGGCCGCGCAGGTCCACGATGTTGCCGCCCATGGCCCGTTCATTGGCGGCGATGAGCGCGTGCATCAGATCCTTGTCGTCGAGAATGACATCGGGTCGCGAGATGATCGCCGCGCGCAGGGCGTCATCAATCTTGGGCTGGCTGCTCATACCGTACCTGTTCTTGATCTTGGGCGGTGTCATAACACAGCCGATTCGTGAAATCTGCACCGAACTTGGAATAATTGTCCGGATGGTGGCGTGTTGTTGCCACGGCGCACGAAAGTGACGCCACGACCGGGGAAGCGGGTCTGCAACTTCCCCGTGATTGGGCTGCCCCGCCCTGACATATCCCGTTCATGAACACCGCACCCGAAGCCACTGCTCACGGACCGGCCCCTCGCATTTTCCCGCTGGGACCGGATGCGCTTCGTGTGATGCTGAGACGGGCCGGAAAGCCCTGAATTACAGGATTTTCTGTCCCGTCTTGGCCCAGTCTTTCAGGAAGGCATCAAGGCCCTTGTCCGTCAGCGGGTGCCCGGCGAGTTTCTTGATCACATCGGGCGGCGAGGTGATGACGTCGGCGCCGATCTTGGCGCAGTCCTGAATGTGGTTCACCGACCGGATCGAAGCGGCGAGGATTTCCGTCTCGAACCCGTAATTGTCGTAGATGGTGCGGATGTCCTCGATCAGTTCCAGACCGTCGATGTGCATGTCATCGAGACGTCCGATAAAGGGCGATATGAAGGATGCACCCGCCTTGGCTGCGAGCAGCGCCTGGTTGGCGGAGAAACAGAGCGTGACGTTGACCATCTTGCCCTCGCCCGACAGCACCTTGCAGGCCTTAAGCCCGTCCCAGGTCAGCGGCAGCTTGACGGTGATGTTCTCGGCAATCTCGGCCAGTTTGCGGCCTTCGGCGATCATGTCGTCGGCTTCGAGCGCGACCACTTCGGCGCTGACGGGGCCGTCGACCAGATCACAGATTTCCTTGGTCACTTCGAGGATGTCGCGCCCGGATTTCAGGATCAGCGACGGGTTTGTGGTGACGCCGTCGACCATGCCAAGGTCATTGAGTTCAGCGATGGCGTCAATCTCGGCTGAGTCTACGAAGAATTTCATGTGCGGCCTCTCTTGATGGCTTGGCGTTTGCTTGAGCAGCGTTTACCTCATGGCGGGTGAAGACTGAACCCCTCATACGTTGGCGCTAACATGATACCCTCGTTTTATGACGAAGGGACGCTGGTGGCGGTGCTGACGACGCAGCCGCTGGACCGGGCGCTGGACTACAAGGCGCCCGAGGGTGGATGTCACTTGGGGGCCTTTGTCGAGGTGCCGCTGGGCCCGCGCAAGGTGCTGGGCGTGGTCTGGGGGCCGGGCAAAGGGGATTATGACTACGCCAAGGTGCGGTCGATGCTGCGGGTGCTGGATGCCGCGCCGATGCGCGACGAGATGCGGGCGTTTTTGGAGAAGGCCGCAGCTTATACGCTGACGCCGATGCCTGCAATGCTGCGGCTGGCCACGCGCGCGCCGGGGCTGGGTGATCCGCCGTCGATGCGGAAGGTGTACCGCCGTGGCCGGGATGAACCTGATCGCATGACCGATGCGCGGCGACGTGTGCTGGATTTTCTAAGTGAATACGGTGAGTTGTCGTTCACGCTTAAGGAACTGGCTGAACTGTCGGGCGTGACATCATCGGTCATCAAGGGATTGGTGAAACAGGGGGCCGTGGCTGAGGAAGACAGCCCGCGCGATTTGCCCTTTCCGCCGATGGACCCGTCGCGTCCGGGTAAAGAGCTGACCGACGATCAGGCGCGTGCGGCGGGGCACATTGCGCAGGCTGTGCGGTCGGGCGCATATGGCACGACCCTGCTGCGCGGTGTGACCGGGTCGGGAAAGACAGAGGTGTATCTGGAAGCGGTGGCGGCTTGCCTGAAGGTCGGGCGGCAAGCGCTTGTTCTGCTGCCTGAAATCGCGCTGACGGCGGAGTTTCTGAAGCGGGTTGAAGAGCGGTTTGGTGCCCGACCTGCCGAGTGGCATTCCGGGGCCACTATGACGGAGCGGCGGCGCATCTGGAAAATGGTCGGCCAAGGTCAGGCGCAGCTTGTGATCGGGGCGCGGTCGGCGCTGTTTCTGCCCTATCAGAGACTCGGCCTGATCGTGGTCGATGAGGAACACGACACGTCCTACAAGCAAGAAGATGGCGTGCTGTACAACGCGCGCGACATGGCGGTGTTGCGCGCATCCATGCTGGGGGCGCAGGTGGTGCTGGCCTCGGCCACCCCGTCGTTGGAGAGCTGGGCCAATGCGGAAAGCGGGAAGTACAAGCGGCTCGACCTGGAGGCGCGGTTTGGTCCTGCCGTGATGCCGACCATGCGCACCATCGACATGCGGGCGGAGAAGCTGCCATCGAACCGCTGGGTGTCGGAGGAGTTGAAGCGCGCGGTCGAGGCGCGGCTGGAGGCGGGCGAGCAGGCGATGCTGTTTTTGAACCGCCGTGGCTATGCTCCGATCACCCTGTGTCGCGCTTGCGGGCATCAGGTGGGCTGTGATCAATGCGATGCGCGCATGGTCGAGCACCGGTTCCTGAAGCGGTTGATGTGCCATCAGTGTGGTGAGACGAAGCCGATGCCGACGGTCTGTCCTGCTTGCGAAGCGGAGGACCGGATGGCCCCCGTCGGCCCCGGTGTGGAACGGTTGGGCGAGGAGGCGGTGGAGCTGTTTCCCGACGCCCGCGTGGCGGTGCTGAGTTCGGATATGTATGGCTCGGCTCGTGCGCTGAAGGCGGAGATCGAGCAGATTGCCGAAGGTGGAGCTGACGTGATCATCGGCACGCAGCTCGTGGCGAAGGGGCACAATTTTCCGAACCTGACCCTCGTTGGCGTCATCGACGCCGACCTCGGGTTGCAGGGATCGGACCTGCGCGCAGCAGAGCGGACATTTCAGTTGATGCGGCAGGTTGCGGGCCGTGCGGGCCGGGCAGAGAAGCCGGGCACGGCGATGTTGCAGACCTACCAGCCGGAGCATCCGGTGATCCGCGCGATTCTGGCGGGGGACGAGGAAGGGTTTTGGCGGGCCGAGGCGGCACAGCGCGAAGCCGCAGGTGTGCCGCCCTATGGCCGGATGGCGGGCATCATCCTGAGCGGGCCGGATGTAGCGCAGGTGTTTGATGCAGCCAACGCGTTAGCGCGGAATGCGGGCGCACTACAGCGGGTGGGCGCGCAGGTCTTTGGCCCGGCCCCTGCCCCGATTGCCCGCATTCGGGGTCGCCATCGCGTGCGGCTGTTGGTGAAGGCGGGCAAGGGTGTGGCGCTGCAGGGCGCCATTGCGCAATGGGTCGGTCAATTGCGGTTGAAGGGCGATCTGCGTCTGGCCGTGGATATTGATCCGCAGAGTTTTTACTGATCTAGCGGCCGGCTTGCGCCGACGACATAGTTTAGGGGGCGCTGCCCCCGGTGCTAAAGCGCCTCCCCGTCGTATTTTCAGTCAGAAGAAACAGGCAGGCCAAGGCGAACTGGGCCACGGGCTGTCAAAGCATTGACCGGGTTGCCCTTTTGCGTGATCGCGATGTTGCCGTCGTCGGCCAGCGTTTGTGCAACACGGCGCACGTCCGGCATCAGCAGACGCCACTCCTGGGTGAGCACGCGCGCCACTTCGGAGGGGCAAATGGTTTTGCCCGCCCTGCGTGCGTGAACTGCGTCTAGGATCGCTAGCCTGATCTGCGCATCATCCGCCATACAGCGCCATGTAAGGCGGAGGTGTCCTCCGCCTACCCCAGCGCATTATTACAGCGCCCGCAGACGCCCGGATGGGCGTGCAGGCCCACGTCGGGCAGCACCTTCCAACAGCGGGTGCATTTTGTGCCTTCTGCCTTTTCGAAGACAACGCCGACGCCTGCGACTTCCGGCATACGGAATGCTTCCGTCGGGGCCGGGTCTGTTGTCACGCTGATCTGCGACGTGATGCAGATGTCGGCAAAGGGCAGCTTTTGCAGGCTGGCCGCAAGGTCCGCGTCTTCGACATGGACCACAGGGGCAGCTTCGAGTGAGGCGCCGATCACCTTGTCGGTGCGCTGGATTTCGAGCGCCGCCGTCACCGCGCGCCGGGCGCTGCGAATGCCCGCCCATTTCGCGGCCAGTGCATCGTCGCGCCACGCCTGCGGTGTCTCCGGGATGTCCGTCAGGTGAACCGAGCTGTCGTCACCGGGGTAACGCTCCAACCAGACTTCCTCCATCGTAAAGACGAGGATCGGGGCGAGCCACGTCGTCAGCCGGTGGTAGAGCAGGTCCAGCACGGTGCGCGCCGACCGCCGTTCCAGCGTGTCGCCATCGCAGTAGAGCGCGTCCTTGCGGATGTCGAAGTAGAAGGCCGAGAGGTCGACAGTCGCGAAGGTGAAGACCGCCGAGAACACGCGCTGGAAGTCGAACTTCTGGTAGCCCTCGCGCACGACCGTATCCAGTTCGGACAGGCGGTGCAGCACCCAGCGTTCGAGTTCCGGCATGTCCGCCGGGTCGGTGCGATCCGCCTCGATAAAGTCCGAAAGAGAGCCCAGCATAAACCGCATCGTGTTGCGCAGCCGGCGGTAGCTGTCGGCGACGCCTTTGAGGATCTCCGGCCCGATCCGCTGATCGGCGGTGTAGTCGGTCTGCGCCACCCAGAGCCGCAGGATGTCGGCGCCATATTGCTTGACGACCTCCTCGGGCACGATCGTGTTCCCGATGGATTTGGACATCTTGAGGCCCTTTTCATCGAGCGTCATGCCGTGGGTGACCACGTTGCGATAGGGCGCGCGGCCCGTGGTGCCGACCGATTGCAGGAGCGAGGAGTGGAACCAGCCGCGGTGCTGGTCGGTGCCCTCCATGTAGACATCGGCCACACCGTCATCCGTGCCATCTTCGCGGTCTCGCAAAACAAAGGCGTGGGTTGAGCCGGAGTCGAACCAGACGTCAAGGATGTCAGTGACTTGTTCGTACTCATCTGGGTTCACGAGGTTACCAAGGAAACGCTCCTTGGCGCCGTCGGCATACCAGGCATCGGCGCCCTCAGCCTCAAATGCCTCGACTATGCGTGCGTTGACCTCCGGGTTGCGCAGCAGGAAGTCTTCGTCCGTCGGCAGCGCCCCCTTCTTCGTAAAGCAGGTGAGCGGCACGCCCCAGGCACGTTGGCGTGACAGAACCCAGTCGGGGCGCGCCTCCATCATCGAATGCAGGCGGTTGCGGCCAGAACGCGGCACCCAGTTCACGTTGTCGATCTCGGTCAGCGCGCGTTCACGGATGGTGGTGCCGTGCGTGTCCTGCCCATCGCCCACAGGCTTGTCGATGGCGGCAAACCATTGCGGCGTGTTGCGGTAAATCACGGGCGCCTTGGACCGCCAAGAGTGAGGGTAGCTGTGCTTGATCTTGCCGCGCGCCAGCAGCCCGCCCACCTCGGCCAGCTTTTCGATGACGGCGGCGTTGGCGTTGCCCTCTTTCCCATTGGGTTTCAGGATCGCCTTGCCGCCAAAGAACGGCAGGTCATCGCGGAAGCGCCCATCAGGGTTCACGTTGTAGGTGATGACCTGTTCGAGCATCCCAAGCTCGCGGTATAGGTCATATTCCTCCATCCCGTGGGACGGGGCGCAGTGGACAAACCCCGTGCCCTCGGTGTCGGTCACGAAATCGGCGGCGCGGAAGTCGCGGATGTCGTCCCATTCGCCGTTGGCGTCTTCGGCACCCTTGAGCGGGTGGGTGAGCGTCATGTTCGAAAGCTGCGCAGGCGTGACGTCCCGCAGACGGCGATACATGGTGTCGTCCAGCCGCGCGCGGCCCAGCACGTCGGCTGCCAGGTTATCCGCCAGGATGTAGCGGTCGCCAATACGCGCCCAGCATTCTTCGGGCCGCCCGGTAACTTCGTATAGGCCATAGGAGATGTCCGGCCCAAACACGACCGCCTTGTTCGACGGCATGGTCCAGGGCGTGGTCGTCCAGATGACCACGTAAGCGCCTTCAAAGTCGGCCGCGGCCTTCTGTCCGGCCTCAAAAATGGCCGTGGCTTCGCCGCCCCCCATCTCTTCACCGGCCAGCGCAAGGTCTGGCACCTGATACTCAGCGACCCGGAACTTCACCCAGATGGTGAAGCTGTCCTTGTCGTGGTACTCGACCTCCGCCTCGGCCAGCGCAGTCTGTTCGACCGGCGACCACATCACGGGCTTCGAGCCCTGATAGAGCGTGCCGTTCATGAGGAATTTCATGAACTCTCCGGCGATCACACGCTCGGCATGGAAATCCATGGTCAGGTAGGGCTGATCCCAGTTGCCGGTGATCCCCAGACGCTTGAACTCCTCGCGCTGGATATCAACCCATCCGGCGGCAAAGTCCCGGCACTCGGCGCGGAACTCGTTGATCGGCACCTGGTCCTTGTCCCGACCCTTCTTGCGGTACTGTTCCTCGATCTTCCACTCGATGGGCAGCCCGTGGCAGTCCCAACCGGGGATGTAGCGCGCGTCGCGGCCCATCATCTGGTGCGAGCGGACGATCATGTCCTTGATCGTCTTGTTCAGGGCGTGACCGATATGCAGGTGACCGTTGGCGTAAGGAGGACCGTCATGGAGGGTAAAAGGCTCCCTTCCCTCCTTCTCCCGCAACCGGTCATAAACCCCGATGCGCGCCCAGCGCTCCAGCCATCCGGGCTCGCGCTTGGGCAGGCCGGCGCGCATGGGAAAGTCGGTCTTGGGCAGATTCAGGGTGTCTTTGTAGTCGGGCGTGTCGGCACACATGGCTCGTGTCCTCGGAAAATCAGTCAGTTGGGGTATAGCGGTTCGGTGCGATGGCTCAAGCACCTATGATCCCGGCGGCTCGTCGATCAGGTCAGAGCGCCGGGGATGTAATTCGCTGAATGAGGCCGGTGTGCATCATGCGCGCCTTATAGGCAGGGGGCGGCACGGTCACAAGTCCCCCTTCCCTGTTTCAAAAAATCCCGGAGCGCGAGGCAGCGCCTCGCACATCGCGACCACCGGACGTGGACGCAAAACATCACGTGCGCGCATCTGCGCGCTCAATCAGGCAGGTGCCGCATCTGCGCCCAGCGGTTGAGCCAAGCAAGCCCGGCCAGCGACAGGCCCAGCACCACCAGCGACAGCACGCGCACCAACCCATCCAAACCCGAGATGTCGATCAGGAACACCTTGGCCACGGCCAGCCCGATCACCGCGAGCCCCGCGCGGCGCAGGCCCGTCGCATTGCGCGCCAGCGACTGGTAGAACAGGACCGCACCCGTCAGCAGGATGGCCACGGTATAGCTGTAAAGCTCGGGCTGCAGGAACCCTTTGCTCAGCTCCATCGCGTCCGGGCCCTGCCAGATGTGCCGAATGGCCGCAAAGGACCAGTAGACCGTCAGGGCCACCGCCACGCCGCCAAAGCCCCAGCGCAACACCGGCTGCCGCATGCGCCATGCCGCAAAGCCCAAGAGAAGCGCGGGCAGCAGATAGGCCGGGATCAGCGTGTTCAGCACCGGCGGACCAGCCACGTCGTCGCCCCAGCTGCTCAGAAGCGGCGAAAACAGCGTGAGACCAAGGGCGAGCGCCCCAAATCCGATCAGGCCGAAGAGCGCAGCGAGGAGGCCGCGCACCCAGACAAACACACCGCCCAGACCCTCGATCCGCAAGAGTTGCACGAGCATAAGCCCCAGCCAGATCACGGCAAAGAGGCCCATAGCCCAATGCGTGTCCGTGTTGCTGCCCGGCAGAAGGTCGTCGAGGAAGCGGATCAACAAGAGCGACACAGTCATCCCGGCCGTCGACCACGCCGCGGTGTCAAGCATGATCCGCGCCGTCATACGCTCCAACCCGCGCAAGAGGACCAGGGCGGCCACGAAAGCACCCAGTGAGCCCGCATAGGCCAACAGCATCTCCCACAGGGGCGCATCAAGCGCCCAGTCAAGCCCCGGATCGCCGACGAGCCGCACACCGACAGCGGCCACGCCAATCGCAATGAACACCTGCATGAGCGGCAGCTTGAACTGTCGGTCAAGCCAGACAGCGACCAGCACCGTCACCGCAAGCGCCACGGTCAGAGCCGCGAGCGACAGGATCAGCACCAGCGCGAAACTGATCGACGCCAGCGCCGACAGCACGAACAAAGACGCCCGCACCCGGTCTGGCGCATCGGCCCGCGCAAAGCGCAGGGCAAGGCCGACCATCATAGCAGCAAGCGCAATGGCATGGAGCGCCCATGGGTAGGCCCCAATCGTGAGCGCCGGTTGCCACGTCCCCTCAAGCACGATGGCCATCACCGGCGCGGTCAGTGCCGCTGCAAGCCCCCAGAGCAGACCAACGCCCGGTCGCAGCGCACGCAGCGCCATCGCGCCACTCAGGAGCAGACCAACGGCCCAAAGAACGCTGACCGCTATAGGATAGTCCGCCTCGGGTGTGACGGCGTAGGCATCGGCAAAGGCCGAGATGACCGGCCCCATCTCGATCCCCTCGCGCGCGACCACGGCAAGAACCGCAAACACCGGCAGCAGCGCGATGTCCTGCAACGCGGGTGCCGTGACCGACCAGTAGATGAGGGCGACAGACAGGGCCACGAGACTGATGAGCGCCATCCAGAACGGCTCGGTTCCTGCAGCAGCGCTCCACTGGATCGACGCCGATGCGGCGGGCCATGCGATGGAGGCCGATGCCGCAGCAACCGCGCCCAGTGCGAGCCAGGTTGGAAAGGCGGGCTTTTCGCCCTTGCCGTCCCGCAGAAAGGCATGGACCAGCACGCCCCCGTGATCGGGGCGAAACGACCGCGCCGGGATCAGGATCGACAAGACGGCCAGCACCGCCACATAGGCCTGAAAACCGAGTGACAGATCGACCTCACCGCCCAGAACCGTCAGCCAGCCCATGACCAGCCCCAGCGCGACGCTCAGCACCGACACCCAAGCCCAGCGCCGGATCGTGTCGATGCCCAGACCCACGGCGGTGATTGCGCCGAAATAGACAAACAGCCAGGCAGTGGGCGGCACCGTGCTGCCCACCAGAAGCGGCGCGGTAAAGGCGCCCAAGACGCCCACGGCGGCCAGGAGTGGGCCGTAAAGCCAGCCAAGCCCGACGCCGAGCAAACCGACGGCAGCCATCCCGGCAAAGGCGACCTCGACCCCGATCAGATCGTACAGCAAGCGCGCTGCCGAGACGCCGCCAAACAGCGACACCAGCCCGGCCCCGGAAAAGACCGACGGGATATAGGCGGTCGCGGTGTCGGCCCCGTCGCCATAGCGCCGCCGGATCACCTCGCCCCCGGCGATCAGTGCGCCGCCAAAGCCCAGCGCGGCCAGCACGCGTGCTGTGGGCGGGAAAAGGTCATTTTCGATACCGTATTGAACAAGGAACAAGCCCGCGAGTGCCAGTGACAGAGCCGAGACAGCGTAGAACCAGTTTGCGACCAGCCATGCCCCAAACCGCATAAGCGGCGTTGGTTCTAGTGGTTCCGAGGGCGGTGGAGGTGGTGGTGGCGCGGCGGCGCTCGTTTCCTCTGCCTGTGCCTCGGCCTTCCGCTGCGCAACCACGCGCGCGGCTGCGGTTTCGGCAAGCGGGGGCAGGGGTGGGCGTTCGTTCGCCTTGCCTCGGTCCCATGGGGTCTCGGGCGTATCGTCTTTCGCGGTCTGGGCGGGTTTGGAGGGAGCGGCAGGTGGCGTTGCGCGCGCCGCGGCCAGTCTCTGTTCAAGCTCGGCGATGCGCGTACGCAGGCCCGAGACGGCCACCAGCAGGTAGATTACCGCGACCGGGATGGCGAGAACCACAAGTCCCGCCAGCATCAGCAAACCTTCCATCTGCGCCCTCCCACACCGGTGGTCGCCAGACTAGATCACCGGCGCGTGAGGAAAAAGGCACGGTTTTCCGGACCTTTGCAGATGGCTGTTCAACGCCCATGGGAAGGCGCGATCAGCTGTCGGCGATATGCGCCCAGACCGCCGACATCACGACCGACCCTTCGCCCACAGCACTGGCCACCCGCTTGACCGAGCCCGCGCGCACGTCGCCCACGGCAAAGATGCCGGGGCGCGACGTCTCGTAGCCGCTGACAGCACCCACGTCCGGCCCGGTTTTCACGAACCCTTTGTCATCGAGTTCGACCAGATTGGACAGCCATTTGGTGTTCGGTGCCGCCCCCACCATGACGAACAGCGCTTTGGTGTTCAGGGTCCAGTCCTGGCCGCCGCGCCGGTCGCGGACGGTGATGGCGTCGAGCCGGTGATCGCCGTGCAACTCCTTGACCTCGGTGCAGATGTGGATGGTGATCCGCGGGTGGCTTTCCAGCCGTTGCAGCAGGTAGTCGGACATGGACGACGCAAGACTTTCACCGCGCACCAGCACGTGCACATGTTTGGCACTGCGCGCGAGGAACATCGCCGCCTGCCCGGCCGAGTTACCACCGCCGATCACGGCCACTTCGGTATCTTTGCAATAGCGTGCCTCGACATCTGTGGCGGCATAGTAGACGCCGCTGCCTTCCAACTCTTCCAACCGTTCGAGCGGCAGACGCCGGTACTGCACGCCCGTGGCAACGATCAGCGCCTTGGCCGACACCCAGTCGTCATTGTCGAGCTTGATGTGGAACAGGTGCTTTTCGCATTGCATGAGTTCCGTCGCGCGCACGGGCACGGCAAAGCGTGTGCCGAACTTCATCGCCTGCACCTCGCCCCGCCCTACGAGGTCGCCGCCGGAGATGCCGGTGGGAAAACCCATGTAGTTCTCGATTCTGGACGAGGTGCCCGCCTGCCCGCCGATGGCAAGGTCTTCGAGCACGACAGCGCAGAGCCCCTCGGCACCGGCGTAGACGCCCGCTGCCACACCGGCGGGCCCGCCACCTACGATGGCCACATCATAGACGTCCTCCTTGCGCAGCGCCATGTCGAGGCCGAGCGTCTGCGCCACGCCGCGCGGCGTGGGCGGGTCGATCACTTGGTGCTTGGCAAAGACCACGGCAGGGTGCGCGCGGTTGATACTGCACTGGCTGGCAAGGTCATTGCCTTCGGCGCTATCGATCTCGACCTCCACAAAGGGAATGCGGTTGCGGGAGGCAAAGCTGGCGATGCGGCGCACGTCGCGGTCAACCTCGCCCCCGATCAGGGTAAGTCCTCCTTCGGACAAATCCAGCATGCGGCGGCGGCGCGCGGCGAAGACGGTGATGATGATGTCGGACATCTCGGGCATGTCGGCCATCAGCTTGAACATGTCATCGCGGGTGACGCACAGCATCTGCGTATCCTGCACGGCCCGCCCGCCCATAAAGGCGCGTCCGCCATTGAGGAACGCCAACTCCCCAAAGAACTGTCCGGGCCCGAGCGTCGCATTGCCATAGCGCTTGCCGGTGGATGAGTTCACCGCCTCCGTCTCTCCGGACAGGAGGTAGTGAAAGGTCTCAATCCGTTCGCCTGCGCGCTGGAAGTATTCGCCTGCCTTGACGTCGACGAGGGTGCCCACGCGGCGCATGGCGGCGACGTGTTCATCCGTCAGCGGGGTCCGCACCATTGTTGTCAGGTCTGGGGCAAAGGTTTCCATGGCTCACTCCTGTCCGTTGGTGCTGCGTTGTGTCTGAAATAGGCCACTGAGTGCCTGTTTCACCAGATTGCGCGCCTTGGGGCGCGTGCCAGGGGCAAAGGCAAGCGGGCGGCAAACTTCCATGGCGGCCACGCCCACGCGAGCGGTGAGCGCGCCGTTGACCAGCCCCTCGCCAAATCGGCGCGACAGCTTGCCGAGGATAGAGCCACCCAACACCGGCTCCAACATGTCGTCGCCTACAGCTACGGCACCCGTGGCGACCAGATGCGCCATCACGGCTCGGGTCAGGCGCCAGCTGCCCACGACGCCCCCGCGTCCGCCGTACACTTCGGCGATGCGTCGGATCATGCGCAGGTTGGCTGTGAGCGCGGCCACCACGTCGGCGAGAGCGAGCGGGACGAGTGCGGTGACCGTTGCAACCTGACGGGCGGCGGCCTCGACCTCGCGCTCGGCAGCCTGATCCAGTGGGGCGACCAGTGTGTCTTCAGCCAGCGCAAGCAGGCCCGTGGCGTCCATCTGGTCGCCGCGCAGTTCGGCAAGGCGCGCGCGACCCCATTCGGTTTCGGGCCGCGCGCGATAGAGCGCGTCGAGCCGGTCAGTCACCGCGCGGGCCGCTGCCAGATCGTTCTGTTCAAGTGCTTGCGCTGCATCATGGCGCAGGCCGTCGAGCCGGGTCAGGCGACGCAGTGCGGACAACTCGCGCAGGGCGATGACCAGAAGAGTCAGCACGAAGGCGGCAAGCAAGCCCGTGAACGCCCAACCAAGCAGCGGCGCACGCTCGATCCACGCCATCACGAAATTCCACGCCGCAGCGCTGAGCACGGCAGTCAGGAGAGCGCCCGCCAGCCCCCAGAAAAGCCGCCCGAGCCGTGATGGTTTGGCCGCCGCCACACGCGCGGCCATCTGCATGGCGTCACCGCGTGGTGCCACAGCGGGGCTTACATCCGGCACTGGCGGGGCCTCGGCCACCTTGGGCGCCGGTTCATCTTCGATCTCGATCAGGACGGGGCCTTGGGCCATCACGCGCCCTCCTTGTGCCAGTCATAGCGGATGTCGGGCAGACCTTCGTCATTGCGGCTGCCATCGGTGCGCTCCGCCTCGGCAAAACCGTGGCGCAGGTAGAAGCGTTGCGCGCCTGTGTTGGCCTGAAAGGTCCAGAGGGTGAGGTGATCAGTTGCCGCCTGCATCCGCGACAGCAGCTGCGCGCCAATCCCCTGCCCCTGCGCCGTGTCCGAGACGTAAAGCGCGTGCACATCCGCGCCGTTGCGGGCGCAGAAGGCCTGCACGGCGCCGCCTTGCTCTGCAACCGTCACCCAACCCTTTTCGATCATGTGCCCGGCGAAGGACAGATCCTCGGCCCGCGTATGAATGCGCGGCATCCAGGGCGTGCCGTCAATGAAAGCGGACAGGATCGCACCCACGGCGCCCGCGTCGGTGGGTTGGGCGGGGCGGAGATGGGTCACAGCTTGTCTCCGAACAGGAACTGCGCCGCTCGGTCCAGCCGGATATGCGGCGGGCCGTCGCCGGGGCGCAAGCTTAGGGCTGCGGGGGCAAAGCGCATCACCTCGTAGTCGCCGTTCAGCCAGTCCTGCGCGCCGTTCGCGGCGGGTGACAGGATGTGGGACGGGTCCTCTGGCAACGCACCGGGATAGAAGGCCGCCTGTTTGCCGGTGTCGAGCAGCGTGCCCCGCACCACGTCGAGCGGCGCGCCGTCGTGCTGCACCGTGTCCTCGGTCGTTGCGCGCAGGGCGGCGATGGCGAGCGCCTGAGTATCGGCCCCGGCAAAGCGGGCGCGGTCGCGCGCCTCTCGGGTCAGCGCCTCCATGATGGCGGTGAGGCGGGCATGCTGTACGTGGTGGACATGGTCTGCCTTGGTCGCGGCAAAGAGGATCTTTTCCACGCGTTTGCCGCGGAAAATCTGGCTGAGGAAGGCATTGCGACCGGGGCGGAAGGCCGACAGGATTTCGGACATGGCGGTGCGCATGTCCTCGACCGCGGCGGGGCCGTTGTGGATGGCGCCAAGGGCGTCGACCAGCACGACCTGCCGGTCGATGCGGGCGAAGTGATCGCGAAAGAAGGGGCGAATGACCTGCGCCTTATAGGCCTCGTACCGGCGCGCCATTTCGCGTCGGAGCGAGCGGCGGGGTGCGTCGCCGGGTGGCAGCGGCGCGAAGGTCAGAACAGGCGAGCCCTCAAGATCGCCGGGCAGCAGGAACCGGCCCGGCGTGCAGTCCGAATAGCCCGCTGCGCGGGCGGCGTGCAGGTAGTCTGTGAAGGCAGCGGCCAGAGTCTTCGCCTGCGGCTCATCCAGTTTTTCGGCACCGTCGATGGAGGACAGCGCATTACGGAAGGTCGCCGCGCTGTCGCGGTGTGCGAGGCGGGACAGTGTCGTGGCGGACCAGTCATCGTAGCTTTGATCCAGCAGCCCCAGATCCAGCAGCCATTCGCCTGGGTAGTCGATGATGTCCAGATGCACGGTGCGTGGCCCTTGCAAACCGGCCAGCAACCCGTTCGGCTTGACCTTGAGCGACACGCGCAGCTCGCTGACCGCGCGGGTGCTATCGGGCCAGTGCGGCGGCTGACCGGTGAGCGCGCCGATATGCGCCTCGTAGTCAAAGCGCGGCACGGTATCATCCGGCTGCGGTTGCAGGTAGGCAGCGGCGATGCGCCCTTCGCTTGCTGCCAGCAGGTGCGGCATGCGGCCCTGATCCAGCAGGTTGGCCACCAGTGACGTGATGAAAACCGTCTTGCCCGACCGGGCGAGGCCTGTGACCCCCAGCCGGATGGTCGTGTCGCCAAAGAGGTCCGCCCCGGTGTCGTAGATGCCCTGGGCCACATCCAGCACCCCATCGGCAATTGTCGTCAGAACCACGTAGTTCCCCTTCATTCCTTGGGGCTTATGTAGGGTGCTCAGCCCGGTCCTACCAGTTCGACGTTGTGCGGGTTGAAACTGCGGGAGCCTCCCCTGACGGTGGCCAAGCCACCTGACGGGCAATGGGCTGGGATTCTCTGAAAACAGGGAAGAACGGACGTTAACCGCGCCGTTGCGATGTTGCGATTTTGCAGCTAGGTCGGCGGCCATGCCGCGTTATGCCCTGAAAGTAGAGTATCATGGAGGTCCGTTTGCCGGGTGGCAGCGGCAGGCGGATCAGCCTTCGGTGCAGGGTGCCATCGAGGCAGCCCTTGCTAAGCTGGAGCCACGCGCTCACACCATTGCCGCCGCCGGGCGCACCGATGCGGGCGTGCATGGGCTGGCGCAGGTGGCCCATTGCGACATGGAAAAGGATTGGGATCCTTTTCGGTTGTCCGAGGCGCTGAACCATCATCTGAAGCCTCAGCCGGTGGCGATTGTGGCCTGTGCGCGCGTGACCGATGACTGGCACGCGCGATTTTCAGCGGTTGAGCGGCGATACCTGTTTCGCATCCTGATGCGCCGAGCCCCTGCCACGCATCTCAAGGGGCTGGTTTGGCGTGTGAACAACGCGCTGGACGTGGAAGCCATGCAGGCAGGCGCAGATCACCTGATCGGACGGCATGACTTTACGACCTTCCGGTCGTCGATCTGCCAGGCGGACAGTCCGCTAAAGACGCTGGACAGGCTGGATGTGACGCGCGTGGAGGGTCCGCACGGACCGGAGGTGCAGTTCGACGTGCGCGCGCGGTCGTTCCTGCACAATCAGGTGCGCAGCTTTGTGGGCACTTTGGAGCGTGTGGGTGCTGGTGCGTGGGCGCCAGGCGATGTCAAAGCGGCATTGGAGGCCTGTGATCGGTCGGCATGTGGTCCGGTCTGTCCGCCGGATGGGCTTTATCTGGCGGGCGTCGGCTATCCTGACGATCCGTTTGCAGCGTCAGTCGAGCTCCATCAAGCCCGCGCCAGCGCCACCTGAGCGCGACGCGGCGCTGTCGGGGACATAGGTCTTGGCTGCAAGCTCAGTCATCAGCGCAGCTAATGACGGCTCTAAATGCAGCCGTTCGGGTCGCCCGCGCGTGCTGGGCTCTGTCAGCGACAGGTTGATGCGCAACTTCGCCCCGGCGACCTCCAAATCGGACTTGCAGGGCAGACCGGCGATCCAGCTGACCAACATCGCGCGCGTGCCTGCATCCTCTTCCTTGGCGAGCACGGGTTTGGACGAGATCGACGCCGCCTCAACGATGGTTTCGACCTTGTGAGCCAGCCCCACGATCCGCTCCGGTTCCGACAGCGCGGCTGTCACTGCACCTTGTGGGCCGTCATCTGCCACGTGCCGCGCCAGCATCGCGCCGAAGGCAAGCGCTTGCGCGGGCGGCACCCCGGCACCGCTGGCCGCCTTGACGCCCAGGTTTTGCACTTCGGTCCATGACATGCTCATCGCTCCATCACCGGAAGCCACCAATCATCCATCTCAGGACGCAGTTCGTGTCCCAGTGGCGCGCCCTGGGCCAGCGTGACGCGGGTCCACAGGTCGGACTTGGGATCAAACTTTGTCGCACCAAAGAAGCTGAGCTTGCATCGCAACATATCAATGGGGCGACAGGTCGCAGCAATCAGGTTGTCGCGAATTTCCGCGTATGGGTAGCGGTTGAGCAGCGCCACGCGGGCGATGGCGTGGGCGTGTTCGGGGTGCGCGGCGGTGAACTCCGACACCGGCTGCGGCCTGGTCGGTAGCGCTGCGTAGAGCGGCGCCACGCGCCGCGCGGTGTCGAGAGGCGTTTCAAGCTCCGCCCCCGGTTCGGCAAAGCGATCGCCCAGGCGCGGTTCGAGCTTGGCCGCGCTGACGTACCAGAAGCGGCGGCAGTGATCGGCTGCATCGTAGTCGCAGTCGAGCGCCCAGGCCCAATCTCGGTCTATCGCGGATCTCACGGCATCCGTGTCGGGAAACGGCGTCACAAGCGGACCAAAGGGATCGCCCATATCGGCTGCCAGATCATCGACATCTTCAGGGCAGGCTTCGATCAGGAGGGCTGCCAGGAGCTCTTGCAGAGCGCCTGTCTGCATTTGCCCTGCCTGCCACAGCGCGGCGAATGATGTGGGGGCGTCGAAATTCGGCAGGAAGGCAAGCCAATCCGCCTCAAGTTTGCGCAGAGTTGCATCGTGGTCGGCGGCGGGCACGTGCCAATCGGCGAGGTGGGCGAGTGCGCGGTGCGCAAGTCCCTGCAGGCGTGTGACCTGCGCATCTGTCATCATCGACCGACCGAGTACGCGGGCGAGGGCCGTTTCGCGGGTGTGCATCCAGTTGTGCAGAAGAACCGGATGGTTCACCAGAAACGGCGCCATCCCAAGACCCGTGGCGTTGCCGATGCCAAGGTGACGGGCGAGCGTCGGGGCAAGCGGTGCGCCGCCCACGAATTGCACAAGATCGAGCGTGAAGTGCCGGATCAGATAGACCGTCAGCATCTCGGCTGCAAAAGGGCCTTCGAGGCCCGGCCTGTCGGCGATCAGGTGCCTGTCGGCTATCCCGAACTTGCCGTTTCCGTAAACGGCCGTGGTGCGCATCAAATAGCCGATGTCGCGGATCATGTCCGGGTCGGGTTGGTGGCCGGCCTTCAGGGCGGCAACCGTCGCCTCCCACATGCGCACCGATTTGTTGGCGCGGCTCAGGACCAGATCGCGCGGACCAAAGCGTCCGGCTTCCTGCTTGGGCGCTTGCGCTGCGATCCGGTCGAGGTCGTCCGGGCCGGGGACCCCGTCAAACAGGACAAAGGCCGCGTCCCATGCGGTTGCGATGACGCGATCGCTACGATGATCGGCGGGCAGGTCGTTGGAGATCGCGACCAGAGAGTAGGTGTTACCGCCAAGTGCGATGGAATAGACGGCGCGACCAAAGCCTTCGGGCGACATGTCCCAGACCGGGCGGGTGATGGTCGCATGCTCTGCGCACAGGCGACGGACGAGGACACGTAGAAAGGACAGGCGCGTCGGCATCATCTGTGCCATGCGCGCAAGGCGCAGCACCGTTTCCGGCGGCCGCAGAGGCACGTGAGGGAGCGCGTGGTCCTTCATACAAAGACATTCCGCGCTCAAATCGAATGACGCAAGTGTTTTCCGACGCGGAAAACAGGTGGAAAACGATACGTTTTCCATTTGTGCAGTGTTGCTGCGGCCCGCCGAAAAGCGCGCCGATTTTCGGCCTACATCTTCTGCTGGGTGTATTTCTTCAACTCCGCCCGCGCGACCTGCCGCCGGTGGACTGCGTCCGGCCCATCGGCAAGCCGCAACGTGCGCTGGTGGGTCCAAGCGGTCGCAAGTGGCGTGTCCTGGCTGATCCCCTGCCCGCCATGCATCTGCACCGCTTCGTCAATCACCTTGAGCGAGACACGGGGTGCCACGACCTTGATCTGGCTGATCCATGGGGCGGCGGCCCGCGCGTCGCCCTGATCCATCATCCACGCGGCCTTGAGGCACAAAAGCCGGGCCATCTCGATCTCCATCCGGCATTCCGCGATGATGTCATAATTGGCGCCCAGCTGGGCGAGCGGCTTGCCAAACGCTTCCTTCGACAACGACCGTTTGCACATCAGTTCAAGCGCAGCTTCGGCCTGCCCGATGGCGCGCATGCAGTGGTGAATGCGGCCCGGCCCTAGGCGGCCTTGCGCAATCTCAAACCCGCGCCCCTCGCCCAGCAGGATGTTCTCGGCGGGCACGCGCACATCGGTGAAGCGGATGTGCATGTGCCCGTGCGGCGCGTCGTCGTGGCCGTAGACCAGCATGGGGCGCAGAATTTCAATGCCTTCCGTCCCCGCGGGGACAACGATCATCGACTGGCGCTTGTGCTTGGGCAGGTCATCGCCGCCCGTCTTGACCATGACGATGTAGACCTTGCAGCGCGGGTCCCCTGCGCCGCTGGCCCAGTACTTTTCGCCGTTGAGCACATAGTGATCGCCGTCGCGCACACAGGACATCGAGATGTTTGTGGCATCAGACGAGGCAACATCGGGTTCCGTCATCAGATAGGCGGAACGAATTTTCCCTTCGAGGAGGTGCGCCAGCCAATCCTCTTTCATCTTGTCAGTGCCGTAGCGTTCGAACACTTCCATGTTGCCAGTGTCGGGGGCGGAACAATTGAAGACCTCTGCCCCAAGCGGGGTTTTCCCCATTTCTTCGGCAAAGTGCGCGTATTCAACCGTGCTGAGGCCGAACCCCTTGTCACTGTCGGTCAGCCAGAAATTCCACAGACCGGCGGCCTTGGCCTTGGCCTTGAGGCCTTCGAGGATCTCGGTCTGGCGGTCGGTGTAGGCCCAGCGGTCGCCCTTTGCGACTTCGGCGGCATATTCGTCTTCGAGCGGCATGATCTCGTCCCGGATCATGGTCGCCACCCGGTCCAGCAAATCGCGGTTTTCGGGGCGTAGCGTGAATGACATGTCCATGGGTGATCTCCTCCTGCTGGTCCGCAGCGTGGCGGATCAACCGGGCCGTGTCCACCGGATGAGGCAAATGACGCTAGGGCACGTGGTCAGGCCGCGCGCAACCCGAGGATGGCGCGCGCCTGCGCAGGACTAGCCACCGGACGGTCATGTCTGGCACAAATATCAACCACCCGCGCGACAAGGGCCGCGTTGGAGGGAGCCAGCCTCTGCTTGTCGAGGCGCACGTTGTCCTCAAGCCCTGTGCGTGCATGCCCGCCGGCGGCCACGGCCCATTCATTCAGGACGATCTGGTTTGCGCCAATGCCCGCCGCACACCAGGGTGCGTCGGGAAAAAGCCGCTCCACGGTCTCAATGTAGAAATCGAACACGCGCCGGTCGACCGGCATCGCGTTCTTCACGCCCATGACAAATTGAACGTAGGGCGTGTCCTTGATCTGGCCCTTCTCATGCATCTCAGCCGCGCGAAAGATGTGGCTCAGATCAAATGCCTCGATCTCGGGTTTGACGTCATGGGTGATCATCTCGGCCGCCAGCCAATCCACCAGGTCCGGCGGGTTTTCATAGACGCGGGTGGGAAAATTGTTCGACCCGACCGATAGCGACGCCATGTCGGGCCGCAGCGGCAACATGCCCCCGCGCATCTTTCCCGCCCCGGACCGTCCGCCCGTGGACATCTGCATGATCATGCCCGGGCAGTGTTTTTCCACACCTTCCTTGAGCAAGGCGAACTTTTCAGGGTCTGAGGTTGTCGACCCGTCGTCGTTGCGCACGTGGGCGTGGCAGATGCTGGCACCTGCCTCGAACGCTGCATGTGTGCTTTCGACCTGTTCGGCCAAGGTGATCGGGACCGCCGGGTTGTCCGATTTCTGCGGGACGGACCCGGTGATGGCAACGCAGATGATGCAAGGGGCGGGCATTGCGGTTTCCTGTGACATGTCTTGGTATACGCACCGTCCAGCATAGCGCCCGCCGCGTCCAGTCACGAACGTCCCAATTGCTGCAATGTCGGGGTTTTCCGTATTTGAAAAGAGAAGAAGAACAGGTCCACCTCGCCATCCGGCCCGACCGCCAGGCGGAACGCAGGCGGGATGGCAAGGCTTCTCCTCTTACGGTCATCGGCTCGGCAGCCTGTACCGTGCCGGTAGTCTGCTCGGAGACCGGTTAACACGTGGTTACGCTCTTCAGGATTTAAGGGCGCATTCACCTTAACGAGTGTTAACCTTAAGGCGGCGGTGTCATCGTCGCGCGCGCCTCTGGCTTCTTCTCTTTTCAAATACGGAAAAGAACGACCGTGATCGCAGTGGCGTCGCCTGCATTTTTGCCCGGTCACCAGCGACAAGCGCCAAGTGCTTGCAAAATGTGCAGAAATTACGCTGTTTCTGGCGCCCGGCGCACCAACAAGTTCCGATTCAGACCCGTTCCGGACAGTCCGGTTGCGATACGGATCAGAATATGCACGCTAAGAGACATGGCATCTGACCAGAAGTATTTTGACGAAATGTTCGGCCATGGCACTGACGCACGTGCCCCCTACGCCGATTACTGCAACTGGTTCCACCACGAAGATACGGCTCGATTATTGGCCAAGTCGGAAGAGGCCGAGGCGCTGTTCCGCCTGATCGGCGTGACCTTCAACGTCTATGGCGATCCGGACGCCACCGAACGGTTGATCCCGTTCGACCTTGTCCCCCGCATCATCGCAGCCCGCGAGTGGGCCAAGGTGGCCAAGGGGATCGAACAGCGCGTGCGCGCGCTCAATGCCTTTCTGCACGACATCTACCACCGGCAGGAGATTGTGCGCGCGGGCCGCCTGCCCGCCGAGATGATCGCCCGCAACGACGCCTTTCTGCCCGAAATGATCGGCGTCTCGCCGCCCGGTGACATCTACACCCATATCGTCGGCACAGACCTGGTGCGCACGGGCGACAACGAATTCTTTGTGCTGGAAGACAATGCGCGGACCCCGTCCGGCGTGAGCTACATGCTCGAAAACCGCGAAACCATGCTGCACATGTTTCCGGAGCTTTTCAGCAAGATCAAAGTGCAGTCGGTCAGCCAATACCCCCGGTCCTTACGCAAGTCTCTTGGCGCCTGCGCCCCCGATGCCTGCAGCGGACGCCCGACCATCGCCGTGCTGACACCGGGCATCCACAATTCAGCATATTACGAGCATGCCTTTCTGGCCGATCAGATGAGCGCGGAACTGGTCGAAGGGCACGACCTGCGCGTCGTCGATGGACGTGTCGCGATGCGCACGACCAAAGGGTACAAGCCCATCGACGTGCTTTACCGCCGCGTGGATGACGAATACCTGGACCCGCTGAACTTCAACCCCGACAGCGTGCTGGGCGTGCCGGGCATCATGGACGTCTACCGCGCGGGCGGGATCACAATTGCCAATGCGCCGGGCACCGGCATCGCGGATGACAAGGCGATCTACAGCTACATGCCGGACATCGTGGAGTTTTACACCGGCGAAAAGGCGATCTTGAAAAACGTGCCGACGCACCGCTGCTCGGAACCCGAAGCGCTGAAATACGTTCTCGACAACCTTGCCGATCTGGTGGTCAAGGAAGTGCACGGATCGGGCGGGTACGGCATGCTGGTGGGTCCGGCTGCGTCCAAGAAAGAGATCGAAAAGTTTCGCGCGAAACTTGAGGCCAGCCCCGGCAACTACATCGCGCAGCCGACGCTTGCGCTGTCGACAGTGCCCATCCTGACCGATGCGGGCCTTGCCCCGCGGCATGTCGACCTACGCCCCTTTGTGCTCGTGTCACCCGACCGGATCGACATCACGCCCGGCGGGCTGACCCGCGTTGCCCTGACCGAAGGGTCACTGGTCGTGAACTCATCGCAGGGCGGCGGGACCAAGGACACTTGGGTGCTGGAGGAGTAACATGATGCTGGGCAAGACTGCCGGCGGGCTCTTCTGGATGTTCCGCTACCTTGAACGGGCCGAAAACACTGCACGGATGATCGACGCAGGTCTGCGCATTTCGTTGACGCGGTCGAGCGCTGCGGACAGCGAGTGGACGTCGATCCTGTCGTCGACCGGCCTCGCCTCCGCTTACGAGGCGGCACACGGCGCGCCCGAAGGCTCGAAAGTCATCGACTTTCTGCTGCGCGACCCGAACAATCCCGGCTCGGTCATGGCGGGGATCGAAGCGGCCCGCATGAACGCCCGCGTGGTGCGCACCGCGCTCACCCGCGAGGTGTGGGAGGCCGTGAACGAATGCTACATGGTGCTCAAGCGCCTGCTGGCACGCCCCATCGAAGACCGCGACCTGCCCCGGGTGCTGCAGGTGATCCGGCAACGCAGCGCGTTTGTCCGGGGCGCGCTGCACGGCACCATGGTGCGCAATGACATCTACAATTTCGCCCGGATCGGCACCTTTTATGAACGCGCCGACAACACTGCCCGGATCATCGACCAGAAATACTATATCCTGCTGCCTTCGGTCCGGCTGGTTGGCAGCCCGTCGGACAATGTGCAATGGGACACGATCCTGCGTGCCACGTCGACCACGCGCGCGTACCAGACCCTGCATGATGGCGATGTGGACCCCCGCGCCATTGCGCGTTTCCTGATCCTCGATGGTCGCCTGCCGCGCAGCCTCGCCTTCTGCTACGGCAAGATCAACGACAACCTCGGCTACCTGGAAAAGGAATACGGAACGCGGCACACCTGCCAGTCCCTTGCCGATGCATTGTGTTCAAAATTTCGGTCGCATGACATGAACGCCATATTCGACTACGGCTTGCACGAATTCATCTCCGATTTCCTGCGCGACAGTGCGACGCTGGGCCGTCAAATCGAAATAGACTACCGGTTCATCGAGTAAGCCATGCGCCTGAAAATCCACCACAAGACTCACTACACCTACGATGCCCCTGTGCCTTACGGCCTGCAGCAGATACGCCTGCGCCCCAAGTCGCGACCGGGACAGGTGGTCGAGGATTGGGACATCAATGTGACCGGCGGTGAGGTCGAAGTGTCGTTCGAGGATGAACACGCCAATGCCGTGGACCTGGTCAGCTTTACCCCCGGCCAGTCCGAGATTGAAATCACATGTACGGGCACCGTCGATATCGAGGACCGGGCGGGCATCGTCGGCCCGCAGGGCGGATATGTCCCCCTATGGCTGTTCCGCCGCAGCACACCGCTGACCAAGGCTGGCGTGCGCGTTCGCGCCCTGATCGACGCCGCACCACAGGACGGCGCGGCCGTCGACCGGCTGCATGCCCTGTCGGCCCTTGTGCTGGAGGCGGTGCCCTATTCCACGGACCAGGCGGCCTCTGACCTGTCTGCAGAAGACGTGATGGAGGCCGGGCACGGCGTGTGCCAGGATCACGCCCATGTCTTTATCACGGCAGCCCGCGCGCTGGGTTTCCCGGCGCGCTACGTTTCGGGCTATCTGATGATGAACGACCGTGTGGATCAGGATGCCAGCCACGCCTGGGCGGAGGCCCATATTGAGAACCTGGGTTGGGTCGGGTTCGATATCTCGAACGGCATCTCGCCCGATGCACGCTACGTGCGCGTTGCGACAGCCCTCGACTACCGCGGCGCGGCCCCTATCTCGGGTTTACGTTATGGTAACGCTGCGGAAGATATGTCTGTGATCTTGCAGGTACAGCAGCAATAGCGCAGATTTGCCGTGAGTCGGGCGGGAACACACAAGATATGACATATTGCGTAGGGATGCGGCTGGACGCCGGGCTGATCTTTATGGCCGATACGCGGACAAACGCAGGTGTCGACAACATCTCGACCGTCAAGAAAATGCATACGTGGGAGGTTCCGGGCGAGCGGGTGATTGTCATCATGACCGCCGGCAACCTCGCCACGACGCAATCGGTAATCTCGCTGCTGGATGAGCGCTCGAAGGCGCCAGAGGAGCGTAAGCCCTCGATCCTTGAAGCGCCGTCGATGTTTCAAGTGGCGCGCGAGGTTGGCCGCACCTTGAAAGAGGTCATCGGTGCCAATGCGACAACCGGCATGGAGGCCGACGGCGCCTTTGGCGCAACGATGATCATCGGCGGTCAGATCAAGGGATCGGAGCCGCGCCTGTTTCTGGTCTATCCCGAGGGGAACTTCATCGAAGCCTCGGAAGACACGCCGTTCTTCCAGATCGGTGAGGCGAAGTACGGCAAGCCCATCATCGTGCGCGCCCATGATCCGGCGATGCGGTTCGAGGATGCGGTGAAGCTTTTGATGGTCAGCTTCGATTCGACCATAAAATCGAACCTGTCCGTTGGCCTGCCGCTGGATTATGTGACCTATACCGGTGACAGCCTGTGTATCACCCACGCCGAACGGATCGAGCCGGACGATCCCTACTACCAGATGGTGTCGAACGGCTGGGGCGAGGCACTAAAGGTCGCTTTTGATCAGCTGCCTGAGTTTTCCTTTGATTGATTTAGCGGCCGCCTTGCGGCGACGATATGAAGTGTTGGGGCATCGCCATTGTCTCTCGCGCCAATGGCATCTCAATGACGATCCCCAAACCCCGTGGTATTTTCAGTCAGAAGAAACAATCAGTGCATCTCAGGCGGGAGGTAGTCTCGGATCGAACTCACCTTGCGGCTGTGGTCCGGGTCGATCTCACGCAGCTCGAGTGACAGCATGAACGGGTGATTGGCCATGTGGTCCATTGTGAACACTTTTGCCGCCTCGAAAATCGCCTCCGTGGCGTGCGTCTTTTGGGCCTCGCTCCGTCCCGCACCAAGTCGGATGGTAATGTCGACATAGCTGTGACGCGGATCCCCATCCGCAACCACGCTATGCGTGGCAGCATGTGCCCGAACCCGGATGCCAGCGTGCGGAAAGACCCACGTGGCAGCGGCCGCATCCTTGAGCGCCACGCACAACGCGTGCATGTCGATCATGTCATCAAGGTTGGCGGAGTAGTCGAGGATGATATGCGGCATGGGTCAAGACTGGTGCGCCGCCCTACCGCGCGCAAGACAAAAGCTTGTCCACGTCCAGATGAGTTTCAAGGTGATCCGCCAGTGCATCGAGCGTTGCCTCGACCGTTGCGGTGTAAGACGCATTGCCATGGCTCACCCCAAACCCTGCAAGCCACGCGCGCCGGAACCCGTCATCGCGAAACATGCCGTGCAGGTAGCTGCCTGCCACACGGCCATCGGCGCTGATCGCACCCTCATCCTGCCCCGCAACCTGTGCAAAAGGGCGCGCGCGGTCCGGGCCGTCACTGCGCCCGATATGGATTTCATAGCCCTGAAACCGCTGCCTGCTGAGCGCATGTACCGCCTCAACCGTGGTCAGGCGTTTGTCGTCGGACATGACCGTCTGCACATCCAGCAACCCAATTCCTTCGGTCGCGCCTGCCGGCCCCTCGATCCCATCCGGGTCATCCACAACCTGGCCCAGCATCTGAAACCCACCGCAGATGCCCAGAACATGACCGCCGCGCCGCACATGGGCGCGCACGTCCTCGTCCCAGCCCTGCGCCTTGAGAAATTGCAGATCGCCACGCGTGGACTTGCTGCCGGGAATGATCACCACATCCGTATCGGCCGGCAGCGGCTGACCCGCATGCAGCATGGTCAGGCGCACACCCGGTTCCTGCGCCAGCGGGTCCAGATCGTCGAAATTGGCGATGCGCGACAGCTTGAGGCAGACGATATGCAAGCCATCCGGGCGCGCGGGCGTGGCAATGTCCAGCGCGTCCTCGGCGGGTAGTTTCCACGCGTCAGTGAACCACGGCACGACGCCGAACCCACGCCAGCCGGTGTGCTCTTCGATCAGCGCATAGCCATCGTCGAACAAGCGCGGATCGCCGCGAAAACGGTTGATCAGAAAACCGCGGATCAGGGCCGCGTCGTCAGGATCAATCACCACCTGCGTGCCCACGATCTGCGCGATCACCCCGCCGCGGTCGATGTCACCGGCCAGCACCACGGGGCAGTCTGCTGCGCGGGCAAACCCCATATTTGCAATGTCACCGGGGCGCAGGTTCACCTCTGCCGGGCTGCCCGCCCCTTCGACCAGCACCAGGTCATGGCGCGCCTGCAGGCGGTGAAAACTGTCCAGCACCGGCGCCATCAGGGAAGGTTTCAGGGCTGCGTACTCCCGTGCCTTGACGGTTGTCAGCCGCTTGCCCTGCACCACCACCTGGCTGCCCACGTCAGTCTCTGGCTTCAGCAGCACAGGGTTCATGTCCGTATGCGGCTCCAGCCCGCTGGCCATCGCTTGCAAGGCCTGCGCCCGGCCAATCTCGCCCCCGTCAACGGTCACGGCAGCGTTGTTCGACATGTTTTGCGGCTTGAACGGCGCCACCGCCAGCCCCCGCCGGACCGCCGCCCGGCACAGGCCCGCCACCAGCATCGACTTGCCGACGTTCGACCCGGTGCCCTGGAGCATCAGCGCCGTCATTCCATAGGCTCCAGCTTGCGGCGCGCGACAAAGACGACACCGGTGACCGACCACAACGCAAGCTCGACAAAGATGGTCCAATGCAGAACTGAGGCGATGTACCAATTGTCCGTCGCGCCGGGCACAGCGACCAAAGGTCCGGCGAAGGAAAAAGAGCCCCAGCCCCAGGACACAGGCCCCGTGATCGTATCGAGCGCCATGTGCAAAAGCGCCCCGAGGCCTACGCCGATCAGCACCCGCGCCGTCAGTACGACGCCAAAGAACAGCATGACCGCCCACAGGGTCGGATCATGGGTCAGATAGTTGTGGCTATAGGACGCGGCACCATCCACCGCGAAAGACCACAGCACATCCAGATCCGGCGCGAGGGAGCCAACAATGATCGCCCAGAACATCACCGGATCACGGAAAAAGCCATTGTCGAGCGCAGACGCCAGCAGGTAACCCGCAGGTGCGTGACCAATGATCATGGGCGTCCCCTGGTAAGGCGCACGTGCCGTGCGCCCTTGCTAGAACTCGACACCTTTCTGTGCCTTCACACCCAGATCCTTGAACGGGTGCTTGACCAGCGTCATCTCGGTGACAAGGTCTGCCGCTTCGATCAGTTCCGGCTTCGCATTGCGCCCGGTCAGCACGACATGGCTCATCTCGGGCTTTTTGGTCATCAGGAAGTCGACCACTTCATTGATGTCCAGGTAGTCGTAGCGCAGTGCGATGTTGATTTCATCCAGCAGGACGAACTGGATTTCCGGGTCGAGGATCTGTTCCTTTGCGATCCGCCACCCATTCTCGGCCGCAGCAATGTCACGCTCACGGTCCTGCGTTTCCCAGGTAAACCCCTCTCCCGACACAAAAAACCTGCATTCATCACTGAATTTCTCGCGCAGGAATGTCTTTTCGCCCGTATCCCAGTTCCCCTTGATGAACTGCACGACAGCGCACGGCATCCCATGGGCAATGCAGCGCATGATCATCCCGAACCCGGACGAGGATTTGCCCTTGCCCGGCCCGGTATGGACGATGATCAGACCTTTCTCCTCGGTCTTGGTCTCCATCATCTTGTCGCGGGCCGCCTTGATCTTTTTCATCTTGGCGTTGTGGCGTTCGGTGATGTCGTCCATGGCGTCCTCCGGGGTTTCACTCTTGTTGGTGCCATCATTTTGCGGTGGGTGCCAGAGGTGTCGGCGCTTACATCACCCGATCCAGAAATGCGGTCAGCCCGGCGCGGCTTTGATCAGTGAAATGAAATGCCTCCCAACCCCTCGCCTGCGCCGCATCGACATTGCGCTTGGTGTCGTCGATGAGGATATGGGCCGCGCGTGGCGCAGCGCTCCACGCTTCAATGTGCTCGAAATACGCGGCGTCGGGCTTGGCATGCCCGATCCGGCCAGAGGCAAAGATGCGCTCGACCAATTTTCCAAAGCCCATCTGCTCTTCGAT
The DNA here is from genome assembly GCF_007995245.1 of Tateyamaria sp. syn59. Lineage (GTDB taxonomy): Bacteria > Pseudomonadota > Alphaproteobacteria > Rhodobacterales > Rhodobacteraceae > Tateyamaria. The sequence goes on from NZ_VCBA01000004.1 coordinate 174,232, forward strand.
ATAGCTCGCCCGCCGTGGCTCGTTGTTCGTTCCAATCACATGGCGCGCATCAGGTCGGTTTAGATGCGCCAACACCTCACCGTCCGGCAAAGCGTCCCTTGCAAACCAATAGGCCATGAATTCATCCGCATCGACCTCGTGCCCCTCAATCTGCAGCCACGCCGCCAACTCCGCCCGCAGGTCCACATGTCCGCGCATGATCCCCGCAAGCCGATCCGGATGGAACAGGTGACCCGCCAATGCGGCAAGCTCAATGCCCCAATCCTCCATCAGCGTATCAGCCCAGACAAACCGGCCATCCACGATGTTGGCGTTCAACACGCCATCAAAATCCCAGACAATGATCTTTAGTGACATGACGCGCTCCGTTTGCGACCAAGATAGAAGGGAAGCCGTCCCGTCACCATCCCGATCACGCTTGACTCTGTTTGCCCCGCCCCGCACTACAGTCGTGTTGGTGCCCGCGGTTCGCTGTGGGTGAAAAGGGAATGCCACGGGTCGCAAGGCCCAAACGCAGCCGCCCCCGCGACCGTGACCGGAAAGGGTGCTCCACGCCACTGGCTCATAAGGCCGGGAAGGCAGGGCAGCCGCAGAGGCGAACGCCTCGGGATCCGCAAGCCGGGAGACCTGCCAGCCAAAGAAGGACGAAACCGGACGGGGTGTGCCGGGTGTCGGGACACCACGGCCATTCGCCGCCCGCCATCTGCCATGCCGTCCCCGCGACTGGGAAATGAGATGGCCGAATTGCCCCCCGTAGAACTCTTGGTCTGCGTCAAATGCCGCCGCGAGCTGGACGTGCCTGAAGACGGCACACGCCCCGGCGAAGCGCTCTATGCCGAGCTAGCAAACCGCACCATGCCGGAGGGAGTGACGCTCAAAGCCGTGGAATGCCTGTCCAACTGCTCCTCCGGCTGCTCCGTCGCAGTGCGCGGCGGCGCAAACCGCTGGACCTACGTCTACGGCAATCTGATGGAAGACCGCGACGCCGACATGGTCGTCGAAGGGGTCTCCAAATACGCCGCCACCTCCGACGGCCTCGTCCCCTGGCGCGAGCGCCCCGAACATTTCCGCAAAAACTGCATCGCCCGCATCCCTCCACAGGAGTTCTGATCTATGGCCAACCTGAACAAGACCCCCGTCACCGTCATCACGGGCTTTCTCGGCTCGGGCAAGACAACCCTCGTGCGTCACCTGATGCAGAACCCGCAGGGCAAACGCCTCGCCATCGTGGTTAACGAGTTCGGCGACGTGGGCGTGGACGGCGACATCCTCAAAAGCTGCGCCATCCCCGACTGCCCGGCCGAAAACATCATGGAACTGGCCAACGGCTGCATCTGCTGCACCGTGGCCGACGACTTCATCCCGACGATCGAGGCGCTCATGGCCCTCGACCCGCAACCCGAGCACATCCTGATCGAAACCTCCGGCCTCGCCCTGCCCAAGCCCCTGCTCAAAGCCTTCGACTGGCCCGACATCCGCAGCCGCATCACCGTGGACGGCGTGATTGCCCTTGCCGATGCCGAAGCGGTTGCCGCAGGCCGCTTCGCCCCCGATGTTGCCGCTGTCGATGCCCAGCGCGAAGCGGATGACAGCCTCGACCATGAAACCCCGCTGTCGGAAGTGTTCGAAGACCAGATCAGCTGCGCCGACATCATCCTGCTGACCAAGCCCGACCTCGCCGGCCCTGATGGCGTCGCCAGAACCAAGGAAATCATCGCCGCCGAGGCCCCCCGCCCCTTGCCCGTCGTCGAAGTGGCCGAGGGCGTCGTGGACCCCCGCATCATACTGGGCCTTGAGGCGGCGGCCGAAGACGACATGGACGCCCGGCCCAGCCATCACGAACATTACCACGACCACGATGGTGACCACCACCATCACGACCATGACCACGACGACTTTGACAGCGTGATCATCGACATCCCCGAAGTGGACGACCCCGCGCAACTTGTCGCCCGGATCGAGACGATGGCGAAGACCCAGAACATTCTGCGCGTCAAAGGCTACGCCGCCGTCACCGGCAAACCCATGCGCCTGCTGGTCCAGGCCGTCGGTGCCCGCGTCCGCCACCAGTTCGACCGCCCTTGGGGCCCGAACGAACAGCGCCAAGGGCGTTTGGTCGTGATTGCCGAACATGACGACGTGAATGCGGCAGCGATCCGCGGCGCATTGACGGATGTTCCGGCAGCCGCCGAGTAGGAACCGCCCCCGATGCACATCGTCTTCCGCGAAAGCCATGGGCTTGAAGAGACCGAGACACCCACCGATCTGGGGCAGACGCCCGCGGATCTGGTGGTGCTGTCCTTCTCCGATAGCGACCTCGGGGCCTTCGCGGCGGCGTATCACAGGGCGGACGGTAAGCTGCCGACACTTCGGCTCGCCAACCTCGTGGGCCTCAAACACCCACTGTCCGTCGACACCTACATTGAACAAACGCTAGAGGGTGCCAAAGGCATCCTGATCCGCCTCATCGGCGGCGTGCCCTACTGGGCCTACGGCCTCCAACAAGTCGAAGCCCTGTGCCGTCAGAAAGGCATCGCCCTCGCCGTCCTGCCCGCCGACGGACGCCCTGACCCAAGGCTGGACGAGGTCTCAACCCTCCCCGTCTCCACCCTCCGCCGCCTTGCCCATCTCTGCGACACCGGCGGTGCTGTTGCGGCGCAAGCTGCCCTTGCCCAAATGGCGCTGGCCTCAGGCCTCTACGCTGGCCCCGTCAAAGGCGCCAAAGCCTTGCCAGCTGTTGGCGCATGGACCCCCGAAGACGGTGTATCTTGCCCCATAATCCAAGTCACCGACGACAAACCGCTCGTCGTCGTCACCTTCTACCGCGCCTACCTCGCTGCCGCCGACCTTTCACCCATCGAGGCCACATTCGCCGCCCTGCGCAAACGCGGCTTCCGCGTCCTCGGCCTCTTTGCCCCCTCGCTCAAGGCCCCAGAACCGGCGGCATGGATGGCCCGCCAGATCGCACACCTGAAGCCGAGCGCCATCGTCAACGCCACCGCATTCTCGGGCATCGGCGCCAACGGCTCCTCCCCGCTCGACGCAGGCGATGTGCCAGTCTTCCAGATAGCCCTTGCCACCTCAACCCGCGACGCATGGGCAGAAGCCGAACGCGGCCTCTCCCCCACTGACCTGGCCATGCACGTGGTCCTGCCGGAAGTGGACGGGCGGCTCTTCGGTGGTGTTGCCTCTTTCAAAGAACCGCAGGCCCGCGACGAGGCCCTGCAATTCGCGCGCTACGCCCACGCCGCAGACCTACAGCGCATCGAGGCCGTGGCTGACCGCGTCAAAGCTTGGACCGACCTCGCCGCCACCCCGGCGCGGGACCGCACCCTCGCGCTCGTGCTCAGCACATACCCCGGCAAAGACTGGAACATGGCGCACGCCGTTGGCCTCGACGCGCTGGCCTCAACCGAGGCCATCCTGTCCGACCTCAAGGACGCGGGCCACGACACCGATGCGACGCCCATCACGCAGGCGCTTGAAACCGAAACGATCCGATGGCCGCTGGCAGACTACCAAACCGCCCTCGCCCGCCTGCCTCAATCCCTGCAAGACGACCTCACCACTGCTTGGGGCAACCCCGAAACGGACACTGACGCGGGCCACTTCCACTTCAAGGCGACCCGCCGGGGCAACGTCCTGATCGCCCTGCAACCTGAAAGGGGAAACCCAAAGCAACGCGACGACGACTACCACGACCTCTCCCGCGTCCCGCGCCATGCCTATGCCGCCTTCTACCTCTGGCTCCAGACCCAAACGCAAGCGTTGGTCCACATCGGAGCGCATGGCACACTCGAATGGCTGCCCGGCAAATCCGTGGCGCTCTCGGACAAATGCTGGCCCGAGGCGCTCATAGGCACCCTGCCCGTCATCTACCCCTTCATCGTCAACGACCCCGGCGAGGCCGCCCAGGCGAAACGCCGCATCGGTGCCGTCACTCTCGGCCACCTGCCCCCACCAATGAAAAACAGTACCACGCCAGACCGCTTCGTCCGGCTTGAAACCCTGCTTGACGAATTCTCAAACGCCGACGGCCTCGACCCCAAACGCCGCGACCGGCTGCAAGAGGACATCCGAGCGGAGGCGCAGGCCATCGGTGTCGAAAACGATCTCGGCCTCGACCGTGCGGCGTGTTCGGCAGAGGCGATCACCCGCATCGACCGCTTCGTCTGCGACATCAAGGAAAGCCAGTTTGGCGACGGCCTGCACATCTGGGGCCAAGGCGCCGACACCGAACGCACCGCCCTGATCGACGCTCTGAATGGCAAGCGGATCCCCGGCGGCCCGTCCGGCTCGCCCCATCGCGGGCGGCGAGACGTGCTGCCCACGGGCCGCAACCTCTACACCACCGATCCGCGTTCCGTGCCAACCCGCACCGCCTATACACAAGGCGTGAAACTGGCCGAAGAACTCGTCCGCCGCCACTTGCAAGAGGAAGGCGACTGGCCACGCGGGTTGATCGTGGACCTCTGGGGCTCTGCCACCATGCGCACCGCAGGCGAGGAATTCGCCATGGCCCTTCACCTGCTCGGCGTCAAACCTGTCTGGGACCAAGGTTCCGAACGGGTCTCGGGCATCGAAGTGCTGCCCATCACCGGCCTCGACCGCCCCCGCATCGACGTCACTCTGCGCGTCTCTGGCCTCTTCCGCGACGTATTCCCGACACTCTCCGCCCTCTTCGGCCAAGCCGTCCGCGCCCTTGCTGCGCGCGACGAAGCCGCGGACTGGAACCCCTACGCAGGCAATGCTGCCACGGCCCGCGTCTATGGCCCCGCCCCCGGCAGCTTCGGCCTCGGCATGGGCGCAGACATCGAAACCTTCACGGAGGAGGCCCGTACCGCCGCAGGCCAAGCCTGGCTCGCCGCCTCCGCCTACGCCCTAGACGGGCCGAATACTGTCAAGGATGAGGCCGGAATCCGCGCCCGCGTCGCCGCCGCCGACAGCTTCGTCCACCTGCAGGACCTCCCCGAAACCGATGTTTTGCTGGCTTCCGACTACGCCGCCCACGAAGCAGGTTTTGCAGCCGCGCAAGCAGTGACAGGCGGCAAAGCCTCTCTCTACCACCTCGACACAACGCAGCCCGGCCGCCCCCGCGCCCGCACGCTGCCCGAAGAAATCGCGCGCGTCGTTCAGGCCCGCGCGACGCAGCCCAACTGGCTCGCAGGCATGATGCGCCACGGCTTCCGCGGCGGGGCCGAGATCGCCGCCACCCTCGACCATATGGCGTCCTTCGCCCACCTGGCTGGTGTCGTCGGCCCACACCTCTTCGACGCCTACCACGACGCAACCCTCGGCGATCCCGAAGTCGCGGCCTTCCTCCAAGACGCCAACCCCGGCGCCTATCAAGCCATGCAAGACCAGTTCGCCGCGCTGGATGCTGCAGGCCTCTGGCACACCCGCCGCAACTCCATCCGCGCCAGCCTGGAGGCGGCGCAATGAGTATCAAAGGGTGGTGCCCCGGCGCCTGGCGCGCCATGATGTCCGGCGACGGTCTGATCATGCGCATCCGCCCCCGTCTGGCGCGCCTGACCCGCGACCAGATCCTCGGCCTCTGCACGCTGTCTCAGTCCCACGGCAACGGCATCATCGATCTCACCAGCCGCGCCAACCTGCAGATGCGCGGGATCAACGAAGACGACCACCAAACCGTCCTCACAGCCCTCCACTCCCTTGACCTGATCGACACCACGCCCGAGCAGGAAGCCAAACGCAACATCGTCACCACCCCGCTCTGGCAGGAAGGAGACCTCACAACGCGCCTCCACGCCGCCATCATCGACACCTTGCCACAGATGCCCACGCTGCCCGCCAAAATGGGCATCGCCATCGACACCGGCCCGCAGCCCACACTGGCTGACACCTCCGCCGACTTCCGCTTCGAACGCAGCGCAACCAGCCTGATCCTGCGCGCCGACGGCGCCCCCAACGGCCAAGCGATCAGCGAAGCCGAAGCGCCCCAAGCCCTCCTCCACCTCGCCCACTGGTTCCTCGACACAAACGGTGCAGCCGCGGGTCGCATGGCCAAACACCTGAAATCGACACCGCTGCCCGACGACTGGCAAGACACGGCGCCCAATCAAGCAGCACAACCGCTGCAACCCGGAGGCACCACCTACGGCGCCCCCTTCGGCAGCATCGACGCCGCCACCCTAGCCGCCCTATTGCAAGACAGCCAAGCCACAGCCCTCCGCGTCACGCCATGGCGCCTCTTCATCCTCGAAAACGCAAAACCCTGCGCGCCACAAGGCTTCATCACCGACGCAAACGATCCGCTGCTGTACACCCACGCCTGCCCCGGCGCACCCGCCTGCGCGTCTGCCACTGTCGACACGCGGCACCTCGCCCGCAAACTGGCCAAACCCGGCCTCCACATCTCCGGCTGTGCGAAGGGCTGCGCCCACCCGCGCCGCGCCGCGACCACGCTCGTGGGCAACGACGGCACGTTCGACCTTGTGGAAAACGGTCATCCATGGGATGCCCCGCGCGCGACCGGCCTCACGGCCACCGACCTCCTGACGCCAGCGAGCTAAAATGCCCTACGAATACGAAACCGATGGCGCGGCCATTTACCTGCAATCCTTCGCGACGATCCGGGCCGAGGCCGACCTCGACCGCTTTGACAAAGACGAAGAACAGGTCGCCGTCCGTATGATCCACGCCGCCGGGCTCGTAGGGCTGGAACAGCACTGCCACTTTTCCTCCGGCTTCGTCCAAGCCGCCCGCACCGCCCTCGAAGCGGGCGCGCCTATCCTTTGCGACGCCCGCATGGTGAGCGAAGGCATCACCCGCCCCCGCCTGCCCGCCAACAACGAGGTGATCTGCACCCTCCACAACGACGGCGTCCGCGAGCTCGCCGCAGAGATGCAAAACACCCGCTCCGCCGCCGCGCTCGAACTTTGGCGACCCCACCTGAAAGGCGCCGTCGTCGCCATCGGCAACGCCCCGACGGCGCTCTTCCACCTCCTGAACATGCTCGAAGACCCCAATTGCCCCCGCCCCGCCGCCATCATCGGCTGCCCCGTGGGCTTCGTCGGCGCGGTGGAATCCAAAGACGCCCTCTGGGCCGACCAACCCGTCCCCTGCTGCATCGTGCAGGGAAGGCTCGGTGGCAGCGCCATCACCGTCGCTGCCGTCAACGCCATCGCAAGCCGCAAAGAATAACTGCGATGCGCAGCCCAGTTACCCCCGGCACCATCCACGGCGTAGGCCTCGGCCCCGGCGCGCAAGACCTGCTGAGCGTCCGCGCCGACCGGCTGGTGCGGAACGCCAAGCACGTCGCCTTCTTCCGCAAGGCAGGCCGCCCCGGTCAAGCACGCCGCATCGTGAACGGCATGCTGGCCGACCACGCCATCGAATTCCCGATGGAGTACCCGGTCACCACCGAAATCCCGCTGACCGACCCGCGCTACAACGAAATCATGTCGGCCTTCTACGCCGACTGCACCGCCCACCTGCGCGGCCTTGCGGAACAAGGCGAAGACATCGTTGTCCTGTGCGAAGGCGACCCGTTCTTCTACGGCTCCTTCATGCACCTCTACACACGGCTTGAGCCACATGTCCCGGTACAAGTCGTCCCCGCCATCACCGGCATGTCGGGCGCATGGACAGCGACGGGTGCGCCCATCACTTGGGGCGACGACATCCTGACGATCCTGATGGGCACGCTCGACGAAGACACGCTCGTGGACCGCATGGAACAAGCCGACGCGCTGGTGGTGATGAAAATCGGGCGCAACATCGACAAGGTGCGCAGCGCCCTGCGCCGGGCAGGCAAGTTCGAAGACGCCTACCTGATCGAATATGCCGCTATGCCGAACCAGAACGTGCAAAAGCTGTGCGAGGCCGGGGGTAAGGTGACCCCCTATTTCTCGATCATCGTGGTCCACGGACAGGGCCGCCGCCCGTGACCGGCTGGGTGCGCATCGCGGGCCTCGGGCCAGGGGATGACGCGCTCATCACGCCCGAAGTGTCGGACGTGCTGGCCGAGGCGACGGACATCGTGGGCTACATTCCTTATCTCGCGCGCATCGCCGAACGCCCCGGCCTGACGCTGCATGCCAGCGACAACCGGGTCGAGATCGACCGCTCGCGCCATGCGCTTGAGATGGCCGCCGAAGGGCGCAAGGTCGTTGTCGTCTCCTCCGGCGACCCCGGCGTTTTTGCCATGGCCGCTGCCGTTTTTGAAGCCGTCGAAGCAGGCCCCGCCCACTGGCGCAATCTCGACATCTCCGTCCTGCCCGGCATCACCGCTATGCTCGCCGCCTCCGCCCGCTGCGGCGCACCTTTGGGCCACGACTTCTGCGCCATCAACCTCAGCGACAACCTCAAACCGTGGAACCTGATCGAAAAGCGCCTGCGCCTCGCCGCCGAGGCCGACTTCGCCATGGCCTTCTACAACCCACGCAGCAAGTCGCGGCCCGAGGGGTTCGTGCGCACGTTGGACGTGCTGAAAGAGGCATGTGGCGACACCCGCCCTGTCATCTTCGCCCGCAACGTCACGCGCCCCGACGAAGAGATCAAAATCGTCCCTCTGCCCGAAACAACACCGGACATGGCCGACATGCGTACCATGGTCCTTGTCGGCTCGTCCCGCACTCGGATCATCACACGTTGCGGCCCGCCGCTGGTCTACACCCCAAGGTCGACGCCGGAATGACGCAGCCAGTCCATCACTTCGTCCACGCTATGCGCCTCGCGCCGCTCCGGCACAGCAGGCCGGTCGATCATGATCACCGGCAGGCCCAGGCTGCGCGCCGCCGCGATCTTGGCATAGGCCCCGGTCCCGCCCGCGTTCTTGGACACCACCAGATCAATCCGGTGCTCCTCCATCAAAGCCCGATCGTCGCCTTCAGTAAACGGCCCGCGCGACACCAGCACATGATGGTCCGGAAAGGGCGGCAGATCCTTCGGCGGATCAACCAGCCGCAAAAGATAGAAATGCTGTGGGTTCGGCGCGAACGCGGCGAGTTGCATCCGCCCCACCGCCAGCATGACCCTCTGAGCAGGCTGTTTCAGTGCCTCAACAGCACCTGCAATATCGGGCACATGGGTCCAGCGGTCACCGTCCCGCTCCGTCCAAGGCGCGCGGGTCAGGGCCATGAGCGGTACATCAGCTTGCGCACAAGCAGCCACCGCGTTGCCACTCATCTGCGCGGCAAAGGGATGGGTCGCGTCGATCACATGACTGATCTTCTCCGCCTTCAGGTACGCGACAAGGCCCGCGATGCCGCCAAAGCCCCCAATCCGCTGCGGCAAGGGCTGCCGCTTGGGCCGCTCCACACGCCCTGCAAAACTGACCGTCCCGGTCAAGCCCTTCTCAGCAGCGGCGTTAGCGAACGCGGTCGCCTCGGTCGTTCCGCCCAGGATCAAAAGATTGGCACGCATGTCTGACCCCTGGCTCACAATCATCGGCATAGGCGAGGACGGAGTTGCCGGTCTGAGCCAGGCAAGTCAAGACGCACTGACGGCGGCAGCCGTCATCATGGCCCCGCAACGCCACCTAGATCTCGTGGTTAACGACGCATTAGCCACAAGTGTCCCCGCGGGGACAGATCTCATCCCCTGGCCCGTCCCCTTCGCCGACGGCATCGCCCTCCTCGCGTCCCTGCGCGGACAAAGGGTCGTTGTTCTCGCCTCAGGAGACCCCTTCTGGTTCGGCGCGGGCTCCGTCATCGCCCGCAGCTTCGGCACCTCCGAATGGACCGCCTTGCCCGGCCCTTCCTGCTTCTCCCTTGCCGCCGCGCGGCTGGGATGGGCACTGGAAAAGACCACCTGTCTTGGCCTGCACGCCGCGCCCATGACCCGCCTGCGCCGCCACCTTACGCCCGGCGCACGACTGATTGTGACGCTACGCGACGGTGAGGCCGTGTCAGAGCTTGCAAGCTACCTCGTCGCGCGGGGCTTCAACGACAGCACGCTGCATGTGATGGAGCACCTCGGCGGGCCACAGGACCGCCTTACGACGTGTCGCGCTGATGCGGTCGCGGGCACGTTTGAGCATCCGGTCTGTGTGGCCATTGAGGTGGCTGGAAACGGCACTGCTCTGAGCGTCGCGACCGGTCAGGCCGACGACACGTTTCAAAGCGACGGGCAGATCACCAAACGCCCTATCCGCGCGATCACCCTGTCAACCCTCGCCCCCAAAGCGCGCGAGCATCTGTGGGATATCGGGGGTGGCTCGGGCTCCATCGCGCTGGAGTGGCTTTTGGCGCATCCAACGATGACGGCAACGACGATCGAGCCACGCGCGGATCGGGCGGCGCGCATCCGGAAGAACGCGGAGGAGCTTGGGGTGGAGCATCGTCTTGACGTTGCCGAGGGCGCGGCACCAAACGCGCTGGATGGATTGCGCGCGCCGGATGCGATCTTTATCGGCGGGGGATTGTCTCAACATGTGTTGGACAAGGTGCTCACTTTAAATGCGCGGCTTGTCGTGAATGCGGTCACTTTGGAGGGTGAGGCGCTGTTGGCTGCAGCACAGGCCGAGCATGGCGGCGAGTTGATGCGCATCGCGCTCAGCCATGTGTCCCCGCTGGGACCGAAGCGCGGTTGGGCATCGGCCTACCCGGTTGTGCAGTGGAGCCTTTCGCGATGATCGTGGCCGGGTTCGGATTTAGCACCAAGGCTACGGCTGCCAGCCTTGCAGATGCTTTGGCGCAGCATGACGTGACGCCGGATGCGGTGGCGACGCTTGAGGCGAAGGCCTCTGCGTTGCAGTCTTTCGCCAGAGCCAAAGGGATTCAGATGATCGCCGTCAGCGATGTGGATGCAAAGGCACAGACGACAGTGACGCAGTCAGGGCGCAGCAGCGCGGAAAAAGGCATGCCCAGCGTGGCGGAGGCCACGGCACTTGCTGCCGCGGGGCCGGGTGCCACGCTCATCGGGCCGCGCACTATCTCAAATGACCGCATGGCGACCTGCGCCATAGCTCAAGGACCAGACACATGACCGTTCACTTCATCGGCGCGGGCCCCGGTGCGCCCGACCTTTTGACCCTGCGGGGACGCGACCTGATCGCGGCCTGCCCCGTCTGCCTTTATGCCGGGTCGCTGGTGCCCGAAGCCATCCTCGACCACTGCCCTGAGGGTGCGAAGATTGTAAACACCGCGTCCATGGATCTTGACGCGATCATGGTGGAGATCGAGGCGGCTCATGCAGCAGGTCAGGACATCGCGCGGCTGCATTCGGGCGACCTGTCGGTCTGGTCGGCCATGGGCGAGCAGTTGCGCCGGATCAAAGCGGCAGGCATTCCGTTCACCGTGACGCCGGGCGTGCCGTCATTCTCGGCAGCGGCAGCGGCACTTGGGGCAGAACTGACGCTGCCGGGCGTTGCGCAGTCGGTGGTGCTGACGCGGACGCCGGGGCGGGCCTCGTCCATGCCGGACGGTGAGACCTTGACCAACTTTGCCGCCACGGGTGCCACGCTGGCCATCCACCTGAGCATCGGCAATCTGGATCAGGTCATTGCGGACTTGACACCTGCGTATGGCACGGACTGCCCCGTGGCGGTTGTCTACCGTGCAAGCTGGCCGGATGAGCAGATCATTCATGCCACCCTGTCGACGCTTAAAGACGCTATGCACGAGGGCATCAGTCGCACGGCGCTGATCCTTGTGGGTCGCGCCATCGGGGCGGAGAGTTTCGACGAAAGCTGCCTTTATTCAACGGATTACGACCGGCGCTATCGACCGCAAAGTGCAGACAGCCCTTGGGCAAGCTGGAGCCATGGCGATGATTAGGGGGCTGATGATCTCTGCGCCAGCGTCTGGAACGGGCAAGACAACTGTGATGCTCGGGCTGTTGCGGGCGCTGCGGGATGATGGGCTGGTGGTGCAGCCGTACAAGTCGGGGCCCGACTATATTGACCCGGCCTTTCACCTCGCTGCCGCAGGGCGGGCGTCGTTCAACCTAGACACCTGGGCGATGGACGGGACGCTCTTGGGTGGCGTTGCCGCGCAGATGGACGGCGCGGATATTTGCGTAGCCGAGGGGTCGATGGGTCTGTTCGACGGGGTTGCCACGCGCGGTCAGTCGGGGTTCGGATCGAGTGCGGAGACGGCGTTGACCATGGGTTGGCCTGTGGTGCTGGTCATCGACGTGGGTGGACAGGCGCAATCGGCAGCAGCCACGGCACTGGGGTTCAAGAGCTACAATCCCGACCTACCCTTTGCCGGAGTTATCCTGAACCGGGTCGCGAGCCCGAGGCATGAGCGGCTGACGCGCTTAGGCATGGAGCGCGCGGGTGTGAAAGTGCTGGGCAGTCTGCCCCGGCGCGGTGATCTGAAGCTGCCCGAGCGCCATTTGGGGCTGATTCAGGCGGTGGAGCACCCTGACCTTGAGGCAGCGATTGCCGGGTATGCGGGGTTCCTGCGCGAGAATGTTGATTTGGACGCGATCAGAATGGCGGCGCAGGCTGGCCCTGCGCCTGACGCGCATCCGCTGCCCAAGCCACCTGCGCAGAAGATCGCGCTGGCCCGTGATGCCGCGTTTTCCTTTACTTATCCGCATCTTCTGGAGGGTTGGCGCTCGGCAGGCGCTGAAATCGCGCCTTTCTCGCCTCTGGCGGATGAGGCACCGGCCGAAGACGCCGACCTCGTCTGGCTGCCCGGCGGCTATCCCGAATTGCATGGCGAGACGCTGGCGGCGGCTTCCACTTTCAAGGCCGGGCTCTGCAAACATGCCGAGACCCGGCCCGTGCATGGCGAATGCGGCGGCTACATGGTGCTGGGTGCGGGGCTGACGGACAAGGACGGCACGCGGCACGAGATGACCGGGCTGTTTGGGCTTGAAACCAGCTTTGAAAAGCGGAAGTTCCATCTGGGCTATCGTCGGGCGGTGCTGGATGCGCCTATGCCGGGGTTTGACGCCGGTGCGGCGCTGCGCGGGCACGAATTTCACTACACGACCATTCTGGATGAGCCGGATGAACCCTTGGCCCAAGTGGCAGATGCCGACGGCAATCCGGTGCCCGAGACCGGATCGCGCAAGGGTCATGTGACCGGCACGTTCTTTCACCTCATCACCGGAGAGGCGGGATGACGGGGTTTGTCAGTTTCGTGGGCTCAGGCCCCGGTGACCCGGAGTTGTTGACGCTGAAGGCCGTGGACCGGTTGAAGCGGGCCGATGCGGTGCTGTTTGACGACCTGAGTGCCGGGCCGATTTTGGCCCATGCACGTAGTGGGGCCGATCTGGTCGGCGTGGGCAAGCGGGCCGGTCGCCCGTCGCCCAAGCAGCATCATGTGAGCCAGTTGCTGGTGGAGTATGCGCAGGAGAACGCCCGCGTTGTGCGTCTGAAGTCGGGTGATGGCGGCACTTTTGGCCGACTGGAGGAAGAGACCGACGCGCTGAAGGCGGCGGGCATTGAATACGAGATCATTCCCGGCGTGCCCTCGGCCTGTGCGGCGGCGGCGGCGGCGGGCATTCCCCTGACGCGGCGCCTTACTGCGCGGCGGGTGCAGTTCATCACGGGCCATGATGTGCGGGGGGCGTTGCCGGAAGATCTGAACATGGCAGCGCTGGCCGATCCGCAGGCGACGACGGTGGTGTTTATGGGGCAGCGGACCTTTCCCGCGTTGGCGGAGATGCTGATGGATGGCGGGTTGCCGGGGGACACCCCGGCGCTGCTCGCTGAAGGGGTGTCAACTGACGCGCAGGCATTGCACCGGATGAGTGTAGCAGACTTGGCCGCACGGCTGCGAGAGGGGGTGAGCGATGCCCCTGCCCTGATCCTCTACGGGGCGCTGGCGGAGGGGTAATTGCCTTGGAGCTTTTTCTGATTGGTATCGGCACGGGCAACCCGGATCACCTGACCGGCGAAGCGCGCCGAGTGATGGCCGAGGCCGATCTGTTTCTGGTGCCGCACAAAGGCGCAGGCAAAGGCGATCTGGCCGATCTGCGCACACAGATCATCTTGGATGTGCGCGATGACGCCACGGTCGCCCTATTTGATATGCCGGTGCGCGACGACAGCCTGCCCTATATCGCGCGCGTGGATGCCTGGCATGACGAGATTGCGCGGATCTGGACCAAGACGATGGCGCAGCATCCCAAGGCCCGCAAAGTTGCGCTGCTCGTGTGGGGAGATCCTTCGCTTTATGACAGCACCTTGCGCATCGCGGCGCGGTTGGAGCCGAAGCCGGAGATACAGGTGGTTGCCGGGATCACCTCGGTTCAGGCGCTGACGGCGGCGCATGCGATCCCGCTCAATACGCTCAACGCGCCCGTGACGATCTCGACCGGGCGGCGCTTGCGGGATCACGGCTGGCCTGAGGGGTGCGAGACGTTGGTGGTGATGCTGGATGGCGATTGTACGTTCCAGAGCCTCGATGGAGCGCGCTTTGACATCTGGTGGGGGGCGTATCTGGGGATGCCTGAGCAGATCCTGGAACACGGGCGCCTCGCGGATGTGTCGGCGCGGATCATTGCACGAAGGGCCAAGGCGCGGGCGGCGCATGGGTGGATCATGGACACCTATCTGCTCCGGCAACTGCCCGAAAAATAGGCGCTTTTTCGGCGAAATTTCAGGCATTTGGCCGAAGGACTAGCCGAAGGCGTTCAAGAATGGTCATATCGGGCGACTTGAGCTGCCGCGAACCTGAATGACTGCCCACCTACCCCTCACTGCTGCAACGCCTGCGCAACCGCGCGCCATCGGCTCTGTTCGGCTGTCGACCAAGCCAGTTGACGGGCGCACCGTGATTGACGGGCTCTACCAACAGGGCGCGGCGAAGGCCGTCTTTCCAAGGGCCGCGCGTGGCATGACAGCCGTGCTGCTGAACACGTCGGGCGGCGTGACGGGCGGCGACCGCTTCGACTACGCCGCTACCGCCGGTGCAGGCACACATCTGACGATGACCACGCAGGCCTGCGAGCGGGCCTATCGCGCACAGCCGGGTGAGGTGGGGCGGGTCGAGACCCGCCTTACTGTGGAAGAGAACGCGACTCTTTGGTGGTTGCCGCAGGAGACGCTGATCTTTGACGGCTGCGCGATGTCGCGCCGCCTGTCCTGCGATCTGGCCCCCTCGGCCCGCGCGTTGATTGTTGAGCCGATGTGTCTGGGCAGGATCGCCATGGGCGAGGACGCCGTGCAGGGGCAATTTTCGGACCGGATCGAGGTCAGGCGCGATGGCGCACCGCTGGTGCTGGATGCTTGGTCACTGTCCGGCGACATGACCGCACAGATGGCGCGCACGGCCATCGGGGGCGGTGCGACAGCCATGGTCAGCCTGACCTATGTCGCGCCGGACGCAGAGGCGCAGCTTGATCCCATCCGCGCCCGTTTGCCCGAGACAGGCGGTGCCAGCCTGTTGACCGACGACACGCTTGTCCTGCGCGCCCTTGCCCCGTCCGGCTATCATCTACGCAAGACGCTTTTGCCCATTCTCGATCACCTCACGGGTGGTCATCTGCCCATCTGCTGGAGACTTTAACCCATGCAACTCACCCCCCGCGAAAAGGATAAGCTGCTGGTCGCCATGGCCGCCGAGGTGGCGCGCAAGCGGCTGGCGCGCGGCGTCAAGCTGAACCACCCCGAGGCCATCGCCCTGATCACCGACGCGGTGGTCGAGGGCGCGCGGGATGGACGCTCCGTCGCCGATATGATGGAGGCGGGCGCGCAGGTCATCACCCGCGACCAGTGCATGGAAGGCGTGCCCGAGATGATCCACGACGTGCAGGTCGAGGCGACCTTTCCCGACGGCACCAAATTGGTGACCGTGCACAATCCAATCCGCTGAGCCGCTGCCAACCCAAGGAGAAATACCCATGAAAGCATTACGTTTCGCCCTCGCCGCCCCGCTGGTCATGGCGACCCCGGCGTTGGCCCACCCCGGACCCCACACGCATCCGCACGGATCAGAGCCGTGGCTCGTTGCTATGGGTCTGGCGCTGATCGCGGTGGCCGCAGTGATCATGTGGCGGCGCAAATGATCCCCGGCGAAATCATACCCGCTGACGGCAGCATTGAACTGAACACTGGCGTTCACGCCATCACGCTGCATGTGGCCAATACCGGCGACCGCCCCGTGCAAGTGGGCAGCCATTATCATTTCGGTGAGGCGAATGCGGCGCTTGAGTTTGATCGCGATGCGGCGCGTGGGATGCGACTGGATATCGCAGCAGGCACTGCGGTGCGTTTTGAACCCGGTCAGGCGCGTGATGTTCAATTGATTCCCATCGGCGGGGCGCGAAAGGTGTATGGATTTAACCAGCAGGTGATGGGCGACCTTTGAGCAGGGCAACCCCAACGGGAGGAGAGACCCATGTGTGATGTATGTGTGATGAACGCGGTCAAGGATCGGATGCTGTCGCGGCGTGATCTGTTCAAGGCGAGCGCTGCTGTCGGAGCGGCGGCAACCGTCGGGATGGCTGCAGCCCCTGCGGCCATGGCGGCGGGACATGGTGGCGTCGTGGACATGAGCCACAAGCTGAGCCCCGACTTCCCCACCTTTTTCGGTGTGCCCGGCATTTCGATGGAGCAGAGTTTCAACTTTGCCGAACATGGCTTCAACTTGATGAACCTTGCCGTGAACGAGCATACGGCCACCCATATTGATGCCCCTTTGCACTTTTCAGCGGATGGCACATCGGTCGACGAAATCCCGGTCAGTGATCTGGTGATCCCGCTGTGCGTCGTGGATATCGCGGCGAAGGCAGCAGAAGATGCTGATGCCCAAGTAACGCCGGATGATCTGAAGGCATGGATCGCAGCCAATGGCGACATTCCCGACAAGGCGTGCATTGCCATGCATTCCGGCTGGGCGGCGAAGTCGGGCGATGCGGCGGCCTATGTTGGGAATGACGCGAACGACGTAAAGCACTTCCCCGGCTTCCACATCGAAGCGACGCAGATGCTGCTGGAGGAGACGACTGCCGTCGCGATGGCGGTGGATACGCTGTCCCTTGATCATGGGCCGTCGCCGGACTTTGCCACCCACTATGCGTGGTTGCCGAGCGGGCGCTACGGCATCGAGAATCTGGCGGGTCTGGATCAGGTCCCTGCTGCCGGAGCGACCCTTGTCGTGGGTGCGCCCAACCATGTCGGCGGCACCGGTGGTCCGGCCCGCATCTTTGCGATGGTCTGATGGCAACCCTGCCGCTCATATCGGACGAGGAGGCCAGCGCCGAGGTGCTGGCCGTTTTCGACGATATTCGTGCGGTGCGGGGGACCGAGTACATCAACAACTTCTGGCGGGCATTGGCGCATGATCCGGCGTTGCTGGCCGCCACATGGGGTCGGTTGAAAGAGGTGATAGGACCGGGGGAACTGGACCCACTGGTCAAGGAGATGCTGTACATCGCTGTGTCCGTGGCAAACGGGTGTGAGTATTGCATTCATTCCCACACCGCAGCGGCGCGGGCCAAGGGGATGTCAGAGGCGCAGTACGGGGAGTTGCTTGGGGTCATTGGCATGGCGATGCAGACCAATGGGTTGGTGACAGCTATGCAAGTTGAGGTGGATGATGCGTTTTTGGCTTAGCGTTGCGTTCTTTTGCGTCGCCGGGATGGCCCAGGCCGCCTGCCCTGGTCAGACACAGATCGAGATCAACCAATGTGCCGCGGCACGTTATGCGCAATCCGATGCGCAACTGAATGCGGTCTGGCCTCAGGTCAAAGGCTATATGGACAGCGTGGGTGCTGGCCCTCTGCTTCTGGATGCGCAGCGCAAATGGCTAGCCTACCGGGATGCGACCTGTTCGGCGGAGATTGCACCCTATGGCGGCGGCAGCATCCAGCCCCTGATCTGGTACGACTGCCTGAACAGGGTCACGTTGACGCGCACGTATGAACTGCAGGAATTGATGCAGCCATGACGCGGCCGAGCTTCTCACAGCCTGGCGCTGTCTTTGCGGTGTGTCCCACACTGGCCGGCACTGCATCAATTGGAAACGCGCTTCCATTGGCCGGACGCGCCCCAAACGAACGGAATTGATCCATGCCCACATCCATCTCCCGCCGCGACTATGCCGCCATGTTTGGCCCCACCGTGGGCGACAAGGTGCGTCTCGCCGACACCGACCTGATCATCGAGGTGGAGCGTGACCTGACCGCCGAAGCTGCAGGCCAAGCGGCCACGGGCGGCAGTGGCGACAACGCCATGCTTTATGGCGAAGAGGTAAAGTTTGGCGGTGGCAAGGTCATCCGCGACGGGATGGGGCAGTCTCAGGTGACGCGGGCCGAGGGTGCCGTTGATACTGTCATCACCAATGCGCTGATCGTGGACTGGACCGGCATCTACAAGGCCGATGTGGGTCTGAAGGACGGGCGCATCGCCGCCGTGGGCAAGGCGGGCAATCCCGACACGCAACCCGGTGTGAACATCATCATCGGGCCGGGGACGGAGGCCATTGCGGGGGAGGGCAAGATCCTGACCGCAGGGGGCTTTGACAGCCATATCCACTTCATCTGCCCGCAACAGATTGACGACGCTCTGCATTCTGGTCTGACAACAATGCTGGGTGGCGGGACCGGACCTGCGCACGGCACGCTGGCCACGACGGTGACCCCAGGGCCTTGGCATCTGGGCCGAATGTTGCAGGCCGCCGATGCGTTTCCGATGAACCTGGCCTTTGCGGGCAAGGGCAACGCCTCGCTGCCTGCCGCCTTGGAGGAGCAGGTGAAGGCAGGCGCCTGTGCAATGAAGCTGCATGAGGATTGGGGCACGACGCCGGGCGCGATTGACTGCTGCCTGTCGGTGGCGGACGACATGGACGTGCAGGTGATGATCCACACCGACACTCTGAATGAGTCCGGGTTTGTAGAGAACACGGTCGCCGCCATGAAGGGCCGCACGATCCACGCCTTCCACACCGAAGGCGCGGGTGGCGGGCACGCACCGGACATCATCAAGATTTGCGGGGAGGAGCATGTGCTCCCCTCCTCCACCAACCCGACGCGGCCCTTTACGGTGAACACGCTCGAAGAACATCTCGATATGCTCATGGTGTGCCACCATTTGGACAAATCGATCCCCGAAGACGTCGCCTTTGCCGAGAGCCGTATCCGGCGCGAGACCATCGCGGCCGAAGACATCCTGCACGACATGGGTGCGTTTTCGATCATCGCGTCCGACAGTCAGGCCATGGGCCGTGTGGGAGAGGTCATCATCCGCACCTGGCAGACCGCCGACAAGATGAAGAAGCAGCGCGGCGCATTGCCCGAGGAGACGGGCGACAACGACAACGCGCGCGTGCGCCGCTACATTGCGAAATACACCATCAACCCAGCAATTGCGCATGGGATCAGCCACGAGATCGGCTCCATCGAAGTGGGCAAGCGGGCGGACCTGTGCCTGTGGAACACAGCGTTTTTCGGGGTGAAGCCCGAGATGGTGCTGCTGGGCGGAACCATCGCCTGCGCGCAGATGGGTGATCCGAATGCGTCCATTCCGACGCCGCAGCCGGTCTATACCCGGCCCATGTTCGGAGCCTATGGCCGGTCGGTCGAACGCTCTGCCGTGACATTCGTGTCGGCAGCAGCACAGGCCGAAGGGGTTGGCGCGGCGCTTGGTCTGGCGAAGGACACAGTGGCTGTGCAGAACACGCGGAACATCGGGAAGAAGGACCTGAAGCTGAACGACGCGACGCCAGAGGTTGAGGTGCATCCCGAGACCTACGAGGTGCGAGCGGATGGGGAGTTACTGACCTGCCAGCCTGCTGAAGTGCTGCCGATGGCGCAGCGGTATTTTCTGTTTTGAAGATGTTCATGGCACGGATCGCTCAACTCGCATGTTTGCTTGCGCTGCCGGGGACAGCGATGGCCTGCCCCACTTCGGCTGATCTGGATACTGGTGTCCGGTTCGAACTCGCCAGTGGCGAGTGGGAGACGTTCCGCCGCATCTCTGACGCAGTCATCGAGGCGACGTTCTACTATGAGCCTGGAGAGGCGACGCAAGTTTCGCTGAGCCAGGGGATCTATATTCTCAGCATAATCGAAGTTGAGAGTAACGCGCTTGTCCCCAGCACGCGCGAAACTTTCACCTATCCTTTACGCCCCGGCGAGATGCCCGATCCTGCCGGTGGAGGTGGTTGGAACGTAGAGGCTACCCTCCTATCGTCGGGTGGGCTCGACCGGGAAATCCAGAGCTACACGTTCGGCACATCACGCAGACAGGGCTATGGCGCGTGCTTTTACGAGATGATCCCGATCACCTATCGCTACCGCCTTGAGGGTGAGGAAGAGACCGGGACGGATGAACTGCATTATCTTCCGGAATTGGGCATCAGCTATCTGGCTGCGTCTCGCGGCAACGACTACGACGACCGCTATGACTATGTTTCGATCAAGGCGTTGGAGCCATGATTGCTTACCTTTTGGTCAACATCCGGCCCTCACATCAGGTGATGCAAAACGCGGACTGGCATACCTGCATCAAGGCATTTGGGTATGCGTGTGCAGAAACCCTGCCATGCGCCTACACGTCTGACCAAAGCAACGGCAAAGCTTAAATTACCAAGGGAGAAACAAAACAGGTGTCCCATGACCCTCTTCCAGCGGATCGCCGCTTTTCTGTCCCGCATCAGCCTGCCGCACGGCGCCCTGGTGCAAACGCAGGCCGTCTATGCCCTCAGCGATGCCGAACTCAAAGCGCGCGGATTGAAACGGCGCGAGGCCGCGCGGCAGATCATGATCAACGGGGATTGGTCGTAAGAACGGGGGCTACCCCATGTTGACCGCCCAACACTACCACGATCACACGCACGGCGACGCAGCCGACCATGTGTCGCTGACCTATGAGGACCGCTTCCTGCGGCGAAAGGTGCTGACCCTAGCCTCTGGAGCGCAACTGCTGGTCGACCTGCCACAGACCACATCTCTGGACCATGGCGGGGCGCTGATCACCACCGACAAGGCTGAGATCCGGATCGAGGCCGCACCCGAACCGCTTCTCGAAGTCACCGGCGACAAGCTGCACCGCATCGCCTGGCACATCGGCAACCGTCACACCCCATGCCAGATCGAGGACTCCCGCCTGCTAATCCAGCGCGATCACGTGATGGCCGACATGCTCGCCAAGATTGGGGCCAGCACGCGCGAGGTTGTCGAGCCATTTACGCCCGAAGGCGGGGCATATGGCCACGGTCGTACCCACGGCCACGATCACTCCCATAGCCACTCATGAGCCATGCGCTGACCCTGATGCAGTGGCTTTCTCCGGCCTTTCCGGTCGGGGCGTTTGCTTATTCGCACGGGCTGGAGCAGGTGATTGCCGATGGTGTTGTTAAGGACGCGGACACGCTACGGGAGTGGCTGCGTGATCTGCTGGAGCATGGTTCGGGGCGTGCAGATGCCGTCTTGCTTGCGGCGAGCTATCGCGCAGACGATCCTGCGGATGTGGACGCAGCAGCCCGCGCCTTTGCCGCCGGAGCCGAGCGGTTGAAGGAGACCGACCTGCAAGGCGCGGCGTTCTGCGACACCGCCCGTGCGGTCTGGGGGATCGAGATTGCTGGTCTGACCTATCCTGTCGCTGTGGGTGCTGCGGCGCGCGCGGTGGACATTCCTCTCGCCGAGACGGTGCCACTCTACCTGCATGCCTTTGCATCAAACCTTGTGTCCATGGCTCAGCGCGCCCTGCCCCTTGGGCAAACCGACGGGCAGACCATTTTGGCTGCCTTGTCCCCCGTCATCGCGGAGACTGCAAAAGACGCCGGGAAAACCCCGCTGGAGGCCCTTTCATCCGCCAGCTTTGCTGCCGATATTGCAGCCATGCGCCACGAAACCCTGCAACCGAGGATTTTTCGCACATGACACAGCTCAATGGCCCGCTTCGCATCGGTATTGGTGGTCCCGTGGGCGCGGGCAAGACGACGCTCACCGCCGCGCTTGCTGCTGCCCTCAAGGACCAGCATTCCATCGGGGTGATCACCAACGACATCTACACGCAGGAGGATGCGGAGGAGTTGATGCGCCGTCAGATCCTGCCGCAAGATCGCATCATCGGCGTCGAGACCGGGGGCTGTCCGCACACGGCCATTCGCGAGGATGCGTCGATCAACCTAGCTGCCGTGGCCGAGATGCGGGAGCGGCACCCGGATGTGGAAGCCATCCTGATCGAGAGCGGAGGCGACAACCTGTCGGCCACATTCTCGCCGGAGCTGGCTGACATCACGCTCTATGTCATCGACACGGCAGCGGGCGAGGAAATCCCGCGCAAGGGCGGCCCGGCCATCACCAAGTCCGACCTGCTGATCATCAACAAGACCGACCTTGCCCCCCATGTGGGCGCGTCGCTTGAGGTGATGGAGCGAGACGCGAAACGGATGCGCGGCGCGCGACCCTTTGTCTTTGCCGCGTTGCGCCACGGCAAGGGCGTGGACGAGATTATCGGGCACATCCGGGCGTTGTCGGGGCTGGGCCTGACACCTGCGTGACCGGGTGAAGGCGGAGGGCACCTCCGCCTTACGATTTGGCTCTCAGACGAAGTCGATATGTTTTGCCATGGGCATTTCGCGCACGCGCTGGCCGGTGGCTGCGAAAATGGCGTTTGACAAAGCAGCGGCGGCAGGTGGCACCATAGGCTCGCCCATACCCCGGACGGTGTCGCCGTTTTCCAGACCGCGGACAAATATCTCGGGCGATTGCGCCAGGCGCATCCCCTCGAAGTCGTAGTAATTGCGCTGGTCCGCCATCCCGTCGGAATAGGTGATTTCGGAGTTCATGGCGTGCCCCAGCGCCCAGTTGATCCCGCCCTGCACCATGTTTTCGAAGTTGATCGGGTCGATGACGCGGCCCACTTCGGCGGCGACCCAGACCTTTTCGATCTTGATGGCGCCATCGACGTTGCTGACCTCGACCACCTCGGCGGTTGGGACCCCGAACGACATGCAGAAGGCGACGCCGCGCCCCTTGTTTGGTCCAAGATCCGTGCCCCAGCCGGACATCTCGGCCGCGGCTTCCAGCGTCTTGCGGGAAGCGTCGTGCCAGCAGAGGCGCAGCCGTTCTTCCATCGGGTCAGCGCCTGCCGCGTGGATCAGTTCATCAAGGAACACGTCGTGAAAGAACCCGTTGGTGGATGCCCCTACCGCTCGCCAGCTCGAAATCGGCGCCAGTTCCGGTGCGCGGTAGCCGGTCACGCGGTAGTTGGGTATCTGCATGGGCTGTTCCCATGCGCCTGCGACGATTTGCAGGTCAGGCCCCGGCGTGGGCATGCCTTGCCGCCCCATCTGGCTTGCGATGACGGAGGGCATGGCGATGCCGAGGTCATAGGCTTCGACCCTGCCATCCTTCACCGCGCCGCGTCCGCGCGCCATGGCAATCTGGCGGGTGTCGTTCTGCAGCGTGTCCTCTTCCCGGCTATAGGTCAGCTTGACCGGCGTTCCCTTGATCTGCATCGCGATCTGGGTCGCCTCGCGCACCACGCGGTCCTCCAGCCGGTGACCGAAGCTACCGCCCATCACCAGCACGTGGACAAAGACCTGATCGGTGTCGAGGCCGGTCAGCTTGGCAACATTGCTTTGCACGAAGCGCGGGATCTGGGTGCCAGTCCAGACATCAGCGCGGTCGTCGCTGACCTGCACCAGCGCCGAAATCGGTTCGAGCGGGGCGTGCGCGAGGTATGGCGCTCGGTATTCGGCCTCGATGACTTCCGCCCCTTCCAATGCAGCGTCCACGTCTCCGTCATCGCGGAACCTGCTGTCCTGCTGGTCCGCGTTGAAGCTGTCGGAGAGAGCCTGCCAATGCTCCGCCTGTTCAGCTGGGTAGGCTGCGGGCGCCCAGTCGATGTCTATGGAGTTCACGGCCTGCATGGCGCGCCATGTGTTGTCGGCGATAACCGCGACCCCGTCGGACAGTTCGACCACATCAATCACTCCGCGCATGTCGCGAGCTGTTGTGGCGTCATAGCTGTTCATCGCGCCGCGCCGCGGGCTGGTGCGGACGGAGGCGTGGACCATGCCCTCGACCTCAAAGTCGATACCGTAGCGCTGGGTGCCGGTAGATTTGGCAAGGATGTCGATGCGCTCCATTTCTTTGCCCACAAGCCGCCAGGTGGACGGGTCGCGCAGGGTCACATTGTTGACCGGATCGAGCGTGGCGGCCGTGGCGGCAAGTTCGGTGTAGGCCAGCGTACCGCCGCCGGGGAGGATGACCGCGCCTTTTGCGGTGGTCAGGTCGGCGACGTTCGCGCCCGTTTCTTGCGCCGCGGCCGCCTTCAGCGTTTCGCGGGCCACGGCACCGGCAAGGCGCAGCTTTTCGAAACTGTCGGGCACTGTGGTCGACCCACCGGTGATCTGGAGGCCCATGAACTTCATCATGGCGTCCATGATCCCACGGGTCGTATCGGCAACGAGGCCGTCATCGGTGGACCGGAAAGGCGCCGCCTCGGCACTCAGCGCGGTGTTGTAGTAGGCCGGGTCCGGCATGCCGGGATCCACGTGCACCTGATCCAGTTCGACATCCAGTTCCTCGGCAATCAGGGCGGCTTGCACGTGATAGGCCCCCTGCCCGCTGTCGGCGCGGGGCGTGATCAAGGTGATGCCGGTGCTGTCGATCTTGACGTAGGGCGTCAGCGCCGCCTCACCTTCCGCCAGACCAGCGAGCAGCGGGTTCGCGACGGGGCGCTTGTAGGCGTAGTAGCCAAAGGCCACGCCACCGACGACTGCGGCAGAGCCAACAAGGAAACTGCGGCGGGCGATTTTTCCGATGCGGCTCATCCTCAGACCTCCTGCAGCTTGGTGGCGGCGGTTTTGACGGCCGCGCGGATGCGGGGATAGGTGCCGCAGCGGCAGAGGTTGCCGTTCATCGCATCGTCGATGTCCGCGTCCGTCGGTGCCGGGTTTGTGGCAAGCAGGGCGGCAGCCTGCATGATCTGTCCGGACTGGCAGTAACCGC
Organism: Tateyamaria sp. syn59; assembly: GCF_007995245.1. GTDB lineage: Bacteria > Pseudomonadota > Alphaproteobacteria > Rhodobacterales > Rhodobacteraceae > Tateyamaria. Next base: position 199,060 of record NZ_VCBA01000004.1, read on the forward strand.
ATTGCGCGACCTGATGTTCGACCCAGGCTGACTGCACCGCGTGCATGGCATCGGGTGTGCCCAACCCTTCGATCGTAGTCACCTCACCCCAGACATCTGCCGCAGCGGTCTGGCAGGACCGCACCGCCTCTCCGTCGATATGAACGGTGCAGGCGCCGCATTGCGCGACACCGCAGCCATACTTGACGCCCTTTATGTTCAGCTCATCCCGCAACACCCACAGCAGCGGCATGTCGTCTTCGACATCCACGTCGTGCTCTGTTCCGTTCACCGTGAGTTTCATCGCGCGCTCCTGAACGACCTCAGTTTGAACATAAAACTAGGGGATGCCGGGCCCTTGGGAAACCTGCAGATCGCGCCAATATGGTTACATATCGCGACGTCAGTCACGTTGAGGATGCAGCGCGCACGGGTTATATGGCACATATGGAGCCGTTTCTGTCCCAGATGTGGGTCCGTTGTCGCGATGTCGCAGCGGCCCTGATCGCCAGCCTGTGGCGCGGGCATGCGACAGATGACGTCGTTGCATTGATCGAGCGAGAGCCGATTGGACGCCAGCGCGGGATCGTTTTCGGCACCCTTACAGCCTTGTTTTTGCTCAGCATCGGGGCCGCGCAGTTCGGTCTTATTGGTATGTGCCTGTTCTGGATTGGTGTAATCCTGTTGATCCGCTGATCACGCATACAATTGTATGCAATTGATTTAATTGCAAAAAATCTGAAAAACTTTGATCCAGCCGAGCCGCTGCCCGTACACCATGTATCTGATCACAAACACACAGGAAGGAAAGACCATGGGTATTGGCCTCGGAATTCTGACGTTTGGGACTTTGGGCTTTGTCGTCGCGTTCGCCTACATCAGCGCGCGTGTGACCGAGAAGCGGCGTTTGGAAGGTGGCCCGAAATCGTCGCTATCGGCGGACGGGATCGCGGAACGGCTGGCAAAGGCGTCCGCCACGCGCTGAGCCTTACACAACTTCACGAAAAGACACCGCGTAACCGTTCGGCTGCGCGGTGTTTTTATGCTTAGAATTCGACGACAGCCCGGATCGACTTGCCTTCGTGCATCAGGTCAAAGCCGTGGTTGATCTCGTCCAACGTCAGCTTGTGCGTGATCATCGGATCAATCTCGATCTTGCCGTCCATGTACCAGTCGACGATTTTCGGCACGTCCGTGCGCCCCTTTGCGCCACCAAATGCCGTGCCGCGCCAGACGCGACCTGTGACCAGTTGGAACGGCCGGGTCGAGATCTCCGCACCGGCAGGTGCCACGCCGATGATGATGCTTTCGCCCCATCCCTTATGAGCAGCTTCCAGCGCTGTGCGCATCACGTCCACGTTGCCGGTGGCGTCGAAGGTATAGTCGGCGCCGCCCTTGGTCAGTTCCACCAGGTGCGCCACCATGTCCCCGTCGACCTTGGACGGGTTGACGAAATCGGTCATGCCGAAATGCTCACCCATCGCAACCTTGTCGTCGTTCAGATCGACGCCCACGATCTGATCCGCACCCGCCATCTTGAGGCCCTGGATCACGTTCAGACCGATGCCGCCCAGACCGAAGACAATACAGCGCGAGCCGATCTCAACCTTGGCCGTATTGATCACCGCACCGATGCCGGTCGTGACCCCGCAGCCGATGTAGCAAATCTTGTCAAAGGGGGCGTCCTTGCGGACCTTCGCGAGCGCAATCTCAGGCACGACGGTATGGTTGGCGAAGGTCGAGCAGCCCATGTAGTGGTGGATCGGCGTGCCATCGAGCATCGAGAACCGGGTGGAGCCGTCGGGCAACAGCCCCTGCCCCTGTGTCGCGCGCACCTTCTGACAGAGGTTTGTCTTGGGGTTCAGGCAGTATTCGCATTCGCGGCATTCGGGCGTGTAAAGCGGGATGACATGATCGCCGACCTCAAGCGTCGTCACCCCCTCGCCCACTTCGATGACGACGCCCGCGCCTTCGTGGCCCAAGATCGCTGGAAAGATCCCTTCGGGGTCCGCGCCGGAGCGGGTGAATTCGTCGGTGTGGCACAGGCCGGTCGCCTTGATCTCGACCAGCACCTCGCCCTTGCGCGGGCCTTCGAGGTTCACCTCCATGATCTCAAGCGGTTTGCCGGCTTCTACGGCAACTGCGGCGCGGGTCTTCATCATGGTTCGTCCTCTCAATGAGTATTTTGATCATGTGAGCCAGCGGAGGCGCGATCTGTCAATGCAGAGATTTGAATGGCGGGCGGCAGCCTGGAACAGGCGGGCGCAGAAACCACCGCTGCCGTCGCCTTTTTGAAAGCGGTGCGCAACTGACCCGCTGAACCCGACGTAACCGGATGTTTTGACTGGAAACGCCGGGCAATCCGACCTGCTGGGCTATACCGCTTCGACGCATTCGCCGCAGCAAGCAGTGCGATTGCAGTGCCATGTCAAACACTGACAACGCGGTGTGATGACTTGGGCACAGCCAACGTTATGCCACCAAAGGTAGAATTTTTACCTTGCCTTAGCGTCAACCTGCCGGAACACTGGTACCATTCGGAAAGAACGTATTGATGCCACCCAACCTGGGGGATGTGTATTGGGTGTCTTTGGACCTTGTTTTTCGGCGCAGATGCGCCTGTTTTTCGGTGTGTGTCTGACGGTTGTTGCCACATTTGCCTCTGCGCAAGACCGCTCCGACCTGGATGCGCCGCTGGAAACCATCGTGTTCACGGCAAGCGACACGCTGCGGGGCATCGTCGCCGAACACATGAACGATCCCGATCTCTGGCCCTATATCCTCGAACTCAACGCCATTTCCTCTCCGGCGGCGGTGGTGCCGGGCACGGAACTGGAGATGCCGGTCAAACAGGTACGCGCCGCCGATGCAGCGCTGGCCGAAAGCCTAGCCGCTATCCAGCAGGCGAATGCCGAGGGCGCGCAGGTCTTTGCCCCAACCGAAATCGGCGCCGCCATCGAAAACCGCGAGACGGCGGTTGCCCGACGCGATGTGGGCGCGTGGGGCGAGGTGGTCGACTTTTCCGACATTGCGACCGCACTGGCCGTGGAGGCGCTGGAAATCTCGATCGCACAGCGCGACCGGTCGACCGCGGCGATCGTGTCCGATGTCCAGGGCAACGTCGAAGGCCGTGCACCGCAGGAGCCGCGCTGGAGCGGGCGGGGGTTGAACGACATTCTGGTCGAGTCTGAACGTGTGCGCACGCTGTCCGGCAGCACCACGCAGGTGACATTTCGCGACCTCAGCCGCCTGCGCCTCAATGCAAATTCCAACGCCACCATCCAGCGCATGCGGTCCGACCCGCTGACCGGGAACGAGGTCACCAAGGTCAGTCTGGCGGAGGGCGATTTTTATGCTCTGTTGAGCCAACTGTCGGAACGTTCGGCGTTCGAGGTTGACGTACCGGGCACTGTGACAACCACAAGCTCGTCCGACTTCTGGATCAAGAATGACGTGAGCGGTGCGCGGTTCGTGAATTACGACATACCCGGCCTTCGGGTTTCGGACGGGGATCAGATGATCGAGGTCGGACAGAACGAGGGTCTGGTGCTGACCGCAAGCGGGATCGAACGGGCCGAGGTTCTGGAAGCGGTGCGTCTGGCAGAGCCTGCGCGCGATGCCGTCCTCTATGACGGTTTCGCTCCGCTGCGATGGGCGCCTTTTGACGGTGCCGAAGCCTATTGGGTCGAAGTGGCGCTTGATCCGGGGTTCAACCAGATGCAGGTGTCGGAATGGGGCGTGCGCGACACCGCATTTACCACGGCAGCGATGCCGCCCCGCAGGTATCATTGGCGCGTGGCGGCGCTTGACCGGCTGGGCCTGCCCGGACAGTGGAGCCTGTCCAACTCATTTACACTGCGCAATGACAACGTGCCGCCCTTTCTGACACTGCTTGCCCCGTCGGATGGGGGCATAGTCGCGCGCGCGCAGATCGAACTTTTTGGTGCATCGGAACCCGCAGCGCAAGTCACCCTGAATGAACAACCCTTGGACCTTGCCGCAGACGGCAGCTTCATCGCCACCCTGTCACTATCCCCCGGCACGAACGTGCTGTCACTGCGCGCCGTTGATCCGGCAGGGAACGAGAGTGTGACAGCCACCACCGTGATCTACCGGCCAGCGGCGCAGGTTCAAATCACCCTGTCACCGGACATGCCGCGCGTTGGCACGGCACTGGCCACAGCGTCTTCAGACCTGGTTGTCTTTGCCGCCTCCACTGCCGAAGCCGGCGCGGAATTGATCGTGGAAAGCGGCGAAACAGCGGTCTTGCGCACCAGTGTCGGCACAGGCGGAGCCATCAGTTTTTCCGTACCCGCATCGGACAGACAGACGGGGTATAGCATGGCCGTTCTTGGCCCCAATGGCGGGGTCGAAGGGCGCACAGACTTTCAGGTGATCCGCGACACGCAAGCGCCGGATCTTGCCTTTGACATGCCCCTGCCCCGCGCCACAGACCTCGATACGATCACATTGCGGGGGACAACGGATGACGCGACATCGCTGAGCGTCAACAATGCACCAACGGAACTGGTGGATGGCGCGTTTCGGATTGATCTGACGCTAGTACCGGGCCTGAACATCTTTGACGTCGTCGCACAGGACGCTGTCGGCAATATCAGCGCCGAACGCGTGCAGACACTGTTCGACGTCGACCCGCCCGAGGTGACATCCGTCGATCTGCGCCGTCCCGCGGGCGAGGACGGGCCAATTGAGCTGATCGTGGTCGCGACCGATGCAAGCGGACTGCGCCAGGCGGCTCCTTATCTGCTTCAGGTCGGGGACATGGAACGCGAAGGGTTCATGCGCTGCGATGCCACGACCGGAACCTGCCGGGCCTCTTTGCCGCCCGAACCGGGGACATTGCGCCTGCTTGAAGTGGTGATTGAGGACTACGTCGGAAACACCGCGTTTCGCTGAGCGATACGGCCGGGTGTAGGGAGAACAAAACGATGTTGCACAGCTTGCGCCTTGGCCTTCTTGCCCTCACCGCAGCCTTGCTTGGCCTGCCGCCAGCCACAGAGGCGCAGACCGTATCCGAAGGCTTGATCGTGGTCTACGGGGTCAATGCGCCAACGCGCGAGGGCGATACCGACCGGCGCGAAGAGATCTTTTTCTCTGTTCCGGCCAAGACGGAGGGCCGGATTTACGTGCGGGTCTTTGACCCCGAGACCTTCGGAACCGATGACTTCACCTATGGCGGGCCAGCCGATGCGGTGACGACCTTTCGGGTGTCGGGTGGCAACGGGGCCTTCGGAGATGCGGTGCGGCCCATGATGGTCGAAGACGGCTCTCGGCCGGACCGCGCCCCGCCCAGCTTTCCCCATGTCGGTCCCGGTCAGGTGCTGATTGAGGCCGTCTATGACAATGACCGCGCGACCGACGGACGGTGGGTGACACTCGGGGCAGTGCGCGCACGGCAGGGCGAACAGATCGGTGATCGCGCCTTTTTCCGGCTGGACGTGGAAGGCACGCGGGGCAATGACGGCAACGGTTTTTCCGTCAACGTCAGCCGCGCACGGGATCGAGACCGGCCACCCGAAGGGTTGGAGGTTTTTGCTTATCAGCCCACAATCCGCTGGACGACGGCAGGCACACCAACGCGGGTCCGGTTTCAGAGCACCGAGGGCCCCTACACCGTGCAGAGTTTCGATGCTGCCAGTGCCGACATGACCATCGTTGCGGACTATGCTGACCTACCGGTGCAGGTGTCCGGGCAGGATGCCTGGGCTGTGGATCAGGTGAACACCCTCGACCAGACGCTCGCACTAAGCCTGATCGGCGGGTTCGAGACGCCGAATGATGTCACCGTGGCCGTCTTTGACGGCGCTGGACAACCCGTGCCCTTGTACATGCCGCCCCGCCGCACGTTGTCACCGGCGCGCCCGATCGCCATCGGCAACGCCCGTCCGCTCGCCAACTGCACCTCCGTCGCCTTTGACGCGAGCGGGACGCTGGGCCGAGCGCCGCTGTCCTATTCCTGGGAGTTCGGCGACGGGACTGTGTCCGAAGAACCGGTGATCGCACACACCTACCAAAAACCCGGGCGCTACAATGCCGTGCTGCGGGTTCTGGAACCGGGCGACCGGGCTGGGGCCGGGGCGGAAGTCATCGTACCTGTCCACGTCCGTTCTGCGCCCGTTGCGCAACCGGGCGATGCGATTGTTGCGGCGCCGGGCGAGGAGATCACCTTCGATGGCACCGGCTCGATCCCCTCAGACAGCCCGATCTCGCGTTACCTATGGACCTTTGGCGATGGCACCGGTGCAGACGGGCCAACCGCGCAAAAGGTCTACGCGCAGCCGGGACAGTACCGGGTCGCGTTGCGTGTCGAAGATGACAGCCAGCACCCGTGCGATTTCGGGGGCGCAACGCGCGCGGTGACCGTAAACTTCGCCCCTGTGGCCGAGGCGGGCACCGACCGGACCGCCGAGGTTGGAGAAACCATCCTGTTCGGGGGGCAAGCCAGTTATGACGTTGATGGCACGATTTCATCCTACCGATGGGATATGGGCGACGGCACTGCGCTGACTGGCACGACTGTCCGCCATGAATACGCGGCGCCGGGCCGCTACACCGTGGCGCTGACCGTGACGGACGACAGCGGTGTCGCCAACGCCTCTGCCACAGATACGTTGGTGGTCGAGGTGAATGCGCCGCCTGTGCCGGACATCCGCCTTCCGGACCGACCTCTGTCCGTCAGCGAAGCGGCGCAGCTGGACGGCAGCGGCAGTTCGGATGCAGATGGCGCGATCCTCTCGTATCTCTGGGATTTCGGCGATGGCGCCACGGGTGAAGGCGAAACGGTCAGCTATGCGTGGACGGCCCCCGGCATCTACACGATTGCCCTGACCGTGACCGACGACAGTGGCACCGGGTCGGCGACCCAGCGCACCGAGGCTACTATCGTCGTGGATGCCGCCCCGATTGCGGAGGCAGGTCCGGACCAGTTCGTGACCGTATCGGACGTGCAATTCGACGGCACTGGGTCGACCGACGCGGATGGCACAGTGGCACAATACACTTGGGACTTCGGCGATGGCGCGACCGCCAAAGGGCCGCGCCCCACCCATGCCTATGCGCGGCCCGGTGTGTATGAGGTGGCTCTGGTCGTCCGCGATGACAGCGGCGCACCGCTCAACACCCACCGCGACACGATGCGCGTCATCGTGAATGCGGCACCAATTGCCGATGCGGGCCCACCTCTTGTGGTGGCACCGGGAGAAGATTTCGTGCTGAGCGCCGGTGCCTCCGTCGATCCGGACGGATCGATCGCGCGCTATACCTGGCAACTGCCGGACGGCACGACGGCCACGCAAGAGCGTGTCGGCCATCGGATCGACATCCCCGGCACCTACCGCATCGGTCTGCGGGTCGAGGACAATTTCGCAGGCAGCGCCGCAGCCGACGATGCCGAGGTGTTTGTGACGGTCAACACAGCGCCCGTGGCGCAGGCAGGCGCCGACCGGCTGGTCGCTCCGGGCGATCCGGTGCGGCTGGACGCGCGCGCCAGCTTTGATCCCGACGGTGCGATTGCCCAGTATGAATGGACGTTCGACGATGGATTTGCGGACCAGAACCTGGCCCGGTTCGAACGCAGCTACAACACGCCGGGCACGTGGACCGCCCAACTGGTGGTGACAGACAACGCGGGTGTCGCAAATTCGACGGCATCCGACAGGATGACGGTTCGGGTCAACGCCCCACCTGTGGCCGAGGCCGGACCGGATATCGAAACCGATGCCCTGCACGTCGCCTTTGACGGCGCGGGGTCGGCGGACGCGGATGGCGACGCGCTGATCTACACATGGGATTTCGGGGACGGCTCACCCCCGCGGACGGGCCAAAAAATCACACATGTCTATCCCCGTCCGGGCACATTTCCGGTAACCCTGCGGGTTGACGACGGCACGGGGCTGTCCAACGCCACCGCCATCGACGCGACCACCGTTGTGGTAAATGCGCGGCCCATGGCCGAGGCCGGTGGCAACCGCGCCGTCTGCTCAGGCCAGACCATCCTGTTCGATGCTTCAAACAGCATCGACCCCGACGGGGGCCTGCTGCTCTACCAATGGGACTTCGGCGACGGAACGACATCGGATCTGGTCAACCCGACCAAGATTTACGAAACGCCGGGCGCCTACCCGGTCACGCTGAGCGTACGCAACGGCAAGGGCACCGAATGGGGGCGCGACATGGACCGCGTCGCGGTCCTGGTAAGTGAAGGGCCGATTGCCCATGCGGGCGACGATCTGACCGTCTATGCCAATCAACCCGTCCGGTTTGACGGTTCACGCTCAACCGACCGGGACGGTGCGGTCAACGCCTTCACATGGACCATGGGCGACGGCGGCACGGCGAGCGGCGAGCGCCCGGAGTATGTATTCAGGACGCCCGGCAGCTACACGGTCACACTTACGATCCAAGGCGACGCGATCGGCGATTGCTCCCCCCTCGATACGGACACGGCCCGCGTCACTGTGCTGCCGGCACCATCGCAAACCATCGAAGCCAATGACCGGGCGGCGGCCGGTTTGCCGGCGTTGTTTGCGGCCAAGATGCAGGGGATGGACAGCGCAGAGGTGACAAACCACACATGGACCTTTTCCGACGGCACCGTCGCGTCGGGCGCACAGGTGACCCATGTCTTTGCAGAGGCGGGCGATTACACCGTAACACTGCGTACAGATCTGACCGGTGCCGCATCCGGTCTGGAACAGCTGAAAACCCGGCGACAGATCACGGTGAACGCCGCCCCGCGCGTCGTGATCGATGCGCCGGAAACGGTTGCCGCGGGACAGGCCGTCGTGTTTGACGCCACCGCCTCGACCGACAGCGACGGCGCGCTCACAGGATTTGCCTGGGATTTCGGGGACGGCACGACCGCGATGGGCGTTGTTGCGGCGCACGTTTTCAAGGCACCCGGCGACTATACCGTGGCCTTGACCGTGACCGATGATGCGGGCGTGGGCAATTCAGACATCACCGGGACGCGGCATATAACGGTTAACCCGCCGCCCGCCGCTGGGTTGGCTGTTGCGGGTCAGATGTGCCCAGCGACAGCGCGGGACTGGAGCGTCGACACACCACCGGGCACGAGCGTCGCGTGGACCTTTGGCGACGGCACGACGGCAGAGGGCGCGCGCACGACACATGGCTTTGCCGAACCAGGCCTTTACCCGGTCAGCGTTGCGCTGGACGATGGGCGCGGCTTGCGCAACAGCAGCTGGCGGGAAGAGGTGTATGTCCGCGTGAACGCCGCGCCAACGGCTGTTGCAGGCCCGGATCAGGTGGTAAATCCCGGAGATACCGTGTCCTTGAGCGCAGCCCTGTCGGCAGACATCGACGGCACGCTGATGGCATATACCTGGAGCTTCAGCGATGGCGTCACCCTCGAAGGCGTCGATGTGGCGCGTCAGTTCGACCTAAATGGGCCGGTCGCGGTGACCCTGACCGTGCGCGATGACAGTGGTGTACCCTGCAACACGAGCCAAGACACCCTGACTGTTCTGGTCAACACCGCGCCCCGGATCGACGCCGGTCCCGACCGAACCACGCCTGTCGGCGCGGCGCATGACGTGCTGATCTTTGATGCCTCCGCGGCGTCGGATGCGGATGGGCACAGCGTGACGGTGGACTGGGACTTTGGCGATGGAACAACGGCAACCGGGGCCGTTGTGCGTCACGCCTATGGAGCGCCCGGCACCTATACGGTGACGGCGACGGCCCGCGATAGCACCGGCTTGCCAAGCGGCGTGAGTATCGACACGGCAACCGTGATCGCAACGGGGCGCGACGGGTGATGATCCGAACTGTTTCATACCCAGACGCCAGCGAGTGAGGTGATTTGCGCACCATGTGGTTTCCCCTGCGTCTCAAGTTTTTCCTGATCGCTACTGTGCTGGTCGTGGCGCCCCTCGCCATCGTGGGTCACAACCTCACGCAGCTGACACGGGACGGATTGAAATCCGCAGCGAACGAAGATCTGACAACGGTGGCGGCACAGCTTCAGGCCCAGTTCGACACCACCTATCAGGGGCGGTGGTTGTCGCCGCTGATGGTCATCCGCAACGGGATCGACAGTCCTGAACTGGACGTGCCGCAAAAGGTGTCACTTTTGACCCTGGGCCTGCAGGAATTGCCGGATGTCCTGTCGTTGCAACTGGCGGTCGCGGGATCCAACCTGCCCATCATAGCAACGGATCAGCCCTTTTCACAAAAGCTGGAAGCGCTGGGTATAGACCCGGTGCAGGCCCTGACCGTGTCGACCGAGACGATCGAGACGATCGAGGACACGGGGCAATTCGGTCGTCCCCTGATCTCGCAGATGGTCGAGACCGGGGACTGGCTGGCCACCCTTGCCCTGCCTCTGAACACACCCATCGCCGGGCGACAGGTCACACTGGCCGCCCGCATCGAGTTGTCGAGCCTTGCCCAACTGGTGGAGCGACACCCCTTTGCCCGACGCGGTGAGATCACAGTGGTTGATCAGACAGGGCGCACCGTCCTGATGGACGAACAAACCGACCTGACCGAACGGGACATTGTAAAATCCGCCTTGCCCTTGATCGTTGCGGGTGCGCGCGCCAATGCGCTGCAAAGCTACACCCGTCCGGACGCAACGCCTGTGCTCGGGGCCTATGCATTTCCCGACTGGTTCCCCTGGGCCGTTGTGACCGAATTGACCGAGGACAACGCCTATGCCGTGGCAAATGCCATCACGCGTCAAATCCTGATCATCGGCGCGCTTGGGTTTGGTCTGGCCAGCCTCGGGGCGCTGATCTTTGCCCGTCGTCTGACGCGGCCCATCCTCGACATCGGTGAGGCGGTTGAAAGGGTGCGCGGCGGCGACTTTTCTGCACGCGTTGCACATGTGACCGCCCATGACGAGATCGGTCACTTGTCGCGCCGCGTGAACACGATGATCGTAGAGCTGGGCCAGCGCCCGCAGCCAATGAAATCCGTGAGCCAAGGCACTGTTTCTGCAACCCAAAACGCAGATGACGAGCTGTCTCGCGGCGGTCAACGCAAGCGCGTCTCAGTGGTTTTCACCGACATCCGCGGCTACACCGCCTTTTCCGAACGCGTCGCTCCCGAGGTCGTGATCGAGGCACTGAACGAGTGTTTCGAGGCGCAGACCAGGATCATTGATGCCCATGATGGCGATGTCGACAAGTTCATCGGCGACACGCTGGTCGCGGTGTTCGAAGGTGACACGATGGAGCAGCGTGCCGTCTCGTGTGCCGTCGAAGTGATCCAGGCGATGCAGGGCCTGCTCCAGAAATTTCCCGACTACAATCTGCATGTCGGGATCGGCGTGGCCTCTGGCGAGGTAGTCGTGGGTGCCATGGGGGCCAGGGACCGGATGGATTACACGGTGCTGGGATCGACGGTGACGCTCGCCGCCCGGCTGTGCGACATGGCAGAACCGGGTCAGGTGCTGCTCGACCAAGCCACACGCAGCGCAAGCGAGGGGCTGGACACTGTCCGGTTCGAGACGCGCGAGGCGATCCCGCTAAAGGATTACGACGATCCAGTTCCAATCTTCGGAGCAAGCCGACTCCGCACAGCGGCAGAGTAAGGGCTAGGGCAGCACGGCCCAGACCATGACCAGGTATGTCCATTGGTGCACCGCCTGATCCAACCCGAATGCGCGCCAGAACCCACCCTGGCTTGGGTCATGGCCGGTATGTTCAGACCACCAGCCTTTGCCCCAGTCGATGTGGAAATGCGCGATCCACTCGGCGATGGCCACCACGAAACCCAGCCAAACGGGCACGCCAACCAACACCATTGCCACAAGCGATCCCACAGCGTGTAGGCCCGCATGCTGCAACCGGCCAAAGTGCATATACACCGCCCGGTTCGCCAACATGCGCGGGGTTTGCAGGTAGAAGTCGGCGAACAGATGCTTGACCTGCAGCAAAAACAGCAGGACCAGGGCAAATGTGACGGGGTCGGTCAACTTGTACCTCTCGCATTCCTTCCACCCTCACCCTAGGACGGGCCGCGCCATGCCGCAATCGTCCAGTCAGCGCAGATGACGGGCCATTGATTTCCGGCGCGGGGCGTTGATAGGCTAGCACAGGGCGTCTTGCCTGCCCTTTTCAGTACGCGGACCGGCACCATAGAACGCTCCCTCTTTCGATTTATCTGGATCTATTCAAGGCGCGATCAACTGATCCTGCTCGCGGTCACGCTGATGCTGTTTCCGCTGCTCTATCTGACGCTCGAATTGCCCAAGCGGATCATCAACGACGCGATCGGCTCGGGCACGCCAACAGTATCAGCCTATGGGTTCGAATTTGACCAGATCACCTATCTGATGATCCTGTGCGGCGGTTTTTTGTTGGCCGTGCTGTGCCATGGCCTCCTGAAAATGCGGATCAACACGATGAAGGGCGTGCTGGCTGAGCGGCTGTTGCGCCGCTTTCGCTATACGCTGATCGCCCGCATCCTGCGCTTTCCGCAGCCCTATTTCGAACGCACCAGCCAGGGCGAGTTGGTCAGCATGGTCACTGCCGAGAGCGAACCCATGGGCGGACTGATGGGCGATGCGATCGCTCAACCGGTGCTGCAGGCTGGTCAGATGCTGACAATCCTCGGCTTTCTCTTTTTCCAGTCGGTGGCATTTGGTCTTGCAGCCATCGCGCTGATCCCGCTGCAGGCCTGGCTGATCCCCAAGCTGCAGCGTCAGATCAACTTGCTGAACAAGAGCCGGGTGATCCAGGTCCGCGCACTGGCAGCCGAGATCGGCGAAGGCGCTGCAGGTGCGGGCACCCTGCGCGTCAACGGCGGCTGGCGCTATCGTATGGCGATGATCGGCAACCGGCTTGGCAACCTCTTTGCCATCCGGTTCGAGATCTACCAGAAAAAGTTCTTTATGAAGTTTCTCAACAACTTCATCACGCAACTGACCCCGTTCTTCTTCTTCTCTATCGGCGGCTACCTCGTGATCCAGGGCGATGTGACCATCGGCGCTTTGGTGGCCGCCCTTGCCGCCTACAAAGACCTGTCGAGCCCGTGGAAAGAGTTGTTGGCCTATTACAACCAAGTCGCCGACATGTCCCTGCGGTGGGAGACGATCACCGAACGCTTCGCCCCTGCGGGTATGATCGACGACGACCTGTTCTACGGCCCCGCCCCCGAAACGCCGCGCCTGTCAGGCGACATCGTGCTCGATCAGGTCACAGTGCGCGATGGCGACGGAAACGCCGTGCTCGAAGACATCTCTCTGACTGTCCCCGCGGGGACAAGCATCGGGATTACCGCCCCCAATGACGAAGACCGCCGCGCATTGGCCGAGGTGCTAACGCGCGAGACGCTGCCAACAAGCGGGTCGGTGACGATTGCGGGGCACGACATCCGCCGTCTGCACCAGACCGTGATTGCCAAGCGGATCGGCCACGCCACCTCGCGCCCGATCATGTTTCAGGGCAGCTATGGGCAAAACGTGATGATGCCCATGCGCCTTGCCCCGACCGAAGCCGCCGCCGAAAGCGATTTCAGCCGCGAGGCGCTGCGCGCAGGCAACAGCGCTGACATGCTGGACGCCAAGTGGCTCGACCCCAGCATCGCAGGCGTGCCTGACAAGGACGCGTTGCGCGCGTGGTGGTATGCGCTGATTGATGGCAGCGGCTGCGGTGACGCGCTGACACGGCGCACCATGGACCAGACCTTTGACGCTGAGCGCAACGCAAAACTCGCCAGCGCGCTTGTCGATTTGCGGCCCAAGGTTGCCGCTGCGGTCGCCAAGGCCGGACTGGATCGCTACGTCCACAGCTTTGATCCAAACCGCTACAACCCCGCTCTGCCCATTGCGGAAAACCTCCTCTACGCGACGCGGAAAACGATCATCACACCTGATGTGATAGAACAAAAGATCGACTTCCTGCGCCTGCTGCACGACCTGTCGCTGGCTTCGAACCTCGAAGTGCTGTCTCGCAACATCCTTGAAATGCTCCGCCAGACCTTTGGCCCGAACGGCACGGACCATCCCCTGTTTCGCCGTGTCGGTCTTGAGGCAGAGATCTACAACGCCGCCCTGGAACTGGCAGAACGCAAGCCACAAGGCTCCGACATCACCGACAAGGAACTGGCGCTGCTGCTGAGCATCCCGACCAATGTCACAGCCGAACAGGTCGCGGCCGCCTTCCCCGAGGAAGTGCGCCAGCGCGTGCTGGACATGCGGATGGAACACGGGGCTCGGTTGCGCGCGCAGATGGACGACATCTTTGTCCCCATCGAGGCGGGCAAACATGTCCATGGGCTGTCCGTCCTTGAAAATGCGCTGTTCGGCAAGCTGGCCGACAGTGCGGGGGCGCGGGCGGATGATCTGCGCGGTATCGTGGTGGATGTGTTGACCGAGGCGGGGGTGAACCACCTGGTCCTCGAACTGGTCTTTGACGTGCCGATTGCGCTGGGTGGGGCCAACCTGCCTGCGCTTTTTGCCGAACCGCTGTCGATCAGCCGCGCAACGATCAAACGACCCGATATCCTGATCCTGGATGAGCCGATGGCGAGCTACGGCGAAGACATCCGCACAGCCCTGATCGAAAAATTGCGCGAGCTTTTGCCCGAGGCGACACTGATTTTCCTCGGCACGTCATTCGAGGATGAACAGGCCTTCGACACCCATCTCGAGGTAGTCCAGGGCCGCCTGCAGGGGGCCGAGGGCGAACGCGCAGATCTGGGCAGCGATGCCAGCGCCGATCTTGCGCGCAAGGTCGAGGCGCTGCGCCAAGCGCCTATGTTTGCCGGGCTCAAGCGGCGCCAATTGCGCCTCCTGGCCTTTGGTGCGCGGTGGTACAGCGCACAGCCGGGCGAATACGTCTTTCACAAGAACGATGACCCGACAGATGGCGCCTATATGGTGACCGAGGGCGAGGCGGACCTTCTGCTGCCACAGGACAGCGCCGAGGACACGCTGATCGCAACGGTGGGCCCCGGCGCACTTGTGGGCGAGTTGGGTCTGATCCGCAGCGAAACCCGCGCGCTCGACATGCGCGCCAAGGGCCAGCTGACCTGCTTGCGCATCGGCGAAGAGGAGTTCATGGCCGTGGTCGAGAATGACGCAGCCACGGCCTTCAGGTTGCTGCAGGTGGTGGCAGGCTACGTCAAAACCTGATCACGATCCTGCCCACGGCCCAATCTGCGCTGGAACCTTCGGCCCAAGTTTGGCATTCACGATATCAGAAAGACCCGCGTGCTGCGCGCGGTGGAGTGCTGCGATGTATCGGACTGTCTGCCATGTTTTGGCAGTGATCGGCGCCACGTGTGGCGCGCCAGGGGCCTTGCTTGCCCTGACTGTAGACGTTCGCGCCCCCGGTGACTTGGCAGATGAGGTCCGCGCCGCCTCCCTCACCGCAAGCCTGCAGGACGAAGAGACGGCGCCACGTGCGATTGACGTCATTAGCGCGGCTCAGGCAGACTACACGCGTCTGATCGGGCTGCTCTATGACAAGGGCTATTTCGGCCCAACCATTTCAATCACAGTGGACGGGCGCGAGGCAGCCAGCCTGTCACCTGTCGCCGCGCCGGGTGCGGTCAACAGCGTTGTTGTGACCATCGATCCGGGCAAGGTTTTTACCTTCGGCACCGTCACGGTCAGACCAACCGCCGAGGGCACAGAGCCAGTCATCCAGGTCGCACCGGGCGAGACCGCAAATGTCAGCGCGCTGCGCACCGCGACCGAAGCCGGGATCGAAGGCTGGCGCCAACAGGGTCACGCCAAGGCCGCTGTATCGGGCCAGCAAATCATCGCAAACCACCCGGCTGGCCAGCTGAATGCCGACATCCGGCTGGATCCCGGCCCGCGCCTGCGCCTGGGCCGCCTTAACATCGAAGGCCAAAGCAATGTCCGCGAAAAGCGCCTGCGCGAGATTGCGGGCTGGCCCAGCGGCGAAGTCTTTGATCCCGACACGCTGGATCTGGTAGAAAAACGGTTTCGCCGCACCGGCACCTTTGCCAGCGCCAGCCTGACCGAAGCCGAGGCCGCCAACCCCGACGGCACGCTCGACGTCACTGCGCAGATCACCGACCAACTGCCGCGCCGCTACAGGTTTGGCGCGGAATACGGCACGACGGATGGTGCGAGCATCAGCGCACTCTGGCTGCATCGCAACATCTTTGGCGGAGCCGAACGCCTGCAGATCGACGGCGAAATCTCGGGGGTCGGTGGCGACACCGAAGGCGTGGATTTTCGTCTGGGCGCGCAACTCTCGCGTCCTGCCACATGGCGCACCGATCTTGAGGCCGTGCTGCTGGCGGAGATCGAACAGCGCGACGATCCGAACCTGTTTTCCCGCACCGCACGGCTCGAATTCAGCACCGTCTATTTCGCCAGCGAGGATCGCGAATACAGCTACGGCATCGGTCTGCAGCGGGCAGAGACGCGCGATGACCTAGGCGAGCGGGACTACACGATCCTGACATTTCCCTTCAGCGCCAAATTCGACCGCCGCGACAATGAACTCAACGCGACATCCGGATACTACGCCGAGGCATCGCTGCGCCCGTTCATCAACATCGACGGCACCAGCGACGGGATCGTCACGACGCTGGACCTGCGCACCTACCGCAAACTCGGCGACCGCGTTGTTCTAGCCGCCCGCGGTTTGCTCGGCTCCGTGGCGGGCCCGTCCATAGAAGAGGCGCCCGCAGACTTCCTCTTCTTCTCTGGCGGCAGCGGCACCGTGCGCGGACAGGACTACCAATCGCTGGGGGTCGAGCTGAGCCCCGGCGTGACCATCGGCGGGCGGTCATTCGTCGGGCTATCCGGTGAGGTGCGGGTCAAGACAGGCGACCGGTTCTCGGTCGTGGGCTTCTATGACGCGGGCTATATCGGCTCCGAAAGCTTTTTTGACGGCGAGGGCGAGTGGCACACAGGCTTTGGCGCTGGGGTCCGTTATGACACGGGCATTGGCCCAATCCGATTTGACGTCGCCCTGCCCGGCTTTGGCCCTGGCGACAGTTCAGGGGTCGAGATCTATATCGGCATCGGGCAGGCCTTCTGATGCGTCGGATCGCCTGCATAGCCCTGATGTTGCTCTGGCCGCTGGCCGCACTCGCGCAAGATGACGAAGATCGCGGCTTCCTCGTCGGTCTGCTGGAAAGCAGTCTGGGCGGTGAAGGACGCACCGTGCGCATCGACGGCTTTGCCGGAGCGCTGAGCAGTCGCGCCACCATTGACCGCATCACCATCGCCGACAGCGAAGGCATCTGGCTGACGCTCGAAGACGTGGCGATGCAATGGAACCGCGCTGCCCTCTTCCGCGCCACGATAGACATCGAGGAGCTGCGCGCCGCCCGCATCGACTTGCCCCGCCTGCCGGTGGCACAGGGCGATGATCTGCCGACACCAGAGGCAACGCCTTTTTCCCTGCCAGACCTGCCGGCCGCGATCCGCATCGCCCAGCTTGATCTGGGGGCCGTTTCGCTGGGCGCACCAATCCTGGGCGAAGCAGCCATACTGTCTGTGTCAGGCGCCGCGGAGCTTGCGGGAGGCGCAGGCAACGCCACCATCAACGCGACACGCACCGATGGACCAAGGGCCAACTTCGATATCTCCGCAGCCTATGCCAACGACACCCGCGACCTGACCCTCGACTTTGGGCTAAGCGAGGCGGCGGAGGGGCTGATTTCGGGCCTCCTGAACCTGCCCGACCGGCCCAGCGTCGATCTGGCGGTCGACGGGGCAGGTGCGCTCAGCGACTTCAACGCAACTCTCGATCTGCGCACCAACGACACGCCGCGCCTGGCTGGCACACTGGCCCTGCAAAGCGAAGCGGGCGGACCAATGGCGTTTGATACCGCGCTCGACGGCGACATATCGGCGCTTGTCCTGCCGGAATACCGGGACTTCTTCGGCACCGATGTCGGGCTGGAGGCACGCGGCAGCACCGACGCGGATGGCGCACTTGCGCTCGACACCTTTGCGCTGGACGCGCGCTCCCTCCAACTTGCGGGTGAGGCGCGGCTGAACAGCGATGGCTGGCCCACACTTCTGGATATCGATGGCGCGCTTCGCGATCCAACCGGCACCCCTGTGACGATCCCCGGCACAGATGGCGCGCGCGTTCTGCAGGCCGTGCTCGACATCGCGTTTGACGCCGGGCAAGGCGACGACCTGCAGGCCCGCATCACGGCCACCGGGCTGGATCAGGGCGACAACGCGGTCGACGATGTTGCGCTGACCTTCGACGGCACACTCAGCGGTGCGGTGGGTGCCATCGGCGCGCTGAACGGTCGACTGGATCTGATCGTCGACGGGCTTGACCTGTCAGACCCCGCATTGGCAAGTGCCGTCGGCGACGGCGTGCGCGGCGGGCTCACAATCGCCTACGCCGATGAGGCGCCCCTGCAACTGAGCGACCTTTCCCTCACAGGCGCGGCCTGGACACTGGGCGGGACGATCGAAATGGACGGCTTCGATGACGGGTTCGAGACCGCATTTGATACCACGCTCGCCGCGCAGGATCTGTCGGCCTTTGCCGCACTTGCCGGCCTAGATCTTTCCGGCGCGGGTGACCTATCTGCGACCGGCACGGCGGCACTTGGTGGCTTTTTCGATGTGGACGTGACCGGGCAAACCCGTGACCTCGGGCTCGGCATCGCGCAAGCCGACGCGCTGCTCAGCGGGCAGACCGATCTGGTGCTGACGGCGCGGCGCGATACCACCGGCACATTCGTAGACCGCCTGGCACTTGAGAACGCAGCACTCGATCTGACAGCATCGGCCGATCTGCAGACCGGCGCGTCGGTCGCCCAATTCAACGCGTCCCTCGCGGATGTGGGCCTGATCACGGATGCGGTCGAAGGACCCATCACAGTCGATGGTACGGCCACGCAAACCGGGGACATCTGGGATATATCGGGCGGTCTGACCGGACCACTCGACACCTCTGCTACCGGCACGGCGCGTATCGCTAGCAACGAGGCTGACATCTCGCTCGACGCTGTTGTCGGCGATCTTGAGCGCCTCGTGCCGCAAATCACCGAACCCGTGCGCCTGAACGCGACGGCGGCACAGCGCGATGGCGCATGGCAGTTCGGCACTGACATCGACGGCCCGGCGGACGCGCAAGCCGCCGTCACCGGCCTTTTCGACGGCACCCGGCTTTCTGCGCGCTATGACGTATCCGCACCGAACCTGTCGGCCTTTGCACCGGGCGTTCCCGGAGGTGCGGCGCTGAACGGCGATGTGCGTCAGACGGCGGACGGGTGGGCGTTTGATACGGCACTGAACGGCCCCTATGACAGCACCGGCACCCTGTCCGGCACGTTCGAAGGCGTGCTTGTCACCGATTTCGATCTGTCGGTCCCCAACGTTGCCGCCCTTGCACCTGGCGTGCGCGGTGCACTGAACCTCGATGGCACGTTGGCGCAAACGGCAAGCGGCTGGGAGGTGGTCACGGACGTGGCAGGCCCCTACAGCAGCACGGGGAACGTGTCGGCATCGCTGATCGATGGTGTTGCTGCCGCGCGCTACGCGCTCAGCCTGCCGAACGTGGCACCGCTGGTGCCCGGCCTGAACGGCGGCGCGTCGGTGGACGGAAGCCTGCAACAAGTCGGCGAGGCCTACGACGTCGACGCGCAAATTGCAGGACCGTCGGGCACGACAGCAACCGCGGCCGGGCGGGTCCAACCCGACGGCACGTTGAACCTGAGCACCCAAGGGCAGCTGCAACTGGGCCTCATCAACCCGTTCATTGCACCGCGCACGGTCATCGGTTCCGCGCAGTTCGATCTGGCTGTAAACGGACCGCCTGCGCTCAGTTCGGTTTCGGGGCAGATCACGACCTCAGGCGCGCGCGCCGCCACGCCAAACCTGCCAGTGTCCATCTCGGACCTGTCGGGCGCGGTGCGTCTGTCGGGCGGACAAGCGGCACTTGACCTCAATGCCGCCATTGCCGAAGGCGGGGCGATCAGCGTCTCCGGCCCCATCACGCTCAACGGCGGCTACCCGGCACAATTGGCCATTGCGCTGAATTCAGTCGTTCTGAAGGATCCGACGCTCTATTCCACAACTGTTGATGGTCAGGTCAACCTGAGCGGTGCATTGACCGGCGGTGCGGCCATTTCGGGCGACTTGAATTTGGGTGAAACGAATGTGCAGGTGCCATCGAGCGGCATCGCCAGCTTTGGCACCATTCCGGACATAACCCATATCGGTGCCACCCGCCCCGTCATGCGCACGCGGGCGCGGGCCGGACTGGTACAGGACGACACTGAGACCGGCGGCACGGGTGCAGCCTACCCGCTTGACCTCACGATCAACGCGCCCAACCGCATCTTTATCCGCGGCCGTGGCCTTGATGCCGAGCTTGGGGGGCGATTGCGCCTGTCGGGCACCACGGCTGACATCATCTCCACCGGGCAGTTCGACCTGATCCGCGGGCGGCTCAGCATCCTCGCCCAGCGGTTCACGCTGGATGAAGGTCGCGTGACACTGCAGGGCCGGTTTGAGCCGATCCTGCTGTTTGTGGTCGAAACCGACACCTCAACCGGCACGGCCCGCATCATCGTTGACGGGCCCGCCGACGACCCCGATGTCCGGTTCGAAGCCACCCCCGAAGCGCCCGAAGACCAGGTACTGGCCCAGATCATATTCGGCCGCGACATCAGCCAGCTGTCGGCCTTCCAGGCACTGCAACTGGCCAGCGCGGTGGCCAGCCTTGCGGGTGCGGGCGGCGAAGGGATCGTGTCGCAACTGCGTGGCTCCTTCGGTCTTGATGACCTCGACGTGGCCTCGGACGAGGACGGAAACACCGCTGTCCGGGCCGGGCGCTACCTGTCCGAAAACGTCTACACCGATGTCACGGTCGGCGGTGCGGACGGGCCGGAGGTGTCGCTCAACATCGACCTGACGCCAAACATCACCGCGCGCGGCTCGGTCGGAGGCGACGGCAACACCGGGATCGGCATCTTCATCGAACGCGACTACTAGGGCGGGCTGTTCATCCTGCGCCTGATGTTGTATCCACCGGGATACAAGAGAAAGGCCCAGCATGACAGACCGAGACATGTCGCAAGGCGAAGCCGCCTACGCCCAGCTTTTGCAGGCCATCCGCACCGGCGACTTCGCCCCCGGCGACCGCTTGCGCGAAACGGACGTGGCCGACAGGCTGAACCTGTCCCGCACCCCCGTGCGCGAGGCGTTACGGCGGCTCGAGGCGGACGGCATCGTCGAACACCGTCCCAGGCTGGGCGCCGTGATCCGACAGCTGAGCCACGCCGAACTGGTCGAACTCTACGAGATGCGGATCGTGCTGGAGCGGACCGCCGCCGAGATGGCCGCCAAACACGCCGCCGCGGCCGAGGTGGACGCCCTGCGCGACCTCAATGCCGCCATTGCCAGCAGCGCTCCGTCCGAAGCTGCGGCGTTGAACCAGGACTTTCACCGGGGCATCTACCTCGCCACGCGCAACAGGTTCCTTGTGGACGCGGCGCGCGCATTGAACAACGCGCTGATGCTGATGGGGCCGACGACGCTCGCCGACCAAGAGCGGATCAATGTCGTCACGGCACAGCATGACGACATCCTCACAGCCATTGCCGCAGGCAACGCTGCCACCGCCGGAGAGGCGGCAGAGGCGCATCTGCAAACCTCGCTTCGCTACAGGTTGCGGGCGCTGGCGCGGTGATCCGGATTACCCTGACCTTCGCCATCGCGGGGATCGGCGTTGCGCTCTTTCAGGTGACCGGCCTACCGCTGCCCTGGCTGCTGGGTCCGATCTTTGCCTGCCTGATCAGCGCGCTGCTGGGCGTGCGGATGCAAGGCATCCGGCTGCTCAACGAAGGGATGCGCACGGTGTTGGGCGTGGCGGTCGGCGCGACGTTCACGCCCGTCGTGCTGGCGTCCATGCTGGGCATGTGGCCGACCTTGATGCTGATCCCAGTGATGACGGTGGTCATCGGCCTGATCGGTGTGCCCTATTTCCGCAGTCTCTGGGGTTTTGATTTCGCTACCAGTTATTACAGCGCGATGCCGGGTGGTCTGCAGGACATGTTGGTCTTCGGCGAAGAGGCTGGGGGCAATCCGCGCAGCCTGTCGCTGATCCACGCCACACGGGTGATGGTCATCGTCGTCGCTCTGCCGTTCATCTTGCAAGGCGTGTGGGGTGCAGACCTCAGCAACCCGCCCGGCGCGCCCGCGACCTCACTGGGCCTCGACCAGCTCGCACTGATGGTTGCGGCAGCACTGATCGGCTGGCGCGGGGCCAAAGCCATCGGCATGTTCGGCGCCTCCATCCTCGGACCGCTCATAGTCGCCGCCGCGCTGGCGCTGACCGGACTGCTGCAACATCGCCCCCCCGCGGAAGCCATCTGGGCGGCACAGTTCTTTATCGGCATGACCGTGGGCGTCAAATACACCGGCATCACTGTGGCGGAAATCCGACGCGACCTCGCCGCCGGGCTCGGGTTCTGCGTCATCCTGATCATCCTGACCGTCATCTTTGTCGAAGGGGTCTATACCGCAGGACTCGCACCTGGGATGGAGGCGCTGTTGGCCTTCGCACCCGGTGGACAGGCGGAACTGACCGTTCTGGCGCTGATCGTCGGCGCTGACGTCGCTTTTGTCATCGCGCACCACGTCTTGCGCATCTTCGTCGTGATCCTCGGTGCACCGCTCTTTGCGCGGCTCTTCCGCTAGTCGCGCAAGACCCGGCGCGAGATGTCGGCCATCAGCATCATTTCCTGCTCTGCCGTCAGGTCCACATCGTGCTTGCCGTCGATTTCCAGAAACGCATGGCCGTGCACGAACATGTGCAGCATCAGGCTGCGCCGGTCGATCTCAGCCTGCGGCGTCCCGTCTTGCATGATCTGCGCAACCTCACGTTTGACGATGTCAAAACAGGCCTCGCCCTCCGCCTGCAGTTCTTCATCATCAATGTGGCTTTTGGTCAGGCCAAACATCAAGCGGAACACGCCGGGCTCGGTCCGGGCGAAATTTGCGTAGCACAGGCCAAGCGCCGTTACAGGCGCATACAGGTCCCCGGTGGCCGCTTTTGCGGCTTCGTCCATCTGGTCGCGCATACGACCGATTCCCGCCATCGCGACCTCGCGCACGATCTCGGCCCGATCCCCAAAGTGCTTGTACGGGGCCGCAGAACTGACACCGGCACGGCGCGCGGCCTCGGAAATCGAAAATCCGTCGGCACCCTTCTCCTCGACCAAAATGCGCACAGTTTCAATAAGATGCGCACGCAGATCACCATGGTGATACTGGCTGCGTGGGATATTTTCCTTGGCCTGCTCCAACTTTTTTTGCCTCACTGCCTTGCCAAAGTAAGTGGCTATTACATATGTCTCATTACACAAGTAAGCACCCCTTACTTCCTGTCAAGGAGCGTCACAATGACTAACGACCGCGCCAAGGATACACCGAAGCCGCCCCTTTGGAAGCGCGCCTTGCGCAGGGCCGCCACCCTGACCGTCACGGCATCGGTCATGGCCATCGCCGCAGGCGCCGTCTGGATCGGCAGCGCGACACTGGCCACCCGCGCCGCCGCCGTTGACGCACCACCGCCCGCCCCCATCACCACCGTGGCCGCGATGCGTGTGGCCCCCACAAACGCCATGACCGTCACCCGTGCCTTCCACGGACAGGTCGAAGCCGCGCAGACCGTATCTCTGGGGTTCGAGCAGGGCGGTCGCCTCAACGTCCTCGACGTGGACGAGGGCGACCGTGTTGCAGCGGGGCAAGTCCTCGCCCGGCTCGACACCCGCATCCTGACCGCAGAACGCGCCCGCCTGACAGCCTCGCGCGAGGCGCTTGAAGCGCAGGCAGAACTGTCGCGCCGCACCACCGACCGGCAAAAGGAGCTGCGCAATCGCGGCTTCGCTTCAGACCAGGCCGTAGACAACACCGCACTGAACCTCGCCGCCCTCCAGGCCCAGATCGCCGAGGTGGACGCCGCCATCACGCAGGTGGACGTACAACTCAGCCAGACCGAACTGCTGGCCCCCTTTGACGGTGTCGTCGGCGCCCGCCACGTGGACCCCGGCGCCATCCTGTCCGTGGGCGCACCTGTCCTCGACATTCGCGAGGACACCGCCCCCCTCTTCCGCGTCGGCATCGACCCGAAACTGGCCGCCACCGTTCGCGAAAATACCGCCACCATCACATTGGACGGTACCGCCTACAACGCTCGCTTCGTCGGCTTCCGCGCCGACCTCGATGCCCAGACCCGCACCCGCACGGCGCTGTTCGAGGTCGACACAACCGATCCGGTCTACCTCTCCTCCGGCACATTGACCCTGCAGGGGCAGCTGGATCAAACCGGATACGCCGTGCCGTTGCGCGCGCTCCGGAACGGCGTGCGCGGGCTCTGGACCGTGATGGTACTGACACCGGAGGAGGGCGAGTTCTTTACCGCCCAGGCCGCCGCCGTCGAAGTGCTGCAGGTCGAGGGCGACACCGCCTTCGTCCGCGGCACGCTGCAAGGTGATGCAATGATCGTCCCCGACGGCACGCACCGCCTTGTCCCCGGTGACCGCATCCGCGTGACCGGAGCGAAGTGATGGAAACCCTCACCTTCCGACAGCCCCGCATCGTGGCCCTCGCGCTGCTGGTCATCATCGCTGCAGGCCTGTCGTCTCTCTTGGCCATCGGACGACAGGAAGATCCCACAATCACCAACCTCTTCGGCACTGTCACCACGGTCGTCCCCGGCGCCGATCCTGCACGGGTCGAGGCGCTCGTCACCCAACCCATCGAAGACATCCTGCGGGAAGTCTCCGAAGTCGACGTGATCGAAAGCACGTCCTCCACCGGCATATCCATCGTGTCGGTCGAACTGGGCGTGACAGTCCCAGACACCCGCATCGAACAGGTCTGGGCCGAGATCCGCGACGACCTGGCGGAGCTTTCCCCCACCCTGCCCGCTGACGCGTTTGAGCCGGAATTCGACACCGAAGGTGGCAGCGCCTTCGCAGCCATCGCGGCCTTTTCCGCCGATCCCGGCGTCCCCACAACAATCCTGGGCCGTTACGCGCGCGATCTGGCCCAGGACCTCCGCAACATCCCCGGCACCGAACTTGTCGAGTTGTTCGGCGCGCCCGAGGATGAGGTGCTGGTTACGCTTGACCCCGTGGCCACCGCCGCCCTCGGCCTGACGGCAAGCGATATCTCCCAAGCCATTGCCCAGGCCGATGCCAAAGGCCCTGCAGGACGGGTGCGTCCTGCAGGGTCAGACCTGCTGATCTCCGTCGCGGGCGAGGTGCAGGCGCTTGACCGGCTGGGCGAGATCGTCGTGCGCCGCTCGGACACGGGTGCCGTCACATACCTGAGCCAGGTTGCAGAGATCACCCGCGGCCCGCGCCTGCCGGAAACGGAGCTGTCGATCTACAACGGCAAGCCCGCCGTGCTGCTGGGCGCGAAGCTGGAAAGTGGCCTGCAAGTGGACAAATGGGCCGCCTTCGTGCGCGAAGAAATCGACACCTATCAAGTCAATATCCCCGTCGGCGTGTCGCTCGACCTGACATTTGACCAGTCCGGCTACACCGCCGAACGCCTGCAAGAGGTGGGCCTGAACATGGCCATCGGCGTCGGCCTGGTGGTGGGCGTCCTCCTCCTCACCCTTGGTCTGCGGTCCGCGATGATCGTGGCGCTGATCCTGCCCGTGGTCACACTCGCCACGCTGTTCACCATGAATTTTATCGGCCTCGCCATCCACCAGATGAGCGTCACGGGCCTGATCGTGGCTCTCGGCCTGCTGGTCGACGCAGGCATCGTGATGACAGACGAAGTGGGCCAACGGCTGCAACAGGGAATGAGCCGGATCAAGGCGGCAGGCCAATCCGTCAAGCGACTGTTCGCCCCCCTGATGGCCTCAACCATCACGACCGCCTTGTCCTTTACCCCACTCATCCTCTTGCCCGGACCTGCAGGCGATTTCGTCGGCTCCATCGCCATCGCCGTGGTGATCATGCTGGGCTGGTCCTTCGTCGTGGCGATCACACTCACGCCTGCCATCGCAGGTCACCTGCTGCCCGCCGACGGCACGCGCGGCGGGATCAAGGGGGGCGCCCTGGGTCGCGCCTTTGCGGCCTCGCTCCGCTGGTCTGTAAACAACCCCATCCGCTCCATCGCGCTCGCGCTGGTCCTGCCCGTCACCGGTTTTCTGTCCATGCCAACACTCACGGCACAATTCTTCCCCGGCGTGGACCGAGACCAGTTCTATATCGAGGTGGACCTCGCCCCCGGCGCAGGCATCGCCGACACACAGGACGTGGTGGCCCGCCTCAACGACCGGCTCACCTCGGACGACCGGATCGAGCAGGTGATGTGGGTGGTGGGCCGCTCTGCCCCCGCCTTCTACTACAACATCGTCGGCGCACGCGAAAACGCACCGGGCCACGCGCAGGCCCTGCTGACAACACAGTCGGCTGAGGCAACCGAAGAGGTGTTGCGCGACCTTCAGGCAACCCTGTCCCTGACAGCGCCCGAGGCCACGATCCTTGTGCGTGGCCTCGTCCAGGGCCCGCCCGTCAACGCCCCGGTTGAAATCCGGTTGGTCGGCAAGGACCTCGCCGACCTACGCGAAACAGGCGACGAAGTGCGGCGCATCATGTCCGGCGTCGACTCTGTGCTCGTCACGCGTGGCACCATCGGCAGCGGCGCCCCCAAAGCGGTCGTGACCGTGAACGAAGCCCAAGCACAACTCCTCGGCCTCGACCTCGGCCAGATTGCGGGCCAATTGCAGGCGGGGCTGGAAGGCGTCACCGGCGGCTCGATGGTCGAAGGGGACGAGGAACTGCCCATCCGCGTCCGTTTGGGCGACGCCACGCGCGGGTCGATGCAGGCCATCCGCGACCTGCCCATCCTGCGGCCTGACGCGGCGCAACTGTCTGCTCAAGGGCGCTGGCCTGCCCTGCCACTCTCTGCCGTCTCCACTATCGAGTTGGAACCCGCCGCCAGCAGCATAACCCGCCGCAACGGCGAACGGGTGAACACTGTACAGGCCTTCATACTGCGCGACGTGCTACCCGAAGAAGCGCTGGTCGAGGTGCAAGCCGCCCTCGAAGCCAATGGTTTTGCAGTGCCTGCAGACATGCGCCTCGAACTCGGCGGAGACAGCGACGCGCGGGCAGACACGCTCAGCGACCTTCTGGCCTCGCTCGGCCTGATCATCACGCTTTCGATTGCCGCCATTGCGCTCACCTTCAACAGCTTCCGCCTGACAGCCGTGGTGCTGGTCGTCTCAGGCCTCTCCGCCGGCCTCAGCCTGCTCGCGCTGGCCATCTTCCAATACCCGTTCGGGATCAACGCGATCATCGGCGTCATCGGGTCCATCGGCGTGTCGATCAACGCCGCCATCATCATTCTGACCGGCTTGCAAGAGGACGATCTCGCCGCCAGCGGCGACAAAGACGCCATGGTCGACGTGGTCATGGGCTCCAGCCGTCACATCGTCTCAACCACGATCACCACCTTCGGGGGCTTCCTGCCCCTGATCCTCGCCGGTGGTGGGTTCTGGCCCCCCTTCGCAATGTCGGTGGCGGGCGGTGTGCTGCTATCGACGGTGGTCAGCTTCTACTTCACGCCCCCCATGTTCGCGCTGATCCACCGCGCACGCCGCGCGCCCCGGCCCCAGGAGCAGAACACCAACGACAAGGATGCCCCCTTCGTCCTGCATCCGCCGTTCAGTCAAGCGGCCGAGTAACGGGCGCACAAAAAATCGGACGGTTCCGCTGCTGCAGGGCCGTCCCATCTCCTACCTGCTTGCCAATTCTGCCCGAGTGCCCAACACTCGGAACGAGAAAACAAACACGGGGAGATTTCCATGAAAGTCACATCAATCCTGTCAACAGCCCTGCTGCTGTCGAGCACGGCGATGGTCAGCGCAGAAACGCTGAAATGGGCGCGCGCCGGCGACGCCCTTACCCTCGACCCCCACGCCCAGAACGAGGGTCCGACACACACGATTCGGCACCAGATGTACGAACCGCTCATCATCCGCGACGTCACGGGCGCGTTTGAACCCGCACTCGCCACCGAATGGGCACCCAAGACCGATGACCCGACCGTCTGGGTCTTCAAACTGCGCGAAGGCGTGACCTTCCACGGCGGCGAAGCGTTCACCGCAGAAGACGTCGTCTTCAGCTTCGAACGCGCCAAACAGCCCAACTCGGACATGAAAGAGCTGATCGGCTCGATCACCGAAGTGCGCGCTGTCGACGACTTCACCATCGAAATGGTCACCGATGGCCCGAACCCCATCCTGCCCTCGAACCTCACCAACCTGTTCATCATGGACAAGGGCTGGACCGAGGCGAACAACACGGTGAACGTGCAGGATTTTGAAGGCGGCGAGATCACCTACGCCACCACCAATGCGAACGGTACGGGCCCGTATATCCTGCAAAGCCGCGAGCCCGACGTCAAAACGGTGATGACCAAGAACGAAAGCTACTGGGGCATCGACCAGTTCCCGCTTGAAATCACAGAAATCGTCTACACCCCGATCCAGAACGCCGCCACGCGTGTCGCCGCGCTCCTGTCAGGTGAAGTGAACTTCCTTCAAGACATGCCGGTTCAGGACCTCCAGCGCGTTGACGGCGCCGATGGCCTCACGGTCAAGCAGGCCCCGCAGAACCGCGTGATCTTCTTCGGTATGAACCAGGGCGCTGACGACATCGAAGCCGACAACGTCGATGGCGCGAACCCGCTCGCCGACGTGCGCGTGCGCCAGGCGATGTCCAAGGCCATCAACCGCGACGCCATCAAGCAGGTCGTGATGCGCGGCCAGTCCGAACCCGCAGGCATGATCGCGCCCCCGTTCGTGAACGGCTGGACCGCCGAGATGGACGCTGAATCCGCTACCGACCTTGACGCCGCCAAGGCGCTGCTGGCCGAGGCGGGCTACGAAGACGGCTTCTCCATCCGCCTCGACTGCCCGAACGACCGCTACATCAACGATGAAGCGATCTGCCAGGCGGCCGTGGGCATGCTGGGCCAGATCGGCATTACCGTGAACCTCGATGCCAAGCCCAAGGCACAGCACTTCCCGCTGATCACGGACGGCAAGACCGACTTCTACATGCTGGGCTGGGGTGTGCCGACCTACGATTCCGAATACGTGTTCAACTTCCTCGTCCACGGGCGGGAATCGGACATCGGCACCTGGAACGGCACCGGCTTCGACAACGATGATCTGGACGCCAAGATCAAATCGCTGGCCTCCAACACCGATCTGGAAGCGCGCAACGCCGACATCGCCGACATCTGGCGCGTGGTGCAGGACGAAGCGCTCTACATCCCGATCCACCACCAGGTGCTGAACTGGGGCATGGCCGATGGCATGGGGATCGAGGTCGATCCCGAGGATCAGCCCAAGGTGAAGTACTTCTCCGTCAACTGAGCGTTGGCACCGAAAATCAAAGGCGGCGCAAACGGTGCCGCCTTTTCTTTTGGGTCGCTTGGCGCGACAACGCTGCCGTCTCAGACTTCGCTGCCAATGTCCGGTCCTGCTTCGTAGCCGCCACAAAACCACTGTGCACGTCGTGTTTTCCAGACACCGCGCGCGCCGCATGAAAAGCAAGTCGTCCAGTCCACGCTGTTTCGGCTCTGCAGATTACAACTATTCTTTGGAGTGAGCGTCATCGGAGGTTCGGACTGCGAAGCGATGCTTCAGTCAGAGGCTAGGGACATTTCCTCTCCAAAGCCAAACGTTGATGCATCGGCGAAACCACCCTCTAGATAGGCGTCCGGCGCCGCATCCAATAGGAAATCAAGGAAAGCGCCCACGAGTTCCGGATCCGCACCATCATTCCGGCGTGTCGGAGCCACTGCGATTTCTCGGCCGAAGGATGCAGCTTCAGGCACCTCGACGAAAACCAGATCCTCAGGCCAATGCTCTGCATAAAAGCGCGAGAGATGGCCGAAGAGCAGGCCCACCGGTGCAATATCATTCATCACAGCGTAGGGAATATCGCGATGCTGGATCGCGAGGCGACCCGGGAAGTCACCGGTTTCTCGAGCAAGAACAGTGTTCGCGGTCTCAGTGCCGAGCAAGGCTGAGAGCGTTTCCACATATTGCATACGAGCGCCGGTTTCGCGCGGTGTCGCCATCACGAACGGCAATTCCGAGCCCGCAAACGCCTCCAAGTCTGAGACCGCTGCCGCAGCTTCGCGGCTTACAAGCATACCCATGCCGAGATGGCGGGCAAAGGTACGCGGCGGTTCAGCCAGGAGATTCTGTCCGGCCAGGCGCGCCATCGGCCCAGAGCCCAGCATCACTAAGTCGGGATAGACTGGTGTGTCCGGGGCAACGGGAAGCTGGGCGTTACCGAACCGGAAACCGCCGCTCGCAAAACCCTGCATAATCATCACCTGAGGCAAAGTCACAACCAGAATGTCTTCGCGGGAGACTGCACACCGTTCTTCTGTCTGGCACCAGGCAACGAATTCGTCGAGAACAAGCGGTAGGAGAACCGGATAGTGATTGCCCTCGGTGAAGATGGTGAGGCTCGCGCTTCCATCGACCGGTCCGACCACGTCAGGCAGAGCATTGGTGAAGCCGTCACTGCGCTCGATGCCTCCATCGACACGCATGAACTCTCGGTCTTCGCCGTAGTTGGGCCAGTCGAGCGCTTCAGCATTAGCGGCAATAGCGGCCCCAAGAACAAACGCGGTTACGGTTCCGACTCGTTTCGTCAAAAAGTTCATTACTACCTCCATGTTATAAATACATTTGAGCCTCAATACATGGATCATCGCCTTAAAACTTCTACCCTAGGTAGCATCAAATAGGCGAGAGCTGTGTTGGGCGTTTGGGTAGTGTTCAATGCATCTACATTTCGTAGTAGCCAGTCAGATCCAAAGAACCGCTTCGAGCCGCTAAGAGCTACCGCGATCCATGGCAGTGGATGTCAACAGTGAGTCCAAAGCTACATGTGCTGCGAACTGTTCGAATGACTAGATACTGCGCTTCGCCGACATTGGGGCAGACTGCAGCATAGGTTTAGGTGGGCTCCATCCAGACCTTACCAATGTCACCAGCAGAGACACCCTTCTCTTTTGCAAGCTGCTCAGGTCTACTCCTTTACACAGGCCCGCCCCTTGCCCAAAGAAAGGATCCCCATGCTCCGCTATGCCCTACCCGTCGCAGTCGCACTCCTGGCACCACCGGCCCACGCCGAAGAGTTCAACTGGGCCGAAACCACCGACCCGCAAACCATGGACCCGCACGCAGTAAACTCGGCCGCCGTTCTGGGTTTCCTGAACAACGTCTACGAAGGGCTCGTCCGCCGCGGGAAAGACATGAGCATCGAACCCGCCCTCGCGACTGCATGGGAACCCATCGGCGACGGCGAAGGCTGGCGGTTCACGCTCCGCCAGGGTGTCACCTTCCACGACGGGGCAGAGTTCAACGCCGACGACGTGATCTTTTCCTATCAACGCGCCAGCGACGAAGCCTCCGACACGCGGTCGTGGTTTGCGCCCGTGTCCGAGGTCATCAAGGTCGATGACTACACCGTCGACATCATGACCACCGCCCCCAACCCGATCTTTCCCGACAGCATCGCCAACTGGATGATGATGGACAGCGGCTGGGCCGAAGCGAACGACACAACCCTGCCCGACAAGGAAAGCGGCAACTACGCCACGCTCAACACCAACGGCACCGGCGCGTTTAAGGTCACCGCCCGCGAGCCCGGCCTGCGCACGATGCTTGAGCCCAACGCCGACTGGTGGGACGAGGCCGAACACAACATCACCCGCGCCGAACTGACCCCGATCCAGAACCCGGCCACCGCCGTCGCAGCGCTGCTGTCCGGTGACGTCGACATGATCAACCCGGTGCCCATCCAGGACGCCCAGCGCCTCGCCGCCGCAGGCAACGTGCAGGTGATCCAAGGGATCGAAGCGCGGGTCATCATGCTCGGCTTCCCGCACGAAGCGGACGCGCTGAAATACTCGTCCGAAACGACGGACGCGAACCCGTTCGCGGACGCCCGCGTCCGGCAAGCCGTGGCCCACGCCATCAACGTGCCCGCCATTCTGCAAACCATCATGCGCGGCAACGCCGAACCCGCCAGCCAACTGGTCAGCCCCGCCATGCGCGGCTACTCGGCATCCCTCGCTGACCGCCCTGCCTACGACCCGGAGCAAGCCAGGGCCCTGCTGACCGAAGCGGGCTACGAAAACGGCTTTTCCTTTGGCCTCAAATGCCCCAATGACCGCTACCTGAACGACGAAGCGGTCTGCCAAGCCGTCACGGGCATGCTGGCGCAAGTGGGCATCACCGCCGTGCTCGACGCCATGCCGGTTCAGAACTACTGGCCCGAACTGCGCGCCGACAATTACGACATGTACCTGCTGGGCTGGTCGCCGGGCACCTTCGATGCCGAACACCCGATCCGCTTCCTCGCCTCCACCCCGAACGAAGAGAAGAAGCTGGGAAGCTGGAATTTCGGCGGCTACTCGAACGCCCGCGTGGACGAACTCCTGCCCATGATCCAGTCAGAAATCGACGACACAGAGCGGCAAGCCATGCTGGATGAGGCCACCAAAATCCTGCAGGACGAGGTGGCCTACGTGCCCATGTATGTCCAACCGCTGGTCTGGGGGGCCAAGGCCAATATCGACCTGACCCAACGCCCCGATAACTTCTTCATCCTGCGCTGGGTCACGATCAACTGAACGAACACGGGCGGGGTATTCCCCGCCCGCCTTCCCAGATCACTGCGCCCGCAGCAGCGGGGTGATCTTGCGGATCGCGACACGGCGATTGATGCGCTCCGCTTCATTGGTACGGACCTTCAGGTTCGCCTCACCATAGCCCTGCACCACAAGGTTTTCCGGCGGAATGGCGAAATACTCCGTCAGCGCAAGCGCCGTCGATTCCGCACGGCGGTCCGACAGGGCAAGGTTCATGGCCGCCCCACCGACGGCATCGGTATGGCCTTCGATCAGGAACACGGCCCCCGGATCAACGGCGATCTCGTCGGCAATCAACTGCCCGATCTCGGCCAGATCACGTGCCTCTTCTGGCGCAATGACGGCAGAGCCGCTGGCGAAGTTCACCGCTTCAACGTCGATCTCGGGCACAAGGTCGCGCACGGCACGGATCTGGCGCACCTGCTGCAGCGAATAGGCGCGGTCGGTCGGGTTCTCGAGCGCAGCCAAGGCCGCCCGCAACTCGTCATTTTCAGACGCACGCAAGGCCGGACGGACATCCCCGGTTGGTAACGTCGCTACGTCCACGGGCTGTACGGTCTGCGTATCATCGAACAGCATGACCTCGCGCCCATCAGGCAGAATGCGGGTGCGCATCAACGTCTGACCGGTAGCCGAGCGGATCGTCACCACGCGCGATCCATCCTCGCGATTGACGATGGTGCGGGTCGATCCGTCATCAAACTGCTCGGTCGACACACGCGCACCGGGACGGCGCAGCAACTCGTCGTCGTTCTTGAGCACGCGGTACCCGCCCTGCCCGTCCTGCAGAACAACCCGGTCGTCCGCAGCCACGACAACGTCGTCATCCTGGTTGAGAATGGTGGCAACAGCCGCCACACCCAACGCGCCCAGCGCGAACTTTTCAAGCTTTGATAGCCCGTCGTCGTCCTCAGCCACAGCCTCGGCGCGCGCAAACTCTTCGTCCGAGGACCGCGCAGTCTCTTCGGTGACGGTCTCAACCTCCGCACCTTCGCTCGCCTCGGCGGCAACAGGAGCCGCCGCGGCTTCGGTTTCGACCTGCGCATTGGCGGCAGCGGTCGTATCTGCGGTATCGTCCTGCACAACCTCTGGCTCGGCCTCCGCGGTCGCGTCTTCGGCGGGTGCCTCATCCGCCGGTGTCTCGGCCACCTCTTCCGTGGGTGCGTCTTCGGCGGGCGTTTCGGCAACCTCCTCTGCGGGCGCCTCTTCTGCGGGCGTCTCAACAACCTCCTCCGCCGGAGCCTCCTCTGCAGGCGTTTCAACAACCTCTTCAGCCGGGGCTTCTTCCGCAGGCGTTTCGGCGACATCGTCGGCAGGCGCCTCTTCTGTCGGTGTTTCCGCCGTCTCTTCTAACGGCGCGTCTTCGGCAGGTGCTTCGGCCACACCTTCTGCGGGGGCCTCCTCCGATGGGGTCTCTGCCACCTCCTCGGCTGGTGCCTCCTCGGCCGGCGTTTCAGCGACATCGGCAGCAGGCGCCTCTTCTACAGGCGTCTCCACGACCTCTTCCGCCGGTGCATCCTCTGCAGGCGTTTCGACTGTTTCTTCAGCAGGGGCTTCCCCCACCGGGGCATCCGCCACGCCCTCGGCCGGGGCCTCTTCAGCAGGTGTTTCAACCGTCTCCTCCGCAGGCGCTTCAACACCCACCTCAGCATCCGCAGCAACGCCCTCCTCGGCTTCAACCAGGGGCACGCAGGATGCCACACCCTCCGTCACCACCGGCGTTTCACCTTCGGCACAGGCGGCTGCATCCTGTGCAAAAACCGGCGGCGTACCAAGCATAAGGGCGGTGATGGACACCGTCTGCATCAATCGGGAAAGCATCATAAGACCTCCTGTGCTGTCCGCCCAACCAACCAAGCACCGTGCAAGAGGGTTCCCTCCCCCTCACATGCAGCCCACTGCAATCGGCTTGACCCCGCTCATGGGTGCGCGGATAACCGATGGATCATCCGAACTCAGGATCCTTGATGCTTTCCTTTGTCATCCAGCGCGTTGC
The DNA here is from genome assembly GCF_007995245.1 of Tateyamaria sp. syn59. Taxonomy (GTDB): domain Bacteria; phylum Pseudomonadota; class Alphaproteobacteria; order Rhodobacterales; family Rhodobacteraceae; genus Tateyamaria. Next base: position 233,700 of record NZ_VCBA01000004.1, read on the forward strand.
GCAATCCTTTCTCGTTCTTCTGGTCGTGGGCCTCGTCGCGTTTTCCATGTTCCGCTTCGTGGGCGACCCCATTGACAACCTGCTCGGGCAGGAACGGACCATCGAAGATGTCGAACGCCTGCGCGCGCAGCTCGGCCTCGATCAGCCCTTTGTCGTGCAGTACTACCGCTTCCTAGAAGGGGCCGTGCAGGGCAATTTCGGCGTCAGCTACCGCCAGGGCCGCCCCGTCGCCGACATCCTGCTGGAACGCGCGCCTGCCACACTGGAACTGGCCGCCGTCTCAGGCATCCTCGCTATCGGCCTTGGCATCGCCCTCGGCGTCTTCACCGCCATACGACGAAACGGGCTATGGGCGAACGTGATCATGTCCGCCTCTCTCATAGGCGTATCCCTCCCCACCTTCCTCATCGGCATCCTGCTCATCTACCTATTCTCGGTCGAACTGGGCTGGCTGCCCAGTTTCGGACGGGGCGAGACAGTGAGGATAGGGAACTGGACCACCGGGTTCCTGACAGAAAGCGGGCTCAAGGCCCTGATCCTGCCCGCCATCACCCTCGGCCTCTACCAGATGACGCTGATCATGCGCCTGGTCCGATCCGAAATGCTTGAGGTCTTGCGCCAGGACTACATCCGCTTCGCCCGCGCCCGAGGGCTCAAGGAACGGGCCATCAACTTCCGCCATGCGCTCAAAAACACCCTTGTTCCTGTGATCACAGTCACCGGCCTGCAATTGGGGAGCATCATCGCCTTCGCCATCATCACCGAAACGGTGTTCCAGTGGCCGGGCGTAGGGCTCCTCTTCATCAACGCGATCCAGTTCGTCGATATTCCCGTGATGGCCGCGTACCTCATGCTGATCTCGGTCATGTTCGTCGGCATCAACCTGATCGTGGACCTGCTCTATTTCGCCATCGACCCGCGCCTGCGCGTGGACCGGGCCGGAGGACACTAAGATGACCGACGCCACCCAAACCCCGACACCGGCCAAAGCACCCACCCGCTTGCAACGCTGGGCCGACAGCGACTTCTACTATCAGTTCAAGCGCTCGCCCGTGGCCATCGTCAGCTTCGCCGTCGCGATGCTCCTGATCCTCGGCGCGGTCTTCGCACCGCTGATCGCCCCCTACAACCCGTTTGACCCCGCCTCGCTCAACCTGATGAACGGCTTTTCCAAACCGATGGAGCCCAACGCCTTCACCGGTGACACATTCTGGCTGGGCACCGACGACCAGGGGCGCGACGTCTTCTCCACCATCCTCTACGGCATGCGCATCTCGCTCTTCGTGGGCGTCGCCGCCGTTCTCTTCGCCATGGTGCTCGGCATCTCTCTGGGCCTGATCGCGGGCTATGTCGGCGGCTGGACCGAAACCATCATCATGCGCATCGCCGACGTGCAACTGACGTTTCCCAGCATCCTCGTCGCCATGCTGATCTTCGGCATCGCCAAGGGCGTCACCCCCGTCGAATACCGCGACCAGATGGCCATCTGGGTCCTGATCATCGCCATCGGCCTCTCCGACTGGGTCCAATTCGCCCGCGTCGTCCGCGGCGCAACCTTGGTTGAAAAAAGCAAGGAATACGTCCAGGCCGCCCGCCTGATAGGGCGCTCAGGCCCCGCGATCATGGTGCAGCACATCCTGCCCAACGTCCTGTCGCCGGTCCTCGTGATCGCCACAATCTCGCTGGCCCTCGCCATCATCGCCGAAGCCACGCTCAGCTTCCTCGGCGTCGGCGCGCCGCCCACACAGCCATCGCTGGGCACCCTGATCCGCATCGGCCAAGGCTTTCTGTTCTCCGGCGAATGGTGGATCCTCTTCTTCCCCGCTTGCACGCTGCTGGCACTGGCACTCAGCGTCAACCTGCTGGGCGATTGGCTGCGGGACGCGCTGAACCCGAGGTTGCGGTGATGAAATTCGCGACAAAGCTATCACTCGTTGCAAGCATCGCCCTTTGCCCGAACGCTTCGCTCTCAGAAGGCGGCCACGATAGCGAGCTCGCCACTGAAGTGGTCGAACTGAGCGATCTGCAGCAAAGAGTTTTGTCGATCTCTGACGCGGCGAAAAGACTATCGCTAACCAATTTTGTGAGTTCGGATCTGCGATCTGAGGACATTAAGAAAAGGCGAACGATTGCCATAGAGGAATGGAACCGCGCCCAAGATCGCATCAAGCAGGTCTACATCGAAGCAACGGAGACAACCCTGTCGGAGACGGAACAGCGCCTGCTCTTGGATTTTTTTGAGGATCAGGCACTTCAGGTCGCTTTGTCGAAGTTAGGTAACGTCGAACAGGCGGCCTTGCCGGACCTCGCAAGGATCGTAGATGAGACGTCGGCTATCATTTCCCAACGTATCGCAGAAGAAGTGCCTGAATAAACCATGACCTCAGTTATCATGACACGCCTTTCTTCACGCGAACGCACCTCTCGCCATATCACATGTCGCGCGGGCGGACTTCAAATGACCCGCTTCGGCTCCGCATCCAGGGCGTACTCGCCAGCGCCGGTGCACCACTCGGCCCCCACGGCCAGCCAATGCACGTCACCATCCGGCAAGTGCACCACCACACGCCCGTCTTCCACTGTCAGGTTGTTCATAGACACAAGGCTCAAAAGCATTCCAAAGGACTGGGCCGTCAAACACATCTCAAATACTCCTGTCTCAGCGGCCCGTCTCGGGACCGTACTGCGGATCAATCTGCGCAAGAAAAGACGCGGGCGTGGTATGCGGCGCGCCTGTGCACCACTCGTTGACCACGTAATGCCACTCCACATCACCGGCGGTGGCGTGCACCGTAATCGTATGGGCGTCGCCCGTGACATAGGCCATCCCGAGAATGTTCAAAAAGGCGGCCAGGCTTGCAGTTGTCAGGCACATGGGCGTTCTCCTCGCGCTGCGCGGTTGCCCTCCCTGTCGTGCTATGCCCTGAACGTGCCAAGTCGCGAGAAGGTTGCCCAGACAATTCTCGCTGCGATGCAGCAAAATTGCTGCACATGCAAAATAACGCCTAATTCTTGTGCAAATCCAGTGATGGAGCGCCTGTACCCATGACAACGCCCCTGCTCAACATCTCCGACCTCTCGGTCCACTACCCGACGCGCAAGGGCACCTTCGTCGCCGTCAACGGCGCGGACCTCACGGTGGCACCTGGCGAAATCCACGGCCTCGTCGGCGAATCCGGCGCGGGCAAGTCCACCATCGGTGCTGCGGTCATGGGCCTGATCGACCCGCCGGGCCACATCGCGGGCGGCACAGTCAACTTCCGGAACGAAGAGATCTCCGGCCGCGACGCATCAGCCATGCGCGCGTTGCGCGGCGCCAAGATCTCCATGATCTTTCAGGACCCGCTCACGTCCCTCAACCCGCTCCTCACGGTCGAGGAACAGCTGACTGAGACCATCGAAGCGCACCTCAAACTCGGCGACAAAGCGGCCAAGGCCCGCGCCGTGGAGCTCCTCGACCGCGTCGGCATCCCGGATCCGGCGGAACGGGTCAAACAATACCCCCACCAGTTCTCAGGCGGCATGCGCCAGCGGGTGGTCATCGCCCTCGCCCTCTGCTCGGAACCCGATGTCATCATCGCCGACGAACCCACAACCGCGCTCGACGTCTCGATCCAGGCCCAGATCCTCGACCTGATCAAAGAGCTTGCCCGCGAACGGCAGGTCGGCGTCATCCTCATCACCCACGACATGGGCGTGATCGCAGACACCACCGACCGCGTCACCGTCATGTATCAGGGCGAGGTGGTAGAAACCGGCACCACCGCCCAGGTGATGGGCGCGCCCGAACACGAATACACCAAATCCCTCATCGCCGCCGTCCCCCGCGCCACGCTCAAGGTCCACCGTTTCCCGCAGCTTTCCTATGGCGGTCGCAGCACCCGCTTCGCCATCGAGGACCTCGCCCGCAACTGGCCCACGCCCCCCAAATCCAAAACCGGCACGCTGGTGCAGGTGGACGGGATCACCAAGGAATTCACCCAACGCGCCTCAATCATCCCCGCATGGCGCAAGATGTTCACCGCCGTGGACAAGGTCAGCTTCGACATCCGCGAGGGCGAGGTGTTCGGCCTCGTCGGCGAAAGCGGCTCCGGCAAATCCACCGTCGCCCGCATGATCGCCACGCTCTACGACACCGATGGCGGGCACATCTACTTCGACGACACCGACATTACGCAACTGGCCTCACGCGCCCAACGCGACGCCTACCGCCGCCAGATCCAGATGATCTTCCAGGACCCGTTCAGCAGCCTCAACCCGCGCATGCGCGTGGACGCCATTGTCGCCGAACCGGTCCTCCACCACAAACTCCTCACCGGCAGCGCCGTTCAAACCCGCGTCGACGAACTGCTCGACCGCGTCGGCCTCGGCGCCGAAGCAGGCCGCAAATACCCCCACGAGTTTTCCGGCGGCCAGCGCCAACGTATCTCCATCGCGCGCGCGCTTGCCACCCAACCGCGCTTCCTCATCTGTGATGAGCCCACCTCCGCCCTCGACGTGTCGATCCAGGCGCAGGTGCTCAACATCCTCAAGGACCTGCAGGAACATCTCGGGCTCACCATGCTCTTCATCAGCCACGACCTGCCCGTCGTCCGGCAAATGTGCGACCGCGTCGGCGTCATGCGCCAGGGCCAGATGGTCGAAGTGGCCGACACCGAACAGCTCTTCGCCGCCCCTAAAGCCGCCTACACCCAGGAACTCCTGCACCTCATGCCAAAGCTCGAAGGGCTCTCCACCGAAGGTCTGGAAAACGCCTGACCCCTTCTTCTCTTTGACAAATACGGTCGGGGGAGCTCGAGGGGGCAGACAGCCCCCTCGTCAGCAAAAAACAGATCACGTCGCCGCAAGGCGCCCTTTTCCTTACGCGCTTGGTACAGCGAGCGACCGGATCACCGCTCCATCTTCAGCGACAACGCCCAGGCCAACGCACTTAGCCCGACCAGCACCAACACCGACACCGTCCACCCCTGCGCCACGAACAGCTGTCCAATGACAAAGGCGCCGACGATCCCGCCCAGGTAATAGCTCGCCAGATACAAGCCATTGGCCGCCGCCGGATCCTCCCGCGCCGTGCGCCCGACATAACCGGTCGCGACAGATTGCGCGAAAAACAATCCCGCCCCGACCAACGCCAGACCAGCAAGGAACACGGCCAGCACCGGCACCAACAACAGCAAAAGCCCGACAAGCGATGCCGCCATCGCCCCGTGAAAACTCGCGCGCGGGCCAAAGCGCGCGACAGAGGCCGCCGCCAGCGGCGTCGTCAGAATGGCCGGGGCAAACACGAAATACACGACGCCAATCATCTCCTGCGGCAGGGCAAAGGGTGCCTGTGCCAGCACGAAATTGGCATAGGTAAAGGTCGCCACAAACACGAACAGCAGGATGAACCCGACCCCGACCATCGCGACAAGCCGCAGGTTGCGCAGATGCGCGGCCCACGCATCAATCACCGACGCGCCGCCTGCCACATGAGCCTCGCGCGTATCCCGCGCCCCGATATAGAAGTAGGCAACCACCGCACCTGTCAGGTTCAACGCCGCAAACCCGAAAAAGCTCTCGGCCAGCCCGACCGATCCGGCGATCTCGGACGCGAGCAACCGACCAAACAGGTTCGACGCCACGTTGCCGGTGATGTAGGCCGCCATCGCCCCGCTCACGGCCGTCAGTGAACACTCCTCGCTCAGATAGGTCAGCGTCAGGGTAAAGGCGGCCGACATGAACATGCCCTGCACAACCCGCAGCAGGGTGAAGGTCGTCAGATCATCGGTAAAGGCCAGCAAGGTGGTCGGCACGCTCAACAGCGCCAGACAGATCCAGATCCCTCGCTTGCGATCAATGCGGCGGGCAAAAACGGCCACGACCAGCGACGCCAGGGCCATCCCGATGGTCGAGGCGTTAACGGCAAAGCCCATGGCTGCAGGCGACACGCCATAGGTTTCGACCAGCGTCGGCAACAGCGCCTGCGCGCCAAAGAGGTCGATGAGCGTGAGAAAGGCAATCAGCGCGATCATCGTCGACCGGCGGATCACCATGCGCCGATCCTCCGGCGGCTTCTCCGCCAGCGCCTCGGCCATGCCGGTCATCTGCGCCGCAACAGCCATCAGACCGGCCTCCCACTGCAACTGCCTTGCGCCGGTACCGACAAAGAAACCGTGGTTAACAAGTGATTAGCGCGCCCGGCAACCCACTGAAATAAAACACTTTGACATGTTTGTCCCCGCGGGGACAGATCTGCACCACCCATGATCAATCCCCCGAATGATGGGCCTGCACGCCCACTTGTGGCACGCCCTCCGTCTCACTCAACGGCTCAACCACGCCGAAAAACAGCACCGCCGAAACGTCGCCAGTGTTCTCCCAATAAGCCTGCGCCCCACCCCCCAGATGCGCGCCCTCTTCTGCAGCCAAAGTCACGGGCGCATCCGCATCCGACCGATGCTCGGCGACGGCCCCTTCCCAAACCCAGACCTGCAACGGCTCGCCCGCATCTACAAAGCTGGGCAACACACCGCCCGGCTCGATCACCGCTCGGTAAGCAGACAGCGCCAAACCATCGCCCTGCGCGCCGTCGTAATGCGCCTCGATGTCCACGAGGCCCAACAGCTCAAGAACCGCATCGGACGGTTCCGGGAGGTCAAAGGCTTGCTGCTCCGGCGTCTCGGTCATCACCATGTCGTCCCCGCCCGCGCTGAACACGTCAAAGGCAATCAGACGCACGTCCTCGGGGCCTTCATTCAACCACCAATGTGTCACGTCGCCTTCCTCAAGGCTCAGCCCACCGGCAGAGTGCAGGATGCGGTCTTTGGCATCGCTGCGGTACTCAAAGATCTCGCCGGTCAGCGTAAAGACGATGGCGGGCCGGTCCGCGTGGCTGTGGATCGGCACGATCCCGGTGTCGCCCGAGATGTTCCAGGACCGGGTGCGCAGGTTGTACCCGGCAATCTGGCTCAGCCCCTCATCGGCCAGCGGTGCATTCGCGATGGGCTGGTTCGAGATGTTGCTTGCCCCAGCGGGACCTTCCAACCCATTCAGAACGCGCGTCTTCACGTCCGCCAGGTCAAAGGCAAAGCCGGGGGTGCCGAGCGCCGCGATCGCGAGCCCGAGTGTTGCAGTCCGAAGTGTCATGGGATCATCCCTTTCTGGATTTCAGCTCCACGACATTGGCCCCGTGCGGGGCGCCAAAGTCGTTGAACATATGCCGAAGGTCGAGCGTGCTTTCCCGCTCGATCTTGTCGAAATTCTGGGTCAGCCAGCGATCCGCATAGTCCCGTCCCAGATCGCGCAAATGGATCAGGAACGCCCATTCGGAGTTCAGCTTGGACGAGGCATCCAGCGCCAGCATGTCCTCGCACCCATCGATCATGTGCATGTTCATCACCCGGTACTCGTTGTCCGACAGCGCGCCCTCTTCGATCAGGCGGTGAATCAGGTCGATGGTGCGCAAGTCCCGCAGAAGCGAGGCGTTGAACGTGATCTCGTTCATCCGGTTCTGGATGTCGCGTGCGCGGCGCGGTGTGCCGGGGCGTTTCAGCGGGTTGATCTGCACGATCACGATGTCCGAGGACGGCGAATGGTCGATAAAGGGAAAGAGGACCGGGTTCCCCATGAACCCGCCGTCCCAATAGGGCACCCCGTTAATCTCGACCGCCTTGAACATGTTGGGCAGGCAGGCCGAGGCCATGACCACGTCCAGCGTCACCTCGTGCCGATGGAAGATGCGCGCGCGCCCGGTCTCGACATTCGTGGCCGAGATATAGAGGCCCATGTCGTCGCATTTTGCCACCTTGTCAAAGTCGATGAACTCCTGGACCACGTCACGCAGCGGATTGAACCCCATCGGGTTCAGATCATAGGGCGAGGCCATCCGGCTCATCATGTCCATCATCAGGTAGCCGGGCGAGGCATCGAGCGACCACGACCCCAGCATCATGTCCAGCGGCGTGCGCTTGATCGGGCTGCCCTGCCCCGCGACGCTCACGGCGCGCCAGAAATCCTCCAGCGCCTGCCGCGCACCGGCCGCACCGGCGTCATACATGCCTTGCGTGGCGACGACCGCGTTCATCGCGCCAGCGGAGGTGCCGCTGATCGCTTCAATCCACAGCCGGTCCTCTTCGAACATCCGGTCGAGGACGCCCCATGTGAAGGCCCCGTGTGATCCGCCGCCCTGCAGGGCGAGGTTGATGGACTTTTCGTGCCGTTTGGCCCGGCCGTTGGTGGCAGACATCGTGACGCTCCCTTTCATGTGGAACCTCGTGTGGCCCAGACCTAGGGATGCCAAAGACGCGCAACAACTTTGCGACGCGTTTCTCTCGATCACGTGAGAAAGCGCGCCGCCCCGCCACGCGATTCATGCGGTTTCGCCCGTTTTCCGGGCGCTTTTGTTACAGTGTCGGGTCGGTCATCGGCCCCACGTCCAGCCGCGTGATATGCTCGGCCATCCCCGCGGGGAAGTGCTGGCGCACCAGCGGATCATGCCCCGGCACCACGAGTTTCGGTGCGCTGGCGAGCCGCTGGATGGTCGCGAACCCGTCCAGCATATCCTGCATGTCCACCACGATAGGGAACGGCACGCCCTGAAGAAAGTTGCCGTAGAAATGCGCCGCATCGGAGGCCAGCACCAGCCAACCGGCTTGCGTGCGCACCCGCACCGCCTGCATCCCCTTTGTGTGCCCGCCGACGCGGTGGACGGTGATGCCCTCGGCAATCTCGCTGTCGCCGTCGTGGAAGGTGACCTTGCCGGAATAGAGGCGTTTCACTGCCTCGACCACGTGCCCCACGGTGAACGGAAAGCGCAGCGCGTCGTGGCACATGCAGGGGCCGGTGGCGTAGGCCATCTCGGCCGTTTGCAGGTGCAGCTGCGCGTTGGGAAAGAGGTGCAGACCGCCCGCGTGATCGAAATGGAGGTGGGTGACGATGATTTCGGTCACGTCCTCGGGTTGCAGGCCGAAAGGCTTCAGCGCCTCGCCCGGATCGAGGCGGATGGGGCGGCCGCGCGCCTGTCCTTCGGCGGCGTCAAAGCCGGTGTCGACAAGGATCACGCGCCCCTCACCCCGGATCAGCCACATGTAGAAGTCGATCGGGTCCGGCGCGTCGTGGTTGTCGTCAAACATATAGTTGTCGCCACGCACCCGCGCCGTTTGTTCGGCGTATTTGATGGCGTAGACCTCGTAGGTCATCTGTCGACTTTCTCGTATGTTTTCAGTGTCTTATTTGCGATCATATCGCCGATCTTTGGTCCGGTTTCGAGGTAGTGCGGCATCTGCTGGTGCGCCTCAAAGGCCGCCAGATCGTCGTAGAGTTCGTAGAGGAAAACCGTGTCGGGCTGCGTGGGGTCGGTGCAGACGTCGAATTGCTGGCAGCCGGGTTCGTCCCGCACCGAACAGCGCGCATTGTTCAGGATCAGCGGCATGAATGCCTCCTGCGTGCCCGGTTTGAGGTCGAAGATGACGGTGACGGCGTAGGGCATGGGGTGGTCCTTTTGGTGCCTTGCGCAGTGGATGCGGAAGGGTATTTGATAAGTTATGCGTTAATGTATACACAAGTGCATACGAGAAGCGAGTCGCTTTTCATTAGCCTATGCCGAAAGGGACCCGTGCCATGACCAAAACATTCAACATCGCCGTTTTTGAAGGGGATGGGATCGGGCCGGAGATCATGGCCCCGACGGTCGAGTTGCTGGCGCGGATGGCGGCGGGCTCGGGCTATGAGTTGGGGTGGACGCATCTGCCTGCGGGGGCTGCGCATTATGCCAAGACCGGAGAGAGCCTGCCTGCGGCGTCGATGGACGGTGCGCGTGCGGCAGATGCGATCCTGCTGTCGGCGATGGGCCTGCCGAGTATTCGCTATGAGGACGGGACCGAGATTGCGCCGCAGATCGAGTTGCGCAAGGCGTTGACGCTGTTTGCGGGGGTGCGGCCTGTTACGATCCGGCCCGGGCAGCCGACGCCGCTCGCCACGGACAGGCCGGTGGACTTCGTGCTGATCCGGGAGAGCACGGAGGGGCTGTTTTACACCCAGGGCTGCGGTGAGGTTGAAGCGGACGAGGCGCGCGAGACCTTGCGCATCACGCGCGAGATTTCGGAGCCGCTGTTCCGCTTTGCCTTTGACATGGCGCAGGCGCGCAAGGCGTCTGGTCAGGGTCCGGGCAAGGTGACCTGCGTGGACAAGGCCAATGTGTTCCGCGCCTTTGCCTTCTTCCGCGAGATGTTTGATGCGGAAGCGGCCAAGCACCCGGAGATCGAGGCGGATCACGCCTATGTCGACGCGACCGCCCTGTGGATGGTGGAGCGGCCTTGGTCGTTTGACGTGATGGTCACCGAGAACATGTTTGGCGACATTCTGTCGGATCTGGGGGCCGGGTTGATGGGGGGCTTGGGCCTTGCCCCTTCGGCGGATATCGGGGCCGATCATGCGGTGTTTCAGCCGTGCCATGGCTCGGCCCCTGACATCGCGGGCCAAGGGGTGGCGAACCCGATGGCGATGATCCTGTCGGGCGCGATGATGCTGGAGTGGCTCGCGGGTCGGCATGATGTGCCGGAGATGGCAGCCGACGCGGCGCGGCTGCGTGATGCCGTGGACCGGGTCGTGTCCGAGGGCCATGTGCGCACACGTGATCTGGGCGGCTCGGCGGGAACGGACGATGTTGCGCGCGCCATTCAGGAGGCGCTGGCATGACACGGGTCGCCTGCGTCGGGGCGGGGTATTTCAGCCAGTTTCACTATGGCAGTTGGTTCCGGATGGAGGGCGTTGAAGTTGTCGGGGCCTGCGATCTGGATATTGAGAAGGCGCGCGCCACGGGCGCGCCTGCCTTTGATGATCTGGGGGCGATGCTGACTGAAGCGGCGCCTGACTTGCTGGATGTCATTTTGCCGCCGCCCGCCCATGCCGCGACCATCCGGGCCGCGCTGGCCGCAGGGGTCAAGTGGATCATTTGTCAGAAGCCGTTTTGCATGGATCTGGACGAGGCACGCGGGATTGTGGCGGAGGCGGAGGCTGCCGGGGCGCGGTTGGTCGTGCATGAGAATTTCCGGTTTCAGCCGTGGTATCGGGCCATCAAGGCGGAGTTGGAGGCCGGGACGATTGGCAACGTGCTGAACGCGACATTTCGGTTGCGTCCCGGTGACGGTCAGGGGCCGGAGGCCTATCTGGACCGTCAGCCGTATTTTCAGGAGATGCCCCGTTTTCTCGTGCATGAGACGGCGGTGCATTGGGTGGATACCTTTGCTTACCTGTTTGGGCCTGCGGAGGCCGTTTATGCCGATTTGCGCCGCATCAATCCGGTGATTTCGGGCGAGGATTCGGGGCATGTGATCTTTGATCACGGGCCGGTGCGGGCGCTTTTTGATGGGAACCGGCATCTGGATCATGTGGCGGACAATTTGCGGCGGACGATGGGTGAGGCGTTGATTGAGGGGACGCGCGGTGTGTTGGCGTTGCATGGCGATGGATCGGTGACGCGGCGTGCGTTTGGGTCAGATGTGGTTGAGACGGTGCTCGGTCCCGATACGTGGGACGGGTTTGGTGGCGATTGCGTGCATACGCTGCAGTCGCATGTGGTTGGCGCGATGACGGGCGGGACCGCGTTGGAGAATGAGGCGCGGGAGTATTTGCGGGTGATTGCGGTGAAGGATGCGATCTATGCCTCGGCCGCCGAGGGTCGGAAAATCGTGCTGGAGGAGGCGTGATGGGGGCCATGAGCAATGTGGAACGCGCCGTGTCGGCGCTGCGCCAGATGATCTTTGCCGGGGAATTGCCGCCGGGGTCGGATCATCTGGAGACCGAACTGGCCGAGAAGTTGGGCATGTCCCGCACCCCGGTGCGCGAGGCGGCGTTGATGTTGCAGGCGCAGGGGCTGGTTGAGATGCGGCCGCGGCGGGGTATTCGCATCACGCCTGTGTCGGCGGCGGACATGGCGGAGATTTATGACATTCTGACGGAGTTGGAGAGTTTGGCGGCGGCGCGGGCAGCGGAGGCGCAGTATTCGAAGGCGGATCTGGCCAATCTGGCGACGGCCATTCGGGATATGGATGGGGCGCTTGCGCGGGATGATCTGCGGGCCTGGGCCGAGGCGGATGATCGGTTTCACCGTGAGTTGGTGCGTTTGGGCCGGAATGCGCGGTTGAGCATGGTGGTGTCCGTCATGCGTGATCAGGTGCGCCGCGCGCGGGCGACGACGTTGTTCATGCGGCCAAAGCCAAAGCAGTCGAATGAGGATCATCGGGTGGTGTATCAGGCGATTGCGCGGGGGGATGCGCAGGTGGCGCATGATACGCACCATGCGCATCGGCAGGCGGCGCGGGATATGTTGGTGGCGCTATTGGAGAAGCACCAGTTTCACGGGCTCTAGGAGGTGTGCAGCTTGGTGAGTTCTTCGGACCCGCGCCGGAGGGCGGGCAGGAAGTCGATCAGGTCCACGAGGCTTCGGCGCTGGATGGGGGCGTGGGCCGACAGCGTCGCCAGCAGCTTGCCCTGCCCGTCCCAGATCGGGACAGCGACGGCGGCCATGCCGGGCATGAATTCTTCGTTGTCGGTGGAGTAGCCGCGCAGGCGGGTGGCCTCCAACTCGGCCTTGATCTTGTCGAGGTCGGTCAGGGTGCCTTCGGTGTGCTGCTCAAGCGGGCGGGCGGTCAGGACCGTGCGCAGGATGTGGGGGCGCAGGGTTGAGAGATACATCTTGCCCGACGCGGTGCAGTGGAAGGGGACCTGGCTGCCGATGGGCAGTTGGATGCGGAGCGGCCATTGGGTTTCGACCCGGTCGAGATAGGTCATGCCCTCGCGGTCGGCGGTGGCGAGGTTGCAGGTCTCGCCCACCTCTTCAGCCACACTGCGCAGGATCGTCAGGCGCGCGGTGCGCAGATGCTCGGATGACACGGTGCTGATCGCCAGGGCCCGCAGACGGGGGCCCGGGCCGTAGCTGCGCCCGTCGAGATCGCGTTGCAGGAACCCCTCGCTCTCAGCCGTCTGCAATAGCCTGTGGACGGTGGGTTTCGGCAGACCCAATGCGTCGATCAGGTCTGTCGGTTTGACGGCCACCCCGCGCTTGGCAACCTCCTCCATCACCATCAGCAGGCGCAGATTGGTGGGGATTTGGGTGTCCTTGCGGGGGCGGTGATCGTCAGGCATGGGTCACATCAGAGTCATTTGGCAAGCTCTACCAGATAAAGCGACAGACTTGGTATCAAGGACACCAGAAGCCACACTGAAATAAGAGCAAACAGATAAGGCACGGTATACCGCAACAACTTGAAGTAGGGAACGCCCGTTACGCCTGACGCAACGTAGAGGTTCAGACCGTAAGGCGGTGTGATGAAGCCGATAGACGCCCCCACGAGGAAGATCACCGCGAAATGGATGGGATCAACACCGATACTGGCCGCGATGGGCGCCAAGATCGGGGCCAGGATGATCGTCACAGGCAGTGATTCCAGCACCATGCCGAAGATGAACACGATGGCCATGGCGGTGAAGAGAACCGGATAGAACCCACCCATCGACGTCACGAAGTTGCCGATCACCTCCTGCGCGCCCAGAAGCGACAGGATTTGCTGCATCACCACCGAGATGGCGATGAGCGGCGCGAGGATGCCCGTGATCTGCGCGGAGCGCATGACGATGCCGGGGATTTGCGGGATGGTGAACCCTTCGACCACCAGCATTGAGATGGTGGATTTCTCCGACCAATCCTTGTTCTGGTCCATCCTGAGCGTCTTGGAGATGACCCAGCTGACGAGGCCCGCGATGATGCCGAAACCCACGGTCACACCCGCCGCTTCGGTGGGCGAGAACTTACCGGTGTAGATGCCCCAGAGGACGAGGCCGATGGCGAAGAAACCAAGCCACGCGCCGAGACCCGTCTTGAACACCCGGAAGGGCGACAGGGCGATGAGATAACCCCAGCCGTTGCGCCAGCAGATGATGAAGCAGGCGAGCATCATGCCCAGAACCATGAGCGAGCCGGGGATGATACCGGCGACGAACAGGTCCGAGATCGGCAGGTTCATCAGGAAGCCGTAGACGATGAAGATGATCGACGGCGGGATGATGATGCCGACGGTGCCGCCTGCCGCTGCCGTGGCGGCAGAGAAGCGTTCGTCATAGCCGCCCTTGACCATTTCAGGGTGCAACATCGAGCCGATGGTGGCCGTGGTGGCCGAGTTCGAGCCGGAGATAGCCGCGAAGAGGCCGCAGGCCCCGAGCGAGGCCATGGCGAGGCCGCCCCTGATCCAGCCGAGGCAGGCATAGGCGAAGTCGGACAGACGCCGCGCGATACCCGAGCGGTTGATGAGGTCACCGGTCAGGATGAAGAGCGGCATGGCAAGCAGCGCAAAGCCGTCGGTGAACACGTCCTGCAGGGCCGCGCCCATGTTCAGGAGTTGCAGGTCCAGCACATAGGACATGCCGATCACCCAATAGGCGATGACGAGGAAGACGGGCACGCCCATCATGAAGAACAGGGTAACGCCGATGGAGATCAGCGTGATGAGGGTTGGATCGCTCATGCGTCACCTCCGATCACGGCGGTTTCGATCATCTGCGCGCCGCTCTTGTATTTGATGATGTCAGCGACGAGGTTTTCGAACACGCGGGCGGTCAGAAGGATAAAGGCGATGGGCACGGTGCCCAGGAACCACCACTGCATGACGTTGTCTGTGCCAAGCATGATGGCGAAGTTTGCCGCCGCACGAACGGTTTCCTGCGAGGTGGTGACAACCACGATCCACGCAAAGCAGAACCAGAGGATCGCGTCGAGGATCAAAAAGGCGAATTGGACGGCCCGCGGGGACCCGCGGCGGAATTCGGCAAAGGCGAGGTGCGTGCGCAGCTTGACGTTATAGCTGCACCCGACCCAGGTCATGATCAGGAACAGGAACGGCGGCAGTGTTGTCGACCACGCGGGTTGTCCGCTGAGATAGAACCGCTGGATCACGCCTGCAAAGATGATGTAGCCGATGGCGAGGTAGGCCACGACCATCACGGCGGGTTCCAGGTTGCGTTCGATGAAGGGTACGGCGCGGTAGAGCAGCGCCACCAGAATGCCGCCCACAAGGGTGACGATGAAACCGAGCGGCCACATTCCGGCATTGCCGCGTAGAGCGGTTTGCACCTCGAATGAGTCGCCTGTCATTAGGGCTGAGATGATCTCTCCCATGCCCGCGATCATGTCCATGATGCACCTCCCTCGTGCCGTTCAAAGCCGTTCCGACATCTTGTCGTGTCAGGACACGGAAATCCACGCCAGTGTAAACCGGCATGGATTGCTGCTTGGGCGAATTACGCCCAAGCATCTGATTTTGTGAGCAATCCGTTGCCGGATCAGCCGCGCCACCAGCGACGGGGCTCGACATTCTCGGCCAGGGTGTGCGGGTTCTGACGCACGCCGTCGTAGATTTCCTGGTAGGTGTCGATGCCACCGGCCCAGCCGTTGATCCGCTCGCGCCACTGCTCCCACAGTTGCGGCTGGAACTCGGGCGAACACATCTCTTCGGCCTTCTTGATTTCTGCATCCGACAGCGACGCAACGCGGACGTTGTTCTTGGCAAAGATCGTTTCGGGGCCCTGGTGCGGGTGGCTGAAGCCAACCGTGTTGACCAGTGCGGCTTCGTTCGCGGCCTGGACGTGCACCTGCGTCAGGTAGGACGATTCCATTACGGCGTCCTGCAGCTCACCGCCGAGGTTGTCGAAGCTTTGGGCGTTCATCGCCGTGTGCTCGGTCCCGCAGAAGAACTTGAGGTCCACACATTGGCTGACCACGGGCGACATGTTGGCGTAGGCCACGGCCGAGGCCCATGTTTCAGCGCCGTCGATCAGGCCCTGCTTCAGACCATCGAGCGTTTCTTCCCATGCGACCGGAACGGGGTTCAGGTTCAGGGCGTTCATCGCGATGCGGCCAAGCTGTGTGCCGGTCACGCGGTTCTTGGTGCCCGCCAGTTGGTCGATGGAGGTCACGGTTGGCTTGTCTTCCCACGACAGACCCAGCTGGATGCCGCGCAGTTCGGCGTGGGTGAAAAGGAACTTCAGCCCGTGCCGCTTTTCGAACGGGTCGCGCAGGATGCGTTGGCTGTCGGGGCTGTACATGAAGTAGTACTGGTCGGCCCGGCTGCGGAACATGTAGGCGTAGTCCAGCACGTTCAGGTAGGGCGCGCCACCGGCGGAGTTCTGGGTGGAGGCGGCGTAGATGTCGACGATGCCCTGTTGCGCTTTTTCAACGCAGGACAGCTGACCGCAGATCTGGTTGTTGCCGATGAATTCGACACGGATCTCCCCGTCCGTGCGCTCTTCGAGGTCGCGGGCAAACTCAAGGCAGCCGGCACGCTCGATCAGCAGGTTCTGCTGGTTGAACCCGGCAGCACCAAATTTCAGCGTGTGTTTGGGCTCTTTCGAGAAGCGTTTCTCGTAGGTCGATTCCGCGGCGGCCGCCAGATTGGCGAGGCTCATCGCACCACCGAAGCTACCCGCTGCAAGCAGCGTGGAGCTTAGGCCGTACCGACCAGCCACACGGAAAAGATCGCGGCGCGAAATGCCCGCGAGGTTTTTCTCAAGTTTCATGCAATCCTCCCTGATACGCATTATTGAGACGTTTTATCTCAGAAAAGGCTAGCGCAGCTTAAACAATCTGCCTAGTCTTTTTTTCATCTTAAAGACGGGAGGGGTCGTTTTGGAAGCCGATTATGTCATCGTGGGTGCAGGAAGTTCCGGCTGCGTGATCGCAAATCGTCTGAGCGCGGACCCGAAAAACAAGGTGGTGCTGCTTGAAGCCGGGGGACGCGACTGGAACCCGTGGATCCACATCCCGGTCGGATACTTCAAGACAATCCACAATCCGAATGTCGACTGGTGCTACAAGACCGAGCCCGATCCGGGCCTGAATGGTCGGTCCATCGAGTGGCCGCGCGGCAAGGTGCTGGGCGGGTCATCGTCGCTGAACGGATTGCTGTACGTTCGGGGCCAGCCGCAGGATTACGACCGCTGGGCGCAGATGGGCAATCGCGGCTGGGCGTGGGACGATGTGCTGCCCCTGTTCAAGCGGTCCGAGAAAAATGAGCGCGGTGCAGATGAGTATCACGGCGACCAGGGCAACCTGTCTGTGTCGAACATGCGCATCCAGCGCCCGATCACCGACGCGTGGGTCGCGGCGGCGCAAGCGGCGGGCTACAAGTTCAACCCCGATTACAACGGCGCCGATCAGGAAGGTGTTGGTTTCTTTCAACTTACTGCCCGGAACGGACGGCGCTGTTCGTCTGCCGTGGCGTTCCTGAACCCGGCCCGCAGCCGGGACAATCTGGACATCGTGACCAACGCCCAGGTCGAGAAGATCGAGCTGGACGGCACCCGCGTGACCGGCGTGTCCTACCGCGACAAGGGCGGTGTCTGGCAGGTTGTGAAGGCCCGCAAGGAGGTGATCCTGTCGGGCGGCTCCATCAACTCGCCACAACTTCTGATGCTGTCGGGGATCGGTGAGGCGGCGCAGCTACAGGAACACGGAATCGACGTGGTCGCGGACCTGCCCGGTGTTGGCAAGAACCTCCAGGATCACCTGCAGGCGCGGCTGGTTTACAAGTGCAATGAACCTACCCTGAATGACGAGGTGTCGAACCTGTTCGGGCAGGCCAAGATCGGCCTCAAATACCTGATGTTCCGGGCCGGTCCGATGACCATGGCAGCGAGCCTTGCCACCGGGTTCATGAAGACCCGCGACGATCTTGAGACGCCGGACATTCAATTCCATGTTCAGCCCCTTTCTGCAGAAAATCCCGGCAAGGGTGCTGACCCGTTTTCTGCCTTCACCATGTCTGTGTGCCAGCTGCGCCCCGAATCAAAGGGCGAGATTCGGCTCGTCAGCAAGGACGGAAAGACCTACCCGAAGATCATTCCGAACTATCTGAGCACCGAAACCGACTGTCGCACGGTCGTCGAAGGGGTGAATATCGCCCGCCGGATCGCGCGTCATGCGCCGCTGACCTCGAAAATCTCGGAAGAGTATCGGCCGCACGCGGACCTGCCCATGGACGATTATGACGCCACGCTCGACTGGGCGCGCAACAACACCGCGTCGATCTATCACCCGACAGGCACCTGCAAGATGGGGTCGGACAAGGGTGCGGTGGTAGACGAACAACTGCGCGTGCACGGCATCAGCGGCCTGCGCGTGGCGGACTGTTCGATCATGCCCGAAATCGTGAGCGGCAACACCAACGCGCCTGCCATCATGATTGGCGAGAAGGCGTCGGACCTGATCCTGGGCGCGGCCTAAGCGCTGCGCCAGCGCGCTTCGGGTTCGTGCAGGGTCTGCAATTGATCCACGGGCACGCCTGACACGCGATCAATCAGCAGACGGGCCAGTTCGCGGCCCGTCGTCACCAGATCCTCGGCCACCGTGTCGATCTGCGGATAAAGCGTCGGCAGGATGTCCGTCGTCTGGCGGCATATCAGGTCGTAGTCGCGGCCCAAGACCTGTCCCTGATCCGCCATGCCGCCCATAAGCGCCAGCGTCGCCAGTTCATTGTTGCTGATGATCGCATCGTATCGTTCGGACCTTCGGGCCAAAGCCTGACCGAACGCGCGCGCGGTATCGGTTGAAATCAGGATGCCGGTTTCCGTCGCCACCTCGCCCGTCATGCCGTGCCGGGCAAGCGCACGGTGAAAGCCGCCGGTGATTTTGGCAAAGTTGGTCGTTGCGTCGTCTTCGGCCACCAGCAGCAGCCTTTTGCGTCCACGGTTGATCAGACGCTCCACCGCCATTTCTACATAACGCTCGGCATGAAAGTCGTGAAAGGCGTGGGCGGCGTAGAATTCGGTGCGCCCGTGCGAGACAAAGGGAAAATCAGCGTCGATCAGCATCTGGACCCTAGGATCGCGCGCGCTGGTGTGGGTCAGGATGATCCCGTCCGAGGTGCGGTTTTGCAGAACGTAGCGTACCGACTCTTCTGGCGTGGCGCCCTGCAGATCGGGGATGACGTTCAGGTGGTACTTGGTGCCCGACAGGTGTGCGCCGATCCCTTCGATCATCTGACGGGTGTAGTCGATGGTGTTCTTTGCGGGTGACAGAACTAACGTCAGGACGTTGGTCTGACCCGTACGCAAACGTACGCCCGCGCGGTTGGGGACATAGCCCACCTCTGCCGCCGCGCGTGCGATCTTGTCGCGGGTTTCCTTTTTGAGGCGGGACCCGTCGCGCAAGGACAATGACACGGTCGACAGGCTGAGGCCCGTGATCTCTGCAATCGTCTTGAGTGTCGGTGGTTTGCGGGTCGGGTCGGCCATGGTCTGCTGTGTGTCGGAACGGGGGTAATGTCAAAATATCTGACCAGCACAGGCGCGTTCAATCAACCTCGAATCACATTGCATCGTTGCAACGATGTGCGGCCGATATCTTCTGCAGCGCGGCAAAAATCTGATTTTCCTCATACTTTATGCGATGCACCGCAGCGAAATTTTTTGTTGCATCGTTGCACTAATCTGCGACCATTTATGGCAGGTTCCGTTCGGGTGCTGCGCAAGCGACCGGATCAAAAAGACGTTTCATGGGAGGACACCACATGTATGCAACCAAGGGTCTGATGACCGGCACGGCCATGGCGCTGGTGCTGGGCGCAAGTGCCGCGATGGCAGAAGACATCCGTTTCTGGACGACCGAAGAACAGCCCGAGCGCCTGGCCAAGCAGCAGGAGATGGCGGCGCAGTTTGAAAAGGCCACGGGCAACGCGGTCGAAGTAATCCCGGTGTCCGAGACGGATTTGGGCACGCGCACCACCGCCGCCTTTGCGGCAGGTGACCTGCCCGACGTGATCTACCATTCGCTTCAGTATGCGCTACCCTGGGCCGAAGCAGGGATCCTCGACACCGAAGCCGCGACAGAAGTTGTTGACGCGCTGGGTCGCGACACGTTCGCGGCCGGTCCTTTGGCGATGGCGGATTTTGATGGCGACATCGCATCCGTACCGGTCGATGGCTGGACGCAGATGGTCGTATATCGTGCCGATCTGTTCGAAGAGAACGGGCTGGAGCCACCGAACACCTTTGCAAATGTTCAGGCCGCGCTTGAGGCTCTGCACAATCCGCCGGAGATGTACGGGTTTGTCGCCGCGACCAAAGTCGATGAGAACTTCATGTCCCAGGTGCTGGAGCACGTGTTCCTGGCCAATGGTGTGAGCCCGGTCGGTGACGGTGGGTTCCAGGAGCTGGATGTGGCAGCGACGACCGAGGTGCTGGAGTTCTACAAAGCGATTGCCGAAGCCTCGCCCCCCGGGGAGTTGTACTGGAAGCAGTCGCGAGAGATCTATTTTGCGGGCGATGCGGCGATGATCATCTGGTCGCCCTTTATCCTCGATGAGTTGGCGGGTCTGCGCGACAGTGCTGCGCCTACGATCAACGATGACCCGACGACCAAGGAACTGGCGGCGAAAACCGGTATTGTGACCAACTTTGCCGGGCCATCGAATCCGGACGGGGCCGCATGGGGTGACGTGCGCTACTTCGGCATCACGACGGATGCAGACACCGAAGTGGCCCAAGCCTTTGTCGAGTTTTCGATGAATGACGGCTACATGCAGACGCTGTCAATTGCGGCGGAGGGCAAGTTCCCGGTGCGGACGGGCACG
Organism: Tateyamaria sp. syn59; assembly: GCF_007995245.1. Classification (GTDB taxonomy): domain Bacteria; phylum Pseudomonadota; class Alphaproteobacteria; order Rhodobacterales; family Rhodobacteraceae; genus Tateyamaria. The sequence goes on from NZ_VCBA01000004.1 coordinate 254,300, forward strand.
GCGGATGAGCCGGGCAAGTTCTCGGCTGCGTGGTCGGAGATCCCTGTGGGTGTGGACCGCAAGGCGCCCATGAAGGACCTGTATGCCGCCGAAATGCTGGACGAGATCGTGGGTGGTCTGAAGGTCGCGCAGCGCTGGGGTGTGGCCGAAGGGCAGCTTGCGTTGGCGTCGAAGATGATCAACAGTCAGGCGATCAACCGGATTGTGCGTCAATATATCGACGGTGAGGTCGATGCCGCCGGTGCCGTGGCCGCGATGAACAGCGAGCTGTCGGCGATCAACTAGGCCCTCCGCGGTCATCGAGAGGGCGGCTGCGCCTGCCCTCTCTCTTCCCCCGCAATCGCGAGACATCCCATGACGGTCCCTACCCCACCGACCACCCGTGGTGCGCTTGAGCGCCGCGAGGCACGGTTGGCCTGGTCACTGCTGCTGCCCACGATCACCATCGTGAGCCTGGTGATCGTCCTGCCGCTGCTGGCGATCTTCTGGATCAGCTTCAAGCCTGTGGGCCTCGCTGACCTGCGCCCCGTGGCCCCGGTGATCCGCGAGAGCCTGCGCGAGCGGTCGGGCGAGATGGTGATCGAGTACCGCGTGCGCAATTCGTCCCAGCAGAAAGAGATTGTCGGGATGGGGTTCACCGATACGCTGCATGATGGTGTGACGTTGGGGGCATTGCCGGAGCCTTGTTCCGTGGACGGTGGGTTGTTGCGGTGCACGTTTGGCGATGTCGAGGGCGGGTTCAACGAGCGTATTCGCATTCCTGTCACGCTGGACGGTGACCCCGATGCGCTGGAGGAGATTGTCGAGAGGACTGAGCCCGCGGGCTTTGGGTCGGGCAACAACATCCTGACCAATACCGAGTTCACGCTCGATAATTTCGCACGCATCTTTGACGGGGATGAGTTCTGGTCCGTGCTGTGGGCGACCACATTCTACACGGTGTTCGGCACGATTGGCGCGCTGGTCGTGGGGCTGTTTGCGGCGCTGCTGCTCAACAAGTCGTTTCGGGGCAAGGGCGTGTTGCGGGGGCTTTATCTGTTTCCTTATGTTTCGCCGATCATCGCGGTTGCGTTTACCTGGGTGACGCTTCTGGATCCGTTTTCCGGGTCCTTGAACGCGCTCCTGATCCAGATGGGTGTGACCGACAGCCCAATCAATTTCTTTGGCCAACGGCCCCTGGCCCTGATCATGGTCACGGTGTTCGAGATCTGGCGGTATTTCCCACTGTCTTTCCTGTTCATCCTGGCGCGGATGCAGTCCATCGACACGGACATGTACGAGGCTGCGGATATGGATGGCGCGTCGCCTTTCCAGAAGTTCTGGTACCTGTCGCTGCCGATGCTCTTGGGCATCCTGTCGGTCCTGTTCCTGTTGCGCTTTATCTGGACCTTCAACAAGTTCGACGACATTTTCCTGCTGACGGGGGGCAATGCGGGCACGCGGACGCTGACCGTGAACGTGTACGAACAGGCCTTTGCCATTTCCAACATAGGCGCAGGTGCTGCCGTGGCCGTGGTGATCTTTGCCACGCTTCTGCTCTTCAGCTTTTTCTTCTTCAAATACATCAGCCGGGAGGAAGGGCTGTGATCGGAACCACAAAACAAGTTTGTGGTACGCCTGCGGCGGGCGGGGGAGCGCGCTGCGCGCGCAGGGGCTTTGCCCCTCGGCCTGCGGCCTCACCCCACCGTATTTTTCAAAGAGAAGAAGGGGGCATGGCATGAACCTTCTGCGTCAAGGTGCTGTGACCGGGGCAGTGATCGGGTTGTTTTGGGCCTTTGTCATGGCGATCACAGTATCCGTCACCCTGTCTTTCGCCTCGGGTCTTGGGTTTCGCCCCGGATCCCTTGGGTGTCTGATCCTTGGGATCGGTGGCGGATTGGCGGCAATCTACGTGCGCGACGCGCGGCTGGTAATCGGTGGGTTTGTTCTGCTCTGTGTTGCGCTGATGTTCACGCCGCTGTCGCCAATCCTGTTTGGTGAGGGCATGCCCGTGCTGTGGCAGGTGATGGCGGCGCTGTCCTTTGGCGTGTTTACCATCTGGCCGCTGAAAGTGATGCTGGTCGAGGCGCATCCCGGTGCACTGAGCCGCCATGCGTTCGAGGATGCGGTGATCCGGTTTCTGACCGGGTTCGGGTACATCGTGTTCACCGCCGTTGTCCTGATCCCCTTCTACGTCATGGTGATGACCAGCCTGAAGTCCCAGCAGGCGCTGCTGCGCAATCCGTTGGACTTTTCGATTGAGCTGAGCCGAGGGTGGGACCTGTTTCGCAGCTATTCCGAGCTGTTCGGACAGTTCAATTTTGGCAGCTACCTCTGGACCAGCTTCTATGTCTCGGTGCTGACCGTACTTATCACGCTGCTGTTCTCGGTCCCCGGCGCCTATGCCATAGCGCGCCTGCGGTTCCGGGGGCGGGCGGCGTTCTCACGGTCGATCCTGCTGATCTACATGGTGCCGATGATCGTGCTGGCGCTGCCGATCTACATCGCCTTTTCTATGACGGGGCTGCGCAACACGATCCCCGGCCTGCTGATGATCTATCCAGTCACGACGATCCCCGTGGCGCTCTATATGCTCCAGGGCTACTTCCGCGGTCTGCCGGGCGAGGTTGAGGAAGCGGGTCTGATGGACGGTCTCAGCCGTCTGCAGGTGATCTGGAAGATCACCCTGCCCCTGTCACTGCCCGCGATGGTGTCGGTGTCGCTTTACGTCTTTATGATCGCCTGGAACGAGTTCCTGCTCGCCTTCATGCTGCTGGACGATCCGTCGAAATTCACGCTGACCCGTGGGGTCGCGATGTTGAACTCCTCTGAAATTCCGCGCCAGCACCTGATGGCGGGTGCCGTGATCGCGACGATCCCGATCATGGCCCTGTTTTTAGGGCTCGAACGCTTCATGACGAAAGGGCTGACCGCCGGGTCGGTAAAGGGATGATGCGAGACATGACTTCCGCAGACATGCGCGACGAAGAGGCACGCGCGATCCTGAAACGCAATGACAAGGGCGGCTACACGATCCCGACCTCGGGGCTGTACCCCTACCAGTGGAACTGGGACAGCGCCTTTGCCGCCGTGGGATTTGCAGAGTTCGACATCGACCGCGCGTGGGACGAGATCGAGACGCTGTTTTCCGGCCAGTGGGACAACGGGATGGTGCCGCACATCCTGTTCCACGTGCCCGATGACGGGTATTTTCCAAACCACGATGTCTGGCAGGGCACCGGGCCGATCCCGTCCTCCGGCATCAGCCAGCCCCCGGTGGCCGCGACTATGGCCCGTCTGGTTTTGAATAAGGAACCCCAAGCCGGGCGTACGCGGGTGGCGGCGCTGTTTCCCAAGATGGTCGCCTGGCACCGCTGGTTCATGGATTGGCGGCTGGATCAGGGTGCCGTCTGCATCACCCACCCTTGGGAAGCGGGGCGCGACAATGCCCCCGATTGGGACGCGGCCATGGCCGCGATCACGCCGGAAGGTGTAGGAGACTACACGCGCCGCGACACCGCCCATGTGGACAGTTCGATGCGGCCGACAAAGTATGATTACGACCGGTACATCTGGCTGGTGCAGCGTGGCGCGCGGCTGAGATGGGACGAGGCGGCGATGCTTCGGGGCACCCCATTCCGCGTGGCTGATCCGACGATGACCTTTATCCTGTTGCGCGCCACGCGCGACCTGATCGCCCTTGGTCAGACGCTGGGCGAAGCGGTGCACGAGCTTGAGGCGTGGGTGGCCACGCTGGAAGCTGGCGCCCAAACCCTCTGGAACAGCCAGCTTGGGTGCTATGACAGCCGGGATGTGGTGGGCGGCAGCTGGTCGGGCTCCGTCTCTAACGCGTCTTTCCTATGCTGGTACGCAGGGCTGGATGCGCCTGACATGCGCATCCGTCTGGCGGAAGTGCTCGCGCTGACAAAATATGGCGTGCCGTCGCTCAGCCCCGATGATGCGCGGTTCGATGGCAAACGGTACTGGCGCGGGCCGGTCTGGGGCATGATGAACATGATGATCGGAATGGGCCTGACCGAGATGGACCTGCCCCAGGGGGACGCACTGAGGCGCAGCACTGCCGATCTGATCGCAGAGCATGGATTTGCCGAATACTTCGACCCCCGCGATGGCACGCCTGCAGGCGGTGGCACCTTCACCTGGACGGCGGCCGTGTGGCTGGCCTGGGCCTCTCCCAACACGCAAGGAGCCTGAAACATGGGCGCGATTACACTGAACGCCGTCGAGAAGTGGTACGGTGAGGTGCAGGTCATCAAGGGCGTCGACTTGGCGATCAACGATGGCGAGTTCATCGTGTTCGTGGGCCCGTCGGGCTGCGGAAAGTCGACATTGCTGCGCATGATTGGCGGGCTGGAAGATATCAGCCGAGGGTCGCTCGACATTGATGGGAGCGATGTCACGGACCAGCCGCCCAGCAAGCGGGGGCTGTCGATGGTGTTCCAGTCCTACGCGCTCTATCCGCATATGTCGGTGCGCGACAATATGGGGTTTTCGCTGAAAACGGCGGGCGCGCCCAAGGCGGAAATTGCGGAAAAGGTCGATGCGGCGGCCGAAACACTGAAGCTGGATCAGTATCTGGACCGACGCCCCAAGGATCTGTCGGGCGGCCAGCGCCAGCGTGTGGCGATTGGCCGATCCATCGTACGTGAGCCGACCGCATTCCTGTTTGACGAGCCGCTGTCGAACCTGGATGCTGCGCTGCGGGTCGAGATGCGGTACGAGATTTCCAAGCTGCACCAGGCGCTGTCAGCCACCATGATCTACGTCACCCACGATCAGGTTGAGGCGATGACGCTGGCGGACCGGATCGTGGTGTTGGATGCGGGCCGGATTATTCAGGTTGGCACGCCACGCGAGCTTTACAACCATCCCGGCAATGTGTTCGTGGCGCAATTTATCGGCAGCCCGAAAATGAATGTGTTTGCCTGCTCGGCGTCCGGTGGCACCTACGCTGTGCCCGGCGGACGGACGGGGCCGTATCCGATGGCGGATGGCGCAACGCAGATGGGTATCCGGCCAGAGCACATCTCGGTTGGTGCATCCGGCACTGGGCAGTGCGATGGGACCGTTGACGTGATCGAGTATCTGGGCGCCGACACGTTCGTGCTTCTGGATTGCGGCGAGGCCGGGCAGATCAACGTGCGGATTTCGGGTGATGCGGATTTGAGCGTTGGCGATAGAGTTGGCCTGAGCTTTGATGCAGAGCGCACGCATTTCTTTGATACGGACGGTAATACTATCCAAAGCTAGATACCTGTTGCAGACCAGATCTGCATATTTGAGGAACAATGAAATACAGGGGCGTCGCCTTAGACTTCATTGTTCCTCAAATATGCACCGCTGGTCCTGTGCAAATGGCAGAACGGTGGACTGACGCCCAATCAGTCGTCCCACTCGACTTCGAACTTTGTGACGACAGCGCGCAACTGATCTGCCGTCAGCCCCTGCGCGCCCAGTCCGCGCGTCATTAGGGCAAGCCGGGCCGTATCCTCAAGTTCTTCAATCGCGTTACACGCAGCCTCAACATCCTTGCCCGCGACCACGGGTCCATGATTGGCCAGCATCACCGCAGACCGCTTGCCCGCCAGACCGCGCACGGCCTCTCCCATCGCCGGATCGCCGGGCAGGAAGAAGGGCAAAAGCTGCACTTTGCCCAGTTTCATGATGCCGTAGGGTGTCAACGGAGGCAGGAAGTTGTCCGCATCCGCGTCCGGCAACATCGACAGGGCGACGGAATGACAGGAGTGCAGGTGCACCACCGCACCTGCCGTGCTGCGGGTGTCGTAGAACGCGGAGTGCAGCGGCATTTCCTTGGTCGGTTTGTCCCCCGCCACGTGCTTACCTTGCGGATCGAACCGGCTGAGCCGCCCCGGATCGAGCCGCCCGAAACTGGTGCCGGTGGGCGACACGAGCAGCCCGCCATCCTCAGTCCTCGCCGAGATGTTGCCGGTGGATCCATGCGTCAGCCCGCGATCAAAGAGCGATTTGGCCAGCAGGCAAATCTGTTCGCGCAACACGCTTTCTGTGCTCATCCTGCCAGCACCCTGTCGGCTTTTTCAAAGAAGTCTTCGGTCCCGAAATTTCCCGATTTCAGCGCCACCACCAGATCGGCACCAGCGCGCAAGGCGGGCACACCGGGGTCAATCTCGGGTCCGATCTCCAGTGTATCCAGGCCCAACCCTTCGACCACCGCCCCGGAGGTTTCACCCCCAGCCGTGATGATCCGTGTGGCACCGCCGTCGCGGACAGCACGGGCGACGTCGGCAAAGAACCCTTCGAGCGCCGACGCCGATACCTCACGTCCGAACCGGTCCTGCACCTGCCGGACCACATCCGGATCGGCAGAGGAATAGAGCAGCGGCACGGCGTCCTGCGCCAAGGCCCACGCCGCCGCATCGCTTGCCGTCAACCGCCCCTCGATCACGTCCGCTGCCACAACCTCTCGCGCGGGGTGACGTGCGGCGTGATACGCCACTTGCGCCCGTGTCGCGATAGAACAGGACCCCGACAGTGCAACGGCGCGACCGCTCTGCCCCGTCCACGGCACTGCCCCCGGTGCGCAGCCGAAATTCGCGGGCAGGCCCAACGCGACACCGGACCCTCCGGTGATCAGTGGCAGGTCCGCAGCCGCCGCACCGATCGCACGCAAATCCTCATCTCGGATCGCGTCCACAACGACATGGCGCTTCCCGGCATCATGTTCGGCCTCCAACGCGGCCCGGATCGCGTCGGCTCCAGCAAAGACAGACGCAGCAGCCACATGGCCTACCTCATACCGGGTTTGCGGGCCCAGCCACCGGCGGAGGTCGGGATCGGTCATGGGGGTAAGTGGATGGTTCTGCATCCCACTTTCGCTAAGCAGCACATCGTTCACAAACAGGTGGCCCTGATAGACAGAGCGCCCCGTGCCGGGAAAGGCGGGGCATACGATTACCTGGTGTGCATCAAGCGCTTCTGCCAAAGCATCCGCGACGGGACCTATATTGCCCTCGGGCGTCGAATCGAAGGTCGAGCAATACTTGAAGAAAAACTGGGTACAGCCCTGCGCGCGCAGCCACTCCAGCGCTTCCAATGACTTGGACACAGCCTCGCCCGGATCAATTGACCGGGACTTCAGCGCAACCACGCCCGCTTCCACCGACGGATCGGCTTCACCAGAGGGCACGCCGGTGTATTGTGTCACCCGCATCCCCTCCTTGGCGAGCGTGTTGGCCAGATCACTCGACCCGGTGAAATCATCCCCAATACAACCTAGTTTCAACGCCGCTCTCCCTGCCTTTATGCGCACCAAAGCACCCCATCGCCGAGATTGGCAAGCGGTGCCGCCCGCGCCCGCGAAATTTCGACATTTCATCGGCTGTTACAGGCTTGAAACATTGACAGTTCCGCTACGGCGCACCCTCTTGCAGACACCAGTGCCACCCCTGTAGGTTCGCGCAAACATCGACAAGCCTGAAAGGGGCGCGCCGTGGCTTTCACTCCAGCGATCACCGGCACGGGCGTGTTCACGCCAGAGCAATCCATTTCCAACGCCGAACTGGTCGAGGCGTTCAACGCCTATGCCGACCTCTACAACGCGGAACATGCCGATGCGATTGCGGCGGGTGAGGTAACGGCGAAGGAGCACTCGTCCGAAGAGTTCATCGTCAAAGCCTCCGGCATCGAACGGCGCTATGTGATGGACAAGTCTGGCGTGTTGGATCCCAAGGTCATGCACCCCCTGCTCCGCCAACGCAGCGATGACGAGCCGTCGATCATGGCAGAGATGGCCGTGAACGCGGCCAAGACAGCGCTCGCGCAGGCGGGCAAGACGGCGGCGGATGTGGATGCGGTGATCTGTGCAGCCTCGAACCTTGAACGCGCCTACCCGGCGGTTGCCATCGAAATTCAAGAGCTTCTGGACGTCCAAGGCTTCGCCTTCGACATGAACGTCGCCTGTTCCTCTGCCACCTTCGGCATTCAGGCGGCCGCCGACATGGTCCGCTCCGGCTCCATCCGCTCGGCCCTCGTCGTAAACCCGGAAATTTGCTCGGCCCACCTCGAATGGCGCGACCGCGACTGCCACTTCATCTTTGGCGACGTGGCCACAGCCACCCTGATCGAGCGGGTGGAGGACGCCAAAGGCGCGTATTTCGAGATCAAGTCGACCCGCTGCGGCACCGCCTTTTCCAACAACATCCGCAACAACAACGGCTACCTGCGCCGGTCCCGCCCCGATGGCATGAAAGACCGGCGCGACATGCAGTTCATGCAGAACGGGCGCAAGGTGTTCAAGGAAGTGCTGCCCATGGTGAGCAAGCACATCGCCGACCATATGGGCGACGAAGGGGTCGAGGCGGCAGACCTTAAACGGCTCTGGCTGCACCAAGCCAACAAGACCATGAACGACTTTATCGGGAAAAAGGTGCTGGGCCGCACGCCGGAACCAGGCGAGCAGCCCAACATCCTGCAGGACTACGCCAACACCTCGTCCGCCGGGTCGATCATCGCCTTTTCCAAGTACTCCGACGATCTGGGGGACGGTGACAAGGGCATCATCTGTTCCTTTGGCGCGGGCTATTCGGTGGGCTCAGTGTTGGTCGAAAGACACGGCTGACGCTGAGCTGCGCGTCCCCCACTTGTTCGCTGTGCGCACACAGCTTAGGTCACATGCAGCATAAGGCACTCGCCTGCTGCATCGGAGATTTTATGTCAGAGCCCCGGGGCTAAAACGTTCCCTGCACCACGCATCGGGAACACGTCACTTGAAGGACACTCACGCGACCGCTGAGTGATCCCTTTTTGTTGCCCCTATGACATCAAGGCACTCCGTTGAATATCTCAAAACACGAACAGCGTGTTTTGCACGAACTCGCCCTGGGTGGAGCCATCCACTACGTGCGCGGCGAGAACGGCAAGATACGTGACATCACCTGCTACACCCGCGACGGCCACGTCCTGTCGGACTGCACGATGGCGGTTTTCACACGTCTCAAGAAGCGGCGCTTCATCCACTCCCGGAACGGGCGGCCCTACCGGGCGTCTCACGCCGGGATCAAGGCAGTGCGCGCAGAGCTGAACCAGCGATGACGCGGTATAGAAGGGAACACATTTTGGACTTCACAACCCGACACAGCGGCCACGAGGCCGAGATCATTGCGCTGTTCACAGACACCTTCAGCGCGTCCGAGGGCGCGGCGGAGGGACAGTTGATCGGAAAGCTGGTCACAGACATGTTCGCGACAGTGGACGGTCGCGACATGATCGTGGTATGCGCACAGGATGGCGGGCCCCTGATCGGGTCCATCATCTTCACCCGCATGACCTATGCCGAGGATGCTCGCACCGTCTTTATCCTGTCACCCGTGGCCGTGGCGCCGGACTACCAGCGCAAGGGCGTGGGCCAAAGCCTGTTGCGCCACGGTCTGGGCGTGCTGCGCGAAACGGGCGTTGATGTGGTGCTGACTTATGGTGATCCGGCCTATTACTCCAAGGTCGGGTTCAATCAAATCACCGAAGAGACGGCGCAAGCGCCCGCTCCTTTGTCCTACCTTCACGGATGGCTGGGGCAATCGCTGACGGGCAAAGCGTTGGAGCCGCTCAAAGGCCCATCCCGCTGTGTCCCAGCCCTCAGCGATCCAGCCTATTGGTGAGCCAAAAGAACCGCAGATCCCGGAGACTGGGTCTGCGCCTAGACTTTCTTGAGTGACACGCGCTTGTGCACGTCCTCGACGCTTTCGACACGCTCGGAATAGCGGTCGACCAGGTAGTCCTTGCGCCCGCGCACCATCCACGTGAACTTCACCAGCTCTTCCATCACATCCACGACGCGGCGGTAGAATGGCCCTTCAGGCAGCCGCCCGTCCTGAAACTCCAACCACGCCTTGGCGATGCTCGACTGGTTCGGGATCGTGACCATCCGCATCCAGCGGCCCAGAATGCGCATCTGGTTGATGGCGTTGAAGCTTTGCGAGCCACCCGACACCTGCATAACGGCCAGCGTCTTGCCCTGCGTGGGTCGTATGCCGCCCTTGAGCGACAGTGGCAGCCAGTCGATCTGTGTCTTCATCAGGCCGGTCATGGCGCCGTGGCGTTCGGGGCTGGACCAGACCATCCCCTCGGCCCAGGTGGCCAGCTCGCGCAGTTCGACCACCTTAGGATGGTCATCCTCCGCATCACCCACTAAGGGCAGACCGGAAGGGTCATACATACGCGTTTCGCACCCCAGATGGCGCAGGATACGCGCGCTCTCTTCCGCAGCACGGCGGGAATAGCTGACGTCGCGCAGTGAGCCGTAGAGCAGCAGGATACGCGGCGGATGGCCCGGATCGTCCGGGGCCTTCAACGCCTCCACATCAATCTGCGGCAGCGCGTCGATCACAAGGGCGGGCAGGTCCTCAGCCACTTTCTTCTTCCAGATGCAGCTTCATGTCGATCAGCACCTGCTGTAGCAACGTGGTTTCCTTGAGCAACCGCTTGGCCTCGTTCACGGTGATCACACCGTCCTCGATGGATTGCTGGTACTCGGTCATCAGCATGGCAAAGCGCTGGCTCAGCGCGATGACATCGGAATTCACGCCTCCGGACCGCTCGGTGTTCAGGCGGCGATCATCGTGGCTTAGCGAAATGCCCTGCAACTCGGCCAATGCGCCGGTCACATGCGGATAGCTCGCTGCCTCTTCCAGCGCGATAACTGCGTCGACAGGCATAAAGCGGTCGGCATGTTCGGGATTGTCGGAATAGTAGCGCCCGAGGGTCGCCTTGGATTTTCCGGTCAACGCGCAGGCGGGTTCAATGCCCACATCCTTGACCAGCGCTTCGGTGTGTTTCTTCAGATAACTGCCAACACTCATGCACCCACCCCCCAACGTCTTGCGACACGCATCCCCTAAGTGCGGGGAAACAGGTCGATCTTTTCCCATTAATCCCCTCGCCCGCAAATGTCATTTCTAAAAACGTCCCAGCGGTTTTCGGGACGTAACAAGTACCCGGGTCCCCAAGCCCGGGTCCGGGTGGGGTCCGCTGCGTCCTCTGTCCCATGGGGGCGACAGGCCGGGGAACCGGCAGCAGGGGCGGCGGATCCGTCGGAGGTTTTGAGTATCGGGGCAGGCACCATCCCCAAAACGGGCACCTTCGGGTGTCCTCCGCCTGTCCCCAGTTCACCAAGTGCCGAAGCGGTGCTGAGGGGGGAAACGCGACGCGGGCGACAAGACCACGCGCGCACCCCCTCGCACCCACCCGGCGTGCCCTCTTGCCCCATGTTCCAGCGCGTTCTAATCAGCCGCCATGGCCAAGCTTTACTTTCACTACTCCACCATGAACGCGGGCAAATCGACGGTGCTGTTGCAGGCAGCGCACAACTACCGCGAACGCGGGATGAAGCCCTATTTGCTGACCGCCTCCTTCGATGATCGGGCGGGCCAGGGACGCATTGCCTCGCGCATCGGCATCGGCGCGGAGGCCGACACGTTCACCGCGCAAGAGGACCTGCTTGCCAAAGTCACCACGCGGCAGGGCGATGGCCCCATTGTCTGCGTTTTCGTGGACGAGGCGCAGTTCCTGACCGACGACCAGGTCTGGCAACTCGCCCGTGTGGTGGACGATCTGCAGGTTCCGGTCATGTGCTACGGCCTGCGGGTCGATTTCCGGGGCAAGCTCTTTCCCGGCTCGGCCGCCTTGCTCGCGATTGCCGACGAAATGCGCGAGGTGCGTACCATCTGCCATTGCGGAAAAAAGGCGACGATGGTGATACGGCAGGATGCCGATGGCAACGTCATCACCGACGGCGCACAAGTGCAGATCGGGGGCAACGAAACCTATGTCTCTCTATGTCGTCGGCATTGGCGCGACGCGGTGGGCAACGTCTAGGCCAGCACCTCACGCACGGCGGCATCCAATCGGCCCACCAGCAGCCCCACATCGCTGTCATCCAGAATGAAAGGCGGTGCGAGCAGCACGTGATCGCCACGCGTCCCGTCCACGCTGCCGTCCATGGGATAACAGATCAAACCCTGCGCAAACGCCGCCGCCTTAAGCCGCGCATGTACCTTGTCCGACGGATCGAAAGGCTCTTTCGTTTCACGGTCGCGGACGAGTTCGATGGCGCGAAAGAGCCCCACGCCCCTGATGTCCCCCACATGGGGATGCTGCCCAAACCGGTCGGTCAATGCGTTATGCAGAGCATCGCCCAGCGGCGTCACGCGCCCCAGCACATCGTCGTCCAACAACCGCTCTACCACGGCCAGCGCAGCGGCACAGGCCACAGGATGGCCCAGATAGGTATGCCCATGCTGGAAAAACCCCGACCCGTCGCGAATGGTGTCATGTATGTGCGCGCTGCACAGCATGGCGCCCACGGGCTGGTATCCGGCCCCCAGCCCCTTTGCGATGGCACAAATGTCGGGCGACACGCCGTGCTGCTCGGATGCAAACACGGTGCCTGTCCGCCCCATGCCACACATCACTTCGTCAAAGATCAGCAGGATGCCATACCGGTCACACAGCGCACGGATTCGGGCAAAATAGTCTCCGACAGCCGGAACAGCGCCGAGAGTTGCACCAACCACGGGTTCCGCGACAAAGGCCATAATCGTTTCCGGACCCCGTGCCTCGATCTCCGCCTCCAGCTCGGCAATCAGCCGATTTACGTACTCCGCCTCTGTCTCACCCTCGTCCTGCCCGCGATAGGCATAGCAGGGCGACACATGGCTCACCTTCATCAACAGCGGATCAAACGGCGCACGCCGTGCCGCATTGCCACCGGTGGCCAGTGCCCCCAGCGTATTGCCGTGATAGCTCTGCCGCCGGGCGATCACGTGCGACCGCTCGGGCTGCCCCACCTCGATGAAGTACTGGCGCGCGAGCTTCAGCGCCGCCTCCACCGCTTCGGACCCGCCGGACACGAAATACACACGGTCCAGCCCCTCGGGCGCGGCGGCCACCAGCCTGTCGGCCAACGTTTCGGCCGGGGCAGAAGTGAAGTACCCGGTATGGGCAAAGGCGACCTGATCCAACTGCGCCTTGATGGCCGCAGTCACATGCGCGTCCCCATGGCCCAGACAGGACACCGCCGCATCGCCGCAATTGAGGTAGGATTTGCCAGTGTCATCAAAGAGGTAAGGCCCGGCACCGCGCGACACCATGGGCGGCGGCGCCTTGGAGTGTCGGGGAAAAACGTGGCTCATGTTCAAGGCTCCGAATCTGCCGCCCGCGTGACACCCGCCCCTGTGGACGGCGGGCCATACGGACCACGCCCAATCTATGCGCACAGGATGTCCCGAAACGGGCCGTCTGAAAAGCCCGATACAGGCACGCATTCATGCGGTACAGCCACGTATCGTGCGCTAACGCATTGTTCCGCCGCGATTTCCACCCATTCCAGCGTGCAAAAACAATGCTGGGACATTTATCGCAAAGGTTGACCTTACGGCTGCTTTCCGCAGGGTAGGAGTATCAGCCGGGTTGCGCGCCCCTGCGCGTGCATCGCGGCCAAACATAAGGGAGAAAACTGAATATGTTTGCAAAACTGAAACTGGGGGCCGCCGTTGTCGCTGGTGCGCTGATGACTGCGCCCATCGCCACAGCGCAGGAATTCATCTCGATCGGCACCGGCGGCGTGACCGGCGTGTACTACCCCACAGGCGGCGCGATCTGCCGTCTGGTGAACAAGAACCGCAAGGAACATGGCATCCGCTGCGCCGTGGAATCGACAGGTGGGTCCGTCTACAACATCAACACGATCAAGGGCGGTGAGCTTGAGTTCGGCGTGGCCCAGTCCGACTGGCAGTACCACGCGTTCAACGGCACCTCCAAGTTCGAGGGCGACGCAGCCTTTCCCGATATCCGCGCCGTGATGTCCGTGCACCCCGAACCCTTCACCCTGATTGTACGCGGTGACAGCGGCATCGAAGGCTTCGAGGATCTGGCGGGCAAGCGCGTGAACGTGGGCAACCCCGGCTCCGGTCAGCGCGCCACGATGGAAGTGGTCATGGACGCCTTCGGCATCGGCATGGACGACCTGGCTCTGGCGACCGAGTACAAGGGCTCCGAGATGGCCAAGCAACTCTGCGATGGCAATATCGACGCGATGATCTACACCATTGGCCACCCCGCAGCGGCGATCAAGGAAGCGACCACGACTTGTGACGCGCGCCTTGTGTCCGTGACCGGTGCGCCCATTGACCAACTGGTCGCTGACAACCCGTTCTACCGCGTGGCGACCATTCCGGGCGGCATGTATGCGGGCACGGATGGCGACACGACCACGTTCGGCGTTGGTGCCACCTTCGTCACCTCGGCCAGCGTGCCCGAAGAGACAGTGTATGTCGTGGCCAAAGCGGTGATGGAAAACATCGACGACTTCAAGGGCCTGCACCCGGCCTTTGCCAACCTTGATCCGGCCGAAATGGTCAAGGACGGCCTGTCGGCGCCACTGCACCCCGGTGCCGAGAAAGCCTACAAAGAACTGGGCCTGCTGAACTAAGCCCAAGACCCCAGACGCCCGGAGCCACCGCTTCGGGCGTCTCACGTTTCAAGACCATAGCCAGCAGACGGGCGCATAACGCCCGCAACGTGCCTGCACAGGGGACATTTCATGACCGATCAGAACACAGTGACGCAATCCGCCGATGACCTCGTGGCCGAGGCCGACACCGGCGCGCGCAACCCCTCTGCCGCCTGGCAGGCCAAGCTGATCATAGGCACCTGCATCGCCTGGTCCCTGTTCCAATTGTACATCGCGTCCAAGGTGCCCGGCATCGTGGCCCAGGCCACCGGCATGGGCATCTTTGCCAACATCGTGGCCCAAGCCCGCTTCGTGCACCTGGCCTTTGCCATTATGCTGGCGACCCTCGCCTTTCCGCTCTTCAAATCCTCCCCCCGCGACCGCATCCCGCTGTATGACTGGGTGCTGATCGCCCTCGGGGTCGGCTCGTGCCTCTATCTCGTCGTCTTCCGGTTCGAGATCGCGGACCGCCCCGGCCTTTGGAGCACGTCTGACATCGTCATGTCCTCTATCGGCATGATCGTCCTGCTGATCGCCGTCTACCGCTCCCTCGGCCTGCCGCTGGTCATCATCGCGTCCGCCTTCGTCGCCTTCGCCTTCTTCGGCGGCTATTCCGAATGGGCGCGCGAGATCACGAATTACGGCGGCGCATCGCTGTCCAAAGCGCTCGGTCACTACTGGATGCAAACCGAAGGGGTGTTCGGTGTGGCCTTGGGCGTCTCCACCTCGATGATCTTCCTCTTCGTCCTCTTCGGCGCACTCCTCGACCGCGCAGGCGGCGGGTCGTGGTTCATCAAGGTCGCCATCGCCCTTCTGGGCGCCCTGCGCGGCGGCCCGGCCAAGGCGTCGGTCCTGTCCTCCATGCTCACCGGCATGATCTCGGGCTCGTCCATCTCGAACACGGTGACCACCGGCACCTTCACCATCCCGCTGATGAAACGCATCGGCTTTCCGGCAGAAAAGGCGGGCGCGGTCGAGGTGGCATCCTCCACCAACGGCCAGCTCACCCCGCCTGTCATGGGGGCCGCCGCCTTCCTCATGGTTGAATACGTCAACATCCCATATATCGACGTCGTCAAACACGCCTTCCTGCCTGCGGTGATCAGCTACATCGCGCTCCTCTACATCGTGCACCTCGAAGCGCTGAAAATGCAGATGCAGGGGCTGACCAAAGCGGGGCGTCACATCGGCCCCGTCCTGATCCTCATCCTGTTCCTGTCCGGTTTCATCTTCCTGGGCGCCTGCACCTTCATCATGATCGGGCTGCGCAGCGTGCTCGACAACTTCATGGCCGAAAGCGTCTACGGCGCGGTCGCTATCGTCGCCCTGCTCTACCTCGTGCTGGTTTACTTCGCCTCGCGCTACCCGGACGTGGCGATGGACGACCCCGATGGGCCACTCGAAGCGCCCCGGCTCACGCCCACGCTGCTGGGCGGAGCCTATTTCTCACTGCCGATCTTCATCCTCGTCTGGAACCTGATGGTGCGCACCGACAGCCTCGACCGTCTGTCGCCATCGCTCTCGGCCTTCTGGGCCACCATCTTCATGATCATCGTGGCCCTCACCCACCGCCCGCTCAAGGCGATGTTCCGCGGTGAAGCGTTCAGCACAGCCACCGTCGCAGGCTGGCGCGACTTTATCGAAGGGCTGATCCTTGGTGCCCGCAACATGATCGGCATTGGCGTCGCCACCGGGGCCGCTGGCATCATCGTCGGCACCATCAGCCTGACGGGCGCACACCAGGTCATCGGCCAGGTGGTCGAGGTGATCGCAGGCGGCAACATCTGGATCCTGCTGATCCTCGTGGCTGTCATGTCGCTGATCCTCGGCATGGGCCTGCCCACGACGGCCAACTACATCGTCGTGTCCTCGCTCATGGCACCGGTGATCCTGACGGTCGGTGCATCAGCGGGATACATCTTCCCGCTCATCGCCGTGCACCTTTTTGTCTTCTACTTCGGCATCCTCGCGGATGACACGCCACCGGTGGGCCTTGCCGCCTATGCGGCGGCAGCGATCTCCCGCGGCGATCCGATCAAGACGGGGGTCCAGGGCTTCGCCTACGACATCCGCACAGCCCTCCTGCCCTTCCTCTTCATCTTCAACACGGACCTTTTGTTGATCGACGTGGGCTTTGGCAAAGCGATCCTCGTCTTCTTCATATCGCTCATCGCCATGCTGCTCTTCGCGGCAGCGACCCAGGGCTACTTCATCGCCAAGAGCAAAACCTGGGAAACGGTGGCGCTACTGGTCATCGCCTTCATGCTGTTCCGGCCAGATTACCTGCTCGATCAGGTGAGCGAGAAGTACCAGACAGCCTCCGGCCCCGCGGCACTTGAACTTATGGCGAGTGCCGAGACGGACAGGGAACTGCGCGTCGTGATCGAGGGACCGGACTTTGACAATGGAAGGCTCAGGCCCACGACCATCACCCTGCCCGCCATCAACGGCGATGCCGAAGCGGCACTTGACGCGCAGGGCCTGACCATCCTGCCCGATGGCGACGTGATTGCGATGGACGAACCGTTCCCCGGCACGCCCTTCTTCGAAAGCCTTGGCAACGAATACGACTTCTACGGCGACACCCCCGTCCAGATCATGCAAGTGCAGATCGAAAACGAACGGATGCCGAAAGAGCTGTTCTTCATCCCGGCGCTTCTGCTGCTGGGTGGTCTGATCCTGATCCAGCGCCGCCGCGCCACCCAACCCGCGTTCTAAGAAAGCACACACATGTTCAAGACGCTTCTTCTTGCCGTCGACGTCAACGCGCCCGACGGGACAGCCCGCAGCGCCGAGGCGGCCATTTCAATGGCCCGGGCCGACGGCGCCATGCTGCACCTGCTGAATGTCGTGCCCGACACGGGCATGGCGATCGTCGGCGCCTCGATGGCGGCCGATAGCATGAAAAACGCACTCGCCGCCGCCAAGTCCGAACTGGAAGGCTGGGCCAAGTCCAACGTGCCCGACGATGTCACCTACAAGGTCCATGTGGCCGAGGGCACGGTCTATGACCAGATCATCCGCACCGCAAACACGTTGCAGATCGACGCCATCATCGTCGGCGCCCACCGACCCGAGCTCAAGGACTACCTGATCGGCCCCAACGCCGCCCGCGTCGCACGCCATGCGACACAATCGGTGTTTGTGGTGCGCTAGGTCTCGCCCTCGCCACCGAACCTGACCGGCCCTTGAGGTATCATTTGGTGGCGCTCGACAGCCGCGCCCGTCAGTCGGGCACCGCAGCGGCCATCGCGCGTTCAAGGCGGCGGACAAAGCGGGCCTGCGCCACGTCCGCCAGATCAACCAATGCGACCAATTGCTTTGCATGGGCCGCAACATCGTGAGCGCGGGCCTGATCCTCGCACGTGGCCAGCACCGCCTCAAGCCGGTTCAGCCCCAACAGCGCCGCCGCACCGGTTAGCTTATGCGCAGTTTCTGCCAATGCGGTCATGTCCGCCCTGTCCCGAGCATCACGCGCATCGTCGGCAAAGGCCTGCAATTCAGCGAAAAACGCATCGCCCGTGTCCCGCACTTTCCCGGCACCGAGAACGTCGATCAATTCGCCCAGCACATCATCATCACCAATGTCGTCGTAGTCGCTTGATGTCACCTCGCCCAGATCGGCAAACAGGGCGTGTAGCGCGTTCAGACGTATGGGTTTCGTGTGAAAGCGGTTCATGCCCGCCTGTTTGGCTGGCGCGCGGTATTCCTCAACACCATGCGCCGTCAGGCCCACAACCTCGCTCTGCGCATTGGGCCCGCCGCTTGCGCGCAGTTTTCGGGTCGCCTCAATGCCATCCATCACCGGCATGCTGATGTCCATAAAGATCACGTCGAAGGGCGCATGCGCTGCTTTTTCAAGGCAATCGGCACCGTTCACCGCCTCTTCCACCCGGTGCCCCATCCCCTCGAGCATATCGCGCAGAACCCTGCGATTGATGTCGTTGTCCTCCACCACAAGGACAGCGCAGCCCGGCTTGGCGCTTACGCCCTGATCATGGACGCGCGCGGGTTCGGCAGTTTGGGCGTCACATCGGTGCAGGGGCAGGATCAGGGTAAAGGTGGATCCGACACCGGCCTCGCTGTCCAGCGTGATGTCCCCGCCCATCTCGCGGGCGATCCGGCGGGCGATGGACAGGCCCAGCCCATCACCACGGCGTTGCCGGCCCACGCCTTCGGCGAGGGACACAAAATCCTCGAACACATGTTCCTGGTCTTCGGGCACAATGCCCGCGCCCGTGTCGCACACAGAAAACCGGACCGAGGTCACATCGGGTCCGTGGATGCCTTTCACGGCCACTTTCACCTCCCCCCGGTCCGTGAACTTGATCGCGTTGCCGATCAGGTTGGTCAGGATCTGCCGGATTCGGTTGTTGTCCGCGTGAAAGCGCATTTGCATCCCGTCCGCCACATGCAGCGACAGCGACAACTGCTTTTCGCGGGCCAGCGGCTCCAGCACATCGACAAGGCTGCTCATCAGAGTCTGAAGGTCGAAATCCTGGGGTGAGAATTGCAGCGCGCCGCCCTCGATACGGGTGATGTCCAGCGCCTCGTTCACGTACTCCAGCAGGATCTCACTCGACGCGGTCGCGATCTTGGCATAGCGCTCCTGCTGCGTGGTCAGCGACGTGGTCTTGAGCAGATCCAGAACGCCCAGGATTCCGTTAAGCGGCGTGCGTATCTCGTGGCTCATGACGGTCAGAAAGCGCGTTTTGGCCTTGTCCATGGTCTGCGCGCGGTCCCGCGCGTCGATCAGCTTCTGCTCGTCAATCTTGCGCTCGCTGATGTCGCGCACATAAGCAATAAAGCTTTTCTGGCCCTCGACATCCGTGGTGGTGATGTTCAGCTCGACCGGAAACTCTTCGCCGCTCTTGCGCAGCGCCGCCAGCTCGAACCGACCCGAATCGACCACATGCGGCTCACCCGTCTTCAGGTAGCGGTCCATTCCGTCGCGATGGGCCTGCCGCATCCGGTTGGGAATGATCGTGTCTTCCATCTTCTGGCCGATGATCTCGCGGCGCCGCCAGCCAAACACGCTCTCGGCGGCGCTGTTGAACCCGATGATGCGCCCCTCGCTGTCGGCGGTCACAATCGCATCCAGCGACGCCGCCACGGTCGAGGCGAGCTTGCGCGACGAGGTCAACAGCTCCCGGTCCCGCTGTGCGGCGCGGTCCAGAAGCCGGATCAGCAACTGCAGCAGGATGCCCATCAGGAACAACAGCGCAATCGCCACACCGGCAGTCCACAGCAGCTGCCGCGCAAATCCCGCGCGCCGCGCCTCCGACTGCTCGGCGCCGAGGCGCACGCCCAACACCGCGATGCCCCGCACGTCCTGGCGCACGTCGCGCAGCATCTCCTGAATGCGGCGCAAATCATCCTCGCTCAGACCGCCGGGCGCATCCAGAAGGGCAACCGTCTCCTCGGCAAAGGCATTGATGGGGGCAATCTGCCGAGCAGCGGCCGCGTTGTCGCCAAAAATCTCGGCGGCGCGGCCCGAATTGATGATGTCCACGCGGCTCAGCGCGATATCAATGCGCAGCCGCACCTCGTCGCGGGACAAACCGCCCTCGGCCACCTGCTCGGTCAGGATGGCGTTGAGATTGGCAAACTCGGTATCGAGCTGCGCAATGCTCCACTGCGTGTTGTCGCCCGCCGCCAGCGACAGGCTGCGCATCTGCGCGGCCAGGTTCGCCACCATGACGGCCAGCAGCAGCAACAGCAGGCCAAAGCCCGCCGTAATGGCAACACGGTAGCGATTTAACCCATGCGTCATGTGCACCCTCCCCCGTCAGGTCACACGAGGCACGGTGCCAATTCAATCCACTACGTTCAAACGGGTCAACTGCCAGATGCTCTGGGCGTATTTCGTTTCTGTCCGGTAACGCCAATGGCGGTCATAGGGAAACACCACCCAGAACGGCCCCTTGTCGCGAACCGACATGTATTCCCCGTTCATGCGGGTCGCGACAAGGGGCACGTCCTCTTCGAGTTCATCATAGGGCAAGGTCACCAGATAATCGTTCAACGCGATCATCTCGACTGCAGACCCCTCGACCTGCACGGCATCAAGCAGCACCTTCAACGGCACGCCCGAAAACTGGACCGCCCCATCGGTCCAGATCGTGCTGGTCGTGAACTCGGACTGTGGCAACGCGTCAAGCTGGTCGTAGTCCAGCGTGACGGTATCCCCGTTGCCATCAGCCACCTGAAGCCTGAGCGCATCCTGCGCCATGACAGGCAGCGCCCAGGCCAGGAAAAAACAGAATAGTCCGGCCAGTGTCCGCGAGTGGTGGATCCGTGCCATGGTCAATCCTCTTTCGTCCTGAAAAATGACGTAACCTTTACGTCAGGAATTGTTTGAGGGCATTGGAGTAGCCACCTATACAAAAGGATAGGGTGCCGCGAATTTGGCGCTTTTCACCGACCCCGCACTCACTTGGCCAAAGGACCCGCAATGCCGTGCATCCTGATCGCTGATGACCACGACCTGGTACGAGATACAATTGCCGCGTATCTCGAGGCGGTCGATGAATTTACGGTGATCACAGCCTCGAATTTCGAAGCTGCCCTCGGCAGCATGAAAGGGATCAACGCGGTCGACCTGCTGATTCTCGATTACAACATGCCCGGCATGAACGGCCTCGAAGGGTTGGAGCGCGCGCGCAAGTCCCATCCGGCGATCAAGGTCGTGCTGATGTCAGGCGTCGCCAACAAGGACGTGGCACAAACCGCAATGTCCATGGGCGCCGACGGGTTCATCCCGAAACGGCTGGCCGCGAAATCCATGGTCAACGCGATCAACTTCGTTCTGGCAGGCGAACGCTACTTCCCGGTCGATTTTGCCGAACCCGAACAGGCGGCCGCACCGCCCGCCAACTTCGCCGACCTGACAGAGCGCGAGATGCAAACCCTCGAACAGCTGTGCATTGGCCTCTCGAACAAGGATATCGCCCGCAATCTCGGCGTGCAGGAGGTGACGGTCAAACTCCACGTCAAGAACCTGCTGGCCAAGCTGAACGTCTCCAACCGCACACAGGCTGCGATCCTGGCCAAGGAACAGCACCTGTTCTGACAGGCGTGCCAACTGCGGCAATCGTCCGCTGTTGCGACGGCACAAATCTTGCTACTCGGAATGCCATGGTGATGCGCGCGCTCCATCTCTGCAAAACCGGCCTGATCTGTGCCGTGATGATCGCTTTGGCGACGATCGGGTTCGCACACCAAAATGCGCAACCCGACGTGTCGCCGGAATTCGCCGCCTATATCGCGGCGGGCGGATCGCTTGCCGATCTGTGCGGCTTGCCCGGCACCGGCACCCCAGCAAACGTCCAGAACTGCGAGGCCTGCCGCATCAGCGACAGCGCGTCATGGACCCGCGCCCACGGCACCGAACCGCCCGTAATACTGGCCAGTGTCTTTGCATTCAGCTTCATCGCCAAACGGCTTGCTGAAAGGGGCGACCTGGATGCCGCGCGCCTCGTCCGCGCGCCACCCCACGCCTGATCCCTTCCAAAATCCGTATCCCTTTTCCCCGTGGCCGACCAGCTGCGGACCTTCAGGCTTGGAGCCATTCAATGACCATGACCGACACAGACGCGCAGCCCCAGGGCAGCGCAAACAAAATCTATTTCGCCGCCTGGCGGTGGCACTTCTACACAGGACTGTTCGTCCTGCCGTTCCTGACCATCCTGGCCTTCTCCGGCATGATGATGCTCTGGATCGCGTGGATTGACGGGCGCGATGGCGAACGCACCCCCGTCATCCCCCAAGGGACGGTGCAGGCCGTCTCGGATCAGGCCGCAGCGGCCGTGGCTGCCGTTCCCGGCGGCATGCTGAAGCAATACGTGGCCCCGCGCACCGATGACCGCGCCGCCCTCTTCCGGGTCGATGCAGATGGCGATGCAACCATGGTCGCCGTTGATCCCTACACGGCGCAGGTGATTGAAACCTTCCCCCGCCGCAGCGGTTGGTATGACTTTTTCGACGGCATCCACGGCAACCTGATGCTTGGCGTCACCGGCGACCGCATCCTTGAAACAGCCGCGTCACTCACGCTGATGCTGGTGGCCACCGGACTTTACATGTGGTGGCCACGCGGCACCGGATGGCGCCGGGCGCTTGTCCCAACCCTGGGCAGCGGGCGAAACCTGTGGAAATCGCTGCACGGTGTGGTCGGGATCTGGATGTCGGTCTTTCTCGTGCTCTTCCTGATCTCCGGCCTCGCATGGGCCGGGATCTGGGGCGGCAAGATCGTTCAGGCCTGGAGCCAGTTCCCGGCCGAGAAGTGGGACAACGTCCCCCTCTCTGACGATACCCACGCCAGCATGAACCACGACCGGCGCGAGGTGCCATGGGCCCTCGAACAGACGCCGATGCCGGCCTCAGGCAGTGCCGAGGGGATTGATGGGATCACTGGGCCCGTCACGCTCGACAGCGTGGATGGGCTGGCCCGCGCCATCGGCTTTGACGCGCGTTATCAGCTGAACCTGCCCAGCGGCGACACTGGCGTCTGGACCCTCAGCCGCGATTCGATGAGCAATGACAGCACCGCGCCCACCACCGACCGGACAGTCCACGTGGACCAGTTCACCGGCAAGATCCTCGCCGATGTGAGATACGAGGACTATTCGCTGGCGGGCAAGGCCATGGCCGTGGGCATCGCCCTGCACATGGGCACGCTGGGATTCTGGAGCGTTCTCGCGAACACACTCGTGTGCCTCTCGGTCCTGTTTCTTTCCTTCAGTTCCGTGGTGCTGTGGTGGAAACGTCGGCCTGCCAAGGCAGGGCGCCTCGCTGCTCCACCCATGCCGCGTGAATTGCCGCTCTGGCAGGGTGCGGTTCTTGTCGGTCTGGCCGTTTGCATGGCCTTCCCCATGGCCGGTCTGGCGCTGCTGACGGTGCTCGCGATTGACCTGCTGATCCTGTCGCGCTTGCCACGCCTACGGCAAAGCCTGACCTGACCAAAACGGGCGCAGCGACAGTGGTTGTTGCGCCCGTATTTTCGCTCTGTAAGGCGGCCAGCCGGTGCCGGGATGCAGCATGCGTTTTCGCCAGTTAAAATCCGGCAAACGGCGCGTACGCCGCCCAAGTCGTTGATCAGTGGCCCGAAACCCAGACAGGTCACGAATTCGCAAACGCACCGAACGCCTTGTCCCCGCGGGGACACATCCCCTCAAACCGCGTTCGGCAGCGGTTTTCCCTCCAGAAAAGCCGCCACGTTCTCCACCGCCATCAGCCCCATCGCCTCCCGCACCTCCAGCGCCGCAGTGCCCAGATGCGGCAGCAGGGTAACGTTATCCAAGGCCGTCAAAGCCTCCGGCACCGCGGGCTCATGCTCATACACATCCAGCCCCGCGCCCCCAATGCTCCGCGCTTCCAGCGCCGCAATCAAAGCCCCCTCATCCACCACATCCCCGCGCGCGATATTGATCAGGTGCGCGTGGCTCTGCATCGCTCCAAGGACCTCCGCATCAATCAAATGCCACGTGTCTGTCCCCGCGGGGACAGCGACCACCAACACGTCAACAGCGCCCGCCAACTCGGTTAAGGAGCGCGCGCGAGAGGTCGGAAAATCCAGCGTTTTTTCGGATCGGTTGAAATACGAAACCTCCATCCCGAACCCGAAGTGACAGCGTCGCGCGATGGCCTGCCCGATGCGGCCCATCCCAACAATACCAACCCGCTTGCCCGTGACGTGCAGCCCCAGCATCTGCGTTGGATGCCAGCCCGGCCACGCGCCTGCGCGCACCAACCTTTCGCCTTCCGCCGCACGTCTTGCTGACATCAGGATGAGCATCATTCCGATGTCAGCCGTTGCGTCCGTGACGGCGCCCGGCGTGTTGCTAACCGCAACGCCGCGAGATTGTGCTGCGGTCACATCAATATGGTTATAGCCAACGCCGAAATTGGCGAGGAGCTTACAGCGAACTTCCCGCAACTCATTGAAAACGTGACGGGAAAAGACATCCCCCAGCGTCGGCAGCACCATGTCAAAGTCCGTCAGAGCACGGCGCAATTCTTCTTTGGTGAGGGGCAGTGTCTCTTGCCGCACCTCGACCTCGCACAGGGCGCGGGCCGCATCGAGAACGGTCTCCGGCAGGGGCCGCGTGATCCAGAGCTTCATCAGTGCATCCGCCCGCCTACGGGCACCTCCTTGTCCGGTGTGGCCAGCACGATGTCACCGTTGTCATCCGGGAAGCCAAGCACCAGCACCTCAGACATGAACTTGCCGATCTGGCGGGGTGGGAAGTTTACGACCGCCATGACCTGGCGGTCCACCAAAGCCTCGGGATCGTAGTGCACTGTCACCTGGGCGGAGGTCTTGCGTTCGCCGATCTCGCCGCCGAAATCGACCCACATCTTGATGGCGGGTTTGCGGGCTTCGGGGAAAGGTTCGGCTTTGGTCACGCGACCCACGCGGATGTCGACCTTGAGGAAGTCGTCGAAGGAGATTTCAGCCACGGGACAGTTCCTTTGATCGCTCACTTGCTGCTTTAACTGCGCTCGGCAACAGTTTGGGAAAGCCTGATTTTTCATCCATCAGAACCTCAAGTGCAGCCTGCGTTGTTCCGTTGGGACTGGTAACGTTGACGCGCAGCTGCGCGGGGTCTTCCACCGCCTCCATGGCGAGATGTCCGGCGCCCGCGACGGTCGCCTTGGCCAGTTGCATGGCGAGGTCTTCGGGCAGGCCTTGCGCCACGCCGCCTGCGGCCAAGGTTTCGATCAAATGGAAGACATAAGCCGGTCCCGAGCCGCTGACGCCGGTGACGGCATCCATCTGGTGCTCGCCGTCAAGCCGGACCACGTCGCCTACGGCAGAAAGCAACATCTCGGCCTCGTCCAGCGCCCCCTGACCTGCTGCGTTGGCACATATAGCGGTGATGCCGCGACCCACGGCAGCGGGGGTATTGGGCATGGCGCGGACGATGGGGGACACCGCACCGAACGCCTCTTCAAAGGCAGACAGAGGTGTTCCGGCGGCGACGGAGACAAAGACCGTGTCGCGCCCGGCAAAGGCCGCGATGGCGGGCAAGGCGTTGCCCATCATCTGGGGTTTGACGGCGATGAGGATAACCGCGGGATCAGGCGGCAAATCGGCATTCACATACACCCCCGACCCGTGCACCCACAGGGATGGCGCGGGGTCCTGAACCCAGACCGAAGTGGCTGGCAGCCCGCGGTCAAGCCAACCGGCAAGCATCGCAGAACCCATCTTGCCACACCCCAGAAGCACGAGGCCCCGGGCTGCGATCCGACTGTCTTTCATGGAAATCCCCCGTGTTATCAGGGGCGCAGGTTAGGCGCGGCCATACGCCTCCGCAATAGCGACCTGCATCGCGTCCTTGGGTGTGCGGTCTCCCCAGACCAGCAACTGCAGCGCGGGGTAGTAGCGTTCCGCGCTCATCACGGCGGCACCGATCATGGTGTCGATCTGTTCGGCGCTGGCCATCTGGCCGCCCGACAGCACAAGGCCATAGCGGTAGACCATCAGCTTTTGCTCGGCCCAGTAGGTGAACGCGCCTGCCCAACACTGGTCATTCACGTGGTTCAGCAATTCGTAGAGACCGGCGAGTTTTTCCTCTGGCGGCTCCATCTCGAAGGTGCAGACCATGCGGAGTGTTTCGTCATAGCCCGACCAGGCGAGCGTGATGGAGTAGGTACGCCATTGTCCTTCGACGGCCATTGCGATCTGGTCGTCGGCGATGCGGTCAAAGTCCCATTCGTGGTGCTCGGCCAGATGCTCGACGATGTCGATTGGATGAATCTCTTCTTCCAGGAACTGCTCGGAAAGTGCCATGGTGCCACCTCTTATTCGCTGGTAGCGCGGGGGGCTGGCAGCGCCCCAAGCGCTAGGTGCCTGCTCTAGAAACCGGGGCGATCCCCCGTGCCTCTACCAGATATGGTGACCGTGGGGATTGCGTCTGGCAACCCTTTATTTGGGGATAACCCCAATAAGTTGGGGATATGGCGGTTTGATGTGCAAGATGGGGGGATGGGCCCACTCTCGGAAATTGAAATCGCCGGCATCGTTGCGCTGTGCTGCAAAAAGGGCACCACGGCGCATGTATGGGCACAGTCGAGGGTTGAGAGCGGATGCTTGCGGGGCACGTTTCGACACCTAACATATGAGGTCGGATAACGGCGAGGGAGAAGACATGATCTGGCTCGAAGGTTTGAGTTATCTGGTGACCATTCTTGGCTTTCCCGCCGCCATCTTCGTTATCGTGCGAGAAGAGAGGCTGCGGCGCGCCAACGAAGTCAGCGAATTGCATCGCAGTCTTTCCCAGGAATATGACGGCTTTCTTCGCATGGTGATGGACAACGCCGACCTGCTGCTGATGAGCCGCGCCTGCCTGCCGGAACCCGTCTCTGAAGAGCAGCGCGAGCGCATCGAGATCATCTATCGCATGCTGCTGTCGCTGTTTGAGAAGGCGTTTATCATCCTGCATTCGGACGACATGGACGCGGATGCGCAGCGCCGTTGGTCGTCGTGGGAAGATGACATGATGGAGTGGTGTTCGCGCGAAGATTTCCGGCGTCTTCTGAGCAAGCTGCTGGACGGCGAAGACCCGCAATTCCGCGCCTACATTCTTCACCTTGGCCAGAGATGCGCCGAGAAGGCAGCGCAGGCCTGAAGTGGTCGTGTTGAGAGCGCTCCGCTAGAACGTGCCCACAAAGGTCGCGAACCCGAGCGTCGCCAGCAGGGCAACCACGGGGATTGCGACGGCCACCACGAAAATCGGGCCGTATGCTTCGCGGTGTGTCAGTTTGGCGATGCCCAGCAGGGTCACGACTGCACCATTGTGGGGCAGCGCATCGAGCCCGCCGGTCGCCAGTGCCACGATGCGGTGGAGTGCTGCCGGGTCGACGCCTTGTGCCTGCGCGGCCTGCAGGTAGCTGGGGCCGAGCGTATCGAGCGCGATCGACATACCGCCCGAGGCCGATCCGGTCAGACCCGCCAAGAGGCTGGCTGAGGCCGCGAGGCTGGGCAGTACACCGCCCGGCATATCCGTGATCGCCGCGCTGAGCGCTGCGAACGCGGGCAGACCGGCGACCACCGCGCCGAAGCCCACAAGCGCTGCGGTGTTGAAGAGCGGCAGAAGGGCCGCCTGTGAGCCGTCGCTGAGGGCTGCGCGCGGGGTATCGAGCCTGTGCCATGTCAGCGCCAGAAGAATGACGATGGCGAGGCTGAGCGCGCCGATGAGGGCCCACATACCGATCACCTGATCGGGGGTCACCCCGCCCCATGCGGGCGCCGCGAGGTAGCCGAGATCGAGCTTTGGCAGCAGGTGGCGCGACAGGATCCAGTTGACCACGAAAACCGTGACGATGGGCAGGATCGCCACCAAGAGCGTTGGCAGCCCGCCGTCCTGTTGAGTGCGTGTCCCGAGTCCTGCGACCGGCACTGCAAAACCCGGCCTCCGGGCCATGGCTGAGAGATAGGTCAGCCCGCCCAGCGCCATGATCGTGCCAGCGATCAGCCCGAGGCCCGGAGCGGCAAAGGCCGTTGTGCCGAAGTAGGGCATGGGAATTGCGTTCTGGATGGCAGGGGAACCGGGCAGCGCGCTCATCGTGAAGGTGAAGGACCCGAGGGCGATGGCGGCGGGGATCAACCGCTCGGACATGTTGGCCTGGCGGAAGAGTGCTGTGGCCAGAGGGTAGACCGCAAAGGCCACCACGAAGAGCGACACGCCGCCATAGGTGAGCACCGCGCAGGACAGGACCACGGCCAGAAGGGCGCGCCCGGACCCGAGCCGCGTGACGATCCATTGGGCGAGCGTTGCGGCGGCGCCCGTAGCCTCCATCACCTTGCCGAAGACGGCGCCGAGGACGAAGAGCGGCATGAAGGCGATCACGAAGCCGCCCGCTGCGGGCATGAACCGTTGTGTGAGTGTCGCGAGAAGCGGGTCCGTGGCGAGGCCAGCCGCCAGCAGCGCCATGAGCGGCGCCACCAAGAGGATCGGCCAGCCGCGGTAGACCAGCCAGATCAACAGGGCGAGCGGCAGCACGAGGGTGGCGAGGATCATCATGCCCGCAAGATAAGCGCTGCGGTCCCGTGCCGGGGGAGCGCATTATGCCGCAGCGCAGCGAAAGTGGTGGTTCAGAACTTGGCGCAGTTGGCAAAGCCTTCGCTCTCGAGGAAATCACCGAAATCCAGTGCGCGGGCGTCGGCGATTTGCAGGACGAAGTTGAGCGCTGCCGCCTCGACCCGGCTGCGGTCGTAGTCGTCGTCGCAGCGATACTGGGTGGACCATTCGCTCCACCGGATGTCAAAGACCGTGCGGTCATCGCTTTGGCGATAGAAATAGCCGCGCACGCCGTCCTTTGGGACGATATAGCGTCCGTTGATGACGATCATGTCGGCTAGACCTGTTGTGGCAACAAGGCAGAGGGTGATGGCGAGGGAGGTGGTTTTGAGGGGCATGTCCGGTCCGTTTCCTGCGCGACTGCGTGCGCCTTGGTGCGGAGCGTAGCACGGTTTTTCGGTGCCGAAGATGAGCGCGCCGTTGCGAGCGGATGTTTGCCTGCGGTTCTTGTGAGGCAGAAACGGCAAAGCCCGGCGCAAACCGGGCTTTTTCATTCAAGAATGGGTGGGGCGTTACTTGCCTTCAAGCGCCTCGATCCGGGCCTTGAGCGCTTCGTTTTCCTCGCGCGCCTTTTGCGCCATGGCGCGGACGGCATCGAATTCTTCGCGCGTGACGAAATCGCGGTCGGCCAGCCAGCGGTCCATCATGGACTTCATCGCCGTCTCCGCCTCTTCCCGGGCACCCTGGGCCACGCCCATCGCGTTGGTCATCAATTGCGAGATGTCGTCAAAAATCTTGCCGCGGGCCTGCATGATGTCGTGATCCTTTCAAAGCTGTTCCCTATATGGGCACCAAAGAGAGGCGGGGCAAGGTTGACCTGCCCCGGCAGCAGAGGCATTCAGACGCAGATGACAGGCGCCCTTCCCTTTCCCGACATCTCGCCCGAGATCTTTTCGATCTCGATTTTCGGCTTTGAGCTGGCGCTGCGCTGGTATGCGCTGGCCTATATCGTCGGCATCATCATTGGCTGGCGGATGGTGGTCATGGCGCTGAAGGCGCCGCGGCTTTGGCCCGGCAACACAGCCCCACTGACCCCCGGCCAGACAGAGGACATGCTGACCTGGATTATTCTGGGTGTGCTTTTGGGCGGGCGCATCGGCTATGTGCTGTTCTACCAGCCCGGCGCCTACCTGGATGATCCGCTGTCGATCATCGCGATCTGGGAGGGCGGCATGTCCTTCCATGGCGGGATGCTGGGGGTGATCCTGGCCTTCTGGCTGTACAGCCGCCGTCACAAACTGCCCTTGCTCAACACCGCAGACGCGGTGGCGCTGGGTGTGCCGCCGGGCTTGCTGCTGGGACGTATTGCGAACTTCATCAATGCTGAACTGTGGGGTCGTCCAACCGAGGTGCCCTGGGGGGTGATATTTCCCGGACAGGCGGCACAATTCTGTCCGCAGGTTGTGGGCGCCTGTGCGCGCCATCCGTCGCAACTTTACGAGGCTTTCCTAGAAGGGTTTGTGCTGCTGGTCGTACTGTTGTGGCTTGCCTGGCGGCGAGACGGGTTCAAGCGGCCCGGGTTCCTGACAGGTGTGTTCCTGTTCGGGTACGGGGCAAGCCGCTTCGTGGTCGAGTTCGTGCGGCAACCGGATGCACAATTTATCTCGGACGGCAATCCGCTGGGGCTGGCCTGGCATATCGGAGGCTATGGGCTGACCATGGGCCAGATCCTGTCGCTGCCGATGATCCTTCTCGGGCTCTGGCTGATCTCCCGCGCGCGGCGGCTTGCTGCGGCACCCGCATGAGCCTGCGCGACCACCTGATCGCTCGGATCTCGTCCCAAGGCCCCATCACCATCGCGGACTACATGGCCGAGGCGCTGCTGCACCCGGAGCATGGATACTACACCACGCGTGACCCGCTGGGGCGTGCGGGTGATTTCACGACCGCGCCCGAGATCAGCCAGATGTTCGGGGAGCTGGTGGGGCTGTCGCTGGCGCAAAGCTGGCTGGATCAGGGTGCGCCCGCCCCCTTTACGCTGGCCGAGCTGGGCCCGGGGCGCGGCACTTTGATGGCCGACATCCTGCGCGCGACGGCGCGTGTGCCGGGGTTTCATGCGGCGGCGCGGATCACGCTGGTCGAAGCCTCGCCCGCTTTACGCGCAACGCAACGCGAGACGTTGAAGGCGTATGACATTCAGTACGCCGACAGCGCGGATGCCCTGCCAGATGCGCCGCTGTGGCTGGTGGCAAACGAGTTCTTTGATGCGCTGCCCGTCCGCCAGTTCCAGCGGGACGGCACAGGATGGCGCGAACGAAATGTGGGTATGCGGGACGGCGCCCTGTGCCTTGGCCTGTCGCCGGTGGGGCCGCAGACCAGCCTGGAACAGCGTCTGGACGACACAGAGAACGGGCAAATGGTCGAGACCTGTCCCGCCGCCCGGCCTGTCTTGTCGGCCATCGCGGAGCGCCTTGCCGCCCATGGCGGTGCGGCGCTGATCATCGACTATGGCGACTGGCGGTCGCTGGGCGACACATTACAGGCGGTGCAAGACCATAATCCTGTCGATCCGCTGGCCGATCCCGGGCAGGCTGATCTGACAGCGCATGTGGACTTCGAGGCGCTGTGTATGGCTGCAGACCCCGCCGCCCACAGCCGTGTGACACCGCAAGGCGTTTTCCTTGAACGGTTGGGCATTACGGCGCGTGCGCAGGCATTGGCCGCGAAACTGGACGGTCCCGCATTGGACGCGCATATCGCGGCACATCGGCGGTTGACGCACCCCGATGAAATGGGAAACCTGTTCAAGGTGCTGGGGCTGTTCCCCAACCACGCTGCCCCGCCGCCCGGACTGGAAAGATGACGCTTGAAATCCTGACCGCCGACAGCCTTGCGCCGATCCGGCACGGCTTTTTCACCCGAAAGGGCGGCGCATCGTCGGGCATTTTCGCCGGGCTGAACTGCGGCACCGGCAGTTCGGACCAGACAGAGATCGTTGCGATCAACCGCGCGCGCGCCGCCGATGCGATGGGCGTGCAGGCCGACATGCTGGTCAGCGTCCATCAGGTGCATTCGGGCGAGGCTGTCGCCGTCACTGCCCCACTCGACCCCAAACCCAAAGCCGATGGCATGGCCACTGCGACGCCGGGTGTCGCCCTGTCCATCCTGACCGCCGATTGCCAGCCCGTGCTGTTTGCCGATGCCGAAGCAGGCGTGATCGGGGCCGCGCATGCGGGCTGGAAAGGTGCGCAAGCCGGTGTTCTGGAGGCCACGATAGACGCAATGATCGGCTTGGGTGCGGAACGGGCACATATTCATGCGGTGATTGGTCCAACCATCAGCCAGCGCGCCTATGAGGTGGGTCCGGAGTTTTTCGAGACGTTCCTCGACGAAGATCCGGAGAACACCCGGTTTTTCGCAGGCGGCGACGGAGACCGGATGCATTTCGACCTGCCCGGCTACGGGTTGATGCGGCTGCGGGCGGCTGGCATCGCATCGGCCGAGTGGACGCGGCATTGCACCTATTTCGACCCGGATCGGTTCTATTCCTATCGTCGGTCCGTGCATCAGAAGGACCCCGATTACGGGCGTCTGCTGTCGGCCATCGTTCTGTGATTGGGGCATAATTGGGGCGTCAGGCGCCGCAGCTTGGCCCCACTGTTTCCAGATAGTGACCAAAAGGCAGTGGTGCGCCCCGAAAAATAAGGCGGATGCGCCGCGCCACATTTCCGTCCGGGCGCTTTGGATTTTGCTGTAAATTCTTCGGCCGGAGCCTAAAACCTGCCCGAATGGTTTGTCAGCTTATGGTTAACGGCGATCAGGCCCGCACCCTTGAGGACAGGACAGACCATGACGAACGCACGCTTTATCAAATCCGTGACCGACGCCGCGAAACGGGATGTGCCCCCCATGCCGTGGACGCGTGGCGCACGCCGGGCACTGATGATCGCGCGCCGCCAGGCCGCGGCAGAGACACGCAAGAGCGCGTAGCTCGAATCGAAATATGGCAGTTTGGCCCGAATGTTTTTGAACAATCGGGTCCGCGGCGCACCATTGGTGCGCCTTTTCAGGTTTATGTCCTCGATCCTTTGACAATTTGCGGCAATTTTGGGAATTAATGTCCATTAACTTGACACATGGACATGTTCCGTCTGTCGTCGTCGGTGGGGGCCGATGCAGATGTGACCAATCGCACGAGGTTACACTCTTGACGTCTCCAGCCGCATTGCGCGTACCACGCGCGTCCTACGACCGAATAACGACCACAATGCCCCGGCCTGACACTCCTGCCCTCCGTACATATGAAGTCGCTGCCTTGCGCGCTGACGGAACGCGCAGCGTTGCGACGTTCAAGGCCCCGGCGCTGCCGCTGTTCGAGGGGGCGTTTTCCGCCTTTGCGCGCGGCGTGGTCCTGTCGTCTCCGGAGGGTGGTATCGCTGTTGAGGACTTGCAGCCGGGTGACTGGCTGAATACCTCGGCCGATGCGCCCGCGCAGGTGATGTGGATCGGCTCATCCAGCTTTGTGCCGTCAGATACGGGCCGCCGGGTGCCGTTGATCCGGATCATGGCAGACAGTTTTGGCCTGAACCGGCCCGAATCCTTCATCACGGTGGGGCCAGGTGCGCGCCTGTTGCAAACGCCACCGCATTTGCGGGGTGCGACGGGCGGGGCACCGGTCCTGACGCCCGCCTCGGAATTCGTGGACGGCGTGAATGTGATCGAAGTGGTGCCACCGACCCCGATCCGCCTGTTCCACATCTGCCTAAGCCGCCATGCGGCGGTGGATGTCGGCGGGATCGAGGTCGAGACCTTCCACCCCGGCCTGCAAGCGATCCGTCAGGTGACGCACGCCCAGCGCGACCTGTTCCTGTCGATGTTCCCGCATATCGCGCATGTCACGGATTTCGGCCCCCTCGCGCATCCGCGCGCACCCGAGCCGGATACGGTGGCCTAGGCCGACTTCGCCAGCCGCTCTTCCAGCACATCAAACGGCACGCCAGGGGCATCCTTGGCCTGCCGGATCACCAGCGAGGTTTTGACCGAGGCGACGTTCGGCGTGGTCAGCAACTCACCCGTCAGAAAGCTCTGAAAGCTCGACAGGTCGGGCGCCACGCATTTGAGGATAAAATCCACCTCGCCGTTCAGCATGTGGCACTCGCGTACAAGTGGCCAGGCGCGGCATTTGTCTTCGAAGGCGCTCAGGTCCGCCTCCGCCTGGCTGGCTAGGCCTACATTCGCAAAGACCTGCACCTCGAACCCCAACTCGTGGCTGTCCACATCGGCGTGATAGCCGCGAATATAGCCGCTTTCCTCGAGCGTGCGCACACGGCGCAGGCACGGTGGGGCCGAAATACCGACACGCTTGGCCAGTTCCACATTGGTCATGCGCCCGTCCGCCTGGAGTTCTGCCAGAATCTTCCGATCAATCGGATCTAGTCGCGTGCTTGCCATCAGTGGTCCCTGAATTTGCGCCCCAAATTTGCGGTTGTTATAACAGCCTCGCAGGCGTGCGCAATAAAGTTTCACAAGCGCGCAACTTTCCGAAATCATACCCATGCGCATGCTGCAACCCGGCTGCCCAAATCACCGCTTCAAACCGCCCGCGCACCCGTCTATATCGGTTGGGCTTTCATACACCAGACGGGGGTCGAAAATGGCTGAGACGAAGCGCACCAAAGTTCTGATCATCGGCTCCGGCCCTGCGGGCTACACGGCAGGCGTCTACGCGAGCCGCGCGATGCTGAACCCGATCCTGGTGCAAGGGATCGAACCCGGCGGCCAACTGACCACCACAACCGAGGTGGAAAACTGGCCCGGCGACACCGAGGTGCAGGGCCCCGACCTGATGATCCGGATGCAGGAACACGCAAAGGCGATGGGCACCGAGATCATCGGCGACATCATCACATCCGTCGACTGGTCCAAGCGTCCCTTCGTCGCGCAATCCGACAGCGGCACGGAATACGTGGCCGACTCGGTCATCCTCGCCACCGGCGCGCGGGCCAAATGGCTGGGCCTGCCCAGCGAAGAAAAGTTCAAAGGCTTTGGCGTGTCGGCCTGCGCGACCTGCGACGGGTTCTTCTATCGCGGGCAAGAGATCGTGGTGATTGGCGGCGGCAACACGGCGGTGGAAGAGGCGCTCTTCCTGACCAACTTCGCCTCCAAGGTCACGCTCATCCACCGCCGCGACGAGTTGCGCGCTGAAAAGATCCTGCAAGACCGGCTGTTCAAAAATCCGAAGATCGAGCCGCTGTGGTTCAACCAGCTTGAGGAAGTCTATGGCACCGACAGCCCGCTTGGCGTCGAAGGGGTCAAGGTGAAGAACGTCAAGACGGGTGAGATCACTGACATCCCGGCCAAGGGTGTCTTTATCGCCATCGGCCACGCACCCGCCAACGAGTTGGTAAAAGACACGCTGGAAACGCATATGGGCGGCTACGTGGTAACCAAGCCCGACAGCACCGAAACCTCGATTCCCGGCGTCTTTGCGGCGGGTGACATCACCGACTGGCAATACCGGCAGGCGATCACGTCGGCAGGCATGGGCTGTCAGGCTGCACTCGAAGCCGAACGTTTTCTGGCAGAGACTGAAGAGAGCGCCGACCTCGCAGCAGAGTAGCGGTCCGTCTTCCCTGTTTCAAAAAAATCCCGGGGGAGTCGCGCAAGCGACGGGGGCTGGCCCCCTCCCCCGCTTGACCGCACGCGCGCGTCCGGCCACCCTGTCTGAAACGCGAGCGGAGTAGAACAGGCATGGCGCACGCGATATGGCGCGGCTCTTTGGGCACACGGATCAGGATCGCGAGCGGTCTGATCCTTATGATCTATCTGGCTCTGCACATCCTGAACCTTGCGGTGGTCCTGATTTCGCCCGCCGCCTATGACGCGGTGCAGGACGCCCGTCTTTGGGTGATCCGATCCGATGTCGGCACGGCCGTGGTTGGGGCCGCGATGGCCGCCCATGTGGTCCTGTCACTGGGCAAGGTGATCGTGGCGCGCACCTTTCGGATGCCGCTGGCGCAGTGGGTACAGGTGCTGTTGGGCCTCGCCATCCCGATCCTGCTGATCGACCACCTGATCTACATCCGTGGCGCGCACGAGATGCTGGGCGTGAACACAATGTTTGGTTACGTGACCCGGCTGATCTGGGACACGAGCGACGGCTGGGGGCAGGCCGCGCTTTTGCTCATTGCCTGGGTTCATGGCTGCATCGGTCTGCACATGTGGTTGCGTCTGACTGACTGGTGGCACCGGGCGATGCCGTGGCTGATTGGTGTGGCCGTCGTTCTGCCGGTGCTGGCGCTGCTGGGATTCGTGACCTTTGCCCGTGCCATCGACGGGCTGTTGTCCAATCCGCGCGGCGAAGAGGTCGCGTATGCCGCCTGGAACTGGCCGGATGCGGACGGCTTTGCACAGCTTGCCGCGGCATCAGACGCTGCGACCCTCGTGGTCTGGGCAGTGCTGGGCGCGGCGGTTGCCGCGTTCCTCGCGCGCCGCATCATCGCCGCCATTGCGCGGCCCATCCGCATCCATTACGTCGACGGGCCAAGCGTGCGCGCGCCCCGCGGACAGACCATCCTTGAAACATCGCAAAGCAGCGGCGTGCCACACACCGCGCTCTGTGGTGGGCGCGGGCGCTGCACCACCTGCCGGGTCATCATCGAGGAAGGGCTGGATGATCTGCCGCCCCCGTCTGAGGCAGAGGCGCGCAGCCTTGCTGCCGTGGGCGCGCCGCCCAATGCGCGCCTCGCCTGTCAGGTTCGCCCCCGCACCAACGTGCGCGTCTTTCGCGTCTTCGACCGCGACGGAAAGCGCAGCCGCGCCCATGCCAGTCAGGGAAAAGAGGCGCAACTCGCCGTTCTTTTTCTGGACATGCGCGGCTTCACCGCCCGCACCGATGGGCAGTTGCCCTACGACGTGGTCCACCTGCTCAACCGCTTTTTTGACGAGATCGTGCCGCCGATCAATGCCGCAGGGGGCACGGTCGACAAGTATATGGGCGACGGGCTGATGGCGGTTTTCGAGACTGCAACCGCGAAAGCCTCGGCCCGCGCTGCCCTGCGCGCTGTCGAAGGTATCGGCGCCGCGTTGGCTGCCTTCAACGCCCGGCTTGCCGCCGAAGGCAGCGCGCCGGTCGCGATCGGCATCGGTGTGCATCTGGGCAATGTCGTTCTGGGTGAGATTGGCGCAGCAGGTCAGGCGCCGCGCACGTTGATCGGTGACACCGTCAACATCGCCTCCCGGTTGGAAAGCGAAACCAAGCCGCGCAGCGCGCAAGCGCTGATTTCGGTCGATACGCTGCATGCCGCAGGCGTTGCCGTGCCCGATGCGGCGCTGATTTCGCTTACTTTGCGCGGGCGTGAGGCGCCGCTTGCGGCCCTGCCATTGTCGGACCTGTCGCGGATGAAGGATGCGACATTGACGTCTAAGATCACCACCGCTCCGGCCTGATCCCTGACAGGGCGCATGGGCGCTTTGCGCGGAAATCGGCCTTGCGATAAAGTTTGTTCTTTCATGAACACATTTTTGGTGACATATGTTCACGCGTGAACGCAACTTGAGTCCTTCGACCAACCTCACCATGTCCGCCGCGCCCAAACCCAATCCGGAAGCCGACGACCAGCTCTTTCGCCTGCTTCGCCAGCTCGACGAGGCGCCGGGCGCATCGCAGCGTGCCATGGCGCAAAGCATCGGTGTGTCGCTGGGCCGTCTGAATGCGCTCTTGCGCCAGGCGACTGCTGCAGGGTTCGTGCGGGTCCAGGACATGGACGGGCCGGACAAGCGACAACGCTACTCATATGCGCTCACAACGCGGGGGGCCGGAGAGAAGAACCGGCTCACCGATCAGTTCCTCGCCCGCAAGTTCGCGGAATATGACGCCCTTTTTGCCGAATTGACCGGCACCACGTCCGGGTTAAACCCCCTGAAACACAGGACCAAATTGATGGAAAACAATCTCGCTCCGATCCCCGAGCTTTTTGTCTCTTATGACAGCGCTCAGAAAATGAAGATGGAAGCGGCCGAGCTGGTCAGTTGGGATCTGACGCCGCGCCAGATCTGCGATCTGGAGCTGCTGATGAATGGCGGTTTCAACCCGCTGAAAGGGTTCCTGACCGAAGCAGATTACAACAGCGTCGTGGACACGATGCGCACCACCGACGGCGCGCTGTGGCCGATGCCCATCACCTTGGATGTCAATGACGCATTCGCGGACAGCCTGGAGATTGGTCAGGACATTGCCCTGCGCGATCAGGAAGGCGTGATCCTCGCCACCATGACCGTCACCGACCGGTTTACGCCGAACAAATCGCATGAAGCGAAGATGGTCTTTGGTGCCGATGACAGCGCACACCCTGCCGTGAACTACCTGCATAACACCGCCGGTGATGTGTATCTGGGCGGCCCGGTGACCGGCATCCAGCAGCCCGTGCACTACGACTTCCGCGCCCGCCGCGACACCCCGAACGAGTTGCGCGCCTATTTCCGCAAGATGGGCTGGCGCAAGGTCGTGGCCTTCCAGACCCGCAACCCGCTGCACCGCGCGCACCAGGAATTGACCTTCCGCGCCGCCCGCGAAGCACAGGCCAACCTGTTGATCCACCCCGTCGTGGGCATGACCAAGCCGGGCGACGTCGATCACTTCACCCGCGTGCGCTGCTACGAGGCCGTCCTCGACAAGTACCCGCAGGCCACCACCTCCATGTCGCTGCTGAACCTCGCGATGCGCATGGCTGGCCCGCGCGAAGCGGTCTGGCACGGCCTGATCCGCAAAAACCACGGCTGCACCCACTTCATCGTGGGCCGCGACCACGCAGGCCCCGGCAAGAACTCCGCAGGCGAAGATTTCTATGGCCCCTATGACGCGCAGGACCTGTTCCGTGAGCATCAGGAAGAAATGGGCATCGAAATGGTCGACTTTAAGCACATGGTCTATGTGCAGGAGCGCGCCCAGTACGAGCCTGCGGATGAGATCGCGGACAAGGACAACGTGACCATCCTCAACATCTCGGGCACCGAACTGCGCCGCCGTCTGGCCGAAGGTCTGGAGATTCCCGAGTGGTTCTCGTTTCCCGAGGTTGTGACCGAATTGCGCCGCACCAAACCGCCGCGTTCGAAGCAGGGCTTCACCGTGTTCTTCACCGGCTTCTCCGGCTCCGGCAAGTCCACCATCGCCAACGCGCTGATGGTCAAGTTGATGGAGATGGGTGGCCGCCCCGTGACGCTGCTCGATGGTGACATCGTACGGAAGAACCTTTCGTCGGAACTCGGCTTCTCGAAAGAGCACCGCGACCTCAACATCCGCCGCATCGGCTATGTCGCGTCCGAGATCACGAAGAATGGCGGCATCGCGATCTGCGCGCCCATCGCGCCCTACGCGACCACGCGGCGGGCTGTGCGGGAAGACATCGAAGCCTTTGGTGCCTTTGTCGAAGTGCACGTCGCCACGTCCATCGAGGAGTGCGAACGCCGTGACCGCAAGGGTCTCTACAAGCTGGCGCGCGAAGGCAAGATCAAAGAGTTTACGGGCATCTCCGATCCCTATGACGTGCCCGCCAGCCCCGAGCTGAGCGTCGAGACCGAGAATGTCGACGTGGACAACTGTGCCCATCAGGTCCTGCTGAAGCTGGAAAGCATGGGCCTGATCGCCGCTCAATAAGCGACGGCAACTGACCAATCGTAAGGCGCACCTTCGGGTGCGCCTTTTTCATAGATGGAGCGTGCCGCTCATCAACACATGGGCCTGCCCTTCGACCACGACGCCCGCAATGGCGTCCCGCGGCCCCAGCACCTCGACTCTCGCCTGCCCTGGACGGCCCAGACCATGCCCTTGCTCGGCCACGAAGGTCGGGCTTTCGATCAACGCTTCGGACCACAGGTAAGCTGCCATCGCACCGGTGGCCGAGCCGGTGAACGGATCCTCTGCCGGGCTGGGCGGGGCCATCAGCAGCCGGGCAAAGGTGTCGCCTGCATCGGTTGCGCCTTCGCGGGTGCACCAGAACGGCTCCATCACGTCGGTCCCGTGGACGCCCAGCGCATCCAGATAGAGGCGGAAGGCGTCCATGTCGAAACGGACACGTTCGAGGGTCGCGCGATCCTTGAGCACGGTGATGGTGAACGGCAAACCTGTGGAGGTCACGCGCGGTGGGTGGGTGATGTCATGGGCAGTAAGCCCACCGACAGCGGCGACAAGCGCCGGATCAGGTTTTGCGCCGAATGTCGGTGCCACCTGCGTCATGCGCACGGACATGCCTGACACCTCAACCGGCACGACGCCCGCACCGGTTTCGAGTGTCAGCGCGCCATCCGGGATCAACCCACGGTGCCGCATCGCAGCCACGGTGGCGACTGTGGGGTGGCCCGCGAACGGGATTTCACGACTGGCCAGAAAGTAGCGGACGCGGATGTCGGCCACGTCCGACGGACCGGTGAAGGTGCATTCGACAAGAGACGTTTCACGGACGAAGGCCATGCATGTGGCATCATCCAGGCCCGCGCCACGATGCACGACAGCGCACCCATTGCCGCCAAAGGGGCAATCTGTGAAGGCGTCAACCCAGTC
The DNA here is from genome assembly GCF_007995245.1 of Tateyamaria sp. syn59. Taxonomy (GTDB): domain Bacteria; phylum Pseudomonadota; class Alphaproteobacteria; order Rhodobacterales; family Rhodobacteraceae; genus Tateyamaria. Next base: position 294,366 of record NZ_VCBA01000004.1, read on the forward strand.
GACGTCGAAGGACATGGTCATTTCACTGGCCCCCAAGCTATTTCATGCATCGTTTTACGGGGGATACTACAGTGGTTTAAGACCCCGTAGAGGCATGCGGCTACATATCTCGATTTGGTGCACGGAACCTGAGGCGCGCTACCCTTCGAAAACATAGCCGACGCCCCGGATTGTTCGAATTGTCTGCGGCTTGGACGGATTGGTCTCGATCTTGCGTCGGAGACGGGACACCCTGAGATCAATGGAGCGGTCAAAGGCGGCCCAGCCTTTTTTGTGCGCGCGTTCAAGGATCTGATCGCGGCTCAGCGCGCGGCCCTTGTTCTCGTGGAACAGTTGAAGGAGGTCGAATTCCATGGCCGTGATCGGGATCTCTTGGCCCTCCGGGCCGAACAGGCGTGCGCTATCGAGGTGCAACTGGCATGGTCCGAACGGAACAGTTTCAAGACGGCGCGTGGCACTTGCACGGCCGGTCGCGGACCCACCTTGCCGACGCAGTGCGGTTTTGATGCGCGCCTCCAACTCGCGCAGATCAACCGGTTTGCGGAGGTACTCATCGGCGCCCATTTCCAATCCCACGATGCGATCCACGACATCTACGGCCGCGGTCAGCGTGATGACGGGGACGTCTGAATGGGCGCGCATGTCCCGCAAAGCCGACAGGCCGTCGCCCCCCCGGGCATGTCGATGTCCAACAGGATCAGGTCGGGCCGATCCGTCTTGTTTCTTGCTGCACGCTCTTGCGTGTTTGCCGCCTCACTTACGTCAAACCCGCGCTCTGACAGATACTCGCTGACCATCTCTCGCAACCGCGGCTCATCATCGCAAATCAGGATCCGGGCCGGTTTTGTGTCCAACATCATGCCTCCTGTGAACCGCTGTGCTGCGCCAGCGGCAAATGGACCTCAAAGCGGGCACCGCCCAGGCTGCTTTTACCGATTGTGATTGTTCCCTGATGGCTGGTCACGATGCGATGGGACAAAGCCAGGCCCATGCCTGTCCCCTCGCCAACATCCTTTGTCAAAAACAACGGTTCAAAAACGCGGCCACGCAGGTCCAACGGGACGCCCGGGCCGTTGTCCGAAACAATAACAATGGCCCGATCGTTGGTGCTGTCCTCTTGCGTGCGCAGGGTCAAAACACCGGGATGATCGGTTCCTTGGATCGCGTGCTGGGCGTTGATGACGATGTTGTAAATAACCTGGATCAGCTGATCCGCATCGCCTGCCATGGGGCTTAGCCCCTCAGCAAAAGTCACTTGAACGTCGGTGTCCGGTTCCAGCCCGCTTTCGGCAACATCAAGCGCGCTGGCGGCAATGTCATTCAGGTCGCAGGGCCGTTTTTCAAAGGGCTGTTCCTTTGCCATGTCCAGGAACATTTCCACAATCCGGGCACTGCGGTCAGCCGCATCGGCAATCGACTCCACGCGCCGCTTGAGGACAGGATCGTCAACCTGTTCGTCCAGCATATGCGTGTAGCCCACTATGATCGACTGCGGGGTTCTCAACTCGTGCGCCATGCTGGCGAGACGTTCACCCAAGGCAGACAACCGCTCTTTCTGATGCGTGATTTCGCGTTGGCGGGTCAGCTCGTCCTCTATGACGCGCTGCTCGGTCATGTCGATGTAGGACAGCAGATACCCGTCGAGACGGGTCTTGTGGCATGAGGCGAGCACATACCGTCCATCCGTGAATTCAAGCGGAACATTGGACGAGTTTTTCTCGACCAACCTCTCGATCTGCGCCGCATATTCATCTTTGGTCACGCCCTCGGGGATTCGGTAAATGCCCGCATCAAGTTGGTGCAGAAAAGCAGTGATTGCGTGATCTCCAAGACGTACGGGGGCGTCTTCGGATACAAAGATGTCATCGAACTTTTCGTTGCTCAGCAGGATCTTCAGGTCCTTGTCGAACAGGACAACGCCGATATCCAGACTTTGCACCGCATCCGTCACAGCCGCGAGGTTGCGGGTTGCTGCGTCTTTCAGGGCGGTGACGTCTGTCACCACGACAACCCGACCGCCACTGTCGGTCTTCGCCCGTTCAACAAGGAAATGCTGCCCGGTCTTGAAGCGCACTTCAAATGGGTGAAGGTCCTCTCGTTGGCGCAGGATCGCCTCGCGAAACGCCAGCCCCAAATCGCCATGGGTCGTGTCGTTGTCGACCGAGACGAGTTGCGGCGCGAGGTAGGCCATGCGTGTTTCGGGTGACATCGCGATCGAGGCGTTGGGTGTCAGGCCGTAGGGGGCCGCAAACGCTGCATTGCAATGGGTGAACTGGCCCTGCGCATCTTCGATCGCGACACCGACCGGCAGACGCGCCATGGCGGACACCATCAGCTTTTCCGCCTGCCGGTCCTGGGTCAGGTCCTAGATCGTGAGGATACGACCGCCGAATTCCGTACCATAGACATTTCCGACCAGGGCAGAGCCATGGTTGTTCGACACCGGAAAGTCCCGCGCATTCGTCGTGATCAACGTGTCCAGCAAGTCGAGCAGGGCGGCTGGTGGCCACCCCTCCGGCACAGGGAAAAGCCCGGTTCGGATTGCGTCCGAATGGATCTGACGCATCGTGTGGCCTGGGATCAAAAGCTCATCATTGGGATCGCAATTCGCGCGGAACTTCTTGTTGGCAAAGATCAGTCGGTGCTCTTCATCAATCAGGGCCACGCCGAAATTCACATTGTCGACCGCATCCCCGAAAAGCGCGCGCGCACTGCGCCGCGCCGGCGGCGCTGTTATCAATGAGGTCAACGTCGCCGATGTGTAGCCGTCCGGCTGTGCAAAGAGTTTCAGGATATGCGGCCCGCTCAGACGATCCTGGGTTTTGATCTCCGAGGCAAAGCCGAAGTCGCACCGCCGCCGTGCGGTGTCCAGCCCCTCCAGAACCGTATCGGCCTGACGTTGGCCCAGAGCCGCAATCAGCATCTGCGAGAGCGATGCAAGACCCGTCCCACAAACGGCAGTTTGCGGGAAAGCGGCGAGGAACCGATTGTTCATGATCACGGCGTCGCCCGCAGGGCCAAACAGTGCAAACCCGTGATCGAGATGTTCGCACGCCGCAGCAAACGCACCCTGATGCGCATCTGCGACCGCAGCGGTTTTGAAATCGTCCATCCATGACACCCTCAGCCGAACAGTGCTGTTCCGAGCGTCGCTCCTAGCCGAGTATGAATGCGCCTCCGGTTTGAGACGGTTTTTTGTATCATTTGTATCCAACGCGTCCCGTCCTTGGGTCCGCAGACACAACAGTTACCTTTCCCGAAATCAGAGTGACAAGCGCGACCGTTATCGTACCGCTGCCGGTGCAGATGCTCCGGTTTCAAAGGCGGGGCCCGGACGGGTCAAACATTCCAGAGCCCGGACCCGCATCAAATCCTCACCGTGACAAAACCGATGGGCGGGAAACGCTCGAGAACCAACGGCTGACGCGGATTTGAAGCGCGGCCAGCCTTCGAGGAAAGACAATGAAGAGATTTATGAAAAACCTGCCTTTCAACAGCAAAGCAGCCAAATTTGATTTTATTCCTGTGGGTGACGCTGAACTTACGAGCCGTGACGGCCATGACACGTGGCTGGAACACTTCAACTCCTGGAGCGCACAGACACGCAGCGAGGCAACTGCTTCGACCTGGACCGTCGAAAGCACACCTGTTTTCAGGTGATCATACCCTCTCTGATCGGCGGTGGGATCCAGTCGGGTCAGGCCTATTGGTATGAGTGGACCAATGTCGACGTCTATGTGGGCGACCGGCAATCCGACTGGGCCTATGGGCTTTGGGGCGACGACCTCATGTTCCTTGGCGACGGCGATGTCCGAGGCTTTGGCGGCAGCGGCAATGACCAGATGTTCGGCGGAAACGGAAACGACATGCTGAGCGGTGGCACAGACAATGACGTCATCCAAGGCGGGTACGGCAACGACATTGTGCAAGGCGGTTCGGGCGATGACACGCTGTACGGAAACTACGGGGCGGATTCGCTGAGCGGAGGCTCGGGTGACGACTTCCTGAATGGCGGCTTTGGAAATGACCTGCTTGTGGGCAAAAGTGGCAATGACACCGTTCAGGGGGACACGGCGACAATCGGCTCCAAGGTGGCCTTGGCGAAGATATCATGGGCGGTTCGCAAGGCAACGACACGCTGGAGCGGGATGCCGGGGACGACACCCTGCATGGCGGCGACGATGACGACCTGATCTTTGGTGGCAGTGGTGCAGACCGTCTGACCGGCGGCGTCGGGAACGACATCCTGGACGGCGGGGCTGGCAACGATGTACTCAGAGGCGGAGCCGGATCCGACATCATCTTTGGCGGCGGCGGAAACGACGTGATCTATGGCGGCACTGATGATTTGGACGCCGGGGACATATTGTCAGGCGGCGCCGGGGCCGATGTCTTCCACTGTGCCATCTTCGATACAAACGCAAGTGACGACCCCGACGTGATCCTCGACTTTGAGACGGGCACCGACGTTTTGGTGTTCGAAGGGTTTGGGCCTGCGCCCTTTGCCGGGTTGCAGTCAGGCTTCTCGGATGGTGAGGGCGCTGAGGTGTATTTTGAGCACATCCAGCACGACCAATGGGGACAAGCGACGATGGTCTACCTGCGGGACGAATACGGCACCGGGGCCGATGCGCATGTGCCCCTGAACGGGCATGCCGATTTGATCGCGGACGACATCTTTGCGGTCTGACCTGCCCGCTTTGCCCATCGCGAGGAGCGGCTTTCGCGTCGCTCTTCACAAGTTCTACCTCGTTGTGTATGGGGACGGATGAACACGGACCCCACCACTGCGTCTGAATGGCATAGCATTGGTACAAGCGAAGTGGCCCGTTATGGATCCCAGCACCACCATGCAATTCGCCCGCGAGGCAGCTTATGTGGCTAGGCTGCCGCTCTTTTTCACGTGTTCGGCGTGCAGAGCGTTGACGGCGTCCAAAATCGACACGACGTGCCGCCCGGTCTCCGCTTCTATTGCTTCCCGATAAGGCGGCATGTTGGTGCATTCGAGGACGACGACATCCAAGTCTGGATGGGATTTGACGAGTGCTTGCGCACCGGCGACCAAGTCTTGTCTCGACACATGCGCATCGAGCCGGGTCTGATTTTCGAGAATGGCGGTTGCAAAATGGCTGCCGTCCACACCTTGAATTGGGACAGCTTTGGGCACCCCTGCCGCGTCGAGATGGCCGGGCGTCAGAGACGCGGACGATATGGTCAGAATGCCCGGGTTGCGTCCCCTTGCCATGAGGCCTGGTATCAATTCCAACGCCGATGACACCACGGGAACACCCGTTTCCCGCTCTACCCGATCGCGCAGCAGGGTCAGGAAACCGCAGGTCGTGGTCAGGGCTGTGCAGCCTTGCGACACCAAATCCCGGCCCGCCGCAATAAACGCCTCTACCCACGGCTCGATATCGCTGCAGACAATGGCGTGCGGCGTCGCGCCGGGCACAACGGCGTAGGTGACCGGGAAGGTGAAGCTTTCCGGATTACCCACGTCCCCTAAAAACCGTGGGAAGGCCGTATCGAGCATCAGGATTCCGATCATGACGGAACCAAGCCAGAGCGCGTGCCGCTTTTCAAGCGGCGCGGCATGGGCGCGAGGTGTCTGTCTGCACGTTCTGACGGCATATTTCGTAGGCGTCTCAAAGCGGCACTGAGTCCACGTCGCGGTCGGTTAACTATATGTTGACGTGTGGGATCACTGCGGCATTCTGCCGGAATGCAAGTGAGGAACAGATGACACGGCACGTTATTGTCATCGGCGCAGGGATCGTTGGGGCAAGCACCGCGATTTGGCTGCTGCGTGCCGGTCTTCGGGTTACGGTCATAGATCGCATTGGCTGGGGCGGCGCGACGAGCCATGGCAATGGTGGGGTGCTGGCCGCCGCGGCCATGGTGCCGGTTACCGTTCCCGGTCTAACCCGCAAGGCACCCAGCATGGTGTTTGATCCCGACGCGCCACTGTTTCTGCGCTGGCGATACCTGCCGCGCCTTTTGCCGTGGCTGACGAAGTACCTTTCCTTTGCCAACGATGCCGCGACACGCCGAATTGCATCTGGTTTGGCACCGATTGTGACGGATGCCATCGCCCAGCATCGTGCGCTTGCGCAGGGCACAGCCGCTGCAACCTGGTTGGCCGATAGCGACTATTCCTATGCCTACCGGTCACGCGCGGACTTTGATGCCGATGCATACGCCTGGGATCTGCGCGCCCAACACGGGTTTGTGCCCGTTCTGCGAGAGGGGGAGGCCGCGCGGACCTATGCACCCAACTTGGCAGAAGACATCACGTGCATTGCGACGCTGAAGGATCATGGGTTTGTGCTGGATCCCGGCGGGTATGTTCAGGCTTTGGGTAAGGAAGTGGAGACCCTTGGAGGCGCGTTCCTACAGGCGTCTGTGCACGATTTCGAGCTTGTCGGTGGTACCTTTCGCGCTGTCCTGACCGACAAGGGGCCCGTTGCGGGCGATGCCGCGGTTTTGACAACCGGTGTATGGTCAAAACCGTTGATGCAGCGCCTTGGGATCAAGGTGCCGCTGGAAACTGAGCGGGGGTATCATATCATATTCAAAGGTGCCCGGGACGGACCCGATCACCCCATGATGCTGGCCGCGGGCAAGTTCGTGGCGACGCCGATGCGCGACGGTGTGCGATGCGCAGGGATCCTTGAATTTGGCGGGCTTGAGGCTGGTCCATCAAAGGCCCCCTTCGATTTCCTGCGCCGCCACACCAAGGCCGCGTTCCCGAACATGACGTGGGAGGACGAGGTGGAATGGCAAGGGCATCGCCCTGCCCCCGCGGATTCCCTTCCCCTGATCGGAGAGGTGCGTGCCTCCCGCATCTTCACCGGCTTCGGCCATCACCATATCGGGCTGACCGGAGGGCCGAAAACGGGACGCCTTTTGGCGCAACTGATCGGCGGCGCGATGCCAAACCTTGATCTGACACCCTACGCACCGGCACGATTTGCATAACACACATAACCAAAACCAGTAAGGGAGACCCTCATGACACTTAAACTGACTATGACCGCGATTGCGCTTGCATCCGTCAGCTTGCCAGCGATGGCGCAGGAAAACTGGGACATGCCGTTGGCGTATTCCGCATCGAACTACCATTCGGAAAACGCCGCCGAGTTTGCCGCCTGCGTGACCGACGGCACCGGTGGCGCAATTTCAATTACCACGCATCCGGGCGGGTCGCTGTTTGGTGGCTCAGACATCAAACGTGCCATCCAGACCGGGCAGGTTCCGATTGGCGAACGGCTGTTGTCGGCCCATGCCAATGAAGACGCCGTATTCGCCTATGACAACGTGCCGTTTCTGGCGACCTCTTTCGACGATGCGGAAGCACTTGCCGAGATTGCGCGCCCCACCATTGAACAGGTGTTGGCGGAACAGAACCTGACGCTGCTCTATTCTGTCCCTTGGCCGCCCCAGGGCCTCTATTTCAAAAAGGAGGTCAACGCCGTCGCTGACATGGAGGGCGTCAAGTTCCGCTCGTATAACTCGACGACCGCGCGACTGGCCGAACTGACCGGCATGCTGCCTGTCACAATCGAAGCCGCCGAAATCAGCCAGGCGTTTGCGACAGGGGTTGCGGAGTCGATGGTATCATCGGGGGCCACGGGCTATGACCGGAAAGTCTGGGAAAGCCTGTCGCACTTCTACGAGGTGAACGCCTGGTTGCCGCGCAACTCGATCATGGTGAATTCCGAAGTCTGGGCCGATGTCTCGGACGAGAACAAGGCGATCATTACTGGCTGCGCAGATGCCGCAGCCGCCGCGGGGCTTGAGAAAGCCATCGCATATACGCAGTTCACCATGGATGGCCTGGCCGCTGGCGGGATGAACGTTGGGCCAGCCAGCGACACGCTTGTCGAAGAACTGAAAGGCATTGGTGAGACGATGGCCGCAGAATGGCTGGAGACCGCAGGCGAAGAAGGTGCCGCGATCATCGAAGCGTTCAACGCCGCGAACTGATCGCGCAGCGGCGGCCCCGTCGAACATGCGGGGCCGCCGTTTTCAGACAAGCATTCAATCCGGAGGCCAGCCATGGCGACGCTGCGGCGCATTCTCGATTTTCTCTACGGCCTCAGCGGTCTATGCGCCGCATTCTGCCTGATCGCCATTCTTGGATTGATCGTGTTGCAAATGCTGGCCCGTTGGACGGGCGAAGTGTTCCCGGGCGCGCCGAACTACGCAGGCTACGCGATGGCGGCGGCCTCGTTCTTTGCCTTTGCCAATGCCCTTGGGCGCGGCGCGCATATCAGGGTGTCCATCCTGTTGAATGCTGTTCCGGTCAAAATCAAATACGCCATGGAGCTTTGGTGTTTCGGCTTGGGCACCGCCATTGCCGCCTACTTCACCTATTTCGCCTATGAGTTTGTCCATTTCTCGTGGCGGTTCAACGAGATCAGCCAAGGGCAGGATGCCGTTCACCTGTGGATCCCGCAATCAGTGATGGTGATTGGCGGCGGGCTGCTGACACTCTGCCTGTGTGACAACCTGCTGCACCTGATTTTGCGGGGCGAGCATCGTGTGCTCCGCGACACTGTCGAAAGCCACGCAGAATGACCGTTGTTTCCATCACTCTCATCTTGATCGCCGTCCTGTTCCTGTTGCTGGGCTCGGGCCTTTGGGTGGGCTTATCCTTGATCGGCGCGGCGTGGTTCGCCTCGGAATTCCTGACCACCAAAAACCTTCAGACGGGTGCCAACATGGTATCCGAGATCTGGGCCTCGTCCTCGAGCTGGACCTTGACCGCCTTGCCCATGTTCATATGGATGGGCGAGATCCTGTTTCGGACGCGCTTGTCCGAGGACATGTTTCGCGGATTGTCGCCCTGGCTGGCGCGACTGCCGGGCGGATTGGTCCACACCAACATTGTGGGATGTACCGTTTTTGCCGCCGTATCCGGGTCGTCCGCTGCGACGCTCACGACGGTTGGCAAAATGTCGATCCCGGAACTGCGCGCGCGCGACTATCCCGAACATATGGTGATCGGCACCCTGGCGGGCGCGGCCACGCTGGGCCTGATGATCCCGCCATCGCTCGCCCTGATCGTCTATGGCGTGACCGTCAATGAAAGCATCACCAAGCTGTTCTTTGCAGGTGTTTTTCCCGGACTGATCCTGGCGCTGATGTTCATGGCCTATGTGGCTATCGTGTCCAAAACATCCCGAACCTGGAACCCGAAGGTCGAAACAGGGATGGGATTTGCCGAAAAGCTGCGCAACTCGCGGTTCCTGATCCCCGTCTTTGCCCTGATCCTTGTGGTGATTGGTTCCATGTATATGGGCTATGCAACCGCAACCGAAGCGTCAGCGATCGGGGTCATTGGTGCGCTGCTGCTGGCGGCGTCTCAGCGCTCGCTCACCTGGGGCAGCTTCAAAGCCTCGCTGATGGGGGCGATGCGGACGTCGGCCATGATTGCACTCATTCTGGCGGGCGCTGCATTCCTGAAACAATCCATGGGCTTTACTGGTATTCCTCGGGCTTTGGCCGACTGGATCGCGGTTCTGGAACTCAGCCGTTTCCAACTGCTAATGGCGCTTTTGGTATTCTACATCATCCTCGGCATGTTCCTGGACGGCATCTCGGCTGTGGTGCTCACCATGGCCGTGGTCGAGCCTATGGTCCGTGACGCGGGCATTGATCTGATCTGGTTCGGGATCTTCGTTGTTGTGGTTGTCGAAATGGCGCAGATCACGCCACCCATCGGGTTTAACCTGTTCGTGCTGCAGGGCATGACGAACCACGAAATGGGATACATCACCAAAGCAGCTTTGCCGATGTTCCTGATCATGGTGTTGATGGTCTTTGTGCTGATCGCGGTCCCAGACATCGCCACATGGTTGCCGGACAACATTCGACAAAGCCCGTGAGGAATTTGCTGTCTGACCGACAACTCCTTCGAAGCTTTTCCCACCGTCGAATGGCCTCGCAGTTGCGCCCGGAATGACGCTGACCGTTCATTCCTCTCTTGGCCAGATCTGCCGGACCGACCGACCACTACAGTTTCTCAGTTTCTGCGCGCAACTTGGTTGAATTCGCGACACCCAAACTTAACAAAAATCTCGATCCTCAAATCGCGCCTTGAGAAAGAACGAGCGTGCACATGATTGCGGCGAATTTGGATTTTGTCCTGTGTTCCGAAATACAGCTTGCCCGATCTGTGATATGAAGGCACGCCAGAATCTCATGTTTTCTGGTCACGACAATCCTGCGCGCGCGCAAACACAATGCGCGACACGCAGACATCGCCTTTCCGAGCGAGTGTAGCCCCGCGTGACCGCTAGTGAAGCGGTTGCGGGGCGTAGTCGTGCTGCCGCGCCAAAGCGAACGCCAGTTTGCGGTCGGCAACCAGCGCCAGTTGCTGTCCTTCGGCATCGTGGACGGCAAAAAGCTGGTCAAGCCCTTCGGCCTGCTCCTGCACTTCTTGGGGAAGTGCCTCTACATCAATGGCTTTGACATAGACCATCCGGCCCACATCGGCGTTCAAATCAAAGGGTGTGTTCATGACTTATCCTTTCCGAATGTTGATCGTCTGGACGATTGTTTCGGGCTTGGCCTGCGTCAGATCGACATGCAGGAGACCGTTTTCCATCACAGCTTCTCCGACCTCAACGCCGTCAGCGAGCACAAAGCTCCGTTGAAATTGCCGAGCGGCAATGCCGCGGTGCAGAAATACACGCTCCTGCGTGTCTTCGCCCTGCCGGCCACGAATGACCAGTTGGCGGTCTTCCACAGTGATCGACAGGTCATTTTCGGCAAATCCGGCAACGGCCAGGGTGATCCGGTAAGAATGGTCCGAGGTCTGCTCAATATTGAACGGCGGATAGCCTTCGGCGCTTTTCGCGGTGCGTTCCAGCAGCCGTTCCAGTTGCTCGAACCCCAGCATATGGGGGTATGAGGCAAGGGTCATCTTCGTCATGCGACACGTCCTTTTGGTCAAGCGACAGTCAGTACCCGCCCCTGCGTGCGGCGACGGGTACGATAAATATGGGCAGAAACCTTGGCCGGAACAAGGTCTAGGCGTATCGCAGCGTTGCGATTATATTAAAGGCTCCGCAATTGCTTGGAATCGCGCCATGAATGCACCTTCGGACATCTCCATGAAGACGGATGAGGTGTTGCGCGTTGAGCTTGAGGTGTTCCGGCGTGAGCATCGGGACCTGGACGAAGCGATCCTGGCCCTGCAGGAGAAAGCCACAGGCGACCAGCTGACCATCCGGCGGCTGAAGAAGAAAAAGCTGATGCTGAAGGACAAAATCGCGCTCATCGAGGATCGGCTGACCCCAGACATCATCGCCTGATCAATCAGCACGTGTGAGCGCGCGCCAGCCGTCTTCATCCACTGATCTGAGCCGCGCAAGAGCCCGTTCTGCATCTGCACGCAGCGTCTCCTTGCTCTGATCTTTGATCGTGTTGATATCCGCGACCAGTTTGTCGATCTCCGGCAGATCCGTTTTGGTTGCTTTTGCCAAGATCTGAAGCGCATCGAGCACTTTGCCCAATTGGGTGCCGTAGCTGGCCACGTCGGTATGGATCTTGGCCTCGATCTCGGGCGCGCCAGCGATGTCCGGCGATAGGATGCGCGGGACGATTTCCTGGGTCACATCGCCGGAAAAGGGCGCACGGAACATGGGCGCCCAGACGTCGAAGGGGGTCATCATGGTCAAATCTCCTGTGATCAATATCGCCAGCTTTGCCGCAGCGCAGCATAGTGTCAAATGAAACACCGGTCCTGCCCATTGCCCCACAGACTGATCTGGCTATAGTGCGCGCTTTCTGACCTTGAAGGCCGCACGACATGACCCAACCCCCTGCCCCCGTTGGCATTATCATGGGCAGCCAGTCCGACTGGCCCACGATGCGCGAGGCCGCCGAGATGCTGGATGCGCTTGAGGTACCCTATGAGACGCGGATCGTGTCGGCGCATCGCACTCCGGATCGGTTGTGGGACTATGGCAAGACGGCAGTAGACCGGGGCCTAAAGGTGATTATCGCGGGCGCGGGCGGTGCGGCGCATTTGCCGGGTATGATGGCATCCAAAACGCGGGTACCTGTTATCGGTGTGCCGGTACAGACCAAAGCGCTGAGCGGCGTCGATAGCCTTTATTCCATCCTGCAGATGCCTCGGGGGTTTCCTGTGGCGACCATGGCCATCGGGGCTGCGGGAGCCGCCAATGCTGGCCTGATGGCGGCGGGTATTCTGGCAGTGTCCGACGACGCACTGGCCGCGCGACTTGAGGCGTGGCGCGAGGCGCTATCGGCGTCCATCCCAGAGGTGCCCAGCGATGACTGAACCGCTGGCACCGGGCGCGACCATCGGCATCCTGGGTGGCGGCCAATTGGGCCGCATGCTGTCCGTGGCCGCCAACCGTTTGGGCTTTCGCACGCATATCTTCGACCCGTCAGATCTGCCGCCCGCAGGCGATGTGGCGCATCTGGTGACCACCGCGCCCTACGAGGACAGCGATGCGCTTTTCGCCTTTGCCACCACAGTCGATGTGGTCACCTACGAGTTCGAAAATATCCCAACCCTGACGCTGGACGCGCTGGAAGACCATGCGCCGATCCGGCCGGGGCGCGAAGCGCTGCGAGTCAGCCAGGACCGTCTGGTGGAGAAGGAGTTTCTGCAAGGGCTGGGACTTAAGACAGCGCCATTTGCCGATGTGCCGGACATGGCCGCGCTGGCCACGGCCCTGCCTCAGATCGGCGCGCCCGCCATCCTGAAGACGCGGCGCTTTGGGTATGATGGCAAGGGACAGGCCCGGATCATGGACCCGACCGGGGCGGAGACGGCGCTGGCCGAGATGCAGGGCGCGCCCGCAATTCTAGAAGGGTTCGTGGAATTCAGCCATGAGGTGTCTGTTATTGCAGCGCGTGGCGCAGACGGGTCGGTCGCCTGCTTTGATCCCGGAGAGAATGTGCACCGCGACGGCATCTTGCACACCACGACAGTGCCTGCACGGCTGAGTGCCAGCCAACGGACAGATGCGGTCTTGCTGGCCGCCAACATCCTGAATGCGCTGGACTATGTAGGCGTGCTTGGCGTTGAGCTGTTTGTCACGGCGCAGGGCCTGATCGTGAACGAGATCGCCCCGCGCGTTCATAACTCTGGCCACTGGACACAAAATGGCTGTGTCGTGGACCAGTTTGAACAGCATATCCGCGCGGTCGCCGGTTGGCCGCTGGGCGACGGCAAGCGGCATGCGGATGTGGTGATGGAGAACCTGATCGGCGACGATATGGACCGTGTATCGGAGCTTGCGAAAGAGCCTGCGGCGGCCCTGCATCTTTATGGCAAGGCCGAAGCGCGGCCCGGTCGCAAGATGGGCCACGTGAACCGCGTGGTCGGTTAGGCCGCGGCGACGAACCGCTGTGCGATGTCGCCCGTCATATAGCTGACCCGCCCGCCCGAGATGGTGGCGGCAACGCGGTCGCGGTCATCGAGGATCACGAGGTCGGCGCGCTTGCCGGGTTCGAGCGTGCCCCGGTCTGTCAGACCCAGCACAGCGGCAGGCCCGGATGACACCAGCGCCCATGCCCCTTCGATCCCCATCAGACCGCTTTTGGCCAGCATCAGCGCCGCACGGCGCGGCGATGGGTAATGATAGTCGGACGCAATGGCGTCGCAGATCCCCATGGCGATCAGGTCGAGGGCGGATGCGTTGCCTTTGTGCGATCCGCCCCGGACCACGTTCGGAGACCCCAGCACCACGAGGTCGCCGGCTGTCTTCGCGGCTTCTGCCGCCTCAAGCGTTTCAGGGAATTCAGCCACATGTGCGCCGCGCGCCTGCCAGGTCGCGCGTTGACCGGTCGTATGGTCATCATGGCTGCCCAGTCGCACGCCCTGTTCCGCAAGCGCTTTACACAGCGCGTCGAGCGCTGCAGGCACGTGGCCGCCGCGCGCGTGCATGTCGAGCAGCATCTGGAAATGCACATCCGGGTTGCGCCCGGCTTTCAGTGCTTGCCCCGTCAAACGCGGTGGTTTGCGCCCTTGCGCCAGACGGTCATGCGGCAGGTGATCGTTGAAGACAACATATTCGACCTGCCAGTCTGCAATGCGCGCGGGAAGGTCGTCATAGAGCTCGAGCATATGTGTCTCGAACCGCAATTGCGGGCGCAGATCAGTGACGACGTCCTCGCGTGTGGCACGCATTGCGTCAAAGACCTGATTGGCAAAGTCGAGCCCGCGCAACCCGCCCTCCCAGCTGACGAATTGGGCCAGGACAGCTGTGGTGATTCCATTGGCCGCGATTTCGGCCTCCGCGGCCGCGATCCCTTCGTTCATCTGCTTCATCGCGCCCCGGCGCGGGGCCATGTGGCGTTCGAACCCGTCGCCATGCACGTCGATGATGCCGGGCAGGATACGGTAACCTGTCAGATCGACAGCACGCCCCGCCGGCGCGTCCGCGATCTGACCTTGGGCCAAGGACAGGGTTGCCGCCTCAATGCCCGATGGCATCAAAACCTCGGCCCCGGTCAGTTCAATTTCGATCATCTTCATTTCCCGTCAGGCAGTCGCCTTCGGGACAGCCCAACTGCTCAAGCACCGCATCGACCCAGCGCAAGTCCCGGTCGAAGGCCCCGTTTTCCAGAAAGTTCAGGACCTGTGCAATCACATTCGGGTTGTTCATCATGAAGGTGTGCGTGACCGGCAACACGAGGTGGTCGGTCATGCCTGCCACCGGGGTGGCAACGACCGACACCTTCCCATCGTCATGCCCCGGCAGGAGCGAGGAAAAGTAGGGGTTTAGGGATTGTTCTCCTGCAATGATCCCGACCGGATATGTCACCCCCGGCAAATTGCGCGGCAGGCTCGCGGGACCAGTGCCAAGCTGGCGACCGGCAGGACCGTTGAACCACCCGAACGCTTCCAGGTCGCCCAGTTCATCCACCACTTCGCTGCCACGATTGGGAGGTGCCAGCATGACAGTCCGGCCCAGGTTGTCCGGCACGGCCGTGTTTGCGAACCAGTAGCGCACGAGGATGCCGCCCATGGAGTGCGTGACGAAATGGACGGTGTCCTCGCCACACGCCTCCATCGCACGCGGCATCACGTCGAGCGCGAGTGTTTCGACCGTTTCAGTGGTCGAAGGGTAGCCGGGCCGCACCACGCGGTAGCCATCGTTCAACAGGGCCTGTTCCAGCACCAGAAGCGATGCTTCGGTCCGCGCAAGGCCGTGCAGGAGCACAACGCAATCAGCGCGCGCGGTGCTGGCCATGAGTGCAAAGACAAGGGCGGCGATCCATCTCATGTTCTTGAGATAGCTTTCTCTGGCCCGCTATGGAATGGTAACGCTTCGTCTTTCACTCAAAGGTGTGATCATGCGCCCGAAATCTCCCCGCATTGCTGTCCGTGCTGTCATCGTCGAGGACGGGAGGTTGTTGATGGTCAACGCCTGGCACACCGCCAAGAGCGATCTGATGTGCGCGCCCGGTGGCGGAGCGGAGGTGGGCAGCAGCCTGCCTGCGAATCTGGCGCGCGAGGTGTTTGAGGAGACCGGGTTGACGATTGAGGTTGGGCCGCCCTGCCTCGTGAACGAATATCACGACGCCCCCAGCCAGTTTCATCAGGTCGAGGTGTTCTTTCGCTGCACCGTCAAGCCGGGCACTCTGCGTCCCGAAGTATGGCACGATGCCGAGGCGGTCGTGACAGAGCGCCGGTGGCTAACGCCAGAGGAGTTGGCGCGCGTCCCGCACAAACCAGACAGTCTGGGCGCTGTGGCGTTTGGAGCGACGGGTGTCAGCTATGACCCGCTTGAGCCCTTGATGCGGTGACGGCGACCGCAATGCCGCCGACAACAAGGGCAGATGCAAGCGCGAGAGTGAACGACAACGCCTCGCCCAGCAGAAGCGCCCCCGCCGCAATGGCGATCAGCGGAACGCTGAGTTGTAGAACGGCTGCAGTTTGGGGCGTCAGGCGCGGCAAGATGCTGTACCACAATGCGTAGCCCAGGCCAGAGGTAACCGCCCCTGACAGGATCGCAAGCGCTATACCTGACGGCGCGGCGTGGAGATTGGTGCCGAAAAGCAGCAGAGCCAGAAGCGGTAGCGTCCAGACGAAGTTGGCCGCCGTCGCTGCAAGCGGGTCGGTTGCGCGTTTGCCCACCAGAGTGTAGGCGGCCCAGCCAAGCCCAGCCACGACCATGAGCGCTGCGCCCACGATGTCTCCGCCCGAGGTGTCATCAGGCCACAAAGCAATCAGCAGGCCCGTAAAAGCGATGCTTGCCCCCGTGAGTTGCCGCACGGTTGAATGTCCGCCGCGCAACGCGGTCCAGCCAAACATGGTGACCTGCACGGTGCCGAACAGGATCAGCGCGCCCAGCCCGGCATCCAGCGTGACATAGGCCAGCGAAAACCCGATCATGTAAGCGGCGAGGCTGAAGGCCCCGACAATCCGGTCGCGGTGCAGCATTGGCAGCCCCCCGCCCCGCACTGTCAGGATCATGCACAGCGCCACTGCGCCTGCCAGCACCCGGATCATGGCAAAACTCGACGGGTCAATGCCACCGCCATCCACCGCCATACGGTTCAGGACGGAGTTCGATGCAAAGGCGATCATCGTTAGGCAGGTCAACAGGATCAGGCGCATTCCTGTCCCTTATCCTTCCGGGTTTGCGACGCCAAGTGCGGGGTTGAGAATCCATGGCATTGCCCATATAGTTATTATGCTAACTAATTGGAGATCTTCATGTCAGAGCTCAGCATTTTCGCCACGATTCGCCCCAAACCCGAACACCGGGCCGAAGCGCTTGCCGCGATCGAGGGCATCCTTGCCGCGACACGGTCAGAGCCAGGGTGCCAGCGCTTTGAATTGAACGTGGATGCGGGCAATGACGACGCCCTCTACCTGGTCGAACACTGGACAGACGAGGCAGCACTCGAGGCACATTATGCGCAGGTCTACGTGCAAGACGTCTTTGCTGCCTACGAAAAGTGGCTGGCAGAAACTGTCCAGATCGTGCGGATGCGGCGCGCGGCCTGATGTTTTTTCTCAAGGAGTTGCCGGATGAGGACATGATCGCAGGCGTAACAGCCGACCTGCCTGACGTGTCCCCGACACATATCCTGACCGTCCTCACCCGCTTGCGCGCGGCCAGCGTGCTGTTGCGCAACATCGAAGCCTATTTGCGCAGACACGGCCTGTCACAGACGCAATTCCTTGCCATGATGATGATCGTACGGGAACCGGACCGCGCCAGCCTGTCGGCAGCAGAGATCGCGGCGCGGCTCGACATCTCGAAACCGGTTCTCAGCAAAGCCTTGGGCAGCCTCGCGGACAAGGGGCTGATCGGACCGGCAACGTCACAGCCAGCCGACCGCAGGCAAACGCAATTGTCACTGACGCCGGACGGCCAGCGGCGATTTGATCAGCTTTTGCCGGGATACTTCCAGCAACTGCACGCCGCCGATATGTAACGAGCTAGCGGTGTGGAATGCCTAGATTGCCAATGGCCACCGCCTCTGACAAACCCTCCAAGAAGCGGCGGACGGATGCTGGCGATGTCAGATGGTACCTCGTCTTGTCTGCCGGTGCGCTGTCAAACAGTGCGTGCATCGCGGCCCGGCTCGTGTTCCGGGTCCGCCAGATATAGGACAGGAATTCGGCGCTGAATTGCTCGGGGCAACCTTCTGGCAGGTCGGGCCGCACCCGACCATAGTCCCTTAACGTGCGCCACAGGACGCGGCGCAGACGCAGGCCAAGCGGCATGTCCAACCAGATCAGCGTGTCGGCCCGTTCAAGCCGCTGGGGCCACGTCCGGCTGTGCCCCCCTTCAAAGACCCAAGTGGGGCGTGCAATGACATCAAGTGTCATTTTCGACTTTTCCGCCGCTGCACGTTCGACCCAGCCGGATTTCCAGTGGATCATATCAATATGCACCACGGGCAGATGGGTTATGTCGCCCAAATGCCGTGCAAGGGTAGATTTTCCCGATCCAGGTTGTCCGATAATCATCACACGCTGCATGGCGAAACCGTGCGGCAAAGGTGGGACGGTGGCAAGACACACCGGGCGCGTTGGGCGAACGCCCGCATTGTAGCGGCGATGTCGAAGGGCTGCTTGGACATTCGGAAATGGCTTTCTGTATCTATCGCGGCATTTGAAGATGCGCCGCTCGACGGGGCTGCGCGGCGCCGGGACTATCCCTGGCGCCGCACTGTTTTGTGGTTATGCGGCCAATGTCTGCCGCTGACGCAAGGCCCGATAGAGGCCATCCTTGCGCGCCAGCAATTCAGCGGGCATGCCGTCCTCGACGATACGGCCCTGATCGAAGACCAGGATGCGGTCCATCCGCTCGACCGTGGCCAGCCGGTGCGCGATGACGAGCGTCGTACGCCCCTCCATCAGCCGCTCGGCAGCCTCGGCCACACGCGCTTCAGCCTCAGAGTCGAGCGATGATGTCGCCTCGTCCATCACCAGCACGGGCGCGTCGGACAGGAAGGCGCGCGCAATGGCGACACGCTGGCGCTCACCGCCGGACAGTTTAACGCCACGCTCGCCCACCTCGGTACCGTAGCCCTTGGGCAGGGTGGAGATGAACCCGGCCGCCCCGGCTCGTTCCGCCGCCTCGCGCACCTCCTCTGGCGTGGCGCCAGGTCGAGCATAGGCGATGTTTTCGGCCAGCGAGCGGTGAAACAACACCGGCTCCTGCGGCACAAGCGCGATGTGGCGGCGCAGCTCGTTCAGCGGCACTCGCGCGATGTTCACTCCGCCCAGCGTGATAGCACCCTCCGTCACCTCGTGGATCCGCTGGATCAGCTTGACAAAGGTCGTCTTGCCCGAGCCAGACCGCCCGACAAGCCCAACCTTCTGTCCCGCAGGGATCGAGACGTTCAGGTCCACGAAAAGTGGCGTCGCCGCTCCTGCATAGCCGTAAGTGACGTTGTCAAAGGCAAGCGCAGCCGCGCGCGCTGGCAGCGCCTGTGCCGGTTGATGCACGACCTCCTGTTCCGGCGTGGTAGCCATCAAATCCACCAACTCTTCGGCGTCGTTGATCGACTTCTGCAGCGTGCGGACATGATTGCCCATCTGGCGCAAGTAGCCGTCCATCATGCCGAGGGCCGAGACAACAAAGGCGATCTCGCCCGCGCCTGCCGCGCCTTGAACAAAGGCGAGGAGTGCACCACCGAGCACGGCCGCCCGCAGGATCCAGAGCGAGCTGTCCTGAACCAAACCGGACCACGTGCCGCGCCGCCATGTGCGCCGTGTGCGGTGCGCCCATTTCGACAGGACCTGCCCCAACCGTGTGTCCTCGCGTGCCTCGCCTGCGTGCGCGCGCACCACGGGGTTCGACGTTATGGCGTCAGCCAGTGCGCCCGACACGCGGCTGTCCTGTGCGTTTGACAGCCGTGCAGCGGGTGCCACCCAGGTCAGCGTCAAAGTGAGCGACAGGCCCAGGAACACGGCAGCGCCCAGTGCTGCGACGAGCCCGATGTCCCAGCGAAAGGCCGCCAAGGTGCCGATGGTGCCCAGCAACACAAGGGTCGACGGCAAGAGGGCCAAAAGCAACACGTCGGCCATGTCATCGAGCGCCCAGGCCCCGCGCGTGATCTGCCGCACCGTCGAGCCGGCGAATGCGTTTGCGTGCCAATCGGCAGGCAGGCGCTGCACGCGTGCAAACGCCTCTTGTTCCGCCGTGCGCATGGTCGGCACGGTCAGGGCAATGATTGCAAAATAGCTTAGGATCTTGCCCCCGATGGACACGACACCAAGCGTCAGCAACGTCGCAAAGGGCATCCAAGGAGATACACCCTCGGACACGGCGGCCACCAGACGACCGGTGATGACAGGGATCGTGACATCCGCCGCCGTCGACAGCAGCACAAGGCCGAGGATCGCCGCAACAAGGCCGGGATGGCGACCCCAGAGGCGGATGGCGAAGGACAGAACGCGCGCAATGGCGCCATTGGAGGACAGCAGAGACATGAAATGATCACGGGTGTGAGCCCGTGCCTCAGATGTAAAGATTTTTGGGGTGTCCGGGTGTTGGACGCAGCGACTGACGTACAGGGCAAAGGCCCTATTGGGTCAGGATGGTACTCGTAGGTGAGTGCCCGCCAAGAAGGTGCGCATTTCGAAAATCATGTTCGCCCTCCTTTGGTTTGGGTGTCGCTGGGTTTTAGCTACGGTGGCGCACACGGCTTGGTCAAGCGATGTCACGCAGTGCAATTTCCGTTGGCGAAAACCCGCTCAACCTCTGCGGGAAGCGTCAACGCTTGGACGTGCCAACAAACGAAGAGGGGCTGCCCGATGGACAGCCCCTCGTCATGTTTTGTGGAGCGGCCGACGGCCGTCCGGGATGACTTACATCATGCCGCCCATGCCGCCCATGTCGGGCATGCCGCCGGGTGCGCCTGCGCCTTCTTTGGCAGGCTTATCAGCGACCATGGCTTCGGTGGTGATCAACAGCGATGCCACGGATGCGGCGTCTTGCAGGGCTGTGCGAACCACCTTGGCGGGGTCGATCACGCCGAAGGAGAACATGTCGCCATATTCTTCGGTCTGCGCGTTGAAGCCAAAGGACAGGTCGTCGCTTTCGCGAATCTTGCCCGCCACAACGGCGCCGTCGACACCGGCGTTTTCGGCGATCTGGCGCAAAGGCGCTTCGATGGCCTTGCGCACGATCGAGATACCAACGTTCTGGTCGTTGTTCTCACCGGTGACGCCGTCCAGCGATTTGGCAGCCTGAACCAGCGCAACACCACCACCGACAACAACACCTTCCTGCACAGCAGCACGGGTTGCGTTCAGGGCGTCATCGACGCGGTCCTTACGCTCTTTCACTTCGACTTCGGTCATGCCGCCGACGCGGATCACAGCAACACCGCCAGCCAGTTTGGCAACGCGCTCTTGCAGCTTCTCACGGTCGTAGTCCGAGGTGGTTTCTTCGATCTGCTGACGGATCTGCGTCACGCGGGCTTCGATCTCCGCCTTCTCGCCGTTGCCGTCGATCACGGTGGTCTCGTCCTTGGTGATTTGAACGCGCTTGGCGGTGCCCAGCATGTCCATGGTCACGTTCTCGAGCTTCATGCCCAGATCTTCGGAGATCACCTGGCCACCGGTCAGGATCGCGATGTCCTGCAGCATGGCTTTGCGGCGGTCGCCGAAGCCGGGTGCTTTGACAGCCGCGATTTTCAGGCCGCCGCGCAGCTTGTTGACAACCAGAGTTGCCAGCGCTTCGCCTTCGACGTCTTCCGCAATGATCAGCAGCGGCTTTTGCGACTGGATCACGGACTCGAGCAGGGGAACCATCGGCTGCAGCGACGACAATTTCTTCTCGTGCAGCAGAATCATGCAGTCTTCGAGCTCGGCGGTCATCTTGTCAGCGTTGGTCACGAAGTAAGGCGACAGGTAGCCGCGGTCGAATTGCATACCTTCGACAACGTCGGTCTCCGTTTCGAGGCCTTTGTTCTCTTCGACGGTGATGACGCCTTCGTTGCCGACCTTTTGCATCGCGTCTGCGATCTGCTGGCCGATTTCAGCTTCGCCGTTGGCGGAGATGGTGCCGACCTGCGCCACTTCGGCGCTGTCGTTCACTTCACGCGACGCAGCTTTGATGGCTTCGACCACTTTCGAGGTTGCCATGTCGATACCGCGCTTGAGGTCCATCGGGTTCATGCCAGCGGCAACCGACTTCATGCCCTCTTTGACGATGGCTTGCGCCAGCACGGTTGCGGTTGTGGTACCGTCACCCGCTTCGTCGTTGGTGCGCTGGGCCACTTCCTTGACCATTTGCGCGCCCATGTTTTCGAACTTGTCTTCCAGTTCGATTTCCTTGGCAACCGATACACCGTCCTTGGTGATGCGGGGTGCGCCAAAGGATTTGTCGAGCACCACGTTGCGGCCTTTGGGGCCCAGTGTCACTTTGACGGCGTCAGCCAGAATGTTCACGCCGGTCAGCATGCGCCCGCGGGCATCTGTGTCGAATTTGACGTCCTTAGCCATTGGTAGTCTCCTATGAGAATGTCGTGAAAGAGATCAGAGAAGCGGGGCCGCTTACTCGATGATCCCCATGATGTCGCTTTCTTTCATCATCAGCAGCTCTTCGCCGTCGATGGTGACTTCGGTGCCGGACCATTTGCCGAACAGCACTTTGTCGCCGGCTTTCACACCCATCTCGATCAGCTCACCGCTGTCTTTACGGGCGCCGGGGCCTGCGGAGACGATTTCGCCTTCGCTGGGCTTTTCCTTGGCGCTATCGGGGATGATCAGCCCGCCAGCGGTTTTCTCTTCGCTTTCGGTGCGGCGTACCAGCACGCGGTCATGAAGCGGTTTCAATGCCATCTTTGCAGCTCCTTGAGGCTCAAAGTTTTCTCCCTTGACCCCTTGATCGGGGTCGTTAGCACTCATCACACGCGAGTGATAACGTTGCGTAGGTAAGGAAGCGCCCCGGGTGAGTCAACCACGCGAGACCGCAATTTTTGCCTTCTTCCGATCAGGCCGACTTGGAACACGGCCCGCCATTGCCTAGCGTGGCTAAAACACAGGATGAGGACAGCATGCAGACCCTTTTGAAATGCGCCATTTACGCTGTTGCCTTGCTGGTGCCAGCAGCTTTGCACGCGGCCTGCGCAGGCCCGGATGTCCGCCCCAGCCTGAGCGCAGAGGCGCAGGCAGAGATCGCGGCGCGAACAGCCGCCCTGCCCTATCCCGAGGGCAACCATTGGCGCGCGACGCGACAAGGTCAGACCATCACGCTGATCGGAACAATGCACCTGCACGATCCACGCATGACGGATATCGTTCAGCGCCTTGCTCCCACAATAAGCGCAGCCGACCTTTTGATGGTCGAGATCACGAGCGAAGAAGAAGCCGGCCTTCTTAACGCTGTATCGACAGACCCCACCATCGCCTTTCTCACCGACGGCCCCAGCTTGATCGATCGCGTCTCGCCCGAGGTCTGGACAGTGCTGTCCGAAGCCGCGCAAAAGCGGGGAGTGCCTCCGTTCATGGCGGCCAAGTATCAGCCCTGGTTCCTGTCCATGACATTGGCCATTGCCCCATGTGCGATGGCTGATCTGCATGCAGGCAAGGTTGGGCTCGACAAGATGATCATGGCAGCAGCCACCGCGGCAGATGTGCCAATCGCAGCGCTGGAAACGCATCGCGAATTGATCGATCTCCTGGCCGCCGATCCGATCGAAGAACAAGTGCAATTCCTGCCACTCGTTGCGCAGATGGAGCGTACCGTGGACGATGCGACCGCCACCACCATCGCTGCCTACTTCGAAGAACAGCATGGCGCGCTGCTTGCCTTTTCCCGCGTATACACGCGCGATCAAATTGATTTCCCGGCAACCGAATTCGAGACCTTGTTTGACGAGATGATGACCATGCTGCTGGACCAACGAAACCTGCTGTGGATGGACCGCATCGACCAGCGGACCGAGACTGACATCGTCATTGCGGTAGGTGCGGCACATCTGGGGGGCGAGACAGGATTGTTGAACCAGTTGGATGAGCGCGGATTTACCCTCGAACGCCAGCCATTCTAGGGCACCCGCCCCGACAGGGGCACTGACCGGAATTGGCGAAGAAGTCCGTCAGGCCCCAAGAACCTGCCCAGATTGCGCCACAGCCTCCGCCCCTTTTGGCGTCAGGCCGTAAACGCCCGTTTCGACCTTTTCGAACCAGCCATAATGATCGTCACGCATCATTCTGGTGGCGCGCGTGACCCCCGTTTCGCGGGCCACATCCGCACCTTTGCTGGCGCCCGCTTCATACAGGAACATCGCCAGTTTCAGCGCATCTTGACGATAGGCGGTGATCAATCCGACGCGGGTCTGCCCACCATCATTTGGATCGCCCTGCCGGGACGCGAATTCCTTGAGCAGTGCGCCCTGCCGCTTGATGTTCTTGCGCGGTGCGTAGGGACCGGGGTCGCAATGCACCTGCACCAGACCATCGGACAGGCGAACCGTCATCAGCCCCAGCCCCAGACGCCGACACAGGCGGGTCATGTCCTTGATGGCCTTCAGAAACCGTTTCCCCTTGCCCCGTTCGACGGCCATGTAGACATCATCACTGACTGACAGGCGCGCCACGCATTGATGCACCAACGCCAGCGAGAACCCCAGCTTCAACTCGACAATCACAGCCCCTTCGCCCCCGCGAACGGCAACAACATCCGCGGCACCCACTTCGGATTTCACAACATATCCCTGCCCTTCGAGAAAGGACTTGATGGGTCGGTACAGATCAGTTTCGCGGGTCGTCACGTTTTGGGGTCCGGATTGGCCACTGCGAAAAAAACCTCGGATGCGACTTTTGGCAAGAGCCTGCATGCTTCGGCGACCTGATTGTCGGCATCAATTGCGATGGATCCATTGTGGGCACGTGACATATAGCAAAAACAAGCGCGACAATTGCACACTGCTGTGCCCCCCGTGACACCCATGCAGAGGTTGTTATAAGGGCGCCGAAATACTCCCTCCCCCAAAGGACGCATTCGCATGAGCACGCTTGTATTTGGTCATAAATCTCCTGACACCGATTCCACCGGATCGCCCATCATCTGGGCCTGGTATCTGAACGAAATCAAAGGCGTCGAAGCCGAGCCCGTGCTGCTGGGTGAGCCCAACACCGAAGCGGCCTTTGTCCTGAAGAAATGGGATCTGACCAAGCCGCGCATCATCGACGGCGTGGATGCCGACCAGCCGGTCGTGATCGTGGACACCAACAACCCCGCTGAACTGCCCGACGCGATTAACGACGCGGACATCACCGCCATCATCGACCACCACAAGCTGGTGGGCGGGCTGGAAACCAAGGGCCCCATCGATATCCGGATCGAGCCGCTGGCCTGCACAGCCACCATCATGTGGAAGATGATCGGCAAAGACATGGCGCAGATGCCCACGGGCGTGAAAGGCGCGATGCTGTCCTGCATCCTGTCCGACACGCTGGAATTCCGCTCGCCCACCACAACGCAAGAAGACAAGGCGATTGCCCATGATCTGGCGAAGGATCTGGGCGTGGACCTGACCGCCTATGCCTCAGAGATGTTCGAGGCGAAGTCCGATGTCTCCGCCTTTTCAGATGCCGAACTGCTGCGCATGGACAGCAAGGAATACGCCGTCGATGGCACGCAGTTCCGCGTCTCCGTGCTGGAAACCACCGCGCCGAAGCTGGTGCTGGACCGCAAGGACAGCCTGATGGACTCCATGGTTGATGTGGCGAAAGAGGACGGCGCGGACGAGGTTCTGCTTTTCGTGGTCGACATCCTGAACGAAGAAGCGACCATGCTCATCCCCAACGACCGGGTGAAGGGCGTGGCTGAAAAGAGCTTTGACGCCACCGTGTCTGGCGATACCGTGGTGCTGCCCGGCATCATGAGCCGGAAAAAGCAGATCATCCCGAACCTCAAGGTGTGATTGCAAAGGCGGAGGACACCTCCGCCTTACAATTTGAATCACGTGGCCTATGTTGCCGCGGGACAGGCGGACCATGGGTCCGCCTTACTCATTTGACGACGGAGCGCCGCCATGGCCCAGATCATTTCCGCCCTTTCCGAAATCTCCGACCGCTATGACGCTTTGTTCGTGGACCTTTGGGGGTGCGTGCACAACGGGGTGAAGGCGCTGCCAGAGGCGGTTTCAGCATTGCAGGACTACCGGAAAAAGGGTGGCAAAGTCGTGCTGGTGACAAACTCGCCCCGCCCGCGCGCAGGGGTTCAAAAGCAGCTGTTGCATTTCGGGGTGCCGGATGACGCGTGGGACACCATTGCCACTTCTGGCGACAGTGCGCGTGCCGCGATGTTCCGAGGGGTTGTGGGCAAAAAGGTCTACTTCATCGGACAGCCGGGGGAGGATAAGTTCTTTCACCCCATCGGCGTGATCAAGGACCCTGTTCAGATCGACATGGTACCGTTGCAGGAGGCTGAGGGCATCGTGTGCACCGGTCCGCGTGATCCCTTGGCCGACCCGGAGGTTATGCGGCCCGAGTTCCTGATGGCCAAGCAACTGGGGCTGAAGCTGCTCTGTGCCAACCCCGACATCGTCGTGGACCGGGGCGAGGTCCGCGAGTGGTGTGCGGGCGCGCTGGCGAAGCTGTATACCGAGATGGGCGGTGAGAGCCTGTATTTTGGCAAGCCGCATCCGCCGATCTATGATCTCGCGCGGCGGAGGTTGGCGGAATTGGGACTGGACGTACCCGACAGCGGCATTCTGGCGATTGGCGATGGGGTGCTGACGGACATTGCCGGAGCGATGGGAGAGGACATCGATTCCCTGTTCATTTCGGGCGGATTGGCCGCTGCGGAAACCAAAACGTCGCACCAACCGGACCCAGATGCACTAAGTGCTTACCTTGAAAAGGAAA
Source organism: Tateyamaria sp. syn59 (assembly GCF_007995245.1). Taxonomy (GTDB): domain Bacteria; phylum Pseudomonadota; class Alphaproteobacteria; order Rhodobacterales; family Rhodobacteraceae; genus Tateyamaria. The sequence continues at coordinate 320,704 of NZ_VCBA01000004.1, forward strand.
ACTCTGCGCCGACTTTCGCCATAGGGCATCTCCGCTGACCTACTTTTGTCTTGCTTTTCTGCGCGCGCAAAGTAATTAGATTGCGCAGAGGCCGGGCAAGCGGTCATATAGTTACCGGAGCTGATCCATGTTGGACAATCTGCCACGCGGCACGATCTGCATCGAAGACATCGAAATGGGCATGTCCCGTCACCTGCGCAAAGTAGTGACGGACGAAGATATCGAGATGTTCGCCCAGATCTCCACCGACAGGAACCCGGTGCACCTGGACGATGACTATGCGCAGGACACGATCTTCCAGGGCCGTATCGCGCATGGGATGCTGACGGCGGGTCTGATCTCTGCCGTGATTGGTGAGCAGCTGCCGGGGCACGGCACGGTCTATATGGGACAATCGTTAAAATTCCTTGCACCCGTGCGTCCGGGCGACATGGTTTGTGCCGAGGTGAAGGTGATCGACATCGATTTCGCCAAGCGCCGGGTGAAGCTGGATTGCCAGTGTACCGTGGACGGTAAGAAGGTGTTGATCGGGGAAGCGACTGTGCTGGCGCCGTCGCGGAAATTCGACTGACGACTTGCACTTCGTTCTGAACTTAGGGGCGCTGGCCTTTAGCCTGCAGCCCTACCCCGTGGCATCTGTGATCAGAAGAAACGGATGCTTGCCCTTGTTTGGTCGCTTGGCTAGGCAGGGGTCATGAAGATTATACGGGATTATCAGTTTGTTGACGCGGCGGACCGTGGCGCAAGCGTGGCAATTGGCAATTTCGATGGCGTCCATGTCGGACACCGGTCGGTGATCGAGCTGGCAGAGTCCGCGGCGCCGGACGCGCCGGTGGGCGTGCTGACGTTCGAGCCGCATCCCCGTGAGTATTTCGCACCCGATGCACCCCCCTTTCGTCTGATGAGCCAAGCCGCACGCGCAAGCAGGCTGGAGAAAATGGGAATCCGCTATCTCTTTGAGTTGCCGTTTCATTCCGGGCTCGCCAGCCTGAGCCCCAAGGAATTTGCACGGGATGTGATTTGCGACGGTTTGGGGCTGAGCCATGTGGTTGTGGGCGCCGATTTCTGCTTTGGCCGGAAACGGGCCGGAACAGCCGCGCACCTTGTAAAGTTTGGCGAGGACATGGGATTTGGGGTGACCATTGCGCCACTGCTTGAGCACGCGGAACACACGGTTTCATCGACCGCCATTCGTGACGCATTGTCAGACGGACGACCACAGGACGCGGCTGAAATGCTAGGCCATTGGCACCGCATAGAGGGCCCCGTGATCGGCGGAGAGCAGCGCGGGCGCACCCTTGGATACCCCACCGCAAATATGTCGATTGACGGGCTGCATCCCCCCGCCTTTGGGGTTTACGCCGTTCTTTTCAATGTGTTGGAGGGGCCACATGCCGGGGCGTATCACGGCGTCGCATCCATGGGTGTGCGTCCGATGTTCGGGGTGAACACGCCAAACCTTGAGACGTATGTTTTTGACTTCTCAGGCGACTTGTACGGCGCCCCGGTTTCGGTCGCACTGGTAGCGCATCTGCGGGGCGAGGAGAAATTCGACAGTCTCGAAGCGCTGATTGCGCAAATGGACAAAGACAGCGCACAGGCCCGCGACATCCTGGCTGCATTATGAATGATCCGATTGACCGAAACGGTCTGGCACCCCGTTTCTGGGAAAAGAAACCAATCACGAAACTCTCCCGGAAAGAGTGGGAAGCGCTGTGTGACGGGTGCGGGAAATGCTGCTTGAATAAGTTGGAAGACGAGGACTCTGGTGAGGTTGCGCTGACTCGGGTGGCGTGTCGGCTGCTGGATGACGAGACATGCCGGTGCAGCCAATATGAGATCAGGCATCAGTTTGTGCCGGATTGCATCGTATTAAAGCCATCCAACATCGCGGATCATCTATACTGGATTCCACAGACCTGCGCCTATCGACTCGTCTACGAAGGCAAACCCCTGTTCGAATGGCACCCGCTGATCTCTGGCACAGCCGACACGGTGCACGCGGCAGGCGTGTCGATGCGGGGGCGGACGGTGAGTGAATTTGATGTGGCAGACGACGATTGGGAAGACCACATTATTGATGAACCAACCTGAGCGAAGCTCGCCCAGTTAATCTGGGCTTTGTGCGTGGAAACCTGGTGTGTTGTGCAACCGTTCGGTGGAAACGACCACGTTTGGGGCCAAAATGCACAACGTTCCGAGAGCTTACCAAGTTACCAACAAAGCCACCTAATCCGCCGTGATATTCCGCCGTCCGTCGACGCGATCCATGAAGGCTACCCACGCGTGTGCCACTGTTTCCGGATGCGTGATGGGCCCCATATGCCCAACCCCGTCCAATGTCTGCGACTGCACATTCGGCAGGCGGCGCGCGATGGCGCCGTTGACCTCGGCCGCCCAGTGTGCCGTGGCGCCCGCTATCAGGAGGGCGGGCATAGCGGCGCGGTCGAATTGGCCCGGAGCCAGCAAGCCGGGGCTGTCGTGCAGAACCATAGGCGTGCTGTGCCTGACGAACTGGATGCGGTCGATCATGTATTGCCGGGTTGCAGCTGGGATGTCGGCCCAAGGCGGGCCGTCGCCCCAGGCGCGGTTGAAGGCGCGCGCGGCCTCTTCGTCGTCGCCTGCGGCGAGTGCTGCGTCGAAATCGGCAGTGTCGGCGGCGTAGCGGTCGGCAAAACCGGGATCGTCTGCGATGGCAGGCGCGAAAAAGACCGGTTCAAACATGGCGACGCTGCGCACGCGTTCGGGGCTTTCAATGGCCAGCCGCAAGGCAACTGTCGCGCCAAAGCTATGGCCGATGATGTCGATGGGGTCCGGGCCGATGTCCTCCATCACGGCGCGTGCCATGGCCGTGGCGGTGTCGTGCAGGATACCCTGCCCGTCCCAGTCGCCCGACTTGCCGTGATTGGGCAGGTCGAACGCGTGCAGCGTCAGCCGGTCGCCCAGCACGGTCCCCACACCGCGCCAAGCGCCGGAATGGGCGAGCGTGCAGTGGATGGCGAGCGCAGGCCGAAGACCGGACCCGAAGGTCCGGCTGTGGATGTGCGGGATCACAGTTGGCCGGAGAGGTGCAGGTCGAGATCGTCGAGCTTGTCCTGCCCCCAGAAGCGCTGGTCGCCGTCCACGATGTAGAAGGGCGCGCCGAAGACGCCCTTGTCCACCGCTTCTTCGAGATTGGCGGCGTAGGTGTCAGCACCTGACAGCAGGCCACTGTCCGCGAGTGCAGGGTCGAACCCGGCTTCGGTCAGGCAGGATTTGATCACGTCGTCCTGGGCGATGTCCTTGTCCTCGGCCCAGACGGCGCGGAGGATGGCGTGGACCAGCGTGCCCAGATCACCGCCGCCTGCGTTCTGCGCAGCGATGATGGCATAAGAGGATGGGGCGGCGTTCGTAGGCCAGTGCGCGGGTTTCAGCTTGAACGGCAGATCGTGCTTTTTGGCCTGCCGGACGAGTTCCTGCGCCCGGTATTCGACGCGGTTGATGTGCCGGTCCTTTGGTGGGGTGCCGCCCGTGCGACCGAAAAGTGCAATCACATCAAGCGGTTTGTAGGTGACCGAGCATCCGTATTTTTCGGCGAGCGCCTCGAACCGTTTCCCGGCAAGGTAGGTGTAGGGAGACAACGTTGCAAAATAATAGTCGATGTGGGGCATTTTCGTCCTCGGTCGCGGGTCTTGTGTTTCGCGGGACGGTACCCCCGTGCTAAGCGGAGTCAACATCACGAATCTGTCACAATCGTGCTGCGCGGGGATACGACATGCCAACCATTCAAGAGCCCAAGCTGATCTCGGGCAATGCCAATCTGCCATTGGCAAATGCAATTGCGCGGCGCATGTCGCTGCATCGCGGTGTGAACGTTGGGCTGGTGGATGCCCGCGTGGAACGCTTTAACGATGGCGAGATTTTCGTCGAAGTGTTCGAGAATGTCCGGGGCGAGGATATGTTTATCATCCAGCCGACGTCGAACCCCGCGAATGACAACCTGATGGAGCTCTTGATCATGTGTGATGCGCTGCGCCGGTCGAGTGCCGCCCGCATCACTGCCGTGATCCCGTATTTTGGTTATGCGCGGCAAGATCGGCGCAGCAAGGCGCGGACGCCGATTTCGTCGAAGCTGGTGGCCAACATGCTGGTCGGTGCGGGGATCGAGCGGGTGCTGACCATGGACCTGCATGCCGCACAGATCCAAGGATTCTTCGATATTCCGGTGGACAACCTTTATGCCTCACCCGTGTTTGCGCTGGATCTCAAGACGCAGTTTGCGGGCAGTATGGATGACGTGATGATCGTGTCGCCCGATGTTGGCGGTGTGGCCCGCGCCCGTGATCTGGCCAAGCGCATCAATGCGCCCCTGTCCATCGTGGACAAGCGGCGTGAGAAGGCCGGTGAAGTGGCCGAGATGACCGTTATTGGCGATGTGACCGGCAAGACCTGCGTCATTGTCGATGACATCTGTGACACCGCCGGGACGCTGTGCAAGGCGGCCGAGGTTTTGATGGAGAACGGGGCGAAGGAGGTTCACTCCTATATCACCCATGGCGTTCTGTCGGGGCCTGCCGTGGACCGGGTGACAAAGTCGGTGATGAAGTCGCTGGTGATCACTGACAGCATTCAGCCGACCGAGGCGGTGAAGGCGGCGCCCAATATTCGGATTGTGCCGACTGCACCCGTGTTTGCGCAGGCGATCCTGAACATCTGGCATGGCACTTCGGTGTCATCGCTGTTCGAGGCGGAGACCTTGTCGCCCATCTATGACGGCATGTACGCGGCGGAGTGATCGGAGCGCCGCAGCTTTTCCATCTGTGCCCACCCGATTTGCGCGGGCCTGACTTGTTGCCCCTGTCTGCGCTGGAGACACGGCAACCGGGTCTTTATGCCCGCGCCATGCGCAAATATTGCAATCGCATGGCGGCCCCTTTGCGCCCGTTGCCGGAGCTGGGGTGCACGTGGTCGGATTGCGTTTTGCTGTCCCCCGTGCATCCGGAGGCCCTGCGGGCGGCCCGGATTGCGTGCGGGTTGAGCTGGCCGGAGGCCGGGCACCGGTTTCTGGTATTTGATGCGGCCAATTTTGATGCGCGGGCGGAGCGGATGTGCATTTGGCTCTACTCCGATACGCGGCCGCAGGATTTCGCAGCGGCGAAGACCGATGTGGTGCCCTATGCCTCGGATCGGCTGGAGGGGTTGGGGACCGTGTCAGACGCGGCCCGCAGCTACATGTCGGAGATGGCCCGTCTGGGCAAGGCGCCCCTGATGTATGTCGGTGTCCCGCATGTGCTGCATCGCGGGGCGATCCCGCTCGCGTGGTCGCGTACCGTAACGATCTGACGGCTGCTTATGTTTGCGGCACTGCGCGGGGCCGCAGCGGTTGCGCGCGGCGCTCCGCTCTGGACAGCCCTGCCCCGTTGCCTGAATATCGCGGCAAAATGATGGGGAGATTTCACATGAAGACCATTCTGACCGCTGCCGTGCTGAGCGCCCTTGCCAGCGGTGCTTTTGCGGCGGGCCATTGTGCTGCCGGCAAGACCCTGACCGACGGCACCCTGACCATCGCGACCGGCAACCCGGCCTACTACCCTTGGGTTTTGAACGACGCACCCGAGGCGGGTGAAGGGTTTGAGGCTGCGGTGGCCTATGCCTTGGCCGAGGAGATGGGGTTTGCGGCGGATCAGGTGGCGTGGGTGCGCACGTCCTTTGATGAGGCGATCCAGCCCGGGGCCAAGAACTTCGATCTGAACATGCAGCAATATTCGATCACCGAAGAGCGTGACAAGGTCGTGGACTTTTCGGCCCCCTACTACACCGCGCCGCAGGCGGTGCTGACGACGCAGGCCATTGTCGATGGCGGGGCGACTGGCACGATGGAGAGCCTGAAGGGGCTGAAATGGGGTGTTGTCGCCTCGACCACCGCGCTGCCTGTGGTGATGGAGCAGATCGAGCCTGATGCGAGCCCGCTGGTCTATGACGACAACACCAACGTCACGGCCGCATTGCAGGCGGGGCAGATTGATGCGGCCCTGTTCGACTTGCCCACAGCGCTGTACCTGTCCGCGGTGGTGGTCGAAGGCGGTGCGATCCTTGGCCAGTTCGACCCGGCGGCGGCTGAGAACCCGGATCAGTTCGGGATGTTGATGCCTGAGGGGTCGGCACTGAAAGCCTGTGTGGACGAGGCGCTGGCGGCCATGACCGAGAGCGGCAAGCTGGCTGAGATCGAGGCGCAGTGGCTGCAGGAAGCCACCGGGGTTCCGCTGATCCAGTGACAGATCAACTATGACACGGCGCGCCGCCTATGAGGCCCAGCAAAAACGCCGGGCAAACATGATTGCCGGGGTCAGCACAATGATCGTGCTGGCCCTTGTCATTGTGCTGGTCCCGCTTGCGCCGGGGTGGGAGGCGGTGCGCGCCTCGTTCTTCAATGGTGAGGTGTTTGTCCGGGTCTTTCCGGACCTGTTGCGCGCCTTCATGCTGGATGTGGCGATCTTTGCATGGTCGGTGCCGATGATCTTTGCCCTGGGCCTTGCCATCGCGCTGGCGCGTGGCAATTCAAACCCGGCCCTGTTTCCCCTGCGCATCTTCGGCGCTGTCTATGTGGACCTGTTTCGGGGCATTCCTGTTGTCCTGCTGGTCTATCTGGTGGGCTTTGGCATTCCGGGTCTGGGCCTGCCACGTCCGTGGAACTCGCCCTATATCTGGGGCACCGTGGCGCTGGTGCTGACCTATTCGGCTTACGTGGCCGAGGTGCTGCGGTCGGGGATCGAGAGCATCCATGCAAGCCAGCGCAATGCCGCCATCTGTCTGGGCCTGAGCGAGCGGGACACGATGCGCTATGTGATCCTGCCCCAAGCCATCCGCCGCGTGGTGCCTGCGAATATGAATATGCTGGTGGCGTTGCAAAAGGACGTGGCGCTTTTGTCCTTTATCGGGCCGGTTGAGATCTTGCGGCAGGCGGGGATTTTCAAATCATTGCTGGCGAATTTCACGCCTTATGTGGCGGCGGCGGTCATCTTTCTGTGTGTGACAGTGCCCGCGACCCGCTATGCCGATTACCTGCTGAACAGGGACCGTGATGCCAGATCCTAGGCTGTCGCTGCGCGGCGTGACCAAGAGCTTTGACGACGTGCAGGTGCTGCGCGGGATCGACATGGACATCGCACCGGGCGAGATGGTGTGCCTGATCGGGGCGTCGGGGTCCGGCAAATCGACCCTGCTGCGCTGTATGAACGGGCTGGAGCCTGTCGACGATGGCGAGGTGCGGCTGGACGGGGTGGATATTGCCGAGCCGGGGTTTGACCTTGGCCCCATACGCCAGCGCATCGGCATCGTGTTCCAGAGTTTCAACCTGTTTCCGCATATGACGGCCTATGACAACGTGGTCCTCGCCCCACGTCGGGTGCTGGGTGAGGACGCGCGGGAGCGGATCGAGGTGCTGTTTGCCCGGTTCGGGCTGGCCGATCACATGAAGAAGTACCCCGACCAGTTGTCGGGCGGCCAGCAACAGCGGGTGGCTGTGATCCGGGCGCTGGCGATGCGACCGCAGACGATGCTCTTGGACGAGATCACCTCGGCCCTGGATCCGGAACTGGTGGGCGAGGTGCTGGACGTACTGCGGCAGCTGCGTGACGACGGGATGACGATGGTGCTGGCCACGCACGAGATGGCCTTTGCCCGTGAGGTCGCTGATCGCGTGGTGTTCATGGACCAAGGTGTCGTCGCCGAGGAAGGCACGCCGGCGGCGATGTTTTCAACGCCGCAACAGGAACGAACCCGCCGCTTTCTCGCCAGCGTGCTGCGTTAGAACAGAAGCGCGTCGGGGTCGAACTGGGCGAGAGTGCGTCCGCTCAGCAGGATTTCATCTGCGCCGAGGTCGATTACGAGCCCGGAGGCTGTGTCTCGCAGCGCGAGGTCCGACGCGTCGTTAAACCCGTAGGCCGTCAGGTCAATCTCATCGGCCTGCATATCAAACCACTCGATCACGTCGCGGCCCGATCCGGGGCCGAACACAAAAACGTCCGCGCCAGAGCCGCCATTGAGCGTATCGCGGCCTTCCCCGCCTTCAAGCGTGTCATTGCCCGAACCGCCGACAAGGCTGTCATTGCCTGCGTCGCCAAACAACTCGTCGTGGCCCGTGCCGCCCAGCAACAGGTCGGCGTGCGCGCCGCCGTCAAGCGCATCGTCACCCTTGCCCCCCGACAGGGTGTCACGGCCCGTGCCGCCATACAAACGGTCGTCGCCAGTGCTGCCAGCAAGCGAATCGTGGCCGCTGCCGCCAAATAAACGATCGTCCCCGGTGCCGCCATAGAGGCTGTCTTTGCCGCTGCCGCCGTAGAGCCTGTCGTCGCCGTTGCTGCCGTTGAGCAGGTCTTGTCCAATGTCCCCGTTCAGGGTGTCATCGTCGTTGCCACCGTACAGGCTGTCGTTGCCGCTGCCGCCATGCAGCACGTCGCGGTCAGAGCCGCCATAGAGCACGTCAGCGCCTGACCCACCGTCAAGCGTATCGCGGCCTGTGTCACCCCACAGGGTGTCGTCGCCGTTGCCGCCGTTCAACTCATCGCGGCTGGAGCCGCCGAGCAGCGCGTCGTCGCCACTGCCGCCGTCCAGCGTATCGCGGCCGGAGCCGCCACGGATGTTGTCGTTCCCACCACCGCCGTTCAGCACGTCCCGGCCCGAACCGCCATGCAGCATGTCATCGCCACTGCCACCGTTCAGCGAGTCACGACCGGAACCACCCAACAGGCTGTCATTCCCGTCGCCGCCGTTCAGGAGGTCGCGCCCGGCCTCACCTTCAAGTCGGTCCGCACCTGCGCCGCCGGACAGCTGGTCCTGACCACTGCCACCGTTCAGAACATCGTCGCCCTGACCACCAAAAAGCGTGTCCTTGCCCATCGCACCGAGAAGCAGGTCGTTGCCGTTGCCGCCAAAGGCGAGATCCGAGCCGAAGCTTCCGTCGATCGTGTCGTTGCCGTCATCGCCGTAGGCAGTGTCGTCGCCATGGCCCGCGAACAACATGTCATCACCATCGCCCCCGCGCAGCGTGTCATCGCCCGTGTCCGCCATCAGGAAGTCATTGCCCGCGCCACCGCTCAGCAGATCGTCACCATGACCGCCAAAGAGCGAATCTAGCCCGTCTATGCCAATCAGCGTGTCCTCGCCCGACTTTCCGTGCAGGATTTCAGACGCTGGGCTGCCGCGCAGCAGGTCATCAGTGTAAGTACCAAGGATCAATGGGCGCGTCATCATGGGGCAGGCTCTGGGTCACGTTACAAACCCAGCCTATGTCATCCATGAAAGCGGCAAAATTTAGGCAAATTGAAAGCGATTAATAGAGATCCCAATCGTCGTTTTGCCGCAACTCTCCCATCGCCATCCAGGCAACGCGAATGCGGGCAACGCGAGTGTCGCCCCATGTTCGAAAGACCAGATCGAACCCATCGAGGGTGATTGTTTCGGCCTTGATATCCGCGCGCAGCGGCATGTTCGTATCGACATCCCACATCGAAATGGACACATGAACAGACGGCTCCGTCCGGAATGGTTCGGAGAAGGCAACGCGGCGGCGCCGTTCGCGCTGGCCGCGGCCGGTCCACATCTCGCCCCCATCTTCGAAGTCGGAAAACAGGACCGTATCTCCTTGGTCGATCCCTATCAGGTGATTGCGCAATCGTTTCATCGGGTCGTTCTTTAAGGTGCTACAGTTTTGTAACACCCTCGCATCGTATTTTATGCCTCACAAAGTGAAAAGGCCCCGCGCAATGCAGGGCCTTTTTTCCATTCGGTGGCGCAGGGTCAGAGGCTGGGCTGCTTCGTGCTCAGCCCGATCTCTCCACCCACGGCGACCATGTCGGCGAGCAGCTTGGCTGCGTCATCTACAGGGCCGGGTTCGTTCTGGAAGTTGTCCTTGGCGCGCGTGTAGGCCTCTTGCGCCTCATCGAACATGGCGTCCATATCGTCCTGGGTCATGTCGCCCTTGGCGACGGCTCGTTCGGCCAGCACTGACACGCCAGCGGCACCGATTTCTGCAAAGCCGCCGGTCACGACATATTCATGCGTTTCACTGCCCGCCTCGACCTTGAGCACGCCGGGGCGCAGGGTCGTGATCGTGGGCGCGTGGTCGGCCATCACGGTCATGTCGCCATCAGCACCGGGGATCTGCACCGCCGTTGCGTCCATGGACGCGAGGCTGCGCTCGGGCGATACCAAATCAAATTGCATTGTATTCTCCTGTGATGGGCGGTGAGGTGAGACCCCACCCTACGCCCGGAGTGCGTTCGGAGATGTAGGGCGGGTTGAAACCCGCCTCACGATTAAGCTGCGTCGGCGGCCATCTTCTCGGCTTTGGCTTTCACCTCATCGATGCCGCCCACCATGTAGAAAGCGCCTTCGGGCAGGTGGTCGTACTCGCCAGCCACAACCGCCTTGAACGAGGCAATCGTGTCTTCCAGCGGGACCTGCACACCGTCCGAACCGGTGAACACTTTGGCCACGTCGAAGGGCTGCGACAGGAAGCGCTGGATCTTACGCGCACGCGCAACGGTCAGCTTGTCCTCTTCCGACAGTTCGTCCATCCCGAGGATGGCGATGATGTCCTGAAGCGACTTGTAGCGCTGCAGAATCTGCTGCACGTCGGAGGCCACCTTGTAGTGCTCTTCACCCACGATCTGCGGGTCCATCAGGCGCGAGGAGCTGTCGAGCGGGTCCACGGCGGGGTAGATGCCGAGTTCCGAAATAGCACGGGACAGAACGGTTGTCGCGTCGAGGTGAGCAAAGGTGGTTGCAGGCGCGGGGTCGGTAAGGTCGTCCGCAGGCACGTACACGGCCTGGATCGAGGTGATCGAACCCGACTTGGTCGAGGTGATCCGCTCCTGCATCGCACCCATGTCGGTGGCCAGTGTTGGCTGGTAGCCCACCGCCGAGGGGATACGGCCGAGCAGAGCCGACACCTCGGAGCCCGCTTGGGTAAAGCGGAAGATGTTGTCCACGAAGAACAGAACGTCGGTCCCGGAGGCGTCACGGAACTGTTCCGCCAGCGTCAGACCGGTCAGGGCCACACGGGCACGCGCACCGGGAGGTTCATTCATCTGGCCGTAGACCAGCGCCACTTGGCTTTCTTCCAGGTTGTCCGGCTTGATCACGTTCGACTCGATCATCTCGTGATAAAGGTCGTTGCCCTCGCGCGTCCGTTCACCCACACCGGCGAACACCGAGTAACCCGAGTGCACTTTCGCGATGTTGTTGATCAGTTCCATGATCAGAACGGTCTTGCCCACACCGGCACCGCCGAAGAGGCCAATTTTACCGCCCTTCGAGTAGGGGGCCAGCAGGTCCACAACCTTGATCCCGGTCACGAGAATCTCGGATTCGGTCGACTGTTCAGCGAATTCAGGCGCAGGCGCGTGAATCGCACGCTTTTCCTCGGCTGCGACGGGGCCACCTTCGTCCACGGGCTCGCCCACGACGTTCAGGATACGGCCCAGCGTTTTTGGACCCACGGGCACCATGATCGGGCCACCGGTGTCGGACACGTCCTGACCGCGCACCAGACCTTCGGAGCTGTCCATCGCGATGGTGCGGACAGTGTTTTCACCGAGGTGTTGCGCGACTTCAAGCACCAGCTTGTTGCCGTTGTTGTCGGTTTCCAGAGCGTTCAGAATCTCTGGCAGGTGGTCATCGAACTGCACGTCGACGACGGCCCCGATGACTTGTGTTACTTTACCTTTAGCGTTTGCCATTATCTCGTCTCCGGGTGTCTTTAGAGCGCTTCCGCGCCCGAAATGATTTCAATCAGCTCGTTGGTGATCACGGCCTGACGCGAGCGGTTGAATTCGATGGTCAGCTTGTCGATCATCTCGCCCGCGTTGCGGGTCGCGTTGTCCATGGCGCTCATCCGGGCGCCCTGTTCAGAGGCGCCGTTTTCGAGCAGGCCAGAGAAGATCGCAGTGGCCACGCCGCGCGGCAGAAGGTCGGCGAGGATCGCCTCTTCGTCCGGCTCGTAATCATAGAGCGTGTCTGCCCCTTCGTAATCCTCCGGGATCGCGAACGGGATGATCTGTTGTGCGGTGGGGATCTGCGTCACGACGTTCTGGAACTTCGAGAAGAAGATCGTCGCTACGTCGAACTCGCCCGCATCAAAGCGACCCAGCACGTCCTTGGCCACGCCCTGCGCATCCGCGTAGGACATCCGCTTGACCTCGGTCAGGTCCACGTGACCCACGAAGTTATCTTCGTAGTCGCGCTTGAGCTGGTCGCGGCCTTTCTTGCCGACCGTCAGGATCTTGACGGTCTTGCCTGCGGCGATCAGGTCCGCCGCCTTGGCCTTGGCCAGTTTGGCGATGTTGGTGTTGAAACCACCGCAGAGGCCACGCTCGGCTGTCATCACCACCAGAAGGTGGATCTGGTCCGAGCCGGTGCCCGACAGCAGCTTGGGCGCGCTGTCAGAGCCAGCCGCAGCGGATGCCAGCCCCGCCATCACGGCGGTGAACCGTTCGGCATAGGGGCGCGACATTTCAGCCGCTTCCTGTGCCCGCCGCAGTTTCGCGGCGGCCACCATCTGCATAGCCTTGGTGATCTTCCGCGTGGATTTCACGCTTTCGATCCTGTTTTTCAGGTCCTTGAGATTTGGCATTGCCCGATCTCCTTATGCGAAGGTCGAAGCGAACTCGTCGAGGACCGCCTTCATCTTGTCGACGTTTTCGCCGCCCTTGAACTTGGGATCTTCGTCGGCGATCCACTTCAGGAAGTCGGCTTTCTGCGAGCGCAGGAAGGCCAGAAGGCCCGCTTCGAACTTGCCCACTTCGCTGACGTCGATGTTGTCGAGGTAGCCGTTGGTGCCCGCGAAGATCACGCAGACGATTTCAGCGTTGGTCAGCGGCGCGTATTGCGCTTGCTTCATCAGCTCCGTCAGGCGTGCGCCACGGTTCAGCAGCTGCTGGGTGGCCGCATCCAGGTCGGAGCCGAACTGGGCGAAGGCCGCCATTTCGCGGTACTGGGCCAGCGAAAGTTTCACCGGACCGGCAACCGACGACATTGCGTCTGTTTGCGCCGAGGAACCCACGCGGGACACCGACAGACCGGTGTTCACAGCGGGACGGATGCCCTGGTAGAACAGTTCCGTTTCAAGGAAGATCTGGCCGTCGGTGATCGAAATCACGTTGGTCGGGATAAAGGCCGACACGTCGCCGCCTTGCGTTTCGATGATCGGCAGGGCCGTCAACGAACCCGCACCGTTGTCTTCATTCAGCTTGGCTGACCGCTCCAACAGGCGCGAGTGGAGGTAGAAAACGTCGCCGGGATAGGCTTCGCGGCCCGGCGGGCGGCGCAGCAGGAGCGACATCTGACGGTAGGACACGGCCTGTTTCGACAGGTCATCATAGATGATCAGCGCGTGGCGGCCGTTGTCGCGGAAGTATTCAGCCATGGCGGTCGCCGCGTAGGGTGCCAGGAACTGCATGGGCGCCGGGTCGGACGCGGTGGCGGCCACGACGATCGAGTAGTCGATCGCACCGGATTCTTCCAGTTTCTTCACCAGCTGCGCCACGGTGGACCGCTTCTGGCCGACGGCGACATAGATGCAGTAGAGCTTTTTGCTCTCATCATCGCCTGCGGCGTCGTTGTAGGATTTCTGGTTCAGGATCGCGTCGAGCGCCACGGCAGTTTTACCGGTCTGACGGTCACCAATGATCAGTTCGCGCTGGCCACGGCCAATCGGGATCATCGCGTCCACGGCTTTGAGGCCGGTTGCCATTGGCTCGTGCACCGATTTACGCGGGATGATGCCGGGCGCTTTGACGTCAGCAACGCGACGCTCGGACGCCTTGATCGGGCCCTTGCCGTCGAGCGGGTTGCCCAGACCGTCCACAACGCGGCCCAGAAGTTCGTCACCGGCGGGCACGTCCACGATGGAGTTGGTGCGCTTGACGGTGTCACCTTCTTTAATGTCGCGGTCGGAGCCGAAGATCACGACGCCGACGTTGTCGTTTTCGAGGTTTAGGGCCATGCCCTGAATGCCGCCGGGGAATTCAACCATCTCACCGGCTTGCACATTGTCGAGGCCGTAGACGCGGGCGATCCCGTCCCCTACCGACAAAACGCGGCCCACTTCGGCCACTTCTGCTTCCTGACCAAAGTTCTTGATCTGGTCTTTCAGGATCGCAGAAATCTCTGCTGCTTGGATACCCATTTATCCGACCTCTTTCATTGCATTCTGGAGTGAAGCGAGCTTGGAGCGGATCGACGTGTCGATCATCTTCGAGCCCACTTTAACGATCAAACCGCCGATGAGGCTTTCATCGACGGAGGCATTGATGGTGACGTCCTTACCCATGCGGGCCTTGAGCGTCTTGGCGAGTTTGTCCGACTGCGTCTTGGTCAGCGCCTTGGCCGAGGTGACGTCGGCGGTCAGTTCGCCCTTGTCTTCGGCGATCACCTCGCGCAGCGCCTGCACCAGTTGCGGCAGCACGAACAGGCGGCGCTTTTCGGCCATGAGGGCCAGCGTGTTGGCCATCAGGTCGGTCAGCTTGGCTTTCTTGGCAATCGCTGTGATGGCGGCGGCCTGCTCTTCCCGGCTGTAGACGGGCGAGTGGATCAGGGCATTGAAGTCGCCGCTTTCGGACATGGCCGCGGTCAGGGTATCAATGTCGCCTTCGAGGGATTTTACGGCTTTGCCTTCCTTGGCAAGTTCGTAGACAGCTGTGGCATAGCGCGCGGCGATGCCTGTGGAGATCGAAGCTGGTTCGGACACGTCCACCCTTTCGATGTCTTGGCCCGGATTGCTGCACGAGGGATGCGTGGCCCGGGGTGTTGGACCGCCCTGATTTTGGCCAAGGCGTGAAAATCAGGGGGGATGTAGCAGAGGGTTTGCCACCCCGCAACATGTGTTCGTGAACAGGCCTTTCGGCGCTTCTTCAACCTTTTCAGAGGGTTAACCAAACTGCGACCTATTGGCCCGCAGGAATTGCAAGAATTCCGTCACAAAACGTGCGCGTTTGGGTGCGATTCCTGCGCGCCGCCAGACCATACTAGCTGAAAAAGGCATCGTTCGCACCTGTTCGGCAATCCTCGACCCCTTCGGGCATTGTTCGCAAAGCGCATCGCAATCGGCCCCTTCAGTTGACTCTCTTTCGTGTCGCCGACACGCTGCGTGTCAAACTGGGGGATGTAAAGATGGGTGCTTTGGGCTTGCTTGCACTGCTGGGCGGTGCGCTGTTTCTGGGCGTCGCGCAAGACGGTGACGACATCGAGGACGATACACCACCGGAGATCGAAGACGCCCCTGTCGATCCGCAACCGGCAGACACCGGCGCCACGTTCGAAGCCGATGAGACAGGTGTGCGTATAGACGTTGGCGAGGACGAAACGGGCACGATCGCGTCCATCATATACGTCGACAGCGAGGACGATCCCGACAATTTCTATCAGACCTACGAGGCCCGCTTTTACCTCGTACCCGAGGGCACTGATCTGAGTGACGGTGACTTTGAAGGGCGCGGCGCTATTCCGGGCGGTCAGACGTTCGAAGGCAACCCGTTTGACTACGAGTTGGCCGACTTCGAGGCCGAACTTGGGCTGGAATTGTTAGGCACCGTGCCCCTCAAACTGCCCGAAGACGGCTTTCCGCTTCCCGATCCAGGCACAATGCGCGACGTGCTGCCCACGATTTCCTCTAACGCGCCGGTGGCCGTGCATTATCTGGAAGCCACCACCGACGGCGACGAGTTGATCACCTTTCTGAACGAAGACTACATCGTCACGCGCAATGGCGTGCCTGAACAGGTCGTGACCGAAAGCACGACAGGCACGGCGGGGGCAGATTGGCTGACCGCGGGAGCCGCCGGACTTCGTCTTGAGGGCGCGGCCGGTGACGACATTCTGATTACCGATTTTGCCAACACGACGCTCGACGGCGGCGCGGGAAACGACACAATCGAAGGGGTGTTTGCAGAGCGTAATGGAGGTTTTTCGCGCATCGACGGCATGGAACCTACCAGCACAATCAACGCTGGCGATGGCGACGACGTCGTGCGTACGTCGAATGCTATAGTTGATGCAGGTGTAGGCAATGATCAGGTGAACCTGTTTGGCGGTGAAGCGCGCGGCGGCGATGGCGACGACCTGCTCTCAGCCCAGGGCAGCGGCGTCGCGACCCTGATGGGCGATGCGGGTGACGACCGCCTGATCATCGGTGGTGTGGGCTCGCAAGCCTCTGGCGGTGACGGCAATGACTTTCTCTCGGTTGAGACAGGCGCTTTGGGCAACGGCGACGCGGGCAACGACATTTTGCAGATCGCCGACGGCGCCACCGGCCTTGGTGGGGCCGGTGATGATCGGTTCAACGTTTGGAATTTTCATGATGAGGCAACGGCCACAGTGACCGGGGGAGAAGGCGCGGACACTGTCAGTGCATTGGTGCGCGGTGCGCGGGATGGCGAAGCTGACGAAATTTATCTGAACATCACCGATTTCGATCCGGCAGAGGACATTTTGCAGATCGGCACGTTCCAGACGGACAACAGCGTTGACGACATCGAAATCGTTGAGGCTGCGGACGGCAGCTTTACAGATGTGCGGGTGACTTTCACTGCTGCGTCGGGTCAAACTCCGGGCATTGCAGTCATCCGTCTGGATGGAACACCCGGCATCACCCCGTCCGACATTGTCATCGTCGCCTAGATCCTGCCTGCCACCGGCGCGGCCACCCCTTGCGGCACGGTTTGCCGCTTGGCCTTTGACCGCGCGACCTTGCCCTTGGGCGGGTAGACCAGTTTCGACGCTTCCACCATAAACGCTCCTCCAGCCACCATGCCAGGCATCAGCCGCCCCACCTGTTCAAACATGGGGGCTGACTTCATCCAGACGCGTCGGGCCGAGGGGAACTGGTAGAGCGCGCCAACATGGCGCTCGGGCAGAAACTGGTGCTTGCGCAGCTGCGTTTCAAGCTGGCTGGCGGAATAAGGCCGTCCGTAGCCAAAGGGCGTCCTGTCGCGGCGGCTCCACAGGCCAGCGCGGTTCGGAACGATAAAAAGCGCTTTGCCGCCTGGCCCCAGCACGCGCCACGCCTCTTCCAGCAGGTCATAGGCCCGTTCGGACGTCTCAAGCCCGTGCAGCATGACCAACTTGTCTATATGTCCGGTCTCGATGGGCCATAGGGTCTCTTCAGTCAGGACCGACACGTTTTGCATGTCCGCTGGCCAAGGCATCACACCCTGGGGCCCAGGCATCAGGGCAATCACACGACGTGCGTCGTTCAGATAAGGACGCAAAAGAGGCGCGGCAAAACCGAAACCCGCCACCGTCTGACCCTGTGCTTCGGGCCAAATCTCCACGAGCCTGCGCCGCAGTGACGCCTGTGCCGCGCGTCCCAGCGCGTTGCGGTAGTAGAAGTTGCGCAGGTCCTGCACATCAAGATGCATGATCGTCTCTTGTCCATCCGGCCCTTTGGGACCACGTTGAGTGTAACAGTAAGCACCACGAGCCGAATTGCCATGCCCCTCGACATCCGTACGATCCCTTGCCTCAGCGACAACTACGCCTTTCTGGCCCATGATCCGGACACTGGAGCGACAGCGCTGGTGGACGCCCCAGAGGCTGCACCGATCCTCGCGGCACTGGACGCGACGGGATGGCGGCTTAGCGATGTGCTTCTCACGCATCACCATTCCGACCACGTGGACGGGTTGCCCGATATCCTGGCCGCCCACCCTGCCCGCGTCGTAGGAGCCGCCGCTGATGCGCACCGCCTTCCCGCGCTCGATGTGCAAGTGAGTGAAGGAGACAGCGTGGCCATCGGGGCCGAAACCGGCACCATTATAGACGTGTCAGGACATACAATCGGGCATATCGCCTTTCATTTTCCCGGTGCGCAGGCCGTGTTTACCGCCGACAGCTTGATGGCACTGGGGTGCGGCCGCGTGTTCGAGGGCACCAAGCCGCAGATGCACGAGAGCCTGCAAAAGCTGGCCGCCCTGCCCGGTGACACGGTTGTCTATTCAGGCCATGAATATACCGCCGCCAACGGAAAATTCGCCCTGACCATTGATCCCGAAAATACCGACCTTATTTCTCGTGTCCGCGAGGTGACCCAAAAACGCGCATTGGGCACCCCGACCGTTCCATCGCTTCTGTCCGAAGAATTGGCCACAAATCCATTTCTGCGCGCCCATGATCCCACCATTCAGGCCCATTTGGGCATGAAAGGTGCCAACGCCGCCGACGTGTTTGCCGAAATCCGGACCCGGAAGGACAACTTCTGAGACGGACAGGTCCACCAACACGCCCAAAACGACACCATCGTAGCGTCACTCACGGACATTGTGAGGGTCAAGGCGTAAAAAGTCCTTGAAGCCGCGCGATCTTCAACCAAACTTAAACACATGAGGCCATGGTTGGTACGGGGCCTCGATATTCCTTGGCGCCCCCACCCGACCCCGATCGAAAGGAGCACGCTCGTGCCTTCATTCTCGACGACACTCGAAAAAGCCATTCATCAGGCGCTTGCGCTGGCCAACGAACGCCGGCACGAATTCGCAACGCTCGAGCACCTATTGCTGTCTTTGATCGACGAACCCGATGCCCGCCGCGTCATGCAGGCCTGTTCGGTCGATATTGACGAGCTGCGCGGCACGCTTGAGGAGTTCGTGGACGACGATCTGTCGAACCTGGTCACTGACATTGACGGCTCCGAAGCGGTGCCAACTGCTGCCTTCCAGCGCGTGATCCAGCGTGCGGCGATCCACGTGCAATCCTCGGGCCGCACGGAAGTCACCGGTGCCAACGTGCTGGTTGCCATCTTTGCCGAGCGCGAATCGAATGCGGCCTATTTCCTGCAAGAGCAGGACATGACCCGCTACGACGCGGTGAATTTCATCGCCCATGGCGTCGCCAAGGACCCGGCCTTCGGCGAAGCGCGTCCCGTATCTGGGGCACCCGAGGCCGAGGAAGAACCACAAGGCGTGACCGAAGGCGAGAAGAAGGAAAGCGCGCTGGCCAAGTACTGCGTGGACCTGAACGAAAAGTCGCGCGAAGGCGACATCGACCCGCTGATCGGTCGCTCGGATGAAGTGGAGCGCTGCATTCAAGTGCTTTGCCGCCGCCGCAAGAACAACCCACTGTTGGTGGGTGATCCGGGCGTGGGCAAGACCGCCATTGCCGAGGGGCTGGCGCGTAAGATCGTGGCCGGTGAAACGCCCGAGGTGCTGTCGGGCACCACAATCTATTCGCTGGACATGGGCGCGCTGCTCGCTGGCACGCGCTATCGCGGTGATTTCGAGGAGCGTCTGAAGGCGGTCGTAACCGAGTTGGAAGAGCACAAGGATGCTGTTCTGTTCATAGACGAGATCCACACTGTTATCGGTGCAGGCGCAACCTCCGGCGGTGCAATGGATGCCTCGAACCTTCTGAAACCTGCGTTGCAGGGCGGCAAACTGCGCACCATGGGCTCGACTACCTACAAGGAGTTCCGTCAGCATTTCGAGAAGGACCGCGCGCTGAGCCGCCGGTTCCAGAAGATCGACGTGAACGAGCCGTCGGTGGAAGACGCCACCAAAATCCTCAAGGGCCTCAAGCCCTATTTTGAGGATCACCACGGCGTCAAATACACCTCCGACGCCATCAAGACGTCGGTGGAACTGGCCAGTCGGTACATCAACGACCGCAAGCTGCCCGACAGCGCCATCGACGTGATTGACGAGGCGGGCGCGGCCCAGCATCTGGTGGCCGCCGCCAAGCGTCGCAAGACCATCGGCACCAAGGAGATCGAGAATGTCGTGGCGAAGATTGCCCGCATTCCTCCCAAAAACGTGTCGAAGGATGATGCCGAGACCCTTAAGGACCTCCAAGTGTCATTGAAGCGTGTGGTGTTTGGTCAGGACCCGGCGATCGAGGCGTTGTCCTCGGCCATCAAGCTTGCGCGCGCCGGTCTGCGTGAGCCTGAAAAGCCCATCGGCAACTACCTGTTTGCGGGGCCTACGGGCGTGGGTAAGACCGAAGTGGCCAAGCAACTGGCGGACACGCTGGGTGTGGAAATGCTGCGCTTCGACATGTCGGAGTACATGGAGAAACACGCTGTTTCGCGCCTGATCGGTGCCCCTCCGGGCTATGTTGGTTTTGACCAGGGTGGTCTTCTGACCGATGGCGTGGATCAGCATCCGCATTGCGTGCTGCTGCTGGACGAGATCGAGAAGGCGCACCCGGATGTATACAACATACTGCTCCAGGTCATGGATAACGGCCAGCTGACGGACCACAACGGGCGCACAGTGGACTTCCGTAACGTGATCCTGATCATGACGTCGAATGCCGGTGCCTCGGACATGGCGAAGGCCGCTGTCGGCTTTGGCCGCGAGCGCCGCGAGGGAGAGGACACCGCCGCCATCGAACGCACGTTCACGCCCGAGTTCCGCAACCGTCTGGATGCGGTGATCAGCTTTGCGCCGCTGGGCAAGGATGTGATTTTGTCCGTAGTCGAGAAGTTTGTGCTGCAGCTGGAAGCGCAGCTAATGGACCGCAACGTGACCATCGAATTGACGAAGCCTGCCGCCGAATGGCTGGCCGACAAGGGCTACGACGACAAGATGGGCGCACGCCCCTTGGGCCGCGTGATACAGGAGCATATCAAGAAGCCGCTGGCCGAAGAGCTGCTCTTTGGCAAGTTGATGAAAGGCGGCGTTGTCCGCGTGGGCGTCAAGAACGGCGAGCTGGACCTGAAACTGTCCGGCCCGGACAACCCGCGCATTTCGGGCGACAAGCCCCCGCTTTTGACGGCGGACTGATGCGTGCGGCAGCCCTTGCCGCTTTGACTTTGTCCCTCGCCGCACCCGTTGTGGCGAGGGATATTTCATTGGGGATTCCCATCGACTGCGATCTGGGCCGCGACTGCTTTATCCAACAATATGTCGATCACGACAGGTCGCGCGCGGCGATGGATTTTAGGTGTTCCACGCTCAGCTATGACACGCACCAGGGCACCGATTTCGCCCTGCGATCCCTCGAACAGATGCGCCGCGGTGTGAACGTGCTTGCTGCCGCCCCAGGTGTCGTCGCAGGGACGCGTGACGGGATGGAAGACCGCCTCTACCGCACCGGCGACAGCGACCGCCTGAACGGGCGGGACTGTGGCAATGGTGTTCGGATCGAACATGATGGCGGGTGGAGCACACAGTATTGCCACCTCAAACGCGGTAGCGTGACAGTGAACGAGGGCGACCGCGTAGACACGACGACCGTGCTTGGACAGGTTGGCCTGTCCGGCCGAACGCAATTTCCGCATGTCCACATGACCCTACGCAAGGACGGTGACGTCATCGACCCGTTTGATCCGGATGGCCAGATTGAGTGCGGCGCGCCGAGCACGGAGACCTTGTGGGAAACGCCGCCCCCCTATCGGCCCGGCGGCGTGCTGGATGTCGGCTTTGCCGATGCCGTGCCGAAATTCAACGCGGTCAAGGCCGGAGACGCTGCAGCGAACCAGATGTCCACCGATGCACCGGCCATCGTGGTGTTCGGCTACGCCTTCGGTGGTCGGATCGGAGACCGGATGCAGTTGCGTATCGACGGCCCGGACGGCGTGTTGATCGAACAGGCGGTCGAGTTGGAACGCAACCAGGCTCAGTATTTCCGTGCCGTCGGCAAACGTCGCACAACCGATGCCTGGCCCGCCGGACGCTACACCGGCACCGTGGTTTTGCGCCGAGACGGGCGCGAATTTGACCGCGCACAGGGTACAATTGTGGTGCAGTAACCCAAACTGCGCTGCCGCTATTTTTCAGTGAATTTCAACTCGATCCGGCGATTCTGAGCGCGTGCTTGTTGCGTGTCGCCACCAGCAATCGGCTGGTACTGCCCAAAGCCATTGGCCGACAGCCGGTCTGGCGGCAAACCCAGGAAATTAACCATGTATCGCACCACAGACAGGGCGCGGGCCTGGCTAAGTTCCCAGTTGTCAGCAAACTCTCCCTGACCCGACAGCGGCACATTGTCGGTGTGCCCGTCCACCTGCAGCACCCAGTCGATGCCTTCGGGGATGTCGTTCGCCACCCCGCGCAGGAGGTCTGCAACCTTCGCAATCTCGCCCCGGCCCGCCGCAGACAGGTTGGCGCCGCCCGGTGGAAACAGCACCTCGGATGAAAACACAAAGCGGTCGCCCACGATGCGCACGCCCTCCTGCGCACCAAGCACGTCGCGTAGCTGACCAAAGAACTCTGACCGGTAACGCTCCAGATCCTGCGCCTGCGCCTCCAGCCGCTTGCGTTCCTCTTCCTCAAGCTCGCGCCTGCGCCGCTCTTCTAGGGCGGCACGCGCAAGGGCCGTGTTCAAGTCGCGGCCCAGAGTGCTCAACTGAACCTCGTTGGCCGCATCGCGCGCCACTGCATCATCCAAAAGCGCCTGCAATTGACCCAACTGCGACCGCAAACTGGCGACCTGCTGGTTCAGAAGCTCGGTCTGCCGTTGTGCTTCCAATGTAGCTGCTTCCTCTGCGCTCAGCGCATCACGGGCAGCCGCCAGAAGGGCCGCACGTTCCTCTGCAGCAGACGCTTGTGTGGCTAGGGCATCTTCGGCTTCGGTCTTGTCAGCAAGTGCGGCAGCTAAGGCCGCCCGCAAGTCCTGCGTGTCGGTCCCAAGGCTTTCCAATTCAGTCTCAGCCGCGAGTTTGGCGGCAAGGGCGGCGGCCAATTGATCGCGCACCTCAGCATTGCTGCTGCCAGCCGCTTGCGCATCGGCCTGGGCCGCATCGCGCGCCGCAATCGCGGTCGCAAGCTGCGTGCGCAGCTCAGCCAAATCCGCTTGCTGCGCCGACAATTGCGTCTCTGCCGCCGTGCGCGCAGCAAGGGCAGCGGCAAGTCGGTCCCGAACTTCGGTCAAATCAAGGTTCGACGCTTCAAGCCGCGCTTCGATGCTGGTCATGCGCGCTTTCAGTGCGGCCAGGTCTTCTGCACTGGCCGCCCGCGCCTGTTGCGCCTCGGCCAATTGACCCTCCAATTCCGTGGCACGTCGCTCGGCGGCTGCAACCTCTGCCTGCGCCTCTGACAACTCGGTTTGCAGCGTAGCGGCGGACGACGTGCGTCCGTCCAACGCCTGTTCTGCGGCGTTCAAGCGCGCCTCAAGCGTGGTCGCGTTGGCAGTGGCAGCATCCAATTGCGACAGCGCACGCGCCAGCTGGTCCTGCAGGTCTGCGGCAGCAACCGCCCCGCCCTCGGCATCCAGAAGGGCCGCAGCCAATTGCGCCTCAAGGCCCGCGCGCTCGGACATCAAGGCAGAGCTTTCGGACTTCGCCGTCTCTACAGCGGCCAGTGCAGCAACCAATTCCGCCTCGAGCGTGTCTACCCGCGCCTGCGACGCTTCGGCAGATCCGGTTGAGGCCTCTGCCGCAAGGAGTGCCACGGCCAAACGATCGGTCAGGTCCTCTTCGGCGGCGCGCGCCGCGGCAAGCAGCGTGAGCGTATCCTCTGCCTCCTGCCGCTGCGCCTCAAGGGCAAGGGTCATTGCCGTCAATTCGGCATCCGCATTCTCCAACCGCTCCCGCAGCGCCTCGGCTGCCGCCGCTTCGGCGAGGCGCGCGGCCTCTTCTTCGGTCAGCGCGGCCTGTGCCGCGTCCAGATCGGACTGAAGAGCCGCAGCCTGATCGGCGCTCGCGGCGTTGCGGGTACGCAGGTCCGCAATCAACGCTTGCAATGCATCAGTGCGCGCAGCGGCCAGGCGCGCGGCCTCTTCCTGCGCATCAACCTCGTCCCGTGCGGCAGCCAGGGCGAGGTTCAGCGCCTCCTGTTCCGACAAAAGCCGCGTCTGTTCCGCCTCAAGTCCTGCAACGGTATCAAGCGCCGTGTCCCGATCCGCAATCAACGCGGCCACTTGCGCCTCAAAGCTGGTGATGCGCGTTTCGGCCTGCGCCAGCGCCGTGGCCTGCGCATCCCGCTCCGCGGTCAGTGCCGCGATGGTTGCTGCCTGCGCGGCAACTTCGGCGCGCGTATCCCCAAGCGTTGTGTTCAGCGCCGACAGGCGTGCGTCAAGCTGATCAGCGCGCTGTTCTTCAAGCCCAAGAGCCTGCGCAAGCGCGGCGACCTCGCCCGCAAGTTGGTCCAGTTCGGTTTCCTGCCCCGAGATCGTTTCGCGCAGGACAAACTGCACGATCATAAAGATCGTCAAGACGAACATCAGCACCAGCAAAAGGCCCGTCATCGCATCGACAAAGCCCGGCCAGATTGAAGCCTGGAACCGTTGTCCTGTGCGACGGGAAAGCGCCATTGTCAGCCATCCCCCGCGGATTGATCCTGCCGATTGCGGCCGCCGCCCTGCCCGGCCCGGCGATTTTGCCCCCGCGGCTGGCTCAGCGCCGTGGCCAGAGCCGATATGTCGGTGCGCAGTTCCGCCATGCTTTCCTGTCGGCCCGCGCTGATTTCTTCGAGGATCCGCAACATTTGCACGTCAATGGACCGCAAGCGCATCCGGCTTTCGGCGTCGATCCCATCGCCTGTGCCCTGCCGTTCGATCACTTCGATCAGCCGGTCCTGACCCTCGGCCACGCGCATCAGGGCATCGTTGCCGCCCCCCTGCGCCTCAAGCCGCGTGGTCATCCGGTCTACCGCATCCGCCAGGTTGCCCAACTTTTCATCCACCATCGACCGGCTGATGTCTGACTGGGTGAACATGGTTTGCAGGCTTTCCATCTGCTCGGCCAGGTGGTCGATGACCCCCGCCATCGCGCTTTGATCCTGCCCGCCTTCGCCGTCGGTCAGGCCAACGCGGGTGATCGAACTCAGCCACTCTTCCAATTCACGGTAAAACCGGTTCTGCCCGCGACCGGCAAACAGCTCGAGCAGCCCGACGATCAGCGATCCGGCCAGCCCCAAAAGGGACGAGGCAAAGGCAACACCCATACCCCCAAGCTGCGCCTCAAGGCCGGTCATCAACCGGTTGAACACTGCAACACCGCCCTCGCCCTCTTGCGGCGCCAGACTGCGGATGGTGTCGACCACGGCAGGCACGGTTGTGGCAAGGCCGTAGAACGTCCCCAAAAGGCCAAGGAAAATCAGCATGTTGACGATATAGCGCGTGATATCGCGCACCTCGTCAATCCGGGTGGCGACGGAGTCGAGGATCGACCGGGTGGAGGTTGCCGACAGCTGCATCCGTGCGCCGCGCGACCGCAACAGCGACGCAAGCGACGCCAGAAGCTGCGGCGCTTTCGTCTGCGCATCGGCCCGGTCGCTGGCAAACTCCTCGATCCATTTGACTGATGAGATCAGCGAAAACACCTGCCAGAAACAGGCAATCACGCCGATGAAAAACACCAGGACAATAAAGCCGTTCAGATACGGGTTCGCCTGGAACACCGGCAGCACGCGCGGCAGCGCAATGATCGCCCCAAAGAGCGACAGGCCCAGCACAAAGACCATCGCGAAAATCTGTTGAACGGGCTGGGAAAAATGTGGCTGCGCGTCGGGTGTGGTCCGTGCCATGCGGTGGCTCCTGACCCCTGCTTTTGTTATCTTTCGCAGCAGCCTATCGGCTTTTGTGCAAAAGCGCCAAGGATTTATGCCCGAATTGCTGCAACGCGGCGTGACAGCCAGTCAAGGTCCGGGTCCGCCACGCCAAGTTCGGTCAGATGTTGAGCAGTGTTGTAAAGATATTCGCTGTTGGGTCCACGCCCGCCATGGGCATGAGCGATGATCTGCGCCTGCTCTTCGAGCGGAAGACCACCGCAATATTGCACATGGTCGGGGTCGATCACATAAGTCACTGCCGTGACCTGCCGCCCGTCAGTCAGACCAACTTGCAACATCCGCTCCAGATAGGCGGACGAGATCAACTCTCGTTCGCGCAAATAGCCCAGCGTCGCATCCTCGGTTCCGGGCGCGACGCGCAGCGCCACGCCGTCACAGGCCGCGTCCGCAACAGCGTCCAGGGCCAGCACCAGGCCCGGCTCCGCCTCGGACCCGCGGTGATGGATCGACCGCATGCAGAACGACCGCGCCCACCCCGGCAGGGTCCCGCGCACAGACTCCGCAACGTCGAAGCCGGGGTTCCAAAGCAGGCTGCCATAGCCGAACACCCACATGGTCATTGTCACTGGTCCTTATGCTATCGCCTGCGGTAGACCCGATTTCGCAGCCAAGGAAAAGGGGCAGACATGCGCAAACTGATGTGGACCGTTGCACTGGTGCTGCTGGCGTGGTCCGGATGGTGGTGGGCTGCATCGTCGGGGCTGCGCGGCGGCGTGTCGGCATGGTTCGACGCCCGCGCAGCCGAAGGCTGGCAAGCCGAAGTGCAAGAGGTAACAGGCGGCGGCTTTCCCCTGACCCTGCGCGCGGGCCTACGTGACTTGGCCCTAGCCGACCCCCAAGCCGGGCTGGCCATCAGGACAGGCGCACTCGACATCGCTGCACCCGCCTACTGGCCCGGCGATGTCACCGTCGCGCTGGACAACGACCCGATCCTCATCGCCTCGCCTTTTGGCCGCTCTACACTCACGATGGCCGACGGGGTCATGGCCCTGAACCTGCACCCCGGCACCGCGCTTGAGCTGGAAGCGCTGGGATGGACATCCGGCCCATGGCAGGTCGAGGATGCCGAAGGGATCCTTGCACAAGCAGGCGACCTGACCCTGACCATGGTCCAAATCGAAGGCCCGACCTACGCCCTGACGGCCGCCGCTCAATCCTTTGCGCCCGGCAGTGCGGCCCGGCGCAACCTGCGCCTGCCCGACACCTTCCCCAGCGCCTTCGACAGCCTGCAGATGCGCGCCGACATCACGTTCGACACAGCATGGGACCGCCGCGCGCTCGACCAGCGCCGCCCGCAACCTCGCGTCATCGACCTGCATCTGGCCGAGGCGATCTGGGGCGATCTGCAATTCAACCTTAGCGCCGATCTGACGGTGGATGCGCAGGGCATTCCCTCCGGCACTGTCGCCATCCAGGCTGAAAACTGGCGCACCATGCTGGATCTGGCGGAGAATATCGGCGCCCTGCCGACCGGCCTGCGGGGTCAGGTCGAAAATGTGTTCCAGGCCCTCGCAGGCGCGTCAGGCAACGATGACACGCTGGACGTCGAGCTGACCCTGCGCGATGGCGCGATCCGCCTGGGCTTCATCCCGCTGGCCCCTGCACCGCGCCTGATCCTGCGCTAAGCGCTTTCATCTTGCCAGATAAATCATGGGCGCGCCATTGGTCCGGGAGAGAATGGCGACGGCAGCGCCCCGCCCCGGTCCGACGCTTACCGGCAATACGCCCCACCGCGATGCCGCGCCGTATCAAAGTGGAAATGGTCCCTATGGAACCGATCCGAATTCGGCCCCAGAACGGTACCGAATGGACCACAAGCTGCCTTGTGCATCTGCCGCATGGCGCGCCTATGACGCGAGTTCCAGTCGTTCAGCACCGTCAGGTTGGTCCCGTCCCGCAACTGAAAGCCGGAAATGTCGATGGCGCGGCCCTTGCCGTGTTCAGAGATGCGCGCGCCTGGCTGGTTGTTGCGTGTCCGGCAGGCGTAGTGCGCCGCGACGCGAAAGCCGACAAGCCCCCCGCCGGTGCCGCGTAGGGCCGGTTTGGCCCCTTTTTCCGTCCATTGTTTCAACGCCTTGGCGGTAGTGCAGTCCATTAAAGCCGATTGACTCAGCGTCACGCCCGAAACGGAGCGGATCCGCACCGCCTCCTGAATACCGCAGCCGCCGATGCGCCCCGGAACAAACCCGACCTCATCGCCCTGCAAGTCAGGATCACCGCAGACCTGACCACGCCGCCGCTCTGCCCGACGCGCCATCGCCCGTTCGATGATCGCCTTGGGCCGCAAGGACGGGCGCAGGGATGTGGCTTGCTCCGGAACCGTGGCGGCAAATGCCATGCTGCCCGGCGCGGGTGCAAGCACCGCCGCAGCTTCACCACCGGTGGGTTCCGCAACCGCGCGCGCCACGGGGCGCTTCGATGTCTCCGGCGCGGCAGAGGCGACGCCGGCAAACAGCATCAGGCCCAGCGCCAGCCCTCTCATCGTGCGGCCCCACGGCCGAAGTCTGGCGCGTCGGTGTCCTGCCCCGCCTCGATGATGCCGCGGCGGATCGCGCGGGTGCGGGTGAAATAGTCGAACAGATGATCCCCGTCACCGGTGCGGATCGCGCGTTGCAAGGCAAACAGCTCTTCGGTGAAACGGCCCAGGATCTCCAGCGTCGCGTCCTTGTTCGTCAGGAATACGTCGCGCCACATGGTTGGGTCACTGGCAGCGATACGGGTGAAATCCCGGAACCCGGCGGCAGAGAATTTGATGACCTCGCTGTCCGTCACGCGGCGCAGATCGTCGGCCACGCCGACCATGGTGTAGGCAATCAGGTGCGGGATGTGACTGACCACGGCGCAGACGCGGTCGTGGTGCTGCACGTCCATCTGGTCCGTCATCGCGCCAAGGGCCGCCCAATATTGCTCGACCTTGTCGACAACGCCTGCATCCGCGCCTTCTGGCTTGACGATGAGCGTCCAGCGGTTGTCGTAGAGCTCGGCAAAGCCAGCTTCGGGCCCGCTGTGTTCGGTGCCCGCCATCGGGTGCGTGCCAACAAAATGCACGTTATCCGGCACGTGCGGCATGACTTCATCAAAGACGGCCTGCTTGACCGAACCGACATCGATCACGGTCGCACCGGGTTTGAGCGCGCCGTTGATCTCGGCCATCACCCCACCCATTGAGCCGACGGGAACCGCCAGCACGACAAGGTCAGCGTCCGCCACAGCCTCTGCCGCGGTGTCGGTGACCACATCGCAAAAGCCGAGACGACGGGTGGTTTCGCGCGTTGTCTCGGACCGAGCGTAACCGCTGATCGTCGCGGCCGCCCTAGCCCGTTTTGTAGCCCAGGCCATTGATCCGGCAATCAGGCCCAGCCCGATAAAGGCGACCTTTTCGTAAATGACACTCACGATGCGTTCCGCCATTCGGTCAGCGCCGCAATCACGCGCCCGGTCTGTTCAGCATTGCCGACTGTGATGCGGATGCCTTCCGGAAAACCGTAGCCTCCCACCCGCCGTACAAGAATGCCGTCCGCATTCAGAGCTGCCTCCGCCTCATCCGCCTCTGCAACCGAGGCGGCACGCGCCAGCACGAAATTCGTGTCGCTGTCGTCGCAGGCCAACCCCAACTGCCGCAAAGCGCCGGTCAGCCGCGCGCGTTGATCGGCATTGAGCTCAGCACACGCTTCGACCCATTGTACGTCCCGCACCGCTGCCTCGGCCGCGGCCAGCGCGACAGTTGACAGGTTGAAGGGCTGGCGGATGCGCGTCATCACGTCGATCATATCCTTCGGCCCGTATCCCCAGCCGACACGCAAACCACCAAGACCGTAGATCTTGGAAAAGGTGCGTGTCATCAGCACATTGGGCCGGGTTTCGGCCAGGCCGCGCCCGCCATCATACCCTTCGGCATATTCGGTGTAGGCCCCGTCGATCACGAGGATCACGTGCTCAGGCAGGCTATCGGCAAGGCGCACGATCTCTTCATCCGGCAGCCGCGTACCCGTCGGATTGCCGGGGTTCGTCAGCAACACGATACGGGTGCGTTCGGTCACAGCGCCGAGAATAGCATCGACATCTACGACCCGATCGGCTTCCGGCACGCAAACCGGCGTGGCCCCCGCCATGTTGGCGAGGATCGGATACATGGAAAAGCCGTGTGCGGTGTGGATGATCTCGTCCCCGGGCCCGGAGAAGGCTTGCGTCACGAACTGCAAAACCTCGTCACTGCCGACGCCGCAGATCACGCGGTCGGCGTCCACGGTCCAGACCTCGGCAATCGCCGTGCGCAAGGCGGCGTGGTCGGTTGAGGGGTAGAGGTGCATGTCGCGGGCCGCCTGGCTCAGCGCGTCAATGGCGGCGGGCGGCGGGCCTGCCGGGTTCTCATTCGAGGACAGCTTCAGCACTTCGCTCACCCCGGCCAGATGCGACGCCCCGCCCTGGTAGAGCGCGATGTCCATAATGCCGGGTTGCGGTGTGATGCGGGTCATTGATCCTCTCCATTCGTCCGACACGTTTTAGGGGGGTGCGGGCGGAGTGGCTAGGGGCAAAAGCGCGCGTGTGTCGAGCCGGTCAAGCGGCGGACCGTGGGCTGGCGCTCCAACGCTGATATAGTGCGGTTTATTGTGGTCATTTGCCTAAAACGCTTGGGTTGCGCACCAACGGCGATGTAGCGGCAGCCAGCCGGGACGGTCCGCCGCTTGACCGGCGCCTTCGGCGTGCTTCCGGTCCGGTTTAGCTTGAAGCCTCTGGCGCGGGCTTCCACTTGAACCCCACCCGGATCACACCGTGGTCGTTCGTCCCGCTTTCCTTGTGATCATCAAAGTTCAGATGGTCGTTCTGCACCACCATCTCGTCAAAGGCCCACTTCCGGCGCCTCGAGTTGTCATAAAACTCCTGACTGAACAGAATGTGATCCAGGCTCTCGCGCTGGCCCTTGTAAACATGGGTGTAATAGACATCGCGGACCGACCGATACTCCTGCATCGTCTGGGCAGTATACAGCGCGTTGTCACCACCGCCCTTCGACAGCGGCGACAGATACGTAGGCTGCTCGGACAGGATGTTCAGCGTGTTGCTGTCCTTGCCATCGTTCATGTCACCGATGACCACCACGGGCGTATCCGTCTTTTTCGTCAGCTGCGTTATGATGACCCGCAACGCCGCGGCCTCTGCCGTCCTGCGCACCGTGGAAATGGCATAGCCCAAGGCCGTCGCGTGCGGGCCATGCACCTCCTTTTCGTACCAGCTCCGCTCGCGCCAGATCTGTGTCGGGCGACGGGATTTGAAGTGGCAGACAAACACGTGGATGACCGGCGTGCGGTCGTCGGGCTGGACCTGAAAGTGCAAAACGGGCCGGGAAAAGGTACTCAGGTTCACCTCAAGAAAATCCTGTTGCGGGTCGTCACCGCCGGTTTTCAGCACGTATTCATCGGGGAAATCCACGATCCACTCCGGCGCGCCCACCAGCATCCCCTTACGGACGGCAGCCGCACACACGATCTTGTCGCCTTCATGATCGGGCGGCACGAGCGGATCGAAGTCGGCTGTCATGCCTGCCTCCTCCAGCACCTGATCCAGCGCATCAGCGGCCCAAAGCTCCTGCAGGCCCACCACATCCGCATCAAGCCGCCCCATCACACTGGCTGTGAAATCTACCTTGCGCTGGTAGATGATCGGGTCCCAGCCGTCGGTGTCTCCGTAAATCGCGTCACCGGGAGTTTGCAGGTTCAGCAGGTTGAAGCTCGCAAAAGAAATGTCGCGGGCACCCATGGCAGTCTCCAATTTTCATCAATCAATGGGCCGAGGCTACCACAGGTTGCGGGGCCCGCGGGCGAAATCTTCCGCACACAGCAAATGGTTGCGTAGACAGTCAAAGGGGGCATGTGACCCGGCTGTTCGCGATGATTGCTCTGTACACGCCAACCGCAACATGAAGCCCGCGCCTTCGCTCTCACAGGCCGAGTGCCAAACGCCTTGAACTGCTCTCAAAGCAGGCAAAAATCCGCCACATTGCGCGTCTAACGCTCTGCCGAGGCGGAAACAGTGTGTTTCCACGTCGTAGGACGGGTCGCGTGGGTGAATTCGCGCCCCGCGTGTAGTATACAGTAGCACCGTGTAGAACGCAGTCCGCATTGGGAGTGGCGCAGATGCCAGATGGTGGATCCATTACTGGGTTCCTGTTTCAGGACTTCAACTTCATAAACGACAACGGCCAGCTGAACCCGGGCCAGAACGGGCCTTTTTCGTTGCCAAGCAACGCGCAAGCCACGCTTGCGGGCGGGGCGACGACCATCGACATCAACGTGTTGGATGATGACGACGAATTCGATGACGGCTTTCAGGACGATCCGAACGGCACAGCGCTGAACCAGATCCTGCGCGATGA
Organism: Tateyamaria sp. syn59; assembly: GCF_007995245.1. GTDB lineage: Bacteria > Pseudomonadota > Alphaproteobacteria > Rhodobacterales > Rhodobacteraceae > Tateyamaria. The sequence goes on from NZ_VCBA01000004.1 coordinate 352,558, forward strand.
CATCGACACGACAGATGCTGCGGGCAATGCCGTTCAGATCGGCGCAGGCGCTGTGCTGGAGGTCGAGTTCACCCTGACAGCCACACCGGTTGGTGGCGGCACCCCAATTGACCTGCTGTTTGTCGCGGCAGGACCGGGCGAAAACCAGGGCAATCTGACCCTCGTCGTGTCGACCGAGCCACTGGTGCCGGGCACCACCTACAACATTTCGTTCAAGAACGACGGCGGCGGCACGCCCTATGGCGAGATCGTGTGCTTTGCTCGCGGGACCCTGATCCGCACACCCGGCGGGGATGTCCCGGTCGAGACTTTGACCGTCGGGGACCGCATCCTGACACTTGATGAAGGGGCGCAGCGCATCACCTGGGCCGCACAGCGCATGATCCTCTTTCCCAAAGGGGACGATCTGCCTGTCTGGGTGGAGCCGCACACCTTCGGCAAGGACCAGCCCTATGCGACGACCGGCTTCTCGCCCCGCCATTGCCTGCTGCGGCGCGACCCGGCGTATCAGATCATGTTCGACACGCCCGAGGTTCTGGTCGCCGCCCGCGACAGTGTGAATGGCGATACCATCACCCAAAAGCTCGACGGCAAGGCCATCGAATATTTTCACTTCATGGTCGACGGTCACGCGCTGGTCTGGGCCAACGGTATGCTGGCAGAAACCTTCTATCCTGGCCCCATCGCCCGGCAGAGCCTCGACCCGATGGCACAGGCACGGTTGGTTGAACTGCACCCCAGCGTTCGCGAGCCCACCGCGCCTGCACCGTTCCCCCCCGCACGGCGACGGGTACGCGGCTATGAACTGCGCGCGACGACATCCACACAGGGCGAGACGACGCTGACCGCTCTCTGATCAGGCCGGGTACGGCGCGCGGGCCACGCGCGCCAAAGCGTTGCGCACGATCAGGATGTGAAACGGCATGATGGTCGCAAGGTAGATCCGGCCACCGATGTTGTGTGTGTGCACCCAAGTGGCCAGCGACACGGTCCCGCCTTCTGACCGGACAGACACACGGAAATCCAGATGCTTGTCGTCAAAGCCGACGACGACTTCGGTGCCTGTTTCGCTTTCCACAGGAAACGGACCCAGCTTGTCATCGGCCTCCGGCCCGTCCTGCGACAAACCAAACGGCGCGGTGATCAGCGCACGCAGCTTGACCAATACCTGCGCCCAGCCGGGAAACGCCGTGATGATCTCGGCGGCGGCGCGCGGTGGCATTGTGCTGGCCACCGTATAACAATCCAGAAAATCGCCGCGCTGCATCTGCGCATGCAGCGGACTGTCGGCGGAAAGTCGGCTGGCTGTGACACGCGGTGCGGACATGACGCCCCTCCAGAATTTATCTGACGCCATCCTAGCCACGCAGGCGACGCACAACCCTGTGACATGAAATCACAAGGCCCCGCCAAACCCTGCTACAGTCGCGCAAAGCCACTTCAGCAGGAGCCTGAACATGAGCGATAACAACAACTCCGCGTCACAGACCGCATGGCCACTGCCGACGTTCGAGTTTCGTGTCGCGATCGGCAGCGAAGAGGCCACCTTTCAAGAGGTCAGCGGCCTTGATGTCGAAAGCGCGCCCACCCCGGTCCGCGCGAGTGGGCCGGTGGCGCTTCCTGCGATCAAGCTGCCGGGTCTCGCACGAACCGGAAACGTCACTTTGAAAAAGGGCGCATTCGTCAGACACGGCGCGTTCTGGGACTGGTTCGGCGGCATCAAGATGAACACGCTGAAACGCGCGGATGTCACAATCGCCCTCGTGGACGCAGGTGGCCACCCGACCATGGTCTGGACGCTCAAGAACGCATTTCCAGTCAAGATCATCGGCACCGACCTCAAGGCTGAAGGCAACGAGGTTGGGGTCGACAGCGTCGAGCTGACCCATGACGGGATCACCACCGAAAACGCATAGAAAAAGGCCGCCCCGGATCGGAGCGGCCCTGTAACGTCTGTGTGGCAAGGCCCAAGGCCCGCATATGTAGGGTGGGCAATCCGCCCACCGAACTCAGTTCTTGGCGTAGAATTCCACGACCAGGTTCGGTTCCATCATCACCGGGTACGGCACGTCGCCCAATGTGGGTGTGCGGGTGAAGGTGGCCGTCATTTTCGAGTGGTCGGCGTCGATGTAATCAGGCACGTCACGCTCCGGCAGTTGCGTGGCTTCCAGCAAAACGGCCAGTTGCTTCGACCGGTCGCGGACCTCGATCACGTCGCCTTCCTTCACGCGGTATGAAGGGATGTTGACCTTTTTGCCGTTCACTTTGACGTGGCCGTGGTTCACGAACTGACGGGCAGCGAAGACGGTCGGCACGAATTTCGCGCGGTAGACAACGGCGTCCAGGCGACGCTCCAGCAGGCCGATCAGGTTTTCACCGGTGTCGCCCTTGACCCGCTCGGCCTCAGCATAGATGCGGCGGAACTGCTTTTCGGTCAGGTCGCCGTAGTAGCCCTTGAGCTTCTGCTTGGCGCGCAGCTGGATACCGAAATCCGACAGCTTGCCCTTGCGGCGCTGACCATGCTGGCCGGGGCCATATTCACGACGGTTGACGGGGGATTTGGGGCGACCCCAAATGTTTTCGCCCATGCGGCGATCAATCTTGTACTTGGCAGACGTGCGTTTGGTCACGGCTGATCTCCTTCGTTCAGGTTTTCGAAGGGCGTTGTCCTCTCCCCGGATTTAGCCGAGACGACAGGGATCCGCTTGCGCGGGCCACCAACACCAATGAAGCCGCGCTTATACGCCGGGATTCGCCAGAGTCAACGACTACGGCGCACCTACGCAACGACGACCCATCGCCGCAACTTCTGCATGGCGGAAACAGGGCGTGATGTGATCATTGACCAGCCCCGTCGCCTCCATGAACGCATAGACAATCGTGGGCCCCACGAACTTGAATCCCCGCGCGCGCAGATCCTTTGACAGCTGTTCGCTCAACTCCGTCTTGGGCGGCACCAGATCGCGGCTGGCAAAGTTGGTCTGCAGTGGGCGTCCGTCCACATAGTTCCATAGAAATTTATCGAACCCGATGGCCTCGTTAACCTCAAGATAGGCGCGGGCATTGGTAATGGTCGCCTCTATCTTGCCACGGTGGCGGATAATGCCGGGATCGGCCAGCAGGCGCTGCACCTCCGCCTCGCCCCATGTGGCGACGACCGCCGGGTCGAAATCGGCAAAGGCCGCCCGGAACGCCTCGCGCTTGCGCAGGATCGTGATCCAGCTCAGCCCCGCCTGAAACCCATCCAGGATCAGCTTCTCCCACAGCGCGCGCGCATCATATTCCGGAACACCCCATTCGGTGTCGTGATAGGCAACGTAATCCGGCGCCTGCCCTTCCCATCCACACCTGTGCAACACGCAAAATCTCCCGTCGTGGTTAACGTTTAAAATTGGAACAAAATGCAAACATTAAGACTGCTTTTACGGCTTTAACGTCAAGGTGACCATAGATTTCGAACACAAGGGTCGCTGCCAGCCCATGAAGAATAAACGGTTCCAAAACGTGCCTGCGGGCTCCGAAAACCCATTAAATGCCGCCGTATCCGCCCGCGACCGCAGCACGCTTTCGATGGTCGAACAGGCGGTCCGGCACAAGCAGACGCTGCTGGCCTATCAACCGGTCGTCATTGCCAACGATCCGGGTCGCGTCGGGTTCTACGAGGGGCTCATTCGCGTCATGGACGACACCGGCCGCATCATCCCGGCCAAAGATTTCATGCCGGTTGTCGAACGTGCCGAACTGGGGCGCGAGATTGACGTCGTGGCCCTGAACATGGGGATGCGCACCCTGCACGAACATCCGGACATCCGCCTGTCGATCAACATGTCCGCCCGTTCCATCGGTTACCAAAGCTGGATGCAAGCCATGAACCGGTGGCTGAAAAAGGATGCCAGCATCGGCGAACGCCTGATCCTCGAAATCACCGAAGGATCGGCGATGGACCAACCCGAACTGGTGGTCGATTTCATGGACCGGCTGAGCCGTCATGGCATCTGTTTCGCTCTGGACGACTTCGGGGCTGGCTACACGGCGCTACGATACTTCAAGGATTTCTTCTTCGACGTGCTCAAGATCGACATGGAGTTTTGCCACGGCATAGCGCACGATCCGGACACCCAGGCACTGACGTCGGCGATCATCCAGATCGGGCACCATTTCGACATGCTCGTCGTCGCCGAAGGGCTCGAACGGGCAGAGGATGTCGAAATGCTCATCCAAATGGGAGTCGACTGTTTGCAGGGCTTCTATTTTCAGGCACCACAGGTCCGCCCCGCCTGGCTGATGGACAAGCGGGAACCGGCAAAACGGGCGGGCCAACAGGCCTGAGACATAACGTCAGTTGCCGCACAGCAGCGAATCCGGTACGTCCACACGCGACGCGGGACCATTCTGAGGCCCGCACAGGCGCGCAGCGCCTATAGACGTGCGAAGTCTCGGAGTGGTCCTCAAGGTAACTGACAGAGGACCCGACCCCCATGACCAACATCGTCATCGCTTCAGCCGCCCGGACTGCCGTTGGCAGCTTTGGTGGCTCTTTCGCCAACACCCCAGCCCATGACCTTGGCGCAACCGTGCTCGAAGCGGTGGTGGAGCGCGCAGGGATCGACAAATCCGACGTCTCCGAAACCATCCTCGGCCAGGTTCTGACCGCGGCACAGGGACAGAACCCCGCCCGGCAGGCGCACATCAACGCAGGGCTCCCCAAGGAATCCGCCGCCTGGTCCATCAACCAGGTCTGCGGCTCGGGCCTGCGCGCCGTGGCCCTCGGCGCGCAGCACATCGCCCTTGGTGACGCCGACATCGTCGCCGCCGGTGGCCAGGAAAACATGACGCTTTCGCCCCACGCCGCCGCCCTGCGCGCCGGTCACAAGATGGGCGACCTGAAATACATCGACACGATGATCCGCGACGGTCTGTGGGACGCTTTCAACGGCTACCACATGGGCCAGACGGCAGAGAATGTTGCCGATCAGTGGCAGATCACCCGTGACATGCAGGACGAGTTCGCCGTCGCCAGCCAGAACAAGGCCGAAGCCGCGCAAAAGGACGGCAAGTTCGCCGATGAGATCACAGCCTTCACCGTGAAAACCCGCAAGGGTGACATCGTGGTCGACAGCGATGAATACATCCGCCACGGCGCCAACATGGAAGCCATGCAGAAACTGCGCCCCGCCTTCACCAAAGACGGGTCGGTCACGGCCGCCAACGCTTCCGGCCTGAACGACGGCGCCGCAGCTGCCCTGTTGATGAGCGCAGAGAATGCCGAAAAACGTGGAATCGAACCGCTCGCCCGCATCGCCAGCTACGCCACCGTCGGCCTCGACCCGTCGATCATGGGCGTGGGCCCGATCTATGCCTCGCGCAAGGCACTGGAAAAAGCAGGTTGGAAACCCGAGGAACTTGACCTCGTGGAAGCCAACGAAGCCTTCGCCGCCCAAGCCTGCGCGGTGAACAAGGACATGGGCTGGGACCCGGCCATCGTGAACGTGAACGGCGGCGCCATCGCCATCGGCCACCCGATCGGCGCCTCGGGCGCACGCATCCTCAACACCCTGCTCTTCGAAATGAAGCGCCGCGACGCCAAAAAAGGCCTCGCCACGCTCTGCATCGGCGGCGGCATGGGCGTTGCCATGTGCCTCGAACGCGACTGATCAGTCCATTTGACTGATACACATCAAGGCGGCGCACCCCGGCGCCGCCTATCTTTTTTCAACACGACCAAACACAACACCAAAGTAGGCGCGTAATAATGTTGCGCTCCGACCGCATTTAAGCGAAACAATGCGAAACATACCCCAGAAGGAGTCTCCCCCATGTCCCGTGTAGCCCTCGTCACCGGCGGTAGCCGTGGTATCGGCGAAGCCATTTCGAAAGCCCTGAAAGACGCAGGCTATACCGTCGCCGCCACATACGCAGGCAATGACGAAGCCGCGGCCAAGTTCACGGACGAAACCGGCATCAAAACCTACAAGTGGAACGTCGCGGACTACGACGAATCCAAAGCGGGTCTGGCAAAGGTCGAGGCTGACCTCGGCCCCATCGACGTGGTTGTCGCCAATGCGGGCATCACCCGCGACGCGCCCTTCCACAAGATGACGCCGGAACAGTGGCACCAGGTCATCGACACGAACCTCACGGGCGTGTTCAACACCGTGCACCCGCTCTGGCCCGGCATGCGCGAGCGCAAGTTTGGCCGCGTCATCGTGATCTCATCCATCAACGGCCAAAAAGGCCAGTTCGCCCAGGTGAACTACGCCGCAACCAAGGCCGGTGACCTCGGCATCGTTAAATCGCTGGCCCAGGAAGGCGCGCGCGCAGGCATCACTGCCAACGCCATCTGCCCCGGCTACATCGCCACCGAAATGGTCATGGCCGTGCCGGAGAAGGTCCGCGAGTCGATCATTGGCCAGATCCCCGCAGGTCGCTTGGGCGAACCGGAAGAGATTGCACGCTGCGTCGTTTTCCTCGCCTCTGACGGTTCGGGCTTTATCAACGGCTCGACCATCTCGGCCAACGGCGCGCAGTTCTTCGTGTGACACAACGGTGTACGGGTTGTGCACGCTTGGTGCACGGCTTGTGCACACCGATATTCAATCAAAAAGGGCCGGTGCAGCGATGCACCGGCCCTTCCTGTATCCCGTAAGATGGCGCGCGCCCATCAGCGGGAAGACTTGCCTCCAAACAGCCAGGTCCAGGCGCCAGCAAGTGCTGCGCCGCGTTCTGCGTGGGCGCGTTCCAAACCTTGGCGGATGGCGGGGTGTGCGGATGTCTCGAACATGTGCGGTATCCTCTTGGATCAGTGTTTCTGAATTGACCCAAATATGCGCCTTTGCATGGCAACCGACAAACGAGACTTTCCAAGCATTCACATAAGCTATACTTAAGTGACCATGCCAGACCGCCTACCGCCCCTCACCGCCCTACGCGCCTTTGACGCCGCCGCCCGGCACATGTCATTCGCCAAGGCAGCCGAAGAATTGCACGTCACCCCCGCCGCCCTCAGCTTCCAGATCAAATCACTGGAAGAACACTTGGGCACCCAGGTCTTCCGCCGCCTCAACCGCGCCGTCGAACTCACCGAAGCAGGCCGCGCCATGGCCCCCGGCATGGCCGACGGCTTCCAGACCCTCGCCGCTGCATGGCGGGCTGCAGAACGCACTTTGGACAATGAGACATTGACTGTGACGGCAGGTCCGGCTTTCACCGCCAAGTGGCTCGCCCCGCGCCTTTACGAGTTTGCTCAAGCCCATCCAGAGATCGAGCTGCGCTTCTCCGCGACCCTGAAACTCGTGGACCTGACACGCGACGGGATCGACGTAGCCATCCGCTTCGGGACAGGCACGGACGAAGGCGTCTACTCGTATCCCCTGCCCGCCGATGAATGGGTGTGTCCCGTGATGACGCCCGAAATGGCAGCCCGCTTTCCCACGCCGGACAGCCTGCGCGACGCGACCCTGATCTTTGACGACAGTATCGCTTTCCTGAAACCACCGGCCAATTGGGACACGTGGTTCCGCATGATGGGCATCGACTTCGCTCCTAAGGCAGGCCCCCGCTTCAGCCAGGCAGATCACGCCATCGACGCTGCCCTGGCCGGGGTCGGCGTGGCACTGGGGCGGCGTTCGGTGGTGATCAAGGATCTGGACGATGGCCGCCTTGTCGCACCCTTTCCCAATGCGCTGGACACCGGCGTGCGCTTCCGCTTTCTGTGCAACAAGGGTGCCGAAATGCGTCCCCAAATCGTGGCCTTCCGCGACTGGATCCTGACAGAAATCGCCAAGACCGAACACATCACCGACCGCATGATCCGCAAACCCTCATCGGACTTTCAGCCCGAATGACGCGCCGCACCGCGACCCTGATCGGCTTTGTCGCCGTACTGCTGTGGGGCGTGCTGGCCCTGCTGACGGTCGGGTCCGCTCCGACGCCGCCCTTTCTGCTCAACGCGCTCTGCTTTGCCATCGGCGGCACGCTTGGCCTGATCTGGACGGCGCGCAGTGGGGGCCTCCAGCAATTGCGCGGAGTGCCCCTGCATGTCTACGTCCTCGGGACACTGGGCCTTTTTGGCTATCACGCACTCTACTTTTCCGCCCTACGCCTAGCCCCCGCAGCCGAAGCAAGCCTGATCGCTTACCTTTGGCCGCTGCTGATCGTGCTGTTCTCCGGCCTTCTGCCCGGCGAGACGCTGCGCGCCGGTCACGTCATAGGCGCGTTGATCGGATTTGCCGGGGCCGCACTGATCGTGACAGGCGGGTCTGCTGGTTTCAATGCCACTGCCCTGCCCGGCTATCTTCTGGCCATGGCCTGCGCGCTGACATGGTCCAGCTATTCGGTCCTGTCGCGTCGTTTTGGGACTGTGCCCACAGCGTCCGTGGCCGTCTTCTGTGTCGCCAGCGCCGCGCTGTCGGTGCCATTTCACCTGATGCTCGAAGACACCGTTTGGCCTGCAGGCATGTTGGGCTGGGTCAGCGCGATCCTGCTGGGTCTAGGCCCTGTCGGCCTTGCGTTCTACGTCTGGGACATCGGCGTAAAGCGCGGCGACATACAAATGCTCGGTACTGCGTCCTATGCGGCGCCGCTGTTGTCGACCGTCGTTCTTGTGGTGGCTGGCGTGGCTGTACCAACGTTGTCATTGGCGTTTGCGGCACTCCTTGTGACGGGCGGAGCACTGCTGGCAGCCCGCGCCAGCCTGAAGGGGAGCCTTAACTCGAAAGTCGGGTAATCTCTTCTTTCAGCTTCAGCTTCTGCTTTTTCATGGTGGCCACTTGCATCTGATCAATGCCGGGCGATCGCTGGGCCATATCAACCTGTTCACTGAGGTTCTGATGCTTCTTTTTCAACTCTTCGAGATGGGCGGTCACGCTCATACGGGTCCTCCTTGCTGATAAAGTTGCTGCCACAGCCAAGCACAGCTTTACGCGCGAGTCACGCCGCAGGCGCAGCATGTGGATAAGCCTGATGTAGGAACGGTTAACTTCCCGTTAAAGGTGTAGAGCCGCACCTGCGCGCAAAACCGCTTGAATTTCAGGGGTATAGCTTTCGGCATCCTGTTCGTGCCGTTCCCCTTTGTGAAGAATGATCGGAAAATGCAGCCTAAAATCTGCGCGCCCGTTCTTGCGCGCCCGGAAAATCGCCAGCTCTGCCGGTTTTCCGATCCGAGGACAAAGCGGCCAGATCTCCGGACTGCCCAATCGCCCCAACGCGCCCGCCAGCAGGTCCGGCACCCGTTCGGCCCGGTGAATCATGTGCAGATAACCCTTGTGCCGCAGCCGCCGCGCCGCCGCGTCGATCCATGCGGCCACGGGGGTCTCCACCCCACGCCCGGCCTCCCGCCCAAGGTCGGACGCCACATGTCCCGCCTCGCGATCAAAAAAGGGCGGGTTCGCCAGTACGTGGTCAAAGCTGCGGGCCTTCAAGGCCTCGGGCAAGTCCGTCAGATCAGCGGCGAAGGTGTCCAACCCGTTCCGCTGCGCCAGCGCTGCATAGTCGGCCTGCCGCTCCACGCCCCAAAGGTCTAGACCCTCCACTCGTGCCCCTAGACACAATGCCGCAGTGCCCACCCCACAACCCAAATCCAGCACGGATTGGCCAGGTTTCGCAGGCACCGACGCTGCCAATAGCACCGGATCAACACCCGCCCGATACCCCAACCGCGGTTGCCACAGGTGTAACCGCCCGCCCAGAAAGGCATCGTGGGTCAGATCAGCGTCCAAGGTCGATGTCATTGTCCGTCATAACCCGCAGCGCTGCGTCGTAATCATCCGTCCGCACCATCAGGCGACGGGGGAAAATTCCGATCCCACCTTCGAGGACGCTCATATTTACGTCCATCTGAAAGCAGTCTATATCCTCGCCTTCAAGAAGGGCGGAGGCAAAGGCGATGATCGTCGGGTCAGTCGTGCGCAAAAGTTCCTTCATATCATGGATGTAGGGGCACACCGGCCTACGTGTCGAGGGGTGCAATGGGGAAAGTGATGGACGCGTCCACAATCGCAAAGCCGCATGACCGTTTGGCCGCCTATCTGGCAGAGGATCTGGAGGGCGTGAACGGCCTGATCCGCGAGCGCATGGCCTCAGAACACGCGCCCCGTATCCCCGAAGTGACACAGCACCTCGTGGAGGCAGGCGGCAAGCGTCTGCGGCCCATGCTCACCCTCGCCTCGGCGCATCTGTGCGGCTATCCGGGCGCCTATCATGTACACTTGGCCGCCACGGTCGAGTTCATCCACACTGCCACCCTGCTGCATGACGACGTGGTCGACGAAAGCGCCCAGCGGCGCGGACGTCCCACGGCGAACCTGCTGTGGGACAACAAATCATCAGTCCTCGTAGGCGACTACCTCTTTGCCCGTTCGTTCCAGCTGATGACGGAAACAGGCAATATCGACGTCCTGCGCATCCTGTCCGACGCCGCGGCCACCATTGCCGAGGGCGAAGTGCTTCAGATGACCGCAGCCCAGGATCTGGCCACCAGTGAGGCCATCTACCTGCAAGTGGTGCGCGGCAAGACGGCGGCGCTGTTCTCTGCGGCCATGGAAGTGGGCGGCGTGATCGCGGGCAAGGACTCGGCGACGACGCAAGCGCTGTTCGACTACGGCGACGCGCTCGGCATCGCGTTCCAGATCGTGGATGACCTGCTGGACTACCAGGGCCAGTCCTCCGCCACTGGCAAAAATGTCGGCGACGATTTCCGCGAACGCAAACTGACGCTGCCAGTGATCAAGGCCGTCGCGATGAGCGACAGCGAACAGCGCGCCTTCTGGTCCCGCACCATCGAAAAGGGCCAGCAAGAGGACGCAGACCTCGACCACGCCCTGTCGCTCCTGCACAAACACGGCGCACTTGAAGCAACCAAGGCAGACGCCATCGGCTGGGCGAACAAGGCCAAGTCCTCGCTTGCCGCACTGCCAGCGCATGACCTGCGTGACATGCTGATTGACCTCGCCGACTACGTGGTCGAACGGATCAACTAG
>NZ_VCBA01000004.1:363975-408818 GCF_007995245.1 Tateyamaria sp. syn59
CCGTGCCGTGCTAGGCCCCGACTGTTTGCACCGCCCGAACCCACCAGCGCGGCTGGCTTTCGGCGATTTGGTCTGCTGCAGCCCGTGCAGCAGCAGCATCGGGATAAACACCAAAACACGTCGATCCCGAACCGGACATGCGCGACACCTCTGCTCCTTTCAAGGCAGTCAACGCCGACGGAATGGCAGGGTTGCCGGATGCCGCAGGCGCTTGCAGATCGTTACGCTGTGCCCCGAGCCAGTCCACGAAACCAGCGCGATCCGACCAGCCAAGCCTGCTGTCCATCGCTGAGTTCTCTTTCTGCCGCAAGCGCTTGAATACATCGGGCGTCGGCACGTGAACCCCCGGATTGACCAGCACCATGTCCAGCGCAGGTACACCGCCCACAGGCGTCACATCCTCACCAATTCCGCGCATCCGTTGCGGTACATCCAACAGGCACACAGGCACATCTGCACCCAGCGCAAGCGCATGTGCCTCCGCCCCCATCAACCGCAGCACAGCCGCGGCATCTGACGATCCGCCGCCAATCCCGGCCCCATGGGGCAAGTTCTTCTCAAGGGAAAACCGCCCCGTGACACCCGCCAGCGCAGCGGCGCGCCAGATCAGATTGCGGTCATCGTCAGGAACCCCGACCGAGAATGGCCCGGACACGTCAATCCGCATGGATGGGGCCGGAACAAACCCGATCCGGTCGCCCACATCGGCGAAAACCACAAGGGAATCAAGAAGATGATAGCCATCATCTCGCTGGCCGGTCACATGCAGGGTCAGGTTGATCTTGGCGGGCGCAAAGGCCTCAATTGTCATTCGCCACCCGCAGGGGCGCTGCACCTTCTTCGGCCAGCACCTTGTCCAGCCCGACCTCAAGCTTGCGGCGCATCCGCTTAGGGTCCGCCTCGCCATCGGTATCCGCAGGATCGACAAAGCTCAGCGCGCGCATCCACTGGAACCGCGCTTCACGCTCGCGGCCCACCGCCCAATACACGTCGCCAAGGTGATCATTGACAACCGGATCGACGGGCATCAACTCCACCGCGCGTTCCATATGCTCGACCGCTTCGTCGTAGCGGCCAAGGCGGTACAGCACCCAACCGAGGCTATCCACGATGTAGCCGCTGTCCGGGCTGGCTGCGACGGCCTCCTCGATCATCTCAAGCGCTTCGTCCAGCTTGATCTGCTTTTCAACGAGCGAATAGCCCAGATAGTTCAGCACCTGCGGCTGGCCGGGGTTCAGCTCCAGCGCCCGCCGAAAATCAGCCTCCGCCTGGGGCCACTCTTTCAGACGCTCATAGGAAATGGCCCGCGCATAGTGCAGGAACCAAGCGCCCCGCGCTTCCGGGTCTGTCAGGTCCAGCGCACGATCATATGCGGCGACCGCCTCTTCAAACTGGCTTTGCTGGCGCAGCACATCGCCCAACGTCGAATGCACCAGCGGAAGATCGCCAAAGCGCTTGGCCAACTGTTCCAAGACTTCAATCGCGGCATCAGGCTTACCGGATTCGCGCAACGCCGCCGCCCGGCCCAGTTCTGCTGCATGGAATGCCGGATGATCGGCAGGCACCTGCTTGTAGGTCGCGTTGGCCAGATCATACTGCTCAAGCGTTTCCAAAAGATCCGCGTTCAACAGCAGCGCGTCCACGTGATCGGGCCGCAAATGCTTTGCCAGGCGCCCGTAGAGCAGCGTGTAGTCCGCCCCGGCATCCTGCCGCAACGCACCCGCCAGCGAATAGAACACCTCCGCCATCCCGTCCCGCGCCGATGTGATATGGGTAAAGGCCAGCGTCTCCCCTGCCTCAAGGGCGAGGTGCATGGCGTCAAGCTCCGGGTCGGTCACGGTGCCAAAGGCAGCATCAAGAGACGCTGCCGCCTCCGCATTGCGACCAAGCTGCGACAGCACCTCGGCCCGCGCCATCGCGCCCCGGCGCGTCTGTTGCAGGGGGCCGGAGCCCTCGTTCTCGAAAATCTCGCTGGCCTCTTCGAACTGGCCCAGACCAGCCAGGGCCATCGCCTTGTGATACATGGCGAACCCGCGCACACCGCGCTGTTCGGCCACGGCGTCGAACCCGGCCATCGCCTCATCTACGCGATCTGCACCGACAAGTGCCCAAGCGTTCAACAGCCCATCAACCAGCGGCCCGATCCCTTGGGTGTCCGCATCGCGTTCCAGATACGCGGCGTAGTCTTCTTGCGCGAGCATGTCGGCAATGATGACCATATGAGCGGCCTGACTGCGCGCCTCACGCTCTTCAATGGCCTGCGCGATGGGCAGCGCACGATCAATACGACCCAGCGCCATCTGCGCGACGATGGCGTCCTCCATCAACTCCACGTTGCCGGGATCACGCGCCAGCGCTTGGGTATAGTAGCGCGCCGCCGCCTCGAAATCGCTGGTCATCGCGGCTTGCCGCGCGGCCAGGTACGACCCCGCGACCGACTGGGCTGCCGCGATATGCGGCGTTGCAGCCAACACGGCGGCCAAAGCGACACTGGACAAAAGCGATCGGATCACGGGATGCACTGCCTTCTTGCTGTTTGGTCTAAAGGCTAGCACGTCTGATCATATGTGCAATCCGACCTCGCGAAATGGTCAGCACATCACCGCCAGAAAAAACGCCGGGCTGTATGGCCCGGCGTTTTGTTGATCACATGTTCGGGTAGTTCGGCCCGTCCCCGCCCTGCGGCGTGGTCCAGGTGATGTTCTGCGCCGGGTCCTTGATGTCGCAAGTCTTGCAGTGCACACAGTTCTGGAAGTTGATGACAAAGCGCGTGTCCTTGCCCTCTTCCTCGACGAATTCATACACGCCAGCCGGACAGTAGCGCGCCGACGGGCCCGCATATTTCGGGAGGTTCTGCGCCACCGGCACCGCTGCATCTGTCAGCTTGAGGTGCGCAGGCTGGCTTTCCTCGTGGTTGGTAAAGCTGAAGGACACATTGGTCAGCCGGTCAAAGGACAGCGTGCCATCGGGCTTGGGATAGTCGATTGGCTTGTGCTTCGATGCCTCTTCGGTGGCATCGGCATCGTTCTTGCCATGCCCCACTGTCCCAAACAGCGAAAAGCCCAGCGTGTTGGTCCACATGTCGAACCCGCCCAGCACCAGCGACGCGGTCAGCCCGTATTTGGACCAGATCGGCTTCACATTGCGCACCTTCTTGAGGTCCTTGCCGATGGCGCCTTCACGCACTTCCGTCTCATAGGCGGTCAACTCGTCACCCGACCGCTCCGCCTTGATCGCGTCAAAAGCCGCCTCGGCCGCCGCCTTGCCCGACAGCATCGCGTTGTGGTTGCCCTTGATCCGCGGCACGTTGACCATGCCAACAGAACAGCCCAAGAGCGCCACACCGGGCGCCACCATCTTCGGCATCGACTGATAGCCACCCTCGGAAATCGCCCGCGCGCCATAGGCCACGCGCTTCCCGCCCTTCAGCAAGTCAGCAACCATTGGATGATGCTTGAAGCGCTGGAATTCCATGTAGGGGAACAGATGCGGGTTCTTGTAGTTCAGGTGCACCACAAAGCCCACATAAACCTGATTGTTCTCAAGGTGATAGATGAAGGACCCGCCACCCGCATTGGATTCCAACGGCCAGCCCATCGTGTGGGTAACAGACCCTTCCTTGTGCTTCTCGGGGTCGATCTCCCAGATCTCTTTCATGCCCAGGCCGTATTTCTGCGGCTCTTTGCCCTGGGCCAGGTCATACTTGGCGATGACCTCCTTCGACAGCGACCCACGCACGCCTTCAGACAGGAACACATACTTGCCGTGCAGCTCCATGCCGGGCTCAGTGTTCTCGCCAATGGACCCATCTTCTTCGAGGCCAAACACACCGGCTACAACGCCCTTCACCTCGCCATTGTCACCGTAGACCAATTCGGAACAGGCCATGCCGGGGAAAATCTCGACCCCCATCTCCTCGGCCTGCTCCGCCATCCAGCGGCACACATTGCCCATGGACACAATGTAGTTGCCATGGTTGTTCATCAGCGGCGGCATTGGGAAGTTCGGAATACGAACCTGCCCCGCTTCTCCCAGCATGTAGAAGTTGTCGTCCTTGACGGGCACGTTCAGCGGCGCGCCCTTCTCCTTCCAGTCCGGGATCAAAGCATCCAGACCCACGGGATCGAGAACAGCACCCGACAGGATATGCGCGCCAACCTCGGATCCCTTCTCAAGCACGACGACATTCAGATCGGCATCCAACTGCTTCAGGCGAATGGCGGCGGATAGACCAGCAGGGCCCGCCCCCACGATCACCACGTCATACTCCATCGCTTCGCGTTCAATCTCGGCCATCCGGTGGCTCCCCTTTTGCTCCCGGCGCATCAAGCGCAAATTTCATCGTCGCTACCCTTTAGATAGGGCTTTCGCAATGTGGTGAACTGTCACCGTGAAAAAATCCACCAAAAATTCACGAAACGACGACACGTTACGCAAAATAACGTCACGGCGTGACATCTGACGGGCGATCCCCCAGCAAATAGCGCGGGCCCTGCCCCTTCTCGGCAGCGGCATCGCGGGGATTGTAAAGCGCACAGGCCTTAAGGCTCAGACACCCACACCCGATGCAGCCATCGAGCGTATCACGCAGCTTCTCCAACCGGGCAATGCGGGCGTCCAGACCTTCCCGAAACTCGGTGCTGATGCGCGCCCAATCACGCTTGTTGGGGGCACGGTGGCGCGGCAACAGGTCCAGCTCTGCCTTGATCTGCGCCAGCGAAAACCCGAACTGCTGCGCGACCATGATAAAACTCAGCCGCCGGATGTCGGCGCGCTGAAACCGCCGCCGCCCAGACGCATTGCGCCACGGGGCCACCAGCCCCTCATCCTCGTAATACCGGATGGCCGAGACGGCCAAACCGGTCCGCTCAGCAATCTCACCAATGCTCAACCCCTCGGATGGCGCCATGAAAAAACCTCTTGACCTCAAGTTGACTTGAGGTCGCACGATGCCCTCACCTCTCTGCAAAGGAAAGGCAAAATGAAGAAAGGACCAAACCATGCCCGCCATACTCGAACACACCAATCTGACCGTCTCGAACCCCGATACAACCGCCGCATGGATGTGCGACCTCTTTGGCTGGCACATCCGGTGGGCCGGCAACGCGATGGAGGACGGGCGCACCGTCCACGTCGGAACGGACAAGCATTATCTCGCGCTCTACACACAGGCCACAGCGGCAAAGGGCAGTGAAAGCTCTTACGCCACAATCGGCGGGCTGAATCACATCGCGATCGTCACCGACGACCTCGATGGGGTCGAGGCCGCCGCCCGCGCCCGCGGGTTCCAGGTCGGCCAGCACCACGACTACGAACCGGGGCGCCGCTTCTACTTCCACGATGCGGACAATATCGAGTTTGAAGTGGTGCAATACGACTGACCCTTCATTGTTCGAAAAATATGCCGGGGGAGTCGCGCCAGCGACGGGGGTTGGCCCCCATACCCCCTTGCATTCCCCTGCCCCATTGGGTCAGGTAATCCCCATCGCAATGCACGGCGGCTCGAACACGGGCCGCCGCATGTTCTTAGGACGACGCCGATGGAAAAGATCCCGATGACCCGCGCCGGTGCCACCGCACTGGAAACGGAACTCAAGCACCTCAAGACCGAGGAACGCCCCGCCATCATCAAGGCGATTGCCGAGGCGCGCGAGCATGGTGACCTGTCGGAAAACGCCGAATACCACTCGGCCAAGGAAAAGCAGTCTTTCATCGAAGGCCGGATCAAGGAACTCGAAGGCGTCATTTCGCTCGCGGACATCATCGACACCACTAAGCTGTCGGGCGCCATCAAATTTGGGGCTACCGTCACGCTGGTGGACGAGGATACGGACGAGGAAAAGACCTACCAGATCGTCGGCGAATACGAAGCCAACATCGAAAAGGGCCTTTTGAACATAAAATCGCCCATAGCACGGGCACTGATCGGCAAGGAAGAGGGCGACAGCGTCGAGGTACGGACACCTGGCGGTGAAAAGTCCTATGAAGTCCTGAAAATCAGCTATAGCTGAGGCCATGGCCGAAAAGCCCGAACCACAATCGCGTCCAACGCCGCTGGGAATCTACGACAGACCCAGCGCCGAGGGCGTCACGGGGATCGAGATTGCAGCCCTGATCCTGACCGCCATCTGGCTCGTTGGGGCAGCGGCCTATTTCCTGCTCGCGGGCGACGATCCGGCAGGCACGGGCGAAGGCCTGCGCTTTCTGATCACGATGCTCGCCATCTTCATGCCAGTGGCCATGATCTGGGTAGCGGCAACAGCCGCACGCTCGAGCAAAGTCATGCGCGAGGAAAGCCAGCGGTTGCAGACGGCGATCGATGCCATCCGGCAGGCTTACATCGCGCAGAACCAGGGCCGCAACGTCGCAGATGAGCCCTCGGTCGCGCGCAAACTCGACGAGATTGCCGCCGCCACGCGCAAGACCGAAAGCGCACTCGCCACCTTCCAAAGCCGCCGCGAACAGGCACCTGCGCCTCAGACAGCCGCAAGACCCGAACCCACAGGCGACCAGCCCGCCCTTGCCCTTGGCACGAGTGCCGAAGACATCGCGCCGCCGCTCGCCGCCGAGGATTTCATCCGCGCCCTCAACTTCCCCGAAACGGCGGAAGATGAGGAAGGCTTTGTCGCGCTGCGAAAGGCGATGAAGGACCGGACAACAGCACAGCTCATACAGGCAGCTCAGGACATTCTGACCCTGCTCAGCCAGGACGGCATCTACATGGACGACCTGCGCCCCGACCGCGCTCGCCCCGAAGTCTGGCGCCAGTTCGCCGAAGGTGCACGCGGTCGCGCCGTCGCCCCGCTGGGTGGTGTGCGCGACCGGTCCTCACTCGCGCTTTCGGCGGGCCGGATGAAGCAAGACCCCATCTTTCGCGACGCCGCCCACCATTTCCTGCGCCGCTTTGATCAGACAGTGTCCGCCTTTACGGAAACCGCCACAGACGCGGAAATCTCTGCTCTCAGCGACACCCGGACAGCCCGCGCCTTTATGCTGCTGGGCCGCGTCGCCGGCACGTTTGACTAACGCAACACTTTGACAATAAACGCTAAATCGCGCGAACCAGACCGCGCGCTCCAACCAATTCGCGCAACCGGTCCGCGATATCTTCGGCCAGCAGCACGGCATCCGGGTGGTCGTGTAAAACCACACTCGCCGGCATCGACGGGTAGTCGGCCTCGCGCGGAAGCTGCACCAACATCACGCCCCCGGCCTCGTGCACGGCCTGCGCCCCAGCTGTTCCGTCATTGAGATTGCCTGACAGAACGACAGCGACAGTGCCCGCGCCGTAATGCTCGGCCGCGCTGCGAAACAGGAGGTCGACCGACGGCTGGAACCGCGCCGCGTCGGGCGCGCGGCCCAACCGCAGGACACGGCCCTCGATCCGCGTGTGTTCCCCGCCGGGACAGACGGCGATCACCCCAGGCTCCAGCGCCATGCCGTCCGTCGCCTTGCGCACGGGCAGTGATGCGGTCCGGGTCAGAACTTCGGTCAACTTGCTCAGATGGCCGCCATGTATCGCGACGACCACGGGGGCGTTCAGATTGCGCGGAAGGACACTCAGAACCTCGGACATGGGTTTCAGACCCCCTGCCGACGCGCCGATGACGATGATGTATTCTGGATCAGGCGCTTGGCTCATATGTTGGAAACATAGGCAGTTCCATCGAGATTACCACGACTAAGCGCCGAAACCGCCCCACGGAATGAACCGCACCAAGTCGCCCGGCGCGACACTCATGGCGTCATCCGGCAGTTCAACAAGCCCCTCTGCCCAGCTGAGCCCGCTGATCCGCCCCGACCCTTCGGAGGCAAAGACCTCCACCTGACCACCCCGGATCCGCGCCCGCAAAAACTCCCGCCGCCCGGCCTTCTTCGATTTGGAGAAAGCGGCTGGCACCATAAAACCCTGTGGCGCCGCCCACTCCGCCCCGGCGAGCGTAGCCAGCGCAGGTGCGCCGAAAACGAGGGTGCACACCATCGCGGCCACCGGGTTGCCGGGCAGGCCAAAGACCGGCTTGCACTGCCACATTCCCAGCGCCAAAGGTCGACCCGGCTTGATCGCGATGCGCCACAGCGCCATCGCCCCTGCTTCGTTCAAAAGAGCCGAGACATGATCTGCATCCCCCGCCGAGGCACCGCCGCTGGTAAAGATCACATCAACCTGCCTCGCGGCGTCATCCAGCCGCGCGCGCAATGCGTCGCGATCATCCTGAACGGCGCCCAGATCGACCGGCAGATGCCCAAGCCGCGCAATCAGACCGCGCAACATGGGCCGGTTCGCGTCATAGATTTGACCCGGCCCGGCATCTTCACCAGTCTGAACCAATTCGTCACCGGTCGACAGGACCCCGACCCGCAAAGGGCGGCGCAGCTCGACATCGGACACGCCCACGGCGGAGAGGAGGGCGAGGTCGGCGGGAGTCAGTTTGCGCCCCGCCTCAGCGATCACGTCGCCGACCTTCACGTCCTCGCCCGCCCTGCGAGTGTTCGCGCCTTGCTTGATCGGGCCGGTGAAGTGGATGGCGTTGTCTTTGACCTCGACATCCTCCTGCAAGATGACCGTGTCTACGCCGGATGGAAGAGCGGCGCCGGTGAGGATGCGGATGGCTGTCCCCGCGGGGACACTTGTATCGGGGGTGGCTCCGGCGGGCATATGTTGCGCGACGATCGGGATGTGGTGGTCGCCCTCCCCGCGTCCGTTAAGGAAACCGTAACCATCTACGGCGGTGTTCGGCAGTGGAGGATGGGCGCGCGGGGCTGTGATGTCGGTTGCGAGGATGCGGTCGAGGGCGCCCGAAACGGGCACTGTTTCGGTGTCCACCACGCTGGAGAGCCGGGTGCGGAGGTCGGCGAGTGCCTCGTCCACGGGGGTCCAGTGGACGCCGGGCGGCAGGGCGAAACAGTCGTTCTTAAGCGGCGGCATCGGTGTCCTCGGCATGGGAAACAAGCTCGGCAGTGTGACCCGCACCAAGGATCCAGGCTTCTTCGCGTGCGGCGTCGGGCAGGTCGGTCATCCATGCGTGGAGCGTGGCGGCGGGCAGGCGTGACAGGGCGGTGGCGAGCAGGCGGACCTGCACTGCATCGCGGATGCCGTCGGTTTGTGTGGCCTTGACCGCCGGTTCGATGAGGCCGGGCCAGATCTCGGCCAACACCACAGGCGCCTCTGTCCAATCCCCAAAGGGCCAGACGGCGACATCGGGGCGCTGGCGCAACCGATTCAACGTGGGCAGTCCCATCAGGATTTGCCCGCCCACAGTCGGCGGAAAGGCCAATTGAAAGCAGCTTGAAGCCGCCTTGGCCGCGAGATCACAGGTGCGCCGTTCGGGGATCGTGTCGTAGCTGATCCCTGCTTTGCGGTAGGGCACGCCCGGCCAGTCGGTCTGGTTGGGCTTGCCCCAAAAAGGGCCCGGGCCTTCGAATTGTGCATTCATCTCTTCGGCCACGGCGTAGCGGTTGTTGGTGCCGTCTGGCGTGTCAGTGATGCGCGCGCTGATCCAATCCCAGAGGGTGAAGGGATCGTCGCTGCCGGTGATGTGGCGAGCGAAGCGGCGCGGATAGCCGAACGGGAAATCGAAACTGAGAAGGAGCCTACGGCCTGCCGCCACTTCGGCGTCGATGATCTGCGTGATCTGTGCTTCCGCGTCCTGGCGGGAGCGGCAATAGATCGGGTCTTCGGCCACGCCGCCACACGCAATCCCAAGCCAGATCGCATCCTTGCTGGGCCGTGCGGGGCGGCGTTTGCCTGCGGACCAGTCGGCCACGACAATGGTGTTGAACACCGCGCCGGTGTCGAAGCCCGCGCCGGTGTCGCTGACACTCAAAGCCCGACCTCTGACAGGATGAAATCAGCAATCGACTTGGTGTCGTTCAGGTCGAAGACCGGGCGGTCCATATCGAGAGCCGTGTCGCTCGCGATGGCGCGGATCGTGGGATCATCGGGGGCGATAAGCGGATTGCCCGTCTCGGCCCTGTGCGCCTCAACCTTGGGGTGGGCGTCGCGCTTGTACCCTTCGACCAGAAACAGATCGACGGGGCTGAGGCGCGTCAGCAGATGATCGAGCGTGGGTTCGTCCTGATCGCGCAGTTCCTGCATCAGCGCCACGCGGTTGCGGGAAGCCAGCAGCACCTCGGACGCGCCCGCAACGCGGTGGCGGTAGCTGTCCTTGCCCGGATGGTCCACGTCGAAGGTGTGGTGGGCATGTTTCACGGTCGAGACGGTGATGCCCCGCCCGGTGATTTCGGTCACAAGCCGCTCCATCAGGCCGGTCTTGCCCGCGTTTTTCCAGCCAACAACACCGTAAATCTTCATTGTAGTTCCTTGGCTATGGTCTCTGCCCGTTTCAGGTCATCGGGCGTATTCACGTTGAAAAAGGCATCTTCGTCAGGGAAGAGCGCGGTGCGGCCATCGTGCTTGTCGGTCCAGAGGACGACTTTGCGCAGACCGTCCCGAAGTGCGGCGCGCAGGTCGTCGCGGAGTGCCACGGGCCAGAGGCCGAAGGTGGGGTGCCGCGCCTTGCCCCGCTTGGGATCGGGCGTGGCGGCGAGGGCGAGCGGGTGCTGCATCCCTTCGGTCGCGAGGTGCAGGCGCGGGACGAGGTCACAGGGGAAAAAGGGCGTGTCGGCGGCAGCGGTGACGATTGTTTCCGCACCCTGCTGTGCCGCCCAATCAAGACCCGCGAGCACGCCCGCAAGGGGGCCAGCGAAGCCGTCGATGCTGTCGGGGATGACAGGCAGCTTCAGGTCGGCAAAGCGCGTCGGGTCGCCATTGGCGTTAAGCGCGAGGCCGTCCACTTGAGGGCTGAGCCGCTGGATCACGTGGTCGATCAGCCGCGTGTCGCCTGCTTGCAGCAGCCCCTTGTCGCCACCGCCCATGCGCGTGGCTTGCCCGCCCGCTAGGATCACGCCCAAAGGTGGTTTCATGCCGCGCCCTTGCGTCCTGCGCCCTTGGGTTCGTCGCGCACGCTGGAGGGGTCGGTGTCGCGGATCAGCCGTTCTTCGCCGCTGAGGCAGACGAAGCGTTGGCCGCGCATGCGTCCGATGAGGGTCAGTCCAACCTCGCGGGCGATTTCGACGCCCCAAGCCGTGAAACCGGAGCGGGAGGCGAGAACGGGGATGCCCATGAGCGCTGTTTTTATGACCATTTCTGAGGTGAGACGGCCGGTGGTGTAGAGGATCTTGTTCGCCGGGTCGGACCCGTTCTGAAGCATCCAGCCCGCCACTTTGTCGACCGCGTTGTGTCGGCCAACGTCCTCCATATAGACGAGTGGTTGGTCCTGCTGGCAGAGCACCGTGCCGTGGATCGCGCCCGCTTCGAGGTAGAGGGATGGGGTGCGGTTGATGGTTGCCGAGAGGGCATAGAGCCAGGAGGTGCGGACCTCGGCTTGCGGCAGGGTCGTGTCCTCCAGCCCCTCCATCATGTCGCCAAAGACGGTGCCGACGGCGCAGCCGCTGGTGCGGGTCTTTTTCTTCAGCTTGTCTTCGTGGTTGGTGGGATTGGCGGTGCGGACGACGACGGTTTCGAGTTCCTCGTCGTAATCCACGCGCGTGACGGTGTCGGCATCGGTCAGCATGCGCTGGTTGCGCAGAAAGCCGAGGGCCAGGTAATCGGGGTAGTCCCCGATGGTCATCGCCGTCACAATTTCCTGCGCATTCAGGTAGATGGTGAGGGGGCGTTCCTCGACCACGCTGATTTGCGTCTCGGTCCCGGTGTGGTCGTGGCCGGTGACGGCACGGGTGAGGCGCGGCGCGCGGGGGTCGGGCGCGACCAGGTATCCTGTCGTGTCGCTGTCACGTGCCAATTGCATCCTCCCCGAGCAGCGCCTACATCTTGCCGGGTTACATTAAGGCCCCCTCATGCCCATCACCACCACCAAATCCGCTTTTTGGGCGGGTGTGCGCGACGGCGCACCCTTTGTCTTCGTGGCCGGCCCCTTTGCGCTGCTCTTTGGTGTGCTGGCGACCGAGGCGGGGCTGAACGTGTTTGAGGTGATGACGTTCTCACTCGCGGTCATTGCGGGGGCGGCGCAGTTTACAGCGCTGCAGGTGATGGAGAATGACGCGCCGACCGTTATTGTGATCCTGTCAGCGTTGGCGGTGAACCTGCGGGTAGCGATGTATTCCGCCGCTTTGACCCCCTATCTGGGTCGGGCGCCACTGTGGCAGCGCATCTTTGCGGCCTACCTGCTGGTCGATCAAAGCTATGCCCTGAGCCATGCGAAGTTTGAGGCGGAGCCGGAGTTGGGCGTGCCACAGCGGATGGCGTATTACTTTGGCACCTGCCTGCTGGTCATGATCGTCTGGTTCGGGATGAGCTATCTGGGCGCCGCTGTCGGCACGCAGTTGCCGCAGGACCTGCCGCTGGATTTCGCCCTGCCCATCGCGTTTTTGTCGATGGTGGCGCCGATGGTGCGGACGTTGCCGCATCTGATTGCGGCTGTGGTTGCGGTCGTTGTGGGGCTGCTGGCGGTGCCGGTGCCCTATTCACTGGGCCTGATCATCGCCGGGGCCGCGGGGATGATGGCGGGTGCGCAGGCGGAACTGATGCTCAAGGGGCGCACACCATGAGCGACAGCGCGACCCTTTGGACCGTCATCATAAGCCTTGGCGTGGGCAGCTTTCTGCTGCGCTTCACCTTTCTGGGCTTTGTCGGTGACCGGCCCCTGCCCGCCTGGTTGCTGCGGCATCTGCGATACACAGCCGTGGCGATCTTGCCCGCGCTCGTGGCGCCACTGGTCGTCTTTTCGGGAGAGGACGGCGGCACGGATATCAGCCGCGTTGTGGCCGCGCTGGCGACGTTGGGGGTGGGGATGTGGACGCGCAACGTCTTTGCGGCGATTGGCGCAGGTGCGGCGACGCTGATTGTTTTGGTCTACGTGCTCTGAAACCGTGACCGCGCGCGGCAAAGCCCTCACTCGGGAATGACGATCCCTGCCACACCGTCCACGATGGTGCCCTCGTCGTCTTCGAAATACTTGTCCTCGATCACCCCGGGGCGCTTGGCGATCTGCTCCATCAGCTTGGTCGGGAAATAGGTCACCTTGGTGTCCTCGAAACCGGGCACCTGCTGGAGCAGCATCGTCGTTGCATTTGTGCACAGGGCGCGCGGGACAGCGCCGTTGCGCTTGGCCAGACGCAAGGCGATCTCGGCCTGTTCGGGGGTCACTTCCATCGTCTGGCTGACCACATGAAAGGTGCTGCGGGCATGCGCGCTGCGGTAGCCCTGCAAGACGGCCGGGGTCACACCGTAGAGAACATCCGCCTGTTCGGGCACCCGCTCGTTCACGAAAGAGCCCGCGGGGTCGAAGATCACGCGTTCGCTGCCGTTTATCAAAAGCGCCGTATGCGCCCCGGACCCGTTGCGATTGCTGACCATGGTCATAACGGTAATCGTTGCTGGCCCCGGTGCGCGATAGGCAACCGAGGCGACCCGTTCGTCAGAAGCGTAGGGTACTTCGGGAGGCTGGGCGCACCCGACCAGCACGCCGCAGGCCACAAGGGCCGCATACAAACGCATTCCCGGAACTCCCCAGTCTTTTCAAATCACATTTTTGGAAAAAACGTGCGTGCCTTAAGAAATAAAGATCGCCATGCCGACCAGCAGGACGAGGATCACGACAACGGACCAAGTGACCCAGGACATGAACCCGTCAAAGGTCTTTTCCTGCGTTTCGATATCCATTTCGCCGATTTTGTGGTCTGCCATAACAGGTCCCTTCCATATTCGCTTGCCCGCGCTTACCGCATCCCGCGGGGTCTGTCACTGCGTCGTTGCGGCGCGTATCACTCTTCTTCGAGATCCTGGACCAGCCGGAAGCCGATGCGGCGCGGTTCCGCCTGTTCGACCGCCTTGGGCAGCGCCCGCAGCATCACATTGAGTTGGCTCACATGCTGGATCGCCTGCGTTTTGGCCCCGGTCGGGTCGGTGCCATAGAAGGTTACGATGTCCGGCGGATAGTAGCCCATCCCCTCGATTCGCAGCACGCCGGCGTCGCCGCCGGTGAACCCCATTGCCACCTCGTGCTCGTTGTCGAGACTTTCCTCGAAATTCTTGAGGTAGAGGATGATGCGTTCATAGGCCCATTGGGCGGGGCTTTTCTGTTCGGTTGGCGTTTTGCTGACGCCCTTGGGCACCGGCTGGTCGGCTGCGTTGCGCGCGCCGGGTTCGCAATGGACCTCATGCGCGCGCGGCAGGGCGGCCGCCTCGACCGCTTCGGCGGCGGTGCTGATCTGGCTGGTGATGTCGTCGCTCATGGCTTTGCCCCCTAGTCGGCGGCTTGGTAGACCCAGGCGCCGTCCTCGCGTTTGTGGCGGGTGGCCCGCCCCTCTTGGTAAAGGTGCGACAGATGCGCGACGGCTTCAACCAGGGCGAGGCCGTATTCGCCGTCGCCAATACTGCGCTTGAAGAGCGGGGCAAAGCATTCGGACGCAGCCTTGGGCGTGTCGATATACTCCGTCAACCGCTTGAGCGCGCCGTGGTGATTGTCGATCAGTTGCCGCATCCGCGTGGGCAGGCCGGTGAAGGGCAGTTTATGACCACCGAGGACGAGGTGGTCGTCCTGCGCCAGCAGCCGCAGCCGTTCGCAGGCCTCCAGCCAGTCAGAGATGGGATCAGCCATGGGTTCGGTGGCATAGACGCCGATATTGGGGCTGATAGAGGGCAGGATCTGGTCGCCCGACAGGACGATATTATCGTCCCGGCTCCAGAATGTGGCGTGTTCGGGGGCGTGGCCGTTGCCGATATGGATATCCCAGGTGCGCCCACCCATCCGGATCGTGTCGCCCTGTTTGATCCGCGTGTAGCCAAGCGGCATGGGGGCGACGATGTCGCCGAAGTTGAAGGGGCGCTCTTTGGCCCTTTGGGCCAACATCGTGGGGTCCATGCCTGCGCTGCGGTAGAAATTGAGCGACTCTTCGGTAGGGGTGTCCTGTACATCCAGCGTCAGCATTCGGGCGAAGAGCCACGCGGTGCGCGTGGTGATGAGCTCGGCCCCGAAGTCGGATTGCAGCCAGCCCGCGAGCCCCACGTGATCGGGGTGATGGTGTGTGACGATGACCCGTGTGATCGGCTTGCCGCCGAGCGGGCCGTCCATCAGCGCGTGCCAGATACCTATGGTTTTCTTTGACGCAAAGCCCGTGTCGATCACCGTCCAGCCGTCGGCATCGTCCAGCGCGTAGACGTTTACGTGGTCCAGCTTCATCGGCAGGGGAAGCCGCATCCACAGGATGCCGGGGGCCACTTCGATGGCTTGCCCGTGCTGCGGTGGCTCCACCCACGGGTATCGAAGTCCAGTGGGCGGGAGGTCTTTCATCAGGCGGCGAACTCTTCTGGCGTCAGGGCATAGACGTCGTAGTCGCCCGCCTGCGCCTGCGCAAGCAGGCTGTCATGTTCGGGCAGGAGCCGCTGGATGTAGAAGCGCGCCACCTTTTCATGTGCGCCGCCCTGGTCGTTGAGGGCGGAGGCGAGGTGGATGTGCCCGCCCAGCACCCGCGCGAACGCCCGCAGGTAGGGCACGGCACCGGCAAAGCGGACGCGATGGTTCTGCGCGATCATCCATTCAGTGGTTTCGCGCAGGCTCTCGCTGGCCTGCCAGACGGCTTCGGCCATCTTGGGGAAGGTCGCGCGGGCCGCTTCGGCGGCGGCTTCGATCTCGTCAAAAATGCGGGCGGCGGCTTCGCCTCCGTCCATCATCTTGCGCGCGACGAGGTCCATGGCCTGGATACCATTGGTGCCTTCGTAGATGGTGGTTACGCGGACATCGCGGGCGTATTGGGCTGCCCCCGTTTCCTCGACAAAGCCCATGCCGCCGTGGACCTGGATACCCATGCCCGCCACTTCGTTTCCGATGTCGGTGCCGAAGGCTTTGGCGATGGGCGTCAGCAGGGCGGCGCGCGCCTTCCACGTGTCCTCATCCGTTGCCGTCGTCATGTCGATGGCCACCGCGCACATCAACGCGATACCGCGGGCGGCATAGGTTTCTGCCCGCATGGTCATCAGCATCCGCCGCACGTCGGCGTGGTCGATGATGGTGCCGGTCTCGCCCTCAGTCTTGCCCTGCTTGCGATCAAGCGCGTAACCCAGAGCGTGCTGGTAGGCGCCTTCGGCGGCCCCAACGCCCTGCCCGCCCACACCAAGGCGGGCGTTGTTCATCATGGTGAACATGGCCGCCATACCGCCGCCTTCGGGGCCGACCATCCAGCCCTTGGCACCGTCATATTGCATCACGCAGGTGGGCGAGCCGTGCAGGCCCATCTTGTGTTCGAGGCTGACGACCTTGAGGCTGTTCGCCACGCCGGCATTGCCATTCTCATCGGGAATGTTGCGGGGCACGAGGAAAAGGGAAATCCCCTTGGTGCCCGCAGGTGCGCCCGGCAGGCGGGCCAGCACCAGATGGCAGACATTGTCGGTGAAGTCATTATCGCCCCAAGAGATATAGATCTTCTGGCCAGTGATCGCGTATGTGCCGTCGCCATTGTCCTCGGCCTTGGAACTGAGCGCACCCACATCCGATCCGGCCTGCGGTTCGGTCAGGTTCATGGTACCGGTCCATTCGCCCGAGATCAGCTTGGGCAGGTAAAGTTCCTTGATCGCATCGCTGGCGTGATGTTCCAGCGCCTCGATCTGGCCTTGGGTCATCAGGGGGGCCAACTGCAGCGACAGGCAGGCCGCCGACATCATCTCGTTCACGGCGGTGGTCACGGTCATAGGCAGGCCCATGCCACCGTATTCCGGGTCCGCCGCGATGCCGACCCAGCCGCCTTCGGCGATGGCCTTGTAACCCTCCGCATAGCCAGGCGAAGTCCGTACGACACCGTTTTCAAGGCGCGCGGGGTGCAGGTCACCGGGGCGTTGCAGGGGGGCGATGATATCTTCGCAAAGTTTGCCCGCCTCGGTCAGAATGGCGGTCGTCACATCCGATGTCGCATCCGCGAACCGGTCGGTTGCCACGACTTGATCAAGCCCCACCACATGGTCAAACAGAAAGGAGTAGTCATCGACGGGGGCGCGATACGGCATGGGTTAGCTCCTGGTATCAAAGTCTTGGCAAGCGGCTTAAGGGCGCTTAAAGGGGCGTGTTTGAAATTATAAATGCGGCTGGTTTGGTCATATCGCAACTCAAACGCCGCGTCACGCGACGACAGGTCAACGCTGATGCCCAAGATTGAAACAGCCCTCCTCGCGCCCGATGCTGCCGGTATCGCCGAAGCCGAACGGCTGCTGGGCGCGGGTGGTCTGGTGTCGTTCCCGACGGAGACGGTCTATGGACTGGGGGGCGATGCCCGAAACGGCACCGCAGTCGCGCACATCTTCGAGGCCAAGGGGCGGCCCAGCTTCAACCCGTTGATCGTACATGTACCAGACTTCGACGCGGCCCTGCGCTATGCGGACCTATCCGGCCCGCTCGAAACCCTTGCCCACCGGTTCTGGCCAGGGCCGCTGACGCTGGTCGCACCTCTGAAGCAGGGCCACGGGCTGTCGCCGCTGGTGACGGCGGGCCTTGAGACGCTGGCCATCCGCGTGCCATCACACCCGGTTGCCCAAGACGTGTTGCGCGCATTTGGCGGCCCGGTGGCGGCCCCGTCTGCCAATCCGTCCGGGCGGATCAGCCCCACGACGGCAGCGCATGTCATGGCCGGGTTAGACGGCAGGGTCGACGCGGTTCTGGACGCAGGCGCCTGCACGGTCGGACTGGAATCGACCATCGTCGGGAGCGATCCGCTGGCTTTGCTGCGCCCCGGCGGATTGGCCCGCGAGGACATTGAGGCCATCGCAGGCCCGCTCGCGGATGCGGGGGATTCGATCACCGCACCCGGACAGATGCTGTCGCATTACGCCCCGGACGCTGTCGTACGGCTGAATGCCAACTGCGCCAACGCGGGTGAGGTGCTGCTGGGGTTCGGGCCGATGCAGTCTGATCTGAACCTGTCGGTCGCGGGCGATCTGGTCGAGGCGGCGGCGAACCTCTTTGGGCACCTGCACAAGCTGGATGCCATGGGCCAACCCATTGCGGTGGCTCCGATCCCGAATTGCGGTTTGGGCCAGGCGATCAACGACAGGCTGCGACGTGCAGCGGCCCCGCGCGGCTAGGCACGCCCGGCCTCGCCCGACAGGCCCAGCGGATCAATGCCAAGCGCGTTCAACGCCTTGATCCATTTCGACGTATCACCCGTGCCAAACACCAGCTGGGGCGTCGCACCCACGGTGAGCCAGCCATTGCGCGCGATCTCGCCCTCCAACTGGCCGGGCCCCCACCCGGCATAGCCCAGCATCACCAACGCGCGTTCAGGCCCTTCACCTGTGGCGATATCCTCAAGCACATCCTGTGTGGCCGTCATGCCGAACGCGCCCACCTCAAGCGTTTGCAGCCGCGAAGTGTAGTCCGCCCCATGCAACACAAAACCCCGCTGCGTTTCGACCGGGCCGCCAAAATGCACAGGATGCTTGCGCGCCGGGCCATTGCCGGTGATCTCAAGCTGGTCGAGCAACTCGCCTAGTGTCATGTCGGCGGCGGGCTTGTTCACGATCAGCCCCATCGCCCCGTCTTCGCCGTGGGCGCACATAAACACCACCGAACGGTCAAAGCGCGGGTCGCCCATGCCTGGCATAGCAACCAGCAGCTGCCCGGTCAGATCAAGGGTCGTGGCGCCCAATATCGTCTGTTCCTGTGTCATCTCAACGTAACATGGCGTGGTGGCCGGATCAGAGCAACCTGCGGATGTGCCGCAGGCAAGCCATCGCGCACCGTTTCGTTACAGCGAGTTGACCGGGACGTGACTTGGATTCGCGCCCCTGACTCGGCATGTAGAGGGAATGAAAAAACACCTTCTGTCCCTTGCCGCGGCCCTTTCGGCCGTCACCACCGTACCCAGCAATGCGCAGGGGCGGTTTGATCACGTCGTGCACACTGAGGTGCTGCAGGGCTGGGACCTGCCCAACGGGCAACGGCTGGCTGCGGTGCGTCTGGTGCTGGCGCCGGGGTGGAAGACCTATTGGCGCGCGCCGGGCGACGCAGGTATTCCGCCGCATTTCGACTGGTCCCGCGCCCGCAATATCGGTGCCGTCAGCCTGTCCTGGCCCACGCCGGAGGTGCATGTGCAGAACGGCATGCGGTCGATCGGGTACACCGAACAGGTGGTGATCCCCATGCACATCACGCCCGCGCGCCCCGACAAGCCCATGCGCCTGCGCACGACCCTGTCGATGGGCGTCTGTTCGGATGTCTGTATCCCCCACAGCGTCAAGATCGACGAGATGCTGGACAGCCCCGACCTTACACCAACACCCGCCATCGTGGCGGCCCTGGCCGACATGCCATACTCCGCGTCGGAGGCAGAGGTGCGGTCATCCGTCTGCCGCCTGCGCCCGACTGAAAATGGCATGCAGATCGAAGCGCATGTGGCCCTGCCCCACACCGGCGGCACAGAGGTGGCTGTGATCGAACCCGGCGTGCCCGGCGTCTGGGTCAGCGAGGCGCGCACCTCGCGTGCGGGCGACACAGTGGTGGCAGTCAGTGACATGATGCACGCCGATGGCGGCGCCTTTGCCGTGGATCGGTCCGATGTGCGGATCACCATTTTGGGCGCCGACTACGCAGTCGATGTACAAGGCTGCAGCGCCGGTTAAGCAGCCGTTCTCCAGCGCGTGATCTGGAACACCAGCGCCGCGATCACATATGCCACAAAACCCAGCAACAGCACACCGCCCGCAAACAGCAGCAGTGCCCCGCTGAGCGCCGCTTGCTCGCCAAGCGCGGGCAAGGCCTGAGCGAATGCAGGCAGAAGCGCGCCGTTGATCAGCGTGTAGCCCATCGTCGCCCCGAACCATGCCAGCACCACCGCCCACAGCGCCAAGAACCCCCAGCGCACAGCGACGGCAGGGGCGGACAGCCCGCGCCGCATCGCCTTGATCTGGCGCGAGATGTCGTGCTGCACCGCCACCAATGCGGGCACCACAAGCAGCACCAACACCATGCCAAAGCCAAGCCCGTAGACCAGCGTGATGATCGTGGGCTTTAGGAATTGCGCCTGCTGCGATGTCTCATAAAGCAGCGGGGTCATACCAAGAACGGTGGTAAGCGTCGTCAGCATCACAGGCCTGAGCCGGTCCGCTGCCCCGTCGATGATCGACGGGAAGAGACCCCGATCCTTGGCATAATCGTCGATCGTTGTGACCAGAACGATGCTGTCGTTGATGATGATGCCGGTCATGCCCAAGAGGCCCACGACGGTGAACATGCTCAGCGGCACATCCCACAGGTGGTGGCCATAGATCGTACCGACGAGGCCGAAGGGAATAATCGCCATGACCACGATGGGTCGGGTCCAACTGGCAAAGACCCAGGCCAGCACGAGGTAGATGCCTGTGAGGCAAAGGATCAGCCCGGTCAGGCTGTCGGACAGGAACTCATCCTCCTGCTCGCTAAGCCCCGCCTTGCGGAACTCCACCTGCCGCTCGGCGGCGATGGTGGGCAGGATTTCCTCCTCCAGCGCCCGGTTGATCTCGGTCGCTCGGACGGGGTCATCCTCGGAAATGTCGCCGGTCACGGAAATCAGGCGGATTCCATTCTCGCGTCGCACGGTCGAAAAGCCGGTGCGGCGCTCGACGCTCACGATATCGGCAAGGGGCACATAACCCCCGTCCGGCGTGCGCATCTGCGTGCGGTCGAGGAAATCGGCGGTCAGCTCGCCCTCGGGCAGCTCCACCCGGATTTCGGCGCTGCGCGGGCCATCGGGGAAGGTCGCGGCCTCGATCCCGTTCAGCCGATCCCGCAGCACGCGGCCCAGCATGTCGATGGTAAAGCCAAGCGCCTGACCTTGCGACGTCAGATCGAGGATCAGCTCTTCCTTGTCGTAGGCCAGATTGTCCTCGACCGCGCTCACCTCGGGATATTGCAAGAGCGCGCGCTTGAGGTCTTCGGAGGCCGCCTTCAACGTGTCGGTGTCCGCGCCAAAGAACTGCACGTCCAGCGCGTCACCGCCCGGCCCCGACCGCCAGCCGCGGAAACTGACTGTTTCGACCAGCGGATGTCGGACGACAGTGTCCTGCAATTCCGCCACAAAGGCGAAGGACGAATAGGGGCGCAGATCCGCGTCGATCAGTTCGATCGAGATACCGCCCAGCAGGTCGGAATCCTTCGCCTCGACCCCGCTCAGGCCGCGGCCTGCATTGCCGCCGATCTCGGCGATGACATAGTCGATGGGATTGCGGCCATAGCGCTCTTCATACTGTGCGCCCAGCGCTTCGGTCGCGCGCTGCATCTCGCGCATCATGGCCAGTGTGTCAGCGCGGCTTGCCCCTTCCAGCATCGCGAAATTGCCGGTCACAGACCCGCGCTCCGGCGCGTTGAAAAACCGCCACTGCACGTCACGTTCGATAAACAGCGCCAGCTGGCTGGCCAGCACGACGCAAACCCCCGCCAGCACGACATAGCGGGCGGCAATGACGCCTGCCATCATCGGGCGGAACAACGTCTCGCGCATCCACTCGAACCCCGCATTGACGATGACAGACGGGGTGTCGAGCCCCTTGGTGCCCATCGCCGCCACCCAACGCGCCTTCACCGTGCGCGGGGCCAACAGGAACACAGCTGCCATGATCGTTGGACCGGCGAGCATGTAAGGCCACGCATCGGAAAAGCCGCCAATCGTCTCTGACCATATGACGTAACCCGCCGCACCGGTGACAACAGCCGACAGCGCAGCAACACTAAAGAGAGCAACCGCGAGCTTGGCCCGGCTGAAACGCGGCCTGTCCGAGGCCGCCAGCGCATGCCCCATGTGGTGCGGCAGGATCAGGAAACACTCGACGAGCGACGCCACCAGAACCGCAATCACGGTGAATGGAATGTCACGGATCAGATCGCCGAAGCGGCCCCCGACAGCGATCAGGCCGAAGAAGGCGATGACCGTGGTCAGCGTCGCGGCAAAGACAGGCATGGACATGCGCCGCGCCGCATTCTCGGCGGCAACCAGGGGCGGCTCGCCCCAGGCGCGGTGGCGGTGATCGGCATGTTCGCCCACGACAATGGCGTCGTCTACCACGATGCCAAGGGTGATGATCAGACCAAAAAGCGACACCATGTTGATGGTCAGTCCGCCCAGGTACATCAGTGCAATCGCCGCCAGCAGCGCCACTGGGATCCCCGCAGCCACCCAGAACGCGGTGCGCGCGTTCAAAAACAGAAAGAGCAACGTGATGACCAGACCCAGCCCGACAAAGGCGTTGTCGATCAGGATGTTCAAACGGGCCGAAATTGCCTCGGCCCGCGTGCGGATCAGCTCGACCGTGACCGATGGCGGCAAGGTTGCGCGTAACTCGGCCGCCACGTCGGTCACGGTTGCCTGCATGGCGATGGCGTCGCCGTTGTTTGACCGATCGACGCGCACTGACACGGCCGGGTCGTCGCCCACGAAATAGCTGCGGTTGCGGGCCGTTCCCAATTGCCGGACGGTCGCCACATCACGGACAAGCAGTTTCGAGCCATCCGGGTTTGACCGCAGAACAATGCCTGCGATCTCCTCGGGCGTGCGTTTCTGGGTGCCGGTGCGCACGCGCGCGTTGGCACCGGTCACGTCACCGGCGGGGTCGGTGTCCACCTCGGCTGCGATTGCGGCGGCGATTTCGGACATCGTGACTTCGTTTGCGATCAGCGACAGCGAGGGCACCTCGATCAGCACCTGCGGCGCGGCCACTCCGCGAATGGTTGTGCGGGTGACGCCTGCGGCAAATAGGCGGACCACAAACTCGTCAGCAAACAGGCCCAGTTGTTCGGGGCCGACGGGCCCGGTGATGACCACATCCGTCACCCGGTCGCGCCAGGCCCCGCGTCGCACGGTGGGTTCATCTGCATCCTCGGGCAAGGTCGTGACCGCATCGACCGCCGTTTGCACGTCATCGGCGGCGCGGCCCATGTCCCAACCCGGCTCGAACTCCAGCGTGATCTGTGCCGAGCCTTCGGTCGACCGGGACTCGGTGCTTTCCACGCCTTCGACAGCCAGCAGCCCCGGCTCCAGCACCTGAACGATACCTGCGTCCACGTCTTCGGCCCCTGCCCCGTCCCAGGTGACGTTCACGCGCACATTGTCGACAATCACATCGGGAAAGAATTGCGCGCGCATGTTGGGCACAGCGGCCACACCAGCCACAAGCATGACCAGCAAAAGAAGGTTCGCAACGGTCCGGTGGCGGACAAAATAGCTGAGGATGCCCCCCGCCGCCTTTGGGATCTGCCGCGCCACCTAGCCCCCCATCCGGCTTTCCAGCCGGGCCACCATCTGCGCTGGCACATGCGTTTCGGCAAGGCTGGCCAGCACCCGTTCCTTGGCGTCCGCAGGCATGCGATCGCTCGCTTCGACGAAGGCGACCAGGCGGGCGCGCCGTTCATCGGTCAATTCGACCATTTCGGGCTCAAGCGGTGCTTCGGACGCCTCCTCGGCCCGTGGCTGAAGGGGCCGCACCGATATGCCTGCCCCCAACAGGGGCGAGCGCGCCTCGACCACGTCGCGGCCGACAAGGCCATCGCCACGCACGAGCACGTCGTCGCCCTGGCGGCGCAGGACGGCGACGTCGAGTTTCTCAAGCCGGTTGTCCTCGCTCAGGACCAGAACCGTGTTGGACACATCGACAGCCGTCGCGGGCAAGCGCACAACATCATCGAGCGGGGGTTCAGACACGGCCACAGTCACAAAATCCCCCGGCTTGAAGCCGAGACCAGTGTCGAGGCGTGCAAAGACCAAGCGCCCGGTCTGCATCTCGCCGCCGCCTGCGCTGGCGCGGCTGACGGTGCCCGTGGCGGCAAGGTCAATCCCCACGACATCCAGCGTTGCGGTGACCCGGGCCGCCATGACGCCGCCATCTTCGTTCAGCAGCCGCGAAAACTGGGCCGTCGATACGCGAAACCGTACTTCGAGCGCGCCGGGGTCGATCAGCGTTGCCAGTTGTTCATTTGCAGAGACGAGGCGCCCGGCCACCACGCTGGTCGCGTTAAGCGTGCCGTCGAAGGGGGCGGTGACTGTGGTGTCGTCCAGGGTGCGCTGCGCTTCGTCCAATGCGATGCGGGCGCGGGCCAGTTGAGTCTTGGCCTGATCAATCCGCGCCTCGGCACTGGTCACGACCTGACGGCGCGCCAGCACCGCCTGCCGGGCCGATGCCGCGGCCAGTTCCGCGCCCTCCACGGCGGCGGCGGTGCCCACGCCACGCGCTTGCAGGTCCTGTTGGCGCTGAAACGCGCGCTCTTGCAGGTCGGCCTGCACCTGTGCGGCCTGTTGCTCGTCCTGTGCCAGGATCAGGGCACGGTCGGCATCGCGCACTTCGGATTCGGCATCCAGCAGATCGGCCTCTGCGCGGGCTAGGGCCGCCTCGGCATTGGCCGGATCAATCCGCACCAGCACCTGACCGGCGGTGACATCGCCACCGTCTTCGAACCCGTCCGCAAGTTCGATCACCCGGCCCGCAACGGCCGCGCGCAGCTCAAGTGTCCGACGGCTCGCAATCTCGCCAAAGGCTTCCAGCACGGGGGTTTCCGTTCCCGCTGCGGCACGGACAACAGCCACCGCAAAAACGCGCTCGCGCGCAGGCGGCGTCCGCGGCTCTTCGGACAGGCGTGACTGAACGGCACTGCCCACGATCGACCCCGCATAGGCCAAAAGCCCCAGACTGAGCGCGGCCAACACCAGGCCGATCAGGCTTTGCCTCAAAAATCTCATTCTTTGTACGCCCTTAGTCGCCTCTACGGCACCGTATCATAATTTAGGCGCGCCCGGTGAATGTCCAAGCAACAAAGCTGTTACGCAAGCCCGCGCTATTTCCGTCGCTGATGTTCGTCAAGACGCGGTAAAATTTCGACGAAATTGCAGGGGCGGTGACGATAATCGAGCTGCCGGCCGAGGATTTCGTCCCACGCATCCTTGCAGGCCCCCGGACTGCCGGGCAGGGCAAAGAGGTACGTGCCGTTGCGCACGCCCCCCGTCGCCCGGCTTTGCACTGCGCTGGTCCCGATCTTTTGCATCGACACCATGGTAAAGACCGTGCCAAAGGCGTCGATCTCCTTTTCATAG
The DNA here is from genome assembly GCF_007995245.1 of Tateyamaria sp. syn59. Classification (GTDB taxonomy): domain Bacteria; phylum Pseudomonadota; class Alphaproteobacteria; order Rhodobacterales; family Rhodobacteraceae; genus Tateyamaria. The sequence continues at coordinate 389,032 of NZ_VCBA01000004.1, forward strand.
ACATCCCGGTGCGCCTCGACCGTGACATCGCGGCCCGTCAGGCCCGTGCCACCGGTGGACAGAACCACGTCAATCTCCGGATCATCGCACCAGGCCCGTAACTGCGCGGCAATCTGCGCCCGCTCGTCCGGCAATACCTTGCGATCCGCCAGCACGTGCCCAGCATCCGTCAACCTGCCTACCAGCACGTCACCCGACCGGTCCTCGTCCAATGATCGCGTGTCACTGACCGTCAGAACGGCAATCCGGATGGCAATAAACTCAAGGCTGTCGTCAATCCGGCTCATGGGCGCGCTCCGGCAAAGGCGACGCGCGCGGCAAGGGCGCCAAAGACCCCCGCCGTCGCCCAGCGCAGCACACGTTCAATGACCGGGTTCCGGGCCAGCGCGCGGCCGAGACCACCGGCGGTCATGCCCACGCCCGACTTCACGATGAAGCCCAACACCGCAATGGTGCCGCCATATACTAGGAATTGCGGCAGGATCGGCTGGGCCGGGTCCACGAATTGCGGAATGAAGGCGAGGATAAACAGGATCACCGACGGGTTCGACACGTTCACGATCAATCCATCACGAAAGGCGCGCGACGGGCGCACGAGCCGTGTGTTCTCACCGACAAGCGGCGACATCAGCGTCTTGATCGCCAGATAGAGCAGATAGGCGACGCCAACCCAGCGCACCACGCCAAAGACCCAAGGGGCCGCAGACACCAGCGCGCCCAGGCCCAACCCGGCCAGCCCAGCATTGATAACAGCCCCGCTCGCAATCCCGGCAGAGGCGGCGACTGCAGGCCCCTTCCCGCCCCGCAAGCCTTGGGCCATGGCAAACAGCATGTCGGGGCCCGGCGTCAGGACCAGGGCAAACGCGGCGGGCAAAAAGGTAAGATAGACAATCGGATCAATCATGCCCCGCCCCTCAAATGCGCCTGCAGGCTCAGCAAATCTGCCCAAGCCTCGCGCTTCGCCGCCGGATTGCGCAGCAGGTACGCCGGGTGGAACATCGGCAGCGCAGGCTTGCCGCGCGCCTCGGTCCAGTTGCCGCGCAGCCGTGTGATGCCACGCTTGCCCAGCAGCGCCTGACAGGAATGGTTGCCGACGACCACCAGCACATCCGGTTTGGCAAGTTCGATATGGCGATGCAGGAAAGGCTGCATCATGGCGACCTCATCCGGCTTGGGATCGCGGTTCTGCGGCGGACGCCAGGGCAGCACGTTGGTGATGTAGACGCTTTCGTCACGGCTCATGTTGATGGCGGCCAGCATCTTGTCCAAAAGCTGCCCGGCGCGTCCAACAAAGGGCTTGCCCTGCATGTCCTCATCCCGACCGGGGGCCTCCCCCACGATCATCACGCGGGCACCGGGCACGCCATCTGAGAACACCAGATTGCGCGCGCCCTTCTTCAACTCGCAATGGTCGTAAGCGGCCAAAGCGGCCCGCAGCCCCTCCAGATCCTGCGCAGCACCCGCCGCCGCCTGCGCGACAGTCACCGGATCAACACCGACCTGCATGACAGGCGCGGCGGCAGGCTGCGACGCAGGTTTCGGCTTCTGTACGGATGCAGGCACCTCATAGCGGTTCACCGGCGCATCCGCGATGCACTCATCCGCGCCCAGCTCGATCTGCCAGGCCAAGGCCGCAAGGGCGCTGTGATACTCCGCCGATTCCATAGGCCCACACTATGCCGCAAACGGGGGAACAGGAATGCCCCTTCATTGTTCTTCAAATATGCAAATCCGACGGCTTGCCGCCTAGCCTGCACGCCGCATATAAGCGCCCAAACGCGGCGCCGAACACCGCACGGAGAGTCCATGACATTCACCCACCGCCACTTGCTGGGCATCGAACACCTCCGCCCCGAAGAGATCGTGACACTTCTGGACCTTGCCGAAGAGTATGTCGCCCTCAACCGCGCCCCCGACAAGCACAAGGATGCGCTGGCGGGGCTGACTCAGATCAACATGTTCTTTGAAAACTCCACCCGCACGCAGGCCAGTTTCGAACTGGCGGGCAAACGGCTGGGCGCGGACGTGATGAACATGGCCATGCAGGCCTCGTCAATCTCCAAGGGCGAGACGTTGATCGACACCGCCATGACGCTCAACGCGATGCACCCCGACCTGCTGGTGGTGCGGCACCCGCATTCCGGGGCAGTGGACCTGCTGGCACAAAAGGTGAATTGCGCCGTCCTGAACGCAGGCGACGGACGGCACGAACACCCCACGCAGGCTCTTCTCGATGCGCTGACCATCCGACGGGCCAAGGGGCGGCTGCACCGGCTGTCCATCGCGATCTGCGGTGACATCGCCCACAGCCGCGTAGCCCGGTCGAACATCATCCTGCTGGGCAAGATGGAAAACCGCATTCGGCTGATCGGACCGCCGACGCTGATGCCGTCGGGCATCTCGGAATTTGGCGTGGAAATCTATGACGACATGGCCGAAGGGCTGAAAGACGTCGATGTGGTGATGATGCTCCGCTTGCAGAAAGAGCGCATGGACGGCGGGTTTATCCCCAGCGAACGCGAGTATTACCACCGTTTTGGCTTGGACGCGGACAAGTTATCCCATGCCAAGCCCGACGCCATCGTCATGCACCCCGGCCCGATGAACCGCGGCGTCGAAATCGACGGAACGTTGGCCGACGACATCAACCGCTCGGTCATTCAGGAACAGGTTGAGATGGGTGTTGCTGTGCGCATGGCTGCAATGGACTTGCTGGCGCGCAATCTGGCCGCCGTGCGGGGGGCCGCATGACGGACACCCTGACCGTTCCCGCACACGAACGCGGCGTGATCCGTGTCTTTGCCTTGTCCATGACGGACAAGGAAGCGCAGGCACTCAAGGACGATCCCGCTGCTCTAAACGACGCGCTCGGCACGGATGTGAACACGGATCAGGTCGAGGTCTTTCCCGTCTCCGACCTCGAAGGCATCGGACTGGTGGGCTACCTTGCTGAAGGCAACGCGGTGCCGATGGAACAACTCGCCCCCGACCGGACCAAGCTGGAAAAACTGGGCGGTTGGGTGCTGATCGTGTTCTCGCTGGCCTTCGAGGATCGCGCCGTTACACTGCGCCCCGCCTCTTCGCTGACGCTCATCGGCACGTATGGAGAGTTGCGCACAGATTGGAGTGCGGCGGAAAAGATCGAGGCCGACAGCGCCAAGCCCTACTCCGCTCCGCCCGAGACGGTGAAGAAAAAGCCATCCGACGCCGCCATGTCGGGCCGCATCGCGATGGTGGCCCTGATTGTGCTGGGCTTGTTGACATACCTCATGATCTGGATCGGCGGATGACGGATATCCTCTTTGAACATGCCAAGCTGCTGGACCCCGAGGGATCGGTCACAACCGGAGCCTTGGGGGTAACAGATGGCCGGATCAGCGCTGTGATCACGGATGACAGCCCGCGCCCCGAGGCCACAGAGGTCATCGACTGCAACCGCAAACACCTCGCCCCCGGCATCGTGGACATCGGAGTCAAGGTCTGTGAACCCGGTGAACGGCACAAGGAGAGCTTTGGGTCTGCCGGTCTGGCCGCAGCGGCAGGTGGGGTCACGACAATGGTCACCCGCCCCGACACCGATCCCGCCATCGACAACCCCGAGACGCTGGAATTCGTGATCCGCCGCGCGCGGGAGGCGGCCCCGGTGAACGTCCTGCCCATGGCCGCGCTGACCAAGGGGCGGCAGGGGCGCGAGATGACCGAGATCGGGTTTCTGCTGGACGCAGGCGCCGTGGCCTTCACCGATTGCGACCGGGTGGTGACGGACAGCAAGGTCTTTGCCCGAGCGCTATCCTATGCCCGCTCACTTGGGGCGCTGGTGTTGGGGCATCCGCAGGATCCGGGGCTGAGCGCGGGTGCAGCGGCGACCTCGGGTAAGTTCGCCTCGCTGCGTGGCCTTCCTGCCGTATCGCCAATGGCGGAACGCATGGGACTTGATCGTGACATCGCAATGGTCGAGATGACAGGCGCGCGCTACCACGCCGACCAGATCACCGCTGCCCGTGCCCTGCCGCCGCTGGAACGGGCCAAGGCCAACGGGTTCGACATTACTGCAGGCACCTCGATCCACCATCTGACACTAAATGCGCTGGATGTCGCGGACTACCGGACCTTTTTCAAGATCAAGCCGCCGCTGCGGGACGAAGAGGATCGGATCGCCATAGCCGAGGCGGTCCAATCGGGTCTCATCGACATCATCAGCTCCATGCACACCCCGCAGGATGAGGAAAGCAAGCGCTTGCCGTTTGAGGCCGCGGCATCGGGCGCCGTGGCTCTCGAAACACTTCTGCCTGCTGCCATGCGCCTCTTCCACGCCAACCTGATCGACCTGCCGACGCTATGGCGGGCGATGTCGTTGAACCCGGCCAAGAGGCTGGGTCTGGACTGTGGACGCATGTGCGTCGGCGCACCTGCTGATCTGGTGTTGTTCGACCCGCACACCCCCTTTGTGATGGACCGTGCCACACTCCACTCGAAATCGCGCAACACCCCGTTTGACGGGGCGCGGATGCAGGGTAAGGTTTTGCAAACCTTTGTCGCTGGACGCTCCGTTTACAAGAAAGACTAAATGCCCCTGATCGAAAGCACACCTGCCACGCTGGCCCTCTGGGCGGTGATCGGCTACCTGCTGGGCTCCATACCGTTCGGTATGGTATTGGCCCGCATGATGAACCTTGGCAACCTTCGTGAGATTGGATCAGGCAATATCGGCGCCACGAACGTGCTGCGCACCGGCAACAAGACCGCCGCCGCACTGACCCTGCTGCTGGATGCGGGCAAGGGTGCTGCGGCCCTGCTGCTCGCCCGCGCGACCACCGGGCACGAAGATGCGGCGCAGATCGCGGGGCTCGCTGCGATGCTGGGCCACTGCTATCCTGTCTGGCTGGGTTTCAAGGGCGGTAAGGGTGTGGCGACATTCCTGGGCCTGCTCTTTGCGCTGCATTGGCCGGTGGGGATTGGCGCATGCATCGCCTGGCTGGTGGGTGCGGGCCTGTCGCGCATCTCGTCCATGGGGGCGATCGTCGCCGCAGCGGCGTCTACCTTTCTCATCATGGGGCTTGGCGCGTCCAGGGCATTGATTTTGGGCGTTATTCTGACGCTTCTGGTGTTCTGGCGCCACCGCGAGAACATGCGTCGGATCAAGGCCGGGACGGAGCCAAAGATCGGGCAGAAATCGGCGTGAGCGACCGGACTGCGGTGCGCAATGTGTGCATGCCCTACGAGGTATGACAACTTTTGAGGCGGCTTTGAACGCGCTACCAGAAGGTACGTTTCACGGTAGGGCGCACGGGACGCAATATGTCGTGACCAAGACTCTGTTTGCCGATGGACGATCCGTAAAGCTAGTGGCCGAGGAGCTGGGCGGTTCGGATTACATCAGCTTGAACTGCTACGTGCTGGCATCGGGCGGCTTGTTGAGGCCTTGCGAGATGTCTGAAGCGAAGGTGCGCGCGTTCGTGGAGGGCTTGGTCGTGGATTTGACCGGGGACGCAAGCGATCAGTGATCTGAGGTTGCTGCGCAACTGCGCCTGACACTGGCACAGCAACCATTTGCGAATGCGGAGCACTTACCGCCGCGTTGCAGCCTACATCACCAAATCGGTCATTCGCGGTTTTTGGTTTCGCCCGCACGAAAACCACATTTTCGCTGCTGCATGGCCGTAGCATCGGGACGCACACGTCGGTCGCTGCGAAATGGACGTCTGCTTTGGGTTTCTCGCATAGTGAAAGTCACGCATCGTCCGCAAGTCTTGGGCAGCGCACAATGGGTTCGAAACCGTGCCCGCGATCAACCAAAAAAGCACGCTGCATGGCAGCTATCGCCCTTTCTCAGCTCGGGTACAGTCCGGCGGATTTTCCGCGCAAGGCGATCAAGGCAAGGACCGTGTCGATGGTTGGTGTTGGCGTATCGGTCACGCGCCCGAGTTCTTTCACAGCCCCCACAAGCGCGTCGATTTCCATTGGGCGGCCCTGATCAAGGTCTTGCAGCATGGATGTGCGGTGGGCGCCGACATCTGCTCCGCCCTGGATGCGGCGATCAACGTCGATGGGGAATTTAACACCAAGTTTTTCAGCAATGGTTTGGGCCTCCAGCATCATGTTGCGCGCGACCTCTCGCGTGCCGGAATCGGTACACAGGACATCTAGCGTCGCATGTGTCAGCGCCGATATGGGGTTGAAGGACAGGTTCCCCCAAAGTTTGACCCAAATCTCATCTCGGATCTTTGGACGTACAGGCGCCTTCAGACCCGCTGCGGCCAGCGCCTTGGAAAGCGCCAACGCGCGTTCGGACTTCGAGCCATCGGGTTCGCCCAGGGAAAACCGGTTGCCCTCGATATGCTTCACAACGCCCGGCTCGATGACTTCGGCAGCGGGATAAACGACACAGCCCAACACGCGGTCGGGACCAAAGCCGTCCCATTGTGCATTGCCGGGGTCAACAGTTTCCAGACGAGTGCCGTCGAGCGGCCCGCCGAGGTTGTGGAAGTACCACCACGGAACCCCATTGACGCCTGAAACGATGGTGGTGTGATCGCCGATGAGCGGTTGCATATGCGGGACCACACCGGGGACCGAATGGGCCTTGAGCGTGACAATCACATAGTCCTGCGGGCCAAGGTCTGCGGCGTTGTCCGAAGCCGTGACTCGGACCGTGGTCTCACCCGTCTCCTCAATCAGACGCAGGCCGTTTTCGCGCATGGCGGCAAGATGCGGACCGCGGGCCACAAGGCTGACATCCGCCCCGGCCTGGGCGAGTTTCGCGCCCATGTAGCCGCCGATTGCACCGGCACCAAAAATACAAATCTTCATATTGCGCCCCTCAGCCCAAACCCAGTTTCTCGGCCAGGCCGATGCGTTGCAACTTGCCGGTCGCACCTTTCGGAATTTCGTCGAGGATAAGAACTTTGCGTGGCACCTTGAACGCGGCCAGACGCGCGCTGGCAAAGTCGCGAATATCGCGGTCGGTGGCGCTTTGGCCCTCCTTCAGAACCACGGCTGCGGCCACGTCTTCTCCCAGCTTTGGGTGGGGCACGGCGAAGGTGACGCATTGGCCGATGGCCGGGTGTTCCGAGAGAATGCCGTCCACCTCAAGCGGGCTGATCTTTTCCCCACCTCGGTTGATGATCTCTTTCAAGCGACCGGTCAGGGACAAAAAACCGTCTTCGTCGAACACACCCTGATCGCCGGTACGAAACCAGCGCTTGCCGTCGGCCTCAAAAAAGTTCTTCTCGTTGGCTTCGGGATTGCCCTCATAGCCTGGGGTGACATTGGGTCCCGAGATGGAAACCTCACCGACGCCCTCAATCAGGCGGTTTTCAATTTCATGGGCGATACGTACTTCCGGTCCCGCGGCAAGACCGACGGCACCGGGTTTCTGTCGGCCCGGCTCGATCGGGTTGCTGCACATCTGGTGAGCGGCTTCCGTCATGCCGTAGGCTTCCACAACAGGCGCGCCGAATGTGTCTGCCAATTGGGTCATGACCGGACCGGGCAAGGACGATGACGACGACCGCAACAGGCGCAGGCGTGCCTTTTCGATGATCTCGGCGTTGCGCGGCGCGCGGGCCAGAATAGCCTGATGCATGGTCGGAACGGCGGTGTACCAGCTGGGGTTCACCTGCTCGAGCCAACCGTAAAACTTGAGGGCGTCAAAGCCCGGCGCGCAGCTGATCGACGCGCCCGCTGCAAGCGACGCGCTAACAGCGGCAATCAGACCGTGGATGTGGAACAAGGGCATCACGTTCAGGCAGCAATCCTCTGGCGTAAGCGCCAAGGACGCACGGATGTTTTCTGCCGATGCCGCCACGTTGGATTGCAGCAGCGGCACGATTTTGGGCCGAGAGGTGGTGCCAGAGGTGTGCAGGATCAGGGCGACGTCATCCGCCGTGGGCACGGCCTCCGGCGCGCTGCCTTGCACATCGGTGGACAGGGTGAAGTTGCCTGCCGGTTCCGTTGCCATCAGCTCGATCACGGTCAGGTCAAACCGACTTGCGGCGGCGCGGGCTGGTCCATCGTAGCCTGCCTCCACAATGATTGCGCGCGCCTTGAGGTCTTCGAGATAAAAGGCGAATTCGTCCTCTTTGTAGGCCGGGTTCAGCGGAGCGGTGGTGGCCGATTGCGCCACCGTGACAAAAGCCGCCGCCATCTCAGGCCCATTGGGCAGGACGATTGCAACCCGGTCCTGAGCACCGACACCTGCAGCCCGCAAGGCTGTTCGCACCTCTTGCGTCAGCGCGTTGAGGTCTGCGTATGTCATCCAGTCCCGGCCGGGGGCGCCAATGGCATTGGCGGTGCCGGGGTGGCGCTGGATCAGGTCTTCAAGTGTTTGCATTCTGTGTCTTTCTGTATCGCGTAGAGTTGCGCCTGGCGCGTTTACTGGTGCGGTTCAAGCACGCTGATCAGCCGTTGACCACCTGCCGTTTGCGGCGCACCAGCTTTACGGCGGGCCACAAGATCAAAATGAGTGCGATCACCGTGATAGGGGCAGCAATCGGCCGGGTGAAGAAGATCATCGGATCGCCCGATGACAAGAGCAAGGACTGACGCAGGGTCGGTTCGGCAATTGGGCCGAGCACGATGGCAAGAACGGCAGGGGCCAGCGGGTAGTCAAACTTGCGCATGAAGAAGGCGCTTATCCCAAAAATCACGATCAGCCAAATGTCATGCATACTGCGCGTGGCCGCGAAGCCGCCGATGATCGAGAGCACGAAGATCAAGGGGGCGAGAATGGTGAACGGCATCCGCAACATCCAAACGAACAGCGGTATGAACGCGAGGTTGATCAAGACCGCCACCAGGTTCGAGATGTAGAAAGATCCGATCAGGCCCCAGACGAATTCGCTCTCGTCAACGAACAGGCGCGGGCCCGGTGTGAGACCCCACATGACCATCCCGCCTAGCAGAATCGCGGTGGTCGGTGAGCCCGGAATGCCGAGGGTCAGCATTGGCAGCATTGAACCCGTTGAGGCCGAGTTGTTCGCAGCCTCGGGCGCGGCCACACCATCGGGGGAGCCTGTGCCGTATTCTTCGGGCTTGCGAGAGGTCATTTTGGCCACGCCATAGGCCATCAACGATCCCGGTGTCGCGCCAGCGGCCGGCAGAACCCCCACGAAAAAGCCGAGGACCGACCCGATCCATGTGCCTTTCCACCCCCGGCGCACAGACTCTTTGGTGTCCGAGAGCAGACCTTTGGCGGTCATCTTGGGGTTTGTGGTGGTCACGTCACCGCGCGTTTGCTCGATGGTCCAAAGCATCTCACCAATGCCGTAGACGCCGATCGCAAGCACGATGAACCCAATCCCGCGCAGGAAGCCCTGAATATCGAACAGAACGAGGCGCGGCTCGCCTGAGATGGTGTCAAAGCCCACCGTCGCGAGGACAAGACCGAAGCAGATCGAGAAGATCGTCTTGGGGATGTCATCCCCACCAAGGCCGACGAAGGTCGCGAAGGCGAGCAGCATCAGGGCAAAGATTTCTGGCGGTCCGAAAGACAGCGCCACGTCTGCGAGAAGCGGGGCAAACAGGCTGAAAAACACCGTGGCGACCGTGCCGCCCACGAAAGACGCCAATGCCGCCGTCACAAGGGCGAGGCTCGCACGCCCTTGAAGCGCCAGGGGGCGTCCGTCGAAGGTTGTCGCCACAGCGGTAGAGGCGCCCGGAATGCCAAGTGTGACAGACGAGATCGCCCCGCCGTACATCGCGCCATAGTAGATCGCCGCAAGAAAGATGATGGCAGATGCGGGTGGCACGAGAAATGTCACTGGCAGAAGGATCGCAACGCCGTTGACGGACCCCAAGCCCGGCATCGCGCCGATAAACAGTCCCACAGCCACGCCCACGACGATCAACATCAGGTTGATCGGTTGAACCGCCGTCGCGACGCCATCGACAATGAGTGAAAAGACTTCCATGGAGATCCTCGATGCAGGGCTGCGTCAGTAGATGATGTCGTACATCATGTCGAAGAAGGGCTGCGTGAACGGCAGGCCCTGCGGCATCGAGATGTACATCGCGCCCTCGAAGAAAAAGAACAGCCCGATGGGCAACGCGATCGCGATCGCCAGCGTCAAAAGCCACGAATGCCGCCCCAGAAAGCGCAGGTAGTAGACAAGGAACAAGCAGATGGCGCCGTACATGGATATGATGGGGATGAGCGCCACAAATGCCACGACCCCGCCGCCAACACGAGCGACGGTGCGCCACCCGAATGCGTCCATCAACGGCTCGTCCGAGACCGATGCCGGGCTGCGGCCGCGCCACCAATTCCACGCGATGGCCGCGCAGCTTAGCAGCATGCCAAAAGACAACCAAAAGGGCCAAAAGCCGCCACCGGGCCCTTGTCCGCTGATGTAGCCGATGGGAAGCTCAGTGCTCTTCCACATCAGATACAGAGAAAGGAGGGCAAGAAACCCTGCAAGTGATAGCTCACCTTGGCGCATTCCTGCCCCCTTTTCCGTTGTCTTGGCTTAGCCGTCGATCTTGGACAGCAACTCACGGTGGTTTTCGACCTGCGTGGACCAGTAGGCGCGGGTCTCGGCCTCGTCCATCGGCAGGGGGGACAGGCTTTCGGACTTCAGGTAGTTCTGCCAGTCTTCGCCCTCGTAGACCTGGCCAAACACCTCACGGTAGTAGGCGGCGGCCTCATCCGACATGCCCGGCGCACCAACGATAGCCCGCTGGTTGTAGTAGGAAAAGTCGTGCCCCAACTCCCGGATCGTCGGCACGTCCGGATAGGCTTCCATACGCTCGTCCGAGAAGGCCAGCAGCGGCACGAAATCGCCCGCTTCATAAAATCCGTTGGCCTCGGCCGGGTTGTTGACGGTTGCCATGATCTGCTGACCGGCAAGATCACGTGCCACCGCGCCGCCACCATCGTAGGGGATGTAGTTGATATCGAGGTCATAGACCCCGGACATGTAGGCGATGACGATGGAATCCTCTTGCCCCGAGCCGGTGCCGCCCATGACATACTCGCCGCCCATCTCACGGACTGCAGCAAGGTATTCATCAAAGGTCGTAATGCCCGAGTCCGTGTGCACCCAGAGCACGAAGGGGTCGACGCCCATCATGGTGATGGGTGTGAAGGTCTCGATATCGACGCCCAGACCCTCTTGGCGGATCGGTGTCGTGTAGAATGAGTTCAACGTGACCATAAGCGTATGGTCGGGATCACGGGCGTCCTTCAGATGCAACAGCGCCTCGGCACCAGATCCGCCGCCCCGGTTGGTGGGGATCAGAGGACGGTTCATCATGTCATTGGCTTCGACAACCGATTGCACGAAGCGTGCAATCTGGTCTGCACCGCCCCCGGCACCGGCCATGATCGTGAAATCAACCGGGCGGGTCGGTTGCCAGTCCTGTGCCACGGCGGAGATCGGCAATGTTGCAAGAGCGCTGCTGGCAGCCAGCCCAAGGAAAAGCCGTTTGGTAAGTGTCATGATGTAGTCCTCCCTAGTGTAAACCGTCCTGTGGACGCGTAATGTCCGCGCGGTGTGCGGTATGCTCGTTTGTGCCCATGTCTCCGGTCGCCCGTGCATGTTGGGTTGGGCAAAGTTGTTTAGTGCGCCATCAGAATGGGCATTTCTGTTTGGTCGACGATGCGCTCGGTATTGCCGCCGAACAACATCTCGGTCTCGTGGCTGTGGCTGTACGCGCCCGTGACAAGCAAGCTGGCCCCGATGCTTTGACAGGCATTGAGAAGTTCGGTGGCGGGGTCCTTTCCATCGAAGTGAACGATGTCCGCGGTGATGCCGCGCAGCGCGTAGTAGTTCACCAAGTCGTTTGCGTTGGGTCCGTCGCTCTGCACTTTCCCGCCGGTCAGGATGCTGACACGTTCAGCCGCGTGGATGATGTCCAGAGACGATGCAACGGCCCGTGCGGCGGGCAGCGATCCATTCCAACCGATGGCGACGTGCTGCGCGAACGTGGCGTCCGGTTCCAGTTGCCCAGGACAGATCAAAACCGGACGGCCCGCACCATAAAGCGCTGCCTTCAAAGAACTTTGGCCAAGGTTGCGTTCCCGCTGCGGCTTTGGAAGCACGATAATATCCGACAAGCGCCCCGCGTGCTTGACCACGTCAGCCATGCGTCCCTGCACTTCTGTAAAGGTACAGGTCACACCGCTGTTTGCGTTGGGTTCATCGTTAAGTCCGAACTCGCGCGCCAGCCTATGCAGTATCCCTCGAAGGTGGTCTTCCTGTCGCGTCGCAAGCTCACTGGCCTGCTCCATCATGACTTTGCGCGCGAAGTCGTTCAAAGGGACGCCCTGCGGCATCAGATCCCTTGGCTGCGCCCGGCAATGAACAACACTGACCTTTGCGTCATGTTTCTTGGCAAGTTCCGCCGCGTGCGCAAGAACGGTCGCCACCATGCCGTCGCCGCGCACCGGGACAAGGACGGATTTTATCATCGTCTGACCTTCCCCGTGCCTTCGCGCTGCGTTTGACGGGAATTCCATGGATCAGTGGTGGGCATTCTAGTCGACCGAGTAGCTATTGATCCACTAACATAGCTGCACGATTATTTCGTCAACGCGCTTTCAAAAGTAATAAACTTGCTTTGCCTTTTTTGTGAGCGTTTTTAAGCCTTTGTTAAGAAAATATTTTTCTGCATTCAGTGGTATACCGTGGATTTCGCAGTTGGATCGCCGTCTCCTAGAGCAAACCTGCCGCGAACCGATGAATCGACCGTTACTGATACGAAGTCAGACCGGCACCGGGGCGCGTGTACCGTTCGTAATCCAGCGCGAACACGCAACATCATGTGGGCTTGCGCCTTGAATACATCTCGCCACCGGGTCGGCATGATGTGGCCTTCGGTCCCTGCCCCAGCGTACATCGGCCACGCAGCGAGCTCGGGCTACCTGGGTTCACCAAACCGTCCACTCTTTCCCTGTGTCGCTTTTTAGCCGCGAATGACATGATCGCGGGCGCTAGGTAAACCTAACCGCGCGAACTGTCCGAGCTTGTTTCCGGCGGGTCGCAATAGACCGACCAACCGTATTCCCCCATGCACTCGGGCACATCGTTCTCTTCCACGTTCCGCGCCAAATACGTTTTGGCGATGAAGTTCGCTGTGATGGGCGCGGTCAGGAACAAGAACAATGTGATCAGGAGTTCGTGGATCGAGACCTGCCCGGTCTTGGCATAGAAAAAAATCATCGACGCGATCAACACCCCGCCGACACCCAGTGTTGTGGCCTTTGTGGGCGCATGCAGGCGTTGCACCGAGTCCTTCAGCTTGATCAGTCCATAGGACCCCACAAAGCCAAAGATGCCGCTGACAACGAGGGCGAGTGAAATGAGGATTTCCGCAACAATGTTCATGGTGTGGCCCTATTCGATGATGTCTCCGCGCAAGATGAAACGGCAATAGGCAACGGTGGACACGAAACCGACCATGGCGACCAGCATCGCTGGTTCGAAGTAAATCGCCGTTCCGCGCCAGACACCGTAGAGCACCAGCAGCGCAATGACGTTGATCACCATCGTATCCAGCGCAAGGATGCGGTCGGCGGCGTCAGGGCCCATTGCGATCCGCCACAGGTCCAGCAGTAGTGCCACGCCGTAACATCCGGCGGCAAACAAGAGAGCGTATTCGATCATGGGAAGATCTCCAGAAGGCGGCGTTCGTAGCGGGATTTGATCTCGTCTCGGATGGCGTCGGGGTCATCGGTGTGCAGGCAGTGCACGAGGATCGACCCACCATCAGCGGACAGCATGGCCGAGACCGTGCCCGGTGTCATCGTGATCGTCCCAGCCAGGACTGTGATCGCCTCGGCCGAGGTCAGCTCGAGGGGGATGGGGATCCATTGCGACCGGATCTCTGTCTCACGCTTAAACAAGATGATCATGGCCACCTGAACATTGGCCACGATGATGTCCCACAGAACGATCAGCACATACTCCGCGATCTTCAGCGGGCGGGCGATGGAGGGGCGGTTCGGCCAGTAGGCAGCTGTGAGCATCGGAATAATAAGGCCGAAGGCCGTGCCGAGGATCAGGTTGCCAAGGGTGAACTTGTTCACAAGTCCGATCCAAACCAGGATCAAGGTCAAGCTGAGGAAGGGATGCGGGATCAGACGGGTCAGCATTCCTTAGCCCTCCTCTTCGTCCGCGCCCAAGACAGCCTCGACATAGCCTTCACGATTGTGAAGCTGCGAAGACGTGCTGTCGAGATAGGACGACACCGGGCCTGCAAAAAGCGCCAGCGCCGCAAGAGCGGCGAGGCCTAGCATGCCTGGTGCGACCTGCATCACCGTCGCAGGCGGCGCGCCTGCCACGACACCGTCAGCAGTGTCAGGGGTCTCGGTTGCGGGTGCCGCGATTGCGGTAGACTTCCAAAAAAGAGTGCTCCCGGCGCGGGCGAAGCCGACGATGGTCAGAAGCGACCCGATCAGGATGGCCGACCAAGCCCAGCCGATGAACCCCGGCTCGCGCAGGGCATCGAGAACCAGCAGTTTGCCAAGGAATCCGCTAAGCGGCGGCATGCCCGCCATGGCGATGGCGGCGGCGAAGAACAGCACTGCGAACAGGCCATTCTGCACGGTCGGGGGTTCAGCGCTCAACGTGTCAGCGGATCGGCGTGTGACGACAAGGTCTGCAATCAGAAACAGGCAGGCCGCCGCAAAGGTCGAATGGACCATGTAGTAGAGGGCCGCCGTCGTGGCGGTCGTTGAAAAAACTGCCACTGCCACCAAAAGTGTTCCCATCGATCCCACAACCGAGAATGCGATCAGCGGCATCAGGCGGCGCGCTCCGAGGACCCCGAATGCACCGACGGCGATGGTCACGATGGCTGCGGGAAAAAGCCATGTGGCGGCAAGATCCTCTGTGCCAGGGCTCCCCGGCCCGAAGGCCGTGGTGTGGATGCGCAGGATGGCGTACGCGCCCACCTTGGTCATGATCGCAAACAGGGCCGCAACGGGCGCAGGAGCATTGGAATAGGTGGCAGGCAGCCAGAACTGCACCGGGAAGAGCGCCGCCTTTACCGCAAAGACGATCATCAGCAGGATCGCCGCAACACGGACCAACGCGGCCTCGTCCGCCGGAATCTCGGGGATGCGCACCGCGAGGTCGGCAATGTTCAGCGTGCCGGTAGAGGCGTAAAGCGTGCCTAAGGCGAACAGGAACAGGGTCGACCCCGCAAGGTTCATCACAACGTATTGCAGGCCCGCGCGCATCCGCTCTTTGCCCCCGGAGTGGATCATCAAGCCGTAGGACGCGATCAGAAGAACCTCGAAGAACACGAAAAGGTTGAAGATGTCGCCGGTCAGGAAAGCCCCGCAGATGCCCATCAGCTGAAATTGGAACAGCGCGTGGAAGTGGCGGCCTTTGGCGTCCCATTCTGTCGCGATGGCATGAATCAGCACAATCAACGCGAGGGTCGAGGTCAGCAGCACCATCAAAGCCGACAATTGGTCCAGGACGAGGACAATGCCAAAGGGCGCGGGCCAGTCGCCAAGCCGATAGACATGGGTGATGCCGTCACCAGCCATGAAGATCAGCACCACCGCGATGGCGAGCAGTAGAACCGTGCCCGCGACGGACGCCACACGTGCCAGGGCAATGTCATGACGCATCACGAAAGCGATCAACGGCGCCAAGAGGGCCGGCAGGATGACGGGCAGGACGATCCAGTGCATCACGCGCGCCCTCCGTCTTCGGTCTCGCCGTCGTCTGCCGTGATGTCGATCCGGTCGCTATCGGCCTCCAGAAATGCGCCAAGTCCGATCATCACCAGCACCGCCGTCATGCCGAAGGAGATAACGATCGCCGTCAGGACCAGAGCTTGTGGCAGCGGGTCGGTATAGGTGGCCTCACCATACTTCGAAAGGATGGGCGATTGGTCGATGGCCAGCCTTCCGCTGGCGAACAGGAACACGTTCACGGCATAGGACAGCAGCGCAAGACCCAGGATCACGGGGAAGGTTCTGAGCCGCAGCAGCAGGTAAACCCCGCCAGCCGTCAACACACCGATACTGCTTGAAATGATAAGCTCCATATCAGCCCTTCGCCTCTTCTTGATCTTGCTGGCTTGGGTCATAATCCATCGGCGTGACGTTCACCGTGGCGCCTGCGAAACGGGCGATGCGGCTTAGGCTGTACAGCATCAGCATGACGGCGCCCAATACGGTCAGGAACACGCCAAGATCAAAGAGCATGGCGGTCGCCAACTCAAACTCCTCAATCGGGGGCAGATGAACGTAGGTATAGGAGCTGGTCAGGAACGGTGCCCCCGCAAGCCAGGAGCCCACACCTGTCAGGCCCGCGATTACAACACCAAGCCCGATCATCGTGTGGTACTCGATCTTCTTGCGCTCCTGCGTCCAGGCAAAGCCCGAGGCCATGTACTGCATCAACAGCGCGATGGCGACCACCAGACCCGCCACAAATCCGCCGCCGGGCTCATTGTGACCGCGCAGGAAGATGTATAGGCCCACGACCAAGGCAATTGGCATCAGCACACGGGTCACGACCACCATCATCATTGGGTGCCTGTCGCGAGACCGGTCGTTATCGTAGTCAGCGTTCTTCAGCCGGCGTGCTGCCGGTCCATCCAATAGCGCGTGCATCATTGCGTAGATCACCAGGCCTGCGATCCCGAGGACGATGATCTCTCCGAACGTGTCATAGCCCCGGAAGTCCACCAGGATTACGTTCACGACGTTGGTGCCTCCGCCGCCCTCATAGCTGTTGGCGATGTGGTAATCGGAAATCGTCTCGATATCGCGGATCAGGAAGGCGTGGGCGAGCGCCGCCACACCGCCGCCCGCCCCCAATGCGATCACGCCGTCGCGAGCGCGCAGTCCCGCAGAGCTTTCTTTCGGGGTCGATTTCGGCATGAAGTGAAGCGCCAGAAGCAGCAACATGATCGTCACTGTCTCAACCGAGATTTGGGTCAGCGCCAGATCCGGCGCAGAGAGGTAGGCGAACCCGGCAGAGATTGACAGCCCGATGATCCCGATCAGGACCAGCGCGCGGAAGCGGTAGTGGTGCATGACAACCACCGAGGCGGTGGCCACGATCAGCATGAGCCAGCCGACCGCAATGACCGGGGCAACCGGCAGCATCTCTCGCGTCGGGGCTGAAAGCCCGCTGGAGGTGTAGGCGAAATAGCCGAGGAACACCGAAGTGGTCGTAAAAATGGCCAGATATCGGCTGACTGCGCCGTTGTGGCTGACATCGGTGATCGCCCGGGTCGTGGCGACCAGAACAGCGACCAGTCGGTCGAAGATCGCTTTTGCCTCGGGCCGTGGAAGGGTGTTCCAGATCTTTTCGAGCGCACCATGCTGCATCAGCAGAACGGCTCCGCCAGCAACAGCGATGATCGACATCCACAGCGCGGGTGTAACGCCGTGCCAGATCTTAAGGTGGGGGTGCAGATCCTGGCCGGTCACGGCACTGGCTGCCGCTGTTACAATGCCGTCTGCAAGAAACGGGGCGACGCCTATGATGATGACCAACGTGACCAGCAGGGCGGGCGCGGCCCACATTCCAAAGGGTGGGTCGTGGGGCGTGGCCGGGTAATCGTCACGAACCGGGCCCAAGAACACATGGAAGATAAACCGCAGCGAATAGGCAACCGACAAAAGCGCACCGATGGTGGCCAGGACGGGCACGACGTAGGGGCTGTTCCACCAGTCGGTGTGCGATGCCTCTTCCAGCATCATCTCTTTCGACAGGAACCCGTTGAACAGCGGAATACCTGCCATGGACAGGGCCGCCACGGTGCCGACAACGAAGGTGATCGGCATCAAATGCCTCAGCCCGCCAAGACGCTTGATGTCTCTGGTATGCACTTCGTGATCCACGATCCCGGCGGTCATGAACAGCGCGGCCTTGAAGGTCAGGTGGTTGATGATGTGGAAGACGGCGGCAACAGCGGCGGCTGTGGTGCCGAAACCCAAAAGCATCGTCAGAAGGCCCAGGTGGCTGACGGTGGAAAAGGCCAACAGCGCCTTCAGATCATCTTTGAACAGCGCGATGAGCGCGCCCACCACCATGGTCACCAGGCCTGTGGTCGCAACGATGCAGAACCATGCGTCGGTGCCCGACAGAACCGGCCACATGCGGGCCATGAGGAAGACGCCCGCCTTCACCATGGTTGCCGAGTGCAAATAGGCCGATACCGGTGTCGGCGCTGCCATGGCGTGCGGCAGCCAGAAATGGAACGGGAACTGGGCCGATTTGGTAAAGGCGCCTAGAAGGATCAGGATAAGCGCAGTCAGATACCAGTCGGAGGCGCGGATCGCATCGCCGGCTCGCAGGATGTCTGTCAGGTTATAGCTGCCTGCGATGTTGCCCAGGATGAGCATACCCCCGATCATCGCCAGCCCGCCGGCCCCTGTCACAGCCAGCGCCATCCGCGCGCCCTGGCGCCCCTCCGGCAGGTGCTTCCAGTAGCCGATGAGCAGGAAGGAGGACAAAGACGTCAGCTCCCAGAAGATCAGCAAAAGCAGGATGTTGTCGGATATGACAATGCCCAACATCGCGCCCTGGAACAGCAGGAGAAAGGTAAAGAACTGCCCCATAGGATCGTCGCCCGACAGGTAGAACCTGGCATATAGCGTGATCAGCAGGCCAACGCCCAGGATCATCGCCGCGAAGAGAAGTCCCAAGCCATCAAGAAAGAACGACGCGGACAACCCAAGCTGCGGCAGCCATTCGATATTGGCCTGCACAACTTCGCCACGCATCACCCCCGGTGCCAGCACCATGAGCATCGTCAGTGCAATGAGCGTCGGTATCGCGGTTGAGATGGCGCAAACATTGCGCCCTGCCCGGATCATGATGCCCGGCAGCAACGCGCCGATGAAAGGCATCAAAGAAATCAGAAAAAGGAGGGTGCCCCCGTGGCTCATGGTGTGGCCGTGTCTCTATTGCGTATTCAAACAATGCGTACCGGGGGTCGCGAGGCACCACAAGCAATCCTTTTGTCGCGATCAGCTACCGTATCTTATCTGCATCTAAGGGCTTGCTCCCGAAGGTCACGTCGCGGGCCTTGCTTCCGTCGACGGCCGACACGCTGCAAAGCCGCCGTTCGACCGATTGCGTTGTCTTCGGGCCGTAGCCGTCAAGAGCAGGTCAAACACTCGTCTGCAGCGGCCTCGCCATGGTCTGCTTTGGCGATCAACGCTGTCTAAACCATGCGTCATTACGCTTATTCCTGCAAAGCCCCCACATTCTACCTAAACCGTTCATGCATCCGCTTCGCTGCTGGACTACTTGAAATGCGGGGCTTCGCCGTGTTCCACCGCCACCACAATACGCTTCAGTTGGTCTTTGGCCATCATCCGTACGCCCCATCGCCGCTGGGTTTAGAATTGATAAGTTGCACGCAATGCTGATGCGACCAGTTCCTTTTTTGGGGTCCGTCATCTCGATGCGAGCGATCCAGAAGGCAGCGCAGCCCTTGGGTGCAGGAGTGCGGTAAACATCGGTGACCTCGAGCCGGAGAGGGTCGCCAAGATGCACTCGCTTACTCTTGCGTTCGTGCATGTCGCGGTCGGCAAGCGGCGGAACCATGTCAAGGTCGGCATCATGATACACGCGCCCGACCAAGAATGTCGCTGCCTCCCCCTGCAGACCAAGAAGGCCAACTGAAGTGAACCCCCACCATAGGTGAACCTCAAGAGCCAAATCTGCCGTCTGGAGCTTTCGTTTCGCGAGCACCTGTTGCGAGCGATACGCGCGAAGATACGCCGATCGCGGCGGGCCAGCCTTGATCGACTCGCAAGGCGGACTTCGGCGTGGCAGCGTTACACTGCGTTGCTGAGTGTAATGGTG